>NZ_JAUSZZ010000001.1:0-2400000 GCF_030818075.1 Microbacterium proteolyticum | reverse complement strand
CGTGCGCCTGACCGGTTCCGCCGGTCAGTCGTTCGGCGCGTTCATGCCGGCCGGCATCACGCTGCGCCTCGAGGGCGACTCGAACGACTACGTCGGCAAGGGCTTGTCGGGCGGCACCATCGTGGTGCGTCCCCCGCGCGGGTCGACGTTCCCGGCATCCGAGAACGTCATCGCCGGCAACGTCATCGGCTACGGAGCCACCCAGGGGCAGATGTTCCTCGGCGGCGTCGTGGGCGAGCGCTTCCTCGTGCGCAACTCCGGTGCCACTGCGGTGGTCGAGGGCGTGGGCGACCACGCGCTGGAGTACATGACCGGTGGCCTGGCCGTGATCCTCGGCGCCACGGGTCGCAACCTCGGCGCCGGCATGTCGGGCGGGCAGGCCTACGTCTACCGCCTCGACCGCGACAAGGTGAACCGCGAGGCCATGGCATCCGGCGAGCTCGTCCTGGGCGAACTCGGATCCGGGGATGCCGAGATCCTGCGCGACCTGCTCGAGAAGCACGTCGCGGAGACCGATTCCACCCTCGCCCGTCGTCTGCTCGACGACTTCGAGACCGAGGTGGACAACTTCGTCCGGGTGCTGCCGCGCGACTACGCCGCGGTGCTGCAGACCCGCCAGGAGGCGGTCACGGAGGGGCTCGACCCCGACGGCGACGTCGTCTGGAAGCGCATTCTGGAGGTGACGGGTGGCTGACCCGAAGGGTTTTCTCAAGACCACGGAGCGCGAGCTCCCGAAGCGTCGTCCGGTGCCCGTGCGCATCATGGACTGGAAAGAGGTGTACGAGCCGGGGGATTCGGCCGTCATCAAGCGCCAGGCCGGACGCTGCATGGATTGCGGCATCCCGTTCTGCCACAAGGGCTGCCCGCTGGGGAACCTCATCCCCGAGTGGAACGACCTGACGTGGCGCGGCGAGGGCCGCGCGGCGATCGAGCGGCTGCACGCGACCAACAACTTCCCGGAGTTCACCGGGCGCCTGTGCCCGGCACCGTGCGAGAGCTCGTGCGTGCTGGGGATCAACCAGCCTCCGGTGACGATCAAGCAGGTCGAGGTCTCGATCATCGACGAGGCGTTCTCGAACGGCTGGGTCGAGCCCGAGCCGCCGGAGCGCCTGACCGGTAAGACGGTCGCCGTGGTCGGGTCGGGCCCGGCCGGCCTCGCAGCGGCCCAGCAGCTCACGCGCGCCGGTCACACCGTGGCGGTGTTCGAACGCGACGACCGCATCGGCGGGCTCATGCGCTACGGCATCCCGGACTTCAAGATGGAGAAGCGCCACCTCGAGCTGCGCCTGCGGCAGATGCAGGCCGAAGGTACGCGCTTCCGCGCGGGCGTCGAGATCGGCAAGGACATCTCGTGGAGCGACCTCCGTGCGCGCTACGACGCCGTGGTGGTCGCCACCGGCGCCACCGTGCCGCGCGACCTGCCCATCCCCGGCCGCGACCTCGACGGCGTGCACTTCGCCATGGAGTACCTCGTCGAGGGCAACAAGGCCGTCGCCGGCGATCAGATCCCGCAGCAGATCACGGCCGAGGGCAAGCACGTCGTCGTCATCGGCGGCGGCGACACCGGCGCCGACTGCATCGGCACGGCGCACCGTCAGGGCGCGCTGAGCGTGACGAACCTCGCGATCGGCAAGCAGCCCCCGTCGGAGCGCCCGGCCGAGCAGCCCTGGCCCATGATGCCGAACCTGTTCGAGATGGCCTCGGCGCACGAAGAGGGCGGGGAGCGCACGTTCCTGGCCTCGACCGTGGAGTTCCTCGGCAACGCCGCGGGCGAGGTGCGCGCGCTGCGCGTGGCCGAGACCGAGTACGTCGACGGGCGTCGCGTCCCCAAGAGCGGCACCGAGCGCGAGATCCCGGCCGACCTGGTGCTCATCGCCATGGGCTTCACCGGCCCGGAGCGCGAGCACCTCGAGAGCCAGCTCGACACGCAGTTCACGAACCGCGGAAACGTGGAGCGCGACGCGACCTACGCCACCACCACCCCGGGGGTGTTCGTCGCCGGCGACGCCGGGCGCGGTCAGTCCCTCATCGTGTGGGCCATCGCCGAGGGCCGCGCGGCCGCCGCCGAGGTCGACACGTTCCTCATGGGCGAGACGGTGCTGCCGGCACCGGTGCGCCCGACCGATGTCGCCATCGGCCTCCTGCCCGCCTAAGCTGGCAAGGGCCGATCGGCCACTTCCCGAAAATCCTCACGGAGCTTGAAAACGGATGAGACGCGCCAAGATCGTCGCAACACTCGGGCCCGCCACGTCGTCGTATGAGATGGTTCGCGCCATCATCGACGCCGGGGTGGACGTCGCCCGCCTCAACCTGAGCCACGGAGACTACTCCGTGCACGATGCCAACTTCGCCAACGTGCGCAAGGCGGCCGAGGACGCGGGGCGTCCGGTCGCCGCCCTCGTCGACCTGCAGGGCCCGAAGATCCGCCTCGGCAAGTTCGAGAACGGCCCCCACGACCTGCTGCCCGGTGACATCTTCAAGATCACCACCGAGGACATCCTCGGAACCAAGGAGATCGTCGGCACGACCTTCAAGGGTCTGCCCCAGGACGTCCGCCCCGGCGACTTCCTCCTCATCGACGACGGCAAGGTCCGCGTCCGCGTCGTCGAGACCGACGGCACCGTCGTGACGACCGAGGTCGTCGTCGGCGGCCCCGTGTCGAACAACAAGGGCATCAACCTCCCGGGCGTGGCCGTCAACGTCCCCGCGCTGAGCGAGAAGGACGAGGCCGATCTGCGCTGGGGCCTGAAGGCCGGGGCCGACCTGATCGCCCTGTCGTTCGTCCGCGATGCGTCCGACATCGTGCGGGTCCACGAGATCATGGCCGAGGAGGGGCGCTACATCCCCGTCATCGCCAAGATCGAGAAGCCGCAGGCTGTCGACAACCTCGAGGAGATCATCGACGCCTTCGACGGCATCATGGTGGCCCGTGGCGACCTCGGCGTGGAGCTGCCCCTGGAGGCCGTGCCGATCGTGCAGAAGCGGGCCGTCGAGCTGTCGCGCCGCATGGCCAAGCCCGTCATCGTCGCGACGCAGATGCTCGAGTCGATGATCAGCAACCCGGTGCCCACGCGCGCCGAGACCTCCGACGTCGCCAACGCCGTCCTCGACGGCGCGGACGCGGTCATGCTCTCGGGCGAGACGAGCGTCGGAGACTTCCCGGTCGTCGTCGTCGAGACCATGGCCCGCATCGTGGAGTCGACCGAGGAGCACGGTCTGGAGCGCATCGCGCCCCTGACGAACAAGCCGCGCACGCAGGGTGGGGCGATCACCCTCGCCGCCGTCGAGGTCGCCGACTTCGTCGAGGCGAAGTACCTGTGCGTCTTCACCGAGTCCGGCGACTCGGCGCGCCGCATGTCGCGCCTGCGTTCGACGATCCCCATGATCGCCTTCACGCCCGAGCCCGGCATCCGCCGTCGCCTGGCGCTGACGTGGGGCGTGCGCTCGACGCTCGTGGAGCACGTGACCCACACCGACAAGATGTTCCTGCAGGTCGACGACTACCTGCTCGCCAACGACCTGGCCAAGGTCGGCGACAAGGTCGTTGTCATCTCCGGGTCCCCTCCCGGGATCGCCGGGTCCACCAACGACCTGCGCGTTCACCGCGTGGGCGACGCGGTGCAGGGGGCGGCCCCCGGCTATCAGTCGGTCTGACCCCTGACGACGCGCGCCGGTTCGCCCGGCGCGCGTCTGCGTTCCCGCCCGGTAGATTGGGAACGCGAACACCGGCCGGTGTGGCGGAATGGCAGACGCGGGGCACTCAAAATGCTCTGTCGAAAGACGTGTGGGTTCGAGTCCCACCACCGGTACCCGTAAAGCGCCCCGTGCGATCCAGGGCTTCGAGCCCCCCAGACGTAGGATGGTTCCGTGACTGATCAAGAAGCCGCTCCCGCCAGCGCCCCCGCGGCTCCCCGCCGCGTCGTCGTCGCGGAGGACGAGTCGCTCATCCGCCTCGACATCGTCGAGATCCTCCGCGACAACGGGTTCGACGTCGTGGGCGAGGCCGGCGACGGCGAGACCGCCGTGCAGTTGGCCACCGAGCTGCGGCCCGACCTCGTCATCATGGACGTCAAGATGCCGCAGCTGGACGGCATCAGCGCCGCCGAGAAGCTCAGCAAGAACCACATCGCCCCCGTCGTGCTGCTGACGGCCTTCAGCCAGAAGGAGCTCGTCGAGCGCGCGAGCGAGGCCGGTGCCCTGGCCTATGTCGTGAAGCCCTTCACGCCGAACGACCTGCTGCCGGCGATCGAGATCGCCCTGGCGCGCTACGAGCAGATCATCACGCTCGAGGCCGAGGTCGCCGACATGGTCGAGCGTTTCGAGACGCGCAAGCTCGTCGACCGCGCCAAGGGCCTGCTGAACGAGAAGATGGGCCTGTCCGAGCCCGAGGCGTTCCGCTGGATCCAGAAGGCGTCGATGGACCGCCGCCTGACCATGCAGGACGTCGCGAAGGCGATCATCGAGCAGCTGGCGCCCAAGAAGGCCTGACGACAGCTTCCGAGAAGGGATGCCGCTTCGGTGGCATCCCTTCTTCGTTTCGGGCGGGGACCGGACCCTTCGACAGGCTCAGGGGCCTCCGACGAGAGGGGGCTGAGCCCGTCGAAGATCCCGAACCCGGAGCCTGCCCTGGCCCGACGAGCTCGCACCCGGCCGGCCTGATCCCGCCGACGCCGCGAGCCGAGCACCGCGGTGGCTGAGCCCGAAGCCCGCTCACCCGGAGCCTGCCCGGGCCACGGTGCCTTCGCGCCGAGGTGGGCCGAACCCGCCGACGCCATCGGTCACCCGAGTGCGTTCAGCGTGCGGGTGCGTCCTTGATCATGTTGGTGATGCGCACCGTGGAGCAGCGGCGCCCCTGCTCATCGGTGACGGCGATCTCGTGCACCGTGAGCGAGCGGCCGAGGTGGATCGGCGTGCAGACACCGGTGACGAGGCCGGACGTGGCCGAACGTGTGTGCGTGGCGTTGATGTCGATGCCGACGGCCAAGCGGCCGGGCCCGGCATGCAGGTTCGCGGCCATCGAGCCGAGCGACTCGCCGAGCACGACGTAGGCGCCGCCGTGGAGGAGACCCACCGGCTGCGTGTTGCCCTCGACCGGCATCGTCGCGACGCAGCGCTCGACGGTGAACTCCACCCACTCGATGCCCATCTTCTCGGCGAGGGCGCCCATTCCGCGCTGCTTCGCCCAGTCGAGTCCGGAGGTGGTGTCGTCGGTCGTGGAGGTCATCGTCGCCTTCGTCGGGTCGCCGTCGTGGAGCCGGCCGGGGGAGTGTCCGTGGTTCTCGTTACGCTGGAGGGGTGACGGATGCCGAAAAGCCTACTCTCCTCGTCGTCGACGGCCATTCGTTGGCCTATCGGGCGTTCTACGCCCTGCCGGTCGACAACTTCTCGACGAAGGACGGGCAGCACACCAACGGTATCTACGGGTTCCTGTCGATGTTCGTGAACCTGGTCAAGGCCGAGAAGCCGACGCACGTGGCGGTCGCGTTCGACACGTCGCGGCAGTCGTTCCGCACCCGGGAGTACGCCGAGTACAAGGCGAACCGCAGCGAATCGCCCGCCGAGTTCAAGGGGCAGATCCCGCTGCTGCAGGACTGCCTGCGCGCGATGGGCGTGCCGGTGCTCACGAAAGAAGAGGTCGAGGCCGACGACATCCTCGCCACCCTCGCCACCCAGGGGGAGGAGCAGGGCTACACCGTGCTCGTCTGCTCGGGCGACCGTGACACCATTCAGCTGGTCACCGACGACGTCACGCTGCTGTACCCCAACGTGCAGGGCGTCTCGCAGCTGAAGCGCTACGACACCGATGCCGTGATCGAGAAGTACGGCCTTCCGCCCGCGCAGTACCCCGAGATCGCCGCCCTCGTCGGCGAGACGAGTGACAACCTGCCCGGCGTTCCCAAGGTCGGCGAGAAGACGGCCGTCAAGTGGCTGACGCAGTGGGGCTCGCTCGAGGCGCTGCTCGAGAACGCCGACAAGATCACCGGCGTCGTCGGCAACAACCTGCGCGAGCACCTCGACGGGGTCAAGCGCAACCGGTCGCTGAACCGCCTGCTTCGCGATGTCGAGCTCCCCGTCGGCCCGGGCGATCTGGAGATGAAGCCCCTCGACGCACAGGCCGTGCGCGACATCTTCGCTCGCCTGGAGTTCCGCACCCTGCTTCCGCGCGTGTTCGATGCGCTCGGCGGTGAGGGCGGCGTCGTCGAAGAGGTCCGTCCCACGGCGACCGCCCCCACCCCGGCACATCTCGGCGCCGAGGCGCTGGCATCGTGGGCAGCCGGTGCCACCGGACCGGTGGGGGTGACGGTGAGCCTCGCCGGCGCCACGCCGACCGCGATCGGACTCGCCTCGACCGACGCCGCCGTCGAGGCCGAGTGGACCCCCGCGGTGCGCGACGCCCTGGCGGGATGGCTGGCATCCGATGCGCCCAAGGTGTTCGCCGATGCCAAGCCCCAGGTCAAGGCACTCGCCCGCGAGGGCGTCTCGGTCGGCGGTGTGGACTTCGACGTCATCCTGGCGGGGTGGCTCGTGCGGCCCAGCTTCCCGGACAAGACCCTCGCCGATCTCGTCGAGCGCACCCTCGACGAGAAGCTCCCGGTCGCCGACCCCACGCAGCTCGTTCCCGAGACCGAGGGCGCCACCCCCGGTCAGCTGTCGTGGTTCACCCGACGCGTCGCCGAGGCGCAGCGCGCCGAGATGCCCGAGCGGGTCGCCGAAGTGCTCGACGACATCGAGATGCCGACGCTCACTGCGCTAGCCGACATGGAGCTCGCGGGCGTCGCCGTGTCGCACGAGAAGCTCGCGGGCTTCTCGGCGGAGCTGGGCGCGCGCGCCGATGCACTCGCGCGCGACGCCTACGCCGCGATCGGGCACGAGGTGAACCTCGGCTCACCCAAACAGCTGCAAGAAGTGCTCTTCGACGAGCTGCAGCTGCCCAAGACCCGCAAGACGAAGAGCGGGTACACGACGGACGCCGCGGCGCTCGCCGATCTGCAGGAGAGTGCGGACCACCCGTTCCTCGACCTGCTGCTGCGCCACCGCGAGGCGACGAAGCTGAAGCAGATCATCGATGCCCTCGACGCGGCGACGGGCGCCGATGGGCGGATCCACACCACCTACGTGCAGACCGGCAGCCAGACGGGGCGTCTGTCGAGCACCGACCCCAACCTGCAGAACATCCCCATCCGCACCGAGGAGAGCCGTCGCATCCGCGCCGCGTTCGAGGTGGGGGAGGGCTACGAGACGCTGCTGACCGCCGACTACTCGCAGATCGAGATGCGCATCATGGCGCACCTGTCCGGCGATCCCGGGCTCATCGAGGCCTTCAACTCCGGAGAAGACCTTCACCGCTTCGTCGGCGCGCGCGTCTTCGGCGTCGAGCCCGCCGATGTCACGCCCGCGATGCGCACCAAGGTCAAGGCCATGTCGTACGGCCTCGTCTACGGTCTGTCGGCGTTCGGCCTGTCGAAGCAGCTGCGGATCGAGCAGTCCGAGGCCAAGAAGCTCATGCTCGAGTACTTCGCGCGCTTCGGCGCCGTGCGCGACTATCTGCGCGGATCGGTCGAACAGGCCCGGCAGGACGGCTACACCGAGACGATCTTCGGACGCCGCCGCCCGTTCCCCGACCTCACGAGCATGAACCGCGTGCTGCGCGAGAACGCCGAGCGCGCAGCGCTGAACGCCCCCATCCAGGGCAGCGCGGCCGACATCATGAAGGTCGCGCTCTTCCGGATCCGCGACGAGCTGGCATCCACAGGGCTGCGTTCCCGGGTGCTGCTGCAGATCCACGACGAACTCGTGGTCGAGATCGCGCCGGGGGAGTGGGATGCCGTGGAGCCGATCGTCCGCGCGCGTATGGCCGATGCGGCGAAGCTGACGGTCCCGCTCGACGTGCAGATCGGTCGTGGCGGCGATTGGGACGAGGCCGGGCACTGAGCACCCGCCCGGGCGCGCTCGCCGGTGCCCGCCGGCACGGACGTGCGTGCCGGCACCGACGTGCGTGCCGGGCTCGCCTTCCCTAGGCTCGGAGGATGACTGACGCGAACCGCACCCCCACGCCGATCGACACGATCGCGGACGCGTGGGTGGACACCCTGGCAGAGCACGAGCCGACCCTCGCGACCTACATCGGCCGCTTCGAGCACAACGGTCGATTCGGTGACTACAGCCCCGGCGGCGCAGACGCTCTGATCACGGAGGCGCGGTCGACCAGGGCCGCTCTTCAGGCGGCCGACGCGGTGGACCCGATCGACACCGTCACGAAGCTGGATCTCGCCCGCGAACTCGACCTCATGATCGAGAAGCACGAGGCCAAGACGCACCTGCGCGACCTGAACGTCATCGCCTCGCCCGCGCAGGACATCCGCGCCACCTTCGACCTCATGCCCACGGCATCCGTCGACGACTGGGCCACCATCTCGCAGCGCCTGAAGGCTCTCCCCGGCGCCGTCGAGGGGTACATCGCGACGCTGCGCCTCGGCATCGCCGAGGGCGTCGTCCCGGCCCGCCGACAGGTGACCGAAGTCGTCTCCCAGATCGCGCGATACACCGCCGACACCGGATTCTTCGCCGAGTTCGTCGGGGACGCCGCCCCCACCGAGGGCCAGCTGCCGGCATCCCTCGCTCGCGACCTCGCCACCAACGCCAACGCCGCGCGTCTCGCGTACGACGGACTCGCGCGATTCCTCGCGAGCGAACTGGCGCCGGCGGCCGGGGACACCGACGCCGTCGGACGTGAGCTCTACGCCCTGCACTCCCGGCACTTCCTCGGCGCTGAGATCGACCTCGACGAGACATACGACTGGGGCGTCGAGGAGCTGGCGCGCATGGTCGCCGAGCAGGAGGCCATCGCCGACGAGATCCTCCCCGGCGCGAGCGTCGAAGAGGCCGTCGCTTTCCTCGAGCGCGACGAATCGCGCAAGCTCCGCGGAACCAAGGCCCTGCAGGAGTGGATGCAGCGCACGAGCGACCGTGCGGTCGAGGAGCTCGGTCGCACGCACTTCGACATCGCGGAGCCGATCCGCACGCTCGAGTGCATGATCGCCCCGACCAAGGAGGGCGGCATCTACTACACCGGCCCCACCGACGACTTCTCCCGCCCCGGACGCATGTGGTGGTCGGTGCCCGAGGGCGTCGACCGTTTCGACACCTGGCGCGAGCTGACGACGGTGTATCACGAGGGCGTTCCGGGCCACCACCTGCAGATCGCGCAGGCGGTCTACAACCGCGCCGAGCTGAACTCCTGGCGCCGCCTGCTCGCCGGTACGAGCGGACACGCGGAGGGCTGGGCTCTGTACGCCGAGCGTCTGATGCAGCAGCTCGGTTACCTCGACGACCCGGCCGACCGCCTCGGCATGCTCGACGGCCAGCGCATGCGGGCGGCACGCGTCGTGCTCGACATCGGCGTGCACCTGCAGAAGCCGCGCCTGGACGGAACCGGCGTCTGGGACCACGACTACGCGCTCGCCTTCATGCTGAAGAACGTCAACATGAGCGAGGAGTTCGTGCGCTTCGAGGTGAACCGCTATCTCGGGTGGCCAGGACAGGCGCCGTCGTACAAGGTGGGTCAGCGCATCTGGGAGCAGATCCGCGACGAGGAGCAGGAGCGCCGCGGCGCGGACTTCTCGATGAAGCAGTTCCACACGCGTGCGCTGGGAATCGGCGGCGTCGGGCTTGATACTCTGCGCACCGCCGTGGCATCTTCGTGAGTCGACCGGAGCGCCGTCGCTGCGGCGCTCCGCCGATTCCGGGAATGCCCGCGAGTCGCGTAAAGTTCATGCATCCGAATGCAAGGAGAGTCCATGGACGCCACCCCCGTCGAGCTCGGTCTCGATACCTTCGGAGACATCTCCCGCGGCCCCGACGGGTCGCTGCAGTCGGACGCGCAGACGATCCGCAACGTCGTGGAACAGGCGGTGCTCGCCGACCAGGTGGGCCTGTCGTTCTTCGGCGTGGGGGAGCACCACCGGAAGGACTTCGCAGTCACCAGCCCGGAGATCGTGCTGGCGGCCGCCGCCGCGCGCACGTCGAACATCCACCTCGGTACCGCGGTGACCGTGCTGTCGAGCGACGATCCGGTGCGGGTGTACGAGCGCTTCGCGACGCTGGATGCCGTGTCGAACGGCCGCGCCGAAGTCATCCTGGGCCGCGGGTCGTTCATCGAATCGTTCCCGCTGTTCGGCTACGACCTCGCTGATTACGAGCAGCTGTTCGAGGAGAAGCTCGAGCTGTTCTCGATGCTGCTCGATGAGAAGCCGGTCACCTGGTCCGGCCGCACGCGGGCCGGCCTGCAGGATGCCGATGTGTACCCCAAGACCGAGAAGGGGCTTACCGCGTGGGTGGGCGTCGGCGGCTCTCCCGAGTCGGTCGTCCGCGCCGCACGCTACGGCTACGGCCTCGTGCTGGCGATCATCGGCGGGTCGTCCGCTCGGTTCCGCCCCTACGCCGACCTGTACCGCCGGTCGCTGCGCGAGCTCGGTCGCAACCAGCTGCCCATCTCGGTGCACTCGCCCGGGCACATCGCCGAGACCGACCAGCAGGCGTGGGACGAAGCCTACGAGGGTGTCGCCGAGCTGAACACGACCATCGGTCGCGAGCGCGGCTGGCCGGCCTACAACCGACTGCGCTTCCAGCAGGACGTCGGGCCCGACGGCGCGATGTACATCGGCTCGCCGGAGACCGTCGCCCGGAAGATCGTCGCGACCGTGCAGGCTCTGGGCAACACGCGCTTCCAGCTGAAATTCGCCAGCGGGTCCATCTCGCACGATCGCCTCATGTCGAGCATCGAGCTGTACGGCACCCGTGTGCTGCCGCTCGTGCACGAGATGCTCGCCGACGCCCCCGTCGCCTCGTGAGCACGACCACCGACACCATCCGCGTGTCCGAACGCCTCGACGCCCTGCCCTTCACCCGGCGGCACGCGCGGATCCTGGGCGGATCGGGTCTGGGTTGGGCGCTGGATGCCATGGACGTCGGCCTCGTCTCGTTCATCATCGCGGCGCTCAGCGTGCAATGGCAGCTCGCCCCGACAGAGGCGTCGTGGATCGCGTCGGCCGGCTTCGCCGGCATGGCGATCGGCGCGAGCGTAGGCGGGCTGCTCGCCGACCGATTCGGCCGTCGGCATGTCTTCGCGCTGACGCTGCTGGTGTACGGCCTCGCCACGGGTGCCAGTGCGCTGGTCGGCGGAATCACCGCGCTCCTCGTCCTGCGGTTCGTGGTGGGTCTCGGACTCGGCGCGGAGCTGCCCGTGGCCTCGACCTACGTGAGCGAGTTCGCCCCGGCCCGTATGCGGGGTCGCCTCATCGTCTTCCTCGAGGCGTTCTGGGCGGTGGGCTGGACCGCTGCGGCGCTCATCGGCTACCTCGTCGTGCCCGCGTCGGCCGACGGCTGGCGGTGGGCGTTCGCGCTCGGTGCGATCCCCGCACTGTACGCCCTCGTCGTGCGGTGGGGTCTGCCCGAGTCCCCACGGTGGCTGGCCTCCCGGGGCCGCAACGCCGAAGCCGTCGTGATCGTGCGCGACCTCGAGGCGGCGGCGGGCCGCGTCGCCCTCGAAGCATCGACGGAAGGTGTCGCGGCATCCGCCCCGTCCGCCCGTCCCCGGGTGAGCGCGCTGTGGGCTCCGGCCCTGCGCGCGCGAACGGCGAGCCTGTGGGTGCTGTGGTTCTGCGTGAACTTCTCGTACTACGGCGCCTTCATCTGGATTCCGACGATCCTCGTCGCCCAGGGATACGACCTCGTGCGCTCGTTCGGCTTCACCCTCATCATCACGCTCGCGCAACTGCCCGGATACGCCGTGGCGGCGTGGCTCATCGAGGCCTGGGGGAGGCGCGCGACGCTGGCGACCTTCCTCGCGGGTTCTGCGCTCGCGGCAGTGCTCTTCGGCACGGCCTCGGGCGAGGTCGCGGTGATCGCCACGGGCATGATGCTGTCGTTCTTCAACCTCGGCGCCTGGGGGGCGTTGTACGCGCCGCGACGCCCGAGACCTATCCGACGGCGCTGCGCGCGACGGGCGCGGGCTGGGCTGCGGGGGTGGGACGCATCGCGTCGATCCTCGCCCCCCTGGCCGTGCCACCGCTGCTGGGGCTGGGCGGCGCGCCGTTGCTCTTCGTCGTGTTCGCGGCGTTCTTCGCCGTCGCCGTGGTGGCGGCGCTGATGCTGCGCGAGCAGCGCGGGCGGTCGCTCGCGTAACGTCCACGCCTGGCCGACGGCATCCACCGGCGTCTCGGCAATCGGCCGGGCGCGCCCTCCGGTTGCCCCGGCGGTGGCATCGCCCGCGCGTAGGCTCGAGGCATGGCATCCGTCCGCTACGTCGCGATCGGCGACTCGTTCACCGAGGGAGTCGGCGACGAACTGCCCGACGGCACCGTGCGAGGGTGGGCCGACCTGGCAGCCCAGGGATGGGCGGATGCCGCGGGCGAGCCGATCGCCTACGCGAACCTCGCGATCCGCGGCAAGCTCATCGAGCCGATCGTCGCGGAGCAGCTCGAACCCGCTCTCGCTTTGAAGCCGACTCATCTGTCGTTCAACGGCGGGGGCAACGACATGCTGCGACCGCGCACCGGGATCGACCGCATCGTCGAGCTCTTCGACCACGTCGTGCGTCGCTGCGATGAGGAAGGCGTGAAGCTCATCGTGCTCTCCGGCGCGAACCCCACGGCGGGACTCCCGCTCGGCAGGCTCATCGAGGCACGCGGCGATCGTCTGTCGCACGCCGTCGAGAAACGCCTCGAGGCCCGTCCCGACGTGCTCACCGCCTACAACTGGTTCGATCGCGAGTTGGCGAGCGGGGAGTTCTGGTCGGTCGACCGCCTGCACATGAACACCCGCGGGCACCATCGGGTGGCTGCACGGGTGATCGAGTCGGTCGGGTTGGTCCCGCCGCCGCAGTGGTGGCACCTGCGCGAGATGCCCGATGTGGAGCGGCTTCGGGGAACGACGTATTACCGCGAGCACGTGGCGCCGTGGGTGCGTCGCCGTCTGACCCGCACCTCGTCGGGAGACGGCCGATCGGCGAAATTCGGCGGCCGGTGGGTGCAGCTGACGCCGGGCGGGGAGACGCCGTCCGGCGGTGCCGCCGCCTGATCTGCGGAGCCGCGTGCCCGCGACGCGAAACCGCGGGCACCCCGCAGCCGTCTGGTGGTCATCGGCCTGGACAGCGACCGGCAGCCCGGGGCGTTCCTCGTGCAGGTCGCCCGCGCGGGGGAGGAGCGCGCCGAGAACGGGGGCCGTCCGGACTCGTCACGGGCGTCGGCAGTCGGCGCTCAGATCGAAATGCAGCATCCCGTCGATCGTCGAGCGGTCGCGCGCCGACAACCGCACCACACCGTCGGAGCGGAGGTCCTCCTGCATGGCGCGATCCGATGCGAACCCCGCAGCGGTCCAGGCGTCGAGAATCGCCTCGTACGACGCATCGTTGTCGTCCGTCGAGAAGACGAGAGTCACACCGGTCGCCCCCTCGCAGGGAAGCTCGTCCGCCGCGGGCGCCCGGACGGGCGCGCCCGCGGCATCCACTGCCGTTCCGTTCGACGCGTCGATGGTCAGGGCCGCCATGCGCGCCAGCCGCTCGCGGGTGTCCGACGGAGCGGAGACCGCCTCGGGGCCTTCGTCGGGACCCGCGGCCACCGGTGCGGGGGAGGGGGACATCGGCGCGCCGCCGGCGAGTCCGCATCCCGTCGCGCTCGTGAGGCGGGGGAGCACCATCATGGGCTCGTCCCGGGTGTCCAGGTTGTTCCACACGCTCTCGACGGTGTGCCAGACACGCACGACATCACCGTCGGCGACGGCGATGTAGGAGCGGTTCTGGAACGGTTTGTGACCGTCGTCCACCGTCGTGCGATCGACGCGCGTGCCGATGATGCCGTCCATGCGCAGCACGTCACCCGAGGCCGCGAAGAGGAACGCCCGCTCGCTCACGACGTACCCCGTCTCGCACCCGTTCGCCACGATCGGTGTCGCCGACTCATCGGTGAGCGCGAGACCGAGACCGCCGAGGAGCGCCGCGACGACAGCCGTCACACGGAGCGGCACGAGAAGCAGCAACCACCAGCGACGACCCGGAACGGCGATGACCGTGACTGCCAGAAGAACGGCGGATGCCGCGATACTCGCCGTGAAGAGACCGTCACCGTTCCACGAGCCGACGATGACCTGCTGCAGACCATCGCTGCGCACCGACACGCTCAGGACGATGACACCGACGGCCACGGCGACGAGGGACAGCACAGCCGCCGCGACGGCCGTCCACCGGCGCACGCGGCGCATCCGCGCATCGGACAGCGAGATCTCCCACACGTCGGTCACCGGCCCAGCCTGGCAGGATCGGCTGAGGGGATTCCGTCAGCCGACGGCTGTGAGTTCGGTTCGCAGTGCGGCACCCTCGCGGCGGGACGAGGGAGGGGCGACGGTCGTTTCTCACGTCAAGCTGACATAATGTGCATTATCGGCTCGTAGTGGGTCCAGCTCAGCGCACCTCGAAGCCGACGCCGAGCACAGGGCTGTCACGTGCGAGAATGCGGCTGCACGACCGTCAGGCTGTTGCCGTCGGGGTCGACGATCTCGCCCACCGTCACGGCATCCACCGCCGCAGCCTCGATGGCGAACGTGTGAGTCGGCATGGTGAGCCCGAGGCCCGCCGCGGCTCGCCCCGAGCGGCGATCCGAGGCGCCTGACCCTGCCGACGCGGACCACGTCGACGGGTGCGGCTGACAGAGCCCGGTACGCTCGAAGCGATGATCCGCCGCATCGCCTACCCCCGCACCCGCCCGTGACCGGCGTCCTCACCGGCTTCGCGGTCGTCGGCCTGGCCGTCGTCGTCGGCTACGTGATCGCGCGGATCGACCTCCTCGGGCCGCACGCGCGCCACGTGCTGAGCCGGCTGACGTTCTTCGTGCTCTCGCCGTTCCTGCTCTTCACGGTGCTCGCCACGGCCGACGTCGCGACGCTGTTCTCGGCGCTGCTGCCGGTCTCGATGATCACGGCCGCGGTCATCATCGCGGTCTCCGTGCTGATCTCGGCGCTGATCCTCCGCCGCCCCGTGGGCGAGACCGTCATCAGCGCGCTGTCCGCCGGGCAGGTGAACAGCAACAACATCGGCATCCCGATCTCGCTGTACATGCTGGGGAACGCGGCGTACTCGGCCCCCGTCATCCTGTTCCAGCTGCTCGTGCTCATGCCGATCGCCCTGTCGATCCTGGATGCCGCGACCTCGGGCTCCCGCAATGTCGGACGGATCCTGCTGCAGACGGCGAAGAACCCCATGCTCATCGGCTCCGCCCTCGGCGTGGTCGTCGCGCTGACCGGCGTCGACCTCCCGCCGATCGTCTTCGACCCGCTGCACCTCATCGCCGGCGCCTGCGTGCCGGTGCTGCTGATGTCGTACGGCATGTCGCTCTACGGTCAGCGGGTGCTGACGGAGCCCGGTCGGCGCGTCGACGTCGTCATCGCGTCGGCGCTCAAACTCGTGGCCATGCCGGCGCTGGCGTTCCTCGTCGCGATCATGTTCGGGCTGCCGGACGACCAGGTCTTCATCGTGGTCGTGCTCGCTGCGCTGCCGACGGCGCAGAACGTGTTCAACTTCGCCCAGCGATACGGAGTGGGCGAGATCCTCTCGCGCGATGTCGTGTTCATCTCGACGCTGGGGTGCCTCCCCGTCCTCTTCGCGGTGGCTCTGCTGCTGCAGCACTCCCCCACGTGACGGCTCGCGCGGCCGTACCCTCAGGTCTATGGTGAGACCTATTCTCAGCTTTCGTTCAGAAAGGCTCACCATGGCTTCTTCGACCACGTCCAACCCCGCGATCGGAGCCGTCCGCACGGCGCTCGGTGTCAGCGGCGTCCTGTCGCTGGTGATCGGCGCACTGATCCTCATCTGGCCCGGCCGCACGGCCGAGGTGGCCGTCGGCATCCTCTCCGTCTACGTCATCATCGCGGGCCTGGTCAACATCGCCGTCGGCCTGTTCTGGCGTTCGGGGTGGGCGCGCCTGGGCTACATCGCACTCGGCGTGCTGTTCATCGTCGCGGGCATCTTCTCGTTCGCCAACCTCTCGGAGACGACCGCCTGGTTGGGCGTCTTCATCGGCACGCTCGTCGGCATCCTGTGGATCGTCGAGGGCGTCGTCTCACTGACCACCGCCGGGCACGGCTCGAAGGCCCGCGGCTGGACGATCTTCTTCGCCATCATCAGCATCCTCGCCGGAGTGGTGCTGCTGTTCTCGCCGCTGCTGGGCGCCGTCACGCTGTTCCTGCTGATCGGCATCTCGCTCGTGATCCTCGGCATCTTCCAGATCGTCCGCGCGATCCAGTTCGGCAAGCCGGTATAGAACCGGGAACGGCCGAGGGTCCGGATGCCATGGCATCCGGACCCTCGTTGCTTACGCCACCGGCAGGTGCCGCTCCCACCACTCGAGCACCGCGTCGAAGCGCTGCACCCGGTGCTGAGGGCGCCCGGCGCGGGTGAGCTCGTGATCCTCCCCCGGGAAGATGAGCATCTCCGCCTCGGTGCCCTGCGCTTTGAGCGCCGCGTAGTACCGGGTGGCCTGGTCGATCGGACAGCGCAGATCGAGCTCGGAGTGGATGACGAGCGTCGGCGTCGTGACCCGATCGACCACCGCCATCGGGCTCTGCGCCGCCACGACCGCAGGATCGGTGCCGACGTACTCCTGCCCGAAGAACGATCCGATGTCGCTGGAGCCCGGGAACACGGCCGGGTCGAGAAAGCCGCGCTCCACGATCGCACCGGCGAATCGGTGATCGTGGGCGATGATCCAGGCCGTCATGTAGCCGCCGTACGAACCGCCCATCACCCCGACCCGGTCGCCGTCGAGCCGCGGGTCGTCCGTCACAACGGCGTCGAAGAAATCGATCACGTCGAAGAAGTCGAGCGTGCCCATCTTCTGCCGGATCGATCGTCCGTGGTCACGACCGTACCCGGCGCTGCCCCGCGGATTGCTGTAGACGACGGCGTAGCCGGCGTCGACGAGCACCTGCGTCTCGTCGAACAGGTGAAAGCCGTACGAGGCGTACGGTCCGCCGTGGATCTGCAGGATGACCGGGAACGGCCCCTCGCCCTCGGGCGCGGCGACCCAGCCGTGCACCGGGTAGCCGTCACGCCCCGCGACCTGCCGCTCCTCGGGCACGACGATCCCGCGCTCGCGCGCTGCGGCGCCGAACTCGGTGATCGCGCGCGCCCCGCCGTCATCGACGACGAACAGCTCTCCGAACGAGGTGGGCGAGGCTGCGGATGCCACGACGCGTCCCTGCGCCGCGGCGTGACCGTTCACTTCGACATCGCCCCCGAGGACCTCCGTCGCCTCTCCCCCGCGGGTGATGCGCAGCAGGCGCACGCGCCCCCGGGTGCGGTCCTGGACGAGCACGTCGTCACCGTCGAACGAGAGGTGGCTGCCCACCTCGCCGAGGTCGATCGTCTCGGGGTCGGTCAGGCGACGCGGGCCGTCGGGGTCGAGCACGTGGAGCGCGACGCCGGGAGCGATGAAGTCGACACCGTCGGCGCCGACATCGTACGCGAGGACGAAGACCGTTCCGTCGGGCGCCGTGGCGACCTCCGAGATCGCGAGGTCGGCGGCGGTACCGAGCACCTCGCGCTCGGAGCCGCCGTCGACGGAAACGGCCACGACGCGGCTGCGCAGGTCGCGACGGTCGGTCTCGATCACGTCGGGGACGCTGAGAAGCTCCGCGCCGTCGCGGGTCCACACGACGCCGTTCCACCCCGTGTCGCCCACGGTCAGCCGCACCGCGTCCGCGGCGACGATCCGTTTCTCGGGCGCATCGAGCGCCGGGGCGGGGGCGTAGAAGGGCTCCGCCTGGGTCGAGGGGGCGTCGACGACGAACAGGTGGGCCGGCCGGTCGAGGTAGCCGAGGCCGTTCGCGTGCCAGCGGATGCCGGTGACGCGACGCGGGGGCTCGGCGGCGGCATCCCGTCCCTCGACGGTGCCGTATCGGCCGGGCTCGGGTACGCGCGCCGTGAAAGCGAGGCGGGCGCCGTCGGGCGACCACGCGACGTCGGTGACACCGCCGGGCTGATCCGTCACCTGCACCGGCTCGCCACCGTGCGCGGCGGCCACGAACACCTGGGTGATCCCGCGCTCATCGGCGCGCAGGAACGCCACGGTGGCGTCGTCGGGCGAGAGATGCGGCGAGCGGTCGGCGACGCCTCGCGTCAGCCGACGGGCGACGCCATCGGGCAGGTCGACGCGCCACAGCTGCCCCACCGCCCGGTCGGCGGCGAGATCGGGACGAGAGGTGGCGAAGACGGCGAATCCACCGTCCGACGAGAGGGCGGGACGGCCGACGGAGACGAACGCTTCGATGTCGACCGTCCGCACGCTCACTCTCCTTCGAACGCCTGGGTGTCCCCGACGAGGCGGGTGTGGTCGGCCGGAACCGGGTCGACGGCCGCGTGCGCCACCTCGGCGGCGAACTCGGCGACGTTGTAGAGCTTCGTGCCCTCGCCGCGAAGGGCCGCGACCGCGTCCGGGTTCGCGCGCTGGAGCAGCGTCGCAGTGATCGTGCCCTCGATCATGTCGCCGGAGACGACGGTGAAGCCGATGCCGCGCTCCTGGAGGGCGGGGATCTTCTCGCGGAGGGCGTCCTCGCCCGCGCGCTTGGAGAGGGCGACCGGTTCGTACTCGGGCATCGTCGGGGTGGTGCGGATGAAGTGCGCCTGGTGGCTCGTCACGAAGACGACGCGCGCGTCGGGCTTCAGCAGCGGCAGGGCGGTCTCGAGCACATTCACCTGCGCGTCACGGTTGAGCTGCAGGGCGTAGTCCTCGGCCATCCCCGACTCCATACCGCCCGACGCGTTCAAGACGAGGATGTCCAGCCCACCGAACGTGCGCTCCACCTCGTCGAACATCGCCTGCACCGACGCGGGATCGGTGAGATCGGCGCCCACGACGAGGGCCTCGACGCCGAGGCCGCGCAGCTGGGCCGCGAGCTTCTCGGCGCGGGGCGCCTTGTTGCGGAAGTTGATGACGACATTCGCGCCGGCTTCGGCGAAGTAACGCACCGTGTCAGCGCCGATTCCGCGCGACGAACCGGTGACGAGCGCGGTCTTGCCGCTCAGGGAGCCGGACGGAAGGGTCTGAGACAAGCGATACTCCTGACGATGATGCGGATGCCGCCGGCCGACGCGGGCGCACACGACATCCTCCAGCTTATCGACCGTCCACCTCCCGATCGCGTCGCACCGGACCTCGCTTCTCGGCCGGGACGCCCCGGCGCCGCACGCGAGCGCCGTGCCGGCGGCCGTGTCCGGCCACGGCCCCAGGTCCCACGCTCCCGTCGCCGTTTCAGACGGAGCCGATCGTCGCCGCGTGCTACGTTCGCGAGCGGAGGCCCCGCCCATGAACGCATCGTCCGCCGAGCGGCATCCGTATCTCTCCCCCCACGCCCCGCGCGTGCTCGCGCATCGCGGGCTCGTGACCCCGGATGCCGCGCGCCACGGGGTGGTCGAGAACTCCTTCGCCGCGGTCGCCGAGGCGCACGCCGCGGGGGTGGTGTACGTGGAGTCGGATTGCCACGTCACCGCCGACGGCGAGGTGGTGCTCTTCCACGACGACGACCTCGAGCGGATCGCCGAGGACCCCCGCGCGATCGCCGACGTGCGCCTGCACGAGCTCGAGGAGATCATGTCCGCGCGCGGCGGGCTGATCACTCTCGCGCAAGCGCTCGAGGCCTTCCCCGACATGCGCTTCAACCTCGACGTGAAGGCCGCCGCGGCGGCCGAGGGCGTGGGGCGGCTCGTGGCGCCTCACGCCGAGCGGGTGCTCGTGACGAGCTTCTCGGATGCGCGTCGGCGCGAGGCGCTACGGGCCGCATCGTCCGCCGGTGCCGCGCGACGGCCGGCCACCTCCCCCGGTCTGGAGACCGTCAAGCGACTCGTGATCGCCCGGGCTCTGCGCAGGAAGGCCCGCGTGCGCGCCCTGCTCGCCGATGTCGACGCCCTGCAGCTCCCCGAACGGCAGGGGCCTCTCCGTGTCGTCACGTCCGGCCTCCTCCGCGATGCCCACGCGGCGGGCGTCGAGGTGCACGTGTGGACGGTCAATGCCGAGGACGACATGGAACGCCTGCTCGATCTCGGCGTCGACGGGCTCGTCACCGACCGTGCGGATGTCGCTCTCGCGAAGGTGAACGCACGGGGAACGCAAGCTGTCTGAGCATCGTCTGTGAAACCTGCCAGGACGCCCGACGTTCGAATAAAGCGCACAGGTGCAGACGTTATACATGGTGACCGACGAGAGGACCACACAATGGCAGACCGCAGTCTCCGCGGCATCCGACTCGGCGCCCAGAGCCTCCAAAGCGAAGATGGCGTCGTGTTCCACGACCGTGCACAGCACACCTACAACTGCAGCACCTGCGGACGCGACACCGTCCTGACCTTCGCGGCTGACGCCGAGGTTCCCGAGGCGTGGGAGTGCCGGACGTGCGGCGCGGAAGCGTTGCTGCGCATCGGCGACGGCACGGCGACCGTCGACCACAGCGCCGACAAGGCAGCGCGTACCCACTGGGACATGCTGCTCGAGCGTCGCACGATCCCCGAGCTCGAAGAGCTGCTCGAGGAGCGCCTCGCCTTCGTCCGCGCACGTCGCGGCGCCGGTGGCGAGAAGCTCAGCGCCTGACGCTGACCGACGAGTTCAGACGCCGTCCCCTTCGGGGGGCGGCGTCTTCGTCGTTCCTCGCCGGCGCAGAAGCACGACGACCCCCGCGACCATCAGTCCCGCAAGGCTCCCCCACCCCAGCACGAGCTTGACCGCCGGACCGATGATCACCGCCGGGGTCAGACCGGTGCGCAGTGGCACGTCGGTGAGCATGTGCCCGGCGGTGTCGATGGGCAGCGCGTCGAGCGTGGAGCCGTCGGGCGCGATCACCTGGCTCGTGCCGACGGTCGACAGGTTGACCACCGCGCGACCGGTCTCGATCGCGCGCATCTGCGCGAAGGCCAGCTGCTGCAGGTTCTCATCGGTGCCGCGGAAGTCGGCGTTGTTCGTCTGGAACATGTAGACCTCGGCGCCGTCGTTCGCGCCGTCCCACACGACGTCGTCGTAGATGACGTCGAAGCAGATGGCCAGGCCGACGCCGACGCCGTTCACGTCGGCGACGGGGCTCGCCGTCCCGGGGGTGTATTCGCGACCGATGAGGCCGATCAGGTCGGGAGCGAACGGTTCCCAGAATGCGCGGTCGGGCACGTACTCCCCGAAGGGCACCGGATGCCGCTTGTCGTAAGTGGCACCCACCTGCCCGTCGGCGGTCCACACGAGCGACGAGTTGAACAGCTCCGACCCGCGCGCGGTCACGGCCGAGATGAGCAGCGGCGCGTCGACGCGACGCGACAGCTCCCGCAGCACGGCATCCGTCGACGTGTTCGCGGTGGGGTCGGAATCGACCCCGCCCTCCGGCCACAGGAGCACGTCCATGTCCTGGCCCAGCAGAGGGGAGGATGCCGCGAGCTGGGCGTCGAGGACGGCGCCGCGCGCACGCTGGTCGAAGTATCCGGCCGGTCCGTTCCCCTGGACGGCTCCCACACGCATCGAGCCGGCCTCGGCGGTCGGGAACTGCGGCACGGCCCCGAGAACGAGCACGGCGATTGCCGGCGCCACGGCGACCAGACGACGACCGCGCCCGCGCTCCCGGGTGGGCCGGAACCGAACGACCTCGATGACCGCGGCGCACACCAGCACGACGAGGAATGACAACCCCGACATCCCCACCCACGACGCCACCTCGGCGAAAGGGCCGTTGACCTGCGAGACGCCGATGCGACCCCACGGGAACCCACCGTAGGGCCAGGAACCCACGACCTGCTCGCGCAGAGTCCACAGCGCCGCGACCAGGGCGGGGAGCACCACGAGGCGGCCCGCGGCCCCCGGGGCGATACGCGGCAGCCAGCGGTAGGCCAGCGCGATCGGAACCGCCAGCGCGGCCGTCAGCAGCGCCTCGAGCACCGACAGCGCGAGCCACGGAACGGGACCCAGGTATCGGGCGGTGAAGAGGAGGTTCACCGAGAAGAACGCCGCCCCGAAGAGGAAGCCGACGAGCACAGCCGACCAGAACCGCCGGCCGATCAACGTCACCAGCGCCAGGGCGACGGCGGGGAACGCGGTCGGCCACCACGCCAGGGCGGGGTATGCGGATACCAGCAGCAGACCCGCCACCACCGACAGGGGGGCGGCGAAGGCCAGCCGGAGGAGAGGCCGCGGGGCCCCGCCCGCCGCGGCGGGACGGCGGTCGGTCATCGACGCGGCACTCATGCCGAGGTGTAGGCGACGATGCCGCGGCGCACGGCATCCAGCGCCGTGCGCGCCGTCTTCGCCAGCTTCGGCTCGGCCACGAGCGAGATCTGATCGAGCAGGTCGATGGTCTGCTTCGCCCAGCGCACGAAGTCGCCGGCGGCCATGTCGGCGAGGGTCAGCACACTGTCGAGCGGAAGGCCCTTCGCCCACGCGTGCATGGCCGGCGCGAGACCGGATGCCGGCGACTCCGAACCGGGCAGACGGTGGTCGCGCTCGAGGTCGTCGAGCTCCTGCCACAGCGTCTGCGTGGCATCCAGCGCGCCGCGGAAGGCGCCGCGTGGCAGGCCCCGCTCCCCCGGCCCCGCCTCGTCACGGCGCGGTTCATAGACCAGGCAGCACGCCAGTGCGGCGAGCGAGGGGGCGTCGAGTCCCTCCCACAGGCCCTGCCGCAGCGACTCGGCCACCAGCAGGTCGCGCTCGCCGTAGATGCGGCGCATCGTGCGACCGGCCGGGGTGAGCACGGTCGCCCCGTCCTCCTCGATGGCGACGTACTCCAGCGCCGCGAGCACTTCCACCACGCGGTCGAAGACGCGGGCGACGGTGCCCGTGCGCTGGTCGATCTGCTGACGGGTCTTGTCGGTGGAGCGCTTGAGCTTCCAATACCGCTCCGCCCAGCGCGCGTGCGCCTCGCGGTCGGGACACGAGTGACACGGATGCCGCTGCATCCGGCGGCGCAGCGACTGGATCTGCTGCTGCCGTTCATCGCGCAGACGGCGGGGCGCCGTGGCATCCCGTCGGTTGATCTTCTCGAGGTCGCTGAGCTCGCGGCGGATCGTGGAGTACTCGCGGAAATCGCCGCGATCGCACGTCATGGCCTGCTCGTAGCCGGCGAGGGACTCCTCGGCATCCTTCACCTGACGCGCCAGGCCCACGACCGAGCGATCGGCCTGGAACTGGGCGAACGACGACTCGAGGATCTCACGGGCGCGGACGCGGCCGAACTGGTCGATGAGGTTGACGGCCATGTTGTAGGTCGGCCGGAAGCTCGAGTTCAACGGGTACGTACGACGCGAGGCGAGGGCGGCGACGGACTGCGGGTCCAGACCCTCCGTGAACTGCACGACCGCGTGGCCCTCGACGTCGATGCCGCGGCGGCCGGCACGGCCGGTGAGCTGCGTGTACTCCCCCGACGTGATCGCGACCCGCGCCTCGCCGTTGAACTTCTCGAGCTTCTCGAGCACGACCGTGCGCGCGGGCATGTTGATGCCCAGCGCGAGGGTCTCGGTGGCGAAGACCACCTTGACGAGCTTGCGCCGGAAGAGCTCCTCGACCACCTCTTTGAACGCCGGGAGGAGGCCCGCGTGGTGGGCGGCCATTCCCCGCTCCAGATTGTCGCGCCACTCCCAGAAGTGCAGCACGGCGAGATCTTCGTCCTTGAGGGTGAAGGTCAGCTCGTCGACGATCTGGCGGATCTCGGCGCGTTCCTCGGCCGAGGTGAGGCGCACGTTCGCCCGGCGCAGCTGCTGCACGGCAGCGTCGCACCCGGCGCGGCTGAAGATGAAGAAGATCGCCGGCAGCAGGTGGTTGCGCTGCAGCAGCTCGACGACCTCGGGCCGGTCGATGCGCTCGATGCGGGGTCCGTGCGCCGCGCGAAGCGGCTTGTGTCCCCCGCGCGGCTGCCGGCGACCACCCGCGTGCCGGGCCGAGCGATACTCCTGCGCGCGCCGGTTGTTCTCGAACCCGCCCGCGTTGCCGCCGCGGATGCGGAGCAGCTCCTGATTGACCTGCGCGGTCGCCACACCCGCGCGGTCGTCGAACAGCGGCAGCAGGTCGCCGCGCACGAGCACGTGCTGCTCCAGCGGCACGGGCCGCGTCTCCGACACGATGACCTCGGTGTCGCCGCGCACGGTGTCGAGCCAGTCACCGAACTCCTCGGCGTTGGACACGGTCGCCGACAGCGACACCAGCTTCACCGACGGCGGGAGGTGGATGATCACTTCCTCCCACACCGCGCCCCGGAAGCGGTCGGCGAGGTAGTGGACCTCGTCCATGACGACGAACCGCAGGCCGCGCAGCGCCGGAGAATCGGCATAGAGCATGTTGCGCAGCACTTCGGTGGTCATGACGACGATGCGCGCCGACGCATTGATGTTGGTGTCGCCCGTGAGCAGGCCCACCTCGTCGTCGCCGTAGACCTCCTGCAGCTCGTGGAACTTCTGGTTCGACAGGGCCTTGATGGGCGTGGTATAGAACGCCTTGTCCCCCGGCTCGAGCATCGCCAGATGGATCGCGAACTCGCCGACGATGGTCTTTCCGGCGCCGGTGGGAGCTGCCACCAGCACGCTGCGTCCGTCCTCGAGGGCGTGGCATCCGGCGATCTGGAAGTCGTCGAGTTCGAACCGCTGCATCTCGGCGAAGTCCGCGGTGTGCGGGTGCGTCGACCGGGCGCTGGCCCGGGCGAAACGCTCGGCCGGACTGGGACCGCTCACGCGTGGGGCCCCGGCGCCAGCTCCGACGCCACCCGGCGGGCCTTGCGACGGTCGAACAGCATCGACAGGCCCGCAGCGGCGAAGAACAGCACCACCAGGATCCCGGCGAGCATCAGCATGCTCACGACGTCGGCTGCCGGCGTCGCCAGCGCGGAGAAGATCGTGGCGATGAGGATGGCGACGCGCCAGCCCTTCAGGATGGCCTTGCCGCTCATCACCCCGGCGACGTTCAGCGCGACGAGGAACACGGGAAGCACGAACGAGACCCCCACGACCATCAGCAGCTTGAAGACGAAGTCGTAGTACTCCACGGCGTTGTAGAAGTTCACGCCCCCCTCGGGGGTGAAGCCCCACATCAGCTCGATGACGTGCGGCACGATCAGCAGACCGACCCAGCAGCCCGTGAAGAAAAGCGGAACCGCGGATGCCACGAACGAGACCGTGTAGCGGATCTCTTTCCGCGTGAGTCCGGGCATGATGAACGCCCAGATCTGCCACAGCCACACCGGAGCCGACAGGAAGATGCCGATCGAGAACGCGATGCGCATCCGCAGATCGAAGGCCGACGTCACCGCGGAGAAATTGAGCGCCGCATCCCCGCGCCTCTCGGCGAACACACGGATGGGCTCGGTGATGAGGTCGATGATCGGGTCGGTGATGATGAACGCCACCACCATGCCCACCACGAGCGCCGCGGCGGCGATCATGAGACGCTTGCGCAGCTCGATCAGGTGGGCCCCGATCGACATGCGCTTGTCTCGCCGCGGCCCCTCGGGAACGTCGATCCGCGGCGGTCCTGCCGTCGCCACCGCTTAGACGGACGGGTCGGTCGACCTGCGCGGCTCCGGAGACACAGTCGGCGTGGTGCCGGCATCGGCGGAGCGCGGGGCCTCGGAGGATTGCGCAGCGATCTCGTCGTCGCGCTTCATCTCCTTCATCTCGCTCTTGAAGACGCGAGCGGACTGCCCCATGCTCTTGGCGAGCGCGGGCAGCTTTGCGGCACCGAAGAGCAGGAGGATGACCGCGAGGACGACCAGAAGGTGCCATCCGGTGAGGTTGCCGAACATGGGGACTCCTCGTCGTTGTCGGGCGTAGGTCTCAGTCTAACCCGCGCTCCTCGACGCGGGCCGGGAGGCGCGGGCCGGGAGGCGCGGGCGGGCGATCGGATCGCGCAGCACCGGCGGGGCGCCGGGCGGAATCCCGCGCAATCGCGTCCGGCGCTCAGGGCTCCGGGGACTCGTACTGGGCGAGCCCCGCGGCCGCCCACTCCGCCGCGGCGCGTCGCGCACCCGCCGGCTCGAGCAGTTCGACCTCTCCACCGCGACGCGCGGCGAGGCGCTTCAGACTCTGCTCATCGGCGAGGCGAAGGGATGCCACCCGCAGGGTGCCGTCGGCGTCCTCGATCTCCGCTCGTTCGAGATAGTCGGCCAGCAGGGGAGCCACCGTGCGCGGGAAGCGGAGGCGCGCGACCACCTCGTCGTCGGACGGTGCGAACAGCTCCGGGACCTCGTCGCCGCCGTGCAGGGCCGGGATGTCGGTCAGGGCTGCATCGCTGACGCGATCGAGGTGGAACGTGCGCACGGCGCGACGCAGATGGCACCAGCCCTGCAGGTACCACTGGTCGTTCGCGATGTGCACCTTGATGGGGTCCACGGTGCGTGTGGTCGGCCCGGCGCCGGGCGCGCGGTAGGTGAAGGTCACCGCCACGCGTTCGCGGAGGGCGCGATCGACGACGTCGCGCATCCCGTCCACCGGACCGGGAGCGACGATGACGGGCGGCGGGGCGGCGGCAGCTCCCCGAGCGAGCTTGCCGAGCAGACCCGTCACGAGCTCGTTGTCGCCGAAGCCCGGCAGACTCCTCGCGAGCTGGAGGCCGGCCAGCAGCGCCGCCGCCTCGCGTGCGGTGAGTCGCGGGGACCGCTCGAGTCCCACCGTGTTGGTGATGGCGATGACGTCGTCGCGGTCGAGCAGATCCCAATCGATGTCGAACAGATCGTGCGGCAGCTGCCAGTACCCGCTCTCGCCGGGAAGACCGATGACGGTGAGGCGCTCGACCATCGCGCGCATCTCCGCGGGCGCGACGTCGAAGTCCGCCGCCGCTTCCGCGACGGTGACCTCGCCCTTGCCCAGCAGGTACGGCACGAGCTGCAGCAGCAACGCCGCACGGTCGAGGGCGGCGACGGGTCGTTCGGGGTTCACGCGGCACCCCCGTGCAGGCGAAGCGTCGCCTCGAGCCGGCGCACGACCTCGGCGCGCAGATCCTCGGGTGCGACCACGCGCACCTCGGGCCCGTACGAGGCGAGCTCGTCGGCGAAGACGTGCAGGTCGACGAAGGGCACCACGATGCCCTGCGGCGCCTCTTCGGCGCGGCGGGCGAGCCTCAGCGCGGCCTCGGTGCCGGGGTGCACCTCCAGCAGTGCCCGCTGGCGATCGGCGACCGCGCGCAGACCCGCGAGCGCACGCTCCCCCGCACCCTCGCGGAGGGCGGCCGGGAAGGAGGCGCGCGTCACGGTGACCTCGCCGATGATCCGCGACAGCAGGAAGGTGCGGTCGGCATCCATGTTCAGGTCGAACCCGAACACGTGCCAGCGGGCCTCGTACTCGAGCAGGGCCAGAGGGCGGATGCGACGCTCCCGCGGACGCGCCTCACCCGGTCGCAGGTAGGTGAAGGTGACCACGCGGCACTGCTCGATCGCACGTTGCAGCGCGGGGAACGACGCGTCGCGTACGCGGATCCGGGGGGCGTATCCGATGATGGGCTCGTCGACGGGGATGCCGAGCGCCCGGATCTTGCGCAGCCCGCTGCGGGCGTCGGCCGAGAGCGATTCGCTCCCCCAGACGCTGCCGGCGATGTTGAGCAGGGCCACCTCGGCCGGGCTGAAGGAGATGTCTTCGGGAAGGGAGTATTCCGCGGTCGGCACGCGGTAACGCGCTTCGCGGAGGTCGTCCGGGTCGGTGCGGTTGCCGATCGTCTCGATCGGGATGCCGAGCCCGCGCAGGTTCTCCTTGTCGCGCTCGAACATTTTCTCGAGGGCGTCCTTCGACGCTCCGGCTTCGAGCTGTTCGCGGTATCCGGAGACTGAGGAGAGGATCGTGTCCTTCGTCAGCCCCTGCTCGGTCGCCATGAGAGCGACGACGAGATTCACGAGACGCTCCTCGGGGGCGCTGCGAGAGGCGGTGGCGGACACCCGCCCATCCTAGGCGTCGCGAGGCACCGACCCGCCGACCGGCCCGTCGGGCATGCGCACCGACGGGGAGCGGAGGGATCGGAGCATGAGCCCCGTCGGGCGGGCCGTGGCGTCAGCCGACGGTGCCGAGGATGTCGACGACGTAGACGAGGGCGACGTCGGCCGGTGCCTGCAGGATCTGCTGGTCCTGCTCGGTCTGGTCGGCGGGGACGACGATCAGGACCTGCGAGCCGACGGTCTGGCCCTCGAGGGCCGACGCCATGACCGGGGGCAGCACCGACACCTGCGCCTGCCCGGGCGCCCCGTTCTTCCACGTGGAGGCGAAGGTCGTCTTCGCGCCCCAGGCGACTCCCTGCACGTGGATGACGACCGACGAATCGGCGGTCAGCGTCAGGCCGTCGCCCTTCTTGATGGTCTGCCACCGCGCCTCGGTCGGGGCATCGCCGGCCGGGATGACGACACCCGGCTGACCATCGGGGGCGCGCACGACGGACGGCATCCCCGAGTCGGCGTTGTACTGGTCGGCGCCGTCGGCGGCCGGTAGGAAGACCTTGCGCACATCGAACACGAACACCGCACCGTCACCCTCGGCGATGCCGAGCGCCTGCGCGCCCTGGGCACCGAGGTCGTCGCCCGGGATGGCCACGGCCACGCGGGAGCCCTCGGCAACGCACTGCATCAGCGGCGCGAGGGAGGGCACCGCCTGCGTCAGACGCGGCAGCGGCGTCGCGGTGGCGACATCGGCGTTGTAGGGAGTGGCGACCAGCTCTTCGCCGGACGCGGCGTCGAGCACCGTCACATCGACGAGGGCGAGCTGCGAATCAGTGGTGATCCGCGGACCGGTGCCCTCGATCAGGGTGGCGGTGCCCGCCTGCGACGGCAGGAACGGCGAACGCACCGAGATGGTGGGCACCGAACCGACCTCACCCGGCGCATCGACGACGGACGCGATCGCGCTGTCGGTGGGCGTCGGGCACGACGAGGCGGCGGATGCCGAGCACCCGACGAGGCCGAATCCGGCCAGGGCGGTCACGGCCACGAGAGCGGGGAGTCTGCGCACCGGAACAGTTTAGGCGGTCGAGCCGTGCTCCCCCGACGCGGCGCCCGCGACGGACTGCCGGACGCCCTCCGCCGATTTCTGGGCCTCGCGCACGCGCTTGCGGAGGTTCTTGTCGGTGATCTCGCGATCGCCCACGGCCCCGGGCGTCCAGAGCTCGACGTCCTCGTCGCCGTAGCTCGACTTCGATGCACGGCGCTTCACCTCCGGCGGGATCGCGCCGGGCGCGAGGCGGCGCGCGGTGATGAGGAAGCCGGTGTGCGCCACCATTCGGTGGTCGGGCCGCACCGCGAGCCCCTCGACGTGCCATCCGCGCACCATCGTCTCGCTGGCATCCGGTTCGGTGAACAGCCCCGTCGCGCGGATGTACTCGGCCACTCGACTGAGCTGCGTGGCGGTGGCGATGTAGCAGAGCACCACACCGCCCGGGGTCAGTGCGTCGGCGGCCGCGTCGATGCATTCCCAGGGTGCCAGCATGTCGAGCACGATGCGGTCGACGGATGCCGGGGCCACGGCATCCGGGAGGCTTTCGACCAGATCGCCCACGATGACGTCCCACGTCGCGGGGTGCTCGCCGTGGAACGTCTCGACGTTGGCGCGGGCGACCTCGGCGAACTCCTCGCGGCGTTCGAACGACAGCAGGCGCCCCGCCGGACCGATCGCCCGCAGAAGCCAGAGCGACAGCGCACCGGAGCCCACGCCCGCCTCGACGACCGTCGCGCCGGGGAAGATGTCGGCCTGGGCGAGGATCTGCGCGGCGTCCTTGGGGTAGACGATCGCCGCGCCCCGCGGCATCGACATGACGAAGTCGCGCAGCAGGGGGCGCACGGCCAGGTAATCGTGGCCCGAGCTGTTGGTGACGACACTGCCGTCGGGCGCTCCGACGAGCAGCTCGTGCTTGAGGACGCCGTTGTGGGTGTGCAACTCGCCCTGATCGCGCAGGGTGATCGTGTGCATGCGGCCCTTCGGACCGGTCAACTGCACCCGGTCGCCCACCCGGAAGGGGCCGCTCAGGTGGGGGGTCTCGCTCATCGGTTCTCCAGCCGGGTGGCAGTGTGCGCGGCGTGCAGCTCGCGCAGATCGGTGGTGGTGCGGCCCTGAAGGCTCGGCCACAGCGCGTGCGCACCCACGCCGTCGAGCGGAACCATCAGGGGGACGCCGAGCGACACCGCGCCGCTGGCGAGGGCCGAGCGCAGGCCGTTGGGGCTGTCTTCGATGGCGACGGTGTCACGGATGTCGACGCCGAGCGCATCCGCCGCTTGAAGGTAGGGGTCGGGGTGGGGCTTGGGACGCTCCACGTCGTCACCGGCGACGACGAGGTCGAAGGCGGGGAAGTCGATGAGCTCGACGACCGAAAGTGCCATCCGGCGCATCGACATCGTCACGAGCGCCGTACGCACCCCCGAGGCCTTCAGGTCGGCGAGCAGTTCGCGCGCACCGGGCCGGAACGGCACGCCGGTGGTGGCGAGCTGGCGCAGCACCTCGTCGGTCAGGTACGCGATGATGTCGTCGGCGCTCCAGGGGACGCCGGCGTTCTGCAGCAGCCGGGCGGAGTCCTCGAGGGCGAGGCCGACCATCCCCAGGGCCTGCTCGTGCGTCCAGGTGCCGCCGAAACGCTCGACCAGCGGGGTCTCCGCGGCCATCCAGTACGGCTCGGTGTCGACGAGCGTGCCGTCCATGTCCCAGAGGACGGCGGCGGGGGCCGGAGAAGTCATCGTTCCATCGTATCCAGGGCGCGCACGGTCGCCGGTCGGCCGGGGCCGCTTCCGCGCGCGTACGCCTATTGTGGAATGCAGCCCCGACGGGGCAGAGGAGGTTGCGTGGACGCACTGGGTCGCCGGATCATCGTCGCCGCTTTCGACGGCTGGAACGACGCCGGAGAGGCCGCGTCAGCGGCGGCGTCGATGCTGCGCGCCGACGTCGAGTACGAGGTCGTCCACTCCGTGGATCCGGAGCTGTACTTCGATTACCAGTACACACGCCCCCAGATCGGACTGGATGCCGAGGGTCGTCGCACCCTGACCTGGCCCGAGGCGAAGCTGCTGCGCCCCACCCGTCGCTCGGACGACGCGGAGATCTGGTTGCTCGTGGGCGTCGAACCCGCTCGCGCCTGGCAGGCCTTCGCCGCGGAGTTCATCGACGTCGCGCTGCGTGAGGACGTCACCGGGTTCGTGGCGCTCGGATCGATGATGTCCGACGTGCCGCACACCCGCCCGATCTCCGTCTTCGCCGGCAGCGACAACGACGCCGTTCGCCAGTCGCTCGGCCTCGAGCGGAGCCTGTACGAGGGGCCCGTCGGCATCCTGAGCGCGATCGGTCACGCGTCGGAGCAGGTGGGAATCCCCACGGCGAGCCTGTGGGCGAGCGTGCCCCACTACGTCGCGGGCCACACCCCGTCGCCCAAGGCCACTCTGGCCCTGCTGGAACGGCTCGAGACGATCACCGGCATCACCGTGCCCCGCGGAGACCTCGAGTCCGAGTCGCGTCAGTGGGAAGCCTCGATCGACGCCGCGGCGGCCGACGACGACGAGATGAGCGACTACATCCGTCAGCTCGAGCAGACGCGTGACACGTGGGACTCCCCCGAGGCGTCGGGGGACGCGATCGCGCAGGAGTTCGAGCGATATCTGCGCCGCGGAGGCGAAGGTCCCGCCAAGCCCGGCCGCGACGACCCGCCCCGGCGCTGACGGGCGGCGGTCCCGGCGCTGGCGCGGGTGGGGTCCCGGCGCTGACGGGCGGCGGTCGCCGCGCTGACGCGGGCGATCGGTCGCGCGGCGCTGACGCGGGCGGAGTCCCGGCGCTGACGCGGGCGATCTTGTCGCGCGGCACGCAGCTCGCGGCACGCGGCGCGGGGCGCCTGATCCGGGCGGGGTCCCGGCGCTGACGCACGGGTTCCGGCGCTGACGCGGGCGGGGTCCCGGCGCTGAGGCACGGCGGTCGCCGCGCCGACGCGGGCGATCGCTTCGCGCAGCGCGGCGGTCGCGGCTCACGGCTCGCCGTGCGGGGCACGCGGCGCGGGGCGCCTGATTCGGGGCGCGAAAAGCGCAGTGGGGCGTGTCGTGGCCGCCCCACTGCACATTCCCCGCCCCGGACGACGACGGCGCCGCCCCCGTCGGGACGGCGCCGTCGTGGCATCCGGAACTATCCGGCCATGATGGCCGACTCGGCCGGGACCACCCCGAGCACGAGGAGCACGATGATCACGATGCCGAGCGCCACGCGGTAGATCACGAACGGCAGGAAGCTGCCGCGCTTGAGGTACTGCATGAGGAACGCGATGACGAGGTAGCCGACCACGAACGCGATGACCGTCGCGATCGCCGTCTCGCCGAGGTTGTAGGGGCCGGTGCCCTCGTCGAAGCTCTTGTAGAGCTCGAACAGCCCGCTGGCGAACACCGCGGGGACGGCGAGCAGGAACGAGTACTCCGCCGCGGCGGTGCGCTTGTAGCCCAGTGCGCGTCCCAGCGTGGTCGTCGCGCCCGAGCGCGAGACACCGGGCACCAGGGCGAGGGCCTGCGCGAAACCGTAGGCGACGCCGTGCGGGTAGGTCAGGTCGTCGAGGTCGCGACGGCGCGCGCCATAGTGGTCGGCGAGCCCGAGCAGGATGCCGAACACGATGAGCACCACCGCCGTGATCCACAGGCTGCGGAAGTTGTCGCGGATGAGGCTCTGCAGCAGCACGCCCAGCAACGCGATGGGGATGGTGCCGATGATCACGAGCCACCCCATCCGCGCGTCGGGGTCGTTGCGCGGGACCTTGCCGCTGAGCGACAGGAACCACCGCGAGATCACTCGCGCGATCTTCTTGCGGAAGTAGATCAGCACCGCGAGCTCGGTACCGATCTGGGTGATGGCGGTGAAGGTCGCGCCGGGGTCGGTCTGCGACGGGAGGAACTCGCCCACGATGCGCAAGTGCGCACTGGAGGAGATGGGAAGGAATTCGGTGAGGCCCTGAACGAGCCCGAGGATGATGACCTCGAAGATATGCATGCGGTCCTTCAGTACGTCCGGAGGAGGTCGGCGAAAACACGTCGACCGAACTCGAGCGCATCGACGGGGACGCGCTCGTCGACACCGTGGAACATTCCGGTGAAGTCGAGATCGGCGGGAAGTCGCAACGGTGCGAATCCGTAACCGGAGATTCCGAGGGTGGAGAGGGCCTTGTTGTCGGTGCCGCCGCCCATGAGATACGGCACCACGGGCACGCCCGGGTCGTGGCGGCCGAGCTGAGCGACCATCGCATCGACGAGGTCACCGGAGAACGGCACCTCGAGGCCGATGTCCTGATGGACGATCTCGATCTCGATCCCGTCGCCGACGATCCGTCGGATGTCTGCGAGGGCGGCCGCCTCCGTGCCCGGCAGCACGCGCACGTCGATCCACGCCTCGGCGCGGTCGGGGATGACGTTGTGCTTGTAGCCCGCGGTCACCCCCGTGGGGTTGGTCGTCGTGCGCAGCGTCGAGCGGATGAAGCTGGATGCCGCGCCGGTGCGCAGGGCGAGAGCGTCGGGGTCGCCCGCGTCGTCACCCGTGATCTCGGCCAGCCCCGCCAGCAGCGCCGCCGTCGTGTCGGTGAGCCGGATCGGCCACTCGGTGCGGCCGAGGGCCGTGACCGCTTCGGCCAGTCGGGTGACGGCGTTGTCGGGATGCAAGCCGCTGCCGTGGCCGGCGCGACCGCGGGCGATCAGCTTGATCCAGATGAGGGCCTTCTCGCCCACCTGGAGCAGGTACGCGCGCCGGTCTCCCACGGCGATCGAATAGCCGCCGACCTCGCTGATCGCCTCGGTCGCTCCGGCGAACCACTCGGGCCTGTCCTGGACGACGCGCGCGGATCCCTCCACGCCGCCGTTCTCCTCGTCGGCGAAGAACGCCACGATCACGTCGCGTTCGGGCTGCTCCCCCGCGCGCAGCAGCTCGGCGACGGAGGTGAGGATCATGGCATCCATGTCCTTCATGTCGACGGCACCGCGACCCCACAGGATGCCGTCGCGGATCTCACCGGCGAACGGGTCGACGCTCCAGTCCTCGGCGACGGCGGGGACGACGTCGAGGTGGCCGTGCAGGATCAGCGCGGGCTTGTCGGGGTTGCGACCGGGCACGCGGGCGCACACGTTGGTGCGGCGCTCGACGGGCTCGTAGTACTCGGTGTCGAGGCCGAGCTGCTCGAGGTAGGCGCCGACGTATTCCGCCGCTTCGCGTTCGCCGTTCGCGCGGCCGCCGCCGTAGTTCGAGGTGTCGAACCGGATGAGATCCGCGGCGACGCGCGCGACCTCGGGGACGTCGGTTTCGGGCTCGGACATGCGCACTACCGTACCGGGGTGCGGCGACATCTCCCGCCCGCGTCGACGTCGTGGTGCGGCGCCGCATCTGACGTGCGTCGCGGTGCCGGGGCCTCCCCCGCCTCGGTCCGCGCCTTCGGGCGCGCCCGGGGTGCCCCGTCGGTTCGAGTTGCGGGCCGCTGCGTGGTAATGTCGTTCCTCGTTGCGCAAGCGACAAACACCCAGATGCGCGGGTGGCGGAATAGGTAGACGCGCTAGCTTGAGGTGCTAGTGCCCTTTAACGGGCGTGGGGGTTCAAGTCCCCCCTCGCGCACAAACGAGAAAGACCCCCGGGTTCATCCCGGGGGTCTTTCTCGTTGCTGCGGGAGCGGGAGGGCTATGGGCCCGTGCGGGGTTGGGCCCACGCCGCCGGAGGCTCCGCGCGTCGCGCAGCGGCGCGTGGAGGGGCGGTGGGGAAAGTCCCCCCTCGCGCACAGAACGACGAAGACCCCCGGGTTCATCCCGGGGGTCTTCGTCGTTTCGTGCGGGAGCGGGAGGGCTTCGAACCCGTTCTGGGTTGGGCCCCACCGCCAGAGGCTCCGCGCGCTGCGCAGCAGCGGGTGGAGTGGGCGGAGGGAAAGTCCCCCCTCGCGCACAGAACGACGAAGACCCCCGGGTTCATCCCGGGGGTCTTTCTCGTTGCTGCGGGAGCGGGAGGGCTATGGGCCCCGTGCGGGGTTGGGCCCACACCGCCGGAGGCTCCGCGCGCCGCATCCGCCACCGCGCGACCGTGACCGTGCAGAAACACCGGCGTGACACGGCCGGGTTAGCGTCGCACCATGCCTCCGTTCGCCGTGCCAAAAATCGACATCTCGGCCTGGGTGGGTCCCGGCTCCCCCGACGCGCGCGCTGCGGTGGTGGCGGCTGTCGACCATGCGTGCCGCACCGTGGGGTTCATGCAGATCGTGGGTCATGGCATCCCGGATGCCGTGATCACCGATTTCACGGAGGCGCTCGACGACTTCTTCGCCCTCCCGCTGGATGCCAAGAAGCAGTATGTGCGGCCGTCGGGTGAGAACCGCGGCTACAGCCCGCCGAAGAGCGAGTCACTGAGCTACAGCCTGGGTGTCGATCCCGTGACGCGGATGAACGACTTCTTCGAGGCGTTCAACGTGGGCACGTCGGCGGCGGAGTATCCGGGGAGCACGGCCACGGCCGCGGACTACGCCGAGAACACCTGGCCGACCGAGACGACGACATTCGAGCCGGCGGTCACCGCGTACTACGACGAAGCGCGTCGGGTGGCGCACACGCTCACACGGATCTTCGCGGCCGCGTTGCGCGTTCGGGAGGACTTCTTCGACGACGTCACCGACCACTCCATCGACGTGCTGCGGATGAACAACTACGCCCTGCCGCCGGGCTCGATCGAGCTGGGTGCGGAGTTGACGGGCATGGGCGAGCACACCGACTTCGGGCTCGTCACCGTGCTGTGGGCCGACCAGGTGAAGGGCTTGCAGGTGCTCGGTCAGGACGGGTCGTGGAACGACGTCGCCCCCGCCGACGGCGCGCTGCTGGTGAATCTCGGCGACGTGGCGGCCCGCCTGACGAACGACAAGTGGATGTCGACCCTGCACCGCGTGAAGCCGCCGATCATCGACGGCACGATCGAGCGGCGCCGGTCGGCGGCGTTCTTCCACGACGGCAACGCCGACGCGGTCATCGCCCCGCTGCCCGGTTTCGTCACCGCCGAGTCACCGGCCCTGTACGACCCGGTGACGGTCAGCGAGCACATCGCCGCGAAGCTCGGCGGCTCGCGGGCCGGCCGGAAGAACGTCTCGGCCGTGCGCGAGGCGGCACGCTTGGCCGGCACCCGCGGCTGAAGCCGACCCGCGCCGCCGCGCGGCCCGACCGCGGTCCCGGGCTTCGCGTCAGGCCGCGGTGACCCCGAACGCCAGACCGAGCACGTAGGTGACCGCCGCCGCACCGAAGCCGATCGCGAGCTGCCGCAGGCCGCGCTTGAGCGGCGACGCGCCCGAGAGCAGGCCCACCATGGCACCGGTGCCCATCAGGGCGATGCCGACGAGCACGAGCGCGAGCACGACGGCCCCGAGACCGCTCATACCGAGGATCCACGGCAGCACGGGGACGATGGCACCCGAGGCGAAGAACAGGAAGCTCGAGATCGACGCACCCCAGGCGCTGCCGACGACGTCGTGAGCGTTCTCCCCCGGCGCCGCGGCAGCCGGTGCGGTGCCCGCCTGAGCGGCTGTGACGACCTCGCGGGCCTTGGCGAGGGCGTCATCCGGGTCCATGCCGCGCGTGCGGTAGACCAGGGCGAGCTCGTTGGCATCCAGGTCCAGGTGGGGCAGGGCGGAGTCGGCGAAATCGCTCTCCTCGGTGGCTTGGAGCAGCTCGCGCTGCGACCGCACCGACACGAACTCGCCCGCGCCCATCGACAGAGCGCCCGCCAGCAGCCCGGCGATGCCGCTGAACAGCACGAAGCTGGGGGCGACACCGGTGGCGCCGACGCCCATGACGAGTGCCAGGTTGGAGACGAGGCCGTCGTTCGCGCCGAAGACGGCGGCGCGAAAGGTCCCCGACAGGCGCCGGCGCCCGCGCGCGGCGAGTCCGCGGACGACCTCGTGGTGAACCCGCTCATCGGCCGCCATGGCGGCCGTCGCGTAGGGCTCGTCGGCGTAGGGCGAGCGGGCCTCGGCGTTCTGAGCGAGCGCGAGCACGAAGATCGACCCGAAGCGGCGGGCCATCCACGCCAGCAGGCGGGTGCCGACGCCGGGGTGCGGCAGACGCTGCGGCTTCTCGCCCAGCAGGTCGATCCAGTGCTGCTCGTGGCGGCCCTCGGCCTCGGCGAGCGCGAGCAGGATGTCGCGCTCTTCGCCCGTTCGACGCGCGGCGAGCTCGCGATACACGCGCGCTTCGGCGCGCTCATCGACGAGGTACCGCGCCCAGCGGCGGCGGTCGCGGGCGGTGGGGGTGGCGAGGGTCGTCACTCGGGCTCCTTCAGGTCGCCCTCCACCGTAATGAGACGGTTCCCCGCGCCCGGGCGCGTCGGCCGATACTGACAGCATTTCGGCCCTCCGAAGACCGGATCGACGCGGATGCCGGGGGCTCGGTGCCCGCCCGTCGGGACCGCGGAAGCGGGTCGGCGAAGACGGCCGGGAACGCCGTGCTCCGCGTCGGCGCCATCGCGCGTCCGGCTGAGGAACCGCGTCGCCGTACCGGCCCGCGGGGATGGTCGGGCAACAGGAGGCGAGCCTCAGGAATGCACGCGCTTGCGCAGCACGTCGATGCGTGCCTGCAGCTGCGCGACGGTGGCGTGCGACACGGCGGGCCCCCCGCAGATGCGGCGGAGCTCGGCGTGCACGAGACCGTGCGGCTCGCCGCTCTGGCGCGCGTACAGACCCACCATGGTGTTGAGCAGTTGCCGCTGCTCCTTGAGGGTGCGATGGAGCGGCCCCGGCAGGCCGCCGTCGTCGACGCTCGGCGGCTCGATGCCGCTCTCCTTCTCTGTCGCCTCGCGGGTGGAGCGGTGTCGCGACTGCCGCGTCGCCCGCGACATGAGCACCTCGTGCACCTGCTCGGGTTCGAGAAGGCCCGGGATGCCGAGGAACTCCTCCTCCTCGATCGTCCCGGGCACGGCGAGCTGGCCGAATTCCTGGCCGTCGAAGAGCACGCGGTCGAAGTGCGCGAGCGACCCGAGGGCCTGGTACTCGAACTCCTGCTCGAGCGCGTCGGAGGCCTTGTCCTCGCGCTCGGCGGCATCCATCATGTCTTCTTCGGCGTTCCACTGGTCGTCCGCGTCGCTGTCGCGGTCGAGGGCGTGCTCGCGCTGCGCCTCCATCTCACCGGCGAGGGCGAGCAGCTGCGGCACGTTCGGCAGGAACACGCTCGCCGTCTCACCACGACGGCGAGCGCGCACGAAACGGCCGATGGCCTGGGCGAAGAACAGCGGCGTCGAGGCGCTCGTGGCGTACACGCCGACGGCGAGGCGTGGGACGTCGACGCCCTCCGACACCATGCGGACGGCGACCATCCAGCGGCTCGTGCCCTTCGAGAACTCCTCGATACGACTCGACGCCTCGGCTTCGTCGGACAGGACGACGGTGACCTTCTCGCCGCCGATGTCTTCGAGGATGGCGGCGTACGCCCGCGCGGCGGTCTGGTCGGTCGCGATGACCAGGCCCCCGGCATCCGGAACCGTCTCGCGCACCTCGGTCAGGCGACGATCGGCGGAGCGGAGGACGGCCGGGATCCAGTCGCCGTTCGGGTCGAGCGCGGTGCGCCAGGCCTGCGAGGTGATGTCTTTGGTGTTGTCCTGGCCGAGCTGGGCCTCCATCTCTTCGCCCGCTTTGGTGCGCCAGCGCATCTGGCCGGCGTAGACGAGGAAGAAGACCGGGCGCACAACGCCGTCTTCGAGGGCGCGTTTGTAGCCGTAGGCGTAGTCGGTGCGCGAGAGCCGGATGCCCTTGGCGTTCGGGTGGTACTCCACGAACGGGATCGGCGCGGTGTCGCTGCGGAACGGCGTTCCCGACAGCAGCAGGCGGCGCGTCGCGCGGCTGTAGGCCTCGCGCAGCGCGTCTCCCCAGCTCAGGGCGTCGCCGCCGTGGTGCACCTCGTCGAGGATGACGAGTGTCCTGGCATCCATCGTCAGGCGCTGGTGCACCTCGGCCTTCACGGCGACCTGCGCGTACGTGACCGCAACGCCGTGGTACTGCCGCGAGGGCGTGGCGTGGCGGTTGGAGAAGAAGGGATCGAGACGGATGCCGACCCGCGCGGCCGCCTCGGCCCACTGGGTCTTGAGGTGCTCGGTGGGGGCGACCACGACGATGCGGTCGACGACGCGACGGCGCATGAGCTCGGACGCGAGGCGCAGGGCGAACGTGGTCTTACCGGCGCCGGGGGTGGCGGCGGCGAGGAAGTCGCGGGGTCCTTTGCCCTCGCCGTCGGGTCCGTCGAGGCCGAAGTAGAGGTCGAGCGCCTCGGCCTGCCAGGCACGCAGGCGCTGCGCGGTTCCCCACGGCGCGCGCTGCGGGAACGACGGCGAGAGGTGCTCGGCGGCGAACGAGCCGAAGTGGGGTTCGACGCCGTCGACCGACGTGGGTTCTTCGCCGGGGATGGCGTGGTCGGCGATCGGGGCGGTGGCGTGCGACGGGTCGGCGGGGGCGGATGCCGCGGGGACCGGCGCGGACGCGACGTCCGGCGCCGCGGGGGCGGTGACGGGCGCGTGGGCGGATGCCGCGGGCACCGTGTTCGCGACCGGGCCGGGACTCGCAACCGGGCCGGGACTCGCAACCGGGCCGGCGCTCGCAACCGGGCCAGGACTCGCGACCGGGCCGGCGCTCGCAACCGGGCCGGGACTCGCGACCGGGCCAGGACTCGCGACCGGGCCGGGGCTGGCGATGCGCGCCGGGGATACCGCGGGACCGGGACTGGCGATGCGCGCCGGGGTCTCGGCATCCGTCTCCGACGGCGTGTGCGGGAGGTTCGGGGTGCGGGCTTGTTCTTCCAGCATCGAACCTCCTTCCCTCGCGAGCGCGAACATCAACGATAGGTCACGGAGACGGGCCGCGGCGGCGGCCTGTGAGTCGTTCCGGCGCCTCATCGGCGGTAAACGCGATGAGGGTTTCATCGGGGACGGCTGGACGACTCTGGGCCGTGTCGGGACCCGGGGTTAGCCTGGACGAGGAGGTTTCGAATGACACTCGATCCGCACTCGCCCCGCACCTCGCCCTCGCCCGACAATTCCGGCACGCACCCCTGGCGCCGCTTCGTCGCCATCGGCGACTCGTTCACCGAGGGCATCGGCGACCCGCTGCCCGACGGCGGCCACCGGGGGTGGGCCGATCGCGTCGCCGAGGTTCTGGCATCCCAGGTCGACGACTTCGCATACGCCAATCTCGCCGTACGCGGCAAGCTCATCGGGCAGATCGTCGCCGACCAGATCGAGCCCGCGTTGGCGCTCAAGCCCGACCTCATCACGTTCTCCGCCGGCGGCAATGACGTGATCCGTCCGGGCAGCGATCCCGACGCCGTCGCCCAGCAGTTCGAGGATGCCGTCATCCGCCTGCGTCGCGACAACGCCACCGTCGTCGTTTTCACGGCGATCGACACCGAGTTCACGCCCGTGTTCCGTGGCATCCGGGGCAAGGTCGCGATCTACAACGAGAACATCCGCGCGATCGCGGACGTTCACGACTGCGTCGTCGCCGATCAGTGGGGACTGAAAGAAGTGCAGGACATGCGCTTCTTCGACGACGACCGGCTGCACTACAACGCGCTCGGTCATCACGAGGTGGCCCGGATGGTGCTGCGAGCGCTCAACGTGCCGAACGACCTGCAGCCGCAGCAGCCCGAGGCACTGACCGCCACGACCTGGCGCGCCGCGCGCGAGAAGGACCTCGTCTGGGCGCGCTCGTACCTGGTTCCGTGGGTTCTGCGGCGGCTGCGGCACCAGTCGTCGGGCGACCACATCCAGGCGAAGCGGCCCGAGCCGCTGCCCGTCATCACCCTCGCGCCGGGTCCGGATGCCGCGGCCTCGCCCGGGACGCCGGTCTGAGGACCGCCCGGACACACGATGGGCCGCGCCCAGGGCAGGCCCCAGCCCGCCCGGGAACACAGGCCTCAGCCCGGCCGAGACCCGGGCTTCACCGCTGTCCGCGACGCCGGCCTCAGTGACGCGCTCTCACCGGCTCTCGAGAGCCAGGCGCCCGGCGAGCAGCACGTACGTCGCGGCGAACGTCCGGCGCAGCCAGGCCATGACCTTCGGGCGCGTGATGACCTGGGCCCGCATCGCCGCCGCGAAGACGCCGTACAGCGCGAAGACGACGAACGTCAACGCCATGAACACCAGGCTCAGACCGATCATGTGCCAGGTGCCGTCCGCCTCCCCCGCGGGCACGAACTGCGGCAGGAAGGCGAAGAAGAAGATGGTCAGCTTCGGGTTGAGGAGGTTGATGAGCACCGCCGTACGGATGACCGTCCAGAACGACACGGGTGAAGAGTCGGCATCCACCTCGATGAGGGAACGATCGCGCCACACCTGCCACGCGAGATACAGCAGGTAGGCCACGCCCAGCCACTTGATGGTCTGGAACGCGACCGCCGACGCGTTGAGGATCGCGGCAAGCCCCGTGATGGCGGCGATCATGTGCGGCACGACGCCCAGCGTGCAGCCGAAAGCGGCGACCACACCGGCCCTCGAACCGCGGGAGAGGCCCGCGGCGATCGAGTACACCGCACCGGTGCCGGGTGTGGCGACGACGACCAGGGTGGTCAGCAGGAACGCAATGCTCATCGGGAGGCCTCTCGAGTCGATTGCTTCCGCACAGTACCGCAGGAACTGGCCGCGAAACGCGTCGCTCGGGCTCAGCGCCGCCCGCGCCCCAGCTCCCACAGCGCGACCGCGCTCGCCGCGGCGACGTTGAGGGAGTCCACTCCCCCGGCCATCGGGATCGTGACGACCGTGTCAGCCGCGGCGAGCGCGTGGCGGCTCAGCCCGTCGCCCTCGGCTCCCATCAGCAGCGCGACGCGCTCATGACCCGCGGCCGAGAACGCGTCGAGCGTGACCGCGTCGTCCGACAGCGCGAGCGCCGCGAGGTGCAGCCCCGCGTCGTGCAGGAGCGGCGCGGCGTCCGACCACTCCGGCAGCCGCGTCCACGGCACCTGGAAGACGGTGCCCATGCTCACGCGCACGCTTCGCCGGTACAGCGGGTCGGCGCACCGGGGCGTCACGAGCACGGCATCCGCTCCGAGGGCCGCTGCCGAGCGGAAGGCGGCGCCGATGTTGGTGTGGTCGACGATGTCTTCGAGCACCACGACGAGCCGGGCGTCTTTCACGACCTCGGCGACGGATGCCAAGGCGGGGCGATGCATGGATGCCAGCAGCCCCCGGTGCACGGTGTACCCGGTGACCTGCTCGGCGATCTCGGCCGGGACCACGTACACCTCCGCATCCTCACCCACGAGCGCGAGCGCGTCGGCGAGGAACTTCTCCTGCACGAGCACCGACCGAGGGCGGTGCCCGGCACGGAGCGCCCGGTCGAGCACCTTCGACGACTCAGCGATGTAGAGCCCGCCCGCGGGCTCGCTCACCCGTCGCAGCGACACGTCGGTCAGGTCGCGGTAGTCGGCGAGGCGCGGGTCGTCAGCGGAGTCGAGGGGGATGACGGGCATCGTCCCATCGTGCCAGCCGCCGGAACCCCGCGCCCTGCCCCGACGATCCCGGCGAGTGTCCACGACACGCCGCACAGACGAGCACGGCCACGGCGTGTCCTGGACACTCGACACCGGACGGGCCGCGCGAGCCGGGTGTCGGCGCGCCGCCCTAGACTCTTCCGAGACGGAGGTGTGCATGATCGACACGACGAAGGATGCCGGGTTCTCGGCATCCATCGATCGGGCTGTCGAGGTGCTCGCGGGCCGTCGCATCGCCGTGCTCACCGGGGCAGGCGTTTCGACCGATTCGGGCATCCCCGACTACCGCGGCAAGGGTGCTCCCACGCGCACGCCGATGACCGCGCAGCAGTTCCTCGCCAGCGCCGAGGCGCGCCGCCGCTACTGGGTGGGCAGTCATCTCGGGTGGAAGGTCTTTGCTGCGGCCGAGCCGAACGACGGTCACCGTGCCCTCGCCGACCTCGAGGCCGCGGGGGTCGCCAACGGCGTCGTCACGCAGAACGTCGACGGTCTGCACGTGCGCGCCGGCAGCGGGCGCGTCGTCGAGCTGCACGGAACGATGCGCCGGGTGGGGTGCCTGCAGTGCGGCCAGGTCTTCGACCGCCGCGACCTCGCCGAGCGCGTCGAGGCCGATAACCCCTGGATCACGCTGCCCGAGAACGTGGAGCTGGGCCCGGACGGCGATGTGACCCCGGCCTCGGCTGACGGCTTCGTCGTTCCGTCGTGCTCGGTGTGCGGCGGGACCCTCAAGCCCGACGTCGTGTTCTTCGGCGAGTACATCCCGGTCGAGAAGTTCCGCGAGGCGGAACAGCTCGTCCACACCAGTGGCGCGCTCGTCGTGGCGGGGTCGTCGCTCGTCGTGAACTCGGGCATCCGGCTGGTCGAGCGCGCGCGACGCAAGCGCCTGCCGGTCGTCATCATCAACCGCGGCGAGACACGGGCCGATCAGCGCGCGACGGTCAAGATCGACGGCGGCACGACCGACGCGCTGCGGGCGCTGGCGCAGCGGCTCCCCGGACTGCTCTGACACGGCACCTCGGTGGCGTGTCCGGCGCACTGCGAGCACCAACCGCTGCCGGGGCAGCTCTGACACGGCACGACCGACGCGCGGCGAACACCAGCCGCCGCCGGGCCTGCTCTGCCGCGGTTTTCGGGCGCGCGGTGGCACGACCGACGTCCTGCGAGCACCGGCCGGGCGGCTCCCGGGCACCTCTGACGCGGGCCCGCGCGCTCCGGAGTGACCAGCGGAGGACGAGGGGCGAGCGGAGGATGAACCGCCGCCCGGCATCCTCCCCTCCTCCTCTCTCCTCCGCTGCCAACGCCTCTCACGCCAGGACTTTCCCGAACGCGCGGGTCGCACCCCGTCCCCCGCCGGGACCACGGATGCCACCCCGGGTTAGGCTCGACGCGTGACGATCCTCACCCTCGTACGCCACGGTGAGACCGACTGGAACTCCGGCGGTCGCATCCAGGGCTCGACCGACATCCCCCTCAACGACACCGGCCGCGCGCAAGCGCGTGAGGTCGCAGAGACCCTGGCTTCGGAGTACGCGGGGCGTGAGGTCGTCGTCGTCTCGAGCGACCTGTCTCGCGCCGCCGAGACCGCCGACGTCATCGCCGCAGCCTTGGGCACCACCGTCAGCCGTCGGATGCCGGGGCTGCAGGAGCGCTCGTACGGCGACGCCGAGGGGATGGACGCCCCGACCTTCTACGAGACGTACGGACCGTGGCACGCCGCCGACGTCCCGGGCGCCGAGGCGTGGCCGGTCGTGCGCGAGCGCGCGCTCGCTGCGATCGCCGAGGTCGTGGCCGAGACGCCCGACGACGTCGACGTGATCGCCGTGGCTCACGGCGCGCTGATCCGCGAGGTCATCATGTTCGCCACCGACGGGGAGTTCCCCCGCCAGGGCGAGCGTCTGCCGAACTGCTCGGTGACGACGTTCCGTCTCGACGGCGACGCCTGGGAGATGCTCGCGTACGCGGGCGTCGTGAGCTGACCGCCGGGCGCACCGAACCCCCGTCGCCCATCGAGGGCGGATGAACTCCTCGCCGACGTGCCGAACTCCGGAAAAATCCGGTTCCGCGGCTGCCGTCGTGCCGTTCCCGCCCTCTCCGCGTCGATTCCTCCGGAGTTCGGCACGCGGCACCAGCGCATCACCCAGGGTCGGGATGCCGCCAGGCGAGCTCGTCGCCCGGACTCAGGATGCCGAAGCCCGGGCCACCAGCGACCGCGCGTGGCGCAGGATCGGCTCGTCGATCATGCGCCCCTCGTAGCGGAACGCGCCCTCCTCGGCCTGCGCGAGCACTCCGCGCGCCCACCGCAGCTGCTCGGCCGTCGGGGCGTAGGCGGCGCGGATCGTCGCTACCTGTCCCGGGTGGATGCACGCGCTCGCCACGAACCCCGAGGCGGCGGCATCCTGAGCCTCTGACGCCAGGCCGTCGAGGTCGTCGATGTCGACGTGCACCGCGTCGATCGCGCGCTTGCCGAAAGCCCCGGCAGCCAGCAGCACCCGGGCCCGCGCGAGGCGGGCGACATCGCGGTATGTTCCGCTGGCGAACCGGCTGGAGGTGCCCCCGAGGCTCGCGACGAGGTCTTCGGCGCCCCACATGAGGGCGGCGACCTGCGGCAGCGCCGCGAGGTGCTCGGCATTCGCCACACCTCGCGCGGTTTCGCACAGCGCGATCACGTCGTACCCCTCCAGCGGGGCGAGGGATGCCGGGTCCTCGGCCTTGGCGACCATCACCGTACGGATGCGGGTTCGGCGCAGTGCTGCGAGATCGCGCGTGAAGTTCGGCGTCTGCGGTCCGTTCACGCGCACGATGACACGGTCGGGGTCGGGATCGGCGGCGATCATCGCCTCGCGCGCGACGGTCTTGGCGTGCCCGGCGACGGCGTCTTCGAGGTCGAGGATGGCGGCATCCGCCCGATCGAGAGCCTTCGCGAGGCGTTCGGGTCGGTTGCCGGGCACGAACAGCAGCGCAGGACCGAGGGCGAAGGCGCGTGTTCCGGCGCACGAATCGGGGTGCGCCCCGCTCACGCCGCGGCCTCTCGCGCCCACACCAGCACCGTGCGCGTCGCGGTCGCCACGACCTCGTCGTTCTGCGACCGGCCCGTGTGCGCGAGCACGACGACCCCCTGCCCCGGACGGGATGCCGAGGGCCGCACCGACATCACCTCGCTCTCGGCCGTGAGGGTGTCGCCGACGAACAGCGGGGCCGGGAAGCTCACGTCGGTCAGACCGAGCTGTGCGACGAGGGTGCTCTGGGTGAGCTGGGCGACGCTCAGGCCCACGAGGGTGGAGAGGGTCCACATCGAGTTGACGAGCGGACGTCCGAACGGCTGCGTCGCCGAGTATGCGGCATCCAGGTGCAGGGCCTGCGTGTTCATCGTGAGGGTCGTGAACAGCACGTTGTCGGCGTCGGTGACGGTGCGTCCGGGCCGGTGCGCGTAGCGCTCGCCGACGACGAACTCCTCCAGAAACAGGCCGCGCTGCTCGATCATGCGGCAACGGTACCCGTGAGTCCCAGCGCGCGCGAGATCACCATGAGCTGCACCTCGGTGGTGCCCTCGCCGATCTCGAGGATCTTGGAGTCGCGGTAGTGCCGCGCGACGGCGTACTCGTTGATGAAGCCGTTGCCGCCGAACACCTGCGTCGCATCGCGGGCATTGGCCATGGCCGCGTCGCTCGCCGTCATCTTGGCGACGGCGGCATCCACCGCGAAGGGCTTGCCGGCATCGCACAGGCGGGCCGCGTGCACCCACGCCAGTCGCGCCGTGTGCACCCGGGCGTGCATGCGGGCGAGCAGGAACTGGATGCTCTGGCGCGTCGACAGGCGCTCGCCGAACACCGTGCGGCTGCGTGCGTAGTCGACGGCGGCTTCGAGACAGCCCTCGGCAGCTCCCGTGGCGAGGGCGGCGATGGCGACGCGACCCTCGTCGAGCGTGCGGAGGAAGTTCTTCAGGCCCTGCCCGCGTTCGCCGAGCAGGCTGTCGGCGGGGACGCGGACGCCGTCGAGGGTGAGGGGGTGGGTGTCGGAGGCGTTCCAGCCGACCTTGTCGTACGCGGGACCGACGGTGAACCCGGGCGTGCCGTTGGGCACGATGAGGGCGGAGATCTCGGGGCGCTCGCCCGTGCGACCCGTGACCGCGGTGACCGTGACGAAACGGGTGATGGCCGTGCCGGAGTTGGTGATGAACTGCTTCGACCCGTCGATCACCCACTCCTCGCCATCCCGCCGCGCTGTCGTGCGCGTGGCTCCCGCGTCGCTGCCGGCCTCGGCCTCGGTCAGGCCGAACCCGGCGAGCGCCCGCCCGGCGACGAGGTCGGGCAGGTACTTCTCCTTCTGCGCGTCGGTGCCGTAGCGGTACAGCGGCATGGCGCCCAGGCCCACTCCGGCTTCGAGGGTGATGGCGAGCGACTGGTCGACGCGCGCGACCCCCTCGATCGCCACGCAGAGGCTGGCGTAGTCACCGCCCTGCCCGCCCACCTCTTCGGGGAACGGCAGGCCGAACAGGCCGATCTCGCCCATCTGCTCGACGATGTCGAGGGGGAGCTCGTGCGCGCGGTCGGCCTCGTAGGAGCGCGGTGCGATCACGTCGTCGGCGAACTCGCGCACCATGGCGCTCAGTTCGCGCTCGTCGTCGGTGAAGGCCTGCTGGCTGTCGATGCTCACGAGAGGGTCTCCTTGGGGGATGGGGCGGATGCCGGGGTGCCGGCGGAACGGAAGGCTTCGGCGCGTGCGCCGGTGGCTGAAACCGGCGAAGCCCCCGACGCGGGAACACCACGGGTACCGGGCCCTTCGACACGCTCAGGGACCTCTGCCTCGCCGGTGGCTGAAACCGGCGAAGCCGCAGACTCGGGAACACCACGGGTACCGGGCCCTTCGACACGCTCCGGGACCTCGCCTGCCAGCGTCACCGTCGCGACGACCTGGTCGCGCGCGACCTGCGATCCGGCGGCGACGCACACACGCACCGTGCCGGCGTGGGGAGCGGTCACGGTGTGCTCCATCTTCATCGCCTCGATCGTGACGAGCCGGGATCCCTCCTCGACGGCGTCGCCGTCGGCGACGTGAACGGCCACGACGGTTCCGGGAAGGGGCGCGACGAGGTCGGGGTCGACGGCGCCGGGCGCGCGGCCCGCGGCGGCACGGCGCCGCTCGGCGGCCGCTCGACGGGACACGACACGCAGCCGGTGCGCTCCCCCGTCGGCGTGCACCCAGAACTCCGCGGGACCCCCGACCACGACAGCCTCGCCCGGCGCCGGCGCGGCCTCGTGCAGTCGGCCCGCGTCATCCTCGAGGAACACCGTGCGCTGCGCCCGCGCTCCCCCGGCACGCCACGCCCCGATGCGGTCCCACGCGGAGTCGGACGCGGGGGTCCCGGCATCCGCCACCCGCGCCGCCACCGCGGCGAGCGCGTCGGGCGTCGGCTCGGGCGCGTCGGGTGTGCCCCGCCGGTCGAGCAGCCCGGTGTGAAGGTCGCCGGCCCGGACGGCGGGTTCAGCCAAGAGCGCCCGCAGGTCGGTGATGTTCGTGTCGACGCCGAGCACGACGGTGTCGGCGAGGGCGGCGTCGAGGCGGGCGAGCGCGGTCGCCCGGTCGGGGCCGTGCGCGATGACCTTGGCGATCAGGGGGTCGTAATGGGCGCTGACGACGGTGCCGGTCTCGACAGCGCTGTCGACGCGGGCGGGTCCCGGATGCCAGAGGCCTACCGTTCCGGTCGCGGGCAGGTATCCGCGCGACGGGGCTTCGGCGTAGACGCGCGCCTCCACGGCGTGGCCGTCGAGGCGCACCGGGGGGAGGTCGAGCGCGAAGCCCGCGGCGACGCGCAGCTGCTGCTCGACCAGGTCGAGGCCGGTGACCATCTCGGTGACGGGGTGCTCGACCTGCAGGCGGGTGTTCATCTCGATGAAGAAGGGCTCGTGGAGCCGGTCGCCCGCAACGAGGAACTCCACGGTCCCCGCACCGAGGTAACCGACGCTGCGGGCGGCGGCGACGGCGGCCTCGCCGAATCGGGCCCGCAGGGCGGCGTCGACGGCGGGCGACGGCGCCTCTTCGATGACTTTCTGATGCCGACGCTGCAGCGTGCACTCCCGCTCGCCGAGCGACAGGGTCGTGCCGTGCGCGTCGGCCAGGACCTGCACCTCGATGTGCCGGGGCCGCTCGAGCAGGCGTTCGAGCAGCAGGGTGTCGTCGCCGAACGCCGCGCGGGCGACGCGGCGCGCGGTGGCGAGCGCGTCGGCGAGGTCGTGGGGTCCGGCGGCGATCGTCATCCCCTTGCCCCCTCCCCCGGCCGAGGGCTTCACGAGCAGGGGGTACCCGGTGCGGGCGGCTTCGGCGGCGATCTCGGCGTCAGACAGTCCGGCCGCCGAGAACCCCGGCACGGTCGGCACGCCGTGCGCGGCGACGTGCGCCTTCGCGCGGATCTTGTCGCCCATGACCTCGAGCGCCTCGACGCCCGGACCCACGAACACGACCCCCGCGGCGGCGCAGGCGCGCGCGAACGCGGCGTTCTCGCTGAGGAAGCCGTAGCCCGGGTGCACGGCATCCGCCCCCGTCGCCATCGCGGCGGCGACCACCGCGTCGACATCGAGGTACGAGGGCACCCGCACAGCGTGATCGGCCTCGCGAGCGTGGGGGGCATCGGCATCCGCCTCGGTGAATACGGCGACCGATCGGATGCCGAGCCGGCGCAGCGTGCGGAACACCCGGCGCGCGATCTCGCCGCGGTTGGCGACGAGCACGCACGCGAAAGGGCGCTCGGCGCCGCGCCGGGGTGCGGCCGGCGAAGGCGAGGGCGCGAGAGTGTCCACCGCCATCACATCCGGAACAGCCCGAAGCCGCGCTCGGCCAGCGGCAGGCGGCTGACGACGTCGAGCGCGAGGCCCAGCATCGTGCGGGTGTCGACGGGGTCGATCACGCCGTCGTCCCACAGCCGGGCGGTGGCGTAGTACGGGTCACCCTGCTCGTCGTAGCGGGCGCGGATGGGGTGCTCGAACGCCTGCCGCTCGGCATCCGTCCACTCCTGCCCTCGCGCGGCGCGCTGGTCGCGCTGGACCGTGGAGAGAACGGATGCCGCTTGCGCGCCGCCCATGACCGAGATGCGGCTCGCCGGCCAGGTCCACAGGAACCGCGGGTCGTACGCCCGCCCGCACATCGCGTAGTTGCCGGCGCCGTAGGACCCGCCGACGATGACCGTCAGCTTGGGAACGCGGGTGGTGGCCACCGCGGTGACCATCTTGGCGCCGTCTTTCGCGATGCCGCCGGCCTCGGCATCCCGCCCCACCATGAAGCCCGTGATGTTCTGCAGGAACAGCAGCGGGATGCCGCGCTGATCGGCGAGCTCGATGAAGTGCGCCGCCTTGAGCGCCGACGCGCTGAAGAGCACGCCGTCGTTGGCGATGACGCCGACGGGGTGGCCGTGCAGGCGCGCGAACGTCGTGATGACGGTGTCGCCGTGGAGCGCCTTGAACTCGTGGAGGGAGCCGGCGTCGACGAGGGTGTCGATGATGGATCGCATGTCGACCGGCTGCGTGACGTCGACGGGAACGATGTCGTACAGGTCTTCCGGCGGCCGCGCCGGCTCGCGTGCCGGCTCGACCTGCCAGACCGCAGACGGGGTGGGCGGCAGGGTGCGCACGATGTCGCGCACGATCTCGAGCGCGTGCTCGTCGTCGTCGGCGAGATGGTCGACCACGCCCGAGCGGCGGGCGTGCAGGTCACCGCCGCCGAGCTGCTCGGCGGTGACGTCTTCGCCGATCGCGGCTTTCACGAGCGGCGGGCCGCCGAGGAACACCGTGCCCTGGTTCCGCACGATGACGCTCTCGTCGCTCATGGCGGGCACGTACGCCCCGCCCGCGGTGCACGAGCCCAGGACCGCCGCGATCTGCGGGATGCCGCGCGCCGACAGCTGCGCCTGATTGCGGAAGATGCGCCCGAAGTGGTCGCGGTCGGGGAACACCTCGTCCTGCATCGGCAGGTAGGCCCCGCCCGAGTCGACGAGGTACACGCACGGCAGGCGGTTCTCGAGCGCGATCTCCTGCGCGCGCAGGTGCTTCTTCACCGTCAGCGGAAAGTACGCCCCGCCCTTCACGGTGGCGTCGTTGGCGACGACCATGACGTGACGCCCGTGCACGAGGCCGATGCCCGCGACGACTCCTGCTGCCGGCGCCTCGCCGCCGTAGAGGCCGTGAGCGGCGAGGGGCGCGACCTCCAGGAAGGGGCTGCCCTCGTCGAGCAGCCGGTCGACGCGGTCGCGGGCGAGGAGCTTGCCGCGGGCGGTGTGACGCTCGCGCGCGGCATCCGATCCCCCGCGCGCCGTAGCGGCGAGGGTGGCGCGCAGGGCGGCGGCGAGGTCGCGCTGCGTGGGGCCGGTGTCGGGCATCGAGCCCGCCTGCGCGACAACCGGGTCGGACGCGGAGTCGCGCGGTGCGTCCGCGGCGGGAGCGCGGCCGGAGCCCCGCGGGCTCCTGCTCGTGGATGTTCCGATGACCGGTGCTGTGCTCATGGCGGCTCCGTCTCGGCACCGCGTCGTCGACGGCGCCGTCGGTCCCGTGTCGGGACATTTCAGTTAATGTCGATTAACTGTTTGACCAGGCTAACCCCGACAGGATGCCGATGACAAGACCCCGCGACGCCGCCCCTGCCGCCGTGTCGAACGCCCACGCCGTCGCGACCGCCCGCGACGCGACGACGCGTGCCGACGGGGATGCCGGCACGGCCCGCGGACGCGCCAAAGCCGAGCGCCGCGCCGCGCTGCTCGCCGCCGCCGCACGCCTGTTCGCGGCGCGGGGCTTCGACGGTGTGACGCTCGACGACATCGGCGCCGCGGTCGGCGTGAGCGGGCCCGCCGTCTACCGCCACGTTCCCGGAAAGCAGGCGCTGCTCGCCGCGATCCTCGTCGACGTCAGCGAGCGGCTCCTGGAGGGCGGCCGGACGGTCAGCGCGACAGCGCGCTCGACGCCGTCCGATCCCGACGTGCCCGGGTTGGTCTCCGCCGGAACAGCCGGCGGTCCCGCCCCCGCGGCATCCCCCGTCCTGTCGGCCCTCGTCGACTTCCACGTCGCGTTCGCGCTCGCCGAGGCCGACGTCATCCGCGTGCAGGACCGCGACCTCGATCGCCTCTCCGCCGCCGACCGGCGCGCGGTCCGCGACCGGCAGAACGACTATGTCGCGGTCTGGACCGATGCGCTCGCCGATGCGTTCCCCGGCGCCGAGACCCCGGCCGAGCGACGGGTCAGGGCATTGGCGTGCTTCGCGCTGATCAACTCCACGCCGCACAGCCTCCGCGGCGTGCCGGCCGCCCGCGTGCGCTCCACGCTGACGCGCATGGCACTGGCCGCTCTGACGGCGTGAGGGCGTGTCCGAGGTCGACGGCCGACCTCCCACGACGCGTCGACGCCCCGCAACATCGCGCGACGGGTCGGGCATCCTCGACCGTCCATTTAGGGCCCGCAGGGCCGCCACGGCGCAGAGGCACCGAGGGTCTCGCGGTCGGGCCCCACCGTCCCCGGAAGACCGGCCGCACCCCCACGTGCTTCCGAGGTCCCGGGGCGTCCACCCACGTACATCCGGGCTCCCGGGGCGTCCGCCCACGCGCTTCGGGGCCCCGGGGCGTCCGCCCACGCGCTTCGGGGCCCCGGGGCGTCCACCCACGCGCTTGCGGGCTCCCGGGGCGTCCACCCACGCGCTTGCGGGCTCCCGGGGCGTCCGCCCACGCGCTTGCGGGCTCCCGGGGCGTCCACCCACGCGCTTCGGGGCCCCGGGGCGTCCACCCGCGTGCTTCCGGCCCCGGGGCGTTCACCCACGTGCTTGCGGGCTCCCGGGGCGTCCGCCCACGTGCTTGCGGGCTCCCGGGGCGTCCGCCGTTCCTCCCGGTCGGCGGGCGGCGTGAGCGGACGCCTCCGGCGCCGGAGTCGGCACGCGGAGCTCAGCGCAGCAGCATCGCCCTCCCCGGTTCACGCAGCACACCGGCGACGTCGCTCAGAAACCGCGCCGCCTCCGCCCCGTCGACCAACCGATGGTCGAACGAGAGGCTGAGCGTGACCACGTCGCGCAGCGCGATCTCGCCGTGATGCTCCCACGGGGTGCGTCGGACGGCGCCGACGGCGAGGATCCCGGCCTCACCGGGCGTGAGGATCGGGGTTCCGGCATCCACTCCGAAGACGCCCACGTTGGTGATCGTGAACGTGCCGCCGGTCATCGCGGCGGGTGTCGTGCGTCCGGCCCGGGCGGTCGCCGCCAGCTCCGCGATCGCATCGGCGAGATCGACGAGCGCGAGGCGGTCCGCATCCGGGACCACCGGCACGAGGAGCCCGCGATCGGTCGCGGCGGCGATGCCGAGGTTGACGAAGTGGTGTTCGACGATCTCGCCGGCGGCGTCGTCCCACGCCGCGTTCAGGGCCGGGGTGCGCCCGAGGGCCAGGCACACCGCCTTCGCGACGAGCGCGAGCACCCCGATCCGGTGTCCGTCGAGTGCCCGGTCCCGAGAGAGGGATGCCAGCAGCTCGGTCGTCGCGGTCACGTCCAGCGTGAGGAAGGTCGTCGCGTGCGGCGCGGTGAAGGCGCTGCGCACCATGGCCGCCGCCGTGTGCTTTCGGACGCCGCGGACGGGCGTGCGGGTGACGCGAGGATCGCCGGGGGCGGGAGCAGCCGGGAGGACCGCCGAGGCGGAAGACGGGGTGTCAGAAGAGAACCCGCCCTCCCGCGGGGGCACCGGCGACGTCGGCGCGGCGGGGCGCACGTGGTGCCCGGCGAAGCCCTCGACATGCGCGCGCGTCACGGTCTCGCCGGGGTGCGCGGCGGCGACGAGCGTAAGGTCGACACCGAGATCCTTCGCGAGCTTCCGCACCGGCGGCGTGGACCGGGGACGCTCGGGCGGCGGCTCGACCGCGCCGGCGTGGAGCACGTCATGGGGTGCCGCGACGCGCACGGCATGATCGCCGTCGAGGGTCGGGGGCACCGTTCGGCGGGCGCGCCGCCGCGGCCTGCTGCCCGACGACGGCGCCGCCCCGTATCCGACGAGGTTCGGCGTCGCGCGCGCGGACGCGTCGTCGGCCGGGGTCTGGACCGCGCTCTCCGGAACCCGCTCGCCGGACGGCTCCGGCGCTCTCGCGGCCGGGGTCCCGGCATCCGCCCCCTCCACCGCGAACGACACCAGCGGCGAGCCGACGGCCACCACCTCGCCCGCCGCGGCGTGCAGCCCCTGCACGGTCCCCGCGTAGGGCGAGGGGATCTCCACGATCGCCTTCGCCGTCTCGACCTCGGCGATCGTCTGGTTGAGCGCGACCGCGTCGCCCTCGGCGACGTGCCACTGCACGATCTCGGCCTCGGGAAGTCCCTCACCGAGATCGGGAAGGAGGAAGTGCTCGATCATCGAACGCCTCCCTCGATCGCTGCCGCGCTCGCCGCTGAGGGAGCCGTCCCGGGCTCCACCACACGGTCGACCGCGAAGAGAATCCGATCGAGATCCGGCACGTGGTGCTTCTCGAGCTTGGCCGGCGGGTAGGGGATGTCGTGCCCTGTGACGCGCAAGGGCGGCGCCTCGAGGTATTCGAAGCACTGCTCGGTGATGCTCGCGACGAGTTCGGCGCCGATCCCCGCGGTGCGCGCGGCTTCGTGCGCGACGACGACGCGCCCGGTCTTGCGCACGGATGCCGCGACCGTGTTCATGTCGATCGGCGAGAGCGAGCGCAGGTCGACGACCTCGAGCGACAGGCCCTCGTCCTCCGCGGCGAGCGCGGCATCCAGGGCCGTACGCACCATCGCCCCGTACGTGACGACCGTGGCATCGGTGCCTTCCCGCGCCACGCGCGCGAGGTGCATCGGCGGGGCGTCGGCGAGGTCGCCGTCCGGGTCGACCTCGCCCTGGGAGTGGTAGAGGCGCTTCGGCTCGAAGAAGACGACCGGGTCATCGGATGCCACGGCCTGGCGCAGCATCACGTAGGCGTCCTGCGGGGTGCTGGGGGCGACCACGCGCAGGCCCGGGGTGTGCACGAAATACGCCTCGGGCGACTCGGAGTGGTGCTCGGCCGCGCCGACTCCCCCGGCCCACGGGATCCGGATGACCATCGGCATCCGGACACGACCGTTGGTGCGGTAGTGGAGCTTGGCGACCTGGCAGACGATCTGATCGAACGCGGGGTAGACGAACCCGTCGAACTGGATCTCCACGACGGGGCGGTACCCGCGCAGCGCCAAGCCCACGGCGGTACCCACGATGCCGGCTTCGGCGAGCGGGGCGTCGATGACGCGCTCGGCGCCGAAACGCTTCTGCAGGCCGTCGGTGACGCGGAAGACGCCGCCGAGCGTGCCGATGTCCTCGCCGAGGAGCAGGACCCGGTCGTCGGTCTCGAGCGCTCGGGCGAGACCGGCCGTGATGGCGGCGCCGAGCGTGAGGGCGGTCACCGCGACACCGTCCCGTCGATGGCGTCGAGCGTTCCGGCGGGACCGACGGCGACCGCGAGGTCGAGGAGGACGCTCATCGCGAGAACCCGTCGAGGTAGTCCACGTACTCCGCCCGCTGCCGTTCGAGCGGTGCGTGCGGCTCGGCGTACACGTGATCGAACACGCTCGCGGGATCACGGGTGACGGCCCCGATGCAGGCCGCGCGCACCTCGGCGGCGAACGCGTCCGCCGCCCGGGCGACCTCGGCCAGACCGGAGTCGTCCAGCACCCCCGCGTCGCGGAGGTACGCCTCGAGGCGGGCGAGGGGATCGCGACGGCTCCACCTCTCGACCTCGTCGGCGTCGCGGTACCGCGTCGGATCGTCGCTGGTGGTGTGCGGGCCGAGGCGGTAGGTCACCGCTTCGATGAACGCCGGGCCCTCACCTCGGCGGGCGTGATCCAGCGCCCACCGCATCGCCGCGAGGCAGGCGAGGGCGTCGTTGCCGTCGACGCGCATGCTCGGGATGCCGAACCCCGGCGCCCGACCCGCGATGGGATGCCGCGCCTGGACGGTGACGGGTTCGCTGATGGCCCACTGGTTGTTGGAGCAGACGAAGACGACGGGGGCGCGGAACGACGACGCGAAGACCATCGCCTCGTTCACGTCTCCCTGGCTGGTGGCGCCGTCGCCGAAGTAGGCTACGGCGACATCGGTGGAGCGGTCGCGCTGGGCTCCCATCGCCCAGCCGGTGGCGTGCAGGGCCTGCGCGCCGATGATGATCTGCACCGGGGCGACGCCCAGCGCCGCGTGATCGTAGGCGGAGTGCTCTTCGCCGCGCCAGGCGAGCACGAAGTCGGCGGGCCGCGCACCGCGCGCCAGCAGGACGCCGTGCTCGCGGTAGCTCGGGAAGACGAGGTCGCCCGCGGCGAGCGCGTGGGCCGTGGCCACCTGCACGGCCTCTTGACCGCGGCACGGCGCCCAGAGCGCGAGCTGCCCCTGACGCTGAAGGGCGACGCCCTCGGTGTCGAGGCGCCGGGTCAGGACCATGTCGCGATGCAGGGCCCGCAGTTCGTGGGGCGGCAGGTCGCTGATCCACCTGTCCAGCGCCGGATCGGACACGCGCGTGCCGTCGGGCTGGAGGATGCGCGCGACGTCGTCGACATCGTCCGCGCGTTCGGGGGCTCCGTGCTCGGGTGAAGCGTGGGTGTACGTCATCGTCATCCTCCAGGTGCGGCCGGGGCTCCTCGTGAGAGACGCGGCGTTCCGGGTCTCGGCGTCACTGCCGATAGGCGCGACGGTACGCGCGGAATGCACCCCGCTCAAGACCTCCCTGCGATGTTGAGCACAGTGCCCATTGCGCTCGGTCTCGACACTGCTAATGTTTCGCACCATGAGCAAGCTCGACGCGGTCGACCTCGACCTCCTCCGCGCGCTGTCCGCCGATCCGCGCGCCACGGTGGTGGCATTGGCGGAGAAACTCGGACTCTCTCGCAACACCGTCCAAGCCCGCATGAGCCGACTGGAGCGCGGGGGCGTGTTCCTGTCGTTCGAGCGGACACTGTCGGCCGACGCGCTGGGCTTCCCCATCGAGGCGTTCCTGCAGGTGACCGTGCGTCAGGCCGAGTTGCCCGCGATCCGCGAGAACCTCGCGAAGGTGCCCGAAGTGCTGCAGGCGCACGGCCTCAGCGGCCAGGTCGATCTGCTCGTGCGCGTCGCCTGCCGCGACACGCAGCACCTCTTCGACACCGACGCGCGCATCCTCGCCATCGAGGGCGTCGAGCGCACCGAGACGTCCCTGGTGATGGGCGAGGTCATCGGGTACCGCGTGGGTCCGCTGATGGAACTCGCCCGCGAAGACGTGTGACCGCCGCGGAATGCCCGCGTCGCGGCATCCCGTCATCGCGACGGACTCGGGAGGTGTGACGCGCGCGGGCCTCGGCGCGGCGCGGCGCGGTCGGTCCCCGTCCCGGCGTGCCGCGCGGGCCTCGGCGCGGCGCGGCGCCGCCGGTCCCCGTCCCGGCGTGGCGCGCGGGCCTCGGCGCGGCGCGGCGCGGCCGGTCCCCGTCCCGGCGTGGCCGCGGGGTGTGCTGGCCGCCTCCGCGCACACGTGACCTCGCGCAGCCGCGACCTCGCGCAGACGTGGTCCGGCGCACACCCGGCCCGGCGCACACGTGGCCCCGCGACCACGTCCCGCACCCCGGGGCCACTTCCACCGCCCCAACACCACCCGGCGCCCCGACACCCCCCAGCGTCCCGCAACCACGAGGCGCCCCGTACCCGCAGCGCCCCGCACCCGCAGCGCCCACGCAACGAGCCACCCGCCCCCGCACACACGTGGCCCCGCGACCACATCCCGCACCCCGGGGCCACTTCCACCGCCCCAACACCACCCGGCGCCCCGACACCCCCCAGCGTCCCGCAACCACGCCGCGCCCCGCACCCGCAGCGCCCCGCACCCGCAGCGCCCACGCAACGAGCCACCCGCCCCCGCACACACGTGGCCCCGCGACCACATCCCGCACCCCGGGGCCACTTCCACCGCCCCAACACCACCCGGCGCCCCAACACCACCCGGCGCCCCGACACCACCCGGCGCCCCGACACCCCTCGCCGTCCCGACACCACCCGTGCCCCGGGGCCACATGCAGCGCCCCAACCCCCGCGGTTCCCCGACCCCCCGGCCCGCCCAGCCCGCCCAGGGTCCACAGCCACCCCGGCCCGCCCTACGGCGAAGGGATCACCGGGATGCTCGCGGTCTCCGTCTTCTGCTCGGCCGGGCTGCCGGCATCCATCTTGACGAGCACCACGCCCACGAGGATCAGCGCGCCACCGACGAACTGGACCGGCGCAGGCGCCTCCCCCAGCAGCAGCCAGGCGAATCCGAGCGCGAACAGCACCTCGCTGAGCCCCACGAAGGAGGCCAGTCGTGAACCGATGAGCGGCACCGCGATCACCCCGAGCGCGTATCCGAGGGTCGTGGCGACCGCGCCCACCCACAGCAGGGGCAGGATGCCGGGAACCTCGAGCCCCGCGAGCATCACCGTGATCGACGGGGCGGCGAACGGCAGCACGCCCGCCGCCACCAGGACGCCCATCACCAGCGTGCCGGTGAGCAGGCCGCCGGCGGCGAGGGCGAGAGGCGGGAGGTCATCGCCCGCCCGCGCGGCGATGACGAAGTAGGCGGCGGCGCAGACGGCGGCGCACAGCGCGAAGACCGTCCCGAGCAGGTCGAAGCGGGCTCCGCTGATGTCGACAACGAGGACGAGCCCCGTCATGGCGACGACGGAACCGATGAGCACCGCTTTCGAGGGGGCTCGGCGGGTGCGCGCCCACACCGCGATCACGATGAGGACGGGCGCGATGTACTGGATGAGCAGGGCCACGGCCACCGGCATCCGTTGCATCGCGGCGAAGTAGAACAGCTGGCATCCGGCGACGGCGGTCAGACCGAACGCCAGGATGAGCAGCCCGTGCCGACGGAGGAAGCCGCGCTGCCGACGGATCGCGAGCACGAGCGCGGGCGAGAGCACCAGGGCGGCGAGGCCCATCCGCACGAGGAGGACCGCTCCCAGCGACCAGCCGCCGTCGAGGAGGGGCTTCACGAAGGGACCGCTGCTGGAGAACGCGAGCGCCGAGGCGACCGCGATGAGCAAGCCGGTGACGGCGCTGGAGCCGCGGTGGGTGGGGCGCGGGAGGGTGACGGTCGACGTGGTCATACGAGCCTGCTGTCAGGAGTGAAGAGGGTTTACACTCGTGACAGTACGGCCTCGACATGTCAGGAGTCAACATGGCCTTCATTCGTGACACCGAATTGGTGCTGCGTGCCGCCGTCGAGCTCGTGAACACGCTCCCCCAGACGGGCACGACCGACGTCGACACCCTCACGGATGTGGCCGCTCTCGACGGATTCACCGTCCGCCACGGTTACACCGGCTCCCGCCGCCGTGACGCGCGCGAGCTCGCGGAAGTCCGCGGCATCCGGCCCCGCCTCCTCGAGCTGTGGGGCGTCGATCGCGATGGGGCGGTGCCGCTCGTGAACGCGATGCTCGCGGACGGACGCGCGCTCCCCCAGCTCGTACGCCACGACGACATGGACTGGCACATCCACGCAAGCGACCCCGAGGAGCCCCTCGCGATGCGCATCCTCGTCGAGGCCGCGATGGCGTTCGTCGACGTCATCCGCGCCGACGAGTACGGCCGGGTACGCGTGTGCGACGCCGACGACTGCGCCGGCGTGTACGTCGACTTCTCGAAGAACGGCTCCAAGCGCTACTGCGACGCCGGCAATTGCGGCAACCGGATGAACGTGAACGCGTACCGCAAGCGCAAAGCGGAGGCACCGGTCTGAGACGGCGCCGCCCGACGAACGCGAACGCGTACCGCACGCACAAGGCGGAGGCACCGGTCTGAGACGGCGCCGCCCGACGAACGCGAACGCGTACCGCACGCACAAGGCGGAGGCACCGGTCTGAGACGGCGCCGCCCGACGAACGCGAACGCGTACCGCACGCGCAAGACGGAGGGACCGGTCCGGGTCGGTGCCGCCGGACGAACGCGAACGCGTACCGCAGCGCGGAGATAACGGTCTGACCACGCGCCTGACCGCGCCGCGCCGGCCCTACGCCACGAACTCCCGAATCGCGGATGCCGCTGCCTGCGGCGTCTCGTAGTGGATGAGGTGCCCGACCTCGGCGATCTCGACCAACTCGGCATCCGGGAACAGGGTGGCGAGATGCCGCTCGGCCTCGATGGGCGTGATGTCGTCCTTCTCGGCGGCGATGAGGAGGGTGGGCTGCGCGATGCGCGGGGCAAACTCCCGCACGTCGTGGGACACGCTCGTCACGAACGCCTCGTGCAGCACGTCGCGGTCGGCGAAGCGCGAGAAGTACGCGTCGTGCTGGTCATGCACGAACCGCCGCAGCTCAGGGTCGCGCGTCTTGGCCATGGCGTTGCTCATCACGCGGACGATGAGCCCGTTGCGCAGCAGCGCCTCACCCACCGGGCGCGGCAGCCGCGCGCCGGCGAGGTAGTAGAACACGGCGAGGCGGGTGAGGATGCCGCGGGGCCCCTCCAGCGCGGGCGCGCCGATCGGGTTCACGAGGATGAGCTTCGGCGTGGCGAGCCCGCCCGCCACCGCGGCGGCCGACACGATCGAGCCGAACGAGTGGCCGAGCACGATGGCATCCGGTGCTACCGTCTCGACGAACGTGCGCAGCCAGGCCGCGTACGTGTCGAGGTCGTGCGCACGTCCGGGAAGCGGCGGCGTCTCGCCGAACCCGGGCAGGTCGGGCGAGATGACCCGGATGCCGGGCAGGTGCGCGACCACCGGGTCGAGGCCGTGGTGCTCGCCGCGGAATCCGTGCACCGCCACGATCGTGGTCACGGCGTCGTCGTCGCCGTACACCCAGAACGCGGTCGTGCCGCCCAGCACCTCGATCTCGCGGCGTTCGACGGGGATCGCGGCGAGGAGGTCGGCGTACGGGTTCGGCATGGTCCGAGTCTACGAGGGGGCTCCGACATCGCCCGGGGGCGAGGTGCGGCCGCTCCTTCACAGCCGTGCGGATGCGGCATCCGTCCCCCGTTCCTGCGCGCCTCACCGGCGGTGTCGGACCTCCGATCTACGGTGACCGCATGACCCTGTGGCAGGCCGAGCCGCTCCCGCTCTTCCAGACTCCCGAATGGACGCGCCTCGTCGGCGTCTTCGACCTCGAGACGACCGGCGTCGACGTCGAGAACGACCGCATCGTCACGGCGCACGTGGGCGTGCTCGACGCCGACGGGCACGTGGTCGACGCGAGGGACTGGCTGGCCGATCCCGGCATCGAGATCCCGGCGGGCGCGGCGGCCATCCACGGCATCACCACCGAGCGCGCACGGGCCGAGGGTGCGCCCGCGCCGCGTGTCGTCGCCGAGGTCGTCGAGGCGCTGAGCGCCCTGTTCGCCGCGGGCATCCCAGTCGTGGCGTACAACGCGCCGTTCGACTTCTCGATGCTCAAGTACGAAGCCGTGCGGCACGGGGTGGTGCCGATCGACGCTCCCTCGCCGGTCATCGACCCGCTCGTCGTCGACAAGACCTACGACCGGTACCGTCGCGGAAAGCGCACACTCTCGGTCGTCGCCGAGCACTACGCCGTGCCCCTGGAATCCGCGCACGAGGCGTGCGCCGACGCCGTCGCCGCCGGGCGCCTCGCCCTGGCGCTCGCCGAGCGCTTCGCTCCCTGGCTGCCCTCGAGCGCGGACGAGCTCCACACGCGGCAGATCTCGTGGGCCCGCGCGCAGGCGGAGAGCCTCACCGAATACTTCATCAAGATCGGACGCCTGGATGCCACGGCTCCCCCGATCGACGGGGCGTGGCCGATTCGCTGAGGAGGGACGGACGGCGGCTGCGCACGAGGCGCGAGTGCGCCGCGAACGGCGGCTGCGCCTGAGGCGCGGGCGTGCCGCGAACGGCGGCTGCGCATGAGGCGCGGGTGCGCCGCGCGGAGCGTGGCCGATTCGCTGAGCGGGCGCGGCGCCTGCGCACGGGCGCGGGTGCGCTTGCGCTGGCCGATCCACTGAGCGGGGTCGCGGCGCCCGCGCGTCGCGCGAAGGTCGGCTGCGCCATGCGGGACCAGCTGCTCACCGAGGCGAAGACGCGCTGCCCTCGGCAGGGCCGGCCCGATTCCGCGTCATGCGCGGATGCGGCTCGGGGCGGCGGACGCCGACGACCGCGGTCCGCGTGATGCATGCGCGCCTGGCCCGCGGTTTCGGGCCGGGAGTCAATGTCGGAGGTCCCCGATAGCGTTTCGACATGGACACTCCCGCCCCTCTCGCCGACCGGCCGACGCCGGTGTTGCGCGCGTGCGACGGCGTCCCGTGGCCCTCCGACGACGAACTCGAGGCCGAGGAGGCGTGGACACGGTGGGCATGGCACGACGGCGACGCGACGGGCGTTGTCTCCGACTTCCCCGACGACGATCTCTCTCCCCTGAATCCGGTTTTCGCCGCGGCATCCGACCTCGACGCCATCCTCGGGCGTCTCGAGCTGATCACCGCCGAGCGGCACCGCCTTGAAGCCGAAGAGGCGCGCCTCATCGCTGCCGTCCTGCGCGACGCCGCCGCCGATCCGACACCGTGGGTCGGGCCCGACCCGACGATCGATCTCGCGTGCGACGATCCGCGTGGCCGCACCGTCGGCGCCGTGCGGCGCGACCGCGTCGATCTGGCGCAGCGCGCAGCCGCCGCCGAGATCGCGGTGCGCCTGCGCCTGTCCGAGCAGACAGTTCGCACGCGTGCTGCGCGCGTCGAGGTGCTGCAGGAGCGGTGTCCCGCACTGTGGCACCAGTTCGCGGCCGGCGCCACGTCAGAGCGCCACGCCATCGAGGCGTCCCGTCTCGCGTCGTCGCTTCCCGACGATGACACGGCCACCTGGCAGCTGTTCGACGCGGGTGCCGCAGAGGCCGCGATCCAGCTCGTGCCGACAAAGTTCGCGGTCACGGCCCGCGCACTCCGAGAGCGTGTGCACGCCGAGTCGCTCGACGTCCGACATCGGCGGGCGGCCGGTGACCGCGGCGTGTGGATGACAGCCGAGCTCGACGGCATGGCATCCCTTTCGGCGCTGATGCCCGCCGACAAGGCGCGCGGCCTGATGTCGCGCCTGGATCGGGCGGCTCGCCACCTGCACGCCGCGCCCGACGAGGAACGCACGCTCGCCCAGTTGCGGGCGGATGTGCTCGCCGACCTCCGAGTGGCGGAGCCGGCGGATGCGGCGTCAGCGAAAGCGACGCCCCGGAACGACGCGCACGCGGACGCGTCGCGACCCACGTCCCCCAGTGTCGACAGCGCCGACAGCGCCAATGCCCAGCGCCCCATCTCGTCATCTCCGGACGTCAGGGCGCCCGACCCCGCAAGAGCCGCGCTCGTGCCTTCGCACAGCGGCGAATCCTTCCCCCCTGACGGCTCGGGAACAGCCGATGCCACACCAGCGGGCGGCTCCCCACCTTCCGCAGATCCGCCCGCGACGACCTATGACCGCTTCCCGCCGCTCGCTCCCCCTCCTCCGCCGCGGCGACGTCCGCCGATCGCGCCCGGCCCCACGGTCGTCATCACCGTGCCCGCCCTCACCCTGCTGGGCACCGATGACGCACCGCCCACTCTCGAGGGCTATGGCCCGATCGATCTCGATACCGCCCGCCGTCTTGCGGGCGAAGCGAGCTCGTGGGTGCGCCTGGTGACGCATCCGGTCACGGGAGCGCCGTTGGTCCTCGACCGTCAGACGTACCGCGTGCCCGCCGCCCTGCGCCGCTGGCTCGGCGTCACCTCACCCACCTGCGTCTTCCCCGGGTGCAACCGCTCCGCACGTGACTGCGACATGGATCACCTCACCGCCTGGGCCGACGGCGGAACGACGGATGCCGACAATCTCGAACCCGCCTGCCGGCACCATCACCGCCTCCGTCACGAGACCGGCTGGGCGCCCTCCCACGATCCGGAGACGGGCGATCTGCGCTGGACCTCGCCGCTCGGCGGCACCTACGACGCGGATCCTCCGCCGTTCTGAGCATCGAGACCCGGCCGCTGCAGGCCCCCGCCGCCTCCACCCCGTGCGCCGCCCGCCACGCGACCACGCCGCCACGCGCCCCGGCCGCCCCGTGCGCCGCCCGCCACGGGACCCCGCCGCCACGCGCGCCGCCCGCCACGCGACCACGCCGCCACGCGCCCCGCCCGCCACGCGACCACGCCGCCACGCGCCCCGGCCACCCCGTGCGCCGCCCGCCACGGGACCACGCCGCCACAGGCCCCGGCCACCCCGTGCGCCGCCCGCCACGAGACCACGCCGCCACGCGCCCCGGCCACCCCGTGCGCCGGCCGACACGCGACCACGCCGCCACAGCCCCCGGCCGCCACGCGCTCCGGCCGTCCCGCGGCTCCGGCCGCCCCGCGCCCTGCCGCCCTGCACTCGCGACGCCCCCGGCACCGACCCAGAACATCGCCCCCACAGAACATCACCTCCGCAAATCATCACCGACTGAGAAGAAGCTCCAGAAGCCCCCGCCCCTCCTGCCAGACGCCGAGTCCGCTCGCCGCGTTGAGGTGCCCCCGCGCGCCCACGATCCGCAGGTCGCTCCCCCATCCTGCCGCGAGACGTTCCGCTTCCCCGACCGGGCAGTAGGGGTCGTTCGTGCTCGCGACGACCACGCTCGGGCACGCGAGCGGGCGCGCCCGCACCCGCGCGAACGTCGGACCGGCCGCCGCGGCGAAGGCGGTGCCGGCGGGGTCAGGCGGAGCGACGAGCATCATCGCCCGCACCGACGACCCGGAGGTTCCCGCGAGCCACTCCGTCGCCGCCCAGCATCCGAGGCTGTGGCCGACGACGACCACCTCGCTCCGTGCCACGTCGAGCGATCGCACCGCGCGATCCACGGCATCCGCCCAGTCATCGTGATCGGGCGCGTCCCACGATCGCGGCACGATCCGTACGGCATCCGCGCCCCACTCCTGCTCCCACCGCGTCTGCCAGTGGTCCTCCTCTGAACCTCCGACACCGGGCACGACAACGAACCTGACCACGAAACCCACCGATCCACTCGTGTACCGCTCACTCCAGCGGCATCCCTAGGATCGATTCTGGAGGAGTCACTCGTCACGGACACCGCGCGCGAGTGCTCCCGAAGAGGAGGGACCCGATCACGATGGAATCACTCGACAACACCGATCGCCGCATCCTCGAACTCCTGCAGGCGGACGGCCGCCTCACCGGGGCCGAGGTCGGACGCCGCGTCGGTCTGTCGCAACCGGCCGCGAGCGCGCGGATCCTCCGACTCGAGCGCAGCGGCGTCATCGCCGGCTATCGCGCCGTCGTCGACCCTGCTGCCGTCGGCCTGGCCATCCACGCGGTCATTCGCCTGCGAACCACCCACGCGCAACTCGCTCCCGTCCGCGAGCTCGCCGGGCGCCTCCCCGAGGTCACCTCCGCGCTCCGCGTCACCGGCGAGGACTGCCTCATCTTCGACGTGCACTGCCCGGACGCCGCGCGTCTGGAGAAGGTCGTCGACGCGATCGCACGCTTCGGGCCGGTGACCACGTCGCTCGTGCTGAGCAGCTACCCACCGCGGCCCCTGCTGCCCCCGTCCACCGCCTGAGCACCCACGAAGCGGCATCGCCCGACAGCTCCGGATGCCAGAATGCTGTCGTGTCCTGCCGCCTCGCCGTCGCCCAGATCGAGGCCATTCCCGGCGACATCCGTGGCAACGTCGCGCGCGTGGTCAGCGCGCTGGAGGACGCAGCCGCGGGCGGCGCCGACCTCGCCCTGTTCCCCGAAGCCGTCATCACGGGCTACGACGACGGCGTCTTCGCGGGGCCCTTGCCGACGCTCACCGACGCAGGATGGTCGTCACCCGTGCGCGAGGCCGTCTACCGCACCGGCGTCACCGCCGTGGTCAACACCGCGTTGCAACGCGACGCCCTGCGTTTCCTGACGGACGTGCTCTTCCTCCCCGGTCACGAGCCGATCCCCGCCTACGACAAGCAGCACCTCTACGACAGCGAGCGGTCGGTCTTCACCCCGGGCGAGCATGGCTTCTCGTTCGCGGTCGGCGACCTCCAGGTGGCGCTCTCGGTCTGCTACGACGCGAACTTCCCCGAGCACGCAGCCGCCGCCGCGGACGCCGGCGCGCACCTCTACCTGAACAGCGGCGCGTACTTCCCGGGCGGCGAGCACCGGCGCGACCTGCATTACGCCGCGCGAGCCCTGGACAACGGCATCTACGTCGCCTTCAGCGGTCTCGTCGGCGCTCCCCACGACTTCATCGGCGGGTCCGGCGTCTTCGACCCCCTCGGCCGACGAATCGCCGCCGTCGGAGCGGGCGGACATCTGGCGTTCGCCGATCTCGAGCTCGACGCCGTCACCTCGGCCCGCGAGGGTCAGCGCATGTGGACGCACCGACGTGCCGACCTCGGCCCGCAGCTGCGTCTCGACGATCTGGCCGTGCCCGGCCGTCCGCGTCGCCGCCGATAACTCGCTCCTCCCGGCGACACGTGACCGCGGACACCGCGAAAAGCCCCCCGTCCCGAAGGACGAGGGGCTCGCGATGAAGACGTGAGTCTTACTTGGAACCGAAGTTCTTGAAGCGCTGGTTGAACTTCTCGACACGACCGGCCGAGTCCATGATGCGCTGCTTGCCCGTGTAGAAGGGGTGCGAAGCCGACGAGATTTCCACGTCGATGACGGGGTACTCCACGCCGTCGAGCTCGATCGTCTTGTCGCTGGAGACGGTCGAACGGGTGAGGAACGTGTCGCCCGAGCCGAGGTCGCGGAACACGACGGCCTTGTACGTGGGGTGGATGTCAGTCTTCATGGGAGGTCCTTTGAGAAGTGGTGCCCTGGATTCTGCCAGGACGTCAAAGTCTGCGGCGCCGGAGGCACCAACGGGAGAGTCTACCAGGCCCGCGCCGGAAACGCGCTCCGCGCACGCGCTGCCTCGACCCCGCCCTCGGGGATCGGACGCTCAGACCGCCCGCGCCGCGTATCGACCGGCGTCGCGCGTGAGGGTGATCTCCAGCCCGAACGTGGCCGAGAGGTTCTCGGCCGTGAGTGCCTCGTCGAGGGGACCGGATGCCACGACCTCGCCGTCGCGCAGCAGCAGCACGTGCGTGAAGCCGACCGGGATCTCCTCCACGTGGTGGGTGACCATGACCATCGCGGGAGTGGTCGGCGCCTGCGCGTAGCCGGACAGCAGCGCGAGCAGTTCTTCACGCGCCCCGAGGTCGAGGCTGGCCGTGGGCTCGTCGAGCAGGAGCAACTCGGGGTCGGTCATCACCGCGCGGGCGATCTGCACCCGCTTCTGCTCGCCGTCGCTCAGGGTGCCGAACGTGCGATCCGCGAGGTGGTCGAGCCGCCATTCGGCGAGGACGCGGAGCGCGCGACGCTCGTCGACGTCGTCGTACTCTTCGCGCCAGCGACCCATGACGGAGTATGCGGCGGTCAGCACGACGTCGAGCACGGTCTCCTCCGGCGGCACGCGCCGGGCCGTCGCCGACGAGGCGAACCCGATGCGCGGACGCAGCTCGAAAACGTCGGTGCGGCCGAGGCGCTCTCCGAGGATGGTCACCGAGCCCGACGACGGGTGCAGGAGCGTGTCGGCCAGCTGGAGGACGGTGGTCTTGCCGGCGCCGTTCGGCCCGAGCACCACCCAGCGCTCGTCATCCGAGACCGTCCAGTCGAGGTGGGACACGATGTCCCGACCGTTGCGGCGGACGATGACATCGGAGAACTCCAGCACCTGCGGCATGGAGCTAGCCTACTGATCCCGACCCGAGGGCGGTCGCGTGCCACGCTGCCCACGCGGGCGAGATCGTCCGCGTGCGCACGATGTCCGCACCGCCGCCCACGACGACGCCGTCGCCGGGGATCGACCGGCGACGGCGCCCTCGGGTGGGGCGTGAAGCAGCGCCGCCACCGAGTGTGCGAACCGCGGTCCCACGGCATCCGCCGCATCCGCGTGCGCCGACGCGGCTGCCGTGAGCTACCGCGCGGCCCCGGCCACCTCGGCGTACAACGCCGTCGTCGTCTGCGCGATCGCCGCCCAGCTGAAATCGTCGATGGCGCGCTGGCGCCCGGCCTCGCCGTAGGAGCGGGCCGTGTCGGCATCCGTCACCACCTCGGTGAGCACCCGAGCGAGATCCGCCACGAACCGTTCGGGGTCCACGGGCGTGCCCGTCCCGTCCTGCACCTGTTCGATGGGCACGAGGCGGCCCGTGACGCCGTCCACGACGACCTCCGGGATGCCGCCGGTGGCGGTGCCCACGACGGCCGCACCACACGCCATGGCTTCGAGGTTGACGATCCCGAGCGGTTCGTACACCGACGGGCACACGAACGTCGTCGCCGCGGTGAGGATGGCGCACAGCTCGGCCCGCGGGAGCAGCTTCTCAATCCAGACGACGCCGTCGCGCGTGGCTTGAAGGCCGCGCACGAGTTCCTGCACCTCGGCCATGATCTGCGGGGTGTCGGGCGCTCCCGCGCAGAGCACGAGCTGCACCTCGGGCGGCAGCTGCTCGGCCGCGCGCAGCAGGTAGGGCAACCCCTTCTGCCGGGTGATGCGTCCCACGAAGACGACGGAGGGGCGCGACGGATCGATCCCCACGGACGCGAGGAAGTCGTCGTCGGACACCGGATGCCACGACTCGGTGTCGATGCCGTTGTAGATCACCCGCACCTTGCCGGGGTCCAGCGACGGGTAGCTGCGCAGGATGTCGTCGCGCATCCCCGAACTCACCGCGACCACCGCGGCGGCTCCCTCGTACGCGGTCTTCTCGATGAAGCTCGACACCGCGTACCCACCGCCGAGCTGTTCGGCCTTCCAGGGTCGCAGGGGCTCGAGGCTGTGAGCGGTGACGATGTGCGGGATGCCGTGGAGGAGGGATGCCAGGTGCCCGGCGAAGTTCGCGTACCAGGTGTGCGAGTGCACCACGTCGGCACCGGCGATGTCGGACACGATCTCGAGGTCGGTGCCCAGCGTCTGGATGGCGCCGTTGGCCGAGGCCAGTTCGGCCGGGACGCCGTACGAGGTGGTGTCGGGTTCGTCGCGGTCGGCACCGAACGCGCGGACCTGCACGTCGGTGCCCTCCGCTCGCAGCGCCTTGACCAATTCCGTGGCGTGCACCCCGGCTCCCCCGTAGATCTCCGGCGGGTACTCCTTGGTCACGATGTCGACGCGCATGAGACGAACCGTAGTACAGCGGACGGCGCGCCGCGCATGTGTTCCCGCACGCTCCCGCGACCCCTAGTGTTGTGCCATGCCTGCAGCGCCGAAGGTCTTCGGAATCATCCTCGCCGGCGGCGAGGGAAAGCGACTCATGCCCCTCACGGCCGATCGCGCGAAACCCGCCGTCCCGTTCGGCGGCCAGTACCGCCTGATCGACTTCGCGATCTCGAACCTCATCAACTCGGGGCTCCGTCAGCTCGTCGTGCTGACGCAGTACAAATCGCACAGCCTCGACCGCCACATCTCGCAGACCTGGCGCATGTCACCGATGCTCGGCGCGTACGTCGCATCGGTGCCGGCGCAGCAGCGTCTCGGAAAACGCTGGTTCTCCGGGTCCGCCGACGCGATCCTGCAGTCGATGAACCTCATCCGCGACGAGAAGCCCGACATCGTCGTCGTGATCGGTGCCGACCACGTGTACCGCATGGACTTCGATCAGATGCTCCAGGCGCACATCGCGTCGGACGCCCGCGCCACCGTCGCCGGCATCCGGCAGCCCATCGGCCTGGCGAACCAGTTCGGCGTCATCGACACCGACCCCACCGACCCCACGAAGATCCGCGAGTTCCTCGAGAAGCCGCAGAACCCCACGGGCCTCGCCGACGCTCCCCACGAGGTGCTGGCGTCGATGGGCAACTACATCTTCGACGCGGACGCGCTGGTCGAGGCCGTCACGCACGACGGGGAGCTGCCCACCTCCGCACACGACATGGGCGGCGACATCGTCCCCTACTTCGTCAACCGCGGCGAGGCGGCGGTGTACGACTTCCAGCGCAACGACGTGCCCGGGTCGACGCCGCGCGACCAGTCGTACTGGCGCGACGTGGGCACGATCGAGTCGTTCTACGACGCCCACATGGACCTGATCTCGACCCTGCCCATCTTCAACCTCTACAACACCGACTGGCCGATCTACTCGCAGACGTTCAACGCCCCGCCGGCGAAGTTCGTGCGCGACTCGGTCGGGCGCATCGGCAATGCGATCGACTCGATCGTCTCGCTCGGATCGGTCCTGTCAGGCACGCACCTGGAACGCAGCGTCGTCGGACCGTGGGCCCTCGCCGGAGGGGGGTCGACGATCACCGACTCGGTGCTCTTCGACAGCGTGCAGGTGGGCGCGGGGGCGCGCATCCACCGCGCGATCCTCGACAAGAACGTCGTGCTCGACCCGGGCGCGACGATCGGCGTGGACCGCGAGCGCGACCTCGCCCGTGGCTTCACCGTCACGGAGACGGGCATCACGGTCGTCGGAAAAGACGTGCACGTCCACGAGTGACGGGATGCCGGGACTTCCGGATGCCGAAGGGGCGGTGACCGAACTGGTCACCGCCCCTTCGGCATCCGGGAACGCGTGGGTTCAGACTCCGACGCGCGCGAACGCGTCGCGCGAGATGCCCTTCTCGAGCACGGCCTTCGACCACTCGCGCGCGCTGTGCAGGCTGTGGTCGCGGTAGTTGCCGCAGCTGTACGCGTCGGTGCCGGGGACGTCCTCCCACTGCACGTCTTCGGCGATCGCGCGCAACGAGTCGGAGATCGCATCGACCAGGGCCGCCACGTCGGGCTCGCCCCACATGATGACGTGAAAGCCCGTGCGGCATCCGAACGGCGAGATGTCGATGAGACCGTCGATGCGGTCGCGCACGAGGCTGGCCAGCAGGTGCTCGATGGTGTGCAGACCCGCCGTGGGGATCTCGCCCTCGTTGGGCTGGACGAGGCGGAGGTCGAAGTTGGAGATGACGTCGCCGCGCGGGCCCGACTCCGATCCGATGAGGCGGACATAGGGCGCCAGCACGGCGGTGTGGTCCAGGGTGAAGCTCTCGACATCGGCCATGGAGGATCCCTTCTTCGAAGTAGGCGGTACCGGAGAAGCCTACGCGCGCCCGCCGACATCGGGATCGGCGGGTGACGCCCGGCGACATCCGGCGGCGTTCCCGCCTCGACACCCCCGGACGACCATTCGGGTGGAGCGTCTCCGCGCCACGCCCGTGCCGTGCGCCGGGACCCTCGAACGATGCGCCACCGCGCGAACCGCTAGGGTCGAGCGCGTGCCTGCGCCTGCTCGTTTCCTCGTCGTGCTCGACGCCGACTCCACCCTGATCCGCAACGAGGTCATCGAACTCCTCGCCGACGAAGCCGGTCGCGGGGCCGAGGTGGCGGCCGCGACCGAAGCCGCCATGCGCGGCGAGGTCGACTTCGCCACGAGCCTGCGCTCGCGTGTACGGGCCCTGGAGGGTGTCTCGACCGACGCATTCGCGCGGGCCATCGCGCGGATCGAGCCCACCCCCGGCGTGCGCGAGCTCGTCGCGGCCGTGCACGAACGCGGCGGGCGCGTCGGCGTCGTCTCGGGCGGATTCCACGAGGTGCTCGACACCGTCGCTCCCGATCTCGGCGTCGACGTCTGGCGCGCCAATCGCCTCGCGGCCGCCGACGGCTCCCTCACCGGCGAAGTTGAGGGGGACATCGTGGATGCCACGGCGAAGGCCGAGACGCTCCGCACCTGGGCGGCCGATCACGGCGTGCCCCTCGCCCTCACCTTCGCGATCGGCGACGGTGCGAACGACCTCGAGATGATGGCGGTCGCCGGCCTCGGTCTGGCCTTCAACGCCAAGCCCGCGGTGCGGGAGCGTGCCGACCTCGTGATCGACGCCGTCGACCTGGCCGAGGTCATCCCGCTGCTCCCGCGCTGACCCGATCCGCCCGGAACCGACGCCCCGGACCCGTCGCAGCGCCCCGGACCCGTCCCACACCCCGCTTCCCGATGTCGGAACCCCGCTCTACCATCCCGGCATGGACATCATCCTCATACCGGGTCTCTGGCTCACCGCGTCGTCGTGGGACGACGTCATCCCCGCCCTCGAAGCGGCGGGGCACCGACCGCACCCGCTGAGCCTGCCCGGGCCGGCCGTCGGCGACCTCGTGATCGACGACTGGGTCGACGCGGTCGTGTCCGAGATCGACCGATTCGACCACCCGGTCGTCCTCGTCGGGCATTCGGGCGGCGGCAACGTCGCCTGGGGCGCGGCCGACCGCAGACCCGACAGCGTCGCGCGCGTCATCCTGGTCGACACGATCGTGCCGCACCCCGGCGCGATGATCTCCGAGTTCCCCGTCGACGACGGTGTCGTGCACTTCCCGGGGTGGGACTCCTTCGACGCCGACGACGTCGCCGACATCGACGACGAGACCCGCCGCCGGACCGCGAAGCAGGTGGTCGACGTCCCGGGCCGGGTGCCCACCTCACCGGTCACGCTCGGCGACGATCGACGCTTCGCGATTCCGGTGACGATCCTGTCCGGTCAGCTCGATGCCGAGTCCCTGCCGCGCGTGCTGGCCGATTGGGGCGCCTACGCCGCCGAATTCGGTCGCCTCGACGACGTCGAGGTGGTTCACCTGGGCTCGGGCCATTGGCCGCAGTTCTCGCAGCCCGTTGAGTTCTCGGAGAAGCTGGTCGCGGCGGTGAGATGAACGGCGCGCGCCGCGCGACGGGAAACGCGGGTCGCTCGACGAGAATCGAGTGCCGCGCGCCGCGCGGGGGACCGGCCGGATGCAACGCACGACGAAGGACGCTCGCGGCGACGGCGCCCTCGCAGCGTACCCTCGCGGCGACGACCCGACGAACGCCCCGAACGGTGACGGCGTCGGTCCGGGCGCCCCCTCGCGGCGACCACCCCGGGCAGCGCGCCCTCACGGCGACGACGCGAGGTGGGTCAGTGCCCCATACCGAGACCGCCGTCGACCGGGATGACGGCGCCGGAGATGTAGGCCGCGCCGTCGCCGGCCAGCCATGTCACGACGCCGGCGACCTCATCGGGCGAGGCGAAGCGCCCGGCCGGGATGTTCTTCTTGTACTCGGCCTGCGTGTCGGCGGGCAGTTCGGCGGTCATGTCGGTCTCGATGAAGCCGGGAGCCACGACGTTCGCGGTGATTCCGCGACCGCCGAGCTCGCGCGTCAGGGAACGGGCGAAGCCGACGAGTGCGCTCTTGGAGGCGGCGTAGTTGACCTGCCCGGCCGAGCCGTAGAGCCCCACGACGCTGGAGATGAGGATGACGCGGCCCCACCGCGCCTTGAGCATGCCCTTCGACGCGCGCTTGACGACGCGGAACGCACCGCCGAGGTTGGTGTTGACGACGCTGTCGAAGTCGTCTTCGCTCATGCGCAGGAGCAGCGTGTCCTTGGTCACACCGGCGTTGGCGACGACCACGGCGATCGGACCGAGTTCGGCCTCGACCTGCGAGAAAGCGGCGTCGACGGCGGCCGCATCCGTGACGTCGGCGCGAACGGTCAGCGTTCCCTCGGGCCCCTCACCCGAGCGGGCGGTGACGGCGACCTTCCACCCCTCGGCGACGAAACGCTCGGCGATGGCACGACCGATGCCCCGGTTTCCTCCGGTGACGACGACGACGCGGTCCTGGGACATGGTGACACTCCTGTGCGTGCGGGGACGTAACCGGCCCAGCCTAGCGAGAGACCGCACTGCGACCGCCCCGCCCAGCCGGAGACACGTCCCACTGAACCGGTGACGGAGCATCATCGCACCGCCGGCGGATCGGACCTGCGCCACGGCGCCTGCTCACCTCACGATCGCTGGGGGTGTCGCCCTCGAACGGCACCCGCAGCGCGGCGACCGGGCCGCTTGTCATGACGTCGAGAAGACGGCCGCCGGAACGCGCCGTACCCCATCGAGACGGGCGTACCCTGAGACCACTGTGAAGACAAACCGCGCCCAGTCTGCGACGTCGCTCCCCACCGCTCCCCGGGAGGACGCCGACGGTCGTTTCGCGAAGTACATGCTGATGATGGGGATCCGCATCGCGTGCTTCATCGCCATGGCCGTGGTCCAGCCCTACGGCTGGTACACCTTCGTCTTCGCCGCGGGCGCCATCTTCCTGCCCTACGTCGCGGTCATCGTGGCCAACGTGGGCCAGGATGCCGCTGAGACCACGCGGATAGACCCCGATCGCGCCATCGAGGCACCGCGTCCCGCACCGACCGCGCCGACGGCATCCGATGCCCCCGTCGTCATCCGCATCGCCGAGACGCCCCGCATCGATCCGCCGCGCGAGAACGACGCGTGACTCCGGAACAGACCGAGTGCTCACGAGCGGGATGCCGTGAGAAGGCCGTCTGGACCCTGCGGTGGCGCAACCCGCGTATTCACGCCGTCGATCGCCTCAAGACGTGGGTCGCGTGCGACGAGCACGTCGTCTACCTCCGTGAGTTCCTGACGGCGCGTGACTTCCCCGTCGAGGTCGGGTCGCTCGCGGCCGATCCGGCATGAGCGCGCCCACGGCCTGACCGACGTACCCTGGAAGACGTGGCGAAAACACACGACGTGAGCGATCGCGGAGCGCGCGTCGACGCCAGACCGTCCCTGAGCGCACGCGAAACCCCGGCCGCCGCGCGCTGGGCGATGTACATCGGCGTGGCGATCCTTTTCGCGATCGCCTGCGCGTTCCTCTCGCACTGGCAGTTCTCGCGAAACGCCGAGCGCAGCGAGCAGCTGCAGCTCGTCGAGGCGAATTACGACGCCATCCCCGTGCCCCTCGGAGACCTGTTGGCACCCGGAGCACCGTTGAACCCCGCCGACGAATGGCGCCCGGTGCGACTCGAAGGCCGCTACCTTTCCGACGAGCAGCTGCTCGTGCGCAACCGCGCTCACGGCGGATCCGCGGCCTACGAGCAACTCGTGCCGTTCGAGCTCACCGACGGGCGCGTGTTCCTCGTCGACCGCGGCTGGCTCGCCCCGGGCGACCGGCAGTCCCTGCCCGACCTGATCCCCGCACCGCCGACGGGCGAGGTGGTGGTCGAGGTGCGACTGCGGCCCGAGGAGGCCGCCCCGTCTTCAGGCCGCTCCGCCGCAGCGGGGCAGGTCCCGACCATCAACCTCGGCCTGGTGGCAGAACAGACCGGCCCCATCGAGCCGGGCGCCTACGGCCTGCTCATGGCGGAGACGCCCGCACCCGCGACCGCACCGCAACCGATCGATCCGCCCAGCAACGACCCGGGCCCCTACCTGTCGTACGCCATCCAGTGGATCCTCTTCGCCGTGATGGGCTTCGCCTTCATCGGGTACGTGATCGTCAATGAACGCCGGCTGCGCCGGGAAGACGCCGACGACCTCGACGATGACGACACGCCGGCTCCGGCGCAGGAGAAGACGTCGGCCGAGCCGCGTCGCGTCGACCCGGTCGCCCTGCACCGTGCGCGCAAGCGCCCGCGCGACCGCGACGCCGACGACGAAGACGCCCTGCTCGACGCGCGGTGAGGGGCGCGGCGCCCGCCTGGTGGCGTGGCCGGCAGACCCACACCCGTCGGTCACTCGGCCGCGCGAAGTTGCATCCACAGGCCCAGACGAGAGGGGCCGTCATCGATCGGGAGATCGAACTGCTCGGCCGCCCGTCGCACGCGATACCTCAGGGTGTTGGGATGCACGCCGAGTCGTGACGCGGCCGCCCGCACATCGGCCTGCTCCTCGAACCAGGCCAGCAGCGACGCGCGATACTCCGTGCGCTGCTCGCGGTCGCTCCGCAGCAGAGCCGCCACCCCGCTCGAGCGGAGCCTCTCCTCGCGCGACAATTCATCACTGACCCGAGCGACGAGCACCCGTTCGCGGACGTCGTCGAGGCGGCACAGACGCGGCAGAAGCGCGTCGGCCAGCACCTCCCGCAGGATGTCGTCGACCTCCCGGCGGGCGGCGACGAGATCCTCGACGCCCAGCGATCCCGCGACGGCCGCACACGCTTGATCGCGGAAACCTCGCGCGAGGGCCGCCAGGCCCTGCTGGGCCAGACGGAGAGCGGCGTTGCCGCCACCGTCGGGAAGCAGCACGTACACCGCGGAGGGGGTCTCGACGACCCCGGCGTCCGGGCGGAACGTGGCGACGAACCGCGAGAGCGCGTGGGACAGATAGGGCAGGATCGTCAGCCATTCGGCACCCGCCCCGAGCGTGGCGAACCCCACCAGCCCGAGACGCGCTCCCGGCGCGAGCGCGAGGCGCCGGTGCGTCTCGCGCGGCGACCAGCGTCCCTCGAGCGCTCCGCCCACGATCTCAGCGCGCAGGTGGAGGCGCACCTCGTCGCTCGTGCGACGACGCAGCATATGCATGGCGGCCAGGCCCGCAGCCTCTCGGAGCGTTCGTTCACCGGCCTCGCTGACGCCTTCGGGCGGGTCGACCACCCAGATGGAGCCGAGTACCCGCGATCCGGCCCGGATGGCCAACGCCGTTCGCGGCAGCGCGTCGTCCACGGCCGGGAAACGCTCGACCCGCGTCGACGCGGAGACGGCGCGGTAGCGCTCGAGGTTGTGCGCCACATCGGGGACGCGCCTGCCGAGGATGCCTTCCTCGCGGAGGCGGTCCAGTCGCTGGCCTTCCACCGTGGAGTACGCCACGACGCTGCGGTCGAGATCCTCGATCGACACCGCACCGCCGATGCTCGCGGCGGCGGCGTGGGCGAGGGCGAACAGCGAATCGCCGCCTCGCTGATCGTCGCCGGAGGCCGATGAGCCCAGCGCCGACTCCAGCACCGAGACGACGTGCTCCCATGCGGCGTCGTCGTCGACCGCCAGCAGCGCGACGCCGTGCGCCGCCGCTCGCGCCGTCAGCGCCTCGGGATCGCCGCCGCGCAACTTCACTCCCACCGCCGGGCACCCGCGGGCTGCCGCGTGCGCGAGGAGCGGTTCGAGGTCGTCGTCGACACTCACCGCAGGGACCAGCAGGATCGCCCCCGCGACGTCGGGCAACGGGTCGCGCGGGTCGTGCAGGACGACCCGCGCGGCGACCGCTCGGTCGACGGCGCTTGGCTGACCGTCCCGATCGTGGGTGTCCACGCGACGAAGAAGTGCGGATCCGACGCGGCCCAGCAGCGCGGCGAGATCCTGCGGGCCCGGGCCCCCGGGTAGACGATCCGACAACGGCATGACGGAATCGTAGTCCGATCGGATAAGACCCGGATGATGACTGCTTTCTAACGTGGACAATGTCCCGCCACCCGAAGAACGAGAGCGAGAACCACGTGTCCCTCCATCGCCGCACCGCACTGACCACCGCCGCCGCCGCCACCGTCCTGCTGTTGAGCCTGTCGGGGTGCAGCTCCCCCGCCTCGCCGGAGTCGGCGGCCACCACCTCGACGACGAACGCCGACGCCCCCCTGGCGTCTCTCGTCCCCGCCGCCTTCAAGGACGGCATCAACGTCGCCAGCGGCATCTACGCCCCGATGGTCATGAGAAGCGACAGCGGGGAATGGAGCGGCTTCGATTACGACCTCGGTCAGGCCCTCTCCGCCGAGCTCGGCGTGCCGTTCACCTTCGAGGTGCAGGACTTCACCAGCATCATCCCGTCACTTCAGTCGAAGAAGCACGACATCATCATGTTCGGCATGAACGACACCGCCAAGCGCGAGGAGGTGCTCGATTTCACCGACTACTTCCAAGCGGGACTCGCCATCCTCGTCGAGAAGGGAAACCCCGAGGGGATCACCTCTCTCGCCGACCTGTGCGGCAAGTCCGTCGCCGTCGCGAAGGGCACCACCCAGGCCGAGTTCGTGGCATCCGAGTCGACCAAGTGCGCGAGCGGAAGCATCACCTCGATCGAACTCCCCACCGAGAACGACGCCATCCTCGCCGTCAAGTCGGGCCAGGCCGTCGCCGACGTCTTCGATGCCGCGCCCGCCGCTCACACCGCCCAGACCAGCGGTGACGGCAACGACTTCGAGGTCGTACACGACCCGACCAACCCTTCCGGTTACGGTGTCGCCTACACCGGCATCGGTGTGCTGAAGGAGAACGCCGACCTGACCAAGGCGTTGGAGGCCGCCCTCCAGGCCGTGATGGACGACGGAACCTACACGGAGCTGCTCGCCAAGTACGACCTGTCCGACTACGGCGTGCCCAGCGCCATCGTCAACGGCGCGACCAAGTGACCCCCTCGTCGACGACGGCGGCGCCCGGCGCCGCGTCGCTCGACGACGTCGTCGCGACCCCGGTGCGGCATCCGCTGCGCTGGGTCGCGGCGGCGGCCGTCGTCCTCGTCTTCGCCGCGTTCGCGGCCGCCGTCTGGAACAACGACAACATCCAGCACGACGTCATCGAGAAGTACCTGCTGGCGCAGCCCATCCTCGAGGGCGTCGTCACCACCGTCGTCATCACCGCTGTCTCGATGCTCCTGGCGATCATCCTGGCCGTCGCCCTGGCCGTCACGCGCCTGTCGACGAATCCGGTGCTGCGCACCTTCTCCTGGCTGTACACCTGGTTCTTCCGCGGCACGCCTCTGCTCGTGCAGATCGTGTTCTGGGGATACCTCGGACTGCTCTTCGAGAACGTCACGATCGGCATCCCGTTCACCGACGTGGTGCTCTTCTCCGCCCCGACGAGCACCGTCATCACCCCCTTCATCGCCGGAGTTCTCGCGCTCGGACTCAACGAGGCCGCCTACGCCTCCGAGATCGTCCGCGCAGGTCTCCTCTCCGTCGACAAGGGCAACCGCGAGGCCGCCCTGTCGCTCGGCATGAGCGAGGCGACCACCCTCCGGCGCATCGTCCTCCCCCAGGCGATGCGCGTGATCATCCCGCCGATGGGCAACGAGACCATCTCGATGCTGAAGAACAGCGCGCTGCTGGAACTCATCGCGGTGCAGGAGCTGTACACCCGTGCCACCGACATCTCGGCGCAGAACCTGCGTCAGGTCGAGCTGCTCGTGGTCGTCGCCGTGTGGTACCTCATCCTCACCTCGGTGCTGTCGATCCCGCAGTACTACCTCGAGCGGCGGTTCGGTCGTGGTGTCGGTCGCACCCTCGCCCCGACGCCCCGGCAGAAGGCCTTCGCGCTCTTCGACCGCATCGTGGCCCGCGCACGACGTGCGCGCGGGATGGATGCCGGCACCGAGGTGCCCCCGACCACCGGGCCGCTGACGGCGGCCATCCGCCTGACGCCACCGTCGCCGGGTGCCGCACCGACCGACCCGTCGTCCCCGCATCCGACGAAGGAGAACACCCCATGACCGCCACCGTCCCCCTCGTCGACGCGCGCAACGTCCGCAAGAGCTTCGGCACCCATCACGTCCTGCGCGGCATCGACCTGCGCGTCGACCGCGGGAGCGTCGCGTGCCTGCTCGGCCCGTCCGGCTCGGGGAAGTCGACGTTCCTCCGCTGCATCAACCACCTGGAGTCCATCGACGGCGGGCGCATCCTCGTCGACGGCGACCTGATCGGCTACCGCGAGCACCGCGGCGGTCTGCGCGAGATGCGCCCGAGGGAAGTCGCCGCGCAGCGGCGCAACATCGGCATGGTGTTCCAGCGCTTCCACCTGTTCCCGCACATGACGGCCCTCGAGAACATCATCGAAGCGCCCCAGCGCGTGGCGGGGGTCCGTCGTGCGATCGCCCAGGGCGAGGCGCGCGAGCTCCTCGACCGGGTGGGGTTGGCCGACTACGCCGGGCACTATCCCGCGCAGCTGTCGGGCGGCCAGCAGCAGCGCGTCGCCATCGCGCGGGCCCTGGCGATGCACCCGCAGCTGATGCTCTTCGACGAACCGACCTCGGCACTCGACCCCGAACTCGTCGGCGACGTGCTCGCCGTCATGCGCGACCTGGCGAAAGACGGCATGACCATGATCGTCGTCACTCACGAGATCGGCTTCGCCCGCGAGGTCGCCGACACCGTGGTCTTCATGGACGGCGGTGTCGTGGTCGAGGCGGGCGCGCCCGCCCAGGTCATCGGCGCGCCGCAGCACGAACGCACGCGCGCCTTCATCGAGAGCGTGCTGTGACCGCCCAGGTCGTCGCCCCGGGATCCGTCCCGTCGGCCGCCTCGGCGGCGGAACGCGCCGCCGTGCGCGTGCGACCGGTGACGGATGCCGAGGGGGCCCGCGCCGCCATACATCTCGTCAACGACGTGTGGGGGCCCGACAACCGCATCGCGAGCGTCGGGCTGCTCGTCGCCCTGGCCCACACGGGCAACCACGTCGCGATCGCCGAAGACGCCGACGGCATCGCGGGAGTGTGCGCCGGGTTCCTGCACGCCGATGATCCGACGCGCCTGCATTCGCACGTTGCCGCGACGCGCCCCGGCACCTCGGGCCGCGGCATCGGTCTCGCCCTGAAACTGCAGCAGCGGGACTGGGCTCTGGAGCGCGGAGTCGCCGCCATCACCTGGACGTTCGACCCGCTGGTGCGCCGCAACGCCCACTTCAACCTCACGCGTCTGGGGGCGCAGGGCGTCGCGTACCTGCCCGACCTGTACGGTCCGATGCAGGATGCCGTGAACCTCGGCGAGCCGAGCGACCGACTCGAGGTGCGGTGGGAGCTGGATGCGCCGCGGGCCCCCGCGGCGAACACCGTCGCCCCCGCAGCCCTCGACGATGCCGACGGTCTGCCCGTCGTGACGGCGCTGCCGTCCCGCGGCGAACGTATCGTCCACGTGCCCGCCGACATCGAGGGCCTCCGCGTCATCGACCCTCGCCGCGCCCACCGATGGCGTCTCGCCGTGCGCGAGGTGCTCGCCGGCGCCCTTTCCGAGGGGTGGCGCATCGACGGCTTCGTGCGCAACGCCGGCTACGTGCTGCGCAAAGACTGACCGCGCCCGCGCGCGTCCCCACCGACCACCTCCCCGAGGACACCACGACCATGCACCTGCTTTCTCTCGACCTGCTCACCCTGCGCCTGCCGCTGGTGAGCCCTTTCCGCACGTCCTTCGGTGTCCAGACCGAACGCACCCCCCTGATCGTCCGCGTCGAAGCCGCCGTCGGCGACCGCACCGTCATCGGGTGGGGCGAGTGCGTCGCGCTCCCCCGGCCGGTCTACTCGTCCGAGTTCCTCGAGGGCGCCCGCCACGTCATCGCCACGGAACTCGCCCCGGCCATCGTGGCCGCGCAGACCGAGGGGCACGAGGTCACCGCCGAGAACGTCGCGGGGCTGTTCGAGCACGTCCGCGGCAACCGCATGGCCAAGGCCGCGGTCGAGATGGCGGTGATCGACGCACAACTGCGCGCGAGCGGCCGCTCGTTCGCATCTTGGCTGGGAGTGGATGCCGATCGCGTGCCGTCGGGGGTGAGTGTCGGCATCCACGACTCGATCCCCGCGTTGCTCGCCGCGATCGACGGGTATCTCGCCCAGGGATACCGGCGCGTGAAGCTGAAGATCGAGCCGGGGTGGGACGTCGAGCCCGTCCGCGCCGTCCGCGAACGCTTCGGCGACATTCCGCTCCAGGTCGACGCCAACACCGCCTACCGATTGGGTGACGCCGCGCATCTGCGCCGACTCGACCCCTTCGACCTGCTCCTGATCGAGCAGCCGCTCGGCGATGAGGATCTGCGCCAGCACGCCGTGCTGGCCCGCGAACTGCGCACCCCGGTGTGCCTGGATGAGTCGATCGTGTCGGCCGAGTCGGCGGCGGATGCCATCGCGCTCGGCGCCACCTCGGTCGTCAACGTCAAGCCGGGCCGCGTCGGCGGCTATGTCGAGGCGCGTCGCGTGCACGACGTCGCGCGAGCGCACGGGGTTCCCGTGTGGTGCGGGGGGATGCTCGAGACGGGCATCGGACGAGCGGCGAACGCCGCCCTGGCGGGCCTGCCCGGCTTCACGCTCACGGGCGACATCTCGGCATCCGACCGCTTCTACCGAGAAGACATCACCGACCCGATCACGCTCGACGAGGAGGGGTTCATCGCGATCCCGACGTCACCCGGCTTCGGCGTGGAGCCGGACGACGACCGGATCCGCGCGTTCACCGAACACCGCGAGTGGGTGTCGCTGGGCTGAGGCCCGGCGCCCTACGCCAGGGTGATCAGGTCCGCGTAGTCGCGGCCCCAGATGTCTTCCACGCCGTCGGGGAGGATGAGCACGCGCTCAGGGTTCAGCGCCTCGACAGCACCCTCGTCGTGCGAGACGAGCACGACGGCACCCTCGTAGTGCGCCAGCGCGCCGAGGATCTCCTCGCGCGAGGCGGGGTCGAGGTTGTTGGTGGGCTCGTCGAGCAGCAGCATGTTGGCCGACGACACCACGAGCGTCGCGAGCGACAGACGCGTCTTCTCGCCGCCCGAGAGCACACCCGCGGGCTTGAGCACGTCGTCGCCGACAAACAGGAACGAGCCCAGCACCTTGCGTGCCTCGGTGGCGGTGATGTGCGGCGCCGCCGACATCATGTTGTCGAGCACCGAGCGGTGCACGTCGAGATTCTCGTGCTCCTGCGCGTAGTAGCCGATCTTCAGGCCGTGACCGGGCTCGAGCTGACCGGTGTCGGGCTTGTCGACGCCCGCGAGGATGCGCAGCAGCGTCGTCTTACCCGCACCGTTCAGACCCAGGATGACGACGCGCGAGCCGCGGTCGATCGCGAGGTCGACGTCGGTGAAGATCTCCAGCGACCCGTACGACTTCGACAGGCCGGATGCCATGAGGGGCGTCTTGCCGCACGGCGCGGGCTTGGGGAAGCGGAGCTTGGCGACCCGCTCGTCCTGACGCACGTCATCCAGGCCCGAGAGCATCTTCTCGGCACGGGCGACCATCTGGTGCGCCGCGGCGGCCTTCGACGCCTTGGCGCCGAAGCGCGCGGCCTGCAGCTGCAGAGCGGTGGCCTTCTTCTCGACGTTGGCGCGCTCCTTCTTGCGGCGCTCCTCGTCGGCCACCCGCTGGCGCAGGTAGTTCTTCCAGTTCATGTTGTAGACGTCGATGACCTGGCGGTTGGCATCGAGGTAGAAGACCCGGTTGACCGTCTCGCCGACGAGCTCGACATCGTGCGAGATGACGATGAGCCCGCCCTTGTAGCCCTTGAGGAACTCGCGCAGCCACACGACGCTGTCGGCGTCGAGGTGGTTGGTCGGCTCGTCGAGGATCATCGTCTGCGCGTCGGAGAAGAGGATGCGCGCGAGCTCGATGCGGCGCCGCTGTCCACCCGAGAGGGTCTTCAGCGGCTGATCGAGGATGCGGTCGGGGAGGGAGAGGTTGTGGGCGATGGATGCCGCCTCGGCCTCGGCCGCGTACCCACCGGCCGCCTCGAACTGCTCGGTGAGACGGGCGTACTTCTTCATCGCCTTCGCCGCCACCGCGGCGTCGTCGTCGGCCATCGCCAGCGACGCCTCGTGCATGCCCAGGGCGAGCGAACCGAGCCCGCGGGCGTCGAGGATGCGCGTGCGCGCGAGCATCTCGGGGTCTCCCGAGCGCGGGTCCTGCGGCAGGTAGCCGAGCTCGCCCGACCGGTCGACGCCGCCGTTCGAGGGCAGCAGATCGCCGGCGAGCACCTTGGTCAGGGTCGTCTTGCCCGCACCGTTGCGCCCGACGAGGCCGATCTTGTCGCCGTCGGAGACGCGGAACGCCACGTCGGACATGAGCACGCGGGCGCCCACGCGGATCTCGAGGTCGTGCACGGCGAGCACAGCGAACGTCCGTTCAGTCGGGGATGGAGAACGGCCAGAGATTGGCCAGCCACCCAGTATAAGACGCGCATCTGCATGCCCACCGACAGCGGGGTCGACGAATACCCCGGATGCCGTTACCTCGACGCCGAGACGATCACCTGGGTCCCCGTCATCCGGGTTTGCTTTCTCACCCGATGACTGACCTAAACTAAGCCTATCCTTACCTAACACGCAGGAGGCTCTTCGTGTCCCGATTCCGCGCTCTGGCGGCCCTCGCCGCCGGTTCCGCCCTCGTCCTCACCGGCTGCGCCGGCACCTCCGCCGCACCGGGCGCCGAGGAGGGCTCGACCGAGTCCGCCGGCGGCTCCTTCCCGGTGACGATCGACCACGCCTTCGGCGAGACGACCATCGAGGCCCAGCCCGAGCGCGTCGTCACCGTCAGCTGGGGTAACCAGGAGGCCGCCCTCGCCCTCGGCGTCGTGCCGGTCGCCATGCCGAAGGTCACCTGGGGCGATGAGGACGGCGACGGCCTGCTCCCCTGGGTCAAGGACAAGCTTGACGAGCTGGGCGCCGAAACCCCGACCCTCATGGACGAGACCGACGGCTTCGACTACGAGGCCATCGCCGACGCGCAGCCCGATGTCATCCTGGGCGCCTACTCCGGCATGACGCAGGAGCAATACGACACCCTCAGCAAGATCGCCCCCGTCGTGGCGTTCCCCGAGGTCGCCTGGGGCACCTCGTGGCAGGAGATGACCCTGACGGATGCCAAGGCCCTCGGCCGCGAGGAGCAGGCGGAGGAGCTCATCGCCGACCTCGAGCAGCACGTCACCGATGCGTCCGCGAAGTACCCCGCCCTCGCGGGTAAGAAGACGCTGTTCACCTACCTCGATCCGACCGACCTCAGCACGCTGGGCTACTACTCGACGCTCGACCCGCGCGCGGCGTACCTCACCGAGCTCGGGCTCACCCCGTCGTCGGCCGTCGAGGAGTCCAGCAAGGATGCCGCGACCTTCTGGTTCACGCAGAGCACCGAGAACATCGAGACCTTCTCCGATGTCGATGTCATCGTCGGCTACGGCACGCCCGAGCTGCTCGCTCAGCTGCAGGCCGACCCGCTGTGGTCGCGCATCCCGGCCATCAAGTCCGGGGCCTTCGCCACCCTGACCGACGACACCACCATCGCCGCAGCGGCCAACCCCAGCCCGCTGTCGATCGGCACCTCCTACGGCGACGAGTACATCGACCTGGTCGGCGCCGCCTCGGAGAAGGCCGGCTCCTGATGCCGCAGCGGCACTCCTCGGTGCGATGACCGTTCTCGCTCCGGCCTCGACCGCCCCCGGCGTCACGCGCTCGCGTGCCCGGGGGCGGCGACGCGTGCTCTGGCTCGTCGTGCTCGTGGCGGCCCTTCTTCTCGCCGGAGTGCTCTCGGTCACCTTCGGCGCGCGCGACGTCGCGTTCGCCGACATCTGGGCGGGCCTGACCGGGTCGACCGATACCGCGTCGGCGGCCGCGGTCGGCAAGCGCGTGCCGCGCACGATCCTGGCCATGCTCGTCGGCGCCGCCCTCGCGGTCGCCGGAGCCGTGCTGCAGGGAGCCACCCGCAATCCGCTCGCCGACCCGCAGATCCTCGGTATCAACGGCGGCGCGTCGCTCGCGATCGTCACCGGTATCGCGTTCTTCGGCCTCAGCTCGGCCTCGGCCTACATCTGGACCGGCATGATCGGTGCGGGCGCCGCAGCCGTCTTCGTCTACGCGATCGGTTCCCTCGGCCGCGGAGGCCCGACCCCGCTGCGGCTCGCGCTGGCGGGCGCGGTCACCGCGGTCGCCTTCAGCTCGCTCATCAGCGCCATCCTGCTGCCCCGGATCAACGTGATGAGCGTCTTCCGGTTCTGGCAGGTGGGCGGTGTCGGAGGCGCGACCCCCGACACGATCGGTCAGGTGCTCCCCTTCCTCGTCGTGGGATTCGTGATCTGCCTGCTGAGCGCGTCCGCGCTGAACACCCTCGCCCTCGGCGACGAGCTCGCCGCGGGCCTGGGCGCCCGCGTGCGCACCGCACGCCTGACCGCATCCGCGGGAGCCGTCATCCTGTGCGGCGCGGCCACCGCCGTCGCCGGCCCGATCGGTTTCGTCGGTCTCGTCGTCCCCCACATCTGCCGGCTCATCGTCGGCGTCGATCACCGCTGGCTCCTGCCCGTGTCCGCCGCCGGCGGCGCCATCCTGCTCACGGTCTCCGACGTCGTGGGCCGTGTCATCGCACGTCCCGAAGAGATCGAGGTCGGCATCGTCACCGCTCTGATCGGAGCGCCGTTCTTCATCGCCCTCGTGCGCCGCCAGAAGATGAGGGCCCTGTGAGCACCGACGTCCTCTCGGCACCCGCGGTCGACGCCGTGACCCTCGTGCGGGCAGGGCGCCGCCGCCGCCGCACGCGGTGGGCGGTGGTCACCGGCATCCTGGCCGCGGCCGTCGTGATCGCCTTCGCCCTCTCGCTCATGCTCGGTCAGACCGCGTACTCCCCCGCCGAGGTCTGGGGCGTGTTGACCGGTCAGCGTGTGCCCGGCGCGTCCTTCACCGTCGGCGAGCTGCGCCTGCCGCGCGCCGTCACGGGCCTGTTGACCGGCCTGTGTTTCGGCATGGGCGGAGTCGTGTTCCAGTCGATGCTCCGCAATGCCCTCGCAAGCCCCGACGTCATCGGCATCAACACCGGCGCCAGCGCCGCCGCCGTGATCGGCATCGTCGTGCTCGGTGTCGGCGAGACCGCCGTGTCGGTCATGGCGATGGCCGCCGCCCTCGCCGTGGCCCTGTCGATCTACCTTCTCGCCTACCGCAAGGGCGGCTCCGGGGCGCGGCTCATCCTCGTGGGCATCGGCGTCGCCGCCATGTGCCAGGCCGTCGTCTCGTACGTCATCTCACGCGCGGCCGAATGGGACCTCCCCGCCGCCATGCGCTGGATCACCGGCAACCTCAACGACGCCACCTGGGACCGCGCGCTGCCCGTGGCAGGGGCCGTGTTCGTGCTCGCACCCGTCCTCCTGGTGCTCGCGCGACGTCTCGAGATCCTGCGCATGGGCGACGAGACGGCCGCGGCCGTCGGCCTCCCCGTCGAGCGCAGCCGGATGCTGCTGATCGTCGCGGCCGTCGGTCTGCTCGCCTTCGGCACGGCCGCCGCCGGCCCCATCGCGTTCGTGTCGTTCCTCGCCGGCCCCATCGCCGTGCGCCTGCTCGGCCCGGTCGGCTCCCCCGTGCTGCCGGCGGGCCTCGTGGGGGCACTCCTGGTGCTCGTGGCCGACTACTGCGCCCAGTTCGCCTTCGGTACACGGCTGCCGGTGGGCGTCATCACGGGCGTGCTGGGCGCTCCCTATCTCATCTACCTGCTCGTGCGAAGCAGTCGATCCGGAGGAACCACGCTATGACCATCGAGCGCTCCCTGGCGGCCGAGGGCGTCACCCTCGGCTACGGCGACCGGACCATCGTCGATTCCCTCGACCTGCGAATCCCCGCGGGCCGAGTGACCACCATCGTCGGCGCCAACGCATGCGGCAAGTCGACGCTGCTGAAGGCGATGGCGCGACTGCTCACCCCGTCGTCCGGTCAGGTGCTGCTCGACGGCAAAGTCATCCACCGCCTCCCGACCAAGCAGGTCGCACGCGTGCTCGGCCTGCTGCCGCAGTCGCCGATCGCCCCCGACGGCATCGCCGTCTCCGACCTCGTCAGCCGGGGCCGACACCCCCACCAGGGTGCCCTGTCGCGGTGGACGAGCGCCGACGACACCGCCGTCGCCCGAGCCCTCGAGGCGACCGACGTCACGCACCTGGCCGATCGTCCGGTGGACGAGCTGAGCGGTGGGCAGCGCCAGCGCGTGTGGATCGCCATGGCTCTGGCGCAGGAGACCGACGTGCTGCTGCTCGACGAGCCCACCACGTTCCTCGACATCAGCCACCAGATCGACGTGCTCGACCTGCTGACCGACCTCAACCGCGAGCGGGGCACGACGGTCGCCATGGTGCTGCACGACCTCAACCTCGCGGCGCGCTACGCCGACCACCTCGTCGCCATGGCGCAAGGCGAGGTGATCGCGGCGGGAGATCCCGCCGAGGTCCTCACCGAAGAGACGGTGCGAAGCGTCTTCGGCCTCGACAGCCGCGTGGTACCGGATCCACTGACCGGGCGTCCCATGGTCATCCCCATCGGCCGGCACCACACCGTCGCGGAGCCCGAGCAGGCGCACACGGGTTCGCGGGCGTAACCCGCCGCGCACGCGCAAACGCTCATGCATGAGCGGCCCCATCGTGCCCGGACAGACGATCCCGCCGGGGCAGCTGCGCCGCACAGCCGCAGGCGCTTTCCGCGCGCCCGTCCTCTCCGAGGAGGCGCACGCGGTGGCGCCCGCGCGGGCCCGTCGAGCAGACACGCACCATTCCGCTGCGCAGTCCTACCGAGCGGGCGCTCAGCGAAGGTGCTCGACCGACGAGAAGAAGCCCGAGCCTCGTCTCGTTCCGGACGGGTTGATCGAGCTCAGGCCGTCCGTTCGACCTGACCCGCGCGCCAGTACCCCATGAACGCCACGCGGCCGCGGTCGACGCCGCATCCCGACACGAGCATGCGACGCAGCAGCTTGACGGTCGAGGACTCCCCCGCGATCCACGCGTAGAACTCGCCCTCGGCGTCGTCGGGGCTGTCCCACAGAAGCTCGACCTCGAGGTCGATGTCTTCGAGCACCTGCGGACGCGGCGCCGCCGCGCGCGCCAGCACGTCTGAGGATGCCGTCGTCCACCCCTCGATGGCCTCGATCAGGGCCTCGCCGTGGGGGCGATCGCCGCGCGCCAACCAGTGCACGCGCGCATCGCCGCTGCCCACCGGCAGGGCGTCGTCGACGGTCGGCACCTCGATGAACGCATCGACGTCGAGTCCGGGCTCCAGCCCCTCGAGCACGGCGCAGATCGCCGGGGCCGCGGTCTCGTCGCCGGCGAGCAGGATCCGACGCGCCGTGCCGGGATGGAAATCGATGCCCTGCGCGGACTCGGGGCTGCGGGCGTCGGGGCCCACCACGACGAGCTGGTCGCCGACCGTCGCCGCCTCCGCCCATGACCCCGCCGGACCCGCGTCATGGTGCACGACGAAGTCGATGTCGAGCTCGAGCGCCCCGGGATCGATCCGTCGCACGGTGTACGTGCGGAACGGCATCCGCTCCTCATCGGGCAGATCGCGCCACCGGGTGTACCACTCGCCGTTCGCGATGGCATCCGGATCGTCCTGCCCGATGTCGCAGACGCGCCCGTCAGCTCCGGGGAGCACGAGCTTGACGCGCTGATCCCGGCGATCGGTGCCGAAGACGTCGAAGTCGGGCGACGTGAACGTCACGCGCACGAAGTGCGGCGACAGCCGCTGCGCGGCCTTCACCGTCGCGACGTACGGGCGGTAGGCGGGGCGCGTAGCGGTGATCACTCGATAAGGATACCCTTACCTATCTTCGGATGCCACGAGCGACGTCCCGGCGAGGGACGATCCGCCCGCGTCCGCACCGGCCGCGGCCGCCAGACGACCGATCCGCTCGACCGCGTCGCGCAGCACCTCCGGGTCGCACCCGACGTTGATGCGCACGTGCCCCACGCCCTCTTCCCCGAAGAGCGGTCCGTGGTGCAGCGCGACCTTTGCCTCGCGGCGGATGAACGGCGCGGGATTGGCACCCCACCCGTAGGCCGAGACATCGACCCAAGCGAGGAACCCGGCATCCGGGATCCGGTACCGGGCCAGCGGCAGGTGCTCGGCCAGCAGGTCGGCCAGCAACCGGCGGTTGTGATCGAGGGCCGCCAGCAGCGCCTCGAGCCACTGGTCGCTGTCGGGTGCGAAGGCTGCGCGGTTGGCGATGACGCCGAACAGCCCGGCGCGCCACTCGACCTCCCACGGCAGAGCCCGCACCACCGCGGCCGTCTCTTCGGAGCCGGTCACGATCACCGCGCACTTCAGGCCCGCGAGGTTGTAGGTCTTGCTCGCGCTCGTCACGGTGTACCCGACCGCCGCCGCCTCGGGCGCGGCATCCAGGAACGGCGTGAACACGGCGGGCGCGTGCGTCAGCGGCGCGTGGATCTCGTCGCTGACGACGGTGGCACCGTAACGGTGCGCGAGGCGCGCGAGGGCGGCGAGCGACTCCCGGGAGTGCACCGTACCGGTCGGGTTGTGCGGGTTGCAGAGCAACACCGACCGCGCGCCATCGGCCAACGCCCGTTCGATGCCGTCGAGATCGAGAGACCACCGCTCGCCGTCGTCGACGAGCGGCACCCGCTCGACCACGGCGCCGGCCTCCTCCACCGTGTCGTAGAACGGCGGGTAGACGGGAGGCGTCACGACCACCCGATCGCCGGGGGCCGTCACCGCGCGCAGCACCTCGACGACGCCCATCATCACGTCGCCCGTCCAGCGGATGCGTGCCGTGTCGGGTCGCCAGCCCCACCGGCGCTCGGCGTAGTCGGCGAAGTCGAGGTCGATGCCCGGCCGCGGCGGGGTGTACCCGGTGTCGCCGATCTCGACGGCCCGATGCAGCGCCGCGGTGATCGCAGGCGCGAGGGCGAAATCCGTCTCGGCCACGAACATCGGGATGACGTCGTCGCCGTACGAGCGCCACTTCGTGCTCGAACGCTGACGCAGGAGCTCGAGCGGCAGGGCTTGCAACGGAGGAACGCTCATCCGCACAGCCTATTGAGGGCTCCGGATGCCGCGGAATCACGGCGTCAGACAGCGAAACACGAGCGCGGGCCCCCGCACGCGGGAAAGGCGAACGCCCGCCCCATGGAGGGACGGGCGTTCGGCGGGAGACTCAGATCGCGAAACCGAGGGCGCGCATCACTCGTCCGCTGCGGTCGGGACTCAGCCTCAGATCGCGAAACCGAGGGCGCGCATCATGTCGCGGCCGTCGTCGGTGATCCGCTCGGGACCCCACGGCGGCATCCACACCCAGTTGATGCGGAAACGGTCCACGACGTTGTCGAGGGCCTGCGCCGTCTGCTCTTCGAGCACGTCGGTCAGCGGGCATCCCGCCGAGGTGAGGGTCATGTGGATGACGAGCGCGTCGTTCTCGTCATCCCACGCGAGGTCGTAGATGAGTCCCAGGTCGACGACGTTGATCCCCAGTTCGGGGTCCATGACGTCTTTCAGGGCCTCGGTGACCTCGTCGTACTTCTCGGGCGCGAGGGTTGCGGTCATGTAACGATCTTACGCGTCGATCGGGGTACCGGCCTCGAGGAAACGGTCGTAACCCTCTTCCTCGAGACGATCGGCGAGCTCGGGGCCGCCCTCTTCGACGATCTTCCCCTTGACGACGACGTGTACGAAGTCGGGCCGGATGTAGCGCAGAATGCGGGTGTAGTGCGTGATGAGCAGGACGCCGAGGTCGGTCTGCTCCTTGGCGCGGTTGACGCCCTCCGACACGATCTTCAGCGCGTCGACGTCCAGACCGGAATCGGTCTCGTCGAGGACGGCGATCTTCGGCTTCAGCAGCTCGAGCTGAAGGATCTCGTGGCGCTTCTTCTCGCCGCCGGAGAAGCCCTCGTTGACGTTGCGCTGCGCGAACTTCGCGTCCATGCGCAGGTTCTGCATCGCGCCCTTGACGTCCTTGGTCCAGGTGCGGATCGCCGGCGCCTCGCCGTCGATGGCCGTCTTGGCGGTGCGGAGGAAGTTGGTGACGGTCACGCCGGGGATCTCGACCGGGTACTGCATCGCGAGGAAGAGACCGGCGCGCGCACGCTCGTCGACGCTCATCTCGAGCACGTCCTCACCGTCGAGCGTGATGGATCCGCTCGTGACGGTGTACTTGGGGTGACCGGCGATGGTGTACGCCAGGGTCGACTTGCCGGAGCCGTTGGGGCCCATGATGGCGTGGGTCTCACCGGTGCGCAGCGTCAGCGTGACACCGTTGAGGATCGGGGTCGTACCGTTCTCCGTCTCGACCGTCACGTGGAGGTCGCGGATCTCGAGGACAGACATGATGTTCCTTACTCGTAAGTCTGGGGGTCGTAGGCGAGGCTCAGGCCGTCGCCTTGGTGACGGAGGGGTCGATGAGAACGTCGTCCCCGTCGATCACGACCTCGTACACGGGCACCGGCTCGAACGCCGGGAGATTCAGGGGGCGGCCCGTCGTGAGCGAGAACGCCGAGCCGTGCGCCCAGCACTCCAGTGTCTCGCCCTCGACGAAACCGTCCGACAGCGAGATGTCGCCGTGGGTGCAGACATCGCCGATGGCGTGCACGTCGCCGTTGCCGTCGAGCACGACGGCGATGGCGACACCGTCGATCTCGACGCGGTGCGCTTCGTCTTGCACGAGGTCGCTCAGCGCGCAGGCGCGCGTGGCGCTCACGCGGCAGCCCCTTCGGCCAGCTCGCGCTCGATCGCCTCGGTGAGCTCGGTCTCGAGCTCGGGGATGCCGATGCGCTGCACGATCTCGCTGAGGAAGCCGAGCACGACCAGGCGTCGCGCCTCGTCTTCGGCGATCCCGCGGGCCTGCAGGTAGAACAGCTGCTCGTCGTCGAAACGTCCGGTGGCGCTGGCGTGGCCCGCGCCCTGGATGTCGCCGGTCTCGATCTCGAGGTTCGGGATCGAGTCGGCGCGCGCGCCGTCGGTGAGCACGAGGTTGCGGTTGGCCTCGTAGGAGTCGGTGCCCGTGGCATCCGGTCCGATGAGCACGTCGCCGATCCAGACGCTGCGTGCGCTCGCGCCCTGCAGCGCGCCCTTGTAGAGCACGTCGCCGACGGTGTGCGGCCCCTTGTGGTGCAGGTAGACCTGCGACTCCAGATGCTGACCGGCGTCCGAGAACGACAGCCCGTAGAGGCGCCCCTCGGAACCGGCACCGGCCAGCTCGACCGACGGGTTGACGCGCACGACCCCGCCACCGAAGCTGACCACGACGTGCGTGAGCTTGGCGTCGCGGTCGACACGCGCCTGGTGGGCCGCAGCGTGCACCGCGTCGTCGTCCCACTTCTGCACCGACACCACGGTGAGGTCGGCGCCGTCGCGCACGAGGATCTCGACGTTCTGGGCGTGCTGCGCCGTGCCCTCGTGTCGCAGCACGACGGTGCCGCGCGAGTGGGCCTGCGCCTCGATGACGACGTGGGCGTGCGCGAGGCCGCCGGTGCCGGTCAGGCGCACGACGATCGGCTCGTCCAACTCGACGTTCGCGGGGATGCGCAGCAGCGGCGCCTCGGTCTCGTGCTTCCACGCGAGGGCGGCGGTGACGTCTTCGGGACGGAAGTGCTCACCGCGAGGGGCATCGCCCGCCGCGAGACGCAGCTGCTCGACCGCAGCCGGCGCCTGCACGTCGACGCCCACGACGCCGGTCGGACCGGCTTCGTCGACGAAAAGAGGCGCGAGGCGGTCGATCGGAGTGAGCTTCCAGTTCACTTCACGGCCCGTGGGCACGCCGAAGTCGGCCGGATCGAACGAGGTCGCCCGCTCCGAGCGCGTCTGCACGGGAACGACGGATGCCACGAGGGCGGCCGGGTCGATATGACCCTCCGCGGGGGCCGCGGGGGTCTGGGTCGCTGTCGTCATTTAACCGACGGATCCTTCCATGCCCATCTCGATGAGCTTGTTCAACTCAAGCGCGTACTCCATGGGCAGCTCACGCGCGATGGGCTCGATGAACCCGCGCACGATCATGGCCATGGCCTCGTCTTCGGGGAGGCCGCGGGACTGCAGGTAGAACAACTGCTCCTCGCTGACCTTCGAGACGGTGGCCTCGTGGCCGAGCTGCACGTCGTCGACGCGGATGTCGATGGCGGGATACGTGTCACTGCGCGAGATGGTGTCGACCAGCAGCGCGTCGCAGCGCACCGTGTTGGCGGAGTGGTGCGCATTGGCATCCACCCGCACTTCACCGCGGTAGCCGGCGCGACCGCCGCCACGGGCGATCGACTTCGACACGATCGACGACTGCGTGTACGGCGCCATGTGGATCATCTTGGCGCCGGCGTCCTGGTGCTGACCGGGCCCGGCGAAGGCGACCGACAGGGTCTCGCCCTTCGCGTGCTCACCCATGAGGTAGATGGAGGGGTACTTCATCGTCACCTTGGAGCCGATGTTGCCGTCGACCCATTCCATGGTGGCGCCCTCGTGGGCGACGGCGCGCTTGGTCACCAGGTTGTAGACGTTGTTCGACCAGTTCTGGATCGTCGTGTAGCGAACGCGGGCGTTCTTCTTCACGATGATCTCGACGACGGCCGAGTGCAGCGAGTCGCTCTTGTAGATGGGAGCGGTGCACCCCTCGATGTAGTGCACGTAGCTGTCTTCGTCCGCGATGATCAGCGTCCGCTCGAACTGCCCCATGTTCTCGGTGTTGATGCGGAAGTACGCCTGCAGCGGGATCTCGACGTGCACGCCCTTCGGGACGTAGACGAAAGAGCCGCCCGACCAGACCGCCGTGTTCAGCGCGGCGAACTTGTTGTCGCCGGCGGGGATCACGGTGCCGAAGTACTCCTCGAAGAACTCGGGGTGCTCGCGCAACGCCGTGTCGGTGTCCATGAAGATGACACCCTGCTGCTCGAGGTCCTCGCGGATCTGGTGGTAGACCACCTCGGACTCGTACTGCGCGGCCACACCGGCGACCAGGCGCTGACGCTCCGCCTCGGGGATGCCGAGCTTCTCGTACGTGTTGCGGATCTCCTCGGGAAGGTCTTCCCAGGTCTGCGCCTGCTTCTCCGTCGAGCGCACGAAGTACTTGATGTTGTCGAAGTCGATCTCCGACAGGTCGGCACCCCACGTGGGCATGGGCTTGCGACCGAAGAGCTGGTACCCCTTCAGACGGGTCTTCAGCATCCATTCCGGTTCGGACTTCAGTGAGGAGATGCCGCGCACGACGTCCTCGTTGATCCCGCGCTGCGCGATCGCGCCGGCGGCATCGGTGTCGTGCCAGCCGAACTCGTATTGCCCCAGGCTTTCGAGCTCAGGTCGGTCGATGAGTACATCGGACATGGTGATCACTCTCCTTCTCGGGCCTCAACGGTGTCATCCGCCCCGGCATTCCGGACTCCGGTCGAAGTCCCAGGAATGTCGCTGGTGGGCCCGCTCGAAGGCGCTGGCTGCGCGCCTAGACTGTCTCTGGTGCGGATCGCGCGAGCGTCGCACCCGGACCCTTCGATTCTACAGGCAACGCCCGGTCCCGGCATGGCACCACCGCTGCCCCGTCCCCCGGGACCGCCGGACCGCCTCGACGCCAGGAAGCCGCACGCATGCCCTCCGCTTCGTCCCCCACCTCTCCGTCCCGCGTCCCGGGTGCCCTGCACCGCATCGCGGGGTGGCTGCCCGTCGAAGTCGACCGCCGGGTCCGGGTGTTCGCGTGGCTGTCGTTCGTGGCGGAGGTGCTCATCATCGGCACGGGCGGCGCGGTCCGCCTCACGGGCTCGGGACTGGGGTGCCCGACCTGGCCCCGCTGCACGGCGGATTCGCTGGTGAACACCCCGGAGATGGGCATTCACGGTGTCATCGAATTCGGCAATCGCACTCTGACGGGGCTCGTCGGCATCCTCGCCCTTGCCGTCGTCGTGCTCGTGTGGCGCATGCGTCACGAGCGCCGCGTGCTCTTCGTGCTCTCGCTCGTCGTGCTGGTGGGGATCGTCGCCCAGGCGATCGTCGGTGGCATCACGGTCCTGACGGGCCTGAACCCGTTCATCGTCGGCTTCCACTACGTCGCGTCCGTCTCGCTCGTGGCGGTGTGCGCGGCGTTCCTCGTGCGGATGTATCAGCCCGCCGGGCCCCGTACGCTCGCCGCCCCCCGCTGGTTCGCCGGACTCGTGCACGCCACGACCGCGGTGCTCGCCCTCACGATCGTCTTCGGTGTGCTCACCACCGGCGCCGGCCCTCACTCGGGCGACGAGGACTCCATCCGCAACGGCTTCGACGCCCAGGTGCTCGAGCACGTCCACGCCTGGCCGGGGTACGCCCTGTTCGTGCTCACGCTCATCGTCGTCGTCCTGGCGTGGCGCTTGCGCCTGCCGGTGCGGCGATGGGCGACGGCGCTGCTGGCCGTCGAGCTCGTGCAGATCGCGGTCGGGCTCTACCAGGCCCGGAACGGGCTGCCCGAGCTCGCCGTGGGCACGCACATGGTGCTCGCCGCCCTCGCGGCGGCGACCATGACCGTCGTCGTGCTGCGCCTCAAGCAGCCCGCGGTCAGCGGCTGGCAGGCCGCAACTCGCGAGACGGCGTCCGCACGCGGCTGACCGCCGGGGCCGGACGCCGACGGGTCGGGACCGGCTTATACGCTCATAGGGCATTCATGGGCGACCCCTAAGCGCGGCACGGAGGGGTCGAACAGGATGGGAGATCCGATGCGTTCGCGCTCGCAAACCGGCCCACCCCGGGTCGGAACGACAAGGAGTACTCCCATGCACACTCGTCCCCGTCTGGTCACCAGCATCCCGTTCTGGGTGCTCGTCGCCGGATCCCTGGCCGCCATCATCGGTGGGCTCGCGATCGTCCTGAACGGGATCAACGCGATGGAGGAGGTCCTCAACGACCCCAACGCCACCGTCGTGCAGGTCTACGTCGGTCAGTCGTGGGTCGTCGTGGGCGCGGCCGTCCTCGGTGCCGGCGCCGTGGGCATCGTCGCCGTGCTGGCCCTGGCCGCGGCGACCGCCCTGACCCGCCGCGCCGATATCTCCGTCGAGAGCATCGACTGGGACAGCGACGACGAGACCGCGGTGGAACCCGTCGCGACCGCCCCCTCCGCCGCTCCCCTCGCGGTCGAGGACGCCGACATCGAGACCCCCTCGACCACGCCCGCGCCGCCGCAGGCGGCCGCGGCGCGGCACGACGAGCCCCGGCTCGACGCGGGAGACGACGCCACGCGTCGCTGACCCCGGTGATCACGGCGTCCGTCCCCTTCGGGGGCGGGCGCCGTCGTCGTCTGCGCCGCGGAGTCCAACGTTCGCGGCATCCTGTCCCCGCATCGTCCGCCGGTGCGCTCTGGCGGGATGAGCGCTCGCTCGCGAGACCCCGCGTGCTGCGACACCGCCTCACTCGCGCTGAAACGTCACCGCAGCGCTCGCCTCGCGCCCCACAACGCGGGCCCGCACCCGCACCGCCTCCCGCTGCACGCCCCGACACCGCTCCCCTCGCACCACCCGTTGCGAGCCGACGCCCGACCCCACCCCGCCGCACACCCCGACACCGCCCCCTCGCGCCGAAACGTCACCGCAGCGCTCGACTCGCGCCACACGGCGCACGCCGACGCGACCGTTCGCGTAATCACCGCGCGGGAGGTCCCCCCTCCCGCCACGGCGCCTGCCTCCATAACGCAGAACGCCCGCCCCCGACGGGGACGGGCGGTGTCGACGGGCGGGTCAGAACGGCAGGAGAGGGTCGACCGCGATCGCGACGAAGAGCAGGGTCAGGTAGGTGATCGAGGCGTGGAACACGCGCATGGGGCGGGGTTCTCCGCCGCGGACCGCGCGGGAGTACAGACGGTGCGACTCGTAGATGAACCACCCGCCGAAGACGAGCGCCGACACGGTGTAGACCAGACCCATCTGCGCGACCGGGATCAGCAGCAGCGAGCACGCCACCGTGGCCCACGCGTAGAGGATGACCTGCAGCCCGACCTGGGAGCCGCTGCGCGTGGCACCGAGCATCGGCACATCGACTTCGTCGTACTGCGCGGCGTACTTCATCGACAGCGGCCAGTAATGCGGCGGAGTCCAGAGGAACACCAGAGCGAAGAGGATGAAGGGCGCCCACGACAGTGACCCCGTGACGGCCGACCATCCGATCAGCACGGGGAAGCAGCCCGCGATGCCGCCCCAGACGATGTTCTGCTCGGTGCGGCGCTTGAGGATCATCGTGTAGATCACGACGTAGAAGAAGATGGCCGCGGCGGAAAGCCCCGCTGCGAGCGGATTGGTGAAGGCCCACAGCCACACCGTCGACACGACCGCGAGAGTCCACGCGAAGACGAGGGCGCCCCGCGGCGACACCTCTCCCGTCACGAGCGGGCGGTTCTCCGTGCGCTGCATGTGCGCGTCGATGTCGCGATCGAGGTACATGTTGAACGCGGCGGCCGAGCCGGCGCTCAGCGACCCGCCGATCACCGTGGCGAAGATGAGCCAGAGGTTCGGGAGTCCGCCCTGGGCGAGGATCATCACCGGCACCGTCGTCACCAGCAGCAGCTCAAGGACGCGCGGCTTGGTCAGGGCGATGTACGCCCGGACGGTGCGTCCGAGGGAGCGGCGATCGGTCGTCGCGAACACGTGCGACGTCGTCGAGATGTCCATCGTCCCCCGGGGTAGCGCGTAAAGATCCTCCACGATTCTATGGCATCCCAACCAGAGGCCCGGCCGTCTGTCGACCCCCGTCACGATCCGCAACGGGCCCGCGCGTTCTCGCTATGCTGGCGGTGAACGCGCGCCCCGCGACGACACCCCCACCCCCCTCCCACTCCTACGGTGGCGAGCGCGGACGTCGGCCGTGAACGGGCGCAGATCGAGAGAGGCACCGTTTTGTCGGACTTCGAATGGGATGAAATCGATCGGCGCGCGGTGGACACCGCTCGCATTCTGGCGGCGGATGCCGTCGAGAAGGTGGGCAACGGTCACCCCGGTACCGCGATGTCACTGGCCCCGGCCGCTTACCTGCTGTACCAGCGGGTCCTGCGCCACGACCCGGCCGACACGCACTGGCCCGGACGCGACCGCTTCATCCTGTCGGCGGGTCACTCCTCGCTGACGCAGTACGTCCAGCTCTACCTCGGCGGCTTCGGCCTCGAGCTGAAGGACCTCGAGGCGCTGCGCACGTGGGGCTCGCTGACCCCCGGCCACCCCGAGTACGGCCACACCGACGGCGTCGAGATCACCACCGGTCCGCTCGGTCAGGGGCTGGCCTCGTCCGTCGGCTTCGCCTACGCGGCTCGCTACGAGCGCGGCCTGTTCGATCCCGAGACCCCCGCCGGCGAAAGCCCCTTCGACCACTACGTCTACGTCATCGCCGGCGACGGCGACCTCCAGGAGGGCGTGACGAGCGAGGCCTCCTCGCTCGCCGGCCACCAGGAGCTCGGCAACCTCATCGCGATCTACGACTCCAACCAGATCTCGATCGAGGACGACACGAACGTCGCGTTCACCGAGGACGTCGCGCAGCGCTACGAGTCCTACGGCTGGCACGTGCAGACGGTCGACTGGAAGAAGACCGGCGAGTACGTCGAAGACGTCGCCGAGCTGCACGCCGCGATCGAGGCCGCGAAGGGCGAGACGAGCAAGCCCTCGCTCATCATCCTCAAGACGATCATCGGCTGGCCCTCGCCCGGCAAGCAGAACTCCGGCAAGATCCACGGCTCCGCCCTCGGCGCCGACGAGCTCAAGGCCACCAAGGAGGTGCTCGGCTTCGACCCCGAGCAGCACTTCGCCGTCGCCGACGACGTGATCGCGCACACGCGCGAGCTCGTCCAGCGCGGAGAGGCCGAGAAGGCCGCCTGGCAGGAGAAGTTCGACGCGTGGGCGGCCGCTCACCCCGAGCGCAAGCAGCTGTGGGACCGCCTGCAGGCGCGCGAGCTCCCCGATGGCATCGCCGACGCGCTGCCCGCGTTCGAGGCCGGGAAGGACGTGTCCACCCGCGCCGCGAGCGGGACGGTCATCAACGCCCTCGCCGCCGAGCTCCCCGAGCTCTGGGGCGGTTCCGCCGACCTCGCCGAGTCGAACCTGACGACGATCAAGGATGCCAAGTCCTTCATCCCCAGCTCGTGGTCCACGCACGAGTGGTCGGGCGACCCCTACGGCCGCGTCCTGCACTTCGGCATCCGCGAGCACGCCATGGGGGCGATCCTCAACGGCATCGTGCTGCACGGACCCACCCGTCCGTTCGGCGGCACGTTCCTCATCTTCAGCGACTACATGCGCCCGCCGGTGCGCCTGGCCGCCCTGATGAACATCCCGACGATCTTCGTCTGGACGCACGACTCCGTCGCCCTCGGCGAGGACGGCCCCACCCACCAGCCGATCGAGCAGCTGGCCACCCTCCGCGCCATCCCCAACTTCGCCCTCGTGCGACCCGCGGATGCCAACGAGACGTCCGTGGTGTGGCTCGAGCTGCTCCGCCGCACCGCCGGCCCCGCCGGTATCGCTCTGACCCGTCAGAACATCCCCGTCTTCGCCCGCGGCGAGGGCGCGGCATCCGGTGACGAGTTCGCCTCCGCCGAAGGCGCCGTCAAGGGCGCCTACGTGCTGGCCGAAGCAGCCAACGGCGAGCCCGACGTCATCCTCATCGCCACCGGTTCCGAGGTGCAGCTGGCCGTCCAGGCCCGCGAGACCCTGGCCGCCGAGGGCGTGCACGCGCGGGTCGTGTCGGCTCCCTCGCTGGAGTGGTTCGCCGAGCAGGACGAGGCGTACCGCGAGTCGGTCCTCCCCTCGTCGGTGAAGGCGCGCGTGTCGGTCGAGGCCGGCTCGGCCCTCAGCTGGCACGGCATCGTCGGCGACGCCGGCCGCTCGGTCGCCATCGACCACTTCGGCGCATCCGCCGACTACAAGACCCTTTTCCAGAAGTTCGGCATCACGGCCGAGGCCGTCGTCGAAGCCGCCCGCGACTCGATCGCCGCGGCGAAGTAATCCAGGAGGACCAGAATCATGAGCACTCCCACCGCAGATCTCGCCGCCGCCGGCGTCAGCATCTGGCTCGACGACCTGTCGCGTCAGCGCATCCAGTCCGGCAACCTCGCCGAGCTGATCGAGGCACGCAACGTCTCGGGTGTCACCACCAACCCGACGATCTTCGCCGGCGCCCTCTCCAAGGGCGAGGCGTACGAGGGTCAAGTCCAGGAGCTCGCCGCCGCCGGCGCCGATGTCGACGAGGCGATCTTCTCGATCACCACGGACGACGTCCGCGACGCGTGCGACATCTTCCTGCCCGTCTTCGAGGCCACGAACGGCGTCGACGGCCGCGTGTCGATCGAGGTCTCCCCCGACCTCGCGCACGACACCGAGGGCACCGTGGCCCAGGCGAAAGACCTGTCGGCCCGTGTCGACCGCAAGAACGTGCTGATCAAGATCCCCGCGACCAAGGCGGGCCTGCCGGCGATCACGGAGGTCATCGGCGCGGGCATCTCCGTCAACGTCACGCTCATCTTCAGCCTCGAGCGCTACGAAGAGGTCATCGACGCGTACCTGGCCGGTGTCGAGAAGGCGCAGGCCGCCGGTCACGACATCTCGACCCTGCAGTCGGTCGCATCGTTCTTCGTCTCGCGCGTCGACACCGAGATCGACAAGCGTCTTGCGGCTCTCGGCACCGACGAGGCCGCCGAGCTCAAGGGCAAGGCCGGCATCGCCAACGCGCGCCTGGCCTACGAGCTGTTCGAGAAGAAGTTCGCCGAGCCCCGCGCCAAGGAGCTCCTGGATGCCGGTGCCACGGTGCAGCGTCCGCTCTGGGCCTCGACCGGTGTGAAGGACCCCGCCCTCCCCGACACGCTCTACGTCACCGAGCTCGTCGCCCCCGGCACCGTCAACACGATGCCGGAGAAGACCCTCGAGGCGACCTTCGACCACGGCGTCATCACGGGTGACACCGTGACCGGTGGATACGCCGAGGCGCACGAGGTGTTCGACCGTCTCGCCGCGGCCGGCGTCGACGTCGCCGACGCCACGCAGACGCTCGAGGACGAGGGTGTCGAGAAGTTCATCGCCTCGTGGCACGAGCTCCAGGACACGGTCAAGACCGCCCTCGAGGCGGGAAGCGCCCAGGCCGCCAAGTGAGCTTCGCGGTCAAGGTCACGGGCCACGTCGGTTCGGTCGTCGCGGCCGAACTGCCGGGCCTGACCGGTTCGCTCATCGCGTCGGGCATCACCGCCGGCGATGCGAGCCTGTGGGGACCGGCCGCAGAAGACGAGGCGTCCCGTCGACTCGGGTGGGTGCGGGCGGTCTCCGTCTCGCGCCCGCTCGTTCCCGAGATCACCGCCCTGCGCGACCAGTTGGTCGCGCAGGGCGTGACCCGCGTCGTGCTCGCGGGCATGGGCGGGTCCTCGCTCGCGCCCGAGGTGATCGCGCAGACGGCAGGTGTGCCGTTGGTGATCCTCGACTCCACGGCTCCCGGACAGGTGCTCGCCGCCATCGACGGCGACACCGAATCGGGTGGTCTCGAGCAGACCGTGCTCGTCGTCTCGAGCAAATCCGGCTCGACCATCGAGACCGACTCCGCCAAGCGCGCCTTCGAGGCCGCCTATCGCGACCTCGGTATCGACCCGGCCGAGCGCATCGTCGTCGTGACCGACCCGGGCTCGCCTCTGGAAGAATCCGCGCGTGCCGAGGGCTATCGCGTCTTCCTCGCCGATCCCGAGGTGGGTGGCCGGTACTCCGCGCTCACCGCCTTCGGCCTCGTGCCCACCGGGCTCGCCGGGGTCGACATCGACGAACTGCTCGACGAGGCGGATGCAACGCTCCTCGAGGTGGCGATCGACTCGCCCGAGAACCCCGCCCTCGTCCTGGCCGCCGCGATCGCCGGCGGCGGGGACCTGCGGCGCGACAAGCTCGGGCTCGTCACGGACGGCACTCACATCGTCGGTCTTCCGGATTGGATCGAGCAGCTCGTCGCGGAGTCCACGGGCAAGGACGGCTCCGGCATCCTGCCCGTGGTGCTGCTTCCCGTCTCGCCCGAACTGGAGTCCGCGCCCGACGACCTGCAGGTCGTGCGCTTCGTCGACGACGCCCAGGCGTTCCACCTCTTCGAACGCCACACCGGCGAAGTGCTCGTCAGCGGTTCGCTCGGTGCGCAATTCGTCGTGTGGGAGTACGCGACCGCGATCGCGGGACGCCTGCTCGGGATCGACCCGTTCGATCAGCCCGACGTCGAGTCGGCCAAGGAGGCCACGCGCGGCCTCCTGCAGGCGCAGCCCGCCCCCACCGCCCCGGCGTTCGTCGCCGACGGCGTCGAGGTGCGCGTGTCCGACCCGACGCTCGCGGCTGACGGCACCGTCGCGGGCGTGCTCGCGACGCTCATGGCCCGGGTGCCCGCCGACGGCTACGTCAGCATCCAGGCCTACGTGAACCGTCTCGAGCTCCCGCAGCTCGTCGGCCTTCGCGAACTCGTGGCAGCCGATTCCGGACGCCCCACCACCTTCGGATGGGGTCCCCGGTTCCTGCACTCCACGGGCCAGTACCACAAGGGAGGACCTGCAACGGGTGTCTTCCTGCAAATCCTCGAACGCACGGACGTCGACCTCGAGATCCCCGGTCGACCGTTCACGTTCGGACAACTCATCCAGGCACAGGCCGCGGGAGACGCGAGCGTGCTGGCGGGGGCGCCGCATGGCCGTCCCGTCGTCACGCTGACGCTGACCGACCCGCAGGTCGAGGTGCTCTCACTTTTCGAGGCGGCACAGTAGAACATGGTCGTAGAGATCACACCGGGTCACAATCCCCTGCGCGATCCCGAGGATCGCCGTTTGAGCCGGATCGCGGGGCCCAGCGCCCTCGTGATCTTCGGCGTCACCGGCGACCTGTCGCGCAAAAAGCTCATGCCGGCGGTCTATGACCTCGCCAACCGCGGTCTGCTGCCGCCGGGCTTCGCCCTGGTCGGTTTCGCGCGCCGCGATTGGGAGGATCAGGACTTCGCCGAGGTCGTCTACGACTCGGTGAAGAAGTACGCCCGCACCGAGTTCCGCGAGGAGACGTGGAAGGAGCTCCTCGAGGGCATCCGCTTCGTCCAGGGCGAGTTCGACGACCCCGAGGCGTTCCAGCGCCTGCGCGCGACGGTCGACAAGCTCGACACCGAGCGCGGCACCATGGGCAATCACGCGTACTACCTGTCGATCCCGCCCAAGGCCTTCCCGCTCGTGACCACGCAGCTCAAGGCCTCCGGGCTCGTCGGGGAGACCGCCGACGACACCACGGGCTGGCGGCGCGTCGTCATCGAGAAGCCGTTCGGTCACGACCTCGCCTCCGCCCGGGAGCTGAACGAGGTGGTCGAGAGCGCCTTCCCCGCCGATTCGATCTTCCGCATCGACCACTATCTCGGCAAAGAGACGGTGCAGAACATCCTGGCGCTGCGCTTCGCCAACGAGCTCTACGAGCCGATCTGGAACCGCAACTACGTCGATCACGTGCAGATCACCATGGCCGAGGACATCGGCGTGGGCGGACGCGCGGGCTATTACGACGGCATCGGCGCGGCGCGCGACGTCATCCAGAACCACCTCCTGCAGCTGCTCGCGCTGACCGCGATGGAGGAGCCCATCAGCTTCAACGCCGCAGACCTCCGCGCCGAGAAGGAGAAGGTGCTGGCAGCGGTCCGTCTGCCGGAGAACCTCGCCGAGGCCACGGCCCGCGGGCAGTACGCCGGCGGCTGGCAGGGCGGCGAGCACGTGCTCGGCTTCCTCGAAGAGGACGGGATGAACCCCGAATCGGTCACCGAGACGTACGCGGCGATCAAGCTCGAGATCAACACCCGCCGCTGGTCGGGGGTGCCGTTCTACGTCCGCAGCGGCAAGCGCCTCGGGCGCCGCGTCACCGAGGTCGCCGTGGTGTTCAAGCGCGCCCCGCAGCAGCTCTTCTCGCGGAGCCAGACCCAGGAGCTGGGGCAGAATGCGCTGGTCATCCGCGTGCAGCCCGACGAGGGCGTGACCATCCGCTTCGGCTCGAAGGTCCCCGGCGACGGCACTCAGGTGCGCGACGTGACCATGGACTTCGGCTACGGCCACGCCTTCACCGAAGCCAGCCCCGAGGCCTACGAGCGCCTCATCCTCGACGTGCTGCTCGGTGACCCGCCGTTGTTCCCGCGTCACGAAGAGGTCGAGCTCAGCTGGAAGATCCTCGACCCGATCGAAGAATTCTGGGCCGCTCAGGGCGGTCCGCTCGAACAGTACTCGCCCGGATCGTGGGGGCCGGCATCCGCCGACGAACTCCTCGCCCGTGACGGCCGCACCTGGAGACGCCCGTGATCATCGACCTTCCCGACACCACCGTCAGCGCGATCTCGAAGAAGCTCGTCAGCGTCCGCGAAGAGGGCGGAGCCGTCGCTCTCGGCCGTGTGCTGACCCTGATCATCATCACGCAGCACGGCGCCGAAGAAGAAGTCATCGAGGCCGCGAACGACGCCTCCCGCGAGCACCCGATGCGCGTCATCGTCGTGCTGTTCGGCGACCAGGACGCGGATCCCCGCCTCGACGCGCAGATCCGCGTGGGCGGAGACGCCGGCGCCAGCGAGGTGGTGGTGCTGCGCGCCCACGGCGCCGCGGGCACCAACGCGGAGAGCCTCGTCACGGGCCTGCTGCTGCCCGACGCCCCGGTCGTCGCGTGGTGGCCGGCGGATGCTCCGGTGAAGCCTGCGCGCTCGCCCATCGGTCGTATCGCGCAACGTCGCATCACGGATGCCTCGTCGCAAGCCGATCCGGCGGCGTGGGTCGCACGGCTCGGCGAGCACTACTCCCCCGGCGACACCGACTTCGCATGGACCCGCGTGACGCGGTGGCGCGAGCAGCTCGCCGCGGTGCTCGACCAGCCGCCCTATGAGCCGGTGACGGCGATCGAAGTGCGGGGGGCATCGGATTCCCCGTCGACCGCCCTGCTCGCGGCGTGGCTCGGAATGAAGCTGGACGCCCCGGTCGACTACGCCTACCTTCCGGCGGACGAGTGGAGCAGCGGGATCAAGTCGGTGCGGCTGACGCGCGCGAGCGGCGACACGCTGCTCGAGCGCCCCGAGGCCGGCGTCGCGATCCTCAGCCAGCCCGGGCAGCCCACGCACGACCTCGCCTTCCCGCGACGGACGCTGCGCGAATGCCTGGCCGAGGAGCTGCGCCGACTCGACCCCGACCTGCTCTACGGCCGCGTCATCACGGAGGGCCACGAGCTGCTGCACACGACGAATGAGACGAGCGGATCATGAGCGACAGCGGTGCGGCCAAGCGCGTCATCATCAAGCGCGACGCCGACACGCTGGCGGAGTACGTGGCGACCCGCTTCGTGAACCGCATCGTCAAGCGCGTCGACGAGGGTAAGCGCATGCACATCTGCCTCACCGGCGGAACGATGGGCGGAGCCGTTCTCCGCGCGGCCGCGCGCGATGAGCGCGTCTCCGACATCGACTGGTCGCTCGTGCACTTCTGGTTCGGTGACGAGCGCTTCGTGCCGCGCGACAGCGACGACCGCAACGAGAAGCAGGCGCGCGAGGCATTTCTCGACCACCTCGACGTGCCGGCGGAGAACATCCACACCGTCGCCTCCAGCGATGACGGCGTGGATCTGGATGCCGCGGCGATCGCCTACGCCGACGAACTCGCTCAGTTCGCTCCGTCGGACCGCAACGAGTCGGGCCCGTGGCCCTCGTTCGACATCTGCTTCCTCGGGGTCGGGCCCGACGCACACATCGCGTCGCTGTTCCCGGACCGCCCCGAGATCTCGGTGACGGACCGGGCCACCGTGCCGGTGCGCGAGTCGCCCAAACCGCCGAGTGATCGCGTGTCGCTGACGCGCCCGGTCATCAACAGCTCCAAGCGGGTGTGGATGGTCATCGCCGGCGCCGATAAGGCCGCGGCTCTCGGTCTCGCCCTCGCCGGGGCGAGCTACCAGAGCGTCCCCGCCGCCGGCGCGAAGGGCCGCCGTCGTACGGCGTTCTTCGTCGACGAGGTCGCCGCAGATCAGGTTCCGCCGCAGCTCATCGACCGCGAGTACTGAGCGATCGTGACCGAGAGGGGGACCGGATGCCACGGCATCCGGTCCCCCTCTCGGCGTTGTGGTTTCACGGGGGAAGTCCCCTCTTGTCGTCCGCCGGACCCGCAGCTTAGCCTTCGATCGGGGGGCATCCTGATCCGGCCCGGGACGTGCGATTCCGGTGCGGGACGACGCAGTGGGGACGTGGGATGCCATTTGTCGGTCGTATGCGCGAGAGACGCATCGCGAAGGACGTCATCGAGGCCTCGGGGGGATCGGGGTGCCTCCTCATCGGGGAGGAGGGCATCGGAAAGACTACTCTCGCCCGCGCGATCGCCGAAGAGCACGGCGCGGTCGTGGTGGCGGCGAGCCCGAGCGAGCGGATGTGGCCGTACTCGGGGTTGTCGGCCCTGGCGGCGGGTCTCGGTGGCGAGCGGCGCCACGCGGTCGATGCGCTTCTCGCACGCGGCCGGGACTGGCCCGAACACCTGATCGCCGAGGAGCTCAGCCGCACGCTCCACCTCGTGTCCGGCGAACCCGACATCGTGGTCGTCGACGACCTGGACCACCTGGACGGCGCGAGCGTCACGGTGCTGTCGTACGTCTTCGGCCGCCTGCGCGGTACCGGTCTCAGCGTCGTCGCGACCGCGGGAACCGCGGACGGTCGACGCGATTTCGCCGGCATGCGTCGCGCGCGCATCGAGCGGTTGTCGTTCGAGGAGTCGCTGGACCTCGCCCGAGCCGTCCTGGGGCCCACGGCGGCTGCCGCCGTTCTGCACACGGTGGCGGCCTGCGCGGGCGGCGATCCCGGCATCCTCTCGCGTGTGCGCCTCACGCCCTGCGAGGCGGCCGGTGACGATCCCCTCCCTTTCCCCCTCCGCCTCGTCGATGACGACCCGGCTCATCGCGAGCGCCGGAGGCGCCGAGACCCTCGAATCGACGGGGTGATGGACCTCCTGTGCGTAGGACCGGTGTTCGGCCACGACCGTCTGCGCTCCGTCGCCGCCGAACGTGGCCTCGAGATGCAGACGTTGATCGATGAGGGACTCGTCGCCGTGCACGGCGAGCTGGCCCGGATCGCCGACCCCGCCCGGAGACTGCGCCAGTTCGCGGCCTTGTCCGCCGACGAGAGGTCCCGCCTGCATGCGCAAGCCTCCCAGGAGCACGCACAGAAGTACCCGGCGACCCATCTGTGGCACCGTAGTCACCTCGAGACCGACTGCGATCGCACGCGGCTGTTGGTCGCGGCGGTCGACCTGGCCCGTTCGGGCGAACCCTCAGCCGCGGTGGAGTTCGCCGAGCGCGCCCTGGCCGGGCGGGTCGATGACGTTTCGCGGTGTCGGCTGCTCGTCGACCTCGGCGAGGCGCTCGTGATGCAGGGCCACGACGAGCGCGGCCGTCACTATCTCCGGCGGGCCGGAGCCCCCGGCGATCCGGAAGTGCGGACGCGGGCGGCGCTTGCGTGGCTCCGAGCGACCCGGGCCGCCGACCATGTCGTCGACGAAACCATGCTGCGCGTCGCCACGGAGACCGACGACCCGCACGGCGCCGAGCGGCTTCTCTGCGAGAGCGCCCGGCTGCACCTGTGGCGCGCGGAGACCGAGCGGGCGGTCGGTCTGGTCGGGCTCGCGGTCCAGAAAGGTGTCGCGTCGACCGAGACGGCTCTGCTCGCCCGCCTCCTCGCGGCGATGGGCGCCGACGTCCTGCTCCCCGGCGCCGTCGACTCGGGCGTCGCTGCCGGCACGTCTCGTCCGGACCTCCCCCTCGAACAGGAGTTGCTCGCGCTGCAGGGCGCCATCCTGCGGGAGGAGTACGCCGCCGTGCGACGCCGCATCGTCGCCCGGCTCGAGAGTCGACCGCGCGCCGCACCCTACTGGCGCGATCAGCTGCACTGCCTCCAGGTGATGAACGAGGTTCGCGGCGGCGATCCGGTCGCCGCGCGCGAAGCCGTCGAGGCCTGGCGACGAGAGTGGGGCCCGGGCCGCGCACCCCACGTGGCGGACGTCCTCGTCCTCGCCGGCGCCGCGGCGCTGGACCCGTTGGGAGACGGGTTGGACGAACTCGTGCGGCTTGGTCGAGACCTCTGCCGCCGGGCGGGCATGACGACCCCGCTGCCGTGGTTCGCCGTCATCGAGGGGGGCGCCGCCCTGGCGGAGGGGAGGTTCGACGATGCGGTCGTATCCCTCCACGCTGCCCGGGAGGCCGTTCCCTGCGATGACCCGTCGATCCTGCGCGCCGATGCCGACCTCATCGAGGCGCTGTGGTTGAGCGGCGACCGTGCAGAGGCGCGCCGCACCCTGGCCCGGCTCGAGGCGGCATCCGCGCGCATTCCCCGTCGGTGGACGACGCTCGCGGTGGCGCGCTCCCGCGCGGTCTGTCGCAGCGACGGCGACGGCGCCGAAGCCTTCCGCGTGGCGGCGGCCGTCTCGCGCACCGACGACCCGCCGATCGAGCGGCTGCTGCTGACGGCGGCTCGCGAGCGGTGCCTGCCTGCCGCCGACCGGCCCCCGGCGCGTGCGGTGCCGCGTCATGCCGATCGCGGACGCTCCCTCACCCCGCACGAGCGCGACGTCGTGGCGCTCGTGGGTCAGGGGCTCCGCAACCGCGAGATCGCGGCTACCCTCTTCATCTCGCTTCGCACCGTCGAACTGCGTTTGACTGGCATTTACCGGAAACTCGGTGTGACGTCGCGCGTGCACCTGGTCGCCCTCCTGCACGGCTCGTCGCCGTCCTGAGTCCGAACGCACCGCGGCGGCGCTGAAGGACGGACGGGCGCGTGGCATCCGGCCGAGGCACGCCCCACCGGGTCACAGCGCGGCATCCCTGCGTCGGGATGCCGGCGGGTCACGGCGCAGCGGGTGACAACGCCGCACGGCGGTCCGGACTGCGCCAGCGACCGTCGGACGGGCGACCGAACGCCGCAACGAGAGCACGGAGGCAGAGCATCGCGTCCCACACCCGCAGACCGGGATACAACAGCATCCATGCACGCGGACGCGTGCGCGTGACGACGCACGCGAACGCCGTCAGCACGGAGTCCCCCACGAGGAACGCCGCCGCCAGCGGACCGACCGGCAGTGCCGTCGCGACCGTCTGCACGACGACGGCCGCTTCTCCGCTCACCATCGTGGTCGTCACAGCGGCGAGCGCAGCGATGGTCACCACCGGCACCATCAGTGTCAGGACGAGACTGGAGACGATCGTCTCGACCGCGAAGACACCGACGGATATCCAGAACAGACCGCGGCGCAGACCATGGCGTCGGACCGTCTGCCAGAAGCCGAGGCTCCACCGACGCATCTGGGCGCTGTAGTCGCGGAGGATCGCCGGGTCCTGCGTCTCCGCCACGGCGCAGGCGGGGTGGAACGCGATGCGCCCCAGGCGTTTCGCGTGCACCTCGAAGGTCATGTTGAAGTCCTCGATCGACAGCCCGGGTGCGTCGATGTCGATGCGGTGGAGCACGTCGGTGCGGTACATGCTCGCGAACCCCGGCACGATCGTCACCGCGTCGACGGCGCGCGCCGCCTGCCCGAACTTGTGGAGGTACTGGGTGCACACGTAGGTGCGTTCCCGGTAGGACGTCAGCACACGGCCCATACGACCGGTCGCGGCGTCCGGCGCGGTCGTCGCCCGCCCGGCGACCGCCACCACGCTCTCGTCGGTGAACAACGGCAGGCCGGTGCGCAGGTAATCGGGCCGTGGGCGCGAATCGGCGTCGAGGAGGAGCAGCAGTGGGAATCGCTCCGGGATGCGGAATCGCTCCAGAGCAGCGCGGATCGCCCCGGCCTTGCCCCGGTTGGGGGCGAGATCCCACGCGACGGCGCCCGCCTCGCGCGCGCGGGCCGCGGTCTCGTCGCTCGACCCGTCGGACACCACGAAGACGTTGCCCGCGGGCACGAGGGCGCGTGCAGCTCGGACCGCCTCCGCGATCACGAGGTGCTCGTCGTGAGCGGCGATGAGGACCGCGACCTCCTCGGGCCGATAGAACATCGACGGTGAGAGCAGGGACGTCTCGGCGCGCGCGATGACGACGAGCCGGCACAGGGCCGCGATGCCCCACACCACGGTGGAGAATCCGATCGTGCAGAACGCGACGACGATCACGATCGCGGGAGTCACGTCGGACGCCCCGCGGCATCGACCGTCGGTCCCTCGACGGCGGTTCGGGACCCCATGGCATCCCCTTTCGATCCCGCTCGACCGTACGCACTCGCGCGACCCGCCGTCGCGGGACGGCCCGCACGCGTGCTGCGGTCCACCGCATGATCCGAATGCGGTGCGCGGTGAGCCGCACGATCGTGCCCGATTCGTTGACCGCCTCGCCGCGGCGGCTCAAGGTGAGCGTGAGATCGACGCCGATCTCCCGACTGCTCCCGCACCCGCTTCTGGAGGATCACGATGACCACCCTCGACGTCCGGGCGGACATGTTCGACGCCCCTCTCCCGCCGATGCCAGCGGACGCGCCCTTTGATTTCGACGTCGCCATCGTGGGGCTCGGGTACGTCGGGCTGCCGACGGCGCTCGCGTACCACGCGAGTGGGTCACGCGTGCTCGCCCTCGACGCGTCATCCCGCCGTCTGCGCACGATCGCCGCCCGGGGTGCCGACCTCATCGGTTCCGACCGCGAACGCCTCGATGCGGCGCTGCGTGCCCCCGCAGGATTCCGGCTGACCGGTGACGTGCGCGAGCTCGCGCGGGCCGCGGCCGTCGTCGTGTGCGTCCCCACTCCCGTCGACGACCGGCAGGTACCAGACCTCGTCGCCCTCCGCGCGGCGTGCGCCACCGTCGTCGCCGCCGCGCGGCCGGGTCAGCTTGTGATGCTCACCTCCACCACCTATGTCGGCTGCACACGCGACCTCGTCGAGAAGCCGCTCCAGGATCGCGGGCTGCGCATCGGCCAGGACGTGTTCGTGACCTTCAGCGCCGAACGGATCGATCCGGGCAACGTCGGTTTCGCGCAGGAGGTGGTCCCGCGCGTCGTGGGCGGCGCCACCCCGCAGTGCGAGGAGGAGGGCGCTCGCCTGCTCTCCCGTTATGCGGCCCAGGTGCACCGCGTGTCGAGCCTGGCGACCGCCGAGATGACGAAGCTGCTCGAGAACACCTTCCGCGCGGTGAACATCGCGCTCGCGAACGAGTTCGCCGACATCTGCGGAGCGCTCGACGTCCCGGTCACCGAGGTGATCGAGGCGGCGAGTACGAAGCCGTACGGCTTCATGGCCTTCTACCCGGGGCCGGGCGTGGGAGGTCACTGCATCCCGTGCGATCCGCACTACCTGCTGTGGCAGCTCAAGGCGCTGCACGTGGATGCCGGCGTCATCACCGAGGCGATGACGCGCATCGCCGCGCGTCCTCGGCGCGTCGTCGAACGGATCCGCGACGTGCTCGGGCGGGCCGGCAAGAGCACTCTCAACGCGCGGATCCTCGTCGTCGGGGTCGCCTACAAGCCCGACGTCGCCGATCTGCGGGAATCGCCCGCGCTCGAGATCATCGATCTGCTCATCGATCTCGGTGCCGAGGTCCAGTTCGTCGACACGCACGCGCCCCGCATCCGGCTCGCCTCGGGTCGGGAACGCGAATCGCTCACGGACCCCGCGGCGTTCCGTGCCGACGTCGTCCTCGTTCACACCCGCCATCACGACAGCGATCTCGGCTGGTTGGACGGCAATACGGTCGTCGTCGACGGGACCTACCGCAGCGGCGACATCGCGGGGCGGGTGCTGCTGTGAACGTCTCCGTCTATACCGGCCGCGGGGGTATGCGATCTCTCGTGACCGGCGGGGCCGGCTTCGTCGGCAGCCACCTCGTCGAACACCTCCTCGACCTCGGTGACGAGGTCGTGATCCTCGACGACCTGTCCACCGGGTCGGCGCGGAATCTCGCCGGCGTCGCCGACCATCCGCGGCTGACGATGGTCCACGGTTCCATCCTGAACACCGCGACGGTGGGCCAGGCGATGCAGGGGTGCGACCGGGTGTTCCACCTCGCTGCGGCGGTGGGCGTGAAGCTCATCGTCGAGCAGCCGCTCCGCGGACTCCGCGTCAACATCCACGGAACGGAGAACGTCCTCACCGCTGCGATCGAGCGGCAGGCATCGGTCCTGCTGGCATCGACCAGCGAGGTGTACGGCAAGAACACCGCCGATCGCCTGCACGAGAACTCCGACCGCGTGCTGGGCGACCCGTTGCTGTCGCGCTGGACGTACGCCGGCGCAAAAGGCATCGACGAAGCGTTCGCAATGGCCTGCTGCGACCAGGAGGGGCTCGACGTCTCGATCGTCCGCCTCTTCAATACTGTCGGACCCCGCCAGACCGGCCGATACGGAATGGTGCTCCCGAACCTCGTCGGGCAGGCCCTGCGCGGTCAGCCGCTGACCGTCTTCGGCGACGGACTGCAGACGCGGTGCTTCTCCGCCGTCGAGGACATCGTGCCTGCGATGGTGCGCATCGAGCGCGATCCGCGCGCACGGGGCCAGGCGTACAACCTCGGGGGCGCCCGCGAGATCTCCATCCTCGAGCTCGCACAGGAGATCATCCGCACCCTCGACAGCCGGAGCACCGTCGAACTCGTCCCTTATGAGCAGGCGTACGCGCCCGGGTTCGAAGACATGCGTCGTCGCGTGCCCGACAACACCAAGGCGCACGAGCTCATCGGCTACGAACCGCGGACGTCGCTCACCTCGACGATCCTGCGCGTCGCCGCCGATCTGCTCTCGCGTGAGCGTCTGGGGTCGGATGCCATGCCCCTGGCGGGCGCGGCATCCTTCCGGGGCGTGGTGTGATGCGTGTCCGGACCCGTGGGGACCGGTCACCACGCCCACTCGGTGCGCCTGCGGTCCGGCGCTGCCTCGCCGTCGTCGCGGCGATCGCCATCGGCGCCGGCGGTCTGATCGCGGCGGAGCCGGCACCGCCGGCCGACGCCGCCCCGCGCACCATCGTCAGTCTGACCTTCGACGACGCCGACGCCAATCAACTCCAAGCGCTTCCCGCGTTGCGCGCGAACGGCATGAAGGCCACCTTCTACGTGCCCTCCGGGTTCATCGGCGCCGCGAGCCACATGACACGCGCCGATCTGACATCGCTGAAGGATGCGGGCCACGAGATCGGCGGCCACACGGTCAACCATCCCGATCTCGCCCAGGTGAGCGTCGACGAAGCGAAACGGCAGATCTGCACCGACCGCCGCAATCTCACCGCGTGGGGTTTCACGGTCCGAACCTTCGCGTATCCCTTCGCGTCCAGCACTCCCGATGTCGAGCAGGCCGCCGCCGCGTGCGGGTACAGCAGTGCGCGCCTGCTCGGCGACATCCGGAGTCGCTTCGGCTGTGCGGATTGCCCGTACGCCGAATCGACGCGTCCCGCGGATCCCTTCGCGCTGAGAGCCCTCGATCAAGTGGATGCCACGTGGACCCTCGATGATCTCAAGGCCGGTGTCACCAATGCAGAGCGCAACGGCGGGCGGCTGGGTGCAGTTCACCTTCCACGACGTGTGCGCGGACGCGTGCAGCGACCTCGCCGTCACCCCGCGCGTCTTCTCCCAGTTCCTGGCGTGGCTGAGGCCGCGCCAGGCCTCCGGCACGATCGTGCGGACGATCGGCGACGTGATCGGCGGCACGGCCAGGCCACTGGTCGCGGGGCCGGTCGTCGCCGCCCCGACCGGATCGACGAACGGCATCGTGAACCCGAGCCGAGAGGTCGGAGCCCCCGATTGCTGGATGCGAGGCGGATACGGGGCCAACTCCCCCACCTTCCACACGGGTCCACCCGCCCACAGCGGGGCCATCGCCAGTGGGATCACCATGAACGGCTACGTCGACGGCGATGCGAAGCTCCTGCCCCAATTCGATCTCGGACAGTGCGCGCCGACCGTGACCCCCGGGCGCACGTACACACTGCGCGAGTGGTACGTCTCCAGCGGCGTAACGCAATTCGCGGTGTACCTGCGCTCCACCTCCGGTGCGTGGACGTATTGGACGTCGAGCCCCTGGTTCGGCGCGGCGCCGGGCTGGACGCAGGCGGACTGGACGACCCCGCCGATCCCGATGGGCTACAACGGCATCAGCTTCGCCCTGACGATCTTCGCCGACGGCAGCCTCCGCACCGACGACCTGCAGCTCTACGACAGCGCCGGGGCGCCGCCCCTGCCCGTCGCGGGGACGGTCACGCGTTCGTCAGGCAGCCCGGCCGTCGTCCAGCCCGCGGGTCCGGTCGAGCTGTTCCGGCCCACAGAGAGCACCGAACTCGGGTGAGGAGGCAGGCGCGGCCGACGGCGGCGATCACCCTCGCGGTGGTCGTCGCCGTGTCGCTCTGCGGCTGCGCCGCGCCCGATCGGCCGCGTCCGGACACCGGCTACCCCTGGCACACCGACATCGTAGCGACGACCTTCTGGGTCGGCGAGGTGTTCGACGCGGGTGCGTCCGACGGCAGCCAGCGCATCTCGACCTACGATTCCGACTGGCTCGCGTCCTACGGAGGGTGCGACGGCATCGACACCGGCGACGGGTGTCGCACCGAGCAGCGGACGGCCGAGAACGGCTACTTCCCCACTCGCATGACGCCTCGTCAGAACCCCTTCTACCTCGACCTGCCGTTCGACGACGTCAACGACGCGGAGGGCTTCGCCACGCGGGGGGACGTCGTACCCTGGGCGGCGGATCCCGCCTACGCGCGCCATGTCGACGACCCCTCGGCGAGCCTGATGAAGAATCGCTGGGTGGCGCTGCACCGCGACGGACACCTCTGCTACGGGCAGATCCAGGACGCCGGTCCCGGGGAGTACCGCGACGCCGTATACGTCTTCGGTGAGGATGATCGCCGGCCTGCGAACACCCGCTACAACGGTGCCGGCCTCGATGTGTCGCCCGCGCTCAACGGGTGCCTCGGATTCGCCGACCTCGACGGAGACGGCGACAGGGTCGATTGGGCGTTCGTGGACGACGATGACGTGCCGGCCGGCCCCTGGAAGCGCATCGTGACCGACTCGCCCGTGCGATGACGCGGACCGCCGTTCAGGTCGCATCGGCGCCGTGCGTCATGTGCGAAAACAGCAGAAGGCCGGATGCCATGGCATCCGGCCTTCGCGAGAGTCACTGACCGCGGCGCTCGCGCAATTGCTGCAGGGCGTCGTCGAGAAGCGACGCGGCCTCTTCTTCGCTCCGACGCTCCTTCACGTACGCGAGATGCGTCTTGTACGGCTCCGCCTTTGCGAGCGCCGGCGGGTTCGCCTTGTCGCGTCCGGCCGGAAGACCGGAGTGCGGGGAGTCGATCGTCTCAGGGATCTCGTCGTCGGGGATTCCCGCGGCGAAATACCGCACGGTTTCGTTACCGAGGGCGTCCCAGTAGGACACGGCGACACGGTCGGCGTGGAAGCCGTGATCCTGCTCGCCCATGGGGCCGGCGCCGACGCGCGACCCGCGAATAGCATTGCCACCCGTAGCCATATCAGAGCTCCGCGAACTTGGTCAGGAGGCCGAGACCGACGATGGTGACGAACCACACCAGTCCTAGGACCACCGTGAAACGGTTGAGGTTGCGCTCCGCGAGTCCGGATGAACCGAGGGCGGAACTCATCCCACCACCGAACATGTCGGAGAGACCGCCACCGCGACCCTTGTGGAGCAGGATCAGCAGGGTCAGCAGGAGGCTGGTGACGCCCAGCAGCACCTGCAGCACGAACTCGAGAATCTGCACAGTCGAAAACCTTTCGCGCGCGGCCTGATCGACCGCACAAGCGTCAAGTATAGGGGGCGGCGTCTTCAACGCACGGATGCCCGCGGCGAAGCGCCGCGGGCATCCGTGAGGCGTCAGACGCCGACGTGCTTCTGGAACCGGATGATGGCGGCGAACTCGTCGACGACGAGGCTCGCACCGCCCACCAGGGCACCGTCCACGTCGGGCTCGCGCATGAACCCGGCGATGTTGCCGGACTTCACGGAGCCGCCGTACAGCACGCGCGTGCGCGCAGCGGCGTCCGCACCGAGCTTGTCGGCGACGACCGCGCGGAGCTTCGCGCAGACCTCCTGGGCCTGGTCGGGAGTCGCGGCCTGTCCCGAGCCGATGGCCCAGACCGGCTCGTACGCCACGACGATGTCGGCATCGGCCGCAACGCCCTCGAGCGCGACCTCGAGCTGACCCACGGGAACGGCGCTCGCACCGAACTTCTCGAGGTCCTCCGAGGTCTCGCCGACGCAGATCACGGGGACGAGACCGTGACGAAGGGCCGCCTGGGTCTTGGCCGCGACGACCTCGTCGGTCTCGTTGTGGAACTGACGACGCTCCGAGTGCCCGATGATGACGTACGTCGCATCGAGCTTGGCCAGGAACTGGCCGGAGATCTCGCCGGTGTAGGCGCCCGAGTCGTGAGCCGACAGGTCTTGCGCGCCCAGGGCGAACTCGATCTTGTCGGCGTCGAGCAGGGTCTGCACGGTCCGCAGGTCGGTGAACGGCGGGAAGACCGCCACCTCGACGCCTCCGTCGTGCTTGGCCTCCTTCAGCGTCCAGTGCAGCTTCTGGACGAACGCGACCGCCTGCAGGTGGTCGAGGTTCATCTTCCAGTTGCCGGCGATGAGGGGTGTTCTGGTCACTGCCATCCGAGGACCTCCAGTCCGGGGAGCTTCTTGCCTTCGAGGAACTCCAGGCTGGCGCCGCCGCCGGTGGAGATGTGGCCGAACTCGTCGTCGGCGAAGCCGAGCTGGCGCACGGCCGCGGCGGAGTCGCCGCCACCGACGACGCTGAGCCCGTCGACCTCGGTGAGCGCCTTCGCGACCGTCTTTGTCCCGGCCTCGAACGCCTTCATCTCGAACACGCCCATGGGGCCGTTCCAGAAGACGGTGCGCGACGAGCGGATCGCGTCGGCGAAGATCTCCGCCGTGCGGGGTCCGATGTCGAGACCGAGGCCCGACGTGCCGAAGGCGGTGTCTTCGAGCGCGTCGGCGTCGGCGACCACGTGCTCGGCATCCGCCGAGAACGACGCCGCCACAACGGCATCCACCGGGAGGACGATCTCGACGCCGCGCTCCTTCGCGGTGGCGAGGTAGCCCTTCACGGTGTCGATCTGATCCTGCTCGAGCAGGCTCGAGCCCACCTTGTGGCCCTCGGCGACGAGGAAGGTGAACATCATGCCGCCGCCGACGAGGAGCTTGTCCACGCGGGGAAGGAGGTGCTCGATGACGCCGAGCTTGTCGCTGACCTTCGAGCCGCCGAGCACGACCGTGTACGGACGCTCGGGCGTCTCGGTCAGGCGGTCGAGGACCTCGAGCTCCTTCTGGATGAGCAGGCCGGCCGCCGAGGGCACCAGTTGCGCGAGGTCGTAGACGCTCGCCTGCTTGCGGTGCACCACGCCGAAACCGTCCGACACGAGCGCGTCGCCGAGGGCGGCGAGCTCGCGGGCGAACGCCTGGCGCTCCGCCTCGTCCTTCGAGGTCTCCCCTGCGTTGAAGCGGAGGTTCTCGATGACGGCGACCTCGCCGTTCTCGAGCGACGCGACGGCATCCTGAGCCGATTCGCCGACCGTGTCGCGCGCGAACGCGACCGGCTGGCCGAGCAGCTCCGACAGACGCTGCGCGACCGGCTCGAGCGAGTACTTCGGGTCGGGCGCGCCGTCGGGGCGGCCCAGGTGCGAGCACACGACCACACGCGCGCCGGCGTTGATCAGTGCGTTGAGAGTCGGCAGCGACGCCCGCACGCGGCCATCGTCCGTGATGACGCCGTCCTTCAGGGGGACGTTCAGGTCACAACGGACGATGACGCGCGTGCCGGCGAGCGACCCCAGCGAATCGAGGGTGCGCAGAGCCATGAAGGGTTACAGGCGCTCGGCGACGTACTCGGTGAGGTCGACGAGGCGGTTGGAGTAGCCCCACTCGTTGTCGTACCACGACGACACCTTGACCAGGTTGCCGCTGACGTTGGTCAGCTCGGCGTCGAAGATCGACGAGTGCGGGTTGCCCTGGATGTCGCTCGAGACGATCGGGTCTTCGGTGTACTGGAGGATGCCGTTGAGGCGACCCTCGGCAGCAGCCTTCTTGTAGACCTCGTTGATCTGGTCGGCGGTCAGGCCCTCGGTCGGGGTGACGATGGTGAGGTCGACGATCGAGCCGGTGGGGACCGGGACACGGTACGACGAACCGCTCAGCTTGCCGTTGAGCTCCGGCAGGACCAGGCCGATGGCCTTGGCAGCGCCGGTGGAGGCGGGGACGATGTTGATCGCCGCGCCACGGGCACGGCGGAGGTCGCTGTGCGGGCCGTCCTGCAGGTTCTGGTCGGCGGTGTAGGCGTGAGCGGTCATCATGAAGCCGCGCTCGATGCCGAAGGCGTCGTTGAACACCTTCGCCAGCGGGGCGAGGCAGTTCGTGGTGCACGAGGCGTTCGAGATGATGACGTCGGTCTCGGGGTTGTACGTCTCTTCGTTGACACCCATGACGATGGTGGCGTCGTCGCCGGTCGCGGGAGCCGAGATGAGCACCTTCTTGGCGCCGCCGGCGACGTGCTTCTTGGCGTCCTCGGCCTTGGTGAAGCGGCCGGTCGACTCGATGACGATGTCGACGCCCAGCTCGCCCCAGGGGAGGTTGGCGGGGTCGCGCTCTTCGAAGACCTTGATGGTCTTGTCGCCGACGGTGATGGAGTCTTCGGTGTACGAGACCTCCTCGGCCAGCACGCCGCCGACGGAGTCGTACTTCAGCAGGTGGGCGAGGGTCTTGTTGTCGGTGAGGTCGTTCACCGCCACGATTTCGAGGTCGGCACCCTGCGCGAGAGCCGCGCGGAGGTAGTTGCGTCCGATACGGCCGAAGCCGTTGATTCCGATCTTGACGGTCACGGAATTTCTCCTGAATCAGTTGTGCGCGATGAGCGCGTGATTGCGGTGTTCGCTGGCGGACAACGGCGTCCCGGCGGGGTGCCCCACCGGGACGCCCATGCCGTTTACGACAGTACCAGCAGACCCGCGGTCTTCTCACGGGCGGCGGCGAAGCGCTCCTGGGCGTCGGCCCAGTTGGCGATGTTCCAGAACGCCTTCACGTAGTCGGCGCGGACGTTCTTGTAGTCGAGGTAGTACGCGTGCTCCCAGACGTCGAGCAGGAGAAGGGGAACGGTCCCCGCGACGATCTGACCCTGCTGGTCGAAGAACTGCTGGATGACGAGGTTCTGACCGATCGAGTCCCAGAACAGACCCGCCCAGCCCGAGCCCTGCACGCCGAGGGCGGCAGCGGTGAACTGCGCACGGAAGGCGTCGAACGAGCCGAACTGGTCGTCGATGGCCGCCTCGAGGTCGCCGGTGGGCTTGTCTCCGCCGTTGGGCGAGAGGTTGGTCCAGAAGATGGAGTGATTGGTGTGACCGCCCAGGTTGAACGCGAGGTCCTTCTGCAGACGGTTGATGTTCGCGAAGTCGCCCTTCTCGCGCGCTTCGGCGAGCAGGTCGAGAGTCGTGTTCGCTCCGTTGACGTACGTCTGGTGGTGCTTGCTGTGGTGCAGCTCCATGATGGTCGCGCTGATGTGCGGCTCCAGCGCCGAGTAGTCGTAGGGCAGTTCGGGCAGCGTGTACTTCGCCATGTTCTCAACTTCCGAATCGGGCGCTGCCGAGACCTCTTCGCCGTGACGACGTGCCGAGGAATCGAGCAACGAGGGTGACGGGTTCATCCTACTGAGGGCTAACCACGGCGCATCGGGGTTGCTTCCCCGGATGACGGTGGATAGCCCGCCCGGGCGCGTCGTGATCGGGATGCCGAGCGACGCCGCCCCCTCGGGCGTCAGTCGTCCGCGCCGACCGGCACGGCGGCCTCGGTGCCGGGGATCCCCTCGGCCTCGGCCTTCTTGTCGGCCATGGCCAGCAGGCGACGGATGCGGCCGGCCACGGCGTCCTTGGTGAGGGGCGGGTCGGCGTGGTGGCCGAGCTCGTCGAGGCTGGCGTCGCGGTGGGCGAGGCGCAGCTCGCCCGCCTGCTGGAGGTGATCGGGGACCTCATCGCCGAGGATCTCCAGCGCACGCTCCACCCGGGCGCATGCGGCCACCGCGGCCTGGGCCGATCGGCGCAGGTTGGCGTCGTCGAAGTTGACGAGGCGGTTGACGCCGGCGCGCACTTCGCGGCGCTGACGCATCTGGTCCCATTCCCCCGCGGTGCGGCGAGCGCCCATCTCGTACAACGCACCGCGGATGGCCTCACCGTCGCGGACGACGACGCGCGGAACGCCGCGCACTTCGCGGGCCTTGGCGGGGATGCCGATGCGGTGACCGGCACCGACGAGCGCCATCGCGGCCTCCGACGACGGGCACGAAATCTCCAACGCCGCCGAGCGGCCCGGGTCGCTCAACGTGCCGCTCGCCAGGAAGGCTCCGCGCCAGATGGCGCTGAGATCGGGCCGTGATCCCGTGGTCAGCTTGTTGGGGAGACCGCGGACCGGGCGGCGGCGCTGATCGAGCAAGCCTGTCTGACGAGCCAGCGTCTCGCCGGCCTCGATGACGCGGACCGCGAAGTGACCGCCGGTGCGGCCCCCGGAACCCTGCACGTGGTGCAGCTCGGGGCGCACGCCGTACAGCTCCATCAGGTCGCGGGCGACACGGCGCGCGAGGATGTCGGAGTCCAGTTCGGCCTCCACCGCGACACGGTTGGCGATGGAGTGCAGACCACCGGAGAAGCGCAGGAGGGCCGTGAGCTCAGCGACGCGCGCGGTCGGGCGCGGATCGCGGACGGTGATGAGCTCGGCCTTCACGTCGGCGGTCAGGGGCACAGTTCTCCTCGGGTGGGGGCGGCGGGGACGACGGTCCAGCCTACTCGCGACCGAGGTCGCGGTGAGCCACGCGGACGGCCACTCCCGGAACATCGGACAGACGTGCAGCGAGCTCTCGGGCCATGACGACCGAACGGTGTTTGCCGCCCGTGCAGCCCACCGCCACCACCGAATGGCGCTTGTTCTCCCGCTGATAGCCCTCCAGGACCGGTCGGAGCGCCGCCCCGTAGGCGTCGAGGAACTCGGCTGCGCCCGCCCGACTCAGGACGTACTCCCGCACCTGCGGGTCTTCCCCGGTCAGCGGGCGCAGGTCTTCGTTCCAGAAGGGATTCGGCAGGAAGCGCATGTCGGCGACGAGGTCGACGTCGGGCGGCAGGCCGTACTTGAAACCGAAGCTCATCAGGGTGATCGTGTGGCGCGCGGCCCCTTCATCGCCGAAGAGTGCGACCGTGCGCAGCGACAGCTGGTGCACGTTCATGCCCGACGTGTCGATCACGACGTCGGCGGCTTCGCGCAGGGGCGCGAGGCGCTCACGCTCGCGTCGGATGCCGTCGAGGATCGTGCCGTCGCCCTGCAGGGGATGCGGTCGGCGTACGGCCTCGAACCGTCGCACGAGCACCGCGTCACTGGCATCCAGGAACACCACCCGCACCTGACGGCCCGCCTGCAACGTGCGCATCGCCTCGGGCAGGTCACTGAACAGCGAGCGGCCGCGGACGTCGACCACCACCGCGACGCGGGGTACCGCGCCACCGGCGAGCTCGCTGAGTTCGAGCAGCGGGCGCAGCATCTGCGGGGGGAGGTTGTCGACCACGTACCAGTCGAGGTCTTCGAGGGCGTTGGCGACGGTGGACCGGCCCGCCCCCGACATCCCGGTGACGATCAGCACCTCACCTGGCTCGTCGCGTCCCGGCTCCATGTGCGTCCGCCTCCCGTCGCTGTCGTTCCAGCCTAGCGATCAAGGTGCGCGCGGATGGCCTCGGCCAGGGTCGGGCCGATGCCGGGAAGCGCCGTGATGTCCTCGGCGCTGGCCTCCTTCAGCGCGGAGACCGATCCGAAGTGCCGCAGAAGCGCCTTGATGCGGGCGTCGCCGAGCCCCGGGACCTCCGCGAGGACGCTCGAGATGTCGCGCTTGCGACGCTTGCGTTGATGGACGATGGCGAAGCGGTGGGCCTCGTCGCGCAGTCGCTGCAGCAGGTACAGCGCCTCCGACGTGCGCGGCAGGATCACCGGATACTCCTCCCCCGGCAGCCAGACCTCTTCGAGGCGCTTGGCGATCCCGCACAGCGCGATCTCTTCATGCCCCGCATCGGCGAGGGCACGCGCCGCCGCAGCGACCTGCGGTTGACCGCCGTCGACGACCAGCAGTTGCGGACGGTAGGCGAAGCGCGGCCGCTTGCGCGCCGTCACGACCTCGCCGTCGGCGGTGACCGCAGCGGAGTCGGGAGCGGCGACGATCGCGCCGCCGACGGTCTCGGGCTCGATGTCGTCGGGACGATCGAGGTAGGCGAGGCGACGCGTGAGGACCTGGTACATCGAGTCGGTGTCGTCGGTCGTCTCGGCGACACCGAACGAGCGGTACTGGTCCTTCCGGGGCAGGCCGTCCTCGAACACGACCATGGATGCCACGACGTTGGTGCCCGACAGATGCGACACGTCAAAGCACTCGATGCGCAGCGGCGCCTCGGTCATGCCGATCGCTTCCTGCAGGTCGGTGAGCGCTTGCGAACGTGCGACGTAGTCGCTCGTGCGGCGGGTCTTGTGGAGCATCAGCGCTTGCTGCGCGTTGAGCGTGGCCGTCTTCAACAGGTCGGACTTCCGCCCGCGCTGAGCCACCTGCAGGGTGACGGGACGCCCGCGCCGCTCGCGCAACCAGGTTTCCAGCTGTTCGGCGTCGTCGGGCAGCTCGGGTACCAGTACCTGCCGCGGGATGTCCCCGGCCTCCGCGTCGCCGTAGGTGCGCTGAAGCACCTGATCGACGAGGTCGGCACCGGAGATGTCGATCTCCTTCTCGATCGTCGTCGCCCGGACTCCGCGCACGCGACCGCCGCGCACGACGAAGTGCTGCACGGTCGCCGCCAGCTCGTCTTCGGCGATGCCGAACAGGTCGGCATCCGTGTCGGATGCCAGCACGAGGGCGCTCTTGCCGAGCACGGCGTCGATCGCCTGCAGGCGGTCGCGATAGTGGGCCGCCGACTCGTAGTCCATCGCGGCCGACGCTTCTTTCATGCGAGCCGTCAGCTCGCGCGTGAAGCGCTGATCACCGCCCGACATGAATGCGACGAAGTCGTCGACCATCGCGCGGTGCTCGGCGACGGTGACCTTCATCGAACACGGTCCCCCGCACCGACCGATCTGTCCGGGGAAGCACGGCCGCCCCGACGCCATCGCCTTCTTGTAGGACGAGTCGCTGCACGTCCGGATGGGGAAGACCTTGATCATCAGATCGATGGTGTCGTGCACGGCCCACACCTTGGGGTAGGGCCCGAAATACTTCGCTCCACGGATCTTGGGGTTGCGGGTGACGATGACGCGCGGGGCTTCGTCGGCCAGGGTGATGGCCATGAAGGGATACGACTTGTCGTCGCGGTAGCGCACGTTGAAGGGCGGATCGAACTCCTTGATCCACATGTACTCCAGCTGCAGCGAGTCGACGTCGCTGGGCACGACCGTCCACTCCACGCTCGCCGCCGTCGTGACCATGCGGCGGGTGCGCTCGTGCAGCGAGTACAGCGGTGCGAAGTAATTCGACAAGCGTGCTCGCAGGTTCTTCGCCTTGCCGACGTACAGCACGCGCCCCTCGGCATCCCGGAACCGGTAGACCCCCGGGTTGGTGGGGATCTCTCCGGCCTTCGGACGGTAAGGGAGGTGCGACATCCGTTCTCGGGATGCCATGCGTCAGCCCACCGCGCTCACGAGCTCCCGCTCCGCGTCGTCCGCGTCGAGCGCGGGCGCGTTGCGCGGGGTTCCCGTGCGGCCGGTCTCCAGCAGTTCGGCCAGGAACGCGCCGGTGTGGCTGCCCTTCACCTTCGCGACCTGCTCCGGCGTTCCCGTCGCCACGATCGTGCCGCCGCCAGCACCGCCCTCGGGCCCGAGGTCGATCACCCAGTCGCTGCTCTTGATGACGTCGAGGTTGTGCTCGATCACGATCACCGAGTTGCCCTTGTCGACGAGGCCGTTCAAGACCTTCAGCAGCAGCGACACGTCTTCGAAGTGCAGACCCGTCGTGGGTTCGTCGAGCACGTAGATCGACCGGCCGTTGCTCCGGCGCTGCAGCTCGGTCGCGAGTTTCACACGCTGCGCTTCGCCGCCCGACAGAGTGGTCGCCGACTGCCCGAGACGCACGTATCCGAGACCGACGTCGACGAGTGTCTTGAGGTAACGGTGGATGGCCTGGATCGGCTCGAAGAACTCCGCAGCCTCGGAGATGGGCATCTCGAGCACCTCGGCGATGTTCTTCCCCTTGTAGTGCACCGAGAGCGTGTCGCGGTTGTACCGCTTGCCGTGGCACACCTCGCAGTCGACGTACACGTCGGGGAGGAAGTTCATCTCGATCTTCAGCGTGCCGTCGCCGGAACACGCCTCGCAGCGACCGCCCTTGACGTTGAAGCTGAACCGCCCGGCCTGGTAGCCGCGCACCTTCGCCTCGGGGGTCTCGCTGAACAGCGTGCGAATGCGGTCGAAGACGCCGGTGTAGGTGGCCGGGTTGGACCGCGGAGTGCGGCCGATGGGCGCCTGGTCGACGTGCACGACCTTGTCGAGGTTGTCGAGACCCGTCACGCGCGTGTGCTTGCCCGGAACGCGGCGGGCACCGTTCAGCTTGGACGCGAGGACTTCGTACAGGATGCCGTTCACCAGGGTCGATTTGCCGGATCCGCTCACGCCCGTCACGGAGGTGAGGACGCCCAGCGGGAAGTCGACGGACACGTTCTGGAGGTTGTTCTCGCGCGCACCGACCACCGTGATCTGGCGCTTCTTGTCGATCTTGCGACGCTTCTTCGGCGCCTCGATCGCCCGGCGACCCGAGAGATACGCGCCGGTGAGCGAACGCTCGTCATCCAACAGCTCGGCGAGCGGCCCGGAGTGCACGACGTTGCCGCCGTCGACGCCGGCGCGCGGTCCGATGTCGACGACCCAGTCGGCCGCGTGGATGGTCTCTTCGTCGTGCTCGACGACGATCAGGGTGTTGCCGAGGTCTCGCAGCGTCTCGAGCGTCTGGATGAGGCGCCGGTTGTCGCGCTGGTGGAGTCCGATCGAGGGCTCGTCGAGGACGTACAGCACGCCGGTCAAACCGGAGCCGATCTGCGTCGCGAGGCGGATGCGCTGCGCCTCCCCGCCCGAGAGCGTTCCGGCGGCGCGGCCCAGACTGAGGTAGTTCAGGCCGACCTGCAAGAGGAAGTCGAGGCGGGCGCGGATCTCACGCAACACCGCCGCGGCGATGGTCGCTTCACGATCGGTGAGGGTGAGCTTCGAGAAGAACTCACGAGCGTCGGCGAGGCTCATGCGCGACGCCGCGGCGATCGAGGTGTTGTCGACGAGCACCGCGAGCACCTCGGGCTTCAGACGGTCGCCGTCGCAGACGGCGCACGGCACCTCGCGCAGGTACTCCGACCAGCGCTGGCGCTGCGTGTCGGACTCGGCCTGCAGGTACTGCCGCTCGATGTACGGCACGACGCCCTCGAAGCCCGAGGAGTAACGCATCTCACGGCCGTAGCGATTCTTCCACTTGACCGTGACCTTATAGTTCTCGCCGCGGAGCACCGCTTGCTGCACGTCGTGGGAGAGGTCCTTCCACGGGGTGTCCAGAGAGAAGTCGAGGTCGCGAGCGAGCCCCTCCAGCAGTCGCTCGTAGTACTGGAAGAGCCCCTTGCCCTGCGTGGTCCAGGGCAGGATGGCCCCGTCGCGGATGGAGAGCTCCTCGTCGCCGAGCATGAGGTCGACGTCGACCGACATGCGCGTTCCGAGGCCCGAGCAGACGGGGCACGCGCCGAAGGGCGCGTTGAACGAGAACGTGCGCGGCTCGATCTCGGTGAGCTGCAGCGGGTGGCCGTTGGGACACGCCAGCTTCTCGGAGAACGACTGCCAGGCGTCGTCGCCCTCTTCGTCGACGTAGTTGACCTGCATGATGCCGCCCGCGAGACCCATCGCCGTCTCGACCGAGTCGGTCACGCGACTGAGGTTGTCACCGGATGCCACGAGCCGGTCGACGACCACGGCGATGTCGTGCTTGTAGCTCTTCTTGAGAGTCGGGGGCTCCGCGAGCTGGATCAGCTCGCCGTCGACCACCGCGCGCGCATAGCCCTTGGCGCTGAGCTCCTTGAAGAGGTCGACGAACTCGCCCTTCTTCTGCGTGACGACCGGCGCGACGATCTGGTAGCGGGTGCGCTCGGGCAGCTCCATGAGCTGGTCCGCGATCTGCTGCACGGTCTGACGCTGGATGCGTGCGCCGCAGTCGGGGCAGTGGGGCACGCCGATGCGGGCCCACAACAGGCGCATGTAATCGTGGATCTCCGTGATCGTCCCGACCGTCGAGCGCGGGTTGCGGTTGGTCGACTTCTGATCGATCGAGACGGCGGGGCTGAGCCCCTCGATGAAGTCGACATCGGGTCGATCGACCTGGCCGAGGAACTGGCGGGCGTACGCGCTCAGCGACTCGACGTAACGCCGTTGCCCCTCGGCGAAGATCGTGTCGAACGCCAGGCTGGACTTCCCCGACCCCGACAGCCCGGTGAAGACGACGAGGGAATCGCGGGGGATGTCGAGGTCGACGTCTTTCAGGTTGTGGACGCGCGCACCGCGCACACTCAGCTTGCCGCTGGTACCGGAGGTGGCGGATGACGAGGGCGAGGAAACGGGAACGATCGGCACGCGTTAAGTCTAGGTCGGGCCTCCGACATCGGCCCCGGGTTCGCCCCGAGCGCACGGATGTGCGACAGTGCCGCGACCCCGACGGAGCGTCACTCCCCGTCTCGGAGGCTCCCCGCGAAGGGCGCGAGACCGTCTCGCAGGGCGATCAGCGCGGGCTCGTCGACGCCGACCCGCGCCATGACCTGGCCGGGTACCGCGAGCGCGGCCTCGCGCAGCGCGCGGCCCTCGTCGGTGAGGCCGATGTCGAGCACCCGCTCATCGTCGGCGCGACGGGAGCGGACCACCCGGCCCTGCGCCTCGAGGCGCTTGACCAGTGGCGACAGCGTGGCGGGCTCCATGGCGAGTTCCGCCGCGAGCGCACCGAGCGATCGCGGCGACTGCTCCCAGAGCGCGAGCATGACGAGATACTGCGGATGGGTCAGACCGAGCGGCTCCAGCACGGGCCGATAGATCGATACGACGTTGCGCGCCGCCGTGACGAGGGCGAAGCACACCTGATTCTCGAGCGCGAGCGGATCCTGCATGTGCCACCTTCCCAAATAGTTAGTACACTAATAATCATGACACGAAAGGATGCCGATCGCCCGCCGCTCCGAGAGCGTGTGCGCGAAGCCGGCGGCTGGTACCAGTACTTCAACACCCGACTGATTCGCGTGGCCGGACCCGCCTCGGTCGGACCCTACGAGACGACCCCCGAGCCCGTTCGCACGGGGCGCCCGTGCCCTCTGTGCGGTCACCCGATGACCGAGCACAGTGTGGACCGCTCCGGCCCGAAACCGTTGCTGCACTGCCCCTGATCCGGCCCCTTCGGGCGGCGCAGCGCGCCGGTTCACCGCCCTCCTGGGATCGACTCGGGAGGTCACCCGACCCACGGCTCAGCTCAGCTGCGGCCGTCCGTCCGCATCCAACGGCCACCCGGGATTGACGGCCACCTCCCACGGGTGGCCGTCGGGGTCGACGAAGACGCCCGAGTATCCGCCCCACGGCGTCCGCGCCGCGGACCGCGTCACGCCTGCCCCCGCTGCACGAGCGGCCGCCAGGATCGCATCGACCTGCGCGGTCTCGGCGACGTTGTGCGCGAGGGTCACACCACCCCACCCGCCGAGGTCGTCCATGCCGGAGTCCTCGGCGAGTTGACGTCGACCCCAGAGAGCGACGACCATCCCGCCCGTATCGAAGAAGGCCACCTCCCCGTCCACGGAGGAAGGGTGCGCCCTCCACCCGAGCACTTCGTAGAAAGTCACAGCGCGCGCAAGATCGCGCACTCCGAGGGTGACGAGGGTGAGCCGCTGCTCCATGGTCGGACCGGGATCAGGCGTGTCCGGCGCGCTCCATGGCCCGCAGCTCCTTCTTCATGTCCTGCACCTCGTCCCGGAGGCGCCCGGCGAGTTCGAATTTCAGCTCCGCCGCGGCCGCCAGCATCTGCTGGGTCAGGTCGGCGATGGTGGACTCGAGTTGATCGGCGCCCTCGGCCGCGATCCCCGTCCGGCGCAGCGACGGCGTCGGCGATTTGCCCTTACTCGCCTTGTCGTTGCGAGCCAGAAGCTTCTTCGTGTCGGTCGCTTCGCGGTTCAAGACCTCGGTGATGTCGGCGATCTTCTTGCGCAGCGGCTGCGGGTCGATGCCGTTCTCGGTGTTGTAGGCGATCTGCTTCTCACGGCGACGCTCGGTCTCATCGATCGCGTTGCGCATCGAGTCGGTGATCTTGTCGGCATACATGTGCACCTGGCCCGACACGTTACGGGCCGCGCGACCGATGGTCTGGATGAGCGACGTGCCGCTGCGCAAGAACCCCTCTTTGTCGGCATCCAGGATCGCCACGAGCGAGACCTCGGGCAGGTCGAGGCCCTCGCGGAGCAGGTTGATGCCGACCAGCACGTCGTACACACCCGCCCGCAGCTCGGTCAGCAGCTCGACGCGCCGCAACGTGTCGACGTCGGAGTGCAGGTAGCGCACACGCACGCCGTGCTCACCGAGGAAGTCGGTGAGCTCCTCCGCCATCTTCTTGGTGAGCGTCGTCACGAGCACGCGCTCGTCGCGCTCGACGCGCACGCGGATCTCCTCGAGAAGATCGTCGATCTGCCCCTTGGAGGGTTTGACGATGATCTCCGGGTCGACCAGGCCCGTGGGACGGATGATCTGCTCGACGACGCCGTCGGCGATCCCCATTTCGTAACGGCCCGGAGTGGCCGACAGGTAGACGGTCTGCCCGACGCGTTCCTTGAACTCGTCCCAACGCAGCGGACGGTTGTCCATCGCACTGGGCAGCCGGAAACCGTGCTCGACGAGAGTGCGTTTGCGCGACGCGTCGCCCTCGTACATCGCACCGATCTGCGGGACCGTCACGTGCGACTCGTCGATCACGAGCAGGAAGTCGTCGGGGAAGAAGTCGAGCAACGTGTGCGGAGGGTCTCCCGGCATCCGTCCGTCCATGTGGCGCGAATAGTTCTCGATGCCCGAACAGAAGCCGAGCTGCTGCAGCATCTCGAGGTCGAAGGTGGTGCGCATGCGCAGACGCTGAGCCTCCAGCAGCTTGCCCTGCGACTCGAACTCCTTCAGCCGCTCCTCGAGCTCGTGCTCGATCGTGCCGATGGCGCGCTGGACCGTCTCGGTGCCGGCGACGTAGTGAGACGCGGGGAAGATCGGAACGGAGTCCATCTTCTCGATCACGTCGCCGGTGAGCGGGTGCAGCGTGTAGAGCGCCTCGATCTCATCGCCGAACATCTCGATGCGGATCGCATACTCCTCGTACACCGGGATGATCTCGATCGTGTCGCCTCGCACGCGGAAGTTGCCGCGCGAGAAATCGACGTCGTTGCGGTTGTACTGCATCGCGATGAACTTGCGGATGAGCGCATCGCGGTCGTAGCGCTCCCCCACCTGCAGGGCGACCATGGCGCGCAGGTACTCCTCGGGTGCGCCGAGGCCGTAGATGCACGACACGGTCGACACCACCACGACGTCGCGGCGCGAGAGGAGCGAGTTCGTGGTCGAGTGGCGCAGGCGTTCGACCTCGGCGTTGATCGAGGAGTCCTTCTCGATGAAGGTGTCCGTCTGCGGCACGTACGCCTCGGGCTGGTAGTAGTCGTAATACGAGACGAAGTACTCCACGGCGTTGTTCGGCATGAGCTCTCGGAACTCATTCGCCAGCTGCGCTGCGAGGGTCTTGTTGTGCGCGAGCACGAGCGTGGGCCGCTGCACCTGCTCCACCAGCCAGGCCGTCGTCGCCGACTTTCCGGTTCCGGTCGCGCCGAGCAGAACGACGTCGGTCTCGCCGGCGTTGATGCGCGCCGCGAGATCGGCGATCGCCTGGGGCTGATCACCGGACGGCGAGTACTCGCTGATGACCTCGAAGGGGCGGACGGAACGCGTAGCCTGCATGATTCCAGCGTAGGCGGGGCCTCCGACATCGGGGTCGGGTTGCGTTCGCCGTGCGCGAGCAGGAGGCGTCGTCCCGCTCAGGGCGACGCGGTCACGCGCTCCCAGAGCTCGTCGACCTGCCGCCTCGTGGCATCCAGGGTCGTGCTCGTGTCGATCACGACGTCGGCGAGGGCGAGACGCTCCTCATCACTGGCCTGCGATCCGATGCGTGCCCGGGCGTCCTCCTCGCTCAGGCCGCGGATCTCGACGAGACGCTTCACCCGCTCCCCCACGGGTGCATGCGCCACCACGACGAGATCCCAGGCGTCGCCCGCACGTGCCTCCGCGAGCAAGGGCACGTCATAGACGACGACCGCGTTCGGATCTGCGGCGAAAGCCGCCTGGAAGCGCCGCTGGGACTCGACGCGCACGGCGGGGTGCACGAGCGCGTTCAGCGCCGCGAGCCGGTCCGGATGCCCGAAGACGATCGTGCCGAGCGCCGGCCGGTCCAGGGACCCGTCGGACCGGAGCACCTCCGCTCCGAACTCGGCGGAGATCGCCGCCAGGACGGGCGATCCGGGTGACTGCACCTCCCGGACGAGCGCGTCGGCATCGATCACGACGGCTCCGTGGTCGGCGAGGGCGGCCGCGATGGTGGACTTACCCGAGGCGATCCCACCCGTGAGCGCGAGAAGAGGCACTCGATGAGGATGTCACATCCTCGCTCCGCGCGATCCGCCGGCCCCGTACATCTTCCGGTCGATCAGAACCCGAAGTCCCCGCCGAAGTCGCCACCGAAGTCCGCGCCCACATCGCCGCCGGCCCCCGGTTCGATGCCCCCGGCATCCGCCGCCCCCGCATCCGGGGCTCCGACGTCGGCCGCGTCACCTTCCGCCGCGCCGTCGGCGTATCCCGCGTCGGAGCCCGGGTCGAACATCGCCCCGACGAGCGCGGACCCCACGACGTAACCGCCGATCGTTCCCAGCATCGACGCCCCCAGCATCGAACCGAAACCCGGTCCCCCCGAGAACGACCGTCCGCCGAAGGTGCGCTCCATGAAGCCGGGTTGGGAATACTCCGCCCTGGTCGCAGCCCGCGCGAGCGTGGCCGGGTCGTCGTTCGCGGGCCGCTCGGAGGGCGAGAGACCCGACGACAGGTCCTGCAGCACCTGCTGGCGTTGCGACGGAGTCAACTTGCCGAAGGCTTCGGCGTGCACCTGCTCCACGGTCTCGGGCGGGGCCGTGCGCAGCAGGTATCGGTAGCGATCGACCGCTTGGCGGTCCTCGTCGGATCCGGATGCCACGGCACCCCCGCCCGCAGCCGGCGGCGGGGCATAACGCCCATCGGCGTCGCGCAGCTCGCTCGCGCCCGAGGTCCGCGGCTGAGACGCCGCGGAGCGCGAGGGCGAGTCGTCGCCGGAGCCGAACAGTCGGTCGAGAAAGCCCATGATGCATCACCTTCCGGATCGTGTGGTCTCACGGTAGACGGCTCACCCGCTCGCCGGCGGGGGCTTGCCGTCGATGCGACGGGGTGTTCCTTCACCCTCGCCGCGCGATCGCCTCGCTCGTCCACCGGGCCAGCAACGCCCACGGGTCGTCGACCCCGGCCGCCAGGCTCAGAACATATTCGTCCAGCGCGGGAGAACGCCGGAACCACTCCGTCCGCGCATACCGTTCTTCCTCGAAAGTCGCGTGACGTCGTCGCTCGACAAGGCGGTCGCCCCGCTCGAAGGCGAGCAGCTCATCGTGCCAGATGGCGGCCAAGCGCTGCCGGGGCTGCGCCGTCGTGCCGATCTTGATGCGGTCTCCGAAACGCAGGTAGTAGACCACGTCGACGCGGGGACGGGGCAACTCGTCGTCGATCGGATCGCCGTGGCGCCACTCGCACACCGCGCACAGCCATCCGCTCGGCCAGCGCACACCGAGGCGCGATCCGCACAGCCGGCACGGCGCGGGAAGGAGATCGGTCACCCCGTCTCGCGCGCTGACCCAGTCCGCACTGACCGCCGCGTGCCACGCGCACAGCGACACGGGCGCGGCGGGGTCGACCGGATGGGCGCACGAGTCGACGAGACAGACGAGGGCGGGCATGTGGTCACGCTAGTCCCGACCTCCGACATCGTCTCAGTCGTCGGTGTCGGGGACCTCCAACAGCAGGAAGAGACCGGCGTACGGTCCGAGCTCGAGGGAGAAACTCTGCAACTCGTCGACGCGTCCCACGACATCACCCGTCGCCGCATCCACCGCCGTGCTCTGCGGAACGAGGTACTCCGACCGGACGGTGCCCTCGATGGTCTCGCCCGAGAAGTTCAGCACCGTGATCTGCAGGGGAGCGTCGTCGGCGCGGCGATCTCCCCCGTCGAGCCGGTGCACCATGACGAGCATGCTGGGGTGCCCGACTTGCGGGATGTCCACCTGCGAGGCGATGGCGATGCCGTGGTCGCCCCGGAGGCGCAACACGTCGCGCAGACCGGACAGGAACGATTCCGGGTCGCCCTGCTGGTCGCCGAGCGATCCGTACAGGGAGCGGGCCCGTGGCATCCCCGAGACCGATGACGCCGCCTCCGGCGCGACGTCGAGCAGGTCGTGGGCTCCCCGTTCGATCCAGCGCGTATCCCCCGACGCGATGAGGTGGCGCACCTCGTCCGCGCGAAGGGTGAGCGATCCGGTGAGGTCCCACCCGGACAGGGCGAAAACGCCCGGCTGCCACGAGTTGTACTTCGCCAGCAGCAGGTGCGCGTCGCGGATGGCGGGGACGTCCGCCTCGGTGATGTCGTCCAGGGCGGCCTTGCCCTGCGTGGCGGCGATGAGGGACGCCGTCGTGCAGGCGATGCCGTTCTGGGTGAAGACGAGGTTGTAGTCGGCGTCGACCGTGAGCTTCTCGGTCAGGTCGGCGCGCACCAGCTCCGCGATCTCCCCGCCGGTGTGCTCGGAGTGGCGGAAGGGGTACACGGTGTCGCGGTGCGTCGTGGCCCAGTGCACGAGTTCGTAAGTCAACTCGTCGTGGTTCTGCATGCCATGCACGAGCTGCACCGGCTCGACACCCGTCTCCAGAGCCGTGTTGAGTGCGAGGCGCAAGAACTCGGTGTTCGCGGTCGCCAGGGCATGGTGGTAGCCCGGGCGGGTGACGAAGTCGTAGGAGAGGTCCGCTCCCACCGCGCCGGTGTCGCGGATGTCCTCCATCGTCAGGTTCAGCTCCTGGAAGGTGAAGCCGCCGACCTTGCGAACCATGCCCGCGATGATGTGGTTCGCCGCGTGCGACAGCGGGTGCCCCTCCGACCACGCCGGGAGGCCTTCGGCGCTCTTCTCGACGCCGAGGAAGCCATTGGCATCCAGACGCAGGGCGCTCGTTCCGAGGTCGCCCAGGGAGTGCAGGGCGTCGCCGATCACGAGCCGCATCCCCGCGAAGGTGGGGTCGAGCCAGTTGATCGACGGCTGACCCTCCTTGAAGTAGTGGAGGTACACCCACCGACGCTCGAGGCCGTCCGTGCCGACGACGGGAGCCGTCACGCTCCAGTTGGTCTCCTTGACCCCCGGGGTGTAGAAGATGACCCGCTGCAGTTCGCCGATGATGTAGCCACGAGCACTCAACTCACGCTCGGTCTCGGCGTCGAGGTTCACGGAGTCCCGCCCCGCGGGCACCTCGGGAAGCAGCTCCCAATCCTCGCGCGGGATTTCGACCATGTGGTAGATGCCGGGGTAGTCCTTGTAGGCCATCTCGGCGAGACGGAAGTCAGCGCCCTTGCCGGTGTGGCCGGGCACGATGTCGTCGATGACGCTGCCGCCGTGCGACTCCGCCACGTCGGCGACGCGTCGGAACGCATTCTCGTCGCCGAATTCCGGGTCGATCTGCGTGCTGATGCGGTCGAAGTGCCCGTCGACGCTCGGAGTCTCCTGCCAACCGGTGATGCCGCCGGCTCGCTTGACGGGGCCGGTGTGGATGCCGTTGATGCCCACCCATTGGAAGGCTTCCCAGAGCGCCTCGTCACCCAATGCGTCCAGGAACGACTCCCCCCGGCCGGGTGATGAGCGAGATCGGGTAGGCGGTGAACCACACGTCCGTGGACTCGATCGCCCGCCGTGCGTCCGGGCGCGCGTACGGGTTACGCCACATCGACGGCTGACCCGACAGCTGCCGGCTCAGGACGTCGGCGTCCTTCAGCATGGACTGCCTCACGAGCCATTCCACGTACGACGGGTTGAGCCCGTTGGCATTTCGGGGGTCGGTGAGGAATCGGCGCAGCGTCCCGCCGCGGAACTGGTCGCGCGGGCGCAGGCGCCGGGGCCGAGCCGGGTAGCGCTGCTCGTCGTAACTGATCTCGGTGACCGCTTCGACGGCCTCCTCGACCTCGACCGGGTCAGATGTCGCCCTCTCGTCGTCCGTCATGCTGCGCTCGCCGGCATCGTCCACTCCCGACCTCCCTCACGTCTGATTCGACGCTAGTCGGTCCGACCGACAACGCGTGCAGGCATTGACCTGCGCGACGAGAGCACTGACTGTTCCGATCATCGCGACGCGGACCGCAACGCCCCCACCGCCAAGCCCATCGACAGAGCGCACATCGCGAGCACCGCGCCGAGGAACCATCCCCACCCCGCCTCGCCGTACACGACGCCGAGCGCCCATCCGAACACGCTCGACCCCGCGTAGTACCCGAGGTAGTAGAGCGAGGACGCCTGTGCGCGCGCTTGCGGCTCCGCCGCGACGGGCGTCCACCCGGATGCCACGGCGTGCGCGCCGAAGAACCCTGCCGTGAAGGCGATGAGGCCAACGACCACGACGGCGGTCGCGGGCACGAACATCAGGGCTGCGCCGCCGGTCATCACGAGCGAGCAGCCCAGCAGCACGGGAAGTCGACCGTGACGAACGGCCAACGCGCCCGCACGCGGCGACGACACGGTGCCGGCCAGATACGCGAGGAAAAGCGACGTGACGACGGCCGGAGACAGGGAGAACGGAGACTCGCTGACGTGGAAACCGAGGTAGTTGTACACAGCGACGAAGGCGCCCATGAGCAGGAACCCTTGCGCATACAGGGCGAGCTGCGCGTTCGAACGCAGGTTGAGCCACAGCCGACGTACGGTCGACGGTCCCTTCGTCGTCCGCAGGCGACCCGGCACGAAGCCCCTGGACGCCGGCACGAGCGCGAGGAACAGGACGGCCGCGACGAGACACAGCAGGACGACGGATGCCACTCCCCAGCGCCACCCCGCGGCCTCGGCCACCCACCCCGAGACCACCCGACCCGACAACCCGCCGACCGTGGTTCCCGCGATGTACGACCCCGCCGCCGCCGCGACGTATCGCGCGTCGACCTCCTCACTGAGGTAGGCGAGCGCCACCGCCGGAACCGCGCCGAGCGCCGCCCCCTCGAGAAGGCGGAGCAGGAGCAGGGTCCCGAGATCATGCGCGAACGGAGTGATCGCGCCGAGGACCGTCGCGAGAACGAGGCCGATGCTCATCGCGGGGACGCGACCCACGCGATCGGCCACCGTCGACCAGGGGATGACCGCCGCGGCCAATCCGAGAGTGGACGCGGACACGGTGAGCGCCGCGTTCGACGGCGAGGTGTGAACATCGGCCGCGATGGTCGGCAGCACGGCCTGGGTCGCGTAGAGCTGCGCGAAGGTGGCGACGCCGGCGAAGAACAGTGCGATGAGCAGACGTCGGTACTCACGGCTCCCCGGTACGTGCCCAGAGAAGTCGCCCACCCGTTCGACACTAGTTCGGGTCGTGTGGGTGCGGCGAGCTGTCTATGTCCACGCCCCGAGTGCGGGGTGCGTACCGGTGCTCGTCATCCCGGGGCGAGACCGGGTGGATCTCCCCCCCCCCCCCCGGGTGGGGCGCCTCCGAGTGGGGCGCCTCCGAGCGGGGCGCCTCCGAGTGGGCGCCTCCGAGCGGGCGCCTCCGAGTGGGCTCACCCGGCTGGAGGCGTGCCGGCTGTTGCGGTACCCCAGCTGAGGGGCTGCCGGCTGGCGTGCCCGACTGCGGGGCGCCCGGGTGTGGCGTGCGCCTTGGGATAAGTGCCTGTATATGCGAAATGGCCACCCAGCGTTGGGTGGCCATTTCGGTAAAGGAAGTCCGGCGGTGTCCTACTCTCCCACAGGGTCCCCCCTGCAGTACCATCGGCGCTGAGAGGCTTAGCTTCCGGGTTCGGAATGTGACCGGGCGTTTCCCTCTCGCTATGGCCGCCGAAACACTATTGATGTGTTCGTAAACCAACAACGATATTCATTGTTGTGTTCTCGACCGTACATCGAGAACCACTCAGTGGACGCAAGCACCAAAAACAGGTGTGTTATCAAGTCATCGGCTTATTAGTACCGGTCAGCTTCACGCATTACTGCGCTTCCACATCCGGCCTATCAACCCAGTAGTCTGGCTGGGAGCCTCTCACCCACAAGGGGTATGGAAGTCTCATCTTGAGGCCGGCTTCCCGCTTAGATGCTTTCAGCGGTTATCCATCCCGAACGTAGCTAATCAGCGGTGCTCCTGGCGGAACAACTGACACACCAGAGGTTCGTCCAACCCGGTCCTCTCGTACTAGGGTCAGATCCTCTCAAACTTCCTACGCGCGCAGCGGATAGGGACCGAACTGTCTCACGACGTTCTAAACCCAGCTCGCGTACCGCTTTAATGGGCGAACAGCCCAACCCTTGGGACCTACTCCAGCCCCAGGATGCGACGAGCCGACATCGAGGTGCCAAACCATGCCGTCGATATGGACTCTTGGGCAAGATCAGCCTGTTATCCCCGAGGTACCTTTTATCCGTTGAGCGACAGCGCTTCCACAAGCCACTGCCGGATCACTAGTCCCGACTTTCGTCCCTGCTCGACCTGTCAGTCTCACAGTCAAGCTCCCTTGTGCACTTACACTCGCCACCTGATTGCCAACCAGGTTGAGGGAACCTTTGGGCGCCTCCGTTACATTTTGGGAGGCAACCGCCCCAGTTAAACTACCCACCAGGCACTGTCCCTGAACCGGATCACGGTCCGAAGTTAGATATCCAGAGTGACCAGAGTGGTATTTCAACAATGACTCCACACTCACTGGCGTGAATGCTTCACCGTCTCCCACCTATCCTACACAAGCCACACCGAACACCAATACCAAGCTGTAGTAAAGGTCACGGGGTCTTTCCGTCCTGCTGCGCGTAACGAGCATCTTTACTCGTAATGCAATTTCGCCGAGTTCGCGGTTGAGACAGTTGGGAAGTCGTTACGCCATTCGTGCAGGTCGGAACTTACCCGACAAGGAATTTCGCTACCTTAGGATGGTTATAGTTACCACCGCCGTTTACTGGGGCTTAAATTCTCAGCTTCGCCTTGCGGCTAACCGGTCCTCTTAACCTTCCAGCACCGGGCAGGCGTCAGTCCGTATACATCGTCTTGCGACTTGGCACGGACCTGTGTTTTTAGTAAACAGTCGCTACCCACTAGTCTCTGCGGCCACCACACCCTTTCGGAGCTAAGTCCTAATAAGTGGATGGCCCCCCTTCTCCCGAAGTTACGGGGGCATTTTGCCGAGTTCCTTAACCACGATTCTCTCGATCTCCTTGGTATTCTCTACCTGACCACCTGAGTCGGTTTGGGGTACGGGCAGCTAGAACCTCGCGTCGATGCTTTTCTCGGCAGCATAGGATCACCCACTTTTTATCCGCATCGTGTCTCAGCCTGCATGACTCCCGGATTTGCCTAAGAGTCGGCCTACGCACTTGCACCAGGACAACCATCGCCTGGCTTGGGCTACCTTCCTGCGTCACACCTGTTAATACGCTAGCCGCACCAGCATGGGGTCGAGCGTTCACACGGACGACCATCACCCCGAAGGGATCCGGAACATTCCGAGCTAGGACTCTTAGCACCACTGGATTGACTGGGGCGGTTCTTCGCCGGTACGGGAATATCAACCCGTTGTCCATCGACTACGCCTGTCGGCCTCGCCTTAGGTCCCGACTTACCCAGGGAAGATTAGCTTGACCCTGGAACCCTTGGTCTTTCGGAGGACGTGTTTCTCACACGTCTTTCGCTACTCATGCCTGCATTCTCACTCGTGTAGCGTCCACGGCTGGGTCACCCCGCCGCTTCACTCGCCACACGACGCTCTCCTACCCATCAACACGGCTGGACCACGAAGGCCTACCAAAAATGTCAATGCCACAACTTCGGTGGCGTGCTTGAGCCCCGTTACATTGTCGGCGCGGAATCACTTGACCAGTGAGCTATTACGCACTCTTTCAAGGGTGGCTGCTTCTAAGCCAACCTCCTGGTTGTCAAAGCAACTCCACATCCTTTCCCACTTAGCACGCGCTTAGGGACCTTAGTTGGTGGTCTGGGTTGTTTCCCTCTCGACTATGAAGCTTATCCCCCACAGTCTCACTGCTGCGCTCTCACTTACCGGCATTCGGAGTTTGGCTGACGTCAGTAACCTTGTAGGGCCCATCGGCCATCCAGTAGCTCTACCTCCGGCAAGAAACACGCAACGCTGCACCTAAATGCATTTCGGAGAGAACCAGCTATCACGAAGTTTGATTGGCCTTTCACCCCTATCCACAGCTCATCCCCTCAGTTTTCAACCTAAGTGGGTTCGGTCCTCCACGACGTCTTACCGTCGCTTCAACCTGGCCATGGATAGATCACTTCGCTTCGGGTCTAGGACACGCGACTGAAATCGCCCTATTCAGACTCGCTTTCGCTACGGCTACCCCACACGGGTTAACCTCGCCACGTATCGCTAACTCGCAGGCTCATTCTTCAAAAGGCACGCTGTCACCCCTACAAAGGAGGCTCCAACGGTTTGTAAGCAAACGGTTTCAGGTACTATTTCACTCCCCTCCCGGGGTACTTTTCACCTTTCCCTCACGGTACTTGTCCGCTATCGGTCATCTGGGAGTATTTAGGCTTATCAGGTGGTCCTGACAGATTCACACGGGATTTCTCGGGCCCCGTGCTACTTGGGATACTCTTCACGCCAAGAACAAGCATTTCGACTACGGGGTTCGCACCCTCTATGACCGGCCATTCAAAACCGTTCGTCTATACCCTCTTGTCACGTCGACTGTCCGGCAGAACAATCCGAAAAGTCCCACAACCCCCCACACGCAACCCCTGCCGGGTATCACACGCATGAGGTTTAGCCTGATCCGGTTTCGCTCGCCACTACTCACGGAATCGCTGTTGCTTTCTCTTCCTGTGGGTACTGAGATGTTTCACTTCCCCACGTTCCCTCTACCCGCCCTATATATTCAGGCGGGAGTCACCAGGTACGCACGCGCCCTGGCGGGGTTTCCCCATTCGGACACCCTCGGATCAAAACTCGCTTATCAGTTCCCCGAGGCTTATCGCAGATTGCTACGTCCTTCTTCGGCTCCAGATGCCAAGGCATCCACCGTTTGCTCTTAAAGACTTGAAATCACATGAGTTGAATCGTCAAAAAATTGACTAATGATCTTTAAGATCATCTTCACCACACAACCCCAAAGAGTTGCATGGAAGATGCTCGCGTCCACTGTGTAGTTCTCAAAGTACGGGCGGAACCCACCCCAGCCACCGGAACACCGGCACCAGAACAGGCCCAAGAGGAACAAACACCAACCACCCCAGCCTTCCGACTAGCGCGATCAGCGCCCGGCCCCTCAGGACCCAACAGCGTGCACGCCCCACCAGCGTGAGCCCCCACCGTTCCGACCACCGAAGTGATGTACTAAGCAGAAACCCCCACCAAAAAGGCCTCGTCAAATGTTCCACCCATGAGCTAACCAGCAGCACACATTCGGTGCTGACCTGGCGCCTGGACACCCACGATCCCGAAGAACCCCGAGTGCCAGATGCTCCTTAGAAAGGAGGTGATCCAGCCGCACCTTCCGGTACGGCTACCTTGTTACGACTTAGTCCTAATTACCGATCCCACCTTCGACGGCTCCCTCCACAAGGGTTGGGCCACCGGCTTCAGGTGTTACCGACTTTCATGACTTGACGGGCGGTGTGTACAAGACCCGGGAACGTATTCACCGCAGCGTTGCTGATCTGCGATTACTAGCGACTCCGACTTCATGAGGTCGAGTTGCAGACCTCAATCCGAACTGGGACCGGCTTTTTGGGATTCGCTCCACCTCACGGTATTGCAGCCCTTTGTACCGGCCATTGTAGCATGCGTGAAGCCCAAGACATAAGGGGCATGATGATTTGACGTCATCCCCACCTTCCTCCGAGTTGACCCCGGCAGTATCCCATGAGTTCCCACCATTACGTGCTGGCAACATAGAACGAGGGTTGCGCTCGTTGCGGGACTTAACCCAACATCTCACGACACGAGCTGACGACAACCATGCACCACCTGTTCACCAGTGTCCAAAGAGTCCCGTATTTCTACGGTGTTCTGGTGTATGTCAAGCCTTGGTAAGGTTCTTCGCGTTGCATCGAATTAATCCGCATGCTCCGCCGCTTGTGCGGGTCCCCGTCAATTCCTTTGAGTTTTAGCCTTGCGGCCGTACTCCCCAGGCGGGGAACTTAATGCGTTAGCTGCGTCACGGAAACCGTGGAATGGTCCCCACAACTAGTTCCCAACGTTTACGGGGTGGACTACCAGGGTATCTAAGCCTGTTTGCTCCCCACCCTTTCGCTCCTCAGCGTCAGTTACGGCCCAGAGATCTGCCTTCGCCATCGGTGTTCCTCCTGATATCTGCGCATTCCACCGCTACACCAGGAATTCCAATCTCCCCTACCGCACTCTAGTCTGCCCGTACCCACTGCAGACCCGAGGTTGAGCCTCGGGATTTCACAGCAGACGCGACAAACCGCCTACGAGCTCTTTACGCCCAATAATTCCGGATAACGCTTGCGCCCTACGTATTACCGCGGCTGCTGGCACGTAGTTAGCCGGCGCTTTTTCTGCAGGTACCGTCACTCACGCTTCTTCCCTGCTAAAAGAGGTTTACAACCCGAAGGCCGTCATCCCTCACGCGGCGTTGCTGCATCAGGCTTCCGCCCATTGTGCAATATTCCCCACTGCTGCCTCCCGTAGGAGTCTGGGCCGTGTCTCAGTCCCAGTGTGGCCGGTCACCCTCTCAGGCCGGCTACCCGTCGACGCCTTGGTGAGCCATTACCTCACCAACAAGCTGATAGGCCGCGAGCCCATCCCAGACCGAAAAATCTTTCCAACCCCCACCATGCGGAAGGAGCTCATATCCAGTATTAGACACCGTTTCCAGCGCTTATCCCAGAGTCCAGGGCAGGTTGCTCACGTGTTACTCACCCGTTCGCCACTGATCCACCAAGCAAGCTTGGCTTCACCGTTCGACTTGCATGTGTTAAGCACGCCGCCAGCGTTCATCCTGAGCCAGGATCAAACTCTCCGTAAAAGAAAAAAACCACAACCACCGGGAAAACGGCGACCGCAGCGAGTTCGAAACTGACCAAAGAGAAACATCATTACTGACGTATCCATCGCCAACCCCCAAAAGGATTGGTCTTTGATCGAAAGGAATTTCTCGCAATCCAACAAAAGTCAGACCGACGAGGAATAAATTGGCATTTGACAAGTGCACGCTGTTGAGTTCTCAAGGAACGGACGCACCCACAGAAACGATCTCTCGACCTACCCGTGAGGCAGTTCACTTCTATAACAGCCCTTCGCGCCCGGTTCCGCAGTGGGATCTGAGAAGATCAACCTCGGGGACCAGCCGAACGGCCGACCAAAACCATGCACCATCTGGAGGAGGTTTTGGGTGGTTCGCCGCTTGAGAGGAAGCGGGGCCTTTCGGCCGCTCCGCTCTCCCCTGTGGGGCGAACAGGTAAAACATTACGTCGAGACTCCGGATCGGTCGAATCGACACCTCACCCCGGGCGTGTCGCGCTCCCCAGCCGCCGAACGACGCGGTGAACGACGAGGGCCCGGCCGACGTGACGTCGACCGGGCCCGCATAGTCCGGCGCTCTCCCGGAACGGGGATCAGGCGTTCGCTGTCTCGGCGCTCTTGTCCGCCGGCAGCGGCCACAGCGCGTCGAGCAGCTGACGTACCCAGGCGATGAGGTTCGCGTCGTCGGCATCCTGCGGGAGCGGCACCACCATGGCATCCCCTCCCGCCACCAGCTTCGCCTTCGGGTACAGCCGCTGCAGGCGCACCCGCATCGACTCGGCGAGATCGGCGGGCGCGATGCGCAGATTCGAGCCCATCGCGACGACGTCGGCCAGCCCCGCCTGAGCCGCGCGCCGACGCAATCGGGCGACGGCGATGAGTCCCTCGACCTCCGCGGGCGGCTCGCCGTAGCGGTCGCGCAGCTCTTCGACCACGAGGTCGATCGCGTCGTCCTTGGCGGTGGCGGATGCCGCAGCCGACAGCTTCTGGTACGCCTCGAGGCGCAGCCGCTCACTGTCGATGTAGAACTCGGGCAGACGCGCGTCGACCGGCAACTCGAGGCGCAGTTCGGTGGGACCGTCGACGTCCTCCCCGCGGAACGTCGACACGGCCTCGCCGATCATGCGCAGGTACAGGTCGAAGCCGACGCCGGCAATGTGCCCGGCCTGCTCGGCGCCGAGAAGGTTTCCCGCCCCGCGCAGTTCGAGGTCTTTGAGCGCCACCTGCATGCCGGAGCCGAGGTCGTTGTTGACGGCGATCGTCTCGAGGCGGTCGGCCGCGGTCTCGGACAGCGGCTTCATCTCGTCGTACAAGAAGTACGCGTACGCGCGGTCGCGCCCACGACCGACGCGCCCGCGGAGCTGGTGCAGCTGCGACAGACCGTACTTGTCGGCGCGGTCGATGATGATCGTGTTGGCGTTGGAGATGTCGAGACCGGTCTCGATGATCGTCGTCGACACGAGCACGTCGGCGCGGCGCTCCCAGAAGTCGTCGACGACCTGCTCGAGCGCGTGCTCGCCCATCTGTCCATGCGCGACGACGATGCGCGCCTCGGGCACGAGCTCGGCGAGGTGCGCGGCCACCCGCTGGATCGACGACACGCGGTTGTGCACGTAGAACACCTGTCCCTCGCGCAGCAGCTCGCGGCGGATGGCGGCGGCGATCTGCTTGTCGTTGCGAGGACCGACGTACGACAGGATCGGATGCCGGTCCTCGGGCGGGGTCGCGAGCGTCGACATCTCCCGGATGCCGGTGACCGCCATCTCGAGCGTGCGCGGGATGGGCGTCGCGCTCATCGCGAGGATGTCGACATTGGTCTTGAGCTTCTTGAGCTGATCCTTGTGCTCGACGCCGAAGCGCTGCTCCTCGTCGATGATCATCAGCCCGAGGTCTTTGAAGATGACCTTCTCGGTGAGGATGCGGTGCGTGCCGATGACCATGTCGACCGTGCCGTCGGTCAGGCCCGCGAGTGTCGCCTTCGCCTCTTTGTCGGTCTGGAAGCGCGACAGCGGGCGCACCGTCACGGGGAATCCGGCGAAGCGCTCGGCGAAGGTCTCGAGGTGCTGCTTGACCAGCAGCGTCGTCGGCACGAGCATGGCGACCTGCTTGCCGTCTTGGATGGCCTTGAAGGCTGCGCGCACGGCGACCTCGGTCTTGCCGAAGCCCACGTCGCCCGAGAGCAGGCGGTCCATCGGGATCGGCTTCTCCATGTCGGCCTTGATCTCGTCGATCGTCTGCAGCTGATCCTGCGTCTCGGCGAACGGGAAGGCCTCTTCGAGCTCGCGCTGCCACGGGGTGTCGGGGCCGAAGGCGTAGCCCTTGGATGCCATGCGCGCCGAGTACAGCTTCACCAGCTCGACCGCGATGTCGCGGACGGCCTTGCGGGCGCGCCCCTTGGCCGCGGCCCAGTCGCTGCCGCCCATCTTGGACAGGGTGGGCGCCTCGCCGCCGACGTACTTCGACAGCAGGTCGAGCTGATCGGTGGGCACGAAGAGTTTGTCGCCCGGGTAGCCGCGCTTGGACGGGGCGTACTCGAGGACGAGGTACTCCTTCGTCGTCTTCACGGCGTTGCGCCCCCCGCTGGAGACCTCGCGCTGCGTCAGCTCGATGAACTTGCCGATGCCGTGAGTGGCGTGCACGACGACATCGCCCGGCTTGAGCTGCAGCGGGTCGACGACGTTGCGCCGGCGCGACGCCAGCTTCTTCACCCCGCGGTTGTCGCCGCTCACCGACCGCCCGTAGAACTCCGTCTCGGTGATGACGGCGAACTGCGCCTCTGAGAGCTCGAAACCGCGCTCGAGCGGTGCGCACACGACGTGCGCCACCCCGGGCTCGGGCACCGTGCGCACGTCGTCGACGCGGCGCGCGGCGATCCCCCGCTCGGCGAGAACGTCGCGGGCGCGGTCGACCATGCCGGGTCCGGATGCCGTGACCACCACCGACCACCCGTCGGCGAGCAGCTGGCCGACGTGGGCCGTCGCGCCGTCGACATTGCCCTGGAACGACGGCACGGCGTCGGCCTTGATGCGGTGAGCGGAGGCGTCGCCGACGACGAGACCCTCGTCCTTGGCATCCGCCGCGCCCGAGTCGAAGGCGCTGAGCTGCCACCAGACTCCCCCGCGACCACTGGCCCGCTCGTGCAAGTCGTCGAGGGTGACGAAGTCGCCGGAGTCGAGGTCGACCGGGGTGTCCGCACCGGCGGTGGCCGCCGACCAGGCGGCCTCGAGGAACTCGCGATTGGTGTCGCCGAGGGTCGTCGCGCGGGCGAGCGAACGCTCGGGGTCGACGAGGGCGACCGCACTGCCGCCGGGCAGGTAGTCGACAAGGGTGATCAGGTCGTCGACGAGCACCGGGATGAGCGATTCCATGCCCTCGGCGGGGATGCCCTCGGCCATCTTCTCGAGCAGCTGCCGGAGCCCCGGGTAACCGTCGCGCAGCTCGGCGGCGCGCGCCCGCACCTCGGCGGTGAGCAGCAACTCGCGGCTGGGCACGAGGGTGACCGTGGTGACCTCGCCCGGCAGCGAGCGCTGATCGGCGACGGAGAAGGCGCGGATCTGGTCGACCTCGTCGCCGAAGAACTCCACGCGATACGGGTGGTCGGCCACCGGCGGGAAGACGTCCAGGATGCCGCCGCGCACCGCGAACTCGCCGCGACGCGACACCATGTCGACGCGGTGGTAGGCCAATTCGACCAGGCGCATCGTCACCGTCTCGAGCTCGTGCCCGCGACCGCCGACGACGAGCTCGACCGGTTCGACACCGCCGAGGCCGGGGGCGAGGGGCTGGAGAGCGCTGCGGACCGACGCGGTCACGACGAGCGGAGTCTCCCCGTCCCAGGCGGCGATCCGGCGCAACACGTCGAGGCGCCGACCGACCGTCTCGGGGCTGGGGCTGAGGCGCTCGTGCGGCAGCGTCTCCCATGCGGGGAAATGCAGCACGTGGGCACCGGGGAGCACGGCATCCAGAGCCGGCCCCAGGGACTCGGCGCGGCGCCCGGTCGGGGCGATCACGAGCACGGCGCCGGGCTGCCCCGCGGCACGCCGCCGCTCGACGAGCCCCGCGATGACGGGGGCGTCGAGGCCGTCGACGAGGGAGAGAGAAAGGTCGGCGGATGCCGCGGATGCGGCCTCGCGGTACGACTCAGCCTGCTCGAGGGCGCGCACGATCCCGGGAATTGTCACTCGGATGAGTGTACGCGGGGGCTCCGACATCGGGCCGAGTCGGGCACGGCGGGGGTGTCTCGTAGAGTGACGGCATGACCTCCCCGAGCGCGCCGAACGGCCCGGTCTTCGCCGCGCCGCACGTGGCGCCCCCGGTCGGAACGCTTCTCACTCCCCCGCCACCCCACCGTCGCCGGCGCCCCCTGGGCGTCTGGGCGCTGGTGCTGTCGGTCGTGGCCACCGTCCTGACATCCGCCATCGGGGGCTTCGCGGCGTTCCGGACCGCCCGCGGCGCAGGGCCGGGGCTCGAGACGCTCCCCTCGGGCGCGCTGGACTGGCGCGTCCTCTCACCGGTGCGCGAGGTCGTGCTCGTCGGCGAGACCGCCTTCTGGGCGGGCACCGTCATCGGCGTCACCGCGCTCGTGCTCGGCACCATGGCGGCGGTGCTGCGGTCCGCGCGCGGAGCGGGTATCGCCGCCATCGTCGTCGCGGCGCTGGGCCCGGCGGTCTTCGGCGGTCTGGTCGCCGTCGGTCTCGTGGCGGGACTGGCGACGATGTCGGGCGGGACGACCGCGGTCTGACCCCGCTACCGCGCCGAGAGGCGGGCGTCCACCCCTCCCGGCTCGCGCCGCCCGCGTGCCTACACTCGCGGCGACGGGTGCGACGCGCCCGCCGGACACGGAACCGGGCGCACCCGCCCGCCGACACCAGAGGAGCATCCCGTGAGCACCACACCGCCTCCGCCGGAGCCGTACACCCCTCCCCCCACGCGCAGCGAGGTTCCGGCGGCGCCGGGTGGATATGCGGCTCCCGCGTACGCCCCCGAGCACCGGGCGCCGGTGTCGAAGAGGCTCGGCATCATCGCCTTCGTCGCCTCCCTTCTCGCCGTCGTCGTCGGTGCGATCCTGGCCTACACGGCCGGGCTGCAGGCCGCGGGCATCGCGCAGTACGTCGATCCCTCCGCGGGGCAGGTCGATCCGGAGTCCCTTCCCCCGGAAGTCCAGCAGTCCGCCGTCGCCGTCGCCGGTCTGTCGGTCGCCGCGTTCGCGATCTACGGCATCCTGGGCCTCTGGGGGTTCATCCAGGGCATCATCGCAGCGGTCAAGAACCGCGGCCGCGGCTGGGGTATCGCCGCGATCATCATCGCCGTGCTCGGCGGGATCGTGGTCATCGCCGCTCTCAGCATCGGTGCGGCGGCCGGTGTCGGCTCCACCCTGTAACTGCTCGACCCCGAAGACCCCGTCCTCTCCGAGGTCGGGGTCTTCTCTTTCGTGCCCCTGACACGGTGTGAAGGCGTCGAGCCGGGTGCCGTCCTTCGGTACGTGCGTCGGCCCGTCGGCCTCGGCGACGCGCGGCCGGCCGTCGACGGTGCTCCGGCGATCGGAGGTCGCGAGACCGTGGGGCCCTCCCGGTAGTCCGCGCACGCGCGGGCCGGTACGACGCTGCCGACGCCGACGCGGGCGACCGCGAGGTGAGCGGCCGGCCTCGATGGCGGCAGACGGACGCGGACGCGGGCGACCGTGAGGTGAGCGGCGAGGCCCAGCCCTTTTCCGCTACGGGCAGACGGACGCCTGCGGAGCCGAGCCCGTCGAGGCGTCGAGTCCGAGCCGACGACGAGATCGCCGGCCCGTCACGCCCGGGTCAGGTGAAGAAACCTCGCCCGTCGCTCAGGCGCGAGGGGCGTGGAAACGCTGCTGCGCGGGGACCAACCCCTGATCGACGAGCAGCTCCACGGCATCCGCGGCATCCGAGACGAGGATGGGCAGGGTCTGCCGTTCGGTCGCGCTGAAGGGGTCGAGCACCCAATCGGCGGGGTCCTGACGACCCATCGGGCGGCCGATGCCCACCCGCACGCGCGGGAAGTCGGCGGTACCGAGCGCCTTAGCGATGTCGCGCACACCGTTGTGCCCGCCGTGGCCGCCACCGGTCTTGAGCTTGATGGTGTCGTAGGGGATGTCGAGCTCGTCGTGGACGACCACGACATGATCCGCCTCGACCCCGTAGAAGCGGGCGAGATTCGCCACCGGCCCACCCGAGACGTTCATGAAGCAGTTCAGCTTGGCGAGCACCAGCTTGGACGCCCCCGGGCGGAGCCACGTCTCGACGACGCGCGCGTTGGCCTTGTGCGCGCGAAACGCCTCGCGGCGACGCGCCGCGAGTTCGTCCATGACCATCTGCCCGACGTTGTGACGGGTCGCCTCGTAGCGCGGCCCGGGGTTGCCGAGACCGACGATGAGCCACGTGTCCGCCATGGCATCCATCCTTCCCGATGCGTCGATCCGCATCGCGCCGGGTCGCGAGAGAGCCCGGATACAGAGAACGAGGGGGCGCGAGAACGCGCCCCCTCGTCGTCGGCGGGCCGGATCCCGCGCGGGATTACTTGTCGTCGCCCTCGGCGGCGGACTCGGCCTCTTCGGACTGCTCCTCGGCGACCTCGGCGTCGGCCTCGGCGATCTCCGCGTCGGCGGCGATGGTGTCCAGCGGCACCGACACGGCGACGATCAGGGTCTCGGGCTCGGTCACCAGGGTGGCGCCCTGGGGCAGCTTCAGGTCGGCCGCGGTGATCTGCGTGCCGTCCTCGGCGCCCTCGACGTCGACCTCGATGTTCTGCGGGATGTGAGTGGCCTCGACCTCGAGCGACACGGTGGTGTTGTCGAGAGTGGCGATGGTGCCGGCGAAGGGCTCACCGGTGACGACGACGGGAACGTCGACCGAGACCTTCTCGCCGGCCTTGACCACGAGCAGATCGATGTGCTCGATGATCTGACGCACAGGGTCCTTCTGCACGTCCTTGACGAGCACGAGCTGACCCTTGCCGGCGATGTCGAGGTCGAGCAGCGCGTTGGCACGGCGGATGAGCAGCGCGACCTGGTGGCCCGGGAGGGCGACGTGCTGGGGGTCGGTGCCGTGACCGTAGATGACGGCGGGGATCTTGCCCGCGGCGCGGAGGCGGCGAGCGAAGCCCTTACCGAAGTTCTCGCGGAGCTCCGCGACGACCTTGTTGTCTTCCGACATGATGTTCTCCTCGCGGGCTCGTGGTCCCGCAGCTTGTGAGCGGACGTGGCCCGCACCTGTGTGGTCTGGATTCGACTCGAACGCGAGCGCGTGAGGAAAGCCGGGGAGCCTGCATCACCGCGTCGATCACGGATGCCACGTGCACCGGTCGGTGCGCGGCACTCCCTCGCCGAAGTTCCCCGGAAGTCTACCAGCGCGCGACGCCCCGCACGACCCGTGCGCGGGTGCCGCACCCTCTCGAGGCGCAGCCGGGCGGACCGCGACGGTAGGATCGGACAGCCACATCGACCCGGAGGATCATCATGGATAGCGGCTTCTTCTCTCACGTCCTGCTCTGGGTGGTCGGCGGAATCGCCACGATCGGCCTCGTCGGCACCGTGGGCGCGCTGTTCTCGATGGGGCGCAACGCGGGCTACAAGAAGCACTGACGCCGACCCGCGGGGACCGACCCCGCCGGGGTCGCCACGTCGTCCGAGCAGGACGCGCGGCGGCGCGGACGCCCCGCGGCCTGTTCCCGCCGAACTGCTCAGGCGGCGTCGAACGCGAGCGCGACCTTCGACGACTGCGAAGCGTCTGCCGCGGTCGCGAAAGCCGCCAGAGCATCGGATGCCGGAAACACGTGCGTCACGATGCCCTCGACATCGAGCAGGCCGCCGGCCAATGCCTCCAGCACCGACGAGAACTCGTCACCGAAGCGGAAAGACCCCGTCAGCGTCAGCTCGCGCGTGATGGCCGTCGCCAGGGGCGCCGTCACGCCGCCGGCCGCCTGCAGGCCGAGCATGACCACCGTTGCCCCGCGACCCGCAGCGGCGATGGCGGAGGCAAGGCCCGGCACCGTTCCGCTCGATTCGATCACGACGTCGGCGTGAAGCGTCGCGATGGCGTCTTCGTCGCGCGCGTCGAGCACCCGCGCCCCGCGGGCGGCGGCGAGCGACCGCGGGAGCGCGTGCAGATCGGTGGCGACCACCTCGGCCGCCCCGTGGTGGCGGGCCACCGCGACGGCGAGCAGGCCGATGGGCCCCGACCCGATCACCGCGACCCGGCGTCCCGCGACCTCGCCCGCCCGTTCCACGGCGTGCCACGCGACGGCGGCGGGTTCGGCGAGCACGGCGGTCTGCAGATCGAGACCGGTCGGCAGCGGAAACAGCATGCGCGTCGGAAGAGCGACCCGCGACGCGAACCCGCCCTGCGTGTGGGGAAGGTGCATGGCCGAGCCGAGGTACGTCGACGCGGGCGCGAGGTTGGGGCGCTCGGCCGGCCAGGGCGTGACGCCGTCGCCGTGCGGGGTCAACGGGTGCACCGCGACAAGCGTGCCCTCGGCGGGCCCCGTCCCGTCGGCGGCGGCGCGCACGACGACGCCCGACAGCTCGTGCCCCAGCACCAGCGGCTCGCGCAGGATCGACGCACCCGCGGCGCCGTGCCGCCAGTAGTGCAGGTCCGACCCGCAGACGCCCCCGTACGCGACCGCGACGACGGCTTCGTCGGCATCCGGGGCGGGCTCTCCGATGTCTTCGATGCGCAGGTCGTCGGCGGCGTGGGCCACCACGGCGAGGTTCGTCATGAGTGCTCCTCAGAGGGTGGGGGTACGAAGACGCAGAGGGCCGATGACGACCTCGACGGTCTCACCGGCGTGGATGGGCGCCTGCGAGAACGGCGCGCCCATCATCACGATGTCGCCCGGGCCGAGGGTCGTCCATCCCGCGACATATGCGAGGCACTCGCGCAGCGACATCGGCAGGGCGGCCGACGACGTCTCGGCGCGCTCCACGCCGTCGGCGAGAAGAGCCATCGGCAGGTCGTCGTCGATCGAGAGGTCGGTGTCGATCCACGGCCCGAGGGGTGTGTACCCCTCCCCCGACTTCGACTCGAAGTTGCGGGGATCGAACACCGACCGGTCGGGGCTCGACAGGTCGTTCACCGCGGTGATGCCGAGCACGTAGGCGTGCGCGGTCTCGGCGGTCAGGCCGGTGGTGTCGCGCCCGATGACGACGGCCACCTCGGCCTCGGCCACGGTCTGGCCGGCGTCGCGACGCAGGGACACCTCGCGCCCCGTCGCGGTCACGGTGCGCGGGCTCTTCAGCCACGCCTGCACCGGCGACGCGTGGCCGGGGCCGTTCTGAGCGATGCCGACGACGACGGTGGGCGTGCACGGGGCGGCGAGCTCGCCGTCGACGGGGGCGGCGGCATCCTGAGGCTCCGCGCCCGCCGCGAACGCGGCGTACGGGTCGGTGATCGGGACGAATCGACCGTCGTCGGTGACGCGCACGGTCGTCGCCCCGTTCGAAGTGGTCACACGGGCGATGCGCATCAGACCACCGCCGTCATTCCGCCGTCGACGTAGATCGTCTGGCCGTTGACGAAGTCACTGGCCGAGCTCGAGAGGAACACCAGCGTCCCCACCAGATCGCTGGTGTCCCCCCATCGGCCCGCCGGGGTACGGGTGCGCACCCACGACGAGAACTGCTCGTCGTCGACGAGGGCCTGGGTCAACTCGGTGGCGAAGTAGCCGGGCGCGATGGCGTTGGCCTGGATGCCGTGCGGCGCGAGGTCGGCGCACAGGCCCTTCGTCAGCATCGCGATGGCCCCCTTCGTCGCGCCGTACGCGGCGATCGAGGGACGCGCGAGCTGCGACTGCACGCTGCCGATCTGCACGAGCTTGCCCGAGCCGCGGGCGATCATCCCGGCAGCGACCCGACGCGAGACGTAGAACGCGCTCGACAGATTCGTTCGCACGAGGTCGTCCCAGTCCGTGTCGGCGAACTCCGCGATCGGTGCGCGGCGCTGCACGCCGGCGTTGTTGACGACGATGTCGGGCACGCCGTGGGCCTGCTCGATCGCGGAGATCCCGGCATCCACCGCGGCCGAGTCCCCCACGTCGAACGTCGCGACGTGGGCACCCACCCCGGTCGACGCCGAGATCTCGTCCGCGGCACGGCCCGCCGTCTCGGCATCCCGCCCGTGCACGATCACCGTCGCACCCGCCTCGGCGAGCCCCTGCGCGAGGGTGCGGCCGATCCCGCGGCTCGACCCCGTCACCAGGGCGAGGCGGCCGGTCAGGTCGAAGGCGCCGGTCATCGGATGGTCCGGACGGTGACGGTGGTGGCGTCCACGCCCTCGCCGGCCTCTTCACGCGAGACCTTGATCGCGTCGTCGGTGCGGGTGAGGTCGCGGCGCAGGGTCTCGGGAACGAGGAACGTCGAGGCGGTGGTGATGAGAGCGAGCGTGGCCATGTAGATGGCCAGGAGCAGCCAGTTCGCCCCGCTGACGGCGATGATGTAGGCGCCCAGCACGCCCGCGAGGCCACCGGCGAGGACGGCCGAGATCTCGCGTGCCATCGCCACGCCGAGGTAGCGGTGACGGTTGCCGAAGAGCTCGGGGAGCATGGCGCACTGGGGTCCGAGCATGGAGTTCACCGCGACGCCGATGCCGATCGCGATGACCGCGATGGTGATCGGGTAGCTGCCGAGCGAGATGAGCCACCAGGCGGGGAATGTGAACAGCAGCATGAACAGCGCGCCCGCGCGGTACACGGTGCGCCGGCCCATCCGGTCCGACAGCGCGCCCGTCAGCGGCACCGAGAAGATGCCGATGAGGGATCCGAGCGTGACACCCCAGGTGAGCAGGCTCCGGTCGGCCTGGCCGCCGACGGAGGCGACGAAGAACGACAGCGCGAGGGTGTTGAACATGTACGAGCCGCCGTTCTCGGCCATGCGCAGGCCGATGCCGACGATGACGCCCGGAAGGCCCCGCGTGAAGATGTCGCGGATGGGACGCTCGGCGATCTGCTCGGTCTTCTCGAGCTCGATGAACGTCGGCGTCTCGCGGAGGCGCATGCGGATGAACAGCGCGAGCAGGATCAGGACGAACGAGGCGAGGAAGGGCACGCGCCAGCCCCAGCTGAGCAGCTGGTCTTCGGGCAGCAGCGAGATGAGGCTGAAGACGACGGCCGCCAGCAGCGTTCCCGCCTGGATGCCGATGAACGGCAGCGCCGAGAAGAAACCGCGACGCTTCACCGGGGCGTACTCGGCCATGAGCACCGTGGCGCCCGCCTGCTCGGCGCCGGCGCCGAAGCCCTGCAGCAGGCGCATGATCACGAGCAGGATCGGGGCGAGGATGCCGACCGCGTCGTACGTGGGCAGCAGACCGATCGCCGTGGACGCCCCGCCCATCAGCAGGATCGTGATGACCAGCACCCACTTGCGCCCGAGCTTGTCGCCCATGACGCCGAAGAAGAGCCCCCCGAACGGGCGGGCGAGGAAGCCGACGCCGTAGGTGGCGAAGGCGGCGACCGTGGCGAGGGCCGGGTCGTCCTGCGAGAAGAACAGGACGTTGAAGATCAGCGCCGTCGACAGTCCGTAGAGCGCGAAGTCGAAATACTCCAGCGCGCTGCCGATGCTCGAGGCGAGCGTCGCGCGCCGCAGGTTCGCGGCGTATTCGGGGTCATCCGTCGGCTGCGGCGTCGGTGTGGATGCTGTGGTCACGGCCATCTCCTTCGATCGGCTGGGGTCTTGCGACGAGCCGACTGTACCAACCCGCTGTACCGAGTTCAATATGTTGAACAGAAATGTGCCGACGAGTTTCGGCCAGGCCGATGCGCGACGACCCGTCAGGCGGCGGACGGCGTGATCGGCCGATTCCGGGCCATCGCGGGGCGCGCACCGCCGAGGCGGCGGCGCGGCAGCCGCGGGCGCGCGCGAACAGGACGGCGGGCGCCCGCCGTCGGCGCGCGAGAACAGGAGATCCTTCGGAGACAGGCCCACCCCGCACCCGCAGGCCCTGTTCTCGCCCGATCCCCTACCCCGACGCGCCCCCGGCGCTCGACTCAGGCCGAGCGCGACGCGCTGAACGGGTTCGTCAGCGCCGCGGCGGCTTCGCGCAGGGCGGCCCCGACCCTCTCGAGGCGCTCGGGCACGGCATCCGCCACCGGGATGCCGACGCCCAGGGCCAGCTGCGGGTCGCCCGGCGCCCAGCCCTCGAGCGGCACGGCGACACCGACGATGCCGCGGAACGACTCCTCCTCGTCGACCGACCAGCCCCGCGTCCGCGCGGCGGCGAGCTTGGCCAGCACGCCGTCGACGTCGACCGTGCTGTGTTCCGTCAGCTGCGGCAGGGGCCGCGCTCGCGACAGCAGGTCGCGGACCGTCTCGTCGTCGCGCGTCATCAGCAGCGCGCGGCCGGTCGCCGACAGCGCCGCGGGCAACCGCGAGCCCAGCGGCGTGCCGAGCCTCACCGAGCGCGACCCCTCGTAGCGGGCCAGGTACAGCGCGTCGAGGTCGTCGAGCATCGCCACCTGCACCAGCTCACGCGCCAGCACGGGCGACGACTCGCACACGGCGTAGAACTCGCGGATCTGATTGAACTGCGCCGCGAAGGCGCCGCCGAGCTCGGCCGTGCGGATGCCGAGGCGGTAACCCGACGCGACGCGCTCGATCATGCGGCCGCCCTCGAGCGACAGGCAGAGGTTGGCCGTCGACGACTTGGCGAGGCCGAGCCCCGAGGCGAGTTCCGTCAGCGTCAAGGCGCGCCCCGCCTCGGCCAGCATCTCGAGCAGCCGGATGCTGCGCCCGACCGCCGGTGCAGGGTCGCGCGCCAACGCGCTCGCGTCATCGACACTCATCGCGGCCTCCCTCGTGCGCGTCGTCGACGCGGGAACCGGGATCGCGCCGACGCGACGCGTCAGTAGAACTCGACCGTATCGACAACGGCGCGCAGCGGCTGGCCGTCGAGCAGGCGTGTGGCGTTCTCGGCGAAGCGTCGCGCGATGCGCTCCTCCTCTTTGCTGCTCAACGCGGCGGTGTGAGGACTCACGAGCACGCGCGGGTGCGACCACAGCGGCGACGCACTCGGCAGGGGCTCGACCTCGAAGACGTCGAGGGCGGCGAAGCCGACCCGCCCGTCGTCCAACGCCGCGAGCAGCGCTTCCTCGTCGATCACGGTGCCGCGCCCGACGTTGGCGACGATCACGCCCGGCTTGACCGCGGCGAACACCTCGGCCCCGATCAGGTGGTGCGTCTGATCGGTGCCCGGGAGGGTGACCACGATGGCATCCACCTCGGCCACCGCGCTCGCCAGGTCATCGAGGGGAACGAGGCGGTCGACGCCCTCGACCGGCGCGCCCGTGCGCGTGGTCCCCCACACCTGGGCCCCGAGGGCGTGGAACCGCCGCGCACACTCCGAGCCGATGCCGCCCAGGCCCACCACCAGCACGGTCATCTCGTCGATCTGCCGCATCTCCCAGCGGTCGGGCCACCGGCGAGCCGCTTGGTCGTCGGCGAGTCGGGGCAGGTCTTTGGCGCCGGCGAGCACGCCGAAGACGGCGAACTCGGCCAGGGGGCCGCCGTGGACACCCGCGCTCGTGGTGAACTGCACACGCTCGAGGTCGGCCGGATCGAGCCCGGCGGCCTTCACCTGTCCGCCGCCACCCGCGGCGGTGGTCATGACCCAGCGGAGCCGCGGGTTGGCGGCGACGGTGCGCGCGAGAGCGGCGGGCTCGACGTCGGGGATGCCGAAGAGGGCGTCGGCCGAGTCGACCATCTCGTCGAACGCGCGCTGTTCGTCGTCGGTGCGCACGTGCGCCGGATCGCCCGACCAGTCGGCGGGACCCCGCATCGGGTGGGTCAGGCGCGCGTCGCGCACGAGCTCCAGCCGGGGCTCCAGGCGCTCTATGAGGCGGCAGTGCTCTTCGCTCAGGGGTACCGCGACCACCGCGCGTAGGCTCTCGTGTGTCGACATCGTCGTCTGTCCCTCCGCCGCGATCGGTCTCGGACCGCGCGGTCTTTCGAATCGTCGTTCACCATACTGAACCCTGTTCAACCCGTTGTCCAGCCGATAGGATGCCGACATGACCCCGCTCGACGAAGAGACCGGCCGTTCCGCTTCCGCCTCCGACCTCCGTCTGGGGGTCTGGGGCCTCGGCGCGATGGGCGAGCCGATGGCGCAGCACCTCCTCACCGCGCGTGGGGCACTCACCGTGCACGCACGACGCGAGCGGCCGGCCCTCATCGACGCCGGCGCCGTGTGGGCGACCACCGCGAGAGATCTCGGGGCCGCCACCGATGCGGTGCTGGTCATGCTGCCCGACCTCCCGCAGCTCGAGGAACATCTCGACGGAGCCGACGGGCTGCTCGGGGGCATCGGCGACCGGCCGTACCTCATCATGATCGGCTCCACCTCGTCGCCCGTGGGCGTCCGAGAACTCGCCGCGCGGCTCCCCGACACGGTGCGCCTAGTGGACTGCCCCGTGTCGGGCGGAGAAGACGGCGCGAAGGCCGGAACGCTCTCGATCATGCTCGGCGGAGACCCCGACGACACCGACCGCGCGGCCTCGCTGCTCGCGCCGTGCGGCACCCCGGTCCGACTCGGCCCACTCGGCGCGGGCGAGGTCGCCAAGGCCTGCAACCAGCTCGTCGTCGCCGCCACGATCATGGCCCTGGGCGAGGCGACCGAGCTCGCCGCGCGTTCCGGCGTCGACCCCGCGGCCCTGTGGCACCTGCTGGGCGGCGGCTACGCCGGCTCGCGACTGCTCGAGAGCCGTCGCGAGAAGCTCGTCTCGGGCGACGACTCCCCCAGCGGCATCGCGGAGTACATGGTCAAAGACCTGCGCTTCGCCAACGACATCGCCGCGGCCACCGACACCCGTCCCGCGCTGTTGCCGGCGCTGCGCGCAGCCTTCGACGAGATCGTCGAGCGGGGGCTCGGCGGTCGCGACATCGCGGTCACGCGCCGCTTCACCGCTGAGCGCAGCTCCTCGGGTACTCCGTCGCCCTCCACGAGCTGAGGATGTCGAGCCGCCCTCATCCGCGGCGAACGAGCACGATCATTCCGGCGATGTCGCCGACGCCATCGCTTCCCCGGCCTCGCGCACGATGAGGCGCATCGCCTCGGCGGCGTCATCCGCGCGCCCGGCGGCCACGGCGAACGCCACGTCCTGATGCCAACGCACGGCGTGCGGGTTGGCGTCGTGCGGCATGAGGTCGTGAAGAGTTCGCCCCACGAGCACCGACTCCACGACCGACCCGAGCGCGGCGAACATCGTGTTGCCGGATGCCGTCAGAAGCGTGCGATGGAAGACCACGTCGGCGGCGAGGTACTCCCGGCCGTCGGCGTCGCGCTCGGTGCGCGCCATCTCCATCACCGCACCGACGAGCTGCTGCCGTTCGGCGGTGGAGGCGTTCGTCGCCGCCGCGCGGGCCGCGAGCGGCTCGATCGCCCCCCGCAGATCGCTGAGCTCGCGCAGCTGCTTCGCGCGCCCGGGTCCGGCCAGGCGCCAGGCGATGATCTCGGGTGCATAGACGTTCCACTGACTCGCCGGGAGCACCTCGATCCCGGTCTTCCGGCGCACGCGCACCAGTCCGAGCGACTGCAGCACGCGCACGGCCTCCCGGCCCGCGCCGCGTGAAGACCCCTCCGACAGCTCGGCGGTGACGAGACGCGATCCCGGGGCGAGCTCCCCCGCGACGATGGCGGCGCCCAGACGGTCGACGAGCGCGTCGTGCAGCGACGCCACAGTCGGACGGTCCATCGTCATGCCTCGATGATGACAGACGTCAGCGCACCGTCGACACGGAAATGTCGTGCGAAAAGGAGCGTCGTGTGCTTTTATGTACGACAAATACCAACGGCATCGCTGCCGCTCGCCGGAACAAGGACGCTCATGGCCCTCTCCTCCCTCCCCGCACCACTCGTGCTCGCCGCAGCCGAGTCGAGCCCCGCCGCCCCCGCCGGCCAGCTCATCACCGCCGCGCTCATCGGCATCGCGCTGATCGTCGTGCTGATCACGTGGGGCAAGCTGCACCCCTTCCTCGCTCTGACCATCGGCGGTTTCACGACGGGCGTCATCGCCGGCATGCCCATCGCCACCGCCGTCACGAGCTTCACCACCGGTTTCGGGTCGACGATGGGCGGCGTCGGCATCCTCATCGCCCTCGGCGCGATCTACGGCAAGCTCCTCGCCGACTCCGGGGGTGCCGATCGCATCGTCGACACCCTCGTCGCCCGCGCGACCCCGCGGTCCCTGCCCTGGGTGATGGGTCTGATCGGCGCGATCATCGGCCTGCCGATGTTCTTCGAGGTCGGCCTCGTGCTGCTGGTCCCCGTGATCATCCTCGTCGCCCGGCGGTCGGGCGTCTCGCTCATGAAGATCGCGATCCCCACCCTCGCGGGTCTCTCGGCGATGCACGGCCTCGTGCCGCCGCACCCGGGCCCCCTCGCGGCCATCGACGCCCTGGATGCCAACCTGGGGCTGACCCTGGCCTTCGGCGTGCTCGTCGCGATCCCCGCCGTCATCATCGCCGGCCCGCTCTTCGCCCCCATCGCCGCCCGCTGGGCACCCGTGCCCGTGCCCGACCTCTTCGTCTCGGCGGAGGAGAAGGGCGAGGAGCCCGCGCGCCGCCCCTCGTTCGCCGCGACGCTGGCGAGCATCCTGCTCCCGGTGTTCCTCATGCTGCTCAAGGCCGTCGCCGACATCGCCGCACCGGGCTCCACCGACACCTGGAAAGTCGTCATCGACTTCCTCGGCCTGCCGATCATCGCGCTTCTGCTGGCCGTGCTCGTCGGTTTCGTCGTGCTCGGCCGCGGCGCCGGCTTCGACCGCGCCAAGCTCACGGGCGTCGTCGGCTCCTCGCTCGGGCCGATCGCCGGCATCCTGCTCATCGTGGGCGCCGGCGGCGGCTTCAAGCAGGTGCTCGTGGACACCGGCATCGGCAAGGTGATCGCCGACCTCGTCGCCGGTTCCAGCTTCTCGGTGCTGTTCCTCGCGTGGCTCGTCGCCGTCGTGATCCGCGTTGCCACCGGGTCGGCGACCGTCGCCACGATCACCGCGGCCGGCATTCTTCAGCCCCTCACCGAGACGCTCGATGCGCCCATGACCGCGCTGCTCGTGCTCGCCATCGGCGCAGGGTCGGTCTTCCTCAGCCACGTCAACGACGCCGGTTTCTGGCTCATCAAGGAATACTTCGGTCTGAACATCCCGCAGACCCTCAAAACGTGGACGGTGCTCGAGTGCGTGATCTCGGTCACCGGTCTGGCCGGCGTCCTGGTCATCAGCGCGTTCGTCTGATCGGCGAGAAAGGCATTCGACATGGCATCCACCGCTCCCGTCCTCGTATTCATGGGTCCCGCCGGGACCGGCAAGTCGACCGTGGCCGGCATGCTGGCCGGCCGCCTCGGCTGGGACTTCCAGGAGGGCGACGACCTGCACCCCGCCGAGAACGTCGCCAAGATGGCATCCGGCCACGCCCTGAACGACGACGACCGCTGGCCGTGGCTCGACCGGGTCGCGGCGTGGATCGACGGCCAGATCACCGCCGACCGTCCGGGCGTCATCACCTGCTCCGCCCTCAAGCGCAGCTACCGCGATGTGCTGCGTCGCGACGACGTCACCTTCGTGCTGCTCATGGGCGATCCCGCCCTCGTGCTGGAGCGACTGCTCCGGCGCCAGGGGCACTACATGCCGCCCTCACTGCTCACCTCGCAGTTCGAGACGCTGGAGATTCCGGATGCCGACGAGCAGGCCATCCGCGTCGACCTCGATCTCACGCCGCAGGAGCAGGTGCAGCAGGTCGTCGACCGCCTGCACCTCTCCCCCGCCTGAAACACGTCGGAGCCGAGCCGATACAGTGGCTTTCGGCAACCCCACGTGCGCCCGTACCCCTATCTCGCACCCGAAGACGGAGCAACGAATGACGTCCACTTCCTCCCCGACCGGCCCCTCGACCGACCAGGACCAGGCCCCGCACGAGGCCGCGCAGGTGCACGAGGGTGCGCCCGGTATCGAAGAGGTCGACCGCCCCACCGCCGAGGCCGACTCCGCTCCGGAGGGTCAGGGCGACGCCACCGCGAACATCGGCGTGGTGGGACTTGCCGTGATGGGCTCGAACCTGGCGCGCAACCTCGCCAGCCGCGAGGGCAACACCGTGGCGGTGTTCAACCGGTCGCGGTCCAAGACCGACGAACTGCTCGAGGCGCACCCCGAGGCCGAGTTCGTGCCGTCGTTCTCGTACGAGGACTTCGCCGCGTCCCTGTCCAAGCCGCGCACCGCGATCATCATGGTCAAGGCCGGCCGCCCCACCGACTTCGTCATCGACGAGCTGGTGAAGGTGTTCGAGCCCGGCGACATCATCGTCGACGGCGGCAACGCGCTGTTCACCGACACGATCCGCCGCGAGAAGGCCGTGCGCGAGACGGGCATCAACTACGTCGGCATGGGTGTCTCCGGCGGTGAGGAGGGCGCGCTCCTCGGCCCCTCGATCATGACCGGCGGCTCCGACGAGGCCTGGGCCACCCTCGGCCCGATCCTGAAGTCGATCGCCGCGGTCGCCGAGGGCGAGCCGTGCGTGACGCACGTCGGCCACGACGGTGCCGGCCACTTCGTGAAGATGGTGCACAACGGCATCGAGTACGCCGACATGCAGCTCATCGCCGAGGCCTACGACCTCATCCGTCACGCCACCGGCAAGACCCCGGCCGAGATCGCCGACGTGTTCGCCGAGTGGAACCGCGGCGAGCTGGAGTCGTACCTCATCGAGATCACCGCCGAGGTGCTGCGCCAGGTCGACGCCGAGACCGGAAAGCCGCTCGTCGACATCATCCTCGACCAGGCCGGCGCCAAGGGCACCGGCGCGTGGACCGTGCAGACCGCGCTCGACCTGGGCGTGCCCGTCTCGGGCATCGCCGAGGCCACCTTCGCCCGGTCGCTGTCCAGCCACCCCGAGCAGCGCGAGGTCTCCCGCGACCTCCCCGGCCCCGACGTCTCGTTCGGCGTCGAGCACCTGACCGGCGAAGACGCCGACAACATCATCGAGCAGGTGCGCCTGGCGCTGTACGCCTCGAAGATCGTCGCCTACAGCCAGGGCTTCGACGAGATCCGCGCCGGCGCCAAGCAGTACGACTGGGCAATCGACCTCGGCGCGGTGTCGAAGATCTTCCGCGGCGGCTGCATCATCCGCGCGCAGTTCCTCAACCGCATCGCCGAAGCCTACGACGCCGAGCCCGAGCTGCCCGTGCTGCTCACCGCGCCGTACTTCGTCGAAGCGCTCGGCCGCGCACAGTCGCCGTGGCGCAACATCGTCTCGCTCGCCGCCGCCGCCGGCATCCCCGCCCCCGCGTTCAGCTCGTCGCTGGCGTACTACGACGGCCTGCGCGCCGAGCGCCTGCCCGCCGCCCTCATCCAGGGCCAGCGCGACTTCTTCGGCGCCCACACCTACCGCCGCATCGACAAGGAGGGCACCTTCCACACCCTCTGGTCGGGCGACCGCACCGAGATCGAGGCCGAGGACACCCACTGACCAGGATCCTCACGAAGCGGCGACGGGCACTGCTCGTCGCCGCTTCGGCGTTGTACGCGGTGGGCCTGTGGTGGATGACGCTGCGCCCCTCGATCTACGACGCCGAGGTCGGGGGCATCCTGCGCCACGTGCTCGAGGCGCTGCGCACCGTTCCCGCCACGGCGTGGATCACCTTCGACGTCGTCGAGAGCGCCTCCAACGCGGTGATGTTCCTCCCGTTCGGTCTTCTCGTCATCGCGTGGCGCGGTCGCTGGTGGCACGGCATCCTGGGCGCGCTGCTGGTGAGCGCGGGGATCGAGACGTGGCAGCTGCTCTTTCTGCCGACGAGGGTGGCCGACGTGCGCGATGTCGTCGCGAACACGCTCGGTGCGGCGCTCGGGGTGGGCCTGGCGATCCTCGTCCGCCGGTGGGGGGATCGTTCACAGCGAGCCCATAGCCGTCGCCATAGAAAGGTCATAGGTTCCCGCGCACAATGAGTGCATGAGCACGACCGCCGCCGCCCCCGCCTTCACCCGCCCCGACGGGAGCGCTCTGCGCGTGCTCGTCGTCGACGACGAGCAGATGCTCACCGATCTCCTATCGATGGCCCTGCGGATGGAAGGCTGGGACGTCAAGACGGCCGGCTCCGGCTTCGACGCCCTGCAGGCCGCCCGGGACTTCGAACCGGATGCAATGGTGCTCGACATCATGATGCCCGACCTCGACGGCATGGCGGTGCTCCAGCGCCTGCGCCACTCGGGCAACGACGTGCCCGTGCTCTTCCTCACCGCCAAGGACGCCGTGGCCGACCGCGTCGCGGGACTCACGGCCGGCGGCGACGACTACGTCACTAAGCCCTTCAGCCTCGAAGAGGTGGTCGCGCGCCTGCGCGGTCTGATGCGCCGCGCGGGCACGGCTCTCACGCGCGACTCCGAGCCGATCCTGCGCGTCGGCGACCTCTCGCTCAACGAGGACAGCCACGAGGTGGTGCGCGGCGGCAAGGAGATCGAACTGACCGCGACGGAGTTCGAGCTGCTGCGCTTCCTCATGCGCAACCAGCGCCGCGTGGTGTCGAAGGCGCAGATCCTCGACCGGGTGTGGAACTACGACTTCGGTGGTCGCTCGAGCGTGGTCGAGCTCTACATCTCGTACCTGCGCAAGAAGATCGATGCGGGCAATGAGCCGCTCATCCACACCGTGCGCGGCGTTGGCTACATGATCAAAACCCCTCAGTGAGCATTCCGCCCCGTCCCGCTCCCCCGGCCCCGGCACGCGAGGGGGTGCTGGGGCGCCTGCGCCGCCCGTGGACTCTTCAGGCACGGCTGATGACCGCCGTCATCGGCATGGTCGCCTTCATCCTCGTGATGATCGGGATCTCCACCAGCGCGATCCTCAGCGGGGTGCTGTACGTCAACCTCGGAGCGCAGGTCGACGAGGTCGCGTCGACGGTGCAGCCGCGCACGGCCTTCCAGGCCAGCGCCGAGAGCGTGCTCGAATCGACCCGGTTCCCCGGCGGCACGCTGCTGGTGTCGAATACCGGTCCCCGCCTCACGGGTGCCGTCATGGATGACGACGGTCCCCGCGCCCTGACGGACGACGACCTCAGCCAGATCGCTCAGACGCTGCAATCGGCCGACAGCACGGCGCAGACGGTCGACCTCCCCAATCTCGGCGAGTACTTCGTGCGTTCGTACCCCGCCCCCGGCGGCGGCGCCTTCCTCGTGGGTCTCCCCCTGTCGAACGTCACGGGCACGATCGGCGCGATCCTCACCACTGTCGCGCTCGTGACCGCGGGCGGTCTCCTGCTGCTCGCCGTCATCATCGCCATCGTCATCCGTCTCGGCCTCCGCCCGCTGCGCGCCGTCGCCGAGACGGCGACCCGCGTCGCGTCGCTGCGCATGGAGGAGGGCGACGTCTCGATCACCGAACGCGTGCCCGCGGATCAGGTCGACACGAACACCGAGATCGGGCAGGTCGGCGCGGCCCTGAACACCCTGCTCGACCGTGTCGATGCCTCGCTCACCGCTCGCCAGCGCAACGAGGAGCTGATGCGCCGATTCGTTGCGGATGCCAGTCACGAGCTGCGCACGCCCCTGGCATCCATCCGCGGATTCAGCGAACTGTCGCTGCGTGCCATGCGGCAGGCGCAGGACGACGAAAGCCGCCAGCGCATCGCCCTGGCCGTGGAGACGACCGAGCAGTCGCTCGAACGCATCCAGGGCGCAGTCCGTGCGCATGACCACCCTCGTCGAAGACCTGTTGCTGCTCGCGCGCCTCGACGAGGGACAGGAGCTGGTCTACGGCGCCGTCGACCTGACGCGTCTCGCCGTCGAGGCGGTGGGTGACGCCCGCCCCGCCGGCCCCGACCATTCGTGGACGATCGATGTACCCGACCGCCCCGTCGAACTCGCCGGGGATGCCTCGCGACTGCACCAGGTCGTGGCGAACCTCCTCGCCAACGCGCGCACCCACACGCCACCGGGCAGCGAGGTCGCGGTCTCGGTGGCGCACGAGGGCGACGAGGCGGTGCTGCGTGTGCACGACGACGGCCCCGGCATCGACCCCTCGGTCGCGGCGCAGCTGTTCGAGCGCTTCGCCCGCGCCGACCGCTCGCGCGATCGCAAGACCGGCGGCACGGGACTGGGTCTCTCGATTGCACGTGCGATCGTCGAGGCGCACCGCGGCACGATCTCGGTGCGCAGCGTCCCCGGCGACACGACCTTCGAAGTGCGACTGCCGGCCAAGCCCGCCGACCCGGCCTGAGGCGGGGCCTCGGTGCAGTGACCGGAAAGAATGTCCGGCCGCATTGTTTTCTCCGTCGATCGCTTTCCGTGAATGGAATGTCCGTCTCGATAGGCTGGGCATCACCTGGGAGCCCAGGTCCTTCTCGTGAAAAACGAGATGGAGCATTCGGAGGTATGTGTGCTGATTCGTGCACGCTATTGCGGGGCTTTCGCGGTCGCAATCTTTGCGTTGGCCCTCTCGACCGCGGTTCCCGCGCACGCTGACGTGCTCCCCGCTCCGGAAGCGACCGAGGAGGTCGTCGACCAGCCGGAGCCGCCCGCGGGCTCAGAACCCTCCACCGAGCCTTCGGTGCCCGAAGGGACTTTCGACCCCGCGCCGACGGAACCGGTGCCGACCGAAGTGCCGACCGTGCCGCCCGCGGCGCCTGTGGGCACCGCACAGTTCGAGCCGAACCGCCCCGCCGACACCGTCGTCGAACCGTTCCGCTCGGAGAACGCGACGTCGACGTCGGGCGGGACGGGCGCGGAGTCGCCCCGGAACACCGCCCCAGCCCCTCGGGTCGTCGAGCCGGCGACCGAACCCACGGAGACCGCCACCGCTTCGCCCTCCCCCGTCACCCCCACCGCATCGCCGACCCCCGTCACCGCACGGGGAGGATCGGCGGACTCGGGCACGGCCGTGCGGTCGATCTCGGCGCCGAAAGCACCCACACCTCCCCTGCCCATTCTGGTCATCGGGTTGGCGGTTCTCATCGGCGGACTGGTGATCGTGAGGTACCGCGATTCCGTGTGGAAGGCCGCTGCGCGGGCGATCCCCGGAGGTGCCGGCGCCCGCGTGGAGCGCCTTCACGGCGCGTTCCGAGTCGGAGTCGCGGGTGCGGTCGTCGCGCTCGTGGGGGTCACGATGAACGGTTATGCCGCGTGGCAGCTGTGGGGCGCTCTCTCGTCATGACGGGTGCATCCGGGAACGGACGGGAACCGCGCATGGACATGAAGCTCGAACTCATCCCCCTCCCGGTCTCCGACGTCGACCGCAGCAAACGTTCTCCCTCGAGGCCGTCGGGTTCCACCTCGACCACGACGTCGAGCCGGGGAACGGCATGCGGATCGTTCAGCTGACACCTCCCGGCTCCGCGTGCTCGATCGCCTTCGGGGTCGGCATGACCCGTCCGGATGCCGCGCCCGTCCGTGGCATCCCCCTCGTCGTGGACGACATCGCCGCCGTGCGCGATCTCCTGCGGACTCGCGGGGTGGACGTCGGCCCCGTCCGCGACCGGGGAGGGATCTCCTCCGCGTCGGCCAGCCACCCGGGCGGCGACACGTGGGAGTTGCAATCGCTCGCCGGAGTGCGCGGAGCCTGACCGGGGCCGCGCCCGGACGAGCGGGGACGTCGCAGGCGGACGCGACCATGATCTGCGTCCTCGGACGCGCCGCCGGCGACGGCCACCCGGGTTCAGTACCCCGCGAACGCGTCGGTCGTCAGCGACTTCGCCTTCCCCAGCGCGGGCGCGAGCGTCGAGATCAGTCTCGGCGGGCCCGACACGTAGGCCGCGCGCTGCGCGATGTCGGGGACCGCGGCGAAAAGCCCCGCGGCATCCACCCGTTCCGGTCCCGCCCACACCCACCCGGCGGGCAGGTCCTTCGGCTCGTCGCGCGAGTACACCACCACCGGGATGCCGCTGGCCGCGATGTCGTCGCGGAAGGCGAGCTCCGACGCGTCCGACACGACGTAGACCAGCACCACGTCGCGGTCCTGCTTCGTGGCGACGAGGTGGCGCAGCTGCGACACGAACGGCGTCACCCCGATGCCGGCGGCGACCAGCAGCACGGGCGCGGTGGGTCGGGACGGCAGCACGAAGTCGCCCCACACGCCCGTCACGGCGAGGGTGGATCCCGGTTCGACGGCGGCGAGCGCCTTCTTGTACGAGGACTGGGAGCCGTCCTTGAAGGCGATGCGCACCTCGGGCAGATCCTCCGGTGCCGACGCGATCGAGAACTCACGACGAGTGCCGCGCGCATCGGGGCGACGGTGCGGCACGTCGAGTTCGAGATACTGCCCCGGCGAGAACGAGAAGGGCCGGGCGGCGTGGAACGTCAACTCGCGCACGGTGGGCGTGAGGTCGCGGCGTCGCTCGACACGCAGGCGCACGGCCGCGCGCAGGCACAGCAGGAACGCCAGCAGGTTGCCGATCAGCAGGGCCCGCTCCTGACCGAGCGTGATCTCGCCGACGAGCAGCGGCCAGCCGGCCAGAACGCCGACGACGACCGCGACGAGATACTGCTGTGCGCGGCGCGGCGGGAGCGTCAGCGGTTCCGAGAGCATGAACGCGCCGAGGAAGAGGAACGGAGACGAGAACGCCACCTGCAGCAGCACCGCCGGCACGTCGACCGGGAAACCCGCGGCCTGGAACTGCACCGTCGTGCGCGTGAAGGCGACCACCATGGCCACCGCCCAGAAGACGGCGACGACCGGGAGTCTGTCGGTGCGCAGCAGCAGGAGCACGCCCAGCACGATCACGGGGGCGGCGAGCCAGGGCGAGCCCACCCACCAGGCCGACGAGCCGAGATCGGGTGCCCAGATGCTCACGATGGTCAGCACGGTCGCGCCGGTCGCGGCGGGGTTGAAGATGTGCCGTCCACGCCAGACCAGGACGTACTTCGACGCGGATGCCACGACGCCGGCGAGCGCGAGCCCCGCGAGCCCGAGCGGCTCGAGCGAGGGTCGCAACACGAACAGCAGGATCAGGGCGGTGATGAGCGAGGACTCCAGGCGCCGTGGCATCCGGAGCACGGCCTGCGCGAGGAGGTCGGTCGCGGCGCACGCGAGCGCGAGCACCACCGCGCTCACGACGAGCTCGAGCGGCTCGGGGACGACCAGACCGGCGAAGGACAGCACGAGCGCGATGAGCGCGAGCAGGCCGAGCGACGACAGGACGAGCCGGTACATCGACACCCGGCCGATCACACCGAGCACGCGGGTCGAGCCCGCGGTGAGGGTGGCGCTCATGTGAAGACCTCTCCGTCGAATCCCGGCGACCACTCCACACGGCCGTCGGTGTGCATGCGTACCCAGTGCGCGTTCCAGGATGCCGCAAGCTCCGGCCCGCCGTCGAAGAACAGTGCCGTGGCGAGGGCGTCGGCCCGCATCGCGGTGTCGGCGAGCGCCCAGGTCGCCGCGTACGCCCGCACGGGGGCGCCGGTACGGGCGTCGAGCACGTGGTGGAGCCCGTCGCCCCACGCGCGGCGGTTGATCGCCGATGCGCACAGCGCACCGTCGGTGACCGTGGCGACGCCGATCGCGAGCGTCGGGTCGTACGGATGCTCGAGGCCCACCCGGACGGCCCGTCCGCGCGCGGCGAGGTCGCCCGAGCCGTCCACCACGACATCGCCGTCGACGTGGGCGCGCACGGTGTCGAGAACGAGGTCGACGAGGCGGCCCTTGCCGAGCGCGCCGATGTCGATGGTGGTCGGCGTCGACGCGCGCAGCCTCCCGTCCCCCCACGACACGATGTCGCGCCAGGCGGGCGCCGGCCGCGGGTCACCGGACGGGGCGAGCGACAGACGGGCGTCGTAACCCAGACGGGCCAGCGCGTCGCCGACCAGCGGGTTGACGGCACCGTTCGTGGCGGCGTCGAGCTCGTCGTACAGCGAGAGCATGGCATCCGTGTCCGCCGGCGCGGGAACGGATGCCGAGACCCCCCGCGCGAGAGTCGACACGAGCGAGTCATCACGGAAACGCGACCACTCCCGATCGAATCGCTCCACGACGCCCGATACGGCGTCGCGCACCACGGCCGGCAGCGGCTCGGCGGTGTCGATCGTCCAGGACGTGCCGATCGCGTCGAAAGCCCACGTCGAGCCCGTCGCGGTCGGAGTGTTCATGGGATTCAGGCCTGCGCCTCGGTCTTGATGGTCTCGACGGCTTCGTTGAAGCCGCCGCTGGTCAGCGACGACCCGGCCACTTTGGTGACCGAGATCTCGTCGAGCTTCTTTCCGACGACTTCGGCGGAGATGCCGCCGATGAACTCGCTCTGGTAGCGCCGGGACTCCGCGGCCTGCGGGTCGCCGGTCACCTCGACGGCCGTCACCGTGTCACCGGCGATCGTGAGGGTGACGTCGATGCTCTCGACGCTCTCGGGGGTGGCGTACTGACCGGTCGCCTCGTACGTTCCGTCGGCGTAGGTGGTCGATGAGGCGCCGCCGGTGGAGGTGCTCGCGCTGGCGGACGCGCTGGCAGCGGGCGTGGATGCGGCGGAGGTCTCGGCCGGGACCGGAGCGGCGGCGCCGCCGGTGGTGGAGCCGCCGGAGCAGCCCGCGAGCGTGACGATGCCGGCGACGCCCACCAGGGCGGTGCCGATGCGGACGGGACGGGGTACGGCTGCGGTGCGGATCATGAGGGTCCTCCTTCGGTCGTGCCGAGCTCGCGCTTCGGTGCTCACGGTAGGGACACGACCTTCACCGCACCCCGGTTCATTCTTTTGTGTCCGCTGTGAGGCGGGGCGGCGAGTGGTCGCGCAGATCACAGCGAGGTCCCTGAGCCCGTCGAAGGGACCGGAGGCTCCGACGAGCTCAGCCACCTCCGCAGCGAGCAGGAGGCGACCCAGGTCCGTGAGCCCGCCGAAGGGACCGAGCCACCACAGCCCGAGACGAACGCAGCCGCCTCCCTCACGGGAGGCGGCTGCGTCGGAGCGGATGGAGAGGACTTACGCGTCGCCGCCGAACATGCTCGTGACCGAGCCGTCCTCGAAGACCTCGTGGATGGCCCGCGCCAGCAGCGGAGCGATCGGCAGCACCGTGAGACGGTCGAAGTGCCGCTCCGGTGCCAGCGGGATGGTGTCGGTGATGACGACCTCGTCGATCGCGGCATCCTGGAGGCGCTCGATGGCGGGGTCGCTGAAGATCGCGTGGGTCGCGGCGACGATGACCTTGCGGGCACCGTTGGCCTTGAGGGCCTGTGCCGCCTTCTGGATCGTGCCGCCGGTGTCGATCATGTCGTCGACGAGCAGGCAGGTGCGGCCCGTCACGTCGCCGACGATCTCGTGCACCGAGACCTGGTTGGCGACCTTCGGGTCGCGGCGCTTGTGGATGATCGCCAGCGGCGCGCCGAGGCTGTCGGACCAGGTGTCGGCCACGCGCACGCGGCCCATGTCGGGAGAGACGACGGTCAGGGTCTCGCGGTCCTCGCCGGTCAGGCCCTGCTCGAAGTGCTCGAGCAGCACGGGCTTGGCGAAGAGGTGGTCGACGGGGCCGTCGAAGAAGCCCTGGATCTGCGCGGCGTGCAGGTCGACGCTCATGATGCGGTCGGCGCCGGCGGTCTTGAGCAGGTCGGCGACGAGGCGGGCACTGATGGGCTCGCGGCCGCGGCCCTTCTTGTCCTGTCGCGAATAGGGGTAGTACGGCGCGACCACCGTGATGCGCTTGGCCGAGGCGCGCTTGAGCGCGTCGAGCATGATGAGCAGCTCCATGAGCCACTCGTTGACCGGCGGACCGAACGACTGCACGACGAACACGTCGCACCCGCGGATCGAGACCTCGAAACGCGTATAGATCTCGCCCGAGGCGAAGGTGCGGTGCTCGGTCGGAGCGAGCTCGGTGCCCAGGTGCCGCGCGACCTGCGCGGCGAGCTCCGGGTGCGAGCGACCGGAGGCGACGACGAGACGCTTCTTGGTCTTGGCGACGAGCCCGGGGGCGATGTCGTTCTCGCGGTCGAGGTCTACACGATTCTTCTTACGAGCCATCGGCCGCTTCCTTTTCAGCCCGAGCCCGTGCGGCCACGTCGGCCGCTGCGGTACCCGGTCGGTTCTTCTCGACCCACCCCTCGATGTTCCGCTGGGGTGCCACGCTGAGTGCCAGTGCACCGGCCGGGACGTCCTTGCGGATCACCGCGCCGGCGCCCGTCTTCGCGCCGTCCCCAATCGTAACCGGCGCCACGAAGACGTTGTGCGAGCCGCTGTGCACCTCGTCGCCGATCACGGTGCGGTGCTTGGTGAGGTCGTCGTAGTTGGCGGTGATGGCCCCGGCGCCGAGGTTGACCCCGCGCCCGATGTCGGTGTCGCCGATGTACGACAGGTGCGGCACCTTGCTGCCCTCGCCGATCGAGGAGTTCTTGACCTCGACGAAAGTCCCGACCTTCCCCTTGACCCCGACGCGCGCATTGGCGCGGAGGTAGGCGAACGGGCCGACGGTGGCACCGGCCTCGACGACCGCGAGCGTGCCGTCGGTACGGGTGACCGTGGCATCCTCTCCGATCTCGCAGTCCACGAGCGTGGTGTCGGGACCGATGGTGGCGCCCGACGCGATGGCGGTGGCGCCGCGCACGTGCGTGTTCGGAAGGATCGTCACGTCGGGGGCGAGGGTCGCCGTCACGTCGATCCACGTCGTCGCCGGGTCGACCACCGTGACGCCCTCGAGCTGCCAGCGTCGCACGGTGCGCGCGTTGAGCGTACGACCGGCCTCCGACAGCTGAACGCGGTCGTTCACGCCGAGCGCGGCGGCGGCGTCGGAGGTGACGGATGCCGCGACCCCGAGCTGAGCGTCGCGGAGCAGGCCGATGACGTCGGTGAGGTACTTCTCGCCCTGAGCGTTGTCGGTACCCACGAGCGCGAGCTGGGTGCGCAGCGGCGCGGCCTGGAAGACGTAGACGCCCACGTTGATCTCGCTGACCGCGGCCTCGTCGTCCGTGGCATCCTTCTGCTCCACGATGCGGCGGACGCCGTCGGCGTCGTCGCGCAGGATCCGGCCGTAGCCGAAGGGCTGGTCGACACGGGCGCTGAGCAGCGTCACGGCGGTGCCGCCGGTTCGGTGCGTCGCGAGCAGCTCGGTGAGCGTGCCCGTCTCGAGCAGCGGCACATCGGCGCTCAGCACGAGCACGTCGCCCTCGAACCCCTCGAGCGCGCCCAGCGCCGCCTCGACGGCCCGCCCCGTGCCGGGGACCTCGTCCTGGTCGACGACGACCACACCCGGCGCGAGTTCGGCGACGGTCTCCGCGACGAGCTCACGCTCATGACGCACGACCACGACGATGCGCGCGGGGTCGAGGGATGCCGCGGTGTCGAGCACGTGACCGACCAACGGCCTCCCGCCCACCGGGTGCAGCACCTTCGGAGTGCGGGAGCGCATGCGGGTGCCTTGACCCGCAGCGAGGACGACGACGGCGAGCTCGGTCGTGGAAGTCATGCTCCGCCGCCAGGATTCGAACCTAGACCTAACAGCTCCAAAGGCTGTCGTGCTGCCGTTACACCACGGCGGACCGTGCCCGCGGGCACCGGACAAGTCTGCCAGACGGGGCGCCCCCGCATCCGCGCCCGGACACGCCGCCCGCCATAATGAGACCGTGAGCCCGGACAGCGACGAGGTCGACCGCATCGTCGATGCCTGGGTGCGCCAGCGCCCCGACCTCGATTTCTCGCCCCTCGAGGTGCTCTCGCGCGTGGCTCGGCTCTCGCGTCACCTCGACTTCGCCCGCAAAGAGGCGTTTCGCCGCAGCGACATCGAGTCGTGGGAGTGGGACGTGCTTTCGGCGCTCCGTCGCGCCGGCGAGCCCTATCAGCTGAGCCCCAAGCAGCTGCTCCAGCAGACCCTCGTCTCCAGCGGCACCATGACCAATCGCATCGACCGCCTCGTCGCCCGGAAGTTCGTTCGGCGCGAAGCCGACCCGCAGGACGGACGGAGCATCCTCGTGACCCTGACCGACGACGGCCGCGTGCGCGTGGATGCCGCCATCACCCGGCTCGTCGACGCCGAGGCCCTCCTGCTCGACGGCCTGTCGCGACCGGATCGCGACCGCCTGGCGACGCTGCTGCGCAAGCTCAGCCTCGGGTTCGACGCATGAGCGCCGCGGTGGAGAGCCCCTCGCGGTGGGCACGGGTGCGTGCCTGGTTCGACGTGCGCTTCCGCTCCCCCGCCGCCATCTACGGCCTCATCGTGTTCGCCGCCTTCGTCACGATCGCCGACGACCACGCCGAGACGGTGGGCGAAGTGCTGCTCAGCGCCTCGAGCTCGCTGGTGGTGTTCTTCATCGCGCACGTGTTCGCCCACACGCTGACCCAGCACGCCGAGCACGGCCTGCGCCACGCGACCGCAGACGGCATCCGCCACGGCGCCGGCATGCTCTACGCCTCGGTGCCGTCCGTGCTGGCCCTGGTTGTCGCCGACGCCGCGGGCATGTCGGTCGACGACGCGTCCGCGCTCTGCGGGTGGGCGACGTTCGTCGTGCTGGGCGTGCTCGGGTACTTCGCGTACGCCCGCCGCCGGGCGAACCTGCTCGTGCGTCTGGTCGGTGCTTTCGCGACCGCGTGCCTCGGGCTGTTCATCGTCGTGCTGGAGTACGCCGTCCACTGAGGCGCGCCGAGCCGCCCCGAGGTGTCAGCCGATCGCCTCGGTCAGCTCGAACCACCGCATCTCGAGCGCGTCGCGTTCGGACTCCCACTCCGAGATGCGCTGCATCTCCGTGCCCAGACCGACGTAGTCCGACTGGTCGTGGTCGGCGAGGGCCGCCTTGGCGCGGTCGATCTGCTGCTGCAGCTTCTCGATGCGCCGCTCGGTCGCCGACGCCTCCTTCTGCGCCGCGCGCAGCTCCGCGCCCTGCAACCCGGGCGCCGCGGGGGCCGTACCGGTTGCCGCGGGCCGCGAGGGCTCGGCATCCTGCATCGCGCGCAAGCGCAGATACTCGTCGACCCCGCCGGGCAGGTGCCGGAGCCGGGTGTCGAGGATGGCGTACTGCTGGTCGGTGACGCGCTCGAGGAAGTACCGATCGTGCGAGACGACGATCAAGGTGCCCGACCAGGAGTCGAGCAGGTCTTCCATCGCCGCGAGCATGTCGGTGTCGAGGTCGTTGGTCGGCTCGTCGAGGATGAGCACATTCGGCTGGTCGAGCAGGATCAGCAGCAGCTGCAGCCGGCGCTTCTGACCGCCCGACAGGTCTTTCACGGGCGTCGAGAGCTGGGCGCTGGAGAAGCCGAGCCGCTCGAGCAGCTGACCGGGGGTCAGCTCCTGCGCCTTCGAGCCGCTGCCGAAGGAGTACGTGGTGCGCAGCCCCGCGATGACCACGCGCACGGGATCGTTCAGGTGCTGCTCCAGCTCGTCGAGGCGCTGGGTGAGGGTGGCGACCTTGACGGTCTTGCCGCGCTTCACGCGGCCGGCGGTGGGTTCGAGCGTGCCCGTCACCAGGCTCAGCAGCGTCGACTTGCCGGCGCCGTTCACGCCCAGGATGCCGGTACGTTCTCCCGGCGCGATGCGCCACTCGACGTCCCTCAGCACGACATGGTCGCCGTAGGAGACGCCCGCGTCGAGCAGGTCGACGACGTCTTTGCCGAGGCGTGCGACGGCGAGCGACTGCAGGGCGACCTTGTCACGGATCTCGGGCACGTCGGCGATGAGCTCGTTCGCCGCGTCGATGCGGAACTTCGGCTTGGAGGTGCGGGCCGGGGCGCCGCGGCGCAGCCAGGCGAGCTCTTTGCGGGCGAGGTTCTGACGACGCTGCTCGATGGATGCCGCCTGGCGGTCGCGCTCGACACGCTGCAGGATGTACGCCGCGTATCCGCCCTCGAAGGGCTCGACGATGCGGTCGTGCACCTCCCACGTGACGGTGCAGATCTCGTCGAGGAACCAGCGGTCGTGCGTGACCACGAGCAAGCCCCCGGCACTCGGCGCCCAGCGCTTCTTCAGGTGACCGGCGAGCCACGTGATGGCCTCGACGTCGAGGTGGTTGGTGGGCTCGTCGAGGAAGAGCACATCCCAGTCGCCCGACAGCAACCTCGCCAGTGCGACGCGGCGGCGCTGCCCGCCTGACAGGTCGCCCAGGCGCGCGTCCCACGGCAGGTCGCCGAGAAGCCCCGCGATCACGTCGCGCGTGCGCGCGTCACCCGCCCACTCGTGCTCCGGGCGATCCCCCACCACCGCGTGGCCGATCGTGTCGTCGTCGTCGAGGGTGTCCTGCTGATCGAGCACTCCCACCGTGACTCCGCCGCGCACCGTGACGCGGCCCCCGTCGGGTTCCCGGATGCCGGCGAGCATGCCGAGCAGACTCGACTTGCCGTCGCCGTTGCGGCCGACGATGCCGATGCGATCACCCTCGTTCACGCCGAGCGAGACGGAGTCGAAGACGACCTTGGTCGGGTATTCCAGGTGCAGGGCCTCGCCCCCGAGCAGATGTACCATATCCGTCCCAGGCTACGCGGTGCCCGGGTGCTCGGCATTCGCCCGTCCCAGCGGTGAGACCCGGAAACCACAGCGGGGCCGCCCGGCGACCGGACGACCCCGCGATGAGGTGAGGACTCAGAAGCCGTTGGCGGCGAGCCACTCCGACGCGATGTCGGCCGAGGACTCCTGGTCGACCGTCGACTTCACGTTCAGTTCGACCAGGCCCTCGGGCGTGAGCGCCGCGCTGACCTTGTTCAGCACGTCGGACACCTCGGAGGCGATGTTCGAGTTGACGACGGGCACGACGTTCGACGCGAGGAAGAGACCCTCGGGGTCGGTCAGCGTCACCAGGTCGTCGGTCTGGATGCGCGGGTCGGCCGTGTAGACGTTGGCGACCTGGATGGTGCCGGCGACGAGGTCGTCGACGGTGGTCTCACCGGTGGGCGAGAACTGCACGCTCACGCCGTACGTCGACTGCAGGCCGGTGGGGCCGTAGGGGCGCTCGGCGAGCTCGGCGTTGCCACCGAGGGTCAGGCCGGTGGTCACCTTGGCGAGGTCGGCGATGCTGGTCAGGCCGTTCGCCTGCGCGAACGCCGAGGTGACGGTGTACGAGTCCTGGTCGGTGGCCTCGGACTGGTCGAGCACCTCGAGACCCTCCGGCAGGGCCGCGGGCAGCGCCGCGTACACCTCGTCGGCCGTGCGCGCCGTGGTCTCGGCGTCGAAGAACTGCAGCAGGTTGCCGGTGTACTCCGGGAACACCGACACGGTGCCGTCCTCGAGCAGCGGGATGTAGGCGTCGCGCTGACCGATCTGGAACTGGCGCTCGACGTTCAGGCCGGCGCCCTCCAGCGCCTGGGCGTAGATCTCGGCGATGATCTCGTTCGAGTAGTACGCCTGCGAGCCGACGACGATCGTGTCGGACGACGCGGAGGCGTCGCCGCCGCCGTTGCTGAGGGGGTCGCTCGACCCGCCGGAGCATCCGGCGAGGGAGATCGAGGCGACAGCGAGGCCGGCGAAGACGCCGAGGCCCTTCCGGGTTCGTGCTGTGAACATGGGTGCTCTCTTTCTGGTGAACAGGATTCGGGTGGGTCAGGGGGTCGCCGGTGGCGCGGTCGGGGCGCCCACGGCGATGGCCTCGGCGCGACGCTGCCGGGCGGAGCGGCGCTGAGGCTGTGAAGCGCCGGCGGCACGGATGCCGCGGGGGACGACGAGATGCTGCAGCAGGGCGAACAGCCCGTCGGTGATCAGCGCGAGCAGGGCGACCAGGATCGCGCCGCCGATGAGGATGTCGAAGCGGCGGAGCGGGATCGCGGCGATGATGTACTGCCCGAGCCCGCCGAGGCCGATGTAGGCGGCGATCGTGACGGTCGCCAGCACCTGCAGCGTGGCCGCGCGGATGCCGCCGACGAGCAGGGGCAGCCCGAGGGGCACCTCGATGCGCCAGAGGATCTGCGTCTCGGTCATGCCCATCGAGCGGCCCGCGTCGATGACCCGCCGGTCGATCGCCTCGAACCCGGTGTACGCACCGGCCAGCAGCGACGGAATGGCGAGGATGACGAACGAGATGATCGCCGCCTCCGGCTTGTGCAGCACGCCCAGCAGCAACGTCAGCAGGATGAGCAGACCGAAGGACGGGATCGCGCGCGCGGCGCCCGAGATCGCGACCGCGGTCTCGCGGCCCTTGCCGGTGTGCCCGATGTACCAGCCGAGCGGAATGGCGATGGCCCCGGCGATGAGAATCGCGACGAGCGTATAGAGCAGCTGCACGCCGATCGCGACGGGGATCGAGTCGAATTGTCCCGGATCTCCCGAGAAGATCCAGGCGATGGCCTCGCCGATGAGATTCATGCCTTCACCAACGTCCGGTTGCCCTGGCGCGACACGGTCTTCGCGCCGCGCGTCCACGGCATGAGCAGGCGCCCGGCGATCACGAGCAGCAGGTCGATGAGCAGCGCGAGCACGACGACCGCGACCACCCCCGCGAACACCTCCGGGATGATGCGCCGCTGCAGTCCGTTGGTGAAGAGGTAGCCGATGTTCTGGATGCCGACCAGGATGCCGACCGTGGCCAGGGCGATCGTGCTGGCCGAGGCGACGCGGAGACCCGCGAGCACCACGGGACCCGCGAGGGGGAACTCCACCGCCCAGAAGCGCCGGAACGACCCGTAACCGATCGCCGTGGAGGCCTGGCGCACGCCGGCATCCACCGAATCGAGTCCGTCGGCGACGGCGCGCACGAGGATGGCGACGGCGTAGATGGCCAGGGCGACGATCAGGTTGGTGGGGCTGACGATCGAATACCAGCCGGTCACGACGGGCACGAGGATGAGCAGAGCGAGGGAGGGGATCGTGTACAGCAGCCCGGTGATCGTGATGACGCTCGAACGAACGAGGCGGTAGCGCCACGCGACCCACCCCAGCGGGATGCTGATGACGAACCCGGCGATCAGCGCGATCAGGCTCTGCCGCAAGTGGACGAGCGTCAGCTCCCCGATCAGTTCGAGGTTGTTCCCTACCCAGTTCACCGGTGGGAGTCCTCCACCAGCGCACCCTGCGTACGGCCCTCGGCATCCACAACGACCGTCCCGGTCGCCGTCTGCTTCAGGTGCAGCGCGCGCTTGCCCTTCACGGCGCCGATGAAACTCGCCACGAAATCGGATGCCGGGTTCTCGACGATCTCGCTCGGCGTGCCCACCTGCGCGACCTTCGCACCCTTTTCGAGGATGACGACCTGGTCGCCGAGAAGGAACGCCTCGTCGATGTCGTGCGTGACGAAGACGATGGTCTTGCCGATGTCGTTCTGCAGGCGGATCAGCTCCTGCTGGAGCTCGTCGCGCACGATCGGGTCGACGGCGCCGAACGGCTCGTCCATCAGCAGGATGTTGGGGTCGGCGGCGAGCCCGCGCGCCACACCGACGCGCTGCTGCTGTCCGCCCGAGAGCTGGCTCGGGTAGCGGTCGGCCATCGCGGCGTCGAGTCCGACGGTCTTCATCAGCTCGAGTGCGCGCGCGCGGGCGGTCTTGCGGTTCTGCCCCTGCAGCACCGGGACCGTGGCGATGTTGTCGGCCACCGTGAAATGCGGCAGAAGCCCGGAATTCTGCATGACGTAGCCGATGCTGCGGCGGAGCTGCACCGCGGGTTTGGCTCCGATGTCGTCACCGTCGATCGTGATCGTTCCCGACGAGGGCTCGACCATGCGGTTGATCATGCGCAGCAGCGTCGTCTTGCCGCAGCCGGAGGAGCCGACGAAGACCGTGGTCTTACGGGAGGGGATGACGAGATCGAACCCGTCGACCGCGCGGGTGCCGTCGGGAAAGACCTTCGAGACGTTCGAGAACTCGATCATGCGCGTGCCCGAACTCAGTCGGAGACCGCGACCTTGCGGTCGAACGCGACGTATCCGGCGAAGTCCGTGCCGACTCGCTCGACCGCGCCCGGACGCAGATCCGGGTACGACCAGGCGCCGTCGGGCAGCTCGGCACCGTCGAGCGAGATGTTCCAGTACTGCGCCGCACCCTTCCACGGGCACGTGTAGGGCGTGGGGCTCTGGTGCAGAGCGCCGTCACGGATCGCCTGCGGCGGGAAGTACCAGTTGCCCTCGATGGAGGCCAGATCGTCGCGGTCGGCTTCGGCGATCACGACGCCGTCGAGCACTGCCTTCATGGGATTCCCCCTTCGCGGACCCCGCGGACACGTCGCCCGACGGTGGTGGCCCACCTCGGTCGAGGCTAGCGAGAAGACGAATCGCGAAATCAAAGATTGCCCCGTGTGTCGACCTCGGCTATCGTGCCGCGTCGTCGACGTCCGGCGGTTCTCCGCATGCCCGTCCTCGATGGTCGGCGCCGGAGCCCCGACCCGCGACCCCGCTCCGAGAGGGGTGCGGCGGTCGCAGCCGCCGCCGTCAGATCACGCGAGCCCCCGGCACCGGACCATGAACATGCAGCGCCACGAGACCGGCCGCACTCAGCGTGACCTGGAGGTCGATGGCCGCGGCCTCGTCGGCCGCGAGGAACGCCAGTGTCGGACCCGACCCCGAGACGAGGCCGGCGAGCGCGCCCGAGCTCTCGCCCCGCTCGAGCACGCGGGCGAGATCGGGACGGAGGTGCAGGGCCGGCGCCTGCAGATCGTTGCGCAGCGTCGCCGCCAGCATGCCGGCGTCGCCCTGACGCAGCGCATGCAGCACGTCGGGGTCGACCGCGGGTACGCGGGGCGCCGGTCCGATGTCGACGGCGTGACGTCGGCGGTGCGCGTCCAGTTCCCCGTACACGACGGGAGTCGACATGCCGAGGTCGTTGGGCACGAGCACCCAATCGAAGCGTCCACGGGCGAGGGCCGGGCTCAGCTGGTCGCCGCGACCGGTGCCCACGGCCGTTCCGCCCATCAACGCGAACGGCACATCGGCCCCCAGGCGCGCCGCGAGACGCACCAGTTCGCTCGTCGGCATCCCCAGTCCCCAGAGTGCGTCACAGGCGACCAGCGCGGCCGCGGCGTCGGCCGACCCCCCACCCATGCCGCCGGCCACGGGCACCGCCTTGCGGATCGACAGGTGCGCGCCGCGGTCGACGCCGGCCGTCTGCGCGAGCAGCCGTGCCGCGCGGACGGCGAGGTTGCGATCGTCGGTGGGCACGCCCTCGACGTCGACGGGACCGCGGGCGGAGACCGAGAGCGAGATGTCGTCGGCGGGCGTGGCAGTGAGCTCTTCGTACAGGGAGACGGCCTGAAAAGCCGTCGCCAGCTCGTGATAGCCGTCGTCCTGGACGTCGCCGACCTCGAGGAAGACGTTGATCTTGCCCGGGGCGCGGACGCGGACGGATGCCGCGGCGGAGGGCGTCATCGTCGCCTCCCGGCCAGGGCGCGTCCCGCCGCCCGGGCGTGTGCGACACTGAAGCAACGGCCCGATTCCTCCCGCCGCTCGCAGGGCGCTGCGAAATCCGGGCCGACTCGAGCGTTGTCCGTCACTCTTCGACAGTAGCGCGCCCCCCACCGTTCGGCGTCGTGGCCGAAACGTCGCCGAAACCCCGGAACCGTACGGTGACGGGAACGTTCCCTATTCCCGAGGAGGCAGTATGCGCCCGATGGTCCCCCTGTCGATCGACACCGACCCCTGGCGCGCGCTGCTCTCCCGGTCCGATATCCGGATGCACGACGGCATCCTGCACGTCGTCGACGACACCGCCACGCCGGCCCTCGCCGAGCGCGACGACCTGCTGACGGTCGCCGCGGCGATCGAAGCCGCGGGAGTGCGCGTGCTGCTCGTGCGCGACGCCAACCGTCGCCCGAAACTCGTCGTCGACACCGCCGACGCCGCAGCCGCGATCACCGCGCTTCACGACCCGGAGCTGGGGCCGATCTACCTGAAGGCCCGGGGAGAAGATCCCGTGCCCGCGCACAGTGTCCGCCCCTCCGCCGGAGCGGTGCAGGCCTACGCGGTCTTCCGTCCGCGCACCTCGACGGAGGGCTCGTACCGCTACGGGGCGTCGCTCGCGCCGCGGCTCGAGCTCTGGCGCTTCGGTGACAAGACGGTCGAGGCCCCCCGCCCCAGCGCCCTCACCCGGCGTCGATTCGCCGCCGCCGATCTGGACCTCGTCGAGGTCGAGCGGTACGGACGCCGCTGGACGACCGTCGCCGGCATGTTCGAGCAGCATCCCAACGAGTTCACCGCCGACGTCGACATGGTCTTCTCGTGGGTCGACGGGTCGTCGAGCGAGTTCCAGCGCCAGCGCGCCGCACGCATGAAGGGCTACGTCGTCGGCGACGGCGACGACAACGCCGCCCGCTACCGTCAGGTCGACGAGCTGCGCTACGCGCTGCGCAGCGTGCACATGTACGCGCCCTGGGTGCGTCGCATCTTCATCGCCACCGACTCCCCCACTCCCGAGTGGCTGGCCGACCACCCGAAGGTGACGATCGTGCGCAGCGAAGAGTTCTTCGCCGACCCCTCGGTGCTGCCGACGCACAACTCGCACGCCGTCGAGGCGCAGCTGCACCGCATTCCGGGGCTGGCCGAACACTTCCTCTACAGCAACGACGACATGTTCTTCGGACGCCCGGTGACCCCCGAGCTGTTCTTCAGCAGCGGCGGCGTGACGCGTTTCGTCGAGAGCGGCGTGCGCATCGGCAGTGGTCCGGCGCACGTGGAGCGCTCGGGACACGACAACGGCCTGCGCGTCAATCGCGCGCTGCTGAAAGAGCGCTTCGGCCGCGTCATCACCCTCGACCTCGAGCACTGCGCGACCCCGCTGCGCCGCTCGGTGGCGTACGAGCTGGAGCGCGAGTTCGCGGAGGACTACGCCCGGACGGCGGCGAGCCGCTTCCGCTCGGCGACCGACATCTCGGTGACCAACAGCCTGTACCACCACTACGCCCTCGCGACGGGCCGTGCGGTGATCACCACCCAGCCGCGGACGCGCTACGTGCAGACCACCCAGCTCGACTCGCTGCGCACGATGGAGAGGCTGGTCTCGCGTCGCGACACCGACATGTTCTGCCTCAACGACGGCAGCGTCCCCGAGATCCCCGAAGAGGTGCGCGTGCCGGCGCTGCGCGCCTGCCTCGAGCGGTACTTCCCGGTGACCGCCCCGTGGGAGAAGCCGTCGGTCAGCGCAGGATCGGCAGCGGCGTCGTCGGCGGCGACACCTGCCCGCTGAGCTCCCGCGAACTCGGGACGACGATGCCCGCCTCGTGCAGACGGCGCTGCGACTCCGCGGCGTCGACGTACTGGAGCGCATCGCTCACGGCCAGGGGCACGACCGAGTGCACGATCGTCTCGTCGTAGACGTGCACGATGTTGAAGCCCTGCGCCGCGTCCTGCGGACGGGTTCCGCCCACCGGCACCATGAGGTCCTGCGTGTAGCAGGTGGCCGACGCCACCGACACCGGGATGCCGGCGAACGTGGCGAACGTGGAGTAGTGCAGGTGCCCGGCGAGGATCGCGCGCACGTCGCTGCCACGGAGGACGGCCGCGAGGCTCCGCTGGTCGTGCAGCTCCACCGAAGCGGCCAGGTCCAGCACGCTCGGGACGGGCGGGTGGTGCATCGCCAGGATGGTGCCGAGAGGGGCCGGCGTCGCCAGCACGTCGGCGAGCCAGCGCAGCTGAGCGGGGGTGACCTCGCCGTGGTGCGCGCCGGGCACGGAGGTGTCGAGGGTGATGATGCGGAGTCCGTCGATCTCGTCGACTCGGTCGACCGGGGCCGTGGGGTCGCCGCCGTCGCCGGGGAGCAGGCTCGCGCGGAAGGCGGCGCGGTCGTCGTGGTTGCCCATGACCCATACGACCTTGGCGTCCAGGCGCTCGGCGAGCGGCTCGACCAACGCGCGGACACGATCGTACGCATCCGCTTCACCGTAGTCGGCGAGGTCGCCGGTGAAGATGAGCGCCTGAGGCCGCACGCCCGACGCGTCGATCGCGGCGACCGCCCGGGCGAGGTACGCCTCGGAGTCGACGTCGTCGTAGAGCGGGGCACCCCCGGCGCGAAGGTGGGTGTCGCTCAGGTGCAGCAGCACATGCTCGGCGCGCGGGTACTCGGCGTAACGCATCTCGTTCCTTTCGGGCCGTCGGGTACGGCCTCGTCACCGGCGTGATGCTCCCGGTCCACAGGAATGTTACCGGCATGTTTCGCGAACGTGTGATGAACTCGATGAGAATTTCTGTGCGTTTCACCCTGCCTGCGCGCCAGGGGCGGGTGCCGACGCCTTCCGCCTTCGACGGACGCCCGAGAACAGAGGGTCTCGGACACTCTCCGGCCGCCTGCGGATGACGCATCGGGACGCGCGCGCCCCGGAGGATCAGAGCGCGGCGATGCGGGCGTAGTCGTCGATCGTGAGCTGCTCGCCGCGCAGCGTCGGGTCGACACCGGCCCGCTCGAGGTGCGCCGACGCCTCGGCCGCGGTCCCTCCCAGCACGCCGGCCAGCGCCTGACGCAGCATCTTGCGGCGCTGCTGGAAGGCGGCATCCACGATCTGGAAGGTGCGGCGGCGATGCTCCTCGGAGCCGCGGGGCTCGGCATCCCGGTCGAAGGCGACGAGCACGCTGTCGACGTTCGGCACGGGCCAGAACACCTGGCGCGACACGGTGCCGGCCAGACGCCACGATCCGTACCAGGCGGCCTTCGCGCTCGGGGCGCCGTACACCTTGGAGCCGGGAGGGGCGGCGAGTCGCTCCCCCACCTCGGCCTGCACCATGACCACGCCGCGGCGGAGATACGGGAACGTCTCGAGGAAGTGCAGCAGCACGGGCACGGAGACGTTGTACGGCAGATTGGCCACGAGCACGTTCGGTTCGCCCGGGAGGTGGTCGACGCGGAGGGCGTCGGCATCGATCACGGTGAGGCGGCCTTCGGGCACGTCGTGCGCCGCGGCGGTGGCGGGCAGTCGTTCCGCGAGCCGGTGGTCGATTTCGACGGCGACGACCGAGGCGTCCGTCTCGAGAATGGCGAGGGTCAGTGACCCCAGGCCCGGACCGATCTCGACGACACGATCGGATGCCGTCACGCGCGCCGCGTGCACGATCTTGCGCACCGTATTGGCGTCGACGACGAAGTTCTGCCCGAGCTTCTTGGTGGGGGTGACGTCGAGGTCGGCGGCGAGCCGACGGATCTCGGCGGCACCGAGGAGGGAGACGGGCATTGTTCCACTGTAGTCAGGGCGCCGCCAGAACCCGTGGCGGGCGCGGGCGGGCAGTAACGTAGGCGGGTGAGTCAAACGCAGTCGATACCCTCCAACGCCTTCACCCTGCGAAGCCCTTACGGGCGACGCGCGATCGGACTCTCGGTCGCCGCAGCCGTGGGCGGCTTCCTCTTCGGATTCGACTCCTCCGTCATCAACGGCGCCGTCGATGCCGTCGAGAGCAACTTCGAGCTCACCCAGGTGCTCACCGGCTTCGTGGTCGCCGTCGCTCTGCTCGGCTGCGCGGTCGGCGCGGTCGTCGCCGGTGCGCTGTCGGACCGGTGGGGACGCCTCAAGGTCATGCTGCTCGGCGCGGTGCTCTTCTTCGTCTCCTCCATCGGTGCTGCGCTCACCTTCAGCGTGCCCGACCTGATCCTCTGGCGTGTGATGAGCGGACTGGGCATCGGCATCGCCTCGGTCGTCGCCCCGGCGTACATCGCCGAGGTGGCGCCGCGTCAGATCCGCGGGTCGCTCGCGTCGCTGCAGCAGCTGGCGATCACGCTCGGCATCTTCGGGGCCCTGCTCTCCGACGCGGTGCTCGCCAACAGCGCCGGCGGTGCCGCCAACGAGCTGTGGCTGGGCATGGAGGCCTGGCGCTGGATGTTCCTCGTCGGCGTCGTGCCGGCGGCGGTCTACGGCATCCTGTCGTTCACCGTTCCCGAGTCGCCGCGGTTCCTGCTCGCCAAGGGTCGGTCCGACGAGGCCCGCGCGATCTTCGCCCGCCTCGTGCCGCCCGCGGACCTCGAGAAGACCATGAAGGACCTGACGCAGGCCATCGAGACCGACCGCAAGAACGCGAACGTGTCGCTGCGCGGACCGGTGCTGGGTCTGCAGCGCATCGTCTGGATCGGCATCATCCTGTCGGCGTTCCAGCAGTTCGTCGGCATCAACGTGATCTTCTACTACTCCACGACCCTGTGGAAGGCGGTCGGATTCCAGGAGAGCGACTCGCTGCTCATCTCGGTGATCACCTCGGTCACCAACGTCCTGGTGACGCTCGTGGCGATCTTCCTCGTCGACCGGGTGGGCCGGAAGCCGATCCTCTTGACCGGGTCGGTGCTGATGACGCTGTCGCTCGGCGCGATGGCCCTGGCCTTCACGTTCGCGCAGGGCAGCGGCAGCGACGTGTCGCTTCCGGCGCCGTGGGGCACGGTGGCGCTGGTCGCGGCGAACCTCTTCGTCGTGGGGTTCGGTGCGTCGTGGGGTCCGCTCGTGTGGGTGCTGCTCGGCGAGATCTTCCCCAGCCGCATCCGCGGGCGGGCACTCGGTGTGGCCGCAGGGGCCCAGTGGATCGCCAACTTCGCCATCACCGTGTCGTTCCCGGCGATGTCGAGCTGGTCGCTCCCCCTCACCTACGGCATGTACGCGCTGTTCGCCGCCCTGTCGTTCTTCTACGTGGCGTTCCGCATCCCCGAGACCAAGGGCATGGAGCTCGAGCAGGCCGAGACGCTCTTCGTCGAGAAGCGCAAGACGAAGGCCTGATCCGACGGATGCCACAAGGCCGGCGCCCCGCGGGGTGCCGGCCTTCTGCGTGTCGGTGTGAACCCGGCGCGTTCACAACCTCCGCGATCCGCACGAAGTCAGCGGCATCCGGGGCCACGCGACGGAGGATGTGCACATCACGGAGGTTATGCACGCGGCACCCCGGCCTGCCCGCGACCTCAGCGATAGGCGCGGCGGCCTCCGCCCGGTCGGAGCTGCGGGCGCGGAGGTCAGTCCTCGAACGGGCCGTAGACCTGCAGCGTGTTCTCGGCGACCTGCGCGGCGAGCTCGTCGGCGTCGACGCTCAGCTCGGCCGCGAGGAAGCGCAGGGTCAGCGGGATGAGGTACGGCGCGTTGGGCCGGCCGCGGTAGGGCGCGGGCGTGAGGAACGGCGCGTCGGTCTCGACCAGGATCCGGTCGCGCGGCGTCACCGCCAGAGCATCGCGGAGGTTCTGCGCGTTCTTGAACGTGACGTTGCCGGCGAACGAGAGGTAGTACCCGCGGTCGGCGGCGATGCGCGCCATGTCGGCGTCGCCGGAGAAGCAGTGGAACACCGTCTTGTCGGGCGCGCCGACGCGTTCGAGGGTCTCAAGCACGGCGTCGTGGGCGTCGCGATCGTGGATCTGCATGGCGATGCCGTGCTTCTTTGCCAGCGCGATGTGCGCCTCGAACGAGCGCATCTGCGCCGGGATGCCATCGGCCTCGGTGCGGAAGAAGTCCAGGCCCGTCTCGCCGATCGCCCGCACGCGCGGCTCGGCGGCGAGGTCGTCGATCACCGCGATCGCGGCATCCAGCTCCCCCGCCTGCTCGTACACGGGTGCCTCGTTGGGGTGGATCGCCACCGCGGCCAGCACGCGCGGGTGCGTGCGCGCCGCCCACGCCGACCACCGGGAGGAGTCGACGTCTCCCCCGGCCTGGACGACCCCGTGCACGCCGACCGCCAGTGCCCGCTCGAGCTGCTCGTCGAGTGACAGCCCGCCGACGGCCCCTGAGCCTGTCGAAGGGCCGTCCTCGATCTCGAGATGCGTGTGATTGTCGTAGACCGGGATGCCGAGCGGCTCGGGCGCGGGCGGATAGCTGACGTCGCGGCGACCGTCGGCCGAGCGCTCGCGCACGTACTGGCTGGGGTCGCCGCCCTGGATCGTGTCGCGCGGACGCTCGACCGGGGTGGAGCCGGCGGCGGCAGGTCGGCGGGCGGACCCTTCGACAGGCTCAGGGACCGCCAGGGGCTCGGGGGCCGCCGCGCCGTGTTCCGGAGCCACCGGCGTCACGCCTGCTCGACGCGCGGGAACAGCGGCGACAGCGCGGTGACCGTCGACCCGGAACGCAACGCGCCCCATACGCCGGCCTCGCGGACGGGCTGCTCCTGCAGGGCGCCGAGGCTGTCGGCCGCGCCCAGCGCGGTCCAGAGCTTCTCGGTGGAGGCGGGCATGACCGGCGACAGCAGCACCGCGAGGGCGCGCAGGCCCTCGGCCGCGGTGTAGAGCACGGTGCCGAGACGCTCGCGGGTCGCCTCGTCTTTGGCCAGGGCCCACGGCTCGTTCTCGGTGATGTAGCCGTTGAGCGCGTCGACGATGGTCCAGATGGCGGTGATGGCCTCGTCGATGCGGAAGCGCTCGACGGCGGCGTCCGCGTTCACGGCGGCATCCGCCACGATCTTCTGGATCGTCAGGTCGCCGTCGGTGTACGCGCCGGGCGAGGGCACGACGCCCTCGAAGTACTTCGAGATCATCGCGACCGTCCGGGATGCCAGGTTGCCGAAGCCGTTGGCCAACTCGGCCTGATAGCGGGCCGAGAGGTCTTCCCACGAGAACGAGCCGTCCTGCCCGAACGCGATCGCGGAGAGGAAGTAGAACCGGTACGCGTCGGAGCCGAAGACGTCGGTGATCTCGGTCGGGGCGATGCCGGTGAGCTTCGACTTCGACATCTTCTCGCCGCCGACGAGCAGCCAGCCGTGCGCGAAGACGCCGCGGGGCACGTCGAGACCGGCGGCCATGAGCATGGCCGGCCAGATCACGGCATGGAAGCGCAGGATGTCTTTGCCGACCACGTGGAACGCGGGCCAGCGACGGGCGAACTGCTCGGGATCGGTGCCGTACCCCACCGCGGTGGCGTAGTTGAGCAGCGCGTCGACCCAGACGTAGATGACGTGCGACGGGTCCCAGGGCACGGTGATGCCCCAGTCGAACGCCGAGCGCGAGATCGACAGGTCTTTCAGACCGCTGCGCACGAACGAGACGACCTCGTTGCGCGCGGACTCGGGGCGCACGAAGTCGGGCTCGGTCTTGTACAACTCGAGCAGCCGATCCTGGAACTCGCTGAGCTTGAAGAAGTAGTTCTTCTCCTGCAGCAGCTCGAGGGGCTTGGAGTGGATGGCGCACACCTTCAGGCCCTCGAAGGGTCCGGTGCCGTCGACGATCTCGGCCTCGGGCTTGAACTCCTCGCAGCCCACGCAGTACAGCGCCTCGTACTCGCCGGCGTAGATGTAGCCGCGGTCGAACAGCGCCTGCACGAACTGCTGCACGCGCTCCTCGTGGCGGGGCTGCGTCGTGCGGATGAAGTCGTCGTTGGCCACGTCGAGGGTCTCGAGCAGCGGGAACCACGACTCGGTGACGAGCTTGTCGACCCACTCCTGGGGCGTCACGCCGTTGGCGGCGGCGGCGCGCAGCATCTTCTGTCCGTGCTCGTCGGTGCCGGTCAGCATCCAGGTGTCGTCCCCCGCCTGGCGGTGCCAGCGGGCGAGCGTGTCGACGGCGACGGTCGTGTACCCGTGCCCGATGTGGGGCAGATCGCTGGGGTAGTAGATCGGCGTCGTGATGTAGAAGGATCGGCCGGAAGTCACTGAAAGATTCTACGGGGGCACGCCGACGCGCTCTTCCCGTGTGACGGCCCCGCATCCCCGCCGCGTGAGGGGTCAGAAACTGTCGCCTGGGCCCGCGGCCAGGCGACACTTCTTGACCCCTCACGCGAAGGGAGGGCGGGGGTCAGCGCTTGACGGCGAGGGCGGCCTGGTACAACTCGCGCGAGGAGTGGCCGGTCTGCGACGCTACCTCGGCGGCGGCCTCCTTCAGCCGCGTGCCGCCGCGCACGATCTCGAGCACCTGGGTCACGGCATCCGAGAACGCCACCTCGCGCGCCTCGGCACCGCCCACCACGATCGCGATCTCGCCACGCACGCCCTCGGCGGCCCATGCGGCCAGTTCGCCGAGCGTTCCGCGGCGCACCTCTTCGTAGAGCTTCGTCAGCTCGCGGCAGACCGCGGCGGGGCGGTCCTCGCCGAAAGCCTCGGCGAGGTCGTCGAGGGTGGATGCCAGGCGCGACGGCGACTCGAAGAACACCAGGGTCCGCTCCTCCGACGCCAGCTGCGCAAAGGTGCGGCGGCGTTCCGCGGGCTTGCGGCGGGGGAAGCCCTCGAAGGCGAACCGGTCGGTGGGGAGCCCCGCGACCGCGAGGGCGGTGACGACGGCGCTCGGTCCGGGCAGCGCGGTGACGGTGACACCCGCGGCGGCCGCCGCGGCGACGAGGCCGAAGCCGGGGTCGCTCACGGTCGGCATGCCGGCGTCGCTGAGCACGAGCAGGTCGTCGTCGCGCGCCAGCTCGACCAGCTCGGCGGCGCGTTCCTTCTCGTTGTGGTCGTGCAGGGCGAGGAGCCGCGGCCGGTTCTCGACCCCGAGTCCCGCGAGGAGTCGCTGCGTGGTGCGGGTGTCTTCGGCGGCGACCACCGTGGCGTTCTCGAGCGCGTCGACGAGACGCCTCGAGGCATCACCCAGGTTGCCGATCGGGGTCGCCGCGAGGATGATCACCGCCCCACCTTATGCTGGGCGCGTGAGCACCGCTCTTCCCTCCCTGCGCTCCGACATCGAGCCGACGCGCCTCGACCGGTGGCGCGACGCCCTGCTCGCCACCCCCCGGGGCACCCGCCTGTGGCGCTGGCTGGCACCGGCCCTGGTCACGATCGTCGCGGCGCTGCTCCGCCTGTTCCACATCGGCGACCCGCACGCCCTCGTGTTCGACGAGACGTACTACGTCAAGGACTCGTGGAGCCAGTGGGTGCTCGGGTACCCGGCGACATGGCCCGAGAACGCCGACGCGAGTTTTGTCGCGGGCGACACCGGCATCTTCTCCGTCGAGGGCAGCTACGTCGTGCACCCGCCGCTCGGCCGCATCCTCATCGGTGCGGGCATGGCGCTGCTCGGTCCCGACTCCGCGACCGGCTGGCGCCTGTCGGCCGCGATCTTCGGCACGGCGACCGTGCTGCTGGTCTACCTGGTCGCGTACACGCTCACCCGATCGATCCCGTTCGCCACGGTGGCATCCGGTCTCCTGGCCATCGAGGGCGTGAGCATCGTGCTCAGCCGCGTCTCGCTGCTCGACGTGTTCCTGACGTTCTTCATCGTCCTGACGTTCTGGTTCGTCGTGCTCGACCATCGCCGGACCGGCGATCGACTCGACGCCGCCATGGACCGCCTGCCCGATCCGACGCCCGCCTGGGGTCCGCTGCTGTGGGACCGGCCGTGGCTGCTGGCGGCGGGCGCCGCCGCCGGCGCCGCCACCGCCGTGAAGTGGTCGGGCCTCTACCTCATCGCCGCGATCGGCATCTACGTCGTCGTCACCGACGCGATCGCGCGCCGCCGCGTCGGCATCGTGCAGTGGCCGATGGATGCCGTGCGCCAGGGCCTCATCTCGTTCGTGCTGATCGTTCCCGTGTCGTTCGTGGTGTACCTGACGACCTGGTCGGGCTGGCTGTTCACCACCGGCGGCTACATGCGCAGCAACGAGCCCGCCGGAACGGGCCTTCTGACGCTGCTGCCCGGACCGCTGCAGAATCTGGTGGCGTACCACGAGTCGATGTACGGCTTCCACGTGGGCCTGGTCACCCCGCACAGCTATGCCAGCCCGGCGTGGCAATGGCCGTTGCTGATCCGTCCCACCTCGATGTACTGGCACCAGGACGACGTCGGCGTGAACGGCTGCGCCCTGCCGAACGGGTGCACCGAGGCGATCGCGAGCAACTCCAACCCGCTCATCTGGTGGGCCGGGATCGTGGCATCCGTGTATCTGCTCATCCGCTTCGTCCTGGTGCGGGACTGGCGGCACGCCCTCGTGCTGACAGGCCTGGCCGCCACCTACGTGCCCTGGCTGCTGTACCCCGAGCGGACGATCTTCCAGTTCTACACGGTGGCGATGGTGCCGTTCCTGGTGCTCGCGCTGACGTTCGCGCTGCGGGATCTCGCGCAGGGCGTGCGGGGGCTCACCCGCGCCCAGGGGCAGGTGATCGCGCTGGTGTTCCTCGTGGTCTGCGTGGGAATCTCGGCCTTCTGGTATCCGGTGTGGGCGGGTCTTCCGGTCTCGTACGAGTTCTGGCGGCTGCACAACTGGCTGCCCAGCTGGATCTGACGTGGGCCGCGGCGACGACTGGCTGCATGATCCCCGGCCGATACGGCGGGTCAAGGTCTTCTCGGATGCGGCTGTGCAGCCCGAAGCCTGGCCGGCGAGCATCCCCGCCGTCGCGCACTTCCTCGACGTCGCCGGCCGCGACGGGTGGGAGTTCGCACCGGGCGTGACCTTTCTCGTGGGCGAGAACGGGTCGGGCAAATCGACGCTCATCGAGGGGATCGCGGAGGCGTACGGCCTGCCCGCCGAGGGCGGGTCGAGCAACGGCGGCGGCGAGACGCGGCGCACCGAGAGCCCGCTGAGCGAGTGGCTGCGCATCGAGCGGAGCCCGCGCGCGCCGCGCTGGGGCTTCTTCCTCCGCGCCGAGACGATGCACAGCTACTACTCGTGGCGCGACGACCTGCCCGACGCGCCACCGAGCCTGCACCCGATGAGCCACGGCGAGTCCTTCAACGCGCTGCTCGACGAAGCCCTCGATCATCCGCAGTACGTCGCCGGCCTGGCGTGCCTCGACGAGCCGGAGGCGGCGCTGTCGTTCTCGTCGACCCTGCGCTGGCTGGCATCCCTCGATCGCATGCGCTCGCGCGGCACGCAGGTGATCTGCGCGACCCACTCCCCCGTGCTGGCGTCGCTGCCCGGCGCGACGATCCTCGAGCTGGGCGAGTGGGGCATCCGCGAGAGCGCGTGGGAAGACCTCGAGGTGGTGCGGCTGCACCGGAACTTCCTCGACGCCCCGCAGCGCTTCTTGCGCCACCTGCTCGACTGAGGCGGCGGCGCGCAGCCGTCACCCGTCAGGCGAAGCCGGTATCGGGCGTGGTCGCCGCGGCGGTGGCGGCGGCGAGCCCCACGACCTGCTGCTCAACCGCGGGCTGGGGCGAGCGCGTGACGATGTCGTGGATGAACGCGAGCTTGCGCACCACGGTCGCGACGATCTCGAACGGGTACAGGTCGCCCATGCCCATCGAGCGATTGACGCGGTTGAACGCGTGCGACATCCACCGCCAATCGCCCACGAGCCGGTGCACGGGCTGGTCGGCGTAGCTGGGCAAGGGGTTCACGTCGGAGTCTCGGTGGGCGAACGCCTCTCCGTCGAGCCGCATGCCGGTGGCATTCGCGGTCTGCAGGGTGGCCGTGATGTGCAGGTAGTGCGCGAAGGTCTCGGCGAAGTCCTCCCACGGATGCATGGTGGCGTACTCGGAGATGTACGCCTGCGCCCACCCCTCGGGCGCTCCCTCGCGGTAATGGCGGGCCATGGCGTCACGATAGTTCGCCCGCTCGTCGCCGAAGAGCACCCGACACTCGGCCCAGGTCTGCTCGTCGGTGATCAGCACCCTCTGGTAATAGTGACCGACCTCATGGCGCAGGTGACCCAGCATGGTGCGGTAGGGCTCGCCGAGCTTGATGCGCAGGGCCTCGCGGCGGTCGTCGAGACTCTCGGCGAGGTCGAGCGTGATGATGCCGTTCTTGTGCCCGATGGTGACCGACCGCCCGAGCGAGATGCTCGACAGGAGGTCGAACCCGAGGCCGCCCGCGCCGTCGTACCAGGGTCTGATGGGCAGTCCGAGGTCGCCGAGCTGCAGCACGAGCCGACGCTTCGCCTCCTCGGTCTTCGCAAGCTTCTCAAGGGCGACGGTGTCGTCGCTGTCGGGGGTGGCGCGGGTCAGCCGGCACGAGAAGCAGCGACCACTGGGCGCGTCGTCGCGGACGAGCCAGTTGCATCGCCACCCCCGGTTCGAGCAGGTGTACCAGGTCTCGCCGTCGACGACGGCTTTTCCCTTGTGGATGCCGACGAACTGGCGCAGACGCGGGTGGTACGCGAGCTGCCCGTCGCACTCCGGGCAGATCAGCTTGTCGAGGAACAGGAAGTGTCGACAGTGCGGGCAGCGCGGGGTGGAGACGTGGGCCACCCGCTCACTGTAATGCGGGGCACCTGGTGCAGGACCCCCCTGGCGCTCGCCGCCGCGGCCGCTCGCCTTCCCTGCCGTGCTCGCGCGCGTGCCGAAGGACGGCGAGGGGTCAGACCAGCGCGGCAGGGTCCGATGTCGGCAGCGCGCACGTGAACGCCCGGCAGTCGTAGGCCGTGGCCTCGCCGCCGAGGGCGGCCTTGCCCTCGAACAGCTCGAACCCCGCGCCGGCGAAGGCGAGCGCCTGGGCGGGTGACACGACCGCGACCACGTCGGCGGCGACCCGACGTGCGGCGTCGGCGATCTCGGCATCCGCTTCTCCGACGACCACCACCTGGCGGGGGGCGGATGCCAGGCCGAGCGCGACCTCGAGGATCGCCCCGTGCGCCAGCGGCGTCGCGAGCGCCGCGTCGGCCGCCGCTCGCACCAGCGCCTCCGCGGCGGAGCGGTACCTCTCCCCCGCCCCGAGGCGCCACAGGTCGAGTGCCGCCGCGGCGAAGACCGACGGCCCGGAGGGCGACGCGCCGTCGCTGGGCACACCGTGCGGCTGCATGCCCTGCGCGACGAGCACCGGGTCGCCGCCGCCGGGAGGATGGATGCCGTCGTCCCCGAGGCAGAGATCCACCAGTGCCCGCGCCCGCTCGGCGTAGGCGACTTCGCCGGTCGCGCGCGCGAGGGCGAGCAGGCCCCGGGCGAGTCCGCCGTAGTCCTCGAGCGTCGCGGGAGCGGCGGAGCGGATCTCGTCGAGAGAGGCGCGGCGAAGGGTGCCGTCGTCGGCGACGTTGCTCTCGAGCACGGCATCCGCCGCCCATTGCGCCGCTTCGACGAAGCGCGGGTCGGTGCGGGTGCCGGCGGCCGCGAGCGCGGCGATCGCGTGGCCGTTCCAGCCGGTGACGACCTTGGCATCCAGAGCCGGGGGCTGGAGACCCGACCGGTCGGTCGCCCGGTAGTAGCCGCCCTCGGAGCGCTGCCCGTCGATGATCGACTCGGAATCCTGCGCGGCGGCGATGCCGCCGCTGGGCAGCTGCAGCACGTCGACGAGGAAGCGCGCGGCGTCGGTCGCGGTGGCCTCGTCGCCTGCGGCGAGCGCGACCTCGACCAGGCCGGCGTTGTCGGTGAGCATGCGCTCGTAGTGCGGCACGCTCCAGTCGCGGCGGGTGGCGTAGCGGAAGAAGCCGCCCTCGACCTCGTCGTGCAGGTCGGATCCGACCATGGCCGCCAGAGCACGGGATGCCACGTCGGCGGCATCCGGAGCGCCCGCCGCCAGCGCAGGGTGCTGCAGGAAGCGCAGCGCCGGAGTGTTCGGGAACTTCGGCGTCTCGAACGCGGGGCCTGCCGCGAACCCGAAGTACTCGCGGTCCTCACGTGCGGCGACGGTGCGCGCAGCAGCGGCGAGCTGATCCAGCGACGGCGGCGCGTCGGTCGGAGCCGTCGCCGCGGCGGCGAGGGCGTCGCGGAGCGAGGAGCCCGTGGCATCCACTTCTCCGCGCCGCTCGGTCCACGCCTCGCGCACGGCGGCGAGCACCTGGCGGAACGACGGCTGCGGCGGGCGCGGGGTGGGCGGGAAGTACGTGCCCGCGTAGAAGACGCGGCCCTCGGGGCTCGCGAAGACGGTGAGCGGCCAGCCGAGGTGGGGGGTGAAGGCGGAGGCGGCGTCGAGGTAGGCGGCATCCACGTCGGGGTGCTCTTCGCGGTCGACCTTGATCGAGACGAAACCCTCGTTCAGCACGGCGGCGGTCTCGGCGTCTTGGAACGACTCGCGCGCCATGACGTGGCACCAGTGGCAGGTGCTGTAGCCGATCGAGACCATCACGGGAACGTCTCTCTCGGCCGCGAGCGCGAACGCCTCGGCCCCCCAGGGGAACCACGCGACGGGATTGTCGGCGTGGGCCCGCAGGTAGGGGCTCGAGGCGTTCGCGAGGCGGTTCATGCCCGGGTGCGCGCGGTCAGTTGAGGTCGTCGGGGTGCGTGCCCACGCGGCCCGAGCCGTCGCCCGGGTCGATGGCGTCGATGGCGGCCATCTCGTCGGCGGTGAGCTCGAAGTCGAACAGGTCGAAGTTCTCTTCGAGGCGCTCGCGGCGCACCGACTTGGGGAACACGATGAAGCCGTGCTGGATGTGCCAGCGCAGCACCGCCTGCGCAGGGCTCTTGCCGTGCGCCTCGGCGGCGGCCTTCACCGCGGGAAGCTCGAACAGGTCGTACTTGCCCTGGCCGAGCGGACCCCACGACTCGATGTGCATATCGTGCTCGTGACCCCACGCGGCGATCTCGCGCTGGCTGAGGGCCGGGTGCAGCTCGATCTGGTTGACCACGGGGGTCACGCCCGTCTCGGCGACGATGCGCTCGAGGTGCGGCACGAGGAAGTTCGAGACGCCGATCGAGCGGGTCTTGCCGGCCCTCGCGGATCTCGATGAGCTTCTGCCACGCGTTGACGTAGTTGTCGTTCTTCGGCGTGGGCCAGTGGATGAGGTACAGGTCGACGGCGTCGAGCTGGAGCTTCCGGAGGCTCTCGTCGATCGCGGCGTGCGGGTCGTCGCCGTCGTGGCGATCGTTCCAGAGCTTGGTGGTGACGAAGAGCTCGTCGCGCGGGATCCCGCTGGCGGCGATGGCGCGGCCGACGCCCTCTTCGTTCTTGTAGATCGCCGCGGTGTCGATGTGGCGGTAGCCGACCTCGAGGGCCTCGGACACGGCGCGCTCGGCGTCGTCGGCGGGCACGAGGAACACGCCGTAACCGAGCTGGGGGATGGAGTTTCCGTCGTTGAGCTGAACAGAAGGAACGGTCATGGTCCGAGCCTAGGCGAATCGATTCGGACCGCTTTCGGGGTTGACGCGCGGCCCTCCGACAGCGGTGGGGCCGACGCCGCCCGCGCGAGGGCCTCCGCCACCAGACGCACGTTCTCGGAGACCGGGCCGGCGGTCACGCGGACCCAGGCCTGCGATGACGAGGCACCGTCTCGCTCGCTCTCGGCGGGCGTTAGGGCGCCACCGGTGTGCACACGTTCGCTGGGCCGTGTCCCGGGCATCGCGGCATCCGGAGGCGCATCGATGACGAACGGCTCCCCGGCCGCGACGGCGATGCCCTCGGCGGCCAGGTGCACGATCGCCGCCCGTTCGTCGCGCACCGGCAGCCACAGGTTGATGCCGTCGGGCGCGCCGACGTCCACGCCGAGGCGCCGGAGGGCCGCAGCCAACCGGTCGAGCCGGTCGCGGTAGATCAACCGCGCGGTGCTCACCGCGGCGATCGAGCGCGGATCGGTGAGCAGCTCGCGAAGGACGGTCTGCAGCAGCCGGGAGGTCCACCCCGGCCCGAGCATGCGACGGCGGACGATGCGCTCCACGATGTCGGCCGGTCCTCCGAGTGCCGCGATGCGCAGGTCCGGTCCGTGCGATTTCGAGAAGCCGCGGACGTGCACCACCTGACCCGGGATCCAGCGCGCGAGGGACACCGCCGGCGCCGTCGCGATGAGCGCGGAGTGGTCGTCCTCGATCACGGTCACGCGACGGCCGCCGGGCACCGTGACGAGCACGTTCGCCAGCCGCCGGGCACGCTCCACCGACATCGACGTCCCGGTCGGATTCTGCGCGCGGGGCTGCAGGATGACGGTCGAGGGGCGCTGGGCGAGGGCACGCGCGAGCGATGCGGGGAGGATGCCGTCGGCGTCGCTCTCGAGGGCGAGCGAGATGCCGCCGGCAGCATCGACGAGGTCGAAGATGTAGGGGAAGCCCGGCGACTCCACCGCCACCCGATCACCGAAGCGCACCACCTGGTCGACGGTTCGGGAGATGCCGTCGAACGCTCCGTCGACCACGGTGAGCGCCTCGACGCCGCTCACCGGCCACTGCTCGCGGAGCACGTCGGAGAGCTCGGGCAGCACCGGCAGGTCGTGGTACCGGCCGGTGTCGGCGCGGGGCCGCGCACGGGACAGAGCGCGCTCGAGGGACGGCAGCAACGACGGGTCGGGAGTCCCCAGCGACAGGTCGAGCCGCGCGGAGCCCGCGACCCGGCCGCCGAGGCCACGCGGCGGCGCCGGCGCGCGGGACACGTCGGTCGAGGCGAGGCCGCGAACGCGCGGGCTGAGCCACTCCCGCCGCTCCGCCCGCACGAAGGTGCCGGCACGTCCCCGCGACACGATCACGCCGGCATCGGCGAGCGCTCGCCAGGCCGTCGCCACCGTGCCGGTCGACACGCCCAGGGCCGCCGCGACCGCGCGCACCGTCGGTAGCCGTTCGGCGGGTGGGAGCGTACCTTCGCTGACAAGACGCGCAATCTCGGCCGCGATACCCGCGGAGGTGCGCTCGACGAGGACGTCGGGCGAGAGCATCGGCCTCCAATTAACGGTGGTGTCACTCGTGGAAATCGTCGGGAAATGTTCAGGCGCGACAGTAACAGAACACGGCAGGGGCCGTGAGATCGGGGGAAACACGCATGACGACCGTGCGCGCAGCCATCACGCAGACCACGTGGACCGGCGACAAGGAGTCGATGCTCGACAAGCACGAGCAGTTCGCCCGCGACGCCGCCGCGGCGGGCGCTCAGGTGGTGTGCTTTCAGGAGCTGTTCTACGGCCCCTACTTCGGCATCACCCAGGACCAGAAGTACTACCGCTACGCCGAGCCCGTCGACGGCCCCATCGTGCAGCGCTTCGCCGCCCTCGCCAAGGAGCTGGGGGTGGTGAGCGTCCTGCCCATCTACGAGGAGGCGCTGACCGGCGTCTACTACAACACCTCCGTGCTCGTCGATGCCGACGGGACCGTGCTCGGCAGCTACCGCAAGAACCATATCCCGCACCTCGACAAGTTCTGGGAGAAGTTCTACTTCCGCCCGGGCAACCTCGGCTACCCCGTCTTCGACACCGCCGTCGGCAAGGTCGGCATGTACATCTGCTACGACCGGCACTTCCCCGAGGGGTGGCGCGAGCTGGGGCTGAACGGCGCGCACATGGTCTTCAACCCCAACGCCACCAAGCCCGGCCTCTCGAACCGCCTGTGGGAGGTCGAGGGCCCGTGCGCCGCAGTCGCCAACGGCTACTTCGTGCTGCAGCCCAACCGCGTCGGCCGCGAAGACAACGAGTATGGCGAGGATGCCGTGACCTTCTACGGCACGAGCCAGGTCATCGACCCGCGCGGCAACCACGTCGGCGCCGTCGGCTCCTCGGAGCACGAAGAGGTGCTCATCCGCGACCTCGACATGGACCTCGTGCAGCAGATGCGCGACGACTGGCAGTTCTACCGCGACCGCCGACCCGACACCTACGGCGAGATCGTGGAGGCCTGAGATGGCGACCACCCTGCTCACCGGCGGGACGGTCGTCTCGGCGACCGGTCGCTCCGCCGCCGACGTGCTGCTCGACGGCGAGACGATCGCCGCCGTGCTCGCGCCGGGCTCGACGCTGCTGGGCCACGACCTCGCGGCATCCGTCGACACCGTCATCGACGCCACCGGCAAGTACGTCATCCCGGGCGGGATCGACGCGCACACGCACATGCAGCTGCCCTTCGGCGGCACGAGCGCCTCCGACACGTTCGAGACCGGCACCCGCGCCGCGGCGTGGGGCGGCACGACGACCATCGTCGACTTCGCGGTGCAGCGCGCCGGCGAGCGCGTGCAGGACGGCCTGGCCCACTGGCACGAACTCGCCGCCGGCAACTGCGCGATCGACTACGGCTTCCATCAGATCGTCGGAGGGGTGGATGCCGGCTCCCTCGCGGCCCTGCCCGGCTTGATCGACGAGGGCATCTCGAGCTTCAAGATGTTCATGGCGTACCCGGGCGTCTTCTACGCCGACGACGCGCAGATCCTCCGCGCGATGCAGGTCGCCGCCGACACGGGGCTGCTCACGATGATGCACGCCGAGAACGGCCCCGTCATCGACGTGCTCGCCGAGCAGCTCATCGAGAAGGGCAAGACCTCGCCGTACTTCCACGGCGTCGCGCGCGCCTGGCAGATGGAAGAAGAGGCCACGCACCGCGCGATCATGCTGTCGCACCTGACCGGCGCGCCGCTGTACGTCGTGCACGTGAGCGCGAAGCAGGCCGTCGAGCAGCTCGCCTGGGCGCGCGACAACGGCCAGAACGTCTTCGGCGAGACCTGCCCGCAGTACCTCTACCTCTCCCTCGAAGACCAGCTCGGCGCATCGAGCGAGGAGTGGGGCGACTTCGAGGGCGCGAAGTGGGTGTGCTCCACCCCGCTGCGCTCGAAGCACGAGGGCCACCAGCACCACATGTGGCAGGCGCTGCGCACGAACGACATCCAGATGGTGTCGACCGACCACTGCCCGTTCTGCATGAAGGACCAGAAGACGCTCGGCCAGGGCGACTTCCGCGCGATCCCCAACGGCATCGGCTCGGTCGAGCACCGGATGGACCTCATGTACCAGGGCGTCGTCACCGGGCAGATCACGCTCGAGCGCTGGGTGGAACTGACCAGCACGACGCCGGCGCGCATGTTCGGCATGTACGGCAAGAAGGGCGTCATCGCCCCCGGCGCCGACGCCGACATCGTCGTCTACGACCCGGCCGGGCATACCTCGATCGGCGTGGGCAAGACGCACCACATGAACATGGACCACTCCGCGTGGGAGGGCTACGAGATCGACGGGCACGTCGACACCGTCATCTCGCGCGGCAAGGTCGTCGTCGACGACGGCTCGTACATCGGCACCAAGGGCGACGGTCGCTTCGTCAAGCGCGGCCTCAGCCAGTACCTGATCTGAGAGGAACGACATGGACTTCGGCGTCGTCCTGCAGACCAACCCGCCCGCCGCGCGCACCGTCCAGCTGTCGCAGCTGGCCGAGGCGCACGGATTCAGTCACGTGTGGACCTTCGACTCGCACCTGCTGTGGCAGGAGCCCTACGTCATCCACTCGGCGATCCTCGCCGCCACCCGCCGGGTGACGGTCGGACCGTTCGTGACGAACCCCGCGACCCGCGACTGGACGGTCACGGCATCCACCTTCGCCACCCTCAACGAGATGTACGGCAACCGCACCATCTGCGGCATCGGCCGGGGCGACTCGGCCGTGCGCGTGACGAACGGCCGGCCCACGACGCTCAAGGCCCTGCGGGAGTCGATCCACGTCATCCGCGAGCTCGGCAACTCCCGCCCGGTGGAGTACAACGGGGCGACCCTGCAATTCCCGTGGAGCCGCGGGTCGGAGCTCGACGTGTGGGTCGCCGCCTACGGCCCCCTCGCGCTCAAGCTCACCGGTGAGGTGGGCGACGGCTTCATCCTGCAGCTGGCCGACCTGGACATCGCCGAGTGGATGATCGCCACGGTCCGCAAGGCCGCGGAAGACGTGGGACGCGACCCCGACGAGATCGCCTTCTGCGTCGCGGCTCCCATGTACATCGGCGACGATACCCCCGAGTCCCGCGCGCACATGATCGAGCAGTGCCGGTGGTTCGGCGGGATGGTGGGCAATCACGTGGCCGACATCGTGTCGAAGTACGGCACGGGCTCCGACGTCCCGCCCGCTCTCACCGACTACATCGCGGGACGAACCGGATACGACTACAACTCGCACGGCAAGAGCAGCAACGACCACGTCGACTTCGTGCCCGACGAGATCGTCGAGCGCTTCTGCGTGCTCGGCACGGCCGAGGAGCACATCGCCAAGCTCGAGAAGCTGCGGGCGCTCGGCGTCACGCAGTTCGCCGGGTATCTGCAGCACGACAACAAGGAGGAGACGATGCGGGTCTACGGCGAGACCGTGATCCCCGCTCTCACTCCCCCGGTGACGGCCAAGCGGTGACCGACCAGCTGCTGGCGCCCGGGGCCACGACCGAGGTCGTCGCCGAAGAGCGGATGCCGCGTGGCATCCGTTCCTCCCGGGGGCGCGCCGCGGCGACCCGCGTCGGCTGGGGTGTGGCCGGCGTCGCGGTGGTCGTCGCGCTCTGGGGAGCTCTACAAGCTGCTGGGTCCCGCCGACGGCCTGACCGTCGGCTCCGACGGGTCGGCGGGCTCGGGCGTCATCCTGCTCCCCCGCACCAACGACCGCGCCATGCCGCACGTGTGGGAGATGGTGACCCGCATGTTCGCCCCCACCAGCGGCGGAGACACGCCCCCGCTGATCGTGTCGGTCGCGGGAGCGGCCGGGATGACGCTGGGGCTTGCCGCGCTCGGCTGGCTCATCGGCGTGGTGGTCGGGTCGCTGCTGGGCATCGCGATGCAGCGCTGGCGTCTGGTCGAGGCGGGACTGCTGCCCTGGATCGTCGTCAGCCAGATCGTGCCGCTCATCGCCTTCGCGCCGGTGGTCAACGCCATCGGCACGCAGGTGGACCGCTCGGGCTTCCCGTGGCCGCCGTGGTTCTCGGTCGCGCTGATCGCGTCGTACCTGGCGTTCTTCCCCGTCGCCATCGGCATGCTGCGGGGGCTCTCGGCGCCGGATGCGATGCACCTCGACCTCATGCGCGCCACCTCGGCCGGGTGGTGGCAGACGCTCGTGCGCCTGCGCCTTCCGGCCGCCGTGCCGCACCTGCTGCCCGCCCTGCGCCTGGCCGCGGCCTCCGCCGTGGTCGGCGCCGTCGTCGCCGAGGTCTCGATCGGCCTGCGCGGCGGCATCGGCCGCATGCTCATCCAGCTCGCCGGTCAAGCCTCGTCCGATCCGGCAGCCCCCTGGGCACCCACCTTCGGCACCGTCGTGATGGGACTCCTCGCCGCGGGCGGCGTGGCCCTCATCGGCGTCGCACTGCACCGTTTCCGTCGCGGGGAGGACACCGCATGACCACTCTGACCGACCTCGCCGTCCGGGCCTCCGGCATCGGCAAGGTGTTCCCGAGCGCGGGCGGCGAGGTGACCGCCCTCACCGGCGTCGAGCTCGAGGTGGCCGCGGGTGAGTTCGTCTCGCTCATCGGCCCGTCGGGCTGCGGCAAGTCGACACTGCTGCGACTCATCGCCGACCTCGACGCGCCCTCCGCCGGGGAGCTCACTCTGTACGGCAAGACCGCACGCCAGGCGCGGCTCGACCAGGACTACGGCATCGCCTTCCAGCAGGCGGCGCTGCTGCCGTGGCTGACCGTTGCGGCCAACATCGCCCTGCCGCTCGACCTGCACAAGTGGCCCAAGGCCCGCCGCGACGCGCGGGTGGCCGAGCTCGCCGAGCTCGTGGGGCTCACCGACTTCACCGGCCGCTACCCCGACCAGCTCTCCGGTGGCATGCAACAGCGCGTCGCGATCGCCCGCTCCCTCGCCGCGCAGCCCAAGCTGCTGCTGATGGACGAGCCGTTCGGCGCGCTGGATGAGATGACCCGCGAGCGCCTGCAGTCGGAGCTCGCCCGCATCGCCGCCGAGACCGGCGCCGCCGTGGTGTTCGTCACGCACTCGATCCCCGAGGCGGTGTTCCTCTCCGACCGGGTCGTGGTGATGAGCCCGCGGCCCGGACGCATCACCGACGTCATCGACACCCGTCCCGGACGCGCGCGCGACGAGGCGCTGCGCGAGTCGCCGGAGTTCTTCGCGCGGGTCACCGCCGTGCGCGAGGCGCTGCACGGCGCCCCCGTCCACCGGGCGAACGAGCGATGAGCGCGGTGCGGGATGCGGTGGCATCCGGAGCCGTGCCGTTCCTCGGGGCAGGGGATGCCGCGGCATTCGCGTTCGCGACCAGAACACCGGATGCCGTGACCCGGCGCGCCGTGGCATCCTCAGGCCGGAGCGGGACAGCGGATGCCGTGAGCCGGCGCGCCGTGGCATCCGTCACCGTCGGAGGTGCCCGGTGAACGCCGCGCGCCTCCCCGCCTGGGCGCGCCTGGCCGCTCCCGTCGTCGTCGGCCTCGCGGGCCTGCTCGCCTGGTACGCCTTCGTGGCCTCGGGCAGCGCCCCGCGCATGCTGCCCGACCCGTTCGCCGTGGCGACCGAGCTGGTCGAGCGCTTCCCGCTGGTGTGGGAGGCGGCGGGCATCACCGGGACCAACGCGCTCGTGGGTCTTCTCGCGGGCACCGTCATCGCGGTGCTGCTCGCCGCGCTGGCCGCGACCTGGCGCCCCGTCGATGGGATGACCGCGCCGCTCGTCGCCGCGCTGGCCGTGGTGCCGATCGTCGCCCTCACCCCGATCCTCAACACGATGTTCGGCGCGTCGAGCCAGTTCGGCCGTCAGGCGGTGGCCGGGATCGCGGCGTTCGTCCCCGTGTTCGTCAATACCCTCCGCGGGCTCCGGCAGACCCGCCCGGTGCAGCGCGACCTGTTCCGGGCCACGGCCGCCACGGGCGGACAGACGTTCTGGCGTCTGACGCTCCCCGTCGCGCTGCCGTACCTGCTCACGGGCGTGCGGGTCGCGGCATCCCTCGCCGTCATCTCCGCCCTCGTCGCCGAGTACTTCGGGGGCCCTGCCGACGGCATCGGCACCGCGATCGCCACGTATGCCAAGTCGGGCCGCGCGGCCCTCGCCTGGGCGTTCGTGGGCGGAGGCATCGCGATCGGCCTGATCTTCTTCGTCGTCACCGCCCTGCTCGAACGACTCGTCGCGCGCCGCCTCGGCGCCCTGCGCCCCTAGACCCTCACCGCCTGCTCCACCCGACACCTGCTCCACCCGAACCGGAAGGACCACCCATGAGACACAGCACCCGTCGCACCCTCGGTGCGATCGCGGGAGTCGCGATCGCTGCCCTCGCCCTCTCCGCCTGCTCGGGCGGCGGCTCCGACACCGCGCCATCCGACGAGGACTTCACTCCCCTCACCTCCGTGAAGCTGCAGCTGCAGTGGCTGCCGCAGGCGCAGTTCGCCGGCTACTACGTCGCCCTCGACCAGGGCTACTTCCAGGAGGAGGGCTTCGACGACGTCGAGGTGCTGCCCTCGGGCGGCGACATCGTGCCGCAGGACGCGCTCGTCGCCGGCGACGTCGACTTCGCCGTGGCATGGGTGCCCAAGGTGCTCGGCACGCTCGAGAACCAGGGCGTCGAGCTCACCGACATCGCCCAGGTGTTCCAGAAGTCGGGCACGACCCAGGTGTCATGGAAGGACTCGAACATCACCAGCGTCGACGACTTCGAGGGCAAGCGCATCGGCTCGTGGGGCTTCGGCAACGAGTGGGAGATCTTCGCCGCGATGGCCGACCAGGGCCTCGACGCCTCGACCGTGCAGATCACCACGCAGGACTTCTCGATGAACGCCCTGCTCGACCGCGACGTGGATGCCGCGCAGGCGATGACGTATAACGAGCTCGCGCAGCTGTTCGAGACGGTCAACCCCGCCACGGGCCAGCTCTACACCGAGGCCGACGTCGACATCATCTCGTACGAGGACACCGCCGGCGCCATGCTGCAGGATGCCATCTGGGCCGACACGCAGCGCCTGGCCGACGACCCCGCGTACGCCGACGCCGCCAAGCGCTTCCTCAAGGCCGTCGTCAAGGGCTGGGTGTTCGCGCGCGACAACCCGACCGAGGCCGCCGAGATCACCTACGCCGCCGCGACCGCGCCCGGCGTCGACGCGTTCCCCGTCGGCCCCACGCACCAGCTGTGGCAGATGAACGAAGTCAACAAGCTCATCTGGACCGGCGGCGAGTTCGGCATCATCGACTCCGCCGCGTGGGACAAGACCGTCGAGGGCGCCCTGAAGGCCGTGAACCAGGACGGCCTCAACCTCATCACCACCGAGCCCGCCGACTCGGCGTACTCGAACGACTACATCGAGGACGCGCTCAGCGAGCTGAAGGACGAGGGGATCACCGTCGACGGCGAGTACACGCCGATCGAGGTGACCCTCACCGAGGGCGGCAAGTAGGAGCACACCAGGTGGGGCGGTCGGGAGTCTCCCGGCCGCCCCACCGTCGTGGGGGGCGCTTCATGCCGTCGACCCGCTGCCGCACGAGGGGGACGCCGCCGCAGCCACGGCATCCGGCGTTTCTGCGGGTGCGCGTGGTTGACTGACCGGATGACGCAGCCCCCCACCCGTCACGCGCGACATGAGCCGGTGTCGCCCTGGAAACGTGGGGGCAAGCTCCTCGCCATCGCCCTGACGGTGGTGGTCGTGGCTGCCCTGGCGGTCGGCGGCTTCACCGCCTGGTCGCTGTCGCAGCGCCTGCAGGAGGCAGCCGTCCCCCTCAAGGACGCACCCGCCGAACCCCCCGCGCTCAGCGCGTACGGCGAGCCGTTCGACGTGCTCGTGGTGGGCACCGACGAGTGCGACGACGTCGTCGCCGCCGCCTTCGGGCCGCGCTGTTCCGATCCCGAGAACGACGGCACCCGTAATGACGTCAACATGCTCGTGCACGTGTCGAACGACCCGCGCCGCGTCACGGTCGTCTCGTTCCCGCGCGACCTGCAGGTCGACATCCCCGAGTGCACCGCCGAAGACGGCACGGTGAGCGGCGGAGATCGCACCTCGATCAATGCGGCGTACGAAGCGGGCGGGCTCACCTGCGTCGCGGACACCGTGTCGAACCTCAGCGGACAGAGCATCCCGTTCGCCGCGAAGGTCAGCTTCGGCAACGTCGTCAACATCACCGACGCCATCGGCGGCGTCGAGGTGTGCATCGGCGGCGACGGCATCGACGACCCCGACGCCGGCATCCAGTGGGAGGCGGGTCCGCGCGTCGTGAAGGGCTTCGACGCCCTCGCCTTCCTGCGCACGCGCAAGGGCATCGGCGACGGCAGCGACCTCGCCCGCATCGGCAACCAGCAGCAATACCTGTCGCGCCTGGTGAACAAGCTGCGCAGCGACGAGGTGCTGTCCAACCCCGGCACCCTCATCGGCCTGGCCAACACCGCGGTGAACAACATCGAGCCGAGCGAGAGCCTCGCCGACCCGGTGCGCATCGCCCAGCTCGCCTACACGCTCAAAGACGTGCCGTTCGACGACATCACGTTCGTGCAGTACCCGGTGCTCGACGACCCCTCCGACACGAACCACGTCATTCCCGACGAGTACTCGGCCGAGATCCTGTGGGAGGCGCTGAACAGCAACTCCCCCCTCGAAGTCACCGGCGACGCGGGCCGGGGCGTGGTCCCCGACCCGTCGGCACCCACCGCCGCCCCCGCGGAGCCCGCCCCCGCGGAAACCACCACCCCGGCCCCGGATGCCAGCGCCTCCCCCGCGGCGAGCCCGAGCCCGACCGTGGTCGAGTTGCCCGAGAACATCAACGGCAGCAAGGCCGACCAGGCGACCTGTTCCGCGGGCCTCGGCTAGGACGCGCCGGACGGCACGAGCCCGGCTCTTCGCGGCGGCCTTGCGCCCGCGGCGTGAGGACCCGAGGCGCCGCCGCGCGCCCGCGGTGTGCGGCCCCGGGGCGCCGCCGCGCCCGCGGCGTGAGGACCCGACGCCCGGGGCGCCGCCGCGCCCGCGGCGTGCGGCCCCGCCCTGCGCATAACTTCCGCGATGTGCACAACCTCCGCCGCCGATACACCGAACCGACGGAGTCTGCGCACATCACTGAATCTGCGACGGCCGCGCGCCCGCCGTGCGGGGCCTCCGCCGTGCGGAGCCTCCACTGTCCGGGGCCGCCGCCGCCGCGCGCATAACCTCCGCGATCTGCACAACCTCAGCCACCTATCCCCCGAACCGACGGAGTCTGCGCACATCACTGAATCTGCGACGGCCGCGCGCCCACCGTGCGGGCGCCTCTGCCGTGCGGAGCCTCCACTGTCCGGGGCCGCCGCCGTGCGCATAACCTCCGCGATGTGCACAACCTCCGCCGCCGATACACCGAACCGACGGAGTCTGCGCACATCACTCAATCTGCGACGGCCGCCCGCCCACCGTGCGGGGCCTCCGCCGTGCGCGCCCCCTCCACTGTCCGGGGCCGCCGCCGTGCGCGCCCCCTCCACTGTCCGGGGCCGCCGCCGCCGCGCGCATAACCTCCGCAATGTGCACAACCTCCGCCGCCTATCCCCCGAGCCGACGGAGTCTGCGCACATCACTGAATCTGCGACGGCCGCCCGCCCACCGTGCGGGGCCTCCGCCGTGTGCGCCCTCCACTGTCTGGAGCCGCCGCCGCCGCGCGCATAACCTCCGCAATGTGCACAACCTCCGCCGCCGATACACCGAACCGACGGAGTCTGCGCACATCACTGAGTCTGCGACGGTGTGAGGGACTCCGCGCCACCTGAAGTTCGTACAGGCTGTGCGCGAGCGTCGACGAATGCGCGACGATCGATGAGTGCCCTCCCTCGCCCGCGCCACGACTCTGCTGCTGCTCGCCGCCCTGACCCTCACGGGGTGCACACCGTCGCCGGCCGTGAGCCCCTCGGCATCCGCCTCCCCGTCGGTGTCGCCGACCCCGACGCCGACCCCCACGCCGACGCCGACGCCTGATCCGCTGGCGGGTATGAGCCTCGAGGACAAGGTCGGGCAGATGTTCATGGTCGGCACCTCGGTCGAAGGCGTCGACCCCACGACTCTGGCGGCCGTCGCCGACGATCATGTCGGGGGCGTCTTCCTGCACGGCAGATCGGATGCCGGAGCCGAGGCGACCGCCGGGCTCGTCGGCCAGTTCACCGGCGCTGTCGCCCCGGGCCGACCGGAGCTGTGGGTGGCGACCGACCAGGAGGGTGGCACCGTGCAGGTACTGTCGGGGCCGGGGTTCGACGCCATCCCGTCGGCTGTGGAGCAGGGGCAGCGGGCCGACGGCGACCTGCGCGCGAGCGCCGCCGCGTGGGGACGGCAGCTGGCGCAGGCCGGCGTGAACATGAACCTCGCGCCCGTGGCCGACGTCGTGACGAGCCCCGACACCGCGCAGAGCAACCCGCCCATCGGTCAGCTCGCCCGCGAGTACGGCTACGACGGTGCGACCGTGGCCGCGAAAGCCGGTGCCTTCGCTGCGGGGATGCGCGACGGCGGGGTGCTGCCGACGTTGAAGCACTTCCCGGGCCTCGGGCACGTGGACGACAACACCGATTACTCGATGAGCGTGACCGACGATGTCGTCACGCCCGACGGCGCGGACGTGGGTGTGTACTCCGCCGTGCTCCCGCAGGGCCCGGCGATCGTGATGCTGTCCACGGCCATCTACACCCTGATCGACCCCCGCAGCCCCGCGGCGTTCTCCCCGGCCGTGGTGAGCGTGCTGCGCGACACGGTCGGCTTCGACGGGGTGGTCACGTGCGACGACCTCTCCGCCGCCGACCAGGTCGAGGGCTTCTCCCCCGGCGACCGCGCGACGCGGGCCGTCGAGGCGGGCATCGACCTGCTGCTCGTCTCGGCCGACCCGTCGGTCTATCCCGAGATGCGGGATGCCGTGCGCTCGCGCGCCCAGGCAGACCCGGCGTTCGCCGAAAAGGTGGATGCCGCGGTCACCCGCATCCTCGCCCAGAAGGCGTCCATGCCCTGACTCCCCCTCCTCCCGCGTTGACTTGCGCCGAATGCACGCTTCATCACGGGTCACGCGTACATTCGGCGCGAGTCAACGGGGAGATGCGGGCGCGCCGGGCGCGGGCGCTCGGAAGCGGGCGCGTCAGGCACGGCGCTCGGGAGCGGGCGCGCCGGGAGGCGGGGCAGCGAGGCGGGGCCGCTCGATCACTCGCCGGGCAGCGGGATCGGGAGGGATTCGGTCGGCGGAAGGGTGAGCGCGTCCGGCGTCACCGCGGGCCACTCGATCACGGAGCCTCGTCGACGACGGTGGTGGTGATCGCCGTCAGCTCGGTGACTGCGTCGGGTGTGGACCAGCCGAAGGCCTGTGCGCCCACGACCGTGCGTTCTCCGATGACGAGTCCGGTGGCGGGGTCGATGATGATCTCCTGCCGCTCCCCCAATCGCATCGGCTCGACGCGGCCGATCGCGACGCCGGAAACCCCGTCGAGGTTCTGCACGCCGCCGGCCGACGTCACACCGGGTATGCGTGCGAGGGCATCCAGGAGCGCTGCACGCTGCGGTGCGGGAACGAGGCCCGAGCGCAGGATGTCGGTGATCCGCACGAAGTTGTCTTCCTCGCGCGAGGCCGAACCCCCCTGGTATTGGCTGTCGATCCACGCGTAGGCCTCGGCTCCGTCCAGAGGGATCGCCGCCACGTCGCCCTGCTGCCACGACCAGTCCGGGCCGTAGAAGAAGCCTCCCACCGCGCGGTTCGTCTCCATCGACGTCCCCGTGAGACCGGGGAGCTCGCCCCAGTCGCGCACCAGCACCCACTCGGCACCCGGGTCGACCGGCTTGTACACGTCGAGGAACTGGTCGTTCGGGACGCACTCGACGCCGTTCGTGCACGTGAGCCATCGAGCGTGGGTGATGGAGCGCAGATACTGTCCGGGCGCGATCGCGGCATCCGTCGTCGTCAGGGTAGCGGCTGCCGCCTGTCGCAGCACCTCGCTCGCCTGCGCCGACTGCACGCCGAGGTTGATGTTGCCGGCGATGAGGATGCCGGTGAGCGCCGTCGCGGTTCCGGCCGCGATCCAGGTCGCGCGCCGGATTGGCCGACGGCGGCGCCGCGCGGGAGCCAGATGCGCCGGCTGCGGCGGCTGGGCGATGCGGGCCATGAGCGCCGCGCGCCCGGCATCCAGCGTGTCCTGGCTCGGGATGAGCGTGTCGTCACGCGTGCTGCGGAGCAACGTCAGTTCGTCCATGATCCGTCTCCTGTTCGAGGGTGTCGGTGTCGGCGGCGCGACGGAGGACCCGCCGCGCGCGATTGAGTCGTGAGCGCACGGTGCCGATCGGCACGTCGGTCGCCGCGGCGATCGCCGCATAGTCGAGATGCCCCCACGCGTACAGCAGCAGGGTGTCGCGGTCGGCGTCCGACAGCTTCCGCAGGGCCGACGTCAGCCGCCGGGTCAGGCGCTCGGCATCCATCCGGGCGCCCGCTCTCTCGATGAGGTCGGGCGCCACCTGTGCCGCCATGTGGGCGGCCATGCCTTTCCACGCCACGGCTTCGAGCCGGGCGTGCTTGCGCATGAGACGCGTGGCGATGCCCAACAGCCACGGTCGGGCGTCGAGCACCTGCGGGTCGTAGGCGCCGCGCCGCTCGAACGCGACGAGGAACGTCTCGCTCATGACGTCGTCGGCCGCGTGATCACCCAGCCGCTGCGCGAGATAGCGATACACCGCCGAGGCGTGGCGGTCGTACAGCGTCGCGAAGACGGCCGGGTCGACATGCGACCGGACGATCAATTCGTTGTCTGTGCTCACACTCGTATTGCTCGACTCCCCCGTCCGAGTTCACGCATTCTCGCTCGATCCTCCCGCCGCGCCCCCGCCTGCGCACTCCCCGACGCACGCTCCCGCCGACTCGCCGCTCAGTGACCCGCCGCACATGCACGCCGCGGCGCGCCCTCGCCCCTCGCTGACTCGCGGCATCTGCACGCGACAGCCTGTGCCCGCGCCCCTCGCTGACTTGCGGCATATGCACGCCGCACCCCGCGCCCTTGCCCGCGCCCTCGCCCTCGCCCCTCGCTGACTCGCGGCATATGCACGCCACACCCCGCGCCCTTGCCCGCGCCCTCGCCCTCGCCCCTCGCTGACTCGCGGCATATGCACGCCACAGCCCACTCCCCGCGAACATTCGCCGCAAGTCACCGCCGGCGCACGGCGCGCACCGCGCCGCACCCCACCCGCGCCCCCGCCCCTCGCTGACTTGCGGCATATGCACGCCACAGCCCACTCCCCGCGAACATTCGCCGCAAGTCACCGCCAGCGCACAGCGCGCACCGCCCCGCACCCCACCCTCACCCTCGCCCCCGCCCCCGCCCCCGCTGACTTGCGGCATATGCACGCCACAACCCACTCCCCGCGAACATTCGCCGCAAGTCACCGCCGGACGCTCGAGCCGGACGCTCGCGTCTCTCGGGCCGGACGCGGAGCGGGCGCGGCGCGATAGGCTGGAAGGCTGTGTCTGCCGAACCCGTCATCGTCTACCCGCCCGAGCTGCCCGTCAGCGCCGCGCGGGACGAGATCGCGCGCGCCATCCGCGACCACCAGGTCGTGATCGTCGCCGGCGCGACCGGGTCGGGCAAGACGACGCAGCTGCCGAAGATCTGCCTCGAGCTCGGCCGCACCTCGATTGCCCACACGCAGCCGCGCCGCATCGCCGCACGCACGATCGCCGAGCGCATCGCCGACGAGATGCAGGTCCCGCTCGGGTCGACCGTCGGCTACAAGGTGCGCTTCACCGACAAGGTCTCCGCCGACACGCGCGTGGCGCTGGTGACCGACGGCATCCTGCTCAACGAGATCCACCGCGACCGGCTGCTGCGCCGCTACGACACGATCATCGTCGACGAGGCGCACGAGCGCTCGCTCAACATCGACTTCCTGCTCGGCTACCTCCGCCGCATCCTGCCGAAGCGGCCCGACCTCAAGGTCATCGTCACCTCGGCCACGATCGACCCCGAGAGCTTCGCGCGCCACTTCGCCGCGGCCCCCGCCCAGCCCGGCGGCGAGCCCGTGCCGGCGCCCGTGATCGAGGTGTCGGGGCGCACCTACCCGGTCGAGATCCGGTACCGGCCGCTCGACGGCGCGGACGACGCGGGCGGAACTCCAGAGAATCCGGATGCCGACAGTCCCGAGCCCGCGTCATCCCGCGGCCGTGCCGCTGGGGCGCCGCAGAAGGTCAGGAGTTCGGCACGGTCCGCCGTCAAGACCGGACGCGACGACGACGACGCCGACGAGGTCGGGGCCGTCGTCGCGGCCCTGCGCGAGCTCGACCGCGAGCCGGCGGGCGACGTGCTCGTGTTCTTCCCCGGCGAGGCGGAGATCCGGGATGCGGCGGATGCCATCCGCGGGGCGTATCAGAAGGACGCCGCTCCCACCGAGGTGCTGCCGCTGTACGGCCGCCTGTCCGCCGCGGAGCAGCACCGGGTGTTCGAGCGCTCCACCGTCGCGGGCGTTCGTCGCCGCGTCATCCTCGCCACCAACGTCGCCGAGACGAGTCTCACCGTCCCCGGCATCCGGTACGTCGTCGACACCGGCACCGCGCGCATCTCGCGCTACAGCAACCGGTCGAAGATCCAGCGTCTGCCGATCGAGGCCGTCTCGCAGGCCTCGGCACAGCAGCGGTCGGGCCGCGCGGGCCGCACGTCGCCGGGCGTCGCGATCCGGCTTTACTCCGAAGACGACTTCAGCCGTCGCCCGGAGTACACCGAGCCCGAGATTCTGCGCACGTCGCTGGCATCCGTCATCCTGCAGATGCTGTCGCTCGGGTTCGGCGACATCCAGGCGTTCCCCTTCCTCACTCCCCCGGACTCGCGGGGCGTCAAGGCCGCGTTCGACCTTCTCGTCGAGCTCGGCGCGGTGAAGCTGCCCGCCCCGGGTGCGCGCCCCCGCGACGACCGGCCCGACCGCGACCCGTCCCGCGGGCGCGGCGGACGAGACGGGCGCGGCGGACGCGACGACGACCGCGGCCCCCGCCTCACCGAGATCGGCCGCGAGATCGCGCGCCTGCCGATCGACCCGCGCTTCGCCCGCATGCTCATCGAAGCGAGGCGCACCGGCGTGCAGTCCGAGGTGCTCGCGATCGTGTCGGGCATGTCGATTCAAGACGTGCGCGAACGCCCGGAGGACCGCCGCGAGGAGGCAGACCGCTTCCACGCGCGCTTCACCGACCCGACCAGCGACTTCCTGTCGCTGCTGAACCTCTGGGACTACCTGCAGGAGAAGCAGGCCGAACTCGGCTCGAGCGCGTTCCGACGCCTGTGCCGCAGCGAACACCTCAACTACGTGCGCGTGCGCGAGTGGGTCGACGTGCACCGGCAGCTACGGTCGCTCGGGGCGGAGCGGGGCGAGGGCGACGGGCGCGGGGCCGGCGTGGCGCGCGGCGACGGCGGCGCCGCCCGCGGTGGAAGCGGGCGTGGCGGTCAAGGCGGGCGTGGCGGTGACGGCGGGCGTGGCGGCGGCGCGCGGAACCATGTCCCACTTTCGGCTGCCCCGGACCCCTCCACGCCGCACACATCGGGACACGGGTCGCACACATCGGGACACGGGTCGCACACATCGGGACACGGTTCGAAAGCCGCCGGGCAGACCGTCGCCCCTGAGGGACACGCGCAGGGCGACGCCATCCACCGCGCGATCCTCTCCGGATTGCTGTCGCACATCGGCATCCTGGATCCCCGCACGATCGCCCAGGCCAAAGACCGCAAGGCCCCGGGCGATGCCCGCCCCACCAAGGGCGAGTACATCGGCGCGCGCGGCGCGCGGTTCGCGATCTTCCCGGGCTCGGGGCTGAGGAAGAAGCGTCCCTCCGCCGTCATGGCGGCCGAGCTCGTCGAGACCTCGCGCCTGTTCGCCCGCACGGTCGCGGCCGTCGATCCGGCGTGGGCGGAAGAGCTCGCCCCCGATCTCGTGAAGCGCTCGCTGAGCGAGCCGCACTGGTCGAAGGATGCCGGCTCCGCCGCCGCCTACGAGAAGGTCACTCTCTTCGGGGTCGAGCTCGTCGCCCGCCGCCGCGTGCAGCTCGCGCGTTTCGACCGGCCGCTCGCCCGCGAGATGTTCGTGCGCCACGCGCTGGTCGAAGGCGAGTGGGACCCGTCGGTGCTCGACAAGCGCCTCACCGCATTCCTGCGCCGCAACGTCGAGCAGCGCCGCCTGCTCGAGAAGATCGAGGAGCGCGAGCGCCGCCGCGACATCCTCGTCGGCGACGAGGCGGTGTTCGCGTTCTACAACGCGCGCATCCCCGCCGATGTCACCGACGTGCGCTCGTTCGAGACCTGGTGGAAGGATGCCGTCACCCGCACGCCGCACCTGCTCGACCTGCGGGAGTCCGACCTCACCGGCGACCGGGCGCAGGGCGACGACCGCGCGTTCCCCGCGCGCTGGCGCCAGGGCGATCAGACCCTCAACCTCGCGTACCGCTTCGAACCGGGCGCACCCGATGACGGTGTCACGGTCGTGGTGCCGCTGCCGCTGCTCGCGCAGCTGCGGCCCGACGGCTTCGACTGGCAGGTGCCCGGCATGCGCGACGAACTCGTCACGGCGCTCCTGCGGGCGCTGCCCAAGACCATCCGCCGCAACGTCGTTCCCGCCGCGGATTGGGCCGAGAAATTCAGCGCCGAGCTCGCCGAGAAGGGCCCCGAGCACGCGAACGGCCTGCCGCGAACGACGCTCGTCGACGCCCTCGCCGCGCTCGTGCAGCGCGTCGCGAACCAGCGCGTCAGCGCCGCCGACTTCGAACTCGACCGGGTTCCCGCGCACCTGCTGCCGTCGTTCCGCGCCGTCGACGCGCGCGGCCGCGCCATCGGCAGCGACCGTGACCTCGGTGCCCTGCAGCGACGTCTCGCCGACCGGGCCCGCTCGAGTGTGGAAGCGACGGTCGCACGCCCCGCGGCCCGAACCGCCGCCCAGGTCGCCGAGGCCTCCCCCGCCTTCGCCTCGCGCACGAAGCTCACCACCTGGGACCTCGACGAGCTCACCGAGGTCGTCGACACCCCCGTCGCCGGCGGTGTCGTGCGCGGCTACCCGGCGCTCGTCGACGAGGGCGACAGCGTCGCGCTGCGCGTCGAGGCGACGCCCGAGGATGCCGCGCGGCACACCCGCGCCGGCATCCGGCGCCTGATGCTGCTCGCCGTCCCCTCCCCCGCCACGTACGTGCTCGACCACCTCACCGCGAACGAGAAGCTCGCGCTCGCGGCATCCCCGTACCAGAACGCGAAGGCCCTCATCGAGGACGCGCGCGTGGCTCTGGCCGACGACGTCCTCCTGCGCGAGGCGCCGGCGGGGGTCGTCCGCACGAGAGCCGAATTCGAGCGTGTGCGCGATGCGTTCTCGGCCGCGTCTGTCGAGCGCACGTTCCAGACGGTGTCGCTGGCGGCGAAAATCCTGCTCGCGCAGCGCGAGGTGGAGCGGGCGATGAAGGATGCCGCATCCATCACGCTGCTGGGAGCCCTCAACGACGTGCGCGGCCAGGTGAAGGGGCTTCTCTTCCCCGGCTTCCTTTCGCGCACCGGCCTGCAGCGCCTGCAGCACTATCCCCGCTACCTCGCGGGCGCGTTGGAGCGGGTGAAGACGCTGTCCGACAACCCCGGGCGCGACCGCCAGCGCATGACCGAATACGAGCGCGCCGCCGCCGGATTCGTGGATGCCGGGGGCTCGGTGCCCCTCCCCGCGGATGCGCCGGGGAATCTCGTGCAGACGCGGTGGCTGCTCGAGGAGCTGCGCGTGAGCCTGTTCGCCCAGCGCCTCGGCACCGCCGAACCGGTCTCCCCCCAGCGCATCGCAAAGGCCCTGAAGGGCGCGTGAGTCGCCAGGCGCTGCACGAATCCGACGCGTGACTCGCCAGGATTTGTCGCTTAAGGAGTCTGCGAAGCGACAGAACCTGGCGACTCACGCGAAGCGACGTGGCTGGACTCGACGGCCGGCCCCGCCGGCTTCGTCACCTGATGCCCCCCTCCCGCGCACGCGTGAGGGGTCGATCTCTGTCGCTTCGGACCCGCCTCGGCGACAAACATTGACCCCTCACGCGTCGGGCGGGGCCGCGAGCGCGACGCGTCAGCGCAGGCGGACCGAGCCCATCGTCGCGGTCACGTCGACCTCGGCGACGGCCGACGAGCTCGTGCGCAGGCCGTTGTCGACCGAGCCGAGACCGTCGTCGATGCGCACGTCGTACTCGTCGTCGGGCAGGGTGATGTCGGCGGAGCCGGCGGTCACCTCGACGTCGGTGCGCGTCGGGGCGACCCCGTCGAGCGTCGCGGTCAGCTCGCCGCCGGCGACCTCGAACGCTGCGGTCTCGACATCCGTGAGCCGTGCCGTCGCGGAACCGCCCGACAGCGTCAGGTCGATGTCGCGCGCGACGCCGTCGACAGACGCCGTGCCGCCCGCGACCTCCACCGTGACGTCGCCGAAACCGCCGCTCAGCTCGAGCGCGCCGCCGGTGACCTGGATGTCGGCCCGGATGCCGGACCCATCGAGGTCCCGCGGCAAGACGAGCGTGGCGCGCGAGCCGCTCCCCCAATCCGCGAATGAGCCCGAGGGCGACGCGACGCGCAGGGAGTCGCCGTCGCGCTCGAACGTCCAGCCCTTCCGACCGTGGCTGTCGGCATCGAGCTGCGCGAACGCGACATCGCCGAACTCGACCGTCAGCGCGCCACCGGCGAGGTCGATGTCGAGCTCGGTCAGCTGCTCCGCCGTGCCGTCGGTCGAGCTGTCGTACGTGGCGGTCTGCCCACGCCAGTCGGCCATGCTCGCCACCGCCGACACTCCCGTGCCGGCGAGGGTGCCGACGGCCACGCAGGCGCCGACGACGATGGTGACCACCGACACGGCGAACGCCGCGCCGCGGCGACGGGGCGGCTCCGAAGCGGAGGGCGTGGGGGTGGGGGCGGAAGTGGTCATGAGGTCGCTCCGGTGTGGTCGTGGCCCAGGTGCACGAGGGCGGCGATGACGCGGCGGTTGCCGGTCTCGTCCTGCTCCAGGCCGAGCTTGGTGAAGATGGCGGTGATGTACTTCTCGACGCTGGCCTCGCTGACGAACAGCGCGCCGGCGATGGCCTGATTCGAACGCCCCTCCGCGATGAGGGCGAGCACCGACCTCTCGCGCTCGGTGAGGCTCTGCAGCCGCTCGTCGCGGCGGCGGCGCGTCAGCAGCTGCGCCACGACCTCGGGGTCGAGCACGGTGGCCCCACCCGCGATGGAGGCCACCGCCGCGAGGAAGTCGGCCACGTCGGCCACCCGATCCTTGAGCAGATAGCCGAGCGCACCCTGCCCGTCGGCGATGAGGTCACTCGCGTAACGCTCCTCGACGTACTGCGACAGCACGAGCACCGCCAGTCCCGGATGCCGGGAGCGCAGCGCGATCGCCGCGCGGATGCCCTCGTCGGTCCACGTCGGCGGGAGCCGCACGTCGAGGATGCACAGCTCCGGCGCCGTGTCGGCGACCGCGGCCTCGAGGCCCGCGGCATCCGGAAGCGCGGCGACGACCTCGTGACCGTCGTCGGCGAGCAGGCGCACGAGCCCCTCGCGCAGCAGCACCGAGTCTTCGCAGATCAGGACGCGCACGGGACGTTCACCTCCACCGTCGTCGGTCCCCCCTGCGGGCTGTCGATGCGCGCCGTGCCGCCGGCCGCGGTGACCCGGTTGACGATGCCGTCGAGGCCGCCCCCGGGGACGATCCGCGCACCGCCCAGACCGTCGTCTTCGACACGCGCCCAGAGCGATCCGTCCTCCCGCACCCGCACGTCGACGCGACAAGCGGCGGCGCGGGAGTGCTTGGCGGCGTTGGTGAGGGTCTCGGCGATGGCGAAGTACACGGCCTCCTCGGCGGCGCGCCCGCAGCGGCGGGGCAGCCGCACGTCGAGGGTCACCGGGGTGTGGGATCGGGACGCCAGGGCCGACAGCGCGGCATCCAATCCCCTGTCCTCGAGCACCGAGGCGTGGATGCCACGGGCGAGCTGCCGGAGCTCGGTGATGGCCGACTTGGTCGAGGCGTGGGCCTCGGCGACGAGCGCCTTCGCGGTCTCGGGGTCGTCGTCGATCTTGGTCTGCGCCAGGCCCAGTGTCATGGCGATCGACACGAGGCGCGGTTGGACGCCGTCGTGGAGGTCGCGCTCGATGCGCGTGCGCTCCACCTCGGCGGCGCGGACAGCGCCCGCTCGACGCGTGTCGGAGGTGCGGGCCTGCTCGACGAGCTGCGCCTCGCGGGAAGGCACGAAGATCGCCCGCACGATCACCCCGTGGAGGATCGCGAGTCCCACGATCGCACCGAGTGCGACGACGATGGCGGCCGCTCCGGTGAGGGGTGCCGCGACGCCCGGCAGCGGCACGATGCCGAGCAGGCGCGTGTCGGACCAGCCGAAGATCGGGCTGACGACCAGGCCGATGCCCCACGAGACGATGCCGATGGCCGTGACGGTGATCAGACCCAGCACGGTCGCGACGGCGAAAGATGCCACGGCCCGCCACTGCAACGGATCGATGGCCTGCAGCCAGATCGTGTGCAGCACGCCGACGAAGCCCGGCTTTCCGCTGCGACGCGGGCGGAAGGGCGCGAGCCCCAGGCGGTAGAGGCCGTCGACGCGGGCGCGCTCGAACCAGGCCACCGCGAAGAGGGCGTAGACGAAGGCGACGAGAACGACGACGCCGATCAGCAGCGCCGGAAGCAGCCCGAACCCCGAGCCGAACAGGCTGAACAGGGCGGTGAAGACGGCGGGTCCGACCACTCCGAGGGCGGCGAGGTGGGCTGCGGCGCCGGCCACGCGACCGGGCGATGACACGCGCACCCTCGGCGGCACGGCGACCGGGGCCGGGGCGGGCGGTGCGGTTGGTGTCGCGGCGTCGTGCGAGGCGGGGGCGGCGGGCGCGGAGGCGGCGGGCGCGGAGGAAGCGCCGGGCAGCGGCGGCGGGGGCGGGAGAACGGATGCCGTGGTCATGGCATCCACGCTATGACTCCGCCCCGCGCGGCACCGCCCGGTCAGCCCCCGGCGCCGTTCGGGTTATCCCGAACGCGCGTGAGGGGTCGGTTCTTGTCGCCGCGGGCGATCCTGGGCGACAGAACGTGACCCCTCACGCGGCGCGGGCTGCCGGGGACGCGCGAACGCCCCGCCGCACGAGGGCGACGGGGCGTTCTCAGAGGGCGCGGATCAGCCGCGGGTGCGGTTCTTGTTCCAGACGTCGAAGGCGACGGCCAGCAGCAGCACCAGACCCTTGATGAACTGCTGCACGTCGGTCGAGATGCCCATGAGCGACATGCCGTTGTTCAGCACACCCATGACCAGACCACCGGCGATCGCGCCGACCACGCGGCCGACACCGCCCTGCACCGCCGCCCCGCCGATGAAGGCGGCGGCGATGGCATCCAGCTCGAACAGGTTTCCGGCGCCGGGCCCGGCGGAGTTCAGTCGGCCCGTGAAGACGATGCCGGCGAGGGCGGCCAGGACACCCATGTTCACGAAGAGCATGAAGTCGACGCGGCGGGTGTTGATGCCCGACAGCTTCGCGGCGGTGCGGTTGCCACCGATCGCGTAGATGTGGCGGCCGAAGACGCTGCGGCTCATGACGGTGGAGTAGCCGATGATCAGCACCGCCAGCACGACGAGCACGATGGGCGTGCCGCGGGAGCCGGGTGCGACACCGAGGAGGTACGTCAGGTACGCGATGAGCGCGCCGCCGCCGATGACCTTCACCAGGAAGGCCGCCGTCGGCTCGTTGTGGAGCTCGAGCGCCGCGCGCTTGGCACGCTGACGGACCTGCGACGTCACGAACAGCACCAGCGTGAGCACGCCGAGCGCGACCGTGACCCACTCGGCCGGCGAGGATGCCGCGGGGAACAGGTCGGGGAAGAGGTAGCCGCCGCCGAGCTGGCGGTACTCGGTCGGGAAGGGCGTGATCTGGGTGTTGCCCAGGGTCATCTGCGTGAGACCGCGGAACAGGAGCATGCCGGCCAGGGTCACGATGAACGCCGGGATGCCGATGTACGCCACCCAGAAGCCCTGCCACATGCCGACGACGGCGCCGAGCAGGAGCGACAGCGTGATGCCGAGCCACCAGGGCAGGCCCCACTGCACGATCAGCACACCCGACACGGCACCGACGAAGGCCGCCACCGAACCGACAGACAGGTCGATGTGGCCGGCGATGATGATCATCACCATGCCGATCGCGAGGATCAGGATGTAGCTGTTCTGGACGATGATGTTCGACACGTTGCCCGCGGTGAGCAGGCGCCCGCCGGTCAGCGCCTGGAAGAGCAGCACGATGACGATGAGGGCGATGAAGATGCCGATCTCGCGCAGGCGCGAGGTGAAGAACGTCACGAGGCCCCCGGCACCGCTGCCGGCGCCGCCGCCGACGGGACCCTTCGGCGTGGCGGGACCCTTCGGGGTCACGGTGTTGTCAAGCGCTGACATGGTCGGCTTCCTTTTCCTTCGTCATGAGCACCATGAGTGCCTCGGGAGTGGCCTGTTCGATGGGCAGCTGGCCGGTGATGTGGCCTTCGCTGAGGGTGTAGATGCGGTCGCAGATGCCGAGGAGCTCGGGCAGCTCGCTCGAGATGACCAGCACCCCCTTGCCCTGCGCCGCGAGGGAATTGATGATCGTGTAGATCTCGTACTTCGCGCCGACGTCGATGCCGCGGGTCGGCTCGTCGAGGATGAGCACCTCCGGATCGGAGTAGAGCCACTGCGACAGCACGACCTTCTGCTGGTTGCCGCCGGAGAGCTTGCCGACGACGACGTCGACGGTGGGCGCCTTGATGTTCATCGAGGTGCGGTAGCGGTTGGCGACCAGGTACTCCTCGTCGCCGTCGACGAACCCGCCCTTGACGAGCTTGCGCATCCCGGCGATCGAGATGTTGCGCTTGATCGTGTCGATGAGGTTGAGCCCGGCGCCCTTGCGGTCCTCGGTGACGTACGCCAGGCCGCTGCGGATGGCCGCCGGGACCGTGGAGGTGTCGGCCTTCTGACCGCGGATGTAGACGTTGCCCGAGATGCGCGAACCGAAGCTCTTGCCGAACACGCTCATCGCCAGTTCCGTGCGTCCGGCGCCCATCAGGCCGGCGATGCCGACGACCTCGCCGGCGCGCACGTTCAGGTTCGCCTGGTGGATGACGGTGCGGGTGGCATCCGTGGGGTGGCTGACGTTCCAGTCCTCGATGCGCAGCACCTCGTCGCCGATCTCGACGTCGCGGTCGGGGTAGCGGTTCTCGAGCTCGCGGCCGACCATGCCGCGGATGATGCGATCCTCGCTGGTGCCGCCCGTGGCCACGTCGAGCGTCTCGATGGTGCGGCCGTCGCGGATGATCGTGACCTCGTCGGCGATCGCGCGGATTTCGTTGAGCTTGTGGCTGATGATGATCGAGGTGATCCCCTGGCCCTTGAGGTGGCGGATCAGGTCGAGCAGGTGCTCGGAGTCGTCGTCGTTCAGCGCGGCGGTCGGCTCGTCGAGGATGAGGAGCTTGACGTCCTTCGACAGCGCCTTGGCGATCTCGACGAGCTGCTGCTTGCCGACGCCGATCTCGTTGACGGGCACGTCGGGGCTGTCGCCCAGGCCCACGCGGGCGAGGAGCTTGGAGGCCTCGCGGTTCGTGGCATCCCAGTCGATGAGGCCGCGGTGCGTGATCTCGTTGCCGAGGAAGATGTTCTCGGCGATCGAGAGGTAGGGGCTGAGGGCCAGCTCCTGGTGGATGATGACGATGCCGGCCGCTTCGCTGTCGCGGATGTCCTTGAATTCCACGGCCTTGCCGTCGAAGACGATCTCACCGCGGTAGTCGCCCGCGGGATACACACCGCTGAGCACCTTCATGAGGGTCGACTTGCCGGCGCCGTTCTCGCCGCAGATGGCGTGAACCGTTCCGCGCTCGACGGTCAGCGACACGTCGGCGAGCGCGATGACGCCGGGGAACTCCTTGGTGATCGAGCGCATCTCGAGGATGGTGCTCACGAGGTCCTCCTTGCAGAACCGGCTCGGGGCCGGTCGGGATGGTGGGGCGGGGGCGGGGGCGGATGCCGCGGACCCCGCGGGAGCCTCCGCCGCGACCCGTCGGGCCGCGGCGGAGGCGGGGTGGGGTGGACCCGAGGTCCCCCCGGGGGATCAACCCAGATCGGCCTCGGTGTAGTAGCCGCTGTCGAGGAGGATCTCCTTGTAGTTGTCCTTCGTGACGATCGTCGACTCGAGCAGGTACGAGGGGACGACCTTCTCGCCGTTGTCGTACGTCTCGGTGTCGTTGACCTCGGGCTCTTCGCCCTTGCGGATGTCGTCCACCATGGACACGGCCTGCTTGGCGAGCTCGCGCGTGTCCTTGAAGATCGTCGAGTACTGCTCGCCGGCGATGATCGACTTGATCGAACCGACCTCGGCGTCCTGACCGGTGATGACCGGCAGCGCGTTCGCCGCGTAGCCGCCCGACGTGAGGGCCGAGATGATGCCGATCGAGAGACCGTCGTAGGGCGAGAGCACACCGTTGAGCTTGGTGTCGCCGATGACCGTGAGGATGTTCTCCATGCGCTCCTGCGCGGTCTCGGGCAGCCAGCGCAGGATGGCGGCCTGACCGAACTCGGTCTGGCCCGAGGGAACCACGATGACGCCCGAGTCCATGTAGGGCTTGAGGGTCTCCATGGCGCCGTTCCAGAAGAACGTGGCGTTGTTGTCGTCGGGGCTGCCGGCGAACAGCTCGACGTTGAACGGGCCGGTGGCACCGGTCTCGTTGCCCGACGCATCCAGGACGCCGAGACCGGTCAGCAGCGAGGTGGCCTGCTGCACGCCGACCTGGAAGTTGTCGAAGGTCGTGTAGTAGTCGACGTTCTCGGTGCCGTTGATGAGGCGGTCGTAGGCGATGACCGGGATGTTGTTGTCCGCCGCCTGCTGCAGCACGTCGGTGAGCGTGGTGCCGTCGATCGAGGCGACGATCAGCGCGTTGGCGCCGGACGAGATCATGTTCTCGATCTGCGAGACCTGGGTCGGGATGTCGTCGTTGGCGTACTGCAGGTCGACGGTGTAGCCGAGCTCCTCCAGCTGCGACTTGACGTTGTTGCCGTCCGCGATCCAGCGCTCCGACTGCTGCGTCGGCATGGCGACGCCGATGATGCCGCCGGACTCCTGCTCGCCGCCACCGGCGTTGCCGGTACGGTCGCCCGAGCAACCGGCGAGACCGATGCCGAGCGCCAGGACGCCGACTCCGGCGACCGCCTTGAGCATGCTGTGCTTGTTCACTCTGGTTCCCTCCATTGGGTGATAGTCGCGGCGTCTCCCCTGGAGTCCACCGCCGGCACTGCTGACGGACAGCGCACGGATCGCGCGGCCTCGGGGGCGAAACGAAGGGCCGGTCGTGGACGCGGGAGACCCGGGTCGTTCGAAACGTCTTCGTCTCGACGGATCCGCTCCGCAGCGAGTCCCGTCGGCCGTGTGACCCGGTCATGTGACCGTTCACATTGTGTGTGTGATGCTACCCCGCTCTCAGGCCGACCTGTCAAGTCCCGATACGAATGACGTGTCGCCGTTGCCGAAACGTGACGATTCAGCGCGAAGGCGGAGCCGTCGACGACCGGACGATCAGCCGCAGGTGGTCCGGCACGGCCGCGGGAACGTCGCCGGGCGACTCCCCCAGCGCCGCGAGCAGATCGAAGACGGCGCGGGTGCCGATGCCCACGAAATCCTGCCGCACCGTCGTCAAGGGCGGCCACAGGTGCGCCGACTCGGGCACGTCGTCGAAGCCGACGACCGAGATGTCCTCCGGCACCGAGCGACCTCTGGCCCGAACGGCATGCATGAAACCCAGCGCCATGAGATCGTTGCCCGCGAAGACCGCCGTGGCATCCTCGGTCCGCAACAGCTCCAGACCCGCCTCGTATCCGAACTGGGCCGACCAGTCGCCCAGCACCGGGGGTCGCGGCGTCAGGTCGTTGGCATCCATCTCGGCGAGGTAGCCGCGCATGCGGTGGTCGGCCTCGATCCAGTCGCGGGGTCCGGCGATGTGCAGGATGCGGGTATGTCCGAGCTCGATGAGGTGCCGCACCGCGGCGCGCGCTCCCGCCGCCTGATCGTTGTGCGCGGTGGACACCCCGGTGGATGCCACGGTCTGCACCGGGACGGGGAGCTTCAGCTCCTCGAGGACGGGGACCACGCGTGTCTGCGGCGCCACCGCGATGAGCCCCTCGATCGACTGGTGCATGAGGTGGTCGATCGAGGCGCGGACGTCGTCGGGATCGCTGGTGGCGAGATTGGTGACGGTCAGGCGGTACCCCGCTGCGCGGGCGGCGGATTCGATGGCCTGGACGGTGGAGGCCGCGCCATGGGTCGTCACGCGCGGACCCAGCACCCCGATAAGGCGTGAGCGGCTGGTCGCGAGGGCCCGGGCAGCCTGATTCGGGACGAACTTCAGCTCGGCGATCGCCGAACGCACCTTCTCGGCGGTCTCGGGCCGCAGCTGCGAGCTGTTGTTGATGACGCGCGAAACCGTCTGGTACGACACCCCTGCCAACCGCGCGACGTCACGGATGCTCGGGGCGCGCCCCGTCGCTTCCGGGATGTCGGTGTCGCTCATGGTCCGCCTCATTGCGGGTCGCGCGCTCTGGCGTGACCGGTCACACGAGGATAACCGACGACGCCGACTGGCGCGTCCGCGGAAATCCGGCCGCGAGACGGCATCCCGCCGACGTGTCGATCGGGCGGCTGCGGAGCGACTCGCCGGCGGCACGCGGTGCGGCGGGGGCGCGAGGCCGCCCGGGCGCACAGGCCCATCGGGCGCGCGGGGCCCACCGGGCGCGCGGCCACCCGGGCGCGAGGGTCGACCGGCGCGGGCGGGGCCAACCGGCGCGGGCCCACCGGGGCGCGAGAGCGGCCCGAGCCGACCCGGTGGGGACGGGCGGGCGGATCCCGGCGGGCGTCGACGGATGCCGCGGCGCGGCCCGCATGCTCGCTCCGCGCCGATACGGTGGAGGCCATGACCGGACTGCACTGGGGCATCCTCGCGACGGGCGGCATCGCCCACGCCTTCACCTCCGACCTGCGCACCGCGGGTCTCGACATCGCCGCCGTCGGTTCGCGCCGGCTCGACAGCGCCCGCGAGTTCGCGGAGCAGTACGGCATCCCGAACGCGCACGGATCGTACGAAGAACTCGTCGCCGACCCCGACGTCGACATCGTGTACATCGCCACACCCCACCCCGGGCACGTCGACAATGCGCTGCTGGCACTCGACCACGGAAAGCACGTCCTCGTTGAGAAGCCGCTCACCCTCAATGCCACCGAGGCCGCGATGATCCGCGACCGGGCGGCTGCGAAGGGGCTGCTCGCCATGGAGGCGATGTGGACGCGTTATCTGCCGCACATGGTGCGCATCCGCGAGATCCTCGCCGCCGGCACGCTCGGCGAGGTGCGTGTCGTCTCGGCCGACCACACGCAGAAACTGCCCAGCGACCCCGCGCACCGGCTGAACGACCTCGCGCTCGGGGGCGGCGCGCTGCTCGATCTCGGCATCTATCCGATCTCGTTCGCCGTCGACGTGCTGGGTCTGCCGGAGCGCGTCACGGCGCTCGCCCGTCTCTCGGATGCCGGGAGCGACGCCGAGGTCGCCACGATCTTCACCCACGCGGGTGGCGCCGTCTCGACCACCGTGTCGTCGTCGCGCGGTGCCGGCGCGAACACGGCGCAGATCGTCGGGACCGAGGCCCGTATCGAGATCGATCGCGTCTGGTACACCCCGACCTCGTTCCGGGTGGTCTCACCCGACGGCGACGTGCTCGAGGACTTCGTCTCGGATGTCGAGGGGCGCGGGATGCAGTATCAGGCCCTCGCCGCGGAACGTTTCGCCACGGGCGACGGAACGACGAACGACGTGCTCTCGATCGACGAGAGCGTCGCGATCATGGGCGTGCTCGACGAGGTGCGCCGGCAGATCGGCGTCGTCTACCCCGGGGAGCGCTGAGCGGCTTCCGCCCGGCGGCGGGCTGACGCGCTGGTCCGGGTGCGCGGCGCGCGATCGTCGGCGCGCGTCGGCGGCGCGGCGTCGGAGCGCAGGCCTGCGGGGGCGTCCCCGGCCCGGGGTTGCGGCGCGGGTGCCCGGCGCGGGTCCCCTGCGCGGGGTTGCGGCGAAGGGTCGCGGCGCGGGTCCCCGGCGCGCGTCCGCGGCGCCGCTTGGGACCTACAGGCCCCCGGCGCGGGGTTGCGGTCCGGGCCCCCGGCGCAGGGCCGCGGCGCGGGCCCCCGGCGCGGGCTGATGTGCGGCCCGCGTCGACGGGCCAGACTGGATGCATGCCCGACACTCAGAGCGCCCGCGTCGCCGTCTATCTCGACTTCGACAACATCGTCATGTCGTGGTACGACCGCGTGCACGGGCGCAACGCCTACTCGCGCGACCGGCAGAAGATCGCCGACACCCCGGTCGACCCCGAGATCACCGAGCGCCTGACGAAGGCGACGATCGACGTGGGCGCGATCATCGACTACGCGGCATCTTTCGGCACGTTCGTACTCACGCGGGCATATGCCGACTGGTCCGCGCCGGTGAACGCTGAGTACCGCTCGCAGCTGGTGGCCCGCGCGGTCGATCTCGTGCAGCTGTTCCCCGCCGCCGCCTATGCCAAGAACGGCGCCGACATCCGTCTTGCGGTGGATGCCGTGGAAAGACATGTTCCGTCTCCCCGACCTGTCCCACGTGGTGATCGTGGCGGGCGACAGCGACTACGTCCCTCTCGCCCAGCGCTGCAGGCGCCTCGGACGCTACGTCGTGGGCGTCGGCGTCGCCGGGTCGACGGCGAAGTCGCTCGCGGCGGCCTGTGACCGCTTCGACGCGTACGACTCGCTCCCCGGCATCCCCGATCTGGCGGAGACCAAGAAGGATGCCGCGCCCTCTCGTCCGCGCGCGCGCAAGCGCTCGAAGGACCCCGCAGTCGACCTCCTCGAGCGGGCGATCCAGCTGGAGGGCGAGCGCGCCGACGGCGAATGGCTGCACGCCTCGGCCGTGAAGGACCTGATGAAGCGCATCGATCCGTCCTTCAGCGAGAAGGCGCTCGGGTTCCGGAGCTTCTCCGACTTCCTCAAGGCGCAGACCGACCGCGTCGAGGTGGATGAGGAGTCCAATGTCGTCCTGGTGAGGGCGACGACGCGCGGCTGACGACACGCCGCCCGACCGGGATTCAGGCGCGGGCAGCGGGCGGACGCCCAGACCGAACGGACGCGGAACCGGCCCGCGGGCGCCGAGTCCGTCAGCGACGCTCGGCGCCGGGGGCGACGTGCGCGAGCACGCGATCCCACACCGCGGCGAGAGTGATCTCGCCGTTGACGGAGTGGATCTCGTCGTCGGGCACCGTGTCGGCCTCGGCGGATCGCATCCGATCGACGTACCACCCGGCATCGCTTGCGTCGGCCGGACCGTCGCCGCCCACGATGACGAGCACCTCGGCGTCGAGGTGATCGAGCAGCGGTGTGCGCAAGTCGCGGCTGAGCGGATCGGACGGGCTCTTCACACCCACGATCGCGAGGCGGTCGACGACCGGCCCCAGCGCGGCGGCGAGGTAGATCGCGATCGGCCCGGCCGACCGCTCCCCGACCAGGCCGACCGTCGTTCCGGGCGCTTCACGCTCCAGGAGCGCGCGGAGCGCCTCGACCGTCAGGCCCGCAGGCGTCTGGCCCCCGAGGACAGGGGGATCCTCGAGCTCGGGGGCGTCGAGTCCCACCGCGACGATGCGCACGTCGTACGCGGAGGTGATCCGTGCATCGGGGTCGGTCGTGGCCACGTCGCCGGTGCGCAGCACGAACACCGCCCGCGGCGCCCCGGGGGTTCCGAAACTGCGGTAACCGAGCTCTCCATCGAGCCAGGGGGCCAGACTCATCGGGTCGTCCTTTCGTCATGATGGTGTCGCCGGCGGGCGCAAGGGGCGCTTTCGCCGCAGAGACGCCTCGCGTTCGTCGCGCGGACGCGGCGCATTCGCCGCAAGGACGACGCCCCTTCGCCGCAGGGACGACGCGCGATCGCGGCGTGGACGCGGCGCGTTCGCCGGAGGGACGACCCACCTTCGCCGCAGAGGCGACGCGCGATCGCCGCGCGGACGCGGCGCGTTCGCCGCAGGGACCACGCCCCTTCGCCGCCGCAGGGACGCGGCGCGTTCGCCGCGCGGACGCGGCGGGTCATCCCTCGGCCGCCTCGTCGCCCCGAGCGGGCGTGCTGCCGCCGGGCAGCAGCGACCGGAGCGTGTCGATCATGTCGGCCTCGGCCGCGGTCTTGTCGGAACGGTAGGCCTTCACGCGTGCGAACCGCAGCGCCACACCGCCGGGATATCGCACCGAACGCTGGACGCCGTCGATCGCGATCTCGACCACCGTGTCAGGCGTGACCCGGATGCCGCCCGGGATCTGCCCCACCTCGCGTTCGGCGAAGTACGCGGTCTGCCAGGTGAGGATCTCGTCGGTGAGGCCCTTGAAGGTCTTCCCGACCATCACGAACCCGCCCGGTTCGCCGAATCGGCCGTCCGGGTCGCGCGCCCCCAGGTGCAGGTTGGAGAACCACCCCGCACGCCGGCCCGACCCGCGCTCGACGCCGAGGACGACGAGATCGAACGTGTGCACGGGCTTGACCTTCAGCCAGCTCTTCCCGCGTCGACCCGCCGTGTAGGGATCGTCGAGACCCTTGACCATGACGCCTTCGTGACCCGCCGCGAGGGCGTCGCGCGCGAAGGTCTCGGCGACCTCGGTGTCATCGGTGACCGTCGCCGGGACACGCCACGCCCCGGCCACCCGCTCGAGTTCGTCGAGCCGGGCGGACAGCGGCTCGTCGACGAGGTCGCGCCCGTCGACATGGAGGACGTCGAAGAACCAGGGCCGCAACGCGATCTCGCGCGCGGCCTCGGCTCCGAAGCGGGCCATCGTGTCTTGGAAGGGTCGGGGACCGCCGTCGTCATCGAGCGACAGAGTCTCTCCGTCGAGGATCACGTCGCCGACCGGCAGGGACCGCACCACCTCGACGATCTCGGGCACGCGGTGGGTGACGTCGGCGAGGGTCCGCGTGAACACGCGTACCTCGTCGGCGTGGCGATGCACCTGCACGCGGGCACCGTCGAGCTTGTACTCCACCGAAGCGCGACCGGCGACGGCCAGGGCCTCCGCGACGGACGCCGCGGTCGAGGCGAGCATGGGCTGCACACCGCGGCCCACCACGAGTCCCACGGCGGCGAGATCGTCGGCGGACCCGGTGAGCGCCACCCGGGCGGTCTCCCCGAGCTCTCCCGAGAGCATGGCGGCCCGCCGTACCGCGGCCCCGTCGCGATCGGAGGCGCGAGCGACGGCATCCAGGAGCACGCCCTCCAGCGCACCGGTGCGCAGCTCCCCCGTCATGATGCGGATGAGCAGGTGCCACTCGGAGGCGGTCGCCCGGCCGGCCAGGTCGTCGAGCAGCGCCGTACGGGCGGCGGCCGAGCCGGTGCCGCCGATTCCCGTGAGGCGCGAGAAGGCCTCGTCGACAGCGCCCACCGTGAGCGTGGGCGTATCGGCGTGCGATCCCCCGCGGCTCGACAGCGTGCGCCATCCGACGCCGAGCCGTCCCTGGCGCGGCGAAGCGGTGAGCAGGCCGACCGCCGGCACGATCTCGTCGGGCGCCAAGGACCGCAGCACCTCCGCGAGCGCATCGACCTTGGCCAGACGCGACCGCGTGTTCGTCACCGCGGCGAGCGCCGTCTCGATATCGCCGAAGAGCATGTCGGCATCCTGACACCTCCCTCCGACATCGCCCGTGCGCTTGCGTCGAGCGCACCCGCGTGGCATCCGGTTCTGCGTGGCGCGTCCCGGGGAGACGTGGTGCGCACACCACACGTCGCCCAACGTCGCAACCCCCGGTGCGATGTCGGAGGTCTGCGCTGTGCTGGGATTCCCCAGGAATGAGGTCCTCCGTGAACGCACCCGCCACGCTCGAACAGTCCGCCCGCACCGCCCGAGAGGTGTTCGGCTGGGACGACTTGCTGCCCGGGCAGGCCGAGGCGATCGACGCCGTCGTCGGCGGACGCGACACGCTCGTGGTCTTCCCCACCGGCGCGGGGAAGTCGGCGGTCTATCAGATCGCGGGATGCGAGCTCGGCGGCGTGACCGTGGTGATCTCACCGCTGCTGGCGCTGCAGCGCGACCAGATCGACTCCATCGACGCCGCCCCCGATGCGCCCGCGGCGGTCGCGCTGAACTCGCGCACGAGCGCCTCCGCCACGAAGGCCGCGTGGGCGGCGATCGAGAGCGGCGACGCCGTATATGCGTTCCTCGCACCCGAGCAGCTCGCCAACGAGGAGGTGTTCGATCGTCTCGCGGCGGCCGATGTGCGTCTGGTCGTCGTCGACGAGGCCCACTGCGTCTCGGCGTGGGGCCACGACTTCCGCCCCGATTACGCCCGCATCGGCGACGCCGTCGAGGCCCTCGGCCACCCGCCGGTGCTGGCGCTGACGGCCACGGCATCCGCCCCCGTCCGCGACGACATCGTCTCCAGCCTGGGCATGCGCGACCCGCATCTCGAGGTGCGCGGCATGGACCGCCCCGAGATCCACCTGGCCGTGCGTCGGCATGAGCACGACGCCGACAAACGTCGCGCCGTGATCGCCGACGTGCAGGATGCCGGTGGCCCCGCGCTGCTGTACGTGGCGACACGCAAAGAGACCGATGCGTACGCCGACGAACTCCGCGACCTCGGGTTGCGGGCCGCCGCCTACCACGGAGCGATGGCGCAGAAGCGCCGCGACGAGGTGCACACCGCCTGGAGCGCCGGCGAGCTCGACGTCGTGGTCGCCACCTCCGCCTTCGGCATGGGCGTCGACAAGAGCGACGTGCGCCTGGTCGTGCACGCCGACGTCACCGAGTCGCTCGACTCGTATGCGCAGGAGATCGGCCGCGCCGCGCGCGATGGACAGCCGGCCCGGGCGATCCTCCACTACCGCGCCGAGGACTTCTCCCTGCGATCGTTCTTCGCAGGAGGGCACACGAAGAAGGCCGACATCGCCGGAGTGTGGGACGTTTTGCGCCGCGCGAAGAAGCCGATGCGCGCCAAGCAGATCGCCGACGAGGGCGGCCGCTCGACCCGCGCCATCGGCCGGGTCCTGAACCAGCTCGTGGCGTGCGGCATGGCCGAGTCGGGACCCGACGGGATCTCGGCACGCACGACGGCATCGGCCGGCGATGCCGTGAGCGCCGTCCGCGCACGCGACGAAGCCGAGGAGCGCATCCGCGCCTCCCGCATCGAGATCATGCGCGGCTACGCGGAGACCTCTCGCTGCCGTCGCCGGGCACTGCTGGAGTACTTCGGCGTCGAGACCCCGGAGCACTGCGGCGCGTGCGATCGCTGCGACGCGCTGGCGGCGGCCCCCGCCGACGCGCCCGCGGAGAGGGCGGAGCCCGGCGGCATCCGCATCGACTCCCCCGTCGAGCACAGCGAGTTCGGCGCCGGCACGGTGATGGCGATCGAGGACGACCGGCTCACCGTCTTCTTCCCCGAGCACGGCTACAAGGTGCTCGCTCGCGCAGCGTTCGAGAACGGCATCCTGGAGCTCGGCGAGGCGGCGTAGTCGCACGGACGCGCGGGTTGCCGTCCGGGGTCGACGGGCCGCGCCGTCCGTCGATGATCAGCGCTCCCGCGTCGACCACCACGCCCAGGCGACCAGCGCCGGTTGCAGAAAGAGGCGTACGAAACGCGCGCGGTCGGTGGCGAGCCCCGGGGCGGAGCGGCCGGTACGCCACTGGTGCACGTTGCCGGGGAAGACGGCGACGAAGAACGCGGCGATCGCCGCCCCGAGGCGTCGTCGTTCGCGGGGCAGCGCGACCAGCGCCGTCCCGAGCACGATCTCGACGGCTCCGGATGCCACGACGATGGCGTCCTTGTCGGTACGCAACAGGCGGGTCGCCCAGCCCGGCACGACGATGCGGTAGCCACGCCGTCCCCACGTCAGGTGACTGACCCCGGCGCCGACCAGCAGCAGGGCGAGTGCCCCTCGTGCGACCGAGCGGGGGGTGAAACCTCGACGACGTGGCATCCGGTCAGTCTTGCACCCGCTGAACCGCCTCGGGCCGTAGGCTCCCGGCATGACGACGTCCGACACCCTGGAGATCCGGCCGGCGCACCGCGACGACGCCGAGTTGATCGCGACCGTTCACGCGACGTCCTGGCGCGAGACGTACGGACGCTTCGTGGACGACCCCGAGACGAGCCCGTGGTTCGCCGTCGATCGGCGGATCGGCATGTGGCGCGAGAACCTCGACCAGGACGCCTTCACGACGCTGGTCGCCCGCATCGATGACGAGGTCGTGGGCTTCGCCGCCGTCCAGGCGGTCGACGATCCGGCGGCGGCGCGGGCGGAAGAACTGGCGATGCTCTACGTCCTCGCCCGCGCCCACGGCTGCGGCGCGGGTCAGGCGCTGCTCGACGCCGTGCTCGGCGACCGTCCGGCGCAGCTGTGGGTCGCCGCCGACAATCCCCGCGCGCACGCGTTCTACCGGCGCAATGGCTTCCACCCCGACGGGGCCGAGTCGTCGTTCGGGCCGATCCCCCGCACCGTGCGACTCGTCCGCTGAGCGCCAGCCGTCGTCAGATCGAGCCGAGCGCTTCGGCGGCGATGCGCGGGACTCACGATCCGCTGTCCGCCGACACGGCCGCCGTCGCGAGCGCTGCGCCTCTGCTCGCGGCGCCGTCATCGTCTCGGCCGACGGTGCGGACCACGCCTTGCGGAATGGTCGCTGGGCGCTCACCCGGGCGACGGGGCCGTACGGCGCGCGAAGTCGATGTACAACTCGACCGTGTCCTCCGGCACGATGGCGCGCAGCACGACTTCGTCGGCGGCCGCGGTGTACGCCTCGAGAGCGTCGGCCAGTTTGGTGACGTCGCGGATGGTCGTGTCAGCGGCATCCACCCCCATCCGTTCGAAGTTGGCGGCGTAATTCGGGAACGACGCGTAGCGCGCCGTCTCGGCGTCGAGGCGGGAGCGGGCGGCCGAGACGATCGCCGTGCGCACGTAGACGGCGACGTGGGTATCGGGGGTGATCGCGTGCAGGGCGGCGGCCTGTGCGAGCGCTTCGGTGGGCGGCACCCAGTTGAGCAGCACTCCCTCGGCGTTCTCGGCCCCGGTGCGGCGCATCTTCGGACCCAGCGCGCCGACGAGCACGCGCGGCAGGCCCGCGGCGTGCAGCACGTCGATCGCCTCACGGACGCGCCGGAGCTCCCCCTCCTTCGCCGCGCCCGAGCCGATGCCCAGCATCAGGCGGTCGAGCGGCACGCCGAGAGCGGTCACCTCGTCGGCGATGGCCTCGGCCGGGCGGCGGTCGACCGGAACGACCCCGGTCGCGAGGTGCAGGCGTTCGGTCACCCGCGAGGCGGCCGCCAGGGCCGCGAGCGCGTCGCCGTCGGGGGTGTCGTTGACCCACAGCGTATGGAAGCCGGCGCTCTCGACCGCGGGGGCGATCCGGGCGATCGCCTCGGGTCCCAACGACCCGGCGAGCCCGAGCGAGACCGCGCCGCGCCTCACGAGACGCCTCCGGCGTGCGGCACCGACACCGCGACCTGACCGACGGCGGCGAAGAAGGCCGCCAGGTCGACGTCGTCGGTGGGAAGCAGCACCACGTCGTCGACGCCGGCCGCCTGGAATCGCGCGACCCCCTCGGCCACCTCCGACACGGAACCCGCGAGCACGCGATCGGCCGCGTCGGGGCGGTCGCCGAGCACCGCGGTCGCCCGCTCGCGCGCACCGGGACCGAAGGCGGTGAGCACGTAGGCGACCACGTCGGCGCGACCTCCGCGTCGGGCGGCGACGCGCCCCGCCTGCACGGTCTCGACCGCCGCGGCGATCTCGGCGACGGTGTGCCGGCTGTCGAGCACGACGCCGTCGGCCACCGCCCCCGCGAGGGCGAGGGTCTTCGGACCCTCGGCCGCGGCGTAGACGAGCGGCGGCTCGGCGGGCGGCCAGTCGAGGGCGACGTCGCGCAACCGCACGTACCGGCCCTCGGCCGTCACCCTCTCGCCCGCGAGGAGGGCCCTCAGCGCCGGGAGATGCTCCTGCATGAGCGTGAGCGGCGAGGCCGCCTTGGCGCCCGTCTGCCGCATCCAGTCCTGCACGCCATGACCGAAGCCGGGAAGGAGGCGGCCGGGGAACATGCGCTCGATCGTCGCGACCTCCATCGCCGAGACGGCGACGTTGCGCAGCGGAAGAGGGGCGATGCCGACGCCGATGCGCAGGTGGTCGGTCACGGCCAGCGCGGCCGCGGCGGCCGCCCACGCCGACGAGCGGAAGCAGTCCTCCCAGAGCCACAGCTCTTCGACTCCCGCGTCCTCGGCGGCGCGGGCGGCGTCTCGCAGCTTCTCGGGAGGATGCGGGTAGGGGCTGAAGATCGTGCCGATACGACTCATACGACCACTCTGCCGCGGACCTCCGACATCACGGCAGGGGCTTCCACACTGCCGCCGACCAGTGTGTCGTCGGACCTGCGGGCGTGCTGAACTCCGGAATCTTCGCGCCGCCGAGTCGATCTGCACCGCGTCGAGAGCGGGTGCAGCGGATTTCTCCGGAGTTCGGCCCCACCCGCCGGCCGCGACACGTCGCGACGACTCTCCGACGTCCGCGCGCGACGGCCCCACCACGACGTGCCGAACTCCTGACTTCCCGCCTCCGCGAGCCCCTCCGCGTCGAGGTCTGGCCGGCACGGCCCAGAACTTCCGGAGTTCGGCCCGGCCCACGCCGCGACACCACGGCGCCGGCTCGACAGGGGCGCAACCCGACCCGTCGGCCGGCCCACGGCGCGACGCGAGCACGCTCGGCCCGGCCGACCCGAAGATGCCGAACGCCCCCGGCGCCGAAGCACCGGGGGCGTTGCGAAGCGGGGTCAGGCCGCCAGGGCGTCCACAGCGGCGCGGACGACGAAACCGGATGCCGTGGCATCCACCGTCACCGCTCCCCCGTCGCCCAGCTCACCCGAGACGAACAGGTCGGCGATGCGGTCGTCGATCTCGCGCTGGATGACGCGGCGCAGCGGCCGCGCGCCGTACTCGGGCTCGTAGCCCACCTCGGCGAGCCGGTCGACGGCCGCCTCCGTGACGTCCAGCGAGATCTCGCGCGACGCCAACCGCCGCGCGGACGCCCCCAGCAGCAGCCGCACGATCTCGCGCAACTGCTCCTTCTCGAGCTTGCGGAACAGCACGATGTCATCGATGCGGTTGAGGAACTCCGGCCGCATGGCCTCGCGGAGCTTGCCCATCACCCGGTCGCGCAGGTCGTTCTCGGCGAAGTCGCGCCCGGTCGTGGTGAAGCCGATGGCCCCGGACCGGGATGCCAGCACCTCGGCGCCCAGGTTCGACGTCATGACGATCACGGTGTTGCGGAAGTCGACCGTGCGTCCCTGACCGTCGGTCAGGCGACCGTCGTCGAGCACCTGCAGCAGCAGCGTGAACACGTCCGGGTGCGCCTTCTCGATCTCATCGAACAGCACGACGGCGTACGGGTTGCGGCGCACGCGTTCGGTGAGCTGACCGGCCTCGTCGTAGCCGACGTAACCCGGAGGGGCACCGATCAGCCGCGACACGGTGTGCCGCTCGCCGAACTCGCTCATGTCGAAGCGGATCACCGCGGAGTCATCGTCGAACAACGACCCGGCGAGGGCCTTCGCGAGCTCGGTCTTGCCGACACCGGTGGGTCCGAGGAAGAGGAACGATCCGACCGGACGGTTCTCATCGCCCATGCCCGTGCGGTTGCGGCGCACGGCCTTCGCCACGGCGGCCACCGCGTCATCCTGTCCGATGACCCGGGCGTGCAGCTCGGTCTCGAGGTCGGCGAGGCGTCCGCGCTCGGTGGCGGTGAGGCGCGCGACCGGGATACCGGTGGCCCGGCTGATCACCGCGGCGATCTCGGGCTCGTCGACGATCGCGGCCGCACGGGGGCCGGCCGTCGCCTCCTCGAGCTGCGTCTGCACCGCGGCGATCTCATCGCGCAGACGCGACGCCTCCTCGTAGTGCTCGCCCGAGACGGCGGCGTTCTTGTCGGCCTCGAGCGTCGCGAGCCGCTCGATGAGCGACGACGTGTCGACGGAGACGCCCAGTCGCAGCCGCAACCGCGCTCCGGCCTGGTCGATGAGGTCGATCGCCTTGTCGGGGAGCACGCGGTCGGGGAGGTACCGGGCGCTCAGCGCCACCGCGGCGCGCAGGGCGTCGTCTGTGTAGCTGACGGCGTGGTGCTGCTCGTACGCCGGGCGGAGCCCCTTCAGGATCTCCACGGCATCGGGGATCGACGGTTCACCCACGCGCACGGGCTGCAGGCGACGCTCGAGCGCCGGGTCCTTCTCGATCGTGCGGTACTCGCGCAGGGTCGTCGCACCGATCACGTGCACATCGCCGCGGGCGAGGCGGGGCTTGAGGATGTTGCCGGCATCCATCGATCCGTCGCCGCTGCCGCCCGCACCGACGAGGGTGTGCACCTCGTCGATGAAGACGATGAGCTTCTCGGATGCCGCGATCTCGTCCATCGTCTGGGTGAGGCGCTCCTCGAAGTCGCCGCGGTAACGGGCGCCGGCCAGCATCGCGGCCAGATCAATGGCGACCACGCGGGTATCGCGCAGCTGCTCGGGCACCTCGTTCGCGACGATCGCGCGGGCGAGCCCCTCGACGACGGCGGTCTTGCCGACGCCGGCCTCGCCGATGAGCACGGGGTTGTTCTTGGTGCGACGGCTGAGGATCTCGATGGTCTGCTCGATCTCGTCGGCGCGGCCGATGACCGGGTCGAGCTCGCCGGCGGCGGCGCGCGCGGTGAGGTCGGTGCCGAAGCGGTCGAGGTTCGGGGTGGCGCTCGTCGCCTCCGCGGGGGTCTCGGGCTCACCGACCACAGTTTCGCGCACGCCCTGGGTCAGGGCCTCGGCGGTGACACCGGCCTGCGCCAGGATCTGCCCGGCGGGGGCGTCCTGCGCGAGCACGAGCGCGAAGAACAGGTGGTCGGGGTCGACGTAGGTCGAGCCTGCGGCGCGAGCGACCTGGAACGCGTGGAACAGAGCGCGTTGCACGGAGCCGGCGACGACCGCGCCGTCGACCTCGGCGGCGGGACCGGCGGCCGGAAGCCGGCTCTCTGCGGCACGCGCGATGGCGGCGGGGTCGGCTCCGAGGCGGCTGACCGCCTCCTTCGCGGGCGAGCGACCGACCAGCACGTGGAGCACGTGCAGGGCGTCGAGCTCGCGCTGACCGCGTCCGAGGGCGAAGCGGCCGGCTGCCTGCAACGCGTCCTGGGTGCGGGCGCTGAGGAAGCGACTGAGGTCGATGGAGCGCTCGGCGCGCGCCTGCTCGCCCGCGAGGTAGCGCGCGAGGAACTCATCGAACGACTGAGCGCCGTCGTCCCCGGCGCCGGGGGTGAAGTCTTCGGGCAATTCCGTCTCCTGTGATCCGTGGATGCGAACGCGACTTGAGCGCGCTCGTATCAACTTCAACACCAGGGTGTCGCGGCTATTCCCGCAGGCGCGGATCGGGCTCGTTCCACAGCTCCGCCGTCTGCACCACCCAGAACACCCCGAAGAAGGCCAGAGCCACGGATTCCCCGACCAGGACGAGGGGGAACCCCGCGCGCGCGACGCCCGTGAGGAGTCCGACGACGATGAGCACGAGCGTGAGCAGGATGCCGATCGCCACGGCTGCGTACACCCGCCGCAGTCGGACGCTGCGGCGGCCGGTCGCGTGCGGGCGCCACGCGGCGATGGCTGCGACCGCCGCGATCAGCACGAAGAACGTCACGGCCGCGACCTCGTGCGCGCGCCCGAGAAAACTCTCGGGCGACACCACGGCCCACCCCACCCCCGCGACCGTGAGCATGACGATCACGCCGATCGTCACCGCCACTCCGCGACTCGCCGTGCCCTGCACGAGGGCGACGATCACCGCCGTCACCGCCCCGAGCAGAATCACGGATGCCGCGGCCGCACCGTTGTTGACCACTGTCGCCCGCACGTCGGGCGGCACGCACCGCAACACGGGCTCGCACACGCTGGCCGCCACCGTGGTGGGGATGTAGGCCACGGCGAGCGCGAGGACGGCGGCGACGTCGAGCAGTGCCTGCTCGAGGCTCCGACCCGACAGCGCGAGAAGCGCGAGCGCGATCGCGCTGAGCCCGCCGACGAACACCGGACCGGCGGGACCGTAGTAGGCCGCGCTGATCGAGGGCAGCGATGCTCCGGCCGCGAGCTCGATTCCCACGGCGACACCGACGAGGACGGTCGCGCCGATCAGGGCAAGCCGCACGTAGCGGTACGTGCGCTGGGTCGAGGTGGTGCGGACGCGCATACCGGCATCCTGGCATCCGGGTGCGACAGGGGCCTCTTCCCGATGTCGGAGGCCGGGGTCATACTGGCCGCACATCGAGGAGGGTGTGCACATGGACTGGAAGATCGAGCTCATCTTCGTGCCGGTTTCCGACGTCGACCGGGCGAAGGCGTTCTACGAATCGATCGGCTTCCACGCCGATCACGACCAGCAGGTCGACGAGGCCTTGCGCTTCGTCCAGATGACCCCGCCGGGCTCGGCATGTTCGATCGCGTTCGGCACCGGGCTCGGGCTCACCCTCGAGCCCGGGCAACAAGACACCATCCAGGTCGTCGTCGCCGACGCCGATGCCGCCCTGGAACAGCTTCGGGCCGCCGGTGCGACCGCGGAGGGCGTCGACGAGCAGGCGTGGGGGCGCTTCGTCACCTTCGCCGACCCCGACGGCAACCGGTGGACACTTCAGCAACTGCCCGCGCGGTGACACCGGTCCACTCCGCCGGAGTTCCCGATACGCACCCGTCCCGCCTGGGAGACTGACCCCATGCGGGAGTTCTTCGAGGGGGCGCGGACGCTCGCGCGGGGTCTGGGTCAGTGGCGGCGCACACCCGGTGCGATGGCTCTCGGTCTCATCCCGGGCGCTGTGGTGGGTCTCGTCCTCGGCGCTGCCCTGGTGATGTGGGGGCTCGCCCTGCCCGGTCTGGTCGACGACTGGACCCCCTTCGCCGACGGCTGGGCGCCCGCCTGGAAGGGCCTTTTGCGCACCGCCCTCGGCGTCGCGTCCTTCGGCGCCGCCGCGCTGGTGGTGATCGTGTCGTTCACGGCGGTCACGCTGGCCATCGGCGAGCCGTTCTACGACCGCATCTGGCGCGCGACCGAGCGAAGCGCCACCGGCGCGGTGCCCGACGCGGAGTACGGGTTCTGGCGCGCCGTCGGCGACAGCGTCCGGCTCATCCTGCGCGGCATCCTGGCGGCGGCGGCGGCCTGGGTGGTCGGGCTCATCCCGATCGTCGGAGGTCCGCTGGGGTTCGTCACGGGAGTGACGCTGACCGGATGGCTGCTCGCCGATGAACTGACCTCCCGCGCCCTGTCGGCCCGCGGACTGGACCGTCGCGCTCGTCGCGCGATCCTCTCCGCGAACCGCGCGCGGGCACTGGGCTTCGGCGTCGCGACGCAGCTGTGCTTCCTTGTTCCGCTCGGCGCCGTCGCGGTCATGCCGGCTGCCGTGGCGGGCAGCACCCTGTGGACCCACGACGCCCTCCGATCCGCATCCCCCGCCGGCGGTGGCAGTGGTCGGCGCGGCCCCGCGGCGACACCCACCCATCCGGCGCTCGACGATGCGTCGCCGGCGGGGTCGATCGACACACCCTCCGTCATCGAACCCCGACACGATCACGAGGCGACGCAACCCGCCCCGCCGCGGCACCGGCCCGCCGACCCGGCACGATAGCCTGGAGCGACCGAAGGGATCCTCATGTTCATCGTCTCGCTCATCCTGTTCATCGGCGGCATGCTGCTGACCGGCCTGTCGTTCTCGCTCGCCGCGCCCGCGCTGTTCTTCGCGCTCGGCATCATCCTCGTGTCGGCCTCGCTGGCCCTCCCCTTCCACTTCGGCACCCGGTAAACGCGCCGCCTCGGTCGAGCCGGTGCCCTTCTCGTTCGACGCGCTCCGCCGCCGCCCCGATCTCGAGGGCACGGAGCTGCCGGCCGTCGACGCCGCAGACCGGCTGATCCTGGACGAGTCCGCCGACGCCCGTGCGAGTCTCGCGCCGGGCGACCTGGTCGTCATCGGAGACGCCTACGGCGCTCTCACCCTCGGCTCGGCGGATGCCGGTGCGCGCGGCATCCGCGTGCACCAAGACGAACTGCTCGGCGAGGAGGCGCTCGCCGCCAACGCCGTCGACACGGGGCTGACCGGCACATTCCAGCCGCACGGTTTGAACGCCGCTCTGCTCGAGGGCGCCCGAGTGGTGCTGCTGCGCCTCCCCCGCTCGCTCCATGCCCTCGACGACATCGCGGGTCTCATCGCCCGCTACGCCGCACCCGACGTCGTCGTGTTCGCGGGCGGCCGCCTCAAGCACATGAGCGTCTCGATGAACGACGTGCTGCGCAAGCACTTCGATCGACTCGACGTCACCCACGCGCGGCAGAAGTCCCGCGTCCTCGTCGCCCGCGGTCCTCGCCCGAGCACGGACCCCGTGCCGGAGGAGGCGGTCGTCGACGGCATCCGCATCCGCGCCTTCGGCGGAGCCTTCGCCGGCGCATCCATCGACATCGGAACACGGCTGCTCCTCGCGCACCTCCCCGCCCCTCGGGGAGGTCTCGCGATCGACCTCGCGTGCGGCACCGGGGTGGTCGCGGTCGCTTTGGCCACCCGGCATCCCGACCTCCGTGTCATCGCAAGCGACCAGTCGGCCGTGGCCGTCGCGTCCGCCCGCGCCACCGCGGAGGCCAACGGCGTCGCCGACCGGGTCACCGTGGTGCGCGACGACCTGCTGCGGACCCAGCCGGATGCCTCCGCCTCGTTCATCGCGCTCAACCCGCCCTTCCATGCGGGAGCCGCCATCGACGAGCGTCTGGCTCCGCGCATGTTCGCCGATGCGGCGCGGGTGCTGCAACCGGGCGGAGAGTTGTGGACCGTGTGGAACTCGGTGCTGCAGTACCGTCCCGCGCTCGAACGCCTGGTCGGACCGACCCGCCAGGTCGCGCGCGACCGCAAGTTCACCGTGACGGTGTCGACGAAGCGGTGACGCCGGCACCAGCCGGCCGAGCGGCGCCCCCTCTCGCGCCGACCCGCCGCGGAGCGTAGATTCGAGCCGTCACCAGGGAGGTGCGGTGTGCGTATTCGTCCCCTCGCTGCGGTGCTGAGCGGTGCGGGACTCCTGGCCGCGTCGTTGTCGACCGGCTCCGCCGCCGGCGCGGTGACCCCGTTCGACGCCCCGTCGCAGAGTGCGACGACGCCGCTGTTCGCGGACTGCTCCAGCGTCACCCCCAACGGCCGAGACTACGCGCGTCTGCACCGCATCGGACTGTGCGGCGCCGACACGACCCCGTCGGACGAGAAGCTGTGGGTCGAGTCGGTCGGTGGGGAGGAGTGCGGGTCGGCCACCCTGACCGTCACCAGCAGGGGCGGCGGACTCGCCTCGCTCGCGTGGCGGGTGGCATCCACCTCCGGGCCCGTCGTCGACGTGCACCTCGAGGCGTCGTTCGCGGGTCGAGCGGGTGATGGGACCCGCCGATTCACGGTGAGCGAGCCCACTCTGCACGCGGCCGGCAGCTCCATCGCCTTCCTCGGCGCCGGCCGCGCCGCCGCGACTCTCTCGGGCACGGTGCAGACGTTCACCGCCACCTGCCGCGTGGCTCCCGCCAGCGTGTACGTCCGCCTGCGCTGACGCGCCGCGTCCTCAGCCCTTCCCGCCCGGGGGTCCCACCACCAGCAGGACGACGAAGACCAGCGCCACCGCGACCACGATCGTCGCCGCGAGCACCCACGGGCGCCGGAGGAAGAATCGCAGCAGCCGGTCGATCGCCCGCCCGTCGCGCGGGTCGGAGGTCGGCTCCCGCCGCCACGCTCCGCGGAGCCGCCCGGTCCGCTGCAGCCAGATCTCGGTGGGAACCGTCGCATACGGGATGACGGCGCTGACCACCGCGAGGGCGGTCGGCCCGACCCCCCACCGTTGATTGAGCGCGACCAGCACCGCGGTCGCGGCGTACGCGAGGAACACGAAGCCGTGGATGCCCCCGCCGATCGTCACCGCGATCGGCAGGTCGGCGACGGCCCGCAGGACCAGCCCGCCGATCAGCAGCGTCCACGAAACGGCTTCGGCGATCGCGAGCGTACGGAACAGATTCAGGGGCGTGCGGAACACGTCTCACCTCGTTCGGATCGGGGTTCCCACCCTACGCAGCAGCCTCACCCCTCCCCGTGCGCTCACCTCGACGTCGAGCAGTCACTCGACGGGCTGATCGTCCTCGTCGAGCGACGGGTCGGACTTCTCACCCTCGGCAGCCGTCGTCGTGTCGGGCTCGGGCCCGGGCTCGATCGGGGTCGTCTCGCGTTCGGCATCCATTCCCCCACCCCATCAGAGAACGCTCCGGATGCCACGGCCTTGACGCCGCGCCCGCTTCCTCTCCACCCCGCCCGGGCTCACCCGCGCCATCTCGCCCAAGCCGACGCCCCCACCCGCACTTCGGCGCGAACGAACTCGCCGCCGCGCCGCCTCACCCCCACGCGCGAGCCGACGCCCCCACCCGGATTTCGGCGCGAACGAGCACGCCGCCGCGCCCACCCGCGCCACCTCATCCGCGCCGAGCGGCACGAGCCGACGCCCTCATCCGCACTTCAGCGCGAACGAACAACGCCGCCGCGGACGCGCACCGCGCACCGCGCGACCGCCCGACCGCGACGCTGACGGCGACGCCTCCCGGCACGCGTAGGGTAGTCGGGTGGCGGAATCCCGGGGGCGCGTGTGGACCGGAGTCGTCCGCGTGGGGCCGCACCGGGGTGATCACCGGGTCGCCGCCCGCGCGGTGCTGAGCGTCGGCGTTCCGCTGCTCGTACTGCTGCTGCTCGGGCGTCTCGACCTCAGCGTCTACGCCAGCTTCGGCGCCTTCGCCGCCCTCTACGGGCGCACCGACCGCCCCCGCGCACGCGTCGGCATGCAGATCACCGCCGGCGCGATCCTCGTCGGCTCCATGCTCGTGGGCACGGCGATGTCGTTCCTCGCCGTTCCCGCGCTCGGGAGCGTCGCCGTCGTCGCCGCCCTCGCGGCAGCCGTCACCTTGTTCGCGTACCGGGCGCAGTGGCATCCGCCCGGAGCGCTCTTCGCGGTCTTCGCCGCCGGTGCGACCGCGAGCTTTCCGGCGACAGCCGCCACCTTCGCAACGGCGCTGCTCGTGGGCGGCGCGAGCGTGGCGTGGAGCCTGATCGTGACCACGGTGTTCGTGCTGGTGCGCCACGGATCGTGGGCCCGCCCGAAGAGGCCCCGTCGCGCGATCGGACCGGTCGCGTGGGAGATGACCGCCACGGTCGGTGCCGCGGCGCTCCTCGCGGGCATCGCGGGTGCGCTGCTCGTCGGCACCCACTGGTATTGGGCGATGGTCGGCGCGGTCGCCGCCGTCGGCGGGGCGCACGTGACCGCGCGGCTCATCCGCGGCGTGCAACGCCTCACCGGGACGCTGCTGGGTGTGCTGATCGCGGCCGGACTGCTCGCGCTCCAGCTCCCGCCCTGGCTCGTCGTCGTCGTGGCCGTCGTGATGCAGGCCGGCGCCGAGCTGTTCGTCGGCCGCAACTACGGCATCGCGATGCTGTTCATCACCCCGCTGGCCCTGCTGATGGTGTCGCTCGCCTCGCCCGTCGCCCCCGAACTGCTGCTGCGCGACCGCGTCGTCGAGACGGTGATCGGTGTCGCGGTCGGCACGCTCGTCGCGGTCGTGTCGGCGGCCCTCCGCCGCCAGACCCCCAGGAGCTGACCGCCGTGGCCGCCCCGAAGGCTCAGCCCCTCGGTCGCGAGGCCGTCGAGCGCATCGGCGCGGCATGCGCCGGCCCCTCGCGTCGGCATCCACTCTCATCGGTCTCGGAACGGTCGACCTCGGCGCGGTCATCGCCGGCGTCGCGCTGACGAGCGTCGGCTCTCCCGCCACCCACGTCTTCGCCTCGTCGGTCGCCGATCACCGTTCCTCCGGCCGGGGCCTCCACTCAGGTCGCGGTCGTCGTGTGGTCGCCGTGGCGGTGGACGATGCGCCAGCCGTCGCCCTCTCGCCGCCACACGTGGGTCACCCGCACCACGAACGGAGCCGGCGCCGCACCGTCGACCGAGAGGATCCCGCGCTCTCGCCCAGCGGTCATCGCCCAGTCGTCGCCGACGAGCACCCGGTCGTACTCCGGCACGAGCGCTCCCCCGCGGAAGCGTCGGGCGACGGCCTCGAGGGTGGATGCCACCTCGGCCGCCGTCGTGGCGTGAGTGCCGAATCCCCCCATCAGGGTCGCGTCGTCGGTCCGGGTCCACAGCGCCGCGAACGGACCGGGGTCGCCGTGCCCCATGGCATCCAGGGCCGCCGCCACCGCGTCGAGCGCGTCGTCGAACGACGCCGGCGGCTTTTCGGGGTGCGCGGGCGGGGTCGCGGTCGTCATCCCCACATCGTCGCCGACGGCGGAGCACCGCGCCACTACACACGAGGGCCATCCCGCGTGACAGGGTGGGTTCTCGTGACCCCTTCTCCCCCGCGACCCGAACTGACCGTCGTCGGCGCGATCAACGTCGACCTCACCGCTCGCGTGCAGCGCGCACCCCAGGCGGGCGAGACCGTCGCCGACGGCGTGCTGCAGCGCGGCCCCGGCGGCAAGGGCGCCAACCAGGCGGTCGCCGCCGCCCGGCTCGGAGCCGCCGTGCGGATGGTCGGCGCCGTGGGCGACGACGCCGAGGGGCGCGGCATCCGGGATCGCTTCACCCATCTCGGAGTGGATGCCACGGGCGTGCAGACCGCGGAAGCCGCCACCGGCACCGCCCTCATCGTCGTCGACGCGACGGGCGAGAACTCGATCGTGGTGTGCGCCGGCGCGAACGCCGCGATCGACGCGGACGCGCTCGGGATCGAGCCCGGCACCGCGGTGCTGATGCAGTTGGAGGTCGCGGATGCCGTCGTCTCGGCCGCCGCACGCGCCGCGGGGTTCTTCGCGCTCAACGCCGCTCCCGCGCGTCCCCTCCCCGCGGGCGTGCTCGAGCAGTGTGATCTGGTGATCGTGAACGAGACGGAACACGCGCAGCTGCCCGAGGTGCACGACGCGCCGCTGTTGTGCGTGACGCTCGGCGCCGAGGGTGCGCGCCTGTACCGCCACGGGGAGCTCGCGGCATCCGCCCCCGGCATCGCGACGACCGTCGTGAACACCGTGGGCGCGGGAGACGCGTTCTGCGCGGCTCTCGTCGTGGGGCTTCTGCGCGGCGACTCCCCCGACGACGCGCTGGCGCGCGCCTGCGCGGTGGGTGCCGCAGCCGTCGCCGACGACGCGTCGCAACCGGCGCTCCAGCCGCTCGACGCGTACGGAGTGGAGCGATGACCCGCCGTCCGATCCTCGTCGACTGCGACCCCGGCATCGACGACGCGCTGGCGCTGGCATTCCTGCTGGCCGAGCCCGCGGTCGACATCGTGGGCATCACGACGGTCTCGGGCAATACGGATGCCGCCCGCGCCGCCGCCAACGCGCTGTCTCTGCTCGAGCTGGCGGGAGTGGACGACATCCCGGTCGCCGTCGGCGCGCACGACTTCCGCGGTCGCGCCTACGCCGGCGGCGCTCCGCACGTGCACGGTGACGACGGTCTCGGCGGGATCGCGCTGACCGCCGCGGCCCGTGCTCACGATGCCCGGGAAGCCGTCGAGCTGATCGACCACCTGGCATCCCGGCATCCGGATCTCACCGTGCTCGCCCTCGGCCCCCTGACCAACCTCGCCGCCTACGCCGAAACGCCCGGTGTCGCCCGCTTCGACCGCCTCGTCGTGATGGGCGGCGCGTTCGCGCACTCGGGCAATGTCACGCCGTGGGCCGAGGCGAACATCCACAACGATCCCGAAGCGACCGCCGTCGTCTTCGCGCAGGACTGGGACACCACTCTCGTGCCGCTCGATGTGACGATGACGCAGACGATGGATGCCACCGACCTCGTGCGCCTGGAGGCGATTCCGGGCGCGCTCCCCCAGGCGTTGGCCCGGATGCTGCCGTACTACTTCGACTTCTACGCCGGCCGTGTCTTCCCCGATCGGCGCTGCGCGCTGCACGATCCACTGGCCGCGATGGTCGCATCCGGGGCCCTGCGGGGCGTGAGCGTCGCCCGCGGACGGATCGACGTGCGGCTCGAGCGCGGCGAGCGCGGCCGCACCGTGTCGTCACGCGGGTCGTCGACGCAGCGATGGGTGCGCGGCATGGAGGGCTCAGCAGTCGAGACGCTGCTCGGACGGCTGGAGGGGCGGGAGTGGCCGGGGTGACCCCGACCCGGCCGGCTTCTAGGGACGCGTGATCTCGACGACCTGCGTGTCGTCGAACTCGGGGAACGAGACGGTCGCCTCGAGGGGGACGGTGTCGCCGACCCGATCGGCAGAGAAGATGTGCGTCGTCGCCGCGAGGTCGGCGGTGCAGACATCGTTGCTCGACGCGGAGAAGGAGACGACGAGCGATTCTCCGTCGTTGTCGAACGCCGTCGCCGTGGGCGGGCAACTGCTGCTCCCCCACGTCACGACCGCGATGGATCCGTCCGACTGCAGGTGCACGGCCGGTTCGAGATCGAGGCCGTCCACCGGGATGCCTGTGGGAACGCCGGGCGTCCGCGAATCCGCGACGCCGTCATCGGAACAGGCCGTGAGGACCACGGCCAAGGCGACCAGCGCGGAGACGGCGCCGTATCGTCGAGCGCGACCGGTGACCATGTGCTCATCTTGACGCACCCTCCGGCAACGTGCACAGGAAGCACGGGCCCTGTCCGCGAACATCACCGTGTCGACGAGCCGCCCTCGGCACGACGGAACCGCCGCTTCACCCACGCCGTCATGCGGTCGGTGTGGCGGTCGGTGAACTCGTTCGACAGCGCGAGCGCCTCCGCGCCGACGTCGGCGCCGGCAGTGATGGCCTCGATCGACCGAAGGGCTCGGCGCTCCTGCTCGTCGGCGTCGCGTTCCATGTCGTTCAGCGTACGAGGCGAAGAGCTAGCCTGGGCCGATGTCCGCCGCCTTCCCCGCTCGGGATGCCATCGACGAAGCGCTGGTGCGGGCGCTCGTCCGCGAACAGTTCCCGCAGTGGGCGGGTCTTCCGGTGGCCGCTGTTCGGGAGTCGGGCAACGATCACCGCACGTTCCGCCTGGGCGACGCACTGGTCGCCCGCCTGCCCGCCGACCTCGGATTCGTCCCGCAGGTCGCGAAGGAGCAGAAGTACCTGCCGTTCCTGGCTCCGCACCTGCCGGTGCCCATCCCCGCGGTCGCGGGCGTCGGGCGCGCCTCCGCGCTGTTCCCCGCCCCGTGGTCGGTGTACGGCTGGCTCGCCGGCATCCGCCCCGATACTGTCCGCGTGCGAGACGATGTGGCGCTCGCGGAGCGGCTCGCTCACGTCCTCGTCGCACTCCGGAGAACGGATGCCACGGGCGGCCCCGCCCCGGGTCAGCACAGCGCGTTCCGTGGTGATCCCGTGTCGCAGTGGGACGAGCAGGTCACACGCAGGTTCGACCTGCTCGATGGCTCGCAGCGAGATCGAGCGCGCGGGGTGTGGCGCGATGCGCTGGCCGTCGAGTTCACGGGTCCGCCGGTGTGGCTGCACGGCGATGTCGCGATCGGCAACCTGCTCGTCGACACCTCGCATCGACTGTCGGCGGTGATCGACTTCGGTTGCTCCGCCGTGGGCGACCCCGCGTGTGACACGGTCATCCACTGGACGCAGTTCCGCGGACCAGCGCGACGCGTGTTTCGCGACGTGCTCGACCTCGACGACGCCACGTGGGCGCGCGGCGCAGGCTGGACGCTCTGGAAGGGGCTGATCATGCTGACGAACATCACCCCGGGTGAGAAGCAGTTCGCGGAGCGGGTGCTGGGTGAGGTGCTGTCTGTCTGAGCGCGTGCGGGACTTCCGCGCTCAGACAGAGAGCCTCACACGATTGCTCGCGTGAGGCCCTCGGTCGTTCTTCCGCTCAGAAGTCCCAGTCGTCGTCTTCCGTCGCCTCGGCCTTGCCGATGACGTACGACGAGCCCGACCCTGAGAAGAAGTCGTGGTTCTCGTCGGCGTTCGGCGAGAGTGCCGACAGGATCGCCGGGTTCACGTTCGTCACCGATGCCGGGAACATCGCCTCGTAGCCGAGGTTCATCAGCGCCTTGTTGGCGTTGTAGTGCAGGAACTTCTTGACGTCTTCGCTCAGGCCGACCGAGTCGTAGAGGCTCTGCGTGTAGTGCACCTCATTGTCGTAGAGCTCGTACATCAGCGAGAACGTGTAGTCCTTGATGTCCTGACGACGCGCCTCGTCGACAGTCTCGAGACCGCGCTGGAACTTGTACCCGATGTAGTAGCCGTGCACGGCCTCGTCGCGGATGATGAGGCGGATGAGGTCGGCCGTGTTGGTGAGCTTCGCGCGGCTCGACCAGTGCATGGGCAGGTAGAAGCCGGAGTAGAAGAGGAACGACTCGAGCAGGGTCGAGGCGACCTTGCGCTTGAGGGGATCGTCGCCACGGTAGTAGTCCATGACGATGCGCGCCTTCTTCTGAAGGAACTCGTTCTCGGTCGACCAGCGGAACGCCTCGTCGATCTCCTTCGTCGAGCACAGCGTCGAGAAGATCGACGAGTAGCTCTTGGCGTGCACCGACTCCATGAACGCGATGTTCGTGTAGACGGCCTCCTCGTGCGGGGTGATCGCGTCGGGGATGAGCGAGACCGCGCCGACCGTGCCCTGGATCGTGTCGAGGAGGGTGAGCCCCGTGAACACGCGCATGGTGAGCGTCTGCTCTTCGGGGGTGAGCGTGTTCCACGACTGGATGTCGTTCGACAGCGGCACCTTCTCGGGGAGCCAGAAGTTGTTCACCAGACGGTTCCAGACCTCAAGGTCTTTGTCGTCCTGGATGCGGTTCCAGTTGATGGCCTGCACGTGGTTCAGCAGCTGCAGCTTCTCAGCCATGAGTGTCCTTTGTGGAAAGAGTCGAGATCAGCGGATCAGAGCATGCACGAGACGCACTCGGTCATATCGGTGCCCTCGAGCGCCAGCTGACGCAGGCGGATGTAGTAGATGGTCTTGATGCCCTTCTTCCACGCGTAGATCTGGGCCTTGTTGATGTCGCGCGTGGTGACGGTGTCCTTGAAGAACAGGGTGAGCGACAGACCCTGGTCGACGTGCTGCGTGGCCGCGGCGTACGTGTCGATGACCTTCTCGTAGCCGATCTCGTAGGCGTCCTGGTAGTACTCCAGGTTCTCGTTCGTCATGAACGGCGCCGGGTAGTAGACGCGGCCGAGCTTGCCTTCCTTGCGGATCTCGATCTTCGACGCGATGGGGTGGATCGAGCTCGTCGAGTTGTTGATGTAGGAGATCGAGCCGGTCGGCGGCACCGCCTGCAGGTTCTGGTTGTAGATGCCGTGGGCCTGCACCGAGGCCTTCAGCTCCCGCCAGTCGTCCTGGGTCGGGATCGGGATGCCGGCGAACAGGTCCTTCGTCTTCTGGGTCTCGGGGATCCACGCCTGCTCGGTGTACTTGTCGAAGAACTCCCCCGACGCGTAGGTGGAGTTCTCGAAGCCGTCGAAGGCGACGCCGCGCTCGATCGCGAGGCGGTTCGAGGCGCGCAGCGCGTGGAAGAGCACCGTGTAGAAGTAGATGTTCGTGAAGTCGATGCCCTCTTCGGAGCCGTAGTGCACGTGTTCGCGAGCGAGGTAGCCGTGCAGGTTCATCTGGCCGAGGCCGATGGCGTGCGAGCGGTCGTTGCCGTCTTCGATGGAGCGCACCGACGCGATGTGGCTCTGGTCGCTCACCGCGGTGAGGGCGCGGATGGCGGTCTCGACCGTGAGGCCGAGGTCGCGGCCGTCCATCGCCAGGGCGATGTTCATCGACCCGAGGTTGCAGGAGATGTCCTTGCCGATGGCGTCGTACGAGAGGTCTTCGTTGTACGTCGTGGGCGTGTTGACCTGCAGGATCTCCGAGCACAGGTTCGACATGTTGATGCGGCCGGCGATGGGGTTCGCCTTGTTCACCGTGTCTTCGAACATGATGTACGGGTAGCCCGACTCGAACTGGATCTCGGCGAGGGTCTGGAAGAACTCGCGGGCGTTGATCTTCGTCTTCTTGATGCGCGGGTCGTCGACCATCTCGCGGTACTTCTCGGTGACCGAGATGTCGCCGAACGGCTTCTTGTAGACGCGCTCGACGTCGTACGGCGAGAAGAGGTACATGTCCTCGCCGTTCTTGGCGAGCTCGAACGTGATGTCGGGGATGACGACACCCAGCGACAGCGTCTTGATGCGGATCTTCTCGTCGGCGTTCTCGCGCTTGGTGTCGAGAAAGCGCAGGATGTCGGGGTGGTGCGCGTTGAGGTACACCGCGCCGGCGCCCTGGCGGGCACCGAGCTGGTTGGCGTAGCTGAAGCTGTCTTCGAGCAGCTTCATCACGGGGATGATGCCCGACGACTGGTTCTCGATCTGCTTGATCGGCGCACCCGACTCGCGGATGTTCGACAGCAGCAGGGCGACGCCGCCGCCGCGCTTGGAGAGCTGGAGGGCCGAGTTGATGCCGCGGGCGATCGACTCCATGTTGTCTTCGATGCGCAGCAGGAAGCACGACACGAGCTCCCCGCGCTGCGCCTTGCCGGCGTTGAGGAACGTCGGGGTCGCGGGCTGGAAGCGGCCCGAGATGATCTCGTCGACGAGCTGCACCGCGAGGCGCTGGTCGCCGTCGGCGAGAGCGAGGGCGGTCATGACGACGCGGTCCTCGAAGCGCTCGAGGTAGCGCTTGCCGTCGAAGGTCTTCAGCGTGTAGCTCGTGTAGTACTTGAACGCACCGAGGAAGGTCTCGAAGCGGAACTTCGCGCCATAGGCGCGGTCGTTGAGCTCCTGGATGAACTCCATCGAGTACTTCGCGAGCACGGTGGGCTCGTAGTACTCCTTCTCGACGAGGTAGTCGAGGCGCTCCTTGAGGGAGTGGAAGAACACCGTGTTCTGGTTGACGTGCTGCAGGAAGTACTCCCGCGCCGCGCGCTTGTCGGCGTCGAACTGGATCTTGCCCTCGGCGTCGTACAGGTTCAGCATCGCGTTGAGGGCGTGGTAGTCCAGTCCCTCGAACCGCGCCTCGGTCTTGAAGTCCACGTCGCTCAGCTCAACTTCCACCATCGTTCCAATCCCTCGTTGACCCGCTCGACATCGTCGGGGGTGCCGAATACTTCCAGCCGATACAGGTGCGGCACCGCGCACTTGCGCGCGACGATGTCGCCGGCGAGGCAGAACGCGTCGCCGAAGTTCGTGTTCCCCGCGGAGATGACCCCGCGGATGTTTCGTCGGTTCCGCTCCTCGTTGAGGAACCGGATGACTTGCTTGGGGACCGCGCCCTTCTCGACGCCCCGGCCGGCACCCCCACCGTATGTGGGGGTGACCAGCACGAAGGGTTCGTCGACCTCGAGGGGCGGTTCGGTCGGCGACAGCGGAATGCGCACGGCCCGCTTGCCGAGCTTCTCGATGAAACGCGCGGTATTGCCCGACACGCTCGAGAAGTAGACCAGTAGCGGAGCCCGGGTCGCCGACATGACAGCGCTCATGACAGGGGTCTGAGAGCCTGTCGCGGGGTCAGGCGAGACGCGACGCGAGCTCGTCGATCTTGTCGGGACGGAAGCCCGACCAGTGGTCCTCGTCGGTGATGACGACGGGTGCCTGCAGGTACCCGAGCGACTTGACCTGCTCGAGGGCCGACGGGTCTTCGGACAGGTCGAGCACGTTGTACTCGATGCCCTTCGAGTCGAGTGCGCGGTAGGTCGCGGTGCACTGGACGCAGGACGGCTTGGTGTAGACCGTGATCGCCATGTCGTTCTCTCTCTCCCCTGGGAATTCGTCGTCCGAGCGGGCAGGGCTCGCCGGGACCTCAATACTACATATGGGTGCGGACATCGGAAGGCACCACAAGGGGTAGTAGTTACATCGGTGTGATTTTCCACCGTCTCTCCCCATGTACAACACAGGTTGTCCACGTTTTCATCCACAGATCGACCCCCTTCCGGCGTGGTGTTAACAGGCAGGATTCCGCGGTTGTCGCGGCATCCGTCGGTCGTTGTCCACAGTTCGGACGGTAGACGGGGGTTCCGACATCGCACAGGGCGGCGATTTCGTCGACCGGCGTGTCGCGGCGTGTCGCGTGGGGACCGGCATTGGAGCGCCGACGCCACCGTCGCGGCGATTCTCCCCGCCGCATGGAACGTCGCCGGCGATCTCCCCGCACACCGACGTCGCCTCCCCACGATCGACGACCTCGGCACGCGCAACGCGGGCGGACGCACCGCGCAGGACGGCGGACAGGGGCCGGGCGGGTGTCGGAGGTGGGCGATAGCGTTGTCCGGTGGCCGGCTACCGCGTACTCCTTCGAACCCCCGGCGTGGGGCGCATCATCGCCGCACAGCTGACGGCTCGTTTCCCCAATGGCATGACGAGTCTGGCGGTGCTGCTGCACATTGAGCACGTCACGGGTTCCTACGGTTCGGCGGGCCTCGTGCTGGCGGCGACGAGCATCGGCCAGGCACTCGCCGGTCCCGTCACCAGTCGCTGGATGGGCATCTGGGGCATGCGTCGCGTACTCACGGTCACGCTCCTGGTGTGCGCGGCCGCGATCACGACCCTCGCCCTCGTCGTCATGCCCGTGCCCGCGTATATGGCGCTCGGCCTCGTCGCCGGCCTGTCGACCCCGCCGATCCAGTCGGCCGTGCGCACGATCTATCCCAAGATGGTCCCGTCCAAGCAGCTCACGCCGCTGTACTCGCTCGACGCCTCGCTGCAGGAGATCATCTGGGTCCTCGCCCCCGTGGTCATCACCCTCGTCGCCACGCAGGTCGGCACCGTCCCCGGGCTGCTGCTCGTCGTGCTCATCCTGCTCGGCGGGGGCGCGTGGTTCATCCTCAGCCCCGAGGTGGGGCGCGTCCGCATCCCGCGCAGTCGCCGGGCCCTGGGGCGAGTGCTCACCAAGCCGCCCGTCATCCTCGCCACGGCCACCGGGTTCCTCCTCATCGGCGCCTGCGCCGCCGTCGAGGCGGGAGTGGTGGCGACCTTCGATCACGGTGGTCTCGAGGCCGGTCTCATCCTCGCGGTCTTCGCGATCGGGAGCCTCGCGGGCGGTCTGTCCTTCGGTCACATCCCCATCGGCCCGTGGGCCATGGCCCGGCGTTTCGCCATCGTCGCGCTCGGTCTGTCGCTCACCATCGTGTCGCTGAACGCCTGGTGGCTGGGTGCAACGCTCCTCGTCGCGGGCGCCGGCATCGCGCCCGCCCTCGCCGTCATGTTCGCGATGACCTCGGCGAGCGTGCGCTTCAGCGAGACCGCCGAAGCGTACGGATGGATCGGCACCGGCCAGCTCATCGGCGCGGCCGCGGGATCGGCCGTCGCCGGGTTCCTCGTCGACGGCGTCGGCCCCACCGGCGCCTACGTGGCAGCCGCCGGCTTCGCGGTCGTCGGCTTCATCGTCTCGGTCGTCTTCGTCCGCGGCTTTCCCGACCTCCGGCATCGCGACGCCAGCCCCATCCCCGACACGGAGCCCGTCGAGACCGTCACCTGATCCCGGATGCCGCGGCGGCAACCGCACGCCGCGGAGGTGACGTCAGTGCGTGCGACGCAGGAGCTCGAGCACGGCGAGCGCGTACGCGTCGGCCGGGGCCGGATGGTCGAACACGAGCGTCGACCCGCCGATCGAGATCTCGACCTCGTAGGTGTCCGACAGTCGACGCAGCGACCGGAACGTCGCCCGCAGCAGTTCACGCAGCTGCGACTCGGACGGCAGCCAGAGCGCGTCCTCGGTGGCGACCGAGTCGAGCGCCCACTCCGTCGTGCCGTTGAACGCCAGGATGCGTCCGGTCGGATAATCGCGCGGCTCGACCGTCATGTCGCTCACCGTGAAGACGTCCGCCTCGAACTCCGGCTCGTCCAACTGGAAGCGGTCGCCCGAGCGCGGGTGCCACACCAGTCCCGCCTCTCGCAGCGCCAGGGCCATCTCGGTCGAGATCATGGCATCCATTCTGGCGGGCATCCGGCGGTCACGGTCCGTCGCACGACGGTCGTGGACGGAAGAATGGATGCCATGCCTGCACCCGTGACCCTCCCGCGCCTGACGTGGGGCTCTTCCGCCCTGCGGTGAACCGCCCGACGGGGGTGACCGTCGCCGCGCTCGCTGTCACCCCCCGGGCGCGATGTCGGCCGTCCCGAGCAGAATGGATGCCATGACCTCGTTCGATCCGGCTCGCTACCTGCCCGACGATCTTCTCACGCGGATCCGCGAGCGGGCGGAGGTGCACGACCGCGAGAACACCTTCCCGTCCGACGACCTGGACGACCTGCGTGCGGCCGGGTATCTCGGCATCCTCGTTCCGGAGGCGGCCGGCGGCGCGGGACTGGGCCTCGCCGAGGCCTCGCTGCTCCAGCAGCGTCTCGCGGGTGCGGCTCCCGCCACGGCGCTCGCCGTCAACATGCACCTGGTGTGGACGGGCGTGGCGAAAGTGCTGCGCGACCGCGGCATCGACGACCTCGCCTTCGTCGAGGAGGGCGCCGCGGCCGGAGAGGTGTTCGCTTTCGGGATCAGCGAGGCGGGAAACGACCTCGTGCTGTTCGGCAGCGACACCGTCGCCGAACCCGACGGCCGAGGCGGTTACTCGTTCACCGGCACGAAGATCTTCACCTCGCTCTCGCCCGTGTGGGCGCATCTCGGGGTGCACGGGCTCGACACCACCTCACCCGACGCGCCGAAGATGGTGTTCGCCTTCCTCGAACGCAGTGACGCGATCGTCGCGCGCGACGACTGGGACACCCTCGGCATGCGCGGCACGCAGAGCCGCACGACCGAGCTGCGCGGGGCGCACGCCCCCGCCGAGCGAGTCGTCCGACGCATCGATCCGGGGCCCCAGCCCGACCCTCTCGTGTTCGGCATCTTCGCCGTCTTCGAGATCCTGCTGGCGTCGGTCTACACCGGCATCGCGCGCCGCGCCCTCGATCTCGCCGTCGACGCGGCGGCCTCGCGCCGGTCGAAGAAGACGGGCACGACCTACGCCAACGACCCCGACATCCGCTGGCGGGTGGCCGACATGGCCCTCGCCTACGAGGCCCTTCCCCCGCAGCTGGCGGCGCTCGCGAGAGACGTCGACGAGGTCGCCGATCACGGGGCTCGCTGGTTCTCGCTGCTGTCGGGCGTGAAACACCGCGCGGTGACCATGGCGAAAGACGTGGTCGACGACGCGATCCTCGTCGGCGGGGGTGCGTCGTACTTCTCGCACACCGAACTCAGCCGCCTGTACCGCGACGTGCTGGCCGGCATGTTCCACCCCTCCGACCCCGAATCCGCCCACGCCACCGCCGCCTCCGCCTGGCTCGGGCCGGTGACCGCCTGATGGCCCGCACGCCGACGGCGGCCCTCAGCCCGGCCGATCAGGACCGCCGTCGCGCCCTGCGGGTGATGAAGGGCGTGGCGCTCGGCGCGCTGCTGGGCATGGCCATCGTCTTCGCGATCTCGTTCTCGCTGCAGCGCGAGGTCGAGTGGCTGCAATACGTCCGTGCGGCCGCGGAGGGCGGCATGGTGGGTGCCCTCGCCGACTGGTTCGCGGTGACGGCGCTGTTCCGGCACCCGCTCGGGCTGCCCATCCCCCACACGGCCATCATTCCGCGACGCAAAGACGAGATCGGGCGCCAGCTGGGCGAGTTCGTCGAGACGAACTTCCTCGAGGGCGACGTGGTGCGCGCCAAGCTCGAGTCGACGCCGTTGTCGGCACGGGCCGGTGCCTGGCTCGCCGATCCGGCGCACGCCGACCGCATCGCCGCCGAGGCCGCCACCCTCGCGACGAGCATCCTCACCGCGCTCGACGACGACGACGTACAGGGCCTGATCGAAGACCTCGCTCGTGAGCACCTGCTGTCGCCCGACTGGGGGCCGTCGATCGGCGGGTGGCTGGAGCGCGTGGTCGGCTCCGGGGCCCACCATGGCGCCGTCGACCTCGCGCTCGACAACATCGCCATGTGGCTGCAGAACAACCGCGACACGTTCCAGGGGCTGGTGTCGCGACGCCTTCCCGCGTGGGTGCCGGGCGTCGCCGCCCGCCTGGTCGACGACACCGTCTACCGCGAGGCTGTGCAGTTCGTCGACGCGGTGCGCGCGGATCCGCGTCATCAGGCCCGAGGCGCGATCGACGGCTACCTGAACCGCCTCGCCGACAACCTCCAGCACGACCCCGCCACCATGGTGCGTCTCGAAGAGGCGAAGGCGGCGGTGTTCGACAGCCCGCGAGTGCGCCACCTCGCCGCCGATGCCTGGAACACCGCGAAGACGGGCCTGCTGCGCTCGCTGTCCGACCCCGAGAGCGGACTGCGCCGCCGCGCGTCCGCCGCCCTGGCCGAGGTCGGTGTGCGGCTGCAGCGCGATGAGGCGCTGCAGAAGCGCGTCGACGGGTGGGTGACCGACGCGGCCGTGTTCGTGGTGGGCCGGTACCGGCACGACATCGCCTCGATCATCACCGACACCGTCGAGCGATGGGATGCCGAGGAGACGACCGAGAAGATCGAACTCATGGTCGGGCGCGACCTGCAGTACATCCGCCTGAACGGAACGATCGTGGGCGCCCTCGCCGGCGTGGTGATCTTCACCATCGCGCACCTCATTTGGGGCTCGTGATGCGCTCCGGCCGGAAAACGCATGACGTGATGTCGCACTGTCGCACGCCATGAGGGGGTGAGTACTGTGAGCCAGGTGAGCGACCGTCCCGAGACCGTGGAACGTCTCTTCACCTATGGCAGCCTGCAGGCCTCCGACGTGCAGCTCGACACCTTCGGCCGGCTCATCGCCGGTCGCGACGACACGCTCCCCGGGTTCCGTCTCGACGACGTCGACGGCATCGACGGACGGAGCAACCCGAGCTCGCACACCGACCGCCACCGTGTCCTCCGCCACACCGGCGACGCGCACGACCGGGTCTTCGGTGTGGTTCTGCCCCTGAGCCCCGAGGAACTCGAGGCCGCCGATGAGTATCTGCTGGCGGGTTTGCGCCGCGCCTCCGTCACCCTCGCGAGCGGACTCACGGCCTGGGTCTACGTGAGCGCATGACCGCCCCGTCCACCCGCCAGGGCCTGCCGCGCGCCGGCGACCGGCCGACGTCCGTCGACGGCGCGACAGCGGATGCCGCGCGGCGTCGAGCCGGTAGGGGGCGCTCGTCGCTCTCACCGACCTGCGCCGGGAGGACTCCCACCCCGGCGGGACCCACCGACGCCGGCACCAAGCGCCTCGCCGCCGTACGCGTGCCGCAGCTCCCCACGGGACCGGCGGAGCCATCATGATCCAACTCGTCCTGGCCCGCCATGCGAAGTCGGACTGGGCCACCGACGGAGTCGACGACCACGACCGCCCGCTCGAGGGACGGGGGCGGCGCGACGCGCCCGCCATGGCGCGAACGATCCTCCGAGCGGGCGTGCGCCCCGCTGTGCTTCTGTCGAGCACCGCCTTGCGCGCGACGCAGACCGCGGAGGTGTTCGCGGATGCCTTCGACGTCGACGTCAGCACGCGCCCGGAGCTCTACCTCGCCGCGCCCGAGACGTTACTCGACGCGGCCCGCACGAGCGGCGCCGACGAGGTGATGATCGTCGCGCACGACCCCGGCATGAGTGCCCTCGTATCGCGACTCGCCGAGCGTGACGAACGCATGGTGACCTGCGCGGTCGCGGTCTTCACCTGGCATGACGGCACCTGGGACGACGTGGGCAGCGTCCCGCCCGACGAGTTCGATCTGTACACCCCCTGAGGTCCGTCGATGACCGCAGCATTCCTCGCGCCGTCGAGAATGCCGTCCACCGGTCATCTCGCGTTTTCCAAATGACTCATTCGAGCCGGTCGAACCTGCGTTTCGTCATCCCACCGACATCTCTTTCACCTTTCGCGCACATATTCGCCTGATAGAACTGTGTGACGCCCCGAGCAAGATCGTCGATGAAGCCGGAAACGCGCAGGGCGCATCCGGCACACTTGGGGGTAACAGTCATGACTGCCGAAACGACTCGCGCGCCCGCGCAGAGGATCGCGTGGATCGACGTCGCCCGCGGTATCGCGATCACTCTCGTCGTCTTCCACCATTCCATCCAGTTCCTCGACGCGACCGGCTGGCAGGTCGGCCCGCTCGTTCAGCTGACGACCGCGCTGTCGACGTTCCGGATGCCGCTGTTCTTCCTCGTCTCCGGGCTTCTCGCCTCCTCGGCCATCGCGCGGCTGAGCTTCTCCTCACTCTTCTGGAAACGGCTGGCTCTGCTGGTCTACCTGTACGCGCTGTGGTGCGTCATCTGGTGGGCGTGGTTCCTTTTCGTCCCCCGCCCCTTCGACCCGCTGACCTCGCCGGTCGGCAATCTCGCAACGGCGCTGTACCTGCCCTGGTCGGGCTTGTGGTTCCTCTACGCGCTGATCCTCTACACCGCAGCCGCGTGGGCTCTGCGCCGTCTCCCCCGCGTCGCCCAGCTCGTCATCGCGTTCGCGATCGCGTCGCTGTTCGCCACCGGTATCGTCACCGTGAGCTCTTCGTACACCTGGCGCTCGGTCGGGACCTACTTCGCCCTGTTCATGACGGGCGTGCTCTGCCGGCAGCTGGTCGAGGCATACGCGCGTCGTGTCACCGTCTGGTGGCTGCTGGCGACGGGCGTCGTCCTCGCCGCGGGCACGATCGCCCTCCCCTCCCTGCCGCTCCAGGGCGTCTTCCGGGTCGCCCTGTGCGTGGTCGGGGCGGCGTTCGGGGTGTCGATCGCCGTCATGCTGGCGCGCTCGTCGGCTGCCCGACGCGCTGTCGGTGCGCTCGGCTCACGCACCCTCCCCATCTACGTCCTGAACTCGCTGCTGCTCGCCCTCTCGGTCGCCCTGCTCCCGGTCGAGCTGGTGCCGGGGTGGCTGGCCGCCGTCCTCTTGACGGCCATGGTCGTCACGGTGGCGCTGCTGATCCACCGCGCCGTCGGCCCCGTCTCGGGCATCTTCACCCTGCCCGCGCCGCTCCAACGCTTCGCGCACCGGCGCCTCGAGGCCGACCGCCTCGGGGCCGGGCGTGCCCGCTGACACCCGGACCGCGCGAACGATCCGCCGCCGGCTCGTCGTGATCGCGGCGGCGGTCCTGATCGTTCTTGTCGCGGCGGTGTCCACCGGTGTGTCGGCGTACGTCTTCCCGGCCGTCGCCGCGCCACCGGCGCGCGCGGACGTGATCTACGTGATCGGACCGCCCACCGAGGGTCGCATCGCGCTCGCGGAGCAGCTGCGTCGAGCGGGTGTCGCCGACGACATCCTGATCTCCGTTCCGACGGACGGCGAGCAGTCGGCCGCGAACCTCAGCGTCTGCCAGCGCGCCTTCGTGAGCTGTGTGCACCCCGAACCCTTCACCACCGCCGGGGAGATGTCGCTCCTCAACGAGCGCTACGGCGCGGGGACGCGCGCCGTCGTCATCACCTTCACCCCGCACGTCAGCCGCACGCGCTTCATCGCGGCGCGCTGCGCCGACCCCCAGGTCACGGTCATCGCGGCCCCCACCTCGCTCGACCTCGGCCGGTGGATGTACCAGTTCGCCTATCAGACGGGCGGCTTCGCGAAGGCACTCATCGTCGGCTGCCCCTAGCGCATGCGCGGTGGAGAGCCCTCGCCCTCCGGAGCGCGGGCGGGGCCGCGAGAGACCAGGCGCTTCGGGCGGCCTCGGGTCGATGTCGTCCTCAGGCCTGGGCGTCCACCCCGGCGCCTGGCGTGCCGCGGAGGGCCAGGATGCCGTGCCCTCGTCAGGGCGGGTCGTCGCCGAGGGAACCTTCAGATGCTCACCGTGGCGGTCGGGGTGACGGACGTCCGGCCGGGGGCGGCGTCCGCCGCGGCGGCGTGGGACACGGCGACCCGGGCGACGGCCCCCGAGGCGACGAGGTCGGTGACCGCCTCGATGTCGGGCGAGACGAAGCGGTCCGGACCGGGGCCGACGACACGGGTCCGCACGAGATCGCGCACCGCGCCCGTGGCCCGCGCGGGCGCGAGCGGTGCGCGCAGGTCGAGGGCACGGCATCCGGTCATCACCTCGATCGCGAGCACCCGGGCGAATCCGTCGATCGCACGGCGGAGCTTGCGGGCCCCGGCCCAGCCCATCGAGACGTGGTCCTCCTGCATGGCGCTCGACGGGATCGAATCGACCGAGGCCGGCGCGGCGAGGCGCTTGAGCTCCGACACACGATCCCGGCCGCAGCGTACTGCGCGATCATCAGGCCCGAGTCCACGCCCACCTCGTCGGCGAGGAACGGCGGCAGCCCGTTGCTGCGCGCCACGTCGAGCGCGCGGTCGGTCCGCCTCTCCGACATGGATGCCACATCGGCCACGGCGATCGCGAGGAAGTCCAGCACGTACGCCACCGGCGCGCCGTGGAAGTTGCCGTTCGACTCCACGCGCCCATCGACCGTGACGACCGGGTTGTCGACGGCGGATGCCAGCTCGCGCTCGGCGACGACGGCGGCGTGGGCCACGGTGTCGCGTGCTGCGCCGTGCACCTGCGGGGCGCAGCGCAGCGAATAGGCGTCCTGCACGCGCGTGCACGCGGGACCGCGGTGGCTCGCGACGATCGGCGAACCGGCGAGGAATGCGCGGAGATTCGCCGCCGAATCGGCTTGGCCGAGCTGGGGTCGCAGTGCCATGAGATCGGCGGCGAAGACGGCATCCGTCCCCAGCTGCGACTCGATCGAGATCGCGGCGGCGACGTCGGCGGTGACCAGCAGCGTCTCGAGGTCGTGCAGGGCGAGCAGCAGCATGCCGAGCATGCCGTCGGTGCCGTTGATGAGGGCGAGCCCCTCCTTCTCCCGCAGCGAGACCGGTGCGATCCCGGCGGCGGCGAGGGCCTCCGCGGCCGGCCGGAGGTCGCCGGACGCGTCGCGCACCTCTCCCTCGCCCATGACGGCGAGCGCCACGTGCGACAGCGGTGCCAGATCGCCTGAGCAGCCGAGGGAGCCGTACTCGCGCACGATCGGGGTGATGCCGGCGTTCAGCAGGGCGGCGTAGGTCTCGACGACGACGGGACGCACGCCCGTGCGCCCGGTCGTGAGGGTCTGCAGGCGCAGCAGCATCAGCGCACGCACCACCTCGCGCTCGACCTCGGCGCCCGTGCCCGCCGCGTGCGAGCGGATGAGGCTCGCCTGCAGCTGCGCCCGGCGCTCTTCGGCGATGAACGTGGTGGCCAGGGCCCCGAAGCCGGTGGAGATTCCGTAGTGCGGCTGCGGGTCGTCGGCCAGGGCGTCGATGAGCGCGCGGGTGTCGGCGACGCGGGCGAGCGCGTCGGCGTCGATCTCGATCCGGATGCCGTGACGCGCGACATCGACGACGTCGCGCGGGGTGAGGGGACGGGTTCCGAGGATGACGCTGTCATTCATGCCTCGATTCCACCGTGCGCGATGCCCCTCGGGCGGGGAGTTCTGGCATCCTGTGTCTGTCATGTCAGACAACGCGCACCCCCAGGTTCCCGCCGCCGACCAGACGCTGCGGATCCTGTCGCTGCTCGCGCGGCAGCCGGGGCCGATGGCCGCCCAGACGATCGCAGCGACCCTCGGCATCCCGCGATCGAGCACCTACCACCTGCTCGCGACCCTCGCCCAGCACGGGTACGTCGTGCACCTGCCCGGCGACCGGCGCTGGGGGCTCGGCACCGCCGCCTTCGAGCTGGGCGGCGGATACGCGCGGCAGCAGCCGCTCGCCCGCCTGGGTGGGCCCCTGCTCGCGGCACTGTCCGACCGCGTCGGGGAGTCCGCGCATCTCGCCGTCCTCGCCGGCCGCGACGTGCTCTACATCGTCGAGGAGCGGGCTCCGCGGCGACCCGCGCTGGTGACCGACGTGGGCGTGCGCCTGCCCGCCCACCTCGCCGCCACGGGTCGCGCCATGCTCGCGGCGCTCCCCCGCGAGCAGGTGCGCGCGTTGTTCCCGGATGCCACGGCCCTCACCCGCCGCCACGACTCGGGGCCCGATACCCCGCGCGCCCTGCGGGAGCTGTTGCGCGAGGTGCGCGCCGCAGGCTTCGCGTCGGAGGACGGCGAAGTGACCCCCGGCTTCCGTTCGGTGGCCGCCGCCGTGCTCGATCACGCCGGATGGCCCGCCGCGGCCGTCGCGGTCACCTGGCCGTCCGACGGCGCCGAGCGGGATGCCGCAGCCCTCGCCGCGCTCGCCGGCGACACCGCCCGCGAGCTCGCCCGCCGCATCGGGCGCCCTCGCTGAGCATCGCATCGGCGGTCCCGCCGCCGACGCGACGGCGACCGCTCTCGGCGAGCGATCCCGCGGACGCAGCCCGCACCCGAGCTCGGCGGCGGCGCACACCCGCACCCGCCGCACAACCCCCTCGGCGGCGCATCGGAGCGCGCCCTAGCGTCGCCGGATGATCCCCGCCGACCTCCCCGACGACACCGCCCTCCTCGAGCTCCTCGACCATCGCGGGCCGGCGTCGGTGAGCGTCGCCCTCCCGTCCTCCCCCGTCCCCGCGCAGCAGGATCCCGTGCGCACGGCGCTGCGGTCGGCGGCGGACGACGCCTCCCGGCAGCTCGAGCAGAGCGGCGCCGACGCGCCGACCATCGCCCGCATCGTCGACGGCATCCGATCGCTCTTCGACGACCTGGAGTTCTGGGAACACCAGGACCGCGGCCTGCTCCTGCTGTCCACGCCGGCGCGGCGCCACGTGTTCCGGCTCCCCTTCGCTCCGCGGACGTCCGTCCGCGTGAACGAGCGCTTCGCGGCGGGTCCTCTGCTGCGCGCTCGCGGGGCCGAGGGTGGCGCGTACGTGCTCCAGCTGGCGCGCGATCATGTCCGCCTCGTGCACGTGCAGGGCGATCACCTCCGCCCGATCCCGTTGCGCCTCCCCGACGATCTCGATCTCGTCTTCGCCCACGCCGACAACGACGGCCGCGCCGACCGGGAACGTGCCCGCGGCTCCGACGGCGACCGGCCCGAGCGCGAACGCTACGCGAAGGCGGTCAGCGAGGAGGTGAAGCGCGTCGCTTCCCCGCACGTGCCGCTCATCCTCGCCACGACCGCGGAGCTCGACCCGGCCTACCGGGCGCAGAACACCCACCCGGGCCTGCGTGCGCACGGGATCACCGCGCATCCGCAGTCGCTCGACGACGCCACCCTGATCAACGCCGTCGCCGGCTTCGTCGCGAACGATCGCCGAGCCGCGGTGTCGGCGTGGAAGGAGCGCTTCGGCACGCTGCGCGCCGAGGGACTGGCGACCTCGCGGCTGAGCGAGGTCGCGGCAGCGGCTGCCGCGGCCGCCGTGGAAGAGCTCCGCCTGGATCAGGATGCCGAACGCTCGGGCGAGATCGACACCTACGGTCGCGTGAATCCCACCGATGACGCCGACCTGCTGCTCGACCTCGCCGCGGCGGTGCTGCGGACGGGCGGCCGGGTCGTCGCCGTTCCGCGCGGCGAACTCACCGACGGCTCCCCCGTCGCGGCGGAGCTGCGCTTCCCGGTGCCCGTGCCCCGCTGACCCCCGTCCAGCGTCCACGACGCGACGCGTGTCGCGCCCGCGTAACCCCGCGACGCGCCCACCGCGCTGCGGCGTCTTGCGAGCCGCCGGCGTCGGCGAAGCGTCGGCCGCCGGCCTCCGCGGAGCATCCCCACGCGCCGCGTGACAGCCCCAGGCGACCGCGTGTCTGAGCACGCACCGCCCCCGCGCGCGGCCGCACCAGCCCCGCACGGACGCCGGAAGGCGCGACGGGTCACCGCACGACGAGGCGCGGCTCCACGAGCACGTGCGCTCCCCCGGCCACCGCCGCCCGCGGGGCGACGACGGTGCCGTTCTCGCCCATCAGCAGGTCGAGGGCTCCGGATGCCACCCGCTCGGGCAGTTGCTCGACGCTGGAGAGGCCGAGGGCTTCGACCGCGGGCGTGTTGTCGAACCCGACCACGGTGACGTCGTCGCGGCCGGCGAGCGAGGTCGCCAGGTGCGCGCCGATCGCGAGGGAGTCGCTCGCGCATACGATACCCGTGACCTCGGGGGCGGCGGCGAGACCGGCGGCGACCACGTCGCGCGCCGCCGCGACGTTCTCCTCGACGACCCAGCGCGGGCCGTCTGCGACCGTCTCGCGCCAGCCGCGCTCCCGCTCGTCGCCGGTCCCCGACCCGCTCGGCCACCCGAGGAAGGCGATCCGCCCGGCGCCGCAGGCGAGGGCGTGCCGCGTCGCCGCGCGCGTTCCCGCTGCGCCGTCGACGTCGACCCAGAGGTGCGCCGGCGCCTCGACGTCGTCCTCGCCCCACGGTCGCCCGAACGACACGAACGGCAGGTTGCGCGCCGTCAGCCACCCCGTGCGGGGGTCGCCGTGGAACGTGCCCGTGACGACGACGGCATCCACTTCTCCGCCCTCGAGCAGGTCGGCGAGGCGCGCGATCTCCTCCTGCGGGCTGCGGGCCGCGTACAAAAGCACGCGCATGTCGCGCTCCCCCGCCCGTTCGGTGAGGGCGTGGACGAAGCGGTCGAGCACGACCCCCGAGATGCCACCGGCGTAGGGATCGAGGTGGATGCCGATGGTGGAGCTGCGGCGCATCCGCAGCCGCCGCGCGGCGGCGTGCGGGCGGTAGCCGAGTTCCGTGATCGCGGCTTCCACGCGCTGCCGGGTCGCCTCCCGCACGATCTCGGGTGAGTTGACCACGTTCGACACGGTCTGCCGGGAGACACCGGCGACCCGAGCGACGTCGTCGACGGTGGGCGCCTTCGCCATACGTTTCCTCCCCCGTCGACGCTGATCCCGCTCGCCGTGTCGCCGCCGGGAGTCCCCCGGCGCGTGTCCAGATCGTCAGCCTAGGACGACCGCCACCCGCTTGACATCCCGCCCACCCGCTCCTTACCGTGTTCTCACCGCTATTTGAACGTTCAAACTAGCGGCCCTCCGACCACATGCGGAGGGGTCGCGTGCCTCATCAAAGGAGAGAGACAATGACACGGCAGATCGCGCGCACCTGGCTGGGAGCCGGAGCGCTCCTCGCCACCGGCGCCCTGACACTCACCGCCTGCGGGTCGGGCTTCAACGACACCCCGGGCGGCGGCGAGGCCTCGGGCAGCGGAAACCTCAGCATCCTCATCGGCTCCTCCGGAGACGCCGAAACCCAGGCCGTCACCGACGCCGTGGCCGCCTGGAGCGAGCAGTCCGGCGTCGAGGCCGACGTGCAGACGGCCAACGACCTCCCCCAGCAGCTCTCGCAGGGCTTCGCCGCCGGCTCCCCGCCCGACCTGTTCTACCTCGCACCCGAGGCCCTCGCCGGCTACGCGGCGAACGGCTCGATCGCCGCCTACGGCGACGACCTCGCGAACAAGGACGACTTCTACCCCTCGCTCGTCGACAACTTCACCGTCGACGGCACGTTCTACTGCGCCCCCAAGGACTTCTCGACCCTGGCGCTCATCATCAACACCGACCTGTGGGCGGCGGCCGGGCTCACGGATGCCGACCTCCCCACGACGTGGGACCAGTTGGCATCCGTCGCCCAGCGCTTGACGGCCGACGGCCGCGTGGGCCTGGCGTTCGGGGCCGAGTACCAGCGGGTCGGCGCGTTCATGGCGCAGGCCGGCGGCGGACTCGTCACCGACGGTGCCGCGACGGCCGACAGCCCCGAGAACCTCGAGGCCCTGAACTACGTCAAGACGCACCTCAACGACGGCTCGTTCGCCTTCGCTTCCGACGTGGGCGCGGGCTGGGGCGGCGAGGCGCTGGGCACCCAGAAGGCCGCGATGGTCATCGAGGGCAACTGGATCTCCGGCGCGATGTCGGCCGACTACCCCGACGTGAACTTCACCGTCGCGGAGCTCCCGGCCGGTCCCGGCGGCAAGGGCACCCTGCAGTTCACCAACTGCTGGGGCATGGCCGCCGACAGCGGCAACCAGGAGCAGGCGCGCTCGCTCGTGGAGTACCTCACGAGCACCGACCAGCAGCTGGCGTTCTCGGAGGCATTCGGCCCGATGCCGTCGATCCAGTCGGCCGCCGACGCGTGGTCCGAGGCCAACCCCGACGCCACGGCGTTCCTCGCCGGCGCCGAGTACGCGCAGTTCCCGCCGAACATGGCGGGCGCGGCCGACGTCATCACCGACTTCAACGCGCAGCTCGAGTCGCTGAAGACGGGTGACCCGCAGGCGCTGCTGTCGACGGCGCAGTCCAACCTCGAGGCCATCACCGAGTAGTCATGAGCGCTCTCACCACCGCGCCGCGTCGCGCCGGGTCGCCCTCCTCGGGGATCCGGCGCGGCGAGGCCGCCGCCGGCTGGCTGTTCACCGCGCCCGTGCTGATCATCCTGGGCGTGTTCCTGCTCGTTCCCGTGCTGATGGCGCTGTGGGTGAGCTTCTCCGACTGGACCGGGCGCGGCAGCCCCTTCTCCTCCACCGTGGGCTTCGTCGGCCTCGACAACTACGCCGCCGTCACCTCGGGCGGCGGACTCGCCGAACGCGACTTCGGCACGGCGCTGCGCAACAACGCGTGGTACGTGCTGCTGGTGGTGCCGCTTCAGACGGCGCTGTCGCTCTTCCTCGCGGTGCTCGTGAACCGGGCGGTCCTGCGGGGCCGCGGTCTCTTCCGCACCGCCTTCTACTTCCCCTCCGTGACGAGCTCGGTCGCCATCACCGTGCTCTGGCTGTTCCTGTTCTCGGCATCCGGTGCCGTCAACGAGGTGCTGTCGTGGCTGGGCATCAACGGCCCCAACTGGTTCAGCGATCCGTCGGGCGTCGTGCACAACCTGCTCGGCGCGCTCGGGGTCACGAGCGGTCCGGCCGTCCTCACCGGCAACACGATGCTGGGCGTCTCGTGGTGGGACTGGCTCGCCGGCCCGTCGGTGGCGATGTCGGCGTTCATTCTCATGGCCGTCTTCACCACATCCGGCACCTTCATGCTGCTGTTCATCGCGGGGCTGCAGAACATCGGCGGCGACGTGCAGGAAGCCGCGATGATGGACGGCGCCACCGGCTGGCAGCGCTTCTGGCGCGTCACCCTCCCCCAGCTCAAGCCCGTGCTGTTCACGGTGCTGACCCTCGGGCTCATCGGCACATGGCAGGTGTTCGACCAGATCTACACCGGCACCCAGGGCGGTCCGGGAAAGACGACCCTCACACCCGCCTACCTCAGCTACTCCTCGGCGTTCCTGTCGCAGCAGTGGGGCCAGGGCGCGGCGATCGCGTTCGTGCTGTTCGTGATCATCGTGGCTCTGACGATCCTGCAGCGCTTCGTGCTGCGCGACCGTCCGGTCTCGCGCCGCCGCATCCGGCAGTACGAAGTCCCCGTCACCGACCCGAAGCCCGCCCCTGCCGCGAAGGGTGTCGACCGATGACCGCCACCGCCTCCCCGCAGACCACCGTTCTCGCCGAGCAACGATTCGGCGGCCCCGACAAGCCGACGAAGCACCGCATGTCGGGCAAGACCCTGCGCTGGCAGATCGGGCTCTACGTCCTGCTGATCGTGCTCGCGGTCATCTACATCTACCCGTTCCTCGTGCAGCTGGCGACGTCGTTCAAGACGGATGCCGCGGCCGCCGCCGATCCGATCTCGCTCGCGCCGCAGCCCTTCACGTGGGCCGCGTACGAGCGACTGTTCCTGAACTCGGACTTCCCCGTCTGGTTCGGAAACTCCGTCGTGGTGACGGTTTTCGTCACCGCGGGCCGGGTGTTCTTCAACTCCCTGGCCGGGTATGCGCTCGCGCGCCTGCAGTTCCGCGGGCGCGGGCTGGTGTTCGCCGGACTCGTCGGGGTGATGGCCGTTCCCACGGTCGTGCTGCTGATCCCGAAGTTCCTCGTGATCAACCAGCTCGGCATCTACGACTCCTACGCCGGCATGATCCTGCCGCTCCTCGTGGATGCCGCGGGCGTGTTCATCATGAAGAACTTCTTCGAGTCGATCCCGCCGTCCGTCGAGGAGCAGGCGCGCATCGACGGCGCCGGCACGTTCCGCATCTTCTGGTCGGTGGTGCTGCCCATGGCGCGCCCGGCGCTCATCACGATCGTCATCCTGTCGTTCCAGGGGTCGTGGAACGAGCTCAGCCACTTCGTCATCTCCACGCAGTCGCCCGAGCTGACCACCCTGACCAAGGGCGTCGCGTCGCTCGCCAGCGGCCAGCTCAGTCAGGGCAGCCAATTCCCCCTCAAGCTCGCGGCCGCCGCCATCATGACGATCCCGGTCGCCATCGTGTTCTTCATCTTCCAGCGCCGCATCATGAACGCCAGTGAAGGAGCCGTCAAAGAATGACCACCGCCCCCACCACCTCGCCGACCGGGACGACCATGACGCAGACCACTCCCCTGCAACCCCTCCTGAACGACGCGCTCATCGTGCTGCGCGCGCCCACCCAGGTGTGGTCGCACGACTCCGGCGACATCGGCGGTGCGGCGGTGCACGGCGTCTATCACGGTGACGTGCGACACGTCCGTGCGCTCGTCTCCACCTGCGATCAATCCCCGATCGAGTGGATCTCGACCGCCCCCGACGGCGCCTCGCGCGTGGTCTTCGGCGGCATCCTCCGTGGCGTCGACGACACCACGCCCGACCCCAAGGTGCGTCTGCTCCGCGATCGCCGGGTCGACGACGGCGTCGTGAGCGAGCGATGGACCGTGCACTCGCGCGTCGATCAGCCCGTCTCCGCGACACTGCGGCTGCGCCTCACGCCGGAGTTCGCGCAGCTGCACGAGGTGAAGTCGGGCCACGCGCACCCGCGCTCCGCCGACACGCGCCTCGACGGCGACCGGGCGGTCGTCGACGCCGGGGCGCAGGGGCTCGAGCTCGTCGCGCCGGGTGCGGACGTGGCATCCGGACCCGACGGCCTTGAGGCGAGCTGGCGCGTCGAGCTTTCCGCGTTCGGCAACGCCGAGGTGTCGTGGACGCTCACGCTGCGCGACGACACCCTCGTGGTGGACTCGGCCGCCGAGCCCGCCCGATGGGATGCCGCCGCCGTGGCGGCGAGCGCCCCCGACCCCCGCCTCGCGCGATGGCTGCACAGCGCCCTCGACGACCTCGACGCCCTGCGCCTCGTGCTGCCCGAGCACCCCGACGACGAGTTCTTCGCCGCCGGTGCGCCGTGGTTCTTCACGCTGTTCGGGCGCGACTCCATCTGGGCCGCACGCCTCGCGCTGCCGTTGGACCGCGAGATCGCGGCATCCACTCTCCGCGTGCTCGCACGCCTGCAGGGGGCCGACGACGACGCGCAGACGGCGCAGGAGCCCGGCAAGATCCTGCACGAGCTGCGGGCGTCGGCGCTCGAGATCCCGGGCGAAGGCATCGTGCTGCCGCCGAAGTACTACGGCAGCGTCGATTCCACGCCGCTGTGGATCTGCCTGCTCGCCGACGCGTGGCGCGCGGGCATGCCCGAGAGCGAGGTGCGCGAGCTGCTGCCGACGCTGCGGGCCGCCCTCGGGTGGATCCGCGACAGCGGCGACAGCGACGGTGACGGCTTCCTCGACTACATCGATCGCCTCGGCACCGGCCTGTCGAACCAGGGCTGGAAGGACTCGGGCGACTCGATCCAGTGGCGCGACGGGCGCCTCGCCGAGGGGCCCATCGCCCTGTGCGAGGTGCAGGCGTACGCATACGAAGCGGCTCTCGCCGGTGCTGACATCCTCGACGCCCTGGGCGAGGAACGGGATGCCGACGACGCCGCGTTCTGGCGCACCTGGGCCGCCGAGCTCAAGGCGCGCTTCGCCGAGACGTACTGGGTCGAAACACCCGAGGGCCGCTACCCCGCTGTCGCGCTCGACCGCCACAAGAACCCGGTCGACACCCTCACGAGCAACATCGGGCACCTCATCGGCACCGGCATCCTCTCCCCCGGCGAAGAGGCGCACGTCGCTCGGCTGCTGCTGGGCGAGAGCATGTCGAGCGGGTACGGCATCCGCACGATGTCGACGGATGCCGCCGGCTACTGGCCCCTGTCGTACCACGGCGGCAGCGTCTGGGTGCACGACACCGCGATCGCCGCGCACGGCATGCTGCGTGCCGGACTCGCGGATGCCGCCCGCACGGTCGTGGACGCACTCCTGGATGCCGCGGAGGGCTTCGCGTACCGCGTGCCCGAGCTGCATTCCGGCGACCCGCGCACGCACTCGTCGGTGCCGACGCCGTACCCGGCCGCGTGCCGCCCGCAGGCGTGGTCGGCCGCCGCGGCGGTGGTGTGCCTCACCGCGCTCACTCGCCGCGAGTCGTGACGGCGAGGGCGGCGCCGCTCGCGGTGCCGCCCCGGCGCGTCCCGCGGTGCCGCTCGGCACGTCCCGCGGTGCCGCCCCGGCGCATCTCGGGAACGCCGGCGCTGTCACGGGGAAGGCCGAGCCGGTTCGACGTCACGCGCGCCGATGGCCCCGGGGCGCCAGAAGTGACCCCGGGACCACACCGACGCACACCGACCAACACCCACCCCGTCACGGACACGCCGAGCCCATCGACGTCACGCGCACAAATGGCCCCGGGGCGCCAGAAGTGGCCCCGGGGCCACACCGACGCACACCGACCAACACCCACCCCGTCACGGACACGCCAAGCCCATCGACGCCACGCGCACAAATGGCCCCGGGGCGCCAGAAGTGACCCCGGGACCACACCGACGCACACCGACCAACACCCACCCCGTCACGGACACGCCAAGCCCATCGACGCCACGCGCACAAATGGCCCCGGGGCGCCAGAAGTGACCCCGGGACCACACCGACGCACACCGACCAACACCCACCCCGTCACGGGCACGCCGAGCCCATTGACGTCACGCGCACAAATGGCCCCGGGGCGCCAGAAGTGGCCCCGGGGCCACACCGACGCACACCGACCAACACCCACCCCGTCACAGGCACGCCGAGCCCATCGACCTCACGCGCACAAATGGCCCCGGGGCGCCAGAAGTGACCCCGGGGCCACACCGACGCACACCGACCAACACCCACCCCGTCACGGGCACGCCGAGCCCATCGACGCACCGCACGCCGATGGCCCCGGGGCGCCAGAAGTGGCCCCGGGGCCACACGGGCGCCAGCGTCGACACCTCCCCGCCCGCGTCCCCGCCCGCGCACCCAGCAAGCACCCGACGCCCACTCGACGCCCCTGAGCCCGGTCGAACGACCCGGGCCCCCGGCATCCGGCTCAGGAGACTTTCGCGACGGTCCCGCCGGTGAGGCGAACGAGGTCGTCGAAGGTCAGCGGGAACACCGTGTGCGGGGTGCCGCCAGCGGCCCAGATCTGCGGGAACAGCGCCAGATCCTCGTCGACGATCGTGGTGAGCGGGGCGGGATGCCCCGTCGGCGCGACGCCGCCGATCGGCTGCCCTGTCGCCGCGAGCACCTGATCCGGGGTCGCGCGCCGGATGGAGCCGCGGTCGAGGCGCTCGGCGAGCGCCGCCGTGTCGACGCGGTGCGCACCGCTCGTCATGACGAGCAGCGGCTCGTCATCACTCCAGAACACGAGACTGTTGGCGATCGCGCCCACTTCGATGTCGAGCGCCGCCGCCGCGAGGGCGGCCGTCGATGCGGCATCGGGGAGCACGATGATCTGCCCCGTGATCCCCGCCTCGGCGAGGGTGGCGGCGACGAGACGGCTACGGGCGGGGAGGGCGTCGGTCATGCCCGACAGCCTAAAGGTCGGCGTCGCGGCGCCCTCGGCATCCCCCCTCCACATCACACGATCCGCGCGAGATCACCCCATCCGGGCGCACCGGAACGTGTGCTCTCGACGCGAACGTGTCATCTCGGCGTGACCGGCGCCACCGGCCCTCGCGCCCGAGATGGCCGCGCGCCACAATGGGAGTGGATGCCGCGACGCCGCGGCATCCCCCAAGCGCCGCCCACAAGGCGGCCGACGACAAGGAACGCGATGAACAACGCCCTGCCCCTGCCCGATTTCACGCACGAACGCGTGGAGGTGATCACGGGGCGACGGAGCGGTCTGTTCGTCACCGTCGCGCTCCACTCCTCGGTGCTCGGTCCCGCCCTCGGTGGCGCACGCCTGTGGACCTACCCGTCGTGGTCCGACGCGCTCGGCGACGCCCTGCGCCTGTCCGCGGCGATGACGCTGAAGAACGCCGCCGCCGGTCTCGACGCGGGTGGCGGCAAGAGCGTGATCGGTCTCCCCGAGGGCGTCGTGCTCGATGCCGATCGTCGTCGGGCGGCCTTCCTCGATCTCGGCGATGCCGTCGAGAGCCTCGGCGGGCTGTACCGCACCGCCGAAGACGTGGGGTCCACGACCGAGGACATGCTCGTCGTCAGCGAGCGGACCGCGCACGTGGTGGGTCTGCCCGACTCGGTAGGCGGATCGGGCGAGCCGGCGGGCCCGACGAGCCTCGGCGTCTACGCCTCCCTCGTCGCCACGCTCGAGCGCGCCGTCGGCACCGGTGACGTCGCCGGTCGTCGCATCACCATCGCCGGCCTCGGACAGGTCGGCAGCCGGCTCGCCGAACGCCTGACGTCCGAGCACGCGGCCCTGACCGTCACCGACGTCAACCCGGCCAAGCGCGCGCTGGCGGCGGAGCTCGGGGCGGCGTGGGTCGAGCCGAGCGAAGCGCACCTCGTTCCCGCCGACGTCTACGTGCCGGCCGGCATCGGCGGCGTGCTCACCGACGACGTGATCGATGCCCTGGACGCCCGCGCGGTGTGCGGGCCGGCCAACAACCCCCTCGCCGAGCGGTCCGGTGCCGACCGCCTGGCCGGACGCGGCATCCTGTACGCACCCGATTTCGTCGTCAACGCGGGAGGCGTGATCTACCTCGACGGCGTCGCCGCTCAGCGGGGAACGCGGGACGAGGTCATGGGCCGCGTCGCCGGGATCGGCGACACCCTCCGCCGGGTCTTCGACGAGGCATCCGCGCGGGGTGTCACCCCGCTCGCCGCGGCCGAGGGTCTCGCGGCGGAACGCCTCGCGGTCGGCGCCCGCCGCTCCGCCCTGGTCTGACGCGGAGACCCGAGCCCGACGGGCCGCCTGACGTCCCGGCCGACCTCGGGCCCTCCCCTCCCGCGAAGGCGTCGACGTCGGCCGGCCGGCGGACGAAAAGCAGATCCGGATGCCACGAGTCGCGGCATCCGGATCGGCGTCGATGGGTCAGTGGGCGGCGTCGTAAGCCTCGAGGACCGCGGTGGAGATGCGCCCGCGGGTATTGATGGAATGGCCGTTCTTCTCGGCCCACGAGCGCACATCGGCCAGATCCCTCGTGGGAATGGCGCGACCGCGCGGCGTGCGCCGCGGAACGGCGTGAGGGGAATCCGCGCCGCGACCTGCGGAAATGTAGGGACGCAGCGCGTCGTGCATCTTCTCGGCGTTATCGCGCGAGAGATCGATTTCATATGCGTGACCGCCGAAGGAGAACTGCACGGTCGTTCCGTCGTCGATCACGGAGCCGTCGAGATCGTCGATCAGCTGTGTGAAGTGCTTTTTCGCCATGCGCCGACGATAAACCGCCGATCGAGTCCGCTCCGTCGAATGCAATGCAAATTCACCCGCCTTTTCGCCCGCCGCGGCGGCGACGGGGTCATTCCGGCGGCGAGGACCGGGAAGCGCTGCGCCCTTCGACCGCGACGATGCGACGGTCGTCATCATGGGTGAGTTCCGTGGAAAGGAATTCCCCTTCCCGCGGAAGCCGCAGGTGCAGGTCGGCGAACGCCGAGACGCGCAGACGCGCTTCGCCGATTCGAAGATCGAGGACGTGCCCGCCGATCGACCGATCGTCGCTCAGAAAATGCAGATGCAGACCCGCCACGGTGATGCCCTGATAGATCCGCGGCATCCAGAAGCCCACGAGGCTTCCCGGGCAGTCCAATGTGGTGGTCTCGATCTGCTCGGCGGCCACCTCGGCGAGAGGGCGGAACGGGGGCCGCTGAGGGCGAGGAACGCGCGTGAGGACGCGGGCGATCGTCCCGTCCACACGCACCGCATGGAACAGGTTGCGGCTCAGCAGACCCTGTTGGACCGCGGTGTCGAGGCCGGGGAGGTCGAGATCGGAGACGGACGTCTCGATGGCATCCCCGAAGAAGCACACATCGACGAAAGGCAGGAGTTCCTCTTCCGCCATGAGGCGCGGGGGCCCGTCCGCCGTGCACTCGTACACGGCCCCGTCGACGATGACCACCTCGCCGCCGAGGCCCTCGCAGCACCCCACGCCGGTGTCTCCCGCGGCGCGCACGTCGGCGACGGGCGAACCTTGCGAGAAGACACCGGCGAGGAGGGCGTCGAGAACGGCGAATTGCGTGACCGCGCCCGACGTCAGCCGAGCAGACACGTCTGCTTTCCGCCGCGTCCGAGAAAACTCAGGAATTGGCCTCGGTGTACGCGTCGAGGATGGTCGCGGGCACGCGACCGCGGTCGCTCACCGTGTGTCCATTGGCGCGCGCCCATTCACGAACGGCGCCCAGATCGACATCGCTCGCGCGTCGAGTCGTCCGACCCCGTCGCGGCGCGGTGTTCCCGCGGGCGACCGAACGCGCGGCATCGACGTAAGGAGCGATCGCCGAATAGAACTTGTCGGCGTTCCGATCAGAAAGGTCGATCTCGTACGCACGCCCCTCGACGGAGAAAGTGATCTGCTTTCCCTGCCCGTCTTCGAGAACGGTGCCATCGAGATCGTCGACCATGTGAGTGATGTGTTTCATTGCCATAATGCATAAAGAATACACCTCGGCGAATTGACGCAGACGACATCGACTTTCGTGTCATGGTGTGCACGCGAGGGCGGGCGGATAGGCACGCGGCGCGGGAGCGACTATCCTCCGGGTGTGGTGTCCGCTCCCCGGATGCCACCCGAAACAGAGGAAGCATCGCGTGAGCCTTTTCCGTACCAAGTCGGTGGAACAGTCCATCGCCGACACCGACGAGCCGGAATTCCGACTCAAGAAGTCCTTGACCGCGGTCGACCTCACCGTCTTCGGCGTGGGCGTGGTGATCGGTGCCGGCATCTTCACGCTGACCGGCCGCGCAGCGCATGACGTCGCGGGGCCCGCCGTGGTCATCAGCTTCGTCATCGCCGCCATCGCGTGCGGCCTCGCCGCCATGTGCTATGCCGAGTTCGCCTCGACGGTTCCCGTCTCCGGCTCCGCCTACACCTTCTCGTACGCGTCGCTCGGCGAGCTGTTCGCCTGGATCATCGGGTGGGACCTCATCCTGGAGATGTTCCTGGGCGCGAGTGTCGTGGCGCAGGGATGGAGCGCCTACCTCGGCGCGTTCCTGGGGCAGCTCGGCATCGTGCTGCCCGAGGCGATCTCCTACGGCGGTGTCGTCGATCTGCCCGCGATCCTGCTCGTGCTGGTGCTCGGCGCCCTGATGACGCTCGGCATCAAGGAGTCGCTCCGGGTGAACCTCGTGCTGGTCGCGGTGAAGCTCTTCATCGTCCTGTTCGTCATCATCGCGGGCATCATGTTCATCAACCCGGCCAATTACTCCCCGTTCGTGCCCCCGTCGATGCCGACCGAGTCGGAGACGGGACTGACTCAGCCGTTGCTGCAGTTCCTCTCGGGCCTCGAGCCCGCCACCTTCGGCGTCGGCGGTGTGCTCGCCGGTGCGGCACTGGTGTTCTTCGCCTACATCGGGTTCGACGTCGTGGCCACGACGGCGGAAGAGACCAAGCGGCCGCAGCGCGACCTCCCGATCGGCATCATCGCCTCGCTCGTGATCTGCACCATCCTCTACTGCGCCGTCGCGGTCGTCGTGACGGGCATGGTCCCCTACAGCGAACTGAACCCCTCCGCGGCCCTGGCGAACGCCTTCGCCTTCCACGGACAGACGTGGATGGCCACGGTCATCGCCGCCGGCGCCGTCGCGGGCCTCACCACGGTCGTGCTGACCTTGATGATCGGCGCGACACGCATCATCTTCGCGATGTCCCGCGACCGGCTCCTGCCCGGTGCTCTGGCCAAGGTGCACCCGCGCCTGCGAACGCCGTGGGTCATCTCCATCCTGGTCACTCTGATCGTGGCCGTCGTGGCGGGTCTCACCCCGATCGGCGTGCTCGAGGAGATGGTGAACATCGGAACGCTGTCCGCCTTCGTGCTGGTCTCCGTGGGGGTCCTCGTGCTCCGTCGCAAGCGACCGGATCTCAAGCGGGGCTTCCGGGTGCCGTGGAGCCCGGTGCTGCCGATCCTCTCCGCCCTCATCTGCACCTATCTGATGCTCAACCTGTCGGTGGAGACGTGGCTGCGCTTCCTCATCTGGCTGGCACTCGGCTTCGCCATCTACTTCGCCTACTCGCGCCGTCATTCGAGAGTCGGCTCGGGTGATTTCATCGCCCCGCAGGTGGTCGCTCCCCCGAAGAAGAATTAGGCGCCCCTCGGATGCCACGACTCCCGCCGCCATCGTGTGACCGGGGTCGTGGCATCCGTCGTCCGGGGCGGCCTCTCGCGCGTCACCGGTTGCGGCGAGGCGGGATCGGACACCCGACCCCCCTAGGGTGGGAAGCATTCGCTGACGACGATTTCCGTTCCGGGGGGTTTCATGGGGATCGCACGCACGTGGGTCTTTCCGATCCTGCGTCTTCTTCTCGTGGCCGTGGTGGCGGCCGCCCTCGTCAAGCTGGCGTTCTTCCCGGACCGCCCCGCCGACGCGTCGCCGGCCGTGCCCACGGGCGCGATCGTCGAGCCGCGGACGGTCGCCGCACTGGGCACCATCACCAATGACGTCGTGATCGACGCGACGATCGCCGCCGACGCCGCCGTGCCGATGAAGGCGACCGCCGCGGGCACGGTCAACAAGATCTTCCTCGCGCAGGGCGCGAGCGTGACGCAGGACGACGTGGTGTTCGACGTCAAGGTGCCGATCGAGCGAGACCCGGCCGACAGCGTGGATGAGGAGGGCAAGCCCAAGCCGGCGATCTTCCGCTACGTGGAGGTCACGGCGCCCGCGTCGGGCACGCTCAGCTCCCTCTCGGTGATCGCGGGCCAGGAGGTGACGATCGGCATGACCGTCGGCACCGTGGCCCCGCCCACGTTCTCGGTGACCGGCACGCTCCAACCCGCTCAGCAGTACCGCCTGCTGGACCGTCCGACGGAGGCGACGGTGACGATCACCGGCGGACCGGCGGCGTTCACCTGCGGCACCCTCCGGATCACGACTCCGCTCGCCGGCAGCACCGGCGACGCCTCCGGCACGGGACAGCCCGACGGCAGCGGTGGAGGCGGTACGGCACCGGGCGCGTCCGGCTCCGGGACGACCGCGACCTGCTCCGTGCCGGGCGACGTCACCGTGTTCGCCGGGCTCGCCGCCGAGATGACCATCGCAGGCGGACGCGCCGAGAACGTCCTGGTCGTGCCGACGACCGCCGTGCGCGGAGCCGCGCAGAGCGGCACCGTCTGGGTGACGGCCGCCGACGGATCCACGGCCGAGCGTCCCGTCGCCCTTGGTCTCACCGACGGCACGCAGGTGCAGATCACCCAGGGCCTGAACGAGGGCGATGAGATCCTCGAGTTCGCGCCCGGAGCACTCTCCGTCCCCGACGACGGGTGCACGGTGTATCCCGACGGCTCGATGTTCTGCGACCAGGCCGTCGCGCCGTGAGTCTGCTCAGCCTGCGCGAGGTCACCCGCACGGTGATCCCGCCGGACCAGCCCGCGCTGACGATCCTCTCGGGCGTCGATCTCACGATCGATGCGGGCGACCACGTCTCGATCGTCGGGCGCTCCGGGTCGGGCAAGTCGACTCTGCTGAACATGCTCGGGTTGCTCGATCTGCCGACCAGCGGCGAGATCACCTTCGACGACCGCCCGGTCAAGACGTACTCCGCCGCGAAACGCGACCGTCTGCGCGGAGCCGCGATCGGGTTCGTGTTCCAGCAGTTCAACCTGCTCCCCGGACGCACCGCCCTCGAGAACGTCACGATGCCGCTGCTGTACTCGACGGGCCGCACCTTCTGGCGGCGCAGGAGGATCGCCGCCGAGATGCTCGAGCTCGTGGGTCTCGGGCACCGCCTCAGCAGCCTGCCCGATCGCCTGTCGGGCGGTGAGCAGCAGCGCGTCGCCATCGCCCGGTCGCTGGTGCGCGGCCCGCGTCTGATCCTCGCCGACGAACCCACCGGTGCGCTGGACCTCGACACCGGCCAGAGCGTCATGGACCTCATCGACGACGTCGCCACCCGCACGGGAGCAGCTCAGGTGACGATCACGCACGACCCGATGATCGCTCGACGCGCCCGCCGTCACTTCCGGCTCGAGCGGGGCGTGCTCACACCCGTCGACGACCCGAGCCTCGAACCGCTCACGCGTCGGAATCGGCGCGAGACGGCTCCGGATGCCGAGGCGAACGGCGCCGCCGCGACGGACGACGCCCTCGCCGACCTCGGCTTCGCCGACCTCTCCACGCCGGCCACGACGTCCGCGCCGTCCGACCGGACGGTCGACTGATGCGCGCCCTCACCGCACTGGTCGGCGCGCTCCTCGAGGCCTGGCAGGAAGTGCGCGTGCACCGCACGCGCGTGCTGCTCTCCCTCGTCGGCGTCGCCGTCGCCGTGTGCTCGCTCACCACCGTCGTCGCCCTGGGCGCGATCGTGCAGCAGTCGACGATGGAGCTCAGCGAGCGCAGCTCCGGCCGGCCCGCCACCCTGGTCGTCTCGATGTACGGCGGCGGCGGCGATGCATTGGATCCGGCGCGGGTGGATGCCGCATGGGCCGAGGTCGTCGACCGCTACGGGGTCACGTATGCGAGCCGTGTGCAGAACACGACGCAGGTCGTGCCGTTCCCCGACGGTCTCGTGGACGTGGGGACGCAGGCCGTCGACCAGCCCTACGGGGAGATGCACCGGGTGCAGATGCGCGAGGGCGAGTGGTTCACCCCCCTCGATGCGCAGCAGCTCGCCCCGCAGATCATCGTCAATGAGGTGTTCTGGGATCGTATGGGGCGGCCTCCGCTGTCGACCCACCCGGTGGTCGCACTCGGCGGACAGGGCGTGCCGAACTCGGCATCCGGAATCCCCTCCGGGGGCGTGCGCGCTGTCGTCGTCGGCGTCACCCCGTCGCCGACGTGGGACACGATGCCCTCGATGTTCATGCTGGCCGATCACGCGAAGGCGATCGAGGATGCCGCGACCGGCGAGCGCGGGACGAGCGCCGCCGCCGCACCGGATCCGTACGGCGGCGGGTACGGTCCGCAGACGCAGTACGAGATGTGGGTCCCGCCGGAGCTGTCCGAGCAGTTGACCGGTCTGGTCCAGCGCGACCTCGTCGGCGCCCTCGGGGAGGGCTCCCAGGTCGACATCAACCGGCAGGACTGGGCCACCTACGGTGAGGACCCCTTCGCCGTCACCCGCAACGTCGTCATCGGCATCGCGGTCCTCGTGCTGCTGCTCGGCGCCCTCGGGCTGGTGAACATCGCCCTCGTGACGGTCAAGCAGCGCGTGCGCGAGATCGGCATCCGTCGCAGCTTCGGAGCGACGGCGAGTCGGGTCTTCTTCGCCGTGATGATGGAGAGCGTCGTCGCGACGGTCGTCGCCGGCGGAGTGGGTGTGATCGTGTCGATCCTGGTGGTGCAATCCCCCGCGGTCCGCGACCTCGTCGGCCAGGGCATGGTCAGCGACTTCCCGCCCTTCCCGGTGGATGCGGCGATCACCGGCCTGGTCGCTGCGACCGTCGTCGGCGCGCTCGCGGGACTGCTCCCCGCGCTCGTCGCCGTGCGGGTGAAGGTGATCGACGCGATCCGCTACTGACGCTCTCCTCCCACGCGAAGCGCCGGCCGTGCGGGCCGTTTCGGGCGGCCGGTCCCGGCATCACCGAGCTCTGGCGGCCCGGCGCAGCCCGGTCTAGGGTTAGGGCGAACCGTCCCCGTTCGAAGGATGCCGCCATGTCGACCTCACTCGTCGTGTACATCTCGTTCAGCGGCGCCGCCCGCGAGGCGATGACCTTCTACCAGACGGTCTTCGGGGGTGAGCTCGCCATCCACACGTTCGCGGACTTCGGTGTCAGCGACGCCCCTGCGGAGGGGGTCATGCATTCGGAGCTGCGCGCGGACGGATTCACCGTCATGGGCGCCGACGCCTTCGGCGAACCTGCCGCTGGGTGGGGAAAGGGCCGGGTGCAGGCGGCCTTCATGAGCGATGAGACCGACCGCGTCCGGGGCTTCTACGACCGGTTCGTCGAGCGCGGCGCCGAGGTGGTCACGCCGCTCGAGAAGCAGGTGTGGGGCGACCTCTACGGCGAGGTGACCGACCCGTGGGGCGTGGCCTGGATGTTCAACATCGCCGCTCCCGGAGGGTGGGCCGAGGGCGACTGAGCCCCGCCGCGCGCCCGTTCCCCGCGGCCGCGGCCCGACTGCTCGTCGGCCGGCGTCGGTGCTGACCCCCGCGTCATCCGAGGTGGCGGACCAGCCTCCAGACGTTGCCCCCGCGGCGTTCGACCGAGAGTTCGTCGCAGACGGCCGCCGCGAGAGCGAGTCCGCGGCCCGACTCGGCGAGCGCGTCGACCATGGTCTGAGCGGTCGGGTCGAAGTCGACGGGCGGCGCATCGTCGCGCAGCGTCGCGCGCAGCGCCTCCCCCGCCGACAGCTCGACGGCCAGCTTCACATCCTCGTCGCCGCGCGCGCCGTGCACCGCGATGTTGGTCGCGATCTCGATCACCGCCAGGGAGAACAGGCTGAGGTCGGCCTCCGGGATGTCGGGGGCCCGGGTGGCGAGTTCGGACAGAGCGTCGTGGAGGGTCTCCACGAAAGGTAGTGTCGCCACCCCTTCACGGGTGACGACATTGTCAGGAGCCATCGAAGGCTCGCTCAGCGTCGGGGTACATCGCCAGTACCTTATCGAGGTTGGTCAGTCGCAGCACCTGCTTCACCTGGTCGCCCGCGGCCGCGATGCGAAGGTCGCCCCCTGCGACGCGGGTGGCCTTCAGCGCCCCGATCAGGGCGCCGAGACCCGAGGAGTCGATGAAGTCGACCTTCGCGAGGTCGACCGCGACGTTCGTGCGCCCCGCGGCGACGAGATCGGCGACCTCGTTGCGAAGCTGCGGGGCGACGGCTGCCGTGAGGCGACCTTCGATCTCCAGCACCACCGCGTGGGTGAGGTCTCGTCGTTCGATGTTCATGCCGTTCCTTTCTCGGTGGAGGCGTTGGTGCGCTCCACCACCAGCAGGGTCAGATCGTCGGGGTCGCTCGTCTGCCGGGTGAGCCGCGCGGCCTCGTCGAGGGCACCCTCGATCCCGCGCTCCCGGATGACGCGGAGAACGTGCCCGAGCGGGTCGTGGGGATCGAGGACGTCGAGCAGTCCGTCGCTGCAGACCATGAAGATGTCGCCCGGCGCGAGCTGCACCTGCGACGACGCACGCGCCTCCTGAAGGCCCATGCCGAGGGGAACGCCCGTGGACGTCAGGTGCTCCCACGTGTCGTCGGCGCGCAGGACGTAGCCGAGACTGTGGCCGGCGTCGACGAAGCGCATCGATCCGCTCCCCGGGTCGAGCTCGGCGTGGAACGCGGTGACGAACGTGCCGAGGTCCTCAAGATCGGCGCTGAGCAAACGATCGGCTTCGCGGATTGTCTCCAGCAGATCACGGCCGGGCTCGGTCCGCAGTGAGGCCCGCAGGCCCGCGGCGAGGAGCGAGGGGGCGTGTCCCTTGCCCATCACGTCGGCCAGGGTGAATCGTACGCGTGAACCGACGGAGTACCAGTCGTAGAAGTCGCCCGCGATCAGCCCCGCGGGGATCGTGACGGCCGCGACCTTGTACCCGGCCATGTCGGCCGAGGCCCGCGGACGGAGCATGCGCTGCATGCTCGACGCGTCATCGATCTCGTTCTGCCGCAGGATCTCGGACTGCACCCAGCTCGCCAGGTCCTGCAGCAGGGTCGTCTCGCGCTCGTCGAGCACGCGCGGCCGGGTGTCCATGAGGCACAGCGTGCCGATTCGTTCGCCCGGTCCCGCCTGCAGGGGGTGGCCCGCGTAGAAGCGCAGGTGCGGCTCGCCCTCGACGAACGGATTGGCCGCCCACCGTTCGTCGACACTCGCGTCGGGGATGACCACCGTGCGCCCCTCGCGCACCGTGAAGTCGCAGAACGCGTCCTGCCGCGGCGCTTCGCGCCCGCCGAGGCCGATCTCGGACTTGCGCCACTGTCGATCGCGGTCGAGCAGCGTCACACTGACCATGGGCACCGCGAACATCTCCTGGGCGATGCGGGTGATGCGGTCGAAACGTTCGTCGCGGGGCGTATCCAGGATGCCGAGCGCTTCGACCGCGATCTGACTCGCGACGTCGTCGAAGGGTGCGGGGTGAATCGTCATCGGGAGGCCTTCCTGCGAGGATTCCGGGCGTGATCGGCGAGGCGCTCCGCCTCGGCGACGGGGTCGTACCCCTTGAAGGTCGCCGCCTGGAACAGCACGCTCAGCACGACGAGGTCGTAGACGGCCCATGCGATGTTGACCGCGGTGCCCACCGGCTCGGCCCCGTCGACGAACAACCGGATGCATCCCGCGATGATGGCGAGCACGAGCAGCACCATCACGACCAGCTGGGTCTTGATGAGGTGCCACTGCGGTCCGTCGTTGCTCGGACGCGTCTTGGGGGTCACGGCGAAGCCCAGCGGGATGCGCAGCACGACGTTGTTGAACGCCGTCGAGCACGCCTTCAGCCACACCGGGAAGAGGGCGAGACTGTACTGCTGCCCTCGCCAGGTGGGCGCGCCCTTCGCCGCGATCACGAACAGGAGCTGGTTCACGATCATGAAGGGGATGAACCGGGCGAAGAACTCGACGGCGTACGCGTGCACGGGGAGGATTCCGAGCACGAGGAAGATGATCGGCGCGGCGAAGTAGACGACCGCGGCGTACCCCGACAGGTAGCTCCACATCGTGGCGAAGTACATCAGCCGCTGCGGAAGCGACATGCCCCACTGCACGAGCGGGTTCTCGCGCAGGAGCACCTGCATGGTCCCCTGCGCCCAGCGCAGACGCTGGGTGAGCATCGTTCCGAGGTCCTCGGGCGCGAGGCCGTCGGCGAGCAGTTCGTGGTGGTAGACGCTCTTCCACCCCATTCCGTGCATGCGCATGGAGGTGGCCATGTCCTCGGTCACCGAGATGGTCGCCAGCGGCATGACCGGCTGCGCCTCGGCGGCGCGGTCCACGCCGATGGTGCGAAGCACCGCCTGGACCGCTTCGAGCGCGTTCAGGGGTGACAGCTCCCGCGTCGAGAGGGCACTGACCGCCTGTTCGACGTCGAACGCCTGCTCCTCCGGCGTCGCACCGGCGCCCCCGGGTCCGGCGAGCGCCGCCAGCTCGCGCAGGTCGGCGTCGATCCCCGCGACATCGGAGGCCACGATCGATTGCGTCGCGGCATCCACCCTCCGATGCAGGCGATAGGTCACCTCTCCCAGAGGCTGGCGCGAGCGCAGTGCCTCCCGGGCGTCCCGCACCGCATCGGCGACGTCGTCGAGCGCCGTGGCAACGGCCGGATCGGATGCCGCGGGGTGCGTTCGCGCCTTCTCGATGACCCGCCCCGCGCTGCGCAAGGCGGTGACGACCGAGCGGTCGAGTTCGCGCACGTACCCCACGATGCCGAGCTGCATGAGGGCCTCGCGGCGGAGGATCGCGTTCGATCCGCAGAAGAACGCGGCGTTCCAGCCGTCCTTGCCCTGCTGGATCGGACCGTAGAACAGCGGTGCCTGACTGCCGAGCGGGTCGCCGGTGGCGACGTTGCTGAAGATCTGCGGGGTCTGCACGAGCGCGACCAGAGGATCGGTGAAATAGCCGAGCGTGCGGTCGAGGATCTCGGGGCGCGGGATCATGTCGGCATCCAGGATGAGGATGAACTCGCCGTCGGTGATCTGCAGGGCGTTGTTGATGTTGCCGGCTTTGGCGTGCCGGGGCCGGTCGTCCCACTCGGAGCCCCGGGAGATGTAACCGATGCCCGCCGCCTCCGCCTGCTCGCGCATGTCCTCGCGCGAACCATCGTCGAGGATCCACGTGCGGTGCGGATAGCGGATGCGCTGCGCGGCGAGCGCGGTCGTCATCACCAGGTCGACGGGTTCGTTGTAGGTGGCGATGAAGACGTCGACCCCGAGGCCCTCGGGCGGCGCGGGCGGCGCGGGACGGCCCCGCGCCTTCCACATCATCATTCCGAACAGGCACACATCGATCAGGCTGTAGGTCTCGGCGACGATGAGGGGCACGGCGATCCACCAGGCGTCCCAGTTGAGCGAGAAGAACCAGCGCCAGGTGACGTAGTTGACGCCGAGCAGGATCGTCAGCACCACGACGATGCGCATGAGCAGCAGACGTCGCTCGCTGATGCGGGTGTCTTCCGGCATCCGGTCGTTCTCGTCCGACGCATTCATCGCGGCACCACCCCGAAGAGGAATCGCGTTCGCACCATGACCCAGAGCAGGGCGAGGACCAGCACGTTCGCGAGCGTGTTGTACAGGAGATTGCCCTGGTTCAGCACCGGGATGCTGGCGACCGCCAGAGCGAAGAAGACGTGCATGATGAAGACGTAGAGGGTCGCTTCGCCGAGCGGCACGAGGAATCGGCCCGCGACCGTCGAGATCGGCTTCCAGTACGCCGTGAGCAGCGCGTACACGACGACGACCACGACCAGCACGTTCAGCAGGCGACCGGGCGCGAGGTAGGTGCGCTCGAAGAACGCGGCGTACACGTCTCGGAAGGTGTTGTCGGACACCAGGCTCAGACGCGGATCTCCCGGAGCCGGGCTGTAGGGGTTGTTCCAGGAGAACAGCATCAGCGCGACCGCGACCGCCACCAGGGCGATGAGCACGATCCGTCCGACGCTCGTGCTGAACCAGGCGAGCAGTTCCCGGCGGTGGAATCCCGCGACCATGCCCACCACGAAGAGCAGCTGCCACACGAGGAGCGGGAACGAGTCCTCGAACTGCGACGGGAGCAGGCGGACCCTCGTGGTGTACCCGATGACGTAGAGCGTCGCGCTCACGCCCAGCACCCACGGCCACCACCGACGTCCCAGAGCCCAGAGCACCAGCGGCGAGAGCAGCAGCAGGATGACGTACAGACCCATGACGTTGAACTGCCACGGTCCCATGCGCAGAAGCAGGAAATCGACGACGACCTGCGGATCCACGGGGTACTGCAGGAGCCGGTCGGCTCCGGCGTAGAGGTCGTACACCCGGCCTGTCGCACCGGGACCGGCCGCCCCCGTGCCCTGGTCGGTGAAGGTCGTCACCGCCTGGCCACGCAGAAAGGGGATCAGGGCGAGGAAGAAGACGAGGACGACCACCGCCAGGGCTGTGCGGTACAGCTTCGCCGATCGGCCGAACGTGCGGATGACGACCTCGCCGATCCCGCCGGACACCAGTTTGGGGCGGTACACCAGCCCCAGCACCAGGCCCGAGAGGAGCACGAACAGCTCGGCGCCCGAGACGACGCCGAGGAACTCCTGCGTGCCGATCTGGAGGAAGCTCATCAGGCCCAGGTGGTTGACCACGACGAACACGATCGCCAGACCGCGGAAGAGATCGATGCGCGCGTCTCGCGAGGGGATGCCGGCGTACCGCCACCGCTGCGCGCGGGGCGATCCGCGCACGGCGAAGATCACGAGTGCCGCGGCCAGAGCCGCGACGATCGCCGCGACCGCCCAGCTCACCGCACCGCTCGCCTGCGACGTGGCCGCTGACGCACCCGACCGATCTCGAACCGGACCGAGCACCAGCTCCGAGGTACGGAGATCGTCCACGAACGTCGAACGCACCTCGTCGGAGGTCAGTGTCACCGACCAGTCGATGACCGTCTCACCGACGACGCCTCGCGTGGTGGCCGTCTCCTGCCAGATGACCGCACCGAGATCGTCGACCTGCCCCGATCCGACCGCCGCCATGATCTGGCGCCACCAGGCCGACTTCACCTCGAGCTCGCCGGGCCCGCCGGCGCTGGAGCTGTAGAAGGCGGCCGTCTGGATCAGGAGGGGTCGCTCGGCCGAGGCGTAGGCGCCGGAGAAGTCGGGGGCGCCGGAGAAGTCGGTCCCGGTGAGGCGCGAGACGAAGTCGTCGGGCCCGGGCACGACGTTGCGCGCCCCCTGTCCGCCAGTCGCGTCGAAGTAGAGCGACAGTCCCACGGCATCCACCGATGCGTCGCCGGGGTAGTACGGAGCGTAGGGATCGTCGCCGCCGGTCAGGACCCCGTCGCCGTCGGTGTCCGCTCCGTCTGCTGCGGCGGGCGCGTCGCCGCGGAAGGGATAGTCGCCGCCCCAGAACGGCGACCAGACGACGGCCGCGCGCGGGAGCCGCTCGTGCACCACGTCGGCGAACGTCTGGAACGCCGCGCGGTAGGCGTCGGGTCGCTGCCCCCACGGCGCCCACGTGGTGTTCATGTCGGGCGCGAAGCTGAGGTAGACGGACGCACCGGCGGGACGGGCCACCTCCTCCAGCGCGTCGACGAACTCCTGAGCCTGGGCCTCCCCCAGATCGGCCAGGGGCATCGTGGGCCGAAGTGTCACCAGCGGGATCGATCCGGCGGCGGCCGTCTGCTGGAAGAACCCGGCGAGATAGGTGCGCTCCGCGTCCGTGAGCGGGTACGGCACTTCTCGTTGGTAGAGCGCGCTGGGAGACCCGAGCCGGTCGGCTTGGTCGGCCACGCTGTCGCTCCCCCAATCGAGGATGGACCCGAAGTACGCCCCGGATGCCGGAACGAGGTCGTCGGACGGGCCGCGCGTCGTCGCCGCAGCTGGCGTGACGCCGACCGTCAGCGCGACAAGGAGCGCGACGAGCAGGCTCGCGACGGCCTTCGCGACGCGAACCGACCGGCTCAGGTGACCGTTCGTCCGCCGGCGATGCGCTTTTATGCGGCGTCTATCTCTGCCCACAAAAGGACATTATCGAAATCATGTGGCCGTCTCGTTTCTTGTGCGCGACGAGGACACAAGCGGCGCACTCCTACCGGGCCTTGGGCACCGTGAGTCGGGCGCCGGGTCTCGAGGGCCGCAGTGATTTCCACAGCGCGAGCCCGAGGACGACAGCGACGGAACACCCCGTGAAAGCCGCGCAATTCTCGGAATCATCGGCCACCAGGGAGAAGCGATGGGGTCGCGCTTGCCGAGGCCCCGGCCGGCATCACGAGCGTGATCCCCTCCTCCACGTCGGCCCGGCTTCACTTGCTCCGTTTACCGCCGTCTTTTTGGAGGACGTCGGGACTTCTTCGCTCAGTGGTTTATTGGTGCGCATTACGTACCGCACGACGGCGAAGCGCCGCTCATTGATCGGGCCATTTCTCGCTCCTCGCAACAGATCGTGAGGCGGGAGGCGGGAGCGGATGCTCGCCCATCCCGCTTGACGGCGTTCGAGAGCCTTCCGCAGTCGAGACATCCCCGAAAAGCCCCTTGGACGCCCGGGTCTTCGTGACGGGGCCGGCAGGAAAGGCGCCTCGACGGAGAGGACGCCCCGTCGATGCTCGGAGCGGCCCGAAAGGGCCGCGTAGCGAAACGCCCCGCCGGGTGAAGAAGAACCCGGCGCGCGCGCGTCGGCGTGGCGAGATGCGGCTGCCCCTATCCCATCGTGACCCCGGGGCCATCTCTGGCGCCCCGGGGCCACTTCCACCGCCCCCACGCGGCCCGCGCCGCGGCGCCCACGCGACCAACCACCCGGCGCCGCCGGCGCGGTGGGCACCGAGCAGCCGCGCATCCGCGCACGGTGTCGAACGCGCCGCGATGAGAACCTCCAGAAACACGAACGGCGCCTCGCTGAGGCGCCGTTCTCGGTGGTGTTCCGCGGGAGAACCCGCGTGGTGGACCTACTGCACGCTTACTCCAAACATTGCGACGGTCACCCTCCTTCAGAGCTCGTATTGAAGGCTGCGCAGTCCCGGAGACCGAAGCAAGCAGCACCGCGAGCCCGATCCGCCCGTCAGCTCCGCCCTTCCGAGATAGATGAGCTGGTCGCGCGTTACCTCGAAGTCGGCAACGTGGCTGATGTGGCCCGCCAGTTCGGCGTCACGCGGCAGACAGTGGGTACCCACCTCGCCTCCCGTGGGATTGAGACGGTTCGCCGCATGAGCGAGGCAAACATCACGGTCGCTGCGGCACTGTACGGCGAGGGGAAGTCCGCCGCCGCGATCGGGCGCAGGTTGGGATTCGATCCGCAGACCGTGCTCAACGGACTACGCAGCGTTGACGTCCCCATCCGTGAGCGTCGGGGATACAGCCGGACTACAAGCCACGCTTGATACCAGCAGTTCGCATGCCCCTCGCGTTGCAGGCAGTTGCATCCCCGCAAGGTCTAGAGTGCCGTCACGCGAACATTCCGCGACACTTTGTGCAGTGTCACATCGCCTCTTGCCAACACAAAAGTGGGCGCGACGCGTGGGCCGAATGTGGTCCGCCACAGGCTGCTGTGTTCTTTCTGTTCCTTCTCGGATGGCGGCTCAGTCGCGAAATCTTCGCCAGGTCCGAAAAAGAGCGCGTAGTTCTTGCCACCCTTCGCCGCATGGCTAGGGAAGGCGATGCCGTCGATGGGGCGTGGAGCGAGCCACCTCAGGGCTTCTGTCATCACCTGCGTAGGCGCGTAGGAGACAGCCTGCGAGTCATCCTGGTAGACGCCAGCGGTGATGGCGTCAACAAACGCATCCACGAATCGTGTGAACGAGAAGCGCTGGCGCGCTGCGTGCTCGAACACGGACGGTATGACCGGCGTCCGGGTGAAATCCAGGATCCGCAGGTCACGTTGTGTGACGAAGCGGCCCACAATCGCTTCGTCGTTCTTACCGTCGTGGAGAGCCACCTCGGCGACCGTTGTACGGATGGAGTCTCCAGCGTAGAGATACGGAATCCCCTGCGCCTGCATCCGACCTGCGGCGGCTTTCTCGATGGGGGCCGGTCCGAGGTTCTTGCTCAGCTCGTCGTCGATGTCGCGCCGGGTCTTGCGCGCGTCGCGCTCCATGCGTCCCCGATACAAGGGAGTGCCGGCGGGCAGTGTCGTCACCATTCGGGTTTGCTTGTCGGCGTAGACGAGCACGCTCTCCAAGAATCGCGCCAACCGTCCTGGAGGTTCTGTGTCGATGCCGGGTCGGCCGGAGTAGCCAATAAACACGAACCTCGACTCATGCTTGACAGTCTGCGCGAACTGTTCCCATCCGAATGTCAGGTCGTCTTCCAGCCGTGCAGGTATCCATGACTCCGGTGTGCTGATGGCTTCGCTGAGGGCGTCAACGACATCGTCAACTACCAAGGGGTCAATCGCGCGGCTCACGCAGTCCCACACGACATCAGTTGTCTCCAAGCCGGATTCGTAGACCTCATTGTCGAAAACCGACGCGTTGTCGAAGCTGTCATACAACCAAAGCGCCACTTCGTATACGCGGTCGCCAATCGAATCCAACGGCACAGCAAACGGAGGCTCATCTGCGCGCACGGACCGCCCACAGAAGGAGCACGCCAGCTCGGAAACATCTGGCTCAACCTGGTGTCGCAGCACAGGGTCAGTCACGTGCTCGACACACATTGTCTTCGATGACCCCGTGTAACCCTCGGCGAACTCCACGAGCCGATGGTACCGGCCCCCGACCCGCGCTTAGCGGGGGCCTGATTGCCCGAACCGATTCCGTGTGACCTGGACCGCTGAGCGCAGTCGGAACGGTGGGCACACCATTCCTGAAGGTGGCGTCACCCGCTGAGCAGACTGCCCAGAGGGTACGGTGAGCGGATGATGCTGGATGCGTACGCCTGTGCAAATCATGGGTGGCTAAGTCACATCACAACGCATGAGGCGGGACATGCAGCTGCCGCCATCCTCCTGGACTTCGAGTTCCGGGATGTAACGATCCGTCCTGCTCACGAGACGGTTGTCGCCTGGGCCGGAGGCGCGTCGTCGGTTATTGCTGGTGGTGTGACGATGTTGACGGACCGTCCGGCCGAGTGGGTGCAACCTCGTCAGGCTGACGCGCTTGTGTTCTTACTAGCAGGTTCAACAGCCGAGAACGCGCTCCTCGATCACCATCTCGATAAGAGCTTCAAGGGAGACATCGAGATGTATCTTCGCGGTATCGAACGACCCGACGGTTTGGAGCGGGAAGAAGCTCGCCTCTTGATCAGCGCGGGGCGCCGTGACACAGAGGTACTGCTGGCCGCGAACATGGATGCAGTAACTCGCGTCCGTGACCTCATGGTCAGCCGCGTCCCGAAGGACTCCAGTGGCCACTTCATCGACTTCGAGCAGCCGATCAGCTTGACCTACGACGAGGTCCGGCTCGCCGTCCTAAACGCTGAGTCAGCCGACCTACACGACGTGCCCAGCGCGAAGCCGTCTGATACCGCGGGATAGGCAGTTCGGTCGATAAGAGAGCCGCGCCTCAGCGTGCATGCTAAGTCCCAGATCGGGTCACGAGTCCTCCCAGCCTCATCTAACGTTTGCCGGATCTAGGTAGAACTGCGATGAAATGGACATCCTCCTGAGGAAGGCCTGCATCTTCTGCACGTTGTAGCTCGCCAACGACGAATGCGGACAGAAATATTTGTAGCCCGTCGGGGTGTGCTCTGGGACCCACTTTTTGTAGATCGCGTTGGGCAGCGCGTAGAGAACTCGCAGGAAGCGAACAGGAACCGAAAAATGCTGGGAACCAGCCGCTGCCATCGTCACCGGAACCTCTCGTCGCGACTTCTTGGCGCCTCCTCGAACGGGCACGAGTTCACTGCACCATGATTCGGAGAGCTGCAAGACGATGCTGTGGCTTGACGGCATGTAGCGCGATCTCTTGTCATCCAGATTCTGCACGGTGCCACACACCTCCACCCCGACCACATCGCAACTGTCGCCACCGTTAGAGAAAACCCAAAGTCCATCTGGCTGGGTCACAAAGAGCTTCGCCCCCGGCGACGCGAGGCGTGGGCCCTTCGCTTTGCCGTCAACTGGCTGCGCCCTGATCCACCGGCCCGAGCCTCCGGGCGGAGGCCAGAGATCTGACGTAGAGGCGGGCCAGTCAAGGAGGATGCTCTTCGCTTGAGCGTCAGTCAGTTTTGACGGAGTCCGAGTCATCGGCGCCCTCTTCGTCTCTCGGCAGTGAGTGCGTGGTCAGGCGCAAGCTTCGCGCCCATGGCGCTGATCCTACGGTTGGCGTTGGTTGCCCAGTCCCGAGCGCGTCGTCCGCGACCGCGCGGAGACCCAATTGGCTCGTCAACCGTTGTCAGGTATCGAGGAAGTCCCACTCACTCCCGAGGACCCATCGGATAGCCGACAGCTTGCCGTTGAGCATGCCGAGCTCGAAGTCGGAGTACGGCCCTCGTTGACCCGACTCTACGTACGTGGCTTCTAAGCGCTCCCGCCCCGGTCCGGCGACTTCCTGGTGGCGCTCCAGTTCCGCAAGGTTGCCATCAGCTTCGAGCCGATAGTCGCGTTGGAGCGAGCGGTGGTACCAGATCCGGTCGAAAAGCTCCTGCTCAGCGGCGACGATCTCATCAAGTCTCCGCGGCTCCTCTTGGAAGTCGGTGTCGGCGAACAGTTCCTCTATCTCCTTACCGAAGTGGCTTCGCAGGTAAGTATCGAGTCCGTCAACTCCCAGAAGGTAGTGAGAGCCGACGGGTTCAAACAGCTCGGCGATGTCGGGATGAGGCTCCCGCTTGTCACCCCCGACGAGAGAAAAGTCATCGCTGTTGGTGGTCACGAATGCATGCGGATCAGCGTCGAGGTCGGCAGCTCGTGACGCCTCGCCAAAGAGCTCAACGAGCAGCGCGTCAGCAACGCTGTTCTTGCCCCGGTGGAACGGCGCACGCTTGGCAAGTCCCCGTTCGACAACCCGCGCCTGCGTCTCATCGTTGGGCTCGACACCGTGACCCGCTCTGAGTAGATCGAGGATCTCATCGAAATTGCGCGTCGTCATCCCTCCGATGAGCGGAAGGTGCCTCCCGAGGTCTTCGATGACGGCGTACGCGTGGGCGTCGTCCTCTCCCCCGTACTCCTGAAGGTCTTGCCGAATCTGTTTGAAGCGCTGAGCGATGCTGGCAGTCATGGACGTTTCGATTCGCTCCCGGTTGCGTTCGAACTCGTCGATGATCAGCGAAGGCACGAGGAGCCGGACCTTGTTCTGAAGCACGAGGACGCGAATCGCGACGATCCATCGCTGGCCGTCGCGCCGACGAGCCATATCGAGCCAGGTGGATGTATCGATGAGGAGATGCAGCACAGGCTCACGGTACCCACGCGAGGCTCGCTCTCGGCAGGATCGGCCGGTCATCTTGCACTGTACCCCTGGGCGAGCAGTTCCTTAAAGACAAGCCAAAGCGGTCAGAGCTGGTTCAGCCGGGACCGCGCATCCATCAGTTTCTGGATTACCTCGGACTTACGCTGTCCAAGCGACGCGAGTTTCTCACGAGCTGCGGACTGGCGCGCGAGGTGATTATTAGAGATCGTCATCCAATTTGGGTTCTTCATGGATGGGGAGCGAGCGGAGAGCGCTCGCGAGTAATTCTCGTTGGCCCTGTAGATCGCGGCTTCAACGTTCCTCAGCTGTTCCTCCAAGCGCCAAACGTGGTCTTGCGCACGCTGACGCGCTTCAGCCCGACGTTGTTCGCCGGCCCGCTTCGCCGCCTCGAACAGGCGATCCTTCGCCGACTTGTACTGCTGCCAGAGCTGGTCGTTGTCAGCCTTCGCGCATGGCCCCGTGGCACGCCACTGCGAATCCAGGGTTCGAGCCTGGTCCTTGGCCGCCCGGAAGTCGCTCGAGTGCGACAGCGACTCCATCTGCGAAACAAGTCTCTGCTTCGCCGCCTTGTTCGAGGCCCACTCTCGCTCCCGCTTATCGAACTCCTGCTTCTTCCGGTCATTGAGGCGTGTGCGCGCCTGATTGAACCGTGACCACAGTCGATCGTTATCCGCCTTCTCGCAGGGACCGATCCGCTTCCACTCCTCCCCGAGCTTTCGCATCTGGTCCGACGCGGACCGCAGGTCGGATGAGTTCGCCAGTGACTCCGCCTGCGCGACGAGCCGTTCCTTGGCCGACTTGTTCGAGGCCCACTCTCGTTGCCGCTTCTCGAACTCCTGCTTCTTCCGATCGAGTACGCGGTTGCGGGCAGCCTCGAACCGGCTCCAAAGCGATTGCTCATCCTCCCTACCAGCACGGCCCGCGCGCTTCCATTCGTCCATCAGGCGCTTCAGCTCATCTGAAGCCGCCTTCAGGTCGCTGGAGTGAGCGAGCGCCTCGGCCCGGCTGATGATTCGTTCCTTCTCGCGGCGAGATGCCTCGTTCTCCCGCTTGACCTGTTCGAAGTATGCGTTGCGCGCTGCGTTGAATCGATCCCGTGCTGCGCTGAACTGGGACCACTGCGCATTGTCCACGGATCTCTCGCCCCGTCCAACGGACTTCCACTCTTCGAGTAGACGCCGAAACTCGTCGCCACTCTGCTTCCAGCTTGTCGACGTTGCCAGCTGTTCGGCCCGCGATATGAGCCGCGCCTTCGCCTCGCGAGCCGCCGTCCAGTTGTCCTTGACATCGGGGAAAAGCTTCCGCGTGCGCCGCATGTCGTGGTGCCCCGGCTCACCGGCTTTTTGGTGCCAGACATGCACGTGGTCGATATCGCTTTGGATATCAGGGACGTGTCCACGAGCTAAGAGGGCCTCGTTGCCGTCTTTCGTGAACTTGACGGTGACCTCCTCACCGCGCTCTGTGGCCCCATGGACGAGATCGTCCTTGTCCCACTTGCCGTCGCCCACACGTTGATGATCGCGTAGACGGCAGACACCGTGCAATAAGTTTTACGGCCCTAAGAATCGAATTGCTGACAGGTTCGGTTCAGGCCGCGAGTGTGAGCGGCTCGGTTAGCGTGGCTAGGAACGCGATGGGCGTCAACCCGTGAAGGGTGTCCTGGGCTCGCTGTCGGTGGTACTTCCGCTCGATGCAGACGACGATCGTCAGCCGCAGCTCCTGCCGGGTGCCCCACCGTTCGTCCTCGCAGAGCTCTCCGGGACAAGGACCGGGCATGATGACATCCTCTCCGCCAGCCCTCCCGGCACTGACGATGAGTTGTCATCGATCCGTCCTTCACGCCCTTTGAGGTCACAGCTCACGTGGGGCAGTCGCCGCCTTTCGCTCTACGGGCGGGTATGGCAGTGATCGCGGCTCAGCCAGATTCTCAAAGTGAAGCGCTCGTTCCTGGATGCCCGAAAGCCCTCGGCGACGTGGTCCTTCAGGGGCTCGGCGTCGCTCATCCACCTCGTACTGGTGATAGGCGCCGTCTATTGTCGGAGCTTGATCGCCTCGTTACGTGCAGCGAGCGCCCCGGAGATCGCCGCGATTTGGCCGACGGTATCCTCTTGTGAAGCTTGGACGTGGACGAGGCTCTCCAGTCGTTTGAGCTGCACGGCGATCTGCGCGTCGACTTCGCGCACCTGGTTCGAACGCATCGCAGGGCTGTAGCGGAACTCCTCGGCCAGCCCTTCCAGTGATTTGGCCAGGCGCGGATCGTGGGCGACACGTCCCAGGGCCGTGATGCGGGTGACGGCGCTCTTGATCACCAGGACGTCGGCGTGCTGGGTCTCAATCTGGGCGGCGATGGCCTCGTTGGAAGACATGGTGGCGAGGAACACGACGAGGAAGATCGCGGTCAGGATCAGCTGTGTGATGATCACCCACGGGTAGGGGATGTCTGACACGTAGATGAAGATGCTGGCCGCGATGAGCTCGACAGCGACGTAGATGCTCGCCACCAGCATCAGGGGCGCGGCCAGGATCGCAGCTATCCGACTGCGCGGCACGGCGACGAAGCTGACGGCAAGCATGACATAGGCGAACGCCAACAGGAGCATGGACGTCCAGAATGTCGCGTTCTGCTCTACCTCGAGGATGAGGAGGATGGCAACGTAGACGGCGATGGGGACGAGCCACAGGACAGCGCGCAGGATCGTGCGGATCATGAGGACGCTCCCTGGTCGTTCCGCGTTCCGCACTCGGGGCAGAACTTGGCCGTGCTCGCGATGGCAGTTCCGCAGCACGAGCAGGGCACCTGCTGAGGTGCGAGGCGGTTGCCGCACTCCGGGCAGAACTTCGCTCCCGCCGCCACGCTCACCCCGCAGCCTGGACACGTCTCGCTAGCGGCCGGCGCGGCAGACTCAGCGGGCGAGAAGCGCGAGGTGCGGTTGCGCCCGACGTTGCCTGCCATCGGGTCGCCTGCGGGCTGGACGGGGCGCGTGAACATCTGCGTCGCCATCTCCCCGAAGACGCTACCTGCAGCCAGACCAACGCCTGCGGCGGCACCCGCGGAGGCGACGCCACCCGCGCCGGGGTTCCTGGCGAGCTCGGTGAGGATGGTGGCCGACTGCTGCCTGGCCCAGTCTTCTCCGAGTAGCCCCATGACGGCCTTGTCGCCCTGCGCGCCCTGCAGCTTGGCTTGCTTCTCCGCGATGGAGTTCTCCAGCACTCGGCGATTCGGGTCGTCGGTGGGGATGTCGATCGCGGCGATGTAGAAGTTGACGAGCTTCACGCCGTACTCGTCCAGCAGCGGCGCGAGCCTTGGGTGCAGTTGCTCGGCGAGTAGTTCGATGTCGGAGGTGATCTCCAGGATTTCCTGGCCGGAGTCGCGGATGTAGCGCGCGATCTGTCCGCGGATATGCTGCGAGAAGGCACTGCGGAAGTAGCCGGCGAGCTGCTGCTCGTCGAACACCTGGATATTGGTTCCGAGCAGTTTGATCAGGAACTTCTTGGTGTCCGTCACCTGGACCGAGTACGAGCCGCGCGCCTGCACGCTCGTCTGCAGTCCCCAGACCGGGTCGCGCAGCTGGATCGGGCTGTCGGTGCCCCATAGCAGCTCGAGCTTGTGGTCGATGTTGACGAAGTAGACCCGTGAGCTGAACGCGCTGACCCCGCCGGAGAGCAGGTTGCGGAGCTTGCCGATGAAGGGGTGGTTGTTGCTATTGAGCGTGTAGCGACCGCTGCCGAAAGTCGCCACGGCGATGCCGTCGCGGATGAAGATTGTCTCCTCCGATTCGGAGACGATCAGCTGCGTGTTGTCATTGAAGTTCTCACCGGTGAACTTCCACGCCAGCACGGCCTTGGTCCCGAGGCCGCCGTCCAGGAGTCCGGTCTCGTTCTGGATGACGTCGTAGATCTTCATGCGTGCTCGCTCTCGTCGGCTCGATTGCCGGGTCGGCTACTTCCTCACGGGGAGGTACTGGACACCATTCAGGCGTGCTTGTTCGAGGCGGTGCCTGCCGCCCGTGACATCGAGCGACCCATCCTCGCGTTCGCCGCCGCTCTTGATCGCGTCGTTGCCGAGCATGTAGTCGTAGACACCAGCCAGTTGCTCGTGGCCTCCGAGTCCGTGCTCCTGGTCGTAGGCGGCGAAGTCCTCGCGGGTGGCACCGGAAGCGATGCCGGGGGCGACATGGTCGTTCCAGGCGTTCACGGCGTAGGCGATGTCCTCGGGCGGAGCGGACTCGCGGTAGCCGAGAACCGGGTTGTCGCTGTAATCGAACCGATACACCGACTCCAGCGAAAGGCCTTTCTCGGCCAGCGCCGAGGTCAGCGCTTCGTTCTCCGGCGAATTGCCGAGATCAGCGTGGACGACCGGGAGGTCGTTCGCTTCGGTCGCGGGCACCTCTTCTACCTCCGCCGATCGGGAATCGGCGGGCGGGTCGTCAGCCAGAGCATCGGCCACGTCCGCGTCATGATCTGTGCGCAGCTCGTCGGCGGGACGGGCTTCGTCTCGGGCCGCCTCGGTCAGCTCATCGACCGATGGCTCCGCGTCGGCATCCGCGACCTCGGAGAGGGATTCAGACTCCACCTCGGAGCCAAGCTCCGTGATCTCCTGCTCCTCGGGCAGGTCGGTACCCGCTGCAGCCTCGACATCCGGGGTGTCGGGCTCGGATTCCGCAAGCCCAACGTCACCGTCTGCGAGGGAATGTTCGTGAGCGGTGTCGGCATCCGACATGTCCTCGGTCGGTGCGTCCCGCAATTGGCTATCGCCGTACATGCCCTCTTCGGCGGGAGCGGTGGAATCTACACCGTCGCTGTCGGCAGAGATCTCGCCCTCTCGCGCGTCCGTGCCCTCGGGCGCGCCCAGGTCAGGTGCCCCGAGGTCATCCGACTCGGCGGGCATGACATCTAGTGGAGCGTCGGGGACTGCGCCGTGACCCACGTCCACGACTTCACCCTCCTGCCACTCCTGAGGCTGTTCGCGCGCCTCGTCGGCCAACACCGGCGACTCACCCAGGTCGACGCGCTCTTCAGCATCGGCCGGCATTTCCGATGCAGCATCACTCTCGTCCGCTGCCGGATCGGAAAGATCCCCGGCCGGCGGGGCTTCATCGATCTCGGGCGCATCGAGCTCGGGTGGGGCCTCTGCCAGATCGGCGGGTTCGTCGGCGTAGTCTGTCGTGTCGGACGCGCTGACGTCTGCGCCGATGTCAACCGGCTCGGCAGGTGCGTCAGCGATGTCGGTGCCATAGCGCCTCATGCTGTCCGGTTCCTCTCGGCTTCGAGGGTCTTGCGGATGGTGGCATCAGATAGCGGGATCTGCGACTCGTACTTGACCAGTCGCAGGAAGTTCACCTTGACCGCTCGCCGTAGGGCCGACGTGTTCGGAATCGACACGGGAAGCTCCGCAGCGATGAACGCATCCAGTTGCCGGTAGATGCTGCCGAGCTTCTTCACGTCGACATCCCCGACCGGGACGTGCGCGGCGAAGAGGCGCCGGGCGATCTCCTTGCCCGCACCCGCGACGGAGGCATCCCAGTCGCCGACGTATGCGTTCTCGGGGTACGGCACGAGCAGCTCCGGGTTCCGCTGCCAGTACGTGACCTTCCGAGCGATTTCCTCGTCGGGCACGAAGGTCGGGATGCCACGCTGGGCGCGCCAGTCGGCGGTCGCGATCTCCTCGGGGTCTTCGAGCCGGTCGTAGAACAGCAGCGCCTCTCCGGGACGAAGCCTTGCCAGCCGCTCGCGCTGTGCCTCGCTCATATTGGTGCTCTCGGCCAGGATCTCCTTGTCCGCCGCCTCCACCAGCCGGAACCCCAGCTTGATATTCGTCAGCGCCACCACGTCCGAACCAACCTTGCGCGGTGACTGGTCGGCCACGACGATCCCGACACCGTAGGAGCGGATCTCGGCCAGCATTCGCTTGAGCAGTTTCTTCGCAATCGCAGCCGGGTCGGCCTCGCCCGGCCTGCTAGCATCGTCGGCGTCGAGCAAGACGTGGGCCTCCTCAAGCAGGAGAACGTGCTTGAGGTTCCCGTCACCGGCGATGTTGGCGTTCACGTAGGCGAGGATCTGCAGCAGGATGAGCGCGATATAGAGGGCCTTGTCGTCACTGTTCTCGACCCCGGCCAGCTCGATCACGGTGGGCTTCGACAGCAGATCCTCGACCGGGATCGACGGGTAAGTGTCGAACAGCCCGACGAGGCCCTGCAGACGCACCTGGCCCGCCCGCCCGATATTCGCTGCGTCGCCGGTGTAGCCAATGCGGGCGAAGGTCTCCTGGAACACCGTCAAGAAGTCGCGGATGGAGAACACCTCCCGGCCGTCGGCTGCGGTGTCGGCGTCGAACCAGCCGAACCGGGAGTAGGTGGCGGAAAGTGCGTCCTCGAAGATCTTGTCCAGCGGGCTCGTCATCGTGACCGCGGCAGCGAACGCCGTCTTGAGGGTCGACTTGTAGGTCTGCACCCGCACACCACGAGGGGGTAGGAACGGGTTCAGCACTAGCGGTGAAAGGTGATCCTTGCCCGGCGTGAACACTTGCAGATCCGGCGTCGTCTCGATCAGCCCCCGGTACTCGTTCTTGGCCGGTTCGATGACGAGATACGGGATGCCGTGGTCGTGCCATAGCCGGTCGAGCAGTCCGACCGTGAACGTCGTCTTGCCCGATCCCGGCGTACCGGTGACAAAGGCGTGCTTGGTCAAGTCGGCGTGCCCAAAGCCGATCGAGACCTCGGCTGCCCCGGCGAGCCGTCCGGCCTTGATGCTGGTGCTCCCGATCACTCCGGCCGAGTAGTTGCGTGAGTGCCGGGTCGTGGTGTTCACCGTGAGGCCGGCGCCGACCGTGTCACTGCCGATTGGCAGGCGGAACAGCTCCGATGCTTCGAACGCTGTCAGCAGGAACGGCAGCCGGTAGAACGCCTCGCCTGGGTTGCGAGCCGCCGCCCACAGTGACGGATCACGAGTCTGGTCGAGGAGCGTCTCATGCAGCTGCCACGGCGCCGCCGCGAAGGACGCATCGCCTCGTGGCACCAGGGCTGTGGCGTCGACGAAGCGCGCCGCCAGCGCGCCGTGCTCGGCATCGGCGGAGAGGTGACCGAGCACCCGGTTCGCGATAACCGGCACGGCCATCTTCGGCCCGGAGACGACGACGTTGAACAGGAACAGCGGCGAATCCTTGTGCCCGTCCATGTACGAGTACATCTCCGCAACGCGCTTCGCCGCGGTGAAGCTGACAGTCCCGATGGACTGATCCGTCACGCCATTGGCGAGGGTGGTCAGCGCGAGAGTGAGTTGCTCGATCGCGACCCGCTCGTCGGGCTCCAGTGTTGCGGGGATCAGCTGTACCGATAGGGAAGCGCCGGGCACCTCGGTGAGGGCGCTAGCGATACGGCTGAGGTCACGGCTGCCGGCCGGGATGCGGTGGAAGGCAAAGGCGCTCGGCAGGATCTGATTGCCAAGGCTTTCGATCCACTCCTCCTTCACCAGCGCCACCGATCGCTCCGCAGCCACGGTGCCGACCACGGAGGTGGGCCGGTCGGCGTAGTCGAATCCGCCGAACGTGAGCGCGCTGATCACGACAGCGCGCAGCTCGGAAACGGCCGCTGCCGCGGCTTCGAGGTTTGGGCCGAGCGCGCGGATGACGACGAACAGGCTGAGGTCGGCAGCGTGCGGCTGCCCCTCGACGGCGTGCGCCTGCCAGAGCATCTCCAGCGCGCATTCCCGTGTCCGGTCGGGTCCGTCCTCGTACTGGCCCCGATACGACTGGTACGCCTCGAAGAGCAAGCTGACAAAATCCCGCTTGGACTGCTGCACCAGCTCGTCAGCCGGATCATCGCCCAGCACCGAAACGTGCGGGATGCGGACGATCTCGACGACGGACGCAGCGGCTACCTCACCCTGCGCGAGGGGCGTGAACGTCAGAGGCACGTCGCTGCGTGGGGGCATGCGGCACACTCCTCATGTCGCGCCGGGTCGGCGGGATGGCGTGCCGGGACGGAGAGCGAGAGCATGTCCGCCCCGGCGCGCGGGATTGAATGTCAGGAAGCGATTTTCTTCTCGCGGATGAGGCTGCGCGCACCGGAGATGACGCGGCTGACCGAACCCTCATCGCGGATGGAAGAGGTAATCGAGGTACCGCCGGTGGTGGTGAGCTTGAACTCCTCGAAGTTGACCTGCTGCTGGATGTTCTTGATGTCCCTCACCTGGAACGTCTCGGACTGCGTCGAGACCGACACGATGTCCCGGTAGAAGTACTCGTCGGTCTGCTCGCGGGACTCCTGCGGCGTGACGAGGGAGAATTGGAACTTGTAGGCGTGTAGCTGGTGCTCGCTGAAGAACAGCACGATGCCCTCGTAGTTCGACGAACGGAAGACGCGATCCTTGCCCTGCTTGACCTGTACCCCGGAGGCGATGTTCTTGTAGTAGTACCCGTGAACGACGACCGGGTCGATGAGCTTGACCTCGTCTTCGTCCAGCCCCAGCTTGCGCAAGGCGCGCTTCTTCACGTCCGCGATGGCGCTGGCCGCATCCGAGTCGATATCGGCGTCGGTCGGCTTGCCGGCGAAGGTGAAGTACAGCAGTGCGATGCCGCCGGCGACCGCCAGCAGGCCGATGAAGATCGCCGCCGTCTGCGACAGGATCAGCGTCAGGATGATGCCGATGATAATCAGGATGATGCCGGCCTTGGGGGCTGGACTGCTTGAAGTACTTCTTGTTGCGCTCGTAATCGATGGCCATTGCAGAGGAACCTCTCTCGGGTGGTTGGTACAGCGGTCAGGCGGAAACGCTGGTCGGAATAGAAGCTGACGTCGGGTCAATCTCCAGCAGCTCGAACAGCATCCGGATGTCCAGATCGGTCACGCCACGGAACACCGCCTGCTGCAGGTAGTGCTGGTACGACGGCTCGACGTTCAGCGACTTGCGCTCGTAGTAGTCGAAGCGGATGTAGCCGTAGAGATAGGCGTAGATGCCACGCTCCTCCAGCCGCAGCGCCGCCGTGAGGTACTCCTCCGCACGACGAATGCCAGCTAGCGGAACCAAGAACGGCTTCTTGCCGCCTAGCGAGGCGACCGCAGCATAGAAGTACAGCTCCGAGTTCTCGATGTCATCGAGCAACGCCTCCTCGAAGTGCGACAGCGCGTTGTCCCGCAGCCCCAGTTTGAGTACGCACATCCCGAGCGCTGCGTGCACGCGCGGATCGTCTGACCCCTCTTCGAGGGCGTCCTCATAGGCACGGACGTGCTTCTTGAGCTCGCGCGCTTCCACGCTGATCAGGTCAGACATCGAACTGATCAGCACCTGACGACCGCAGTACTGGCAGAACCGCTGATCAGTGCACCAGGCGTTGCCACAACCGGGGCAACGAACATCTACGGCCCGCAGGGCCATGTCATGCGCCCTTCGGGTCAAGACGAGAAGACCTGAGGCCGGGGTGACGCACATCCGGCGTGACTCCTCGGCGATTTGATGTGCACCTACGGGCAGTTGAGACCGCTTCAACAGAGGAGCGGGAACGTGCGGGGGCTATAGCTGTGCCCCGCCGGACGTGCGTTGTCACCTGTCTCCTTCGCGATGGCCCGTTACACCCGGGTGTCGCCCCCGCCCACAACCGGGTACAACGGGCCCGAGCTCAGACTAGCGATTTGCATGTCTGGTGTCCAGGGTTGGAATATCAAGTCTCATGTCCAAAAACGGTGCTGTTGAATGAAGGTATGAGTTCGCCAGGATGGGGCGCCCCCGGGCGCAATAGCAGGCAGCCGGCGGACGAGACGCGGGAGTTGGCGTTGTCGACGGCCTTGTCGATGCTGTCCCAGACGGGCTTGACCGTCAGTTTGGAGCACTTGAGCATCGAGGATCTCATTCGCACGGCCGGGCTGCCGCGCAGCACGTTTTATCGCTTGTGGCCGGCGAAGGAACGGTTCTTCGCGGATCTGCTCGTCGAGTTGGCGACGTCGTCAGACTCGAACGACGCGATGTTCTACCCCGGCACGCAAGTGGCGGCGTACGAGGTCATCGAGGCCAACAAGCATCTCCTCGCCACACACGAAGGGCGTGTTGCCGTACTGCGTGACGCTGTACGAGTTGCAGGCCGGATGAACTTCGAGCACTTCAGCGAGGCGGTGGGCTGGCGGACTCACGTCACGCTCGTGGCGTCGGCGAGCAGCCTCGCCGACGTGGAGAACCGTGAACGGCTCGTCGCGGCGCTCCAGGAAACGGAGCAACTGTTCATCGAACGGACGGCGAAGTTCTACGGCGACGCGCTCAGCGGGTTGGGATTCTCATTCACCCCCGGCGCGTCAGCGGAGTTGCTCGCGGGACTCGGCGCAGCGGTAGTGGAGGGCCTTGCGCAGCGGCGTCTGGTGAACCCCGAGCTGGCGGACACGATCATTATGAAGCCCGGCATCGACGGGCAACTCGTCGAATGGCACCCAGCAGCGCTGGGCTTCTGGGGAATCCTCGAAGCGCTGGTCGATCTAGAACCGCACGAGGGCTGACCCCGAAGGATCAACCCTCGTTGCCTACGCAAGAGGTCGAGTCAGCGTCTCAGTTGCTCGATGGGACCTCCTCCCCCGCCTCAGCACCTGCGACCTCGTCGCCATAGGAGGCGCGGGGGTTCAAGCCGAGCGCGGATCGTCCGGCGAGGACCGCGAGTCCTGACCAGTGGCTGGCTCTGGCTGCGCGGACTCGTCCCGATCGCAGCGTCATTGGGTCGGTGTAAGCCCAGTACGGCGCGAAGACCGGCGAGCGGCGGCGATTCGCGTCCCTGCGGGTAAGGTGCAGGAGCGCCTCGGTAGCGCCGAGGCTGACTGCTGCTTTCACACCCTGCACCACCGACGGCAGCGGCGCGCCAGCGACCGTCTCCCGGAACGTGGCGAGGTCCCCATACGGGGGAACGTAGGGCACGCAACGGTCGAGCGCAGTAGCCCGGGTGGCTGCTTCCTCGAGCGTGATGTCGGGCGGTAACCCCATCATTCGCTCATATGTGTACCGACTGCGGGGCGCGAACGACGTTGCGATGGCACCGAATCCGATGTTCATCACGAGCAGGTTGGAAACCCCGTGTCTCCGTGCGGCGCGCGCGAGCGCGGTGCCGACCTGAAGGTAGTGCAGTTCGGATTCGTCGAGGACGAGATTGGCGCCGCGGACGAACTCGTCAACGTTGTCGGGCGTCACCCCTTCCGGGTAGGAGATCACCCGGGTGTGGGGACGGATCTTCTGGATGCTTTCCCGCAGGACGTCGACTTTCAGCCGCCCGTAGGTTTCCGTGTGCGCCCATGCGACGCGGTTGGAGTTCTCCGGGACGAAGGTCTCGGGGTCCGCGATCCGGATCTCCGCCGGGCCCGCCATCATCGCGAGCGCGAGAGCGAGGTCGTGACCGTCACCACCGGCTCCCGCGATCGCGATCGTCGACTCCTGCATGATCGCCTGCTCGCTTCGGCGCCAGAACCCAAGATTCCGGCGGTACTCAGGCGCGCCCGGGTCAGCAAGTCTATTCCGACGCGTGGTCACAGCTGGACCTCCCCCCAGAACCGCACAGACCCTTCGGACACATCGAGCTCGTCGATCTCGCGCAGACCGCCCAGGTTGTGCGCGGAGGCGATGGGATCAAGCCGGATCGCGAGGTTAACACCCTGGTATTCATCGATCCAGGCAGGCTCGGCCACCCGAGTCACTCCGACACCCATGATCCGCAGGACACGCTCGAGGGGGCGTTCGACGACGGCATAGACATGGTCATCCATCCCCAACTGCCGGATGTGTGCAATCGTCGAGCGGAGCATCTCAACCAGAACACGGGACTGCGCCTGCGGGTCGTCAAGCCGGGCGATGTAGCGAGACACCTCCACGCCCTCACCGTCGAGACCCAAAGCATAGAGGGCGTCTGCGGGGAGGGGACGACGGTCGCTGTCCAGACGTCCGATCACGCGAACACAGGCAACCGCTACGGGATGGGGATGGCGGTTTTCGACGACGAGGAAGGCCGTGGAGCGGTCATCGTCCTCATCGATGTCGAGACCACCGATCAAGGCGTCCGTTCCGAGCATCCCCGTCTGCGCGGTGTAGACCTGCGTACGAAGCTCAAGATAGGACGTGAAGTGGACGTTCGCATGGAGCCCATGCCCGAGACCCACGACCGCGAAGCGGCTGCCGGGGCTCTGGCCGAACACGTTAGTTCGCACCTGAGGGGTGACATCGGCGTTGCGCACTCGCGCTTGGTTGGTGCCCATGGGTTGTTCCTTTCGGGAACCTGTCCTCACCTCAGTGGTTCGGCGTTCCGGTCGGTATCGGCTAGGTAGCACCCATGGTTCGAGCAGCCCCGAAGTTGCCTTGTCAGGCCAGTTGTCAGGCATCGGCGACAGTTGACAGCCCCGCCGAGGTCGACCGGCGTACTCGGCTGTACGACAGAGAAACCCCCCGGTGCGCGACGTTGGGCCCGCCAACGACACGCGCCCGAACAACTCCCCCCGCGCGCTTGGCGATCGCTCGGTTCCGATGCGCTCCAGTTCGGCGGTCGCTCCGGTGGCACCGCCACCGGTTGCGGAGCGTTCGCCGTCCGTGCTGCTAGCCGATGCCCCCCATGTAGGTGCGGTGGCAGCCGAGCTATTCCGCGAATCGTTCCTGGCTTAGCCCGAGCCGGTTGCGGTGCACTCGGGGGTTGCGACCGAGCGCTTCCTGCAGGTCGCCTCGCATCTTGCGAGGCCACCAGGATGCTGCCTATCGATCTACAGACTTGTGAGCAGCGCCGGAGTGGGAGAATCTGCCGCGTATGGGGTGCGCCCTGATCGCCACCCCCTCGAGGCAACGAACGTGCTAATCACTAGAAGCCGCTGCCGACCGCGCTCAGTTTCTCCTCCAACCGGCCCCGGACCAGTCCGGAGCGTGCGGGAGTCATTCGGGAGAATAGAGGTGAATTGCAATGACGACGAACATGCTCGAGGGCGAGCGCTACTGGCCGCTTGGTCGACCGTGGAGGTCCACCCTCGGGTCCTACGCAGATCGGCAACGATGACACGGGTTGCTGGAGTGTCAGCACCGAAGACCGCTACACGTCAGACCACAATCTCTCCACGCGCTGGTAATCGTTCACGCTCAGAAAGTTGGCATGAAGACCCCGAAGACTGGGATCGTCACGGATGACACGGCGCTCGGCGGGTGGCTGGAACACGCCAAAAGGCCTGCCGTTGCGAAGTCGCTGAATAGTCCTTCAATCTTTGGCCACGGCACGAGCGAACAGCTCTCCACAACTACTCCCGTCGTTGCAGAAAGACAACTGGACTCATCGTGGCGCCCGCGGGTGAATGTGTTTCTGTCGAAGCTCACCCACACGGTGCGCGACTATGGCTCGAATAGCGATTGCCCGAGTATCACGTGGACCCCATGCTCCGGTACCTCTGGGTACGGGAGTGCGAGGAACCGCTTCGCCAATCGGCACGTACGCTCTTCGCTGCAGGTCCTGAAGAAGTCGATGAGCGTCGCTCAATATTCCGGGGCATGGCGTCGTCCGGTTGTCTCGTTGTCGAGTGCCATCATCGTCCCTGGTGGGACCCGATCAGTGCGCCGGATGACTGCGCTCTTTCGAACTGATCCGCTTCACAGCGCGGGACTGCACTATGCGCCGGAAGCAGGTGAAGGCGTCGATCGGGTCGGCCTGACCGGGATTCCCTGAGTCAAGCGACAGGCCCTGTGATCAGCTGCGGAATGGGCTGGAAGCCAGCTTCGCGGTGACCGCGGAGCCGTTCGACAGCTTCGGCGGCAAGGCCGGGGCTGATGACGCCGTCTGCAAGGAGTCTTTCGACGCGGTATCTGCTGCTGGTCGCGATGGCTGTGGTCAGAACTGTCTGACTCAACCGGACAGGAAGCACGTTGACTGCTTCTATGAGGTGCCGGGCTGGCTCACCGCCAGCTTGAACGATGCGCCGGGCGGTGTTGGCGAGGAGATTAGCGACGCTCTTGGCTTGTTTGTCGCTGAGGTGGTCTTTCGCCCAGGAAGCTGCTGCGATCAAGCGTTCGGTAGCAGCCAACAACTGGTCGGGGTAGTTCCGGAGCAAGTTGTGCAGATACGCGCCGACGTCGCGGAAGCGGTCCGTGTCAATTCGCCCACTTCCCTGGAGCGCAGGGCGCGTGACACGGTCCCATAGCGGATCCCACTCCTCGGGTGAGGCGATCGTAGCGAGGATCGCCCGGTAGGCGCTGAAGGCTGCATCAATAAGCCGCTTGCGCGCGTCCGAGAGGACGGAGACGTCCGCGTCACGCGGCTCTTCTGGCACGTTCTGCCGGAGGAAGGCGAGCGCTGCGGGGGCGTCTGGCAAGTGGTACGCGACGGCGGCGGGCAGCATTTCGATCAACGATGCTCTTCCTTGAGGGTCGCGCACCTTCGCGAACGCCTCCGTTATCTCACGTACTCCTGTCGTCAGGAGGCGGTGCTCCTGGAGCCGCTTCCAGCAGGTGCATACCTCTCGTTGCTGACTATCTGACCCGCGAAGCATGGTCGCGATAAGCTCACGCACGACAATTCGATGGCGGCGAATTGCCGCGGCGCCGATTGCTGTTCCAGCAAGCGTTGCGATCGGACCCGCCCGTCGTGTCGCTGCGGCGACAAGGACCACCGCGTCGGCGACCGCCGCCGCGCGGTCTGCATACTCAAGTCCCCGCTCGATGAACTCGGTGGTGGCCAGCGACGCCACACCGAGGGGCCCGCTCAGCACGTGCGGGTCGTTTTTCACATCGGTAAGCAGTGCACTGGCTCGGGCGTCACCGCCGATGGCTGCAGGAAAGGCGGCGGACAAAAGAAAGGCCGGGTCACGCCAAAGGCGTGCCTCGTTCGGAAGCAGATCAGCGACGACGTCGGCGACGAACGTCTCGGGGGTCTCTGGGTCAATCAGCGTGGCGCGCGCGGTGAGCGCCCATCGTTGCGCCGGCGAGTCGGCGCGATTCGCACTGGCTGGCAGTCCCCGTTCGAGCGCCTCGAACAGCGCGTCGACGACTAGCTCGCGGGCAAGGCTCTCACTCGTGACGAGAGCCATAAGGAACGACCCAACGACATGAAGCGGTCCATCTGCCGGATCCTGTCCGAAGAGGTAATCCAGGATCCGCGCAACGTGCTCGCGTTCACTGGCGGGAGTATCGATCAGATGCCGAGCGACGGCGTTAAGCGCGGCAGCGTCCGGAATGGTCGGCGAGGTCGTCGTGACCCGTGAAAGCACATCGATGGCGAGCGTCTCCCAGGCAGCGTCGGCTTCCTCTTGGTTGTAGTGATGGAAGCGGTGGCGTCGCGAGGCGTAGAGAACGTTCCCTGCGGCTATCCCGAAGTCGCGGTGATGCGACCGGAAGCGGCGTTCGCTTTCCGTAGCGACGTCAAGCACCGCACGCGCGTACGCGTCCGTCCCTTCAAGAAGAGCCCAGTTGGCGGCGATCCCCCGGAGGCTGCGCAAAGGTCCCGCCACCTCGGGAAGCTCGCTGACCAGGTCCAGGAGCAACTGCCGGGTGACGGCCGGGTCGGCATGCGCAAGATTCACGGTGAGGTCAACGAGCGCGGCAGATTGGTTGTAGTTGCGAAGGAAGGATGTGAGGAGTGTGCTGACGATCGCCTCTTCGATAACGAACCTGCCGATCTGGTGCGGCCACCGATGGACGAGCAGCGCTAGGCAGTCGATGAGTGCCCGATGGGCGACGTCGCGATGGTCACGCCAGATCGTCCGCAGCAGGGTGAGTACCTGCTCCGCGTCGATGGACTGGATCTGCGGCAGATGACCAAGCACACGAGCCGCAGTGGGAGCGTCCATCAGCTGCGAACTTCCCGTGGCCAGTTCCGGCACATGGCACCAGCCAATCACTCCGAGCTGACGCACGCTTGGATATGACTCGGCCAACAACTGGGCGACAACATCCCTTGCCACTGACCGCGTCGCGATGTCGCGTGCCAGCAGGATCACGAGCTGCTCGAGCACCGCGCCGGTGAACAGGTCGTGCGGATGGCTGCGGACATGCTCAAGAAGGAGAGCCGCAGAGGCGGGACCGTTGCGCACGAGCAATGCCCGGGCAGCGATGAACTCGAACAGCGTTTGATGAGCGAACCGCCACGTCAGGTCTCCCCTGACGAGGACGCCTCGGTCCGCAAGTTCGTCGATACTCGATGTCACCGCTTCCACCGAGGTCGGATATGCAACGACCGGCAATGTTGTGCTGACACGCGTGTCCGCCAGTATGGGGGTCGCGTCGGCGAGCATCAGGATCGCCAGACGACCCGCGATCGGGCTCAGATCCCGCTCGGACGAAACTCGCCCGCCCCGTATGTCCCGATTGATTCGGGTCTCCCAGTAGCGCTCGTACAGTGCCGTAGCGTCGTAGTCCAGCCCGGGAAACTCCCCGCCGCTGGTATCGAACAACATTCGCAATAGCAGCGGTGAACGCAGCACGGTGAGAATCGGAAGCCCTCGCGTGCGCGCCCGCTCCACCAGGTCTGAGCCAATTTCTGGGGCAAGCTTCGGGAAGTACTGGCGCATGAGGACGGTGACCGCCTTCTCAAGCTCCTCTCCCTCGTATTCCTGCAAGTCATAGGGACGCACGTCGTGCGGGAGCTGACCAGCCTCGATCGGTCTGACCGTGATGAGGGTGCGTACGCCGAGGTCGTCTAGCTGTTCCAGCAGATCGGCGGTCTGATAGATAAGTCCTTCTGTGTGTAGCAGCAGATCTGCGGTATCCAGCAGCACTACCGGATCAAGCCCCGCGCTTTTGATTCGGGAGGTGTGCTCAACCAGCTCCTGGATCCCCAGGAGATGATCTGATCCACCGGCCACAATCCAGGTAGCCGAGAGAAGCAAGGGGACCATCCCCTCAGCGATGAGCTTTTGGCGAAGGCTCCACAACACACTGGATTTTCCAGCTCCGGCTTCACCACGCAACATCAGCACGGTGGCGGGACCGTTGAGCAACTGATCGAGGAGACGCGCCTCCACTGTCCGCTCGACGTAAAGATCCGCAGGTTCGAGCATTCCAGCGAGTGTGCCAAGCAGCTGAACAGAAAGATCGTCGGCATAACGCTCGCTGTGTCGTATCAGCGTCCGCGTCGAGGCGGGCAACGTCTTCATCGCTTCCAACCGCCGCGGGATCTCGGCGCGTTGCAAGTACTCACGCAATTCTGCCTCGAATTGGCTCCAGTAGTGGCCGGACGACGAGCGTTGGCGCGTGATGTCGAACCGCCGGTACGCGGGGGAAGCGCGGTCCGGGAGAGACAACGCGTGCTGCTGACGCAGTGACACGGGTCTACTCCGCCCCTTACCCGCCGCGTACGTCTCCGCTCCCGGATACGTCAGGAAGCGCGTAATGATGATTGCAGTCTCTCGCGCGCTGAGGTCTCGGGCGGCCTCGCCGTTCTTGTGAGACGGGGCTGCTTCTTCGCGTGCTTCCAGCTCCTCGAGGAATCCGGTCAGCATGCGCTGAGGGTCGCGCCTCCAGGCGCGCTCGGCGTCCGAAGAGACTGCGAGCGACCGGAACAACGCGGCGATCTCTGGTACCGCGAAGAACAACTCCCCCAGCGGGATAACGCCCACATCGCCGTAGTGCACGGCGTAGTGGATCAGTGCGGCACCGCTTTGAACTGCTGTCGCTCTATCCACGTCGGCGTGCTGACTGAAACGCATGGGGTGTCATGGACACATTCTGACCGGCGTAGCAGGCGCGCACTACTCGGACCGCCGGCTACTTCGGGGGCGTATCGCTGACGACGCAAGCCGCACGCTGACAACCAGGCCGACAAGCACCCGACGGATAAGTTCCGAATATTCGTTCATATCGCACGGAAGGAGCACGAGTATGGCCATCACTGCTCCCCCTCAAGACCGCGAGCGCGCACGCCATAATCGCCCGCGCCTGCCCGTTCGGCGCACTGCGCTACGACGAACCGAGAACAACGGACAATGTCCGGCCGCTTGAGCAAGCCGTCGAGATCTCGCTGCGTGCTCAGCGAACGTTCGAAAGCAACGCTTCGCGCGGCGTGCGGGCGTAGGCGGCGACGCGACGACGGCCGCCGCGGATGCTCGGAACGAACATCGAGGCGACGTAGTGACCGGGGAGAAACGCCACCAACTCGCCGACGCAGCACAGCCAAGCGAGACCTGGCAGTCCAATTTCACCCATTGGCGCCTCACCGACGGCACTGAAAACGAAATCCTGAACTGGCTCGATGACCACTCTCGCCTGCTGCTATCCAGCACCGCTCACCGGCCCGTCACCGGCCGCGACGTCGTCGATATCTTCCTCGCCTGCATCGGCGCCTACGGCCCGCCCGCGTCCACGCTGACTGACACCGGTCGCGTCTTCACCGCACGTCACGGCGGCGGGCAAAACGAATCCGAATACGTCCTCGCCGCCCTAGACATCCGCCAGGAGAACGGCGCCTCCATCCACCCCCAAACCCAGGGCAAAATCGAACGCTTTCACCGAATTCTCAAACGCTGACTCACCGCCCACCCCCGCGCCATCTCGCTCAACGACCTGCACGTCCAGCTCGACAGTTTGCGAGAGCACTACACCACCGCAAGCCCGCACCGCGCGAGCGGAACCACGCCTGCCACCACCTACGCCGCTGCCCCCAAAGTCATTCCCGCCGGGCACGACGACCGCGCCCACTACCGTGTCCGCCACGACCACGTCGACACCAACGGCAAGATCAGCTTCCGTAGCGCGGGACGCACGCACCACCTCGACATCGGCGCCACACACCGCGGCAGACGCTGCATCCTCATCGCCGACGAATACACCATCACCGTCGTCCACCTCGACACCGGCGAGATCATCGCGACCAACACCATCAACCCAACAAGGCCTACGGGCGCAACGACAAGAAGAGCCCGGCCGACGGCCGAGCCCTCTCTTGATGATGCCTTCCATGTCGCAACTCACACGTCGCTCATGTTTCAGCTCATCGAATGGTGGACCTGAGGGGATTCGAACCCCTGACCTCCTCGATGCGAACGAGGCGCGCTACCAACTGCGCCACAGGCCCGGAAACCTCGTAAACACTATCACGTCGCACGCGAGCCGATTGACGCGGGGTGGCCCGATCGGCGTCTCCGCATCCGTCGTATGCCGGCATCCGCATGCCGAGGCAGAAGGCCGGCCGCGTGCGGCGGGCCGAGAAGGCCCGAGGTGTGAGATCTACTGCCCCGACGCGCGACGCTGCAGAAGGCGCCGGACGTGATCCTCGATCTCGGTGTCGTCGACGTACCCCATCGCCGCGTAGGGCGAGGGCGCGGCCGCGGCGGGGCGGGCCGCCTCGATCGGCGTGGGAGCCTGCTCGGCGGCCAGTTCGCGAGCCGCCTCCTCGCGCGCCGCCGCCCGGAGGGCTTCGCGGGCGAGCTGCTCGTCGACGACGGCGGCCGCGCGCGAGCCGGCCGACGCGACCAGCGGCCGGGGCAGCTCGCGCGGCGTCCACGTCGGGCGCGGCGTCGGGGCGAGAGGGACGTCCTGCACCTCGACGGCGACGGTGCGGGTGGGGGCGACCTCGACGGGCCGCGCCGCGCCGCGCGCGGCGATGACGGAGACACGGCGGAGGACGACGGCGGATGCCGTCACGCCCAGGATGCCGCCCACGAGGAGCACGGGCGCCGCTCCCCCGACCACCTGCACGGTGCCGACCACGACGGCACCGAGCGCGGCGAGGGCGAACGCCGTGACGCCGAGACGGAAACGGCGTCGTGCGCGGGCACGACGCGCCGCGGGCAGAACCGCCATGCGTTCCGCGTGCGCACGCTCCAGCGCGGCCGCTTTCTCCGCGCGGGTCTTCTCCAGAGCCGCGGCGCGCTCCGCGCGCGCGATCTCGACCGCTGCGGCGCGCTCCGCGCGCGCCAGCTCCACAGCCGCCGCGCGCTGCTCTCTGACGAGGTCACGATCGCGCGCCGTCTCGAGACGCGCCACCTCCAGGCGCGCCTTGGCCGCGGCGAGCTCGGTCTTGGCCTTCTTCGCCTGGATCTGACGGGCGAGCTTCTGCTGCTGGTGGGCGGTGCGCGCGGTGAGTTCGAGCTGCACCTCGCGCGGGGTCTCCGCCGTCTCGGCGAGGATGCGAAGCGCCTGATTCAGTCGGACGGCGTTGCGCTCGGCCGAGGTGAAACGGTGTCGACTCTGCCAGGACGGCAGCAGGTACACCAACCACAGCGCGACCGCGACGAAGACGATGACGCCGCCGCTCAGAACCTGCCCACCCATGGGGTCCACGGTAGGTCACCGACACATTGCATTCCGGCATCCCTCCGCGTGTCGTCGCGACGAGGAGGCCGATGCGATCGGAGAGACGTCAGATGCGGTCGGACGGCGGGACGCGCGCGGCGTCCGGAGGCACCTGGCCGCGGTTCCAGCGATCGAGCACGCCGTGCGGAACCTCTTCGCGCACCAGGGCGAACGCGTAGTGATCACGCCAGTCGCCGTCGATGTGGATGTAGCGCCGGCGAAGCCCCTCGTACCGGAAGCCGAGCTTCTCCACCACGCGCAGGCTCGCGTGGTTCTCGGGACGGATGCAGATCTCGACGCGGTGCAGGTTGAGCGAGGTGAAGCAGATGTCCGTCGCCATGGCGACCGCGACCGTGGTGATGCCCCGCCCGGCGTACGCCTCGGCCACCCAGTAACCGATGGTGGCCGAGGCGAGGGAGCCGCGCGAAACACCCCAGATGTTCAGCTGACCGGCGACCTCGTCGTCCCACTCCATCACGAAGGGGACGCCGAGGCCGTCACGGTACTGCTGCAGCAGACGACGGATACCGAGCCGCATGTCGAACGAAACGGGCCCGTCAGGGCTCGTCGCCTCCCACCGCCGCAGCCAGGACCGATTGTCGATGAGCTGCTGCTGGAGCACACGAGCGTCGCGGTTGCGGATCAGACGGATCGACACCTCGCCGTGTCGTCGGGGGATGGAGAGATCCATGGAACCTCGCCGAGTCAGAGACCCTGCGCGAACTCCTTGAACCAGGGACGAAGGGCCGGGCCCAGGTCGTCGCGGTCGGACGCGAGCTGCACGATCGCCTTGATGTAGTCGACGCGGTCACCGGTGTCGTAACGACGACCGCGGAAGATGACGCCATACACACCGCCGCCGTCGCCGCCACCCGTGGCGAGCTCCTCGAGCGCGTCGGTCAGCTGGATCTCGCCGCCCTTGCCCGGCTCGGTGTGCTCCAGGATGCCGAACACGTCGGGACCGAGCACGTAGCGGCCGATGATCGCGAGGTTGGAGGGCGCGTCTTCCGCCTTCGGCTTCTCGACGAGCTTGGTGACCTTGACCACACCGTCTTCCTCGGTGGGCTCGACCGCCGCGACACCGTAGAGGTGGATGTGCTCGGGGTCGACCTCCATCAGCGCGATGACCGTGGCGCCGCGCTTGTCGTACTGCTCCATCATCGTGGTGAGCAGCGGGTCGCGCTCGTCGATGAGGTCATCGCCCAGCAGGACGGCGAAGGGGTGGTCGCCGACGTGGCTCTGCGCGCGGAGCACGGCATGACCGAGACCCCGCGGCTCGCCCTGACGCACGAGGTGGATGTCGGCGAGGTCGGACGAGTGCTGGACCTTGCCGAGCTTGTCGTCATCGCCCTTCTCGCGCAGCTTCGCCTCGAGCTCCGGCATGGAGTCGAAGTGGTTGGCGATGTTGTTCTTGTTCCGCCCGATGATGATCAGAACGTCATCGATGCCGGCCCCCGTCGCCTCTTCGACGACGTACTGAATGGCCGGCTTATCGACGACCGGGAGCATTTCTTTCGGCATCGCCTTGGTGGCGGGAAGGAAACGGGTACCGAGACCAGCGGCCGGGATGACGGCTTTGAAGGGCTTATGAGGCATGGGCATACCTTAGCGGGGACCGATGACGGTGCTGTAACACCTGCGCACGTAGAATGACGGGCATGCCGGATCGCATCGAGCAGGCCAAACGCGCACTGCGCGCCGATCTGCGCGAACGTCGGCAGGCGGTGTCCGCCCCTGCGCGCGAGAGAGCCGAAGCGGGCGTGACGCAGCAGCTCGACGCTCTCGTCGAGCACCTCGGCGCCCGCAGCATCTCCTGCTTCCTGTCGACGCCGACCGAACCCGGCACGCACGCGTTCGTGGCCGGCGCGGTGGCGCGCGGCATCCGGGTCCTGCTCCCCATCACCCGGGAGGACGGCCTGCTCGACTGGAGCGTCGCGACTCCCGGCGCCGAGATCGCCGAGGGGCTCTTCGGAATCCCCGAGCCGGTCGGCGACGTCCTCGGCCCCATCGCGGTCAACGACGTCGACCTGCTCATCATCCCCGCCGCCGCCGTCGACCGCAGTGGGATGCGGCTGGGCTGGGGCCGCGGCTATTTCGACAAGACGCTCGGCTCGATGGAGAAGTGCCCGCCGGTGTACGCGGTGATCTTCGACTCCGAATTCGTCGACGACGTCCCCCGCGACGTGCACGACCAGCCCGTGACGGGCGTGGTCACCCCCACGCGGACGCTGGCGATCGCCGCCCCCTCCGCCTGAACACCCGAAGGAAGCCCGATGCCCACCTACTCCTACGCCTGCAAGCAGTGCGGCCACCGTTTCGACGCCGTGCAGTCCTTCTCGGACGCCGCCCTCACGGAGTGCCCGGAGTGCGGCGGCGAGGTGCGCAAACAGTACGGTTCGATCGGCGTGACCTTCAACGGAGCGGGCTTCTATCGCACCGACTCGCGCACGACGTCGTCGAACGCAAGCGCTGGCGGCTCGTCGTCATCTTCGACATCATCGAAGTCGGAAACGAAGGCGTCCGCCCCGTCCTCGGCCTCCTGAGCCCCGGTCGGCGCGGCAGAAGGGGAGCCAGCGCATGATCAAAGGATTCAAGGAATTCATCCTCCGCGGGAATGTCATCGACCTCGCGGTCGCCGTCGTCATCGGCGCGGCATTCACGGCCATCGTCAATGCGATGGTGCAGGGGCTCATCAATCCCCTGATCGGATTCCTGTTCCAGGTCGGCGACCTGAGCGATCTGAATCTCACGGTGAACACGATCTTCGGCGGCACGTCGACGTTCGAATTCGGCAACATCCTCGTCGCCATCATCAACTTCCTCGCGGTCGCAGCGATCGTCTACTTCGTCTTCGTCTTCCCGATGAACCGGTGGAAGGAGCGCGCCGCCGCCCGTGCGGGCGTCGCCGAAGCGGCATCCGAGGAGCCGAAGCTGCCGACGGAGCAGGAACTGCTCGTGCAGATCCGCGACCTCCTGGACCGCCAGAACGACAAGGCGTGAGGCGAAACGGCGTCCGCACGGGATACTTTCCTACGCTGGCGCCGTTTCGTTTTCCGTCTCAGTAGTGGGGCGGGACGTCGCGGAGCATGCGGTCGTCGTTGGGGCCGGATGCCGCGGGCTTCGTGCCCGCGCCCCGTTCCCGGTCATCGGCCGGTGCAGGTTCGGCCGTGGTGCCCGGAGCAGGCAGCAACCGCGCCCGGCGCGAACCCCGCACGCGGACGACCGGCTGGCGCACGGGCTGGCCGCTGGTCCCGGAGGCGTCGACGAGCTCAGCCTCCTGCGGCGGAGCGGAGGTCCCTGAGCCTGTTGAAGGGACCGGGACCGCACGCGGAGCGTCGCCCCGGGTGGCATCCGGAGTCTCGGTCACGGGACGCTCAACCGGGCAGATCGAGGGGTTCGGTCGTCGAGTCGGGCGCGCCTGCATCGGGGGCCGCACCGAGGAGCTCGGCGATCCGCATCGCGACCCCCGCCGGGTCGCTGTACAGGTCGAAGGCGTGCACGCGGACGTAGTGCCAACCGAGGCGGCGCAGGATCTGCGGCCGCAGCCGCAGCGTCTCGCGCAGCGACTCCCCGATCGTCTCGGGGTCGCTCTCGGCGACGACGGCTTTGCCCTTGTATCGCGCGACGAGCGGCAGCAGGCCCCGGTAGTCCACGTCGACCTCGACGCCGAGACGACGCAGCTCCCGCGCCAGAGCCCGCGTGAGCGGGTCGGCCAGGTCTTCCAGGCGGCTCTCGCGGCTACGTGAGGCGACGTTGCCGAGGATGCCCATGAGCGTCGCCGCGCCGTGCTCGAGTCGTCCATCGTCGAACGACGACGGACGGATCGACGACACGATCACCATCGAGCGGCGAGCACGGGTCATGCCGACCGTCAGCAGGCGCTCACCGTCGGGCGTGGACAGGTCGCCGAAGTCACTCAGGACGCGACCGTGACGGGTGAGCCCGAAGCCCAGCGAGAAGACCACGCGATCGCGGCTCTCCGCCACCGACTCCTCGAGGGTCAGCACCGCGAAAGGCTCCGCGGCATCGCGCGAGACGAATTCGGCGACATCCGACCGCCCCGTGAGGGCGGCGACCACCTCGGCACGCACGCGCTCGGCGTGCTTGCGGCTGGCGGTGACGACCATCAGCGACTCGGACGCGCGGTTTACGGCGTGCTCGACCACCAGTGTCACGACGCGGGCGACCTCGGCGTCGGGGCTCTCGACGGCACCGCTGACCGGATCGGGCGCGCCCACCCCGCCCTCGACGTAGTCGACGCTGAGGCTGCCTCGGCCGAGGTACGATCCCGCCCACGGCAGCGACACGATCTCTCCGCCGTAGAAGGCGTCGTTGACCAGCTGCGACAGGTCTTCGCCGCCGGCGCGGTAGCTGCGCGTGAGCGTCTCGACCGGCAGCAGTTCGGCGACGCGCTCGAAGACGGAGACGTCGTCGAACGGCACCTCGTCGGCGTCATCGGGCGCGGGAGCGATCGCGGCGCTCACGCGGAAGGGCGTGGGCTTCTGCACGACCGGGTCGCCGAAGAGCACGACCTGGCGCGCCCGACGCAGCGCCGGCGTGGCCTCGGCGAGGCACAGGGCCGCGGCATCCGCGATGATCACGACATCGAACGCCAGGTCGCTCGGCACGTCGGGCACCTCGTAAGGCGAGGCCAGCCAGACCGGCGCGAGGGTGCGCAGGAGCAGGGGCGCGGCATCCGAGATCTCCTGGGCGGAGTGCAACCCGTCTTTCAGCGCGCGCTTGAGCGCGGCGGCCTCATCGGGGTGATCGACGATGCCGATGCGCCACTGCGTCGCCAGCTGGGCGGCGAGCAGCGGCCCCGCGGCGGCCGCGTGCGCCTCGTCGACGAGACGGAAGTCGCGCTCGAGGCGGTCGACCACGCTCGTGTTGGCGCCGAGGAGTGCGCGGTCGGTGCGCAGCAGATGCTCGAGCGCCGACTGCCACCACGCGAACTCCAGCTCCGCACCCACCCGCTCCTCGGGCACATGACGGACGGAGAGTTCGACGAGCAGCTGCTCGAGACCGAGACGCGCGAGCTCGGAACGCAGCTGCGCTCGCTCGACGAGATTGTCGAAGAAGGTCGACTCGGCGGCCAGCCCCGCGAGCGTGCGCACGAGGCGCTGCACCGGCAGGGTCGCCAGGCGCTCGGACCCCTGGCGCCCGAGGATCTGATCGAGCTCGCCGAGCAGGGCGTCGGTGCGCTGCCACGCGACGTGCACGTCGCCGAGGCCCAACGGCACCTCCGGGGCGACACCCGCCTCGACGACGCGCTGCCACTCGGTCCGCTGCTGCTGAATGCGCACGAGGGCCTCGTACATGTCCGGCACGTGGACGCCGGGGCGCACGTACTCCTTCGACAGGCGCTTGAGGCGACGGCGGTTCGGCCCGCTCATCGCGGAGGCGTCGCGACGCGGCGAGTGCGCGTCGATCAGCTCCCCGAGGGGGCGCTCGAAGACGGTGGGGCTGAAGCGGTCGAGCGACTCGCGGATTCCCTGCAGCAGCTTGAGGTAGGCCCCCAGCTCCGACACGGTCTGGAAGGGCCGCATCCGCGTCTTGGCGATGAGCTCGTATCCACGCTCGAGCAGACGCGGCACCTCCTGGGTGTGCAGCGTGCCCGCGAGCGCGTGGGCGCCACGCGCGTCTTCTGTGCGCGTGAAGCTCACGCCGTACCAGGGCGAATCATCGGGACCGAACCGGAACTCGCCCAGACGGGCGGCCATCGCGAGGGCGCGCGCGGCGGCATCCCGTCGTCCGGCGAGTTTCTCGAGCGTCGCGAGATCGAAGCGGGCCTCGGTCGAGGGAGCAGGAGACGTGGATGCCAGTGACGTCAGCTCGCGCAGCACGTCGAGCGCAGACACCCCGAGGGCCAGGTGCGGCTCGGTGACGGCCGAGCGGTAGTCGCGCAGGACCGTGCGCAGGCGCACCAGCGCGTCGTCGATGTCGGCGACCTTGGGTTGCTCGGCCTTCTCGTTGCGGCTGATCGCACGGATCAGGTCTCGGCGCACATGGTTCGGCGAGACGGCGAGTCCGGTCAGACCGACCCCGGCGAGGCGATGACGGATGCCGTCGAGCGTCGACCGGCGCGCGCTCACGACGAGGACGCGCTTATTGTCGCGCACCAGCTGGCCGATCGCGTTGATCACGGTCTGGGTCCCGCCGGTGCCGGGCAGGGTGTGCACGGCCAGCGAGTGACCGGCTCCGATACGGGCGAGCACGCGTTCCTGCTCGGCGTCGGCGTCCAGCAGCAGGGTGTCGGCCGCGGGGCTGCGCTCGTCGGGGCTGACGACGACGGGATCGTCGCGACGGACGGTGACGCGCGCACGATCATCGTGGTGGCCGGCGAGCGCGTTGAGCAGGGGGTCGTCGAGGTCGCGCGTGTCACGGGCCATGCCGGATGCCACGTCGGCGAAGGACGAGATCACCAGCCGCGGGTGCACGACGAACGTCGGCACGTGCGTGGTCAGGCGCCGGATGTGGTCGATGACCGGCTGGGGCTTGAAGACGCCCTGGTCGTAGGCGAGCCCCGCGAGCGCGGCGCTGTCGATCTGGATGCCCAGGTGCGTGCGGAATGCGCGCGCGAGCTCGGGGTTCATCACGAACGCGCCGTGCAGCTTCAGCTCGAAATCGCCGTGGTGCCGGCGGATGGCGAGCGGGCGCAGCAGCACGGGGGCCGACCATTCCACTCCCCCGATCTTCCAGGCCGACAGGCCGACGGCGAGATGCACCGGTTCGAGACCACGAGCGGTGCGCAGTTCGACGTTCTTGGCCGTGATGCGCTCGGCGGCCAGACGAGCGGTGCGCAGTGCCACCTCGTCGCGGAACAGGTTGGACAGCATGGTGGCGCGGCCCGTGATGAACTGCGGGAGCGAACCCGGGTGCGCCTTGGTGATGTCGATCCCGGCGTCGCGCGCGTCGTCGAAACGCAGGAGGGTGGAGCGTCCGCCCAGGGCTGCGGCCTCGGCGCGGATGCGATCGCGTTCGGGGTCGGCGACGTGGCGGACCACGATGCCGGGCTCCGACAATCGCAGCTCGCCCGGGTCGACGGACGACACCGTCTCGTCTCCGTCGGCGCCGCTCACGGCACCGTCCTCAGCTCGCCACACACCTGTCAGACTATGCCGGGCACCTGTGGATCGCTGACAGCGGGCGCGAGTTTCGCGGTAATCGGCGACACGCCGCACCACCGGCGGTTCCTCCCCCGCGGGTCGGTTCCGCACATCCTCCACCGATCCCCGGAAGCACCGAGGCATCGGCGAACGCGACTCGTGAAGATGGGCCCATGCACACGATCACCAGCACCGAATACGACAGCCCGATCGGCCCGATCCTGCTCACCTTCATCGACGAGGCCCTGGTGCGCCTCGACGTCGCCCATGACGGCATCGACATCGCGCGCGCCGACATCGCGCAGCGCCTGGGAGTGATGCCCGAGCCCGACCCCGCCGCGGGTGCCGACCTGGCGCGGCAGCTCGACGAGTACTTCGACGGTGCGCGGCGCACTTTCGACGTCGCGCTGGACTGGCGGCTGGTGCGCGGGTTCACCCGGGCGGCGCTCGACGCGTCGCGCGCGATCCCCTATGGGGAGGTCGCCTCCTACGGTGAGGTCGCCGTCATGGCCGGCGTTCCCCGCGCGGCCCGCGCGGTCGGTACGGCGTGCGCGTCGAGTCCGTTCTCGATCGTCGTGCCCGTGCACCGCGTCGTGCGCGCCGACGGATCGATCGGCGAATACGGGGGGCATCCCGAGGTGAAGCAGTTCTTGCTCTCGCTCGAGGACGAGACGGTGCGGAGCGGGGCCCTTCGGGTCGCGGGATGACACGGGGTCGCGGTCCCGCGGCGGGGCGGCGGGCGTGCGTCGGCGTGGCGTGCGCCCGGGCGGGCGAGGGGGCGCGCACCGGCGGGGCGGCGCGGGGCGTCCTGCGCCGGTGCGCCGGCGGTGGGACGACACGGCGCTGCCCGGCCCCGCGGAGGCGGGACCGGGCAGCGGGCGTCGGGGTGCTCAGTGGTTCGAGGCCTTCTCCGCCCCGAATCCGGTGAGGGAGCGCACGTCCATCTCCGCCGCCTTGCGTCGGTCCTCCGCGGTGCGGGAGGTGACCGAGCCGAGCCACCCGAGGAAGAACCCGAGCGGGATGGACACGATGCCGGGGTTGTTCAGCGGCCAGATGGCCACCCCCGTGTCGGCGAACACGCTCGTGGGCCCACCCCAGAACACCGGCGACAGCAGAATCAGCACGAGAGCCGATCCCAGACCGCCATACATGCTCCATACCGCGCCCCGCGTGGTGAACTTGCGCCAGAAGAGCGAGAACAGGATGGTCGGGAGGTTCGCCGATGCCGCCACGGCGAAGGCGAGCGCGACCAGGAAGGCCACGTTCTGCCCCTGCACGCCGATGCCGCCGAGGATCGCGAGCACGCCGATCACGATCACCGTGCGCCGGGCCACCTTGACCTCGCCGTCGGGCGGCACGTCGCCCTTCTTCACGACGTTGGCGTAGATGTCGTGGGCGAAGGATGCCGCTGCGGTGATGGTCAGGCCGGCGACCACCGCGAGGATCGTGGCGAAGGCCACCGCCGAGATGAACCCGAGCAGGAGGGGGCCGCCCAGGGCCAGAGCGAGCAGCGGTGCCGCGGCGTTCACTCCACCGGGGGCGGCGAGGATCGCCTCCGAGCCCACGAGAGCGCCGGCGCCGTATCCGAGCACGAGAGTGAGGATGTAGAACAGGCCGATCAGCCAGATCGCCCAGACCACCGAGCGACGCGCCTCCTTGGCGGTCGGCACCGTGTAGAAGCGCATGAGCACGTGCGGCAGACCCGCGGTGCCGAGCACCAGGGCGAGGGCGAGCGAGATGAAGTCCCAGGGGTTCTTGCCGTACTGCAGGCCCGGAGCCAGGACGGCATCCCCCTTCGGCGACGCCGCCACGGCGCTCTCGAGCAGGGTGTTGAGGTTGAAGCCGTTGATCGCGAGCACCCACACCGTCATCACGAGCGCGCCGCCGATGAGCAGGAACGCCTTGACGATCTGCACCCAGGTCGTGCCCTTCATGCCGCCGATGAGCACGTAGACGATCATCAGGATGCCGACCACCGCGACGACGATGGACTGCCCGACGCGCTCGGTGATCCCGAGCAGGAGCGACACCAGGCCACCGGCTCCGGCCATCTGCGCGAGCAGGTAGAAGAAGCACACCGCGAGGGTCGTGATGGCGGCGGCCATGCGCACCGGCCGCTCCTTCAGGCGGAACGACAGCACGTCGGCCATCGTGAACTTGCCGGTGTTGCGCATGAGCTCGGCCACGAGCAGCAGGGCGACCAGCCACGCCACCAGGAACCCGATGGAGTACAGGAAGCCGTCGTAGCCGTTGATCGCGATCGCGCCGACGATGCCGAGGAACGACGCCGCCGACAGGTAGTCGCCCGCGATCGCGAAGCCGTTCTGCGGCCCCGTGAAGGAACGACCGGCGGCGTAGTAATCGGCCGCGGTCTTGCTGTTGCGGCTGGCCCGGATCACGATGAACAGCGTCACGGCGACGAACGCGCCGAAGATCGAGATGTTCAGCACCGGGTTGTTCTCGACCGTCTGCACGGCCGCATCGAGTTGAGTGAGGACGTCGTTCACCGTCGTCCCCCGTCCGCCTGCTCGAGCTCCGCGCGAAGCTGCTCGGCACCGGGGTCGAGACGACGGTTGGCGTACGCGACGTAGCCCATGGTGATGGCGAACGTGGTGACGAACTGCCCGAGCCCGAACAGCAGCCCGACGGTGATCGCCCCCGACACCGGCTGGGCCATGAACCCGGGCGCGAACGACGACAGCAGAACGTAGACGAAGTACCAGACGAGGAACGCCGCGGCCAGGGGGAAGACGAAGCTGCGCTGGCGCCGCTTCAACTCCTGGAACGGGGCGGACTCCTCGACCGCGATGTAATCGATTCCGCCCGTGTGGGCGTCGTCGATGCGACGATCCGTCATGTGGCCTCCTTGCCTCATGCATCCGGCGCTGCACCGCGCCGGAGGGGGGTGACCGGGCTGTGGAAACGCTCCCGGTGGTAGGGTCGACGCTACGAAACGCGGCGATGAGGCCGTCACCCCCGGAAGTAGGTAGTGCGTGGGAGCACCATCGGCTCTTCGAGACGACGCGGGCCTGGTCTCGCATGCGGTGGCCGAACTGGCCCGGCGCACGCACTTCCCCGTCGCCTTCGGCGGCCTCGAGCACGAGGGCGCCGTGCACGTCACCACGATCGTCGGCGCGCGCACGCGCAGCATCGACGGTCTGGTCGTGCACGCCACGCGCGGTCTCGGTGGCCGTGCACTCGTCGAACGGCGCCCGAGGATGACGCTGGACTACCGCACCTCGCGCTCCATCACCCACGATTACGACCGCGCCATCCTCGGTGAAGGGATCGCCACGCTGTTCGCGGTGCCCGTCCTCGTCGGAGGGACGGCGCGCGGTGTGCTCTATTGCGGGTCGTGGGCGCAGTCGCCCGTCGGCGAGGTGCACGCGCGCCCGGCGTTCGACGTCGCCGGAGAGCTGGGCACCGAACTGCGCGTGCGCGCGGAGGTGGAGCGGCGATTGGCCGGCTCCCCCGCTCCGGAGGGCGGTCTCGGCGCCGGAGCACGAGAGGAGATCCGCGAGAGCTACGCGCAGCTGCGCAGCATCGCGGCCACCGTCGGCGATGACGATGTGCGCCGCCGTCTCGAAGACATCGAGGCGCGCCTCGCGGCCCTCACCGGCGATGTGCCGACCCCGGCCATCGACGCCGACCTGCACCTGTCGCGACGGGAGATCGATGTGCTGGCGTGCGCGGCCGTGGGCTCCACGAACGGCGAGATCGCGGCATCCCTGGGGCTGCGCGAGACCACGGTGAAGTCGTACCTCGCCTCGGCGATGTCGAAGCTCGACGCCTCCACCCGTCACGCTGCCGTCACCCGCGCGCGCCGCGCGGGCCTGCTTCCCTGAGCCTCTCGGGGCACGTGGGAAAACCCTGGCAATGGATGCCAGAGGTTGAGGATGCCGCCGATTCTCGGCATCGTGGCTGACTCCTGTCGTCGATCAGAGAAGGAGAGTCACCCATGTTGACGCTCACCGAAGAGGCCACGACCGCCGTCAAGACCATCACCGCGCAGTTGCCGGATGCCGCCGAGGGCGGCGTGCGGATCGAAGGCGCAGGCTCCCCGGAGTCGCCATTCGGGCTGTCCGTCGTCGACGCCCCCGAGTCCGGCGACGCCGTCGTCGAGAACGCCGGAGCGCGTGTCTATCTCGACACCGACGCCGCCGCGGTCCTCGACGACCGCGTGCTCGATGCGCAGATCGACCCCGAGCAGGGATCGGTGCAGTTCGCGGTGACCGGCGCCGCCTGACGCGCTCCTCCACGACGATGCCCCGGCGGAGAACCGGGGCATCGTCGTGTGCGGGCCGGTTTCGCACCTGACCCGTCGAGCGGGCGAGCTTCGCGCGAGGACGTCGGCTCGACGATGGATGCGCCGCGGGTCCAAATCTCGAGGTTCGACGGAACCGCCCGCGCAGGGGCGCGTTCGCCGGGGAGCCAGACCGGCCGCACCCGTCGCCCGATTCGAACGTCGCGCGAGGCGACCGAGCCTCCAGCGTGAAGCGGCGCACCGTGCGAGGCGGCCGAGCGGAGTGCCCCCGACAGGATTCGAACCTGCGACGCCCGCGTTAGGAGTGCGGCGCTCTATCCCCTGAGCTACGGAGGCGGGATGCGACCAGCCTACTGCGCTGCGGCCTCGCGGTCGGCTGTCGGCCCGTCGGCGCGCGCCTCCCGGCGGGCGCTCGCGGAAGGGATGCCGCGACGCAGTCCCGCGACGATCCCGTCGTCCCAGCGACCCGGCGAGACCGGCGTGGCCTGACGCACGTCGACGCCCTCCGGCCCCACGGTGGCGGCGCACAGCAGCAGCGACTCGAGCACGTGCCCGTCGTGCTCGTCGCGACGCAGCACCGACGCCGACGGATCGCTCGTCGCCCGCGCGACGACGTCGAGCCACGGCATCCACCAGTCCTCGCCGGGGCCGAGGCCCGCCGCCCGGAAGGCTTCGAGCCATCGAGCGATGCGCGCAGTGGCCGGGTCGTCGACCGCGTGGTGGGCGACCATATGGATGCCCGGCGGGATTCTGGTGCGCCGAGCCTGGAGGCCGTCCCACTCCACGAGGTGGGCTCCGTCGGCATCCACCTCGACCAGATTGAATCCGCGCGTGCGGGGACGATCCGGGATGCCGGCGCCCACCGCATCGAGCGAGATGCTGCCGCGGCTGACGACCTCGTCATCGGAGCGGCCGGACAGATCCTCCCGGTTCAGCAGCACGGCCAGCCGCCCCGCGGCGGGGTCGACGGCGAGCCAGGCGCCGCCCGCGCGATCATCACGAACGCCCAGGATACCGCCGCGCTCCGGCCACCACGGCCCGAGGCCGCGCCACGGGCGGTCGCGCTCCTCATCGCGGACGGCGAGCAGCCGCACCGGCTGGCCCGCGCCCTCCGGGACGTGGATCACGACCGTGCACATTCCCTCAACGCTACCCGCGCCCGGAACGGCCGGCGCTTTTCGGAGCCACCGAGGATGTCGGTCGGGGAGGGACGGTCGCGGAGCGGACGGGCACCGCCCGGAGCGCGACCGGCGGCACGTCTCGACCGGGGTGGTCGACGTCCACGTCCAGAACAGGACCCGCGGCCCGACCACGGCTCACCCGACGCCCCCGCTGCGGGGGGGGGTGGCATCCGCCGTTCTCGTCGCCCGCCCGCTCGAGCCCGTCGCACCCGGCGACCTGGAAGACTGGGGCGATGTTCGTCGTCGTGGGAGTGACCGGGGGCATCGCCGCCTATAAGACCGTCGGCCTCGTCCGTCTGCTCGTGAAAACCGGGCACGACGTGCACGTCGTCCCCACGGACGACGCCCTGCGTTTCGTCGGCCTGCCGACGTGGGAGGCACTGAGCCGCAACCCCGTCACCACGTCCGTGCACGACGACGTCGCACGGGTGCGACACGTCGCCCTCGGCCAGTCGGCCGATCTCGTGATCGTCGCACCCGCGACCGCGAATACCCTCGCCGCGATGACGGCGGGGCTGGCGTCCGATCTGCTCGGCACGACGCTGCTGGCCACGACCGCCCCGGTCGTCGTGGCTCCCGCGATGCACACCGAGATGTGGCGGCATCCGGCGACCGTGCACAACATGGACGTGCTGCGCGCCCGCGGCGTACACGTGGTCGGTCCCGCCGACGGCCAGCTGACCGGCGGCGACTCGGGTCCCGGACGCATGTCGGAGCCGGAAGAGATCCTCGCCGCGGCGCTCGCCCTGGTGGAGCGTCCTCGCGACCTCGAGGGCCTCTCGGTCGTCGTGAGCGCCGGCGGCACCCGCGAGCCCATCGACCCCGTACGCTACCTCGGCAATCGCTCCAGCGGACGCCAGGGCGTCGCCATCGCGCGGGCGGCCGCCGACCGCGGCGCCACGGTCACTCTCGTCGCCGCGCACCTCGACGCCGACGTGCGGCCCGACCCGCGCGTCGACGTCATCGTCGCGGGCACCGCGGACGAACTCGGACGGACGATGGATGCCGTCGCCGCCGGTGCCGACGTCGTCGTCATGGCCGCAGCGGTCGCCGACTACTCCGTGGCCGCGGTCGCCGAGAACAAGCTGCGCAAGCAGGACTCCCCCGGCGGCCTGACGCTCGAGCTCGTCGAGAACCGCGACATCGTCGCCGGGCTCGTCGCCCGCCGCCGCGAGGGGCAGACGATCGTCGCCTTCGCGGCCGAGACGGTGGCCGACGACGAGGAACTCCGCGAACGAGCTCGCGCGAAGGCGGTGCGCAAAGGCGTCGACCTCCTCGCGGCGAACGCGGTCGGCTGGACGCAGGGCTTCGAGACTGCCGACAACGCCCTCACGATCGTCGACCGAGAGGGCGAGGTCGTGGCCACGGCATCCGGATCCAAGGACGACACCGCCCACGCGCTGCTCGACGCGATCGTCGCGGCGCGGACGGCGTCGGCGGACTGAGGCGTCGCGGATTACTCGCCGCGGATCCGCTCGAGCGCGGCGATGATCTCCTCCGGCTCGGTACGGGTGGTGTAGTCGACGTGGACGTCGGCGAAGCGCACGACACCGGCCTCGTCGATGACGTACACCGACGGGAAGGGGATGCGCGCGCTCTCGTCCGCGTTGCTGTCGGCGACGTCGAAGCCGAGCTCGGTGTGGGCTGCTCGCGCGGCGGCGCTGGGCTCGGTCACGATCCCGAACTGGTCCGCGAGGCGGTTCCCGGGATCGGACAGCACCGTGAAGTCCAGCGAGCCGTTCGTCACACTCTGCGACGACCCGTCGGGAGTCTGCGGGGAAACGGCGATCAGCGTCGCCCCTCGTTCGTGAAGCGCGGGCACGAGCTTCTCCTGATACGCGCGCAGGGTGATGTTGCAGTACGGGCACCAGGCACCGCGGTAGAACACGACCACGGCTGCCTTCCCGTCCCGCGCGTCGGAGAACGACGTCTCGCTCCCGTCGACCGCGAGAAGCGCGGCATCCGGGGCCGAGGCGCCCACCCCGAGCGCGCCGTCCGGAACGCCGGCGCCGCGGAGGTCGGCCTGCTCGCCTCCGAAGACTCCCGCGAGGCGGTCGCCGATCTGGGCCTCGAAGCCGGTGTTGAAGTCGTCGATCTGCTGAGCGATGGACGGTGCGGACATGACGGGCCTCCCGGGGTGATCGGCGTCGTACGCCGGTTCCAGGAGCGTACGAGCACCCGAGGACCGCGCGGTCGATCACGTCACCCGGAGATATCCACCGTCACAGAACGTCACGGGGCGAGGGTGTCACCATCCGGATCAGCCGACGCTCCGAAGCGCGCCACCCGCGTGCCGTTGCTCAGTAGCCGTACTGCAGCTCCTGGATGAGGGAGACCACCTGCAGCGCCAGCACGGCGACCCAGATACCGAACCCGATCCACATCACGAGCGTGGTCGCGATCGCTGTCCACAGGGGCGCGAGCCCCTGCCCGGTCTGACGGCGCACGATGACGCTCCGACCGATCACGTAGACCAGACCGCTGCCGATCGCGAGCACGAAGAAGCTCCACGCCCAGTGGAACGGCCGCGCGATGCCGCGGGCACGCAACTGACGCCAATCGAGGAACGCGAACAGCACCGTCGCGGCGTTGTAGAGGATGCCCAGAACCGAAGACACCGCGTTCACAACGGCGCCGCCCATCGGCGCGGGGGCGAACGGGTCGGCGTAGATCTCGCTGTACACGACCTGGCGCATCAGCGCTCCCCAATCGACCACGAACAGTCCGAGGACGACGAGCAGCGGCAGCGCGACCACCAGCCAGATCCAGACCGTGTTCGTCGAGATGTCGCGGCGCGGGGCCGCGTCGTACACGACCGTCGGGGCGCTCGCGGAGCCCCCGCCGCTGACCGAGGCGGTCCCGGGATATGCCGGTACCCCGCGAGGGGTCGCCGGGACGGAGGCGTCGGGGTGGGCGGGGGTGCTGCCGGGATACACCGGGAGGCCGGGGTGGGCCGGCGTGCGGGCGGGACCGTCGGCATCCGGAGCCGTCGCGCCGAGGTGCGCCGGAGCCGCGGGTGGAGCGGGGACGGACGGGGCGGGCTGCGGCGTCGCGGAGGCGCTCGCCGCGGCGGCGGCACCGGCCCCGGCAGCGACGGCGGGGGCGACGGGACGCGGCGCGTCCACGTCGGCTCGGTGGGTGTCGGCCTCGGACCCGCTCGCATCCGCCGGGGACGAAGGCGAAGAACCGTACGCGGGCGGGGTCTCAGCGGTGACCGTCGAGTGGGCGGTCTGCGGCTCGGGGGTGTCGGACGTCTGGGGTGTTCCGCTCGACGTCGGGCTTCCGGGGACCTCGGGCGAACCGGAGGCCGCCGGGGCCTCGAGGTCGAGGTCGGCGTCGGCGTCGGCGGAGGACGCCCCGGGCGTCGAGGGCGTCAGAGACGGCGCGTCGCCGTGCGGTCCATGGGCACTGTCCGTGGGCGATGCCGTCTCCGCGTACGCGGCGGCCGCGTCGGAGGCCAGCGCCGGCGACCCGGCATCGCCGCGGGGTGAGGAGTCCGCCGTGGCATCCTCCCCGCCGGCGAGCGCCTCATCGGTCTCGGGAGCGAGGTCACCGGCATCCTGGGTCTCCCCGTTGCCCTCACGCGCCGTGTCTTCACGTGCCGTGCCGTCGATCGGGGTGCCGTCGAGGGAACGGACGTCGTCGGTCCATGCCGTGCCATCCCACCGACGCAGGCCACCGCCGCCGGCGGGGTCGGGGTACCAACCGTCGGGTGGAGTGGGCGTGTCGGTCATGTCGTTCCCCTGTCTGATACGGAACCGGCGCGATGGCCCGAGTCTAGTGATGCACTCGGCCGCCGCCGGTGCTCACGTCAGGAGGCAGCGCGCGGGTGAACTCACGGCGACCACGCTCGGCGCGGTGCCGCCCCAGGGCTTTCGGATCCGTCGCGATTCCCCGACCGCGAACCGCGCGCGCGTGCCCCGATCGCGTCGGGTCACGGCACGAGGGGACGCTCGTTCTCGTAGAGCGCGCGCACCTGTTCGGCGGTCAGCGCGCTGTCCCAGACGCGGACGCGGGCGATCGTCCCCTGGGCGTAGTTGCCGACCGTCGTGGCCGTCTGCACCGCGCCGACGGTGAACTCGGCGGGCACGGGATTCAAGCCGTCCGGGTAGGTGTACGGATTCTTGACGTAGGTGTTGCCGAATTTGTCGGTGACCGGTCCATACGGGATCGCGAGGCCGTCGAGGTACGACACCGCCTGCCGACCGTCGTACGTGCCGACGTGCAGTTGCCAGACGTGACGGGTGAACAGCTGCCCGGAAGCGGAGTAGTCGATGGAGTACGGATGGCCGGGGGTGGGTCCGCCCAACCGTGAGACGTGGAAGTTCGTGCGCTCGTCACCGCCATACATATTGAGGTCGTAGAACAGCCCGTAGGACCGACGGGGGTCGCCCTTCGACTCCGACCACATTCCCGCGATGAACCCGGCGTTGTCGTCGGTCATCAGCACCCACGCCGCGACGGTGACCGTTCCCGACCCCGCGCCGACGTTGAGCCGACCGACCGCGTCCCTGTGCAGGCGCAGGAAGCTCTTACCGGGCAGGTACACCCCCTTCCCGAAGGGTGTCGCGACGGAACTCGACCGGACGTTGCCCGCCTGCTGGAGCGGGAGATCGCCGGTCGTCGTGCGGAACGGGGGGCCGGCTTCGTCGAAGCGCCACTCGGCGAGAGGAGAGGGGATGGTCACGGGACCGGGCGTGGCCGTCGGCTCGGGTGCGGCAGTCGGTACCGGCGAGGGGGTCGGGGCCACGGTCGGCACCGGCGACGGGGTCGCGGTCGGGACCGGCGTCGCGGTCGGTGACGCGGTCGGGACCGGCGACGCGGTCGGCGACACGGTCGGCGACGCCGTCGGTGACACGGTCGGCGTCGCGGTCGGCGAGGTCGACGGGGTGGGCGAGGTCGTGGGTGTCGGATCCGACGGGGCGGACGTCACCGTGAGGGCGTCGAGCGTCACGTTCGTGTTCTGGGCGGCGGCCGATTTCTGCCCGGTCACGGTGACGGTGAGCGTATGAGCGCCCGACGCGAGACCCGACTGCTCGAAGAGAACGGTCTGGAACACCATGGTGGGCGAGTAGGCGTCGACGCGGGCCTTGAGAACACCGTCGACACGGACTTCGCTGATTCCGCTCAGCGGTGTCAGACGCCCGTGGATGCGGATGCCGGTGCCGTCGAAACGGTACGAATACGATGCTTTCGCCGTGTTCGCGTATTGGACCGAGCCGCCGTAGTCGGCGCGGTTCAGCGTCGTGCGCCACGTCCCGCTGTACGTGATGCCGGCGTCGAGCCCGTCGATGGTCCGCTCGGCCGACGCGGACGCCGCGAACGACGGTGCGCTGGCGACCGAGGCGGGAAGGATCACCGCGAGAGCGGCGAGGAGGACGAGCACTCGGGACTTCATGGTCGACGTCATGCCGCTCCTTCGAGGCGAGGTGGTTCGGTCGTTACGGTCGATCGGCGCCCAGGCTGACAGCTGGATGACCCGACCGCGCGAATGTTGTCGACTCACGACAAAGACCCGGTCATTCCGCGTGTCTTGCGATGTGCATCTCACCGGCGACCGACCGGTGGCGCGACTGCCGTCAGCGGAAATCCCGTGACGCGTGCGCGACTCCGACCCGGAGATCCGTGAAGCCGTCGGCGACCACGTTGGTCACCCCCTCGATCGAGCGTTCGAGCATGCCCCGCACGATGAGCGCGGGCGACTCCCTCGCGACCCGCCGGTACCTGTTCCACACCCCGACGGAGCAGATGATGTTCATGAGCCCGTGCTCGTCTTCCAGGTTGAGGAACGTGATCCCGGATGCCGTCGCCGGCCGCTGACGGTGAGTGACCAGCCCCGCCACCTCGATGCGTCGATCGGTCTCGAACGTGCGCAGCTCGCGCGAGGTGAGCACTCCGCGGGCATCGAGCGCGGCCCGGAAATGGGTGAGGGGGTGGTCGTCGGCGGAGAGGCCCGTCGCCCAGAGGTCGGATGCGAGGATCTCGTAGCTCGATGGGTCGGTGAACAGCGGCGGCTGCACGGCGACGAGGGAATCGGGGAGGAACTCGGCGCGATCCATCGCCGCCGAACCCGACAGCCAGATCGCCTCGCGCCGCGTGTGGCCGAGGCACTCGAACGCCCCGGCCGTGGCGAGCGCCTCGAGCTGCGCCGTGACCAGTCCGGTTCGGCGCACGAGGTCGCGGAGGTCGCGGTAGGCGCCCCCTCTCTCGCGCTCTGCCACGATGCGCTCGGCGACCTTCGTGCCGATGCCCGTGATGCCGGCCAGCCCCAGACGCACCGCGAATCCGCCGTCCCGGCGGTGCGCCGAGGTCTCGTCGGGCTCGGACGCATCGAAGTCGCCGGTCGGGGGCTGTTGCGCGTGTGCGCACGCGGCCAGTCCGGTGGGCCGCCCCGTGACACCCGCCTCTCCGCCGTCGACCGGCTCGAGACTCGCCTCGACCCCCGAATGCAGAAGATCGGGCCGCCGCACCACTACGCCGTGCCGCCGCGCGTCGGCGGTGAGGGTCGCGGGCGAGTAGAACCCCATGGGCTGTGCGCGCAGAAGCCCCGCGAGGAACGCCGCCGGGTAGTGCAGCTTGATCCAGGAGCTGGCGTAGACCAGCAGGGCGAACGACAGCGAGTGCGATTCGGCGAACCCGAAGTTCGCGAACGCCTGGATCTTGGCGTAGAGCTCGTCTGCGACTCGTCCCACCAGACCGTTCTCGGCCATGCCGGCGTACAGCGTCTCGCGCAGCGAGTCGATACGCTCGAGCCCCCGCTTGGAACCCATGGCCCGTCGCAGCAGATCGGCGTCTTCGGCGGAGCAGTTGCCGACCGCGACGGCCATCTGCATCAGCTGCTCCTGGAACACCGGCACGCCCATGGTGCGCTCCAGCACCGGACGCAGCTTCTCGTGCACGTAGGTGATGGGCTCCTGCCCCAGCTTGCGCCGCACGAACGGGTGCACCGCCCCGCCCTGGATGGGGCCCGGGCGGATGAGCGCGATCTGCACGACGAGGTCGTAGAAGGTACGCGGCTGCAGGCGCGGCAGCAGCCCCATCTGGGCGCGCGACTCCACCTGGAACACCCCGATCGAGTCCGCGCGGCACAGCATGTCGTACACGGCCTTCTCTTCTTTGGGCAGTGTCGACAGCTCCCACGCCTCGCCCGTGGCATCCCGGATCAGGTCGAAGCAGTACTGCAGCGCCGCGAGCATGCCCAGGCCCAGCAGGTCGAACTTCACCAGTCCCATCCAGGCGGCGTCGTCTTTGTCCCACTGGATGACCGTGCGGTCCTCCATGCGGGCATGCTCGATCGGGACGACCTCGCCCACGGGCCGATCGGTGAGCACCATGCCGCCGGAATGGATGCCGAGATGCCGCGGTGCCTTCAACAGCTCCGACGCGAACTCGATCACCTGATCGGGGATGTCGTGGTCGGCCCCGGTCTCGAGCGTCGCGCCCCACCGCTCGACCTGTTTCGACCAGGCGTCCTGCTGACCGGGCGAATGCCCGAGCGCCCGCGCCATGTCGCGCACCGCGTTCTTGGGACGGTATTGGATGACATTGGCCACCTGCGCCGCGCGCTCGCGCCCGTACTCGCGGTAGACCCACTGGATGATCTCTTCGCGCCGGTCGGAGTCGAAGTCGACGTCGATGTCGGGCTCCTCGTCGCGCAGGCTCGAGAGGAACCGCTCGAACGGCAGCTTGTAGAAGATCGAATCGACCGCGGTGATGTCGAGCAGGTAGCAGACCGCGCTGTTCGCGGCGGAGCCGCGCCCCTGACACAGGATGCCGCGACGGCGGGCTTCGGCCACGATGCCGTAGACGATGAGGAAGTACCCCGGGAAGTCCTTCATCTCGATGACGCCGAGTTCGCGTTCGATGCGGCGCCGGTCGTCGTCGGAGAGGTTCGGGTACTTGCGGGGTACGGCCTCCCACACCAGCTGCCGCAGGTACGACATCGGCGTGTGCCCCTCGGGGACCTTCTGCTTCGGAAGCGCGGGTTTGGCCCGGCGCAGCGGAAAGGCCAGCTCGTCGGCGAGCGTCACCGTGCGCGCGACAGCGCCGGGGTAGCGCGCGAACCGCGCCGCCATCTCGACACCCGAGCGCAGATGCGCGCCGGCGTGCGCCGGCAGCCACCCGTCGAGTTCGTCGAGACCCCGGTTGGCCCGCACCGCGGCGACGGCGGCGGCGAGCAGTTCTTTCTGCGGAGCGGCGTAGTGCACGTTGTTGGTGGCCACCGTCGGCAGCCCGCGCTCGGCGGCGAGCCCGGCCAGCACGTCGTTGCGACGCGAGTCGAGCGGGTCGCCCTGGTCCATCAGCTCGACGAAGACGGCCTCGGCGCCGAACAGGTCGACGAGCCGATCGAGCTCTCGGGCCGCTCCGGGAGGACCCTCGGATGCCAGAGCCTGCCGCACCGCGCCCTTGCGGCATCCGGTGAGCACCGCCCACTGCGGGTCGCGCGGTCCGCCCGCTCGCTCGGCGAGGTCTTCGAGGTCGTAGACCGGCCGCCCCTTCTCGGCACCGGTGAGCTGCGCGTGGGTGATCGCGGCGGCGAGACGGTGATAGCCCTCTTCCTGCCGGGCGAGCACGAGCAGGTGGGAGCCCTCGGGATCGGCCTCGCCGTTCTGCGGACCGGTGAGTCCCAGCGACAGCTCGGCTCCAAAGACGGTCTTCACCGTGCGCGCCTCGGCCGCCTCGGCGAAACGCACGATGCCGTAGAAGCCGTCGTGGTCGGTGAGCGCGAGAGCGTGCAAGCCGAGGCGCTCGGCCTCTTCGACGAGTTCTTCGGGTGAGGAGGCCCCGTCGAGGAACGAATACGAGGAGTGCGCGTGCAGTTCGGCGTAGGGAACAATGTCGGCCGGTCGCTCGATCGAGGGCGGCACGTATGCTCCGCGCTTGTGCGACCAGGCCGGGCTGTCGCCGCCGTCGCCGTTCGCCGGCGCTCCGGTGGGCCGGCGGGCATCGCTGAGCAGGCGCTCGAGCTCCGACCACTTCACGGGCGGGTTCGTCCATCCCATCAGCCCACCCCCGCTCTGCTGCGCGGCTCAGTCATACCGTCCCTCCGCCCGCCACTCGCCCTCTTCGACCACCAGCAGCCACGCCCCGCCGTCGGCGTCGACCACCTGGAATCGGTGCGCTCGGCGCGCGCGCAGCGGATCCCAGCCGCGCTCGCTGATCGGCCACGGCCCCGCCCACTCGTGGATGCGGCGGCGCTGGCCCGCCGTCTCGAGCACCGCGGGCGGGGCACTCAGCACATCGCGCTCCCCCACCGTCACGGGGGCACCCGCGATGTCGGTCACTCCCACCGGACGCGGTTCAGGGTAGACGGTGGCCGGGAGGGGGTCGGGAAGGCTGCCGGGCCAGGGCCGCGCGCGATCCTTCGCGGTGACGGCCCGGTCGCCCCAGGGCACGTTCACCTGGCGTTCGGCCAGCCATCGCCCGCCACCCACGACGGGTGTCACCACGGCGCGATGGCCGAGCATCGCCTGCACCCGCGACAGGGCATGGTGCACGCGCTCGTCGGGACCGGCGCCGAAGAGTCCCTTGGCGTGGTGGGCGGCGGCATCCACGGCTTCGGGTTCGATGTGCACGCCCGCGACACCGCTGCCGAAGATGCCCTGCGCGTCTTCGGCGAGCTGCCAGCGCACCCGGTCGACCACGGCGGCCGCGTCGAACGATCCGGGGTGCAGCCAGACGCGTTCGCTGCGCTCGGCCCGCTCGCCGGTGAGGACCACACGAAGCTCGGTGCACACCAGATCGTGCGCACCCAACCGGGCGATGAACTCCTCAGCCGCCACGCGCATGCCGAAGGCGATCTGATCGGCGAGTTCGAGCGGGGGCTCGAAGGCGACATCGCGGTGCAATTCGGGTGGGGGCGTCCGCGGCTGCACCGGCTGGGAGTCCAGCCCTCCCGACAGAGCGTGCAACCGCACGCCCCGGGCCCCGAAACGCTCGCGCACCCGTTCGACCGGCAATGCGGCCAGATCGCCCAGGGTGTGCACGCCCAGACGCCCGAGCAGACTGCCGAACTCGTCGTCGTCGAGCGTCGCGACCGACAGGGGCGCGAGGAATGCACCGGCCTCTCCCGGTTCGACGATCCGCACGGGGACGTCGATGGACGCCGCCCGCGCCGCCTGCTCGGCGGTGAAGATGCCGTCGGCGACGCTCGCCCGCACATCGCCGAACCCGTCGTCATCGAGCAGACGGATGAGCGTACGCGCGGCCTCGGCCTCTCCCCCGTAGTACCGGGCCGGACCCCGCGCTTTCAGCGCGCACAGCCCCGGCCGCACGACCTGCACGCCGGGGGCGTGCTCCTCGACGCGCGCGACGGCGGGGGCGAACGCCCGGGCATCGCGCACCGGATCAGCAGGCACGACCTGCAGCGTCGGGCACAGCGCCTGCGCGTCGCGGCGCTTCTGTCCACGACGAACGCCCTGCGCCCGGGCCGCCCACGAGCACGCCACGACGACGTTGTTCGCGAACACCGCCACCGCGGCATCCGGCTTCGGAGGCGTCGTTGCCTCTCGGGCGAACGCCGTGATCGGCCAGTCGGGGAACCACAGCACGAGGCTGCGCGTGGGCGCGTGCATCAGCCCACCGCCCGCACGGGGTACGTCCGCATCGGGTAGGCGTCGCGTTCGCGCGGCACGAGGCGTTCGGCGGGTGCGCCCAGCAGCTCGATCGACCCGTCGGCGGCCGGCAGGAGCATGCGCGCGCGGCGGGCGTTCGGCGAGCGCCGGCTGCTGACGGACACGGTGAGCTCGCGGCCGGCGAGATACCCGTGCCCCTGCCCGAGACCCGACCACTGGGGATCCGCCACGTCGATCACGGCCTCGGCCTGCGGCCATGCCCCCTGCACGAGCAGGACGGATCCACGATCGCGCAGGCGCGCGGCCAGACGCGTGGTCTCGGCACCCCCGCGGGCCGCCGTGGAGCCCACCGGGGGGCGGACGGCCACGACCGGCAGCACCTCGGTGATCGTCGCGGTCACCGCGAGCCATCGGGGACCCGGGTCGGGGATGAAGACGAGCCGGTCGAGGTCGAGGCCGTACTTCTCGGCAGCCTCGGCTCCCAGCTCGGGCATGCCGATCACCCCGCACCACGCTCCGTCTTGCGAGGGTCGGGCCATGAGCGCCAGCAGCAGCGACGCCGAACGGGCGAGCGCGTAAGCAGAGCCGGGCCGGAGCCCGCCCCCTGGGAGCAACGACGAGAACGCCGGGTGCGTGGGCAGAACCGGAACGTCCATCCGACGGCCCTGCATGCGTTCGAGGCGATCGCGCAGCGCATGGATGTCGGGTACGGCCTGTACCTGGTCTCGCATGATCGCCCTCACTCCCACAGGTTAGAACATGTGTTCTATTCCCTCAATCCCTGTGGGTCGAAGATACGATCGACCTCCGACATCGGTGCGGGAGGGGTCCGAGACGATCCCCGGCATGCCGATGGGCACGCCGGAGACGGACTCCGCCCGCAGCGGCCGCCGCCGCGCGAAGGGGTGAGCGTCAGGCCGCGAGCGCCAGGTACGGCTCCCACCGCGGGTCGCTCTTGTCGACGCCGCGCACCGTCCATGACGATCCGTGCGGCGGGGCCGGCACGAGTCGCAGCTCCCAGCGCATCTCCTGCGGCGTGCGGTCGCCCTTGACGTTGTTGCAGGCGAGGCAGCACGCCACGAGGTTCTCCCAGGTGTCCTTCCCCCCGCGCGAGCGCGGAAGGACGTGGTCGATGGTCGACGCCGCCTTGCCGCAGTACCCGCAGCGGTGAGCATCGCGGCGCAGGACCCCGCGGCGGGTCACCGGCACACGGCGCGCACCCGGGACGCGCACGTATCGGGTGAGGATGATCACCGCCGGACGATCGTACTCACCGGCGGCGGCCCACACGGGGTCTTCCTCGATGCGTTCGACGACGGTGGCCTTCTCGTTCATCACGAGCACCAGGGCCCGCTTGAACGACACGACCGCGAGGGGCTCGTAGCCCGCGTTCAGCACCAGTGTGCGCATTCACGTTTCCTCTCGAATGGCCGAGACGGCTTCTCGGATGTTCGACTCGTGACGACGGCAGGCGCAGTGGGGGATGAAAAAAGGCGCTGTCTAGACAGACAGCGCCTTGAAAGTCGCGGCGAGGCCGCGGCATCCGAACTCACGATGCCGAAGAACGAGCAGCCCGAGCGCATCCATGGTGCGGATGCGCGGACTGGTGTTCATCGGCGTTCCCTCCGGTTCTTCCGACGTCGCTGACAGGCTAACCCACGGCGACACGCCCGGGGACCGCCGCGAGAGGAAACGGAAGACGGCGTGTCGGAGAACGATCGTCTCCGGCACGCCGTCTGGTCACTCGATGACCCTCAGCCCGCGTTCTGCTGGAGCCAGGCGTAGGGGTCGACGACCGAACCGTTGATGTGCACCTCGAAGTGCAGGTGGTTGGCGGTCGAGCTGCCGGTCGAACCGACGAGGCCGATGAGCTGGCCGGCGGCGACAGTATCGCCCGCCTGCACCTGTCGGCTGCCGTAGGTCATGTGACCGTAGGTGGTCGACACCTTCTGGCCGTTGATGACGTGCTCGATCACGATGGCGACGCCGTATCCGCCGTAGCTCTCCTGCGAGACGCTCACGACGCCCGCAGCGGCGGCGAAGATGGGCTGGCCACCGGGAGCGAGCAGGTCGACACCCTGGTGGTAACCGGAGTCCCACAGACCGCGACCGAGGATGTAGCTCGTGAGGGGCCAGCGCACTTCGCCCGATCCGGGCGCGGTCATGGTCAGATCGACCGACGAGACGGAGGTGCTCGCGGTGGATGCCGCCTGGCGGGCGCGCTCGGCGGCGGCAGCGGCCGCAGCGGCCGCGGCCTCGTCGTCCTTCTTCTTCTTGATCTCGTCCGCGGTGGTGGCGGAGTAGCTGCTGCGGTCGAGCGTCTCGGCCGTGGCGTCGGACGCGACGACCAGGGACTGGTTGTCGACCGCCGAGATCTGCTGCAGCGTGACGGTCTCGGCCGCGGGGATCGTGGCCGCGTAGGCCGGAATGGCGACGGTTGCGACCAGACCCGCCACCATCGACAGGATCACGGCGCTGCGCAGCGGCTTGCCGAAGTTCCGCGGCGACGACGGACGGGAAGCGGGGAGGGTGCGGGCGACCGGCGCCGCCGCGGAAGCGGCGACCGGAACGGCCGCGGTGCTCGCGGAGCGTTTCGTCGTTCGGGCGACGGCTTTGCGCGCACTCTTGCGGGTGATGCCCGTGACGGGGACCTCGGGTAGGTCCGCAGACGGATCGGTGTGTTCAGCCAAAGTTCCTCCGGCGCCTCTGCGTCTTCGGGGACGCTGGCTCGTCAGCACTCGATGATGGGGGCACGATATGCGGGCTTGACCCTCTGCGGACGACGAGCCGATGAGGCAAACCGCGAGGGGTCCGACGGCGGGCTTCCAGCCTGTGGACGTCTTGAGGCTACCTGAAGATAACGAACATGTCACGCTTCGGACAGGTCCTCCGGGCGAACACCCGGGTGAGACGCGCCGGACTCAGTCGGCAGCGACGAGGAAGATGTGCGAGGCGACCTCGACGGGCAGCTCGAGGCCCTCGTCGACGCCTTCCATCTGCACGAGAACGTACCCGTCGTTGAAGCGGTAATCGCCGCGCTTGCCGGGCAGTACCCCAGCGGCCTTGAGCTGCTGCAGCAGTTCGGGGTCGACCTGCGCGGGCTCGGCCAGACGCCGGATCGTGCCGGTGATGGGGCCGCCGGCTTCCGTCAGCTTGCGCACGAGTCCCACCACGCCATCGTCGAAGGTGGCGGTCGCGGCGTCGCCGAGCTGGTCGAGACCGGGGATCGGGTTGCCGTACGGCGATTCGGTGGGGTGACCGAGCAGCTCGACGAGCCGGCGCTCGACCTGCTCGCTCATGACGTGCTCCCACCGGCAGGCCTCATCGTGCACGTACGCCCAATCGAGGCCGATGACGTCGCTGAGCAGACGCTCGGCGAGGCGGTGCTTGCGCATGACGTCGACGGCCTTCTGCCGGCCGTCGTCGGTGAGCTCGAGCCGCCGGTCTTCGGAGACGACGACGAGACCGTCGCGCTCCATGCGCCCCACGGTCTGCGACACGGTGGGTCCGGAGTGCCCGAGACGCTCGGAGATGCGCGCGCGCAGAGGCACGATCTTCTCTTCCTCGAGTTCGAGGATGGTGCGCAGGTACATCTCGGTGGTGTCGATCAGGTCGGTCATTCGGGTGTCCTCGATGTCGCGCGGCAGGTCTCTCCAGCCTACCGACCCCCTCCGACACGAGCGCGGGACTCTCTGCGGCAGGACCTTAGAATCGGTCCCATGCCGCACGTGGAACTCCCCACCGATCTCCTGCCCGCCGACGGTCGCTTCGGGTGCGGCCCCTCGAAAGTGCGCGGTGCGCAGCTCGAGGCCCTCGTCACCCGCGGGGCGTCCCTGCTCGGCACCTCGCACCGCCAGGCGCCGGTGAAGAACCTCGTCGCCAGCACGCGCGAGCGGCTGGCGCAGCTGTTCCGGCTCCCGGACGGCTACGAGATCATCCTCGGCAACGGCGGATCGACCGCCTTCTGGGATGCCGCCGCCTTCGGTCTGATCGAGAACCGCAGCCAGAACCTCGTCTTCGGCGAATTCGGCGGCAAGTTCGCTTCCGCGGCTGCTGCGCCGTGGCTGCAGGCGCCCGACGTCCGCAAGGCCGAGCCGGGCACCCGCACGGTGGCCGAGGCCGTCGAAGGCGTCGACGTCTACGCCTGGCCCCACAACGAGACCTCCACCGGTGTCTCCGCCCCGATCGAGCGCGTCCACGCGGATGCCGGAGCACTCACCGTCATCGACGCCACCAGCGCCGCCGGGGGCATCGACTTCGACGTGACGCAGGCCGACGTCTACTACTTCGCCCCGCAGAAGAACCTCGGCTCCGACGGCGGACTCTGGTACGCCGCCGTCTCGCCGGCCGCGATCGAGCGCATCGAGCGCATCGCGGCATCCGACCGCTACATCCCGGAGTTCTTGAGCCTGAAGAACGCCGTGGACAATTCGCGGCTCCAGCAGACGCTCAACACCCCGGCGGTCGCGACGCTCCTGCTGCTCGATGAGCAGCTGGGCTGGATCCTCGACAACGGCGGCCTGTCGTGGGCGGGGGCGCGCACCGCGGAGTCCTCGACCGCGCTGTACGAGTGGGCCGACGCGAGTGCGGTGGCCACCCCCTTCGTCACCGATCCCGCCGACCGCTCCCCCGTCGTGGTCACCATCGATTTCGACGACAGCATCGACGCGGCGGCCATCGCGAAGAGCCTGCGCGCCAACGGCATCGTCGACACCGAGCCCTATCGCAAGCTCGGGCGCAACCAGCTGAGGGTCGCGACCTTCGTCTCGATCGAGCCCTCCGACGTCCGGCGCCTCATCGGCGCGATCGACTACACGATCGCGCACCTGCCTGAGGCCTGACGCCCGCAACGACGAAGGCCGTCCCGCATCGTGCGGGACGGCCTTCGTCGTTGCGATCAGTAGCTGCGGTCGCCCTCGTCTCGATCCTCGTCGAGGTCGATCTCGTCGTCGTCGTCGAGGTCGCCCTCGTCGTCCTCCGACTCGTCGGCACGGTCGGCGTCCAGCTCGTCGATGTCGACGCCGTCCAGGTCGCCGGCGTGGAAGCGGGCCTTGGGCTCCTCGTCCTCTTCGTCGTCGTCCGGGCCGTCGTCGTCATGGTCGGCGTCGTCGTCATCCACGTCGTCGTCGAGGTCATCCTCCTCGTCGTCCGCCACCGCGGCGGCCTGCGCCGCGTGATACTCGGCGAGACGCGTCGCCCACGGCACCCAGTCGGGCGCGAGGAGCGCGCCGTCACCGGGGAGCAGTTCGGCTTCGAGCACCGTCGGCTCGGCGTCGTCGACCACGGCGACGCTCACCGTCCAGAACCATCCCGGATAACCCGACAGACGCGTGTGGAATCGCAACGACACCACGCCGTCGTCCTCCGGCGTGTAGCCGGCCGCGGGACCGACGGTGTCGGCGGGCGTGATCTCGTGCAGCGCGGCGAGCGCCAGGTCGTGCGCGCCGGTGAGGCGCTCGTCGGCGACCTGCTCAGGCTTCGAAGTCATCGGCGACCTTGCGCAGCACGGCCGCGATCTTCTGCGCGTGCGGGCCGCTGGGGTAGCGTCCCCGGCGAAGGTCGCCGCCGATGCCGTCGAGGAGCTTGACGAGGTCTTCGACGATGATCGCCATGTCGTCGGCGGGCTTGCGGGAGCGCTTCGACAGGCTGACGGGGGCGTCGAGCACGCGCACCGACAGCGCCTGCAGACCGCGCTTGCCGTCGGCGACGCCGAACTCGAGCCGCGTCCCCGCCTTGGGCGCGGGGGTTCCGGCGGGCAGAGCCGTGGCGTGCAGGAACACGTCCTGGCCGTCATCGGTGCTGATGAAGCCGAAGCCCTTCTCGTCGTCGTAGAACCTGACCTTGCCGGTGGGCATGGACACCTCGCTGAGTGTGTGCGCGATCGCGCGGCGGAACGCGGGAGCCGATCGGATCCCGGTCTTCCAGCCTACGACACCTGCGGCAGGCAGTAGGCTGTGGCCGATGAGCACCCGCACCCCCGGTCGCCGCACGCCGGGCGACGATCTCCCCGTCCGCCGCATCGACCGCATCCTCGCGTTCATGTCGCTGGGGCTGCTCGTCCTGGCGCTGGTGTGCTTCTTCGCCATCATCATCGGTTCCACCGCGGGTGCCGACCTGGCATCCGGTGTCTGGCCGGTGGTCAGCCTTCTCGTCCTCATCACGCCCCCGGTGGCGTTCGGATGCCTGCTGGCCGTCCTCATCATGAGCTTCGTCCGAAGGGCCCGGGCCAACAGGGCTCGCTGACGTGCCCGAGACCTCCGCTCAACGCGCACTGGCTGTGTCGTTGAGCGCGCGTTCCGACGACCAGCTCGCACGACTGTTCTCCGACCGGCAGATCTCGCCGTCGGTCACGTGGCGCGACATGTTCGACGCCGCGGAAGCCCTGCTCGACCCCGCTTCCGTGGCCAGGGCATTGCCGGCCCTCACCCGGACCGAGTCGGAGAGCCTCGCCGCGGCGGTCGCCGGCACCCCGGTGACCGGGCCGGCGCACGACGACCTCGCCGCGCGTGCCCTGGTGGGCGAGGACGGTCGACCGTTCCCGACCGTGGCCGAAGCCGTCCGCGAGGCCCTTCCCGACGGCATCCCGGATGCCACCGACCCGGCACCCGCACCCGCCGCGGTCGCGACGGCCGCCGCCGCCGAGGCCGCGTTCACCCACGCCGCGTCGGTGGCCGACATCCTGCTGCAGACACTCGAGGCGCCACTCGGACGTATCGGGTCGGGATCGCTCGGGGCGACCGAGAGACGTCGCCTCGTCGACGCCGGTGCGGTGTCGACGCCCGCGGATGCCGACCTGCTCGTCGGGCTCGCGGCGGAGGTCGGCCTGCTGGGCGCGAACGACCGGGCCTGGCTCGTCTCGCCGACCGGTCGCGAGTGGCTCCGCCTGCCGACCCTCGAACGCTGGAAGCGCACCGCGGTGGCGCTGCGCGATGCCCTCCCCCGCGCCTACCGCGCCGCCGGCGGGGAATGGCTGCCCGTCGAGGAGTGGGCCGGTGCCACCCCGTTCGACCCCGAGGGACCCGATCGCGCCGAGTTGTGGACGCGCCGGCTGGTGCGATGGGGTGTCCTGGATGCCGCGGGGCGCGTCGCTCCGTGGGCCGAGCCGCTCGCGCGCGGCGGCGACGTCGACGTCTCGGCGCTGCGCGATCTGCTGCCGCCCGAGGTCGACCGCGTCTACCTGCAGAACGATCTGACGGCCATCGCACCGGGGCCGCTCGCTCCCCACCTCGACGTCCGGTTGCGCGGGATGGCCGCACGGGAATCACGAGCCCAGGCCTCCAGCTACCGCTTCAGCGCCGCGTCCATCGGCGCCGCGATCACGGCGGGCGAGACCGCGGACTCGCTCCGGGAGTTCCTCACCGGCATTTCGCTCACTGGTCTTCCGCAGCCTCTCGCCTATGTCATCGAGCGCACGGCGGCCGAGCACGGTCGCGTCCGTGTGATGAGCGATCCCGCCACCCGCCTCACGCGAGTGGTGACCGACGACGAGACGCTGCTGCGCTCGATGGAGATCGACCAGTCGCTGCGCTCGATCGCCCTCTCGCGCACCGATGACGACGAACTCGTCTCGCACGTGTCGAGCGACGTGGTGTTCTGGGCGCTCACCGATGCCCACTATCCCGCCGTGGCCGTCGACGCCGACGGTCGCCCGCGCGCCCTGGAGCGGGCGAAGCTCTCCGCCGACGCGCAGCCCTCGTCCGACCCGGTCGAGACCTATACCGACCTGCTGCGGCGCCTGCGCGCGGGCGTGGGCGACTCGGATGCCGCGTGGCTCGAACGCGAGCTCGACCAGGCCGTTCGCGCCCGCGCGGTCATCGACGTCTCCGTCCGCCTCCCCGACGGCTCGACCCGCGTGTTCCGCTTGGAGGCGACGGGCTTGGGCGGAGGACGTCTGCGCGGCCGGGATCGCGGTGCCGATGTCGAACGAACACTGCCGCTGTCGCACATCGACGGCGTCGCCCCCGTCGAGTGACACCGACTCGCGGCGTCGTCGGCCGGGCGCGGCTCGACGCCGGTAGAATCGAACGCTATGGCTGACGGTCCCCTCATCGTGCAGAGCGACCGCACCGTGCTCCTGGAGGTCGCACACCCCCAGGCGGAGACGGCGCGACACGAGCTCGCGGTCTTCGCTGAACTCGAACGCGCCCCCGAGCACATCCACACCTACCGCATCACGCGCCTGGGTCTGTGGAACGCCCGCGCGGCCGGACACGACGCCGCCGCGATGCTCGACACCCTCGACCGGTGGTCGCGTTTCCCGGTGCCCGCGTCGGTGAGCACCGACATCCGCGAGACCGTCGAACGGTACGGGCGCCTCGTGATCGAGCGCAACGACGACAAAGAGCTCGTCCTCCGCTCATCGGATGCCGCCGTGCTGAGCGAGGTGTCGCGCAACAAGCGCATCGCGCCGTTGCTGATCGGCCACCCCACCCCGGACAGCTACCTCGTCGATGCCTGGGCGCGGGGGCACATCAAGCAGGAACTGCTCAAGATCGGCTGGCCCGCGGAAGACCTCGCGGGCTACACCCCCGGCACTCCCCACCCGATCGACCTCGCCGAAGACGGCTGGAGCCTGCGGCCCTACCAGCGGCAGGCGGTCGATTCGTTCTCCGAGGGCGGCTCGGGCGTCGTGGTGCTTCCCTGCGGGGCCGGCAAGACCCTCGTCGGCGCGGGAGCCATGGCCGACACCCGCACGACGACGCTGATCCTCGTCACCAACACCGTCAGCGCACGCCAGTGGCGCGACGAGCTGCTGCGGCGGACGACCCTGACGCCGGAGGAGATCGGCGAGTACTCGGGCCAGGTCAAGGAGATCAAGCCCGTCACCATCGCGACCTACCAGATCCTCACGGCCAAGCGGAAAGGCCAGTACGCCCACCTGGCGCTGCTGGACGCCCTCGATTGGGGCCTCGTGCTCTACGACGAGGTGCACCTCCTCCCGGCACCGGTCTTCAAGCTGACCGCCGACCTGCAGGCGCGTCGGCGTCTGGGGCTCACCGCGACGCTCGTGCGCGAAGACGGGCGCGAAGGCGACGTCTTCAGCCTCATCGGCCCCAAGCGCTTCGACGCGCCGTGGAAGGAGATCGAGGCGCAGGGCTTCATCTCCCCCGCTGCCTGCTACGAGGTGCGCATCGACCTCCCCGCGGGCGAACGCCTCGAATACGCGGCCGCCGCGGACGAGGACCGCTACCGTCTCGCGGCCACCGCGCCGGCCAAGATCGACGTCGCGCGCCGTCTGGTGGAGCGGCATCCCGGCGAGCGCGTTCTCGTCATCGGGCAGTACCTCGACCAGATCGACGAACTCGCCGAGGCCCTGGGGGCGCCGCAGATCACGGGATCCACGCCCATCCCCGAGCGCGAGGAGCTCTTCCAGGGGTTCCGCGACGGCAGCATCCCCCTGCTGGTGGTGTCGAAGGTCGCGAACTTCTCGGTCGACCTGCCCGAGGCCTCCGTCGCGATCCAGGTGTCGGGATCATTCGGGTCCCGCCAGGAAGAGGCTCAGCGCCTCGGACGCCTGCTGCGGCCGAAGCAGTCGAACCACACGGCCAGCTTCTACACGCTCATCGCCCGTGACACCGTCGACCAGGATTTCGCACAGAACCGCCAGCGCTTCCTCGCCGAGCAGGGGTACTCGTACACGATCCTGGATGCCGACGGGATCGACGCCGCCGCAGCCTGATCCATACCAGGGCGCGCCCATCGGGACCACATCCAGCGGATTGCTGGGTCGCTTCACGATAATGAGGTCATGACTGCACCTCGCATCCTCGTCGTCGACGACGAACCGAACATCCGCGACCTGCTCATCACGAGCCTGCGCTTCGCCGGGTTCCAGGTGCGGGCCGTGGCCAACGGCGCGCAGACGATCTCGGCCGTGCTCGAGGAGGAACCCGATCTCATCGTGCTCGATGTGATGCTGCCCGACATGAACGGCTTCAGCGTCACCAAGCGGCTCCGCGGCGCGGGATACACCGCGCCCATCCTCTTCCTCACCGCCAAGGACGAGACCGAGGACAAGATCGAGGGCCTGAACGCCGGCGGCGACGACTACGTCACCAAGCCCTTCAGCCTCGACGAGATCGTCGCCCGTATCCAGGCCATTCTGCGCCGCACGATGCAGGCCGACGAGGAGTCGATCATCCGCACGGGCGAGCTGACCATGGACCAGGACACCCACGACGTCAGTGTGGGCGACGTGTCCATCGATCTCAGCCCCACCGAGTTCAAGCTCCTGCGCTACCTGATGCTCAACCCCAATCGCGTGCTGTCGAAGGCGCAGATCCTCGACCACGTCTGGGAGTACGACTTCAACGGCGACGCGGGGATCGTCGAGAGCTACATCTCCTACCTCCGCCGCAAGATCGACCCGCACTCCTCCGAGCCGCTGATCCAGACCAAGCGCGGCTTCGGCTACATGCTGAAGTCGGGCAAGACCGCCTGAGCGAAAGGCATCCCCCCTGTCGCATCCCGACGATGCCCTCACGCGCTGGTGGCGCGGCCTGAGTCTTCGCACCAAGGTCACCGGCGTCACCGTCGTGCTCTTGGCGATCGGGCTGTTCACGGCGGGCGTGGGCACGATGGTCTTCCTGCGCACGACGCTGGTGAACAACCTCGACGAGCAGCTCGCGCAGCAGGCCGCCGGTAACATCGCCGACAGCGTCTTCACGATGACACCGGTCGACGGGAACATCCAGTTCACCCCGATCGACAATGCGCCGCAGATCGGGTCGATGGTCGTCGTCTACGGGCAGGACGGGCAACGGGAGGCGTTCTACAACGGCACGCCGTCGAAGGCGCTGCCCGAACTGCCCTCGACGTTCACCCTCGAGCAGATGTACGGGCAGATCGACCGGCGCATCGAGCTGACCGACGGCGAATCCGGCCAGCACTTCCTCGCCCGCGTCGGGGTGCTCCAGGTCAACGGGAGCCCGGGCGTCTACACGCAGATGGTGATCCAACCGCTGGCGCCGACGGACCGGATCGTCGCCGCGTACATCGGCATCTACGCCTTCGTCGCCCTGCTCATCCTGATCGCGACCGCCCTGTTGACCCGGTGGCTGGTGACCCTGGCCTTCCGCAACCTCCGTCAGGTGGAGACGACGGCGATGGACATCGCCGCCGGCGATTTCAGCCAGCGTCTCACGGACATCGTCCCCGACACCGAGGTGGGCCGGCTCAAGACCGCGATCAACGCGATGCTCGCGCGCATCGACGGCGCCCTGGTGCAGCGGGATGCCACGCTCCGGCAGATGCGCCGATTCATCGGCGACGCCAGCCACGAGCTGCGCACCCCCCTCGTCACGATGCGCGGCTACGCCGAGCTCTACCGGATGGGGGCGATCCGCTCCGACGAGGACGTCGCGCAGTCGATGGAGCGCATCGAGAAGGAGGCGATCCGCATGGGAGCGCTCGTGGAAGACCTCCTCGCCCTCGCCCGACTCGACGAGCGGCGCGACGTCACCATCACCGCTCTCGATCTGCGGCCGATCGCCCGGGACGCAGCCCTCGACCTGCGCGTCACGTCGCCGCAGCGCGAGGTCACGGTGGACGACACGACGTCGCGCCATGAGATCGTCCTGCCCACCATGAGCCTCGATCCGCTCCTGGACGCCGGCGACGACGCGGCCACCGCCGCCCACCGACGCCGCGCGGCGCCGACCACCTCCGCCATGGCCATCGCGGGGGCGACCCTGTCGCGTCTGCGACGCAGGCCGAAGGATGCCACCGAGACGTCGTCTTCGCCCGCCGACGCCGCGTCCTCCAGCCCCGCGCAGCCTCCGGCCGCGGTCGTGCGGACCCCGCCGGTGGCTCCCATCGTTCTCGGCGACGAGAACAAGGTGCGTCAGGTGGTGGCCAACCTCCTCGGCAACGCCCGTCGGTTCACCGCCGACGACTCCCCGATCGGGCTGCGGGTGGGCGTCGACACCAGGAACGACATGGGCTGGATCGAGATCATCGACCATGGCGAGGGCGTGCCCGAACAGATCCGCGACCAGATCTTCCAGCGCTTCTGGCGGGCCGACACGTCGCGCACCCGCGAGACCGGGGGGTCGGGCCTCGGCCTGTCGATCGTGGCATCCATCGTCGATCTGCTGCACGGAACCGTCGAGGTGCGCGATACACCCGGCGGCGGCGCCACCTTCCGCGTGTCGCTCCCCCTCGCCGACCGCCGGGACGCGCAGGAACACGCGCTCATCGAGACCCAGCCGCTCGAGCGCCTGCCCGCCGACCTCGGGCCGTCGACCTGACGCTCGCGTCGAGTTGACTCTCACACGATGTGAGCCGTCACGATGAGGACATGGCCGAGACCTCGCAGCTGATGACCATCGGACGGTTCAGTTCGCTGACCCGACTGTCGGTGCGGATGCTCCGTCACTACGACACGCACGGCGTCCTCGTTCCCGCTGACATCGACCCCTGGACCGGATACCGGCGATATGCCCCGCACCAGCTGGCCGATGCAGCCGCCGTCCGCGATCTGCGCGACGTCGGCTTCGGCGTCTCCGCCATCGGCGCCCTCCTCGCGGCACGCGGCACACCGGCCTGGACGCGCGCGCTGCACCTGCAGCGGGCGGAGCTCCAGGAGGAGGTCCGCGTCGCCGAGGCGAGAGTGTCGCTCATCGCCCGCTTACTCGACCACGGAGACCCGACCATGTCCATCACACTCACCCGCACCACCGTTCCCGCGCTGACCGCCGTCGCTTTGCGCGGCACCGTCGGCTCCTACGCCGACGAAGGGCAGCTGTGGGGCCGGCTCATGCCGCTGCTCGCGGAGCGCTCGATCACCCCGATCGGGCCCTGCGGCGTCATCGAGCACGACGACCAATTCGTCGAGCACGACGTCGATCTGTCGATCTTCCTCCCGGTCGTCGCCGGAACGACGGTGAACGCCCCGCTGGAGATCATCGACCTCCCCGCGCGGGACTGCCTCATCGCACGTGTTCTCGGCCCGTACGACCAGATCAGCCGCGCGCACGACCTGATCAACGCGCGGCTGGTCGAGGACGGCCTGAACCCGCGCTCGGACGGAACCCTCGCCGCGCACGCCTTCAATGTCTACCTGACGACTCCCGACCGCGTCTCGGCGGCGGACCTCGTCACCGACGTCTGCCTGCCTCTCGCCTGACCGAGCCCCGCGCCTTCCTCCCCGCGCCCCGCTCCCTCCTCCCCGCGCCCCGCTCCCCTCGCCCCGCTCCCCTCGTGACTTGCGCCATATGCACGCCGAGGCGGCCGCCGCGCGAGCATATGGCGAAAGTCACCGCGCCTGACCGAGCCCCGCACCCCGCTCCCTACTCCCCTCGTGACTTGCGCCACATGCACGCCGAGGCGGCCGCCGCGCGAGCACATGGCGAAAGTCACCGCGCCTGACCGAACCCCGCGCCCCGCTCCCCGAGCCCCGCGCCCCGCTCGCCTCGTGACTTGCGCCACATGCACGCCGCAGCGGCCGCCGCGCGAGCATATGGCGAAAGTCACCGCGCCTGACCGAGCCCCGCACCCCGCTCCCTCCTCCCCGCGTGACTTGCGCCAAATGCACGCCGCAGCGGCCGCCGCGCGAGCATATGGCGAAAGTCACCGCGCCTGACCGAGCCCCGCACCCCGCTCCCTACTCCCCTCGTGACTTGCGCCACATGCACGCCGCAGCGGCCGCCGCGCGAGCACATGGCGAAAGTCACCGCGCCTGACCGAACCCCGCGCCCCGCTCCCCGAGCCCCGCGCCCCGCTCGCCTCGTGACTTGCGCCACATGCACGCCGCAGCGGCCGCCGCGCGAGCATATGGCGAAAGTCACCGCGCCTGACCGAGCCCCGCACCCCGGCTCCCTACTCCCCGCGTGACTTGCGCCACATGCACGCCGCAGCGGCCGACGCGCGAGCATAAGGCGAAAGTCACCGCGCAGGCACGCGGCGGCGAGGTCGCGCGCATGCAGAACGCCCCCTCCCGAGGGAGGGGGCGTTCTGCATGCGTCAGGCGTGGATCAGAAGTCCATGCCGCCCGTCGGGTCGCCCGCGGGAGCGGCGGCCTTCTCGGGCTTGTCGGCGACGACGGCCTCGGTGGTGAGGAAGAGACCGGCGATCGACGCGGCGTTCTGCAGCGCGGAGCGCGTCACCTTGGCGGGGTCGATGATGCCCTGGGCGAAGAGGTCACCGTACTCGCCGGTCGCGGCGTTGAGGCCGTGGCCGACGGGGAGCTCGGAGACCTTGTTGGCCACGACACCGGGCTCGAGACCCGCGTTGAGCGCGATCTGCTTGAGCGGAGCCTCGATGGCGACGCGGACGATGTTCGCACCCGTCGCCTCGTCACCAACGAGCTCGAGGTTGCCCAGAGCGGACTTGCCGGCCTGGATCAGCGCGACGCCACCACCGGCGACGACACCCTCTTCCACTGCCGCCTTGGCGTTGCGCACGGCGTCTTCGATGCGGTGCTTGCGCTCCTTGAGCTCGACCTCGGTGGCCGCGCCCGCCTTGATGACGGCGACGCCACCGGCGAGCTTCGCAAGGCGCTCCTGGAGCTTCTCGCGGTCGTAGTCGCTGTCGGTGTTCTCGATCTCGCGGCGGATCTGGGTCACGCGACCCTCGATCAGCTCCGACTCACCGGCACCCTCGACGATCGTGGTCTCGTCCTTGGTGATGATGACCTTGCGCGCACGGCCGAGCAGGTCGACGGTCGCGTTCTCGAGCTTGAGGCCCACCTCTTCGGTGATGACCTGGCCGCCGGTGAGGATCGCGATGTCCTGCAGCTGCGCCTTGCGCCGGTCGCCGAAGCCGGGAGCCTTGACGGCGACCGACTTGAAGATGCCGCGGATCTTGTTCAGAACCAGGGTCGCGAGCGCTTCGCCCTCGACATCCTCGGCGATGATGAGGAGCTCCTTGCCCTCCTGGATCACCTTGTCGACGATGGGCAGAAGGTCCTTGATGTTGGAGATCTTCTGGTTCGCGATCAGGATGTAGGGGTCTTCAAAGACCGCTTCCTGACGCTCCGGGTCGGTGACGAAGTAGGGGTTGATGTAGCCCTTGTCGAAGCGCATGCCCTCGGTGAGCTCGAGCTCGGTGCCGAAGGTGTTGCTCTCCTCGACGGTGACGACGCCTTCCTTGCCCACCTTGTCGATGGCCTCGGCGATGAGCTCGCCGATCGCGGGGTCAGCGGCGGAGATCGACGCGGTGGCGGCGATCTGCTCCTTGGACTCGACCTCCTTGGCCGAGGCGAGAAGCTCGTCGGTGACGGCCTTGACGGCCTTCTCGATGCCCTTCTTCAGGCTGATGGGGTCGGCGCCGGCGGCGACGTTGCGAAGGCCCTCGCGCACGAGCGCCTGGGCGAGAACGGTGGCGGTGGTGGTGCCGTCGCCCGCGACGTCGTCGGTCTTCTTGGCGACCTCCTTGACCAGCTCGGCGCCGATCTTCTCGTACGGGTCGTCGAGCTCGATCTCCTTGGCGATCGACACGCCGTCGTTCGTGATCGTGGGGGCGCCCCACTTCTTCTCCAGCACGACGTTGCGACCGCGGGGGCCCAGGGTCACCTTGACGGCGTCGGCCAGCGTGTTGAGGCCACGCTCGAGGCCGCGGCGGGCCTCTTCGTCGAAAGCGATGATCTTTGCCATAAGTTTGTCGTCCCTCCCGGACGGGTGACTTCCAGATTTTGGCACTCGACGAAAGCGAGTGCTAACTCATTCTGGCACTCGCCCCTAGGGAGTGCAAGCCATGTGGACTCGGGAGAACGACGAACGCCGTGGCATCCGGATGACGGATGCCACGGCGTTCGGTGGCGTGCGGTTCAGCGGTTCACGCGAGGCGAACGGACTCCGCCTGGGGGCCCTTCTGACCGCTGCCGACGGTGAACTCGACCGTCTGCCCCTCCTCGAGGACGCGGAAGCCCGGCATCTCGATGCTGGAGTAGTGGACGAAGACGTCCTGACCGTCAGCCACGGTGATGAAGCCGAAGCCCTTCTCGGCGTTGAACCATTTGACAGTGCCCTGCGTCATGCGAATCTCCTGTTGCTGAATGACGAGGTCATCGTAACCACGGAGGATGCCGCCCAAAGAGGGTTCCCGAGCATTGTTGACGCGCGCGGAGTCAAGTTGTTACGCCGCGGAAACACGCGGTCCGCGCGGGGTCAGGAGGCGGGCGATTCGGAGGCCTGACCGGCCGCTCGGTCGACGCCGATCACCACGACCAGGCGCTTCACGGCGCTCTCGTCATCGGGGGTGTTCGGGTCGTCGGAAGGCTGCAGGAAGTCGCTCTGCCCCACCGCGGCGCCACCGATCGTCTCGGCGAGCCCCTCGGCGGCCGCCTCATCGGCGTCGCGGAGGTAGAACACCGTGGTCTGGGCGAAGTCGGTGCTGTCGGAGTCGCCCGTCTCGACCGCGTCACCGGACCAGCCGGCTTGGATCAGGCGGTCGCGCAGGGTGCCCGCGAGCCCCTCGTCGCCGGTGCCGTTGAGGACGACCACCGAGTACGAGGTGTCGACGACGGCCGGGGTCGTCGCCTCCGCCGTCGGGGTGGGGGCCGGCACGGGATCCGCGCCGGAGGAGATGCGCCCCGACACGACCAGGGTGCCGAAGATGCCGACGATGATCAGGACGAGCGTGGCGATGGCCGCCCAGAGGAAGACGATCCAGCCGCGCAGTCGTGGGTTCTCGGCTCGGTGGGCACCCACACGGCCGGACGGATCGGGCAGGTCGTCGAAGCGATCCCGAGGGAAGGTCGATCTGGCCATTGAACGATGCTACCGGTGAGACCTTCGGCGCCCCGTCAGCGCGACGACACGCGACCCAGGCGGGAACGGTGCCGGTCCGCGGCGTCATCGCGGCGACGACGCAGTCGCCGCACGAGCATGGGGTCGTGGGCGAGGGCCTCGGGGGTGTCGATGAGTCGACCGAGCACCTGGTAGTACCGGGCGGGCGTCACGCCGAACTCGGCACGGATCGCCTCCTCTTTCGCACCCGCATGCCGTCGCCATTCACCCTCGAAAGCGAGGTAGGCGAGTTCGCGGTCGGAAAGGGTCACGCAGCCACGCTAACCGCGCTCCGCCGGAGATCCCGGATGCCACGCCACCCAGGCCCCGAGCGGATCGACCTCCGCGACGACCTCGCCGTCGACGGCGAGCGAGAATCCGCCGCGCACGGATGCGACGGGGCGCGTCCAGCCGTCGTGGAGCGACGGCGCGTCGAGGGTGACCCATCGCCCCGCCGCTCGTGCCGCGTCGATCACGGCGGCGCGGTGCGGGGCGGGGACGTGCGCGAGGACGCCGGGGGTCGTGACGACCAGGGTCGCGCCGGCCGGCGCCTGCGCGGCGAGGGCCGGCAACGCGTCGGCGCCGTCGCCGGACACGAGCAGCGGCGGGTCGCCGGCGGCGACGTCGATCGCCCTCGCGATGCGCTCACGCCGCTCCTCCTCGCCCGGCCAGACCAGGTTCATCAGCCACGACCGGTCCTCGGCGCGGTCGACGTCGAGCGGGTTCAGGTCGATGCCGGCGCGCCACACGACCTCCGGCATCCGCAATTCCGGTGCGCCCTCGAGTTCGCACCGAAGCACGACGGGACTGACGCCCGCGACGGGATCGAGGGCGACGGTCCCGCCGCCGCGCCGGTACCGGTAGGAGTATCGATCGGGATACAGGCACAGCCCCGCGCTGGCGCCCACCTCGAGCAGGGCGATGGGCCCGTCGATCAGCGCGAGCGCCGGCAGCAGGGCCGCGCACCGCAGCGGCTCGTTCGTCTGCACGCTCCGCCGGGCGCATTCGGCGGCGATCTCGCGGGCGTGCGCGACGACCCACGACGCCCAGGCGTCGACATCGTCCATCGGGGCGCCGAGGAGCCGCAGGACGGCGAACACGAGCGGGGGTTGACGACGCGTCGGCCCCACCTCGGCGAGCGCCGTCGCCACCGCCGGATCATCGACCACCCGGTGCGCCCACGCCTCGTAGGTCGCCGACCGACCGGGCGCCTCCTCACGGGCGAAGCGCCCGAATCTGGCGATGACGGCGGTCACGGCATCCTGATCCATCCCGCAGATTATGCCGGGCCGACCTGACCGCTCGCGGGCACGACAGAATGGATGCCGGAGAAGGGAAGATCCAATGACTTATGCCGTCGACAAGTCCGACGACCAGTGGCGCGCAGAACTGTCGCCCGAACAGTACGCGGTGCTCCGTCAGGCCGGGACCGAGCGCGCCTGGACCGGTGAGCTGCTCGACGAGAGCCGCGCCGGTCTGTACACCTGTGCCGCGTGCGGAGCGGAGCTGTTCCAGAGCGGAACCAAGTTCGACTCGCACTGCGGGTGGCCGAGCTTCTACGAGTCGGTGCGTCCCGAAGCCGTCGAGCTGATCGATGACAACAGCCACGGCATGCAGCGCACCGAGGTGCGGTGCGCGAACTGCGGATCGCACCTCGGCCATGTCTTCCCCGACGGCTTCGGCACGCCCACCGGCGACCGTTACTGCATGAACTCGCTGTCGCTGAGCTTCACCCCGGAAGAGAAGGCGTGAGCGCTCTCGAGGCGATGCGCGACCGCCGGTCGTGGTCGAAGGTCACCGACCTCGCCCCCACCGGTCCCGAGCTGGAGGCGTTCGTCGCCGCGGCCGGTCGCGTCGCCGACCACAAGACGCTGCGCCCGTGGCGCATCATCGAGATCCGCGGGAGCGACCGCGATCTTCTCGCGCGTGCGCTGAACAAGGCCGACGGCAAGAAGGGGTATTCGTCGAAGCCCCGCCGCGCGCCGCTGATCATCGCCCTCGTGGCCGACGTCTCGTCCAAGAAGATCCCCGCCTGGGAGCAGGAGGCCACGGCATCCGGAGTCGCCCACATGCTGAGCCTCGTGCTCGACGAGGCGGGCTTCGGCGTGTTCTGGCGCACCGACGACAACACGCGCAGCAAGGCGCTCGCCAAGGCCCACGGCCTGAAGAAGGGCGAGGTGCTGCTCGGATGGCTCTACGTCGGCGGCAAGCCGCCGCGTACGCGCCCCGTGCGACGCAAGACAGTGGATGCCGCGAAGCACATCTCGCGCATGCCCGGAGGGAAGAAGCGGCGCGCGGTCGACCACGCACGCGGGTAATCGCGCGCGAGTGCTGACGCCGCCCGGGGGTTCCTCCGGGCGGCGTCGTCGTTGGTGCCGGTGACCGCCCCGGGCATCGCGGAGCACCACCCGCCCGGGACACAGCGACGGCGCACGACCCGCCGCGCGCCGGAGTCAGTCGCGTCTGCGCCGCCACGGCACCGCAGCGACGACGACGCCGGCGATGGCGACCGCGGCCGCCAGCACGGCCACCGGGGTGGAGGGAGCCGCCGGCGCGGGCCAGAACGCGTCGAGCACCACGGAGGTGCTCAACAGGCCCACCACCGACCCGAGTCACCAGCAGCAGCACGCCGGTGTGACGGACCACCACCGACGACAAGAAGATGTAGATCACGCCGACCGCGCCCCCGGCGTAGAGCCAGGGTTCGCTCGGCACGGCACGCGGCGCCCCGACGGCGGCGACGTGCACGACGGCGGCGATCAGGAGCACGATCGTGCCGCCGATGAAGTTGACCAGCGTCGCCGTCAACGGACTCTCGACCCGTACGCGTAGGCGGCCGTTCGTGCCCTGCTGCCAGGCGACCCCGGCGCCCGCGACGGCGGGGACGACCAACATCCACAGCGGCACGCCCCCCAGCGCGTCGCCCGACAGGCAGACGACGACTCCCGCGACGGCCAGTGCCGCGCCGATGAGCCGGCGCATCGTGACGGGAACGACGCCGGCGGGTCCGTACCCCACGCGGTCGAGCACGAGCCCCCCGGTGGTCTGCCCGGCCACGAAGCCGACCGTGAACAGCGCGACACCGATCGTCGCCACCGTCAGCCCCTGGCTCGCCACGGTGAACGCGCCCACGAGACCGCCCAGCAGCATCCACACGGGAACGGTGCGTGACCGGATGCCGTCGACCAGGCGCCCGAACCCGCGACGCCCCTCGGGCAGCAGGACCGACAGCGCGACCAGGATCACCAGACCTGAGCCGAACGACACCGCCGCCGCCACGAATCCGTCGCCGAGTTCCGCTCCGAGCGAGCCGTTGATTCTCGCCTGCAGCGCCGTGAGCGCGCCGATGAGCACTGCTCCCCCGACGGCCACGCCGATCGCACCGCGCTCCGACACCGCTCTCCCCCTCGTGCCCGGCGATCGGGCCACCGTCGATCGTACGACGCGGGCCGCGGTCGTCGTTCGCGATCAGGTCGATCGGGCGTCGTCCGCCATCAGACGGAGGACATCGGTGAGGGTCTCGGTCGTCACCCCCTCGCTGACGGCCACGTCGACGAGCTCGCGAAGGCGCCGCGTGAGGTCGGCCGACAGTGCGGAGACGCCCGCCGCGACCCGCGTTCCCGACCCCACCCGGCTGACGATGAGCCCCTCGCTCTCCAGAGCACGGTAAGCCTTCTGCACGGTACCGGGAGCCACACCGAAGTCGGCGGCCGCCTGCCGCACCGTCGGCAGCTTCTCCCCCGCTCCGAGTCGGCCCGATGCGATCAGACCGCGGAGGAACCCGTGCAGGTCGGTGGGAGATCCGGCCTCTCGGGGTCTCGACGAGACGGCATCCATCACGTCGCCGCCTCTACCAGCCGGGCAGGGAATCGGTGTCGGGCGCTCACGATTGCGGCGGCGCGGAGCACGAGCAGTGTCAGCAGCACGCACCCCGCGATCTCGAGGATCGGCGCGGCAAGTCCTCCCGCCATGATCAGGTCGGCGTGCGGGAGCGCGACGTCGACCGTCTCTTCGCGCCCCGACTCCATCACGACGGTCATGCTGGTCGTGGCTGCGGAGCGCGCCATGTGCAGCATCCCGCCGAGCACGACCAGAACGGTCGCGACCCCCAATGCCACGATGTCGCGGGCGACGTCGGAACGGCCTGAACGCTCGAGGTCGAGCCGCGCTCCATCGGAGTACGGCCGCAGGGCGTTTCGATGCAGGGCGAGCACGACGCCGGCGCCCAGTGCGACCACGCCTGCCAGCATCGGGATGCCGTAGGCCCAACCGGGAAAGACCATCACGATCGGCGGCGCCGCGACGTTCGGCACTTCCCAGGCGATGTGGGCGGACAGCCCGGGATCCAATGCCGTCGACATCCGGCCGAAGACGACGACGATTCCCCCGGTGACGGCTACAGCCGCGGCCAGCACCCGGATGCCCCGGTGCGGCCCGAACGTCGTCCACGTACGCCTGGTCGCCGACGCGGCGTCCAGGGTACGACGGGGTTGCGCCGTTCGGCGCGTCACGACCCATACGGCCAATCCCGCCGCGGCCACCGTTGGGGCCAGGGCGAACCGCCACCACGACACGGTGGCGGACATGTCGAAGGCGTAGCCGCGCAGCGCAATGTCGCCGATCCACACCGCCGCGACGACGAGGGAGATCGCGCCGAGAGCGACGCGGTCCGCCTGAGAGGCGGAGTCCGCGCTCCGCCTACCGCGGCGCACCCGTGTCAGAAGGAGGGCGATCACCGCGCCGAGCGCGATGCAGATCAGCGTCGACGACAGCAGGCCCCAGATGACCTCGGACGGAGACGACTGCAGCATCCGGGTCCACGCGTTCCGGAGATATTCGGGGCTCATGGCGACCACCTTTCGTATCACCTTTCTAGCACATTTTGTACCACATGCGTGACACGCTTTTCGTCAGACGACGACAGAGGCCCTCCGCGCGCGTCGGCCGCGGATCACCCCGCCCGTGAAGATCGCGAGGAGCGCGAGCATCGCGAGCAGGCTCACCGCGCCGAGGGCGGCGCCGCCGTAGGCGCCGTCGCCGCCACTGATGCCGTAGGTGTCGGCGAGGCCCATACCCGGGCCGAACGACGCGACGAAGTACCCAGCGATCCCGAGGAGGAGCAGAGCGAGGTAGGCGGAGACGACGGCCCAGACGTCGGCGTCGGTCAGGGCGAACACCAGCAGGAAGACGAGACCGAGCACGGGGCCTGCGGCGATGACCGCGACGACGAACGCGTTGGGCGGGCCCTGGTTCGCCTCCCCCACTTCGCGCCACACCTCGGCCGCGGTCAGGCCGGGCACCGCCGCCTCCGGGTTCCACACGAGGATCTGCAAGAGCGCGACGACGGCGTACATCATGACGACCACGAGGCCGGCCGTAGCGGTGATGACACGGGTACGGCGGTGAACGGAGCCTGGCTTCATCGCCCCATCATCGCCGATGCGCGGTCACCGAACCCGGCACGCGGGCACGTCGATGTCGCCCTCACCCGCTCGGATACGTCAGGCTGTCACCCGTGACCCAGCTCAACCCCGGCCCCCACGATGTCTCGCGCATCCTCGGTGATCTGAACAGCGCCGGCGCCGACCGTGAATTCCTCGCGCACGCCGAACTGCACCTGCCCCGCCTGCACGAGCTGTTCGTGCGCCTCTACGGCGAGCGCTCGGACGGCCTGGAGCGACTGGCATCGGTCGTCGAGCTCGCCGGGCGCTCCTGGACCGAACGCCCGCGCGCGCTGAAGTCACTCGATCGTGAGCGCCAGAGCTCCCCCGACTGGTTCGAGAGCGAGCACATGCTCGGCGGCGTCTGCTACGTCGATCGCTATGCGGGCGGACTCAGCGGCATCCGGGACGCCATCCCCTACTTCCGCGAACTGGGGCTGACCTATCTGCACCTCATGCCGCTGTTCGAGAGCCCCGAGGGCAACAGCGACGGCGGCTACGCGGTGTCGAGCTACCGCCGGGTGAACCCCGCACTCGGCACGATGGAGGAGCTGGCCGCGCTCGCCGCCGACCTCCGCCGCGCGGGGATCTCGCTCGTGGTCGACTTCATCTTCAACCACACCAGCAACGAGCACGAGTGGGCGCAGAAGGCCGTGGCCGGCGAACCCGGGTTCGAGGACTTCTACCTCATCTACCCCGACCGCGAGATGCCCGACGCCTACGAGCGGACCACGCGCGAGATCTTCCCCGACGACCACCCCGGCTCGTTCGTCCAGCTCGACGACGGCCGCTGGGTCTGGGCGACGTTCTACCACTTCCAGTGGGACCTCAACTACGCCAATCCCGCGGTCTTCGAGGCGATGGCGGGCGAGATGCTGTTCCTGGCGAACCAGGGCGTCGAGATCCTGCGGATGGATGCCGTCGCCTTCATCTGGAAGCAGCTGGGCACGACGTGCGAGTCGCTGCCCGAGGCGCACCTGCTCCTGCAGGCGTTCAACGCCGTGCTGCGCATGGCCGCCCCGGGGCTGCTGTTCAAGTCGGAGGCGATCGTGCACCCCGACGAGGTGATCTCGTACATCTCGCCCGACGAGTGCCAGATCTCCTACAACCCGCTGCAGATGGCCCTGACGTGGGAGGCCCTCGCCACCCGCGATGGCCGCCTGCTGCAGCAGGCGCTCGAGCGTCGCCACGCGCTTCCCGAGGGCGCGGCGTGGGTGAACTACGTACGCAGCCACGACGACATCGGCTGGACCTTCGCCGACGAGGATGCCGCCGAGCTCGGCATCGAGGGTTATCCGCACCGGCGGTTCCTCAACGACTTCTACGTGGGGCGCACGCAGGGCACCTTCGCGCGCGGCGTGCCGTTCCAGGAGAACCCCCGCACCGGAGACGCCCGCGTCACGGGCACCACGGCATCCCTCGCCGGCGTCGAAGCGGGTGACGCCGGCGGAGAGGACCGCGTCATCCTCGCGCACGCGCTGGCGTTGTCGACCGGCGGCATCCCGCTGCTGTACCTCGGCGACGAGGTGGCCCAGCTCAACGACTACGGCTACGCGAGCCGGCCCGAGGAGGCGGGCGACAGCCGGTGGGTTCACCGCCCGTTCCGCCCCCACCAGAACTACGCGGACCGGACGGATGCCAACACCCCGGCCGGCCGCGTGTTCGCGCGCCTGTCGCGACTTCTGGCCGTGCGTCGGTCCACGCCCGAGTTCGCGGGCAACGCCCTCGTCGCCTTCGACGCCCGGGTGGCATCAGTGGTGGCCTTCCTCCGCCCCGGGGAGAACGGCTTCGCCGTCCTCGTGCTGGCCAACGTCGCCGACTCGGCGGTCGAGATCGACGCACTCACCCTGTCGGGGCTCGCGCCGGAAGCCCTGGACATCGTCGACAGCGTCCCGGTGTGGCTCGGCACGGGCCTCACCCTCGGCGCCCATCGGATGCGCTGGCTCCGCGTCCGCCTGCGCTGAGGAGGAGACGACGATGTCGAAAGCGGACGGCGCATCCGCGCGCAGCAGCGGTCGTCACCTCGGCGCTCTTCTGGCCGGGACGGCGGCGATGGCGGCCGTCGTCCTCGCACCCGCCGGCCTCGTCGGCGATCTGGCGGTGCTGGCGGCGGGTGTCTCCGCACTGCTGTTCGCGTGGGAGGCGGCCACCCGACCGGGCCCCCTGCGGTGGGCGGCGATCAGCGGTGCGCTGCTGGCGGGACTCGTCACGGTCGCGGCGGGAGGGATCTTCCTCGTCGAACTGGCACGGGCGCTGTCGTGAGCGCGGCCGGGCCTACCCCCGACCGAATCCCGTCAGCCGATGAGGGGGGAGCATGCCGCGTGCTCCGCAGACATCCACGGCCGGATGACGCGGCCCTGACGATGCGGCCCACGCGACGCCGGCCGGACGGGCGTCCCCACCGGCGTCGCAGCGTTCGAGCGGCCGATCAGACGCGGCGAGAGGCGAGCTCGCCGTCTTCGCCGACGATACGACGGTGCGCGGCCTCGAGGAGCACCTCCGCCGTGAGCTCGTCGGCCTCCACCGCGGTTCCGATGTGCGACTCGTTCATCAGCCCGGCGATCTGCGCCTGGTGGTCGTCGACGTGCTCGCCTCTGCTGCTGCGACGCACGACGGCGACGGGATACACCCCCGCCTCGAGCAGGCCGAGGATCGTTCCCACCCCGGCGTGCGTGACCACCACGTCGGCTTCGCGGATCTCCCGGTCGAAGGCCGCGGCATCCATGTCCTGGACGACGCGACCGGGGAGGTCGTCGCGGGTCGTGAACCCGAGCTGCCACGTGGTGTCGTCACCGACGAGGCCGGTGGCCAGGAGGGAGTCGATGAGGCTGTCGAAGCGATAGCCCTGGATCGTGCCGAGGGTCACGAAGATCCTCAGCGGCCGGCCCTGCGGAGCCGGTCGATCCTCGATGGTGAAGGTCTCGAGCACACTCGGGTGAAGTCCCCACCGTCCCCCCGCCCACGAACGATGCTGGGTGCGTGTCTCGGTGAGGCGGCTGAGCGACAGCAACCGGCCGGACATCGACGGACCCAGCACGCGCGAGACGCTTTCGATGTACAGGGCGGGGATTCCCCGGCGCCGGGCCGTCGGAAGGGCGGCGAGGGCCAGAGCGGCCCCGGTGCTCACGGCGGCGTCGAACTGCTCTTCGGCCAGCGCCCGGTCGATGTGCTTCACCGCGGTGAGGGTGCCGCGCCAGTCCCGAGGCTTGATGTAGGGCACCAGCAGCGTGCGCTTGCCGCGCAGCAGGGACCGGGTCTGCTGGGAATCGAAGCTCACCCACAGCGAGTCGTCCGTCGCTCCGAGGCCCGGTGCCAGGCGCACCAACTGCGCGATGTGTCCGCCCGTCGACGCGGCCAGCAACAGCTTCCGCGGCGTACGCGCCGTCAGGTCGAGCCGATGCGGTGCCGGCTGCCGGGCGCTCACTGCGGTCCCGCCGTTCCCGCCGCACCAGGGGGGCACATGCGCCGGCTTCCCCTTCGATCCGACTGCTCGGCGAGCTTGCTCCGCACGATTGCGGATGCGTTGATGTCCAGCACGATCTACCCCCAGAGAATGATGGTCACCGGATCCACGTCCCCGGCGAACCCGACTTCCGACACATGAGCGGCGGGGCCCGAAGGTCCCCGCCGCTCACACGGTCAGTTACGCAGTGTCACCTTCACGATGGCACTCCACCCGATGTTCCCGGCGGCATCGGTGGCGCGGGCTCGGATCTGGTAAGAGCCCGACGGGTACTTCGTCGAATCCAGCGTCTGACGCCAGCGACCGTCGGCACCCTGGACGCCGTCGCCCAGCTTGGTCGTCCCGGCCCAGAAGCTCACGGCGGTGACACCGACGTTGTCGCTCGCGGTGGCGACGAGTTCTCCGGTCCCCGAGACCACGGACCCGGAGGTCGGGCTGACGATCGTCGTCGTCGGCGCGATCGTGTCCTTGGTCGGGGTCGGCGTCGGCGAGGCCGTCGGGGTCGGCGTGACGGTCGGGGTCGGCGTGACGGTCGGCGTGGGCGAGGCCGTCGGGGTCGGGGTCGGCGTGACGGTCGGCGTCGGCGAAGCGGTCGGCGTCGGCGTCGGCGTCGGCGTCGGCGTCGGCGTCGGCGAAGCGGTCGGCGTCGGCGAGACGGTCGGCGTCGGCGAGACGGTCGGCGTCGGCGAGACGGTCGGCGTCGGCGAGGCCGTCGGCGAAGCGGTCGGCGTCGGCGAAGCGGTCGGCGTCGGCGAAGCGGTCGGCGTCGGCGAGGGCGTCGGAGTCGGCGAGGCCGTCGGAGTCGGCGTCGGGCTCGTGCCGGCCGTCGTGGGTGTCACGCTCGCCAGGTAGCCGTAGTACTTGCTCGGCGACGATCCCGCGGCCGACGGGCTTCCCGACCAGGTGCGAACGTTGGCATCCGCCGCGGTCGCCTGGGCGACGATCTGACGGCTGACCTGCGCGGGCGCCATGCCGGCGCAGCTCCCCGTGGCGAAGCAGTCGAGGACGACACCGCTGACGACGGCGGTGGCCATACTCGTGCCGGACTGGATGTAGCCGAAGCGGTCGCCCTTGAGGGTCGTGTACGGGCACGTGCCGGGAGCCGCGACCGTGTGCGCCTTGTCGGCAGCGGACACGGCGTAGTTGGTGTTGAGCCACGGGGAGTCATCGCGCGTACTCAAGCCGCACGTACTCGCCGCCAGCCCGCCCGGCTTGCCGTCGTAGTCGGCCATGTTCGTGGCCGTGATCACCTCGTTGTAGGCGCCCGGAAGGGTCCCTGCGAGGTCGGCGGCGCTGTTGCCGCCCGCCGCCACGATGACCACGCCTCCGTTCACCACGCGGCACACGGCCTGGTGCAGCGCGTCGCCGTTGCTGTAGCCACAGTTCTCGTCATCGGTGCCGTCGAAGCCGAGGCTCATATTGGCGACCTTGATGTTGTAGGTCTTCGCGTTGGCGGCCACCCAGTCCAGGCCGCACAGCAGCGACGACAGCGTGCCCTTGTTCTTCGAATCCATCACGCGCACCGAGTAGATGGGTGCGCCGGGGGCGACGCCGACCGTTCCGAAGTCGTTGTCGTAGGCCGCCATGTAGCCCGAGACGCCGGTGCCGTGACCGTTGCCGTCCAACTCGTCGCTGAAACCGAGGCAGTTGACCGCCTTGGCCAGGTTGTAGTCGATGTGCGGATTGACCCCGGAGTCGATCACGGCGACCGCCCGGACCCGTCCACGCCTTCTGCACCCCGTCGCCCGCACTGACGGGCGCCTTGTCCGCCTGCACCGTCTTCGGGGTGGGCGTGTCGGCCTGGGCGAAGCCCTGGATCTCGACATCGGCCGTCAGCGCGCCGACGCGACGGTCGTTCGCCAGCGCGGTCGCCTCGGCCGCGGTCAGCGTGGCGGCGAAACCGTTGAGCGCGGCCGTGTACCGTTCGTCGACATCGACGCCGTAACGCGCGGCGAGCGCCGCCGCGTCGACGCCGTCGGCCAGAGAGATGACGTAATCGCCGGCCGGACGCGTGGCAGCCGACGCCGACGTCGCAGCGCCCACCCCCGCGAGGACGATCGCGGCGACCGCCGCCACCGCGGTCGCAGGACGGAAGAACGAAAGAACCATGAAGCCCCTACCCCAAAAGAAATGGCGGAGGCATAGAATCCCGCCCGCGGCTAAGAATACGCGCAGAACGTTTCACGATCGTGACGAGACCTGAACTCTTTGATATACCTTCAGCGTCTCTTCAGCGATCGCATCCCAATCCAGGGCGGCAAGGTCGGCACGTGGCGGCCGGTCGGCCTCGCGCGCCCACGCCAATGCATCCGTCAAAGCGGCGGTGGTCAACTCGCCGTCGTACAGCCGGACCCATTCCTCCCCGACCTGCTCCTGCAATTCGCTCATGGCGCCCAGGCGGGGCACGAGCACGGGGCGGTCGGCGGAGACGGCCAGCACGGCGGAACCGGAATTCTCGATCTTCGCGTACGGCAGCACCACGAGGTCGGCGGCGGCGAGCGCCGCGACGATGTCGTCGTCGGGCAGGAAACGGGCGTCGAAAACGACCCGCTCGTCCCCGCGGGCGGCCTCGCGGATCTCGTCCTCCAGGTCGGTCGGGGACGGCTTGCCGGCGATGAGCAGAGTGGCGTCGATCCCGGCCTCGCGGAACGTGCGGATGAGGTGCGGCACGTTCTTGTACCGGCGGATCTGACCGACGCTGACGATCACCGGGGCGGTCGCCGTCCAGGCCCAGGCGCTCGCGCGCCTCGGCACGTCCGACGGAGAAGTCGTACGCATCCCGGTAGTGGCCGTGCGGAACCACTGCGGCGGGAACGGAGCCCAGCGCGGGAAATGCGGTGCGCGCGCTGTCGATGCCCTGCGCGGTCAACGAGATGATGCCGTCGACGTTCTTCAGCAGCAGTCGCTCGGCGACGGCCCGCAGCTTCGCGCTGGAGCGTTCTTCGTGCGCGGCCACGTTGTGCACCGTCCACACCAGCACAGTGCCGCGGCGGCGGATCAGCGCGAGGCTGCCGTAGAACAGGCCGAGACGGGCGACGTGGCGGTACCGACGAGGGCCGGAGAGGAACGACAGGTCCGGCCAGTGCAGGTGGATGACGTCGGTCCGCTGCGTCAGCAGGCGTCCGTAGTGCAGGTCGTGCACGACCGCCCCACGCCGCTGCAGTGCGCGGTACAGATCAGCGGTGTACGGGTTGGCGTGGGCCGTGCGGAAGGCCGGTTCGGCCTGCACGACGAGGGGGCGACGAGCATCCGCCGACGGTGTGCGGCCGAACAGCGTCCGCTCCGCCGCCGGGTAGCCGCGACGCCAGGAACGGCGGTGCGCCCAGGCTTCGCGGTACGCGTTGCGATCGCTGCGCCGGAGGGCCTCCAACAGCGCACGCAGGCCGACCCCGGCTTGGAGCAGCAGAGTGGCCAGCAGCGCGACGGGAGTCGACCACACGGAGGTGAAATAGGTCACCTTGCCCGCGAGGACCATCGCGAGGCGTCGTCCGCTGGAGCTGCTCGAGCCGCCCACGTCGTGCCTGATGACCGCGTCGGGCACGATCACCGGTCGCAGACCTCGACGCCATGCGCGGGTCGAGAACTCGGCATCCTCCCCGTAGAGGAAGAAGCGCTCGTCCATGCCGCCGATGCGGTGCCACGTGTCGCGGCGGGCGAGCAGCAGGCACCCGGTGACGATCGGGACTTCGCGGACCGTGTCGCGCTTCCACCGGCCGAGCGACTCGGGGTCGAACAGCGTCGACTTCTTCGCGATCGCCGACGCCCCGGTGGCGTAACACAGCAGCGACCACAGGCTGGGTGCACCCCAGCACGACGACGGGTCGAGCGTGCCGTGCTCATCCACCGTGCGACCGCCGTAGATCCCGTTCTCGGGATGGGCCTCGGCGAAACCGACGAGCGCCTCCATCGACCCGGGCATCGCCGAGGCGTCGGGGTTGAAGAGCATCACGTAGTCGGCCCTTGAGGCGTCGACTCCCCGGTTCACCGCGCGGGCGAAGCCGAGGTTCTCGCCGGCGTCGAGGACCTGGACGGAAGGGTACGCCGCGCGGATGGCCTCGACCGATCCGTCGACGGAACCGTTGTCGACCAGCACCACGCCCAGCCAGGGCAGGTCGAGGTCGACGAGGGAGGCGATGGCCTCCAGCGTGCGCTCACGGGTGTTGTAGTTGACGATGATGGCGTCGACGGTGGGGGCGCTCATGCAACGGCCCCGGCGGCACGAGCCGGAACACCGGATTGCGTGCGGTACGCCAGCACCTTCGCCGGAACGCCGCCCGCGATGGCGTCGGCCGGGATGTCCTTCGTCACGACCGCGCCGGCGGCGATGATCGCCCCGTCGCCGATGTGCACGCCGGCGAGCACGACGACATCGGCCCCGAGCCACGTGCCGGCGCCGATGACGATGTCATCCTCGACCTTGGCCTGATCCATCGGGGGGATGCCCTGGACGATGCCGTAGTTGGAGGCGGTCACCGTCACGCGAGGCGCGAGCAGCGCCTTCTCCCCGAAGGTGATGCGGCCGGTGGAGTTGCCGGCCCAGATCGTCGAATGCTCGCCGATGCGCGTACCGGCACCGATGGTGATGCGCTCGGCGTTGCGGAACGACACGTTGGGGGCGAAGGTCACGTTCGCGCCCCGGTCGAGTTTGCGCACCTGGGACACGTGGGAGTACCCGTAGTAGTGCAGCACCCGAAGACCGTGCAGATAGACGCGCGGGTCGACGAGCGACGCCGCCGCGGTGAGTGCTTTCCTGATCCGGCTCATTCGTCCGCCCCTTCGAGAATCGCGCGCAGGCGATGGGTCATGCCCTCTGTGTCGAGCTCGGCTCGTGTCGTGGTCGAAACGATCATCTTGTCGCCGTAGACGGTGGCGAACGCCGACAGCTCGTCGCGCCGGTCGGCTGCGGGCAGGACGATCGGCGTCACGATCCGCGCTCCCGCGAACGAGCGCGACTCGCGCGCCCACGGGACGACCGTCACATAACCGATCGAGCGGCCGCTCGGCTGGTCCTCCACGGATTCGCCGCGCACGTGCGCGGCGACCTGCGTCCGCACCGACGAGACCACCTCGGCGAGACCGCTGGAGGGCACCGTGTGCACCCGGACCAGACTGATGTGGTTGCGGATCGCCTCATCGCCGCGCTTGCGGTGCGAGACCGGCACGATGACGTCGATGCCGTCGCGGTCGTCGTCGACGCTGCGCACGGAGGCGGCCACCAGCAGATCGCTCAGCGTCCCGCCCAGTGCCGACGCGCGACGCTTCGTCGTCGGCACGTCCACCACGAAGAACGCGTCGGCCGCGGGCGGCAGGAAGGTGGCGCGGAGACCACGACGCTCGATCAGCAGTTCTTTGAAGGGGCGGATGTTGCGTCCGACCATCCGCTTGGCCCTCTTCACGAAGGGCTTGCGCCAGTACTCGCGCCAGGCGGCCTCGACCGTGGGCTGCTCGCGCAACCAGCTGCGGGCGGCGTGGACGGGGATCATCGCCCGCGTGCGCGGCGCACGGCGAGCGGGCCTGTCCGACGGTGTCGACGTCGCGGGCTCGTAGCCGTCCGCGGTGCGATCGGTCAGGGTCGTGAACATGTTGAACAGCCACTTGGCGTCGCCGTTCGCATGGTGCAGGCGCACCCCGAGGGCGACCTCCCCCGTGGTCAGCGGCGTGAAGGTGATGTCCCAGAGCGGGCGATCCATGGGCAGCAGACCGCGGTCCCCCGCACTCAGCCAGGTCAGCAGGTCGCCGCGGAGTTCGCTCGGCTCGTCGTGGAAGAACACGTGGTCGCGCACGTCGAAGTCCGTCGCCGGCACCCACGCGGGCGCCGTGAGACCGAGCGGTGACCGCATGACGCGCAGCGTCAGCTCGGGTACGCGCTCCACGATGCGCCGCATGGCCTCGAGGACCTTCTCCCGGTCGATGCGCCCGTCGGCGTCCAGGAGGGGATCCCCCTCGAGGACGAGCACGGCACGGGTGTGCATGGCCTCGAACTGGATGCTGGTCGCGACGTGCGTCTCGTCGAGGATGCGCAGCAGCTCGACGGACGCGGTGGGGGCGACCGGCACCCCCGAACTCGACACGGCGGCGGGCTCCGCGTCTCGCAGCGTCGGCATCGGGCCCTTCGACCACGGGGGCACGAACCGCTCCCCGACCAGGGGCAGTCGCCGCGCTTCGCGCGCACCCGTCACGATGCCGCCCAGCATCGCACGCTCGTGAGAACTGGGGCGGTGTCGTATCTCGGCGCGCGCGATGCGGGCGGCCGAGCGGCCGGCCAGACGCCAGGCCAGCTGCGTGCCGAACGCGGGATCGACCCGTAGCCACTTCGCCACCAGGGCGCCGAGTCCGAGACCGTACCCGCGGTAGAGGCTGACGTACTCCTCGCCCTCGCGATCGTTCGCGTGGGTGACCACGCACTTCTTCTCGTGCACGATGATCGATCCGGCACGGAGGATGCGGACGAAGATGTCGAGGTCTTCGGCGCCCGCCCAGCGCTGGCCGGCACCCATGACGTCGTCGAACCCGCCGATGCGCAGCAGCAGCGGTCGCCGGAACGCCATCACCGCGCCGTGGCCGGCATCCAGGCCCTCGATGGGCGTGCGATAGAGAGGTCGACGGTGGTACACGGCGTCGTCCGCTGTGTCGGTGTGATGCATCATCCACCCGGTGACGACGCCGACCGACGGGTCCTCGAAGTGCGGCAGCACCTGTTCGATCCACTGCGGGGTCGGGAGGCAGTCGTCGTCGGTGAAGATGACGAAAGGTCGCTGGGACGTGGTGATGCCCACATTCCGTGCCACGGAGAGGCCCTTGCCGGAGCGCACGTAGACGACGCCGAACTGCTCGGCGACCTCGCGGGTCTCGGACGTGTCGGAGGCGCTGTCGACGACGATGACCTCGGTCTCCGACGGCGTGACGTCGCGGATGGCGGCCAGCGCCCGCCGCAGGTGCTCGGGACGGTTGCGTGTGCAGACGATGACCGAGATATCAGCGGGGCCAGGCATGGGTTCCGTTCATGTTGGCGCGCTCACGCGCACTTTCGTAGCAATCGGCGAGCACCCGCGCGGCGGCATCCCAGGTCAGCTGAGCGCTGTGATCGATCGCCGCGGCGCTCATGCGCGCCAACGCCTCCCGGTCGCGGGCGACGAGGTCGAGGTGGTCGGTGAGGGATGCCACGTCACGCGGGGTGTGGAAGAAGCCGTGGACGCCGTCGTCGAGGACCGCGCCGGACGCGGTCGACACGAGGGGGACGCAGCCCTGGGCCTGCGCCTCGTACGTCACGAGGGCGGACCCCTCCTCGATCGTGGGAAGCAGCAGCACATCGGATGCCGCGAGTGCGGCGTCCACGTGATGGCTGAAGCCGATCACGCGCACGCTCGGGTGCGCGAGCTGGGGCGCCAGCAGCTCCGCGTAGGCCGGGAGCATGCGGCCCACGATCGTGAAGGTGCCGTCTCGGCTGGCCTCGGAGGCGAGCCACGCCTCGAGGGCGTAGTGCAGACCCTTGCGCGGTTCGCCGAGCCCGACGTAGACGGCGCGCAGCGGCGCAGCGGATGCCGACCGCGGGCGCGTTCTGCGCGAGCCCGGGAGGAAACCGTAGCGGTGCCGGAGGATGCGGTCGTCACTGAAACCCGCCTCCCGGAAAGTGCGGGCGACGAAGTCGGACGGCGCGAGGATGGCCGTGGCCGCCTCCCAGTCCGCCTGCTCCATGCGCAGACGGAGTGCGTTCGCGGTGTGGGCGGTGTCCACCTCGCCGGCGAGTCCGAGCGCGGCGACCTCGTCGCCGACGACCTTCCACGCGTATTCGGTGTGCGTGTTCGGGGCCTCCCGCACCACCGCGATGCGCTGAGCGCGCGCCGCCTGTGCCGTGCGGCCAGGACCCGTGGGCCAGAGGTGGACGAGGTCGTACCCGCCGTCGGCGACCAGACGCGCTGCCCGCGCGTCGTGCCAGGCGAAGGCGCGATCGCGTCCGACGGCGCGGTGCGGGATGCGCTTCCCGCCGATCGCGAGCGTCTCGGTGACGCGGACGCCGGACGGCACGGGCCGGGCGACGCTCGCCGCGACGACGTGGATGTCATGACCGAGGCGGGCCAGACCGTCGACCTGGTTCCAGGCCGTCCATCCGATCCCGGGCGCCCCCAAGGCGTGCGGGAAAGAGAACAACACCCGCATGATTTCCCCCTGTTTGGCGAGATGCCGATTGCATTACGTGCCGCTCCCCGATGTCCACTCTGAACAACGCGTCGCCCTTCGTGCAAGTTGAGCGGCTGAAATCCATGTGAACGACTCGACGACGTAACACGCCCGCAATCGCAATCGCTACGCCTTGCCCCCATACTGTAAGCAGGGGGGCGATCAGTACGACTGGTCGAAGTTGTCTTCGGCGATCCTCCCACATGCCATCGGTGGCCCAAGTAACAAGTCGCCCCCGCGGGCGGCCGGAGGAAGAGACAATGGAAGTTCCCACGTATCTGCGCATTCTTTGGAAGAGCAAGTGGCTCCTCGTGGTGGGCGCCGTCGTCGCCGCTGTGGCTGCATTCTTCGCTGGCTTCACGATCAACAACGGCGACATCCAGCCCCGCGCCGAGCAGACGTACCGCGCAGGCACGACCCTGCTGCTGAACGGACCGGACCAGCCGCTGTACCAGGCCGTGATCCCCGGCCAGGAGATCCAGGAGGGCGTCACCTCGCCCGAGAACGTCGACCTGACCAACCGGGCGATCCTGTACGCGTACCTGATCAGCGGCCAGGACATGCGCGCGACGGTCGAGAGCCAGGTCGGCGCGTTCGCCGACGGCGAGACCCTGACCGCTCTGCGTCGTACGACCCAGCCCGGTGGTGACGAGGCTTTCGCCGGTCGTTACGTGCTTCCGATCATCGAGGTCGTCGGAACCGCGACCTCGCCCGAGCGTGCCGAACAGATCTCCCGCGTGGCCGCGCAGTCCTTCGAGGCGCAGGTCGTGGCCGATCAGGACGCCGCGCAGATCGACCCGTCCAACCGCGTGATCCTGACGACGATCGACGAGAAGCCCGCCGCCGCGACGGAGGGCTCGAACCCCGCCATCCCGGTGGTCGTGACCTTCCTCGGAGTGTTCCTGCTTTTCGTGGCGACCGCCTACATCATCGCCGGCTCGCGCGCCTCGCGTGAGCGCAAGCGCGCTCTCAAGGCCGGTCGCACCCGCGGTGAGGCCACGACGGCGGCCGACGCCGACGCGTCGGACTCCACGTCCGAGTCCGACCTGACGGTGGAGGACCTGCTCGGCAGCACGGAAGACGAGTCCGGTCCCACGCGCACGCGCACCCGCTCCACGCGTGCGGAGGCTGCACAGCTCCGCAGCAACGCCTGAGACCCGGAGCTCCTTCCGTGTCGATGCGCACGTCGCTGACTCGGGAGCCGCTCGACGCGGCTCCCGAGTCGTCCGCCCGGACGACGACGCCCGAAACCGACGACGACGTCGCCATCCCCCTCGGGCGAGCCGTCCTCGCCACGGTGATCCTGGTCGCGATCGCCGCCGTCTCCGTGATCTTCCTGCCACCGGTCGCAGCCGGCGGGATCATGATCTTCGTCGCGCTCGCAGTACTTGCGCGACGCATCCTCACGTCGTGGATCGGGTGGCTCGGCATCCTCGTCGCCGTGTTGATGTTCATCCCCATCCGTCGCTACGCGCTCCCCATCCCGCTGCCGTTCCAGCTCGAGGCATACCGTCTCGTGCTCTTGCTGATGTTCCTCGGCATGGTGGCGGCGCTGCTCCTGGACCAGAATCGCAAGTGGAAGCCGGTCGGGTTCGGATGGCCCTTCGGGCTCTTCTTCGTCTCGATGATCATCTCGATCCCGATGAACGGGACCGAGCTCGTCGAGGAAGGACTTGCATCCGGTGCCATCGGCGCGATCGTGAACTGGGTGCTGCTGCTGTCGGTGTTCTTCATCGTCCGCCAGATCATCAGCACCGAGACCATCGCGATGGGTCTCATGACGGCGCTGGTGTGGTGCGGCACCGTCGTCTCGGTCTTCGCGACGCTGGAACGCGTCACACGGGTCAACCTCTTCTGGCGCCTCGACACCTTCCTGCCCCTCGTGCCGATCGCACAGGAGACCGAGGCGTTCCGCGCGGGCGGCTATCGCTCGTTCGCCTCGTCGCAGCACCCGATCGCCCTGTCGGTGATGTTCGCCATCCTCATCCCGGTGGCCATCTACCTTGCCCGCTACGGCCGCTGGCCCCGCAACGAGTGGTCGCGACGCCTCATCTATTCCATCGCGATCATCTTCCTGCTGCTCGGCATCATGGCGGCCGTCTCCCGCACGGCCATGATCGTGCTGGGCGTCATGTTCCTGCTGGTGCTGCTCCTGCGTCCGTGGCTCGGAGTGACGCTTCTCGCCCTCAGCATCCCGGCTCTCGCTGTCGGCATGGCCGCGCTGCCCAAGGTCTTCGGCACCCTCGTGCTGTCGTTCCTCGACATCGACGGTCTGATCGCCTCCCAGCAGACCTCCCCCGGCTTCCGCGGCGCGGGCCGTCTGGCCGACCTGGGGCCCTCGCTCGAGCAGGCCGCTGCGCATCCGTTCTTCGGCACGGGCCTGGGCAGTCGTATCGTCACGGGTGAGTTCCAGAACGCGTACATCCTCGACAACCAGGTGCTCGGAACCCTTCTCGAAGTCGGCGCCGTCGGCATCGTGGGACTGGCCATCTTCATCCTCGCCCCGCTTCTGATGATGCTGGCGTGGGCGTTCACCACGGCCCGCGACGAGCCTCGTTACGCGATGCTCGCGTTCACGCTCGTCCTCAGCGGCGCCGGGTACACCGCCGCCCTGTTCTTCTACGACGCGTTCGGATTCATGCAGACCTTCTTCGTCTATTCGATGCTGCTCGCCGTCGGGGCGTGGCTGCTGACGTCCAGCCCGCCCGCGCTGCGCGCCCGTGCCGCCGGCGAGGGTCTCCTCGTCCGCTGGCCCCGCGCGGAGGCCGCGTCCGGGGCGATCGCGTGACGCCGCGGCTGTCGATCGTGATCCCGGCGCACGACGAAGGACCTCTCGTGCGACGCTCCCTCGTGCGGATGCTGCGAGGCGCCGAGCCCGGGGAGTTCGAGGTCGTGGTCGTGGCCAATGGATGCCAGGACGACACCGCGGCGCAGGCCGCCGCGGTGTCGGGTGTCACGGTGGTGGAGATCGCCGAGGGGTCCAAGATCGCGGCACTGAACGCCGGCGATGAGCGCGCGACGGTGTTCCCGCGCGCGTACATCGACGCCGACGTCGAGCTCGACGTCTCCGCTCTCCGAGCCCTTGCCGAGGTGTTGTCGTCGACGCCGTCGCCACGCGCCGCCGCGCCCACCCTGCGCGTGGACGCGACGGGCAGCACGCTGCCCGTGCGATGCCACACGCGCATCTGGGCGACCTCGGACTACCGCAGCAGCGGCCACGTGGGCTCGGGTGTCTATGCGGTCAACGAGGCGGGACGCGCCCGCTGGGACGCCTTCCCCGATGTCGTCGCCGACGATCGCTTCGTGCAGTTGCGATTCCAGCCCGACGAGCGGATGACGCTCGCCGACGAGTCCTTCACCGTCCACGCACCGCGCGATATGCGCACCCTCGTACGCCGCGGCGTTCGCATCGAGCTCGGCAACCGCCAGCTGCCCGACGGCGCGCGCGAGCGCAACCGTCGCGGGCTCCTCGGCCGCGTCGCCCGGTCGCCACGCCTGTGGCCCGCCTTCCCGTTCTACGTCTGGGGATACATCCTGCCGAAACTCATCGCACGTCGCCGCCCCGATGGACCTGTCGCCTGGGACCGCGACGCGACGCTGCGAGAGGCGGCTCGTCGATGACCAGTGACCTCAAGCACAAGGCGTCGCGCGGCGCCGCCGTGACCGCGGGCGGCCTGTGGATCAAGACGGCCCTCCAGCTCATCTCCACGATGCTGTTGGCGCGTCTGCTGGACCAGTCGGACTTCGGTCTCGTGGCCATGATCATGGCCATCGTCGGCGTCGCCGACCTGGTCCGCGACTTCGGCATGACCGGCGCGATCCTCCAGGCCAAGAAACTGTCCGAGGACCAGTGGCGGTCGCTGCTGTGGTTCTCGGCGATCCTCGGCACGGTCCTCATGGTGGGTATCGCCGCCTGCGCTCCGCTGATCGCCCTGATGTACGGCGAACCGCGCCTGACGGTCCTGACGCTCGCCATCGCCCCGACCCTGCTCATCAACGGCCTCTGCATGCCGCTGCAGGCCTCGGTGCAGAGAGACCTCCGCTTCGGCACGCTCGCCATCATCGACATCATCGCCATGGCCGTCGGAGTGGCGCTGTCGGTCGTCGCCGCCCTCCTCGGGTTCGGGGTCTGGTCGCTCGTGGTGTTCGCCGGCGCCGGTCAGGTGTACCGCCTCATCGCGCTGTGGGTCGCGGCCAAACCGAAGTGGGGTCGCCCCCGCGTCGGCAAGGACATCCGTCCCCTGATGACCACCGGGGGAAGCATCTTCGGCGTGCAGCTGCTCAACTACGCCTCGCGGAATCTCGACAACGTCGTGATCGGTCAGCAGCTGGGCGCCGCCGCCCTCGGCCAGTACTCGCGCGCCTACGCGCTCTTCCTCCTGCCGCAGCAGCAGCTGACCGCGCCGCTCGGCCGCGTCGCGCTGCCCGTGCTCAGCCGCCTGCAGGACGACGGCGAGCGCTACCGCCGGTACATCCGCAACGCGATGGTCGTCATCGGCTACCTTGCCCTTCCCGTCTACGCGATCGCCGCCGCCGTCGCCCATCCGCTGATCCTGCTGCTGCTGGGCCCGGGCTGGGAGCTCGCGGCGGACGTCTTCGCCCTGCTCGCCCTCGCCGGCGTGGCGCAGGCCGTCGGCAACGTCAACGGATGGATCTACATCAGCCTCGGTCGCGCGCACCGGCAGCTGGTCTACTACGCCGTCACCCGCCCCATCGTGATCGCGGCGTTCTTCGTGGGTGTCGCGTGGAACGGGGTCAACGGCCTCGCGCTGCTGTACGGCCTGGTCACCCTGGCTCTGCTCGTCCCCGGGTTCCTCGTGGCCAGCCACGGAACGTTCCTGCGCAGCGGAGTCGACGTCGGCCTGCCGCTGATCCGCCCGGCGATCGCCGCGGGTCTGGCGTACGGCGTCGCGTGGGGCGTCACGCACCTCCTGTCCGACTGGCTCGCCATCGTGCAGGTGGTCGCCGGGGGCCTCGCCGGGCTCGCCGTCTTCGGCATCCTGTGGATCGTCCCGGGATACCGTCGCGACTACCGGATGATGTTCGACTTCGTGAAGCAGGCGCGCAAGCCCGCTCCGCGCCCCGCCGCCAGCGAGCCTTCGTCGGAGGAGATCGCGGCGGAGGCCACTCCCACCGACTCCCCCGCTGCGGTGCTGGGCGCGACCGAGCCCTCGGTCGGCGAGATCAAGACCACGCTCGAACCCGGCCCCCGGCGAAGGGACCGACGATGAGCCGCAGATTCCCGATCACGGGTGCGCTCGGCGGTGGCCTGATCCTCCTGCTGACCGCGTGCACGTCGGCGGCACCGACGGAGTCGCCCGCACCGTCCGAGGCCGTCGGCGACCTGCGTCCGGTGACGTCGGTCGCGGTGGTCGGCGACTCGATCTCGGTGGGCATGTCGGCGTGCGGCACGCGCGACGCCTGTCCCTCGGCATCCTGGGCCTTCGGCGATGACACCGCCGTCGACTCGATCGTCCAGCGCATCGCGGCGGCGACGGGCACCGACGAGATCACCCCGCTCTCGCTGGCACGGCCGGGTGCGCGCGTGGCCGATCGTGTCGATGCGGTGCAGAACGCCCGCGGTCAGACCGCCGATCTCGTCCTCGTGGAGGTCGGCAGCAACGACGTGTGCGCGAGCGACGTGTCTCAGATCACCCCCGTCGGCGAATTCGGCGCGTCGTATCGAGAGCTGCTCGAGACCATCCGCGCGGGCGTGCCGGAGGCACCCATCGTGGCGTACTCGATCCCCGACCTCCTGCAGCTGTGGGAGGGGGGCCGGAGCGACCCCGCGACCGTGCGCCTGTGGAACCAGAGCCCCTCGTGCAGCACGCTGCTGGGCGATGCCGACTCGGATGCCGCCGCCGACGTGCAGCGCCGGGAGGACGTGGTCGACACCCTCGCCGGGTACAACGCGGCGATCGTCGAGGCGTGCGCTGCCGTTACCGGGTGCGTCTCCGACGACGGGGCCGTGTCGCAGGTCGCCTTCTCCCCCGACGACATCTCCGAGGTGGACCGCTTCCACCCTTCGCTGGCCGGCCAGGCGGCCCTCGCCGCGGCCGCGTGGCCCGCGGCCCAGAAGGCTCTCACCGAGTGAGGCGCGATCGGCGCTGAGCCGACCGCGACACGTCTCACGAGCCGGCTCCCGAACGCGGGGAGCCGGCTCGGGCCTTCGCCCGGACGAGCCGAGATCGTCGCCGACACCGGGAGTCGTCACGCGTGAGCGGATGCCGTCCCCCCGCGCGACCTGAGGCGGCGCAGCCCTCGGCCCGACCTCGCGCCTGAGCGGATGCCGTCCCCCGCGCGCCCTGAAGCGGCGCAGCCCTCCGGCGGCACCACCCGACCTCCCGCCTGAGCGGATACCGTCCCCCGCGCGCGCCCTGAAGCGACGCGGCCCACAGGCGCCACCGCTCGACCTCACGCAGGCGGATGCCGTCCGGCGCGACGACGTGAAGCGGCGCAACCCTCAGGCGCCACCGCCCGACGTCACGCGTGAGCGGGCGTCATCCCCCGCGCGTCGGCCGACGAACGCAGCGCGAGGTCGAGCACCGCGCGGTGACGCGAGCGCCAGCTGTTGGCGGCGATGAAGGCCTCTCGTTCGCTCCCGTCGAGCGGACCCCGCGCGAGCGCTTCGTCGACGAACGGGGCCATCTCCGAGGTGCTGGGTGCGAACGTCACCCGTTCGTGGATGTCGCGCACCGGGGGCAGGTCGATGGACACCACGGGGAGCCCCGCGGCCAGGTACTCGTACACCTTCAACGGGCTCATCGCCTCGGTCAGGGCCGTGCGGCGATGCGAGAGCAGCGAGACGTCGCAGTTCCGCAGCGCCGCGACGAGTTCGGCACGGCCCACACCGGGATGCTGATGCACATTCGGCACATCGCGGAGTGCCCGCGTGTACTCCAGGTCGGGCGTCGGCCCGAGCAAGACGATGTGCAGGTCGGGGCGGTCCGCTGCGAGGGCGGCGACCCCCTCCACGTCGAGGCGATCGTCGATCGTCCCCACGTAGATCGCGCGGGGACCGGGGATGGCATCCAGCCACGGCGGAGCGGCCGGCGCCGGACCCTCCCATTCGGCCGGGTCGACGCCGTTGGGCACCACGACGGCCGGTCCGCGCGGAGCGATGCGGTCGATGATCTGCTGCGACACGGCGGCCACGCCGATCTCGCTGTCGCTGATCTGCCGATAGGCGGCGGCGTAGGCCGGCCAGTACTGCTCGTGGGCCTTCGAGCTCAACCAGTCGTCGCGCCCGAAGTACGTCACCGTATCGGCCCAGCCGAAACGGCAGAAGGCGGCGGCCAACGGATTGGTCGTCACCACCGCCGGCCGCTGCAGCCCCGCACGGGCTGCAGCAGCGCGCAGTCGATCGTCGTATGCGCGGTAGGTCCGCACGACGGCGGACAGATCGGTGGGGTCACGCCGCGCGATCCGAGCGGGCGTGATCAAGTGCTCAGGTCCCCCGGACCGTGCGTCGCTGCGGCGCACCGTCCGCGCCACGATGCTCGCGACGGAACGGAACGGATTGGCGACCAGGAGCGTCCCCACCTCGTCCGACGACATCAGCGTCTGCAGGATCCGGTCCGGGGGCCGCATCATGCCGCGCGCGAGGGCGTCCGCGTACGTCTCGTACGAGAAGGTGAAGACGACGTCCCGGGTCACGGCACGAGCTCCCGGATGACACGGGCCGGCGCACCCACGGCCACGCATCGCGGCGGGATGTCGGAGGTCACGACGGCGTTCGCGCCGACGACGGCGCCTGCTCCGATGGTGACACCCGGCATCACGACCACGTTCTGTCCCAGCCACGCCCCGCGTCCGATCCGGACGGGTGCGACGCGTTCGAGGGGCTGGTCGCGGATCGGGGTGTCCGGGTCGTCGAAACCGTGCATGTGGTCGGAGATGTAGACCCCGCGCGCCAGCTCCGCGGCCTCCTCGATGACGACCTCCTGAACGGCGGTGATCGAGGTCTGGTTCATGCGCACACGATCATGCAGGTGGATGACGGGTCCCGGGGCATCCAGCCTCGGCACCATGAACCACGACGACGGCCCGATGAGGACGTTGCGCCCGACCGACACCTTCTGCGGATTACCGGCGCGGAAGGGCAGCATGATGCGCGAGCCCCGACCGAACTCGGCGAAACCCGTCGACGCGACCTTCGTGTAACCGGCGTCGCGCGCTCGGGTGGCGTACTCCAGGAGCGTCATGGCATTCATCGTGCGTCCCCCGTCACAGACCTTCGACATTGCGCTCGGACAACCGCCGGACGTCGTCGCGTGCGGCCAGGATCCGCGAGCGCAGCTCGCCCTCCCGTTCGATCACTGTAGCGACCGCCGTGGTCAGATCGGCGTCGAACGACGACCCCGGCGACACGCACAGTTCCGGCGCGCCGAACAGGTCCATCAGCCCCTCGACCTTGCCCTGGGTCGCCACGGTCACCGCCGGCGTGCCCGCCATGAGCGACATCACCGCGAGGTGCATGCGGCCCGTCACGGTGATCGCTGCGCGCGCGGCCAGGCCGCGGATCTCGGTCGGGGCGAGCAGGCGCGGGACGAGCTGGACCTGCGGATCGCCTGCGGCCTCGACGAGGGCCTCGCACAGCGGCAGGTCGTCGGCTCCGTGACGGGACACGTGCGGCACGACCAGCACCGTGTGGCCCGCAGCCCGCAGCGCCTCGATCACCCGGCCGTAGGCGGGCAGCCGGTCGCCGACCAGACCGGAGGCGTTCACGAGGGCGAGTCGTCCGTCGCCCAGGTCGGGCAGCAGGCGCTGCACGATGCCGTCGTCGCGCGACGACGCCGAGAAGACGATGTCAGCGCTGTCGATGACGGGGAGCCCGTCGGCGCGGGCCCGCGCGGCGGACCGGGGGTCGCGGAGGTAGAGGCGCACGCCCGCATCGCCGGCGCGCCGAAGCGCCTGGACGGCGCGCGCGTGCGGAGCGGAGTTCCAGCTGAAGCCCACGATGCGGGTGGGCCACCCCAGCCGGGCCAGGCGCTCGGCGAGAGCGGCGCGATTGACCGACGCGCGGAGCACATAGGCGCCGTCCATGATGTCGGCGCCGATCACCGAGAACGACCGCGCCGAGCCCAGTTCCTTCGTGAGCGTCCGCACGTCACGGGCATGACCCACGGCGGAGCCGTAGACGAGAGCGGGCAGGGGAACCAGGCGCATGCGGGAGGCGAGCGCCGCCGGGACGTCGAAGTCGCGGGTGGAGCGGGTCAGCACCACGACGGGCCCGTCGACTGCCTCGACGAAAGCCTCGACGAGGGCCTGGTCGCCGATGTTGCCCCGACCCGGCGGAGCGAGCAGGACGTGGTTCGTCCCGCCGGGGCGCGGGCGCGACCGGATGAGAACCCGATCGACGGAGCGGATGAGCCGTTCCGACTGCAGAGGCTTCGCCAGACGACGAACGATGCTCACGAAGACCTCGTCTCACCGCGGCGTAACCTTCGCCGCCGCGGCGGGGATGCAGTCAGATTTTCCACACGGACCTCAGGTATTCGTCTGTAGGCATCGGCGTACGCGAATCCAACCACGCGGAGGAGACATCCGACAGCGTGGGGTCGTACGTCCATCCCCCGGAATTTGCATATGTCTTCGCCGCAGAGGTGTGTGCATTCTCGACGGCCGCCCACACCCCCGGGACTGATCCGATCATAATGGAGTCCCGCGCGGACAGAACGCCATTGGTTCCCGACCCGTTGGCGGCTTGCGGGTAAACAGAAGACAATTTCGACCCGGCGGGCAGCGGATACCGCTTGAGCATCGAGGCCCCGGCCACGAGCAGGGAATGATCGAAACGGACTCCGGTCGCCAATTCCGTGGGAATGAAAGCCGCATTCGTGGACGCGAAGATCACCGTGTCCTCCATGACGACGTTCTTCAGCGAGTGGCTGCCGGACAACTGCAGCGTGTCGAGGTGCGCCGTCGAACCCTCCGGCTTGTACATCGACGCGATGTAGCAGCCCACCACGGAGAGATTCGTCACCGTGGACCCGGCCGTGCGGAACGCCCACGCGTCGGACTCGGTGAGCTGCGATTCGGGCGTCACGCACTCGACGAACTCGACATCCGACACGGCGGCCGTGCTGTTCGTCGAGACGTTGAACGCACGCCCCTTCGACCAGGCCCAGGCGAAGTCGGACACACCGGTGAGGACCAACGAAGAGGGGAACGTCCAGAACCCCACGAAGCTCACGCCGGAGACGCGGTCCATGCGGATGGAGGCGTCGAAGGTGATGCTCTGCGATCCGTCGCGGGGCATGATCAGGATGCGGCGACCGCGGCCGGTCTGCCCGATCCGCTCCAGCACGGGACGCGAGGAAGACCCGGCACCGTTGCCCGCCAGGCGCCCCGGGCGGACCAGGATGCGCACGTTGTCGTTCTTCGAGACGTCCTTCAGCGACGTGATGGCGTTCCCGATCGCCGTCCAATTGCAGTCGCATTCGATCGTCTTGACGAACGTGTCGGTCGGGCGCGGGGTTCGGCTCGGCCAGTGCGAACCGTCCGGTCCGTAGGTGTCGGAGTACAGCGTGGAAGTGGCGGCGAACGCACCCTGCGGGGCAGCGACCGTCGATGCGGCTACGAGGGGAACGGCGGAGAGGAGTCCAATGAAAGACCTCCGGCTGATGTCGGTCATAGACATAATTTAATCGACGAAACATCGCCCCGCGTTACGCCGACAAAAAATCGTGGATACGACCGCCTACTGGCTAATGAATCCTCCGGAGTCGGGCTATTTTCTTCCGGGCGACGCGGACGGCACGCGGGATCTTCGACAGAACGGTGCTCTTCAGGTTCGGCCGCCACCCGCGCCACGACGTATCGTCCAGCGAGTCGAACCACTCGTCGACGAGAGGGTGCTCGCACCCCTGCTCCCAGGGCTTGGGGCGGCCCGAGTAATGGACGATGTGCGGGTCCTCCTGCAGCGCGGACAGCTCGTCGGGCTCGAAGGGGGACGGCTCGATCGGAGAGTGCGGGTAGGCGAAGACCGCGGTCATCTGGTTCCACCGAGGATCGATCAGCCGCGTCCTCGTCGACAGCAGGGCGTTCAGGGCATCCTGATCGGGGAACTGCATGGTGGGGTGCTCCGCGAGGAAGGTGAATGCCTTCTCGGCGATCTTCTCCGCGCGGAAGGTGGCGAGGTCGATGACCAGCAGCCCCGACTGGAAATAGGTGTTCTCGGCACTGTACGGGTACTTCTTCTGATCGACCGTGCGGGCGATTCTCGCCGCGTTGCCGTTGTCGAGAGGAAGATCACGCACGGCGAAGAGGACATCACCGTCGAACGGTTCCCGCCACAGGGGAAGGATGTCGTGCCGCACGACCATGTCCGCGTCCAGATAGACGACCCTCTCGAGCGAGGGGGGCAGCAGCGCGGGCAGCAGCAGCCGAGCGTAGGCGGCGGGTGGGTACGGACGCGAGGACGAGGTGCTGAGCTGGCGCAGCAGGCTGGCTGCCGCACCCTGCACCGGCAGCCACTCCACGCGGCCGCCCGCCTTCGCGGCGGAGGCGGCGATGCGGCGACGAGCGCGAGCGGGAACACCGCAGTCAACGACGTAGACGGTCGCGCGGCCGCCGTGCTCCTGGACGCGGCGGCACACCGACTGCGTCGCTGCCGCCAGACCGAGGCTCATGACGCTGTCGGAGGCCAGCGCGACGGCGACCTCGGGACCGCCCGTTCCTCGGCTCACCGGAGAACCCAGATCTGCGCGAGACGCTCGTCCGTCGGCATCGGCGCGTTCGCCTCGAGCCACTCCGCGTCGATGTCTCGCAGAGAGGGATCGGACGTGAACGACCCGCTGGTCGCCTCGGGAGGCTCCGCGGCCGAGATCGTCGAATTCTCGACCTCCAGGAAGGTGCCCCGCACACCGCCGACGAACACGGAATCCTTCGCGCTCATCTGATCGACCGACCCGGCGGCGTTGACGGCGGCCGGCAGGCCCGACGTGAAGTCGTTGGCCCCGTCGGGCAGCGGATAGCGCTCGAGCATCCGATCTCCGCCCACCAGCAGACTGTGGTCGAACACCACGCCCGTCCGCCCCCGCGGAGGGGATGAAGCCCGCGTTCGTCGAGGCGAAGAGCACAGTGTCCTCCATAAGGAGGCCCTCCTTGTCGGAGTTGCCGGACAGCTGCAGGGTGTCGCAGTGGGCCGATGAGCCATCGGGCTTGTACGTCGGGGCGAGATAGCACCCGCGCACGCTCAGGTTGCTGTACGGGTTGTCGGCCGTGCGGAACGCCCAGGTGTCGGAGTCGCCCGAGGACGCCTCGGGAGTCACGCACTCCACGAGCTCCACGTCATCGCTGGGACCGCTGGCGCCGGAGGTGATGTTGAAAGCCTGCCCCTTCGACCACGCCCATGCGAAGTCCCGCGTCGAGGTCAGGACGACGCTCCGCGGGAAGGACCAGAATCCCGCGAACGCCACCCCGACGACGGCGTCGATCCGGATGGATCCGTCCAGGGTCACCGACCCGATGCCGTCGCGCGGGATCACCAGGACGCGCGACGCACGGCCCTCCCGTCCGATCTTCTCCAGCACCGCTTCGGACGTCGATCCCGCACCGTTTCCCACCAGCGTGCCCGGGCGCACCAGGACGCGCGCCGCCCCGTCCGGGGCAGCGGCGTCGACGGCTGCGATCGCCGCGGCGATGTCCTCCCAGGAGCACTCGCATTCGACGCTGGCGTCGAATGCGTCGTACGGCCGGGGCGTCCGCGACGGCCAGTGCTGACCGGTGGGCCCGAACACGCCCCCGGCGTCGGGGATCTGCGGCGGTGTGGTCGCCGCCGCAGGCGCGATGACGCCGACGTCGCTGGTGGGCAGCGCCGACGGGGATTCCGGGGCGGGCTCGGGGCCGCCGTCCGGAGCGCACGCCGCGACGGCGGCCACCGGAACCAGCAGGAAGAGGGACATCGCGGCCCGTCGAGAAATGTCGGTCACGTGCAGCTCCAGACTTTCGGCGACGGGGTGTCGAACAGTCGCTGAACCAAAGTACGCAATGCATGCGTCGCCCACGTTACGAATGCACCAACGTCGCACCGCCCCCCGAAAAAACAATGCGTGCCGGCTACAGGACTCGAACCTGCAACCCCCGTATTACAAGTACGGTGCGCTACCAATTGCGCCAAGCCGGCGGGACGCCGTGAAGCGTCTCGGATGACGAGTCTAGGACCCGGGGCCGTTCACTCGTCGTGTCTGCCGCTGCGGCGATCCCAGTCCAGCGACTTGAACTGGAGGAACGAGCACAGATTGCCCGCAACGACGATCTCGGCCGCGAGGCTGGCCATCTCGTGCGGTGACAGTGTGAGGTCATCGGGGCGCGCGGTGAGCGTCGCCTCCCAGAGGGGCTCGTCGTACCCCTTCGGCTGCATGTACACCGCCGCCGCGGCGTTCGACAGCGTCATGACGACGAGGCCGGTGTCTTGACCGTCGGCATCCTCTTGCTCGACCACTTTGATGCTCCCCGCGACGACATGCCCCTGATCGCGGAACTCCTGCACCCAGGCCTCCAGCTGACCACGGGACCGCCGCGGCGGGGAGTCCTCGAGCTCGTCGTCCATGACTCCAGAATCGCACACAGTCGCGACCGCGAGGGATTCGATCAGCCCGCGGGGGTGGTCGACGGAGTGGGGGTGGCGGTCGAGTAGTACGCGTTGCTGTCGACGGTCAGCACGAACTGCGCGAACTCCTTCGCGTCATCCATGTTCCCGACGTAGGGCGTCCCGTTCACCAGCACGGTCGCTGTGGCGGTGAGCGCCTGTCCCTTCGTGCCGGGGAGTCCCTTGATCGCACGGTCGGTGGCGGCCTTCGCCCAGCCGGTGTAGGTCTCGTCCTCGATGCACGAGCGCACGGTCGGAACGTCGCTCACGCCCGCCCCCTGCGCCATGTCGGCCAGCTGCTGGTCGCTGTAGCCGTCGGTGTCCACCGCGGGCTGGTTGGTGAGGAGTTCGTGATTGAAGGCGAAGAAGCGATCCGACGCATGCGTGGCGACGCACGCGGCGGCGCCGGCCGCACGCAGGCTGTACTTCGTGCCGTTCGACTTGGACGTGAGCATGGCCACCGGATAGTAGGTGAGGGTGGCGGCGTCGTCGCCGACCCACTTCGACAGCTGGGAGGCGTTGGCGGACTGGAACTCTCGCGCTTCGGGCGAGAGGTAGTCGACGTAGACGCGGATGTCGACGGGTGCGGCCGTGGTGGTCGGCTCGGGCGTGGGCTCGGCCGTGGGGGTCGCCGACGCCTGCGCGGCCATGGTGGCCGCCGTCCCGTCGACGGTCTGATCGGCCAGGGGGTTCGCCACCTGCGACGCGGTGGTGACGAGGAAGCCGTCGTCGGCGGCCGCATCCGGCAGCGCCTGCGATCGGCCCTCGTGGGACGTGAGAGCGGCGGAGACGCCCGCGGCGCCGATGCCGATCACCGCGACCGCACCGACGGCGATCGCGGATCGCCGCGCGATCCGCCAGCGCGTCTGCTTCGCCTTGACCTGCTGCGCCTTCTCGCGCACCGCCTCGCGACGATCGCGTTCGGCGGGCGAATTCGCTGAGGAGTCGTGGGACATGAAACCTTCCGGGCACGGCCGTTCGCCGTAAGAAATGGGGGTCCGCACGGGTGGGCGAACGAGCACCGATGGTAGCCAGGCTGGCTGAGAAATGACCAGACACGTGCCATACTGACCCTGCGTGCACTGTCGCGCGCATACGGGGTCGCCCCCGTTTTCCATTCACTACGGATCGTCCGGCACGTACCTGCCGGTGAAGGAGAAGAAACAATGGCGTCCGTCACATTCGACAACGCAACCCGTCTGTACCCCGGTGGCACCCGTGCCGCGGTCGACAAGCTGAACCTCGACGTCGCCGACGGCGAGTTCCTGGTTCTCGTCGGCCCCTCCGGCTGCGGAAAGTCCACGTCGCTGCGCATGCTGGCCGGCCTCGAAGAGGTCAACTCGGGCCGCATCCTCATCGGCGACCGCGACGTGACCGACGTGCCGCCCAAGGACCGCGACATTGCGATGGTCTTCCAGAACTACGCGCTGTACCCGCACATGACCGTCGCCGAGAACATGGGCTTCGCGCTCAAGATCGCCGGTGTCGGCAAGGAGGAGCGCGCGGCGCGCGTGCTCGAGGCCGCCAAGCTCCTCGACCTGGAGCAGTACCTCACGCGCAAGCCGAAGGCACTCTCGGGTGGTCAGCGTCAGCGCGTCGCCATGGGCCGCGCGATCGTCCGCCAGCCGCAGGTGTTCCTCATGGACGAGCCGCTGTCGAACCTCGACGCCAAGCTGCGCGTCCAGACGCGCACGCAGATCGCGTCGCTGCAGCGTCGTCTCGGTGTCACCACGGTGTACGTCACGCACGACCAGACCGAGGCCCTCACCATGGGCGACCGCATCGCGGTGCTCAAGGACGGCATCCTCCAGCAGGTCGGCACCCCGCGCGACCTGTACGAGACCCCCAAGAACGTCTTCGTGGCCGGCTTCATCGGCTCCCCCGCGATGAACCTCTTCACCGCCGACCTGGCCGAGGGCGGCGTCCGCTTCGGCGACCTCGTGGTCCCGGTCGAGGCCGACACCATCGGCAAGGCGCACGGCTCCGAAGTGACCATCGGCGTTCGTCCGGAAGACATCCAGGTGGCTCCCGCCGACGGCCGTGGCCTCAAGGTCGTCGTCGACCTCGTCGAGGAGCTCGGCGCCGACGGGTACCTCTACGGTCACACCGACATCAACGGCAAGCGCACCGACCTGGTCGCGCGCGTCGATGGTCGCCGTCACCCGAACGCCGGTGAGACGGTCGTTCTGGCGCCGGTCCCCGGACACGTGCACGTGTTCGACCTCGAGTCGGGCGACCGCCTGACCGACCGGGCCATCGCCTCGGCCTGATCCACTCATCGACCCGGCGCGTCTCCGGTCCCCGATTCCTCGGGGCCGGGGGCGCGCCGCACTTTTCGGAGGCCTCGTGTCCGAATCCCTCAGCATCACCGCCAGCTCGGTCGACCCGGGCCTTCTGCAGTTGCCCTGGTCGACGGGGCTCGGCGACTGGCCGAGCAGCCACATCGTGGCCCTCCCCAAGGGCATCTCCCGCCACCTCGTCCGCTTCGCGAACCTGTCGGGCCGGGTCGTCGCCATCAAGGAGACGACGGAGGAGATGGCACGCCGCGAGTACGACATGCTCGGCAACCTCGACAGGCTCGCCGCCCCGTGCGTGGACCGCGTGGCCGTGATCGCCGGGCGCACCGACGCCTCGGGGCGCCCCCTGCCGGCCGCCCTCGTGACCGCGCACCTCCGGTTCTCGCTCCCCTACCGCGCCCTGTTCACGCAGGTGCTGCGCCCGCACACGGCGACGCGCCTGGTCGACGCCCTGGCCGTCCTCCTGGTGCGCCTGCACAACGTCGGCTTCTACTGGGGTGACGTGTCGCTGTCGAACACGCTGTTCCGCCGCGACGCCGGGGAGTTCGCCGCCTACCTGGTGGACGCCGAGACGGGCGAGTTGCACGGCAACCGCCTGAGCCCCGGCCAGCGGGCGCACGATCTCGACATCGCACGGACGAACATCGCGGGCGAGATCATGGACCTCGAGGCCGGCGGCCGACTGGAGGGCGGTGTGGATGCCATCGCCATCGCCGACGGTCTGGTGTCTTCGTACCACTCCCTCTGGGGCGCCCTCACCGACAAGGAGTCGTTCGCCGTCGACGAGTCGTGGCGCATCACCGAGCGCGTCCACCGTCTGAACGCCCTCGGCTTCGACATCGGCGAGATGTCCATCCGCACAGCCAGCGATGGCACGCAGGTGTCGATCCAGCCGAAGGTCGTGGATGCCGGGCACCACCAGCGACGCCTGCTGCGCCTGACCGGACTCGATGTCGAGGAGAATCAGGCGCGTCGCCTGCTCAACGACCTCGACGAGTTCCGGGCGCGCGTGTCGCGCCTCGGCGCCGACGAGGAGATGGTGGCCCACGAATGGCTCACTCGCGTCTTCGAACCGATCGTCATGGCCATCCCGTGGGACCTGCGCGCGAAGCTCGAACCCGCTGAGGTGTTCCACCAGGTGCTGGAGCACCGGTGGTACATGTCGCAGGCGCGCGGCCGTTCCGTGCCCCTGGCCGAGGTGGTCAGCAGCTACATCGACGACGTCCTGCGCCATCGGCGCGACGAGGCGACCGTGATGGGCCCGCCCACCGACACGATGTCGATCCCCACCGTCTCCGACTCCGACGCCCCCGCCACGGGCGAGGTCCCCACCACCGACACCGACCTGGTCGACTGGCGCGACCTCGTCTGAGTCGCCGCCTCGAGCGCGGGACCCCGCACCAGATCACACGGTCACACGGTCGCTGCCCCGCGCATCCTGTGACGTCGCGCGGATCGTGTGATCTCGCGACGCGCCACCGCCGAGCCGCGCCGTGACGTGACTCCGGAACGCCCGAGGCCGTGGCATCCGGAGAGAACTCGGGATGCCACGGCCTCGCGCCGCGCGGAACGCTCAGTAGCCGACGGTGAAACGCTCCCGCGTGTGCTTCCGGTCCTCGATCTCGTCGAGGATCGCCACGGCGAAGTCGGCCCCGCCGATGAAGGAGTCGCCGTTGTCGTCGACGACGAGCACGTCGCCGCCGTCGCGGTAGGAGCCGGTGCGCTCCCCCGGTGCCCACGAGCCGAACCCACCGGCGGGATGCACGTAGAACCAGTCACGGCCGGTGTCGTCGGCCTGTAGGTCTTCGAGGATGCCGATGGCCTCGCGCGCCTCGGGCTTGTACTCCTCGGCGAAGCCGTCGGTGTCGATGAGGCGGGGTCCGCCCTCGGCCACCAGCGACCCGCCGGCGCCGCCGACGACGCCCAGGCGGACGCCCTCGGGCAGCGCCGTCGCGAGCTCGGCGATCGCGGGACGGAGCTTGCCCGCCATGTCGCCGCGCGGAGCGGCAGCCGAGACGACGACCTCCACGCCCTCGAGCTGGGCGACCAGGCCGGGAACGTCCAGGACGGTGCCCTCGAGATAGGTGGCCCCCTCGATGCGCTCGGTGGGCACCGAGCGGGCGATCGAGACCACCGTGTGGCCGCGGCGGACGGCCTCGGCGACGATGTGGCTGCCGGCGTAGCCGGTGCCTCCGATGACGGCGATGCGGGTCATGCTTCTTCCTTCCTCAGGGCGGATCAGCGCGCGCCGCGCAGCGTCGACACCTGATACAGGGCGACGGATGCCGCGATGCCGGCGTTGAGCGATTCGGTCGCTGTGGAGATGGGGATCGAGACGACCTGGTCGCAGGTCTCGGTGACCAGGCGCGACAGGCCCTTGCCCTCGGAGCCGACCACGATCACGACGGGGCGATCGGCGAGCTCGAGCGCAGGCAGGGACACGTCGCCGTCGCCGTCGAGGCCGAGTACGAACACGCCCTGCTTCTTGAACTCCTTCAGCGTCGCGGTGAGGTTCGCGGCGAGGGCGACGGGGATGCGGGCCGCGGCGCCGGCGCTGGTCTTCCAGGCGGCGGAGTTGACGCTGGCCGAGCGACGCTGCGGGATGATGAGACCCTGACCGCCGAACGCACCGGTGGAGCGGATGATCGCGCCGAGGTTGCGCGGGTCGGTGACGCCGTCGAGCGCGACGAGCAGCGGCAGCTCGCCGCGGTCGAGGATCTGCTCGAGCAGGTCCTGCGGGTGCGCGTAGGTGTACGGCGGTACCTTGAGCGCCACGCCCTGGTGCACGCCGTCGAAGCCCGCCATGCGGTCGAGCTCGGGACGCGTGACCTCGAGCACCGGGATGCCGCGGTTCGTCGCGATCGACAGCATCTCCTTCACGCGGTCGTCCATCTCCACGCGCTGCGCAATGTACATCGCGGTGGCGGGGATCTTCGCCCGCAGTGCTTCGAGCACCGAGTTGCGACCGGTGACCGTCTCGGTGTCGTCGGACGCCTTGGGGCTCTTGCGGTTGCTGTTGCTACCCACCGCGCGGACGCCGGGGCGACCTTTGCCGCCCGCTGCGGCATAGCGCTCCTCGGCGGCCTTGCGCTTACCGGCGGGGTGCCAGGCGCGGTCCTCGGCCTTCGGGGTGGGTCCGCGTCCCTCGAGCGCCTTGCGGGAGTGTCCGCCGGTGCCCTTGAGGGGTCCCTTCTTCTTGCCGGGGTTGCGTGCTCCCGGGCGTCCAGGCTTAGCCATCGATACTCCAATGCGTTCCGGCCGGAGTGTCCTCCAGCGTGATTCCTGCGGCGGCGACGGCATCGCGGATGCGATCGGCAGCCGCCCAGTCCTTGTCGGCGCGGGCGCGGGCGCGCTGCGCGATCATCTCCTGCACGAGGGCGTCGAGCGCCGCGTCTGTCGATCCGGTCGCGACGGCGGGCTCGACGGCATCCAGACCCAGGATGCCGAGCATCGCGACGACCGCACGGTGCGCCGCGAGCGCGGCCCCCGTGTCTCCGCCGTCGATGGCGGCGTTGCCCGCCCGGACGGTCTCGTGCAGCACCGCGAGAGCCTGCGGCACGCCGAGGTCGTCGTCCATGGCGGCGGCGAAGTCGGCGGGCACCTCGCCCGGCACGGCCGCGAGCGGGTCGGCGTCGGTGGCGCGGAGCACGCGCTCGCGGAAGGTCGAGATCCGGTCGAGCGCACTGGCCGCCTCGGCGAACGCGCGGTCGGAGACGTCGAGGTTCGACCGGTAGTGCGCCGCGGCGAGGGCGTAGCGCACGACCCGCGGGTCGTGGTCCGCGAGCACGTCGGCGGCGAGGGTGAAGTTCCCGAGCGACTTCGACATCTTCTGCCCGTCGACGGTCACGAGGCCGTTGTGCACCCAGTAGCGGGCGAAGGCGTCACCCGCAGCGGTCGACTGCGCGATCTCGTTCTCGTGGTGGGGGAAACGCAGGTCGAGGCCGCCCCCGTGGATGTCGAACTCCGGACCGAGGTAGCGACGCGACATCGCCGAGCACTCGATGTGCCAGCCGGGCCGCCCCGTGCCCCACGGCGAGGACCAGGTGGCCGAGGCGGGCTCGCCCTCTTTCGCGCCCTTCCACAGCGCGAAGTCGCGAGGATCGCGCTTGCCGCGGGGATCGGCGTCGGCGGCGGGTTCCATGGCATCCAGACTCTGCCGGGTGAGCTCGCCGTAGGCGGGCCACGACCGCACGTCGAAATACACGTCGCCCGCTGCCGGGTAGGCGTGGCCGCGGTCGATGAGCTCGGCGATGAGCTCCTGCATCTGCGTCACCGAGGCCGTCGCGCGCGGTTCGTAGGTCGGGGGAAGGATGCCGATGGCGGCGTACGCCCGCGAGAACTCGAGCTCCATGCGGTAGGCCAGCGCCCACCACGGCTCCTCGGCGGTGGCGTTGGCCAGGACCTTGTCGTCGATATCGGTGACGTTGCGCACGAACGTGACCCGACCGTAGCGGTGCGTCAGCCAGCGGCGCAGGAGGTCGAACGCGAGCGCCGCGCGCACGTGCCCGATGTGCGGACCCGACTGCACGGTGGGGCCGCAGACGTAGACGGTGACGTTCGAGGGGTCGAGAGGGACGAAGTCGCGCAGATCCTGCGCCTTCGAGTCGTACAGCCGAACAGTCACTGCTCAAGCCTACCGGCCACCCCATGGCCGACACCTGGGGGAAACACGCGGCCGATACGGTGCCGGTATGCCGCTGCTCATCCGTCCCGACGATCTCACCGGTGCCGAGACCCGCGCCCTGGTCGCGGCGCACATGGCGGCCATGCTCGAGAACACCCCCGCCGAGAGCGTGCACGCCCTCGACGCGGACCGTCTCATGGCCGACGGCATCACCGTGTGGTCGGCGTGGGTCGACGACGAGCTCGCCGGGATCGGCGCGTGCAAAGACCTGGGGCACGAGCGCGCGGAGCTGAAGTCGATGCGCGTGGTCCAGCGCTTCCTCGGGCAGGGCATCGGCCGGGCGATGCTGCGGCACATCATGGAGGATGCCGCGGAGCGCGGCATCCGGAGTCTGTGGCTCGAGACGGGGAGCACCGACGACTTCGCCGCGGCGCGCGGTCTGTACGCCAGCGAGGGGTTCCGCGAGTGCGAGGCGTTCCCGCCGTACGTGCCCGACCCGCTGTCGACCTTCATGACCCGCGAGCTCTAAGCGGGCACGACGAGGGCCGTGGCGAAGGCGGCGACGCCCTCGGTCCGGCCGGTGAACCCGAGGCCGTCGGTGGTGGTGGCGCTGACCGACACCGCCGCTCCCCCCAGCGCCTGCGAGAGCGCCTGCTCGGCCTCCACACGGCGCGCGGCGAAGCGCGGACGATTGGCCTGCACCTGCACGGAGACGTTGCCGACCCGCCAGCCCGCCGCGGCCAGCAGACCCACCGTGTGGGCCAGGAAGGCCTCGGCGTGGGCGCCGGCAAACTCGGGGCGATCGGTGCCGAAGTGGGTGCCGATGTCGCCGAGACCGGCCGCCGCCAGCAGCGCGTCGACGATCGCGTGCGCCACGGCGTCACCGTCGGAGTGCCCCGACAGGGCCTGCTCCCCCGGCCACTCGAGGCCGGCGAGCCAGAGGGTCCCCTCGCCGCCGAAGCCGTGCACGTCGGTGCCGATCCCCACGCGCGGCAGGAGGTCGCGGGGCGTCGGCGGAGCGGATGCCGCGGGCGCGCCCTGCATCATCGACCGGGCGCGCTCGAGGTCGGGGGCCGTCGTGATCTTGAACGACGCCTCGTCGCCGGCCACCGTGACGACGGCGTGACCCGCTGCCGCGACGGCCGCGGCGTCGTCCGTGTGGTCCGTCTCGGCACCGCTGAGCGCCTCCTCGAGGACGGCCCGCCGAAATCCCTGGGGGGTCTGCGCGGCGGCCAGCTCGGAGCGGTCGACACCGCCGACCACGCGGCCGTCGGCATCCACCCGCTTGATGGTGTCGACCACGGGCAGCGTCGGGATGACGGCCGCGGCGCCCGCGTCGACGGCCGCGGCGACACGCTCGAACACCGCGGGGGGAGTCAGCGCGCGCGCGGCGTCGTGAACGAGCACGACCGCGACATCCGCCCACAGCGCCGCGACACCAGCCGAAACCGACTGCTGACGGGTGGCACCGCCGGTCACGACGGTGAGCAGATCGGCGGCGGGGCCCGCGGCATCCCGGGCATCGGTGAGGGCATCGCCCTCGTACCCCTCGGGAACGACGACGACGACCTGCGCGAGCGGCCCCGCGAAGACGCCGAGCAGGCAACGATGCAGGATCGATCGCGTCCCGAGACCCACGAACGCTTTCGGCGCCCCGCCGCGAAGGCGGGTACCGGACCCGGCGGCGACGACGATGACAGCGAGGCGCGGCACAGGGGTGAGAGTCACCCGCTCACGCTAGCGCGACGGCGACACCCGAGCAGATCAGGACGCGAGGACCTCGTCGAGCACGACGCTCGCGCGGTCTTCGTCGGTCTTCTCGGCGAGCGCCAGCTCCGACACGAGGATCTGACGCGCCTTGGCGAGCATGCGCTTCTCACCGGCGGACAGACCGCGGTCCTGATCGCGACGCCAGAGGTCGCGCACGACCTCGCTGACCTTGATCACGTCGCCCGACGCCAGCTTCTCGAGGTTCGCCTTGTAGCGGCGCGACCAGTTGGTCGGCTCCTCGGTGAAGGGCGCGCGCAGCACCTCGAACACGCGGTCGAGACCCTCCCTGCCGATCACGTCGCGAACGCCGACGAGATCGACGTTGTCGGCCGGGACCTCGATGACGAGGTCTCCCTGCGTGACGTTGAGCTTCAGGTACTTCTTCGTCTCGCCCTTGATGACGCGTTCTTTGACCTCGATGATCGTGGCCGCGCCATGGTGCGGGTAAACGACGGTCTCGCCAACCTCAAAAAGCATGGAGTTATGTCCTTTCGGCAACATCCAGGATACCACAGGCCCGCATGCGCTAAGGTTCGGCCCTCCCTGTGCTCCTCCCCCTCCCGTGCGCGCCGCGCGGCCCCGCGCGGGCGGGGGCGCGCGGGCGCGCGCGGCGACGACCCGGACCGTCGCCGCGGACCCCGTAGGATGAGAGGGATGCCGTCCGTCGATCTTGGAGGATCCGTGAAAACGCGCCTCATCGCGTCCATGGCCGTGGGTGCCGCTGTTCTGCTGGGCACGACGGGGTGCAACCTCATCGCTCCGCAGGCGACCACGATCGAGTACTCGGCCTCGGACGGCGTGAACGTCCCCGCCGAGTCCGGGCCTCTGGCGGTCCGCAACGCCCTGATCGTCGCCAACGACGACGGCACGACCGGCAACCTCGTCGCGGCCATCGTGAACGACACCGCCGAGCAGGTGGAACTGCGCATCGAGGTCGGCGAGGGCTCCTCCGCCGTCCGTGCCGCGCTCAACGTGCCGGCCGGTCGCACCCTCAGCCTCGGCGACCCCGTCAGCGATGTCGCGCCGCTCCGCCTCGACGACATCGACGCCGTCCCCGGCTCCACCGTGCCGGTGTACTTCCAGTCCGGCGACGGCGAGGGCTCCCTGATCCAGGTCCCCGTCCTCGACGGCGCCCTCGAGTACCTCGCGCCGCTCGCGCCGACGCCGGAGGCGACCGTCTCGATCGCCCCGATCCCGACCAACACCGCCACGCCCACCCCGACGGCCACGCCGACCCCGGCCGACTGATCGGGACGACGACGAAGGCGCCGACGGACTTCCGTCGGCGCCTTCGTCGTCTGCGCTGATCACGCCTCGAAGCGGTACCCCAATCCGCGCACGGTCACGAGCATGCTCGGCTCGCTCGGGTTCTGCTCGATGCGCGAGCGGATGCGCTTGATGTGCACGTCGAGCGTCTTGGTGTCGCCGAAGTAGTCCGTGCCCCAGACCCGGTCGATGAGCTGACCGCGCGTGAGCACGCGTCCGGCGTTGCGCATGAGTACCTCGAGGAGCTCGAACTCCTTCAACGGCATGTTGATCTCTCCGCCGTCGACCGCGACCGTGTGGCGGTCGATGTCGAGGGTCACCCGACCGGCGGCCAGCACCCGGTCGTCGAGGTCGGCGTCCTCCGGAGTGCGTCGACGCAGCACCGCGCGCATGCGGGCCAGCAGTTCGCGCGTCGAGTACGGCTTGGTGACGTAGTCGTCGGCTCCGAGCTCGAGTCCGACCACGATGTCGACCTCGGAGTCCTTCGCGGTCAGCATGATGATCGGCACCTGCGAGGTCAGCCGCAGCTGCCGGCACACCTCGGTGCCCGGCATCCCGGGAAGCATGAGATCCAGCAGCAGGATGTCGGCGCCGCGCTCGCGGAACGCCGTGAGAGCGAGGGCGCCGTCCTCGGCGATCTCGACCTCGTAGCCCTCCCGCCGCAGCAGGTAGGCCAGCGGGTCGGCCAGGTCGGGCTCGTCCTCGACGATCAGAACGCGGGTCATGCGGTGTCTTCTTTCACGGGTACGGCAGTCGACGCGACAGCCTTGCGGCCCTTGCGACGCTGTTTCGGTTTGACGATGTCGAGATCCGGGGTCTCGGACAGAGGAAGGCGGATGGTAAAGGTCGAACCCCGGTCGGGGCGCGACCACAGCCGGACCTCGCCACCGTGGCGCTGCACGGCGTGCTTGACGATCGACAGGCCCAGTCCGGTGCCGCCGGTGCGGCGCGACCGCGCCTGGTCGGCCCGGTAGAACCGCTCGAACACCCGGTGCTGATCGCTCTCGGGGATGCCGATGCCGCGGTCGGTGACGGCGATCTCCACGACGTCGGCGTCGAGCTTGATCCCCACCCCGACCTTCGAGCCCTTCGGCGAGTAGGCGATGGCGTTGGCGATGAGGTTGCCGACGGCCTCCGTGAGGATCTGCGGCTCCCCGCGCACCCACAGACCCTTGGTGCCGCCGCGGACCACGACGACCTGCGCCGAATCGGCCTGCACGGTGTGCGCCTCGACCGCGGCGGTGACGACCTCGTCGATCGACACGTCGCGCACCTCGCGCAGCTCCTCCGAGGCCTGCAGGCGCGACAGACTCAGGATGCGAGTGACCAGCGCGCTCAACCGGGCCACCTCCGCCTGCATGCGCGTGGCGAAATGGCGCACCTGGTCGGGGTCGTCGGCAGCGGATTCGATCGCCTCGGCCAGCAGACTCACCGCACCCACCGGCGTCTTCAGCTCGTGGCTGGTGTTGGCCACGAAATCCCGGCGCATCTCCTCCACCCGCTCGCGCTCCGTGATGTCGCGGAGGACCACGAGGGTCAGCCGGCCCGAGATGGAGGTCGCCCGCACCGCGACCAGCCGCGGTTCGGCGGGAGCGGCTCCGCGGCGCAGCCGCAGGTTCTCCGCGACGCCGGCGCCGGTGTCGCGCGCGAGACGGGTCACGCGCTTGAGATCGTCACTGGCGACCACTTCCCCGGTCTGCAGGCCGAACACCCGGGCGGCGGGCGACAATGCCAGCACCGTCGAGGACATGTCGCACACGAATGCGGGGTCGTCCATCGCCTCGAGCACGGCATCCACGCCCTCCGGCACGTCGACGGACGTCTCAGCCAGGGAGCGGTCACGGGCCCGCAGCGCGCCGACGACGAGGCCGACCACCGCGGCTCCGATGAGGAGACCGGCAAGGAGCGAGAGCAGCGCGAGCTGCGGTTGTTCCATTGCTCCAGCGTAAACGCGAGCCTGTGGCTTCACCCGCCGTTCACCCCCGCCGGCGGGCGCGCAGGGGCTACTATTCACTGTCACAGCACCGCTCGTTAACCTTCGCTGGGAAGAATCCCCGAGGGTTGCGGGACATCTGCGTGCCGTGCCGCCGACGAGGAAGGTACCCGCCATGCGCGAAGTATTCCACCAGTCCCTCGAGGACGTTCAGAGTCGCCTGGTCGAGATCGCCGACCTGGTGACGATCGCGATCGACCGCGCCACCCGCGCTTTCGGCACGAGTGACGTCGCCCTCGCGGAAGAAGTCATCGAGGCCGACGCCATCATCGACGACAAGGCCGTCGAGCTCGACGAGCTGGCCATCGAGATCCTCGCGCGCCAGCAGCCCGTGGCCCGCGACCTGCGCATCGTGGTCACCGCCCTGCGCGTCAGCGCGTCGCTCGAGCGCATGGGCGACATGGCCGAGCACATCGCTCAGCTCGCGCGCTCGCGCTTCCCCGAGCGCGCGATCCCCAAGGGGCTGAAGAGCACCTTCACGCGCATGGGCGAGCTGGACGTCGAGGTCGCCCGCAAGCTCGCGGAACTGCTGCGCACGCAGGACCTGCGCATCGCCGAGTCGATCCGCGACGCCGACGACGACATCGACGAACTGCACCTCAGCGTGTTCGAGAAGGTCCTGGGCGACTCGTGGAAGGGCGAGGCCACGGCCACGGTCGACGCGACTCTCGCCAGCCGCTACCACGAGCGTTTCGCCGACCACGCCGTCTCGGTGGCGAAGAAGGTCATCTACCTCGCCACCGGCGACTGGGCCGGCGCCGACGACGAGTCCGCGCACGAGCCGTCGCCGGTCATCTGACGCGGAGTCGAAGAAGGGGGTGGATGCCGGTCGGCATCCACCCCCTTCTTCGTGACGGTGTCAGTGCTTGTTGCCCTGCGCGGCGACGGCAGCGGCACCGGCCGCGGCGGCCTCCGGGTCGAGGTACTCGCCCGGGCCGACCGGGGTGAGGTCGTCGTTGAGCCGGTAGACGAGCGGGATGCCGGTGGGGATGTTCAGCTCCGCGATGTCGGCGTCGCTGATGCCCTCGAGGTGCTTGACGAGGCCGCGCAGCGAGTTGCCGTGCGCGGTCACGAGCACCGTCTTGCCGGCCTGCAGGTCGGGCACGATGTCGCTGTGCCAGTACGGCAGCATGCGGTCGATGACGATCTTCAGCGACTCGGTGTCGGGCACCTCGCCGTCGATGCCGACGTAGCGGGGGTCGCCGACCTGGCTGTACTGGTCGTCGGCGGGCAGGGGCGGCGGCGGCACGTCGAACGAACGACGCCACAGCATGAACTGCTCGTTGCCGAACTCCTCGAGCGTCTGCGCCTTGTCCTTGCCCTGCAGGGCACCGTAGTGACGCTCGTTCAGGCGCCACGACCGCTTGACCGGGATCCACAGGCGGTCGGCGGCGTCGAGGGCGATGTTCGCGGTCTGGATGGCACGGCTGAGCACAGAGGTGTGCAGCACGTCGGGGAGCACGCCGGACTCGGCGAGCAGCTCGCCGCCGCGCTTCGCCTCGGCCTTGCCCTGGTCGGTGAGTCGCACGTCGACCCAGCCGGTGAACTGGTTGGTCTTGTTCCACTCGCTCTGCCCGTGGCGGAGGAGGATCAGCGTGTGAGGCATGGGTCCATGCTATCGACGCGCGGGCATCGGCCCGCAGCCGCGACTGGCATCATGTCGGGAGTGAGCTCCTCCCCCGTCGGCCGGCCCACCCGCGGCACGACCGGGGTCAACCGCCTCCGCCGCGTCGATCGCTGGATCGCCCGGCATCCGGCGCTGCGCCGGACCGACGATCCGCTCGTCGTCGATCTGGGATTCGGTGCGAGTGCCGTCACCCCGCTGGAACTGCACGCGCGCCTGACGCGCGAGAGACCGGATGCCACGGTGCTCGGCCTCGAGATCGACGCGGACCGGGTCGCCCGCGCCCGCGCGCAGGCCGCCGGGGTCGCCGGTGTCTCGTTCGCCCGCGGCGGTTTCGAGGTCCCCACCGACCGCGGGCGTCGACCCGCGGTCATCCGGGCGATGAACGTCCTGCGTCAGTACGACGAGCCGGACGTCGCCGACGCCTGGGCCCGTATGTGCGCACGCCTTCAACCCGACGGCATCCTCGTCGAGGGCACGTGCGATGAGATCGGGCGGATCGTGACATGGGTGGAGGTGGGAGCGGATGCCGTGCCGCGCAGTCTCACCGTCTCCCTGCGGCTGGCGGGCCTGGACTCCCCCGTGGTCGCCGCCGAGCGGTTGCCCAAGGCGCTGATCCATCGCAACGTCGAGGGCGAACGGGTGCACGCGTTCGTGGCATCCCTCGAACGGGAATGGAGGCGCGCCGCGGTGGTGGCTCCTTTCGGCGCCGCGCACCGCTGGCGTACCGCGATGCAGGCGATGGCGGATGCCGGCTGGCCGCTCGTCCGGCGCGATCGCTGGCGACTCGGCGAGGTCGGCGTCGCGTGGGACGCCGTGGCGCCGCGCTGACCGCGCGGGCCGATGCACCCTCCTGTCAGGCGTCGCGGTGGACGTCTTCCGGACGCCGGAGCCCCCGCGGAGCGTCAGATCCGCGGCAGCAGCGCCCGCGCCTCCGCCGACGGCATGCCGGCCGCCGTCAGCAGGTCGACCGCGAGCGGACGCATCGCGGCGACGAGGTTGAGCTCGCCGACACCGCCGTCCGGCAGCAGGGCGGCCGGGTCGAGTCGACGGGTGATCGCGACCAGCGCGGCTCGCGCCGCCGGCTCGGCGGAGATGTCGTCGAGGCAGTCGCGCACCAGCGCGGCGCCGCGGGCGAGTTCGGAGAGCAGGTCGGCCGGCACAGGCCGGGTCTCACCGTCGGCGCACAAGTACGCGGCGCGCCGGGCGACGACCCGCAGGTTGCGGGTGGTCAGGTCCATCGCCCCGCGCACCCGCTCGTGGCGCTGCAACTCGGTGCGCTGGTGGCGGAGGAACGGCGAGATGCGCGCCACCTCGCGCCCCGATTCGAGCGACCCGCTCCACGCGTCGACGTACGTCTGCAGCGACCGAGCACGCTCGAGGCCCCTCTCCGCCCGTGCACGATCCCCCTTGCGCAGCGCCCGCACGATGGTCGACATCGCGACGTCGAGCGCGTCGAAAAGCTCGTCGGCATCGCGCAGTTCGGTGCGTCGCAGCGTCCGCGGAATGAGAGCGGTGACGATGAGCGCGGCCAGCCCGCCGATGGCGCCGTCGACCAGCCGGAGGAACGGCACGCCCGTGACGAGCACGAGGGCGATGAGCGACTGCACCACCGCGGCGAGGGCGAACGCCGGCTGCGGGGAGAGGAAGCGCGCCACCAGCATCGTCACCGTCATCGCGACCGCGATCTGCCACCAGCCGGTGCCCGCCGTCACGAGGACGACCTCGGCGATGAGGATGCCGACCAGCATGCCCATCACCGTCTCGGCCACCCGCCAGGGACGGGCGTCCCGCACGAGCCCGAGGCTCGACACCGTCACCGTCGCCGCCAGCAGCGGCACCTGATGTCCGAGCACGAAGTGGGCGAACGCGTACGCCGCGGTCGCGGCGACGACGATCTGCGAGATCGCGGGGAGCGACTCGCGCACCCGCACCACGCGTCGGCCGAGCGTGGACCGCAGGCGCGAGCGGGGGACGACGACCCCGACGGTCGTCGAGGCGTCGTCGCCGGTCATTCCGTCGCGCGCCGGCGTCCGAGGCGCGGCAACCGCGGGACGGCCGCGGTCGCTCCGGCGTCCGCGGGCACGACCGTCTCAGCCGCGGCGGCGAGCGGGCCGTCGGCGGTGTCGACGACGAGGGGCACTCCCTCGGGAGCAGTGCGCTTGACCAGGGCCAGAGCGATCGGCCCCTCCTCGTGATGCACGGCGACCGACGTGATCGCACCGATCACGCTGTCGCCCGCACGCACGGCATCCCCGCGGGCGGGCAGCACGTTGTCGCTGCCGTCGAGCTGCAGCGCCACCACACGACGCGGCGGGTGCCCGAGGTTGTGGACCTTCGCCACGGTCTCCTGACCGCGGTAGCACCCCCTTCGACAGGTGCACCGCGGTGCGCAGCCAATCCATCTCGTGCGGCAGCAGCCGTTCGTCGGCGTCGACGCCGACACGCGGCCGCCACGCGGCGACGCGCAGCGCCTCGACGGCATCCAGACCCGCCAGCGCGGACTCGCCCCGCGCCGCGGCGCCGATCAGCCGCTCGAACTCCGCGGCATCCACGATCGCCTCGGCCCAGTCGCGCTCGGCGCCGGGATGCGGCTCGGTGCGAGCGTAGGCCCAGCCGCCTGGCGACACCTCGGGCCACGGGTCGACCCAGACGGGCGCGACGGTGCGCAGCTGCCCGACGGCGGCACGGGTGCCACCGACGACGAACAGGTCGTCGGAGCGGTCGCGCACCTCCACGCGCAGGCGGAACCGCATACGCGTGAGCCAGGATGCCAGCGCCTCGGCGTCGGACGCATCGACGAGGAGCCACGTCGTCTCGCCGTCGTCGATGACCGCGGCCGCATGCTCGACGCGCCCCTGCGGATCGAGGATGAGCAGTTCTGTGGACACACCCGCCGGGAGATGGGTCAGCGCTTGAGACGACAGCGAGTCCAGCCAGCTGCGGCGGTCTTCTCCGGCGACGGAGATGACACGACGATCGCCGAGGGGCGCGAGGGCGGACCCGGACGCTAGACGTCGCTGCTCGGCGACGGGTGACCCGACGTGACGCAGGCCCCGTTCGTCGACGACGGCACCGGGGACCTCGCTGAGGGAGACCATGCTCACTCCGCCCGGGCGAGACGCGCGGAGGCGTGCGAGCCGAGCTCGCGCCCCAGGGCGGCGATGTCCCACGCCCACAGGAGGTGGTTGTCGACGAGCCCGTACAGGCGGGTCGCGGCGGTGTACGGCTTGGCGCCGGCGGTGCGCACGACGGCATCCGTCGCCAGATCGATGCGGGGGCCCTTCACCTGTCCGACGTAGAGCTCGAGGACGCCGTCGGCGTGGGCGAGGCTCACCTCGATGTCGAAGCCGCCGTCGGCGTTGCGCAGTGCCTCGACGTCGTCGGCCGTGCGGGTGACACCGGGGCCGACGCCGGGCAGGAGCGCGGGGCCCGCGTCGGCGTCACCGACGGGTCGGGACAGCCGCCAGTATCCGATCTCCGACACGAGCGGCCGCCGCTCGTCGCCGACGAGGAGCCAGGCGTCGGCGGAGTAGTTGAGGAAGGCTCCGCCGTCGTGGCTGAAGCTGACGCGGTGGGCGAACTCACCCGAGTAGGTGCGACCGTCCGCGTCGTAATCGATCACGCCGGTGCCCTCCCAGACGCCGACGAGCCACGACAGGGGAACGAGGTCGGCCGGAAGACCGGTCGGGATCTCGATCACGGCGCGCTCAGCGCTGGCCGCGGTAGAGGTTCCAGATGACCGTTCCGGACACGAAGGCGATCGCCAGCGAGGCGAGGCCGAGAAGTCCCACGAAGAACAGTTCGAGCGCGAGGAGGTCCATGTTCCAACTCTAGCCCGAGACGAGGGAAGCCAGACCGAAACCGAGGGTGATGACAGCGAGCACCACGAGAGCGCCCGCCGAACTCAATGCCATCCGCTGGATGAAGGCCTGCGAACGGCCGTACCAGAGCTGGACAGCGAACGCCACGATCACGCATCCGCCCAGGGCCACCGCGACCCACTGCGCGCGCCACGGCGCGGGAGCGAACAGGCCGATCGCCACGCCCGCCACGGCGGCGAGCACCCAGATCGCGACGACGCCGGCGATGGTCCGGCGCGGAGCGAGGTCGGGAGTCGACATGCCCCCATCATCGCGCAGGACCTCGACTCGGCGCACGCGCGACACCGGTGATGAGGGCTTCGGCCTCGTCACCCTAAGATGATCGGGTGCGCGACACGCCGCACGGGAGGTTCTCTTGGCACAGCTTCTGGTACTCAGCTCCGCCCCCGGCGGCGGAGCTGCCTTGCCCGCGCTCGAATTGCTGAGCCACCGTGTCCGGCAGATCCCGGCCGAGGCGGCGCAGTTGGTGAACGCTCCGAGCGCCGACGTGATCTTCGTCGACGCCCGTTTCGACCTGGTCGGCGCGAAGTCGCTGTGCAAGATCATGACGACCACCGGCATCGAGGCGCCGCTCATCCTGGTCGTCACCGAGGGCGGCCTCACCGCCGTCTCCACCGACTGGGGCATCGACGACGTCGTGCTCGTGGCCGCCGGTCCCGCCGAGATCGACGCCCGGATCCGCCTGGCCATGGGGCGGCGCACCGCAGACCAGGTCTCGACCCGCATCCAGACCTCGGGCATCACCATCGACGAGTCGTCGTACTCGGCGAAGGTGCACGGCAAGCCGCTCGACCTGACTTACAAGGAGTTCCAGCTCCTGCACTTCTTCGCCACGCATCCCTCCCGTGTCTTCACGCGCGAGCAGCTGCTGAGCGAGGTCTGGGGCTACGACTACTTCGGCGGCACCCGCACCGTCGATGTGCACGTGCGCCGTCTTCGGGCGAAGCTCGGCGACCTGGAGCAGCTCATCGGCACCGTGCGCAACGTGGGCTATCGCTTCAACGTGTACGAGGACGACGCCCCCGTCGCGGCATCCGCCGCCGTCTGACCCGCGCATACCGCGCGTTCACTCCGGTGTCACCGACCCCTGCAATGATGTGGGGATGATGGAACACGACGCGCTGGATGCCGGCCTCGGCGACGCCGACGACGACGACTTCGATGAGGCCGTCGAGGCCGAAGACGACCAGCTGCCGGATCACCGGTACCTCGACCGCGAGCTGAGCTGGCTGGCGTTCAACCAGCGTGTCCTCGAGCTCGCCGAAGACCCCGCCGTGCCCGTGCTCGAGCGCGCCAACTTCCTCGCGATCTTCGCCAGCAACCTCGACGAGTTCTTCATGGTGCGCGTCGCCGGCCTGAAGCGCCGCATCGTGACCGGTCTCGCCGTCCCGACCAACGTCGGCCGCGCGCCGTTGGACGTGCTCGCCGACATCTCCGCCGAGGCCCACCGCCTCCAGTTGCGCCACGCGGCGGCGTGGACCGACAAGGTGCGCCCGGCCCTGGCCGAAGCCGGCATCGAAGTCGTCACCTGGGATTCGCTCGACGACCACACCGCCGCGCGACTCACCGAGTACTTCCAGCGCAACGTCTTCCCCGTGCTGATGCCGCTCGCCGTCGACCCCGCGCACCCGTTCCCCTACATCTCCGGGCTTTCGCTCAACCTCGCCGTCCGCATCCGCAACGCCCGCACCGGACGCCAGGAGTTCGCGCGCCTGAAGGTGCCGCCCATGCTGCCCCGATTCGTCGAGGTGCAGGGAGAGGGACCGGGAATCCGCTACCTCCCGCTCGAGGAACTCATCTCCAACCACCTGGGAGACCTCTTCCCGGGGATGGAGGTGCTCGATCATCACGCGTTCCGCCTCACCCGCAACGAGGACATGACGATCGAGGAGGACGAGACGGAGAACCTCATCCAGGCCCTCGAGGCGGAGCTGCTGCGCCGCCGTTTCGGTCCGCCGATCCGTCTCGAGATCACCGAGGACATGGACGACGTCACCCGCTCACTCCTGCTGAGCGAGCTCGACATCACCGAGCAGGAGGTCTACCGCCTGCCCGGGAGCCTCGACCTTCGGGGCCTGTTCGATCTGTCGCGCATCGATCGACCCGACCTGCACTACCCGCCGCACGTGCCCAAGACGGCCCTGGCCTTCCAGCCGCCGGAGCAGAACGGCCGCGCCGACCTGTTCCGGGCGATCCGCAAGGCCGACGTGCTGGTGCACCACCCGTACGAGTCGTTCGCGACGAGCGTGCAGGCCTTCCTCGAGCAGGCGGCCCGCGACCCGCACGTGCTGGCCATCAAGCAGACGCTGTACCGCACGTCGGGCGACAGCCCGATCGTGCAGGCGCTCATCGACGCCGCGGAGGCGGGCAAGCAGGTCCTGGCGCTGGTGGAGGTCAAGGCGCGCTTCGACGAGGCCAACAACATCGTCTGGGCCCGCAAGCTCGAGAAGGCCGGAGTGCACGTCGTGTACGGGCTCGTCGGGCTCAAGACGCACTGCAAGCTCGCCCTCGTCATCCGCGAGGAAGAGGGGCGTCTGCGCCACTACAGCCACGTCGGCACAGGGAACTACAACCCCAAGACGAGCCGCATCTACGAGGACTTCGGGCTCTTCACGGTGGATGACCAGGTGGGTCGCGATCTGACCCGCCTGTTCAACGAGCTCAGCGGCTACGCGATCGAGAAGAAGTTCAAGCGGCTGCTGGTGGCGCCTCTGCACCTGCGCAAGGGGCTGCTGCGCCACATCGACAAGGAACGGCGCAACGCGCTCGAGGGCAAGCCCTCGGGGGTGCGGATCAAGGTCAACTCGATGGTCGACGAGCAGATCATCGACGCGCTCTACCGTGCGAGCCAGGCGGGCGTCCCCGTGGAGGTGTGGGTGCGCGGCATCTGCTCCATCAAGCCGGGCGTTCCGGGCATGAGCGAGAACATCACGGTGCGTTCCATCCTCGGCCGCTACCTCGAGCACTCCCGCATCTTCAGCTTCGCGAACGACGGCGACCCGCAGGTCTACATCGGCAGCGCCGACATGATGCACCGCAATCTCGACCGCCGCGTCGAGGCCCTCGTGCGCGTCGTCGACGAGAGCCAGCTGCGGGAGCTGACCACCCTGTTCGATCTCGCGATGGACGACGGCACGAGCTCATGGCATCTGGGGCCGGAGGGCGAATGGACCCGCCACAGCCTCGCCGCCGACGGGACCCCGTTGGTCGACCTGCAGGAGTACACGATGGCGCGCGTGCAGCGCAAGCGCCGCGCTCGGACGGCCCGGTGACGGAGACCGCGGTCTACGCAGCGGGCGGCGTCGTATGGCGTCGGGCCGAAGGCAAACTCCGCGTCCTCCTCATCCACCGGACGAAGTATCGCGATCTGACCCTGCCGAAGGGCAAGGTGGATCCTGGCGAGACCCTCGCCGAGACCGCCGTGCGCGAAATCCGCGAGGAGACCGGCATCCGTGTCGCCCTCGGCGTCCCCGTGGGGGTCTCGCGCTACCGGATGCCGAACTCGCGGACGAAGATCGTGCACTACTGGGCGGCCGAGGCCACGGACGCGGCGGTTCGCACGTCGTCGTTCGTGCCCAACAAAGAGGTCGCGGCCATCGAGTGGGTGAGCCTGAAGAAGGCGCGCAAGCATCTCAGCTACCCCGTCGACATCGAGATCCTGGACGAATTCGCCCGGCTGGTGGATGAAGAGGTGCTGCCGACCTTCCCGATCGTGGTGCTGCGTCACGGCAAGGCGCGCGCGCGCGACGAGTGGGACGGCGTCGACAGCGACCGGCCACTCACCGCCCGCGGTCGCAAGCAGGCCGAGGCCATCGTGGGACCGCTGCTGGCCTTCGGCGTGCGACGCGTGGTGTCCAGTCCCGCCGAGCGGTGCCTGCGTACCGCCACCCCCATCGCGCACGCGATCGGCCAACGCGTCCAGGTGTGCAGAGACATCAGCCAGGACGCCTGGGAGAAGGGGCGCGCGGACACGCGGACCGTCATCGGGCAGCAGGTGCGCGCGCGCAAGCCCGTGGTGTTGACCAGCCACGGCCCGGTGCTGCCCGACCTCCTGCACGAGCTCGCCCTCGCGACGGGCACGATGAGAGGGTCCTACCTCGGCAGCGCCTCGACGCTCGACACCGGCGCCTTCTCGGTCGTGCACGTGCCGGTCGAGCATCCGGGTGCGGGCATCGTCGCCATCGAGACGCACGAACCACGGGTGTGATACTTCCCCCCGGCATCCGTGTCTCCTGGCGCGAGGTGCCGCCGGGAACGAACCGTCGCCGGGTGTCGCGCGACCTTCTGACCGAGCTGCTCCCGGAGGCGTCATTCGTCTCGAGGTGTTCGTCGTGCGGCGGCGACCACGGTCGCATCCGGGTTCTCGGTGCGGATGCCGCGGTGTCGGTGTCGTACGTGCCGGGGTGGGCGGTGGTCGCGGTGACTCGGGAGCACGTCCGCATTGGGATCGATGCCGTCCCGGCGGATGCCGCGGGGCTCGAGCGCGTGCTGCCCGGCGTTCGCGCGCGGGTCGGCGCCGATGCCGTCTCGGCGGGCGCCGCGGGGATGGAGCGCGTGCTGCCCGACGTCCGCGCGCGGATCGGCGCCGATGCCGTCCCGACGGACGCCGAGGGGATCGAGCGCGTGCTGCCCGGCGTCCGCGCGCGGATCGGCACCGACGCCGTCCCGGCGGACGCCGGGGGGATCGAGCGCGTGCCGCCTAGCGTCCGCGTGCGGATCGGCGCCGAAGCCCTCCCGGCGGACGCCGCGGGGATCGAGCAGGTGCTGCCCGACGCGGCGGACGCGCGCGCCTGGGCACGGACGGAGGCGGTGCTCAAGGCGGATGGGCGGGGTCTGTCGGTCGACCCCGGCCGCATCCGCGTCGTCGCCGACGCAGAGGGGTGGACGGCGTCGATTTCCCCGCGAAGCCACAACGAGCAGGGGCGTGCGCGCAACGACGACGAGTGCGCACCGGTGGAGTGGCGCGGATGGGACCTCGAGGGTCCCGAGGGCGTCGTGGCAGCACTGGTCGTTCGGTGACGTGTAGCGCCGTCGGCGCACAAGGCGCCGAAGCCGTCCGGCACGCGGTGTCGGCGGCGTCAGCGCACGTCGTCGGCGGCCTCGGCCCGCCCTCGAAGAGACCGACGTCGGGAAGCCACCAGGCTCTGAACGCGTCGCTGCTGGCTGAGCCTGTCGGCGCCGCATTCGCCATCGCGGTGCCGGCGGCTGAGGCGCGAGAAGCCGCCGCCCCCATGAGCGACGCTGGTGGCTGAGCCTGTCGAAGCCCCTTTCTCACCTCGGCGCCTGTGGCTGGGCCTGTCGAGCCACCGCCGCCCTTTACGTGGGAAAGCAGCCCACTGGATGGCACCGTTCTACCCGCGGTTGGCGCCCCTCCTCCACATCCCGCCGGTTCGCTCGTTCCTCCCCAGAAAGGCCCTCTGACCGGGGGCGATGTCGCAGGTCACAGCTAGCATGCACACATGCACAAACGCGTCGTCCCGACAGCCACGAAAGGCGGGCCCGCGGCCCTGTCCGCGGTGCTCGACGACGTCCTCGCAACCGGCGCCGCCCTCGCCGCCGCCGAGGCCGCCCACACCCGCGCCCTCGCTGCGGCCGGGCACCTCGCCCTCGACGTGATGGCCGACCAGCGCGCCACCGCCCGCGCCGCCGAACTCGCCCTCCGCGAAGTCGCCTCCGAGATCGCCGCCGCCGAAAACCTCTCCGACCGCACCGTGCAGACCCAGATCGGGCGGGCGATGACCCTCGTCGACGACTATTCGCACACCCTCACCGCGTGGGAAGCCGGGGCCCTCACCCGCGCCCACGTGCACGCCATCGCCGACATCGGCTCCCCCCTCCCCACCGACGCGCGGGCGGAGTTCGACCTGCTCGCCGTGGCCACCGCCGACCGGCTCAGCCCCGGCCGCCTGCGCGCACGCCTGACCGTCCTCGCCGAACGCCTGCACCCCACCACCATCACCGAACGCCACCAGCGCGGCCGCGACACCCGCTGCGTCCGCATCGTCACCGGCCACGACGGCATGTCCGACCTCATCGCCACCCTCCCCACCGTCCTGGCCGTCGGCATCTACGACCGCCTCACCCAACAAGCACGCGCCATCATCGACACCCGCACCGGCATCGCGGCAGCTGCCACCGACGCACCCGACGCCGGCGCGGACTCAGCGGACCCCACCGCCAGCACCGACACAGTCCGACGAAACACACAGTCCACCACCACCGCCGCGACCCTCACCGACGAGCGCACCACCGCTCACCTCCGCGCCGACATCCTCGCCGACCTGCTGCTCACCGCCGCACCCGACGCCGACCCCACCCGCACCGACGACGGCCCCGGCACCCTCGGAACCATCCGCGCCCGCATCCAAGTCATCGTCCCCGCCCTCACCCTGCTCACCCCCGGCAACGAGAACCTCGACCCGGCCGAGCTCGTCGGGCACGGCCCCCTCGACGCCACCACCGCCCGCACCCTCACCGAAACGACCACCCTGCCCTGGGACCGCGTCATCACCCACCCCATCACCGGCGCCGTCCTGCACACCGACACCTACCACCGCACCACCGCCATCGACCGCCACCTCCGCGCCCGCGACCGCACCTGCCGTTTCCCCGGCTGCACCACCCCCGCCACCCGATGCGAAGTCGACCACACCCACGACCACGCCCTCGGCGGCCCCACCACCATCACCAACCTCGCCCACCTCTGCCAACGCCACCACACCCAGAAACACCTCACCCGCTGGCAGGTGAAGCAACTCCCCGGCGGAGTCCTCGAATGGACCAGCCCCACCGGCCGCACCTACACCGACGAACCCCTCCCCTACTCCCCCACCGCCCGCTTCCTCCCCGACGACCCACCCCCACCCGACCCCGAAGAAGGACCACCCCCACCGTTCTGACACCGCCCGGACCCTGCGTTCCGAGGCCGCGCTCGCGCGCGCACCGAACCCACGCGCCAGTCGCGCCGGCACTCAGCGCACCGACCTCGACACTGCGCGGTGCGCCCGCGAACGCGCGGGGGTCGGGTACTGACGGGACTTGCCCTCAGCCCGGCTCGCACAAGCGACGCCGGGAGCCCAGGAGTCCGGGCGAGGCATGCATCGTCATCGCACCGATCTCGCGGTTCGCACGGAGACCCCGACGTCGTTGCTCTTCGCCCCCGCTCGGGGTCGCGTCGACGTCACGCTCTCGGCCACCCGCGACAGCGGCTGCATGGTCGCGGCGTGGCTGGTCGGCACCGAGCACCTGTCGCCGGAGGACTCGGGCGAGATCTGCCTGTTCGAGATCGACGCGGATGCCGTGACCGCCACCGCCGCCCGTGCGCGCAGCGGCATCAAGGCCCACCACGACCCGCGCCTGGCCACCGACATGACCGAGGTCGCGCTCCCCTTCGACGCCGGTCGGCCGCACACGTGGACAGTCGTGTGGGGTGCCGGTGAAACGATCATCGGATGCGAGGGAGTCGTTCTGAGACGCCTCGAGCAGGCACCCGACTACCCCCTCGCACTCATGATCGACATCTTCGAAGTGGACGCCCCCGGCGGGTCCTATCCGAAGTCGTTCGTCGTCCACCGGGTGCGCGGCTGGAGCGAGTGACCCGACGCGACCGACTGACGCTCAGGGCCGCGCGGGCAGCGCCAGGTCGTCGATCCACCGCGACAGCACCGCCACGGCATCCGCTCCCCCCACGCGCTCGACGGCGGCGCGGAAATCGTCCGTCGTCACCAGAGCGTGCCGGTGCTGCGACGTCCAGCCGCGTACGAGGTCGAAGAACGCCGTGTCGCCCAGCGTCCGGCGCAGGGCGTGGAGAGCAAGCGCCCCGCGCTTGTAGACCCGGTCGTCGAACATGTCGTCGGGCCCCGGGTCGGACAGCAGCAGGCCCCGAGGCTTGGTGGCGAGGCGGGCGTAATGGTCCGCGATGCACGTGGCCACCGAAGGACCGCCCGAGGCGTCCGACCACAGCCACTCGGCATAACAGGCGAACCCTTCGTTGAGCCAGATGTCGCGCCATCGCGCGATGCCGACGCTGTTGCCGAACCACTGGTGGGCGAGTTCGTGCGCCACCAGCCGCTGCGCGGCCGGCACCAGGTGGTTCATGCCGAACACGGCGAGGCCCTGCGCTTCGAGCGGGATCTCGAGCTCGTCGGCCGTCACCACGAGCGTGCACGTCTCCTGCGGGTAGGGCCCGAAGAGCCGCCCGAACACCCGCAGCATGTCGGGCACCGCCGCGAACGCGCGGTCCACGGCCGCATCCAATGCCGGCGGCGCGGTGACGCTGACCGCGGGCACGGCATCCCCTCCCCCACCGGCCAGCGTGCGCGTCCGGTAGCGACCGACGTGGACAGCCGCGAGGTACGTCGCCGTCGGAACGTCGGACGTGAACGTCGTGGTCACCCGACCACCCCGCCGCGTCGAGGGACCGGCGACACCGGTCGCCGCCACGGCGTACCCCTCGTCGACGGTGATCTCCATGCGCATCCGCGCGCGATCGTCGGGGCGGTCGTTGCATGGGAACCAGGTGGGAGCGCCGATGGGCTGCCCCGCGACGAGGGCGCCGTCGGTCAGTTCCTCCCATCCGACCGCACCCCAGCGCGAACGGCGCGGGGACGGCGCGCCCGCATAGACCACCTCGACGTCGAACACGGCATCCGCGACGACCGGCCGCGGAAGCGTCACCCGCAGCACGCGCGGACCGGCGGAGAACCGCGCCGTGGCGCCACCGACGCGCACGCGCGAGGTCCGCAACCCCACCAGGTCGAGCGCGATCGAGCTCAGCGGCTCGCGGGCCACCGCCACGATGCGCGCCACACCCTCGAGGCGGTTCGTGCGGACGCGATAGCCCAGCGTGAGGTCGTATGACCGCACGGCGTACGAGGTGTCACCGCTCTGCGGGGCGTACGGGTCGCTCACGTCGTCGACTGGTAGGAGCGCACCTTCACCGCACGCCACGGGCCGATGGGGTTGCCGCTCCAGCGCGAGCCGACCGGCACCGTCTCACCGCGCATGACAAGGGACGCCGGTCCCACGGTGGCGTGCGCCCCCAGGGTGGACGCGGGCAGCACGACGCTGTGGGGACCGAGGGTCGACCCGGGCTCCAACTCGACGGTATCCATGCTCATGATTCGATCATGGAACAGGTGCGTCTGAACGACGCACCCGCGATTGACCGTCGACGCGTCCCCCAGCGTCACCAGGTCGGGCTCAGGCAACCAGTAGCTGTCGCACCACACTCCCCGCCCGATCTTCGCGCCGAGGGTTCGCAGCCACACGGCGAGCGCGGGCGTGCCGGCGGCGGCGCGGGCGAACCAGGGCGCGGCGACCATCTCGGTGAACGTGTCGGACACCTCGGTGCGCCACACGAAGCTCGACCACAGCGGCTGTTCACCCGCCCGGATGACGCCGACGATCACCCACTTCGCCGCGGTCGACACGCCGGCCGCGACCGCCCCGGCCGCCAGCAGCACGACACCCGACAGCAGCAGCGTCCAGATGGGCCCGGTGGCCTCCCACAGCGCCGCGAGCGTGAACAGCACGGCCAAGCCGATACCGCAGGTGACGACGACGGGAACGAAACGGCACAGCTCCCACACCGTCCGGGCGAGACGGAGCGCCGGCCCGGGGTTGTACGTGCGCGACTCATCGCCCTCGGCCGACAGCCGCCGCAGCCGCACTGCAGGCGACCCCAGCCACGACGAGCCTGCTTTGGCCTTCGGCGGCGCCGCCGACAGCACGGCGACGAGCCCGTCGCGCGGCACGCGGTGCCCGGGAGCGGCCATACCGGAGTTGCCGAGGAACGCGCGCTTGCCGATGCGCACCGGACCGAGCCGCAGCCATCCCGCCCGCAATTCGTAGGAAGCCACCAGCGTGTCGTCGGCGAGGAACGCGCCGTCCTCGATCCGCGCCATCGAGGGGATGAGCAGGACCGTGGATGCCTCGACGTCGCGGCCGACGCGGGCGCCGAGCATCCGCAGCCAGACCGGGGTGAACAGCGACGAGTACAGCGGGAAGAGGATCGTGCGCGCGGCATCCAGAAGGCGTTCGATGCTCCACGCCTGCCACGCGACGCGGCTGCGTACCGGATGCGTGCCCTCGACGAGTCCGATCGACAGCAGGCGCACGAGGACGACGACGGATGCCGCGAACACCAGGCCCGTAACGGCGACGGCGGGCACGAGCCAGGCGAAAGCCTGAGCGGCCGCCCGAGCCAGGTCCCCCGCCCCGCGCATCCCCTGCGCGATGACCAGACCACCCACGGTGAACGCCGCCAGCGGAAGGAGGGCGAGCACGACCGCGGATGCGGCGTAGGCCCAGAGCCAGCGCGTCGGCGCCGGCGGGCGTTCGGTCGGCCATCCCTTCGCGGTGCCGCCGACGCGCACGGCGGGCGAGCCCGCCCACGACTGGTCGGCCTTGACGCGTCCGAACACCGCGGATCCCGGGGCGATCTCCGCCCGGCGCCCGATCCGCGTGCCGGGAGCCAGGGTGGAGCGCGCCCCCACCGTGGCATCCGCGCCGATGCGCACCTCGCCGATGCGCACGAGGTCGCCGTCGATCCAATACCCGGTCAGGTCGACTTCGGGCTCGATCGAGGCGCCGTCCCCCACCTCGAGCATGCCTGTGACGGGCGGCAGCGTGTGCAGATCGACGTTGCGCCCGATCCGCGCGCCCAACGCCCGCGCGTAGTACGACACCCAGGGCGCTCCGGCCAGGCCGACGGCATCCACCTGATCCGCGATCTGTTCGGCCAGCCACAGCCGGATGTGCACCCAGCCGCCGCGGGGATAGTCACCGGGCTGCAGTCCCGCCAGCAGTATCCGGGCGGATGCCACGGCGATCGCCATGCGCCCGAACGGTGTGGCGAAGACGAGCAGGCCCACCGCGAGCACCGGCCACGGCACGCTCGGCAGCATCTCGAAGCCGGGTAGGAGCTGCAGGATCGCCGACGCCGTCAGCAGGTACAGCAGCCAGCGCACACCCGACAGGATGAACAGCGGCGCACCGAGGAGGGTCTGCGCCCACTGGGTCCTGCGGGGCGTCGGCGCGGCGCGATGGAACTCGAGAGGCGTCTCGTCGGCCAGCTGAGGGCCGAGCGCCTTGGCCATCGCCCCCAGGCGCGGAACGTCGTAGATGTCGGCGACGGAGAACTCCGGCACCCGCGCGCGGATGCGCGAGACGAGCTGCGCGGCGGCGAGCGAGCCACCGCCCAGATCGAAGAAGTCGGCCTTGCGCTCGGTGACGGCCAGCCCGAGGACGGCCTGCCACTGCTCGGCGAGCCACGCCTCATCGTCGGAGAAGTCGGTGGCGGCGGGCGCGTCGACCCCGGGGAGCGGCCACGGGAGGGCAGCCCGGTCGACCTTGCCCGACGTGCGCACGGGCAGGGCGTCGACGACGCCGAGCAGGGGGATGGTGGCGGCCGGAAGGCGCTCGGCGAGCGCGGAGCGCGCAGCTCCGCGATCGAGCTCGACGCCCTCGTCCAGGACGAGGTAGCCCACGAGCACCGGGACGCCGGCCTCCGTCGTGCGCACAGCCACCGTCGCGGCGCTGACGCCCGCCAGATCCTGCAGCGCCGACTCGACCTCGCCCAGCTCGATGCGCCGGCCGCCCACCTTGACCTGATCGTCGGCGCGGCCCTGGAACACCAGCCCCTCGGATTCGAAGCGCACGAGATCGCCGGAGCGGTAGGCGCGCTCCCACCCGAGGGTGGGCATGGGCGCGTACTTCTCGGCATCCTTGGCCGGATCGAGGTAGCGGGCCAGGCCGACACCGCCGATGATGAGCTCGCCGACCTGTCCCTCCAGCACGGGGAGCCCCTCGGCATCCACCACCGCCAGGGCCCACCCGTCGAGGGGCAGACCGATGCGCACGGGCAGGGAACCGTCGAGCGGGGCGGCGCAGGCGACCACCGTGGCCTCGGTGGGCCCGTAGGTGTTCCACACCTCGCGGCCGTCGGCGACGAGCCGGGCGGCGAGCTCCGGCGGGCACGCCTCGCCGCCGAAGATGAGCAGACGCACGTTCTCGATCGAGTCGGCCGGCCACATCGCGGCGAGGGTGGGAACGGTGGAGACCACCGTGATCCCCTGACGAAGCAGCCACGGCGCAAGGTCTTCGCCCGAGCGGACGAGGGAGCGCGGCGCCGGCACGAGGCAGGCCCCGTGTCCCCAGGCCAGCCACATCTCCTCGCACGAGGCGTCGAACGCGACCGAGAGCCCCGCGAGCACACGGTCCCCGGGGCCCAGCGGCTCCTCCCGGAGGAAGATGCGCGCCTCGGCCTCGACGAACGCCGCGGCCGAGCGATGCGAGACCGCGACGCCCTTCGGCACGCCGGTGGAACCGGAGGTGAAGATGATCCAGGCGTCGTCGTCGACGGTGGGGGGCGCGACGACGGGGACGGCGTTGGTGCTCGGGTGGGGCGCCGCACCGTCGTAGAGGCGCACGAGATCGTCGTCGTCCGCGACGAACTCGCCGTCGCCGCCGATGATCCCGCGCACCGCCGCTTCGCCGAACACGAGCCGCGCCCGTTCGTCGGGGTCGTCGGCATCCACCGGCACGTAGGCGGCCCCGGCGGCCATCACGGCGAGGATCGACACGTACAGCTCCTTCGACCCCGACGGCATGCGCACCCCGACCCGGTCGCCGCGGCGGACGCCCGCCTCGTGCAACGCCGCGGCGGTGCGCCAGACCCGCGCGAGCAGCTCGCGGTAGCTGAGAGCGCCCGACCCGTCGTCGATGGCGGAGGCCTCGGGATGCCGTGCGGCGACCTCGGCGAGGATGTCGATGAGGGTGCGCGCGGGCGCGGCGGCATCCCGTCGATCGAGGGGAGCCTGAGGGGCGGAGGCGGGGGTCGTCACGGGGGTGAACAGTACAACCCCCAGGAGAACGCGTCGGAACGGCCACCCCGGTTCACCTCCCGTTCACCCGAGGGGCGCAGTCTCTTAAGGGTCGAAGGTTACCTTTCCCGACGAACCCTGCACCGGGTTCGTGTTCCCGACACCCGAAGGATTCACACAGTGAAGATCTCCCGATTCGCCCAGCTGGGCGCCGTGGCCGCAGTGGCCTCCCTCGCCCTCGCCGGCTGCGCCTCGAACGAGGGCGGCGCCTCCAGCGGCGGTTCGTCCGAGGCTCCCGCGGGCGCCTCCTCCCTCACCGGCACCCTGGTCGGCGGCGGCGCTTCGTCGCAGGAAGTGGCCGTCCAGGCGTGGACCCAGGGTCTGCAGACCGCCAACCCCGACCTCACCATCGACTACGACCCCTCCGGTTCGGGCACCGGCCGCGAGTCGTTCCAGGCCGGCGCCGTGCAGTTCGCCGGCTCCGACCGCGCCTTCAAGGTCGACGAGATCACCGCCGGCCCCTTCGACGGCTGCGCCGACGGTAGCGACCTCGTCGAGCTGCCCACCTACATCTCGCCCATCGCCGTGGTGTTCAACCTCGAGGGCATCGACTCGCTGAACCTCGACGCGACCACCCTCGCCAAGATCTTCGCGGGCCAGATCACCACCTGGAACGACCCGGCGATCGCCGCACTCAACTCCGGCGTCTCGCTCCCCGCGACCGCGATCACCCCGGTCCACCGCTCCGACAAGTCGGGCACCACGGGCAACTTCACCGACTACCTCGGCAAGACGGCGCCCGACGTGTGGACCGCCGGCTCGGTCGAGGAGTGGCCGGCGCTCGGCGGCGAGGCCGCTCAGGGCACCTCGGGGGTCATCTCGGCCGTCGAGGGTGGCCAGGGCACCATCGGCTACGCCGACGCCTCGCGCGCCGGCAACCTCGGCACCGTCGCCATCCAGGTCGGCAGCGACTTCGTGTCGTACTCGCCGGAGGCCGCCGCCGCCATCGTCGACGCGTCGCCGGAGGAGGAAGGCCGTGCCGCGACCGACATCGCGATCAAGCTCGACCGCACCTCCACCGAGGCCGGCGTGTACCCCATCGTCCTCGTCAGCTACCTCATCGGGTGCGCCGAGTACAAGGACGCCGCCACCGCCGAGCTGGTGAAGGGCTTCTTCACCTACGCCGCCAGCGAGGAGGGCCAGGACGCCGCCGCGTCGGCCGCCGGCTCCGCCCCGATCTCGGACACGCTGCGCGAGCAGGTCACGACCGCCATCGAGGCCATCAAGTAATCCGCTGAGGTGCCCGGTCCCGCGTTCACGTGGGGTCGGGCACCTCGTGCGGTCCCCGCCCATCGCACAGAATCGACGAAATGACCACCACACCCGAGGTCACCTCGACTGGAGCGCCGACCGCGAAGACCCGCCCGGGCGATCGCTGGTTCTCCGGTACCGCACTCTTCGCCGGCTCAATGATCCTCGTGACCCTCGCCGCGGTCGCCGTCTTCCTGATCATCCAGTCGCTCCCCGCGTTCGTCGCCACCGGCGAAGACGCCTCGATTCTCGGCGACAGCTTCTGGTCCTACGTGGGGCCCCTCGTCTTCGGGACCGTCTGGGCGGCCGCGCTCGCCCTCCTCATGGCGGTCCCGCTGTCGATCGGCGTCGCCCTCTTCATCTCCCACTACGCTCCTCGCCGCCTCGCGCAGGCCCTCGGCTACGTCGTCGACCTGCTCGCAGCCGTGCCCTCGGTCGTCTTCGGCCTCTGGGGTATCGGGGTACTGGCTCCGGCCGTCCAGCCCGTCTACTCGTGGTTCGTCGACAACGCCGGCTGGTTCCCGCTCTTCTCCGGTCCCGTCTCTAGCACCGGCCGCACCATCTTCACCGCGTCGATCGTGCTCGCCGTCATGGTGACCCCGATCATCACCGCGATCTGCCGCGAGATCTTCCTCCAGACGCCCACCCTGCACGAGGAGGCCGCGCTCGCTCTCGGCTCCACGCGCTGGGAGATGATCTGCATGGCGGTCTTCCCGTTCGCCCGCAGCGGCATCGTCTCGGCCGCCATGCTCGGTCTCGGTCGCGCCCTCGGCGAGACCATGGCCGTCGCGATGGTCCTCTCGGTCTCGGGCGGGGTGACGTTCGCCTTGTTCACCGCGGGCAACCCCTCCACGATCGCCGCGAACATCGCCCTCACGTTCCCCGAGGCCTATGGCACGAACGTCAACGTTCTCATCGCCACCGGACTCATCCTCTTCATCGTCACCTTCGCCGTGAACGCGCTCGCCCGTTACATCGTGAGCCGTCGCAAAGAGTTCTCGGGGGCCAACTGACCATGACCGCGACCATCTCTCCCCCGCGCCCGACCACGCCGCCCGCGCGTTCGGCGAGCCTGACCACGGGGCGCCTTCCGAAGTGGGCCCCCTGGGCGCTGCTGGCGGGTTCGATCGCCATCGTCGGCGTGATCTTCGCCGTTCTGGCCGCCGCCTCCGGCGCCGGGCTCAACGTCCCCGGCTGGCTGATCCTGTCGGCCCTCGTCTACCTCGTGCTCATCACCGTCATCTCGACCATCGTCGAGGGACGCCGCAAGGCCGTCGACCGGCTCGTGACGGGCGTCGTCACACTCGCGTTCCTCATCGCGATGGTCCCCCTGGTGTCGGTCGCCTTCACGGTGGTCACCCTGGGCGCGCCGAGCTGGAGCGGCGAGTTCTTCAGCTCCTCGATGCGCAACGTCGTCGGTGAAGGCGGCGGCGCGCTGCACGCCATCGTCGGCACCGTCCTGATCACGCTCGCCGCGGCCGTCATCTCCATCCCGATCGGCATCTTCACCGCGATCTACCTGATCGAGTACGGGCAGAACAACCGTCTCGCCCGCGGCATCACCTTCCTCGTCGACGTGATGACCGGCATCCCCTCGATCGTGGCGGGCCTGTTCGCGTACGCCCTGTTCGCGCTCTTCCTCGGCCCCGGCATCCGCCTGGGCATCATGGGATCGATCGCGCTGGCGGTGCTGATGATCCCCGTGGTGGTCCGCTCCACCGAGGAGATGCTCCGCCTCGTCCCGAACGAGCTGCGCGAGGCGTCGTACGCCCTCGGCGTGCCGAAGTGGCTGACCATCGCCAAGGTGGTCCTTCCCACCGCCATCGCGGGTATCACCACCGGCGTGATGCTCTCGATCTCGCGCGTCATCGGCGAGACGGCGCCGCTGCTCATCACCGCCGGATTCACGGCATCCATGAACTACGACCTGTTCGACGGGCGCATGCAGACCCTGCCGGTGTTCACCTACACGCAGTACATGAACCAGGGCATCCCGGCCGAGGCCTTCATCGGCCGCGCCTGGGCGTCGGCACTGACGCTCATCGTGATCGTCATGCTGCTGAACCTCGTGGCGCGCTCCATCGCCAAGTTCTTCGCCCCCAAGACCGGTCGCTGACCCGAAAGAAAGAATCCCGTGTCAAAGAGCATCGAAGTCAACGACCTCAACGTCTACTACGGCGACTTCCTCGCCGTCGAGGGCGTCTCCCTCGAGATCGAGCCGCGCAGCGTCACCGCGTTCATCGGCCCCTCGGGCTGCGGCAAGTCCACGTTCCTGCGCACGCTGAACCGCATGCACGAGGTCATCCCCAAGGCCCGCGTCGAGGGTCGCGTGCTGCTGGACGGCGACGATCTCTACGGCCCGGGTGTCGACCCCGTGCTCGTGCGTCGTCAGGTGGGCATGGTGTTCCAGCGCCCCAACCCGTTCCCGACCATGTCGATCCGCGAGAACGTGCTGGCGGGCGTGAAGCTGAACAACCGCCGAATCACCAAGTCCGACTCCGACGACCTGGTGGAGAAGTCGCTGAAGGGCGCCAACCTCTGGAACGAGGTCAAGGACCGACTCGACAAGCCCGGCTCGGGACTGTCGGGTGGTCAGCAGCAGCGTCTGTGCATCGCGCGCGCGATCGCGGTCTCTCCCGACGTCATCCTGATGGACGAGCCGTGCTCGGCTCTCGACCCCATCTCGACGTACGCGATCGAGGAGCTCATCGACGAACTGAAGAGCGACTACACGGTCGTCATCGTCACGCACAACATGCAGCAGGCGTCGCGCGTGAGCGACAAGACGGCGTTCTTCAACATCGCCGGCACCGGCAAGCCCGGCAAGCTCATCGAGTACAACGACACCTCGACGATCTTCACCACGCCCTCCGTGCAGGCGACCGAGGACTACGTCTCGGGCCGCTTCGGATAAGCCGCGCGTCCGCGAGAGCCCCGCTTCGGCGGGGCTTTCGTGTATCCGGATGCCGCCGACGGCTGTTTCGGCGACGGCGGGGCCGCGCGAGGGCGTGACCGGGCTGGCGTGGCCGGGCGGGCGGGGCCGCGCGAGGGCGTGGCCGGGCTGCGGCGGGATCCCGCGCGGAGCGCCGCCCCGTCCGGGAGCGCCGTTCAGTCGCGCGGGCTCAGCAGGTACGCATTGAGCTCATCGGTGAACGCCCGATCGATCGCCATCGGCTGCCCGTCCACCGCTGCCACGGGTGCGGCCAGACGCACGCTCGACAGCAACCACGCGGCATCCGCCTCCGCGAGCTGCGCGGTGGTGACGGTGTCGTACGCCGTCGCGAAGCCACGCTGCTCCAGGTGCGCGAACAGGCTCAACTGGGTCGTGCCGTGCAGGATGCCGGCGCTCGGCGTCGGCGTGACGAACCGGTCCCCGAAGCGCAGGACGACGGATGCCGTCGGCGCCTCCAGCACGTACCCGTCACTCGAGACGAACACGGCGTCGTCGGCCCCGCGGCGCTGGGCCTCGCGGATGGCGGCCATGTTCGTCGCGTACGACAGCGTCTTCGCGCCCAGGAGCAGCCACGGCGCCCGGGCGGGCACATCGAGGGCGTACCCGCGGTCGAGCGTCGCGATGCGCACCCCCTCGGAGCGGGCGCGTGCGTTGTCGGGGGCGTCGGCGAGCGTGATCCACGCCGTCGGGGACGCGCCGCCGTCGACCCCGCGGCTGAGGACGAGCTTGATGACGCTCTCGCCCTCGCCCGCTTCGGCGGCCACCCGCTCGATGGCGGCGCGCCACTGGGCCAGGTGGGGAGTCGGGAGTTCGCAGAGCTGTGCCGAGTGGACGAGCCGTTCGAGGTGCGGGCCGACCTCCTGCGGATGCCCGCCCACCACGCCGAGCGACTCGAAGATGCCGTCGCCGCGTTGCGCGCTCAGTTCTCCGACCGGGAGCGCGGGGGCACCGGGATCGATGACCCGCAGGGTGTCGTCGAACGACTCCCTCCGATCATCGGATGCCACGGGGTCGATGCGGAGAGCGAAGCGCCAGGCCATACTGCGAGCCTACGCGGCGCATCCGACACGCCCGGGCCTTGTCAACGGGGCGTGCGGAGGGAATGTCTCCGGCGCCGCCTTGTTACACTTTTACAGCCGGGCCGCAGTAACCCCGGGCTCCATCTTCTGCCGCTATGAGCGGCCATGCGCCGAGAGGCGTTCTGCGGTCCGGCACTTTCTTTGTCCTCGACGGTCTGACGTCGTCGGGACGTCGGCCTTCTGAGCCGCCGGCTCTCGCCTTCGGCATCCCCCGCTCACGTCAGCGCATCACGGCGCCACAGAGCCGCGCACGCCGACAGATCGTCGGCGTACGTCGCCAGCCGCAGCGCGCGCGTCGTGAGGGCCGTGGCCCGCTCCGACTCGGTGTTCTCGTAGTCATCGGCCAGGTGGGTGGACCCGGCGGCCTGAACGCGGCAGAAAGCGGCGGCTCGGTCGAGGGCGACGGCGAAGTCGCCTTCGAACAGACCGCGCAGGATCGTGTCGATCAACTGCACGAGCTCCTCCGGCCCTGCCGGCGCGGGAGCGCCCGCCACCACGGCATCCACCGTCGTCATCTCGGCGCGTCCGCGCTCGTACAGCAGCGCCGCGGTCGCGGAATCGTCATGGATCATCAGCTGCAGCAGGTACAGCCGCCAGAGCGCACCCGGGAGGGAGCGCGCCGGCGAGCGCGACCACAACTCCGCGATGTCGTCGATGCCGTGATCGTCGGTGAAGGCGACGAGCCGCTCCACGACGTCGACCGACGGGTCGGCGCGCACCCGCGACAGCAGCGCGTGTGCGGTGCTGTGGGCGACGCGAGAGACCTCCGCCGGATCGTCGGCGGCGAAGAGACGATCGAAAAGCTCGGCGGGGCGCCGCACGGGCTTGTGGAACTCGCGGGGGGAATCGCTCATCGCTCCAGGCTAGGCCGTCGCCGCGCGCCCGGGGGCCGGCCCCTTCCGCGGGTCAGGCCGTGGCGACGGCGACGACCGGGGTCGTGCTCGGCGTGCCGTCGGGTGACCCGCCATCGGGTTCGACGGTCACCGCGATGACGTCGCCGATCCGCATCTCCCCTTGCAGCACCGCGGTGGCGTGGCCGTCGGCATCGGGCTCGAAGGTGCCCGCAGCGATCGGTGTCTCGCCGCGCACGAACCACAGCTCGTACGTCTTCCCCTCAGCCGGCGCGGGCATGTCGTCCGTCACGAGCACGCTCTGTCCCAACGACGGCGACCAGTGCGCCGTGGCGACCGTTCCGTCCGGCATGGTCGCCGAAGCGGACTGCGCGTCAGGGGCATCCTCGATCTGCTGGAGGGCAACCACCGCCGCGGGAGGGGCGAGGAGCTGGCTCACGGTGACGGCACCGAACCCCAGCACGAGCACGGCGGCGAACGAGGCTGCGAGCGCGAACCAGCGACGCGCGCCCCATCCGGATGCCGCGGACGCCGTCTCGGCGACCGCCTCGCGCTCGAAAGCCACCTCAGCGCGGTCGGCGGCGGCATAGTCCTCATCGTCGACCGCGGAGTCGAGCGGGGCGGACGACTGCTGCGGCAGGGCGGAGATGCGTGCGAAGACCGAGGCCCGGACCGAGGGCGGCGGCTCGACGGGCTCGACGGTGGAGCTCAGCGCGGTGACGGCGTCCGACGCCCCGCGTACGTGGCGGTCCCAGTGCGGATGACCCGCGAGAGCCTCCTGGTACGCGCGTTCATCCGCCTCGGTGAGCGCATTGAGCGCGTGCCCGACGGCGAGGTCGGCGAAATCCCTCTCGTTCACTTGTCCACCCCCATCTCCATCCTCAAACGCGACAGGCCATCGCGCATCCGTGTTTTGACCGTACCGAGCGGCGCCCCGACGAGGGTAGCGATCTCGCTCTGGCTGTACCCACCGAAGTAGGCCAGCGTGAGCGCTTCCTTCTGGGCATCGGGGAGCGTCGCCAGTGCATCGACGACGCGCCGCCCTTCCATCTTCAGTTCGACTCGCTCGGAGACATGGTCGTACGCGACGTCCATATCGCGGAAGCCCGCGCGCACATCACGATCAGCACTCGACTGCGACGACCGCACGCGGTCCACCGCTCGCCGGTGCGCGATCGTGAGCACCCACGACCTCCCCTGACCTCTGTTCGGAGTGAAACGCGCGGCGGATTGCCAGATTTCGAGGAAGACCTCCTGCAGCACCTCTTCGCTCTGCGATCGGTCGACGAGCACGCGCAGGATGAGACCGAACGCACGCGGCGCGAGAGAGTCGTACACCTCGGCGAAGGCCGAACGGTCACCCCCGGCGACGCGCTGCAACAGGATGCCGATGTGATCGATCTTCTCGAGCCCCTCATCGGGCATATCGAATCCGTCGATCACCATGGCATCCATCATTCCGTACAGCCCATGCGTTTCCTGTACGGGCGCGGGGAACGGACGGGACGGGCTCTGCGGATCCGCCCTGCGGGCAGACAGCGAGACGGGGATGAGAAAATATTCGGACGAATATTTAATAGGCTCCGACCGGGCCTTTTTCGGCACCCGAAGGGCGGCGGGGCACCTCGATCCGGGAGATTCTCCAATCCGTTCCCCGGGGGGTCTCGAAGACCCTGTGTAAGCCGCTCCACGGCTCACCGCCCCTCGCACCGGGGTGTCCTGACGGGTCGCAGAGGCGATCCGAACGATACGGAGGAATGTCATGCTCACCACCAAGAAGCCTGTCGTCGCCGGTCTCGCCCTCGTTCTGGGTTCGGCCTTCGCTCTCACCGCCTGTTCGGGCGGCACCACCTCGGGTGGCTCGACCACCGAAGAGAGCACCGCCCCCTCCATGGAGGCGTCGCCCTCGATGTCGGCCTCGTCGTCCGCGATGGACCCGGCCGCCAACCTCGTCGGCCCCGGCTGCGCGGACTACGCCGCCGCCGTTCCCTCGGGTGCGGGCTCGGTCGAGGGCATGGCCGCCGACCCGGTCGCCGTCGCCGCCTCGAACAACCCGCTGCTCACCACGCTCACCGCGGCCGTCAGCGGTCAGCTGAACCCCAACGTGAACCTGGTCGACACGCTGAACGGCGCCGAGTTCACCGTCTTCGCTCCCACCGACGACGCGTTCGCGAAGATCGACTCCGCCACCATCGAGACGCTCAAGACCGACACCGACCTGCTGACCAAGATCCTCACGTACCACGTGGTCCCCGGACAGATCGCGCCCGACGACATCGACGGCGCACAGACCACCGTCGAGGGCCAGGACGTCACGGTCGCCGGCTCGGGCGACTCGATCACGGTCAACGACGCCAACGTGATCTGCGGTGGCGTCCAGACCGCCAACGCCACGGTCTACCTCATCGACACGGTGCTGATGCCCCCGATGTAAGTCCTCGGAAGCGCGAGTCATCGCGTTTTCGATCGGTCGATGATCGACCGACCCTGACGGCGAGCGCCGGACCCCAGGCGAGGGGGTTCGGCGCTCGCTCTCGTTCGTGTGCGAGGTGCACCGGATGCCACCGGCGCGTCGTGGTCGTGGCAGCCCTTCTCACCGGCACCGCGACCGCCGGTCCGATCGGTGTCGTCTCCCCGGCGGCGCCCCCGGCGGCATCCCCCGTTCTTGGCTCCGCCGGGACGGGTGCGACCGTGCTGCTCGTCGCCGACGTCGCAGAGCGAGCGCTCGCGCCCTGCAGGCCCCCGCCGGTGGGCTCATCGGCGTCGGGGGCGCACCTGTTCCGGTCGTCGCGCGGAGGCGCCGGTGACGCGGGGCGGGCATCGCTCTTCCGGGCTGTCGCGCGGACGCGCCGTGACGCCGGGTGGGCATACCTGTTCCGGGCTGTCGCGCGGGCGCGCCGGTCACGCCGGTCACGCCGGTCACGCGGGGCGGGCATACCTGTTCCGGGCTGTCGCGCGGACGCGCCGTGACGCGCGGTGGGCGGAGCACGACCGATCCGGGTCGTGTCGTCCCCTCGGTGATGGCGGCATCCGGGCACGGCGGGATGCATGCCCGGTGAACACGAACGTCCCGCCGTGGCCGGTAGGGTGGATGCCGAGGGCCTCTAGCTCAGTCGGTAGAGCATCGGACTTTTAATCCGCGGGTCGTGGGTTCGAGCCCCACGGGGCCCACCACATCAGCGTTACTCGAAATATCGCCGAGAGCGATGTTCGCGAGAGTCGCTGCCTCCGTAGAAACATCCCCGCCCCTGTCCTCAGGGGCGGTTTTCGTTGGGTTGTCGAACAGCTCCCCTGCTGCCATGAGCATGTCGAACGGTTCGTTGAACTCAACCTCGGTCACCTCATCAACATGCACGTAGATGCGTGAAAAGACGGCCTGGTTCAGCATCCGGCGCTGTTCGTCGGTCGCGTTTGCGTACAACTCCCCCGGCCGCGCTAGAAGCGAGAGCGCCGCGTCGAGATAGTCGACGACCGCTGACAGTTTCTGCTCCGTCTTCTCGAGGCGCGCACTCATCGCCGCCCGGTTGCGGAGGATGCCGTTCATACGCTTCTGCACGACTTCGCGGGGTAACGTGCCATCGGCGGCCAGATCGACGAGGTTCTCCTCCTGCTGCGCCAGCTTTTGCAAATTCTCGGTCAGTTGCGTGTGCAGCGACCGTGCAGTCGCTTGATCGCTCTCGACCGTTCGGCGTAGTCCGGCACGAGCTGCCTCGATGAAGCCAGCGCTGACCCGGAGGCGCCCCCAGTACCGTTCGACTGCATCCTCGATGCGAGCCATCTGCATGTACGGCGCATCGCACAACTTCTCCTGGCTCCGGCGGCAGAAGAAGTAGTCGTACGTCCCGCCGCGGCCGTTGACGTGCGCGATGATCACGCGCCCGTATGTCTTGTCGGTTGCGAAGCAGTGACCGCAGTACAGGGTGCTCTTCAAGTAGTGATGATGAACACGCTGCCGCTCCCCCGTTGCCCGAGCTGCAACAACGTCTTGTACACGGCCGAAGAGGTCACCATCTACGAGCGGCTCGTGACGCCCTGGGTAGATGTCGCCTTTGAAGCGGGTGAAGCCGAGGTAGTACGGATCTTGCAGCAGTCGTAGCAGCTGGTTGTCGGAGAGCTGCTTGGACGACCGACGCGCGGATGCCCGCGTCGTGAGCCCCCGCAGGTACAGCTCGTCGGCCAGCGCCGGAATGCTGTAGCTTCCCGTCGCGTAGAGCTCAAAGGCCAGCTTGATCAGGTGGGCTCGGTCGGGGTCGGGCTTCACCACTCGGATCTCGCGGTCCGCGACCCTCTCCCCGGTGTTTATGTATCCAAGCGGCGCCATGAAAACGGTGCCGCCCTTCTTGGCCTTCTCGCCCAGCTTGTAGGCGATATCCGCGCCATCCTCCGCAGAGCGGTACTGGTTGAAGGCCGATAGGATGCCCTGCATGAGCTGACCTACCGGGCTGCCATCAATACTTTCCGTCGCCGAGACTAGAGTGACGCCGCGCTGCTGCAACTGCATCATGGTGAAGGCTTCGTCGTACCGATTCCGGTGGAGGCGGGACAGCTTGTAGACGATGACGTAGTCGACGTCTCGCTCGGCGCGAATGCGTTCGAGCATCTGCTGGAAGCACGGGCGACCGGCGGCCTCGGTGCCGGACAGCCCCGCGTCGACGTACTCCCCCACGATCTCGAGCCCCATCTGCTCGACCTTCTTGTGGCACGCCAGACGCTGCGCGGGCAGTGAGATGCCCTCCGGGTCGTAGTCCGTGTCTACTTGTTTTTTGCTGCTTACGCGAAGGTAGACGACGGCGCGCACCCCCCGCTCAGCACCTGGTACTCCAGTTGCCGTGCTGCCCTGAGTTCTGCCGCGACGCATCTGCGGCGCGTTCGCGAAACGCTCGATGTCCACGACCTGGGCGCCACGCTCCGGCGAGTGATCCACGTCGGTCGTGGTTGCGGAAGTTTCATGCATCATAAGTGCCTCCTTTCTGCCCGCTTCGTGGCGGACGTAGCTCCTTGATTTACGCTCACTTCACCTCTTAAGTCGAGATGTGTGGTGATGTGGAATTTGCATCATCATCTGGGGAAAAACCCAGCCGGTAGCAGGCCCGGGTGGTGCCGTGATGGGGCGTGGGGCCAGGCGGCTGGCTGCGCGTCTGGCCCCGCGGGGTGACCTCACTGCTCCGCGATCAGGAGAGTGGTGCCGTGTCGTTCGAGCACGCGTTGGTGCTTTCTGATGGCGGTCTTCGTGAATCCGCGGTACAAGGGGCTCGGCACGATGAGGATGTGCGCGGGTTGCTCCTTGATGCAGTCGAGCATGTTGGTCAGGCGCGATCCCCGGTCCCAGCGTGGGACGTCCCACAGGGTGATTAGACGACGGAGATTCAGGCCGTGGCGCTGGGCTTCGGCTTCTGCGATCTCGCACTGTTCGTCAACCGTGAGGCTTCCGTACCGGGCTGGTGATCGTCCGGTCAGCGTGTTCTCGATGAGGATCAAGGCGGCGACCTCGTCGTCCCTCCTGTCCGAACCTGTCTTGTTGGTGTTGGTGCTTTGCATGGTCGCCTCCTTTCATGAGGTCGGCCGGGGCCGCCGGGGTGTTTCCGGTCTGTTTAGTTTTTCCTCACCCGGTGGGCGAGCCGGTACCCGCCCCCGTCACCGGGGCCGGAAGTCTCTACTTGTAGAAGACGTGCCACCAGCCGTCGAGGCGGACGGTGTCGTAGGTGTCGAAGATGCGCCCGTCGATAACGGTGTGGTTCCAGGTGAGGTGGTCGTCGGGGATCCCCTGCTCGTTCATGACCTTCTTCACGGCGTCGAGCCAGCCAAGGCCTTCGAGGACGTCGCGGCGGAACTCGGCGAAGGTTTCCCAGGCGTCGACGTAGGCGTCGTGGAAGGTGTCGGTCAGGTTCTCGGCGGCGAGGTTGGTGTCCTCGAGCAGGAGGTACGCGGCGAAGGCGGCGCCGTTCTCTTTCACGCCGTGCAGGATCCGGAGGGCGTCGTCGGGGTCTTTCAGCTGCGCGAGCGATCGTTCGACGGAGGCGGCGGCTTCGGGGCCGAAGCGGTCGTCGCCGTCTTGCGGTTGTGGGTGGCGGTCGGGCGGGGGTGGCAGTTCGGGGCTCATGGGGTCCTCCTTTCGGGGTGAGGTGATGCGGCTTTGTCTTCGGGATCGTCCGGGTCGCTGAGGACGGTGAGGAGCTGGTCGGGTGTGGTGCAGAGGAAGAGCCGGTCGTCGAGGCGTGAGTCGTCCTGGATAGCCGCCTCGAGGCGGGCCGTGCGGGCGGGTGTGGGCAGGAGCCAGAGGACCCGGGGGAAGACGCCGTGCTCCGTCTGCGCGCGGCCGGTGGCACGGTAGACGGCGTACGCGGCGCACTTGGCGAGCAGGACGGGGATGCTCTCGGTGCCGAGGTCGACCTCGATGTACCAGTGATCGTCGTACTCGGCCGTTGCCAGGTGGACGGTGAGGTCGGGCTTCAGGATGGTGGCCACACCACGATCGCTGAGGAATGGTCGCCACGAGTCGGGCTCGAGGGTGACGCGTTCGAGGGTGAAGGCGCCGGTGCGGGCTCCAGTGATGAGGGCGACGTGGGCGTCGGTGACGGCCAGGGTGTGGGCCAGGAACGGGGTGGAGGCGCTCGCGAAGCGGCGACGGCGCGCACCTTCGGGCCGGGTGAGGCGTTCACCGGGGGCGTCGAGGTACCAGATGCTGGCGGCGGACCCACGGGCGGTGCCACCGACGCGGCGCTCCAGACGAGCCACCAGCCGGTGGTGCAGGAGCCGGTGCAGGACGCGGATGCAGGCCCGGGTGCCGGCGGTGGCGGTGGCGTGGCCGGCGAAGAACACGTCCCGCAGCTGGGTGGTGGTGGCGTACCGGTGGGTACTCAGGAACTGGAGGATGTCGTCATCACGGGGCGAGAGCTCCGTGCGCAGCAGCACCAGCTTCGACGGTCCAGCACCGGTCCGCGGGAGGCGCATCATCATGACCGTCCCCCTTCGCAACCGACACGGTCTTGATGGCCTTCGTGGTCGCTGCGGGCGTCATGGTCGGCGTGGTCTCCGTGCCCTCGATGGACGTCACCGTGGTGGGGACCGTCTCCCTGGGGCTTGGCGAGTTGGTGGGCGTTCAGGGACTCCGCCAGGGGCGGAGTAGTCCGCTCCCAACTCGGCCCAAAAGCCCCGGGATCACGCGGGAGAACGGGGTGCGAAGTTCCGGCGACTGGACGGTCGACCGGACGAGCGACCGGACAGCCCGCTCCTCTTCTGATGAGTGCGAGTTCGGCGGTCATGCTTCACCTCGTGGGCGGCGGCCGATGGGCTCGTCGTCCGGAACTTCACTCGAGCCGTTACCTCTCGGGGTGATGCCGGTTTCATTACTTGTTTTCTCACCCGTCGGGTCATCGTTGTCGTTGTCGTTGGGGGTGGTGGTGGGGTGTGCGCCGTAGCGGGCGTGGCTTTCGGCGAGGATGCAGTCCGGGTGGGATACCGCGGCTGGGGGTGGCAGGGTGATGGCCGAGAACCAGCCGGACTGCACCCCACCGGCGAGCAGGTCGACGTAGACGTGGTACGGGGGCAGCTTCATCACGTCCTCGGGCGTCAGCGAGGAGTATTTGGTGACGGCGGCGGCGTCGGTGGGGTCGGCTTGGAACTGGATCTTGTTGCGCGCGTTGGCGGCGATGCCGGCCAGCAGGCTCGCCGGTAGCTGGGCGCGGTGTTGGTGGGCGAGGTGCCAGGCGACGTTCATCGACCGGGACTGCTCCAGCGCTTCACCGAGGTCGGACTCCTGCTTGACGAACATCTGTGCTTCGTCGAGGTAGATCGACACCGGGCGGCGCTGCTCCTTCGGCACCCCTGCCCGAGCCAGCGTCAGCTGCCACAGCTGCGATACGAGTAGCGACCCGACCAGCTCGGCGGCGACCGGGCCGAGCAGCCCCCGGTTGAGGGGGACGATCAGGATCCGAGGTTTGTCGAAGAGGTCGCGGAGGTTGAAGCGCGGGGTGGGTTGGTCGAGGACGGCACGGATGCTGGGGCGCAGCAGGAACTGCCGCAGCCGGGTCAGGACGGGGCCGACCATGTTCGCCTTCGCGCCCGGGGTAAGGGCGTCGTACTGGGCCCAGAACTCCACCAGCGACGGGTCAGGCAGTCCCGCCGTGTGGCGGCGACGGAACGGGTCATCCATGAGGAGCCGGGGAAGGTCGGCCAGGGTGGAGCCGGTCATGCCGGCGAGGGTGAGGAGTGAGGCGTGGACGGCGTCGCTGGTGCGCGGGCCGAACGCCGACGGGAACAAGCTCCGAAACACGGCAAGGAGCCGGTCGGCGACGAGGGGCGCATCGTCCCCGGCTCCGGCGAACGGGTTCAGGCCGACCGGTTCGGGGCTGATCGGGTCCAGGACGACGACGTCCCCGGCTCGGTGGTCGGGGATGACGGTGAGGGTGTCCATGGCGAGGTCGCGTTTGGCATCGATGACGACGACGCTTCTGCCTGCGGCGATGTCGGCGGCGATCAAGTTGACCATCACCGTGCTCTTCCCCACGCCGTTCGGCCCCATGATGTGGGTGTGCCGGACGGCGTCTTTCATGGAGATCCCGACAGGGAGGCTCGGGCCGGGTGCGGTGGTGCGGGCGAACACCCGCTCGATGCTGGGCGTCACCCCGGTCGGCGGGCTGAGTAGGCGCGGGTAGATCGGCGGCATGCCCGCCAGCGGGCCGTCGCCGGTGGGCCACCCGACGAGGCAGAGGGCCTCGGCGGCGGTGAGGCGCAGCGGCTTCTTCGCCGGGATGACCGCCAAGTCGACCAGGTCCGGGCGACCGGAGACCAGGTCAATACGGGTCGACCCGGTCTGGAGTTGCCGGAGGGCTGCCAGTACAGCGTGCACCAGAAGACGGCGGCGCACCGGGCTGGCGGCGGTGACACCGACGCGGATGGTGGCGCGGAAGCGGTACTGGGCGAGCTTGTCGCGCAGGTCAGCGCGGACCTCGGGTTGGGCGGGGCGGGTGCCGACGGTGACGAGGTCGAAGATGGTCAGGTTCGGGTCCGGCGTGAACGCCGGCATCGGCTGCGGCGGGACACTTGCGCCCAGGATCACCTGGAGCACGAGCACGTCGCCCTTTCCGGTGGCCTGCGACAACGCCGAGTAGAGCGCGCGTAGCGCCGCCCCTGACGTATCGAGACTCAGGCCCAGGTGGCGCTGACGGATCCGCACCCGCCCAGCCCGCTCCACCGGGACGCGGGCGCCATCGAGCTCCGTGACCGAGACGCCGGGAAGGAGACGGCGCAGGCTGCTGCCGACGCTGGAGACGGTGACGCGGTGCCCACCGAGCAGATGCCGGATGACACCAGCCTCACTCCGGGCCTCGAACACCACCGGCCCACGCGCCTCATCCGCCGCAAGCGTTTCGAGAAACCCGAGGGCCGCGGTGGCGTCGAAGGGGCGCGGCCAGTGCAGCTGACGCCAGGCCTCGGTCATGGGCGCCCTCCGTCCGTCTCGGTGTCGGGCTTGTCGGTGTCGCTCATCGGCGGGGAGATGTCCTCGTCGACGACCACGGGCGCGCCGTCGACGGTGGGCTCGGGAACGGGCGGCGTCTTCTTCGCCTGTTCCATGGCGGCGTGTTCGAGCAGGGCGCGGGCGAGCTTGTCGTAGTCAGGCTTCTCGCGGCGTTCGGCGCGAACGCGGATGCGGTACTCGCGGCGCGGACGGCCACGGCCACGGCGCGGCTGCGATGAGCCGGTCATGAGCGGCCCCCTACCGAAGCCACCGGTCGCGCCGCCACCGAAGGAGCAGGGCGGCGACCCAGATCAGGACGGCGACCACCGCGAGGGCGACCAGCCACCAGATGATCTGTCGGATGATCCAGACGGCGGCCCAGAGCATGATGCAGGCGAACAGCACCGCCCACGCGGCGGACACGAACCGGGCCACGGGACCCTTCTCCGGCGACGACACGAACAGACTCCTTCAGGTGGCGAGAGGCATGGGCGGTGGTGTCAGGCATGGGGCACCTCCGACGGCGTGGTCGGGTCGCTCGGCACCGGGTAGCCCGGGATGGAGACGTCGGAGTCGACCTCGTTGCCCCAGACCTTGAAGCCCGGGAACGGGCGACGGGCGAAAAGCTCCAGGTAGGGGCCGGGGCTCATCCGCTGCACCATGACGTGCACCTCTTCGGGCTTGTGGGAGTGGGCCTGGCGGGGCAGCATCGCGAACGACCGTTGGCCGCGGAATGTCACCGGGAGGCTTCCTTTCACGCCGAGCAGCAGCGTCTCGTGGGCGTGGCGGAAGTACTGGCCCAGGCCCATCTGGTCCTTGCCCCAGATGAACTCGTCCACGAAGCGGAACCCCCAGGCCTCCATGACCTCCTCGGCGATGCGGCGGACCGCCGGGTAGCACCAGAGGTAGAGGTGGGCGTTGTCGGCTGCGAGGTCGCAGACGGGCATGGCGGCGATGCGGTCGATCGACATCAGGTCGTAGTGGGAGATCGCGCCGTACTTGCCCTTCTGCCCCGAGTTGCCCCACGGCGGGTCGGCGATGATCGTGACGAACGTCTCCGCCGTGGTCGACGCGCCAGGCGGGGCGTCCTCCGGCGGCGTGGTGGTGACGATGATGTTGTTCTCGGACATGTGAATCCTCCTTTCGGCAGCCGAAGTGAAGAATGCGGGCACGCCGAACACCGCTCGTGGTGAGGGGGTTCGGGCGGACCGCTGGGACTGCTGCCCTTACTTATGACGGACCCGGCACGGTTCGTAAACCGTCCGGTCGCTCCAACATGGATTCCGTAAAGACGGATCCAAGAATTCGCCCGCGTCCAGGCGAGGTGGCCTCTCTTGTGAAGAGAACTCTAGGGCGACGGTGACGGAGGCCACCGTCGCCCCAGGCTTCCCTCCCTCTACGGCACGCGGCCGGTCGTGAGATAAGCGCGAGCGACCATCTGCTCGCTCGTCTTCAGCGCAGCGACCCGCTCTTCGGCAAGAGCATCAGCGAGCGCCAGCACGGTACGACGGAGTTCCGCCTGCTTCCGTTCGAGTGCTCGCTCGATCTCCGCGCGGCGCTCCTGCTGCCGCACGGTCAGCCAGGTATCGACGTAGTCGATGGCGAGGGCCAGGACGTACAGCAGGCCAACACCAACGCCCACCCAGAACACGAAGACAAGCACGCCCCAGAAGATGTCGAGGATGGTCATCAGAACCGGCTCAAACGGTTAGCGGAACCCGCCGCGTGTCCGCGGATGAGTCCCTCGTAGATGTCTGCACCGCCGGGGTCGACGGCGATGTGCGCTCGGGCCTGCAACACAAGCACCGAGACATTGCTCATCGCCTGCGAGGCCAGAAACGCGCGGGCCTGCTCCTCGACCGCGAAGCGCTCGGTGCGCAGCTCGATCTCTTCCTGCTGACGCTTGGCCTGGCGCGCCAGGCTGCCGCTCAGCTTGCCACCGCTCTGGGTCGTGACCGACCCGAACAGCGGCACGATGTCCATTGCCATGTTCTCTCCCTCCTCGAGAGCGAGTGTTTCTCGCTGTTCTCAGCTAACTGAGGCGTGCGTCGCATGGGGTGGGCACGACGAAGGTCAGGAACGGGGCAATAGTCGGTGAAGTCGGGCAATATGAGGGCATGACGGGGGAAGTCACACCCACCTTTGACGAGGTGCTCGAGGACGTCCTGCAGGTACGCGCCCTCGGCATCGGCCGGCTCCGCGCACTACAGCCGCAGGCGCTGCGGCGCATGGCTGTGCTGTGTGACCTCACCGACGGGGCTGATGCTGAACCTGCGCCGATCGTTCGCCTGCTGCGCAACGCCGTAGACGCGCTCGGCGGCGGCTCGCTGCAGGAAGCGGCGGAGTACTCGCTCGGCCTGTACCCGGGCACTGCACTGTGGAGCTCGGGTCAGCGCCGCAAGAGCGCCGCGGAGCAGTACGGACTTGTAGCCGAGACATTCCGGAAGAAGCCCGAACGCGAGCTCCTCGGACAGGTCGTTGAAGCCATCCTCGAACAGGCTCATGACGCGCGGCTCCGACAGGCCAAGATTGCCATGGAGTCGAAGCGGCACCCCGCTGACAGCCGCCTGGCCGTTCAGTGGGTCGAACGGTTCGAGGCGTACTACCGCATCTGGACACCCGTGTCCGGTCTCGCCGCAGCCATCGAAGCCGCCATCGCCCATTACCAGGACGAACCACTCCCGCACCTGCCGTGGGACGAGAACAGCGAACAGGCGTACGACCCGGTCGAATACGCCCGCAGCCAGGCGCGAGAAGCACTCCACTTCTACGTCAAGTTCCTCCTCGAGCGGAAACGGTTCATCAGCAAGCACGGCGGGCTCTGGCTCGCGTCAGACCCCGACACGGAACAGGCGATCGCAGACGCGGTGTACCGGATCGGCTGGCATAACGACTTCTTCCGCGACGACGAGGCCTGGCTGAGGCGACAACTAGCCGCCAGCGGCGGCGAAGAACTCGACCACTTCTGGGAAATCGTCCTTGCGTTCCCCCGCGGCCAGGCCCTCCACGCGCAGTGGCAACAACAGATCGCCCAGGCCGCAGACGTACAGATCGAAGAGCAACGCGCGGCGAGCCAGCCACACCTGATGCTGGCTGCCTGCGAGGACTACATGAGGCTCATCGATGCGGAATGGGACCAGATTGCGGACTGGTACCACCTGCCGAGGCAGGCAAGGGCAGCCGTAGGGGGTGCTCATCTGTACGACCACCTTCTTGCGGCGTCGAAGAGGTCGAAAAATCTCGTGAGGGACACGGGCCAGGACATCGAGTAGTGCACACATGCGCGGCTGCGTTTCGCACGTTCCGAGCGAATCAATGCGAGGCTCTCGAGCAAAGCAAGCCATGTGCCATGCGCGCGGGACTTCAGTTCGTCGGGGCGGTCGTCTCACGAAGGAAACTGGACGTGCGGCCTAGGGAGCCTGACTGCAGTCCGGTTCCATGCGGTACTGCCACCAGATCGACCTCTTCTGCGTACCCGACATCAACGCACGCGCGACGCAAACGATGCCGACTCGTCAGAAGGTGGGACCTCAGCCTGCGTGTTCAGGCGAACCCCGCGGGAGTGCGAGCGTCGTCCCTCTGCCGGGAGGCCCATTGTCACGTTGGCGGTTGACGATTGACCTATTGACCGAGAGGATCTGCGTAGGCGCTGACACCGACTGCTGCACGCTGGGCAGTCAAGCTCGCTGCTCACCCACTGACGAAGCAAATTCTGATGGGCCCGCCGCAACGCGAATTTCCAGAATTCCTCGAAATCTATATAGAAACTTTGAACTATTTGACTACTAGATGTAGAATGGAGCAATATGAGATCTGTCCACGTTAGCGTTCGACGTGTTTTCGCCAACAAAGATGGCCAGTTCGGGAATCCCGTCGGCCTGGTCGCCGACTCTCCGGATTATGATGACGACCTGCGTCAGCGTATATCGCTAGCGACAGGCTTCAGCGAAACCATATTTATCACATCATTCACGGTTCCATCCGTGCGAATATTCACTCCGCAAACGGAAATAGATTTCGCCGGGCACGCCCTCGTCGGTGCAGTCAACTACATCTCGGAAATCGGCGATCAAGAGGTTACGAGTGTGGAGACTCGCGCGGGCCGGGTTGAAGCCTGGAATGACAACCGAGGAACTTGGGTTCGATCTGCTTTAATTTCCACGCCGCCGTGGATGTTTGAGAGGCTGCCAAGCGCTGAGGCGGTAGAGGATCTAACCGGACCCTTGGACCCCTCACAAGGCTACACAGTTTTGTGGTCGTGGTCAGATGAGCCGAGCGGCATGGTGAGAGCAAGAACCTTCGCGGCTGATTGGGGTATTCCGGAGGATGAGGCGAACGGTTCAGGCGTGATGAAGCTGGCCGCAACTCTCGGGCGAGAAATATCTGTACTACACGGGGTGGGCTCAGTAGTTCGCGGTCGCCCTAGTGGCCCGGGGTATGCGGAAGTTGGCGGGTTTGTCTCCTCCGAGCGGGATGTCGAAGTTTCCGTCTAAGGCGCACAATCGCTCGGTATTTATCTCATATACTGCAGCCGCGAATGCATGGGCCGACTGGGTGGAAGCTGAGATAACGTCGCTCGGGCTGAGCGCAATTCGCGATGTCACAACTTGGAGAGCTGGCGACGAACTTCAGACACAGATCAACGCTTCCTTGAGATCGGCGACAGTATTCCTGTCGCTGCTAACTCGCGACTATTTCGACGTTGAACGCTGGACGAATGACGAGTTCAGAGCCGCCTACGGACTCTCGAGGGCGGAGAGAATTAGGATTGTCGCTCTCCAGGTCGAAGATATCGACCTCCCAGCGTTGTACGGAGACCTGTTGAGGGTCGACCTTCGTAATCTGGACGAATCAGAAGCTCGACGAGCATTACGCGAGCAACTCGTGGGGAAAGCAGCCGCTTCAGATCTGGACCCTCAAGATCAATCGAATTCAGTTTCATTTCCACCGCGCACTCATTACGAGGAGAGCGACATGAGCAGTTCTCGGTACCTCAGCGCCTCCCGCAAGGCAGCACTCGACTCGCTAGCTTTCGTAAAAATGAACATGGGGGACTTGGATTCTTCGCTAATCGATCTGTGGGCGCGGGAAGCAACTGGGCTATCGAGAGCGTACGCAAACACGGCCCCGCAGATAATTCTTGAGAAGACGACTACCGTTAGAGCTCAGGTCCAGACGGCGATAGAAGCGACGCGGTCGCCTTCTGAGCTGACTGATCTTTATCGAATATATGCACAATGCTCGGGCTTGCTCTCGTATGCAACGCTCGATCTTGGTGATACCCAAACGTCCTATCAACATGCGCTCGCTATGCAGAAGAGTGCTCGCATGGGTGACGCGGAAGCCTTATTTGCCTGGGGTGCGGGCACTCAGGCTATGATTTTGCGCTTCGAGGGCTCGTTTGACCAGAGTCTTGCAGTGACAGAGAACGCTTTGCGCCTTTCGCTCAGTAGTTCGGCGGCTGCCCGCCTGCACGCACAGAACTCCCTTGGGCACTCCGAGCAACACGCGGAGGAGGCCACTATTGAAGCCGTGCGACTCGCGGAGGAGGCTTTTGCTTCCAATGTTAAGAGCGAGAAATTCGAGGTAGGAATCTTCAAATTCCCTCTATCGAAGCTTCACTACTATGCCGGCAGTGCACTCCTTGGGCTCGACTCGACCCATGCGCCAGAAGCGGCTGAAAACTCGGAGACCGCAGTGAGGCTTTTTGCTCACGGCGATCCAGAGGATCGGTCTTACTCAGATAAATTGATCGCATGTATTCACCTGGCTACCGCATACCTTAAGTCAGACAATCTCGACGCTGTACCTCTAGCTTTGAGACCCGTCTTCGACGCCCCTGTTGATTTTCGAACTGCGTGGCATTTTCAATGGTTGCAGCGGCTGATAGACAGCATGAGCGCCTCCAGACGGTACCAGCGGTCTAGAATCGCCGCTGATGTCGCGGAACTATTCGAAGACTACAAGTCCCAAAAGACCGGCATCCCGGGAACCTGATGTTTGTAAGTGCAAGGAGTTTCGCCGAGTATGTGATGATGTTCAATTTGGGGGACCTTGAACTCCGGTCACAACTGCTCGATGTAGCCGCAGGCGCCGCTAGCTTCACTGCGGAGGCGTGCCATCTTGGCTATGACGCTGTTGCGCTTGATCCCTTGTATTCGCTAGATCTCTACGCGGTTGTCGATCGAGCGATTGGGGGCGTTGCGGAGGCGTGGGAGAATGTGAACGCTCAGGTGAGTTCATTTCAATGGGATGGTTTTTTCACGGGGCGGGAGTCTCACGGCCTTACTCGACTGACTTCAGCTGCCGCCTTCTTGAATCATCTCATGGAAGCCCCGGAGCGCTACATTTCACATAGCATGCCAAATACGAATATTCCGAGCCGCGCGTTCGACACGGTACTCTCGTCTCACTTTCTATTCACGCACGCAGCATCATTGTCGCCTGAAGCCCACGTCAGAATAACGCTGGAAATGGTCCGCCTAGCCCGCGCGGAAGTACGGATCTACCCATTAGTGGGTTTCTATGGTGATGCGACGAGGCATTTGAATGTGGTGCAGAGTGAACTTTCTCGACGCGGGATCGAGTGGGAGGTCCGAGACTCAAGTTACAAGTTTCATCCAGGCGCCGATTCATTCTTGCGCATTATCGCTCCGCCCGAGTGACAAATCACCTCGGTGCTAGCGACGCAATTGCCGCCACTACCGTCGTCGCAATAATCAGCGTTAAGTAAAATGGCCCTACGGAAGCGCTCGCCATAGTTCGCAAAATTGAAGGTACTCCGGGCATATATGGTGTCGAGTCAAGCGAGAATGCTCCGACCTGGGGGGTGTCGTTAGCCGCCGACACGTAAAGTTTACGAAATGATCTTTCGAGGCGTAGATAGTAGGCGTCTAGGTACCAAAACCCAACGAGCGGTACGGATATAGCGAGGCCAAAGATGAAAAGTGTGTCGAAAGATATCGCCACGGCCACGAGGGCCGCTGATAGCGTGAGGCTCCATGTTTTCGTGGCGGCTGAATTAGATGCCATTCGATTGATCACTTGCTGAATCATGCTCAGATGGGCGATCTTCTCCTGCTCAGACACGTCTTCCTTTCGGTGTGAATTCACTCTCCCGGCACACGGGATCGCGCGTATTGCAGCTTAGGCGCACCGTCCTCACCTGAGAGGTTAGCCTCATCGTGTTGCTCGGGTGTTCTGAGAAGCTCAAGCGGATCTACGTGCAAGTCCGCGGCGAGCCGTTCGACTGATCGCAGACTCAAGTTCCGTAGCCCTTGCTCGATCCCCCCAATGTAAGTCCGGTGGTACCCCAGCTTCTCGGCGAACTGCTCCTGGCTGAGGCCGAGCTTCTGCCTATGGGCGCGGAGGTTGCGCCCGAGTGTGCGCTGAAGGTCGCCTTCCATCCCCTCAGCACATCGCCGCGCTACTTATCAATCTACAGACTGATAAGTAGCGCGGACCGATGCTACGCGCTGCGCTTCCCAACGCGGACCGCGTCCTGCACGGCCGCGACAAGCCGCTCGGCGCTCTCGAGCGTTAGGCAGAAGGTGCGAACCCGTTCGGACCCGACGCCGAGCAGAACATAGGCGGTCGTCGAACCCCAAGGTCGCTCAAGCGCGACATCGAACGCCACCGCCGTGTCCACCAGCTTTTCTCCGGGCACACCGCCCAACGGGGCGAGTTCGACAAGCGGCAGCTCGACGCACGCGCTGTAGTGCCAGCGCTGGTCGGCGTTGCCTTGGTGTTGGTGGTCGGCTACGCACCAGGGCGGGCAACGCTCTTCCTTGTCGGTGTCATCTACGGCGTCTCCTACAGTCACGTTTTCTTCCCCCAAGTCCGCCCACGTCGACGCGGGTGCGCGGTCTCGCACCGTAGTGCCCGACGCCCGCGGAACGGAAGACATCTGTCGACGTGGATCTGACGGCACCGGAGGCGACAGTCGACACCCGCGCTTGCCCCCACGCGTCGACAGATCGCGCCCGGCCAGTGCACCTCGGAACGTCTTGTGTATGGAGCAAGCCTGGCACATGTGCTACTCATAAGTAGCGAGCCGCGAATGGTTCGCGGAAGGAGGAGCCATGCACCCTCGACCCATCCCGCGCGGGTCTAGCGAGACAAGCGCCGTCGTCATCCTCACGGCGGTGACGGTGGTGGTGACGGGCTGTGCTCCGACCCGGAGCGTGGAGGCGTTCTGCTCGACCATGGATAAGCACAAGACGGCCTATCTCGAGCAGATGAACAGCGCCGACGGCGGCAGCCTCGGCGGACTGTTCTCTGCTGTCGGGGCGGTGGGGGATCTGAAAATCATGTGGGACGAACTGGCCACGGTCGCCCCGTCCGAGATCCAGGCGGACGTAGAGTCGGTGGCGGAGACCTGGAAGAAGCAGGAAGACAACGCCAGCAACGGCAACTGGCTCGGCTCCCTCTCCACCGCGCTGCTCAACAGCGGCGCCATCTCCCGCGTCGACACCTACGTCCGCGAGAACTGCGACGCCCGCCCCTGAACCCTCCCCGGACGAGCCGGACCCGGCAGTCCGCGACTTTGTAACTGCCATCTCCGACACGCGCCACCTGCACACCCGAAAGGACCCTACCTATGAGCTCCGAGAACCCCCGGCCGTCGGCTGGTCGCGAGATCGCGTCCGAAGCATCCTCCCTCGCCATCGAAGCCACCAAGGACGCCATCGGCGGGCTGTTCTCCACGGCCCTGATGTACGTCGGGATCTTCCTCACCATCCTGCTGCCCATCGGCGCGCTTGCGGTCGGCGTGATCACGCTGCTGCTCGCTCTTCGGACGGGCCGCTCAAAGTTCATGCCGATCCTGACCATCGTCGGCGGCGTGGTGTTCTGGATCCTCTTCAAGAACCCCTTCGGGCTGCTGCCCGCTCTTCTCGCGTCCATCTGACGCAGAGAGAGACGGACATCATGAACGCTGCAGCCCTCTGGATGGCCGGCACCATCCTCGGCCTCATCATCTGCTTCGCCGGAATCGTCAAACTCGTCGTCATCGGCTACTACCCGAACGAGTACCTCCCGGCGCTCCTCGCCACCATCATCGGCCTCGTCATCGCCGTCCCGTGCCACGTCATGCACCGCCGCGCCAAGGAAGAGAAGTAGATGAGAGGCTGCGCCGACGCCTGCCAGAGCACAGACCCGCTACGCCGCATCGCGCTCGCGGTGACCACAGCGCTCGCGCTGGCGACCCTCGCCAGCTGCGCTGCGCCGTCGGAATCGACGAGTGGCCTCGATGCCCCGGCGGAGTCAGCATCGGCCAGCCCGGATGAGGTGAGTGCCGCGTGCGCGACGTTGCTCGAGAACTACTCCGCCTCGCTGGAGTCATCGTCGACGGGACGGGACCACCCAGGCAACTACACCGTGCAGGAGGCCACACCAGCTGACCTCGCCGCCCTGCTTCCACCGGGCGCTCTGGACGGCACCCGGGTCGACTGCGTGATCTCGGCCTACAGTTCCGTCGTCGAGTCGACGCAGGTCACGGGTGTAGTTCTCAGCCCGTCCGCAGACGACGTCACATCCGTGCGGGACGCCCTCACCGCGGCCGGGTGGGAACCGGACGTCATTGAAACGGGTGTCTCGTTCCGCGGACCGGAGCCGGAAATGCCCGGTGCGCAGACGTACGTCCTCGACGCCGCCACCGCCGAACAAATCGGCGTCCCTACCGGCGCATTCGCCGTCATCGCGGGCCGATGGGACCTCTGGGGTGCCTTCTAAATCCCACACCCAGCCCAGCGCACGTCTGGCAACGCCGTAAGCACGCCCAATCCTCAGCGACAACGATCTGCGTTGTGACGCCCTCTCGGTCGGAGACCCGTATGAAACCCGCACCATCCGTCGCCCTTGCCCCCATGGTCCTCGCCCTGACGCTGATGGTGGCGTCCTGCAGCGCGAGCGACCCTGCTCAACCCGTCCCGCCGGCTGGGGTAGACACCACGGCGCAAGTTCCGTCGCCCGCGGCCGAGCCCGCCATCGTCTTCGAAGATGTCGCCCTCGAAAGTGACGTCATCGAAGCGTCCGGCGCACACATTGTTCTCATGCGCGGGGACACCCGGGGCATGGCCACCCTCTATTCCACGGCGCAGCAAGACCCGGCGAGCATCGCCCTCAATGTTGAACCTGGGGAAACCGTTGAAGGCGTCAGCTGGGCGGTTGAACAAGACGAGGACGCCGATCCCGTCGCCGTCGCGCTCGTGTACATCGCTACCGAAGCGTCCGGCCTGAACGCCACCCCCGACAAGATCCAGATGCGCGTCTACAACGACACCGGCACCGAACTCTCCCGCACCGACCTCCCCAGCGACATCACCGGCACCCCGTACGAGCCCGGCGACCTCGGCGGCGCCACTCCCAGCCGCTACTTCACCGTCGTGAACGGCACCGCCGTCTTCACTACCGAACTCGCGGGCGGCACCTACGCCGCCCTCGGCTACGACGTCACCACCGCGACAGAGACCTGGCGGGTAACAGGGACAGAAGAACCAGCCAAGACCGGCGCCTCACTCGCAAACGGCTGGGTCGCCCTCGACTGGCAGGACGCACTGACCGCCCTCGATCCCACCGACGGCAGCATCAAGTGGACGAGTGGCCGCGTCTCAACTGTCTCCGCCGAGGGCGATACGCCTTACGTTGTAACGACGGAACGGTCGCCGAAATCCGCCGAACGCTACCGCGTCAAGTTCCTCGACAACGAAACCGGCGCCCCACGCGTACTCCCCGACGACGTCGTCAGCTACGCGGTAGACCCGCTCACCGGTGAGTCAGCGTTCCGGCTATCGGTGTGGGACGACCGTAAGCTGTCAGACAAGACCGGGCTTGTCGTGCGCAGCGTTGACAACACCGATATATATGTCGTCGACGCGCAGAAGACAGCCGACGCCGGCGTCCAAGACATTCTCGCCATGTGGAACGGGTACGCCTGGATCGAAACCAGTGCAGGAAAAGATGTCATCGTCGCAGCGACCGGTGACCGCGCTCCCGGCATTTCTACCGGCGACACCGTGCTCCGCGTCCCCGAATACGCCAGCAAGAACTGGACCATCACCAAGATCGACGGCGGAACCTTCGGCCACGACGCACTCATCCTCACGCGTCACCCCGGCGGAACCACCAATCTCGATGACTTGAACGTCCTAGTACCGGCACCCACGGCTGATTAGGCGTGGTTTGATCCGTGACATTCCCTGGAAATCGTTATATACGCGTGTAAGGTTTCGCTCATCATGGCTACCAAACACATCGCACAGCTCATCGACGACCTCGACGGCACCGTCATCGACAACGGCGAAGGGAAGCAGATCACCTTCTCGATCGAAGGACGCGCTTACGAGATCGACCTCTCCGACACGAACGCCGACAAGTTCTACAAGGCGCTCACGCCCTACGTCGACGCAGCCCGCTCCGTGAAGACCGGCCCGTCAACTCGCGCTAGCCAGTCCTCCCGTCCGAAGAGCGATGTTGACCTCGCTGCTGTGCGTGAGTGGGCCCGCGCCAACGGGCACACGGTCAGCGACCGTGGCCGGGTTCCCGGAACGGTCATCGACGCGTACAAAGCCGCCGCCAACTAATTAAGCGCCACATGTAAAGTGTCTCCGCGCCGTCTTGCGAGATTGCTCCGCCAAGCCTTTGTGATTTCAAAGCGGGCCCCACTGCGGAGGCTGACGTCCGCGGAGACGGTTTAGTTGCAGGGGGAGCTTGACCCGGTTTCCCGAACACCTGAGTTGAGGCGATGATCGTCTCGGAAGGAGTCCGTGAGATGCCTGCTGCCCACCCGCCGGAGTTCCGGCGTCGAGCCCTGGATCTTGTCGCCCAGGGCAACCCCGTCGGGCAGACCGCTCGTGATCTCGGCATCAGCGAATCGTGCCTTCGGAGCTGGATGAACCGCGACGCGATCGACTCCGGCCGCAAGGCCGGTGCCACCTCCGATGAGCACAAGGAACTCGTCGAGCTGCGGCGCCGGAATCGGGTGCTGGAGATGGAGATCGAGATCCTCAAGCGTGCGTCGGCGTACTTCGCGAGAGAGAACGTGCTCCCAAAATAGGGTTCCGGCTGGTCCAGGAGCTCGCCGCGGACGGAATCCCTGTCGCGGTGGCCTGCCGGTTCCTGAATGTGTCCACCTCCGGTTACTACGAATGGGCTTCTCGACTACCGTCGCCGCGAGCGATCGCGGACGCCACGCTTACGATGACGATCCGTCGCATCCACTCCGCCTCCCGAGCGACCTACGGCGCCCCACGGGTGCTGGCGGAGCTGCGGCTGGGCCTCGGTGTTCAAGTGGGCCGCAAGCGCGTAGCGAGGCTGATGCGACTCGACGGGCTGGTCGGCGTCTCGCATCGTCGGAAGCGACAGGCGTGGAAGCCTGACACCGCCACCCACGAGGATCTCGTGAAGTGGCAGTTCCGAGCTGATGCGCCGACCCGGCTCTGGCTGACCGATATCACCGAACACAAGACGGCTTGGATTCCAGCAGTCGTCGCAACACGTTGATCACGAGGCCTTCAGTAAAGCAGCCATTAGCTCGGCCGGGGTGTCCCAGTCCAGCGATTTGCGTGGGCGTCCGTTGAGTTCCTGAGCGACGGCCAGAAGGTCGTTGGCGCTGTGCGCGGCGAGATCCGTGCCCTTGGGAAAGTACTGCCGGAGGAGACCATTGGTGTTCTCGTTGCTGCCGCGTTGCCAAGGTGAGCCGGCATCGGCGAAGTAGACCTCGAAGTCCGTCGCGGTGGTGAAGGCGCGATGTTCTGCCATCTCCGCGCCCTGGTCCCAGGTCAGGCTGCCCCGCAATGATGAAGGCAGATCTCGAACGGTCGCGATGAGCGAGTCACGGACGGCTTCCGCGGTCCGGTCCCGCCCGAGATGTCCCAGCATCACGAAGCGTGTGGATCGCTCGACCAACGTGGCCATCGCGGAGCCGCCCAACGCTCCAATGATGAGGTCTCCCTTCCAATGCCCTGGGATGTCGCGGGAATCGACGACGGGCGGTCGGTTGCTGATGGCGTTCATCGGATCGACGAATCGTGGACGCCGCGCGTCGGCCTGCCGGTGTGGTTTACGCGCAACCCGACCGCGCCGCAGTTGCTGTCCGAGTGATCGCTTGAGCTCACCGCGGGCGTGGACGTAGATCGCCTGATAGATCGTCTCGGTGCTCACGCGCATCTCCGGAGCCGCCGGAAAGTCCTTGACCAGTCGGTGACTGATCTGTTGCGGCGACCACTTCATCTCAAGTTTGGTCTGCACGTAGGAGCGAAGTGCAGCGTGGGCGAGGATCTTCGGCTGACGCGGTCTGGCTCGCCGCCTGACCGAGAGTCGGTGCGCGGGTGTGGGGCATGTATCCGCGGGTGGAGACCGTGTTGCGACGTAGCTCCCGGCTGATCGTCGACGGCGACCGGCCCATCTCCTCCGCAATCCGTCGTATCGAAAGCCCGGCCCGGCGCAGGTCCTGGAGCTGTTCTCGCTCGAGAAGGCTGACGTATCGACCGTGGATGACCTTCTCCACGATGTTCAGATCGACGCTTCCGCCGATCGCACGGGATCTTCGTTCGGACACGTCCCCATTGTTCTGCTCGGGGTAACGCACGATGCGACCGTCGGGGTAGATCCTTCCGCGGCTGATGATGGTGATGCCCTTGTCCCAATCGGTTGCCGACCTGGCGTCTGCGCCGACTCGTGCCCGGGCTTCCGCGCGCGTAAGCCCCGCCGCCCTCAGACGGAGGAACTCCTCGCGTCGGAGGTTGACCCGGCGTGCTTCGCTCGTAGAGATTCCCGCCTTCCGCGCCCACGCGTACGCGGTGGGGCGGTGGATACCCAGCTCGCGTGCGACGGTCGAGATGATCTGACGCTCGCGAACAAGCCGCAGGAACTGCTCCTTCAATTCCGGCGGGTAGATGCGCGGGGTCGCCCGCTGCATCGTCAGCCCAGTCTTGCGCAGCCAGTTGTATCCGGCGTTCTCGTGGACCCCAGCCGCTCGTGCCGCCGCGCGAACGGTCCCGCCTCGGTCAAGAACTCGGAAGAACTCATCCTTCTGCTCGTCGGTGTACTTCTTCTCCGCCACTGCAACACCTCTCCGCTAGGCCTTGCGACGACTGCTGGAATCCAAGCGAGAGACGGATGGGTCTACTGCGCCGCGGTGATCGACGCGTTCTCGCGTCGGATCGTGGAGTGGTCGATCTCGGATCGGATCACCGCGGAGATCGTCGTGGACGCGCTCGAGATGGCCCGCTGGCGGCGCCAGCCCGAACCCGGAACCATGGTTCACTCCGACCGCGGAGCGCAATACACCAGCTGGCTCTTCGGACACCGGCTGCGCCAAGCCGGACTCCTCGGATCGATGGGCAGAGTCGCCTCCAGCGTCGACAACGCTCTCATCGAGAGCTTCTGGTCGACGATGCAACGGGAGCTGCTGGACCGCACGAACTGGGACTCAAGGACGCAACTCGCGTCGGCGATGTTCGAATGGATCGAGGGCTTCTACAACCCCCGCCGCCAGCACTCCGCGCTCGACTACCTCAGCCCCGCCGACTACGAAGCCCTTCACACCACCGGCGAAATCGCGACATGATCAACACACAAGAACCGTCCGGGAAACCGGGTCAAGCTCCGTCTTCTACGTATTCAGATGTGATGTGGATCCCGAGTAAACCTCAAAGTTCCGCTCACGCGAACCGGCGACGGAGGACGAGCCATGTTTTTCGTCGAGGAATCGCGAGCGCCGAAAGATCGAGTCAAATCTGATCGTCAGCGTAACAGAGGCGAGCGCGTATCGGGGAGACACGCCCGGCGCGCCGCGATGGAAATGGCTGCGTTAGGTGGTCGCCGTAGGCTCACCGCCTAGGTCTCTACTCGCGGAGCGCCTGAGCCGGGGCAAGCCGAGCGCCCCTAATTGCTCCGCCAACCGAGGATATGGCCCCGGTTAGCCCGCCCAGGGCAACCCCAGCCGTGATCTGCAGCCAGGAAAGGCTGAGAGCCCACCCCTGTAACGTCGCCATCATGACGAGTGTGCTGACCCCGACCGAGCAACCAACCAATCCTCCTACGATGCCGATTATGACCCCCTCACGCATGAACAACCAGGCAATTGAGGCACGAGAGGATCCTAAAGCTCTACGAAGTCCAATCTCGCGTCGCCTGTACAGCACCGCTGCGCTGAGGGAACTTGACGTTGACAAACAGGCAACGACGAGAAGGATCGCGGCAATGACGAGAAACCAACCGCCGAGACTCGCACTCACGGCAGTGCGCAGTTCCGCCAGGTCGGCGGTGCTCTGCGCGGTGTATCTAGTCGGGTCCGTCGGATCGAGAGTTATCGGAACGGCTTGAGCGACGGCGTGAGCCAGCCCCGGTTCTGTTTGAATCACCAAGGTGGGGGTAAGCCCAGGGCTCAAACGTCTATCTACCGCCGCGTTTGGGAAGATGAGAGAGTTGTCCAGATTCGAATGAGTACGATCGCCTGAAACTATTCCTACGACGTCGTAGGAGACTCCTTCTATCCATACTTGAACCCCGGGCGAAGCATTCGAGATACCAAGTGAATCGGCGGCACTGCGCCCGACAAGAACTAGTCGCGTCGCCATCTCCTCATTCTCGAAAAGATCCTCCCAATCCTCGGAGTTTGCAACGCCAAGCACCGCTAGAGTACCCGCAGAGCACCCGATCATTGTCCCTGAGAATCTCGTTGTCTGAGAAACCGTCGGAGGGAGACGCGTCGCCGTCAGGCGTCCGTCAGAGACATTGTAAAACAGCCCAGCTGCTCTTACCCCGGGTATCTTCAGGACCGAAGCGACGTCGTCCTTCGTCACTGGCGGGTCGGTCGTCTCCGTCCCAATGCGAACTTCGTCGAGTGCAGCGTCGTTAAATATAGCGGTTACGTCCGAACTCGCGGAAGCACTTACGCCGAGCCCTGCCACGACACCTGCAATGCCTAGCCCGATGACAGCTATGTTGAAAAGACTTTTTGATCCTCTTTCGGCCACACTAGCTAGACTGTCGAGGAAGCGGTCCCGTAACCGATCGAGGCGCGATGCGCTTGCGTGGTGCGGCTGAAGATTAAGGTGAGAGGGCGAGGGCACATTGGTAGCATCGGTGGTATCTGAGACCACTTTCCCATCGCGAAGAGTAATCATCCGCTTCGCGATGGAGGCGAGGTGTCCGTCGTGAGTCACAACAACGATAGTGGCGCCGTCGTCGTTCAGCGATAGAAGAAGTTTTTCGATTCCTGCAGCGTTAGTCGAATCCAAACTCCCTGTGGGCTCGTCGACGAGCAATACTTTGGGTTGACTTGCGATCGCGCGCGCTATTGCCATGCGCTGCCGCTCTCCGCCGGACAGGTTCATCACAGCATGAGCCTTGCGTTTCGAAAGGCCCACCTTGGCAATTGCATCTAATGCTAGGCGCCGCCGTTCCGCGCTCGCTAGGCCGCGCAACATCAGCGGTAGTTCAACGTTCTCCTGCACTGTTCGAGCATCGACTCCATATGATTCCTGGAATATGAAGCCAAACTCGACACCGCGGAGCCTATCGAGCTCGGCGCCCGATAGCTCCGCGCAGCTTCTGCCCTCGATCGCATATTCACCGCTGTCGGGCTTATCAAGAAGGCCCAGAATGTTCAGCAGGGTTGACTTCCCTGACCCTGACGGACCAGTGATTACGACAAACTCTCCTTCGCATATCTTGAGGTCAACACCGTCAACTGCGACGGCCGAGGTGGTCTCAGCCCCGTACCGACGCGTGACGCCACGTAACTCAAGTAATACTTTTTTTGTCATGGCGTGATTCGAACTGTATCGCCCGCTGCGATAGATCCCGACGCGAGCAGCGCCCAACCAGATTCCTCAGACGATACCTCGACATCGACCCTCTTATATTCGCCGCTGGTATCGCGGCGCTCTACGTACTCCGAGCCCGAGTCTGATCGGATGGCGATGAGCGGCACCGCCACCTTCGGCTCGCTATCCAGCGAAAATTTTACGGATGCAACAGCACCGGTGACGCCCGTTAATGGGACATCCAACCTGATTCGAACATCTTTGCCAGGGAAATCGCTCCCGCTCTCAGTACCGTCTGCTTCCCTAAATTCGCTTACGTCGACCACCGTCCCGCGCTGGCTGTCCGAGAGCCCGGGGATATCGATGGTCGCTACAGTGCCATTCGACAACTCCTCACTCGAAACAACATCGACGCGAACGGTGACTTCACTCACAGGAGAAACAGCTTCGAAGATTGGCGACCCGATGCTCACTTCCGCACCTTTTGAACTCACCTTCGAAACGATCGATTCTGTAGAAGTAAGACGCACAATCTGCGCCAATGGTAGAGTCGCACCCGCCGGGTCACCTGGAGCGATGTATCCAAACTTCTGAAACATTTGCGCGATAGCCTCTTGAGTGCCTGTGTCGAATTTTTCGGCATTCGCGTCTACCGCATAGCCAGCTTTAGAGAGCGCGGCATTGAGGCCCGCGATATCGGGCCCTGACATGCCCAGTCTCATGTCCCTATATGGCTGTAGGGAAATTTCGAGGCCAAAGACAGGAGTACCCGAAACCGCAATGAGGGGTTGGGCATTCGGAACTGCGTTCGCTACTTGGATTGGCACGTCCGTGATGACCGCTCGCTGCGCGCCCTCCGGTATCCAGGAAGAAACCACGACATCGGGTGAAGACTGAAGAGTCGCGATAGAGGGAGGCAAGCTTGGTGTCCGATCTACAGCGGACGCGGACACCTCAATCTCGGCGACGGCGTTATCTGCGATCTGACGCTGACCAGCTTGGAGCGTGTACCCGGCGCAGAAAGCTACTGCGAGCAACCCGATCGAGACTATTGTTACTGTGATCATCCATCGGTGCGGACGGGCTCGCCGTCGTCGACGATGGGTTTCAGCCACCATGCTGTGAGATCACAACCGCCGCAGCGTCTAGAACGCCCTTTGCCCTCGACTGCTGCTCCACCAGAGCGGACTCGTTTTGCTCGATGTAAACCATTTGGTAACTACCGATGATGTCGGCAAGAGTCTGCACAAAGTCAACGTCCTTCTTGCAGCTCACATCGACCAGTGCGGCCCGAATTTGTTGCTCCGAACCCATCTCCGCTACTCCCTCGATGCCTGCCAAGGTCATTTCATCGGGGACGAGGCCCTCATCCGACACGCAGTCGATCCATCGTTCGCGCACATCAGACCACTCCGAGGTGGCGCTGGCCTGCCCAACGGCCTCGTTGTAGCCGCGAGCGGCCAGATTTGTGTCGCTCGACAGGAAGCTCGTATCGAGACCGTGCGAGGCGAAGTCGACGCTCGACAAACAGGAAGACCAGAGCGCCTGAACATTAGATGGCATGCTCGAGTTGAGCGCAAGGAGGTTTTGCATAGTGTCGCTCATCGGCGGGTCCGAATAGCCATAACGTGCTGCACGCTCCGGATCCCAAAGCCCGAAGGACGAGGGAACCGTCGTTTCGTTACCAAGTTTCCGCCGGTCAACGATCTCGACGTCGGCGTCACTGCTTTTTTCTTCGACGCAGTCTCGCACAAGTAGATCCTCAGCGTAGCGAACGGTTCTATCATCACTCGCGCTTAGCTGATAGGCGTCGAGCGGGTATGTCACGGTTTGACTACTCGGGTCGAGTTCTGCTAAACCCGACTTCAACTCCACTCCACTGTAATCAGTAGTAGTAGAACACCCAGCTAGCACCATGACGCTTGCTGCGGCCATCCCAAGCGCGTACCTGCGTCCTCGAAAAGTCATGTTCGTGCCCCCCCCTGCTTTGAACTGTTTGCGGACTCCACATGAGAGTTTACATCGGATATTTTTTACACATCGTTCACGCGCGACGTCATTTTTGAAACACCGTAGCTGAGAGGCCCGGGGGGCCGAATCACTCGACCCCCCGGGCCTCATTAGTCGTCGCTTCAGCACACCCAGTAGAACGAAGAGATCCGATCCGTCCATGTCATAGACGGACCCACGATCCACTTAGCGCCGAGATTGTTGTAGGAGTTACCCCGGGCGAGGTCGCCGTAGTACCCGCCGTAATCTGCGTGTTCCCAGTAGCGGATGTCGCAGTAATTGCCGTGGTTGTAGATCGATGAAGCACGATCATTCGCCGAGTTGCCGACGTACCTCGCGTTACCACTGTTGCCGTACAAGTACGCATCTTGGTCTGGGTTATCCCAGAGGCAGAAGCTGCCGCTCGAGCACTCGCCGATGGATGCCATCGCCGGTGTCGCCAGCAAAGTCGTGCCAGCTGCGGCGAGCGCGACAGCGCCCACCGAAGCCGCCACGCGCCGACCGAAATTTCTCACGTTGCCCCCCAACTTTTGATTTGGATGTATCACCTAGGCACTAAATAGGAGATGCTCAGGTGACTCGCACGCTATCGGAATGATGCGACGTATCACAAGAGCAACTTCAGCTGCCTCGACAAGAACCTTGACCTCAGTGATGCGATCGACTAGAGGGCGCCTCTAGCCTCGATCTTTCAGCGGGCTTCTGGGGTGAGTGGGCTGAGCGTCGGTGCGCTCGTGCGGGTCTGATTCTGGTCTGCGGGTACGACATTGAGTCGCTCGTCGCTGCTGGGCGGGTTTCCAGGCCGGGGTGTTCTGTGTCGTGGGTGGGCGTGGGGTCCGCGGTGTCAGCCGCGAGCTCTCGCGTGAGCGCGGAGCCGGCTGATTGTGGCGAGAGTCATTGCAGCCCATCGCGTCTGGCTGGAGAGGTGCAGGGTGGTGCGTCTGCCGGTGCGTGCGACCGCTGCGGGGATGTTTAAGAGGCGGAGGCGGAGTCGTCTCGGTTCCCATCGTCGGGTCTGTTGGTCGGGGTGGCCGAGAGACGAGGTGGCACCAGATCCGGTTCTGATCGAACCCGTGCAGCGGCAGGTTGCGTAGGCCGGTGTCTTTCGCGACTCGGATCCACAGAGAGAGCCGCAATCGTGCGGGACGATGTGGGATCGGATACGACGCGTCCGAACACTCCGAGCTTCTCACGTAGCACGCCGATGTCCGCGAGAGCATCGCCCCCAACGCGAGAGCGATTGCGAGGTCCGTAATGACCTTGCCTGGATCGTCGACCGCGAATGGCTTACGCCACGGCGCCAAGGCCTCCGACAGCGCCCGGTCCAGGCCCGTCGCGCGGACCGTTTCGGTCAGCAGGACGCCACCCGCCTGACCGACTGCGGACACCGACGCGGCATCGACATGAATGCGTGGATACGCTCCGGTACTCTCTACCTCGAAATTGCTCCTTCTTGGGGACGAAAAAGACTCTAGACAAGCCCTATTCTCCCAAGTCAGGGGCACTTTCCCCGTTCCCCACACAGCCTCACGAGCGGTAAGTGCGAAAGCCCTAGGTGTTCTGACCTGGGTGGTTAGGGACGTGAGCGTAGGCGAGGACCTTCTGGTGGAGTGGAGTCACCACAACTGACCGCTCCCAAACCAGAAGGTCCTCGATGTCCCACGCTAACGCTGTTCTTGCGCCCGCTGGCAGGCTGCGCCTTGCCCGTTTGATCGTCGACGACGAGTGGCCTCTGCACCGCGCCGCCGATCGTTTCGGTGTCGGCGTCACCACCGCGGCCCGCTGGGCTCACCGCTACCGCGAAGCCGGGCGGGCATGGTGGATCGCTCCTCCCGGCCCCGCGTGAACCCGAACCGCACCTGCCGGCGGGTGGAGCGGCGGGTGGTGAATCTGCGGGTGTCGAAACGGTGGGGGCCGGCGCGTATCGCCGCGCAGCTGCGGCTGAACCGCTCCACGGTGCAAGCGATCCTGCGTCGTTACGGGTGCCCGCCGTTGCGATGGACCGATCCCGGCACGGGGGTGCGGATCAAAACCAGCCGCGCCACAACGAACCGGTACGAAGCTGCCGCCCCCGGCGATCTGGTGCACATGGATGTCAAGAAGCTCGGACGTATCCCCGACGGAGGCGGACACCGCATCCACGGCCCCCAGGCGGGCAAGAAGAACCGCCGCGGCATCGGCCACGGATACGCCTTCATCCACTCCGCCGTCGACGACCACTCCCGCCCTGGCGTATTCAGAGATCCTCGACGACGAACGCAAAGACACTGTGACCGCGTTCTGGACCCGCGCCCACGCCTGGTTCACCGACGCCGGCATCGACGTCAAAGCCGTCATGACCGACAACGGCACGGGCTACCGCTCGCACGCCTTCCGCGACGCCCTCGGCCCCATCCGCCACGTTCGCACCCGCCCCTACCGACCCCAGACGAACGGAAAAGTCGAACGCCTCAACCGCACCCTCCTCGAGGAATGGGCCTACGCCCGCGCCTACCGATCAGAAACCGAACGAACAGCCGCATTCGCCCCCTGGCTGCATCACTACAATCACCACCGACCCCACACCGCCATCAACGGCACACCCGCCTCACGCGCCCCCAACCTCCCCAGCCACAACACCTAGGCTAACCGCGACGCCATGGGTGGTTGGGCGATGTGACTTGCCCGGCGAGGTGCCGCCGCGCTCCGATACGGAGGCGGCAGCAGATTGGGGGATAGGCGGCGCTGTTCGATCGGACGGTTGGCACCCCGCGCGTTCCGTCGTTCACTGGATACAGCGGGTGCTGCAGTTCAGTTCTGGCACCCGCTCCCACGCACTTCGTTGCCGGTCTGCGGTCTGTAGAGAATTCGTCCTGAGTTCTCGGCCGCACCCGTCAAGGAGGTGACCCGCTCATGAGCGAGTCCAACGCCACCACCACACCCGCCACGCCCGCGTCCGCCAATGGACTCGGCTACGGCCCGATCAAACCCCTCGCGGTGAGACTCAACGAGTCCACCCGCACCCAGCTGGACATCATCGCCCAGCTCAACGACCGGACCGTCACCGACGAAGTCCGCCTCGCCATCGAAGCCTGGATCGACACAACCAAAGCCGACCCAGCCATCCAACGCCGCGCACAAGACGTCCGCGACGAGATCGAACGCGAGGCAGCAGGCAAACGCGACGCCATCGCCGCCATCTTCGATGCCACCCCAGCGCCGAAGACGCCGCGGGCGAAGGCCACGACAACCTGAGGCACCGCCTCTACCCCGGCGGCCGGCTCGAGCACGTCCACGTAAGGACGCAGCTCGCCGGCCGCCCCGACCATTCCCCCGATTGAGGCCCAGCCCCCTCGTTTGTGCTCCGCGATTCCACGAGAACCATCCCGGTTCCCGGTCGCGCGCACAAAGGAGGAATGAAGCGCCCTGGGTTTGTTGGAGGCTCCTGACCTTGGAAACGAGGATGGGGTTATGCCGAAGGAACAGGCGATCGGGAAGCCGACGACGCGTGGGTATTCGGATGAGGAGAAGGCCGCCGCGGTGCGGATGGTGAGGACGCTGCGCGCCGAGCTCGGAGTCACCCAGGGGACGGTGCAGCGGGTCGCTACGCAGCTCGGCTATGGGGTCGAGTCCGTGCGGATGTGGGTGAAGCGGGCCGACATCGACGACGGCGTCACCGCGGGCGTGAGCACCACGGAGGCGCAGCGGATCCGGGAGCTGGAGCAGGAGAACCGGGAGCTGCGCCGCGCCAACGAGGTGCTGAAGCGGGCCGCGTCTTTCTTCGGGGCGGAGCTCGACCGCCACTACCGGAAGTAGTCGCGTTCATCGACGCGAACAAGGACGACCTGGTCGATGGTCGCCGGCTCGGAGTCGAGCTCATCTGCAGATTGCTGCAGGTGGCTCCGAGCAGCTATTACGCCGCCAAGACCCGTTCCCCGTCAGCTCGCGCCGTCCGCGACGAAGAGCTGATCCCGCAGCTGGTGCAGTTGTGGGACGTGAACTACCGGGTCTACGGGGTCCGCAAGCTTTGGAAGGCTGCCGGACGCGTCGGGATCATGATCGGACGGGATCAGACCGCGCGGCTGATGCGGGCAGCCGGGATCGAGGGCGTGAGACGTTCGAAGCGGGTCAAGACCACCAGGGCGGATCCGACATCGGCCAGACACCCGGATCTGGTGCGGCGGGAGTTCACCTCGACCGCACCGAACCGGCTTTGGGTGACCGATTTGACGTTCGTGCCGACGTGGGCTGGCGTCGCTTACGTCTGCTTCATCGTCGACGCGTTCAGTCGGATGATCGTGGGGTGGCGGGTCGCGTCGCACATGCGTACCGAGATGGTCCTCGACGCGATCGAGATGGCACGCTGGTCCCGCGGGCACCGCCACGCGGACCTGCGGTGTCACAGCGATGCGGGCTCTCAATTCACGTCGATTCGCTACGGGGAGCGGCTCGCGGAGATCGGCGCCACCCCGTCGATCGGGACCGTCGGCGACAGCTATGACAACGCCCTGGCCGAGACAGTCAATGGGTACTTCAAGGCCGAACTCGTCCGCGGGCCGGCACGATCCGGGCCGTGGAAGACCGTCGAGGATCTCGAGCTCGCGACCCTCGGCTGGGTCCACTGGCACAACACCGAGCGCCTCCACGGCTACCTCGGCGACGTCCCGCCCGCCGAGTTCGAGAACGCGTTCTATGCTGTCCAAGCCGACCGCGATCAGCTGGTCGGAATCAAATAGCGCGAGTCTCCATCAGACCCAGGGCGCTTCACTCGCACACGTCCGAATGCGGTCCGCGGCGACAAGGCGTACTCGTCGCGCGCGATTCGAGCGCACCTGCGCGGCCGGGGAATCAAGGCCGTGATCCCGGAACCGCGTGACCAGCAAGGTCACCGCAAACGCCGCGGATCCCGCGGCGGCAGGCCCGTCGGGCTCGACGCCGATGACTACCGCAACCGCAACGTCATCGAGCGGCGGTTTTGCCACACCAAGCAATGGCGAGGCCTCGCCACCCGCTACGACAAGTTGGCGGTCGTATTCCGCGCCGCCGTCCTCATCCACGCCACCATCACCTGGACCAAGACATTGTCAGACACGCCCTAGATCGCCGTGCTCACCGCCCAGCCAGGCGCTGCGGCCGACGTCGAGAATCTACTTGACGTCGGCCCAAGACGTGGGGTGTCGGTGGTCACTCGTATCATGACGGCAGGCGCCCACACCTTCACAACCCTGGCGCGAGAGACGAGCTATGAGCGGACTATCGACGGACGAGCGTGCCCATCTGGCAGAACTGCTGGCAAGAGGCGAGGACCTACCGCGCGAGTACAAGAGCTCGCTTTTCCCGCCTGATCGGCACGAGTACGAGCTCACGTACGTCGGGAAGGAGCGCGAGGAAGACGTCATCGCAAATACGATGGCCGTTCCTCTCCAGGTGATCCGCGAGTTTGGCGCCCCTCCGGGTTCGGGGTGGGCCAACCGCCTGATCTTCGGAGACAACCTCCAAGCCGCAAAGACGCTGCTTGACCTGAAGCGCAGCGGCGAACTTAAAAGTGCTGATGGCCAGCCCGGTGCCCGCCTGATCTACATTGACCCACCGTTCGCTTCAGCTCGCGATTTCGTTGGGGGCGACGAGGAGAGGGCGTACCAGGATCGTGTGGTCGGCGCGGCCTTCCTCGAGTTCCTGCGTCGCCGCCTGATTATGCTTCGCGAGCTTCTATCTGATGATGGATCGATTTTTGTGCACCTCGACTCCAAGAAGGGGCATTACGTCAAGGTGCTCATGGACGAAGTCTTCGGGGAACGCAACTTCCGAAACGAAATCGTTTGGCACTACTACAACAAGATGCAGGGCAACGTTAAAAGGTTCGCCTCAAATCACGACGTCATCTACTGGTACTCGAAGACGTCGACTTTCAACTTCACGCCGTTGAAGGAGTTGCGCCTGGAAGGTCCCGTTAAACAGCTCGCTCGCAAGTGGAACAAAGAGACGCAGAAGCTCGTCAACGTGAGGGGCTCGGACGGCAAGGTCATATACCAGGAGACAGATACAAAGGCCGTTGACGATGTGTGGCGGATGTCCATGCTTCAGCCTGCGGACCGCAGCCAGAATCAGCGGTACCCCACGCAGAAGCCAGAGGCGCTCCTCGAACGCATCATTAGCGCAACTACGAAACCAGGCGACCTTGTGCTGGACGCATTCGCTGGTTCGGGAACAACGCCCGCGGTCGCGGAGAAGCTGGGGCGTCGATGGATCGCAATTGACTCCGGCAAGCTTGCTGTTTATACAATCCAAAAGCGGATGTTGAGCCTAAAGGCGAACATCGGCAACAAGGGTCGATCGCTCTCGGCGTCGCCCTTCACGCTTAGCAATGCTGGCCTTTATGACTTCGCTCGACTTCGCGACCTCGCGTGGCTCGACTGGCGGTTCTTCGCCCTGAACCTCTTTGGGTGCGTGGACGATCCACACAAGGTCGCTGGGATCGAGCTTGACGGCTACCGAAACGGCGCGGACGTCCTCGTCTTCAATCACAGGCAAGACGGTGGCGTTGTTCTCGATCACGGGTTCATAGACAATCTCCACTCGCAGATCGGGAGCCGATCCAGCGCCGATGTCTTCATCATTGCCCCCGCTGCGAGCGTCGCGTTCCTTGAGGACTACATCGACCACGGTGAAGTCCGCTACTACGTCCTGCGGATTCCGTACTCGATAGTGAACGAGCTGCACGACCGCCCCTTCGAGGCGTTGCGCCAGCCGATTGATGCGGACGATGTGAACCGCACCGTCGACGCCGTGGGCTTCGATTTCATTCAGCAGCCTTCCGTGCGATGCGACTACTGGCGAGAACAGAACGGCGATTCCGAGGTCGCGTTTGTGCGCATCGAGGAGTTCAACAGCGAAGCGTTGGCCCGTGGAGTCACGGCACGAGGTAATCGAAAAACTCTGGCGGCGGTCCTGATCGACTTCGACTATCCGTATGATCAGGCAGCAGACTCGGACTCAGCGCCGCCGTTCGTGCTGGACGAGGTAAAGTTCGCTGCCGAGCTCGAGGACAGCGACTGGAAGATCGAGTTGAGCGGCAAGAGCTTGGGGGACTTCGCGATGATCGTCTATCTCGATGTGTTTGGTAACGAGTACACGGAGGTGAAGGCTCGCGACTCATTCATCGTGCGCGAACCCGTCACCAAATCGGACGGTGTCAGCTAGTGTCAGTGGCCGTAGCGTCCGTCACCAACACCGACCTCGTGCTCAACGTGACCAAGGCGATCGACCCTACCGTTCTGGACCTCACGCCTTACGAGCCGTTCTTGGACGCACTTTGCTCGACGCGCGACTACCAGAAAGACGCGATCCGCGTAACCCTTCGGTACTTGCTTGGGGAGCGTTACCCGAACCTCCGCGCTCTGATGCGGGAGAACCTTGATGCCAGCCCCACGCTGAAGGACGTTTACGGCGGAGAGGCTGCGGCAGAGCGAAAGTTGCTCTTCCCCGATCAGCTTTCTTGCAGTCTTGACCTGGCAACGGGTACGGGGAAGAGCTACGTGATGTACGGCATCGCTGCCATCATGCTCGGGATTGGGGCGGTGGATCAGGTTGTCGTGCTTTGCCCTTCCTTGACGATCGAGGCGGGGCTGACCGACAAGTTCAAGAGTCTCGCCTCTAGCGAGGCGCTGCGGGCGGCGATGCCTTCCGCTTCGGTGTACCAGGCGCCGGCGATTATCAACGGCACCGAGTCAATCGTGCCTGGCGCCGTTTTGCGTCGAGAACTACCACGCGACCTTCGCCTCGTCGCGCAGCTCGATTCGCCCCACGTTGGTGGGTAAGGGCGCCCGCACCTTGATCCTCAACGATGAGGCCCATCACCTTTACTCCTCCAACGGCGACATGCGCCGTTGGGCGGAGTTCGTGGGGGCCAACGACATCGGCTTTCGCTACGTGGTGGGTGTTTCCGGAACTTGTTACGTGGACGACGCCTACTTCCCGGATGTTGTCTTCCGATACTCCCTCCGCGAGGCCATCGATGCGGGCGTAGTAAAAACTATCGATTACGTCGCGGAAGACTCGACGGGCGCGCGGGACGAGAAGTTCCAGAAGGTCTATGACAACCATCAGAGCAATCAGCAGTTTTACCGGAAGGTAAAGCCCCTCACATTGCTCGTGACGCGGGACATTGCGGCCGCAAAGCGCCTCGCCAGTGACCTCGTCTCCTTCCTCGCGTCGATTGAGGAGCTCCCGCAGGATCAAGCGGCGGCGAAAGTCTTGACGGTCACCTCAGATCCGGACCATAAGCGGAACGTCGTTCAGCTCGCTTCCGTGGATCAGGCGGACAGCGCTGTCGAGTGGATCGTCTCGGTGAGCATGCTTACGGAGGGTTGGGATGTGAAGAACGTCTTCCAAGTGGTGCCTCATGAGGAAAGGGCGTTCTCGAGCAAACTGCTCATCGCACAGGTGCTAGGTCGAGGGTTACGCGTGCCTGACTCGTATCGCGGCGAAAGACCTGTACTAACGGTCTTTAATCATGATGCGTGGTCATCTCGAATACGCCACCTTGTCGACGAGGTTCTCGAAATCGAGAACCGTCTTGTCTCGCAGGTCTCAGATAAGGAAGTGGACTACAACTTCGAGATTGAGAACATCGATTACAGCAAGTCCCAGGAATCCGAAGAGCACAATGCCCCGGAGGAGTACGACTTCTCGAAAGGCTACGTTTCGCTGGCTTCCCAAGTGTCGCAGCTAGAGCGTGAGACCACCTACAGCCGCGTGGTCACGGGGAGTCAGCGTGAGAAGCGTACTCTCATTCGCTACAAGATGTTCTCCGTCGATGAGGTTGCTGAGCACATCCACTCCAAATTCCGCGCGATCGACCTCGAAGAGTCGACCGACTACGCAAGCAAATACTCAGTCGTCTGGCTGCGCGAGCTGATTCGCGAATCATTGAAGCGCGTGGGCGAAACGGATGACTTGGTGAGTGAGGACAACCGTCAGAGGCTACAGGCAGCCTTCGGAGTGGTGCATCGAAAGTCGAGCCATACGGTGAGGTATGTTTCAAAGCCGAACGAGCTTGTGAAACTGTCGACGGCTCAGCGTCATCGTGACAGCATCAGCGTCTCGGGGCTTCGACGAGGCGATGCCACTGTCTTCGCAGACGAAGATTCAGCGTCGCTTAGCGATGAAGAGACGCGGCGGGTGCTGAACGACGTTCTCGAAGACGATTCTTTGCCTCGCTCTGCAGTCGAAGAAGTATCGAACAAGTTCCACTTCAAGACGCCACTGAACATTGCTATCGCGAACCATCGCCCCGAGCGGGTGTTTGTGAAAGACTTGATTAAACCTGAGAACGCCGCGGTCACCTCCGGTTGGATCAAATCGACGGACCAGGATTTCTATTCGATCGAATTCGGATGGCGGAAGGGAGAACACTTTCGGCGAGGCCACTTTAATCCGGACTTCTTCATCGCGACGAAAGGTCGAATCCTAGTCGTCGAGATCAAGGGAGACGACGAGATCGATGAGCCGTCAGATGAGAATCGCGCGAAATTTGTGGCGGCAACCGCTCACTTCGCTGTGCTGAACGCGATGCTGGGCACAGAAAAGTACGCGTTCCACTTCTTAACCCCACGCGACTATGACGCGTTCTTTCAGTTTCTGAGGGAGGGAAGAACAGGGTTCGCTTCGACTCTCGACGCTGCTCTCGCTTCATCCTGACACGGAATCCAGGGGTTGCCGCCGGACAATATCCGGCGCAACCTCCAACGATTCGTGGCGCGGCCGGCGTGGTGCCTCAAGGTGTTGCCTGGCCGATCGCGATGACCGATACCCTCAAGCGTATGGAAGCCTCGACGCCGCTGTGGGTGGCTATGGCGGTGCCCACCTTTGCTCTCGTTGGCGTGCTCATTGCTCAAAGCATCACTCTCTTCAACGAGAGGGCGCGACGTCGCGATGAACAGACCCGGGTAGTTCGCGAGGAGGTCCAGAAGGTCATGATGGCCTTCTACGGGTTTGCTGAGTACGCGAACTCGACCGAGGCAGAGGCGGGATTTGGTAATGAGTGCACACCCTACGAGGAGCAATGGGACGTCGTCGCAAACGGACTCGCGGCTGGCGCAGCCAATATGGCCGGCGGACAAGGAAGACATCGAACCGCCACGCTTGAACTGATGGATGGACTCGGAGCGCTTTCGCGTGCGGACCGTGAGGGGCTAAGTCCGTGGACCGTCCCTCGGTGGGGGTATGCACAGATGGCGTGGGCCGGCTTCGAAACCGTCGCCGCTTGGCTCCGCGGGGAACGGATACCCAGACACTCTCGCCGTGTCGCTCGCATGGCGCTTCAGATGAGAAAGGACCTGGACGCTGAATACGCTCACCGTGCGCGTATTGAGGCGGACCTCAAAACCGGCGTCGTCCGCAAATTCGCGCGGGAGCTTCGGTGGGGAGTACGAAATAGGTGGAAGAAGCTCGTCTCCGGCCCAGCGAAGAAGTTCTGGGCCTACCTGTTCGCAGCCTAGATGCGCAAACCGTGGCGGATGCCGCGAGGTGCTCGTTCGGCGCACCGCGCGTGAACGGGGCACTACAGCTGTCGCGGGCTTGGTCCCACCCTGAACCTCCTTCAGGAGGGGTGCTGTCGTTGGACGCAAGCGGCGCGGAGCCGCGGGCGCCGGGTCGTTCCTGGTGGCGCGATTTATCGCGCTCCCCCGCGCGACCGCATCTGTATGCCTGCATTGAGCAAGCATGCTCTGGTCTGCGCGTAGCTGACGCCGGCTGATGCTGCTATAGCTGCAATCGCCTCGCCTTGCTCGTACCGCGAGACCATCCGCTGGACCTTCTCGTCAGTGATTGTCGGCTTCTTTGGGCCACGTGGCCGGATCGGTTCACCCATCGACACGAGCAACCGCTGTACCTTATTAGCGCTGAACCCATACTCTTCACCGATCGCAGCTAGGGACTCCCCCGCCCGATACTTCTCAACTAAGGAATCACGTAGCTTCGCCGGCACCTCATTTGGATCTACCCGACTCAGCTTCAAGCGCGCAACCAACGTGTCGAGCGTCGTGCGATGCACCCCAAGCTGACGAGCAAGATCAGCGACCGGATCTCCTCGCTTGTAGCCGTCAACGAACACCAGCTTCTCCGCGTCAGTCAATCGTCGAGCTCGGCGGGGTACAGGGCGGCTGGCCGCTGCGACTCGGCTTGGCTCCAGATTCGCCAGCTGATGGAGCTTCGCCACCCCTGTCGAATTATTCGAGTACCTCTGAACAAGCCCCACTCTCCGCCTTCACTCTGCGGGGTGTGGCCGGCTCCCGTACGACAGTCGCTGGACTCATCTCTCGACCCATCGCTGCGATCTCAGTGGAAGCCGTCGCGGATCACCGTTGACTGTGTATTCCGACGGCATGGTGACTGCAGTCCAGGCAAGCGGAACGTTGGGGGATCATCAGGCCAGCGCACCTCGCTCAGAGAGGTGGGAAATGCTTGATGGGATGAGGCGAATGAGATCGAGTACTTGGCGGATGTGGAGGCAGATTCGGTCCGCCATCGTCATCCCAGTGTTCCCGCGCAACCTCGTCGTCGGTCGAAAGCCTGTCGCGTTCGATCTCCGCATCGCGCCGAGCTTGTGTCTCATTGGTCGCGGCATAGCCCTGCCGATGCTCACCGGTCGCCGTCGTCCACCGTATCCGCCGGGCACGGCTGCGTCGCGACTCACCCGAGGTGTTGCCGTCTTCGTCGTCCGTCGATGCGCCGCTCATAGCTGGACTCTACGCGCGCGGCAAGCGTGACGATAGACGATCCCGAGACGGCCCATCGTCCGGGTACACCTGCCGACTGCAACCGACGCGGCTACTGGCACGTGGCATCCGTGACGTTGGACGTCGCGCATCAGGCTCGGGCGGCCGCGGAGGTCATGGGGCACTCGAAGGGGTCGCGGGCCGCGAGGCCGACACGGTTGAGATATGCGATGACGATGCCATACGAACGCCAGAGACTGGTCTCGACGTAGGGGACGTTCAGTGTCTCGCTGTGTTCCTTGACGATCGCGCGGGCCCGGCTCAGATGCGGCCGGGGCATGTTCGGGAACAGGTGATGCTCGATCTGGTAGTTGAGGCCGCCCATGAGCCACGTCGCCCACCACCCGCCGGTGATGTTGCGTGAGGTGCGGACCTGCTTGCTGAAGAAGTCGAGCTTCGCGTTCGGGGCGATGACGGCCATGCCCTTGTGATTGGGGGCGAACGATGCGCCCATGTACACGCCGAACACGGCGAGCTGGACGCCCAGGAACGCGAACGCCATCCCGAGAGGAAGGAAGACGAACACCGGGGCGACGAAGACCGAGAACCGAAGCGCGAGGATCGCGAGCTCGCGGCGGCGTCCCTTCACCTCGCCGCGGGAGAGAAGGTGTCTGAACGCGAGGAAGTGAAGGTTGGCGCCCTCGAGCGTGAGGAGGGGGAAGAAGAGCCAGCCCTGCCTCTGGGTGATCCATCGCCGCAAGCCACGTGCTTTCGCCGCGTCGGCCTCGAGGAAGGAGACCGTGTCGACCTCGATGTCCGGGTCCTTGCCGACGCGGTTCGGGTTGGCGTGGTGGCGGGTGTGCTTCGCGCCCCACCACGACATGCTCAGACCGACGACGCCGGCTCCCAGCCACAGCGCGAGGCGTTCGTTCCCGGGACCGGAGGCGAGGATCTGCTTGTGCGCGGCCTCGTGGGCGAGGAATGCCACCTGGGTGAACAGGACGCCCAGTGCGGCAGCGATGAGCAGCTGATACCAACTGTCGCCGAAGAGGACGAACCCGGCGATGGCCCCGGCGAATCCGACCGCGAGCACGAGGCCGACGACGGCGTAGAAGCGCTGTGCACGCAGCAGGAGACCGGTCTCTCGAACGACCTGAGACAGCTCGGTGTAGGCCTTCGCCATCGGGGGGAACTCCGTCGTCCCTGCGTAGGTCTGGCGAATAGGACCCAGTCGGGATTCAATGACCGGTGAGCGCATTTCCATTCCTCGGTTTCGTCGTGACCGGTGAGGCCTGAAGCCGATGGCGGTCGCCGAGGACTTACCAACAGGTTACGCGCGTCGTATGTTCACTTTCGTATATATGACTCTCAGCGGCGGTCTTACTTTTTGATATTCGCCGGAATTTCGCGAACTATTCTCGAAGCTGCCAATATGCTGCGAAGGCGTTCAGCGCGTCCGTGTCAGGGACGTCGACCCACAGGCGGATCCCGCTTGTGCGCACACCCGTTCCGTTCACCACGGCGGCACCGCCCAGCTTCGCAAGCGCCGCCGCCAGCGGCTGAGCTGCCTCGGGGGACAAACGACCCAGGTTTCGACCGTTCGAGAAGACGGCCACCGACCTTGCCCTGCCCTCGCGCAGCTTGCCGGAGCGCAACACGTAGAGACGATCACCGACGTCCTGACGCTCGACGTCGTTCACGAGATATTGCGTGCCGATGACCGCGACACTATGCGACGGCAGATTTCGCAAATCGGGCAACTGTCGATGCGTGCTCGCTCGCCCCGAAATTGCGTGGAGCAACTCTTCCCAAAATCTCAATTCCAGCCCGCCCTCTTTTTTGGGCAAAAGAATTGACACCCAACTCGAATATTAGGCGTAGAGTCACAAACATGTGGCTCACACTCGTCATCCTCCTCGTCGCTTGGGCGGTGCTGACGATCGTGGGATTCACGTTCGAGGGCCTGCTATGGCTCGCCATCATCGGCATCGTGCTCTTCATCGGCACCCTCATCTTCGGACTCATCCGAACCCGCAACCGCCGACGCGCCTCCTAGGCGGCCTCTGCGCCCCCGCGGACACGCAACCCCAGAGAGGGGTCCCCGAGACCCATGACCACCGACACGTCCTCCACAGCATCAAAGCCGCACACAACGCCCACCCCCTCGGCATACCCGAACCCCCTCGGCCTCACGTCCGTTCTCCCTGGATCGCTGCCGCCCAGACTCGGGACACTGACCGCGCCCAACACCTACCAGGTCGACGCCGTCTTCAACCGCCGCCCACAGGCAGAAGAAGTGACCGCACTGCACTCCCCAACGACCCAACAGGCCCTCTCTGACGCTGGCTATCCTTCGGTCACGCTCCGCGTGTCGGACCGGCGCCTCGAAATCGCGAACACCAATCTCGAAGAACTGAAATCCGGCTTGGCAACATTCCTCGCCGACCACCTCGCAGCCATCACCGCGAAGATCCAAAAGGATCACCTCACCGCGCACGCCAGGCTGGCGGCAGCAGCAGAGGCAGAAGCATCTCGAGCCGACGCCATCGCCCGCGAGGCTGGCCTGATCACATTCGAGCAAACACCGGCGACGCCGTAGCCGAACCGCAGCAAAGACACCCAGCCGGCCGCCCGTGGTCAACGCGCGGGATGCATGAGTCCATCCCCGAGATACTCTCGAAGCAAGAAGAAGAAGTCGCGCGGGTCAGCTGGAGGCAGCTGGAGGACGACTTCGTTGCGGGGGTGTGCCCGCCGAGTCATCGGATTTGCGACCCTCAGCGCTGAGAGGCAGTGGGCTGCGGTTGGATGGGGGATCCGCTTCGCTCGCCTCGCTCGACGCTCCTGACGACGTCAAGAGCGCCCTCTGGATCGCTCACCGTGGCGACCACGCTCGCGAGTGCGAGTCACACGCTTGACCGCCCTTGTGGGCACGCTCCCGGGCACCGCCGTCAGGTGGGGGCGAGCGGCGAGCGGCGGGACCTGGGAGCAAGGTTTCCCGGCGAGGCGCTGCCCGACACCCCTGGTGCGCGCCCTCGCCTTGTGCCCCTATACGTGCCCCGCCACTGACGCGCGAAGTGTGCCATGCGGACTCCCTCAACGCAACCCCGGGCGAATCTGATGGCAGGCCGACATACCGTCCGCGCATGGGCAACAGCATCGAGCGGGTCACCGTCACAGTCGACGGCACGAGCTTCGCGCTCGGCCCGCTCGAGAGCCTCGATGACCTGCGGGAGCAAACCCTCCGAGCCGCCCGCGCCGCAGGCGGCTTCCTCAACGTCACCGCCGACGGCGGCCACCGACTCAGCTTCTTCGTGACGACCACGACATCCATCGTCATCTCCGTTTCCACTGTCCCGCTCATCGCTCAAACCGCGGACGTCGACCCCCACGTTTGGCTACCGGGTATAGCGACCGATTACGACGAGGACGACATCCGCTTCGACACCATCTAGCATCGCCGAGGCTGCGAAGACCTAGCCGCGCGACGGCAGCGCGGCGGCGTGCGCTCGCAGGAATGGACACCATCGGCGGGGTCGATTTGCTCGGTGCGTGAATGTGAGACTTTCTGCATGCACGACATTGACGCTTCGCCGCCCCGCTGTTCTCGGGAGCAACTTGAAGCGTGGGTGAACGAGTTCGAGCAAAAAGAGCACTACATCGCAGGCCGGATCACTATCGCACCGCAAGAGGACGATGGCGGGCAGGACACCGGGCTTGTACCAACCCAGCATGGACCTCACGGAAGATCAGGCTGTCACGTATCGCCAGGCGGTCACGGCGAAGTGGCCAAGCCTCCCCCACCGTGCCGGCAAGGCGTATGCCCAGTTCAGCAAGGTCATTGCGCAGCTTGAGTCGGCACCACCGCCACCGAAAAAGACTCCTGGCAGGAGGCGCACCAACAAGTCATTTGTCATCCGCACCGAAGCACTCGTTAGACCGGATGTCGACTTCGACAAGTTATCCCGTGTACTTCTTGCCATCGCGCGAGACAAAGCCGAGAAGAAGAAGGCCGCCTAGCTCACCGCACTCCCCCGCGCGGCCGCATCTGAACGCCTGCCTCCATCAGGCACGACCTCGTCTGCGCATAGCTCACTCCAGCGGAGTCTGCGATGGCTGAGATCGCCTCGCCCTGCTCATACCGCGAGACCATCTGCTGGATCTGCTCGCTCGTAACCGTTGGCTTCCTTGGGCCCCGTGGGCGGATCGGTTCACCCATCGACACGAGCAGCCGCTGCACCTTGTTGGCGCTGAACCCGAGCCGATCGCCGATCGCAGCTAGGGACTCCCCCGCCCGGTACTTCTCAACCAGGTCATCACGTACCTTCGCCGGCACCTCATTTGGATCTACCCGGCTCAGCTCCAAACGAGCAACCAGCATGTCGAGCGTCGTGCGATGCACTCCAAGCTGACGGGCCAGATCTGCGACCAGCTCTCCCTGCTTGTAGCCCTCAACAAACGCCATCTTCTCTGCGTCGGTCAGCCGTCGAGCTCGGCGAGGTACGGGGCGGCTGTCCATCACAACCCGGCACGGCTTCAGATTTGCCAGTTGGCGCAGCTTCACCACCCCTGTCGAATTATTCGAGTACCTTTGAACAAGCCCCACCACGTCAGCGTTACCCGCAATATCGCTGAGAGCGATGTTCGCGAGAGTCGCCGCCTCCCAGGCCATTCGCGCGCGGTGCAGCCTTCCCGGGGCGACGTCCGCGGCCAGATCGAGGGGGTTCTCCTCCTGCTGCGCCCGCGAGGCCATCGCAATCTGCTCGGCACGGGGTTGTCACGTCCGGCCTGGTTGCTCGCTCGCTTGCCCTCCGAGGAGAACCTGGGAGACTGTGGGTCGGAGCCGGCGGCGGAAGGGTCCTGGCGATATGACCACCAACGAGATCATCACCGTCCTGTTGGTCACCGCCGCGATCACCCTGATGGTGTCCGTGGGAATCGCGGACCGGCGACGGCGCAGACGAGACGGCTCAGGTCCGCGATCGGCGCTGTCGGGGACGATCAGCACCTTCGATGAGGCGTTTCATCCGGCCGCCGCGCGCGCTGCCGAAGTCCGTGAGATCCAGCGCGAGGTTTTTCTCGACGCCCCGGCGCCGGGCGATCCGCTTGGTCTACGCCGAGATCGCCGCATCGTGCTGCGACTCGACCGGGTGCCGTCTGATCACGGCCGGGGCGACGAGGAATCGCAATCGCGATCTTGGCCGTCTGCGGAGGGGCCTACCGCACCGGTAGGCGGCATCTGAGTCAAGTCGCTCGAGAGGGTGCCCTTGAGCGAGTTCTCCGACGACGTCGTGCGCGGTCGTGGGGCCCGGTGCGACCGTTAGACAGATCGCGGCTGACTTCGGCGTCCACCCGACCTCTCTCCGCACGCCGAGGCCGTCGCGCCCGCGCGTGCTCGGCGCGGACGCGACCGCCCCCTCTGCTGCATCTCAGCGCACGACCGCCGCCGTGGACGCCGAGGTGCGCTGCGCGGTGGTGTACCCCGCCTTGGCGCCGGTGACCGTGACGGTGATGCGCTTGCCGATCTGGGCCTTGGCGAGCTTCAGCGTCTTGCCCGTCGCGCCGGAGATGTCGACACCGTCGGCCTTCCAGCGGTAGGTCAGGGTGACCGGACTCGGCGTCCACGTCCCGGGAGATGCCGTCAAGGTCGACCCCACCTTGGCCGTGCCGGTGACCGTCGGAGTCACAGCCCCGAGCGTGCCCGCGGCGACGGGCGCCGTCGGCAGCGATGTCGCGGCGCTCGATCCGTCCGGTGCCGCCACCGTCACGGTGATGCGCGTGCCGACGGTCGACGCGGGCAGCGTCAACGAGCTGCTCGTCGCGCCGCTGATCGCGGCACCGTCGGACGACCACTGGTACGTCACCGGAACGTCACGGCCGGACGCCGCGACGAGGGTGGAGCCGACCGTCGGGTCGCCGCTGATGGTCGGGGCCGCGGGCGCGGGCGTCGGAGTCGGTGTGGGGGCGACGGGCGGGTTCGAGCGGTACACCGCGACGTGATCGACCGACATCGTGCCGCCGGAGGTCTTCGGCGCGGCAGCGCTGTCGCACCCGCAGACGCCGTTGGGCAGGCCGCCCCCGATCGCGAGATTCAGCACCAGGAAATAGGCGTTCGGAATGGCGGCATCCCACGCGCTCTCGCCGACCACGGCCTCTTCGATGGTGTGGGTGACCACGCCGTCGATGAAGAATTCGAGCCGCTCCGCTCCGGAAATGGAGCGATCGATCAGAACGGAATAGTCGTGGAAACCCGTGAGGCATTCGGCACAGTCCTGCAGCCCGCTGGTGATGCCGTACGGCTCATCACACGCACCCCCGTCCGGCAGGTCGCAATGCAGCGTCTGGATCACCTGCGGGGTCCCGTTGACCGCCTCGAGCATGTCGAGCTCACCGGTGCGCGGCCAGTCGATCTGACCGTTCGCATCGCGACCCAGGGCCCAGAACGCCGACCAGTACCCGATCGGATCCACGACGGAGGGCAGACGAACGGATGCCGTCATGAGCAGGCGCCCACCCGTCGGAGCGGCGAACGACTTGTCGGCCGTGATGATCCGGCCCGAGGTCCACTCCCCCGCCGAATCGCGAAGTGCACGAATGGCGAGGGCACCGGTGCCGTCGAGGAAGACGTTGGCGGTGGAGGCCGTGGTGCGGTCGACGGCGCCCGTCCCCCACGTGCCCACCTCTGGTTCCCACTGCGAACCGACCGGCGAACCGGCCGACCCGTCGAATTCGTCACGGAAGAGAGTGGTCCACCCTGCGGCGTCCGCGGGAGCGGAGGCGAGGACGGCGGCCGGAGTGGCTGCTTCGGCGGTCTCCGCGGCGACGGCACCGGTCGGTGCAGCAGCGAGCCCGACCAGAACCACGAGGGCGAGCACAGCCGCGAACGGGCGCGAAAGGACGGAGGAATGAGGCAACACGGCGTGTCCTGTCTCGAGAATGTCGGGCAGCAATGCAACAGTCGCGCATCGCGGTCGATTAAATCGACCTTATGCGAATCTGAGCAGAAGCTGATAAAACGCGCAACGTCTTCCAAAGATCGCCCATTCTTTCTTTTTTCAACCTTGAGGTCACCCTCAGCGCGAGTTTCCTTCACCTCGCATTCCGCCGCATAGATTCGATGGCGTCGAAGCCGCCCAGGCTCGCGACGCTCGTGTCAGCGGCAACGCAGCCGTCGCACGTCGACACCCCTCTTCGGTGCGTTCTTCGGTGCGCCATCGACGGAAAGGACCCCGGTGATGGCCACCTCTCTGCGCTCCCGTACGCATGCCCCGGCCTCGCCTCGTCGTTCATCGTGGGAGGCGCTGCCCGAGGTCGCTCCGACGCGGCGCTCGCGGAGCACGCGTCGTCGGGCGTCCACGCCCGTCACCGGACACGACGGGTCGCCGACGGATCCGGCCGAGCGCTCGGGCGCAGCTTTCCTCACCGCCGCGCTCCCCGCGGCCGAGGAGTCCCCGGTCGCCGTTCCCGGCCGCCGCCGCCGCGCCGCCCGGCGCACCGGCGGACTGGTGGCCGCGCTTCCCGCCCACAACGAAGAGGCGGGCATCGCCGCCGCGATCGAGGGCCTCAAGAACCAGACCTCACCGCCGGACCACATCGTCGTGATCGCTGACAACTGCACCGACCGCACGGTCGAGATCGCCCGCGCGCACGGCGCCGAGGTCTTCATCACGACCGGCAACACCCACAAGAAGGCCGGCGCCCTCAACCAGTTCCTGGCCGAGGCTCTGCTGCATCTGCGCGAGGACGACCTGGTGCTCGTGCAGGATGCCGACTCCGCCCTGGACCCGGACTTCCTGGAGATCGCCCGAAAGAATCTGCGCGGGAAGATCGGCGCCGTGGGAGGCGTCTTCCGCGGGAGCGAGGGCGGCGGCTTCGTCGGTCACCTGCAGCGGAACGAGTATGCGCGCTACGCCCGCGACGTGCAGCGCCTGAACGGCAAGTGCCTCGTCGTCACCGGGACCGCGGCGGTCATGAAGGCCGGCATGCTCCGGCAGATCGGCAAGGCCCGTCTGGCCGGCCAACTCCCCGCCGGTGACGGCCGCGGCGGCGTCTATGACACCTCGGTGCTCACCGAGGACAACGAGCTGACCTTCGCCATCCGTCACCTCGGCTACGACGTCCTGAGCCCCGCCGGCTGCACGCTCGTCACCGAGATCATGCCCACCTGGAAGGATCTGTGGAAGCAGCGACTGCGGTGGAAGCGGGGCGCGGTGGAGAACTGCGTGCAGTACGGACTCACCCGCATCACGTGGCCCTACTGGGGCCGGCAGATCCTCACGATGCTCGGGTGCCTCATCACCTACATCTACCTCGGCACGATCGTGTACGCGCTGTTCTTCGACAGCTTCTCGATCCAGCCCTTCTGGCTCGGTGTCACGGCGATCTTCGTCATCGAGCGCATCGTCACGGTGCGCTACCGCGGCTGGCGCTACATGCTCGTCGCCGGTCTGATGTACGAGCTGATCATCGATCTCTTCCTGCAAGTCGTCCACACCAAGGCATACCTGGATGCGCTGACACGACGTCGGCGCGACTGGTGAAACGGAGAACACCATGTACAACAACATCGCATCGTCCACCGGAGCGGGCGTCGGCGCTGGTGCGCTCGCCATGACCGGTTTCAACTCGGTCTGGCTCGGCCTGGCGGCCTTCGCCCTCATCGCCGCCGGCACCGCCGTCATGCGCATCATCCCGCGCCGTACGCGCGAGTCCTGACCCGGCAGAACAGACGACCGCCGGCGCGAGGAGCGCCGGCGGTCGTTTATGCGTCGCGATCGGAGGAGTGTCTGGCCACGGCCGCTGAGGATGCGAGAGCCGGCTCGCTCGACCCGTTCACCCGCTCGCACACCGCGTCCTCAGCCCAGCAGCGCCACCCCGAAGCCGGCGACCACGTCGCGCACCTCGACGAGGTAGCGCTGCGCCTGCTCGGTCAGGGGGATGGCGCTGCGGCCGATCCAGCCGATCTCGATGCGCTCGTCGACATCCAGGGGCACCGCGACGATCTCGGGGTCGAGATCGTCGCTGATGATGCCCGTCGAGATCGTGTACCCGTCCAGACCGATCATGAGGTTGAAGATCGTGGCGCGATCTGAGACGCGGATCTCCTGCCTGCTCGACAGGGTGGAGAGGATCTCCTCGGCGAAGTAGAACGAGTTGTTCGCCCCCTGGTCGAACGTCAACCGGGGAAGATCGGCGAGGTCGTCCAGAGTCGCGCGAGGGCGGGATGCCAGGGGGTTCCGGCGCGAGACGAAGATGTGCGGTTCGGCCACGAAGAGCGGGTGAAACGCCAGTCCGGAGTCCCGCAGCAGCTTGTCGATGACATTGCGATTGAAATCATTGCGGAACAGGATTCCGATCTCGCTGCGGAGCGTGCGGACGTCTTCGATGATGTCGAAGGTCCGCGTCTCTCGGAGGGAGAACTCGTACTCGGCGGCATCCGTCGCTCGCACCATGCGCACGAATGCGTCGACGACGAAGGAATAGTGCTGTGCCGAGATCCCGAGCAGTCGCCTCGACGGAGGTCTCCCGAGGTAGCGCTGCTCGAGCAGCTCCGCCTGCTCGACCACCTGACGGGCGTAGCCGAGGAACTCCACGCCGTCGCTCGTGAGCGTCACGCCCCGCGCGGAGCGCGTGAGCAGGTCTCGACCCACGCGGGTCTCCAGCTCGCGCATCGCCGCCGACATGGTGGGTTGCGCGACGAACAGCAGGTCGGCAGCGGCGCTGATCGATCCCTCGGCCGCCACCTCGATGAAGTACTGAAGCTGTTGCAGCGTGATGCCGCTCGACCGCCTTGACATAGGGCGAGGCTATAGCAGGACATAGCGGCGCGGAATTACCCGATGACCGCGCGCCCGCTGCACGATGGATGCACCGACTTTCGCGAGGCCCGTGCGCGGCCTCCCCGCACCCGGATTGGCATCCCATGGCGAACGACATCACGTTCAGCATCACGACCACTCGCTTCGACGAAGACTATGCACCCGCCGAGACCTCCCGCGTCACGACGAACTTCGCCAACCTCGCGCGCGGCGCCGATCGGCAGCAGAACCTGCGCAACGCCCTGACGATGATCGATCGCCGACTCAACGATCTCGCGTCGGCCGAGAACCCGCGCGGCGACCGGTACCGCGTCGAGCTGGACATCATCTCGGTGCAGCTGCATTTCTCCGATGGTGCCGACGAGGAGCTTCCCGTGATCGAGGTGCTCGATGTGCACATCGTCGACACGCTCACCGGAGAACGTCACCAGGGAATCGTCGGCAACAACTTCTCGTCGTACCTGCGCGATTACGACTTCAGCGTGGTGCTCCCCGCCGCCCAGGCGGCCGCCGGCGGTTTCACCGTGCCGGATGACTTCGGCGACCTGCACGGCAAGATCTTCCAGCACTTCCTCGCCTCCGACGCCTACCGCGAACGCTTCCCGCTCCCGCCCGTCATCTGCATCAGCGTCTCCACCAGCCGCACCTACCGGCGCACCGGCGTCGTGCACCCCGCCCTGGGCGTGGAGTACGCACAGGATGCCACTTCCTCTCTCACCGACGAGTACTTCGGGAAGATGGGTCTGCAGGTGCGCTACTTCATGCCGCGCGGAAGCGTGGCGCCGCTGGCGTTCTACTTCCGCGGCGACCTGCTGGCTGACTACTCCGACCTCCAGCTCATCGGCACGGTCGCGACCATGGAGACGTTCCAGAAGATCTACCGGCCCGAGATCTACAACGCCCGCACACCCGCCGGCGAGGTCTACCAGCCCAGTCTCGAGGCGGCGGACTTCGAGCCGACCGAGGTCACGTACGACCGGGTCGAGCGCAGCCAGCTCGCCGTCACCCAGGGCCGCTACGCCGAGGAGCACTTCGTGAAGCCGCACCGCCGAATCCTCGACGAGTGGGCCGCCCACTACTCGCTCGCCACCCGATGACCCGCGAAGGATCCACCGCCGTGACAACGCTCCTGCCCACCTCCACCGTCGGCAGCCTCCCCAAGCCCTCCTGGCTCGCCAAGCCCGAGGTGCTGTGGTCGCCGTGGGAGCTCGAGGGCGACGTGCTCGTCGAGGGCAAGCGCGACGCGCTGCGCGCGGTCGTGCAGGAGCAGGAGCTGCGCGGCCTCGACATCATCAGCGACGGCGAGCAGACCCGTCAGCACTTCGTGACGACGTTCATCGAGCACCTCGACGGCGTGGACTTCGAGCACCGCGAGACCGTCCGCATCCGTGACCGCTACGACGCGAGCGTCCCCACGGTCGTCGGCGAGGTGAGCCGACGCGCACCGGTGTTCGTCGACGACGCGGCGTTCCTGCGCACGCAGACCGACCGGCCGATCAAATGGGCTCTGCCGGGGCCCATGACGATGATCGACACCCTGGCCGACCGGCACTACAACAGCCGCGAGAAGTTGGCGTGGGAGTTCGCCACGATCCTCAACCAGGAAGCGCGCGAATTGGAGGCCGCCGGCGTCGACATCATCCAGTTCGACGAGCCCGCGTTCAACGTCTTCTTCGACGAGATGAAGGAGTGGGGCATCGCCGCCCTGGAACGTGCCGTCGAGGGCCTGCGCGCGCAGACGGTCGTGCACATCTGCTACGGCTACGGGATCAAGGCGAACACCGACTGGAAAGCCACGCTGGGGTCGGAGTGGCGTCAGTACGAGGAGTCGTTCCCGCTGCTGCAGCAGTCGAGCATCGACATCATCTCGCTCGAGAGCCACCGGTCGAACGTGCCGATCGACCTCGTCGAACTCCTTCGCGGCAAGAAGGTCATGCTCGGCGCCCTCGATGTCGCCAGCGAACGCATCGAGACGCCGGAGGAGGTCGCCGAGACCCTGCGCCGTGCGCTCCGGTTCGTCGATGCCGACAAGCTGATCCCGAGCTCCAACTGCGGAATGGCGCCCCTGCCGCGCCCGGTCGCCCTCGACAAGATCAGCGCGCTCTCGGCGGGAGCCCGCCTGCTGCGCGAGGAACTGGCGGGCGCGGCGTCCTGACCGTCGCGGAACGCCCGGGCCGGACGCAGCGGCCTCCGATCCGGGCGTTCCGCGCCAGGCGCCACCGCGCCTCGCGTCACACCGGCCACACGCGCCACACGCACGCGCGCGCGCCACCGCGCGCCACGCGCACGCACCGCAACGCACCACGTCCGGCATGGCAGAGTCGGAGGCATGCCCATCGCCGCCGATGACCCCCGCCTGACCTCTCCGTTCGAGGCCTCCCCCACCCGCTACGACGACGTGCTCTTCCAGCGCGCGGGGGCGAGCGGCATCCCGCTCCCCCGCATCTCGCTCGGGTTGTGGCAGAACTTTGGGACCGCCCGCCCGCTCGACACCCAGCGCGAGATCCTGCGCCACGCATTCGATCGGGGCGTGGTGCACATCGACCTCGCCAACAACTACGGCCCGCCGTACGGGTCGGCGGAGACCACGTTCGGCACGGTGCTCGACACCGATCTGCGCCGGTACCGCGAGGAACTGTTCGTCTCGACCAAGGCCGGCTACGACATGTGGCCGGGCCCGTACGGTGACGGCGGGTCACGCAAGTACCTGGTCCGTTCGCTCGAGCAGAGCCTCACCCGCATGCGCACCGACTACGTCGACGTGTTCTACTCCCACCGCGTCGACCCCGAAACGCCGCTGGAGGAGACGGTCCACGCCCTGGCCGACATCGTCCGCAGCGGAAAGGCGCTCTACGTCGGCATCTCGAACTACCCCGCCGACCTCACCCGCCGCGCGCACGATCTGCTCGCGGCCGAGGGCGTGCGGCTGTTCGTCCACCAGCCGCGGTACTCGCTCTTCGATCGCACCCCCGAGGCGGAGCTGTTCCCGGCGCTTCGCGAACTCGCCGTCGGGAGCGCCGTCTTCTCACCGCTCGCGCAGGGGCTGTTGACCGGGAAGTACCTCGACGGCACCGTGCCGGCCGACTCGCGCGCCGCCGACAGCCGCTTCCTGAACGAGTCCGCACTCACCGACGACTATCTCGCGCGCATTCGCGGCATCGACGGCGTCGCCCGCGAGGCCGGTCTGTCGATCCCCCAGCTCGCGGTGGCCTGGGTGCTGCGCGACTCCGTCGTCACGACCGCGATCATCGGCGCCTCGCGTCCGAGCCAGATCGACGACGCCGTCGCGGCGAGTACGACATCGCTGACGGATGACGTGATCACGGCGCTCGACGCATTCGCCGCCCCCGTGGGCGAGCGCATCGCCTGACGCGCCCTCGTCCTCGGCCGGGGACGGCCGTGGGCCGCAACGCGACACAGCACAACAGGCTGCATCACGCAACGGCCACCCCGGCTCCGTCCGCGTCGCGTTGGCTGGAATCTCACGACCCGACGAAAGGAATCAGCATGGGTGTCGGACGCTGGATCGGAACCGGAGCAGTGGGCCTCGCGGGGGCGGTGCTCGCACGCACGGCCCTCGGCCGCGCCGTCGCGGCCGGTACGGTCGCCTACCGGGTCTGGAAGGACCCGAAGGTGCAGAAGATCCGCCGGAAGGTCGCGGCGAAGGTGCTGAAGCAGCGGCAGAACCGCTGATTCTCCCCTCGTTCGCCTCGCGTTAACGTCCCGACTCTACGGTGGGAATCCGCACGACGGGGGGCGAGGGATGCCGCAGTCGAACAGGACGCGCATCGGGATCGCCGCCGTGATCGGGGCGGCGATCCTCGCGTGCGGGGGCGGCCTCGTCCTTCTCGGGTGGATGATCGACGAGACGCACTTCGACCGTCCGACCGCCGCTTTCGACGCGCTCGGTGCGGACATCGCAGCCGTCGCCGGTGTCGAGGCCCTCGAGAAGGAACGATGGGTGGAGGCGCCCACGTTCTCCGACCCGTCGTCGTGGATCTCGGTGACGGCGGATGCCGCAGCACTCCCCGCCGTGGTCGAGGTGGCCTGCACCTCCGGTCACCCCGAGGCCGTTCAGTGGGAGTTCCAGCTGGAGACCGCCTCCGACGGCCTCGTCTCGCTGTTCTCCGATCCTGTGGACGTATGCCCCACCTTCGGTTTCGAGGCACCGTCCCTCGTCGGCGCGCTCGACCGTGTCGTGCCCGGAGCGACCGTGCAGGCCGTCACGGGGGACGACGGCCGCTTCGCCCTCTCGTCGATCGACGCACAGCTCGACGAACTCATCCCGCTCGTCGCGCAGGTCGACGCCGTCCGGGAGGCGGCCGGGCTGGCATCCGGCGTCCTCACCGACGTGGGCGGGGCGACGCTGGGGGTGGAGGTCCGCGCGGACGAGGGCGCCGCATACGGAACGCTTCTGCGCCGGCTGTCGTCCGAGCACGGGGTGACCGGGTTCTTCGTCGGCGGGAGCGGCACTCCGATCGACGGCGTCGACAAGGTCCAGGTCGTGGCCCCCGCGGACGAACACCGCGCCATCGTGACCGCGATCGAGGCCTCGGGGCTCCCGATCGCCGGTCTTCCGGTGACCTTCCTGCCGGAGTGAGCGCCGGCCGCGGCCCGCCGGGGCGGCATCCGATCCCGCTGCCGTTCCGAAGACCTGGTGAGGCGGATCGCGCGTGCGCGGACCGCGGAAACGAGGGATGCCATGACTACCGACACCGCGGCCCGGACCACCGAGGCCCCCACCGTGCGTCGACCGCACGCCTGGCCGTGGGCGGCATTCGCGGGCATCGTCGCCGCCGCCGTGCTCCTCGCCGTCGCCGAGATGTTCGCCGCCCTCGTCGCCCGCTCCGCGAGCCCCGTGCTCGCGGTCGGCTCCTTCATCGTCGACATCGTCCCCCGGCCGTTGAAAGAACTCGCCATCACCCTCTTCGGGGAGTCCGACAAGATCGCCCTCCTCGTCGGTGTCGGGCTGGGGGCGGCGGTCGCTTCGGCGGTCGCCGGCATCCTGGAGTACCGGTTCCGCTTCGTCGGCGCGGTGCTGATCGGCATCGGCGGGATCCTCGCCACGGCCGCCATCCTCACGCGTGCCGGCGCCGGCGCGCTGGCCTGGCTCCCCCCGGTTCTCGGCACCGTCGTGGGCATCGTGGTCCTGCTGCTGAGCATCTCGCGCCTGCGGCGCTGGATCCGTGCGGCGAGCGCGCGCGACGCGCACAAGGCGGGCGCGAACCGCCGTCAGTTCCTGCTCCTGACCGGTCTCACGGCCGTCGGCGCCGTCGTCGTCGGGGTCGGAGCCCGCGTGCTGAACGCCACGACGGCCTCGGTCGCCGCGGCACGTGATGCGCTGCGTCTGCCCGCGGCCCGGACGACGGTCACCGTGCCGGCCGGAGCGGACCTCGACATCGACGGGCTGACCCCGATCATCACCCCCAACGGCGACTTCTACCGCGTCGACACCGCGCTCACCGTCCCCAACGTCGATCCGACCACCTGGCGTCTGTCGATCGAGGGCATGGTCGACACCCCGATCGAGCTCAGCTTCGACGACCTCGTCGGCATGGGCCTCGACGAGTACGGCGTGACCCTCACCTGCGTGTCCAACGAGGTCGGCGGCGGCTTGGTCGGCAACGCCATCTGGACGGGCGTCCCCATCCGCGACGTGCTGCGCATGGCCGGAGTGCAGGCCGACGCCGACATGGTGCTCTCCGAGAGCGTCGACGGGTACACGGCATCCACTCCCCTGTCGTCGCTCACCGACGACAACCTGGATGCCATCTTCGCCGTCGCCATGAACGGGGAGCCCCTGCCCTTCGAGCACGGTTTCCCCGTGCGCATGGTCGTGCCGGGTCTGTACGGCTACGTGTCGGCCACGAAGTGGGTGACCAAGCTGACGGTCACCCGGTTCGATCAGGACGAGGCGTACTGGACGCCGCGCGGGTACTCCGCCGAGGCCCCGATCAAAATGTCGTCGCGCGTGGACACCCCGAAGCTCGGCACACCGGTTACCGCCGGCACCGTCGTCATCGCCGGAATGGCGTGGGCGCAGCCCGTGGGCGTGCAGAAGGTCGAGGTCAGCATCGACGACGGCGACTGGCAGGAGACGCAGCTGTCGACCCCCATCAACGACCAGTCGTGGGTGCAGTGGAGGCTGGACTGGAACGCCGAGCCCGGATCGCACTACATCGCCGTCCGCGCGACTGACAAGCAGGGCAACCTGCAGATCCAGGATCAGGCCCCGATCGCCCCCGACGGCTCCAGCGGGTGGCAGCGAACGCTCGTCACCGTGTCCTCCTGACGGCCACCACGGGCCGACGTCTGCTCCATCGATCGCGTTCGACGAGCGTGCGCTCCTCCGACATCCGCCGCGAACGCCTGAGCGCCGTCGCCGGTGGGCTGCTCCCGCCGACGGGACGGTCCGGACAAGTCGCCGCCAGCATCCGTGAGTCGATCCCCACCGGCGGGGACGGTCAGGTCTGGGCGGACGAGGGCGAGGCGCCTTCTCGGCGAGCACGCCGTGTTCTTCGCGTCACCAGCGCGCGGCGCGGAGACGACGGGCACGATCACCGTCCCGCGGACGGACGACGCCCTACCGAGTCGAGCGGGTTCAGTCCCCGGATGCCGTGAGCTGGGCGCCCGCGGCCTCGATCTCAGTCAAGGCGGCAGCGCTGGAGACGGGATGCACGCCCGCGATCAGGTCGGTGAGCACCCGCACGCCACGCCCCGAGGCCAGGGCGTCGAGCGCTGATGCCCGCACGCAGTAATCGGTGGCGATGCCCGCGATGTCGATGTCGCGGATGCCGCGCGCGTCGAGGATCGTTGCGGCCGTCTCGCCCTCGTCGGAAACGCCCTCGAACAGCGAGTACGCGGGCTTGCCCTGCCCCTTCTTCAGGTGGTGGGTGACGCGCGTCGTGTCGAACACCTCGTCGTACTCGGCGCCGAACGTGCCGCCCACGCAGTGCACCGGCCAACTGTCGACGAAATCGGGGGTGGCGGAGAAGTGGCCGCCGTTGTCGTCATCGCCGTGGTGCCAGTCGCGCGAGGCGACGACGACGGTGTACTCGTCCGCATGGACCTCCAGATAGCGCGAGATGCGCTCGGCGACCGCGTCGCCGCCGACGACTCCCAGTGCTCCACGCTCGGTGAAGTCGTTCTGCACGTCGACGATGAAGAGGGCGCGAGTCATGACCCGAGCCTACGCGCGTCGCCGGTCCCGCGGGCGAGGTGCGCGGGCGGTGCGCGCAGCGCCGACGTCGCGGCGCCCGGGGGGCGGTGGCGGCGAGCGCCTCAGCCGCGGGCGAACAACAGCACGATCGAGACGATGAACGCCACGAGCCCCAGCGTCAGGACCCCCGCCGCGAGCAGCGAGACGAAACGCACCACGGGGGATGATCGCGTCAGGCGCATGCGGTTCGCACTCCCCCGCCGGTAGAAGATGTCGGCCATGTCGGCCGAGCCGATCTTGGCGTCGTCATGCGCCGAAAGGGGTGCTTCGTTGACCCCGCCCTCGTCATCGAACCACCGCACCACACGCCCGTCTGCGACGCGCTCGACGACCGCGCGCGCGGGCAGCCACGTTCCATCGGCGAGCAGCAGGATCACCGCGGCGACCGCCAACAGCAGCCCCGCACCCAGGCCGACCCACGTGAAGATCTCGATCAGAGCGTCGACGGCGTTCGACACGGCAGACTCCAGCGGGTAGCGGACGGGCACCGCGGCTTCGGGTGGCGCGGGGCTCCAGCCTATCGGGCGGGTCGCATGGGGCTTCCCTCCCCGTCCGCGAGAGGACACGGCATCCGGGCCCGTCCGATCTGATCAAGACCCGGGGCGGGCGGAGACGTCGGTGCAGGGATGAGAAAGACCCCCACCCGGTGGAAGCGGGTGGGGGCCTTCGGAGCCGCCTAAGGGAATCGAACCCTTGACCTATTCATTACGAGTGAATCGCTCTGCCGTCTGAGCTAAGGCGGCATGTGCGCGCTGTCGCGTGCACGATCATCGATCTTACATGCTTCCCAGGCTCCCGCGCACACGCGGGGCACGGGGGTCAGTAGTCGCCGGTGGCGGATCGGTCGGCGAGGATGTCGCGGCTGGACGACAGGCCCAGACGCGTCGCTCCCGCGGCGATCATCTCCTCGGCGGCAGCGCGGGTGCGCACCCCTCCGGATGCCTTGACCTCGGCACGATCGCCGACCGTGCGCTTCATGAGTTCGACCGCGTGGACGCTCGCCCCGCCGGCGGGGTGGAAACCCGTCGATGTCTTGACGAAGTCCGCTCCCGCGGCGACGGCGGCCTCGCAGACCGCGATGATCGCGTCGTCCGACAAGGCGGCGGACTCGATGATGACTTTCAGCACGGTCGGCGCCGGAGCCGCCAGGCGCACCGCGCGGATCTCGGCCTCGACCGCGTCGTAGCGGCCCTCGACGGCGGCGCCCACGTCGATGACCATGTCGATCTCATCGGCGCCCTGGGCGACCGACAGCGCCGCCTCCGCCGCCTTGACCTCCGCGTGGTGCTTGCCGCTGGGGAAGCCGCAGACGACGGCCAGCTTGAGACCCTCGGGCAGCTCGACCGGTAGGAACGACGGCGAGATGCAGACGCTGTAGGTGCCGAGCTCCGCCCCCTCGGCGATGAGTCGCTCGACGTCGGCACGGGTGGCCTCGGGCTTCAGCAGCGTGTGGTCGATGTAGCTCGCCAGGTCGGCGATGGGCGCGGTCATAGGGGTCTCCTCGGGGTGTGACAACACAAGCCTAGGCGGGAGCGCTAGTCGCAGCGCAGCCCCGCGTCGGGGACGACGCCGTTCACGAGATAGTCGTCGACCGCCCCGTTCACGCACGCGTTGCCCTTGTTGTACGCCAGGTGCCCCTCGCCGACGTAGGTGACCAGGACGCCCTGCGAGAGCTGGGAGGCGAGAGCCTGCGCCTCCGTGTAGGGCGTGGCGGGGTCGCCGGTCGTGCCCAGCACGAGGATCGGCGGCGAGCCGGGCGCGGTGATCGGGGCGCGGGTGCCGGTGGGCGGCGCGGGCCATGCGGCGCAGGGGTCCGGACCGAGCCAGTACGGTGCGATCACCGGCGCCTTCTGCTCCAGTTCCTTCTGCAGGGCCGCGTCGTCGCTGTCGCCCTCGTCGGGGAAGTCCACGCAGTTGTAGGCCCGGAGCGCCTCGAGCGTGTTGCTGGGATACTGCCCGTTCTCACGGCCGTTGTAGAAGTCCGCCAGCTGGAACGCGACGGTCGCGTCGCCGTTCTGCGCGCCGGTGAGGGCGACGCGCAGGTACGGCCAGCTCTGGTCGCTGTAGAGCGCCGCGAGCACCGCCGTGACGAGGGTGTCCGCGCCGAGACGCCGACCGTCGCCACCGGCGATGGGCCGCGCATCGACCCGTTCGAGCAGCGACGTGAGGTCGCTCATCGCGTCGTCGACGGAGTCGGCGAAGGGGCAGTCGGATCGCGTCAGACAGTCGGCCATGAAGGCGCGCAGGGCGTTCTCGAACCCGACCGCCTGCGCGATCCCGCTCGCGCTGCCGTCGAGGCTCGGGTCGATGCCCCCGTCGAGCACCATGCGCCCGACCCGCTCGGGGAAGAGACCGGCGTACGTGGCGCCCAGGAGCGAACCGTACGAGAAGCCCAGATAGTTCAGCGTGGCGTCTCCGAGCACGGCGCGCAGGAGGTCCATGTCGCGCGCGGCGTTCTCGGTGGAGATGTGGGGCAGGAGGCCGTCGCTCCCCCTCTCGCACGCCTGCGCGAAATCGGTCTGACGCTTCTCGAGCTCGGCATTGCGTTCCTCGCTCCCCCGCGCGCCCGGAGGGATGTCGTACAGGAAGGCGTCCATCCCGGCGGCGTCGTAGCAGGTGACAGCGGAGGACTGACCGACCCCGCGCGGATCGAAGCCGATGACGTCGTACGCAGCGGTGAGGTTCTCGTCGGCGACGAGCGAGAGCGAGTCGCGCACCGTGTCCACCCCGCTCACTCCGGGCCCGCCGGGGTTGGTCAGAAGCGAACCGAGGGGCTCGCCCGACGTGGCGCGATGGCGGATGACCGCCAACTGCAGGTCACCGGCCGACGGGTCGGCGTAGTCGCGCGGAGCGGTGACCGTGGTGCAGTCGAAGCCGGCGCTGCCGCAGTCGGTCCACGTGAGCGTCTGGCCGTAATACGGCAGGAGGTCGGCGTCGACGCTGTCGGTCTGCGGCGCGAGCGAGCGCGCCGTATCGGGCGCCATCGGCGGGATCTGCGCGTAGAGGCAGCCCGATAGTGCCAGGGCGAGGCCCGTCAGCCCGGCAACCGCCGCGGTCACGCGACGACGAAGGCTCACGGCGCGGAACCGTTCGCGACGGTGATCATGAGACTCTCGAGTGCCAGCAGCGGGGCGGCGTTCTGCTCGAGGTTGCGGCGCGTCACCGAGATGCGATCGAGCACGCCGAGCGTGCGCGCAGGCGTCCACTCGGCCGCCAGAGCACGGAGGGCATCGATCCGCTCGCCGTTGACCAGGTCGGACTCGCGACCGTACTGGATCATCACCACGTCGCGGAACAGCGATTGCAGGTCGGTGAGCACGCGATCGATGCCGTCGCGCAGGCTGCGCGTGGCGCGGCGCTTCTGGTCGTCTTCGAGCGCGTTGACCTGGCCACGCACCGACGGCGGGACGGCGGCACCTTCGGCGACGCCGAGCATGCGCAACAGCGCGCGGCGCTCCTCCTCGTCACGCGTGGCGGTGAGGGCCTTGGCGTCGTCCGTCGCGAGACGCACGATGCGACCGGCGACGTCGACGGCGTCGCCGATCCCCCGTACGGCGAGCACGGCGTCGAGGGTCTCGGCCCGGCGGGCGCGCGCGTCGTCGTCGGTCGCGAGACGCTGCGCCATGCCGATGTGACGCTGCGCATGGCGCGCCGACTCCTCGGCGACCTCCGCGGCGACCCCGGTGCGCTCCACGATCAGCGCCGCCACGTCGGCGACGGTCGGCTCGCGCAGCCGTAGCACCCGCACCCGCGAGCGGATGGTGGGGAGCAGGTCGGCGTCGCTCGGCGCGCACAGCACCCAGACCGTCTTCTCGGGTGGCTCTTCGAGGGCTTTCAGCAGCACGTTCGAGGTGCGCTCGGCCATGCGATCGGCGTCTTCGACCACGATCACGCGGTGACGGCCGAGCGAGGGGGCGAACGACGCCCGCTCGACGAGACGACGCGCCTCGTCGATGCGGATGACGACCTGCTCGGTCCGCAGAGCGGTCAGATCGGGGTGCGTGCGCGCGAGCACCTGCTGCTGGGCGCGTTCATCTCCCGGGTCGGCGATCAGGGCAGCCGCGAAGGCGTACGCGAGGGTGGATCGCCCCGACCCCGGAGGCCCTGTGATCAGCCACGCGTGTGCGAGGGCGGCGGGATCGGATGCCGCGGCGCGCAACGTCTCGACGGCCTCGTCCTGCCCCCACACGGCATCCCATGGGAACGGTGCCGTGCCGGCGGCCGACGGGGACGGATCGAGGGCGACGGACATGGGCCCAGCCTAATCGGGGCGTCGGACACCGCTGCTGGCGGTCGACTGTGCATCGCCCGGGCCGCGCGTGCGCGGGTCAGTCGAGGCGGTGGGCGACGGCTGCGCGTGCGCGGGTCAGTCGAGGCGGTGGGCGACGGCTTCGCGCACACGTGCGGCGAGGTCGTCGGGGGCCGCTTCCGCATCGAGAACGAGGAAGCGCTCGGGTTCAGCGTCGGCGAGGGCGAGGAAGCCGGCACGCACGCGCGCGTGGAACTCCTCCTTCTCGGCCTCGAGGCGGTCGAACGGCTTTTCGTCCGCGTCCAGGCGGCGCCGCGCTGCGGCCGGATCGAGATCGAGCAGCACCGTCAGGTCCGGAAGCAGCCCATCGGTCGCCCAGAGCGACAGCGCGCGCACGTCGTCGGCATCCAGAACACGCCCCGCGCCCTGGTAGGCGACGGACGAATCGAGATACCGGTCCTGGATGACGACGTCGCCGCGCGCGACAGCCGGGCGCACGTACGTCGCGATGTGATGCGCGCGATCCGCTGCGTAGAGCAGCGCCTCAGCGCGGGGGTCGATGTGGCCGCGGTGATGCAGGACGATGTCGCGGATGCGCACCCCGACCTCGGTACCGCCGGGCTCGCGCGTGCGGACGACCGCGCGGCCCCGCGCCGTCACCCACTGCTCGAGCAGCGTGGCCTGGGTGGTCTTCCCCGCCCCGTCGCCGCCCTCGAAGGTGATGAACAGCCCCGGCCCCCCGGCCGCCGCCGCCCGTGGGAGGTGCAGCGGCCGGGCGAGGTGATCGGTCACGACTTCTTCGCCGGCGCCTTGCGCGTGGTCGAGGTGCTCGCGGAAGCCGGCGCTGCGGCGGTCTTCGCTGCGGCGGTCTTCGTCGCCGCAGCCGTCGTGGCAGTGGTCTTGGCCGCGGCCGTCTTGGTCGCGGTGGTCCGGGCTGCCGGCGTCCTCGTCGCGGTGGTCTTCGCCGTCGTCTTCGCCGCCGTCGTCTTCGCCGCGGTCGTCTTCGCCGCGGTGGTCTTCGCCGCCGCCGGCTTCGCCGCCGTGGTCTTGCGCGCCGTGGTCGCCTTCTTGGGCGCGGGGCCCTTCGCACGCTTGTCGGCGATCAGCTCGACGGCACGCTCGAAGGTGATCTCCAGGGCGTTCTCGCCGCGCGGGACCGTGGCGTTGGTCTCGCCGTCGGTCACGTACGGGCCGAAGCGTCCGTCCTTGAGCCGGAGGGGCTTGCCGCTCACCGGGTCGGCGTCGAACTCCTTCAGTGCACTCGAGGCACGGCGTGCACCGTACTTGGGTTCGGCGTACTTCGCGACCGCCTCATCCAGGGTGATGTCGAAGATCTGCTGCTCGTTGTCGAGCGAGCGCGAATCGGTGCCCTTCTTGAGATAGGGACCGAACCGTCCGTTCTGCGCGGTGATCTCTTCCCCGGTCGCGGGGTCGGCGCCGACGATCCGAGGCAATGACAGCAGCTGAAGGGCGGTACCGAGATCGATCGTGTCGACCGACATCGAGCGGAACAGCGACGCGGTGCGCGGCTTGGGCGCCGCGGCGGCCTTGGCCCCCCGCTTCTTGGGCTGCTCCACCACCTCGCCGGTGACCTGATCGACCTCGTCGGGCTCTTCGGCATCCACCTCTTGCACGTAGGGGCCGAAGCGGCCGTCCTTCACGACGACGAGCTTGCCGTTGTCGGGATTCTCTCCCAGCACCCGGTCGCCGGCCACCGGTGCGTCGATGAGCTCCTGCGCCTTCTCGGGGGTGAGCTCGTCGGGCGCGAGATCTTCCGGGATGTTCACGATGCGCGGCTTCGCCTCGGCGTCGGCCCCGGGGGTGTTCACCTCGAGGTACGGCCCGTATTTTCCGAAGCGCAGGGTCGCGGTGTCGGTGATGCGCGTGGAGTTCAGCTCGCGTGCGTCGATCTCGCCGAGGTTGTCGACGATGTGGCGCAGGCCCACCTGCTTCTCGGAGCCGAAGTAGAACGACTTCAACCACTCCGTGCGGCGCTGCTCACCACGGGCGATCGCGTCGAGGTCGTCTTCGAGCGCTGCCGTGAAGTCGTAGTCGACGAGGTCGGCGAAGTGCTCCTCGAGCAGTCGCACCACGCTGAAGGCGAGCCAGCTCGGCACGAGGGCCTGACCGCGTTTGGTGACGTACCCGCGGTCGAGGATCACACCGATGATGCTGGCGAACGTCGAGGGCCGGCCGATGCCCTTCTCTTCGAGGGCCTTCACCAGGCTGGCCTCGGTGTAACGGGGCTTCGGCGAGGTGCTGTGGCCCTTCGGCTCGACCTCGCTGACAGCGAGCTCGTCGCCCACCGAGACGGCCGGCAGCGACTGGTCGGCGTCGTCGTCGTTGCGCTTCTCGTCGGCGCCCTCTTCGTACGCCTCGAGGAAGCCCTTGAACGTGTAGACGGTTCCGGATGCCGTGAACTCCGCGACCCGTTCCGCCGCGTCCACGGTGAGGGTGACCGTCGTCGTCTCGTACTTGGCATCCGCCATCTGACTGGCGACGGTGCGCTTCCAGATCAGGTCGTAGAGCTTCTGCTCGTCGCGGTCGAGCGAGGACGCCAACGACGCCGGCGTGCGGAAGGTGTCGCCGGAGGGACGGATGGCCTCGTGGGCCTCCTGCGCGTTCTTCGACTTGCTCTTGTACACACGCGGGTTGGCGGGCACGGCCTTGTCGCCGTACAGCGCCACCGCCTGCGCGCGTGCCGCCGAGACGGCCTGACCCGAGAGGGCGACCGAGTCGGTACGCATATAGGTGATGAAACCCTTCTCGTAGAGCCGCTGCGCGACGCCCATGGCGTGCTTGGCGCTCATCGAGAGCTTGCGACCGGCCTCCTGCTGCATCGTGGAGGTCGTGAAAGGTGCACGGGGGCTGCGCGTGCCCGGCTTGGCCTCGACCTTGGCCACGGTGGCACGCCCGGCCGCGGTGATGGCCGCCGCGAGCTCGCGCGCCTGGGCTTCGTCGAGCACGACGACGGCCTTCTTCAGCTGACCGTTGTCGTCGTAGTCGCCGCCGCGGGCGATGGGGGCGCCGTCGAGACGGTTCAGGCGGGTGGTGAAGGACGAGCCGGCCCGCGAGGCGAGGGCCTCGACGTCCCAGTAGGAGGCCGAGACGAACGCCATGCGTTCGCGCTCGCGCTCGACGACCATCCGGGTCGCGGCGGACTGCACGCGGCCGGCGCTGAGCGCGGTGCCCTCGCGCCCCGAGCCGACCTTGCGCCACAGGACCGGGGAGACATCCCAGCCGTAGAGGCGGTCGAGCACGCGGCGGGTCTCCTGCGCGTCGACGAGCGACTCGTCCAGGTCGCGCGTGTGGTTCACCGCATCGCGGATGGCGTCCTTGGTGATCTCGTGGAACACCATGCGGCGCACGGGAACCTTGGGCTTGAGGACCTCCCGCAGGTGCCAGGCGATGGCCTCGCCCTCGCGGTCGCCATCAGTGGCCAGCAGGACTTCATCGGCACCCTTGAGCGCGCGCTTGAGCTCGGCGACCGTCTTGGTCTTGCGGTCGTTCACCACATAGAAGGGGTCGAAGTCGTTCTCGACGTCGATGGAGTATTTTCCGTACGCCGCCTTCTTGTCGGCCGGGATCTCCTTCTTGGATGCGAGATCGCGGATGTGCCCGACCGAGCTGAGCACTTCGTACTCGTCGCCGAGGTATCCCTGGATCGACTTCATCTTCGTCGGAGACTCGACGATGACGAGCTTCTTGCCGTTTGCCACTGGGGTCCTTTCTTCGATGCACACCATACACACGCCTCCCTGTTCGGGTTCAGGGAGGCCTCACGGGGCGGTCGCATCCGGAGGTCCGGCCCGCGAGCGCGCATCGAGCGGAATTCCACCGTACGCCCCGCCGACGGTGATGGTCGCGATCAGCCCCTCCATCTCGCACGTGTCCACGCGCAGTCCACTCACCTCAGCGACCTGATCCGCGCGTTCGCAGGGCGAACCGGACACCGCACCGCTCGCCGCGTCCGCGGCGGCGAGGGCGGCCGCGTCCGCCACACCGGCCACGCGCCGGGCCTCGACGACCGCGCCGCCGACGACCGCGAGCGAGACGGTGACAGCCGCCAGCGCGGCGACGACGCCGACGGTGGCGACGGTCCCCGCCATCAACGGCCTCCGTCGAGCGCGCAAGCGCTCGCGGTCACGGGCGGGAGAGGGAGCGGCCCGGGCACCGCCGCGGAAGCCGACACGCACACGAGCCCGTCCCGACGATCCATCGACGCCGTCGCGCCGCTCCCCGTCAGCGGGGCGAGCGCCGCGTCGTCGCCACGACCGACGAGGCGCGCGGCTTCGGTCGCGGCATGCTGCAGCCGCACGGTCGCGGCCGCCGAGCCCAGGACCCCGACGCCGAGAGTCAGGACGACGAGGACGGCCGGAACCGCGACTGCGAACTCCGCGGTGACCGCGCCCCGGTCGTCGAGTACCCGCCGGATCATTGCACGGTCAGCGCGCGACGAACGAGGTCGGTGAGGATGCCGCGCACCTCGTCGCTGCGCATGATGACGACCAGCAGCCCGGCGAAGGCGGCGGCCGCCATCGTCGCGATCGCGTACTCGGCCGTCGCCGCGCCACGGTCGTCGAGAAAGAGCGCGCCGGCGCGGGCGGTCGTCAGCGGCGGCAGGCCGGGCGTCGTGCCGACGGGGCGGAAGAAGGATGCGAAAGCGGACATGAGGACTCCTATGTATATGAGGTGAGTGTGTCGAGGGAGCAGGAACGAGGCGTGCAGGCGTGGCGAGGGCGGGGCGGCCGAGATCACGGCAGCGCCCCCGTTCGGAGGATTCCGAGAATCATCGGTGCGACGCCGAGAAGCAGGAAGGCGGGGAGTGTGCAGACCCCCAGCGGCAGCAGCAGGCGCGTGGACAGCCGTGCCGCCGCGGTACGCCCGTCGGTTCGTGCGCGGTGCCGGGCGAGCCAGGCATCGGCCCGGAGCAGCTCGGCCGCAGGCACACCCGCCCGTTGCGCGAACGCGACCGTTCGTGCAGCGTCATCCGGAGACTCCGCCGAGGCGGCCGCAGGCATCGCGGCATCCACCAGGGTGCGCGTGCGGTCGGGAGACGTCCCAGCTGACAGGGCGACGGCCCACAACTCGGCGCGCAGACCCGGCACCGCCGTCGGGGGCCGGGCCCGACGCGAAAGGCGTCGCGTCCATACCTGCGCCGCGAGAACGAGAACCGCACCGGCACCGAGGCACACCCCACCCCTCGGATCGGTGAGGAGGATCCCGATCGAGTCGAATCCGAGCGCGGAGCCGAGCGGGACGCCGAGCAGCGGCAGCCACCCGAGCAGTCGAGCCGTGGCCGCGGGCTCCGCAAGGGCGACGCGCACGTCGGCCGTCACGTCGGCGCCGTCGCGGAGCGCCGCCCCGACCGCGCGCAGAGTGTCGGCGAGCGGGGCGCCCGTCTCGACCGCCACGGTCCACACCGCCGCGATGTCGGCCCAGGAGTCGCCGCCGGTCGCCAGGACGGCGCCGACGTCGTCACCGGCCGTCGCGGCACGTGCCGCTGCCGCCGCGAGGGGGTCGCCGTCTTCGGCGAGGTACGTCCACGCGTTCATCGACGGCAATCCTGCGGACAGCAGAACCGCGAGCCGCAGGACCGTCTCGATCGGATCCGACCGAGACGAGACCGAACGCCTGCCGCGCCTCACGACCAGAGCCCGGGCTCGATCGCGATCCGCCCACCGCGCACGACCGGCCGTCCCCAGCCGGACACCCGCCGTCGCCCCCCGACCCTCTCGACGTGCACCACCGCGTCGATCGCGCTCGCGGTCTGCCGGGCCGTCGCCGCGGCATCCATTCCCGCGAGCGCCCCGAGCGCTTCGAGGCGGGCCGCCACGTCGGTCAGGCCGCTCGCGTGCAGCGTGCCGGCGCCGCCGTCGTGGCCGGTGTTGAGCGCCATGAGCAGTTCTCGCAGTTCCTCGCCCCGGCACTCGCCGACGATCAACCGATCGGGCCGCATGCGCAGCGCCTCGCGGACGAGCCGGGCGAGCCCGATGCCGCCGGCTCCCTCGATGTTGGGCTGGCGGGCCTCGAGCGTCACGTGATGCGGGTGGCGAGGCCGCAGCTCGGCCACTTCTTCGACGGTGATGATGCGCTCCGTCGTCGGCACGCGCGTGAGCAGGGCGGTCAACAGCGTCGTCTTCCCCGCACCGGTCGCACCGGTGACGAGGAGGTTCTCGCGGAGGTCCACCATGCGCTCCAGGTGCGCACGCTGCGTCGCGGAGAGCATGCCCGATCGCTCCAGCTCGGCGAGATCGGGGGCGTCCCCGCGCGGCACGCGCACCGATACAGTTGTGCCCCTCGCTGCGACGGGCGCGAGAACGGCGTGCACCCGTACGCCGCGGTCCAGGCGTACGTCGACGCACGGCGAGGCGTCGTCGAGGTGGCGCCCGCCGAGCGCGATCAGTCGGATGGCGACCCGGCGCACCTCGGCCTCGCTCGCGCGCCATGAGGGCACGCGTTGCGCACCCTCCCCGCGGTCGACGAAGAGGCCGCTGTCACCGTTGATGAAGAGATCGGTGACAGCGGGGTCGTCGAGGAACGGACGGAGGAACGCCAGCGCCGGATCCCGCCACGCCATCGCGGTGGGGGCGGCGGTGGTCGGTGCTACCGGGTCGATCGAGGACATGCCGACGACCGTAGGGAGAAGGCGGGCCGTGGCGCGGGCCGGATCACGGAATCGGTGGACCACCGACCGGATCAGGTGGCTGGGGAGGAATTGCTCGGAGAGCACGCCGCGAGGGCGGAAAAAGAAGGGGGCGGCATCCCGTCAGTGGGGGGCGAGGGATGCCGCCATGCGCCGGAGGAATATTGGGGGGCTCCCCCCGGACGCAGCGCCGGAAGCGATGTTCGGGCGTGCCCAGATTACTCAGTGAGAATTAGTTACAACAACTCGACGCACCCATGCATCCCGATATATCACCTGTTTCGCCACATTCCGGATGCCAACTATCGGAGGTGGCTGCCGTCGGGGCCGCTCGATAGCGTGACCGGGATGACGACGCCGGGCACCGACGCGGGCGTCGCACGATGCGAAGGAGCGCCGCGATGAGCAGCCAGATCGATCACCTTCTCTCCGAATCCCGCCGTTTCGCGCCGCCGGCCGCATTCGCCGACGAGGCGGTGGCAGATCGTGCGCTGTACGAGCGCGCCGCCGCCGACCGCGAGGGATTCTGGGCCGAACAGGCCCGCGGCCTGCACTGGCACACGCCGTTCACCCGCGTGCTGGACTGGTCGAACCCCGCCCTTCGCCGAATGGTTCGCCGATGGCGAACTGAACGTCGCCTACAACTGCCTCGATCGGCATGTGGAGGCGGGCAACGGCGAGCGCATCGCCCTCCGCTGGGAGGGCGAGCCCGGCGACACCCGCAACGTCACGTACGCCGAGCTCACGGCCGAGGTCAAGCGCCTCGCGAACGTGCTCACCGGGCTCGGTGTCGAGCAGGGCGATCGCGTCGCCCTGTACCTGCCGATGATCCCGGAGGCCATCGCATCCATGCTCGCCGTCGCCCGGATCGGAGCGGTGCACTCGGTGGTCTTCGGGGGCTTCTCCGCCGACAGTCTCCGCGCCCGGATCGATGACGCCGGCGCCAAGGTCGTGATCACCGCCGACGGCGGGTGGCGCAAGGGCAAGGTGTCCCCCCTCAAGCCCGCGGTCGACCAGGCCCTCGCCGATCGCAACGGCTCCGGCATCCAGGAGACCGTCGAGCATGTGATCGTCGTCAAGCGCGGGGGGAACGAGGTCGAGTGGACCGATGAGCGGGACGTGTGGTGGCACGACGTCGTCCCGCAGGCGTCCGCCGAGCACGAGGCGCGGTCCTTCCCTGCCGAGACGCCGCTGTTCATCCTTTACACCTCGGGGACGACGGGGAAACCGAAGGGCATCCTGCACACCTCGGGCGGCTATCTCACGCAGGCGGCGTTCACCAACCGCGTCGTCCACGACGTGCACCCCGAGACCGATGTGTACTGGTGCACGGCCGACATCGGCTGGATCACCGGCCACACGTATGTGACGTACGGACCTCTCGCCAACGGCGCGACGCAGCTGCTGTACGAGGGAACCCCCGACACGCCGCATCCCGGACGCTGGTGGGAGCTGATCGAGAAGCACGGCGTCACCATCTTCTACACCGCTCCGACGGCCATCCGGTCGTTCATGAAGATCGGCCGCGACGTTCCGCAGCAGTTCGACCTGTCGTCGCTGCGGTTGCTGGGTTCGGTCGGCGAGCCCATCAACCCCCGAGGCGTGGGTCTGGTACCGCGAGATCATCGGGGGCGACAAGACCCCCATCGTCGACACGTGGTGGCAGACCGAGACCGGGGCCATCATGATCTCGGCTCTGCCCGGAGTGACCGAGACCAAGCCCGGCTCCGCCCAGGTCCCGGTGCCGGGCATCTCCATCGCCGTCGTCGACGACAGCGGCGAACCGGTCGCTCCCGGCAGCGGCGGCCTGCTCGTGGTGACCGAGCCCTGGCCGAGCATGCTGCGCGGCATCTGGGGCGATCCCGACCGTTATCGCGAGACGTACTGGGAGAAGTTCGCCGACAAGGGCTACTACTTCGCCGGAGACGGTGCCCGTCTCGACGAGGACGGCGACGTCTGGCTGCTCGGGCGCGTCGATGATGTGATGAACGTCTCGGGACACCGCCTGTCGACGGCCGAGATCGAATCGGCACTGGTGGGCCACGAGGGCGTCGCCGAAGCGGCCGTGGTCGGCGCGTCGGACGAGACCACCGGCCAGGCCGTGGTGGCGTTCGTCATCATCAAGAGCAGGTACCTGAAGCAGAACCCCGTGGAGGGACTCGGAGACGAGCTTCGTCGGTGGGTCGGCGAGCAGATCGGCCCCATCGCGCGACCGCGCGACGTGTACATCGTGGGCGAGCTGCCGAAGACGCGCTCGGGCAAGATCATGCGCCGCCTTCTGCGCGATGTGGCCGAGGGGCGCGAGGTCGGCGACACGACGACCCTGGCCGACACCGCCGTCATGAGCGTCATCAGCGCCCAGGTCAAGTGACCTCGGTCCGGGTGTGGATGCCGGGTGGCCCGGCATCCATATCGGACCGCCGACGCCGGCGCACGACAGGGTGAGCGCCGAACGATCGCCGTGGCCCGCACGCGACCGCGCGAGGTGCAGGGCCGCGCGCGACCCCATTCTTCGGCGCGCGGCGGAGCGTCGTCGATCGGGGAGGAACCGGCACACCGACGCGCAGCAGCGCGAGAGCCACCGAGCCGAGCGCCCTCAGCAAGCGAAACGGGATCATTCCCGTTTCCTGATCGGGGCGAACGAAAGCGGGGCCGTTCTTTCGAACGGCCCCGCTTCAGATTGATCGTCAGACCGAGCGGCGACGACGCAGCAGCAGGATCACGGCACCGACGGCGAGCACGCCCGCCGCGATCAGCGCGATCGGCAGCAGAGCGGCGCCGGACATACCGGTGACCGCCAGCGAGCCCTTACCGGGCTGAGCGTTCGACGAGCCGGCCGCGCCGGCCGTCGGGGACGACGAAGGCGCCGGGGACGCGGTGACGGTCGGCGTCGCGGTGGGCGAAGCCGTCGCCGTGGGCGATGCGGTCGGCGTCGCCGTGGGCGAAGCGGTCGGCGTCGCCGAGGGCGAAGCCGTGGGCGACGCGGTCGGCGTCGCCGTGGGCGAAGCCGTCGGCGTCGCCGTGGGCGAAGCGGTCGGCGTCGGGGTCGGCGTCGGGGTGTCGCAGCCGATGATGGTCACCCGCGGGTCGCCGACGGTGAGCTCGCCGGAGGTCCAGTCGGACGCTCCGCCACGATCCTCGGAGCCGAACGCGACCGCGGTGCTGGTGTCGAAGTCGCCGCAATCGTGGCCGGGGGCCGTCTGCGTCCACGTCCAGACCTCGCCGGGCGCGTACCGCTTCGGGCCGAAGTCGACCAGAACCCCGGCGGGCTCGTAGAAGACGCTGGCCGTGCCGTACGCCGGGACCGACGACGTGTTCTTGGTCCACACCGAGATCTCGGTCTTGCTGCGGGACGAGAGGTCGATGGTGACCTTCACCTCGCCCGTGATGTCAGCGGCGTGCGCCGGAACGGCGATTCCCGCTCCGAGAGCGAGAGCGAGCGCTGTCGCGCCGGCGGCCCAGAGCTTCTTCGTCCTGTCCATGTTTCCCCGTTTTCCCCTAAAAATGCGCCCTACCAAGGCACCCGGTCGGGCAAGCGCGACTACGCATCCCCGTGAATACCCTAATCATTCAATGCGACATTTCTGAAACAGGGAATAGCGCGATAGGTTACGCGCCGACGTCGAGGATGTCGCTTTCCGGTCAAATGACGGAGAAAACGACCTCGACTTCGACCGGACTGTCCAAGGGAAGGACCGGCACACCGACCGCCGAACGTGCATGCGCGCCGGTCTCCCCGAAAACCTCGCCGAAGAATTCGCTCGCACCATTGATGACGCCCGGTTGCCCGGTGAACTCCGGAACGGATGCCACGAAGCCGGTGAGCTTGAGTACGCCGGTGAGGTTGTCGACACCGCCGACGAGCGCCGCCGCGGCGGCGAGGGCGTTCAGGGCACACTGACGCGCGTAGGTCTTGGCGTCCGCCGGATCGACGAGCCCCTCGGACTCCCCGACCTTGCCGGTGGCGGGGAGTTTCCCCTGCACCATCGGCAACTGACCCGAGGTGTACACGAGATCGCCGTGACGCTTGGCGGGGATGTATGCGGCGACGGGCGGCACGACCGAGGGGACCTCCACGCCCAGTTCGGCGAGGCGCGACGCGACGCTCACTGCTGGCCCTCGAACTGACGTGCCGCGACCTCGGCGGCCCCGAGTCCGGCGTTGGCCGTGCCGCCGCCGATCGGACGCTTGAAGTAGGCGACGAGTCCCCCCTCCGGTCCCGTCACCACCTGGACGAGCTCCCAGCCCTGCTTTCCCCAGTTGTTGAGGATTGCCGCGGTGTTGTGGATCAGTAGCGGAGTGGTGAGGTATTCCCACGTGGTCATGTCGGGCTCCCGGCGATGGCTGGGCGCGGCAGCGATCGTGCGCGCGCGGTGGAAGGCGTACGCGCGCGAGCGCACGCCTTCAAGGCATCGCCCAGCAACGTCGCTTAGCATCAAGCCTATGCCCGAGAACAAACGTACGGCTAGCGGTGCCCTCGGCGGCATCCTGGGCCTCGTCGGACTCAGCGCGGTCGCCGGTCTCCTGGTCACCGCCGCCGTGACGCCGGCCATCGCCGTCTCCGGTGCCGCTGCATCCAGCGCCATCACCATCTTCGACAAGATGCCCAGCTATCTGCAGCCCGACGAGCTCATGCAGCCGACGACGCTGATGGCCGGCGACCGCGTGCTGGCGACCTTCTACGACCAGAACCGCTCCCCCGTCACCTTCGACCAGGTGGCTCCCGTCATGTACGACGCCGTGCTGTCCTCGGAGGACCCGCGGTACTACCAGCACGGCGGCGTCGACCTGATCGGCACCACCCGTGCTCTGCTGAACAACGCGGCGAACGGCCAGACGCAGGGCGGATCCTCGATCAGCCAGCAGTACGTCAAGAACGTCCTCGTGCAGCGCTGCGAGCGCGAGGCCAAGGCCGTCGAGCCCACCGATGCCGACCCCGTCGGCAAGACCCGTGACGAGGCTCTGCAGGAGTGCGCCGAGGCCGCGGTCCAGGCCGAAGGCCCGGAGGGCTACCAGCGCAAGCTGCAGGAGATGCGCTACGCCATCCAGCTCGAGAAGGAGTTCTCGAAGGATCAGATCCTCCTCGGCTACCTCAACATCGCCAACTTCGGCGGCGTGACCTACGGCATCGACGCCGCAGCCAAGCGCTACTTCGATGTGTCGGCCTCCGAGCTGAACGTCGGACAGGCCGCGATCCTCGCCGGCATGGTGCAGAATCCCAACCGGTTCCGCATCGACCGCCCCGACGGCTCGATCATCTACAACGATGGGACCACGGCGAACAAGCAGCCCGACGGGTCGATCGACGACGTCGACCAGGACACCATCCAGGCCCTGTTCACCCTGCGCGACAACGGTGAGATCACGCAGGAGCAGCTGGTCGCGGCCGCGGACGGCTACAGCGAGACGAAGGGTCGTCAGCTGTACGTGCTCAGCCGCATGGAGATCGACGGCAAGATCACGCACGAGCAGTACGTCCAGTACGCGGTCGAGCCGATCACGCCCAAGCTCTCCGAGACGCAGCAGGGCTGCGGTTCGTCTGCGGCGCCGTACTTCTGCCAGTACGTCGTCTCGACGATCCTCAACGACCCGGCATTCGGGGCCGAGACGGACGACCGCGTGCGCGCGCTCCGCCAGGACGGGCTCACCATCCAGACGACGCTCGACTGGCGGATGCAGGACGCCGCGCAGAACTCGATGAACGAGAACACCCCCCAGAGCGTCGACGGGATGAAGTTCGGCTCGACGGCGGTCAGCCTCGAGGCCAAGACCGGCCGAGTCCTCGCGATCGCGCAGAACACCAAGTTCACGCAGGACCCCGAGCTGGCCCAGTCGGACCCCTCGTACAACTCGATCGTCTTCGCGGGCGATTCCAGCAACGGCGGTTCGATCGGTTTCCCCGTCGGCTCGACGTTCAAGTTGTTCACGCTGGTGGACTGGCTCGAGAAGGGCCATTCCCTGAACGAGTCGCTGAACGGACGCCTCCGGCCCGTGCCCAACATGACCAACTCCTGCACGGGCAACTGGGTCAATCAGGGCAACGTCACGATCAACAACTTCGCGCGCAACCCCGGGTACGTGGGCACGCCGATGATGTTCACGCGCGACTCCCTCAACACCGGCTACCTGGCGATGGCGGCGGAGCTCGACCTGTGCGACATCGCCAAGGTCGTCAAGCGCCTCGGCGTGCAGTCGGGAGACGGCAACGAGATCGCCATGGCGAATGCCAACGAGGTGATCGGAAGCGACAACGTCTCGCCTCTCGCGATGGCCGGTGCCTTCGCGACGGTCGCGAACGGCGGGACCCGCTGCCAGCCGAAGGTCATCGACAAGGTGACCACCGCCGACGGCGAGGAGCGTCCCATTCCCGATCGCAAGTGCGAGTCGGCGCTCACTCCGGAGATCGCCGCGACGACCGCCTACGCCCTTCAGGGCGTGATGCAGCGCGGCGGCACCGGCGTCGATGCCAACCCCTTCGACGGCACCCCCGTGATGGGTAAGACCGGCACGCACGAGGGCTTCCAGACCTGGATGATCGAGTCCTCGACCAACGCGACCACCGCGGTCTGGGTCGGCAACTGGGACGGCGACAAGGACCTGTTCGGCAAGTACGCGAACGGCAACCAGCTGAGCAGCATGCGCTACGTGCTCGCCCGCGACATCCAGAGCGCCGCGAACGAGTTCTACGGGGGCGACCGCTTCCCGGACCCGGTGTCCAACCTGCTCCGCACGCAGCAGCGCGACCTGCCCAACGTGGTGGGACAGAGCCTCGACAACGCGGAATCGACCCTGACCGCCGCCGGCTTCCGGGTCACCGTGGGCGACCCCGTCGACTCCGCCTCGGGCCCCGACACCGTCGCCGCCCAGAGCCCCAACGGCGGTTCCGCGCCGGCCGGCTCCACCATCACGATCAACCCCGGCAACGGCCAGCAGGGCACCGTACCCAACGTGGACGGGCAGACGGTCAACGCCGCGAGAGCGGCCCTGGCGGGCGCCGGCTTCGGCAACATCTCGATCGGCGGGTGCCAGCGAGACGCCAACGCTCCCGCCGAGGGTCAGGTCGTCAGCACGAGTCCCGCGGGCGGGAGCGCCGCGAACAAGAGCACGGCGGTCGCCCTGTCGGTCGTCGCGAAGGAATGCCCGTGACGCGCCCCCTCGTGACCGCCGCCCTCGCGCCCCTCGGGGTCGCGGGGGCGGCGGCTGTCGGGGCCGCTGTCTGGGGTGTCGGCATCGAGCGCCACCTGTTCACCGTGCGGTATCACGCGCTGCGGGTCCTCCCGAAGGGCGCTGAGCCCCTGCGCGTGCTCCACGTCTCCGACGCCCATATGGCGCCGTGGCAGCACCGCAAGCAGGAGTGGATGGCACGCCTGTCGGAGCTCTCCCCCGACCTCGTCGTCAACACGGGCGACAACCTGGGGCACCGTGACGGGCTCACCGGCATCCGCACGGCCTTCTCGCCTCTGCGCGACGTGCCCGGTCTGGTCGTGCACGGCTCCAACGATTACCAGGAGCCCGCTCCGCGCAACCCGCTCCGCTACTTCTTGGGTCCCTCGGGCAACCTGCCGGCGCACAAGCACCTCGACGTCGACGCGCTCGATCGCTTCTTCACCGACGATCTCGGGTGGCGCATCCTCGATGACACGGCGGTGTCGCTGGAGATCAAGGGCCTGCGTGTGACGGCGTTCGGAGTCAACGACGGTCACCGCAACTGGGACCATCCGGAACTCATCCCGCCCATCCTCGACACCCTGGATGCCGCCGACCTCACCCTCGGTGTGATGCACGCGCCCTATCGACGCACGCTCGACACGTTCATCGGCCTCGGTGCCGACGTGCTGCTGGCAGGTCACACGCACGGCGGTCAGGTGCGGGTGCCATTCAGCCGGAAGGCGCTCGTGTCCAACTGCGACATCCCCCTGGATCAGGCCCGAGGCCTGAGCGACTGGACGCACGAGGGCAGGACCGTCCCGTTGAACGTCAGTGCCGGCCTCGGCCATTCGATCTACGCGCCGGTCCGATTCGGATGCCGCCCGGAGGCGACGCTGCTCACGCTGCTCCCCCGCTGAGCCTTCTCCCCACCGCGACGAGGGGCCGATCCGTACACGGATCGGCCCCTCGTGCCGTTTCGACGCGACCTGGTTGGCGCACGATCGAGTCTCCTCGAACGAAGGGACTCCTCGCATGCATCACCCATCCCCGCCACGTCGACGCGCTGTCGCCGTCCTCACCCTGATCGCGGCGCTGCTCGGCGGCCTCGGAGTCGCTCCCGCCGCCCAGGCTGCCGAGCGCGGCACGGGTTTCGGCACCTGGGCGCCGCTTTCGCGCACGGGCTGGCACGGCTCGATGCGGGTCGGCGACGTGCACACCTATTGCATCCATCCCGGGCTGCCCGTCGCCACTGATCCCACCACCGACCACGGGGTGTCGTCGCACGTGAACGGACTCAGCCCCCAGCAACTAATCTCGATCAACTACCTCGTCGGCACCTACGGCCAGACGGACGACCCGGTGCAGGCCGCCGGCGTCGGATGGGCGGTCAAAGCGATCGCCGATCGCGCGACCACGCTGCACTCGTGGGGGTACACCGGCGAGAGCCTCCCCGAGGCGATCGATTTCATCATGCGTCGCGCCAGCCCCGAGAACAGCGAGGCCGTGCAGCAACGGGCCGTGCACTATCTGGCCGAGGCGGAGGCCATCGCCGTACCCCGCGTCGGAGGTTCGCTGACGCTCACCGCTCGTGACGACGACCCCACCCGCGGCACCGTGACCGCAGACGTCGATCCCTCGGCGACCGGCACCCTGCATCTCGACAACGCCGTGTTCGCCGACACCGGCCGGAACGATCGCGCGGACGTCCACGCCGGACAGGCGTACGACATCATCGCGCCCGCCTCCGCCTCGGACGGCGGCCGTCCCTACACCGTCCGTGCAACGGGGTCCTTCTCGGTGCGTTCGGCAGCGATCCGCTTCTTCTCCACGCCCGGGCAGCAGGAGTCGGCTGGCCCGGCTGACCCCACCACCTTCGCGCTCTCGTCGGAGGATGCCACGCCCCGCCCTGTGCTCTTCGCGCCGCGCATCGAGACCACCGCGCGCATCGCGGACGGTCGCTTCATCGACAGCGTCACGGTGTCGGCGGGGGACGGTGTCTGGCCGCGCCACGCGGACGGGTCCTTCATCGCGGTCGTCGCGACCGCCGACGTGTACCGGACGGGCGCCTACCCCGCTGAATCGGCGGAGATCCCGTCGAACCTCACCCCCGTGATGCGTCTCGACCTGCGGACCGACCCGGAGGTTGGCGCCGGCGTCTACGAAATTCCGTCGGAGTCGCTGCCCGGGCCCGGCGTCTACACGGCCGTCTGGCGTGTGGAGCGAGAAGCACAGGATGCCGAGACGATCCCGCACCTGCCGACCGGCTATCGCTGGCAGGAGCGATTCGCCTCTCCCGCGCAGACCGAGCAGCTCGCGCCTCCGGCGCCCCGCTCGGAGCCGACGCCGACGCCGACGGTCGCGCCGACACGTGCCGCCGCACCTCCTTCCCCTTCGTCGGCGCCGACCCTCCCCGAGGCATTGGCGCAGACGGGCATCAGCGCCGCGTCGCTGGGCGGCGCCGGGGGTGCGGCGGTGGCGGTCATCGGCCTCGGCGTGACAGCCTGGGCCGTCGCGCGACGGCGTTCCACCCCTCGGATGTGAGCAGGACTCGCGCAACGGTCTGCGACCATCAGCCTTCCTTGCGGTGACGCACTGCCGCCCCGCGGCCGTCTCGACGCTTTCGGCGACTCGGACGGCCGCGGGCGGCGTCGACGGCTCCGGGCTGAACCTCCGTCGCATCGACCAGGATGCGCATCCGTGTCCCCTCGGAGCCCGCGGAGCCGGGATCTCGAGGCGATCCGGCGCCCGGGGAACCGTCGTCGCGCGGGCCCGCGACGCGCCCGAGCCGTGCTGTGGTTCGGTGGAGGGCGCGGAACAGGGTAGACTTTTCAAGTTGCCACGGGGTGTGGCGCAGCTTGGTAGCGCGCGTCGTTCGGGACGACGAGGCCGCAGGTTCAAATCCTGTCACCCCGACCAATCGACTGTCACTCGAACCACGGGAATCCGGTTCGGTCGACGAGGGAGAGCCTTCCGCGGAAACGCGGGAGGCTCTTCTTGGTCGGTGGGGTCGCTCTCGCCCGGGAGTCACGTCGGCGGCCGGCGAGCCGTGGCGACGGCCGATGCCGCCCCGCCATGCGGGACCTGCTCGAGACCGGGGGATCCGCCCGACGGGAGCGCCCCAGCACCCGGCATAGAATCATCCTGGGCCGCCAACGGCCTCGCGGCCGTCCGCCACCTCACGCGTGCACGCACGAACGGGCACCGACGCATCAAGACCCCGAGACCTCCAGGAGCACCGTGTCCGACGCCTCGCCCCGCCTCGTCGCCTTCGACCTCGACGACACCCTCGCTCCCTCGAAGTCGGCCATCGACCCTCGCATCGGTGAGCTTCTGCTCGCTCTCGCGGAGCGCGTCGAGGTCGCCATCATCTCGGGCGGTCAGCTCCAGCAGTTCCGCTCGCAGGTCGTCGAACGCCTCCCCCAGGCCGCGCCCGAGGTGCTTTCGCGCTTCCACCTCATGCCCACGTGCGGAACGCAGTACTACCGTCTCACCAGCGACGGCGTCGAGACGGTCTACGCCCACTCGCTGACCGACGACGAGAAGCAGCGCGCCCTCGCCGCGGTGCGCGAGGAGGCCGAGCGACTCGGACTCTGGGAGGCCGAGCCCTGGGGCGAGATCCTCGAAGACCGCGGTTCGCAGATCACGTTCTCCGCTCTCGGGCAGTCCGCCCCCCTCGACGCCAAGATGGCATGGGACCCCACGGGCGAGAAGAAGAACAGCCTGCGCGAAGCCGTCGCGGCGCGCATCCCCGACCTCGAGGTGCGCTCCGGCGGGTCGACGTCGGTCGACATCACCCACCGCGGGATCGACAAGGCCTACGGCATGAACAAGCTCGTGGAGGCCACCGGCATCCCCCTCGACGACATGCTGTTCGTCGGCGACCGCCTCGACCCCGACGGCAACGACTACCCCGTCCTCGCGATGGGCGTCGAATGCCAGGCGGTGCACGGGTGGGAAGACACCGCAGCCTTCCTCGAGAAGCTCCTCCCCACGCTTCCCGAGCGCACCCGCGCCTGAGCGAGGGCGCCCTGCCGCGCCGCTCATCACCGCGACGCCTGTCCGGCGCCATCGTCAAGAGGGCGTCGCCCGGCGGCTCGCGTGGCGCGAGGTCCGCGGCGGGGCCGCTCAGATGATCTGGCCGATCGGCTCGCGTTTCTCGGCCTGGAAGCGGTCCTCCGTGCGGCCGTACGCCCAGTAGCCCGAGAGGGAGACCTGGTCTCGCGCCAGTCCCCATCGGGTGAACACGATGTCGCGCAGCGCCTTCATACTCTCGCGCTCTCCATGGGCGAAGACCTGTCCGCGTCCGTCGAGCGGATGCCACGCGGCCACCGCCTCGGCCAGTACCGGTGTCGCACCGGCATCGGCCGCGCCGCGGTGCACCCAGACGATCTCGATCCCCGCCGGGGCGGAGAGCGCGAGCTGCTCCCCCGCGTTCTGCACCTCCAGGAAGGCCGCGCCCACGGCATCCGGGGCCAGCGACTCCAATGAGGCCGCGATGGCCGGGATCGCCGACTCGTCGCCGACGAACAGGTGCCATGCGGCGGCCGGGTCGGGCGCGTAGGCTCCCCCGGGCGACGACACGACCAGACGATCGCCGACCCGCGCACGCGCAGCCCAGGGCCCTGCGAGCCCATCGTCACCGTGCACGACGAAGTCGATCGCGAGCTCGTCGCCATCGACGGCTCGCACCGTGTACGTGCGTGTCACCGGAAGGTCTTCGGGGCGGAGGGTCTGACGAAGCACCGCGAGGTCGTAGGGCGGCTCGAGCCCGAGCTCCGGCTTCGTGAACGTGATCTTCACGTACTTGTCGGTGTAGGGGCTTTCCCGGAAGGCGGCGAGATCGTCTCCGCGTGCGCGGATGCGGACGAGGTGCGGACTCAGCCGCTCCGTCGCGACGACGTGCAGCACGTGTTGGGGTCGCGGGGGACGCACCGGTCGATCGGTCACGGAATGCTCCTCAGGGCGTGGGGGACGTGGAGGACTCGGTATCGGCGCGCCGAGCCTCGGACACGTCCGTGTAGTAGTCGGTGATGTGGGCGCGCACGGCCTCTCTCGCTTCGTCGGGCTCCCCGCGCGACACCGCGTCGACGATGTGACGGTGCTCGCGACGCAGCCGCTCGACGATCCGGGGCCACGCGTCGAGACCGGCGGCGCCGGCCGACGTGTACTCCTCGATGGAGCTGCGCAGCCCGGCCATCATCGCCGAGACGACCGCGTTGCCCGACACCTCGGCGAGCGCCTGGTGGAAGCGCGCGTCGAGGGCGAGGAACTCGGCGGGGCTGAGGTCGTCGGCATCCATCGCCGCGAGCATCTCGTGCACCCCGGAGAGATCGGCATCCGTCTGCGCCAGACGTTCGGCGACGTCGCACTCGAGCACGATGCGGGTGCGCACGACGTCGGCGAGCGGAAACCCGTTCGCCGCCACCTGGAGACGGAGGAAGGCGGCGAGGCCTCCCCGCGGCGTGGTGACGATCATGGCCCCGGCCGTCGGCCCCGAGCCGGTCGCGGTGCGCACCACCCCGAGAACCTCCAGCACGCGCACGGCTTCGCGCACGCTGGAGCGTCCCACGCCCAGCTGCGTCGCCAGTTCGCGCTCGGGCGTCAGGCGATCGCCGGGGCTGAGCCGTCCGTCGCGGAGATCATTCTCGATGCGCTCGAGAACGACCTGCCACGCACGCGGTGCCGTGACGGCCATGTCCTCCCCCGTTCCCGGCCCGGCCGCGGCGTGACCGGACAACACCACCCTACGTGCGGACGCTCAGGCGTCGATGGTCGTGGCGTAGCCGGCGGGGTTGGTGGTCTGCCAGTTCCAGTAGTCGCGGCACGCGTCGTCGATGGTGAGGCGGGTGCGCCACCCGAGAACCTCGCCCGCCTTCGCCGGGTCGCAGTACGTCGCGGCGACGTCCCCGGGCCGACGGTCGAGGATCTTCTTGGGCAGTTCGTGACCGACGGCCTTCTCGAACGATGCCACCAGCTCCAGCACGCTCACCGGGCGGCCGGTGCCGAGGTTGAACACCTGGTGCCCGGGCTGCGCCTTCTCGAGAGCCGCCACGTGCCCCTCAGCGAGGTCGACGACGTGGATGTAGTCGCGCAGACCTGTGCCGTCGGGGGTGTCGTAATCGGAGCCGAAGACGCCGATCTCGTCGAGGGTACCGATCGCCACGCGCGAGACGTACGGCATCAGGTTGTTGGGGATGCCGGCGGGGTCTTCGCCGATGAGGCCCGACGGGTGGGCGCCCACCGGGTTGAAGTAGCGCAGCACCGTCACGTTGAGCTCGGGGTTCACCCGCGCGACGTCGGCGAGCACGACCTCGTTCATGCGCTTGGACTTGCTGTAGGCGTTGGAGAGGTCGACGCTCGTGGTCGACTCCTCGGTGAAGGGCAGGTCGGCGGGGTCGGAGTAGACCGTGCCGGTGCTGGAGAACACGAACGAACGGATGCCGTGGGCGATGCCCACCCGCAGGAGCGCGAAAGTGGTGTCGAGATTGTTGGAGTAGTACGCCAGCGGCTTCTGCGTCGACTCGCCGACGGCCTTGAACGCGGCGAGGTGGATGATCGCATCGATCGGGCCGTACTGGTCGAAGGCCGACGCGACGACGGCGTCATCGGTCGCGTCACCGACCACCAGCGGTGCGGCCTTGCCGGTGATCTGCTCGACCCGCTCGGCGGCGACGGCATGCGTCCCCGACAGATCGTCGAGGAGGACGACGTCGTGGCCGGCCTCGAGCAGGGCCACGGCCGTGTGAGTTCCGATGTAACCGGCACCGCCGGCCAGGAGTACGCGCATGGTTCCAGGCTATCGCTCACCGCCGACATCGCCCATCGACTCCGATCGTCGGACGGTCGGTCGCTGAGGTGCGCCGAATGCACACCGGACCGCATCCCGTGCGTACATATGCCGCAAGTCAGTGTGTGGCGCCCGCGCGGCACAGGGCGGTCACGCCCGCGGGGGCGCAGGGCGGGCGGTCACGCCCGCGGGGGCGCAGGGCGGGCGGTCACGCCCGCGGGGGCGCAGGGCGGGCGGTCACGCCCGCGCGGGCGCAGGGCGGTCACGCCCGCGGGGCGCAGAGATCACGCCCGCGGGGGCGCGGGGCGAGCGGTCACGCCCGCGCGGGCGCAGGGCGGTCACGCCCGCGGGGCGCAGAGATCACGCCCGCGGGGGCGCGGGGCGGGATGGGGCCGGCGTCCTGGGTCTCAGCGACCGTCGAGCCGCCCGCCGGACTCGCGCAGGTAGCAGACGGCGCACATGGACTCGTACGTGACCTCGCCCTGGACCTGGCCTTCGTCGATGGCCACCTGATCGCCGTCGAACACGAACCGCCCGCCCACCAGACGGGCATTGAAGATCGCCTTGCGACCGCACCGGCAGATCGTCTTGAGCTCCTCGAGGCTGTGCGCGATCTCGAGCAGGCGCGCCGACCCCGGGAAGGCCTCGGTGCGGAAATCGGTGCGGATGCCGTAGGCGAGCACCGGGATGCCGTCGAGGACCGCGATCCGCAGCAGGTCGTCGACCTGCGCCGGCGTGAAGAACTGCGCCTCGTCGACGAGGAGGCAGGCGACCGGCGCGTGTCCGGCGGCGGCCTGGAAGGCCCCGCGGAGGTCGTCGTCGGGACCGACGAGGAAATCGACTGCGCGCGACACCCCGAGGCGACTCTCGATCTGATCGGCGCCCTTGGTGTCGATCTCGGGCTTGGCGAGCAGCACGCGCTGCCCGCGCTCCTCGTAGTTGTACGCCGCCTGGAGCAGGGCCGTCGACTTGCCCGAGTTCATCGCCCCGTAGCGGAAGTACAGCTTCGCCACAGCGGTGTCAGGCGTTGATCTTGAGCGCCTGAGCCGTCACGTCCAGCTCTTTGCGCGCGACCTCGGGACGCGTGTTCAGCGTCTCGCCGTAGCTGGGGATGAGCTCCCGCAGACGCGGCTCCCATGCCGGCATCCGGTCGGGGAAACAGGTCTTGATGAGGCCGAGCATGATCGACACGGCGGTCGACGCACCCGGCGACGCCCCGAGCAAGCCCGCGATCGAGCGATCTTCGGACGTGATCACCTCGGTGCCGAACTGCAGCACCCCGCCCTTGTCCTTGTCGCGCTTCATCACCTGGGCGCGTTGACCGGCATCGAGGAGCTCCCAGTCCTCGTCCTTCGCGGTCGGCATGAACACGCGGAGGCTGTCGACCTTCTTGGCGTGGGTCTTGAGCAGCTCGCCGACGAGGTACTTGATGAGGCTCGGGTTGTCGATGGCGACCTTCAGCATCGGCAGGATGTTGTGCGGCCGCACCTGGGTGACGATGTCGAGCATCGAGCCGTTCTTCAAGAACTTCGGGCTGAAGGTGGCGAACGGGCCGAACAGCAGCGACGTCTCGCCGTCGACGACGCGGGTGTCGAGGTGCGGCACGGACATGGGCGGCGCGCCCACCGAGGCCTGCGAATACACCTTGGCCCGGTGCTTGGCCACGATGTCGGGGTTGGATGTCTTGAGCCACTGCCCGCCGATGGGGAAGACCCCGTACCCCTTGATCTCGGGGATGCCGGAACGCTGCAGGAGCTTGAGGGCCCAGCCGCCCGCACCGACGAAGACGAACTTCGCGTTGATCGTTCCGGGCGTGCCGCCGATGACGTGGCGGTACGAGACCTCCCACGACCCGTCCTTCTGCTTTTTGAGCTTCTTGACGTCGTGGTTCGTCGCCACGTCGACGCCCTTCTCGCGCAGATCGGCGAACAGCTGGCGCGTGAGGGATCCGAAATCGACATCGGTGCCGGCGGGCACCCGCGTGGCGGCGAAGGGCTCGCCCTTCCGACGCTTCTGCATGAGCAGCGGCGCCCACTGGTTGATGACGCGCGAGTCTTCGCTGTACTCGATGCCGGCGAACAGCGGCTGCTGCTTGAGCACCTCGTACCGCTTGCGGAGGTAGGCGACATCCTTCTCGCCGCGCACGAAGGTCATGTGCGGAGTGGCGTTGATGAAGGTCGACGGCTCGTCGAGCACACCCTCGGCGACGAGCGTCGCCCACAACTGCCGGCTCTGCTGGAACTGCTCGTTGATGGCCACGGCCTTGGACGGGTCCATCGAGCCGTCCTTGCCCTCGGGCATGTAGTTGAGCTCGCAGAGGGCGGCGTGGCCGGTCCCGGCGTTGTTCCAGGCGTTCGAGCTCTCCTGCGCGACATCGCTCAGGCGTTCCAGCACGGCGATCTTGAGATCGGGCTGCAGGTCCTTCAGCAGAGTGCCGAGCGTGGCGGACATGATGCCGCCACCGATGAGGAGAACATCGACGTTTTCAGTCACCCGACGATTCTAGGTGCGAGCCGTGAGGTGTCTCGACATCAAGAGATCTGTCCCTTCGATGTCGAGACAACCCCGGCCCAGCGGCATCCGGATGCCGATGAGTTCAGACGCGCGCGGCGAGCTTCTGCGCGACGATCTCGGCGATCTGCACGGCGTTCAGCGCCGCGCCCTTGCGCAGGTTGTCGTTGCTGATGAACAGCACGAGCCCCTTGCCCTCGGGTGCCGACTGGTCGGCACGGATGCGACCGACGTAGCTCGGGTCGGAGCCGGCGGCCTGGAGAGGCGTGGGCACCTCTTCGAGGCGCACGCCGGGGGCGTCGGCCAGCAGCTCGCGGGCCCGTTCGGGCGTGATGTCGCGGGCGAACTCGGCGTTGATGCTGAGCGAGTGGCCCGTGAAAACGGGGACGCGCACGCACGTGCCCGCCACGCGCAGGTCGGGGAGCTCGAGGATCTTGCGGCTCTCGTTGCGGAGCTTCTTCTCTTCGTCGGTCTCGTTGAGGCCGTCGTCGACGAGGTTGCCCGCGAAGGGAATGACATCGAATGCGATGGGGGCGACGTACTTCTGCGGCTCGGGGAAGTCGAGCGCCGAACCGTCGCGGACGAGCCGCTCGACGTCGCCCTGCGCGAGCACGCCCTCGACCTGGCCGAGGAGCTCCTGCGCACCGGCGAGGCCGGAGCCCGAGACCGCCTGGTAGGTGCTGACGATGAGGCGCTCGAGTCCGGCCTCGGCGTCGAGCACCTTCAGCACGGGCATGGCCGCCATCGTGGTGCAGTTGGGGTTGGCGACGATGCCCTTCACGGCCTGGTCGATCGCGTGCGGGTTGACCTCGCTCACGACGAGGGGCACCTCGGCATCCATGCGCCAGGCGCTGGAGTTGTCGATGACCAGGGCGCCCGCCGCGGCGAAGCGCGGAGCGTGCGCGCGGCTGCCGGTGGCGCCGGCGGAGAACAGGGCGACCTCGACGCCGGCGGGGTCGGCCGTGGCGACGTCCTCCACGACGACGGAGTGACCGGCGAAGTCGACGGAGGTGCCGGCGGAGCGCGCCGTGGCGAACAGGCGCAGCTCGCGAATCGGGAACGACCGCTCGGCGAGGATCTCGAGCATGACGGTGCCGACCTGGCCGGTGGCGCCGACGACGGCGAGGGAGATTCCGGAATCGGAGATGCGGGTCATGCGAGGTACCTCGGGTGTAGGGGTGGTGGATGCCGCGACGGCGGCGTTCGGGTCAGGGTAGCGCGAGCGGCTGGTCGCTCATGCCGCGAGCGGGCCGAACTCCGGAGAAATCGACCGGGATGCGCCGGGAATTGGCGGGATCACGCGGGTGCGGGCCGGTGCCGCGGCGGAGACTCAGGAGTTCCGCACGGCTGCGGCGGGCGCAGCGGCGTCAGCGACCGGTGCCGGCGTGTACGGTGGCTTCGCCCTCGCCGTCGAGACCGTAGGCGGTGTGCACGAGACGGGCGGCCTCGGCGAGGTCGACACCGCGCACGACGACGGAGATGCGGATCTCGGACGTCGAGATCATCTCGATGTTGACCCCCGCCATGCTGAGGGCCTCGAAGAGGGTGGCCGAGACGCCCGAGTGCGTGCGCATGCCCGCACCGACGACCGACAGCTTGCCGATCTGGTCGTCGTGCACGAGGCTCTCGAAGCCGACCTCGGACTGCTCGGCGGCGAGGGCGCGCAGCGCCGTCGCGGCATCGGTCTTGGGCAGGGTGAACGAGATGTCGGTGCGGCCGGTGGCGGCGGCGGAGACGTTCTGCACGATCATGTCGACGTTCGCGCCCGACTTGGCGACGATCTTGAAGATGTCGGCCGCCTTGCCGGGGACGTCGGGCACGCCGATGACGGTGATCTTCGCCTGGCTGAGGTCGGTGGCGACGCCGGCGACGATGGGCTCTTCCATGGTGGCTCCCTCGGGGACGAACGGTGAGGTCTTGGAGGCGTCGAGCACCCAGGTGCCCTCGCCCGAGCTGAACGTGGATCGCGCGTGAATGAGCACGCCGTGACGACGGGCGTATTCGACGGCGCGGATGTAGAGCACCTTGGCGCCGTTGGCCGCGAGCTCGAGCATCTCCTCGCTGCCGACGCGGTCGAGCTTGCGGGCCAGGGGCACCACGCGGGGGTCGGCGGTGAAGATGCCGTCGACATCGCTGTAGATCTCGCACACGTCGGCCTTCAGCGCCGCGGCGAGCGCGACGGCCGTGGTGTCGGAGCCGCCGCGGCCGAGGGTCGTGATGTCGCGGGTGTCGCGGTTGAACCCCTGGAAGCCGGCGACGATGACGATCGCCCCCTCGTCGAGGGCTTCGCGCAGGCGCACGGGGGTGACGTCGACGATGCGGGCGGCGCCGTGCGTGGCATCCGTGATCATGCCCGCCTGGCTGCCGGTGAACGAACGGGCCTCGAAGCCCATCGAATGGATCGCCATCGCGAGCAGCGCCATCGAGATGCGCTCGCCACTCGACAGCAGCATGTCGAGCTCGCGCGGCGCGGGAATCGGGGCGACCTGCGCCGCGAGGTCGAGCAGCTCGTCGGTGGTGTCGCCCATCGCGCTGACGGCGACGACGACCTCGTGGCCGGCCCGACGCGTGTCGACGATGCGCTTGGCGACGCGCTTGATGCTCTCGGCGTCGGCGACGGACGAACCGCCGTACTTCTGGACGATCAGAGCCATGAGGAGAACTCCCGGAGGGTCGTGCGTCGGGATGTGACGACGCCGGCGCTCGTGCCGCGCCCAAGGGGACATCCTAGTCGCGCGCGTATACCCGCTCCGCCATGCGGCGAGGGCGCCCGGGCGGTCACGTCGGCGGCCGCGGATAGGATCGTCGGGTTCCACCCCCTCCCCCCTGGAGCGTTCCGATGCCGCTCACCCCCGGCCACTGGCTGTCTTCGCTTCGTCGCCTCACCCATTCCGCTGCCGACGCGGCCTCCCTCGATACGACCCTCCTTCCGGTCGTCGACGAGGCGTTCGCCACGCGCGTGCTCGACCTCGCCATCCGCATCGGCGAGACCATGCTCGTCGTGGGCGCGCCGGCGAACGAGGTCACACTCACGATCGTGCGGGTGTGCGAGTCGTACGGGCTCGACCCGGTGCACGTCGACGTCACCTACAACTCCATCACCGTGGCGCACAGCCGCCCGGGGGCGAGCAATCCGACCACGCTGCTGCGGGTGGTGCGCGGGTCGGTCCCCGATCACGCCAAGCTGCAGAACCTGCAGGCGCTCGTCGTGGAGATCCGCGACGGGCTCGCCCTCGACGACGCCGTCGCGCGCTGCCGGGCCATCCGCCGCCTGCCGTTCCGGTACCGCCCCGCCATCGTCGTGGCGTCGCAGGCGTCGTTGGCCGCGGGCGTCGCGATCATGTTCGGGGCGAACTGGCTGGCGCTGATGCTGTCGTTCGTCGCGGCGGCGCTGGCGGCGACCACTCAGCACGCGATGGCCCGGGCACGCGTGCCGTACTTCTTCGCCCAGATCGCCGGCGGCTTCGTCCTGACCGTGTTCGCCGCGCTCTCGCCGCTGCTGCGCTACACCGGCGTCGATGCGGCCGGTGACATCCGGCCGTCGGTAATCGTGGCATCCGGGATCGTCCTCATGCTCGCCGGCCTCACGGTGGTGGGTGCGGCGCAGGATGCCATCGACGGGTTCGCCCTCACCGCGACCGGTCGCATCCTCGAGCTCACGACGCAGACCCTCGGCGTGGTGCTCGGCATCCTCGCCGGGCTCGAGACCGTGCGCGTGATGGGGCTCGGCATGTCGCCGCCGTCGAACGCCCTGCCGCTCGGCCCGCTCACGCTGCAGTTCGTCGGCGCGGCGGTCATCGCGATCGCGGTGGCGGTCTACAACGGCGCGGGCGGGCGCATCGTCTTCGTCAGCGCGGCGCTGAGCCTGGTCGCCTGGGCGGGGTACGTCGGCGCCACGGCGATCGGCTTCGAGGTCGCCGCCGCGAGCGGGGTGGGCGCGTTCATCGGCAGCTTCGCCGGCATCGTCGTGGCCTACCGTCTGCACGTGCCGTCCGTCGCGATCACGACCGCGGCCATCCTGCCGCTGGTGCCGGGCGCGGCGGTGTTCCGGGGACTGCTCGGGGTGGTCGAGTCCGGCGAGGACGCGGCGGTGCTGATGACGGGTGTGACGACCCTGGCCGGTGCCGCGACCATCGGCATCGCCCTCGCGGTCGGCGCGTCGCTGGGCATCTACCTCGGCCAGCCCGTGCGCGCGACCCTGTCCAGCGTGACCCGCGTGCGGGCGCGGGCGCGGGGGTAGCGGGCGCGGGGGGCGGGGTGGCGCGCGCGGGCGCGGGTAGCGCGCGCAGACGCGGGGGTGGCGGGTGCGGGGGTAGCGGGCGCGGGTAGCGGGCGCGGGAGTGGCGGGCGCGGGTCGGTTCGCCTCGCGGGCTCTTCGACGACAGGGCGGCGGCGTCGACCCGGAGCCGGGTGTGCACAACGGCAGGACACGTCGGCGGTTCTCGCACAACGAGCCGGGTGCGCCACCGGGGGCGTCGGTCAGAGCGTGCGCCGGCCCTCGAAGGCACGGCCGAGGGTGACTTCGTCGGCGTACTCGAGGTCGCCGCCGACGGGGAGCCCGGATGCCAGCCGAGTGACGCGAATCTCGAGGGTGTGCAGGAGCCGACTGAGGTACGTGGCCGTCGCCTCGCCCTCGAGATTGGGGTTGGTCGCGAGGATCACCTCTTGCACCGTGCCGTCGGCGAGACGCTGCATCAGCTGCGTGATGCGGAGGTCGTCGGGGCCGATGCCGGCGATCGGGCTGATCGCGCCGCCGAGGACGTGGTAGAGCCCCCGGAACTCCCGCGTGCGCTCGATGGCCGCGACGTCTTTGGCGTCTTCGACGACGCAGATCAGCGCCGGATTACGGCGCGGGTCGCGACAGATCGAGCAGCGCTCCTGCTCGGAGACGTTGCCGCAGATCTCGCAGAACTTCACCTTGTCGCGGATCTCACCGAGAAGCGTCGAGAGCCTCGAGACGTCGAACGACGGCGACTGGAGGATGTGGAACGCGATGCGCTGGGCCGATTTGGGTCCGATCCCGGGAAGGCGCCCGAACTCGTCGATCAGGTCTTGAACGATGCCGTCGTACATCAGCTGAACCTCGTCGGGGGCTCGTAGGGCTCGTCGCGCACGTACGTGGCGCCGAGCATCTGGCGGATGACCGCCTCGCCGTAGCGCTGGACTCCGCCGCTCAGCGGCGCCATGCGCGGCACGACGACCGGGGGCAGCGGCGCTTCGACGTCGTCTGCCGGCGGGATGACGTCGTCGTCGTCGACCTCGTCGGGCGCGGGCACCGAGGGGGTGACCTCGCGCGGGGGCAGGATGACGCCGGGATGCACCGCCGACACAGCAGAGGGCGCGGATGCGTCGTCGGGCTCGTCATCGACGGCGAGAGCCGTCGAGACGACGGGGGCAGCAGCTCCCGTCGCAACCGGCTCGGCGGCTGAAGCAAGGGATGCCGGCGACGGCGCCGAGGTCGAGCCGTCGGCGGACGGGATGGGGGCGACCGCCCACTCGGTGACGGCCGCGGCGTAGGGAGCCGACGAACGCGGAGCGGACGGCATGCCACCGGATGGTCCGCTGCGCGAGCCGGAGTCCGCTGCAGCCGGCGGTGCGGACGGGCCGCGTGAGGGCGCGCCGCGGCCGGCCCCGCCGGGACCGTCGCCCTCGAGGCGGGCGAGGTACTTCACGCGCACCCCCAGAACGGCCTGGATCCCCTGTCGCAGGTCTTCGCTCGGACCGCCGTCGGCGGTGCGCGTCTTGAAGGCGTTGAGGTCGCTCGCGGTGCGGAACGACAGAGTCAGGACGTCGTCGTCGAAGGCGCGCACGGTGGCCGTCGACACGACGAGCCACGACGGCCGACTGGCGACCTCGAGCTGCGCCAGGACCTCCGGCCATGCGTCGCGCACGTGCCCGAGCTCGATCGGCCCCGCGGGGGTGACCGGCGGAGTGGGGGCGGAGGGTTCGAGCGGCGAGCCGTCGTCGGTCGCCGGGGCGTCGTCGCGCGCGCCGGACGGACCGACGGGAGCGTCGCCGGCCGCGGATGCCACGGGCGGAGCATCGTCGCCGGACGCCCCGGCGCGGGCGGGCGTGGACGACGCCGCCTCGGGGGTCGGCGCGGCGTCGAAAGGATGCACGTCGGCCGCGACGGACGCCCGGGCGGAACGCGCGGCCGGCGTCGGGCGGGCTCCGTCGGGCGCCGCGATGGGCGGCTCCGGCGCGCGCGCGGCCGGCGCACTCGACGGTTCGTCGTCGTCGTACGGAGGCGGAGCGTCGTCGTCGGTGAACGGCGGCGGTGCGTCGTCGTCGGGCTCCGGGGAAGACGGGGGCGCGGATGCCGCCGGAGTCGCCGGAGCCACGGGAGAGACACCACCCGGGGAGGCGACACCGGGAGACGCGACGCCAGGAGACGCGACGCCAGGAGACGCGACGCCAGGAGACGCGACGGGGGAAGCGATCGCGGGAGAGGCGACCGGCGAGGCTGGAGCAGGAGCGGTTCCAGTCGGCAAGGCGACCGCGGGCGGAGCGACAGGCGGAACGCCCGCACCCGGCGAGGCGACACCCCGCGAGGCGCCACCGGACGACGGGGAGCCCGGGGAGGCCACGCGCGGGGAGGCGGCGTGAGGCGGGGCCACGCTCGGCGACGCCGCGCCCGGCGACGCGATACCCGGCGAGGCCACGGTCGGCGGGGAGATCCGCGGCGACGCCGGCACGGCATCCCCTCCCCCGGGCGCCGCGATGTCCGCGGCGGGCGAGGCGGGGCGGCCGGTCGCCGGTGCGAGCTGCGGGGCCGCAGCAGATGCGCCGCGCGACGCTTCGACATCGTGCGCGGTGGCGGGGGAAGCGCCGTGAGACACCCCGGCGTGGGTGAGGACGCGGGCCACGAGCAGTTCGAGCTGCAGACGGGGCGACGTCGCGCCCGTCATCTCGTCGAGTGCGGCCACGACGAGGTCGGCCGTGCGCGACAGACGATGCACGCCGAACGCGGTCGCCTGACGCGCCATACGCTCGAGTTCGTCGTCGGGCACGCCGCGCAGGACAGCCGAGGCGCCGGCGCCGGTCGCCGCGACGACGATGAGATCGCGCAGGCGCTCCAACAGGTCGTCGACGAAGCGGCGGGGGTCCTGCCCTGTCTGCACGACGCGGTCGACGGCGGCGAAGGCTCCCCCACCGTCGTTGGCCGCGAAGGCGTCGACGACCTCGTCGAGGAGTTCGGAGTGGGTGTAGCCGAGCAGCGCCACGGCGCGCTCGTAGCGCACGAGGACGTCGCCCGCGGCATCCGCATCGGACCCGGCGATCAATTGATCGAGCAGCGAGAGCGTGTCGCGCGGCGACCCGCCGCCGGCGCGGACGACGAGCGGCAGCACGCCGGCTTCGACGCCCACGCCTTCGCTTTCGCACAGCTCCTGGACGTACTCGAGCATGGCCGCGGGGGGGACGAGCCGGAACGGGTAGTGGTGCGTGCGCGAGCGGATGGTGCCCAGCACCTTCTCGGGCTCGGTGGTGGCGAAGATGAACTTGACGTGCGCCGGCGGCTCTTCGACGAGCTTGAGCAGGGCGTTGAAGCCCTGCTGGGTGACCATGTGGGCCTCGTCGAGGATGAAGATCTTGAACCGGTCGCGGGCCGGGGCGAAGATCGCGCGCTCACGCAGATCGCGGGCGTCGTCGACACCGTTGTGGCTCGCCGCGTCGATCTCGACCACGTCGAGCGATCCGCCACCGCCGCGGCCCAGTTCGACGCAGCTGTCGCACGTGCCGCACGGGGTGTCGGTGGGGCCGGCGGCGCAGTTGAGGCAGCGGGCGAGAATGCGCGCCGACGTGGTCTTTCCGCAGCCGCGCGGACCCGAGAACAGATACGCGTGACCCACGCGATCACTGCGCAGGGCGGTCATGAGCGGCTCGGTCACCTGCGACTGCCCGATCATCTCGCCGAACGCCTCCGGGCGGTATCGGCGGTACAGGGCTGTCGTCACCCCACCAGCCTACGGCGTCCCTCCGACATCGCCTCCGTGCCGGTCAGCGCACCGCATGACGACACGGGGAAGAGGCGCTGGGAAGGGGCGCCGAGACCACTCCCACGCGTGACCGAGGGAGGACCAGGGGCGAACGGAGGACGCCGAAACCCCCGGCATCCTCCCCTCCTCCCTCGCCCTCCGCTCCTCACCGCCGACGAGAAACCGCTGTCGCCGCACGACGGCACCCGGGCAGAAACCCACTCCCACGCGCGACCAGGGAAGGACGAGGAGCCAACGGAGGACGCCGAAACCCCCGGCATCCTCCCCTCCTCCCCCGCCCTCCGCACGTCACGGGGAAGCGCCGCACCGTCCCCGGCTCCGGAGAACGCGCGTCGCTCCGGACAGCACGAACGCGGCGACCCCCACCGGGAGTCGCCGCGTCCGCGTCGCTCAGAAGCCGCCGTCGAGTCCGACCTTGATGGGCTCGTCGTCCTCCTCGCCGACGACGGGGATCGCCGCCGTGACGATGGGCACCGACACCGACAGCAGCGTGCCGTCCTCGCGCACCGATCCTTCGAGCTGGCGGATGGAGGGGCGCCCCGGACGCACCGGACCCTGGCCGTGCAGCACCACGCGCACCGTCTCGCCCGGCGCGACGCTGTAGTCCACGCCGCGCACGGCGAAGGCCACCGTCGCGCCCTCTCCCCCCGCCCGCAGCGTGAGGGCGTGGGCGGTGAGGGTGACGTCGAGACGGGTGCCGTGCCAGTGCAGCACGTACGACAGCTCGGGCCAGTCGGCGGGCAGGCGCGGGTCGAACGTCAGCAGCCCGAAGTGGTCGCGCATACCGCCGAAGCCGTTCACGAGCGCCGTCCACACGCCCCCGGCCGACGCGACGTGCACCCCGTCGGCGGCGTTGTGGTGCAGATCGCCCAGGTCGACGAACGCGGCCTGACGGAAGTACTCCAGCGCCAGGTCCTGGTAGCCGACCTCGGCGGCGAGGATCGACTGCACGACCGCGGACAGCGTCGAATCGCCGGTGGTCAGCGGGTCGTAGTACTCGAAGTCGGCGAGCTTCTCGGCATCCGTGAAGTGATTGCCCTGGAGGAACAGCGCAAGCACCACGTCGGCCTGCTTCAGCACCTGGTACCGGTAGATCACCAGCGGGTGGAAGTGCAGCAGGAGGGGACGCTGGTCGGGCGGGGTGTTCTCGAGGTCCCAGATCTCGCGCTCGAGGAAGACGGCGTCCTGGGGATGGATGCCGAGGGCCTCACTGAACGGGATGTGCATCGCCTCGGCGGCTTTGTCCCACCGCTCGGGTTCGGAGGGGTCGAGGTTCATCCGCTCGGCCATCTTGGCGTACGCGTCGGGATCGGTGTCGGCGAGGTCGCGGACCGTGCGCGCGGCGAAGCGGAGGTTGAAGCGGGCCATGACGTTGGTGAACAGGTTGTCGTTGACGACCGTGGTGTACTCGTCGGGACCGGTGACGCCGTGGATGTGGAACGAGTCGTGCTCGCCGTCGGAGGCTTCGTCGCTGGAGCGCCAGAACCCCAGCGTCGACCACAGCCGTGCCGTGTCGACGGCGATGTCGACGCCCTCGCGCGCGAGGAACTCCTCGTCGCCGGTGGCGCGGACGTACTTCGCCAGTGCGAAGGCGACGTCGGCGTTGATGTGGTACTGCGCGGTGCCGGCGGCGTAGTAGGCCGAGGCCTCCTCGCCGTTGATCGTGCGCCAGGGGAACAGCGCCCCGGCCTCGTTCAGCTGGTGGGCGCGCTTGCGCGCGGCCGGGAGCATGAGGTAGCGCATGCGCAGCGCGTTGCGCGCCCAGACGGGCGACGTGTAGGCCAGGAACGGCAGGACGTACACCTCGGTGTCCCAGAAGTAGTGGCCGCTGTAGCCCGAGCCGGTCACGCCCTTGGCGGGAACGCCCTGACCGTCCGCGCGGGCCGCGGCCTGCGCGAGCTGGAACAGGCACCAGCGGGTGGCCTGCTGCAGATCGCCGTGTCCGCCGATGCGCACGTCGGAGCGGTCCCAGAAGTCGGCGTACCAGGAGATCTGCTGCGCGAAGAGCGCGTCGATGCCCGTCTCGACGGCGCGATCGAGCGTGCGACGGCACCGGTCGAGCAGTTCACCCGTCGGCACGCCGCGCGACGTGTGGTAGCTCACGAGCTTGGTGATCGTGGTGGGGACGCCGGCGCGGGCGCGCACGCGGTAGACGTTCTTGGCGATGTCGGGCTCGACGAGCTGGCGCGAGGTGTACTCGTTCGCCGTGTCGACGAGGTGGTCGGCGATCACCGCGAGGGTCATCTTCGACTCGCTGACCTCGTAGCTCAGGGCCGAGCGGTTGCCGTCCTGCCAGTACTCGCGCGGCTGCAGCACGCGGTCGCTGAGCTTCTCGGTCTTCCGCGGGTCGAATCCGGCCTGCTTGGATGCCATCGGCGAGCCGCCGTAGATGCCCTCGCCGTCCTGCCGGTTCAGCAACTGGCTGCTCACGGTCACGGGCGCGTCGGCGTCGAGCACGGTGACGGTGAGACGGAGGACCGCGAGATGCTTCTCGTCGAACGAGACGAAGCGCTCGTCCTCGATGCGCACGTGCTTGCCCGAGGGGGTCACCCACAGGAGGTTCCGGCGCAGGATGCCCTGGCGCATGTCGAGCACGCGCTCGTACTCGCGGACGTCGGCGACGTCGAGCGAGAGGGGCTCGTCGTCGACGTAGACGCGCATGACCTTGGCATCCGGAGCATTGATGATCGTCTGGCCGACCTCGGCGAAGCCGTAGGCCTGCTCGGCGTGCCGGATCGGGAACGTCTCGTGGAAGCCGTTGATGTACGTGCCCTGCTCGAGGGCGAACCGACCCTCGATCGAGTTGCCGCGCAGGCCCAGGTAGCCGTTGCCGAGGGCGAAGAGGGTCTCGGTGACCCCCACGTCGTCGAGCGAGAACTGGGTCTCGACGAGGCGCCACTCGTCGATGGGGAAACGATCGCGATCGATCATCGGGAATGCCTTCCGGTGGCGAGGGACGGGTCGACGCGCGACCGGTGTCGGGTGGAGCCGCGCGCGGGTGGAACTCGAGGGTGCCGCGGGTGCGGCGCAGTCGTCGTCCGAAGCCGACGGCTCAGTCTACGAACGCCGAGAGGTCGTCCACGACCACGGTGGCGCCGGCGGCGCGCAGGTCGTCGGCGCCCACTCCTCGATCGACACCGACGACCACCGCGTAGCCGGCGGCGGCGGCGGAGCGCACGCCGCTGAGGGCGTCTTCGACGGCCGCCGATCGAGCGGGGTCGACGCCGAGCATCCGAGCGGCCTCGGCGAACACGTCGGGAGCGGGCTTGGAGGCCAGGTGGTCGCGCTCGGCGACGACGCCGTCCATGACGACCGGGAACCGGTCGCGGATGCCGGCGGCCTCCAGCACCTCGACCGCGTTCTTCGAACTCGACACGACGGCGATCGGCGTTCCGGCCGCCTCGAGCACGTCGAGCAGGGCGAGGGAACCGGGATAGGGCTGAATGCCCTCGCTGCGCAGGATGCGCGAGAACACCTCGTTCTTGCGGTTGCCGACGCCGCAGACGGTGTCTTCGGACGGGTCGTCGGAGGGGTCGCCCCAGGGCACCTCGACGTCGCGGCTGCGCAGCAGGCTCGCCACGCCGTCGTACCGCTTCTTGCCGTCGACGTACTCGAAGTAGTCGCGATCGCTATAGGCCGGCGCGATCTGCCACGCCGCGAACAGCTCGTCGAACATCTCTTTCCACGCGCGCATGTGCACCTCGGCGGTGGGCGTGAGCACCCCGTCGAGGTCGAAGAGCACGCCGTCGAACGTGGTCAGGTCGGGCAGATCGGCGGTCTCGGTCACGGGTCGGCTCCTGATCGCGCGGTGGGTCGTGGCGGCGCTCGCGCGCCGTGATCTCAGAGTAATGGTGGGCCCGTGGGGGAACCGGTTCCGGCATCGCGCCGCCCCACACGGTGAGGCGAGGCGGGCGCGCCCTCAGGTCGCGACCGACAGGGTCTGCCGGGCGATCTCGAGCTCCTCGTCGGTCGGGACGACGAGGACGGTCACGCGCGATGCGTCGGAGGAGATGCGACGGATGCCGCGCTCGCGCCGCGCGTTGCGCTCGGGGTCGATCTCGACGCCCGCGAAACCGAGCGTGGCCAGGGCCTCTTCCCGGACACGGATGGAGTTCTCGCCCACCCCGGCCGTGAAGGAGATGACGTCGACCCCGTCGAGCTGTGCCAGATAGGCGCCGGCGTACGCGCGGAGGCGGTGGATGTAGACGTCGAAAGCCAATTGCGCGGCCGGGTCGCCGGCATCCCGCCGCTCGCCGATGTCGCGCATGTCGCTGACACCGGCGAGGCCCTTGAGCCCCGAGCGCTTGTTGAGCAGCGTGTCGAGGTCGGCGATCGACATGTCGGCGCGGCGCGCGAGATGGAAGAGCACGGCCGGGTCGAGATCACCCGAGCGCGTGCCCATGACGAGGCCCTCGAGCGGGGTCAACCCCATCGAGGTGTCGACCGAGCGGCCGCCCTCGATGGCCGCGACGGACGCACCGTTGCCGAGGTGGAAGACGATCTGCTTGAGCTCGCCGAGCGGGCGGCCGACGAAGGCCGCAGCGGCCTCGCTGACGAACTTGTGGCTCGTGCCGTGGAAGCCGTAACGCCGGATGCGGTGCGCCTCGGCGAGCTCCCGGTCGATGGCGTACGTGTAGGCCTCGGGCGCCAGCGACTGATGGAAGGCGGTGTCGAAGACGGCGACGTGCGGGACGCCGGGGAAGGCCTTCTTCGCCGCGACGATGCCCGCCAGGTTCGCGGGATTGTGAAGGGGGGCGAGCACCGACAGCTCGTCGATGTTGATCTCGACCAGCGGCGTGACGACGGTCGGCTCGAAGAACCGCGCTCCGCCGTGCACCACCCGGTGGCCGACGGCGACGGGAGCCCGTTCCTCGAGCGAGGGTCCGTGCGCGGCGAAGGCCTCGAGCATGACGGCGAAACCCGCGGTGTGGTCGGGGATCTCCCGCTCGATCGTGTACGTGGCATCCGTCACCGTCGGCGCCGGAGCGTCGGAGGCGGCGAGGGCGGCAGCCTTCACCGTGTGCGTCGCCGTTCCCCCGGTCCCTGAGCCTGTCGAAGGGTCGCCGATGCGCTCGACCAGACCGGAGGCGAGCACCTGCTCGCGGTCCATGTCGAGCAGCTGGTACTTGAAGGAGGAGGATCCGCTGTTGACGACCAGCACCACGCTCATTTGTCGCTCCCCTGGGCTTGGATCGCGGTGATCGCGATGGTGTTGACGATGTCGTCGACCAGGGCGCCGCGCGACAGGTCGTTGATCGGCTTGTTCAGCCCCTGCAGCACCGGTCCGATCGCGACGGCTCCGGCGGAGCGCTGCACCGCCTTGTAGGTGTTGTTGCCCGTGTTGAGGTCGGGGAAGACGAACACGGTGGCGCGTCCCGCGACCTGCGATCCGGGCATCTTGGCGCGCGCCACCGCCGCGTCGGCGGCGGCGTCGTACTGGATCGGGCCCTCCACGAGCAGCTCCGGCGCGCGCTCGCGCACCAGCGCCGTGGCGGTGCGTACCTTCTCGACGTCGGCACCCGTGCCGGACTCGCCGGTCGAGTACGACAGCATGGCCACGCGCGGCGCGATGCCGAACTGCTCGGCCGTCGCGGCCGACGAGACCGCGATGTCGGCGAGCTGCTCGCTGGTGGGGTCGGGGATCACCGCGCAGTCGCCGTAGACGAGGACGCGATCGGCGAGGGCCATGAGGAACACGCTCGAGACGACCGAGACGCCGGGCGCGGTCTTGATGATCTCGAAGGCCGGACGGATGGTGTGGGCGGTGGTGTGGGCCGCGCCCGACACCATGCCGTCGGCCAGACCCAGGTGCACCATGAGCGTGCCGAAGTACGACACGTCGGTGACGGTGTCGGCGGCCTGGGCGTGCGTGACGCCCTTGTGCGCACGGAGCCGGGCGTACTCGGTGGCGAACTTCTCGACGTGGACGGCGTCGAAGGGGCTGAGCACCTCGGCATCGCGGATGTCGATGCCGAGCTCGATCGCGCGCCCGCGCACCTCGATCGGCTCGCCGAGGATGGTGAGGTCGGCGATGCCGCGCGAGAGCACCGTGGCCGCTGCCCGCAGAACGCGGTCGTCGTTGCCCTCCGGCAGGACGATACGGCGCTTGTCGCTGCGCGCGCGGTCGACCAGGCCGTACTCGAACATCAGCGGGGTCACGACGCTCGGGCGGGCGACGCCCAGCTCGCGCGTGAGGAGCTCGGTATCGACGTGGCGCTCGAACAGGGCGAGCGCGGTGTCGTAGCGGTGCTGGGAGTCGGCGGCGAGGCGGCCGCGCGTGCTCATGATGCGCACGGCGGTGTCGTAGGTGCCGAGGTCGGTGGCGATGATCGGCAGCGGCGACCCGAGGCCGTCGATCAGCCGCACGATCGCGTCGGGCAGCTCGAAGCCGCCGTTGAGCACGATCCCCGCCAGCGACGGGAAGGTGCCGGATGCGTTGGCGAGCAGTGCGGCCAGCAGCACCTCGGAGCGGTCGGCGGGGATGACGACGACCGCGGACTCCTTCAGCCGCGGCAGCACGTTGACCATCGACATGCCCGCCACGACGACGCCCAGCACCTCGCGGGTGAGCAGCGCCGGGTCACCCTTGATGAGTTCCCCCTCGACCGAGCGGAGGACGCCGCGCATCGACGGGGCGATGAGGAACCGGTCTTCGGGCAGCGCCCAGACGGGCACGCTCCGGCGCTCGGCGGATCCGCCGACGACCGCGGTGTCGACCACCGCGGTGTCGACGACGTGGCGGACGGATGCCACGACCTCGTCGAGCCGATCGGAATCGGCGCGGTTGGCGATGACGGCGAAGAGCGCGGCGCGCTCGTGCTGCAGCTCGGAGATCGCGAGGGAGGCGATCTGCCCGACCTCTTGCGGAGTACGGGGCACCGACAGGCCGAGCGTCTCGCTGTGGCCCTGCTGCGCGCGTCCGCCGAGCACTAGCAGCACCGGCGCACCGAGGTTGGCGGCGATGCGGGCGTTGTACGCGAGTTCGGCGGGGCTGCCGACGTCGGTGTAGTCGCTGCCGATGATGACGACGGCGTCGCACTGCGCCTCGATGGCCTTGTAGCGCTCGACGATGCGGGCCAGGGCCGCGTCGGCGTCGTCGCGCACGTCGTCGTAGGTGACGCCCACGCAGTCGTCGTAGGAGAGATCGACGCTGTCGTGGTCGAGCAGCATCTCGAGCACGTAGTCGCGCTCGGCCGTGGAGCGCGCGATCGGGCGGAACACCCCCGCCCGCGGTGTGACGCGACTGAGCGCGTCGAGCACGCCCAGTGCCACGGAGGACTTTCCCGAATGACCTTCGGCCGACGTGATGTAGATGCTCTGCGTCACCCGATCAGCCTATTGCGGACCCCGGACATCGCACCGGCGTTGCTTCGAGGTCGAGTCAACGCAAGCGCCGCGTCTGGTCCCACCACTATGACTGTCGCGACGGCTCCGCCCGCACCCACCGTCCCCGACCGGGGTCGGACGGGCCTGCACCGGACCGGCCGCGACCTCGACCGCGACCCGCGTGTGCACGTGACATGCGTCGACCTCCTCGCCGCCGGACTGCACGTCCTGCGGGCGACGCGGCATCCCTCGATGAACGAGCGACGTGGTTCCGCCCGGCGCGACGACGCTTTCGGGTCGGGAGCGTCGCGCCGGGCGGGGTCAGGGAGCGACGAGGTTCTGCCGCTGCAGGACCGCGTCGAGTTCGGCGATGGTCGGCGGTGCGGCCCCCGCACGGCTGACCGTGAGGCCGGCCGCGGTCGCCGCGAAGCGCCCCACCTCGGCGAGATCGGATTCGTCGAAGGCCCCGGTCGCCGCTCCCGCGACACCGACGCCGCGGACGAGGGCCGCGATGATGCCCGACATGTACGAGTCGCCGGCCCCGATCGTGTCGACGACCTCCACCGGGAAGGACGGCACCGGGAGCTCGACGGCGGGTGTGTGGATCGTGCTGCCCTGGCCGCCGCGCGTGACGACGACCAGCCCGGCCCCCCGTGCGAGCAGACGCTCAGGCGCGGACGCGGGGTCGTCGGGGTAGAGCCACTCGGCGTCCTCGTCGCTGAGCTTCACGACGTTCGCCCGGGCGGCGTAGCGCTCGACGAGGGCGCGCGTGCGCTCGGACGAGGCCAGCAGGGCGGGGCGCACGTTGGGATCGAAGGTGACCAGCACGTCGGCCGGCAGGCTCTCGATCAGCTCGACCACGCGGTGCGCTCCGGGCTCGCGCAGTGCGCCCACCGATCCGACGTGGACGATGGCGTACCCGTCGGCGCGCGGCGGGGCGTCGAAGCGCCACTCCAGATCGAAGACGTAGGACGCGGAGCCGTCGGGTCGGATCCGGGCGCGGGCCGTGGAGGTCGGCCACGCGCCCGCCGCCGTCTGGATGGGCGTCACGCCGTCGCGGGACAGGCGGTCGGCGATGCGGGCGCCGGCGTCATCGGCTCCGAACTCGGTGCCGAAGTCGACGGTCATGCCGAGTCGCGCGAGACCGACGGCGACGTTCAGCGGGCTCCCTCCGACGTACGACCGTGAGTCCCCGTCGCCCTCGACGATGTCGATGAGGGATTCGCCGACGACGAGGACCGCCCCGGTGACGCCGCTCACGGCGTCACCGGGTCCAGCCATGTGAGCGTCGAGCCGCCCCCCGCGACGAGCGGGGCGATCGCCTCGTTGAACGCGGCGCAGTGCGGTGTCGCCAGGTGCGCCTGGAAGGCCGCCTCGTCGACGTACTGCTCGTACACGAAGAAGCGGTCGCGGTCCTCGCTCACGCGGTGCGCATCGAAGCGGAGGTTGCCCGACTCCCCCGACACATCGCTTCCGTACCCCGCGACCAACGCGGCGAGCGCGTCTGCGTGCCCGGGCTGCGCCCGGAACTCCGCGTACAGGTACTTCGCGCTCACAGCGTCTGCGCGCCCGTCATGATGGCGACGGCCTCGCTCATGGTGTGCGACTGCGGGGTGATCGTGCCGGCCCGCTTGCCCAGACGCTGGATGTGGATGCGGTCGGCCACCTCGAACACGTGCGGCATGTTGTGACTGATCAGGATGACGGGAACGCCGTTGTCGCGCAGGCGCTTGATGAGCTCGAGCACCTGATTCGACTCGCGCACGCCGAGGGCGGCGGTCGGCTCGTCGAGGACGACGACCTTCGAGCCGAAGGCGGCGGCGCGCGCCACCGCGACGGCCTGTCGCTGGCCGCCGGAGAGGTTCTCGATGGCGACCGTGACGTCCTGCAGGGTCGAGATGCCCAGACGCGTGAGCTCGGCACGGGCGTTCTTGCGCATGGTCTTGGTGTCGAGCATGCGGAAGACCGTTCCGAGCGGGCCGGGGCGGCGGATCTCACGACCGAGGTACATGTTGGCCGCCACATCGAGCGCGGGCGAGACCGCGAGCGATTGGTAGACCGTCTCGATCCCGGCATCCCGCGCGTCCTGGGGCCGGCGGAACTGCACGGGCTTGCCGTCGAGGCTCAGCTCGCCCCCGTCGGGGATCTCCGCCCCCGTGAGGCACTTGATGAGCGTGGTCTTGCCCGCACCGTTGTCGCCGATGATGGCGAGCACCTCGCCGGGGTACAGGTCGAGGCTGACGCCGTCGAGCCCGACGACGTGTCCGTAGGTCTTGACGAGGCGCTTGGCCGAGAGGACGGGCGTGCGCGTGTCGGTTGCTGCGGCGTTCACTTGCGAACCTTCCGAATCCACTGGTCGATCGAGACGGCGACGATCACGAGGATGCCGACGGCGAGGGTCTGGTAGAGCACGTCGAGACCCGCGAGCGCGAGGCCGTTGCGGAACACGCCGACGATGAGCGCACCGAGGAGGGTGCCCCAGACGTTGCCGCGCCCACCGAAGAGGCTGATCCCGCCGATCACGACGGCGGTGATCGCGTTGAGGTTGGCGTCGACGGCGGCGTTGGGGCTGGAGCCGAAGTCACGGCCGATCTGGATCCAGGCGGCGACGGCCACGATGGCGCCCGCCGTGAGGTACACGCTGAGCAGGACGCGGTTGACCCGGATGCCGCTGAGTCGGGCCGCCTCTTTGTCGTCGCCGACGGCGTAGACGTGGCGTCCCCAGGCGGTGCGGCCGAGCGCGTACGAGACGACGGCGTAGACCACGATCATCAGGAACACGCCGAAGGTGACGTCGACGCCGATGTGGAACGTGGTGCCCGTGAAGGTGAGGATCTCGGGCAGGTCCCTGCCCTGCACGGTCGCACCGTTGGAGAGCAGCAGCAGGACGGCGGTGAAGATGCTGAGCGTGCCCAGCGTCACGATGAACGGGGGCAGGTTCAGCCGGGTCACCAGGATGCCATTGATCAGCCCGGTCAGGACCCCGGCGATCAGACCGATCACGAGGGCGAGGGGTCCCGGGACGCCGAGACCGGCGGCGGCGTTGCCCATCACGACCGAGCTGAGGATCATGGCCGCCCCGACCGACAGGTCGATGCCCGCGGTGAGGATGACGAGGGTTTGCGCGACGCCGAGGGTGCCGATGACGGCGACCTGCTGCGTGATGAGCGAGAGGTTGGCCGGCGCGAGGAATCGCGGATTGATGATGCCGAAGACGATGACGGCGACGACGAGGACGATGGCCGGGCTGATCGCCGGGTAGCGGTAGAGGATGTTGCGCACGCGCTGCATGGGCGTCTGGCGGGCGATGAACTCGTCAGCGAGGTGCAGCGCGGATGTCGGCGGAGAGGTCTGGGGGGTCGGCGTTTGTGACATGAGGGTCTTCCCGATCGCAGGTGAGAGGTCGGGGGCGCGCCTCGCGGCGCGCCCCCGTGGGATCACTCGCCCCAGCAGGTGCTGGCGGCGTCGGCGGACGTGAGGCTTTCCAGACCCGTCTGCGGCTGGTCGGTGACGAGCTGCTGGCCGGTGCTGAAGAAGTCGAGGCCGTCCGTGGGCTGCGGGGCCTCGCCGCCGCGGGCGATCTCGGCGATGGCCTCCATGCCGAGCGACGCCATCTTCGACGGGTACTGCTGGGCGGTGGCGCCGATGATGCCGTCCTTGACGTATCCGACACCGGTGCAGCCGCCGTCGACCGAGACGATGATGACGTCCTTCTCCTTGCCCGCGGCCTTCAGCGCCTGGTAGGCGCCGTAGGCGGCGGGCTCGTTGATCGTGTAGACGACGTTGATGTTCGGGTCCTTCGACAGCAGCGTCTCCATCGCCGAGCGCCCGCCGTCTTCCGCACCCTGCGTGGCCTGATGACCGGCGATCGTGTAGGAGCCGCCCTTGCCGCCGGTGTAGCTGCCCGAGGGCGCCTCCGACCCGTTCTTGCTGGGGTCGGGCACGTCGATGCCCATGCCCTTCAAGAAGCCCTGGTCACGCGCGGTGTCGACGGTGACGATCTGATCGCTGAAGAGATCGAGCATCGCGATGTTGGCATCCTTGCCGTCGAGCTTGGAGGCGGTCCACTGGCCGATGAGCTCGCCCGCGGCGAAGTTGTCGGTGGCGAAGGTGATGTCGACGGAGTCGGCCGGGTCGGGCACGGTGTCGAGGGCGATGACGTACAGACCGGCGTTGCGCGCCTTCTCGATCTCGTTGATGACCGCGGGCCCGTTGGGCGTGATGAGGATGCCCTTGTCGCCGCGCGAGATGGCGTTCTCGATGGCCTGGATCTGGCTGTCGGTGTCGCCGTCCTTCTTGCCCGCGGCGAGAGTGAGCTTGACGTTGGTGGCCTTCTCGGCATCCGCCTGAGCCGCATCCTCCATCGAGACGAAGAAGGGGTTGCTGGTGGTCTTGACGATGAGGGTGACGCCGACCTGCTCGTCGGCGCCGGCGGGTTCGGCGCTGGTCGCGGAACCCGCGGGCGAGGAGCACCCGGAGAGCGAGAGTGCGGCGACGGCGGCGAGACCGACGGCGGCGAGAAGGGCGCGGGACTTCGAATGCAGCGGCATTGGTGTGATCCTTCGTGGTTTGAGACTGCTCTGTCGAAACCGAACTGACAACGGTGTCAGTGACAGGTGTACCGCAGTCACAGATAAGGTGCAACCATTAATTGATCCAGCGAGTGCGGGGCGATGACACCGTTATCAGGCAGACCCGATGCCCGCGGGGGCTCAGTCACGATCCGCGACGTCGCGCATCACGCCGGCGTCGGGATCAAGACGGTCTCCCGCGTCATCAACAACGAGCCCAACGTGGCGAAGGCGACGGCCGCGCGCATCCGCGCGTCCATCGAGGAACTCCGGTGGGAGCCCGACGCGCACGCCGCGAACCTCCGGCGCACGATGACGCGCACGAAGTCGCTGGGCCTGCTGCTGGGAAATGTCGCGAACCCGTTCTCGGCGACCATCCATCGCGCCGTCGAGGATCTCGCGATCCACCGCGACGTGGCGGTGTTCGCCTCGAGCCTCGACGACGACCCGGACCGCGAGGTCGCCGCGGTCGGCGCCTTCGTGCGCCGCAAGGTCGACGGTCTGATCCTCACGTGCATCGCCGGCAGCCAGGGCTATCTGCGAGAGATGGTGCCCGCGACCATGCCGGTGGTCTTCATCGACCGCGAGCCCGCCGACCTCGACGCCGACCTCGTCCACGCCGACAACGTCGGCGGAACCGCGCTCGCCACGCGTCACGTGCTCGGCTACGGGCATCGCACCATCGCCCTCCTTCTGGACCGGCACGACATCTGGACCGCCCGGGAGCGCGAGCGCGGCTTCCGCGAAGCGATCGCGGAATTCGGTCTGCCGGAGTCGGCGACGGTCGTCGTCCGCGATCTCACCGATCAGGCCGCAGCGGAGCGGGCCGTGCTGGAACTCATGGCATTGCCGGCCCCTCCGACGGCCATCGTCAGCGGGCAGAACCTCATCACGATCGGGGCCGTGCACGCCCTGCGCCGACTGGGACGGCACCACGACGTCGCCCTCATCGGGTTCGACGACGTCGACTTGGCCGACCTGATGGAGCCGGGCATCAGCGTGATCGCCCAGCGCCCGCAGGAGATCGGCATCCGCGCCGCCGAGATGCTCTTCGAGACGCTCGACGGGGTCGCCCGGATGTCACCGCGCCGTGTCGTCGTGCCCGTCGACCTGATCCCACGCGGCTCCGGCGAGATCCGTCCCCGCTGATCCCAGCGCGGAGAGGGCGGTTCGAGGGCGCGAGCACGGCGAACGCGGTGTCGACGGGCGTGTCGGCGGACGCACGCACGGGGGCGGATCACGCGTGTGGAGGGAGTGGCGACGATCGCGTCGCCCGACCGGCTGCACACGGCACGGGCTGATGCAGAACACCGCCGGGGCAAAGAAAAAGACCCTCCGCGCACCCGGTAGAGCCTGGTTACCCTTGCTACGTTTCCGTCCTGGGGGAGTTGGCCTGGATGCCGCCACGCGGAGAGCCGTGTACAGCTTACCCGAAGCCGTGGCCCGTCTTCCTCCGTGGCCGGAGCGGGCTCTCAGACCACGAGCGGACCCAGCTCGCGGGCCGTCGGACCCAGCGCCGAAAGCACCGCTTCCGGCTCATCGATGCGGTGGCGCGGGCCGGAGAAGCCCACCGCCCCCGCGAGCACGCCCGCGCCGTCGCGCAGCGGGATGGCCAGGCACCCGGCGGTGGGGGTGACCTCACCGCTCTGACGGGTCGCCCCCCAGCGGGCGAGGTCGTCGCGGGCGGTGTCGACCGCGGGCCCGTGCGCGTGGCCGTCGTCGGCGAGCATGAGGCGACCCAGCGCATACCGCTCGGGTTCGCGTGCCAGGCGGGCGTGGTCGGAGAGGGGGAAGTCGGGGTCGGCGTCGAGGACGACGACGCGCCCCTCCACGAAGAGCACGACGTGCACTCCCCCGCGCACCCGCCGACGCGCGTCGGCGACCACGGCCCGCGCCGCCGACGACAGTCGCGCCGGCGGGGCGGCCACCGCAGCGAGCTGGGCGACCTTCGCGCCGAGCGCGAAGCCCGACAGATCGGGGGTGCGCACGAGGTATTCGTCCTCGACGAGCAGGTTCAGCAGGCGATACGTCGTGGCGCGAGGCAGGCCCAGTTCCGCCGAGAGGCGCTGCGCCGTCACACCGGCCCCGAGGTGCGCGACGGCCTCGAGCACCGACAACGCCGAATGCACGGCACCCGGCTGTCGTGCGGTCAGCGCGGGTCCCCCGCCCTCACCCATCGTGCGGGGGCCTCGGCGAGGGGACGCCCCCGAGCACCTGGGCCGCGATCGGCTCGTCGTACGCGCCGATCGAGCCGGGACCGTGCCGGCGGCGGAGCACGATCACGACTCCCACGAGCACGACGGCGAGAGCCCCGACCACGGCCAGACTGCTCCCGCCGCTCGCGGTGTCGTCGATGAAGAACGCCACCAGCGCCGCGGTCAGGGCGGCGGCCGCGAGCGCGGAGACGACCGTGGGGCCGAGCGTCGATTCGCCGATGCGATGCAGGAAGACGGGCGCCGCGACGCAGACGAGGATGTACGCGACGATGTATCCGGCTGCTCCGACCGACAGCGTCACGTGCATCGCGTCACGCATATCGGCACCGCCGCCGATCAGCAGCACGGGGATGACGGCGATCACCGGGAGCGCGACCGCGACGGCTGTGGCGGGCGTCCCGAAGCGCGGGTGCGTCCGGCCGATGCGCGCGGGCAGCACCCCGTCGCGGCTCAGCGCGAACAGCACGCGTACGAGCGCGGTCGTCGACCCGATGGCGCACGCCACGAACGACGCGGCGATGCCCACATCGGCGACGACGGCCCACCCGCCCAGACCGTGAGCGGTGGCGAGATCGTTCACGGGTGACGCGCTCGCGGCGAGGTCGGCGCCGAGCGCGTCGAAGCCCGCCACCTGGGTGACGGCCGCCAGCACGTACAGCGCCCCCGAGATGATCACTGTGCCGGTGATCGCGCGGGGGACGTTGCGCAGCGGCGACACGGCTTCGACCCCCAGGGTGGTCGCCGACTCGAAGCCGACGAACGCCGTCACCGCGATCACCGCGCCGGCGGCCATGGCGAGGATCTCACCACCGGTCGTGGGGACGGCGAAGACGACCTGGATGTCGATCGGTCCGACGTGCACGAGCAGCACGGTGAGCAGCACCACGATCAGCGCGACCGAGAGCGCCTCGACGACGAGCGCGACCCGTGCCGACACGTGGATGCCGCGCACGAGCACGAACGCGACGATCGCCGTTTGTACGAAGATGGCCCCGGCGGCCGCGAGCGGGCGATTCAGGCCCGGCCAGAGCCCGGCGAGGAGGTACGTCGCGTAGTAGGCGCCGCCGACCAGCGCGAACATCGCCACGGCGGCGTAGCCGGTGACGATCGCGGCGCCCGCTCCCAGACCCGCGCGTGTGCCGAGACCCCGAGCGGCGTAGGTGTAGACGCCCCCCGCCGCGGCGAAACGCCGCGCGAACTGGGCGACGGTTCGCGCGACCGCGAGGCTGAGCACCGCCGCCGCGACGATCGCCGCCACGGTCATGCCGGGGGCGACGCCGGCCACCAGCAGCACCACGGTGGTGGCCGCCGCCGCGGGGGCGACCGCCGCCACCGACTGTGCGGCGAGGTCGACGATGCCGATGCGACGGCGTTCCAGCCCGTGCAGCGGGGAGCGTTCGCCGAACCCGGCGACGGGGGTGGGCCGCGCGATGGCGCGGGAGAGTGCGGTCATGTCGTCTCCGTGGGATCAGCCGACGGTACGCCGCGGGGGTTGCCCCGTCGAGACACCCGTGTTTCCAACGCGTGTCGCCGAATGAGACGGCGCCGGGCCCGCGTCTCACTCACGGCATCCGCACCTTCACACCGGCTCAACGACGCGGCAACGCGCCGGGAGGAACCTCGGTGGCACACCCGAACCCGTAAGGAACCGACATGACCCAGCTCGAATCGAAGGGGGTGGCGGCGTCGGCGAAGCGGACGCTGCAGGGCTCCCTCGGTGTCACGGCGATCGTCTTCATGGTCGTCGCCGCCGCCTCGCCCCTCACCGTCGTCGGGGGTGCCGCGCCCCTCGGCATCCTGATCGGCAACGGCGCGGGCTTCCCGACGCTGTACGCGATCAGCGCCGTCATCCTGCTGCTGTTCGCGGTGGGCCTGGCAGCGATGACGCGGCACGTCCCCCGCCCCGGCGCGTTCTTCACCTACATCGGCTACGGCCTCGGACGCCCCTCGGGCCTGGCCGCGGCCTGGACGGCGATGCTGACCTACACGACCATCCAGGTGTCGGTGTACGGCTACATCGGCTACCTGCTCGAGATCACCGTCGTCTCCCTCGGCGGACCCGACCTCGCGTGGTGGCTGTACGCATTCGCGGTCGTCGGGCTCGTCGGCATCCTGGGCTACCGCCACATCGACCTCTCGAGCAAGGTGCTCGGCGTGCTGCTGGTGGCCGAGGTCGCGATCGTGCTCGCGCTCGTCGCCGCGGTCGTCTTCAACGGCGGCCCCGAGGGCCTGAGCGCCGCGCCCTTCGAACCGGCGAACGTGCTCAGCGGCTCCCCCGGCGTCGGTCTCATGTTCGCGATCGCGGCGTTCATCGGCTTCGAGGCCACCGCCATCTTCCGCGACGAGGCCCGCGACCCCGACCGGACGATCCCCCGCGCGACCTACGGCGCCGTGATCGGCATCGGCGTCTTCTACACCCTCGCCTCGTGGGGCCTCGTGATGGCGTGGGGCCCGAACGGCGTGCTCGCGGCCGCCGCCGAAGACCCCGGCACGCTGATGCTCCGCACGGTCGCGATCTACCTCGGCACCGCGGGCGAGATCATCGTCAACGTCCTGCTGCTCACGTCGATGTTCGCGTGCGTGCTGTCGTTCCACAACGTGCTCACCCGTTACCAGCACGCGATGGCGGGCGCGGGTGTGCTGCCCGACCGCGTGGCCGGCGTCCACGCGAAGCACCTCTCGCCGCACGTGTCGTCGATCGTGCAGACGGTCACCGCCGCGGCGCTCACGGTGATCTTCGCGGTGCTGAACCTCGACCCGCTGCTGCAGGTGTTCACCTGGTTCGCCGGCGTCGCGACCCTCGCCATCGCGATCCTCATGGCCGCGACCTCGGTCGCCGTGATCGTGTACTTCGCCCGCACCCGGGCCGACCGCCGCGTGTGGAACACGATCGTCGCCCCTGCCCTCGGCTTCGTGGGGCTCGCGGTGTCGGCCGTGATCATCGTCGTGTACTTCCCGATCATGGTCGGCGACGTCGACGCCGACGGTGCGCCGACCTTCGGTGCCGTCACCTGGTTCCTGCTGGCCCTGGTCGCGGTGTTCCCCCTGCTCGGCTACGCCCAGGCCGCGTGGATCCGCCGTCGCCGCCCCGCCGCCTACGCCAAGCTCACCGACACCATCGCGGGCTGATCCCGGATGCCGCGGCCTCGGCGCCGCGGCCTCGGCGCCGCGGCCCGCGCCACGGTTCGCCGCCGTGACCACGCGCCCGCGCCGCGGCATCCGTCCCCTTCTTCTCGTCCCACCCGTTCCACCTGAGAGAGACACCATGACGCTCACCGACCCGACCTCGACCGCCTTCGTCGCCCCCGCGGCGCCCGCCCACCCCCTGGCATCCCTCTCCCCCGAAGAGATCACCGCCGTGCACGCCATCGTGGCCGGGCTCGACGGCATCGACGAGGCCACCCGCTTCGCCTACGTCGGCCTCGACGAAGCGCCGAAGGGCGAGGTGCTCGCCTGGGAGCGCGGCGAGACCGCCCTCCCCGAGCGTCGCGCGCGGGTGCAGCTGCTGAACCTGCGCACCGCCCACTCGCTCGATCTCGTCGTCTCGCTCGCGACCGGAGAGGTGCTGCGCTCCACCGAGCTCGACGGCTCCGACGGGCAGCTGCCGATCCTCGACGCCGAGTTCGAGGAGGTCGGGATCATCGCGAACGAGAGCGCCGAGTGGGTCGCGGCCCTCGCCGCGCGCGGACTCACCACCACCGACGTCGTGCTCGTGCCGCTCTCGGCCGGCCACTACGGCTACGAGAACGAGGTGGGCCGCCGGGTGCTGCGCACCTTCGCGTTCCGGCAGGACCACCCCGCCGACCACCCGTGGGCGCACCCCGTCGACGGCCTCACCGCCTACATCGACGTCGCCGCCCGCACGATCATCGAGATCGTCGACACCCCTGGGTTCGCCGTGCCCGAGACGCACGGCAACTTCGACGACCCCGAGCTGCAGGGCCCGCCGCTGGAGGGCCTGAAGCCCATCGTCATCACCCAGCCCGAGGGCTCGAGCTTCACCGTCGACGGCGAGCACGTCACGTGGGGCGAATGGGACCTGCGCATCGGTTTCGACACCCGTGAGGGCCTGATCCTGCGCCAGCTGTCGTTCGCCGAACGGCCCGTGATGTACCGCGGCTCGATCAGCGAAATGGTCGTGCCCTACGCCGACCCCGCCCCCAACCGCTTCTGGCAGAACTACTTCGACACCGGCGAGTACCTCTTCGGCCGCTACACGAACGAGCTCGAGCTCGGCTGCGACTGCGTCGGCGACATCACCTACGTCGACGCCGTGCTGTCGGACGAGAACGGGATGCCGCGCACCGTCCGCAACGCGGTCTGCATGCACGAGGAGGACTTCGGCACCCTCTGGAAGCACACCGACATCTTCACGGGATCCAGCGAGGTCCGTCGCTCGCGGCGCCTCGTCATCTCGTTCTTCACCACGGTCGGCAACTACGACTACGGCTTCTACTGGTACCTCTACCTCGACGGCACCATCGAGTGCGAGGCGAAGCTGACCGGCATCCTGTTCACCTCCGCGTACCCGGGTGAGGACTACCCCTTCGCTTCCGAGGTCGCCCCGGGGCTCGGCGCGCCGTACCACCAGCACCTGTTCTCGGCACGCTTGGACATGACCGTCGACGGGGTCGCCAACGTCGTCAACGAGATCGACGCCGTGCGCGTGCCGATCTCCGAGACCAACCCGGCCGGCAACGCCTTCACCAAGAAAGTGACGCCGATCACGTCCGAGAAGGTGTCGGGCCGCGTCGCCGACGGTGCGCTCAACCGCGTGTGGCAGATCGCCTCGACCGAGAAGACGACCGAGCGCGGACAGGCGACCTCGTACGTGCTCTTTCCGACCGAGACGCCCGTGCTGCTCGCCGACGACGCCTCCTCGATCGCCTCGCGTGCCGCCTTCGCCACGAAGAACCTCTTCGTCACGAAGTACGACCCCGACGAGCGCTACGCCGCGGGCGACTTCGTCAACCAGCACCCCGGTGGTGCCGGCATCCCGGCCTTCATCGCGGGCGACGAGCCGCTCGTGGGCGAAGACGTCGTCCTCTGGCACACCTTCGGCCTCACGCACTTCCCGCGCAACGAGGACTGGCCGGTCATGCCGATGGACTACGCGAAGTTCACGCTCAAGCCGTACAACTTCTTCGAGCGCAACCCCGTGCTGAACGTGCCCGCGCCGGCGTCGGCGCACTGCGCGCCCGCAGCGCCCGAGCATGGCCACGGCCCCCACGCGGGCGAAGCGCCGGCATCCAGCTGCCACTGCTGAGGCGATGAGCGAGATCCTCCACGCCTGGGCGGTCGCCCCCGCCGCCGTCGGTGCCTGTTGCCTGGCCGCCGACCGCGCGCGGGTGCGGCCGCCCGAGGTCGCGGCCTCCGTGCTGATGCTCGTTGCGATGCTGGATGCCGCGGTGTTCGGGGTGGTCGCACCGGTGGCGTGGACCGCGCTGTTGGTGGCGGCCGCCCTGGGACTGGCGGTGTGGCGCCGGCCACGCCAGCGCCGCGCGCCGAACGTGCCCGCGCTCATGACACTGCACACGACGCTCGGCATGGTGGTGATGGCCGCGCTGCAGATCGGGATGGGCGCGCACGGAGGCTCCCCCGGCCACTCCCACGGGGTGGCTCTGGCTCCGTTCCTCCTCGCGATCGCGGTCGGCTACGCGGGTCTGTCCGTCGTGGTCGCGAAACGGATGCCGGCGCGGCTGGACCGCGCGCAGATCGCCGCGATGGCGGTGTCGGTGGGCCTCATGGCGATCGCCGCCGTGTGACGGCGCGGGAGCCCGCGCGCGACGAGTGACGAGCGGAGGACGAGAGGCGAGCGGAGGACCGATTCGCCGGCGGTTTCAGGCGGTCAGTGCAACACCGTTGTCTGGTGGGGTTGAGAGTAGTCGTTCAAGGGCTTCGGTGGGGGTGGCCCAGTCGAGGGTCATGCGGGGGCGGTCGTTGAGTTGGGTGGCGACGTAGTCGAGGTAGTCGGCGGTGTAGCCGGAGAGGTCGGTGCCTTTGGGGAAGTATTGCCGGAGCAGGCCGTTTGTGTTCTCGTTCGTTCCGCGCTGCCAGGGTGAGTGCGGGTCGCAGAAGAAGACCCCGTCGCGCAGGTCGGCTTCGACGGTGATCCTGGCGTGGGCGGACAGCTCCTTGCCTTGGTCCCAGGTGATGGATCGTCGCAGCAGGTCGGGCAGTCGCCGCATTTGTTGGATCATCTGATCGGCGACAGTCTCGGCGTCTCGGCGGGCGGGCAAGTGCAGCAAGATCACGAACCGGGTGGCGCGTTCGACCAGGGTTCCAATCTGTGACAGACCGTCCTTGCCGATGATGAGGTCCCCTTCCCAGTGGCCGGGGACGGCGCGATCTTCTGCTTCGGCGGGACGGTCGGAGATCATCACCATCCCGGGGATCTTTCCTGGCCCGGCCGCTGCGGCCGCTTGACGTTGGGTTCGGGCGCGGGGCTTGCGGGTGGTGCGGCCTGAGCGCAGCGCCCGTGTGAGCTCGTTGCGTAACTCACCGCGACCCTGCACGAACAGGGACCGGTAGATCGCCTCGTGCGAGATGCGCATGCTCTCATCATCCGGGAAGTCCACCCGCAGGCGTCGGCTGATCTGCTGCGGGGAGTGTCCCAGCCTCAACCGCCGCTGCACCTCGACCCGCAGCGAGAGCTGCGAAGCGAGCTTGGATGGCTTAGGGCGCGATAGGCGCCGATCCGCGCGGCCCTGCGCGGTCGAGGGTGAGTAGAACACCGACTGGGTGGGCGGGCGCATCGTGCGTTTCGCCCGGTAGCGCGGCAGATTGCCGCGATTGCGACGCAACTCCCGCAGCACCGTCGAGGGATGCCGGCCAAGGCCCCGAGCGATCTGACGGATCGATTCGCCCCGCGCCACTCCAACAGCGATCTGCTCACGCTCGAGAAGGGTCAGAAACCGACCCGAGGGATCAGACAACGACAACGGTGACATACCGCCAGCATCCCGAAACCATCTCTCCGCACCCTGCCGCGACGCGCCCGCCGCCCCCGCCGCATCCGCCGTCGACAATCCCGCCGCGATACCTCGCCAAAACTCCCGCTTCACACTCCGCAACACACTGAACACCGCCCACCCCCTCAATCAGGGTGTTGCACTGACCACTTGAGTGCGCCGCCGCATTCGTCCTCCGCTCGCCCCCGGCCCTCCGCCGATCACGCGGAGGGCCCGCCTCGCGGGCAAACACGGCACGACCGGGACTCCGATGTCCCGACCGCACCGCGGTCTCGTGGGGAGAACGACGGTGCGGCCGAGGGCACTCCCTCCCCGACCGCACCGCGGCCCCGGATCAGCGCGCCAGGCGCAGCGTCACCAGCTGGAACGGGCGCAGGTCGAGATCGACCACGCCACCCGCTGCGCTCGACACCGCGGCCGCGTCGACCGCACGCTCGAGCAGATCGGTCTCGATGACGCCGGTGACCTCGAACCCGGCCTCGAGGCGGGCGTGGGCACGCTGGCCGAGCGCTTCGTAGAGACGCACGACGACGTCTCCGGAACCGTCCTGGGCGAGCTTGATCGCCTCGACGACGACCCCGGGCGCATCGATCGACACCAGCGGGGCCACCGACTCCTCGGCGGCGTCGGTGACGACACGCGTCGGCAGGTTCGTCCGATAGCCCTCGGTGACGGCATCCACGACCTCGGCTCCCACGACGATGCCCACCTCGAGGTGGTGCGCGCCCTGGTCCTGCCCCGGGTCGGGGAAGATCGCCGAACGGATGATCGACAACCGCACGAGGGAGTACGTGCCGCCGGCCTCCCGCTCGTGGCGCGTGATGTCGTGACCGTAGGTGGAGTCGTTCGTGACGGCCACTCCGAAGTCGGTCTCGGCGACACGGACCCAGCGGTGCGCGGCCGTCTCGAAGCGCGCGGAGTCCCACGAGGTGTTCGTGTGGGTCGGGCGCACGATGTGACCGAACTGGATCTCGGATGCCGCGCGGTCGGTGTGGACGTCGACGGGCACGCGGAGCTTGAGCAGCTTCTGCTGCTCGTGCCAGTCCACGTCGAGCGACAGGCGCACCGTGCGCGAGCCCGCCGCGAGGGCGATGCGCTCCACGATCGTGGAGTCGCCCACCGTACGCTCCACCACGATCGCCGCGCCGTCGACCCGCACCGCGTCGGCGCTGTCGAGGGCGGTCGCGTGGCGGCGGTAGGTCTCGTCGATGTCCCACGCATCCCACTGGGTGGGGGTGTCGCGGAAGATCTCGAATTGGCCCGACACCTGCCCTGCCGGAACGACCTCGCGACCGGATGCCACCTCGACGAGCGACGTGATCAGGCCGCGGCCGTCGACCTCGGCGCGGACGATGCCGTTGTCGAGCACCCATCCCTCTCCCTCGGCGCGGGGTGCCACGTCGCCGGCCGCGGTGGCCGGGGCGATGGCGAGCGCGGGCGCGCCGACGCGGGCGTGCGGTGCGGCGTTCGCCACGACCGCCCGCTCACCGGTGCCGACGAGCGCGCGGAGGCTGTCGGCGATGATCTGCTCGAGCTCGGTGGCGATGGCTTCGTAGTTGCGCTCGGCATCCCGGTGCACCCAGGCGATCGAGGTGCCGGGGAGGATGTCGTGGAACTGCTGCAGCAGCACCAGACGCCACAGGCGTCGGAACGCCTCGGCGGGGTATTCGGCGCCCGTCCGCACGGTCGCGGTCGCCGCCCAGAGCTCGGCCTCGCGCAGCAGGTGCTCGCTGCGGCGGTTGCCCTGCTTCGTGCGCAACTGGCTGGTGTACGTGCCGCGGTGGAACTCGAGGTACAGCTCCCCCGCCCACACGGCCGGGTCGGCGTACTCCGCCTCGGCGGTCTCGAAGAACTCGCGCGGGGTCGAGTGCTTCACGATCGGCGCGCCCTCGAGCGAGCGCGTGCGCGCGATCGTCGCGGTCATCTCGCGGGTGGGTCCGCCGCCGCCGTCGCCGAATCCGTAGGGCAGGAGTGAGGTGCGGGCGCGCCCCTTGTCGGCGAAGTTGCGCTCGGCGTGCGCGAGGTCGGCGGCGCTGACCTCGGAGTTGTACTTGTCGACCGGCGGGAAGTGCGTGAAGATGCGTGAGCCGTCGATGCCCTCCCAACGGAACGTGTGGTGCGGGATGCGGTTGGTCTCGTTCCACGAGATCTTCTGCGTGAGGAACCACCGGGCGCCGGCGGCTTTCATGATCTGCGGGAGCGCTCCGCTGTAGCCGAACGAATCGGGCAGCCACACCTCTTCGGTGTCGATGCCGAACTCCTCGAGGAAGAAGGTCTTGCCCTCGACGAACTGTCGGGCCATGGCCTCGCCGCCCACCATGTTGGTGTCGGACTCGACCCACATGCCCCCGACGGGCACGAAGCGCCCCTCGATGACGCGCTCCTTCAGTCGCTCCCAGAGCGCCGGGTAGTGCTCCTTCATCCACGCGAACTGCTGGGCCGACGAGCTCGCGAAGACGAAGTCGGGGTCCTCATCCATGAGCGATAGAACGTTGCTGAACGTGCGCGAGACCTTTCGGGCGGTCTCGCGCACGGGCCAGAGCCACGCCGAGTCGATGTGCGCGTGACCGACGGCGTGCAGCACGTGAGCACTGGATGCCGCGGGCGCGGCGAGCAGCGGGGCGAGCACGTCGCGGCCGGCCTGCGCCGTGGCCGAGACGTCGTGCGGGTCGACCGCGTCGATCGCGGCATCCATCCCCTCCACCAAGGTCGCGCGCCGCGCGGAGGTCGCGTCGAGCTCGGCGATGAGGCCGTGGAGCAGGCGGAAGTCCTGCAGCAGCTCCCACACCGCGAGGTCACGCAGACCGATCGACATCTCGCGCAGCGTATAGAGAGGAGTGTCTCCGGCCGTCGCCGGGTCGCCCAGGTGCGTCGGCTCGAACGTGAAGAGGCTTCCGACGTCGGGATTGGACGCCGCCTCCACCAGCACGTCGACGCGGCCCTCGGCGTCGAGGGCGGCGGGGGTGGCGTTGTTGAACGGCGACACGCCCTTGATGGGCGCGCCGTCGCGGTTCCACACCAGCGCCTCGCACTGGAAGCCGCTCTGACCGGCGGTGAAGCCGAGATCGATGACCAGCTCGGCGATCGTTCCCTCGGGCAGGGCGCCACCGGCGTCGCGCCACGCGGCCGGCACCTCTCCGGAGACGGCGAACCACGTGGTCCCCCACGCCCGGCCCCACGGCGTCCCGATCGCGAACGGCCGGTAGTCGGCATCCCGCGCCTCCGCGAAGGTCACGGGCTCGCCCGGGGCCTCCCACGCGGACACCTCGAGCGGCTGACGGCTGCGATAGACGGCGGGAAGCAGACGCTCGCGGATGAAGCGTTCGATGCGCATCTCGATGAGCGCGGTGCGGTCGTGCATGAGTGGGTTCCTTGCGTGGGGGGAAGCGGGCGAGAGGAGGGTCAGCCCTTGACCGCGCCGGCGAGTGCCGACGGGCCGCCGAGGCCGCGCTGCACGAGGACGTACAGGCCGAGGACGGGCAGGGAGTAGACGATCGAGTACGCGGCGAGCTGGCCGTAGGCCACGGCTCCGAACGACCCGAAGAAGTTGAAGATGCTGACGGCCGCCGGCTGGTAGTCGGGGCTGAGCAGCAGCACGAAGGGCACGAAGAAGTTCCCCCACGCCTGGATGAACGTGAAGATGAACACGACCGCGATGCCCGGGCGCATGAGCGGCAGCACGATCTGCACGAGCGTGCGCATCGAGCCCGCGCCATCCATCCAGGCGGCGTGCTCGAGTTCGACGGGGACGCCGTCCATGAAGTTCTTCATCATCCAGATGGCGATCGGCAGCGCGCTCGCGGTGAGGAACAGGATGGTGCCGCCGACGGAGTCGATGAGGTTCAGCTGCACGAAGAGGCTGTAGACGGGGACCATGATCGCCGTGATCGGCAGGCACGTGCCGAACAGCACGGCGTAGAGGAACGGCTTGCCGACGCGCATCTTGTACCGCGACAGCGGGTACGCGGCGAGCGAGGCGAGCACGACGGTCGCGACGGCGGTGCCGCCGGCCAGCAGCACGCTGTTCCACAGGGGCAGGAACAGCAGATCCGGCTTCATCACGGCCGCGAAGTTGTCGAGCGTGACGACCTCGGGCATCTTGATCGCCAGCGTCGGCTGCGCGTCCAGCGACGCGGTGACGAGCCAGATCAGCGGCACCACGAACAGGATGCCGATGACGATCAGCAGCGTGTTGCTCAGCACCCGCAGGGCGCGGGTGCGCGGCGATGAGAGCGACGCCTTCGTGTGCGCCGGCGAGCGCCGGGCGGCGTGGGGGCCGGCGACCTCGGTGAGCGTGGTGGTGGCGGTCATGACGAGACCTCCTCGCGCAGCGCGCGGACGGAGAAGAAGACGGAGACGGATGTGAGGGCGCTCACGACGAGACCTCCTCGCGCAGCGCGCGGACGTAGAAGAAGGAGAAGATCGCGCCGATGAGCAGCATGATCGTGGCGATCGCGGTGCCGTAGCCCAGTTCGCCGAACTTCAGACCCTGCTGGTACGCGAGGATCGGCAGGGTCGTGCTCGCGGTGCCGGGGCCGCCGCCGGTCATGACGAAGATCAGCGTGAAGACCGAGAGGGTCTGCAGCGTCACGATCATCGAGTTGGTGCCGATGGTGGAGCGGATCATCGGGATGGTGATGAAGAACAGACGCTTGATGCCGCCGGCACCGTCGACCTCGGCAGCCTCGGTGATCTCGGGCGGGACGTCGGCGAGGGCCGCCGAGTAGACCATCATCGAGAACGCGGTCCCCCGCCAGATGTTGGCGAGGATGACCATGAGCACGGGCATGGTGAATAGCCAGCTCACCGGTTCCGCGCCGAAGACGCCGAGGATGGCGTTGAGCGTGCCGTTGTCGCGGAAGAAGGCGTAGGCGGCGAACGCGGCGACGATCTCGGGGAGTACCCACGCGGTCACGACGATCGTGCCGACGACGCCGGCGACGATGCGGTTGCCCGAGCGCATCATGAGCGCCAGAGCGAGGCCGAGGATGTTCTGGCCGATCACGGCGGAGAAGAACACGAAGACGATCGTGTTGATCACCGAGACGGGGAAGTCGGGCGCCTTGAACAGCTGGGTGTAGTTGTCGAACCCGATGAACTCGCTCGCGACCGCGGTCGAGCCCGAGAGAGTGGCGTTGGTGAGCGAGCCCCACAGCGACACGAGGATCGGGCCGAGCAGGAAGATCGCGAGCAGGATCGCTGCGGGAAGGAGAGGGAGCGCCCGGGCCGACGACCGGAGGCCGCGCGTCTTCGCGCGCGACCCCCGGTCGGTTCCGGTCGCCCCGGTGGAAGCCAGGGCGGTCACGATCAGCCCTTCTGGGTGTTCTCTTCGCCGACGATGCCGATGACGGCCTGGTCGTAGGCGGCCGCCGCGTCGGAGACGCTGGACTGGCCGGTCATGACGGCCTCCATCGCGACCTGGATCTGGTTGGAGATCTTGTCGTAGTCCTCGGTCGCCGGGCGGAAGTGCGTGGTGGCGACGAAGCCGGAGAAGGTCTCGAAGCTGGGGTTCGCGTCGAGGTACTCGGGCGACTCGGCCACGTCCGCGCGGACGGCGATCTGGCTGTTGTCGATGCTGAACGCGGTCGCGTTGTCCTTGTTCACCGCGGTGGAGAGGAAGTCCCACGCGGCGTCGGGGTTCTTGGAGTTCTTGCCGAGGGCGAGCGTCCATCCCCCCGACATGCTCGTCGTGCCGGGCGCCTGGCCGTCCTGCGTCGGCATGGCGGCGATGCCGAGGGCGTCGCTCCACTCGGGCCACGGCGCGGTGCCGCCGTCGACCCAGGCGGCCGACTGCCACGAGCCGTCGATCGCGATGGCGAGCTTGCTCGAGGGCAGCCAGTCGGCGGTGACGCTGGTGAAGATGTTCGGGTCGAGCGCCTGCTGCAGCGAGGGACCGAGGCCGCCCTGGTAGACGTCGGAGACGAACTGCAGGGAGTCCTTGAAGCCCTGGCTGCCGACGACCCACTTCTTGCTGTCGGTGTCGTACAGGGTGTCCTCGGTGCCGTACATGAGCATCTCGAGCCCCTGCATGGAGGCGGCCTCGCCGGCCGCCTTGCCCGAGTAGATGTTGAGGGGGACGACGTCGGGCGAGGAGGCCTTGACCTTCTCAGCCGCCGAGAGGACGTCGGCCCAGGTCTTGGGCTGCCACGGCACGGAGATGCCGGCGTTGGCGAAGATGGCTTTGTTGTACCAGAGGCCGCGCGTGTCGGTACCGAGCGAGACGCCGTAGGTCTTGCCGTCGGCGCCGAGGCCGGCCTGCTTGGCACCCTCGGCGAATTGCGACCAGTCCTCCCACTTCGCGAGGTAGTCGTCCAGCGGAAGCAGGTACCCGGCAGCGGCGTCGGACTGGATCTTGAACGTGTCTTCGTACTGCACGTCGGGGGCGGTGCTGGCCGACTTGTTCATCAGCGCGAGTTTCGTGTAGTAGTCGGCGCCCTCGGCCTGGATCGGGACGAGCTCGACCGTCATGCCCTCGTGCGCGGCCTCGTACTGCTTCTTGGCGTTCTCCATCAGCGTCTGCATCTGGTCGAACGTCGCCGTGGTCTGGTACGCGACGCGGATGGTCTTGCCGTCGCCCGCGTCGCCGCTGCCGCCGGAGCAGCCGGCCAGGGCCACGGTCAGGGCGGTGGCGGTCAGAAGACCGGTCGCCATCGTCAGTTTCTTCATGAAAGCTCCCTTGCTCGGGTGGAGACACCGCGTCGCCAGGAACTTTTATAAATCAAATTGACTAACTCGGCAAGTCCAACCCGAGGGAACACCCGTAACGATCCGGTGACGGGTTCCCGTGTGCCGGTCGCGGCGTCAGATGGCGATCATCATGCGCGCGGGTCGTGCGGCGAAGGCACCGTCGAGCATGAGGCACGCCGCGCCCACGGCGGCGACATCGGGACCCACACGGGAGTGACGCACCACGATCGCCCGGGTCGACGTCGACGCGGGATCGGTCGACACGCGACGGGCGACCGTCTCGCTCAACACGCCCGCCAGGCGCTCCCAGACGGGGCCGCCCAGCACGACCTCGTCGACGTCGAGCAGATTGTTCGCCACCACGAGAGCGCGGGCGATCCGCTCCCCCGCGCGACGCAGCACCGTGCCCGCCGGCTCGCGACCGGCGTGCGCGTCGGCGACCAGCCGGTCGAGGTCGGGACGGGAGTCGGAACCCGACACCGCGTCGTACCCGGCCTCCGCGAGCAGGGCCCGGGGTTCGATGGACACGCCGAGACACCCCCGCGATCCGCACTCGCATCGCGGTCCGCGGGCGTCCACGACGATATGCGCGATGCCCCCGGCGTTGCCGGTGCGACCGCGGACGGGCGAGCCCGAGATGGCGACGCCCAGACCGACGCCGGCCCCGTAGTACAGGAACATCGCGTCGGCGAGCACGTCGGAGCGGTCGAACCACATCTCGCCGACCATCGCGGCGGTGACGTCCTTCTCGACGATGACCGGGAGACCCGTCACCGCGCCCAGGTCTTCGCGCACGTTGACGTGGTGCCACTGCGGGAGCAGCGGCGGGTTCAGCAGGCGTCCCCCGCGGGCATCGAACGGACCGGGGGCGGCGACTCCCACCCCGAGCACGCGCGCACGCGGGATGCCGGCGCGCTTCACGATCGCATCCACCGCCTCGCCCACCCCGGCCACGAGCTGGGCGGCGCTCGCGCCCTGCACCCGGTCGATCTCGTCGTGAGCCACGACCTCACCGGCCATGTCGACGACGACGGCCGTGTCGACGACGGGGTCGAGGTGCACGCCCACCGCGAAACGCGAACTCGGCTCGAGCTTGAGCAGCGTGCGCGGTTTGCCCGGCCCGGAGATCACCTTGCCGGCCTCGGCGATGAGCCCCTCGTCGGCGAGGCGGCGCGTGACGTTGCTCAGCGTCTGCGCGCTCAGCCCCGTCCGCGCGGTCAGCTCGACGCGGCTGAGACCCTCGGGCGAGCGGCGGATGAGGTCGAGCACCAGGGTCTGGTTGTATTCGCCCACGGCGGGCAGGTTGGATCCCGTGCGCATGGGCCCCCCGTCCTGCTCACTGGACCGCGGCGCGGACCCGTGTCACAGCGTACGCCCAACGGCACGCCCGCCCGCCGAGCGCGCAGGGCGCCCGCGCGACGCGCGGGCCGTCAGGCCTGCAGCGCCAGGGCCGCGGCTCCCAGCAGCGGACCGTCCCCGTCGAGCCCCGACCCCACGATCCGGCACCGACGCGCATAGGCGTGCAGCGAGGCGGCCTGCGCCGCCGCGCGCACCTGATCGATGTAGTCGGGCGCCACCTGCGAGAACCCGCCCGCGATGGCGACGGCCTCGAGGTCGCAGAGGGTCGCGGCGGCGGCGATGGCCTGTCCGACCGCGGTGGCCGAGCGGCTGACCGCGGCGATGGCGATCGCGTCACCGGCTGCGTGCGCGGCGGCGAGGTCGAGACCGGTCTCGCCCACCCAGCCCTGCGCCTGGGCCCAGGCGACGGTTCCGGGGCCGGCCGCGACCGCTTCGAGGGTGGATGCCACGACCTCGTCGCCCTCGATCGAGCGCACGAACGTCTGGCCCAGGTGTCCGGCATTGCCGCTGGCGCCCGTGACCGGCTGACCGCCCAGCACGAAGCCCCCGCCGACACCGGTGGACACCACGATCGCCATCGCATTGTCGGCGCCCACCAGTGCGCCGCGCCAGTGCTCGGCCAGCGCGATGCACGTGCCGTCGAGGGCGAGGTGAAGCGGACCGTCGACGAGACCGCCGAGGACCTCGTCGATCGGCAGACCGGCCGCCAGCGGCAGGTTCAAGGGCGAAACGGTGCGCGAGGGGAGGTCGACGGGCCCGGCGCTGCCGACGCCGATCGCTCCGACGCTCAAACCGGGGGCGGCAGCGAGGGCCGCCTCGGCGGCCTCGCGCACGTGGCGCGCGATCTCGGCCCGGTCGGCCCGTCGGCCGGTGGTCCGGCGCGAGACGCTCTCGCGGACCACCGTCCCGTCGATCGACACGACGGCCGCATCGACCTTGGTGCCGCCGATGTCGACGGCGAGCACGTGGGTGTGGGCGGGCAGGGACGGGGTGGCATCGGACATGCGCGGGCTCCTCGGGTGGACCAACGCTCCCCGATCCTAGGGGCCGGTGCATCGACCGAGTGACGGCTGAATGCTCCGCGAATTCGAGCCCGGGTGTCCGCGGTGCAGGTTACGATCAGGTCACGGCGGCGACGATGCGCGCCCAGCCCGCGCCACACCCCCGACCCGCGACACAAGGGATGCCATGGACGAGACGGTCACGCCCGAGGCGGCATCACGGCTGCGCCGAAACGATTCCGCACCGGCCCGCGCGGTGCTGGATGCCCCGCTCGATGCGGACGCGTTCGCCCGCCTGACCGGGAAGATCCTGGCATCCGTCGGACGCGTGATCGACGGCAAACCGCACGCCGTGCGCAGTGCCCTGATCGCCCTGCTCGCCGAAGGCCACCTGCTCATCGAAGACGTGCCGGGCGTGGGCAAGACCATGCTCGCGCGGGCGCTGGCCGCCACGATCGACGCCGACGTGCGTCGCATCCAGTTCACTCCCGACCTGCTCCCGGGTGACATCACCGGCGTCTCGGTGTTCAACCCCGTGCAGCGTCAGTTCGAGTTCACGCAGGGCGCGGTGTTCGCGCACATCGTGATCGCCGACGAGATCAACCGCTCCTCACCCAAGACGCAGTCCTCGCTCCTCGAGGCGATGGAGGAACGGCAGGTGACCGTCGACGGACGCACGCACGTGCTGCCCTCGCCGTTCCTCGTCGTGGCGACGCAGAACCCGTTCGAGATGGAGGGCACCTATGCGCTCCCCGAGGCGCAGCGCGACCGCTTCCTGCTGCGTATCTCGATGGGATACCCGGATGCCGCGGCCGAGGCGCTGATGCTGCGCCAGCGCGACGTGACGAACCCGCTCGACGCTCTGACGCCGGTCGTGACGGCCAGGGACGTCACCGCGATGATCGCCTGGGCGCGCGGCGTGCACGTCGCCCCTGCGCTCGAGGAGTACGTCGTCGCCCTGGCCCAGGCCACGCGCACCCACCCCGACATCCGCCTCGGGGCGAGCCCCCGCGCGACGCTGCAGCTCGTGCGCGCTGCGAAGGTGCGCGCCGCCCTCGACGGCCGGTCCTATGTCATCCCCGACGACATCACGGAGCTGTTGTCGCCGGTGTTCGCGCACCGCCTCATCCCGAACCGTTCCGCGGCGGGCGGGCGGGCCGGCGCCGCCGTCGTGGTCGAGGCGCTCGAGCGCATCGCCGCGAGCGTGCGGGTGCCCCTCGCGTCGCGACAGTGAGCTCGGCGGTGCGGCGCTGGTGGCCTCTCACCCTGCGGGGAACGGGGGCGCTGCTGCTCGCGGTCGCGGCCTTCGTGATCGCCGAGCGCGCCGGCATCCCGGAGGTGCTCTACTTCGCCACGCTGCTGTCGGCCCTCCTGGTCGCCTCGGCGATCGCCCTGCTGCTCACGCGCGGGGCGGGAACCGTCACGCGTGCCGTCTCCCCCGACGTGCCGGAGGTGGGCGCTCCGGCGTCCGTGCTGGTGCGCGCGGGGCTGCGCAGCGCCCTGCCGACCGGCCCCGGGCGTTGGATCGACGCCCTGCCGCCGGGTCTGGCGGGCCGCGCGGAAGGGTCGTCGCCGGCCCTGGGCCCGACGCTGTCGGCTGGTGGAGCGACCGTGCAGGTGCGCTACGACGTGGTCGGTGCCACGCGCGGCATCCATTCTCTGGGCCCGCTCGAGGTGACGGTGACCGATCCGTTCGGGCTGCTGCGACGGCGTCTCGCGCTCGGCCGCACGACACCGGTCACCGTGGCCCCCGCGATCGTCGACCTGGCCGTGCTCCCACCCGCAGCGGGCGAGGCCGGCGGGAGCCGTCAGACGACAACGCTGCAGCTGGGGCAGGGGGCCGACAACCTGGTCGCGCGGCCCTACGCTCCGGGCGACTCGATGCGGCGCATCCATTGGCGGGCCACCGCGCATCGCGACACCCTGATGGTCCGCCAGGAGGAGCAGGAGGCGAGTCCGGCCGCCACCGTGGTGTTGGACCGCGCGCTCTCGCGGTGGACGCCGCTCGCGGCGCACGCCCCGGGCTCGGACCCGGGCTTCGAGACGGCTGTGACGGCGTGCGTGTCGGCGGTCGCCCGGCTCGTGCACGAGGGGTACACCGTCGACGTGGTCGACAGTGACGGAACGCTGCTGATCGATACGGTCGAGGGCGGCGACGACGGCGAGGCCCGTGCCGCGGCGGCGGAGTTCGCCACGCTGCGCGGCCGCGCCGACGATTCCGCACGCCGCGTCGTGCCGGCCTCCGCCGCGGCCCTCGCGGGACCCGTCGTGGTCATCACGGGCGCGCTCGAGACCGACGACCGGATCGCCCTGGGCGGGGTGGCCCACCACTCGGCGCTGCCGGTGCTGCTGGTCGTGAGCGAGGACGCCGACCTCTCCGCGCTCCGCACCGGGGGGTGGCGTGTGGCCGTCCTGCGTCCCGGCGGCGACATCGCCGCCGCGTGGGACGACGCCATGCAGGAGGGGTACGCCCGTGACGGCCACTGACGTGACGGTGCTGCGCACGCACCGGCGCCGGCGCGATGCGCTGCTGTTGACGATCGGCCTGTTCGCCGGGATCGTCGCCGCGATGCTGCCGGTGTTCTCGGTCATCGCTCCCGGCGCGTGGGCCGTGGGGGCGGTCTTCGTCAGCGCCGCCGTGCTGGGCGCGGGCCTGCTCGTGCGCCTGGCCCGGCTCCCCGCCGTGTACGCGAGCATCGCCGAGATCGTGGTCGCCGTCGTGCTGCTGACGGCGATCTTCGGCCGGTCCTCGGCGCTGTTGGGGGTCATCCCGGTGCCGGCCACCTTCGCCACCGTGCCCGATCTGCTCGCGGGCGCGGCGGAGGAGATCCGCATCGGCGTCGCACCGGTGGCCGCGGAGACGGGCCTGTCGTTCCTGTTGGTGGCCGCCGTCGCGGGACTCGCGGTGGTGCTCGATCACGTCGTGCTGACGGCGCGGATGCCCCTTCTGGCGGGGGTCGGATTGGTGGCGGTGTCGTTGATCCCCACGATCGCGATCCCCTCCGACATCGACATCGCGGCCTTCGTGCTGCTGGCCGCGGCGTTGCTGTTCCTCCTGCGCGTCGACACGCGAGCGCGCACCGCGCCCGCGACGGCGCCGCCCCCGCGCGCCGGTTCTCCGCGGGTCGTGGGCGTGTCGGCGACCGCGCTCGGTGTCGCCGCCGTCGCGGTGATCGTCGCGGTCGTCGCGACCCCGCTCCTGCCGCAGCCGGGTCTCCGCTTCGCGACCGGCGGCACGGGCGGCATCGGCACGACCATCAACCCCAACCTCGAACTCGGCAACGACCTGCGCCAACCGCGCGAGGTGGAGGTGCTGAGCGTGCGCACGAGCGGCTCGACCGCCCCCTACCTGCGCGCGGTGACGCTCTCGCGCTTCGACGGCGCCGTCTGGGAGCCCGACAGCGCCGACACCGTCGCCGTCCCCACCGGAGGCGACGTGTTCGGTCCCGTCGCCGTCGACGAGGGCATCGCGGTCGACGAGGAGACGACGACCGTGACGGTCGACCAGCTCGACAGCCCCTGGCTGCCGGTCCCCTACCCCGCATCCGCGGTGACCGGATTGACCGGGGACTGGCTCGGGATGCCGGAGAATCGCACGGTCGTCACGCGCGCGGGGTCCACGCGCGAACAGGTCTACGAGGTGCGGGCCGACGTTCCGCAACCGACGCTCGAGCAGATCCGCGCACGCGCGGCGGGCGGCCCCGACATCGACCCGGCCCTGACCGGCCTGCCCGAGGATGTGCCCGCCGTCATCGGCGACACGGCCCGCGAGGTGACCGCCGGCGCGCAGTCGCCGTACGACCAGCTCGCGGCCCTTCAGACGTGGTTCCGCAGCAGCGAGTTCCGCTACTCGCTCGACGCCCCCGTCGACTCCGGCTTCGACGGCGCGGGATTGGATGCCGTCGCCGATTTCCTGCAGGTGCGCGCGGGCTACTGCGTGCACTACGCCTCGGCGTTCGCCGTCATGGCGCGCTCGCTCGGCCTGCCCGCGCGCATCGTGATCGGCTACCTCCCCGGCACCGCCTCGGGAAGCCCGCAGCAGGGCGGCTCCGAGTACACCGTGACCTCCGGCCAGCTCCACGCGTGGCCCGAGGTGTCTTTCGAGGGCATCGGGTGGGTGCCGTTCGAGCCGACCAACAGCCTCGGCGTGCCGACGACCTTCACCTCCAGTTCGGGCTCCGGCGGCTCGACGACCCCCGACACGCCGGGCCAGGATGCCGCGGTGCCCGAGCAGCAGCCCTCGACCGCGCCGTCGCAGGCCGCGCGTCCCGACGTCGACGCCCAGAACGGCGCCGGTTCGACCGGCGTGGGACGCACCTCCACGGCGTGGCTGACGCCCACCCTCGTCGGCCTGGCTCTGCTGCTGACGCTCATCGTGCCGTCGCTCGTGCGCACGGCGCGCCGACGTCGACGGCTGTCCGCCGCCCGCGACGGCGACCCGGTCGCCGCCTGGCGGGCGCTGCAGGAAGAGGCGGTGGACCTCGGCATCCCGGCATCCGGGGCCGATTCCCCGCGCGCGTTCGCCGCACGCCTGAGCGCGGACCACGGGGTCGACGAGGACGACGTCGGCCTGCTGCGCGCGGCGGTGGAGCGGGTCAGCTACGCCGAGGACGCGATCGACCCCGCGAGCGGGCCCGCGCTCGTCGCGGCTGTCGACCGAGCCACGGCGCGGCTGCGATCCGAGGCTCCGCCGGTGCGCCGCGCGCTGGCACGTCTCTTCCCGCGCTCGCTCGTCGTGCGTCCGGGCGCGGTGGAGCAGGAGCGCGAGACGGTCGGCGCCTGAGCAGGATGCCGTCGAGCGTGCAGCGCGAAGACGTGCCCCCCGTCGCGCCGCCGGTGAGCCCCCGGCCACGGCCCAGGACTCCGGGTGACGGCCGGACAGGCCCCACGCAGAAGCCCCCGGCGAGCGATCGCTCACCGGGGGCCTCTTCTGCGGAAGTGACAGGATTTGAACCTGCGAGGCGAGTTACCCCGCCTACATGGATTCCAGCCATGCTCCTTAGGCCGCTCGGACACACTTCCAACAGACGATCTTACACGGGCGCGACCCTCTCCCCGCCGCCGTCCGTCGCGGGGCGCCGTCAGGCGAGACCGGCCGCCTCGAGCTCGGCCAGGATGCCGCGCACGTCCTCGGGGTCGAAGTCCTCGTCCGAGGCGGCGAGCTCGGCCGGCGTGAACCAGCGCACGTCGACGATGTCGTCCTGCTCGCTCTCCGTCCAGGCATCCCGGGCGATCTCGAAGCGCGAGGTGCGCAGCACGAAGTAGACGGCGGTCCGACGTTCGTACTCCTCGGCCGGGGGCAGCGCGATGTCGCGGTACGCGACCGGCTCGCCGACGGCATCCACCGTGAGCCCGGTCTCCTCGTACAGTTCGCGGACGGCCGCGGTCGCGGCATCCTCCCCCGGATCGATTCCGCCACCGACTGTGAGCCAGCGCGGCGGGCGCACCCGCCGACCCCAGTGCTGCTTCATCAGCAGCAGGGCACCGTTCTCGTCGAACACGAGGACGCGGGCGGTGCGTCGAGTTCTCGGGGTGGTCTCGTCGGTCACGGGAGGATTCTGTCAGAGCACGCTTTTGGGCAGGCGGTGAAGGGTCACCGCGCCGACCGCGCGGAAGGGATGCAACGGATCCGGCGCCTCCGAACCGGTGGGCCCGCCCAGCTCGCTGTGCACGACGGCGCTCATGACGGCATAGGCGTCCATCGGATCCCAGCCGTGGACGTCGACGAGCGTGTCGAACACGTCTTCGTAGCCGCGGCGGATGCTCTCCTGCACCGGGTCGCCGAGGCCGACGAAGATCCACTCGTCGGCGGTCTCGACCCGAGGCGCACGGTAGCCGGCATCCTTCACCAGATCGATCGAGACGATCGCCACACCCGCCGCCTCGATCGCGACAAACGAGGACTCGCCCCGCGCCATGACCGCGTGGATGTCGCCGATCGACAGCAGGCCGCCCTCGACCTCCACCGGCAGGTACACCGTCGCGCCCGGGGCGACGTCGGTGAGGTCCATGTTGCCGCCGAGCGCCGTCGTCGGCATGATCGTCGAGCCGACCCCTGCGGCCGGCGCCGTGCCGATGCAGCCGATCATCGGGCGCGGGGGAACGACGTGGCGGTCGGTGACGTGCACCCCCTCGGCGTCGATCGGGATGCGCCGGCTCATCACGCTGTCGGGCATGCGGTGCGCCAGGGCACCGGCGCCGGGCAGGCTCTGCGACCATCCGTACTCCGGCAGCAGGATGTCGTGCACGTGCACCGCGAGCGCGTCACCGGGCTCGGCGCCCTCGATGTACACCGGGCCGGTCACCGGGTTGATGGGAGCTGCCAGCTTCGCGAGGTCGCCGTGCTCGTGCAGCTCCCGGTAGACGGCGTCGTCGGTGTGGAACGCCACCGTCGCGCCCGTGCCGGGCCGAAGCCGCAGCACGGGCGCGACGTCGGCGCGGAAGCCCGGTCGCCCGAGCTCCGCGCCGAGCACGTGGTCGATCGTCATCGAGCAGCGACCTCGCCCCCGCCCTCGCCGGCGGTGGCCGTGGCGTGCTCGGGCAGGGGGCCGGTGGCGCCGCCGTTCTTGCGCGCGAAGATGACGTAGACGATGCCGCCGACGACGAGCCACAGGATGCCGCCGACCTTGGCCGTGATGTCGGCGTTCAGCAGCACGTAGCCGATGATCAGGAAACCGATCAGCGGAACCGCGAGGTGCAGCAGGTAGTTCTTCGACTTCTTCTTGCCGAGGTAGTACACCGCGACCGAGACGTGCAGGAGCAGGAAGCCGAGCAGCGCGCCGAAGTTGACCAGCGACGAGATCACGGCGATCTGACCGACGAAGAACAGCACGAGCACGAGCGAGATGCCGCTGACGAGCAGGATCGCGGCCATGGGCACCTGACGCGCGGTGACCTTCGACAGAAAGGCGGGCAGGCGCCGGTCGCGGCTCATCGAGTACAGCAGGCGCGAGGTCGCGGCTTGCGCGGCGATCGCGTTGGCGATGCCGACCGCGATGACGTTGACGGCGAGGAAGGCGGTCGCCCAGCCGGAGCCGGCGGCCTTCGCGACGAGGATGAAGAAGGCGTTATTGACCTCATCGTCGCCGAACGAGACGGTGCCGGCGGCGAGCGCACTGGCGAACCACGTCTGCGTGATGAAGAGCACGGCCACGACGAGCAGGGCGATGATCATCGCGCGTCCGCCGGAGGTCCGGTCACCCGTGGACTCCTCGGCCATCGTGGAGATGCCGTCGAAGCCGAGGAAGCTCAGCACCGCGATCGACAGGGCGGTGGCGATCAGCGCCGGGTTGACCTTCTCGGCATCCCAGAGCGGCGCCATCGTGAACTCGGCTCCCGGGATCGTGCCGGAGCTCAGCGCCACCATCGCGATGACGACGAAGATCACCACGAAGAGCAGCTGGATGCCGAGCATCACGCGGTTGGCGATCTTGATCGAGCCGATGCCCAGCACGTTGATGACGGTGTTGATGATGACGAACGCGACGGCCCAGATCCACTGCGGCACGTCGGGGAAGATGCCCGCCATCGACGAGGCCGCGAAGACGTAGAGCAGGGTCGGCACCAGCAGGTAGTCGAGCAGGATCGCCCAGCCCGCGAAGAAGCCGACGGTGGGGTGGATGCCGCGGCCGACGTACGAGAAGACGGAGCCGGCGATGGGGAACGCCTTCGACATCTGCGCGTACGCGAGGGCGGTGAAGATCATCGCGACGACGCCGGTGAGGTAGACCAGCGGCACCATGCCGCTCGCGGCGTTGTAGACGACGCCGAAGATGGCCCACGGGGCGATCGGCACCATGAAGACCAGGCCGTACACGACGAGGTCGAAAGTGGACATGGAGCGCTTGAGCTCCTGCTTGTAGCCGAAGGACTCCAGCGATTGCTGGGCCTCGGGGGCGGTGTGCGACATCGAATCTCCTGGATCGGGGTGAGGGGTTCTGCGTGCGGGCGGGCGGTGCGGGTGGGGCGTCGGGTGGGCCGGATTCGGCGGGCGAGCCGGTTCGGGTGGCGCGTCGCGGAATGCGCCGCGAGGCGTCAGGGCAAGGGGGCGAGGAAGTCGGCGATGACGCCGCGGAAGACGTCGGGCATCTCGAGGTGGGTGCAGTGGCTGGCCCCCTCGAACACGTGCGACGTCGCACCGGGGATGTGCTCGACGAACGGCTCCCACGTCTCGGGGGTGGCCTCGTCGAACTCGCCGGCGACGACCAGCGTCGGCACGGCGACCTGGGGCAGACGGTCGATGATCGTCCAGTCGCGGCCCGTTCCCACGACGTGGAACTCGTTCGGACCGTTCATCGTGAAATACACCGTCGGGTCGGCGAGCATCTGCTGCTCGCTGTCGACGAAATCCTGCGGCATGGGCGTCACGCGGCACACGTGCCGCTCGTAGAAGACGCGGGTGGCATCCACGTAGTCGGGGTGGTCGAGCGTGCCGTCGGCTTCGTGGCGGTCGAGCGCCTCGCGGGCTTCGGCGGGCAGCTCGGAGCGCAGGCGCGCGGCGCCCGCGAGCCAAAGGGCCATGGATGCCGGGGAGTTGCAGATCTCGAGACTTCTCAGCCCCTCCGGCTGCCGCACGGCGATCTCGGCGCCGAGCATGCCGCCCCATGACTGGCCGAGCACGTGGTACTCGTCGAAGCCGAGGGCCTCGCGCAGGTTGTGGAACTCGTCGACGAAGAGCTGCGGCACCCACTGCGAGGCGGGGGCGTCGGGGTGGTGCGAGCTCTTGCCGCACCCGATCTGGTCGTAGTGCACCACGGTGCGTCCGGTGAGGTCGGCGAGCGCGTCGAGGTTCGCGACGTAGTTGTGCGCCATCCCCGGGCCGCCGTGGAGCACGAACAGCGGTGCCTTGCCGGTGGGCTCAGCGGGCTCGGTCACGCGGGCCCAGGTGAATCCGTCGCGGAACGGGACGGTGATCTCGTGTTGCATGGAGTCATCGTGGACCGCTTAAAGGTGCGTTGGCAAACCTTTTGAGCGGAATTAACATGGAGGAAACGACGGGAGCCCATGGCCGACACCGACGACGCCTCCCTGGTGGAGCGCGTGACCGAGCGCCTCATCACCGCGGTCGCGGTGGGCGAGTTCCTGCCCGGCACGCGCCTCCCGGCCGAGCGCGACCTCTCGCCGCTGCTGGGCGTGGGGCGCACGACGGTGCGGGCCGCCCTCGACGATCTGTCGACCCGGGGGCTGATCGAGCGCCGCCGCGGGCGGGCGGGCGGCACGTTCGTCGTCGAGGAGTGGCCGGATGCCGTCGTCGTCGGCGTCGACCGCTGGTTCGCCGAGCGGTGGGACGACCTCGTCGACGCGTGCACGGCCAGCTCGATGCTGCACGCCTCGCTCGCGCGTCTCGCTGCCGAACGACGGACGGATGCCGACATCACGGCGATCCGCGCACGCCTGGCCGACTTCCACGCGGCGGAGTCGGGCGACCCCAAGCAGCGCGCCGACAGCCTGCTGCACCTGTCGATCATCGACGCCGCGCACAACACGGCGCTGCGCGACATCCTCCTCGAGCACGAACGGCACCTCTCGCTGTCGGCGCCGGCGCACCCGTGGGGCGACCGCGAGAGCCACCGGCGCATGGAATCGCGCGCCGCGCGCGAGCACGATGCGATCGTCGCCGCCATCGCCGCCGCCACCCCCGACGAGGCCGCGGAACTCGCACGCCGGCATGTGCAGATCGACCTCGAGCTGTTCGCCGAGGCGCGGGAGATCGCGCGGCGGCGCGCGGCCGCAGCCGCGGGCTGAGGCACCCAGAGCGCGGACGCCGGGCGACCGGGCGGCGGGCTGAGGGGCGTCGAGCGCGGGACGCCGAGCACCCGCGGCAGCGAACTGAAGCGCCCGGGTGGCCGCGACGCCGGGTGGCCGCGACGCCGGGCTGAGGCACCCGGGTCGCGGGGGCCGGATGCGGGGCCTCGGCATCCCGATCGCGCGAGTCGGCACACCCCTGGCGACTCCGCTGCGGATCGTCGGCGACCCGAGAGGGGATGCCGTTGCGCGGGCGGGAGGCGCTGCAGGCGCGGGCGCGCGCGGAGCGCTGCAGGCGCGGACGCGGGCGCGCGCAAAGCGGCACTCAGTCGCGCAGGCGCTCCTCGAGCCCGGCACGGACCGCGGGCCACTCCTCACGGAGGATCGAGAAGTAGAGGGTGTCGCCGACACTGCCGTCGCCGTTGACGCGGTGCCGCCGCAGCCGCCCCTCCGGCGTGGCGCCGAGACGCTGGATCGCCCGCGCGCTCCGGTCGTTCCGGCTGTCGCACCGCAGGGCGACGCGGTTGAGGCCCCACACGTCGAACGCGTGCTCCAGCAGCAGCAGCTTCGTCGCCGGATTCGTCCGCCCGCCCTGGAAGGCACGGCCGTACCATGTCGTGCCGATCTCGACCCGCCCCTGCGCGGGCGCGTGGTCGTAGAACGTCGTCGACCCGCGGATGCCGGAGGTCTCGGCATCCCGAACTACGAAGGCGAGCGTCCCCGGCGTCGCCCGCTGCCGCTCGACGTGCGCGGCGTACGCCTCCGCCGACGCGGGCCACGGGGTCGTCATGCCGGCCCACATCGCGGCATCCGTCAACGCCCAGGCTTCGGCGGCGTCGTCGGGGTGCACGGGGGTCAGGCGAATGCCGTGGCCCGCGAGCGTGAGGTCGTGGGCGGTCATCGCGCCTCCAGCTGGGCGACGAACTCCTCGGCGGCGGCGAGCTTGCGACGCAGGTCGTCGCGGCGCAGCACCGCCTCTTCGCGGATGTCGTCGAGGCGTGCGGAGAGCGCGGCGTCGGCGGGGTGGGCATCCAGCCCGTCGACGACCGACAGCAGCTCCCCCATCTGCTCGAGGGAGTAGCCCAGCGGCTTCATGCGGCGGATGAGCAGCAGGCGTGACTCGTCGTCGGCGGTGTAGAGGCGGAAGCCGCCGTCGCTGCGCGCGGAAGGACGGAGCAGGCCGATCTCGTCGTAGTGACGGAGCGTGCGGATCGACAGCCCCGTGCGCTCGGCGAGCTCACCGATCTGCATCGGGCGCGCGGCGGTCATGGCATCCCCCATCCCGCAACCCTCTCGTTACGGTAGAGTCTCTCTCGGTCGCGAGCGCGACCCCTCTATTCTTCCCCGCCTCCGCGCGGGTTCCATCCTCCCCGGGAGCTCCCCATGACAGACGTCGCCGCACGCCCCGAACCGACCGTGCTGCAGGCCCTCCGCTCGCCCCGCCTACTCACCCGCGAGGTGCTCGCCGGACTCGTCGTGGCGATCGCCCTCATCCCCGAGGCCATCGCGTTCTCGATCATCGCGGGCGTCGACCCGCGGCTGGGTTTGTTCTCGTCGTTCGTCATGGCGGTCGCGATCGCCTTCCTCGGCGGACGCCCCGCGATGATCTCCGCGGCGACCGGGGCGATCGCGCTCGTCATCGCGCCCGTCGCGCGCGAGCACGGCGTCGACTACCTGCTCGCGACAGTGATCCTCGGCGGCATCCTGCAGGTGGCGCTGGGCCTGCTCGGCGTCGCCAAGCTCATGCGCTTCATTCCGCGCAGCGTCATGGTCGGATTCGTGAACGCGCTGGCGATCCTCATCTTCACGGCCCAGGTGCCGCAGCTGATCGGCGTGCCGTGGGCGGTCTACCCGATCGCCGCGGCGGGGCTCGCGATCATGTACCTGATGCCGCGGCTGACGAAGGCCGTGCCCGCGCCGCTCGTGGCGATCGTGCTGCTGACCGGCGCCGCGGTCGTCTTCGGCATCTCCGTGCCGACGGTCGGCGACCAGGGCGCGCTGCCCGAGAGCCTTCCCGCCCTGCTGGTGCCGAACGTGCCGCTGACCCTGGACACGCTGGGGATCATCTTCCCCTTCGCCGTGGCGATGGCGATCGTCGGACTGCTCGAGTCGCTCATGACCGCCGCGCTCGTCGACGACATCACCGACACCCCGTCATCCAAGACGCGCGAGTCGCTCGGTCAGGGCGCCGCGAACGTGCTGTCGGGCCTGTTCGGCGGCATGGGCGGCTGCGCGATGATCGGCCAGACCATGATCAACGTGAAGGCCTCGGGCGCCCGCACCCGCATCTCCACATTCCTCGCGGGCGTGTTCCTGCTGATCCTCGTGCTCGTGTTCGGCGACGTCGTGGCCATCATCCCGATGGCCGTGCTCGTCGCGGTGATGATCGTCGTGTCGGTCGCGACCTTCGACTGGCACAGCATCCGCCCCTCGACCCTCCGCCGGATGCCGGTCAGCGAGACCGTCGTGATGCTGCTGACCGTGGCGGTCACGGTGTGGACGCACAACCTCGCGATCGGCGTCGGTGTGGGCGTGGTCGCCGCCGCCGTGCTGTTCGCCCGACGTGTGGCTTCGCTGACGAGCGTCACCCGCACCGTTGACGGCGAGACCGCCCGCTACGTCGTCGAGGGCGAGCTGTTCTTCGCGTCGAGCAACGACCTGACCACCAAGTTCGCGTACCACCGCGACCCGGCGCGCGTCGTCATCGACCTCTCGCGTTCCCACGTGTGGGACGCTTCGACGGTCGCAGCCCTGGATGCCGTGCAGACCAAGTACGCGCACCTCGGCACGACCGTGGAGCTCGAGGGCATGAACGCGGCTGCCGCGGCGTTCCACGGGCGGTTGACCGGCGGGCTCGGCGCCGGGCACTAAGCCCGGCGCCGCGTCACACCGGGCTGACCGCGGGCTCCGCCTGGGCGAGCACGAACGCGTCGAGCAGACGCTCGGTGTCGGCGAGCTGGTCGTTCCAGATCGCGCGCACGATGTCGATGCGGTCGTCGTCGTCCTGCAGCCCCGCGAGGTACGCCGCCAGCGGGACGGACCCGGCCGGTGCGGCCTCGTGGAGCGCGAGCATGCGCAGCGCGAGTGCGGCCTGCACCCCGTAAACGGGGATCTGCGGACCGCGCGGCGCGGAGAGGCCGATGTAGTACAGCTTGTCGAGCCCGACCGGGACGATCCCGGCCGCCAATCGCAGCGGAACGCCGTTGCGCCGCGGCACGAGCGAGTCGTCCAGGAACGGCAGCGAGGCGTGGAAGCCGGTCGCCCACAGGATCGTGTCGTATTCGCGCGCCTCGCCGTCGGCGAAATGCACGGTGCGCCCCTCAATGCGCTCGATGCCCGGGCGCACGCCGATGCGGCCGTGCTGCACCCAGTACAGCAGCAGCTCGTTCACGACCGTGCGGCCCTCGGCGAGCGTGCGGTAGGCCGGCTCCGGCAGGCCCGGGTAGTCCTTCGCCTCGCCGATCGACACGCGGGCCAGGAGACGGGCGATGAGGTCCTGCTCATCGGGTGCGAACTGCCCCATCCAGGGGATCTCCTGGCGCGGCACCCCGAAGTAGCTCTTCGGCTGGAAATACACGCCCTCGCGGATGACGATGTCGACCTCCAGTCGGTGCTGGGCGGCGTCGGCGGCCAAGTCGCATCCGGAGTTGCCCGCTCCCACCACGAGCACACGCGTGCCCTCGATGTCGCCGGTGTTGCGGTACGAGCCGGAGTGCACCTGCGTCCCCATGAAGTCCGCCGCGATGGCGGGGACCTTCTCATCCCAGAGGTGACCGTTCGCGACGAAGACGCCGTCGTAGTCGATGCTCTCGCCGGTGTGGAGCGTGACCGTCCACCCGGCCGAGCCGGTGGGCCCGTCGCTCGGGCGCGGCACGACCGAGACCACCGCGGTCTCGAAGCGGATGACGTCGTACAGGCCGTGCTCGCGCGCGTACGACTCGAGGTAGGTGCGCACCTGGTCGCGGCGCGGGAAGTGCGGGTACTCCTTCGGCATGGGGAAGCCCTCGAAGCCGGTCATGTCGCGCGAGGTGATGAGGTGCAGCGCGTCGTAGTCGGTGTGCCAGTGACCGCCGACCCGGTCGGTCTTCTCGAAGCAGTCGGCGTCGTAGCCGGCCGCGCGCAGGCGCTGGAGGGTCGAGATGCCGGCCGCGCCGGCTCCGATCACGCAGTAACGGGTCATGCGGGTGTCCTTTCGGGTGACGGGATTCCGTCGAGGCGTCGGGCGGCGGCGGCGAGCGCTCTCGCCCGGTCGCCGTGGGGTCGGGGGTAACCGCGGTCGGTCGGGCGGATACCGGCCTCCGCGAGTCGTGCGAGCGAGAGCACGTGCTCCATCGCGAGCGCGTTGGGGTCCCACACCGGCACGTCGGGGGCGCCGCCGACGGCGGTATAGCCGTGCGCCGCGAAGAGGGCGCCGAGGTAGGCGCAGCCCGCGATGACGGCATCCGCTCCCTCCTCCACGGCGGAGCGCGCCGCGGTGTCGAACCGCGCGATGAGGTCACCGGGGTCGATGACCGCGCGCGTGACGTCGGCGAGGGTCGACTCGGGCGCGTAGGCCCGCACGGTCGGACCGCTCGCGCCGTGCGCCGCGAGGTCGTCGGCGAACAAGGGCGCGAGGACGGGGGCGACGGTGATGACGGCCGCGCGCCGGGCGAGAGAGCCGGCGGTGCGTGCCACGGCATCCGTCAGGGTCGACACCGGGACCGACACCGCGTCTCGGACGGCCGCGGTCGGCGCGCCCCAGCAGCCCACGACGAGGGCGTCGCTCGCGCCCTGCGCGTCGAGAGCCGTCGCGAGCACGGCCGCATCGCTGAGGAGTCGGTTGGCCGGGGTGCGGATGCCGCCGGCGTCAGTGCCGACGTGACGCAGACGCACCTGCGCGCGCCCGGCGGCCAGTCGCTCGACGTGGCGTGCGAGCAGCTCCCACAGGGGCGCGTGGGCGGGGTCGCCCACCGTCGCCTCGATCCAGGTCAGGCGCATCATGCGTGACCTCGCGCGAGACGGTGCTCGACCCACACCGACGCCCACGTGGCGGGAACCGCGACCACGGCGTAGATGACACCGGTCACGACGTAGACGGTGAGGTACGCGAACGTGAGCGAGCTCACCTGGTACGCCTGGCTCATCAGCTCGTTGACCGAGATCGAATACGCCAGCGACGTCCCCTGGAACGACTGGATCGCCAGGCCCATGAGGGCCGGGATCGACGAGCGCAGACCCTGCGGGAGGATCACCCGGGCGAAGGTCGGCAGCCGCGAGAGCCCGAGCGCTGCCGCCGCCTCCCCCCTGACCGCGCGGCACGGACTGGATGCCGGCGCGGATCATCTCGGACGAATAGGCGGCGACGGTGAAGGTCAGACCCGCCGCCGCGGCCCAGAAGTTGGTGAAGAGCACCCCCACCGCGGGCAGGCCGTAGTAGACGATGTACAGCACCACGAGAGACGGGATGCCGCGCCCGACCTCGACCACGACGAGCGCGGGCCAGCGCAGGCCCCGGTGGATCGAGGACACCCCGAGCGCGAAGACGAGTCCGAGGGCGTACCCGAAGACGACCGAGAGAGCGGTGAGCTGCAGGCTGACGCCGAGTCCGTCGAGCAGGCGCGGCAGGTACAGCGAGAGGTCCATCAGGCGCTCCTTCTCATGCGCGCATCGAGCCGGCGAGCGACGATGGCCAGCGGGATACTGATCGCCACGTACACGGCGGCGGCGACGAAGAACGGGGTGAGGCCGGCCGTCATGGGGTTCTGGCGCACGAACGTGTTGGCGGCGAAGACCATGTCGGTGACGCCGATCGTGGAGGCGATGGAGGAGTCCTTCAGTAGCGCGAGCAGGAACGTCGTGACCGAGGGCAGGGCCGTGCGGGCCGCCTGGGGCGCCAGCACCCGGACGAAGGTCGAGCGGCGTCCGAGACCCAGCGCGTGGGCCGCCTCGGTCTGGCCGGCGGGGAGCGTCGCGAAGCCTCCGCGGTAGATCTCGGCGAGGTAGGCCGCCGAGATGATCCCGAGACCGACGATCGCGGCCGCGAGGGCGTTGAACCGCAACGCACCGATCGAGACCCCGAAGAACAGCACGAACAGCCACACGATCGGCGGGATGCCGCGGATGAGGTCGACGACGAAGCGCACGGCCAGGCGCACGACGCGGTGGCGCGAGCGCAGGCCGAGCATCAACGGGATGCCCCCGACCAGACCGATCGCGAAAGCGGCGGCGGTCACGAGGAGGGTCATGGGCAGTCCGAGCAGGACCGCGACGACGGCCTCCACCTCAGCGCTCCAGGACGGCCGAGAGGAAGCGGCGCGTGCGCTCCTGGCTCGGCGCGGCCATGATCGCGCGAGGGTCGCCCTCCTCGATGATGTGGCCGTCGGCCATCACCACGAGGTGGTCGGACACGTCCCGCGCGAACTGCATCTCGTGGGTGACGACGATCATCGTCATGCCGCTGTCGGCGAGCTCGCGCATCACCGCGAGGACCTCGACGCCCACCTCGGGGTCGAGTGCGCTCGTGGGCTCGTCGAACAGCATCGCGCGGGGGTTCAGGGCGAGCGCCCGCACGATGGCGATGCGCTGCTGCTGCCCGCCGGAACAGCGGCCGGGGTGCTGCTGCGCCTTGTCGCGCAGGCCGACCCGCTCCAGCAGGGTGAGGGCCCGCTCCTCGGCCTCGGCACGCGAGCGGCCCAGGATCTTCTCCTGCGGGTAGGCGACGTTGCGCAGCACCGTCATGTGCGGGAAGAGGTTGAAGGACTGGAACACCATGCCGACCTGACGTCGCAGCGCGAGCAGCGCACGGTCGGTGACCTTGGCGCCGGCCTCGATGGTCGTGGACCCGACCGTGATCGTGCCACGGTCAGGCTGCTCGAGCAGGTTCACGCACCGCAGGAGCGTGCTCTTGCCGGACCCCGACGGGCCGATGAGCGCCGTGACGCTCCCGGGCGCGACGGTCATGGAGATGTCGTCGAGGACGAGGTTGCTGCCGAAGCTCTTCGACAGGTGCGAGATCGTGACGCCCGCGGTGGCGAGCTCGTTGACCTCGGTGATCAGCTGGGGCATGCGGTACCTCTCTGGGGGAACGGGGCGCCCGCGCGCGGTGGGCGCCCCGGCGGGTCATCGAATGGAGGTCGCCGCGGCGTCGGCGGGCACCAGCAGGTCGGCCGGCAGGTCGTAGGCGGCCAGCAGGTCGGCGAGCGTGCCGTCGGTGCGGTACTCGTCGATGAGCGCGCTGAAGGCGTCGGACAGCGCGGAGTTGTCCTTCGAGACGGGGAAGGCGATCAGCGGCTTCGACTGGGTGATCGACACACGGGGGTCGGCCTGGATGGGCTCGACCTTGTAGTCGGTGTCGGCGTACGCGGCCACGGCGACCGCGTAGCCGTCGAGGGCGGCCTGGATGCGACCGGCGACGAGGTCCTGCTTCATCTCCACGGTGCCGGGGTACTGCTGCAGCGTGCTGCCGAGCAGGGGTGCGAGCTCTTCGTTCCACGAGAAGCCCGTGCCGGTGCCGACGGTGCCGACCGTCTCGAGCTCGTCGACGGTGTCGATGCCGGCCTTGGAGACGACGCCCATGGTGTCGTACATCGTCGGGGTGGTGAACCCGACCTGCTCGGCACGCGTGGGCGTGACGTACCATCCGCCGGTGATGATGTCGGTCTTCTTCTGCTCGGTGATCATCGGGATGCCGTTGGCGTAGGTGATCGGCACGTAGCTGACGGCGAGGCACTCGGCATCGGCGAGCTTCTCGATGATGTCGATCTCGATGCCGGAGGCCCCACCGGAGCCATCGGTCTGGGTGTACGGCGGGTTCTCAGGAACGCCGACGGTGAGGGTTCCGGCCGTGAAGGTCGTGAGCCCTTCGTCCGCCGGCGTGCAGTCAGCCGCGACCGTGGAGGCAGGAGCGGCAGACGCGCAGCCGGTGAAAGCGACACCAGCCACGGCCAGCAGGGCGAGGGCGGGGAGGGGGCGACGGAGCATGGAGCGGCGGGGCAGGGGGCGAGTCATCGTGCTGTTCCTTCGGGTCGGGTGGAGCGGTTCGGGTGAAGCAGTCGGGTGCGAGGTGCGGGTGGTGCGGTTCTCACGCGGCGGTCAGACCGCCGTCGATGGTGAGGGCGGAGCCGGTCATGAAAGCGGCGTCGTCGCTGATGAGATAAGCCACGAGGGGAGAGATCTCATCGACCCGGGCGCGCCGGCCGAGCGGAGCGGCCGAGCTCGACCCTCCCGCGGGTTCGTCGTCGTTCATCGCGGTGGCGACGCCGCCGGGACAGATGGCATTGACCCGGACCCGAGGCGCCAATTCGACGGCGGCGGCGCGGGTCAGGCCGAGCAGCGCAGCCTTCGACGCGGAGTACGCCGCGTAGCCGGTCGCGCCGACCAGCGCAGCCGTTGACGAGACGTTGACGATCGAGCCTCCGTCGGCCATGAGCGGAGCAAGAGCCCGGATGCCGAGGAAAGCGCTGCGGGCGTTCACCGCGAACTGCTGCTCCCACTCGTCGACAGACGTCTCGGCGATGACGTGATGGCGCAGGATGCCCGCGTTGTTCACGAGGCCGCGCAGTGACGCCCCACTGGTGCGGATGTCTGCGGCGAGCGCGGACCAGTCGGCCTCGGACGTCACGTCGAGGTGCCGGTACGTCGCGTCGGCTCCCACGGCGCGCAGGCCTCTCGCGGTCGCTTCACCCTCTTCGTCGCGGACGTCCGCGACGAGGACGGCGTACCCCCGGCCCACGAGCAGTTCGGCGTGGGCAGCCCCCTGTCCCCGGGCGGCGCCGGTGAGCACGACGAGCGGGGCCGTCATCGCAGGACATCCCCGCCGGAGAGCACAATGGTCTCCCCCGTCAGGAAGGCGCCGTAGTCCGGCTGTGAGACGAGCCACACCCACGCGGCGATCTCCTCGGGCTGAGCCACCCGTCCGAGAGGAATGGATGCCGCAGCGGCATCCATTCGTCCCGTCGCGGCGTTCCCCGGGGTCGCGACCCACCCGGGGGCGATGCCGTTGACGCGGATGCCGTCACCCGCAAGCTCCAGGGCGAGCGACTTGGTGAGCATGACCACCGCCGCCTTCGAGGCGCCATACAGCAGCTGTCCGCGCGAGACCTCGAACGCGTCCACCGAGGCGAAGTTGACGATCGAGGCCCCGCGGACCAGCCGCGGACGGGCCGCGGCGATGACGTTCAGGATGCCGAGCACGTTGATGTCGAAGATGCGGTGGAAAGTCTCCTCGTCGTACGTCTCGAGCGTCGTCGGCGGGTAGACGCCCGCGATATTGGCGACCACATCGATGGAGTCCTCGAGTTCGAGGGCGCCGTCGATGGCCTGCTCGAGCGCGGGACGGGACCGCACGTCGGCGACGACCGAGACGTACGACGCGTCGAACCCGCGCGGCGCCGAGGTCGACGTCACATCGATTCCCAGAACCCGGTACCCCCGCTCGAGAAAAAGGGCCACGGCGCTCGCGCCCATCCCGCTCGCGGCGCCGGTGATGAGGGCGACACCCGCCGTTCCGTGCATTCCCTATCTCCGTTCGTATCGGTTACGACCTGGAACCAGTGCACCAACGACGCGGCGTTAGAGCCAGACTTGTTTCGCTATGGTGAGCACAGGAAAAACCTTGGAGTACACGCATGCCCCTCCCCACCGTTCGACAGCTGGAGTACTTCGTCACCGCCGCCCGCGTCGGCACGTTCGCCGCGGCTTCGGCAGAGCACCGCATTGCACAACCCAGCCTCTCGGAGCAGATCGCGGTGCTGGAACAGAACCTCGGTCTGCGCCTATTCAGCCGCACGGGGCGGAGACTGACCCTCACCGAGGCGGGCCGACAGCTGCTGCCGCTGGCCGAACGCGCGGTGAACGACGTGGTCGAACTGGCCGACTTCGGTCGGCGCGTCAAGAGCATCGAAGAGGGCACCGTATCGTTCGGCACCTTCAACAGCGCACACCTGTATCTGCTGACCGACCTCATCCGCGAGTTCCATGAGCAGCACCCGGGAGTGCGCATCCGTGTGACCGGGCTGAACTCGGCGGAGGTCGCCGACGCCGTGCGAGGGGGCGAGCTCGAGGCGGGCTTGGTCCAGCTGCCGGTGGACGACCGCGACCTCGTCGTCTCGCAGAGCGTCTTCGTCGACCAGGTCGTCTATGTGTCCCGGAACCCCTCTCACACCGCAGAGCCGGTCGCGATCGAGACCCTCGCGTCCCGCCCCCTCATCCTTTCCGAGGCGCGCTGGTCACAGGATGACCCTTTGCGAGTGTCGATCCTCCAACGCGCCCAGGCCGCCGGGCGGGCGTTGACCCCCATCATCGAGGTCGAGTTCCAGACACATGCGCTCGAGCTCGCCGCGCAGGGGGTGGGCGACTCTCTCGTGTCGTACCACGTCGGGCGATCGGTGATCGCCGAGCGAGGACTGCAGTGGACGACGCTGACGCCGGCATTCAACGAGCACTACGCCTTCATCACCCGGCGCGGTGGAGCCGTCTCCCCCGCCACGACCGAGTTCATGAAGCTCGCACACCGCGTGCTGGCCCGACTGACAGCGAACAGTCCGGTCCTGCCCTCGCCGATGTCGTGAGCGGCTCAGGAGCGGAGCGTCGTGGACGGGGTCTCGCCGAACTCGGCGCGGTACATCGCGGCGAAGCGACCGAGGTTGGAGAAGCCCCATCGGGCCGCGACGGCGGCGACGGTCTCGACCGACGGGTCGGCGCTGCGCAGCTCCGCGCGCGCGGCGTCGAGTCGCACCCGGCGGAGGTACTGCATGGGGGTGCGCCCGGTCGCCGCGCGGAAGGCGTACTGCAGGCCGCGAGGCGACAGGCGCGCCGCCTGGGCGATGTCGGCGAGCACGACCGGCTCCGCCGCGTGCGCCTCGACGAAGGCCTTGGCGCGACGCACCGGTGCCGGAAGCGGCCGCGACGGGCGACCCGCGGCGAGCGCGTCGGTGAACGTGGTCGGGAAGGTGAGGAGGGATGCCTCGAGGATCAAGGCGCGCGCCTGCTGTTCGATGATCGGGGTGCGCTCGGGCGAGCGCAGCAGCACGTCGCGGGCGAACTCCCACGTGCGCGTCCAGTACCGCAATCGCTGCTCGCTCACGGGGGCGTAGCCGGTGGGGCGCACGCGGAGGGTGTCGTCACCCGACAGTCGGCGCGCAGCATCGTCGAACTCCGATCGCGCGAACGACACCGCGGTGCCGGCGATGCGGCCCGTGAACGCGACCTCGAGAGGGCGGTCTACGACCATGAACGGCACCGCCGTGTCGATACGCTCCCGCCGGTAGGTCCCCGCCACCCGGGGACCTGCGATGCGGCCGACCACGACCTGGTCTCGCGGGTCGTTCTCGACGAGCATCGTGGAGCCCACCGTGTAGTCGCAGAAACCGAATCCGGGATCGGACACCGCGTGCCAGGCGAGCGCCGGCTGGATGGCTTCGGCGCGCGAGATGCGCGCCCCCGGGACGATGGTCTGCCAGAGATGCTCGACGGTCTCCGCGTCGCGCGTTTCGATGTTGGTGTGCTCCACGGGTGTTTCCTAAATCGTCCGAGAATGTGCGGCAAGTCCATTGCGCCGCCCCGGTGGAGAAGGTATGGGAACGCTCTCACGCCGTCGTCGCAACGGGCCCCGGATCGAGCCCACGCCCCCGCACCCGCATTCCACCGTAACCTGTGCGTCGACTTTGGTGCGTATTTCGCATAAGAGGGACGCGACACGCGAGGAACCGTCCGCGACGCGCAATTCCCGTGCCCCTGACCGCGCTCTGGCCTGCGTCCGCCGGGCGCACCTGCCGGGCGGGCTCCGCGGCGAGATCTGCCGGGGAGGCCGAGCGTGGGATATCAAAGCGAAGCGCGTGACGCCGGTCGAGGCGCAGCTGTCCCGTCATAATGAGGAGCGCCGCGACGCGGCACTCGCCTCGAAGGGATTCCCATGCCGTTTCGCACAATGACGACGCTGCAGACATGGGTCGATGATTTCCGCGCCCTCGGTTTCGACGATGCGGCGATTCTCCGCGTGATCCCCCAGGACAGCGAAGACGGGGAGGACGCCGGTCTGATCGCCGCGCGTCTACGGAGCGTGTCGACGACGTTCTACGTCGCACCCGGTGCGGAGGAGGGATCGACGCAGTGGGCCGTCACCTTCGAGCCGCGTGAAGACGCCGCTCCCCTGCCGGCCGGCCGCGTGATGGCCCTGGCCGGCGAACTCTCCACCCTTGCAGCGCTCTGCTCTTTCCTGCAGGCGCGCTCCGAAGCTTTCCTCGCCGCGGCTCGCGACTGACCCTCGGCGACCGCAGGACCCGGCTGACCCCTCGGCCACCGGAAGACCGGGCTGACCCTCGGTGACCGCAGGACCCGGCCGACCCCTCGGCGGCCTGAGGACCGGGCGGCCGAAGACGTCGTCAGCGCCCCACGGCCTCGACGATCAGAGCCAGGAGGGCGGCCATCCGTCTCGCGTCGGCGGTATCGACGTCGGCGATCGCCTCCTCGATGCGCGCGTCGAAGGCGCGCAGCGCGCACCAGGGCGGGGTGTCGAGGTCGACCGTCGCCGTGATGTGGTTGACGCGACGGTCGTCGTCGTCGAGGTCTCGCCGGACCGCGCCGCGCTGGACGAGACGGTCGATCAAGGTCGTCACGCCGGCCGAGGTGATGCCCAGGTGGTCGCGCACGTGCGAGGGGCGTGCCCCCGGATTCTCGGCGACGAAGAGCAGAGCGCGTGCGTCCAGCTCGTTGAGGGCCAGCTCGCGGCGCGCCTCGGCCGCGGCGATGCGGCGCGCCTCCCCGTAGGCGAGGAGGGCACGCCCGAGCGTCGACCCGATGACGGGTGACGCGGAAGTCCCGGATGAGGTGTGCACGACGCCCGATCGTACCCAGTTCCGCTTGGAGCACGCGCCGCTTGCGCTCCGGCGCGTCGGCATGGCGCTGGCCGGATGGCGCTGACGGACGGCCGTCTCGCGCGTTGCACGCGACCGGAGGCGACGCAAGGCCCGCGGCAGACCACTGCTCGCGCCCCTAAACCGGAGCCCGTCAGACAGACGGAAGGAGCGACCATGTCGCAGATCAACATGTCGAACGACGAGGACACCGGCGGGGCCGCGAAGGCGAAGACCGCTGCGCACGAGGCATCGGAGGTGACCCGCACCGCGGGCGACGCCGCTCGCGGCGTCGCCGAGACCGGCAAGCACGAGGCGGCCGCCGTCGCGGGCGAGGCCAAGGCGAGGTTCGGCGAGATCGTCTCCCAGTCGGGCAGGGAGCTGTCGGACCAGGCGGCGACCCAGCAGCGTCGGCTGGCCGACGGGCTGGGCTCGATCGGCAGCGACCTGTCACGCATGGCAGACGCCGACGAGAACGGCGGAATGGCGGGTGACCTGGTCCGTCGGGCCGCAGGACACCTCTCCACGGTGGGCGGATGGCTGGGCGACCGCGACCCGCAGCAGCTGCTGCAGGAGGTGACGTCGTTCGCGCGGCGCCGCCCCGGCACCTTCATCGCCGTCGCCGCCATCGCGGGCGTGGTGGTGGGGCGCCTCAGCCGCGCCATCGCCGCCGGCGCGGCATCCGGGTCGTCGTCGGGTGAGTCGGGCTCTCTGGGTGGTCCCCGCTTCGCACAGGCCGACGCGGCAGCACGATCGGTCGGGAACCCGCCTCCGCTGCCCGGCGCAGCGGCGCCCGTTGCCGGCGGCGTCGCGACGAGCACCCCGCCGTTCGAGGCCACGGCCCCCGACGGTGTCGTCGGCGACACCGCGTTCGTCGGATCGGGCCGGGACGACACCGGACTGATCGCCGACGTCGACGGGGGCGACCCGCCGCTGTACAGCGAGTCGGCGGCCCGGCTCGAGGGCACCCGTGAGGAGGGATCGCATGACCGATCCGACACCGTCTGAACGACGCGCCGCGACCACGTCGCTCGGCGAGCTCGTCGGCGAGGTCACCCGCGACATGTCGACGCTCATGCGGCAGGAACTCGCGCTCGCCAAAGCCGAGGTCCGTGAGTCGGCGACGCAGTCGGCGAAGGGCGCAGGCCTGCTGGGCGGTGCCGGGTACGCCGCCGGGATGGCCGTGCTCTTCCTGTCGATCGCCCTGTGGGCCGCTCTCGCGACTCTCGTGGGCGAGGGCTGGTCGGCCGTGATCGTCGCCGTGATCTGGGCCGTGATCGGCGCCATCCTGTTCACGGTCGGTCGCACCCAGCTGAAGAAGGTGCAGGGCGTGCCGCAGACGGCGGCGACCCTGCAGGAGATCCCGGAAACATTCACCAGGAACGAGGAGAACCGATGACCGATTCACCGGAGGCCATCCGCGCCGACATCGAGCGCACGCGCGCCGAGCTGGGGTCCGATGTGGACGCCCTCGCCGACAAGGTGACGCCCGCGAAGATCGTCGAGCGCCAGAAGAACAAGGTGCAGGCCGCTGTGGGCCGGGTGCGGGATCACGTGATGGGCGTCGCCGACGACACCGGGTCGGCGGCATCCGATCTCGTCCACCATGCCGGCGACGCAGCCCACCACGCGACCGACAAGGCGAAGGGCAATCCTCTCGCCGTCGGACTCGTCGCGTTCGGCGCCGGTCTCGTGCTCGCGTCGCTCATCCCGGCCAGCAGCGCCGAGCGCGACGCGGCCGCGAAGGCGAAGGACAAGGCGCAGCCGCTGGTGGACCAGGCGAAAGACGTCGCCCGGGAGATCGCCGACGACCTGAAGGAGCCGGTGCAGGATGCCGCGGCCGCTGTGAAGGACCGCGCCACCGAAGCCGTCGCACACGTCAAAGACGAGTCTGCGGACGCCGCCTCGACCGTGCGCGACCGCGCGCAGGATGCCGGGGGCACCGTCCGCGACGCGTGAGGGGCGCCGCGGGACGCCGGTACGTGTTGTGCCGGCGTCCCGCGGTCGCGCCGGCCGTGGCCGCGTCGCCGCGTCGTCGGTGACGCGGAGGCGCCCACGCGCCGCACCTGACCCACCAGCCGCCCCCGACGCGTCGGCCCCCTTTCCCCGGGGGTCGGCGCGTCGGTTTTCGCGGTGCACGGGGGCGTGACCGGGCGTTCACTGGATGGTCGTCCGGGCGTAACCCACGACTCGGGGCCGAGACCGCAGCATGGGACGACCGCGACCGCGGTGCTGGATCCCCACCCCGGAGGCGCCCCGATGACTCGACCCGTCCGTGTGCTGTCGTTGTACGAGGGCTTCTTCGCCGGAGGCGCCCGCATCCTGCACTCCGACGTGGTGGCGGGCCTGGCCCGCGACGGGCGGCAACAGCACCGCGTGCTCTCCCTGACGTCGGCGGCCCGACGCGACGCCTCCCTGCAACTCGCGCGTGACGACACCCGCTTCCGCCGGCTGCGCGCCGCGGGGGTGTCCATCGACACCTTCGATCGCATCGCCGGGGACCGTCCCCTCGCTCCCGAGGAGTTCACGCGTGAGGAACTGCACCGCGCCGCGGCGCTCATCGCCGAGGCGGACGTCGTCCTGTCGCTCAAGGAGCAGCCCCTGAGCCTCGTCGTCGCCCTGCAGCGCGCGGGGCTTCTCCCCGACCGCCCCGTGGCCGCGTGCCTCCACCGCTCCGACCCGACCCATTCGGGTCCCGCCCTCGGCTGGCTGGGCGATGCGGCCGCGTCGGGCGCCGTGACGGCCACGATCGCGTGCGCGGAGTCCACCGCCGCCGCGTACGCCCGCGCGGGCGTCGCCGCCGAGAACTCCTGGGTCATCGGCAACGGCATCGACACGCGCCGCTTCCGCCCGGGCACGCGCGCCGAGCGTCGACGCATCCGCGCCGACCTCGGCATCACGGAAGCCGCGCCCGTCATCATGCTCGCCGCGCGCTTCGACGCGATGAAGGACCCGGGGCTGTTCCTGCGGGCCGTCGCCCGCCACGCGCGCCGCACACCGGCGGCGCACTACGTCGTCTGCGGGGCGGGCATGACCACCGACAATCCCGCCTTCCTCGCCCTGCGGGCGGAGAGCGGCGTGGATGCCGGAGCGAATCTGCATCCGCTGGGGCTCCGCGAAGACATGCCCGAGCTCTACCGCGCCGCCGACGTCGTCGCCCTCACCAGCGCCTTCGGTGAGGCGTCGCCGTTGTGCCTGGCCGAGGGGGCGGCATCCGGAGCCGTGCCCGTGACCACCGACGTGGGCGACGCCGCGCGCGTGGTGCACGGCTTCGGGCTGATCACCCCCCGCGACGAGGATGCCGTCGCCGCGGCGTGGGACGACGCGCTGGCGTGCCGCACGGCTCTGCGCGCGGCGGCCCTCGACGCCCGCCCGCGCCTCGACCGCCGCCGCATGATCGACGACTACCGCGGCGCCATCGCCGGGCTGCTCCTGCCCGAGGCCCTCGCGGCCTGACCCGGGGCGCCCTTGCGGACATCTTGCGCCGACGTCGCGGACGAACGGTGCGGACCTCAGGGTCGGGGGCGGATCGTGGATGCCATGACATCCGGCATCCGCCTTCCCGACGCGATCACCCTCGTGCACGGCGAGCATCTCGCCCTGCCCGACGCCCTCGACCTCGACCTCTGGAGCGGTGCACCCTCGCCGTTCGAGTTCGACATCGATCCCGTGCCGCACGGGACGGGCGCGCGCGTGCTCTGACGCGCCGCAGGGCTGTCAACCCTCGTGCGCGCACCTCGCCGGGCGGGTGGAGTGGGGGACCCGACCCCGAGGAGGCAGAGATGTCACAGCCCGCCCAGCAGCAAGAGGTGCCCGGTTCCGATCACGAGATGGACCCGCGGCCCGATTACGGCGTGGACAGCTACCGCGGCTCCGGCCGTCTCGACGGCAAGGTCGCGCTGATCACCGGCGGCGACAGCGGCATCGGCAAGGCCGTCGCCCTGGCATACGCCCGCGAGGGCGCGGATGTCGCGATCGCCTATCTGAACGAACACGAGGATGCCGAGGAGGCCCGCCGGTTCGTCGAGGACGCCGGCCGCCGCGCGATCCTGCTGCCCGGCGACGTGTCCGACCCCGCGCACTGCCGCGACCTCGTCGCGCAGACGGTGCAGCACCTCGGAAAGCTCGACGTGCTCGTCGTGAACGCCGCTTTCCAGATGAGCCACGACACCCTCGAAGAGATCGAGGACAGCGAGTGGGACTACACGTGGGCGACGAACGTCAGCGCGTACTTCCACCTCGTCAAGGCCGCCCTGCCGCACCTGAAGGAAGGCGCGTCGATCATCGCGTCGAGCTCCGTGAACTCCGACATGCCCTCGCCGCAGCTGCTGCCGTACGCAGCGACCAAGGCGGCGATCGCCAACATGACCGCCTCCCTCGCGCAGTTGCTCGCGGAGCGCGGCATCCGGGCCAACAGCGTCGCGCCGGGTCCGGTGTGGACGCCACTCATCCCCGCGACGATGCCGCCTGAGAAGGTGGAGAGCTTCGGCCAGCAGGTGCCGATGGGACGCCCCGGCCAGCCCGCCGAACTCGCGCCGGTGTACGTGCTGCTCGCCTCCGACGAGGCCAGCTACGTCTCCGGCGCCCGCGTCGCCGTCACGGGCGGCAGGCCCATCCTCTGACCGGCCCCACCGCGACGAACGCGACGAGCGCCGCCCGCATCCCCCGGGCGGCGCTCGTCGCGTCGGTGCGGACGCTCAGCCCGCCGGCCGCCAGGCCGCGATCGCGATGACCACGATCACCAGGAGCGCCACGGCGGCCTGAACGCAGAAGAGCACGGCGAAGATGTAGCCCTGGTACGCACTGCGGCGCCCGCCGAGGCCGTTGACGAGGAGCGCCGCGAAGATCGCGACCTGGAAGGCGATGCCGATCCACGCCCACGCGGCAACGATGGGGATCGAGAAGGCGAACAGCACGATCGCGATGAGGGCGAGGAGACCGGACGCGAGCAGCCAGACGCGGCGGTCGGGACTCTGCACGGCGTTCTGGTTCCTCACCCGCGTGGGGTCGGTACGGCGGGGACCGGTCATGGCGGCATCCTTTCGAGAGGAAGCGCCACCGTAGGCCCGCCGAGACCTTCCCCTTCACCCGGTTGACAACCCGTGACCGGACGCGAGACGACCCGCACGCTCTCGGGTCGCACGGCACCATAGACGCCGTGCCCACGGCGCGCCATCCCCGCGCCGGGTGCCGGAGGGCATGCCTACAGTGAGACATGACCGCGCGCATCCTCTCGATCGGCACGGCGCTGCCCGACACGCGCGTGGAGCAGGCCACCCTGCGCGACCTGTTCGCCGCGCAGCCCGGCTTCGACCGGAAGAGCCAACGTCTGGTGGGCGCGGCCTTCGACGCCGCCGCGATCGACACCCGGCACGTGGTGCTGCCGCAGCTGGCCGGGCGAGCCGGCGACGGCCTCGGCGTGCGCGACGGCGACACCCTGCTCATGCCCCCCACCGGCGCCCGCAACGACGAGTACCGCCGTACCGCGCCCGCCCTGTTCGCGGAGGCCTCGCGCGCGGCGATCGCCGGGTCGGGATACGGGCGGGATGCCGTGACCCACGTCGTCACGGTGTCGTGCACCGGCATGTTCGCCCCGGGCCCCGACTACCACCTCGTGCGCGACCTCGGCCTCTCGCCGAGCGTCGAGCGCTACCACCTCGGCTTCATCGGCTGCGCGGCCGCCATCCCGGCGCTGCGCCTCGCGGCACGCATCGTCACCGCCGATCCCACCGCCGTCGTGCTGGTCGCCTGCGCGGAGCTGTGCTCCCTGCACTGGCAGACCTCGTCGCACCCCGACCAGATCGTCGCCGCCTCGGTGTTCGCCGACGGCGCCGGCGCCGCGGTCGTGGCATCCGGAGACTCCTCGCACGACGGCCTCGACCTGGACGGGTTCGCCACCCACGTCACCGACGAGGGCGAGAAGGACATGGCCTGGACCGTGGGCGATTCGGGGTTCGAGATGACGCTGACCCCCGAGGTGCCGCGCATCATCGGGCGGGAGATCTCGGCCATCGCCGCCGATGTGGTGGGAGATCTCGACCGGGTCGACGCGTGGGCGGTGCACCCGGGCGGGCGCAGCATCCTCGACCGAGTGGAGAACGCCCTGGGCCTGGATGCCGCAGCCCTCGCGCCCTCGCGCGACGTGCTGCGCCGCCACGGCAACATGTCGAGCGCGACGCTGCTGTTCATCCTGCGCGACCTGCTCGCCGACGGCGCCCGCATCGAGGGCGATCAGGTGGCTGCGCTGGCGTTCGGACCGGGGCTCACGGTGGAGGCGGCGAAGATCACCGTCCGCCGCGCGACGGCGTGAGCACTCGCGCCGGCCACGGGCTCGCGCGGCGCGACACGGCTCTGACCGAGCTCATGGACGACCCCGACTGCGACCCGCGTGCCCTGGCAGCCACCTACCGCCGGTTCGACACGGTGAACCGGCTCGTGTCGGCGTGGGGGCGCGTCTACCGCACGCGCGTGCGGCCGGAGCTGCGCGCTCTCGCCCGCCCCGCCCGAGTGCTCGACCTCGGCTGCGGCGGGGGCGACGTGGTGGTCCGTCTCGCCGGCCTCGCCGCGCGCGACGGCCTCGATGTGGAATGGGTGGGCGCCGACCCCGACCCCCGCGCGCTCGAGGCCGCCCGCGAACGCAGCCGGCCGGGGGGGCGCTTCGTCGCGGCGGGTTCGCGCGAGCTCCTCGCGGCGGGCGAGAAGTTCGACCTCGTCGTGAGCAACCACGTGCTCCACCACCTCGACGCGGCAGAGCTGCGCGCGTTCGCCGACGACTCGCTCGCGCTCTCGCGCGGCGCGGTGCTGCACGCCGACATCGCGCGCGGACGCCTGGCCTACGGCCTGTACGCGGTGGGCATCACTCCCCTGGCGGCCGGGACGTTCCTGCGGGTGGACGGGCTGCGCTCGATCCGCCGCAGCTACCGCGAACCCGAGCTCGCCGCCGCCCTCGGCAACCCCCTGGCAGGTGCAGACCCCGGCGCCGTTCCGCCTGCTCGCGGTCGCGCGCGGCCGGGCGGATGCGGAGGCCGAGGAGGCCGAGGATGCCGCGGTGTCCGGCGGGGCGCGCGGCGACGCCCAAGGGCGGGCCGATGCCTGAGGTGCTCGTCGTCGGTGCCGGTCCGGTGGGCCTGGCGCTGTCCGCCGACCTGCGCGCCCGGGGCATCGATGTCGAGGTCGTCGACCGGCGGGTCGACAGCGATGGGGGCGGAACGCGGGCCATCGGCATCCACTCCCCCGCCCTCGCCCTGCTCGAGAGCTGCGGCGCGACCGACGGCATCCGGGCCGAGGCGGTGCGGATCGAGCGGGGCGAGGCGCGCGCCGACGGGCGGCTGCTGGCCGCGATCCGCTTCGACCGGCTGCGCGCCCGGCATCCCTACGTCGCCGCGCTCCCCCAGAGCGACACGATGCGGGTGCTCACCGCCTTTGCACCACCCGTCCGGCGCGGCGTCGTCGTCACGTCGCTGCATCCCGAGCGCGACGCCGTGCGGGTCGCGTCCTCGGGACCCGACGGGCCCGCCGAGACGCGCGCCGGCGTGGTCGTCGTGGCGTCCGGATGGGCGGGGCGCGAGCTCGTCTACCGTCCCGGCGCCGTGCGGACGCACCACTACCCCGACCGTTACGTCATGGCCGACGTCGAGGCATCCGGGGGTCCGGTGGCGCGCGTGCACCTCGAGCGCGGCGGCGTCGTGGAGTCGTTCCCGCTTCCCGGGGGCCGTCGGCGGCTCGTGGCGTGGGCAGGATCGGACGAGGTCACGGATGCCGACTCCTTCCTCCGCGATGCCGTCGCCGCCCGCGCCGGGGTCGCCGTCGACATCGCGGGCGCCTCGACGTTCGGCGTGCGACGGGCGGTCGCTCCGGCGCTCCGACGCGGGCGCATCGTCGTCGTGGGCGACGCCGGCCACGAGGTGAGCCCGATCGGCGGTCAGGGCATGAACCTGGGGCTGCTCGACGCCCTCACGCTCGCGCCGCTCCTCGCGCCCTGGGTGCGCCGGGGCGACGACACCCCGCTCGCGCAGTGGGAGCGCGACCGGCTCGCCTCGGCCCGGCACGCCGCGCGGCTGGCGTCCCTCAACACGGTGCTGGGGCGCGCCGCGGGCCCGCTCGCCCATGCCATGCGCACCGCTGCGCTGCGGACGATGCTGCGCGGTCCCGGCGCGGGCGTCTTCACGCGGGCGTACGCCATGCGCCTCGACCGGGCGGCCCCGGGCACCTGAGCGGACGTGCCGCCCCGCGATGCGGCGGACGAGGTCAGGCGACGACGAGCTGCGCGGCGAGCAGCAGCGCCGCGAGCATCGTGAGCTGGAACACCGCCCGGCCAGGGGGCCGCACCAGCACCAGCACCGCGGTCGCCAGCGCGACGGCTGCGACCGCGACGAAGAACAGGATGCCGATGGCGTTCGCCCCCGCACCGAGCAGCACGGCGAGCGCCCCGACCACCATGCCGACGGCGGCGAGGAGCACCGACGCGCGCGCGCCGAGGCGATGCGGAAGACCCCGGATGCCGGTGCGACGGTCGTCGTCGAGGTCGCGCACGACATTGGTCAGGTGCACGGCCGCCCCGAGCGCCGCACCGGCGACCGTCGCCCATCCGGCGGCGAGTGCGGGCGTCGACGTGGACAGCGTCGCGAAGGAGGGGAAGAGACCGAAGCTCAGCAGGAACGGGGCGATCGAGAACGGTGTCGCCTTGAGTCCGGCGTTGTACGCCCACGCGGAGGCGAGGGCGATCGCGTGGGCGGCGAGGAGCCCCGGGCCGAGCGGCACCGACAGCACGAGCGCGACGACGACCGCGCCCACGGCGACGGCGAGCGCCCGGTCGGCCGCGATCGCTCCCCCGGCGACGGGCTTGTCGGTGCGGCCCACAGCGGCATCGCGGGCGGCGTCGATCGCATCGTTCGAGAGTCCCACCGACACCTGACCAGCGAAGACGGCGGCCACGAGCAGCCCCAGCGGCACGGGCTCCACCCCCGCCGCGATGCCGAGCGCGAGCGAGAGGACGGTGACCACCAGGGTGGGCCCCGGGTGCGTCGCGCCCCACAGCGACCGCACGGGCGACGCCCCTCGGGGCGGTGTCGCCGTGGCATCCGTCATCCGACGACGCTACCGCGCGCGGGAGGACGCAGGCACGGGTGGGTGCGCGGCCGCGCGCGGGTCCGCCGCACGGAGCCGCGGGCCGACCCGCCCGTTCCGATGCCCGTCTCCCGGCGTGTCGACGCCCCTCTCCGCGCGACGACTCGGCCCGCGTGGGCGCGACCGCCGGTCACCGGCGATGCAGAACGCGCCGCGCGACCGCCACCACCCCCACGACGGCGAGGATCCACGGTCCCGCCACGATGACGGGATCCATCCACTGGTGGCGGAGGTCGGCGCGGCCGAGGCGCCCGCCGATCGGCGACCACCGTCGCTCGGCGAGGATGCCGGTCTCGGTGATCGGATTGTCGGGATGCCGGGACAGCAACGACCGCACGTGCGCACCCCCGGCATCCACCCGGTCGGCCGCGACGAGCAGCAGCCAGTGGGCGGCGCGGGCCTCGCTGAACCGTGCGTACGCGAAGCGGCGGATGGCGCCGGAGGCACCGTGCAGCGGCTGCGCGGTGCCGAAGACCGGGGTGAGTCGGCCGTGCTCGATGGATCGTTCGCGGCCGCCGGGAGGGACGGGCTGCTCCTCCGGGAAGGTCCAATGGGCACCGACCTCGATCGCCTGATCCTTCGGATACGACGGACGGTCGGCGGGGTCGAGATCGGCACCCCAGCCCGGAATGCGCGCACGAAGCTCCTCGGCGCTCGGCGGGGGCGTGGGCTTTTCAGCGGTGTAGGCCATGATCGGGCTCCTCTCAGGCGGCCGGGGGAAGGATGACGGCCTTGACCAGACCGTCGATCTTGCTCGAGACCATGTGGTAGCCCTCGGCGATGTGCTCGAGGGGGATGCGGTGCGTGATCATCTCGCGCGGCGATATGCGCCCCGCCTGGATGTGCTCCAGCAGACGCGGCCACTGACGGGCGACCGGGGCCTGGTTCGTGCGAATGGTCAGGCCCTTGTTCATCGCATCGCCGAACTTCACCGCCGAGAACAGCGGCCCGTAGGCCCCGATGACCGAGACGTTGCCGCCCTTGCGCACGGAATCGATGGCCCAGTTCAGCGCGATGGGCGAACCGCCCTGCAGCTTGAGCTTGGCGCTGGTGACGTGCTGCAGGAAATGCCCGTCGGCCTCGGCGCCGACCGCGTCGATGACGACGTCAGCTCCCACCCAGTCGGTCTGACGCTTCAGCTCCACCACGATGTCGCGGTGCTCGCGGTAGTCGATCGTCTCGGCGAGAGCGAACGTGCGGGCCATCTCGAGACGCTCCTGCAGCTGATCGATGACGACCACGCGACCCGCGCCCATGAGCCACGACGAACGTGCTGCCGCGAGCCCCACGGGTCCCGCACCGAACACCACGACCGTGTCGCCCTCGACGATGTCGCCGAGTTGCGCACCGAAGTACCCGGTCGTGAAGGCGTCGGTCAGCAGCAGCGCGTCTTCGTCGTGCAGCCAGTCGGGGATGATCCGGGGGCCGACATCGGCGAACGGGACGCGCACGAGCTCCGCCTGTCCGCCGTCGTAGCCGGCGCGGTGTGCGAGTAGCCGTAGATGCCGCCGACCGCCGTGGCGTTGGCGTTGACGTTGTGGCAGTTGCTGAACAGACCCCGCGCGCAGAAGAAGCACGTGCCGCAGAAGATGTTGAACGGCACCATCACCCGGTCGCCGACCGACAGGTTCTCCACCGACGAGCCGACCTCCTCGACCCGGCCGATGAACTCGTGCCCGAAGGTGTGACCGATGCGGGTGTCGGGGATCATGCCGTGATACAGGTGAAGGTCGGAGCCGCAGATCGCCGCCCGCTCGACGCGCACGATCGCGTCGTTCGGATGCTCGATCCGCGGATCGGGCTTGTTCTCGACGCGCACCTTGTACGGTCCGCGGTAGGTCATCGCTCTCATGTCGGTCTCCTTCGTGGTGCGGGGTGCAGCCTGGTCAGTGCGGGCCGATCGCGAGCGCCCCCGACACGGCCTCCCGGATGCCACGCATCCAGGCGTCGCCGTGCCCGGGGAGCACCGTGGATGCCCCGGTCGCGCTGAGGTCGGGCAGCGCCGCCAGGGCGGCGCGGCTGTCGGCGGTGGCGGCGCGAGCGACGATCTGCGGTCCGGCGCGGCCGGTGTACGGGTCGAACGTCACGAGCGCATCACCGGCGAACAGCACGTCGCGGTCAGGCAGGTGGAAGGCGACATGACCGTACGTGTGGCCCGGGGTCGCGATCGGCATCAGGCCGCCGAGAACGGCGACCCCGTGCGACACGTCGCCCCGCGCCTCGACTCCGCGGACCCCGAGCGCGCCGGCGAGCGTCATGCGGGCGAGACTGGGCAGACCGCCGGGGTGCCGCAGGGCGTACAGACTGCGCGGGGATTCCCGGTCGTACCGATACGGATGCCGCACGAGCGGCGCGTCGGCGGCGTGCACGTGCACGGGAACGTGGTGTTCGCGCTGCAACCTCTCGAGGGTGCCGACGTGGTCGAAGTGACCGTGGGTCAGGTACACCGAGACGAGGTCGTCGGGGGTGCTGCGCAGTGCGGCGAGTGCATCGACGAGCAGGTTCCAGCTGCGGGGCAGCCCCGCGTCGATGAGCACGAGACCGTCGTCGGTGGCCAGGAGGTAGCTGTTCGTGACCGCCCGCGTGATCATCACGACGCCGTCGGCGACCTCGCGGCATCCGTCTCGACGGGCCGCGCTCGCTGGGTCGGTACGTGTCATGCGGCACACCCTCCGCGCGGTCGGCGGCGTCGGCCCACGGGGTTGCGGGGTGGAGGCCGGGGCGGTACAAGCCGGGCCGCCGGATGACGCCGTCGTTCCTTCCGGATCGGCGTCAACCCCCGCGGCATCCGGCGAGCCGCGCCGTAGCGTCCGTCGCAGATCCCCACCCGGGACGTGAACGAAAAGGGGACGCATGCGGCAGGTCGTCGTCGTCACGGGAGGCTCTCGCGGGATCGGGCGGGCGACGGCGTTGCGCTTCGCCGAGAAGGGCGCGCGACTCGTCCTGGTCGCCCGCGACGAGGTGGCCCTGGCATCCGCCGCCGACGACTGCCGCGCCCGGGGCGCCGAGGTGCACACCCTCTCCCTCGACCTCGCCGACCCCGACGGTCCCTCCCGGGCAGCGGATGCCGCCGTCGCCCGGTTCGGGCGCATCGACGTGTGGGTCGCGTCGGCATCCGTCTTCGCCTACGGCTCCGTCGAGCAGACCCCGGATGCCGTGCGCGACCGCGTCATCGAGACGAACCTCGTCGGGCACATGCGCGCGGCGCGGGCCGTGATCCCCCACTTCCGAGCCCGCGGCGGCGGCACGATCGTATTCGTCGGATCGCTGTACTCGCAGGTCGCGGGGCCGTACGTCTCGTCCTACGTCGCGGCCAAGCACGGGCTCCTCGGCTTCACCCGCTCGCTGCGGCAGGAGATGCTCGCCCACCCGGGCATCCGGGTGAAGATCGTGCTCCCCGCCAGCATCGACACGCCCATCTACCAGCGCGCCGCGAACTACACCGGTCGCACCGCCTTCCCCCTCCCGCCGGTGGTGGCCGCGGATCGCGTCGCGCGCGCGATCGTCCGCGTCGTACGCGGGCCCCGCTCCGAGGTGGGCGTGGGGGCGGCCCAGTTCGTCACACGTCCGCTGCAGTTCTTCGCGCCGCGGCTGTACGACCGCTTCATCCGCACGCTGCAGCACGCGCTCGGCCTGCGCCGGCGACCCACCGCACCGACGCCCGGCGCCGTGCTCGAGGAGCAGCACGACCCCGGTGCGGTGAGCGGTGGCTGGAAACGCATCCCGCTGCGACGGCCGCGCTGACGGGACTCAGCGCGAGTCTCCGGCATGCCGGCGGCCGTCGGAGCCCGGATGCCACGGCACCCGGGCTCCGAGACCTCACGTCTTCTCGAACCCTTCGCGCTGCGTGTTCTCGTCCGCGACGCGCACGCCCCAGCGGTAGGCCAGCTTGCCGCCCAGCCAGCCGGAGACGCCGAGGCCCGACGACGCGATGAGGCTGAGGAGGAACGCCACCATCGGCACACGGGCGAGGTCGAGCATCCGCGCGACGAGGCTGAGCGTGAACAGCACCATCGCGGTGACGTTGAGCGCGAGGTGGACCAGCGCCGTCCGCCGTGCCGGGGTGCCCTTCGGGATCCGCGACATGTCCATCAGCCCCAGCACCGACGCACCGACGGCACCGACGAGGCCGATCACGATCAGCCGGCGCGATCCCGCCGCGAACGACCGCGGGTCGTCGGCCGCGAGGCCCAGCAGGTCGAACACCAGGCTCGACGACCACGCCCCGATGGGGATGGTCACCGCGACCGGGTGGAAGGGATGCCCGTACGGCCCGGCCACCAGCGAGCGGGGGACCTTGGCCGCGCGCATCGCGGGGAAGCTCGCCCCGCTGTGCACCGCGGCTCCGGGTCCCGGAGCCGCGGCATCCACTCCGCTCATTCCTTGTGCAGCGCGTCCTGCGCGCGCCCCGCGAGCTTCTCGACGGTGTTCGGCAGCTCGGTCGTGCCGTAGAACCGCGCATCCGGGTGCGTGGGCGGGGGCATCGGAACGCCCGCGGGAGGCTCGGGCAGGTACGAGAACTCGCCCTTCCCATCGGGCGTCGGTCCCGAGGCCCAGCGCCCGTCGCCGGCCTTCGTGCCGTCGCTGAAGTTGATGTACTGATACGCCACGTCGCGGTCCTCCTTGTCGAGGGGGAAGTTGCTCGGCACCGGGAGCTTCTCGAGCCCCTCCTCCTGCAGCTCCGCCGCGGCGGCCAGCCACTGGTTCTGGTGCATCGTGTCGCGCGCCAGCAGGAAGGCGAGCAGGTCCTTCACCCCGTGGTCGTCGGTCTGGTGGTAGAGCCGCGCGACCTGCACGCGTCCCTGCATCTCGGCGTTGGCGTTGGCGGTGAAGTCGGCGAGCAGGTTGCCGCTGGCGGTGATGAAGCTGCCCTGCCAGGGATTGCCCATCGAGTCGACGGGGCGCGCGCCCGCCCCCGCCACGATGCCCTGCTGGATGTCGGTGCCGCCGATCACCGCGGCGACGGTGGGATCCTCCTGCACCGCGTCCTCGGTGATGCCGAGCGGGGCCTTCTCGAGCAGCTGCGCGATCATGATCGCGAGCATCTCGACGTGGCCCATCTCCTCGGCGCCGATACCGAACACCAGGTCGCGGTACTTGCCGGGCATGTGCATGTTCCAGGCCTGGAACTGATACTGCATCGCGACCGAGATCTCACCGTACTGACCGCCCAGCACCTCCTGGAGCTTGCGGGCGTAGACGGCGTCGGGCTTCTCGGGGGTGGCCGAGTGCTGCAGTTCTTGTCGATGGAAGTACATCTTCGCTCCTCACCGCACCGTTCCGGGGGTGGGCGGTCGGTCGACCGCGACGGCGCGTGCGGCTACGAAACGACCGGGGAGGGGGGTTGGACACGGGGGTTGCGGCGTGTCGTCGAGGGCGTCACAATCGCGCGCCCGGGTCTTGGCACTCTCCCCACCGGAGTGCTAATCTGAACGTACTTGAGCCGATAGGGCTCAACTTCACCGGATACTCGGGATGCCGTATCCCGACCGATCGATAAGGAGAACGACCATGGCCACCTACGACCCCTTCCGCGACCTCGACCGCCTGGCGTCGACCCTTCTCGACGCACGCCGCGGCGGCGGACCGCGCCGGATGCCGATGGACCTCTACCGTGACGGCGACCACTACGTGCTCGCCGCCGACCTGCCGGGGGTCGACCCCGGCTCGGTCGACATCGACGTCGACGGCCAGCTGCTGACGATCCGCGCCGAGCGCACTCTCGGCACCGGTGACGGCGTGAAGTGGATCACGCGCGAGCGCGAGACGGCATCCTTCGTCCGTCAGCTCAACCTCGGTCAGGGCATCGACACCGACGGCATCAGCGCCTCGTACCGCAACGGTGTGCTGAGCGTGACGATCCCCGTCAGCGAGAAGGCGAAGCCGCGCCGTATCGCCGTCTCGACCGACGACCACGACGGCGTCATCGAGGCGCACGAGAGCACCCCGCAGCTCATCGAGCAGTAAGGCGCGCGCAGCGAGGGAGCGGTCCCACCCGGGCCCGCTCCCTCCGTCGCGCACCGCCGACTTGTCAAGGGGCTGTGCCCGGGCGCTCGTCCGGACGCACAGTGCGTCCGTGTCCCCCGCTTCACCTGCTCCCGCTCCCCTCACCGCCGACGCTGTCACCGTCCCGTTCCGCGCTCGCGGACCCGTGAGCGCGGCCGTTCTGGACCACCTCGTCGACGGGGTGGCGACGGGCCACACCGTCCTGGCCGACGCGGCCGTGACGGCGACAATCGACATCGAGCGCGACGACGACCTCCAACTGGCCCTCTTCGCCCTGTATGCCTCGGCGTACGGCTCCATCGACGCCTTCCGCGCCGACCTCGAGTGGGACCCCTCCCTCATCGCCACCCGCCGCGTGATCGAGCAGGCGTTCGAGCAGTCCCTGCGCCGCACCGTCGCCGTCCCCCCGCTCCCCGAGCCGACCGCGGACGCCGTCGCCCGCGCGCTCTTCGCCCTCACCGGCGCCGAGGGCGGGCCCAGTCTGTCGCGCTATCTCGCCCGCAAAGCCACGCTCGATCAGGCCAGCGAGTTCCTCGTGCAGCGCACCGTCTACACGTTGCGCGAAGCCGACCCCCACTCGTGGGCGATCCCCCGCCTCACGGGGCGCCCGAAGGCGGCACTCGTCGAGATCCAGTCCGACGAGTACGGCGGCGGTCGCCCCGACCGCGTGCACGCGGCGCTCTTCGCTCGATCGGTGCGCGGCGCCGGACTCGACGACACCTACGGTGCGTACATCGACGACGTGCCGGCGGTCACCCTGGCCTCGCACAACACCATGTCGATGTTCGGCCTGAACCGTCGGCTCCTCGGCGCCATCGTCGGACACCTCGCCGCATTCGAGATGACCTCGTCGATCCCCAACCGCCTTTACGCGGAGGGCCTGCGGCGCCTGGGGTTCGGCGACGACGTGGGCGAGTACTTCGACGAGCACGTCGAAGCCGACGCGGTGCACGAGCAGATCGCCGGACGCGACCTCGCGGGCGCGCTCGCCGAAGACCGTCCCGAACTCCTCGCCGACATCATGTTCGGCGCGGCCGCCTGTCTCGAGGTCGACGACCGCGTCGGTCGGCACATGCTCGAGAGCTGGGCCCAGGGCGGGTCGTCGCTGCGCGCGGAGGACGAGCGATGAGCGAGGCACCCGTCACGATCACCGCGTATCCGGACGGACCACTCCTGGTCCGCGGCGACGCGCAGCTGCAGACCAGCGACGGCCGAGAGGTGGTGCGCACGCGCCGCACCGTGGCGCTCTGCCGCTGCGGCCTGTCGACGATCAAGCCGTTCTGCGACGGGACGCACAAGGCGTCCGGCTTCCGCACCGAGGACTGATGCGCCTCGCCGCTGAATACGTTCTCCCCCTGCGCTGGAGCGACGACGCCGAACTCGACGATCTCGTCGACTACCTCCGGCATCTCGAGCGGTGGATCGATGTCACCGTCGTCGACGGGTCGGATGCCGCGCTGTTCGACGCCCACGCGCGGGCGTTCCCTCCCGGGGTGCGTCATGTCGCGCCGACCGTCAGCGACGGCGCGAACGGCAAGGCTCGCGGGGTGGTCAGCGGTCTGGCGCTCAGCCGGCACGAGTGCGTCGTCATCGCCGACGACGATGTCCGTCACGACCGGGCGACGCTGGCGGCGCTGGTCTCGCAGACGACGGATGCCGACCTGGTCGCGCCGCAGAACGTGTTCGACCCTCGTCCGTGGCATGCGCGCTGGGACACGGCGCGTTCGCTCATCAACCGGGCCGCGACCGGCGACTTCCCGGGGACCTACGCCGTTCGGCGCAGCGCTCTGCCCCGCGGATACGGCGTCGATGCGCTCTTCGAGAACCTCGAGATGGAACGCACCGTTCGCGCCGGCGGTGGTCGCGTCCGCCGCTGCCGCGACCTGTTCGTCATCCGCAGGCCGCCCACCGCACGCCGGTTCTGGGGGCAGCGGATACGTCAGGCGTACGACAGTCAGGCGCAACCGGCGCGACTGCTCGCCGAGCTCTCGATCGCGCCGTGTGTCTTCGCGGCCCGTCGGCATCCCGGCATCCTGTCTCTGCTGGCCGTCGTGGCGGTCGGCCTGGCGGAGCTGGGTCGGCGGCGAGGACACGGCACGAATGCGTTTCCCGCGACGGCCGCCCTCTGGGCACCGGTCTGGGTCGCCGAGCGGGGCGTGACGAGCTGGGTGGCGCTGGCGATGCGCCTCTCCGGCGGGGTGCCCTATGCCGGCCGACGCGTGGTGCGCGCGGCGACGCCGCTGCGGACGCTGCGACAGCTCGCCTCCGACGACGCGATGGGACCGGGGCGATGACCGCGTCCCGGGAGCCGCGCGGGCGGGAGCCCACGGGCCGGCGATCATCTGCCGGGGGAAGGGATGCCGGCGTCCCGAGGTCGCGTCCCGCACGCGACGCGGCCCCGGACCCCTCACGGGGTTCCCGAGGCCGCTCGCACGGCTCAGAGGTCTTCGGGGGCGAGGTCGCCCTGGCCCTCTTCGCCGAGCTCCACGACGCCCGGGTCCTCGCCCTGCGAGTCGGTTCCGGTGGCGAAGGGGTGGATGTCCTCCAGCGGGATGTCGCTGTCGTCGGCCGGGATCTCGGCCGGGTCGGCACCGGTGGCGGTGACGGGGTTGATGTCGTCGGGGTCGGCGCCCTCGTCGAGGGCGGTGGTCGCGTCCCACTCGGCCTGCGCCGGGTCGAGCGCGGGGTCGGGCTCGATGGAGGTGTCGCCGTCGCGCAGCGGCTGCACACCCGCGACGCCCACATCGGTGGCGGGGTTCGTCGAGGCGGTGGTCGGGTCGATCGAGGCGTCGCTCATGGGGGGTCCTTCCGTCTGACGCGAGTCGCCGCCGGAATCGGCGGTGCCTTCATCCCACAGGGCGAGGCGGCCACCGGCCCGCCCCTTGACACGCGCGACACCGGACCCGCAGCCGTCCACGCCGAGGGGATTCCGCCTCGGAATGCACGACCATCGCATCAGGAACACCGCATCTCGCCCGCGGCGGAAGGATCACCATGGGACATGTAATGAAGGTCCGCTCACGCGGGGCGGACGACGTCGAACGGGTGTGGACCCGCTTCGTGCCGAGTGCGCGCCTCGAACACGTCGATCCGAAGACCGTGTCGTTCACCTGGAACTCGGTGGAGCTCGAACGCTTCTCCGTGATCGGCTGGGAGCTCAACGCGAGCGTGCGAGCCTCGATCGAGATGAGCGATCAGCTTATGGCGTGCCGCATGGTGGGCGATGACCTGCGCCTGGAGTCCGCCTCGCACGGCATCGAGCCCCGTCGGCCGTGGTTGGCGGTGGATCGCCGGATCGACGCGCACTGGACGGGGGCGGCGCGCGTGCGCGCCTTCGTGTTCGACCGCACCGACGCCGAGCGCGTGGCTCGCATCGCCGCGGGCGACGACCGCCTCGTGCTGCGTCGCCTCGACCCCCGCCCCCGTGATCGCAACGCGGCGACGCAGTGGGAACGGACTTTCGCGCACGTCTCCACGTCGCTCGGGGCCGCGCACGACGACGCGGTCGTCGCCGCCGAACTGCAGCGGCACGCGTTGATGACGACGCTCACGTCCTTCTCGACCCCGTACGTCGAGGCCGTCGCCCGCGCACACCAGCGCGCGGCCGCTCCGCGCACGGTCCGGCGTGCCATCGCCCACATCGAGGCGCACGCGCACGAACCGCTCAGCCTCGAGGACATCGCCGCGGCATCCGGCATCTCCTCACGAGGACTGCAGCACGCGTTCCGTCGGCAGCTGGACACGACCCCGACCGAATACCTGCGCCGCGTGCGACTCAGCGCCGCGCACGCGGAGCTGGTGAGCGGCTCCGTCTCCGTCACCGAGGTCGCCCGCCGGTGGGGGTTCTCGAGCGCCTCGCGGTTCGCACGCTACTACCGCGAGCACTACGGGCAGAGCCCCTCGCAGGTGATCCGCATGTCCTGAACGGCGCTCGCGATCGGTCTCGCCGTGGCGCGAGAGGTGTCGTCGCCCGGCCGATCACGCACAGCGCTTGCACAGTAAAGACAGCGGGCATCTCGCCCCCGAGAGGAACACGTGGGCAAATTCATCTACGAGGGCGGCATCCGCACGGACTTCGAGGACCGTCTTCTCGCCCACCTGCAGGTCGTGGTCGGCAACAAGCTGCGACGCGGCGAACCGTTCTACTTCGTGTGGAAGGACGACCTCAGCACCGGCGGCGGTCGCACGTCGGTGTGGGTGCACCCGCGCGCGAATCTCGTCTTCAAGTACAGCGGCGGACGCCCCCCGGCGTTGAACCGCGCGTGGCTCGAGGCCCTCATGTCGACTGCGAACTCCCCCACCGGGCTGTACGTGGTCCCCGAGCCGGCCGACGAGACGGTCACCCCCGAACAGTTCGCCTGACGGCACCGTCGCCGACGGCGACCGGGGTCCGCGCGCACCTATGTCAAGGCGCTGGTGCGCGACGACGCGGCGGGCGAGCGTGAGGGAGACGAGAGGATCCCCCATGAACGACTCCCGCCCCACCGCACCGCCGCGCATCGTCGTCGTCGGTGGCGGGAACGCCGGGCTCTCGGTGGCCGGCCGCCTGCACCGCGCGCGAGCGGGCGAGGTCACGGTGATCGAGCCCCGCGAACGGCACGTCTTCGCGCCGCTGCAGTCGCACATCGCCGGCGGCGCGGCGCGGGCCTCCGAGGCGGTCCGACCCCAGGCCGACGTCACCCCTGCCGGGGTGACCTGGCTGCGCGACGAGGTCTTCACGGTGGATGCCGACGCCCGCCGCGTGCATCTCGTCTCGGGCGGGGCGCTCGACTACGACCAGCTGGTCGTGTGCGCCGGAATGCGCCTGGCGTGGGAGCAGGTGCCGGGTCTGCCCGAGGCGATGGCCGCTCCGACGGGCATCTCGAACTACGACTACGACCTCGCGGCCAAGGCCTCGCCGGTCCTGCGCGACCTGCGCGGGGGCACCGTCGTGTTCACACAGCCCCCCGAGCCCGCCTCGTGCGGCGCCGCGGCGCAGAAGCCGATGTACCTCGCGTGCGACTGGTGGCGGGCGGTCGGGGTGCGCGACGACATCCGCGTGGTGTTCGTCTGCCCCGATCCCGTGCCCTTCGGCATCCCGGCCATCGACCGCGAACTGCAGCGCAAGCTCGACGAATACGGCATCGAGGTGCGCTACAGCCGGGAACTCAGATCCGTGGATGCCACAGCCGGCATGCTCGTGATCGGCCACGGCGACGCGGAGGAGACGCTGTCGTACGACGTGCTGCACGCCGTGCCGCCCCAGCGGGCGCCCGAATGGATCGCGGGCAGCGGCCTGGCGGCATCCGATGATCCGCACGGCTTCGTCGACGTCGACCCGGAGACCTTCCAGCATGTGCGACACCCCGAGATCTGGTCGGTGGGAGACGCCGCGTCCGTCGCGACGCGCCGTTCGGGCGGAGCGATCCGGCAGCAGGCGAAGGCGCTGGTGAAGAACATGAAGGCGGTGCAGGGCGGCCGGGCGCCGTCGGCGACCTACAACGGCTACAGCGTCGTTCCGTTCACGGTGTCACGCGGCACGGTCGTGTTCGCGGAGTTCGACCGGGAGGGCCGGCTGCAGCCGACCGTGCCGTTCTGGCGCTCGCTGTACCGCGAACGCCGCCTGTCGTGGATCGCCGACCGCCGCGTGCTGCCCTGGGTCTACTGGCACCTGATCCTGCGCGGCCTCGCCTGACCCGGTCCGGCCCCGCCCCCGCCGCACCGCGCCCCGCCCCCGCGCCCCGCGCCCGGCGCCCCGCGCCCGTCTGTGCCCGGCGGACGCGGCCCCTGCGCCCCGCGCCCCGCGCCCCGCGAGTGACCCCGCCAGCCCGGAACTTCACGCATAAACACAATCGGTGCGCAAAAACACGCTGACGAAGTGTTTCTGCGCACCAATCGTGTTTACGGGAACGTCCGAGCAGGCCCCAGAACCCGCCCACCCGCGTCCGCCGCAGTGCGCCCAGCGCGCGCGACCCCGCGCCTGCCGCACCGCGCCCCCGCGATGCCCCCGCCCCCGCGCCCCGCGCCCCGATGCCCGCGCCCCGCGCCCCGATGCCCGCGCCCCCGCGAGGCCAGCACCCAGCCCCAGAACTCACGCATAAACACAATCCGTGCGAAGAAACACGCTCACGGAGTGTTTCTGCGCACGAATCGTGTTTACAGGCACGCCCGAGCAGGCCCCAGAACCCGCCCACCCGCGTCCGCCGCATTGCGCCCAGCGCGCGCGACCCCGCGCCTGCCGCACCGCGCCCCCGCAATGCCCCCGCCCCCGCGCTCCCGCGAAGCCCCCGCCCCCGCCCAGCCCCAGAACTCACGCATAAACACAATCCGTGCGCGGAAACACGCTCACGGAGTGTTTCTGCGCACGAATCGTGTTTACAGGCACGCCCGAGCAGGCCCCAGGGTCCGCCCACCCGCGTCCGCCGCAGTACGCCCAGCGCGCGCGACCCCGCGCCTGCCGCACCGCGCCCCCGCAAGGCCCCCGCCCCCGCGCCCCGCGCCCCGCGCCCCGCGCCCCGCGAGGCAACCACCCAGGCCCGGAACTCACGCATAAACACAATCCGTGCGCAGAAACACGCTGACGGAGTGTTTCTGCGCACGAATCGCGTTTATGCGTGACAGACCGGGTTCGCGCGCGCGCCTCCCTCGCGGTGACGAAGCGCGGCGCGTATAGGGCACGAACGCCGATCCCTCAACCCCGGGGTCACCTCGCGGGCGGGGCGCGAAGACTGGGTACAGCCCCGGAAAGCCACACGAAAAGAGGACACCATGGCACAGGTCATCGAAACCATCGACGTCAACGTTCCCGTCCGCGTCGCGTACAACCAGTGGACGCAGTTCGAGGAGTTCCCGCACTTCATGAGCTTCGTGGAGTCGATCACGCAGAAGACCGACACGCTCACGCACTGGAAGGTCAAGATCGCCGGCGCCGAGCGCGAGTTCGACGCCGAGATCACCGAGCAGCACCCCGACGAGCGCGTCGCGTGGAACAGCGTCGGCGGAGACGAGAACCACGCCGGTGTCGTCACCTTCCACCGTCTGTCGGACGACAAGACGCGTGTCACCGTGCAGATCGACTGGGAGCCGACCGGCGTCCTCGAGAAGCTCGGTGCCGTCTTCGGCGCCGACGACCACTCGGTCAAGAAGGACCTCGACAACTTCAAGGAGTACATCGAGTCGCGCGGTGCCGAGTCCGGCGCCTGGCGCGGCGACGTCAGCTGACGTCATGCGATGAGATGAGCCGGGCCCGTCCGCGAAGGACGGGCCCGGCTTTCGTTCGTCCGGTGCCCCGCCATGGCTGCACGGCGACCGGCATCGGCCGACGAACCCATGGCATCCCGCGAGCGCCGTCAGTCGACCGCCGTCTCGCACTTCAGGATGCCGCGGCGCCCGGGCTCACCCACGGGTCACCACTGCGGGTGGATCTCCGCCCGGAGACGGCGGTCGTACACCTCGCGCACGAGGGCGTCGAAGGCCTCCACATCGAAGCCGCCGTCGAGGAGTTCGGCCGCCGCGGCGTTCGCCGTGGCCTGAGCGGTCGAGCGTGCCCCCGGGATGACGGAGGTAACGCCCTCGCGCGACGCGATCCACGCCAGCGTCGCCGCGGGAAGCGTCACGCCCTCGGGCAGGGACGCCTTCAGTTCGTCGGCGGCCGCGACACCCTCGTCGAACGGCACGCCAGAGAACGTCTCACCCTTGTCGAAGGCCTCTCCGTTGCGGTTGTAGGAACGGTGGTCGTTCGCGTCGAACGTCGTCGCTCGCGTGTACTTCCCCGACAGCAGACCGCTGGCCAGCGGCACGCGGGCGAACACCGCGACGTTCTTCTCGGCGGCGAGCGGCAGCACCTCGTCGAGGGGCTTGAGACGGAACGGGTTGAAGATGATCTGCAGATTGGTGAGGTTCGGCCGCCGCAGCGCCGAGAGCGCCTGGTCCATCGTCTCGACCGACGACCCGTACGCGGCGATCACGCCTTCGGCGACGAGCTGGTCGAGGGCGTCCCACGTGGCGTCGTCGTCGATCACCGCGGACGGCGGGCAGTGCAGCTGCACGAGGTCGAGCGTCTCGGTGTCCAGCAGACGGCGGGAGCGGTCGAGCCAGACGCGGAAGTTCTCCATGACGTAGTTCTCGGGCACCTGATCCTCGCGACGGCCCATCTTCGTCGCGACGGTGATGTCGTCGGCATCCCGGCTCTGGAGGAACGTCCCGATGATCTCTTCCGACCGCCCGTCGCCGTAGACGTCGGCGGTGTCGAACAGCGTGACCCCGGCCTCGGCCGAGGCCGCCAGCACGGCGCGCGCGTCCTCTTCGCTGACGTCGCCCCAGTCGGCGCCGAGCTGCCAGGTGCCGAGGCCGATGGCCGAGACCTCACGGCCGGTGCGGGAGAGGGGGCGCTGCTGCATTGCGGTGTCCTTTCGAAGCGTATCTCGAGCCTAACGACCGCCTCCGACACCGGGGCCGGTCATCCGGGTGCGATGCGGTGCCGCCGCGCAACCCCGGCTCGTCAGGCGGATGCCCCGCCTAACGTGGCGGCACACCCACGGAAGGATCGCCATGAACACTCCCGCAGATCGCCTCCCCGGAGCCGACGAAGAGAACATCGTCCCCGAGTCCGAGGGACTCGCCGCCGACGTGCCCGCGGGCGCCGCCGGAGCGGACACCGGTGCGGTCGGTGCCGCCGAGATCGACGCCGACGACGAGGCCCGCCTGCAGAACATCTCCAGCCAGAACGACCTGCCCGGCGTCGGCACGCGCGCGGCCGACGGTCTGACCGAGCGCGGAACCGACGATGCCCGCGGCGAGAGCGGATCGACCTCCCGTCACACCGAGGACACGGGCGCCCCCACGCACGACGGACCCGAGACCGACAACCGCACCCCCGCTTCTCCCCCGGTCGACCGCGACGGCGCCGAGCCGCACGTCGACGGCGACGACCCGATCGCGAAGTATCAGCCGGGCGTCGGCCGCGACTCCGCGGCATCCAGTCGCATCGCCCAGAACCTCCCCGATCCCGACGACGCCTGAGACGAAGTGGATGCGGGAGCTCGGCGATGCGGCGCGTGCGACCGCGCCGTCGAGCTCCCGGATCCCGGGCCGTCACGGCCGCGCCCAAGGGCCCTACGGCAGGGCTGCGGCGGCGGGCGCAGTGTGCGTCACGGACGGGATCGGTGCAACGGGGTGGCCGGGTTCTCGAGGCGGTACATAACGTGCTCGACATGTCCTCATCGATCGAACGGCTCATGATCACCGTCGGCGAGGTGACATACGCCCTCGCCCCCATGGAGCACGTCGACGAGCTCAAGGCGGCGATCATCGCGGAGCTCCGTGCGGGCGGCGGCTTCGTCGACATCACCGTCGATGACGGGCAGCGCATCAGCGTGCTGATCACTCCGACCTCGGTGATCACGATCACCGCACGGACCGTCCACCTCGAGTTCGAGCGGGCCGACGGACAGGACCGGGAGGGGTGGAATCCCGGCGCGCCGATCGTCTACGACGGCGACACTCCCTACGACATCATCTGACGCCGCTTCGCCCGCACCGGCCGCACGGGGCGGGACGGGACCGCGGATGTCGACGCGTGCCACGCTGAGTGCATGGACAACCTCCGCCTCGAAGCCCTCGCGCCCACGCTCGACGACTACCTCGAACTGCGCCGTGCGTCCGGTCTCACCCCCAAACGACCCGACCAGGGCGCACCCGCACTGACGAACAGCTGGGCCTGGCGGAGGATCACGGATGCCACGGGCCGCTCCGTCGCGATGGGGCGCGTCGTGGGCGACGGTGGGTGGTACTTCCTCATCGCCGACATGGCGACGCTGCCCGGGTATCAGCGGCGCGGACTCGGTCGCCGCATCCTGGAGGACCTCCTCGCGGAGATCCGCGCGACGGCCCCCGAGGGCGCGTACGTGACGCTGCTGGCCGATCCACCCGGCCAGGCGCTCTACCGGAGTCTCGGCTTCCGGGAGCCGACGACCGGCTCGGTGACCATGCACCAGCTGCTCGATTGAGGTCGGGCCGGCTGTGCGCGATCCGGACCGCGCACAGCCGGCCCCTCGGGCCTTTCACCGTTGCCGCGCGTCCGAGGCGCCCTCGACGCGAGGCTCGCCCCCGCCCGCGAGGCGGCCACCCGCCAGTACGGCAAGCCGCGCCCAGTGCGGCACGCCCCCGCCCGGTGCGGCACACCCCTCCCGCGAGGCGGCCACCCGCCAGTACGGCAAGCCGCGCCCGGTGCGGCACGCCCCCCGCCCGCGGCGGCAAGCCCCGCCGCGGGCCTCAGCAGCGCGCCGCGCGCCGCGCGCGCCAGCCGACCAACGAGTCGAACACCACGAACGCCGCGAGCGTGTACCCCACCAGGGGCAGGACGATCCCGATCGCCACCGCCGCCACGAGCACGGCGCTCGTCCCCCACCACGGCGCGTGACGCAGCACCCCCCGCGCGGGGGCGGCCGCGAGACCGCGCGTCGGCCTCCTCGTCCACCACATGGCGTATCCGAGCACGACGAGCGCCGCGATGCCGATGGCGAGGGCGAACAGCACGAGCTGATTCGCGAGACCGAACAGTGTCCCCGAGTGCAGATCGATGCCCCACCGCGAGAGCTTCGCGAGCAGCGGGTAGTCGGCGAACCGGACGCGGTCGCTCACCCGCATGGTCGACGCGTCGATCGCCACCGCATCCACCTCCGTCGGGAAGCTGCGGTGGATCTCCTGCACGACCCATGCTGCACCGTCCCCCGCGGGCGGTCGGATCTCCACCTCGGCGGAGTCGACGTCCGTCGAGCGCGCGACGGCGAGGACGTCCTCGAAGGTCGCCGCGCCCACCGTGACGGGGGCCGCGGACGCACCGCCGTGATGGGCGTGGCCGGTGATCGCGCCGGCGCCCGTCGTGTTCAGCACCGGTGTGCCGGCCCCCATGGCGGCGCGCAGCTGCGCGATGTTCGCGCCCGCGTACGCGGACCACGTGATGCCCGTCGCCGACAGGAACACCGCCCCCAGCACCACCCACACCCCGATCACGGCGTGCCGGTTCGAGAGGCGCCGGTAGCCATCGACACGGCGGGAGGGTCGGCGTCGGCGTCCTGTTCGGCGCCCGACCCACAGCGCCAGGCCCGCGAGGGCGACGATCCCGAGCCAGGATGCCGCGAGCTCGCTGTACCACCGCCCCACGTCGCCGAGGTGCAGCGAACGGTGCAGATCGCTGATCCAGTGCCGGAGCGGCAACGCACCGCTCGTGCCGTAGACGGGGAGGTCGCCGCGGATCTCGGCGGTGGCGGGGTCGACGAACACCGCCCGTGTCGTGCTCTCGGGCAGGGCGGGGTCGGCGAACAGGACACGGGTCGTGTCGCCGGGTGCCGGCGCAGGACGGACGGCGACGGGGTCGCCGCCGCCGACGTACGCCTGGGCCGCCGTGATCTGCGTGACCAGGGGCGCGGCGGTCTCGGTCGACGAGGCGGTCAGTTCGTGCGCGTACAGCCCCTTCTCGAGCAGCGGCGCGAGCGCGTACATCCCACCGCTGAGCGCGGCGATCAGGATGAACGGTCCGACGAGGAGCCCGGCGAAGAAGTGCAGGCGGCGGAGGAGCGGCAGGAGCCACGCGCGAGCGGATGGGGTGTCGGTCGCGGGCGGACCGTCGGGGCGGGTGGAGACAGCGGACATGGGGTCATCGCTTTCCGGGTGCGCGGGGCACCCGTCATCCGGCGGCCGGTGCGGCGGGGCCGGGACCGCACCGCCCGAGGCGATGGCGCGCGAGGCGCCTGATCACGGGCGGTGGGTACTCATGGTCGGGGAACGTCCGGAGCGGACGCGAAACGGCCCCGGGTGCAAGGCGCACCCGGCAGACGGCCGAGCGTCCCGCACGTCACAGGCGCGGGACGGTGCTCAGGATGCCGGGAGGGGCGGCCCTCGGCGCGCCCTCGCGCCGACGACGACCACCGAGACGGGACTCACCTCGGCGACGATCGCCGCGCAGAGCCGCCGCGCCGGTGCGGGGCCCGTGCGCGGAACGACGACGCGCACGCGAGACCGGACCCACGCGATGCAGCGCCGGCCCAGGACCCCGAGGGCGACGAGGGCGCGTTCGCCGCGGTGCAGCGCCAGGGTCGTCAGGGCGGCGGCGACGAGGTGTCCGGCGGTCATGGCGGCATCCATCGACACCGTCTGCGCCGATGCCTCACCGGCGGTGACGATCGCGACGGCACCGTGCACGTGGCCCGCGGCCCCGAGGTCGTAGCTGCCCAGCACGAAGAGCGCATGGAACAGCGCTTGACTGACCACCACCGCGAGGCTCGATCGCCAGACCGACGACCGGCGACCCGCGAGTGCGGCGCAGACGACGAACGACAGGGCGAGAGGCACCGCGACGCCCACGATGCCCGGCATCGCTCCCCCGGCCGACACGTGCGACAGGAGCGCCACGAAGGTCGCGACCGAGGATGCGACGGCACCGCGCGCGACGCGTGAGCCCCGGCCGTGTCGTCGCATGGCATCCATTGTGTCAGTCGGCTCCGTCGCGCCCGGAGCGCGCTGCTCGCGCCCCTAGGCTGAACACATCTCAGCCAGGAGGATGCCGTGACCCCACCGCCCGACGCTCCGCGTGTCGTCATCGCCGGCGCGAGCGGTTTCGTCGGGAGGGCCCTGGCCACCGCATTCGCCGAGGACGGGTACGAGGTCGTCACGGTCGGGCGCACCGGCACCGCGGTGTGGGGCGACGAGGAGGGGATCGTGCGTCTCGTCGACGGCGCCGACGTGCTGATCAACCTCGCCGGCAAGATCGTGTCGTGCCGGTACACCGATGCCAACCGTGACGAGATCCTCCGCTCCCGTGTCGAGACCACCCGCGAACTGCACGCGGCCGTCACCCGGGCGAACCGTCCGCCGCGGGTCTGGATGAACGCCTCCACCGCCACGATCTACCGCCACGAGACCGAGAGCGGCAACGACGAGGTCGACGGCGTGTTCGGCGAGGGCTTCTCGGTCGACGTCGCCACGAGCTGGGAGCGGGCGTTCTTCGCGGGTGAGCTGCCGTCGACGCGGCGGGTGGCGCTGCGCATGGCGATCGTGCTGGGCGACGGGCCGGCGACCCGCATGCTGTTCGCCCTCGGACGGCTGGGGCTGGGCGGTCCCCAGATCGACAGCTGGTGGTTCCCGCACCGCCGCTACCGCGGCATCGGCGCCCGCCCGACCGGCCCCGTCCGCTCGAGCTGGCACCGCACGTCGGGTCGTCAGCGCTTCAGCTGGATCCACCTCGACGACGTCGTGGCATCCGTCCGCTTCCTCCGCGACCGTGACGACCTCACCGGCCCCGTGAACCTGGCTTCCCCCGGAGTCAGCGACAACCGCACCCTCATGCGGGAGGTGCGACGCGTCGCCCGGATGCCGCTGGGTCTCCCGGCCTACCGCTGGATGCTGGACCCGGCGATGGCGGTGCTGCGCAACGAACCCGAACTGGTGCTGAAGAGCCGCTGGGCGGTGCCGCGCGTGCTCGGCGACGCGGGCTTCCGTTTCCGCCACACCGAGCTGGGCCCCGCCCTCGACGCGGTCGCCGGCGTGCGCCGGCCGCGGGCCCGCGATCTGTTCTCGGCCTGACCCACCGGGTGCCGCCTCCGGTCGGGCGGGGCCTGTCAAGACCGCTGCGGCGTGCCGGGACGGGGGTTAGCGTCGAGCCACCAGACGGAGGAGGCGGACATGGCCGAGCGCGATGTGAACGGACACGGCGCGGGTCCCGACGAGGGCGAATACACCGACGTGCAGCTGCCGGACGGCACGGACGACCGAGGGAGCGCCGACCTCCCGGGCGAGTACGTCGACCGACAGAACGCCGACGGCTCGGAAGACCGTCCTCGATCCGACGAAGCGGGTGCCTACACCGACGTGGATCTGCCGAGCGGCGACGAGTCGCGCGAAGACCTCGACGACCCCGGTGAATACATTGATCGCGACCGGTGATCCGGTCAGCGGCCGAGCGTGACCTGAGGGGCGACGCCGTACGCGGCCCGATACGCCGCGACGAAAGCGCTTCTATCGGTGAAACCCCACCGTGCCGCGACCTCGTCGATGGTGACGCAGGCGGGGTCGGCGTCGAGCAGGTCGGCGTGCGCCGCACTCACGCGAGCCGCCTGAAGGTAGGCCTCGGGGGTGTCGACGAGTTGGCCGTTCGCGGCGAAGGCGCGTCGAAGGCCCTCGGTCGACGTCCCCACCGCCCGGGCGGCGTCGTCGACGGTGATGGCCAGCGAGGCGTGGTCGTCGATCCACGCTGTCGCCGACGTGTAGATGGAGGCCTGCTCCAAGGCGGACGCGCGGCGCTCCCGCGGGTCGCCCACGAGGGGGAAGGTCTCCAAGGTCGCGGCCACCAGCGCGCGTCGCACGTGGGCGCGCGCCAGCGGCTCGGTCATGATCGGCAGCTGCGTGAGCGCCCAGCGGAGGGTGGCGAGCCAGTAGTCGCGCATGCGCCGCGACACCGGACCCGCAGCAGCGAAGCGCACGGTCAGCGACTCGTCCCCGTAGATGGCACGCGCCGCCTCCTCCATCCACGCGCTGTCGAAGGCGACCAACTGCAGCGCCGTGTCGTGAGGGCGCCCCACCAGTTCCTGCCCGGGCTGCACCGCACCGGGTTCCAGGCTGTAGTCCCCCGACTCTTTTCCGACCGTCCAGCCGTAGCCGGGCGACGACGTGGCGAAGTAGAACCGGTCCGCCTCGTAGATCACCTCGGCCCGGCATTGCCAGGTGAGCCGACGTATCGAGAAGGTCGCGTCGCCGACGGCGTGCTCGGCGAACGAGCCGCGGTCGGCCTGCACGTCGACGTGCCCGTACTGCGCCTGCAACCAGGCCTGGGTCTCGGCGACATCGGCGGTGCGGACGCTCGTATCGAAGAAGTCATTCATGGCGAGATACGGTCCCCTGCGGAAAACGGGGGTCCTGGTGCTCATGATAGTTAACCTGAATCAACTGAGACGCCTGGAGGATTCCCCGTGTCGACCTCACCGACCGTCCGCCCGATCACTCCCGACGACGCCGGAGAGGTACTGACGATCCAGCGCGCCGCCTTCGCGAGCGAAGCGCTCATCTACGGCGACCCCGACATGCCGCCGCTCACCCAGACGCTCGAAGAACTGCGGGCGGAGCTCGTCGAGAACCTCGGATGCGTGGCCGTGTCGGGGCACCGCATCGTCGGCGCGGTGCGCGCGCGCGTGGCCGACGATCTGCTGCTGATCGGACGCCTGGCGATCGCCCCCGATCAACAGGGCGAGGGGCTCGGGACGCTGCTGCTCGGTGCGGTCGAGCAGCGCGGGCGCGAGGCCGGAGCGACCGAGGCCGAGCTGTTCACCGGCGGCCTGAGCGAGGCGAATCAGCGCCTGTACGAGCGGGAGGGATACCACCGCACCGAGGAAACCGCCGACGGCGAGATCTTCTACCGCAAGCCGCTCGCCTGACGTCGGCCCCACCCAGGCCCCTGAGCCCGTCGAAGGGGCCGATGGCTTCGACAGGCTCAGCCACCTCCGTCCCCGGCGTACCGCACGCGAACCCGGAGCCCCACCCAGGTCCCTGAGCCCGTCGAAGGGACCGAGCCCCACCCAGCTCCCTGAGCCCCCCCCCCCCCCCCCCCCCCCCCCCCCCCCCCCCCCCCCCCAGGTCCCCGAGCCCGTCGAAGGAACGAACCCCACGAATGCCGAAGGGCCGCCGTCCGAACCCGGACGACGGCCCCTCGTGTCTCTCACTGATTACGGCGTGGGCATGCCGCCGTTGACGTTGAGCGTCTCGCCGATGACGTAGCTCGACTCCGCCGAGGCGAGGTACACGTACGCCGGAGCGAGCTCAGCGGGCTGGCCCATGCGTCCGAGCGGCGTCTCTTCGCCGAACTCGTCGACCTTCTCGTCGGGCTGGCCGTCGGTGACCTGCAGCGGCGTCCAGATGGGGCCGGGGGCGACCGCGTTCACGCGGATGCCCTTCGGTGCGAGCTGCTGACCGAGCGCCTTGGTGAAGGTGTTGATGGTCGCCTTGGTGGAGGCGTAGTCGACGAGGATCGGGGCCGGCGAGTAGGCCTGGATCGACGTGGTGTTGATGATGGTCGAGCCGGGCTGCAGGTGGGGCACGGCCTCTTTGCAGATCCAGAACATGGCGTACACGTTGGTCTTGAACGTGTCGTCGAACTGCTCGTCGGTCAGGGTCGTGACGTCTTCGTTGAAGATCTGCTTGCCGCCGTTGTTGACGACGATGTCGAGACCACCGAGACCCGCGACGGCTTCCTCGACGAGGGTCTTGGCGTACTCGCGCTCGCGCAGGTCGCCGGGGATCTGCACGACGGTCGCGCCGGCCTCGCGCAGGATGCCGGCGATGCGGTCGGCATCCACCTTCTCCTCGGGCAGGTACGACATCGCGACCGAGGCGCCCTCGCGCGCGAACGCGATCGCGGTGGCCGCGCCGATGCCCGAGTCGGCGCCGGTGATGAGCGCCTTGCGCCCCTCGAGGCGTCCGCTGCCGACGTAGGTGTCCTCCCCGAGGGCGGCCTTCGGCGTCAGCTCGGCGTCGAGGCCGGGCTCCTTCTGGTCCTGCGACTGCGGGTCGATATCGGCGTAAAGCTTCGCCGGGTCGGTGAAGGTGTACTGCGTGCTCATGGCGAGTCCTTTCAGAGGGGGATGGATGCCGAGGCGGAGGCGCCCCGGCGGAGGGGTCAGCGGGCGCCGAGCTCGGCGTCATCCACCACTTCGCGGATGACGAGAGCGGCGTTGATGAGGGCCAGGTGACTGAGCGCCTGGGGAAGATTGCCCCAGAAGGCGTCGTCGTCTTCGGCGATCATCTCGGCGTACATGCCCACGTCGTTGCCCTGGGCGACGAGCGCGTCCATCGCCTCGATGGCCTCGGCGTGACGCCCGACGCAAGCGAGGGCCGTCGCACGCCAGAAGGCGCACGCGACGAAGGTGTGCTCCTCCTGGTCCATGCCGGTGTACCGGTACACGAGGTGGTTCTCGGTGCCGAGGCGTTCGGTGATGGCATCCAGGGTCTTCGACATCCGCTCACCGCGGTCGAATCCGGTGGGGGCGTGCAGCAGCACCGACGCGTCGAGGTCCTCGCTGTCGGGGTGGATCGTGTAGGCCTCGAGCTTCTCCGACCAGCAGTGCTTCTCGACCCAGGTGTGGATGCGATCGCGCTCGGCGCGCCAGCGGTCGCCGTTGTCGGGGATGTGTCCGCCGTCTGCAAGCCACTGCGCGTCGTCGAGGGCCTTCCAGCACCCCATCTTCGACGACGTGTAATGACGCAGCTCGGGCAGTTCCCACATGCCGGAGTCCTCGCGACGCCAGAGGTCGCACGTGCGGTCGGCCACGTCAGCCAAGAGCCGCCCGGTCTGTGTGTCGAGGCGGTTGCCCGCCTCGACATACGTGCGGCAGATCGCGATGAGGTCGCCGTACACGCCGAGCTGCAGCTGCCCCTGCGCGGGGTTGCCGGTGACGACCGGCTGGTTGCCGTTCCAGCCCGGGACCTCGTGCTTCTCGACGCTCACGTCGGCGCCGCCGTCGAGGGTGTACATCACCTGCACCTCGGGACCGTTCGCGCGGATCGTGCGCAGCAGCCACGAGATCGCGGCGTGCGTCTCCTCGCGGAGGCCGAAGCCGACCCAGGCGTGAGCGGTGTAAGCCAGGTCGCGCACCCAGGCGTAGCGGTAGTCCCAGTTCTTGCCCCCGCGTGGATTCTCGGGCAGCGAGGTCGTCGCCGCCGCCGCGATGGCGCCCGTCGGGCTGAACAGCAGCAATTTGAGGGCCAGGGCACTGCGCTGCACGTCGTCGGACCACGGCCCCTCGTACGAGAACTCGTCCGACCACATCTGCCACCCGCCGATGGTGCGGTCGATGCCTCGGTCGACGTTCTGCGCGTTGGGGATGCGCAGCGGCTCTCCCTCGGTGGCGGCAATCACCAGCAGGTGGCGCGAGCCCTTCGATGTCGTGAAGCTCCCGTCGATGCTCTCGTTCCCGGCATCCGGGTCACCGCGCAGACCGTGTTCGTGTCCGACGACGGCAAGAGATACATGGCCGATGCGCATGACGGAGAACCCGTCGATGCGCTCGGTCCAGGGCGCGGCCGAACGCAGCATCGTGCCGGGCTGCACGCACCAGGCAAACTCGACCTCGCCCTTCACGCCGTCGACGCGACGCGCGAGTTCTGCCCACGGCAACCGTCCGGCGATGCCGGTGACCATCGCGTCGGTGATTTTCGCGACACCGCCCTTCGTGGTGAAGGTCGTCTCGAGCACGTTGGTGTGGGCGACGTAGCGCCGCTTCACCTCGTACTCCCCCACCGGCGCAAGTTGGATGCATCCGCCGGCCGTCTCGTCGAGCAACCGCGCGAACACCGGTCGCGAGTGGATGTTCGGCAGCGGCAGCCAGTCGACCGACCCGTCGAGACCGATCAGCGCGACCGTGCGCCCGTCGCCGATCGCGGCGTAGTCGCGGAGCGGCCGAGACGGCGTCGGGGGTTCGATGGGCACGTGTTCACGCTAGGAACGGTGCCGGACGGTCAGGCCGGGGTTGTCGTTTGGATGCCGAGCGGCTACGGGAGGGTGGTTCCGAGTACCCCCGCCGTTGCGGTGTGCACCGCGGGATTCGCCGCGTCCGCCGGGTCTATCCGTTGGAACACCAGGGGTTCGACGCCCGCGAACACGTCGTCGAGTCCGTTCGGGGCGAGGACGAGACGCACGTCTGAGGATGCCGGCTCCCCCTTCACGGAGAACTCCAGCCAGGTGGTGCATCCCGGCCGCACAGGATCGAGCAGCACGTCGATCGTCGCAACACGCTCGTCGGTCTCCGCGATGCCCGACACGGTCATCGTCCGCGACCAGTCGAGGTCCTCCGCGTCACGGAACGTCTGATCAGCCGCGGGGCAGAGCAGGTCGACCGGCCAATCCTCGAGAGCCACGAACCCGTCCGCGTCGATGTGTACGGACACGTCGGCGACGGTCGGGTCGAGGATCCACTCGCCCGCGAGGCCCGTCGCCGGCGATTCCTTGGAAGGTGTCTCCGTATAGTTCGAGACGAGGACGAGCCCCAGCACGCCGAACCCCAGCACGCCCGCCATCAGAATGACGAACTGCACGATCGCCGTCACTGCCACCAGCCCTATCCCGATGCCAATCGCGACCCACGCTCCGGCGCCCAACGGTTTGGTTTCGTTCACGCTCGCCGTCCTTCCCTGTGCGTTGATAACCGCTCACTTGTGTCATCCGCGGTTTGCAGATGCCGCACCGCCGTGCGCAATGCGCCTAACCGCGATCGCGGCGGATTCACTACGCCCTCGGGCACTGGTCCGTCGCACCGCTCGTTCGACGTTCCCAGATTCCGCGGCGGCAGCTGCCCGATGATCGGCCGGTGGGCGTTGACGCGAGGTGCGTGTGTCACCGTGATGCGCATCGCAGCCTCATTTCCGTGCGGTGTCGCCACCGACGGCGCGTCTTTTGGCGGCCAACTTGTCGAGCTTCACCACGCCTCGCTTTGCGGCATTGCGCACCCAACGACGGCTATCGGTCGAGGCCTCTTCGAGCGCTGAACGCGCCTCCTCCTGACCCAACTTGGCCAACGCCGACACGGCATGGCCGCTGACGGTTTCGTCATTCAGGAGCCCGAGAAGGACCGGCACCGCCTGGCTCTTCAGCCGAGTCTTCTCGAAGCCGAGAACGATCATCTCCCGAGACCGGCCGTACTGCCGTTCCTCTGCGAGAGAGCGATAGGTGTCGAAATAGGAGTCTCGCCACGAATACCACAACGCATTCCCTATCGTCCACTTGTCCCATTCACCCCGGGTCTCGTTGCGACTGGTCTTGAGAAATTGATCCACGAGGACATCCACCACGTCGTCGCCTATCCACGGCAGACTCAGGGAACGAATGCACCACTCTCGCAAGCTTTCATCGTCCGTCGACTGCAGCGCTGAAAGGAGGAAAGGATAAGCGTCGTCGTATCTCACACCGAGGTGCCGCAAGTCTGACACGTGCTCAACGTCGTAGCCGAGGCTACCGAGGCGCGCGACGAGCTCAGCTTCATCAGGAGAAATCACTGATCGAAGTTCTTTCGAATCATCTTCCCCTGATCCACCATTTCCTGCAGCTCCCTGGATAGCCTCGTGTCCGATCGGACATAAAGTCGCGACCTACGTCGTCGCGCAAGCAGAGATGAACCCCGATCCCCTTCGACTCCCGCTACACTCGCGCGGCGGCGTCTTATACCGTCTCGGTCTGTTTGCGCGTCTTGACCCTCGGTCGACTATCACAGTTTCTCGAATACGAGCGGGGCGATTCCATTGTCCACGTCAGACAGGCCGTTTACGTAGTACAACATCCGCAGTTTCCCGGACGAAGAATTCCGCTCTAGGAAGACCCTCATTCCCCATAGACAACCGATGGCCGGCGGGCTGAAGGAAATACTCGCTTGAGACCCCACGTCGTTCCAGTCGACGTGACCAGTCACGTCCAACCGAGTTGACCGATGAGCGTATTCTTCCGTCTCGCGCCTCGACCGACAGTGCTCGTCAGCAGCAGCTGCGCTGTGCGGTGATCTAACGCGCAGCGCACGTCTCCGATGCGACACTGCCGTTGGGTCGAATCCATACACCCGGAGGTATCTGAGTCGGATCTTTTACGTCGAACACAACCGAGGGCGCATACGTCGAGGGTTGCGCTGCGTTCATGTACACGTAGAACATAGTTCTTCGACTTTCTATGTGAATCTGGCTTTGCTCCTGGTACTCCGCCCCGGCTGGTGGAAGGAGATTCGAAAATTCAGTCCCCGCCGGTATGTCGAAGTGACCCCGACTCTCTGCCGCGATGTGGTCTTCGATATCCGGCGTGAACACCGCGTAACTGATATTCAGTCTTTTTAGATCCGTCAACGAGTCCCCACACCATCGGAAGACGATCTCGTCTCCTCTCATCGACAGGTACAGAGGAAAATCGTTCAAGCTTGTTGGGACGCAAGCAGTCAAAAGCACGCTGATGGCCGCCAGGGGGAAAGAGCTCCCAAGCCGCCTACGCAAGCCATCACGTTGCGCCGCCCACACGGTCAGAGCCCCTCCCCCAGGTCAACATTGATATCCAAGTAGTTCACGCGCGCTCACATCCCCGCAAACATCGACGAAGTAAGCGTCGCCAATGCGTAGGCTCCGAGGCGGACAACGTGGGCGCTCGTTCCCCCGAATTCTGCGACAGCGTTCCGCGGCAGCCTGCTTTTCATCGCCGGTCGGGTGCAACATTCAAGCGGCTGAAAGTGAATACCTGGTCGAAGAACGGCTCATCGTATCCGGAAACGTAGAAGAGTATTCTATTCTCCCCGGTAATGATATTCCACTGAAAACGTAGTGGCACATCTAGGAGACAGTCGCCAGAGGATGACGAGCTCATCTGAAGCGAGAGACCACCGAAATCTGTCCTCAGCATCCACTCGCCCCGGAAATCAGAGATGGCTCGCCAATCGACATCTTTGAGAAGACGTTCCGAGGACTGCACTGGGCCGGCGCACCCAACACTATCCGGCCACCCGGACAACTCGGCGATTGAATCGCTTCCCAGCTTCATGGTCACCGTGTGACCCGAGGAGTCTACAAACCGCCAAACTCCCTCGACATCGCGCGCTCCCGGCATCTTTTCGCCCCAGGGAACGACAACAGTCCAAAGTATCAAGATCCCCATTGCCGAGATGATAATCCAGGCGACGGACTTCACAGCAAGCCGAAGAGCCCTCACCAAGTCAGCTCCTCGGTCCATGTGAACTCTTGCTTGACCCGCGAGAACGGACCCGACTCTTTCGCGAGACTATTCCACCAATTGGGATCGCCGATTCCTCGGAAAAGTGACCCCATCGTCGAGTCGTTTTCGGCGACCCACGTGACTTGCGCTCTTCCGTCTCCTACTTGGTGCACCTCCGTTGGGCGCAGCGTGTACGTGCCGATGGTGAGCAGAGTCCTTTCCTCGGACGATGACACCGGGTACAACAGAAATGTTTTTGCATCCCGGAACAAATTTGGGTTCCACGGCCACGGATCACCCGCCTTGTACCCACCCTGCAGCTGTTGCAGCGACGGCGAGCTGGGACTTTTTCGTATGGCCGCTCGCAACTCTTCGCGAAGCCGCTCGGTGGACTCCTGCCGGATGATGTCCTGCGTCATGGGGGATGTTCGACCGTAGCGAGTGATTGCCGAGCTTGTGAGCTCGGCCGCATCCGAGACCCCGTTGGCGTCGAAGTCCTCCGTGCCGTCGGCACACGTGCGCGTTCCGCAGATGACGAACTCGACCCAGTCGCCGATCCGGTCGCCGTCGGCATCCTCCTTGGCGTTCGAGCATGTGTCGGAGCCGCAGACCAGCCGCTCCACGTAGTCGGGGATGCCGTCGTCGTCGCGATCGGCGGTGGGCGAGGCGCAGGTGGTGTCCCCGCACGCCGGCACTTCGGTGGCATCCGGGATGCCGTCTCCGTCGCGGTCCTCCACTCCGGTGGCGCACGTCGCCGACCCGCAGACAGCGCGCTCGACCGCGTCGGCGATCGTGTCGCCGTCGACGTCGGCTGTCGCGACGGCCGCTGCGGGGAGCGGCGCCGCGGTCGCGACGACCACCCCCGCGAGCGCCGCGATGGCGACAGCGATCGCCAGAGACAGCGAACGGAACAGGGCAGCAGAGCGCATGGCGGTCCTCTCGAAGCGACGCGGCTGAACGTCGTCTCTCCGAATCTGATGAATGCGCCGAGCGCCACCCGTGCAAAAGCGCCCGATTACACCCCGTTGGACCCCAGAATTCACCCGGCTACCGCGCCGTCAGTGCCCCCGCAACCCCCCGGGTACACCCGACCGCCACGCCTAACGTCGCTACCGACCGCGAGTGAAAGGAACGCGCATGTCCACCACCACGAAGGACGCCCCGACCAAGAACCGTCGCCGCCCGGCCCGCGGCGGCAGCGGCCCCGAGACCACCGACGAGCAGAACGCCGAGAAGGGCTTCCAGGCGTCAGAGAAGCTGACCGACAGCCTGCAGGCCGTGCTCGTCGACCTGATCGAGCTGTCGGTCCAGGGCAAGCAGGCCCACTGGAACGTCGTCGGCAAGAACTTCCGCGACACCCACCTGCAGCTCGACGAGATCATCGACGCTGCGCGTGAGTTCAGCGACGAGGTCGCCGAGCGCATGCGTTCGCTGCACGCCCTCCCCGACGGTCGCAGCGACACGGTCGCCGAGACCACGACCCTGCCCGAGTTCCCCCAGGGCGAGGTCGACACCGCCGAGGTCATCGACCTGATCACCGAGCGCCTCGACGCCACGGTCGGCACCGTTCGCGATGTGCACGACGACGTCGACGACGAAGACCCCACGAGCGCCGACATCCTGCACGGCGTGCTCGAGCGCCTCGAGCAGCTGTCGTGGATGGTCAGCGCGGAGAACCGCGTCGCCCGCAAGTAACACGAGACGAGCAAGTCACCGGATGCCGGGGCCTCAGGGCCTCGGCATCCGTCATTCGTCGCTCATCACCCACGCGCGATGAGGAAAGGAGGGTGAGGGCCCTCGATCCGCGCGACAGCGATCTTGAGCTCCGTCACCGACTCAGCGACCGACCGCAACTGTTGATCGACCTGCGCGAACCGCTGATCCACCTGCGCGAACCTCTGGTCCATCTGCGCGAACCTCTGATCCACCTGCGCGAACCTCTGATCCACCTGCGCGAACCTCTGCTCCACGCGGTGCAGCAGCCACTTCGTTCCGCCCAGGACGGTCGTCGATACCGAGACCACGAGGCCCACGGCGGTGGCGATGAGCGGAAGGGTTTCCACAGCGTTCCTTTCGGACGTGATCGATGCCATCGACAGTAAGCGTTCCCCCTCGCGTCTCGCGCCCCTTCGGTGAGAAGAGTGCATAACTTCACCCGGTCCGTCTCCGGGAGGAGCGCTCAGAGCCGCAACACCTCGGTCACCCGCACGACGGCCGTCCCCTCCTCATCCGAGGCCGCGAGGTCGACCTCCGCGCGGATGCGCCAATCGTGGTCGCCCGCGGGGTCGTCGATCGTCTGCTCGACCCGCCACAACCCCTCGGGGGCCGCGGACTCGTCGATGGCGACGAGCGCGGAGGAGCGCGCCGCTCCCCCGGTGCCGATGGCTTCGTGCTCGTCGAAGTAGCTGTCGAGAATCCCGGGCCAGTCGAGGTCGGGGTCCAGCTCGATGAGCTCGTCGTCCTTCTGCAGCGCGGCGAGCTGGACGCGGCGGAACATCTCGTTGCGCACGAGCACGACGAACGCGCGCCGATTGGTGAGGATCGACGGCGGCGCTGGCGGGACGACGGGGGCGTCCGGATCGTCGGCCGGGTTGATGAGCTGCTCCCACTCGTCGACGAGGCTGGAGTCGACCTGCCGAACGAGCTCGCCGAGCCACGCGATGAGGTCGAGCAGGTCGGGCGTCTGCGCGTCGACCGGCACGGTCTGGCGGATCGCGCGGTACGCGTCGCTGAGGTACCGCAGCACGAGCCCCTCGCTGCGGGCGAGCTGGTACAGCGACACGTACTCGCCGAACGAGCACGCCCGCTCGAACATGTCACGCACGACCGACTTGGGCGACAGCTCGAAGTCGCGGATCCACGGCTGACTCGACGCGAACACCTCGTACGCTTGCGCGAGCAGTTCATCGAGCGGCTTCGGCCAGGTGATCTCCTCGAGCAGTTCCATGCGCTCGTCGTACTCGATGCCCTCGCGCTTCATCGCCGCGACCGCCTCGCCGCGGGCGCGGAACTGCTGCTGCGACAGGATCGGGCGCGGGTCGTCGAGGGTCGCCTCGATGACGCTGACGACGTCGAGCGCGTAGTGCCCGGTGCCCACGCCGCCGGCGGGCGTCGTGGCATCCGGCCCCCGTCCCAGCTCGACCTCGGGGTCGAGCATCTCGATCGCGGCGAGCGCGAACGGCGACAGCGGCTGGTTGAGCGCGAAGTTCGGCTGCAGGTCGACAGTGAGCCTGATGCGTGAGGAGTCAGAATCTGTCGCCTGGCCCCCCTCTGAGGCGACAAAATCTGACCCCTCACGCGGTGGAGGGACGACCTCGACCACGCCGGCCTGAACCAGGGTGCGGAAGATCGCCAGGGCCCGGCGGGCGAGGTCGTACTGGCGGGCGCGCGGCTCGTGGTTGTCGAAGACGAGGGCGCGGACGTTTCCAAAGACGTCGCCGCCGCGCGCGATGACGTTGATGAGCATCGCGGCCGACAGCTTCATCTGCGGCACGAGCGGCTCGGGCTCGGCGGCGACGAGACGGTCGTAGCTCTGCTCGGTCCAGTTGACGAAGCCTTGCGGCGCCTTCTTGCGCACGATCTTCTTCTGCTTCTTGAGGTCGTCGCCGGCCTTCAGGATTTGGGCGGCGTTCTCGATCTCGTGATCCGGCGCCATCACGACGACGGTTCCCGCGGTGTCGTAGCCCGCCCGACCGGCGCGACCCGCGATCTGGTGGAACTCGCGCGCCGAGAGCTGGCGCATGCGGGTGCCGTCGTACTTGGTCAGCGCCGTCATCAGCACGGTGCGGATCGGCACGTTGATGCCGACGCCGAGCGTGTCGGTTCCGCAGATGACCCGCAGGAGTCCCCGCTGCGCGAGCGTCTCGACCAGGCGCCGGTACCGCGGGAGCATTCCGGCGTGGTGCACGCCGATGCCCGCCCTTACGTAGCGCGACAGGGTCTTGCCGAACCCGGTCGTGAAGCGGAACCCGCCGATCGCCTCGGCGATCTCATCGCGCTGCTCGCGCCCGATGATGCGGATGGATGACAGCGCCTGCGCCCGCTCCATCGCGGCGGCCTGCGAGAAGTGCACGACGTAGATCGGCGCCTGGCGCGTGTCGAGCAGCTCCTGCACGGTCTCGTGCACCGGCGTCCGGGCGTACTCGAAGTGCAGCGGTACGGGGCGCTCGACACCGGTCACACGGGCGGTGGGCCGGCCCGTGCGGCGGGAGAGGTCGTCGGCGGTGTCGGTCACGTCGCCGAGGGTGGCCGACATGAGGATGAATTGCGCCCGCGTCAACAGCAGCAGCGGCACCTGCCACGCCCAGCCGCGGTCGACCTCGCCGTAGTAGTGGAACTCGTCCATCACGACCTGGTCGACGTTGGCATCCGCTCCCTGCCGAAGGGCGAGGTTGGCGAGGATCTCGGCCGTGCAGCACACGATGGGTGCGTCGGCGTTGACGGAGGAGTCGCCCGTGACCATCCCGACGTTCTCGGCGCCGAAGATCTCGACGAGCGCGAAGAACTTCTCGCTCACGAGCGCCTTGATCGGCGCCGTGTAGTAGGTGCGGCCGCCCCGGGCGAGGGATGCCGCGTGCGCGGCCACCGCGACGAGCGACTTGCCCGTGCCGGTCGGGGTCGACAGGATGACGTTCGCGCCCGACACGATCTCGATGATTGCCTCGTCCTGCGCGGGGTAGAGCGTGAGGCCGCGCGAGGCCGCCCACTCGACGAAACCGAGGTACACGGCGTCCGGGTCGGCACCGGCGGGCACGTGCTCGAGAAGGGGGGTCACTCCCCCACCCTCTCATTGGCGCACGCGACATCGCCGCGAGGGCGGCTCTTCTCCGTGCACGGCGGGGCGAGCAGCAAGCCCCGGCGCTCCGTTCCTCGAAGCTGTCGCTTCCCCTCAGCCGCCGTCGGCGAAGACGCCCACGTTCTCCCCGTCGAAGACGAACTGCACGCTCGTGCCGACGGGGAACCGCTCGACGAACGCCTCCGGCATGCCGTCCGCGACCACGAACTCCACCGTGGCGGGGAAGATGCCCGCACCGCATCCGCCGTAGACGAAATTGCCGCTGATGCCGCGCGACTCCTGTGCGGAGATCTCCTCCGTCGCGAGCAGATAGATGCACGGACTGCGGTTCTCCGCGGCATCCACCCGCACGAACCCGCTGAACGCGGTCACTCCGAAGTAGTCCCGGAACGCGCGTTCATCGCCGGTCTGCTGACCGAAGATCGCGGGCGTCTCGCCGTCGGGGTCGAGCTCGAGCGTGCCGACCTGCGGAGCGCCCACGGAGCTCGGCACGGGGACGAACGTCACCGAGAGCGCGGTCGCTGCGCTCGCGAGCGCCGTGACCACGGCCAGGGAGATCGCCCACGCCCACACATTGCGACGCGACCGCACGAGGGGGCGTCGCTCGCGGACGGCCTCGGCTGCGTCCTCGTCGTCATCCGGGCCGACCTCGTCGTCCTCGGTTCCGGATGCCGCCGTCTCGACGCGGGACGCGACGACCTGCCCCTGCGAGGCGTGCGCGGGCGTCGCCGGCTGCGGCGGCCGGGGAGTGCGTTCCCCGCGCTCCAGCTCCTCGAGGGCGGTGAGCCTGGCGACCGCGGCCGGATCGTCGTCGATGTCGGCATCCGGACCGTAGGCCCGTGCGCGCAGGTGACGCAGCTCGTGGCGTACGTCGTCGTCCATCCTTGAATGGTTCCACACCCGAGACCATCCGGGGCCATCGAATGGTCCATGCGTGGGAATAGATCAGAGAGCGTCGCGTTGCACCCGACATGCGCTCCTTCGGCACCCTCTCCTTCGGCCACTACGGCCCCCTCGGCGGCGGGCGTCAGCTGACCGCCGGCGACTCCATGTTGCAGGCGATCGACCTCGCCCAGGGCATGGACGACCTCGGCGTCAACGGCGTCTCGTTCCGGGTGCACCACTTCGCCCGGCAGCAGGCCGCACCCATGCCGCTCCTCGCCGCGATCGCCGCGCGCACCTCCCGCATCGAGGTGGGCACCGGCGTCATCGACATGCGGTACGAGAACCCGCTGATGCTCGCCGAGGAGGCGGCATCCGTCGACCTCATCAGCGGCAACCGGCTCGCGCTCGGCGTCAGCCGTGGCTCACCCGAGTCCGTCGTCCGCGGCTACGAGGCGTTCGGCTACACCGGTTCACAGGACCCGCGCGGCGGCGATATCGCCCGCGAGCACTTCGACCTCTTCCTGCGGGCCATCGACGGCGAGGGCCTCGCCGAGCGCGACCCGCTGAGCCCCTTCGGCGGCGGCACGGGTCTGCAGCGCATCGAGCCGCATTCTCCCGGGCTCCGCACGCGCGTCTGGTGGGGCGCCGGCACGACAGCCACCGCTGAGTGGGCGGGCCGCATCGGCGTCAACCTCATGTCGTCGACGCTTCTCACCGAGGCGGACGGCACGCCCTTCGACCTGTTGCAGGCGCAGCAGCTCGACGCGTTCCGCGCCGCCTGGCGCGAGGCCGGTCACGAGGGCGAACCGCGCACCTCGGTCAGCCGCAGCATCTTCCCGATCGTCACCGCCGAAGACGAGATGTACTTCGGCGGGTCGGCGGGAAGCGACCAGATCGGGGTCATCGACGGTATGCGATCGACCTTCGGCAAGACGTACGCGGCGACACCCGACAAGCTCGTCGAGCAGCTGCAGAACGACGCCGCCGTGATGAGCGCCGACACGCTGATGCTGACCATCCCGAGCCAGATGGGCGTCGAATTCAACCTGCGGCTGGTCGAGAACTTCGCGAAACATGTCGCGCCTGCCCTGGGGTGGCAGCCGACGCTCGCGACCGTTTGACCACGACGCCGTCGATTCGGGATGCCGACACCGTCGGCATCCCGAAGTGGTTCCCGGCTCTGGGAACCGCCGCCAGGGCATGACAGCCTGGTCGTATGGACGCACTCACCCAGCTCGTTCTGCTCGTCACGCTCGCGGCCGTCATGCTGTACGCCGTGTACGGGGTTGTCCGCAAAGCCGTCCGCGACGAGATGGCCTCGGCCGCGCGGGCAGTCCGCCGTGACCCGGGCGAGCCGCAGCCGTGACGCCCGGCGCCGCGACCGTTCGCACCGCGCTCTTCCCGCGCGACGCCGCTGTCGTCTCCGCCCTCGTCGGCGCGTACCTCCGCCAGACGGAGAGCGAGAAAGCCGAGCACGGGCTGACCGCCGCGGACGCCCCGCTCCCCGGGCGCTATGCGCGCGAGATCGCCGACCCGGCCGCCGCCTTCCACGGGCGACGTGTGCTGCTCGCCGCGGTCGACGAGGAGGATTGCGGCATCGTCGTCGTCTCCACCTCGCCGGATGCGACGGAGGTGTCGCGCCTCTGGACGACCCCGACCGCACGCGGAAAGGGCGTGGGAGCCGCTCTCATCGCCGCGGCGGTCGAGGGTACCGTGTCGCCCGTCCGCCTGTCGGTGTGGGAGTGGCGCGAGGACGCCCTCCGGCTCTACCGGCGGCTCGGCTTCGCACCGGTCCCGTCGTGGGACGACCGCGAAGGACTCGTGTGCCTCGAGCGACGGTGATGCTCAGCGCGCAGCCGCAGACCCGCGGGATCGGCCGATCGTCTGCATGACGAGGTACTCGTCCCACGCGACGGCGTAGGCGCCGAGCGCCGCCCACGTCCACCCCGACGGCAGCGCAGGAGACAGACAGGATGCCGCGAGCCGGCTGTCTACGCTGGAGCGGTGCCCCTCTCCCTCACCCGCCTCGACGCGACCGGCCGAGACCGCGAGGAGCTGATCGCGTTCCTCACCTCGAACGCCTTCCCCTTCCACGTTCGCTCTCACCCCACCCGCACCCAGGTGGCGGCGGCCATCGACGAGGGGACCTGGGGCGGCGACGCCGTCGAGGCGTTCTGGCTCGACGACGGCGAGCACGGGCGCGTCGGACTCGTGCGCCTCGACGACCTCGCCGACGCGACCGCCCTGATCGATCTGCGTCTCGCCGAGCGGTGGCGCGGACACGGCATCGGTACCCGGGCGCTCGCCCTCGCGAGTGAGCACGTCTTCCGCACGCGCCCGGGCGTCGTGCGATTCGAGGGGCAGACCCGCGAAGACAACATCGCGATGCAGCGGACATTCGACAAGAGCGGGTGGGTACGCGAGGCGTACTACCGCGACGGCTGGCCGGTCGAAGGCGGAGCACCGATGGCATCCATCGCCTACAGCGTGTTGCGTCGCGACTGGCTCAGCGGAGTGACGACGCCCGTGCCGCGCGGGCCCGAGGTGACGCTGTCGGGCGAGTTGCGGTGCGCGAACGAGGGCGAAGCGGCCCGGGTGCGCGCCCTTCTCCCTGAGCACATCGCCCTCACCCGCGCCGAGCCCGGATGCCTCGCCTTCGACGTCGCCCCGACGGCCGACGCCCGCGTCTGGCGGGTCGACGAACGTTTCATCGACGAGGCCGCGTTCGACGCGCACCAGCGTCGCGTCGCGGCGAGCGCGTGGGGTTCCGAGACCGTCGGGATCGAGCGCCGCTACGTCATCCGGGGGCGGGCTCGCGATGGCGGACGTCCCTCCGACGGCGCGTAGGCCGGTTCTGGCGCTCCTCGCCGCGGCCGAACCGACGCTCGTCTGCGCGTACACGGAACCGCGCGCGACCGACCCTGACCGCGGTGGTCACCGCCCTCACCGGGACGTGGTGGTGTGGGCAGGGGGACAGCCCCGCGAGCCTCGCCGGCCGTCGGGACCGGCCCCTGCGATGCGAGCGCGTGGGAGAAGAGGTCAGTCTCTCGGGTTCTCACCGAGGAACACGCCGATGCGGTCGCCGTCTTTGACGAACTTCAGCGCACCGTCGCGGAATTGCTCGCGCAGCTCAGGTGGGGCCGAGCTATCGGCTGACATCGTGATGGTGGCGGGGAAATCACCGACGCGGCATCCGCCGTAGGACGGACCCGACATGGAGTATCCGCCCTGGATCTCGTCCCCCTCCGGGATGTCGGCGGTCAGAACGGCGGCGAAGCAGTCGCCACCGCCACCGCCGCCGAAGATGCCATAAGACGTCTCGAACAGCGTGAGACCGTAGAACTCATACGCGACGGAACTGGCTCCCGCGCCGTTGAACCCGACAGGAACGGTGATGGCGGGGTCGGGGGTGAGGGTGGCGATCTGGGGCGCGTCATCGACAACGGCGACGGGCAGGATCGCCGCCACCGAGTACGTCGCGGCGGCAGCGAGCCCGGCCGAGGCGGCAACCGACATCGCCCACAGCGCCAACGTCACGCGCCCGGGCGTCCGCCAGGACCGGCGCACACGGTGGTGCTCACGCGTTTCCCGGGGGATGACCGCATCCGCAGCAGAGACTCCCTGGGACTCTCGAAGGGACGTCGACGGTGAATCCTCCGCGGGGACGGGTGATTCGGATGTCCCCTGCGATCCAGAGTGGACGCTGCCGGCATCGCGAGCGCGTGCTTCCAGCTCCTGCAAGCGTCGCACCGTCTCGGCGTCGAGGGCGCCGTCCTCCCGGGGTCCGTAGGCACGCAACCGCAGAGTATCCAGCTCGGCGCGCAGTGAGGAGTCCATCTTCGCGATCGTCTCACAGATGCCCCAGACGCGTCATGAGCGGAGGCCGCGAGCCAAGGGCGCTGCCCCGGGTCGCGGCCTCCGCGTCGAGCACGTCTTCGCGCGTCGGCTCAGGCGCCCGCCGCGAAGCCGGGCCGGTCCCCGGAGGCGGCCTCCGGGTGCACGCGGTGGAACGCCGCCAGGTCGCGGACGTTCTTCTGCACCGCCACCACGGCGAAGAGGCTCATCGCGAACCCGATGCCGTAGAACCCCTTCTCCGAGAGGAGCAGCTCCGCGTTCCACAGGCCGACCGTCATCAGTGTCAGCGCCGCCAGCAACATGCCCCACGCGACGCCGAGATAGGCCCCGGTCACCGGCACGTCTTCGGCGCGGTCGCGGACACCCTTCTGCACCGAGATCGCGGCGAACAGGCCGAGCAGGAACACCGCGAGGAAGAAGCCCTTCTCCGACAGCAGCATCCGCGCGTTGTACAACCCCACGAAGTACACCGACGCTCCGAGCCCCAGCGCCACCCAGGAGGCTCCGACGAACGCTCCGGTCGGCCGGCCGAGCGCCTGCTGGTTCTGCACATCCGACATGGTTTCACCCTTCGATCCGCCCCCCACGGGGGATGTATTCCGTGGCGGAGAACCTAGCGGTCGCTCCATGCTCGGAGGAACATACGCCACGATCTGTGGAGAAAGGTCACCCGGGTGAGCCTTCCGCGGGCCCGCTCGTCCGCCGTTCGCGAACGCGCTGGTCCGCGCCCTCGTTCAGGTGCTTTGCTGACCCCTATGCGACGCGTGCTCATCCTCGGGGGAACCGCCTGGCTCGGCCGGGCCATCGCGCGAGCGGCTGTGGCGAGAGGAGCGGAGGTCACCTGCCTCGCCCGCGGCGAAGGGGGCGGGGTCTCCCCCGGCTCGCGCCTGGTGCGGGCCGACCGCCGAGACCCGCGCGCGTACGACGCCCTCGACGGCGACTGGGACGACGTCGTGGAGGTGTCGTGGGACCCCGGGTTCGTGGCATCCGCTCTGGACGCCCTCGCCCGACGTGCGGCGCACTGGACGCTCGTGTCGAGCGTGTCGGTCTACGCCCGGGCCGACGTCCCGTTCGCCGACGAGACCGCCGACCTCGTCGAGCCCACCGACCTCGATCAGTACGCGGATGCCAAGGTGCACGCCGAGCGCTTGACCACGGCGCGCGTGGGTGACCGCGCCCTCCTCGCCCGTGCCGGCCTGATCGTCGGGCCCGGAGACCCCACCGACCGCTTCGGCTACTGGCCGGCCCGCTTCGCCCGCGGCGGGCGCGTGCTGACGCCGCGAACCGCCGACCGCTCCGTGCAGGGGATCGACGTCGACGACCTGGCCGACTGGATCGAGCGCGCGGGCCGCAACGGGATCACCGGGCCGGTCAACGCCGTCGGCGAGGAGCTGCCGCTCGCGGCCGTGCTGACCTCCGCTCGCGACGCGGCGGGCACCGAGTCGGAGACCGTTGCACTCGACGACGACACCCTCCTCGCCCGCGGCGTGCAGCACTGGATGGGGCCGCGGTCGCTGCCGCTGTGGCTCCCGCCCGAGGCGCACGGCTTCTCGCGGCGCAGCGACGCCGCGTTCGTGGCATCCGGAGGTCGCCGGCGCCCCCTGTCCGAGACCATGCGGCGCACGCTCGATGACGAACGCGCGCGCGGTCTGGACAGGGCGCGCCGAGCGGGCCTCACCCTCGACGAAGAGGCCGAGGTGCTCGGGCGCTGACCCGCCTCAGCACTCCACGACGTTGACGGCGAGACCGCCGCGCGAGGTCTCCTTGTACTTGTCGTTCATGTCCGCCCCGGTCTGCCGCATCGTCTGGATGACGTTGTCGAGCGACACGATGTGCGTGCCGTCGCCGCGCAGCGCCGTGCGAGCGGCCGTGACGGCCTTGACCGCCGCGACGCCGTTGCGCTCGATGCACGGGATCTGCACGAGACCGCCGATCGGGTCGCACGTCATACCGAGGTGGTGCTCCATGCCGATCTCGGCGGCGTTCTCGATCTGGCGGGGCGTCCCGCCGAGCACGGCGGCGAACCCCGCCGCCGCCATCGAGCAGGCGGAGCCCACCTCGCCCTGGCATCCGACCTCCGCCCCCGAGATCGACGCGGTCTCCTTGTAGATGGAGCCGATCGCGGCGGCCGTGAGGAGGAACGTCATGATCCCCTCGTCGTCCGCTCCCGGAACGAACCGACGGTAGTAGGCGAGCACGGCGGGGATGACCCCCGCGGCGCCGTTCGTGGGCGCGGTGACGACACGCCCGCCGGCGGCGTTCTCTTCATTGACCGCCATGGCGAACAGCGTCAGCCAGTCGGTCCCGCGCAGGCCGTCGGTCGAGCCGGCCTCGTCGGCGAGTTGCCGCGCGAGGTCGTGGGCGCGACGGGGCACCCGGAGCCTGCCGGGCAGCACCCCGGGGGTCGAGACACCGCGCTCGATGCATCCGCTCATCACGTCCCAGATGGCCCGCAGCCCCGCGCGCACGGCATCCCCGTCGCGGTGGGCGAGCTCGTTCTCGAACGCGATCTCGGCGATCGACAGTCCGGTCTCGTCGCAGCGGGCAAGCAGGTCGTCGGCGGTGCGGAAGGGGTGCGCGACGAAGACGTCGTCGGCACGGGGCGTCGCGGCTTCGGCCTCGGTCACGACGAACCCGCCGCCCACCGAGTAGAACGTCTCCTCCGCGAGAACGACGCCGCCGGCATCGATCGCCGTGAACACGACCGCGTTGGGGTGGAACGGCAGCGAGCGTCGCCCATCCAGGACGAGGTCGGCATCCACGTCGAACGAGACCGGGTGCGTCCCCAGCAACCAGAGCATGCCGTCGGCGCGCACGCGCTCCTCGATGTCGCGCAGCAGGTCGGGGTCGCACGACTCGGGCCGGTGCCCCTCGAGGCCCATCAGCACGGCGCGATCCGAGGCGTGGCCGCGGCCGGTGGCGCCGAGCGAGCCCAGCAGGTCGACGCGCACACGGGCGACACGCTCGTGGGTACCGGCTTCGCGCAGGTGCTCCGCGAACGTCAGGGCCGCGCGCATCGGCCCGACCGTGTGCGAGCTCGACGGGCCGACCCCGATCGAGAACAGGTCGAAGGCGCTGACGACCATCAGACGGCGCCCTCGTAGAGCGGGTGAGCGGATGCCAGGGCGGCCACGCGATCGCGAAGCTCGGCGATCTGCTCGGACGAGATCTCCGCCCGGAGGGCCTCCGCGATGACGTCGGCGACGGCGGCGAAGTCGTCGTCGCCGAAGCCGCGCGTGGCGAGGGCGGGGGTGCCGATGCGAAGCCCCGAGGTGACCATCGGCGGGCGCGGGTCATTGGGGACGGAGTTGCGGTTGACGGTGATGCCGACCTCGTGCAGGCGGTCCTCGGCCTGCTTGCCGTCGAGGGGCGACGCGACCAGGTCGACCAGCAGCAGGTGCACGTCGGTGCCTCCGGTGAGCACGCGCACGCCTTCGGCGACGACGTCGGGCTGCGTGAGGCGCTCGGCGATGATGTGGGCACCACGGAGCGTGCGGCGCTGGCGGTCGGCGAACTCGTCACCCGCGGCGATGAGGAACGACACGGCCTTGGCCGCGATGACGTGCTCGAGCGGGCCACCCTGCAGACCGGGGAAGACGGCACGGTCGATCTTCTTGGCGATGTCGGCGTCGTTCGTCAGCACGATGCCACCGCGCGGACCGCCCAACGTCTTGTGGGTGGTGGAGGTGACCACGTGCGCGTGCGGCACGGGGTTCGGGTGCACGCCCGCGGCCACAAGACCGGCGAAGTGCGCCATGTCGACCCACAGGTAGGCGCCGATCTCGTCGGCGATGGCCCGGAAGGCGGCGAAGTCGAGCTGGCGGGGGTAGGCCGACCAGCCGGCGATGATGAGCTTGGGACGGCGCTCACGGGCGAGGGCGGCGACCTCGTCCATGTCGACCGAGCCCGTGGCATCCACGTGGTACGCGACCGCATCGAAGGCCTTGCCGCTGTAGCTCAGGCGCATCCCGTGCGTGAGGTGCCCGCCGTGGGCGAGGTCGAGGCCGAGGATGGTGTCGCCGTGCTGCAGCAGGCCGAACAGCACCGCGGCGTTGGCCTGGGCGCCGGAGTGGGGCTGCACGTTCGCGTACGCGGCACCGAACAGACCGCACACGCGCTCGATCGCGAGACGCTCGATCACGTCGACGTGCTCGCATCCGCCGTAGTAACGGCGACCGGGGTAACCCTCGGCGTACTTGTTGGTGGCGACCGACCCCTGCGCCTGCATGACGGAGAGCGGGGCGAAATTCTCACTGGCGATCATCTCGAGGGTGTCGCGCTGGCGGTCGCGCTCGGCGTCGAGGGCTGCGGCGACCGCGGGGTCGATCTCGGCGAGCGGGGCGGTGAGGAGGGCGGCGGCGGCGGTCGGGGACAGAACGGTCATGGCGGGAGGCTCCCTGTCGTGCCGCGGGCGCGGCGATCGGATGGGTCACCTCCCCGCTCTGTCATCGGGCCTGAGAGCTTCACCGCGGGTGGCGGTTTTCACCGTGGGCGCAGGCGCGGCCTGCTTTCCAGAGTGCGCCTCGCCCCCGCGGTCTTGGGCCTGAGAGATTGTGCGGGGAGGGCTTGCTCCTTCGGCGCCGCGTCCGGGTGGGACGCGGGCTCTCCCGCGGGGGTTCGATCGGCGCGTATCGAGTTGTCGTGAGGCGACGCTATTGCACCGCTATGCGCAACACAATGCGTTATGAGCAACACGCAACATAATCGACTCGTATTCCGGCCGAGCGTAACGGGCGTGTAAAAAGTGCGTCACGGCCCCTCGAAACGCCTCGTTCGGACTCGCCGCGCCCTCTACTGTTGCGTCCAACGCACAGCAGTTTCTTTCAGCGCAACAACAGACCCGAGGATGCCATGACCACTCGTCGCGAGAACTCCACGACCTACGACTACATCGTCGTCGGCGGCGGAAGCGCCGGAAGCGTGCTCGCCCGACGCCTGTCCGACGACCCCGAGGCGCGCGTGCTCGTGCTCGAGGCGGGCCGCAGCGACTACCCGTGGGACCTCTTCATCCAGATGCCGGCGGCCCTCACCTTCCCCAGCGGCCACGCCCTCTACGACTGGAAGTACGAGTCGGAGCCCGAGCCGCACATGCACGGCCGCCGCGTCGCTCACGCACGCGGCAAGGTGCTCGGCGGCTCGTCCTCGATCAACGGCATGATCTTCCAGCGCGGCAACCCGCTCGACTACGAGCGCTGGGGTGAGCAGCCGGGCCTTGAGACCTGGAACTGGGCGCACTGCCTGCCCTACTTCAAGCGGATGGAGAACGCCCTCGCCGCCTCCGCCGGCGACCCGCACCGCGGCCACGACGGTCCGCTCGAGCTCGAGAAGGGCCCCGCCACCAACCCCCTCTTCCAGGCCTTCTTCGACGCCGCGGAGCAGGCGGGCTACCCCCGCACCGACGACGTCAACGGCTTCCGGCAGGAGGGCTTCGGCCCCTTCGACCGCAACGTCCGCCACGGCCGCCGCCTCTCGGCATCCCGTGCGTACGTGCGCCCCGTGTGGCGGCGCCGCAAGAACCTCACCGTCAAGACCCGGGCGCTGGCCACCCGCATCCTGTTCGAGGGCACGCGGGCCGTCGGCGTCGAGTACCGCCGCAACGGGCGCACGCACACCGTACGGGCGAAAGAAGTTGTGCTCGCGGGCGGCTCGATCAATACCCCGCAGCTGCTGCAGCTCTCGGGCGTCGGCCCGGCCGACCTGCTCGAGTCGCTCGGCATCCCGGTCGTCGTCGACCTGCCCGGTGTCGGCGAGAACCTGCAGGACCACCTCGAGGTGTACATCCAGCACGAGGCGACGCAGCCGGTGTCGATGCAGCCGTACCTGCGACCGCTCAGCATGCCGCTGACCGGGCTGAAGTGGCTGCTGGGGCGCACGGGCCCCGCCGCGACCAACCACTTCGAGGGTGGCGGGTTCGTCCGCTCGAACGATGAGGTGCGCTGGCCGAACCTCATGTTCCACTTCCTGCCGGTGGCGGTGCGCTACGACGGCCAGATCGCCGACGTGAAGCACGGCTTCCAGGTGCACGTGGGTCCGATGTACGCCGACACCATCGGACGCCTGCGCATCCGCTCCACCGACCCCACCGAGCACCCCGAGCTCGTCTTCAACTACCTCAGCACCGAGAACGACCGCCGCGAGTGGGTCGAGGCGGTGCGCGTGGCCCGCGACATCCTGTCGCAGCCGGCGCTCGCCCCCTTCAACGGCGGTGAGATCGCCCCCGGCGCCGAGGTGAGCACCGACGAGGAGATCCTCGAGTGGGTGGGCCGCGAAGCCGAGACGGCGCTGCACCCCTGCGGTACGGCCAAGATGGGGCCCGCCGATGACCCCATGGCCGTCACCGACCCGCTCACGATGGGCGTGCACGGCACGACGGGCCTTCGGATCGTGGATGCCTCGGTCATGCCGTTCGTGACGAACGCCAACATCTACGCGCCCGTCATGATGATCGCCGAGAAGGCGGCCGATCTCATCCGCGGCGTCGCACCGCTGCCCGCCGAGGACCTGCCGTACTACGTGGCAGACGGCCCGGCAAAGGTGGGCGTGACCGCATGACCTCGTCTCTCTACATCGACGGGGCGTGGCGCGAGCCGCACTCCCCCGCCACCCGCGAGATCCGCTGCCCCGCCGACGGCACGCTCGTCGCCACCGTCACCGAGTGCGATGCGCAGGATGCCGCCGACGCGGTCGCCGCGGCATCCTCGGCCTGGCGATCGGGCGCGTGGAGTGAGACGCCCGAGCGCGAGCGCGGCCGACTCCTCGAACGCGTCGCCGACCTCATCGAGCGCGACGCCGAGGCGTACGCCCACGCCGAGGCACGCGACACCGGCAAGCGCATCGTCGAAGCCCGCTACGACATGGCCGACATCGTGGCCTGCTTCCGCTACTACGCGAGCCAAGCCGGCGCGCACCCGGGACGCCTCGTCGACACCGGGAGCGATGCGACCCGCAGCCGTGTCGAGTACGCCCCCGTCGGCGTGTGCAGCCTCATCACCCCATGGAACTACCCGCTCCTGCAGGCCGCGTGGAAGGTGGCGCCCGCGCTGCTGGCGGGCAACTCGTTCGTGCTCAAGCCCAGCGAGCTGACGCCCTCGACCGCGATGCTCCTGATGGACACGCTCACCGAGGCGGGACTGCCGGCCGGGGTGGCGAACCTCGTCACCGGCACGGGCGCCGACGTCGGCGAGGTGCTGACCACCCACGCCGACGTCGACCTCGTCTCGTTCACCGGGGGCCTCGCGACGGGCCGGCGCGTCATGGCCGCCGCCGCCCAGAGCATCAAGCGCGTCGCGCTGGAGCTCGGCGGAAAGAACCCCAACATCGTCTTCGCCGACGCGGATTTCGAGACCGCGGTCGACTACGCGCTCACCGCGATCTTCCTGCACAGCGGCCAGGTGTGCTCCGCGGGAGCCCGTCTCGTCATCGAGGAGTCCCTCCACGACGCCTTCGTCGACGCCCTGGTCGAGCGCGCACAGCAGATCCGCCTCGGCGGTCCTTTCGACGCGGATGCCGAGACCGGGCCGCTCATCTCCGCCGCGCACCGCGACAAGGTCGACGCCTACGTGCAGGCGGGCATCGCCGAGGGCGCCGCGCTGCGCTGCGGCGGTCACGCGCCGACCGACCCGGAACTGGCCGACGGCTTCTACTACCTGCCCACGATCCTCGACGGCTGCGACGGCTCGATGAGCGTCGTGCGGGAGGAGAGCTTCGGCCCCGTCCTGACCGTCGAGACCTTCCGCGACGAGGCCGAGGCCGTGCGCATCGCCAACGACACGCCCTACGGCCTGGCCGGCGCGGTGTGGACCCAGGATGCCGGCCGCGCCCAGCGCGTCGCGAGCAGCCTGCGCCACGGCACGGTGTGGATCAACGACTACCACCCCTACCTGCCGCAGGCGGAGTGGGGCGGATTCGGCCAGTCGGGCAACGGCCGCGAGCTCGGCCTCGCAGGCCTGGACGAGTACCGCGAGACCCGCCACGTGTATCAGAACCTCGACCCGAAACCCCAGCACTGGTTCGCCCCGGCGAAGCCCTGACGCCCTCCTCAACGAATGGGAGCCCCACCGATGAGCACCATCACGGCACCACCCCTTCACACCTCGGCCGCACCCGACGTCGCTGACTTCGCAGTCGACGGCCTCTGGAAGGTCTTCGGCAACAACCCCGAGAAAGTCGTCGACAACCCCGACTTCGCCGACCTGAGCACCGCCGAGATCCTCGAGCGCACCGGCAACGTCGTGGCCGTCCGCGACCTGAGCTTCACGGTCGGTCGTGGCGAGGTGTTCGTCATCATGGGTCTGTCCGGTTCGGGCAAATCCACCCTCATCCGCTGCCTGACCCGACTCATCGAGCCGACCGCCGGGCGCATCACCATGCGCGGCGACGACCTGCTCTCGCTCGCGCCGGGGCCGCTGCGGGAGTTCCGCCGCACCAAGGCCGCGATGGTGTTCCAGCACTTCGGACTGCTGCCCTTCCGCACCGTGGTCGACAACATCGCCTACGGGCTCGAGATCCGCGGCGTCGGCAAGGCCGAGCGCCGGGCGCGGGCGCTCGAGATGGTCTCGCTCGTCGGTCTCGACGGCTACGAATGGCGCTACCCCTCGCAGCTGTCGGGCGGCATGCAGCAGCGCGTGGGCCTGGCCCGCGCCCTGGCCGGCGACCCCGACGTGCTGCTGTTCGACGAGCCGTTCTCGGCCCTCGACCCGCTCATCCGCCGCAACATGCAGGCCGAGATCGTGCGACTGCACCACGAGATGGGCAAGACCATGGTCTTCGTCACCCACGACCTCTCCGAAGCCCTCAAGCTCGGCGACCGCATCCTGATCATGCGCCACGGCGAGCTGCAGCAGATCGGGACCGGTGCCGAGCTCGTCGGCGCCCCCGCCAACGACTACGTCGCCGACTTCGTCTCCGACGTGCCGATCGCGAGCGTCCTCACCCTGCGCTGGATCGCCCGCCCCGGCGACACCGCGCCCGACGCACCGACTCTGCCGGCCGACACCGTCATCGCCGACGCGATCCCCGTGGTCCTCGGCACCTCCATCCCGGTCCGCGTGACGGATGCCGCGGGCGCGGTCGTCGGTGTGGTCGATCGCGACGCGGTGCTCCGTGCCGTCGCCGGCGAACGGCATCCGTCATGACCGCTCCCGTCGCCCCCACCACGGTCGAGATCACCAAGATCGAGGCCTCCACCCTGACCGCCGCCCCGCGGCCGCGCCGCATCTCGCCGCGTACCGCGGTGCTCATCGCCGTGTGCGTGCTCTGGCTCGCCGTCTTCGCGTTCTCCCACGGCCAGGGCACCGACACCCTCCCCACGGCGTCGCTCACCGACGTGCACGGCTTCTTCGACACCGTCAAGGAATGGGTGGCCGACAACCGCTCCTCCAACGTCGTGCTCCTGGCTCTCGACGTCGTGCGCATCGTCATCAACGCGGTGGTGCAGGCGCTGCTCTCGCTCCTGGCCGCCACCCCCTACGGCCTCGGCTACCCCGAGATCGGGTGGCTGGGCTCGACACTGCTCTTCGGTTGGATCGCCTGGGTGTGCGGCAACGGGCGCGTGGCCGCCCTCACCGTGGGATTCCTTGTCGTCATCGGCGTGCAGGGGCTCTACCTCGAGGCCATGCAGACGCTCGCGATCACCTTCGCCGCGGTGTTCTTCGCCCTGGTCATCGGCATCCCGGTCGGCATCTGGACCGGCCGGTCCCGGCGCGTCGAGCGGGTCCTGACCCCCGTGCTCGACTTCATGCAGACGATGCCCACGTTCGTCTACCTCGCCCCGCTCGCCCTGATCTTCCTCATCGGCCCCGCCGCCGCCGTCATCGCGACCCTCATCTACGCCGCCCCTCCCGTCATCCGCCTCACCGCGCACGGCGTGCGCGACATCCCCGAGTCGATCGACGAGAGCGTCGCCTCGCTGGGCGCGACACCCCGTCAGCGCCTCCGCACGGTGGTGCTGCCGCTCGCCCGCACCTCGATCGTGCTGGGCATCAATCAGACCACCATGGCCGCACTGTCGATGGTCACCATCGCGGCCCTCATCGCCGCCCCCGGACTCGGCCAGGTCGTGGTGCAGGCGCTGCAGTCGCTCAACGTCGGTCGCGCGTTCAACGCCGGTCTCGCCGTCGTACTGCTGGCGATCGTGCTCGACCGCGTCACCACGGCGATCGGCCGTCGCGCCGACCCGGCCGTCGTCGCCGCGCGGCGCACCGCTGCCGTCCTGCCGCGTCGCATCGCCTACGGGACCGGTGCCGCCATCGCGCTCGCGGCGATCTTCCTGTCTCGCTCGCAGCTGTGGGCCGCCGTCTTCCCCGCGCAGATCGAGATCGGCGACCTCATCGAGAGCGCCGTGAACACGGCATCCGCCTGGGTGAACACCACTTTCGGCGGGCTGACGTCCGCGCTGCAGGAGGTCGTCACCACCGCTCTCATCAACCCGCTGCAGGCGCTGCTCGAGCAGTCGCCCATCGTCGTGGTCATGGCGGCGTTCACCGTCATCGCGTTCGTCGCCGGGCGCGCGACGCTCGCCGGAGCGACCCTGGCGGGGATGGTCGTCGTCTGGCTGCTGGGCGTCTGGGGACCCTCGATGATCACGCTGGCCTCGACCCTCGTCGCCACCGTGCTCACGGTCGCCATCGCGCTCGTGCTGGGCGTGTGGATGGGGCGGGTCCCCCGTGTCGATGCGGCCATCCGCCCCATCCTGGATGCCGCGCAGACCATGCCGGCGTTCGTCTACCTCGTGCCGTTCTTCGGGCTCTTCGGCCCGAACCGTTTCACCGCGATCGTCGCCGCCGTCATCTACGCCGCGCCCATCTCGATCAAGATCGTCGCCGACGCCATCCGGCAGCTGCCGGAGACGCTCGGCGAGGTTCTGCTCAGCACCGGGTCGAGCCCGTGGCAGGCCGTCACCAAGGTGCAGCTGCCGATGATCCGCCACGCCATCACCCTCGCGGTGAACCAGGCGCTCATCTACGTGCTGTCGATGGTCGTCATCGGCGGACTGGTCGGCGGTGGCGGGCTCGGCTACCTCGTCGTGGCGGGCTTCGTGCAGACCGATCTCTTCGGCAAGGGACTCGCCGCGGGCCTCGCCATCGTCATCTGGGGCATGCTGCTCGACCGCACGACGCAGGCCTTCGCCCACCGCACTCCCCTCGCCCCCACCGCTCCCCCGGCGCCGGCTCGGCGCCTGCGGAGATCCACCACCCGAACACCCCGCACCGCTACCGCATGAACCGGGTCCCGACCCGACCGACCGAGACGCCGCGTCTCACCAAGGGAGTATCCATGCACCACGCCCGCACACGCACCCTGTCCGCCCTCGCCGTCCTCTCGGCCGGTGTGCTCGCCCTCTCGGGCTGCGGCTCGTCGCTGAACGACACCTCGTCCGACGCGGGTGGCGCCGCCGCCTGCGGCACCACCAACCTCGCCATGAACAACTGGGTGGGCTACACCGCGGATGCCGCCGTGTACACGTACCTGGCCGAGAACGAGCTGGGCTGCACCGTCGTGCAGAAGCCCATCTCGGAAGAGGTCGCCTGGCAGGGCTTCGGCACCGGCGAAGTCGATCTCATCATCGAGAACTGGGGACACGCGTCGCTGAAGGAGAAGTACATCGACGGCGACAAGACCGCCGTCGAGGTCGGCCCCACCGGCAACGAAGGGGTCATCGGCTGGTTCATCCCCGAGTGGATGACCGAGGAGTACCCCGACCTGAAGACCTCGGCCGACCTGAACAAGTACGCCGACCTCTTCAAGACCAGCGAGTCCGACGGCAAGGGCCAGCTGCTCGACGGCGACCCCAGCTACGTCACCAACGACGAGGCCCTCGTGACCAACCTGGGCCTGAACTACAAGGTGGTCTACGCCGGCTCCGAGGCGGCTCTGATCGAGGCGTTCCGTTCGGCCGAGGCCAACCGCACGCCGCTGCTGGCCTACTTCTACGAGCCGCACTGGTTCTTCTCCGAGCAGAAGCTCGGCCACATCACGCTGCCCGCCTACACCGACGGCTGCGATGCCGACCCGCAGAAGGTCGCCTGCGACTACCCGCCCTACACGCTCGACAAGATCGCCTCGTCGGCGTGGGTCGCGAAGGACACCCCCGCGGTGAAGCTGCTGAAGAACTTCACGTGGACCAACGATGACCAGAACACCGTCGCCAGCTACATCGCGAAAGACAACATGACGCCCGAAGACGCGGCCAAGGAGTGGGTCGACGACAACCCCGACAAGGTCGCCACGATGCTCGAGGGCATCAAGTAACACCCGCTCCACCCGGAGGGGGCGCGAACGCGCCCCCTCCGGTACACCCCCGCATTCCCCCCGCCCCACCCCGCGCCCGCTGCTTCATCGTGCGCACGCATCCGATCTCGAGGTTTCTCCATGGTCTCGTCTCCCGCCCGTTCCCCCCGCGTCGTCATCATCGGTCTCGGCGTCGTCGGCGCCGCCCTCGCCGACGAACTGACCGCGCGCGGCCTCACCGATGTGACCGTGTTCGACCAGGGTCCGCTCTACATCACCGGCGGGTCGTCCTCCCACGCGCCCGGCTTCGTGTTCCAGACCAACGGCGACCGCACGATGACGCAGCTCGCCCAGCGCACGCTCGACAAGCTCGACGGCGTCTCGCTGAACGGCCAGTGGCTGCTCAAGCGCGTCGGCGGGCTCGAGATCGCCACCACCGACGAGCGCCTGCACGACCTCAAGCGCCGGCGCGGCCTCGCGGCATCCTGGGGCGTGCCGGGCGAGCTCATCGACCCCGACGAGTGCGCGCGGCTGTGGCCGGGACTCGACGTCTCGGGCGTGCTCGGCGGCTGGCTCACCCCCACCGACGGGATCGTCAAGAGCGCGGCCGCCGTGCAGTGGCAGGCCGAGCGCGCCCAGGACCGCGGTGCCCGCATCGTCGGCAATACCCGCGTCGTCGGCATCGAGCGTTCCGGCGGGCGGGTGACCGGCGTGAAGGTCGTTCCCGTGCCGGCCGGCTCGGCCGAGCCCGACTTCGTTCCCGCCGACATCGTCATCTCGTGCGCGGGCCTGTGGGGCCCCGGCGTCTCGCGCGACCTGCTCGGTTTCGAGCTGCCGATGCAGCCCATGGAGCACGGCTTCGGGTACAGCGCACCCGTCCCCTCGCTGAAAGGCGCGAACGTCCCCACCGACGAGGCGAAGCGCCCCATGCTCCGCCACCAGGACTTCTCGCTCTACCTCCGCGAATACGTCGACCGCATCGGCATCGGCGCCTACAACCACCGGCCCATCCCGCTGGAGCAGTCCGAGATCGCGGATGCCGACACCTTCGCCGCCACGGGCGTGCACCCGGCCATGCACCCCCTGACGTGGGACGACTTCGCGCCGTCGTGGGAGGAGGCGCAGCGCCTGCTCCCGGAGCTTCGCGGGGTCGAGTTCGAGTCGGGCTTCAACGGCATCTTCTCGTTCACGCCCGACGGCGGCCCCATGCTCGGGCCCGTTCCCGGAACCGACGGACTGTGGCTCGCGCAGGCGGTGTGGGTCACGCAGTCGGCCGGTGTCGCACAGGTCGTCGCCGACTGGATCGTCTCGGGCGACCCGGGGATCGACACCCACGGCCTCGACTTCAACCGCTTCGACCCCGCGGTGGTGAGCCGCCGGTTCACGCGCGAGCGTTCGTCGGAGTCGTACGACGAGGTCTACGACGTGCGTCACCCGCACACCCCCACCCAGCGCCTGCGGGGCCTGCGCCGCACGCCCTTCCACCAGCGGTACGAAGAGCTCGGCGCCGTCTTCGGCGAGGGCGGTGGATGGGAGCGGCCGCTGTGGTTCGAGGCGAACGCGGGCCTGGTCGACCAGCTCGACACCGTTCCCGTGCGCGACGAGTGGGCCGCGCAGAACTGGTCGCCGATCGCCGCTGCCGAGGCGCACGCCACCCGCTCGGCGGTCGCCCTGTACGACCTGACCGCGCTCCCCCGCGTCGAGGTCTTCGGCCCGGGCACCACCGCGCTGCTGCAGCGTCTGCTCACCACGAACGTCGACGTCGCCATCGGCCGGGTCGTCTACGGCATGATGCTCGACGAACAGGGCGGCATCCTGTCGGATGTCACCGTCACCCGCCTCGACACCGAGCGGTACATGATCGGCACGAACGGCAACCTCGACCTCGTGCACCTGACCACGCAGGCGCCCGAGGGGGTCTGGGTGCGTTCGCTCTCGTCCGGCCAGGGCGGCCTGGGGCTGTGGGGACCGAACGCCCGCGCCGTGCTGGAGTCGCTCACCCACGACGACGTCTCCAACGAGGGCTTCGGCTTCTTCCGTGCGAAGCAGATCGACATCGCGGGCGTCAGCGTGCTGGCCCTGCGCGTCAGCTACGTCGGCGAACTCGGCTGGGAGCTGTACGTCAGCGCCGACAACGCCGTCTTCCTCTGGGACGCCCTGTGGGAGGCGGGCCAGACGCACGGCATCATCGCCGCCGGCCGACGCGCGTTCAACGCCCTGCGCCTCGAGAAGGGCTACCGCGCCTTCGGCCACGACATGACGCGCGAACACACCCCCGCCGAGGCGGGTCTGAGCTTCGCGGTGCGCATGGCCAAAGACGACTTCCTCGGCAAGGCCGCCCTCGCCGAGCGTCCCGTGACCACGCGCCTCGTCCCGCTGACCCTCGACGACCCGACCCGCGTGGTCCTGGGTTCAGAACCGGTGTTCGTCCCCGGAACCACGGATGCCGTGGGCTACGTCACCAGCGCCGACCAGGGCTACACGATCGGGGCGTCGATCGCGTACGCGTGGCTGCCGCCCGAGCTCGCCGACCCCGGCACGACACTGGAGGTCGAGTACTTCGCCGAGCGTCTGCCGGCGACCGTGCGCACCGAGCCCCTGTTCGACCCCGAGATGGCCGCGATCCGCCGCTGAGCCGGCGTCCGCATCGATACGAGAAGGAACCACCACGATGGAGCACTACGACGTCATCGTCCTCGGCCTGGGGTCGATGGGCGGCGCCGCCGCCAACACCCTCGCCGAACGGGGCGCGAAGGTCCTGGGTCTCGAGACGTTCGCACCCGGCCACGACCAGGGCGCCGCGCACGGCGGCACGCGGATCATCCGGCAGTCGTATTTCGAGAGCCCCGAGTACGTGCCGCTGCTGCAGCGCGCGTACGAGGGCTGGCGCACGCTCGAAGCCGAGTCGGGCCGCGACATCATGGAGCTCTGCGGCGGCATCTACATCGGCGACCCGGATGACATCACCTTCCGCGGCAGCAAAGAGGCGTCCGAGCTGCACAACCTGCCGCACGAGATCCTGGATGCCGACGAGATCCGCCGACGCTTCCCCACGATGAACCCGGCCGACGACGCCGTGGCCGTGTACGAGGCCAACGCGGGGTACGTCCGCCCCGAGGAGACCACGATCGCCAACGCCGAGGTCGCGGCGAAGAAGGGCGCGACGCTCCGCTTCCACGAGCCGGTGACGCACTGGCAGGCGACGCCGAACGGCGGTGTCGAGGTCGTGACCACGCAGGGCACCTACGGCGCCGACCGTCTCGTCATCACCCCCGGCCCCTGGGCGCCGCAGGTGCTGCCCGAGCTGAACCTTCCGCTGTCGATCGACCGCATGATCTTCTACTGGTTCTCCCCCGAGTACAGCGATGCGGTGCCGTACGAGCGCTACAGCGACAAGCAGCATCCCGTGTACATCGAAGAGACCCACGGCAACCAGCAGATCTACGGCTTCCCCATGACCGACGGCCCCGCCGGTGGCCTGAAGCTCGGCTTCTTCCGCAAGGGCTCCCCCACCACGGCGAACACGATCGACCGCAACGTCTACGACCACGAGATCGCCGAGATGCGCGAGCGCGCCCTGCAGCTTTTCCCGTACCTCACCGGCCCGGTCGTGCAGGCGAAGACATGCCTGTACTCGGTGACGCCCGACGAGCACTTCGTCATCGGCGCGCACCCCCTGCACGAGCAGATCCAGATCGCCTGCGGCTTCAGCGGCCACGGCTTCAAATTCGTGCCGGTGGTCGGCGAGATCCTCGCCGACCTCGCTCTCGACGGGCGGTCGGCCATGCTGCCCCCGACACTGTTCGACCCGACGCGGGCGGTGCTGCAGGGCGCCTGACCGCGCATCGGCGCGGAAGACTCGCGTCCGGGCGCCGGGCCGCATGCCGCCGAGCCGTCGGGGCGCGCGGGCGCCGGGCCGCATGCCGCCGGGCCGTCGGGGCGGCGGGGCGGCTGGGCGGCGGGGCGCCGGGCCGCCAAGGCGGCGGCGCGGCGGGGCGGCGGGGCGCCGGTCGGGTCCCGCGGGGCACGCATAAACGCGATCCGTGCGCATAAACACGATGTGCTCGCGTTTCTGCGCACGGATCGTGTTTATGCATGGCTCGCCCCCACCCTGAAGGGCCCCGACGCGGAGAATCGGCGAGCGCGCGCCCCGCTGATCCGTCTCGTGTCGGGCTGCCTCAGAGCGTGCGGCGACTGCCCATTCCGTAGACGACGAAGTTGACGAGGGGGACGGCGAGGAAGAGCGTCCACGACCACGCCCACCCGCCAGCGGCTCCGCATGCGAACGCCAGGGCGACGCACAGCGCCTGCACCGCGAGCGCCGCCGCGACTCCCCACCCCCCGCCGAGTGGCCGTCGCCGGATCAGAGGATCTTCGATGCTCACTCGCCCCATGCCTCCCGACCGTAGCGGCCAAAGTCCGCGCGGAGGAAGCGGTCTTGTATCGGACGTGGAGCGGGCGGCCGAGCTCGGCCGACGTCCATGTGCCCTCGGCGGGACACGCTCGGAGGGCCCGTCGATCCGGACGAGGTCCGTTTCTTCTCCTCCTGGGTGCACGACAGCATCGGCCATGACGGACCGGACGCGGCACAGCCACTCGTCGAGTTCGATGACGGGCTCGACGAGGGAAGCGAAAGAGCCGGCCGTCGGTATCACTCCGAGGTCGCGAAACTCGCCGCCGACTTCCTGGATGCCACGGAGGGACCAGTGATGGACGGTCACTAGCCGGATGACGAGACCGGGCACGTGCCGCCAGCATCTCGGCATCCCGTCGATCGATACGCACCGCGTGCTTCCGGGAAACAGCTGTGTCAGTCTGTTGCTGTCCGAGATCGACTCTCGCCGCGCGGGGCGTCGACGCGAAGGAGCCGCCGATGCAGCATGCCGAGCTGGTGCCGGTCGACGTCGGCGACCGCGTGACCGCCACGGGACTGCTCCGCAGGGACGGGTCGTCGTATTGCCTCGTCATGCGCGGCGAAGGCGTCTACGGCGAATTCTTCAACGCGGCGGACGATTTCGCCGTGCTACCCGTCGACGGCCTCATCGGCGCTCAACAGAGCGGGATGGTCACGGTTCGTGGGGTCTGGACGGGCGAGGGAATCAGCGAGGCGATCGCGACGCGGGGAGGCCGTGGCGTCGCGCCGTTCGACGGGCTGCGCGAGGATCGCTTCGCCGACGTGGACGGCGTCCGAGACCGCTCAGCGATCCTGCGTCGCGAGGTGCTCGACGCCTGCGACATGATGCGGGGCGGTGCGCTCGTCGCCTTCCTGGCGGCGAGAGGGCAGCGGGGGTGGTTCGGACTCGCATCGGCAGTGGACGTCACTGCGGTGCGCGCGCGGCTGGAACCGCTTCTGGGCCGCCATCTTCACGTCGTGCGCAGCGAATGGAGCCTCGATCAGGTTCATCTCGCAGAGGACCAGGCACTGGCGAGCGAGCCCGACCCCTACGAGTTCGGAACGGGCTGGGATGCCGACGGCCGCTTCCGCGCCCGCGTCCTCGTACGTCGCATCTCGCCACGACTCGCATCCGTCGTGAATCGATTCCCGGCCGACATCCTGCACGTCGAGGCCTGGGTGAAGCACGCGGGGCCCGCTCACGCCGCGCACTAGTGCGACGACGCGGATACCTCGTCCTAGACGCCTCGCACCCAGCGCGTTTCGCCGAGACGCGTATCCCGGTCGACCTGTGCCTCGGCCGTCGCCAGAAACCCGTGCGTGGCGTAGAACCGCTGCGCTCGCGCGTTCGCGTCGAACACCCACAGGTGAGCGGGCAGGTCTCCGATCGCGCACTCGAGAAGCTGCGACCCCACCCCGCGCCCGTGCCAGGCGGAGTCGACATAGATCGACGCGAGTTCTGTGGCGGGAAGGTCGGAACGATGCGCGTCCGTCTTCTCCGTACTCGCTACCCCGACCAGCGCACGGTCGACCTCCGCGAGCCACACCTTCCGCTCGCCGGACGCCATCCGGTCTCGCCAGCGCGCGGCGCGGACCTGCCACGTCGTGGCATCCAGATACTCGTCCGCGACGAGACCGCGGTACGCCTGCTCCCACGCCCGCGTCTGGAAGCGTCCGATCGCCTCAGCATCAGCGATCCGCGCGCGTCGGAACATTCCTCAACTGTCGCACGCGGCACCGACACCGCAGAAGCGGAGGATCAGACGTCGACCTCGACCGGCCCCTTCGGCCGCGAGCAGCACGCGAGGATCTTGCCGGCGTCGATCTCGCGCTGGCGGATGCCGCCGTTGTGCGCGATGTCGACCTCGCCCGCGATCTTCACGATCTTGCACGTGCCGCACAGACCGTTCTGACACGACGTCATGATCCGGATGCCGACCTGCTTGGCCGCCTGCAGAACGGTCTCGCCCTCGGCGATGACGACGCTCTTGCCGCTGCGCGCGAAGCTCACGGTGTGACCAGGCGCGCCCTGGGCGTCGTTGACCTCGGGCGGGGCGATCTCGGCGAGCACGAACGACTCGACGTGGATGCGCTCGGCGGGCACGCCCAGCTCTTCCAGCAGGGCGACCGCGTGCTGCATGTACGCGTCGGGGCCGCACACGAACACCTCGCGCGTCGTGAGGTCGGGCACGTGCTGCGTGAGCATGGCGGCATCCAGTCGTCCGACGGGGCCCGCCCACGTGCCGGCGGGGTCGACCGAGACGGCCTGGACGACGCGGATCGTGTCATTGCCGTTCGCCAGAGCCTCCAGCTCGCGCGCGAACACCACGGACTCCGGGTCGTGCGAGTTGTGCAGCAGCACCGCGTCGGTGCCGTCGCCGAGGTCGTGGAGCGCCTCGAGCACCGCGATCATGGGCGTGATGCCCACGCCCGCGGCCAGCAGCAGCACGCGCTCCGACGGATGGAAGGCGGTGGAGAACTCCCCCGCCGGACCGCTCAGCTCGAGGCGGTCGCCCACGCGCAGGGTGTCGTGCAGCCAGCGCGAGAACACCCCGTCGGCCTCCCGCTTGACCGTGAGCTGCACCGAGTACGGGCGCGTCGGAGGAGAGCTGACGGTGTAGCAGCGGCTCACGCGCTCACCGTCGATGTCCGCGCTCACCGTGACGTACTGGCCGGCGGCGCGGGGCAGCGCCCGCCGGTCGTCGGAGACGAACTCGAAGGTCGAGATGTGCGGGGTCCGCGCGACGATGCGCGCGCAGCGCAGCATGCGAGGCGAGGGGTCGTCGTCCCAGCGGTCGTGGTCGTGCAGCAGCGCGCCCGGCGCGAAGACGGTGCTCACTCGGCGCCCTCGGCGTCCAGGTGCACGGTGAGCTTGTCGATGTACCAGTTGCAGAAGGCGTCGACCTGGTACTCGCTGGGCACGTACGGCCCGGGGATGTACGCCGGGTCGGTGACGCCGCGCTGCGCGAGTTCGACGAACGCGGCGTCCTGCGCGTTGGTCTCACGCCACACGTACGTGAGGTCGTCGACGTTGTAGTCGATGCCCTCGACGGCGTCCTCGTGGACGAGCCACGTCGTGCGCACGAGCGTGCGGCCGGGGGCGATCGGCAGCACCGCGAAGGTGATGGCGTGGTCGGCCATGAAGTGGCACCAGAAGTTCGGCTGCGTGTGCATCGAGAGGCGCCCGAGCTTGGCGTCGTCGAAGTCGCCGAGCAGCTTGTTCACCAGCTTCGCACCCGTCATGCTGTACGACTCGCCCTCGCCGTCGAGCGCTTCGCGCTGCACGCGGAAGCCCATCGTGCGGGTGTCGAGCTGCTCGATGCCCGCGAAGGGGAGCCCTCGCTCGACGCACTTGTGCTCGAGCTCGGCCTCGGCCGACAGGTAGCGCTCGTGGGTCTCCTGCAGGTGCGGCGGGATGGCGTCCTCGGGGTAACCCCACGTGATGAAGTACGTGCAGCCGAGCTCGGGGTGCATGTCGCAGTGGTAGCACTCCCGATTGTTCTCCATCGTGAGCTTCCAGTTGCCGAGCTCGATGAGGTCGATCTGCTTGGCGACCTTGGCACGCTTCAGCTGGTGCTGCTCGAAGTAGGGCGCCACGATGGATGCCACCTCGTCGATGTCGTCGTTGGGCTCGTCCGAGAGGTTGACATAGATCAGCCCCGCGATCGAGCGGAACGCCACCTTGCGCAGGTTGTGGCAGCTCGTGTCGAAGTCGTCGGCCGCGGATGCCGCCCAGATGAGCGTGCCGTCGGGCTTGTACGTCCACTGGTGGTAGCCGCAGACGAGGTTGCCGACGGAGCCGGAGCCCGGGGTGAGGATGCGGGCGCCGCGGTGGCGGCACACGTTGTGCAGCACCTGCACGTTCTCGTCATCGTCGCGGATGACGAGCAGGGAGGTCTTTCCGAACTCGACGGTGACGTAGTCGCCGGGCTCGCGGATCTCGGCTTCGGAGGCGACGAAAATCCAATGCTTCCCGAAGATCGCGTCGAGATCGAGGTCGAAGATCTCGTCGCTCGTGTAGAACGGCGCCGGCAGGCTGTGGCCGGGCTTGCGCTCGGCGATCAGGCGGCGGGTGGTCACATTGTCCTGGTGGCGGACGACGGTAGCGGGCATCTCGTGATCCTTCGACGGGACCGCGCCGGGCCGGGGGCTGCGACGCTTCGGGGTGAGAACTGTCGCGCGTATTACGCGACATGTTGCGCATTACGCTCAACACGAAGATCATCGCCGCGGCCGCGGCGCAGTGTCAACGTCGCACGCCCGCGGACCGTGATTCTTCTCCCGACGGAAACATCCGCGACACATCGCCGCGGATTCACGGGGCCTCCGGCTCAGACCGCCGCGCCGAGACGCGCGCCGAGCTGGCGCGCATGCCGCTTGAGGACGTCGGCCAGCGCGGGGAACGACGACTGCGTCATCCGGAAGCTGGGCGCCGTGATGCTGAGCGCCGCCACCACGGATCCGTCCTGCCCGGTGACGGGCACGGCGAGGGCGTTCGTGTCGTACTCCCACTCCTCCGCCGCCGCTGCCCACCCGCGCTCCCGCACGCGCTCCAGGTGCTCCTCCAGGGCCGCGGGTGACGTAATGGTGTTCCCGGTGCACTGCTCGAGCGGCTCCGACAGCGCCTGGCGCAGGACCTCGGCCGGAGCGTAGGCGAGCAGCACCTTGCCGGTCGATGTGGCGTGGAGGGGGGTGCGCTGCCCGACGTACTGGCGAGTCACCGAGACGAGGCGCGATCCGGTGGCCTGCGAGACGTTGACCGCCGCACCGCTGTCGAAGATCGCGACGTTACTGGTCTCATTGAGCTCGGCGGTCAGCTCATCGCAGACCTGCTGCGCATCCTTGACGATGTCCATCCGCGCCGTGATGCGGCCCGCCAGACGCAGCACGCCGAAGCCGAGCTGGTACTCGCCGCGGCGCTCCTCCTGCTCCACGAGGTTGCGCGCTTCCAGGGTCGCGAGCAGTCGGAAAGCCGTGGATCGATGAACGCCCAGCCGTCGGGAGATCTCGCTCACGCCGAGCGACTCGGCATCCGACAGCATCTCGAGGATCTGGATCGCGCGGTCCACCGACTGCACGGCGCTTCCCGCGGCACCGGCACTGTCGTCGGTGACATCTCGGCTGCTCATGGGGGCTCCTCGTGTTGCGAACATCCCCACCCTACGCGACTGTTGCGTCAGGCGCACCGCTGTGCGCGATGAGTCTCCTCTTCGGCGTCGGTCAGCGCCCGTTGCGGTCGGCCAGCGAACGCGGCGGAGCGGATGCCACCTCGAGCCGGTCGAGACCGCGCAACGACGTCCAGATCAGTTCCTCGCCCTTCGCGGCGTGCTGCGACGCCCGCACGGCCCGCTCGTCGGCCCAGGAGTTCAGCACATGACCGCTGTGGCCGCGCACGTGCTCGAGGACGACGTCGGGGAGTCCCGCCGCCCGGCGCGCGTCGCGCGCCGCGATGAGAGCCTCCAGGATGCCGCGATTGGCGACCGGCTTCTTCGCGCTCGTCACCCAACCCCGGCGGCGGTGGCCGTCCATCCACGACGAGTACGTGTCGATGGCGTACTTCGAGTCGGCCTGCACGACCAACTCGCGCACGTCGGAGTGATCGGTGATCGCGTGAAGCAGCCCGAGGAGCTCTCCGATGTTGTTCGTGCCCTCGGGGATCGATCCGGCGGCCCAGTGCCCGTCTTCGCCGACCCAGGCCCAGCCGGCGGGCCCGGGATTGCCTTTGCAGGCGCCGTCGGTGGCGACGATGTAACGATCGGACGACGCGGAACTGCTCATCCGTCTAGTCTCCCCTGTCCGAGCCGGTCCGCCCACCGCGGGCGAGCCTCCGCCGTCAGCGAAGGGATGACGGCGGAGGCTCGGTGTTCGGGCTCAGCCGCGGCCGCTCTCGGCCTTCTGCTGTCCGGCCTCGAGCACGTCACCGGCGGGCAGCTCCTGGTGCCCGCCGAACTGCAGACGCATTGCCGAGAGCACCTGATTGGCGAAGTGATCCTCGCCGCGCGAGGCGAAACGCTCGAACAACGACGCCGCGAGCACCGGGACGGGGACCCCGGTGTCGACCGCGGCCTTGACGGTCCAGCGGCCCTCACCCGAGTCGGAGACGCGGCCGGCCAGCCCGTCCAGGGTGGGATTCTGCGCGAGCGCGGCGGCGGTGAGGTCGAGCAGCCACGAGGAGATGACCGAGCCGCGGCGCCACAGCTCGGTCACCCGGGCCGTATCGATGTCGAACTGGTAGAACTCCGGCTCCTCCAGCGGAGCCACCTCGGCCGAGTGCTCGCCCTGGTGCAATCCGGCGTCGGCGCTGTTCAAGACGTTCAGGCCCTCGGCGAGCGCGGCCATGATCCCGTACTCGATGCCGTTGTGGACCATCTTCACGAAGTGCCCGGCACCGGAGGGACCGCAGTGGAGATAGCCGCGCTCCTCCGTGGTGTAGTCACCGGTGCGCCCGGGCGTGCGCTCGACCTCGCCGGGGCCGGGGGCGATCGTCCGCAGCACCGGCTCGAGGTGGGCGACGGCTTCCTCGTGGCCGCCGACCATCAGGCAGTAGCCGCGCTCGAGACCGAAGACGCCACCGCTGGTCCCCACATCGACGTAGTGGATGCCGCTGTCGTTCAGCTTCGCCGCGCGACGCACGTCGTCGCGATAGTTCGAGTTGCCGCCGTCAATGATGATGTCGCCGGGCTCGAGCACCTCGGCGACCTGATCCACGACCTTCCCGGTGAGACCGGCCGGGATCATCAGCCACACCGCGCGGGGCTTCTGCAGCTTCGAGGCGAGGTCGGCGATGCTCGTCGCCCCCGTCGCACCCTCCGCGACCAGGGCCGCCACGGCATCCTGGTTCACGTCGAACACGACGCAGTCGTGACCGTCTCTCATGAGCCTGCGGACGATGTTGGCGCCCATTCGTCCGAGTCCGACCATGGCGAGTTGCATTGGTTCCCCGTTCGTTGTGGATCAGAACCGCGGCTCGCGGCCCCTCCGCGAGTCTAGGAGCGCCCGCCGACACCGGGCATCCGTGCTAGCCCTGGAAATCCTCGGGATCGACGTCGTCGAGGAAACGGCGGAACTCCTCCACCCGGTCCTCGTCGCGGTTGCCCTCCCGCGCGCCCTGCAGCTCGACGGCTTCGTCGGGTACTCCGGCCTCCAGGAACACCGCGTCCGCCACGAGGATGGGCGCATCGGCACGGGCGGCGAGGGCGATCGCATCCGACGGCCGGGAGTCGAACGTGCGCGGCCCTGCCGGAGTGTGCAGGACCACCCGGGCGTGGAACGTGCCCTCGTCGAGGTGCGTGACCTCGACGCGCTCGACCGATGCCGACAGCTCCCCCAGCATGGCGGTCATCAGATCGTGTGCGAGCGGGCGCGGAGAACCGGTGCCTTCGATCGCGACGAGGATCGACATCGCTTCCTGCGGACCGATCCAGACGGGCAGCACCCGGTCGCCGTCAGCGCCGGTGTCGACCGGCTTCAGCAGGATGACGTGCTGCTGTGCGGGGTCGAGCGCGACACCGACCACACGCACCCGGATCATGTGGCCCATCGTACGACTCGTCCGCGATCGGAGCACCGGACGAGACCGAAGCCGCATCGGCGCGCCGCGGGGCCGAACCCGTCAGCGCAGGATGCCGAGTGCGCGCGCCGCCGAGACCGCCGCGGTGCGGGACGAGACGCCGAGCTTGGAGAACACGTGCGCGAGGTGCGATTTCACCGTGGCGTCGGTGATGTGCAGGCGCCCGGCGACCTCGGCGTTCGAGGCGCCGCGCGCCACGAGGCGGAGCACCTCGATCTCACGGACCGACAGGGTCACGCGCGGCTCGCGCAGCCGGGCCAGCAGCCGCCCCGCGATCGCCGGGGCCACCGCGCTCTGGCCGGCCGCCGCGGCCCGGACGCCCGCGAGCAGTTCGTGAGGCGGTGCGTCCTTGAGCAGGTAGCCGCTCGCGCCCGCCTCCACGGCACCGAGGATGTCGCCGTCGGTGTCGTAATTGGTGAGCACGAGCACATAGGGCGGCGCGGCGAGCGCGCGCACCCGCCGGGTCGCTTCCGCCCCGGCGGCGCGATCGCCGAACTGCAGGTCCATGAGCACGAGCTCGGGGCCGAGCTCCTCGGCGAGCGCGACGGCGGCGTCGGGCGTCGCAGCCTCGCCGACAACGGAGATGTCGGCTTCGGCCTCCAGCAGGGCGCGGACACCCGCCCGCACCACCGGGTGGTCGTCGGCGATGACGACGCGGATCACGGCGCCCCCTCCGGCAGCGTCACGACGATCGTCGTGCCGGCCCCGGGCGCACTCGCGACCTCGAGCCGCCCACCGAGCTGGTCGACCCGCTCCCGCATGGCGCGCAGACCGAAGGAGTCGGTTCCGGATGCCGTGCCGGCGGCGTCGCCGGGATCGAATCCCGCCCCGTCGTCGCCGATCTCGAGCTGCACCGCGTCGCCGGTGGGCTCGAGACGGATGCCGACACGGCGCGCGCGGGCGTGCTGCGCGGTGTTGGCGAGCGCACCCTGGGCGATGCGCAGCAGGGCGGTCTGCGCGTCCATCGGGAGGGCGACGTCGTGCGACGCGGTCACGGTCACGGCGACGCCCTCGCGCGCGCCCCACCCGTCGGCGAGGCGAGCGAGGGCCGGACCGAGACCGCTGTCGAGGCTGGGCGGGGCGAGCTCCCGGATGAAGCGGCGCGTCTCGGCGAGGCCCTCGGCGGCGGTGTGCCGCGCCAGGCGCACGTGGTCGATACCGGGACCCGTGGCATCCGCCCGCTCGGCCGCGTGAAGAAGCATCTGGATGCTCGACAGACCCTGCGCCACGGTGTCGTGGATCTCGCGGGCCAGGCGCGCGCGTTCGGCGAGCACGCCCTGTTCTCGTTCCGCCGCGGCCAACCGGTCGCGCGTCGCGAGCAACTCGGCCAGGAGGGCCTCGCGCTCGGCCGCACGGCGCTCCAACGCGGCGTACCCGAGACCGATCAGCAGGGCGACGCCCGCACCGACCACCGGCCCCACGACCCCTCCCACGGTGAGTCCGCCGTGTACCGCGAACGCCACGATCGTGAGGGCGGTGGTGGCGACGACGGCCACCGGACCCGCCGCTCCGGGCAGGAGGTGCAGGTACAGGAAGAACAGCGGGAAGACCAGGTAGGCCGCCTCGGGCACGAACCACATCAGCGCCGCCCACACGAGGGTGAGCGCCGCGATCCAGGCGCCGCCCGCCCGTGAGATCCCTCCGGTGGGCTCGACGACGGCGAGCCGGGGGCGGGCGAGCCACAGGCCCGCGAGGTACACGACGCCGAGCAGCCCCGCCAGCATGAGCGCGAGCACGGACCCGTCGGTGAGCAGCACGCGCACGACGACCAACGCGAGCAGAGCCCCGAACAGGGTGTGGAGTCCGGCGCGAAGTCCCGCGAAGACGGGGCCGAGAGTGCGATGGGGCATGTCGGAGTCCAGGGTACGGATGCCGCGTCGCCGGGGAATCGTCCGAAAGGTGGAGAGGGAGTTCGCCCGAGCCGCCGATGACCGGCCCGCGCCCTTCGACGAGGGTGGAGGACGCCGGGGAGATCCGCCGGCGGAAGGAGGCGACGTGTACGTCGCATGGCGCGATCTGCGGTTCGCCCGCGGGCGATTCGCCCTTATCGGGGCGGTCGTCGCCCTCATCACCCTGCTCGTCGGGTTCCTGTCGGGCCTCACCGGGGGCCTGGCCGCCCAGAACGTCTCGGCGGTGCTGGCTCTGCCGGGCGACCGGCTCGTGCTGAAGCCCGTCGGAGCAGGCGCGGCGACCTTCGCCGACTCGAGCATCGACGCCGACACGATCTCCGCGTGGCGCACCGCCCCCGGCGTCGACCGCGTCGCGCCGATCGGCATCCAGCAGACGCGGGCGGAAGGGCCGGCGGGAACCGGCGCCGTCGCTCTTCTCGGTCTCGATGCCGACGGGACCTTTCCCGCCCCCGCCCGCGCCGGCGACGTCGTCCTCTCCACCGGTGCCGCGAAGACGCTGGGCGCCGGAATCGGCGACACGGTGGTCGTCGCCGGATCGACGTTCACCGTGTCGGCCGTCGGCGACGACCTGTCGTACAGCCACACACCCGTCGCGTCGCTGACGCTCGACGCCTGGCGCACGCTCGATGAGCGCCTGGGCGGCAGCGGTGAGCCGACGGTGCTCGCGGTGGCCGGCTCCCCCACGTGGGACGCCGTCGCCGCCGAGACCGGCACCGTGGCATCCGCCCCGCTCGCGAGTCTGGCGGCGCTGCCGACGTTCCGCTCCGAGATCGGCTCGCTCGCGCTCATGATCGCCATGCTCTTCGGCGTCTCGGCCCTGGTCGTCGGCGCGTTCTTCACCGTCTGGACGATGCAGCGCGCGGGCGACGTCGCCGTGCTCAAAGCCCTCGGCGCCAGCACCGCCGCCCTCGTGCGCGATGCGCTCGGCCAGGCACTCGTCGTGCTGACCGTCGGCGTCGGGGTCGGCATCGGGCTCACAGCCGCGCTCGGGTCGCTCGCCGGCGGCGCGTTGCCGTTCGTGCTGAGTCCGCTCACCACCCTCGCCCCCGCGGTCGTGATGATCGCACTCGGCCTCATCGGCGCGGCGGTGTCGCTGCGCACCGTCACGGCATCCGACCCCCTCACCGCACTCGGGAGCACTCGATGATCCTTCTCGACGACGTCACCCTCACCTACCCCGACGGCGAGGCCCGCGTCACCGCGGTCGATCACGTCACCCTCGAGGGACGACCGGGGGTGCTCACCGGCATCACGGGGCCGTCGGGGTCGGGCAAGTCGAGCCTGCTCGCCCTCGCCGCCACGCTCGTGCGTCCCGACTCCGGGCGCGTCGTGATCGACGGAGTGGATGCCAGCGGCCTCGACGCCGCCGCGCGCACGACGCTGCGCCGCGAGCGCATCGGCATCGTGTTCCAGCAGCCGCAGCTGCTCCCCGCGCTCACCGCCCGCGAGCAGCTGTGCGTCATGGCGGAGCTCGAAGGGCGCGGCCGTCGCGCACGGCGGGCGACGGTGCGCGCGCGGGTCGACGAGCTGTTGGATGCCGTCGGTCTCGCAGCCCAGGCGGATCGGCGCCCCGCGGGGCTGTCCGGCGGGCAGCGGCAACGCGTCGCGATCGCGCGGGCCCTCGTGCACGAGCCTCGCGTGCTGCTGGTCGACGAACCGACGAGCGCGCTCGACAGCGCCCGCGGGGCCGAGATCATGGCCCTGCTGTCGCGCCTGGCGCGCGAGCGGCGGACGGCGACGCTGCTCGTCACCCACGACGTCGCGCACGCCGACGCTCTCGACGAGACCGTGAACGTCGTCGACGGGCGCGCGACGAGCCTCACCAGCCGTAGCTGTTGAACCACTCCCGCCGCCGGTCAGCCTCGTCGCGCGTCTCGTCGCCGCGCCACGAGTCGTGCGCAGACAGGACGCCGTTCACGGGCATGACGAACGCCCAGCAGATCGGGCACAGCGCCCGACCCCCCGGGAACCCGTCGGCGAGCCGGGGCGCCGGCTCGACCGGCGTCCCGACAGCCGGACACGCCGGCGGATCGGCCTGCACATCGCTCCACAGCCGGCGCCCGCCCGTGCGGTGGTGAAGGCCGCGGTGGCCGTTCTCACGAGTGCAGATCTCGCCGTTTCGTCGGCTGAGACACAGTTTCCGCGCGGCGCCGGGAAGCGCCGCCAGTGTTCGCGTCATCCTTCGATTCTCCCCGCTGCGAGCGCAGTGGGGGCAGGTGCGGGATGCGCACGGGGCGGTGTGGTCCGGTGGGGAAAGGTTCGGTGGTCATCGCCGACCACCACCGGTACGACGAAAGAGCATGTCGACCTCCTGACGATTTCGACGATCCGCCATCCGGAGCCGGCTGCCGAGGGGGTTGACACCGGCGCAGACGATGCTAGCGATACCCCACGGGGGTATCATGGAGCGCGTGCACGGATACGAGGGTCGGAAAGACGAGCTCCTCAAGCGCCTGCGTCGCGCGGAGGGGCAGGTGCGCGGAATCGCGCGGATGGTCGACGACGACCAGTACTGCATCGACATCCTCACTCAGGTGTCGGCCGTGACGAAGGCGCTCGAGAACGTCGCCCTCTCACTCCTCGACGACCACCTCTCGCACTGCGTCGCCGAAGCCGCCGCGCAGGGCGGCCCCGTCGCCGAAGAGAAACTGAAAGAAGCCAATCAGGCGATCGCCCGCCTGGTGCGTTCGTGAAGGAGACCCCATGGCAGAGCAGCGGATCGACCTCGGCCTGACCGCCTCGAGCCCCGCCGGCGGCGGGTGCGGCGATGGATGCGGGTGCGGCGGCGTGAAAGCCGTCCCCACACCGTCCCCGGCGACCGCGGCGAACGACGTTCTGTCCGTCGAGGGGATGACGTGCGATCACTGCGTCCGCGCGGTCACCGAAGAGCTGTCCGCTCTCGAGGGTGTCGATGTCGTGTGGGTCGACCTGCGGGTCGGTGATGCCTCACTCGTGCGCATCGCACGCACGGCAGACGTGAGCGACGACGACATCGCCGCGGCGATCGATGAGGCCGGATACACGCTCTCGCGCTGACTCGACGCGGGACGCAGCCACCCCGCACTCCTCCGCGGCCGTGCGCCAAGCGCGTCCCGGCTGCGTCGCTTGCGCAGCGGTCAAAGCACGCGGCGCACGAGAACGTCCACGGCCGCGTGGAAGGTGAGGTGCTGAGACACCTCCACGGCGCGGTCGTAGCGCGCTCCCCCGAGAGCGACGAAGACGGCACCGACCACTTCGACGTAACCGACGATGTAGCCGCCGCGACTGACCTCGTACAGGTCGAGGTCGATGCGCGTCCACGGGATCTCCGTCGCCGCCTGCGAAGACGTCACCGGCGCGGACACGATGTCCACCGGCGCGGGGGCGACGTCGATCGGCGCGGGGGCGACGTTGATCGGCGCGGGGGCGACGTTGATCGGCGCGGGGGCGACGGCAGCGGTGCGGGCACCCTTCGACGATCCCCGGCGACTGAGCGATGCGTCCATGACCATGAGAGACTCCTTCGTCGTCCGAGAGGTCCTCAGAGTGGAGCGTCCGCTGAAGAAGCGCTCCGGGCTTGACGGATCACCGCCACCGCTGTATTTCGGCTAGACCGCGGAGCGGGCCGGGCGACCCCGGCGCGGGCGCTCTTCGGACAGCCCGAACGGGGTCGCCTCGGCGGTGAGCGCCTCCACCTCGTCGAGCCAGCGGAGGTCGGCCTCGAGCCGCGCGCGCCGGGCGGCGCGCACGATCGCCGCCGGCACGGCATCCGCTTCCCCGTCCTCGGCCTCTGCCAGCGCGGCGCGCACAGCCGCGCGCTGTACGGAGAGGATGCCGCCGACGTCGGCGCCGGGGAGCGTCACGGCCAGGGCGACCTTGAGGGCGACCTCGTCGCGGCCCTCGGCCAGCGACGCGGTCGACAACCAGGCGTGGGCTTCTGCGCGACCGGCCGGCGTGGGCTCCCACAGCACGCGCGCCTCCTCATCGACGCCCGCGCCGACCACCATCCCGTCGCGTTCGAGGCGCTCGAGGGTGGTGTAGACCTGGCCGACGTTCACGCGCGCGCCGGTGCGACGCTCGTACTCGGCGCGCAGCTGAGAGCCGTAGCAGGCGCCGCGATCCAGGATCGCGAGCAGGCTCTGGCGCACGGACACGGCGGCTCCTCGGACCAGGGAAATGACTTGCCGAGTATATCGTTCGACGCCGAGGGATCCGCAGACGCGCCGGAGAGCCGCCGCGTAGCATGTGGTCTGACCACACAATCCGGTTTGATCGGAGGCTCCTGATGGAGTGGCTCGACCCCCTGGCTCTCGCCCGCTGGCAGTTCGGGTTGACGACCCTGTACCACTTCCTGTTCGTGCCCCTGACCCTCGGCATGTCGCTGATCGTGGCCGTGTTCCAAACCGTGTGGTACCGCACGGGCGACGTGCGGTGGCTCCACATCACCCGCTTCTTCGGCAGGATCTTCCTCATCAACTTCGCCATGGGCGTCGTGACGGGAATTGTGCAGGAGTTCCAGTTCGGCATGAACTGGTCGGCGTACTCACGTTTCGTCGGCGACGTCTTCGGTGCTCCGCTCGCGTTCGAGGGACTGCTCGCCTTCTTCCTCGAGGCCACCTTCATCGGCCTCTGGATCTTCGGCTGGGACAAGCTCCCCCGCCTCGCGCACCTCGCGAGTATCTGGATGGCATCCCTCGGCGCCACCCTGTCGGCGTATTTCATCATCGCCGCCAACGCCTTCATGCAGAACCCGGTGGGCTACCAGATGTCGGCCGAGGGCCACCGCGCCGAGCTCGTCGACTTCTGGGCGCTGCTGACCAACCCCGTCGCCCTCGCGGCTTTCCCCCACACGATCTTCGCGGGCTGGATGTTCGCGGCCATGATCGTCGTCGCCGTCTCGGCCTGGCACCTGGCGCGGGGGCAGAACACCGACATGATGCGCAAGACCCTCCGCTTCGGCCTGTGGACGACGCTGGCGTCGTTCGTGCTCGTGGCGATCGCCGGCGACCAGCTGAGCCTGGTGATGGTGGCGACCCAGCCCATGAAGATGGCTGCGGCGGAGGCGACCTTCAACACGGTGTGCGGCCAGGATGCCTCGTTCTCGATCTTCACGCTCGGCACCCCCGACGGCACGAGCGAGCTGTTCTCGATCCGTGTGCCCTTCCTGCTCAGCATCCTGTCGACGCACTCGCTCGACGGCTGCGTCGAAGGCATCAACGACCTCAACACGCTCTACAGCCAGGAGATGTTCCCCCAGTTCGCCGACCAGGTGGACGGCAACTTCGCCCCCGTGCTGTGGGTGACCTACTGGGCGTTCCGCTGGATGATCGCGCTCGGCGGCGTGGCGGCGCTGGTGTGCGTGGCGGGCCTGTGGGTCACGCGGAAGAAGGCCACGCGCCCGGTCGCCCCGTGGATGTGGCGTGTGGCGATCTGGGCCGCTCCTCTGCCGATGCTCGCGAGCCTCGTCGGCTGGGTCTTCACCGAGATTGGTCGGCAGCCGTGGATCGTCTTCGGTCTCATGCTCACGCAGGACGGCGTCTCGCCCAGCGTCCCGGGCTGGAGCGTGCTCATCTCGCTCATCGCCTTCACCCTCGTGTACGCCAGCCTCGCCGTCGTGGAGTTCGGACTGATCAAGAAGTTCGCGCAGAAGGGTCCCGATCCCCTGCCCGATCCGGATGCCGCTCACGACGACGCCATCGAGAACACCCCGACCACGGTCTACTGAGCACACAGGGACACAAAATGGATCTCGCGCACCTCTGGTTCTGGATCGTCGCCTTCCTCTTCGTCGGCTACTTCGTCCTCGACGGGTTCGACTTCGGCGTCGGCATGTCGATCCCCTTCCTCGGCAAGGACGACATCGCCCGCCGGCAGATCATCAACACCATCGGCCCCGTGTGGGACCTCAACGAGACGTGGGTGATGGTCGCCGGAGCAGCCCTGTTCGCCTCGTTCCCCGAGTGGTACGCGACGCTGTTCAGCGGGTTCTACCTGCCGCTGCTCGCGATCCTCCTCGCCCTCATCGCCCGCGGGGTGTCGTTCGAGTACCGCCACCAGCGCGACTCGCTGCGGTGGAAGCGGTCGTTCGACCGCATGATCTTCTTCGGATCTGCGGTCCCCGCCTTCCTCTGGGGCGTCGCGTTCGCCAATATCGTGCAGGGCGTGCCCCTGGATGCCGACCACGAGTACGCCGGCACGGTGCTGACGCTGCTGAACCCGTACGGCATCCTCGGCGGGCTCACGACGCTCGCGCTGTTCTTCGTGCACGGGCTGTACTTCGTCGCGTTGAAGACCGACGGACAGGTGCGCGCCGACGCCCGGCGCCTGGCCGGCCGCGTCGGGGTCGCCGCCATCGCTCTCGCGGCCCTGTTCCTCGGGTGGACGATCGTGGATGCCGCGGGCGCGCCGCTGTTCCTCGGCGTGGTGGGCCTGTCGGGCGCCGCCGCCCTCGCGCTGATCGGCTCGTGGGTCGCCAACACCCGCGACCGCGAGGGCACCGCCTTCACCCTCGGTGCCGTCACGATCGTCGCCGCCGTCGCCGCGCTGTTCTTCGCGCTCTTCCCGAACGTCATGCCCACCACCCTCGCCGAGGGCTCGAGCCTGACCATCGAGAACGCCTCGAGCACGCCGTACACGCTGACGATCATGAGCTGGGCGGCGCTGATCTTCCTGCCGCTGATCCTGGCCTACCAGGGCTGGACCTACTGGGTGTTCCGCAAGCGCGTCACCCGCGCCCGCATCGAGAAGGCCGCCCTCGTGGCGCACTGACTCCCGCATCGCGCCAGCCCGCCTCCTGCAGAGGTCCCTGAGCCTGTCGAACGTCACTGAGCCTGTCGAAGATCCCTGAGCCCGTCGAAGATCCCTGAGCCCGTCGAAGATCCCTGAGCCCGTCGAAGATCCCTGAGCCCGTCGAAGATCCCTGAGCCCGTCGAAGATCCCTGAGCCTGTCGAAGATCCCTGAGCCTGCCGAAGGTCCCTGAGCCCGTCGAAGGGACCGGAGGCTTCGACGAGCTCAGCCTCCTCACCCGCCCGAGCATCCTGATCGGAAGCCCCACCCGTGAAACCCGTCGATCCGCGGCTCGTCCGCTACGCCACCGCCTCGCGAAGTTTCTTCGCCGCGACGGCGGGGATCGTGCTGGCGCAGACCGGCGTGATCGTCGGGTTCGCGTGGGCGCTCACGAGCGCGCTGGTCGGCGCGATCCAGGGCCGGCCGCTCGGCGAGCTGTGGGGGTACGTCGGGGTTGCGGCATCCCTCGTTCTTCTGCGTGGACTGCTGATCGCGGTGTCGGAGCGGGTGTCGGCGCGGGGAGCGGCGGCCGCCTCGCTGCAGCTGCGCGCGGCACTGGTCGACGCGGTCGGGCGTCTGGGGCCGGGGTGGCTGGCCCGGCGTAACGCCGCCTCGCTCTCGCTGACCGCGGGGCACGGGCTCGAGGCGCTCGACGCGTACTTCGGCCGGTACCTGCCGCAGCTCGTGGCGACCGTCGTCACCATGCCGATCTTGATCGGCGCCATCGCACTCGCCGACCCGCTTTCGGGCCTGATCGTGGCGGTGACGATCCCGCTGATTCCGCTCTTCATGGTGCTCATCGGACTCGCGACCCGCGGTGTGCAACAGAAGCAGTACCGCACGCTCGGACGACTCGCCGCGCGCTTCGCCGACACCGTCGAGGGTCTCGGCACCCTGAAGGCGTTCGGACGGCAGCACCGCGCCGCCGACTCCATCGAGACGATTACGCGCGATTACAAGCGCGAGACGATGACGGTGCTGCGCGTGTCGTTCCTGTCGGGCTTCGCGCTGGAGTTCTTGGCATCCGTCTCGGTCGCGATCGTCGCCGTGACCATCGGCTTCCGCCTGCTCTCGGGTGATCTGTCGCTGCTCGTGGGACTCTTCGTGCTGTTGCTCGCACCCGAGGCGTACCTGCCGCTTCGGCAAGTGGGGGTGCAGTTCCACGCGGCGTCGGAGGGTGTCGCGGCGACGGAGGAGATCTTCGACGCGCTCGACGCGGCGCGTACCGCTGCGGCTCCGGATGCCGGTTCCCCGATGCGCGGGTCGGTTCTGACCCTCGACGACGTGCGGGTGCACCGTGAGGGGCACCGGATGCCGCGGGTGTCGCTGACCGTGGGCCCTGGCGAGGTGGTGCTCGTGACCGGGCCGAGCGGCGTCGGCAAGTCGTCGCTGATCGCCGCACTGCTCGGGTACGCCCCGTGCGAGGGAGCCGTGCGGGTCGATGGTGTCGTCGTGGCGCATGCGCGGGGCTCTGTGGCGTGGGCGGGCCAGCGGCCGGGGCTCGTGGCGGGCACGGTCGGCGACAACGTCTCGCTCGGGTCGGCGTCCGACGCGCGCGCGGTGGCCGCCGCGCTGGCCGACGCCGGAGCGAAGGGCATCGACCCCGCGACCCCCCTCGGCGCCGGGGGCTCGGGGCTGTCCGGCGGTGAGGCGCAGCGCGTCGCCGTCGCCCGGGCGCTGTACCGGGCCCGCGTGACCGGCGCCCCGATCCTCGTCCTCGACGAGCCGTCGAGCGCCCTGGATGCCGCGACCGAAGCGCACCTGTGGGCGACCCTGCGCCGCGAGGCCGACGCCGGCCGCGGCGTCCTGCTGGTCTCGCACCGCTCCTCCGCCCGCGCGATCGCCACCCGCACGGTCTCCCTGTCGCTGTCGCGTGAGGGGTCAGAAAGTGTCGCCTCGGCGGGGGTCCAGGCGACAGTTCTTGACCCCTCACGCGCTTTGCACGGGGGGCGCGCGTGAGCGGGCGGGTCAGGGAGATCCTGCGGGCGGCGATGCCGTCGCGGCGGCGGTTCGCGCCGGCGGTGCTGTCGGGGTTCGGCACCGCGGCGAGCGCGATCGCGCTCCTCGCCGCGAGCGCCTGGCTCATCGCGCGCGCGGCCGAGCAGCCCTTGGTGATGTACCTCTCGATGGCCGTCGTCGGCGTGCGGGCGTTCGCGCTGTCACGCGCGGTGTTCCGTTACCTGGAGCGTCTGACGGGGCACGATGCGGCCCTGCACCAGCTCGCGGGGGTGCGCGCCGACCTCGTGCGCGACATCGTGCCGCTCGCGCCCGACGGCCTGGCGCGTTCGCGTCGCGGTGGCCTGCTGTCGAGCGTCGTCGACGACGTCGAGGAGCTGCAGAACCTTCCCCTGCGGGTCGTGCTGCCCCTGTCGGTCGCGGCTCTCACCTCGCTCGCGGCCGTCGTCTTCACGGCGCTGATCTCGTGGCCCGCGGCGTTGGCGTTGCTGGGCTGCCTGGTGGTGGCCTTCGCGGTCGCTGTCGCGGTCGGGTGGGCGGCGGGGTCGCGCGCCGAGCGCTCGATCGCACCGCTGCGCGCCGCCGTGGCCGATGCCGTGCACGACCTGCTGACGAACCTCGACGTGCTGACCGCATACGGGGCCGTGGATGCCGCGACCGCACGCGTGCGCGACGCCGATCGGGCGCTGCGTCGCGCGGTGGTCCGCCGCGGCGGGGCGCAGGGGCTCACCTCGGGCGCGGTATCGGTGCTCGCCGGACTCGCCTCGCTCGGCGCCCTGATCGTCGCCGCCCCCGCCGTCACCGGCGGAGTACTGTCGGGCCCGGGCCTCGCGGTCGTCGTCCTGCTGCCGATGGCGGTGTTCGAGGTGTTCGGACCAGTGCCTCTCGCCCTCGCCTCGTGGCGGCAGGTGCGCGCGGCCGCGGAGCGCATCGCCGAGGCCGTGCCCGACGGCATCCCCGACGGTCTGCCCCGCGACGAGCCCGCGTCGACCGGCGAGGCGCCGGTGCTGGGCTCGGGCTTGGAACTCCGTGGCATCCGCGCGCACTGGCCGACGCGGAGCGGATTCGACGGCGACTCCGGCCGCCTCGACGACATCGACCTGCGCGTCGGCCCCGGCGAGCGCGTCCTGGTGAGCGGACCGAGCGGTGCGGGCAAGACGACTCTCGCGCACGTGCTCGCGCGCTTCCTCGACTACGAGGGGTCGTACGCGATCGGCGGCGTAGAAGCGCGCGATCTCTCCGGCGACGATCTGCGCCGCACGGTCGGGCTGATCGAGCAGTCGCCGTACCTCTTCGACGAGTCGGTGCGGCAGAACCTGCTGTTCGCCCGCGACGACGCCACCGAGAACGACCTGTGGACCGTGTTGGCGCGGGTCGGGCTCGATGAGTGGGTCCACGAGCGCGGCAGCCTCGACACCCCCGTGGGAGATCGCGGCTCCCTCGTCTCGGGCGGACAGGCGCAGCGCCTCGCCCTCGCGCGGGCGCTGCTGCGCGGCTTCCCCGTGCTCGTGCTCGACGAGCCGACCGCGGGCGTCGACCCCGCGGCATCCGATGCCCTGCTCGACGACCTGCTCGGCGCGGTGGGCCGTGATCAGGCCGTCGTGCTCGTGTCGCACGTCGAGGTGCCGGAGGGGCTTGTGGATCGCGAGGTGCGGGTGGAGGGTGGGCGAGTGGTCAGCGCGGGTGACGCTGCTGTTCGGGACTGACGTGCCCGCCACTGCCGCGTCGGAAGCCTGCGTGTCGCCGATGCGACGAGTGCGCCGAGGCACCGCTCGTCGGGGCGCGCGTCAGACGCGACGACTCCGCGGCAGGAAGGTGTCGGCCGTACCGAGAGCGTGAACGAGAAGCCCGGCTCCCCAGCACGCCACCATCCACACCAGTCCGCGGGCACCGTTCAGCTGATCGCCGGTTGCCATGACGTGCACGGCGATCGAACCCGCGACGAGGAGGTACGCCACCAGGTGGACGACGAGGAACGTCGCTGGCCGGGCCAGAAACTCCGGCCGGAGTACCCGCAGGGTCCCCACCAGCGTGGCGGCGACGAGAAGCAGGAGTGCGACCGACCACTGATCCACACTCCCTCGCTGGATGAGGAGAACGTGGAAAGCGGTCATCACCGCAGCCACCATGACGAGGGATGCCACGAGGAGCGCGCGGGGCGAAGGGGACGAGAGGGACATGGAGAGCCTTCCGACAGATCGACCTGTCTTACATGACCAGGCCGCATGTCGACATGCAATGTCTCACGCGGTGATCTCACCCTCCACACGTCGCACTTCATACGAGATCGACATGCACTGCCGCCTCGCCGCCGCGGCGGACCGGACTCACACACTTCGAACCCCCGCTCGCCGACGCAGGCACGACCCACCGCGCGCCGACTGCGCGCCCGCCTCAGGATGCCGGCACGAAGCGCAGGCACGCAGGCGGAACCGTCCAGCGCACCACATCGCCGGGTCGCATGCCCACCGCCTCGGCGGGCGAGACCTCGGCGGCGCCGACGTCGAGCACGATGCGGACGCCCGTCGGGGTGGGTTCCAGGCGCGACACGACCCCTCGCGAGCCGTGACCGAATCGCACGTCGGCGGCTCGGAAGACCGCGGCCACTGACGCGCCGTCGTCGGCCGCGGCGGCGCGCGACGCGGCATCCGTCGACTCCAGCCGCAGGCCCCGCCGTTCGAACGCCCCGCCCCGAGCCACACCGACGATCCGTTCCAGCCCGGCGATCTTCGCCGCCACCTCCGTCGCCGGCGTCGCGAGCACCTCGCGCACCGGCCCGTGCTGCGTGACCCTCCCCCGCTCGACGATCACGAGCCGGTCGGCCAGTGCGGCTGCGTCCACGGCATCGTGCGTCACCGCCACGGTCGTGACCCCCGCCAGCCGCTCGCGCAGCATCGCCCGGATCTCCGACGCGGTGACCGCGTCGAGCGCGACGAGCGGCTCGTCCAGCAGCACCACCCGCGGCTCGGCGGCCAGCGCCCGCGCCACGGCGACGCGCTGCTGCTCGCCGCCCGACAGTTGCGACGGCCGACGGTCTCCTGCGCCGGGCAGACCGACGCGCTCCAGCCAGCCTTCCGCGGCGGAACGGGCGACGGATGCCGGAACCCCGGCCGCCCGCGGACCGAAGGCGACGTTCTCGCGCGCGGTGAGGTGCGGGAACAGCCGGGCGTCCTGGCCGAGCAGCACGATCCCCCGGTGCATCGGGTCGGTGCGCAATCGCGGCGCCCGATCGAGAACCCGGCCGTCGATGCTGATCTCGCCCTCGTCGAGCGGAGTCAGCCCCGCCAGGGCGCCGAGCAGCGTCGACTTGCCCGCACCGCTTCGCCCCATCACCGCGACGGTCTCGCCGGCAGACACGTCGAGCTCGATGTCGACGTCGAAGTCGCGGCGGCGCACGCGCAGTCGAGCGGTGAGCGCAGCGGCATCCGGAACCGTCCCGAAACCGGTGTCGGCCGTGTGATCCGCGCCGCTCACCGCCCCACCCCCGGCCGCCAGCCGCGTACGAGAAGCAGCACCGCCACCGCTGTGACGAGCAGCAGCAGCGACAACGCCACCGCCGTCCCCTGCGACACTCCCGCGCCGTTGAACGCGGTGTAGATCGCGAGCGGCATGGTCTGCGTGACCCCAGGCCGGTTGCCGGCGAACAGCGCCGTCGCGCCGAACTCACCGATCGCCCGGGCGAAGCACAGCACGACCCCGGCGACGATGCCGGGGGCGGCGAGCGGCAATGTCACCCGCCGCAGGATCGTCGCGCGCGACGCCCCGAGCGAGGCGGCTGCCCGCTCGAACTCGACGCCGGTGCTGCGCAGCGTCCCCTCGACCGCGAGCACGAGGAACGGCAGGGCGACGAAAATCTGAGCGAGAACGACGGCGGCCGTCGTGAACGGCAGACCCAGGATGCCGAGGGGACCTGAGCGCCCGAAGAGGTAGAGCAGGGCGACACCGCCGACCATGGGGGGCAGCACCAGCGGCACGGTGACCAGCGCGCGCAGCAACGCCGCGACACGCGCGGGGCTCCGCGCGATCACCACGGCGAGAGGGATGCCGACGACGGCGCACAGCGCGGTCGCCGCGGCACCGGTGCCCAGTGAGAGCCCGAGGGCTTCGACCGCCGCCGGAGACGTGATGTCGCTCCAGAGGGTGGCCCACTGGACGCGGGCGATCAGCGCCGTCAGCGGTACGAGCAGGAACAGCAGCCCGGCCGCCGCCGGTGCGATCAGCCATCGCGGAACGTACCCTCCGGCGCTCACGGTGCGCGGAGAACCGCGTCCCGCCCTCACGGTGCGCGCGACCCCGCGTCCAGCCCCCACGGTGCGCGCGAGCCCGCGTCCAGCGCTCACGGTGCGCGGAAGCCCGCGTCGCGGAGGATCCGCTGTCCGTCGTCCGACAGCACGAACGCGACGAAGGCGGATGCCGCTTCCGGGTTGGGGGCATCGGTCAGCGTTGCGATCGGGTAGCTGTTGACCACGGCGTCGGCGCCCTCGGGGACGATCGCCTCGACGTCGGCGCGTCCGACCACGTCGGTGGCATAGACGAGCCCCGCATCCGCTTCGCCCGCGGCGACCTTCGTCAGGACGGCGGTGACGTTCTGCTCCGCGCTCGCGGGCGTCACCGTCACTCCGGCGTTCGAGAGCAGGGTGGCCGACGCCGCACCGCACGGCACCTCGGCCGCGCACAGGACCGTCGTGACCCGCGTCAGGTCGGCGAGGGTCTCGACCGCGCCCGGGTTGCCCGCCGGCACGGCGATGACGAGGGTGTTCCCCGCGAAGAGCCGCGGATCAGGAGCCTGGGACGCGACCTTGGCCATGTTCTTCTCGTCGGCGGAGGCGAAGACGTCGGCGGGCGCGCCCTCGCCGATCTGCGTGGCGAGCGTGCTGGATCCGTCGTAGACCGCGCTGACGCTGACCTCCGGGTTCTGGTCTTCGAACGCGGCGGCGATCTCGTCGAACGACCGCTGCAACGACGCGGCCGCATACACCTCGACCGTGCCCGCGATTTGGTCTCCGGATGCCGGCGGCTCGGGCGCAGCGCTCGCGCACCCCGCGAGGAGGGCGGCGCAGCTCAGCAGCGTGAGCAGGCGGGCGGAGCGAGACATGGCATCCTTTCGGCGACGAGTGCCGCCGCTTCCGACCATTATTCCGCCTCTGCGGATATCTAAGGCCCTTTCATCCGCATCTGCCGCGATGCCGTTCGAGCGCCACGCCGTCCAGACAGCGCGACGACCGCGCGACACCCGAAGGGGTGGATCGGCGGGTCCTGGCTCCCTCCACGCCGGCACGGTAGGAACGGGGGATGCGAGCGACGACATGAGCGATCTGGCCGGGCTGGGCGACTTCCTCCAGCGGCGGCGCGAAGCCCTGCAGCCGGAAGACGTCGGACTCGCGCGCGGCGTCCGCCGCCGCACAGCGGGACTGCGGCGCGAGGAGGTGGCCCTGCTCAGCCACATGTCGACCGACTATTACGCGCGGCTCGAGCGCGGCACCGGCCCGACGCCGTCCGAGCAGATGCTGACCTCCCTCGCGCAGGGCCTGCACCTGAGCCTCGCGGAGCGCGACCACGTCTTCCGCCTCGCGGGACACCAGCCGCCCGCCCGCCACTCAGCGACGGAGCACATCAGCCCCGGCATGCTGCGGGTGCTCGACCGCCTCGACGACACCCCCGCCGAGATCGTCTCCGAGCTCGGTGAGACGCTGCGGCAGAGCCGCCTAGGGGCCGCCCTCCTCGGCGACGTCACGCTCCGCACCGGACCGTCGCGGAGCGTCGGGTACCGCTGGTTCACCGATCCGGGCGCCCGCGCCCCTTATCCCGCTGAGGAAGCGGCGGTCCTGTCCCGCGTGTACGCGGCGGGACTGCGCGAACTCGTCGCCGCGCGCGGCCCGGACTCGCGTGCGGCCGAGCTCTCCGACGATCTCCGCGCGCGCAGCCCGGAGTTCAGAGCCCTGTGGGACACCCACGAGGTCGGCGCCCGACCGCCCGAGATCAAGCGCTTTCATCACCCCGAGGTCGGCCGCCTGGATCTGTCGTGCCAGACCCTGCTCGATCCCGAGACCTCCCACCGGCTACTCGTGTACACGGCGCAGCCCGGCAGCGAGAGCGCCGAGAAGCTGCGCCTGCTGTCCGTGCTCGGCCCCACCCCCGCCACCCCGGGCTGACCGGGCGTCACCCGCTCGCGGCCGGCGCCGCGCCCCGTCCCGCCCGCGCCACCCCCGCGCCCCCCTCGCCCACCCCGCGCGAGTCGCCAAGATCTGTCGCCTCCACCACGGCGCAAGCGACACAATCTGGCGACTCACGCATCCCCGCACGGCCCGGGCCGCACCCCGCGTGGTCAGGCCGCACCCCGCGTGAGTCGCCAAGATCTGTCGCCTCCACCACGGCGCAAGCGACACAATCTGGCGACTCACGCATCTCCGCGAAGTCGGGCCGCGGGTCTGCACGGTCAAAGTGCGGCGTGGGGGTGGACTGCCGATCAGTGGGTGAGCGGACACTGGTCCCCCTGCGTCGGGGCGACGAGCATCGAAGCATCCGCTCGAAAGGACCGCCCATGACCCCCACCTCCCTCCCACTGTCCGGCCGCCTGGCCGTCGTCACCGGTGCCAGCGACGGCATCGGCACGGTGATCGCGACGCGTCTCGCCGCGCTCGGCGCCGAGGTCGTGCTCCCCGTCCGCTCCGCCGACAAGGGGCGCCGCGCGATCGACACTCTTCGTCGAGAGGTTCCGGATGCCGTGGCCTCGACGCGCACGCTGGACCTGGCGAGCCTGGACTCGGTGCACACCCTGGTCGAAACACTGCGTGGGGAGGGCCGGCCCGTCCACCTCCTCGTCAACAACGCCGGCGTCATGACGCCGCCGAGCCGTCGCGAGACCGCCGACGGGTTCGAACTGCAGTGGGGCACGAACCACCTCGGGCACGCCGCCCTGACCCTGGGCCTGCTGCCCCTGCTGCGTGAGGGCCGGGCGCGCGTCGTGCACCAGACGAGCATCGCGGCACGTCGGGGCCGCTTCGACGAGCAGACGATCGACCCGACACCGTACGACGCCATGGCGTCCTACGTGCAGTCGAAGATCGCGATCGGTCTCTTCGCGCAGGAGCTCGAACGCCGCAGCCGCGCGCTGGGCTGGCAGCTCACCAGCACCCTCGCGCACCCCGGCGTCTCCCCGACCAATCTGCTGGCCGCGCAACCGGGCGTCGGCCGGGAGCGCGAGCTGGGGGCCCGCCGCGTCATCCGGCTCCTCTCGCGACTGCACATCACCGGCACGGTGGCATCCGCCGCCGAACCCGCCGTGCTCGCGGCGACCGCGCCCGCGTCGGACGGCACCTTCTTCGGCCCGTCGCGCCTGATCGGCGGGCCGGCGCGGGCGACGGAGCTGTGGCCGCCGTTCCGCGCCGAGGCTGATGCCCGCCGCCTGTGGGACCTCACCACCGAAGCAGTCGGTCCGCGCTTCGCCGTCTGAGCGCCCGGCGCTCCCACGGCCGCTCCGGCGGCGGGTTCCGGCGGCGCCTCTGCATCGGCCGGGCGCCGTGAGCTCGCTGCCACCATGGGCCTCGCGACGGCCTGCCCGCGGCGAACCATCGCCCTCAGCCCCGCGGCGCCTCCACCGTCACCACCGTCGCCTTGACCGACGCCACCGCCAGCGAGCCGGGGGCGAGGGCCAGTTCTTCGGCCGCCTCAGCCGACATGAGCGACACCACCCGGTGGGGCCCGCACTGCAGGTCGACTTGGGCCATCACCCCGTCGATCCGCACGCGCGTGACGATTCCCACGAAACGATTGCGCGCGCTCGAGGCGATTCCCGTGGGGTCGTCGGGCTCGTCGGCGAGGGCCACCGCGCGCTCCGCCAGCGCCGCACCCGGGATCTCGACGGGCGATGCCCCGGTCGTCGGCAGCATGCCCTGATCGATCCACCGCCGCACGGTGTCATCACTCACCCCGAGCAGGCGAGCGGCCGTGGCGATACGGAAGGTGTTCGGCATGCGATGACCGTACCCGCCGGCTCCCGCCGCCACCCAACGCCCGTGCCACCTCTGCCCGGGAGAGTGATGGCATTCCGCCGCAGAGAGGTCACCGCACTGCTGTCTCTCACCGCGACGCCCCTCCCGTCGATGACGCGGCAGGACGCGCCCGACCCCGGCCCTCCCCCGCTCGCCTAGGCTCGTGTCATGGATGCCGCGCACGAGACCGGGACGCCCGGCCCCGTCCTCGTGCCCCTCGGCGCGACGGTGACGGCGGGCGCGCCAACGAGCACGCTCGGTGCCATCCGCGCCACCGGCGGGCCGCGCAACCCGGAGCCGCGACAGACACCCCACCCGCAGCGCGACCCCGGCGCCGTCCGCGCCACCGGCGCCCCCCGCGAGGGCGGACTGCTCGACCGCTTCGGCCGCGTCGCCACCGACCTCCGGGTCTCGGTGATCGACAAGTGCAACCTCCGCTGCACGTACTGCATGCCGGCCGACGGGATGCCGTGGCTCCCGCAATCGCAGCTGATGTCGACCGACGAGATCCGGCGCATCGTCCGCGTGGCCGTGCAGGCGCTCGGCGCCGAGGAGCTGCGCATCACCGGCGGCGAGCCGCTGGTGCGGAAGGATCTCGAGTTCATCATCGCCGGCATCCGGGCCGACAACCCCGACCTGCCGATCTCGCTCACCACGAACGCCGTGGGTCTCGACCGCCGCGCCCACGCCCTGAAAGATGCGGGCCTCAACCGCGTCAACGTCTCGCTCGACACCCTGCACCCCGAGACGTTCGCCGAGCTCACCCGTCGCCCCCACCTCGACAAGGTGCTCGCGGGTCTCCATGCCGCGCGCGCTGCGGGCCTCGGACCCATCAAGATCAACGCCGTGCTCCTGCGGGGCATCAACGACACCGAGGTCGTCCCCCTGGTCGACTGGGCCGTGTCGAACGGTTTCGAGATGCGCTTCATCGAAGACATGCCGCTCGACGGCGATCGCTCGTGGACGGCGACGAACGTCATCCCCGCCCGTGACATCCGCGCCGCGATCGAGGAGGCCTTCACCCTCAGCCCCGACCCGCGCGGGCGCGGCGCCGCCCCCGCCGAGCGCTGGGAGGTGCGCCGCCACGGCGAGACCGCCCTCGCCGGACACGTCGGCATCATCTCGTCCGTCACCGAACCGTTCTGCGCCGCGTGCTCGCGCACGCGCGTCACCGCCGATGGCCGCATCCGCTCGTGCCTCTTCTCGCATGAAGAGACCGATCTGCTCACCGCCCTCCGCGACGGTGCCGACGACGAGGGTCTCGCGCAGATCTGGCGGGATGCCATGTGGGCCAAGCCCCGCGCCCACGGCTCCGACCGCGTCGGACTGGCGCGCGCCGACTTCGTCCAGCCGGAGCGCACGATGAGCGCGATCGGCGGATGAGGCCGCTCGTCGAGCCGGTGGCATCCCTCGCCCCCGAAGAACTGATCCGCACAGCTCGCCACGCCGTGCTCGCCGGCATCGGCGAGGAGGGGCAGCGCAGACTCGCGGCCGCGCGCATCGCCGTCGTGGGCGCGGGCGGCCTCGGCTCCCCCGTCCTGTTGTCGCTGGCCGCCGCGGGTGTCGGCGAGCTCGTGATCATCGACGACGACGTCGTGGAGCGCACGAACCTGCAACGCCAGCTGCTGCACCGGGTCGACGACATCGGCGTCGCCAAGACGACATCCGCCGCCCGCGCCGTGCGCGACCTCTCGCCCGTCACCGTCGTTCATGAACGCACCGTACGACTGACCTCCGACAATGCCGCCGACCTGTTCGAGGGTGCCGACCTCGTCATCGACGGCAGCGACACCTTCGACACGCGCGAGGCCGTCGCAGCGGCGACGGAGGCCCTCGGCATCCCCCTCGTGTGGGGCGCCGTGCAGGAGTGGGCAGCGCAGGTGACGGTGTTCTGGTCCGCACCTCCCCAGGGATACGCCCCCATCGTGCTCGGCGACCTGTTTCCTCCCGGTTCTGCCGGCGAGCCCCCCACATGCGCGCAGGTCGGCGTGCTCGGCTCGCTGTGCGTGCAGGTCGGAGGGCTGCTCGCGACGGAGGCGATCAAGCTCGTCACCGGCGCCGGCGAGCCGTTGCTCGGACGCCTGGTCGTCATCGACGCACTCCGCGCCCGGCAGGACGTGATTCCCCTGAGCCCGGCGAGGCGGCCATGAGAACCCCCGGTGACTCGCGCGAAATGCACGCCGTGGCACACTCGCGCCGAACAAAAGGCGCAAGTCAGCGCTATCCGGGGCCGGAAAGAACGCATCACAGGCTGCGGCTGACGCCGTATCGGTTCGAAGGACCCTCGCGTGACTGAACTCTTGACCGTCGAGGAGCACCGCGCCCGCGTGCTCGCCGCCGTCTCACTGCTCCCCGCCGACAGCGTCTCGCTCGCCGACGCGGCGGGCCGCACCCTCGCCGGGCCGGTGCTCGCGGCGCACGATCTGCCCGGCTTCGACAACTCGTCGATGGACGGCTTCGCGGTGCGCTTCGCCGACGTGGAGGGGGCGGATGCCGGGACCCCGGCGACCCTGCGCGTCGTCGCCGACCTGCCCGCGGGCACCGCGGACGACCCGGCGCTCGCCCCGGGCGAGGCGGCACGCATCATGACGGGTGCCGCCGTCCCGGCCGACGCGGATGCGATCGTGCCGTTCGAAGACACCGCCGGCGGTCTCGCCGATTCGCTCGACACCGTCCGGGTGCTCCGCGCTCCCGCGCAAGCGGGCGCCTTCATCCGTCGCCGCGGAGGCGACACCCTCACCGGCGCGACCGTGCTGTCGCCCGGCGAGCGGCTCGGCCCGTTCGCGTTGGCCGCCGCCGCGGCCGCAGGGGTCGACGCGGTCGTGGTGCACCGGCGTCCGCGCGTGGCGGTCGTCTCCACGGGCAGCGAGCTCGTCGCCCCCGGCACCACGCCGAGCCGCGGCCAGACGCCCGACTCCAACGCGACCCTGCTCGCCGCCCTCGTGAACGCAGCGGATGCCGACATCGAACTCGTCGACCGCGTCGGCGACGACCCCGCCGGCATCGACTCCGTCCTCGCGCGAGCGACCCGCGCCGACGTCGTCATCTTCACGGGCGGCGTCAGCGCCGGTGCGTACGAGCCGGTCCGCCTCGCGCTCAGTGATCGCATCGCGTTCGAGAAGGTCGCGATGCAGCCCGGCAAGCCGCAGGCGTTCGGCGTGGTCGACGACGGGCGCCTCGTCTTCGGCCTGCCCGGCAACCCGGTGAGCGTCGCGGTGTCGTTCGAGGTGTTCGTGCGGCCGGCGCTGCTGGCGTTGCAGGGGCGCACCGTGATCGATCGGCGCATCGCCCGCCTCACGGCATCCGAGAGCTGGACCACCCCGCCCGGGCGCCGCCAATACCTCCCCGCCGCGGTCGACCTCGTCGAGGGCACCGTGCGGCCGGCCACCGCGGGCGGATCGGGATCGCACCTCGCCGCCTCCCTGGCGCGCGCCGAAGCCTTCGCCGTCGTGCCCGCCGAGGTGTCCACCGTGTCGGTCGGCGACGCGCTCGATGTCATGCTGATTCCATGACCTTCACCCACCTGGATGCCGCGGGCCACGCCCGCATGGTCGACGTCACCCTCAAGCAGCCCACCGTTCGCACCGCCACGGCTCGGGGCTTCGTGCGCTGCGCGCCGGAGGTCGTGGCCGCGCTCCGCGATGGCGCCGCCCCCAAGGGCGACGTGCTCGCAGTGGCCCGGATCTCCGGCATCCAGGCCGCCAAGTCGACCCCGGCACTTCTCCCCCTGGCACACGTGATCGGCGTACACCGCGCCTCGGTGGATCTGGAGATCACCGACGACGGCGTCGAGATCGAGGCGACCGTCGGCACGGCCGACCGCACCGGCGTCGAGATGGAAGCGCTGACGAGCGTGTCGGTCGCCGCTCTCGCCATCGTCGACATGGTGAAGGGCATGGACAAGGGCACGTTCATCGAGAATGTGCGCATCGTGTCGAAGACCGGCGGCAAGTCCGGCGACTGGGTGCGTCCGGGCGAGCCTGCGTCGCCCGCCGCTACCGGCTCCGGAACCGGCACCGGCACCGGCACCGGCACCGCGCCCACGGGAGCGTCCGCGTGAGCGTCCGCGTACGCTCCTTCGCCGCCGCCGCGTCCCACGCCCCGGGAGCCCTGGCATGACCGTCCGCGTCCACTCCTTCGACGCCGCCGACGCCCCGGGAGCCCCCGCGTGAGCGTCCGAGTCCGCTCCTTCGCCACCGCCGCGTCCGACGCCCCGGGAGCCCGCGCATGACCGTCCGCGTCCGCTACTTCGCCGCCGCCGCCGAGGCCGCCGGCACCGACGCCGAAGACCGCGACGAACCCACCCTCGCCGAGCTTCGCGCCGCTGTGGTGGCCGACCACCCTGCCCTCGGCGGCATCCTCGACCGCTGCGCTGTCCTCGTCGACGGCACCCGCCGCGACGACGACGCCCCGCTCGACGGCGTCACCCACGTCGACGTGCTGCCGCCCTTCGCCGGCGGCTGAGCCTCCGGTCGGCCCCAGCTCCTTCCCCGCACGGTGGTCAGGCGAGGTCTCGGCCCGCTGTTTTACTGGGCCGTATGCGCAACACGCGACGCGTCGCCTTCCTCGCCAGCCTCGCCGTCGGCGCCGTGCTCGCCACCCTGGCGGTCTGGCCGCAGCTCGTCGGTGCGCAGCGATGGCAGGTGGTCGCGCTCGTCATCCCCTTCCGCGGCATCCTGGCTCTGGCCCTGGCGGCACTGGCCGCCGCCGCGGCGGTCGTCGCGGTCCTGCGACGCCGATGGGGCGTGGCGGCGGGTCTCGCGATCATGCTCGCGGTGGCCTCCCTGGGCAACGGCATCGTCCTCCTCGCGCGAGGGAGCGGCGGTTCCGTCGCCGAGGGACAGCTCGTGATCGCGACCTGGAACACCTACGGCGGTGGCGCGTCGACCGAGAGCATCGCGCGACTCGTGCGCGAGACCGGCGCAGACGTGGTCAGTCTTCCCGAGACCGACGCGGTCGCCGCGGCGGACGTGGTCGGCATCCTGGCCCGCGACGGGATCCGGATGACCGCGGTCACGCGAGAGGCGGAGCCCGGCGACGACCCGGTTCCGACATCGCTTCTGATCGCGACGGAACTCGGGCCTTACGCGCTCGATGCGTCGGCCGGTTCGACGCCCGGGGTGCCCAGCGGGGTCTATCGGCCCCTCGCGGGAGACGGCCCGACGATCGTCGCCGCGCACCCGCTGCCGCCACTGCCGCGCATCATGTCGGACTGGACCGAGGGGATGGACTGGGTGGCGGCGCAGTGCTCGTCTCCGGACGTCATCGTCGCGGGCGATCTGAACTCGACCCTCGATCACCTCGCAGGCCTCGGGAACCAGAAAGGCGTGGTCGGGCAGTGCCGGGATGCCGCCGCCGAAGCGGGGGCGGCAGCGGTCGGCACCTGGCCGGTGCGCTTACCCCCGGGGCTCGCCGCCCCGATCGACCACGTGCTGGTCGGTTCGGCCTGGGATGTGCGCTCCTTCACGGTCCTCACCGATTTCGACGACGCCGGCAGCGATCACCGCCCCGTCGTGGCGACGCTGTCGCGCCGCTGATCCTCACGCGGTCGAGCCCGCGAGGACCTCGGCGCAACCCCGCCGGAGCCACGCCGGTCTAGCCCCCCAGGCCCTTCCACTCCGTTGTGCCGTCGGCCTCGACCTGGCGCTTCCACACGGGCAGGTCGGTCTTGATCGTCTCGATCACCGCGCGGCACACCTCGAAGGCCTCGGCGCGGTGACCGGATGCCACGGCGATCACGACCGCGGCCTCACCGACGCCGAGCCGCCCGACGCGGTGGCTGACCGCGACGATCGCGTCGGTGCCGGCGGCGGCGGTCTCGGCGATGCGGTGCAGCGTCTGCTCGGCATCCGGGTGAGCGCTGTACTCGAGCGCGACGACGGCGTCGGAGGCGTCGGGATCGGTGTCGCGGACGCGCCCGACGAAGGTCGTCACCGCACCCGACGACGCGTCTTCGACCGCGTCGAGGTGGGCGTCGAGGTCGAGCGGTTGCTCCGACAGGCGGGCGATGCGGACGGCGCTCATGCGTGGTCTCCTCCGGCGAGCTGGTCGAGCACGTGCGGTGCGATCTCGGCGATGACGGCGATCCCGGATGCCACGGCGCGCGTGGACCCGGGAAGGTTCACGACCAGGGTGCCCGGGTCGACGATGCCGGCGAGACCGCGGGAGATGATCGACAGCGGCGTGTCGGCCAGGCCCCGACGGCGCAGTTCCTCGGCGATGCCAGGCAGCTCGCGGTCGAGCACTCGCGCAGTACCCTCGTGCGTGCGGTCGCGCGGGGCGATGCCGGTGCCGCCGGTGGTGACGATCAACCCCGGGCCGGCCGCGACGGCCGCGCGCAGGGCGGCCTCAACGCTGTCGGCGCCGTCGGGCACGACGACCGCGTCGGCGCAGTCGAACCCGGCATCGCGCAGCAGCGAGACGGCGAGCGGTCCCCCACGGTCTTCGCGCAATCCGGCAGCGGAACGGTCGGAGACAGTGATCACCCGGGCGACATGCGGCACGGATCCACCCTAGGCGTGTCACCGGGGCCGCGGCCTGCCCGGCTTGCGCCGAGATGACCCTGCATTCACGAGATGACCCGGGATTCGCCGCAATCGCCGGTCATCTCGGGAGACCCGGGTCATCTCGCGGCGCGCGGCGCGGGCGCAGCGCAGGCGCAGCGGCGCGGGCGCGGGGGCAGCCGCGCAGCGCAGGCGCGGACCGCACGCGGCGGCGCGGAGCGCAGGCGCAGGGGCGCAGGCGTGGGCGCGGACCGGGCGCCGACCGCGCGCGGCGGCGCGGAGCGCAGCGCAGGCGCGAGGAGTGGGCGCGCAGGCGCGGAGCGCGGGCGCGGGCGCGCAGGCGCAGGCGCGCAGTGCGGGCGCAGGCGCGCAGGCGCGCAGGCGCGCAGCGCAGGCGCAGTCGCGCAGGCGCAGGCGCGCAGTGCGGGCGCAGTCGCGCAGGCGCAGTCGCGCAGGCGCAGGCGCGGAGCGCGGGCGCAGTCGCGCAGGCGCAGTCGCGCAGGCGCAGGCGCAGTCGCGCAGGCGCAGGCGCGCAGGCGCAGGCGCGCAGGCGCAGGCGCGCAGCGCGGGCGCGAGCGCGGACCGGGCGCGGCGGCGCGGGGCGCCTGCTGAGGCGCGGGGCGCGGGCGCGCGCCGGCGACGCCCCGCGTCAGCGACTCAGCGCCTCGACCTCGGGCACCTCCGGAGCGATGCGGCCGGCCTCCGCCTTCGGCTCGGGCTCGTCGTGCTGCACGTGCTCGGCGGCCGCGGTGATGCGCCGCGCCATGCCGCTGAAGATCAGGCCGTGGAAGGGCAGCACGGCCATCCAGTACAGCCGGCCGGGCAGACCGTGCGGGAAGAACAGGGCGCGCTGATCGAAGCGGGCGCCGTCCCCCTCCGGCGTCGCGCGCAGCTCGAGCCACGCGCCGCCGGGAACCTTCATCTCGGCGCGCAGCCGCAGCAGATGCCCGGGCTCGATCGCCTCGACGCGCCAGAAGTCCAGCGCGTCGCCGACGGTGACCACGGAACGGCTGCGCCGGCCGCGCGCGAGGCCCACCCCGCCCACGAGCCGGTCCATCCACCCGCGGATCGCCCACAGCAGCGGCGAGGAGTACCAGCCGTTCTCGCCGCCGATCCCCTCGATCACCGACCACAGCTGCTTGACGTTCGCCGTCGTCGTCATGGTGCGCACGTCGGTGTAGACCAGGCGGCCCGCCCAGTCGGGATCGCTCGGCAGCGGGTCGCTCGGAACGCCCGAGACCTCGGCATCCAGCCAGCTGGTCTCGATGTCGTCGTCGTTCACGCGCCGCAGCGCCAGCCGCACCGCGTCGCGATAGGGCATGAGCCCCGCCTCGGGGCGGGGGATGAGGTCGTCGACCGCGCGGTCCTTGACGACGCAGTCGTTCTGCAGCGACTCCACGAGCGGGCGCGCGATGGACTTCGGGATGGGCGTGACGAGATTGACCCAGTGCGACGCCAACCGTGGCGTGAGCACCGGCAACGAGGCGATCGGACGCTGGTTGAGCCCCGCCTCGAGCGCGTAGCCGTTCATCATCTGCCCGTACCGCAGCACGTCGGGGCCGCCGATGTCGACCGCGCGGTTGACGTTCGGCGCCACCCGCGCCGCGCCCAGCAGGTAGTGCAGCACGTCGCGCACCGCGATGGGCTGAATGTGATTGCGCACCCACTTCGGCGCCGGCATGTAGGGCAGCACATCGGTGAGATGCCGGACCATCTCGAACGACGCCGACCCCGACCCGATGACCACTCCGGCCTGCAGCACGAGCGTGGGAACGCCGCTCGCGAGGAGGATGTCCCCGACCTCGACGCGCGAACGCAGGTGCGGCGACAGCGGCGCGTCGTCGGGGTGCAATCCCCCGAGGTAGACGATGCGACTCACGGCCGCCTCGGCCGCCGCGTCGGCGACGGTCTGCGCCGCGCGGCGATCGGTGGCCTCGAAATCGCGTCCGCCGCCCATCGAATGGATGAGGTAGTAGACGACGTCGACCGCCTCGACGGCCTCGCGCACGGCCGTCGTGTCGGTGGCATCTCCGGTGACGATCTCGACCTTCTCGCCCCACGGGAACGCCTTCGCGCGACGAGCGTCGCGCGCGAGCACGCGCACCCGGTACCCCGCGGCGAGCAGTCGCGGAACGAGCCGGCCACCCAGGTAGCCCGTGGCGCCGAGTACCAAGGCGCGGGGCGACGATCCATCGGGACGGGGCTGTGCGACGAGGGCCGGTTCGCGGCCGGTAGGGGTGGTCAGCTCGCTCATGCCGACACGGTACGCGCGGCCTCCGACATCGCCGGGGGCTTGACGACGCCGAGAAGAGAGCGGTGAGCGAGCCCGGCCGCGAAACGCACCTCCGGTTTGGAAACGAAAGCGACGCGGGTGAAGCTGGAATGATGAACGAGACACCCCCCTCGACATCCGAAGCCCCCCGGCTCCAGGTCGACGACGTCATCGTCGTCGACAAGAAGCGCGTCCGCACCGCCATCGGCGGCACCGTGGTCGGCAACTTCATGGAGTGGTTCGACTTCGGCATCTACGGCTACCTGGCGGTCACCCTCACCGCCGTCTTCGCGTCCGACCTCCCCGACCCCTGGGGCCTGCTGGTCACCCTGCTCGGCTTCGCGATCTCCTTCCTCGTCCGCCCCTTCGGCGGATTCGTCCTCGGCCCCCTCGGCGACCGCATCGGCCGGCAGAAGGTGCTCTTCCTCACGATGGCCATGATGGCCGCGGCCACCGCGCTCATCGGCATCCTGCCCACCTCCGCCCAGATCGGGCTGTGGGCGATCGTCCCGCTGTATCTGCTCAAGATGGTGCAGGGCTTCTCCACAGGCGGTGAGTACGCCGGCGCGACCACCTACGTTTCGGAGTTCTCCCCCGACCGCCGCCGCGGGTTCTGGTCGTCGTGGCTCGATGTGGGCTCGTACGTCGGCTTCGCCGCGGGTGCCGGGGTGGTCGCCATCACGACGGCGATCGCGACGAGCGTCTCCGGTCCGGATGCCATGACCGAGTACGGCTGGCGCATCCCGTTCCTGCTCGCGATTCCCCTCGGGATCGTGGCCATCTGGTTCCGCCTCAAGATCCCCGAGACGCCCTCCTTCGAGCAGACCCACGCCGCCGAAGCGGCGCAGGAGATCGACAAGGACGACCCCATGGCCCGCCAGGGCCTCGGCGGCATCGTCCGTCACCACTGGCGTGCGCTCCTCATCGCGATCGCCCTGGTGGCGGCCACCAACACCGCCGGCTACGCGCTCACGAGCTACATGCCGGTCTACCTCGAGAAGGAGGTCGGCGTCTCCAACGTCATGTCGGCCGTGGCCACCGTGCCCGTGCTGCTGTTGATGTCGGCCATGCTCCCGATCTTCGGGCGGCTCAGCGACAAGGTCGGCCGCAAGCCCATCTACGTCATGGCCGCCGGCTCCGCGCTCGTGCTGCTGATCCCGGCCTTCGTCATCATGCAGATCGGCGAGGTCTGGGCGGTGATGATCGCGCTCGTGCTCGCGGCCGTTCCCGTGGCGTTCTACGCCAGCATCGCGGCATCCACCCTGCCGGCGCTCTTCCCGACCGCGTCGCGCTTCGGGGCCATGGCGATCGCCTACAACGTGTCGGTGTCGCTGTTCGGCGGTACGACACCGCTCTTCAGCCAGGCGCTCATCGACGCGACCGGCAACACCCTCATGCCGGCGTTCTACATCATGTTCTTCGCAGCTCTCGGCCTGGTCGCGCTGCTGGCGATGCCCGAGACCGCGAAGCGCCCGCTGCTCGGCTCCGTGCCGACGGTCGAGACGCCCGCCGAGGCCGAGGCGCTCGTCGAGCGCCAGGATGACGACCCGCTCATCGACACCTCGACCATGCCGCTCGAGCTGCGCCGGCCCTGACGCCGACGGGGAGGGATGCCGGGGGCACCGGCATCCCTCCCCCTCCGCGTCCCGCTGCGCCGGACGGTCTCAGCGGCTCACGGCCGGCCCGAGCAGCCACCCCGCCGACGACACAACCTCCGCGATGCGCATGACCGCAGCCCAAACCCGCCCCAACCAACAGAGTTTGCGCGCATAACTGCGCAACCGCCCGCCCCGCCCGCCCGCCGGCGACACAACCTCCGCGATGCGCACAACCTCAGCCCAAACCCGCCCCGACCAGCAGAGTTTGCGCGCATAACTGCGCAACCGCCCGCCCCGCCCGCCCGCCGGCGACACAACCTCCGCGATGCGCACAACCTCAGCCCAAACCCGCCCCAACCAACAGTGTTTGCGCGCACAACCTCAGCCCAAACCCGCCCCAACCAACAGAGTTTGCGCGCATAACTGCGCAACCGCCCGCCCCGCCCGCCCGCCGGCGACACAACCTCCGCAACGCGCACAACCTCAGCCCGAACCCGCCCCAACCAACAGAGTTTGCGCGCATAACTACGCAAGCGCCCGCCCCGCCCGGCCGCCTCGCCGGCGACACAACCTCCGCAACGCGCACAACCTCAGCCCGAACCCGCCCCAATCAGCAGAATTTGCGCACATAACCGCGCAAGCGCCCGCCCCGCCCGGCCGCCTCGAAGCCCACGGCGCACAGCGAGGCGACCGCTCCGTCGAAAGCGGCGCTCAGCGCCGCCGACCGGTCCCGAAGATCCCGCGGATGACGCCGGTCACGATGCTCTTCGTCGCCCCACGCCCGAGCAGACCGTCCAGCCCGGGAGCCGGGGCGCTCGCGCGCGACCGGGGCGCCGAGGTGGACCGGAGGATCCGCTCGTACTCCTGCTGCGCTTTCTTCTGCGCGGCGGCGTTCGCTTTGTCGATCGCGGCCTTCTGCTTGGCGTACTCGGCAGCGTCGGCTGCCGCCTTCTTCGCCCGCTCCTCCGCCTCGCGGGCCTCGGTCGCAGCCTGCATGCGCGCGCCGAGGATCTCTCTCGCCGACTCGCGGTCGATCGGCGTCCCGTACGTGGCGAAGAGGGGGGATGCCGTCACGGCCGAGGCCATGGCATCCGCGGGGATCGGCGACATCGACGCCCGCGGCGCGAACAGACGCGTCCACGCCACCGGGGTCGGCGCACCGCGTTCGCTCATGACGGTGATGATCGCCTCGCCGGTCCCCAGCTCCTGCAGCACCCGCTCGAGGTCGTACCCCGAGTCGGGGTAGGTGCGCACCGACGCCCGCAGCGCCTTGGCGTCGTCGGGGGTGAAGGCGCGGAGTGCGTGCTGCACGCGTGAGCCGAGCTGGGCCAGCACGTCACCGGGAACGTCTTTGGGCGTCTGCGTGACGAAGAACACGCCCACGCCCTTCGACCGGATGAGCCGCACCGTCTGCGTGATGGCGGCCAGGAACGCCTTCGACGCGTCGCGGAAGAGCAGGTGCGCCTCGTCGAAGAAGAACACCAGCTTGGGCTTGTCGACGTCTCCCACCTCGGGCAGCACTTCGTACAGCTCCGCGAGCAGGTACATGAGGAACGTCGAGTACAGCTCGGGGCGGGCGGCGACGTTGGGCACCTCGAGCAGGCTCACGATGCCCGCGCCCGTGGCATCCGTCCGCAGGAACGCCCGCACGTCGAGCTCGGGCTCGCCGAAGAACGACTCCGCGCCCACGCCGGCGAAGCCGACGAGCTCGCGCAGGATGACACCGGCCGTCGCGGCCGACAGCCCGCCGATGCCCTTCAGCTCCGCCTTGCCCTCGTCGCTGGTGAGGTAGGTGAGCACCGCCCGCAGATCGGACAGGTCGACCAGGGCCAGGCCCTTCTCGTCGGCGTAGTGGAACACCAGCCCGAGGCTCGACTCCTGTGTGGCGTTGAGCCCGAGTACGCGACTGAGCAGCAGCGGACCGAAGCCCGAGACGGTGGCGCGGACCGGAATGCCCGACCCCACGTCGTCGCCGAGCGCGTAGAACTCCGTCGGGAAAGCGCGCGGCGACCAGTTCTGCCCGAGCGCAGCCGTGCGCGCGGCGAGCTTGTCGCTCGGCACGCCCGCCGCGGCGATGCCCGACAGGTCGCCCTTGATGTCGGCGGCGAACACCGGCACGCCGTTCTCGGACAGCTGCTCGGCCAAGAGCTGCAGCGTGCGCGTCTTACCGGTGCCGGTCGCTCCGGCCACGAGTCCGTGACGATTGGTCATGGCCAGCGGAATACGAATGGGCGCGGATGCCACCGGCCCGCCGTTGACGAGCACCCCGAGGTCGAGTGCGGCGCCGTCGACGGCGTACCCGGCGGCGATCCGCGCGACCTGGTCTTCGGTGAGGGGGGCGGCGGATGCCGGAGACGACGGCGCGGTCGTCGTCGACGCGGCGGCCGGTGCTTCGCCGGCGCCCGGCGACCACGTCTGCGACGGCGCCGACGAGCCGGCCGGCGCTCCGCCCGCGGCCGACGACGGCGTCTCCGCCTGCGCTGACGCCGCGCCCGGCGCTCCGCCGGTCAGCGACCGCGTCTGCGCCGGCGCCGACGAGGCGGCCGGTGCGTCACCGGCGCCCGGCGAGCGCGTCTCCGCGTCGGCCGTGCTGTCCGCGACGCCGGGGCCGGCGGCATCCCTCACCGACGTCTCGTCCGCATTCGCCGCACTCGCCGAGGCCGCGACATCCGTCGGTGCGGCCGCACCCGCCGCTGCCGCGACATCCGTCGGCACCGCGCCGGCCGCGCCGGACGCGCCGGACGCGGCGGACGCGCCCTCGCCGGCCGCCGCACGCGCGCGGGCCGCGGCGGCCGCAGCCTCCGCGGCTGCGAGGTCGGCGCGCGCTCGCGCCAGCCGCAACTCCGCCTCGGCTGCCTCCGCTTCCGCTCGCAGCCGCGCCAGTTCGGCATCGGACGCGGACGCGGACGAAACGGGGACGGAATCGCCGGGGTCGCTCATGGCGCCAGCCTATGACGCGGTCGGGGTCGCGGCATCCGTCCGATATGCGCGTCGGATCGCCAGGCGGTCCTCGTCGCGAGCGCGCAGACGCGAGAACGCCGCAGCGAAGACGAAGGCCGCACCCGCGCCGATGAGAGCGCCACCGATGGTGTCGGAAAGCCAATGCGCGTGCAGGTACGTGCGGCTGAACGCCATCAGCACCACCCAGGCCACCCCGGCGATCCGCACTCCCAGGTGCGGGAACAGCACGGCGGCGACCACGGCGATGGTGGCCGCGTTGGCCGTGTGGCCGGAGGGGAACGAACCGTAGTCGCTGAGGATGAGGATGTCCTCGGGCCGGGCCCGGCCGAACGTGTGCTTGACCACTTGCACGAGCAGCGCGCTGCCCACCGAGGCCGACAGGAAGTACAGCGCCGACCATCGTCGGCGCGACAGGAACAGGGCGAGCGCCCCGAGCACGGGCACGATGACCACCGCCGTCAGGTGCCCGCCCACCTGATCCATGATCAACGCGAAGACGTAGACCGGCTGCGACGGAGCGGCAGCGAACAACTGGTTCCACCACACGTCGACGACGAACGGGCTCGGACCGCGGAAGAACACCCACGCCCCGAGCCCGCACGCCAGTGCGATGAGCACGACGCCCACGACGGCCCGGGACCGCTGCGGACGCGTGTCGAGAACATCGTCGATCGCCCTGTCATCCATCGACTCATGATGCCGCGCGGGCGGGGGTCGTGGGAACGGTCCCGCACGACAGGCGGGGGTTCGCGGTCGCTCTGCTACTGTTCGCGACCGCGATCAGGGCGCGAGGCGCTCCACCGTCCGCGGACGCACCAACGTCCACAGCGCGATCACACCGATGACGGCGCAGCCCACCATCACGGATGCCATCGTCGTCGCGGTGATGCCGGAACCGGTGGCGAGCAGACCCACCAGCGGGGAGATGACGCCCGCGACGCCGAAGTTGGCGGCACCGATGATCGATTGCGCCGTGCCGGCGGCCTTGCCGTGCCGGTCGAGCGCGAGCACCTGCGCGCACGGGAAGGTGAAGCCGCACGCGGTCATGAAGAAGAACAGCGGGATGATCGTGCCCCACAGCCCCAGACCGAGTTGGTCGGTGAGCACGATGGTCCCGCCCGCGAGCACGAGCACGGCGGTCGAGACCGCGAGCACCCACTGCGGACCGAAACGCGCGGCGAGCCGCGACGCCACCTGCACACCGACCACGACGCCCACCGAGTTCACCGCGAACAGCACGCCGTACTGCTGCGGGTTGAAGCCGTAGGTCACCTGGAACAGGAACGAGGATGCCGACAGGTACGAGAACAGACCGCTGAAGGCCATCGCACCGATCACCAGGACGCCGATGAAGACGCGGTCGCGGAACACGCTGCCGTACCGCTGCCAGACCGTCGTCGCGCCCGGTCCGCCGCGCCGCGCGGGAGGCAGGGTCTCGGGGATGAAGACGATGGCCGAGACGAGCATGACCGCGCCGTAAACGGCGAGCACCACGAAGATGCCGCGCCAGTTCATCACCAACAGCAGCGCGGAGCCGGCCAAGGGCGCCAGGACGGGAGCGACGCCCGAGACCATCGCCATGCGCGACAGCATGATCACCAGGCGACGCCCGCCGAACAGGTCGCGGATGACGGCCGCGGCCACGACACCGCCCGCGGCGGCGCCGGCGCCCATGAGCACGCGTGCGACCGAGAGGGTGCCGAGGGTCGGCGCGAGCGCGGCGAAGATGCTCGCCGCCACGTGCAGGGCGGTCACCGCGAGCAGCGGGATGCGGCGCCCGACTTTGTCGCTGAGCGGACCCACGATGAGCTGCCCGAGCGCGAAACCGATCATCGTGCCGGTCAGGGTGAGCTGGATGGCGGCGGCGGACGTCTGGAAGTCGGCCTCGAGGACGGGGAAGGCGGGCAGGTACAGGTCGATCGTGAACGGCCCGAGGGCGGTCAGCGCGCCGAGGAGGACGATGTACAGCGCGCGGCGGGACGAGGGGATGGCGTCGCCGGGGTGCAGCACGATCGGCGCGGTCGCCGGGTTCTTCCCCAGCGTCCGGATGGCACCGGTCGTCGACGGGGAGGGGCGCGCGGGCGCCTGGTCGGACGGCGCGGCCGGAGACGGCGCCGGAGAGGGGGTGATGACGGGGTGGGAGGCAGTATCGAGCACGCGTCTGATTTCGTTTCGAACGACGGACAGCCCGACCGAGTCGGGCTGAGAAAGTGGGGGGAACATCGAACCTCGAATCGATTCGACTTCGTCATACTACCGCGACACCCCCACCGGCCACCATCCCGGCTCGGGGGTTCCTCCCAGGCCTTCGGCCCATTCGCCCGAATAGGCTGGACGTGTCGGCGGATGCCGATGTGTCCCGCCCCGAAGAGAGACGAACACGACGCATGACCCCCTCCCCCGACAAGCGCTCGAGCGGTAATCCCGCCACCCAGGCTCAGCTCGACCTGACCGTCAAGCAGCAGCGCGAGCAGAAGCGCCAGGAGAAGCTGGCCGAGTACCAGAAGCAGGTCGCCCGGCGTAAGCGCGGCAAGCTCGTCTGGTGGGTCGTGGGGTCCGTGGCATCCCTCGCCGTGATCGGTCTGGTCGTCGCATCCTTCGTCTTCGCTCCCGCGCCGGCGCCCAGCTACGAGGCCGGTAACTCCACGGGCCAGGAGATCGACGGCGTGCAGACCTTCGAGAACCGCTCCGATCACACGCAAGACCCGGTGACCTACGAGCAGAACCCGCCCGCCGGCGGACCGCACAACCCGTACTGGCTCAACTGCGGCATCTACACGGAGCCGCAGCAGAACGAGCACGCGGTGCACTCGATGGAGCACGGCGCCATCTGGGTCACCTACGACCCGGCGCGGGTCGACGAGGCCGGCATCGACGCGCTGAAGGCCGTCATGCCCTCCAGCTACGCGATCCTCTCCCCGTACCCCGACATGGACACCCCCGTCGCCGTGAGCGGCTGGAACCACCAGCTCAAGGTCGACGACCCCGCCGACCCGCGCATCAAGGAGTTCTTCACGGAGTACTGGCGCAGCCAGAACGTCCCCGAGCCCAACGCCACCTGCTCGGGCGCCATCGACGGCCCGGGCAAGGCCTGACGTGAGCGACGACGCTCCGGCGGCGCGTCCCGCGGTCCGCTGGATCGTCGTCGCGGTCGTTGCCGTCGCGGTCATCGCCGTGGCCTTCGCGATCGGGCGCTTCACCGCGTTTGGTGCGACGGCGGCTCCCGCGCACCCCTCCGACACGTCCGCGGATGCCGGCTTCGCCCGCGACATGCAGGTGCACCACACGCAGGCGGTGCTCATGGCGATGGAGATCTACCGCAAGACCGACGACGACGAACTGCGCACCCTGTCGTACGACATCGCGACCACGCAGTCGGGTCAGCGCGGCGAGATGTACGGCTGGCTGGTCGAGTGGGGCCTGCCCCAGGCGTCGGACCAGCCGCTCATGACGTGGATGGAATCGTCGGGCGAACACAGCCACGGCGACACCGCGGCGCTCACGACGGAGCAGTTGATGGCCGAGATGGGCATGGCCTCGGATGCCGAGCTCGACGAGCTCCGGACGCTCGAGGGCCGCCCCGCCGACTGCCTCTTCCTCTCCCTCATGATCCGCCACCACCAGGGCGCGATCCCGATGGCGCAGGCCGTCATCGAGCTCGGCGAGGACGCCCGCGTGGAAGAGGTCGCGGGCACCATCGTCAGCGGCCAGTCCGCGGAGATCGACGCCATGCGCGATATCCAGTCGCGCCTCGGCTGCAGCGCCTGACCCGCGCCCCTGCCTCCGCCTCGCCGGCGCGCCGCCGCACCGCACCTCGCCGTGCCCGACCGGCGGCGCGCGGCCCCGGCGCACCTCGCCGTGCCGGGCCGCCGGCGCCGGGCCGGTGTGCCGCCGTGCGGTGCCGCCCCCGGCCGCGCCGACGACGCCGGCCCGCCGCATTGCGGCCCTCACCCACGCATAAACACGATCCGTGCGCATAAACACTCCGTCACCGTGTTTCCGCGCACGGATGCCGTTTATGCGACACGCACCATCCCCGCCGCCGCGGTCGCATCCCGTGCAGTCCCGCCCGGCCACGCGGGGCCGCGCCCGACCCGCGCTCAGCGCAACCGCCGTCGCCGCCGCGCTCAGCGCAACCGCCGTCGCCGCCGCGCCCGGCGCCCTGCTCGCCACCACCCACGCATAAACACAATCCGTGGGCATAAACACTCCGTCAGCGTGTTTCCGCGCACGGATGCCGTTTATGCGACACGCACCATCCCCGCCGCCGCGGTCGCATCCCGTGCAGTCCCGCCCGGCCACGCGGGGCCGCGCCCGACCCGCGCTCGGCGCAACCGCCGTCGCCGCCGCGCCCGGCGCCCTGCTCGCCGCCGCCCACGCATAAACACGATCCGTGCGCATAAACACTCCGTCACCGTGTTTCCGCGCACGGATGCCGTTTATGCGACACGCACCAGCCCCCACCGCCGCGGTCGCGCACGCGCGAACGTTCCCACATCGCACACCCCGGGCAGCCTCGCGGCCATCCACCGCACACACCACCCCACCGCACGCCAAGCCGCACCGCCACCCCACCGCACGCCAAGCGGTCCCGCCACCCGCCGCACGAGAAAGGGGCGTGACACCCCCACCGGTGTCACGCCCCTTCGTCGTCTCGGGATCAGCCCTTCGTCGCGCCCGCCAGCAGGCCGCGCACGAAGAAGCGCTGCAGCAGGAAGAACACCACGAGCGGAACCAGGATCGAGATGAACGTTCCTGCGGACTGGAGGAACCACTGGTCGCCCCACGTGCCCGACAACGAGTTCAACGATTGCGTCAGTGGGAGCGATGACGATGGCGCGAAGATCGTCGCCACCAGCAGGTCGTTCCACACCCAGATGAACTCCAGCACCGCGAAGGATGCCAGCGCCGGGGCGGCGAGCGGCAGGATCAGGCGGAAGAAGATCTGCCCGTGTCCTGCACCGTCGACGCGCGCCGCCTCGATGACCTCGTGCGGAATTTCGGCGATGAAGTTGTGCAGCAGGAAGATGGCCAGCGGCATCGCGAAGATCACGTGCGCGATCCACACGGTGGCGAAGCTGTGCTCCACACCGCGCAGGTCGAAGCCCGGGAAGATCGTGACGTCGTTGATCGTCAGTCCCCGCGAGAACAGGCTGAGCAGCGGCACCAGGGCCATCTGCAGCGGCACGATCTGCAGCGCGAAGATGAAGATGAAGAAGAAGTTGCGGCCCTTGAAGTCGATCCACGCGAACGCGTACGCGATGAGCGAGGCGATCGCGAGCGCGAAGAGCACCACCGGAATGGTGATGGCCAGCGAGTTCAGGAACGACGCGGCCAGCGTGAGGGCGGTGCCGCCCGAGGTCAGCGCCAGCCGGTAGTTCTCCAGCGTGAACGAGGGATCGGTGAACACCGTCCACCATCCGGTCGACTGCGTGTCCGAGCCGGGGCGGAACGACGTGACGAACAGGCCGAACGTCGGGATGGTCCAGAAGAAGGCGATCGCGACAGCCGCGATCGTCGCCCCCTTGGAGGTCAGGCGCTTGCGCGCCATCGCCTCGTGCTTGCGCGTATCGCGCGCGACCTGACGGGCCGTGCGGGTATCGGTGGTGGGCTCGAGCACCACGGTGGAGGTGGTCATCGCACTTCCCTCTGCTTGCGGATCTGGCGCACGTTGAAGATGATCAGCGGCAGCACGAACAGGAACAGCACCACGGCCAGCGCTGCGGAGTGCCCGTAGCTCTGGAACCGCTGCTGCTGGTTGACCATCTCGAAGGCCAGCACGGTCGAGTCGTTACGACCACCGGTCATGACGGCGACGATGTCGTAGATCTTCAGCGCGCCGATGGCGATCGTCGTCAGGACGACGATGAGCGACGAACGGATGCCGGGCACGGTGACGTTGATGAAACGCTCCCACGCGCTCGCGCCGTCGAGCTCAGCCGCCTCCATCTGCTCCGGCGGTACGGCCTTGATCGCCGCCGACAGGATGACCATCGCCAGACCCGTCTGGCTCCAGATGAAGACCACGACGAGCAGCAGCGTGTTGACCAGGGGCGCCGCCGACAGCCACGAGATCGGCTGACCGCCGAAGGCGGTGACGATGGCGTTCAGGATGCCGAGCTGGTCGCCCTGGCGGAAGTCGTAGACGAACTTCCAGATGATGCCGGCGCCCACGAACGAGATGGCGAACGGCATGAAGATGAGCACCTTGAGGTACTTCTCCCCCGCCGCACGGTCGATGAACACGGCATACGCGAGACCGATCGCCGTCGCGATGGTCGGAGCGAGCAGCACCCAGATGAGGGTGTTGATGACCGACCAGAAGCCCTCGGGGTTGGTGAAGGTCCAGATGTAGTTCTCGAGCCCGACGAAGTTGTCACCCGTCTTGTCGAAGAACGACTGGAAGAACGTCGTGATCGCGGGGTACACCAGCCCGAGCAGCAGCAGGATCGCGGCTGGCGCGGCGAAGAGGATGAGCTGGAACAGGTATCCCGCGCCCTGACGCGACCGGTAGTCGGCGTAGAAGAGGATGGCGCCGAGGAGCACCGCGATGCCGAGCACGTAGATGACGGCGTTCTGGTAGGGCCGCAGCAGCATGAACGCGAGCACGGGGATCGCGAAGCACGCCGCGAGTCGGAGCCAGAAGTAGCCCTTCCCCGACCGCGGTGCGTACTCGATGAGCAGCAGCAGGATGCCGACGACGGCGGCGAACACCAGGATGACGAGCGGGATCTGCGCGATCGGGCTCAGGCCGCCCAGCCAGATGAAGAAGCTGTTGAGCGAGAACCCGAGGGTGGTCGGCCGGGTCTCGACGGGCGCCCTGGTCACCATGAACAGGAAGAGGGCGACGATGAGGATGAGGCCGACGAGGACGACGAGCAATGTGGTGCGGTGGTTGCCGCCGGATCGGCGAGAGACGGGCTTCTCGCGCCCGCTGGGCGGGGGCGACGCTGCCGGCGTCGTCTCCGCGTTCTTGGTGGTGGTCATGACGTCCCTCCCGAACACGCCTTCGTGCTCACCGTTGAAGATAGCCCGGATGGTGCGTCGGGCGGATGGAAAAGTGTGGAACCGATGGGCCGCCCGCGGAGCGGACGACCCATCGGGGTCCGGTCGGATCAGTTCTCGTAACCGGCCTGGATGTCGCTGAGCACCTGGTCGGTCGGCGTGCCGTCGATCCAGCTGACCATGCCCTTCCAGAACGAGCCCGCACCGACGGTCGCCGGCATGAGGTCGGAGGCGTCGAAGCGCAGGGTGGTGTTCGGGTCCTGCAGCGTCTTCATCGCCTCGGTGAGGAATTCGCTGGAAGCGAGCGACGGGTCGGCGCCCTTGTTGGCGGAGATCACGCCGCCGAGCTTGACGCGGGCGTCCGCGAACTCGGGCGACGACATGTACTCGACGACCTTCTGCACGTTCTCGTCGTCGGAGAAGGCTGCGACGAACTCGCCGCCGCCCTCGACCGCGAGCTCACCCTCGGTGACGCCGGGGGTCAGGAACGCGTAGACGTCGCCGTCGGGCGCGACCGTGGGCGTCTCACCCGCGGCGTTGGTCACCGTCAGGAAGTTGGCCGAGAGGAACGAGGCCTGGTGGGTCATCGGGCAGCTGCCGTCGGCGACCTTGGCCGCGACGTCGGCGAAGGCGGTCGAGTTGATGCTGCTGACGTCACCGAAGCCGGCGTTGACGTACGAGGGGTTGAGGAGGATGTCGCCCACCGCGTCGAAAGCCGCCTTGATCTGCGGGTCGGTGAACTTCACCTCGTTGGCGACCCACTGGTCGTACACGTCGGGGCCGGAGAGGCGGAGGACCATGTCTTCCACCCAGTCGGTTCCCGGCCATCCGGATGCCGCGTCGGAGGCGAAGCCCGCGCACCACGGGGCCGCGCCGGTCTTCTGCTGGATCGTCGCGGTCAGCGTCATGAGCTCGTCGAGGGTCTTCGGGACCTCGACGCCCCACTCCTTGAACTTGGCCGGCGAGTACCAGACGTAGCCCTTGAGGTTGGCGAGCATCGGAGCGGCGTAGAACGTGCCGTCTTCCGTGCCGTAGGACTTCCAGTCCTCACCCCAGTACTCGTCGACGTTGGCGGACACGGCGTCGGAGGCCGCCTGCACCTCGCCGGTGCCGATGAGGGTCTTGAGCAGACCCGGCTGCGGGACGATCGCGATGTCGGGGGCGTCGCCACCGGACACCTTCGTGACGATGTTGCCCTCGAAGCTCTTGTCGCCGGTGTAGACGACCTTGATCCCCGTGTCCGCGGTGAACTGCTCGAAGCTCTGGTTCAGCGCGTCGGCCTCGGTACCGGTGATACCTCCCGAGATGCGAACGGTGGTTTCGCCTCCGGAGGCTCCGCCGCCGCTGCTGTCGCCCTCGGCGCAGCCGGCGAGCGCGACCGCACCCACTGCCAGCAACCCGACGGGCGCGAGCAGGCGAGTCCGCTGTGACATACCCATGTGGTCTCTCCTCTTTGAGTTCTTTGGTGCTCCGGGTCCCATCGGGAACCGATTCCACGTAACCGTAGAGCCATTCCAGAAAAGTTGCAACCAACGTTTTGTCACGAACGGATAACTGGCGTGATTACGCGGAAGTGCAGCGGTTTCACCGCGCGGAACCGGTTCCACTTTCCGGGCATGTTCGGTAGGCTGCTGCGATGTCGACACGGATGTCGACGCTTACGAGAAAGATCACGCATGAGCGGAATCGCCGACGTCGCGCGCCTCGCCGGAGTGTCGAAGTCAACGGCGAGCCGTGCGCTGACGGGCGGCGGCTACGTCTCCGACGGCACGCGCCGCCGCGTCGCCGACGCGGCCGCCTCACTGGGGTACGTCCCGTCGACGAGCGCGGTGAGCCTGGCCACCGGCCGCACGCGGACGATCGCCCTCATCGTGCCGAAGGTCAACCGGTGGTACTTCGGGTCGATCGTCGAGGGCGTTGAGCGATCCCTGATCCCGCAGGGGTACGACGTCACGCTGTACGTCGCGGAACCCGGCTCGCGCGACCGCGAGAGCCTGTACTCCACCTACCTCGCGCGCAAACGGTTCGATGGCATCATCGCCGTCGCGCTGGAGCCGGACGACGCCGACCTCGAGCGCCTGGCCAACATCGGCAAGCCCGTGGTGAGCATCGGCAACGCCCTGACGGGCGTCCCCACGCTCGGCCTCGACAACGTCGCCATCACCCGCATCATCACGCAGCATCTCATCGCGCTCGGTCACACCGACATCGCATTCGTCGGCAGTACGCCGCCCACCGATGCGCCCGCCAAAGACGTCGACGAGCGTTCGATCGGCTATCGCAACGCGATGAACGACCACGGACTCGCCATCCGCATCCGCAACGTCCCCTCGACACTGACCATCACCGACGCCTACGCCGCCGCGGCCTCTTTCCTGGCGGAGCCGGCATCCCGGCCGACCGGCGTGGTCGCCGCGTGCGACGAGGTCGCGATCGGGGTCATCATCGCCGCCCGCCGGATGGGCATCTCCGTGCCGACCGAGCTCAGCGTGGTGGGCATCGACGGTCACGACTACGCCGAGATGTTCTCCCTGACGACCATCGAGCAGTTCCCCCAGGCGCAGGGGGTCGAGGCCACGCGCCTGCTCCTGACGATGATCGAGCAGACGAGCGAGCCCGTGTGGCGCACCGTCGCCGACACCCGTCTCGTCGTGCGGGCATCCACCGCTCCCCCGCGGTCCGCCTGAGGCGACGAGGACCCCGGATGCCACGGCATCCAGAGAGGACCGGATACGGGATGCCGTCGGGGCGTCGACACGGGATGCCGTGAGGTGCCACGCGCGAACCGTCGGACGGCCAGGATGCCATGGCGTCCGCAACCGTCCCCCGAGACGGCAGGGGCCCCGGACGCCATCGGCATCCGGGGCCCCGTCACGTCACAGGTCACTCGCTCTCGCGAACCGCCCGACGACGAGCGATCACGCCGAGGCCGAGCAGCCCGAGCGCCGCCAGCAGACCGGCACCCATCCACCCGGCCTCGGTTCCGGTCACGGCGAGCGATCCCTTCGAACCTCCCGCGCCCGAGCCGGAACCCGCCCCGGAGCCGAGGCCCGACCCATCGTCACCGCCGCCGAGCACGCCCACCTGGAACGGCACGGTCACGTCGGTCCCGCTGGGCGCAGCGACGAGCTGCAACGCGAGCGCGCCCACGGCGTCGGCCGGAACGCCCAGACTGACCCTCGCGGCGCCGTCGACGACGGGGAACTCGACCGCCGGGGCCCCGGCATCCGCGCCCCACGCTGCGGACAGCGACGTGTTCGCCGGAGCGCCGAGGGAGGTGAGGTCGAGGTTCGAGACCGACAGGGCGACGTCTCCGCCGGCCGAGACCTGCGTGGGAACACCGGAGACCTGCACCGTCCGTGCGGTGAAGTCGGGACTGAGGCCGGGGTTGGCCTCGAGGTAGGCGATCCATCCGTCGCGGTCGATGAGACCCGAGTCGCGCGTGTCGGCGCCCTCTCGCAACGCCGTGAAGGCGTCGCCGCCCTGCAGCAGGAAGCTGAACGAGCCCACCCGGTATTCGGCGGCCGGGTCGATGGGCGCCCCGTCGATCCAGATGCCGGTGATGCGCTGCCCCGGGCCCCGCGACACGTCGTACGTAACGCGCACGTTGTCGGACACGCCGAGCGCCAGGTCGCGGTCGCGGCCGGCGGTGTCGCCCCACTGCTGCTCGAAGGCGCGGCGCAGCTGGTCGCCGGTCAGCGTGGTCGTCCACAGGTTGTTCACGAACGGCAGCACCGCGTTGGCCTCGGCCAGCGTAATGACCCCGTCCTCGCCGTAGAACAGCTCGGCCCGCAGACCGCCCGGGTTGACCAAAGCGATCTCGGCGCCCCCGCGGAGGGGATCGGCGAGGGTGTCGCGCAGTGCGTCAGCGACGAGGCCGCCGAGCGCGGACTGCTTCGAGCGGTCGTCGCGCTGACCCCCGGTGTAGACGCCGTCGACGTAGGACCCGCCGCGGAACGCGGTGGTGATGTCGGCGGTGACGGATCCGACCGGCTGTGCACCGACGCGGTCGGCCTCGGCGCGAGCGAGCTTCACGATCTGGTCGACCTCGGCCACGCGCGGGTACGTCGCGATCAGCTCAGCGTCCAGCGCGGCGCTGTTCGCGGCCGTCTGGGCGGGGTCATTCGGCACGGTGGCAGCGGCGAGGCGCGGCACGTTGCGCGCCGTGTAGTCCACCACGGCGCCGTTCTGCCGATCGACGGTCAGCACGATCTCGCCGATGTTCTCGCCGTAGCTCCCGGTCTGCACGATCGGACGAGTGCCTTCCGCCCCCGGGATGGGAGCGTTCCACGCGTACTTCTGGTGGGTGTGACCCGTGAAGATCGCGTCGACCGCGGCATCCGTGTCGTTCACGATGTTCGCGAAGGCGCCGCCCGCGGCGACCGCCTGCTCGATCGTCTCGCCCGTGGAGTCACCCTCGGCCGCGCCCTCGTGGTACTCGGCGACGATCACGTCGACCTGGTCACGGATCTCGGCGACCACGCGGTTCACCTCGGCGACGGGCTCGCGGAACTCGATGCCCTCGATACCGCCGGGCGAGACGAGCTGCGCCGTCTCCTGCGTCACGGCGCCGATGACGCCCACGCGCACCCCGTCGACATCGAAGATCGCGTACTCCTGCAGCATCGACTTCCCATTCAGGTAGACGTTCGCGGCGAGGTACGGGAAATCGGCCGAGTCTGCCACGCGACCGGTGAGGTCGGCGGCTCCCTTATCGAATTCGTGGTTGCCCGTGGCGGATGCCGCCAGGTCGAGCGCGTTCAGCACCTCGATGGTCGGCTCGTCGTCGAAGTACGCCGAGGCGAAGAGCGACGCGCCGATGTTGTCGCCGTTGGAGAGGAACAGGGTGTTGTCCTCGCCGCCGGCCGCCCGCAGCTGCTCGATGGTTCCTGCGAACTTCACCGTGTTGGTGTCGATGCGCCCGTGGAAGTCGTTGATGCCGAGCAGGGTGATGTCGGTCGTCTCCGGTCCCAGATCGAGACCGACGATCACGGGGTCGTGATCGCTGGAACGATACGGCGTCGGCTCGTAGAAGTTCAGCACGTTGTAGTTGTAGCGGCTGTACTCCAGCGCGAGCGCCTCGACGGCGTTGATGTTCCAGATGTCGGTGCCGGTGACCAGCTCGCGAGCCGACGGCGACGCCAGCACGTGGTCGAGCGACCCGGACTGTCCGCTGAACGAGTAGGAGTATTTCCCGGTCCCCGCCTCCAACGGCTCGAACCCGTATTCACGCAGCTTCAGGATCGGGTCCTCCTGCGTGTAGGCGTTGAAGTCGCCGAGCAGGAACACGTCGTCGGTGCCGACGGCCGCCGACTGCGCGGCCGCGAACTGGCCGAGGGCCTCGGCCTGGCGCACACGGTCGCCGTTGAAGGCGCCCTGGATGCCGTTGGCGTTGTCACCGGTGGCCGCGGGTCGGCTGTCGCCCTTCGACTTGAAGTGGTTCACGATCGCGAGGATCTTGGCATCCGGGTCCGTCAGCGGAGCGAACGCCTGCGCGAGCGGCTGACGGGCGTTGTCGAACGCCGGGTCGTCGAGGATGACGCTGTCGCCGGAGGGGGCGACGACGTGCTTCTTGTAGATGAACGCGGTGCGGATGACGTCTTCCGACGCGGGCAGGACTGCCGGCGAGGGCACGAGGGCCCACTGCTCCGAACCCAGCGCCGCGTTGAGGGCTCCGACCAGCGTCGACAGCGCGGCATCCCGGTCCTTGCCGAAGGCCGCGGAGTTCTCGATCTCCTCGAGCGAGACGACGTCGGCGCCGAGTCCGTTGACGGCCGCGACGATCTTGTCCTGCTGACGCTTCAGATTGACGTCGTTCGCGGCGCCGCGGGGTCCCGGAGCGGGGCACGTGTCGGCCGTGATGGGGTTGCCCTCGCGGTCGTCGTACGTCGAGGTGCAGCCGACGCCCTCGGCGGTCGTGGTGAAGTAGTTCAGCACGTTGAAGCTGGAGATCTTCACGGTGCCGCCGACGTCCTCGGGGGCACCGGTGCGGGTGTTCTCGAACGTCGCGGGCTGCACGGTCGTCGCGTTGGCGACGGTCAGCTGCTGCGTCGGCTGGAACTTCCACGCGTTATTGCGGAAGTCGAGCACCACCGGCGTCGTGAAGGTCGCGGCCGCTCCGACGCGCACCGGGGCGGTGAGCGAGACGTACGGCAGCGGGATGCTCTTGTTGGTGTTGTTCAGGAAGTTGATCGAGGCGCCGTCGTCGAGCACCACCGCGCGGGCGCGGTTGTCGGCCACGGCGGCGACGTACTCCGGGGTGTCGGGGCGAGCCACGTCGGTGGGAGTGCGCAGCGGCGTGGTGCCCGCGGCGAGACCGACTTCGGCGTACTGGTTCGTCGTGTAGGTGTTCGTGACGGTGAAATCGCCCTGCGGCGCCAGCAGCATGCCCTCGAAGCGCTCGCGCTCCTCGTCGGTCTTCGGCCACGTGATCGCGGCGGGCTGCACGGCAGCGGCCTGCTCGGTGAGGACGGCGACCCCGGCGGCGTCGGCGGTGATCTGCGTCTGACCCGAGAACTCGGTCGCCGTGCCCGTGACCTCCACGTGCTGGCCGACGGCGACCTTCGCGGTCGCGTCCGAGCCGTACACGAACACGGCATCGGAAGCGGCCTGGGTGCTCGGGTTCAGCGAGCCGCCCGTGCCCGGGGTCTGCAGGAAGAACCCGTTGTAGCCCCCGCTCGGGTAGGCGGCGGTGACGATTCCGCGCGTGGTGACGGTGGTGCCTTCGAGGGGGGTCGTGGCACCGGTGCCCTGGATGTCGCGGATCGGCGTGACGACACCGGGCGTGACGGTCGGGGTGGGAGTGGGCGTGACCGTCGGCGTCGCCGTGGCGGTCGGTGTCGCCGTGGGCGTGGGCGTGACCGCGCCGCCGGAACCCTGGGGGGTCACGGTGGTCGTGTTGGTGAAGTCTGCAGCGTTGTCGTTCGTGTCGACGAAGTCCGTGCGGACGAGCGCGTTCGCGGTGCCGTTGGGGCCGTCCACGGTCGCCGCCGTCGTCTCGTAGCTGGCCGCGGTGCCGTAGCCGAGGAAGTCGACGACACGACTGTCGGCGACGGGCCCGCCGGGCAGCGCGAGCGACTCCGTCACGTTGGCGAGGAACAGCTGGCCGTTCGTGCCCGACGGGTTCAGGCCCGCACTCGTGACGTCGGCGGCGGGGAGGTCGGCGCCGCTGGTGTCATTGCCGGGCAGTCCGATGAGGTAGTAGCCGCCGGCGGCGATCGATCCGGTCAACGGCTGGGTGTTCGCACCGTTCGGGGCCTGCACACTGCCGGCGGAGCGGTACTGCAGCGACCATCCGCTGAGGTCTTGCGCGGTGTCGCCGGCGTTGTAGAGCTCGACGAACTTCTTGTTGAAGAAGGCGCCGTTGCTTCCGCCTTTGAGGTAGGCCTCGTTGATCACCACCCGGGGGCCGTCAGCGGCGAAGGCCGGGAGCGGGACGAGGGCGGATCCGAGCAGAGCGGCGCCGAGGGCGGCGCTCAGCGCGGTCGTGAAACGGCGTGCGGGCACGCGCGAAGCAGCGTTGGGCATGAGTCTCCAGGTACCGACGCGCGAACGTTCGACGTCGGATGGGGGGGGATCGACGGGGGGTTCCCCACGACCGTAAACGATCCGCATACCCTTTTCCCAGACTCGAACGTTTCGATCTGGTGAACATCGGTTCCTCGCCCGGCGGAACCGGGTCTCACACGCGGATCGTCCGAGCCGGCCACACGTCAGCCTCGCGTGTGCGATGCCGCCTCGCGCGTGTGATGCCGCCTCGCGTGTGCGGCCCTCCCCGCGGGCGCTCCCACGCCTCGCGCGCGCAATCCCGCCTCGCGTGTGCGGCCCTCCCCGCGGGCGCTCCCACGCCCTGCGTGCGCGCCCCCTCCCCTCATGCGCGCCCCCGCCTCGCGTGAGGGGTCACGTTCTGTCGCCTCGGGCTTTCCTCGGCGACGAAAACCGACCCCTCACGCGCCAGGAAACGACGAAGACCCGGATGCCATGGCATCCGGGTCTTCGTGTATCGCGTTACCGCGACCGCATGAAGCGTGATTACTTCAGGGTCACCGTGGCGCCGGCAGCCTCGAGGGCCTCCTTGGCCTTGTCGGCGGTCTCCTTGTTCGCGCCCTCGAGCACGGCCTTGGGGGCACCGTCGACGACGGCCTTGGCCTCGCCGAGGCCGAGCGAGGTGAGCTCGCGGACGACCTTGATGACCTGGATCTTCTTGTCGCCGGCGGCCTCGAGGACGACGTCGAACGAGTCCTTCTCCTCGACCTCTTCGGCGGGGGCGGCGCCACCGGCGGCGGGGCCGGCCACGGCCACGGGGGCGGCAGCGGTGACGTCGAAGGTCTCCTCGAACGCCTTGACGAACTCGGACAGCTCGATGAGCGTGAGCTCCTTGAACGCGTCGAGCAGCTCTTCGGTGCTGAGCTTAGCCATGTTGTATCTCCTTGATCGGGTTAATCAGCCGGGCCGGGTCAGGCCGCGGTGTCCTGCTTCTCGCGCAGCGCGTCGACCGTGCGAACGGCCTTCGACGGAAGCGCCTGGAAGACGTATGCCGCCTTGGTCATCGTCGCCTTCATCGCACCGGCGAGCTTCGCCAGCAGGACTTCACGGCTTTCGAGATCGGCGAGCTTGTTGACCTCATCCGCGGTCAGAGGGGCGCCATCGAAGTAGCCACCCTTCACCACGAGCTGAGGGTTAGCCTTGGCGAAGGCACGCAGGCTCTTCGCGACGGCGACGGGGTCGCCGTGCACGAACGCGATGGCGGACGGGCCCTTGAGCTCGTCATCCAGTCCCGTGACCCCCGCGTTGGACGCGGCGATCTTGGTCAGCGTGTTCTTCACCACGGCGTAATCCGCGTCCTGACGGATGTCGTTGCGCAGCTGCTTGAGCTGGGCAACCGTCAGACCGCGGTACTCGGTCAGCAGAACGGCGGTCGAGCTCTCGAAGTTCTTCGTGAGCTCGGCGACCGATGCATCCTTCTGCGCCATGGCCACTCCTTGTGTGTACGAGGCGCACCGCGATGGCGGGCGCCGGCCGAAGACACCGGGGTCTGGGCAAAAAAGAAGAGCTCCGGCGCAGGCGCACGGAGCTCGGATTCCCGAAGGAGAGTCTCGTTTACCTGCGTAGGTCCCCTGCTTTTCAGCAGACGCTTCGATCGACATGCGAACACGACGATGACCGACGGTCTTTGGCTTGCCCCCTAGTGTACCCGACCCCCGCCCGTCCGCCAAACCCGCCGCCCGCGCCCGCCGCGCGCGCCGGCCGCGTCGCCCGCGCCTGCGCCCGCGCCCGAGATGACCGCCTTTTCCCGAGCTGACCCGCCGTTCGCGCGAAACGCCGGTCATCTCGGGAACCAAGGATCATCTCGTCCACCGGCCCACGCCCCGCGGCGCACGGGCACCGGGCACCGGCCGCGGCCCACGGCCCACGGCCCACGGCCCACGAGCACGGCCCACGACCCACTGGCCGGCGCACAGCGCACGAGCACGGCCCACGACTCGCGGGCACGGCGCACCGCCCACGGCCAACGCCCCACGGCTCACAGCGTTCGCCCCGCACCCACGGCCCCCGGCGCACAGCCTTCTCCCCGCGGCGCACGGCCCCCAGGCACCGCTCACTGCCCACGGCCCCCGGGCACCGCCCACTGCCCACAGCCCACAGCCCACAGCCCACGGCCCACGGCCCACGGGCACAGCCCACGCCCCACGCCCCGCGCCTCACGGCGGGTCAGCGCGGAGCGCGAACCCCGAACGCGGCGAGACGAGCGGCGAGCGCCTCGGGGGTTCGGATGTCGCCGAACCCGCCGCGGCAGAGCCGCCATTGCGTCACCCCACGGATCCAGTCCTCCCGACGTTTCTCATCGAGCACCACCGCCTCGACGGACCGGCCGCCCCGCATCTCGGGATCCCGGTACTTGACCTCGCCGTCGAATTCCCAGAAGGTCCGCACCTCCCCCAGGGCGATATCGACGAAGTAGTCGAAACCATGCGGCCCCGCGACCGGCACCTGGAGGTCGATCTCGCGGAATCCGAGGCGGTGCAATTGCAAGCGGCTGACACTCTCGCCCGGCAGCTGAGAGCGACCATCGGCGAACTCGATCACCCGACGGGCCGAGCGGATGCCACGCCGCCCCGCGGCACGCTCCGCGCGGTCCCGCATTCGCCGGCGCCATTCCTCCTGAGCCGCGGCATCGAATCGGTGCGCCGACACCGCCTCTCTCCGCAGAGCGGCGTCGGCGCAGGTGAGCGCCATCTCGAGCGAAGCCGTGCGTGCGACGTCGAAGACCGTGCGATCGAGACTCGTGCAGACGATGCCGTCGATCTCCACGATGTCTTCGTCGTCGAGCGCATCCAGGTGACGGCGGAGCCCGGCCCGACTGCTCCCCCCGACGTCACCGGCGAGCGTCACCTCGACGGGCCGGTCCGCGAAGCGGTACTGGGGAAGACCGTGGACGACCGCCCGCGGACAGGTGGGAGACCACCCCGAACCCCCCGCGCATACTCGCCGACGCCGCACCCACCACGATCCGGTGCCGCTCTGCCGGGAGTCGCTCCAGGTGCGATTCCCGGTCGACGTACATCCCCGACTGCAGTCGCAACCAGGGACCGTCGTGCGATGCGCGCTCGAGAACGCGCGGCACGACGCCTCGCCCGAGCAACTGCTCGCGGGTGTACAGCCCGTCGCCTCGACCCGCCCCCGACCGCTCCGCATGCATCCCCCGATGGTCCGGCATCCCGGGCCCCACCCGTCGCTCCCACCCCCGATCCGGGGACGACACACCCACATCGACACCTGTGGAGGACGCCACCGCCACTCGACGACATCACGCCCGTTGCCCGAGATGACCCGTTATGCCCACGATTCATCGGTCATCTCGGGAAACGCCAGTCATTTCGGCGCTGGACCCGCCGACCGCCCACCCACCCGGCGTCAGGACACGCCGGGCCCGGGGAGCAGCGCACGGGTCATGCGCACGATGCGCGACGGCGTGCGGGCGCCGAGCCAGACCGTGCACATCGGAGCTTCGCCGCAGGCCCACTCGGCGCACCACGCGTGGATCGCCTGCGCCAACCGCTCGCCGCGCGGACGGTAGCCGCCCTCGACGGAGCGATCGAGCCAGCTCACCCGCCCCTCCCGCGCGTCGATGACCCCGACCTGCGACGAGCCGCACACCTCGACCAGCACCGTCAGGTGCGCGGCGGGCGAGAGCGCGGCGGCGATGCGCCGCATCTCGGGCAGGTTCTGCGCGTCACCGCCGAGCAGCACGGCACCCTCGAGGTCGCACCAGCGACCGCCGTCGGGGCGGCGCAGCGAAGCGGCATCCGGATTCATGCCCAACAACTTAGGTCACCCTTACTTCGCGCACAAGACCCCGGATGCCGACGCGCCGGGCTTCCGATTCGATCCAGGGCCGAGCGGGGTTAGGGTCGAACGCATGTCTCCCGAGCTCGTCGCGTCGCGCAGCGCCGACCTCGACGCACGGATCGTCGCCGATTCGCGCGATCGCGTCGCCTGGATCCGCGCGCGCTCGCGCGGAATCACCGCGACCGACGTCGCCACCCTGACAAGTCACAACGCGATCTCGCGAGCGGCGGATGCCAAGCTCATGGGCTCGAACTTCTCGGGCAACGCCTTCACCGCTCACGGTCGTCGACGCGAACCCGAGATCGCCGCATGGGTCGCCGCGACGCACGGCATCCGCCCGTCGTCGGCGCTGTATCACGCGGTCGTCGAGAAGCGGCACCTCGCCACCCCCGACGGTGTCGTGGTCGACGGCGAGGGACGCATCGTTCTCGCCGAGATCAAGACGACCAACAAGTCGTGGCGCTCGATCCCCAAGACCTATATGCGCCAGATCTGGTGGCAGCAGCATGTGCTCGGTGCGGAGCGCACGCTCGTCGCGTGGGAGCAGCACGACGGCTTCGTCCCGATGCACGATGAGCCCCGATGCCAGTGGATCGACCGCGACGAGCGCGAGATCGCCAAGCTCGTGGGACTCGCGACCTCTCTCATCGACGAACTCTACCGCCGCACCATGGAGGCACGCCGGCCGGCGCCGGTGCAGAAAGAACCCACGGACAGGTACCGCGCCCTCGCACTCCTCGATTAATAGTTGACACAAGTCAAACACCAGGCGTATCGTTGACATCGGTCAACTAATCGCGCCAGTGTCGTCGCGGCATCCGTCCCCTCTCGTGGAGTTCCGCATGGCAACCACTTCCCTCGACGCGCCTGCCCAGCGGCGCGTCCTTCCCGCCCTCATCGGGCTCCTGCTCGGCACCTTCGTGTCGATGCTGGCCTCGACCGTCGTCTCGACCTCGTTGCCGGTCATCGTGCACGACCTCTCCGGCGACCAGAACGCGTACACCTGGGTCATCACCGCGACCCTGCTCACCACCGCGATCTCGACCCCGATCTGGGGCAAGCTCGCCGACCTGTTCAACCGAAAGGTGCTCATCCAGGTCGCCATCGCGATCTTCGTGCTCGCCACCGCCGCCGCCGGCTTCTCGCAGAACACCGAGATGCTCATCGCCTTCCGCGCCGTGCAGGGACTCGGCGCGGGTGGTCTCGCCGCCCTCAGCCAGGTCATCATGGCCGACATCATCAGCCCCCGCGAGCGCGGTCGGTACATGGGTCTCTTCGGTGCCGTCATGGCCGTCGCCACGGTCGGCGGGCCTCTTCTCGGCGGTGTCATCACCGACGCGTTCGGCTGGCGCTGGAACTTCTTCGTCGCGCTCCCCTTCGCCGTGGCCGCGCTCCTCATCCAGCAGCGCACCCTGCACCTGCCGGTGCGTGCGAGGCGGAAAGTGCAGATCGACTACGTCGGCATCGTTCTGCTGTCCGCCGCCGTGTCGCTCCTGCTCATCTGGGTGACCAACGCGGGCTCGACGTTCGAATGGGCGAGCACCGAGACGCTTCTCATGGTCGGCGGCGCCCTTTTGGCCGCGATCCTCTTCGTCGTCGTCGAGCTGCGCTCGTCCGAGCCCCTCGTTCCGCTGACGCTGTTCCGGGATGCCACCTTCACCCTCGCCACGATCGCCTCGATCGCGACGGGGCTGGCGATGTTCGGCACCTCGGTGTTCCTCAGCCAGTACATGCAGATGGCCCGGGGCGCGACGCCCACCGAGGCCGGCGTCATGACGATCCCGATGATCGGCGGGCTGCTCGTGGCATCCATCGTCGTCGGCGCCCTCATCTCGCGCTTCGGGCACTGGAAGCCGTTCCTGATCGCCGGCGGCGTGCTGTTGATCGCGGGCTCGTTCCTGCTGTCGACGATCCACTACGACACGAACTTCGCCCTCGTCTCGCTGTACATGTTCTTCCTCGGCGCGGGCGTCGGCATGACGATGCAGAACCTCGTGCTCATCGTGCAGAACACCGCGAACCCCACCCAGATGGGTGCGGCGAGCTCGGGCGTGACGTTCTTCCGCAGCCTCGGCGGCACGATCGGCGTCTCGGTCATGGGCGCTGCCCTGGCGAGCATGGCGACGAGTCTATTCACCGATCGCGCGGCCGACCTGCAGGCCGCCATCATGGGCCTCGGTCAGGGCGGCGCTGCGGTCGCCGAGTCGCTGCGGTCGGGCACCATCCCCCAGGTCTCGACCCTCCCCGAGAGCGTCCGCGTCATCGTCGAAGACATCTACGCGCAGTCGATCGCGCACTCGTTCCTCATCGCGGTACCGGTCGCGGTGGTCAGCCTCGTCGCGATCCTGTTCCTCCCGAACCGCCCACTGACCCGCATGACAACCACCGAGCGCGTCGCCGCCAGTGAGGCGGACTTCGCCACCGTGTCCGTCCCCGAGGCGATGGCCACCCTGTCGGCCACCGGTTCGGTGCGCACCGCGGATGCCACTGCCTCGCGCCGCGCGCACCGCGACGCCGAGATGGGAGAGGATGGCTGACGTGATGAGCGACGTGACCGACGACCGCCGCGAGGCCGTGCAGGCCCTGGAGTCGTCGTTCTCGGAGCTCATGACCGTGTTCCGCCGCTTCGTCTCCGAGGCCGCGGAACGGGTGAGCCCCGGGATGCTGCCCGCGACCTTCAAAGCGTTGTCGGTCGTCAGTCGCTTCGGCCCGCTCACGCTGTCGGCGCTTGCCGAGCGTCTCGCCGCCGACAAGGGCTTCCTCAGCCGGTCGATCACCGAGCTCGAAGAGCTGGGTCTCGTCACCCGCACGCCCGACCCGAACGACAGGCGCTCCCGTCTGATCGCGGTCACGGAGGTGGGCCATCAGCGGCTCGCCGAGGCCCGCGCACCGCACCAGAGCCGGCTGTACGAGGCGATGTCCGACTGGTCCGTCGACGAGATCCGCCACCTCTCGACGCTGCTGCACGCCCTCGCGGTGGGCGAGGTCCCCGCCCGCGACTGATCGCCGTGCGCGCGGGCGGCATCCGTTGCCGCACGCCGCCGTCGACGACACCGGATGCCGCGATGCCGGCATCCGCACGGCACGCCGCCGTCGACGACACAGGATGCCGCGGTGCCGGCATCCGTGAGACCACATCCTCTCTGGCGACCGGCCCCGCGGACGTCATCGCGGGCGGCGTCGGCGGGCCATGCGGGCGTCATCGCCGCGCGGTGTCGGCGGGCGTCATCTCCGGGCCGCCTCGGTGGGCCGTGCGGGCGTTACCGCCGGGCCGCCTCGGCGGGCCGTGCGGGCATCATCGCCGGGCCGCCTCGGCGGACCATGCGGGCGTCATCGCCGAGCAACCTCCGCGGCCCCGTCGGTGTCACCGACGGCCTACCTCGGCAGGCCGTGCGGGCGTCACTGCCGGGCCGCCTCGGCGGGCCGTGCGGGCGTCATCGCTGGGCGGCGGGGTGTCATCCACTGAACTATCGGCGTGCTCGGAGCGTCGCGACACGGTGACGGCGGCGAAACACCGCCGAGACAATGGCGCGATTGACTGGGATGGTCGCGGCGGAGTCGCAGCGACATGCGAACGAACCGCGAGAGAGAGCGCCCGATGAGATTTCGATCGACGCGTCCCGAGACCACCCTCCATCCCGCTCCCGCGGTGCCCGAGACGATGGACGCGGTCGTCTTCGACGCTCCGGGATCGAGCGAGGTGCTCCGGTCCGCGCGTATCCCGGTGCCCACGCCGGTGCTCAGCGAGGTGCTGGTCCGCGTGGTCGCCGCGGGGGTGAACCCCATCGACGCGAAGACCCGAGCCGGCCGCGGAATGTCGGCGGCGATCGACGCGTGGCCGTCCGTCCTCGGACTCGACGTGAGCGGCGTCGTGGTGCGCACGCCCTTCGATGCGCACCCGTTCCCCGTGGGCACGGAGGTCTACGGGATGGCCGCCGTCCCCCGCACGGGCGGCACGTACGCCGAGTACGTCGTGGTGCCGACGCTTTCCCTGGCGCGGAAGCCGCTGTCGTTGTCGCACGTCGAGGCGGCCGGTGTCCCCCTGGCGGCGCTCACCGCGTGGGGCCTCGTCGTCGAGACGGCGCTCGCCCACCAGGGCCAGCGCATCCTCATCCACGCCGGCGGCGGCGGGGTCGGCCACTTCGCGGTACAGTTCGCCGCCTACTTCGGGGCGCACGTGATCGCGACAGGTTCTCCCCGCAACCTCTCGTGGCTGCGGGAGCTCGGGGCCGCCGAGGTCGTCGACTACACCTCCACGCGTTTCGAAGACGTCGTGGCTGACGTGGATGTCGTCATCGACCTCATCGGCAACGTCTCCGACGACACCGGCACGCGCTCGCTCGAGGTCATCCGCCCGGGCGGCATGCTCATCGAAGTACCGACCGGCGCCTGGCCGGGGTTCCGTGAGGCGGCCGCGGCCCGCGGCATCCGCTCCACGGACTACAAGACCATCCCCGACGGCGGAGCGCTCGCGACCATCGCCCGGCTCCTCGACTCCGGTGCGGTGCGAGTGTACGTCGACCGGGTGTTCGATCTGGCCGACGCCGCAGCCGCGCACTTCGAGCTCGAACGCGGTCACACGCGGGGCAAGATCGTGCTGCGCGTCAGCGACGACTGACCTCACACCGCGAGCACGCGGCGTCCCTCCTCGACGATCTCATCCGCGACGTCGTCGAGGAGCGGCGACGTGAGGTTCCACTGCTGCCAGTACAGCGGCACGTCGATCGGGTCCTCCCCCAGCCGCACGAGCGTGCCCGCCGCCAGACCCGCCGCGGATTGGAAGCCGGGCAGCAGACCCCATCCGAGCCCGAGCTCGATGGCGATGGCGAAGTCCTGGGATGCCGGAACCCGGTGCCGCGGTGGGGCACCCGGGGCGACGCCGCGCCGCGTCAACCACCGCGTCTGCAGGTCGTCGCGCCGGTCGAAGTCGACCAGGGGCGACGCGGCCAGGGCATCGCCGTCGACGCCCGCGGGGAACCACCGCGCCGCGAAGTCCGCGGTGGCCACCGCTTCGTATCGCAACACGCCGAGCCGTCGGACCCGGCATCCGGCGACCGGCGCCTCCCGCGAGGTGACAGCGGCCATGACGGTGCCCGACTCCAGCAGGCCCGCGGTGAAGTCCTGATCGTCGCGGTGCAGGTCGAACACGACGGCGCGGCGGGCGGCCACCCGGGCCAGCGGCGGGAGGAACCACGTCGCGAGCGAGTCCGCGTTCACGGCGAGGGGAACGGATGCCACCGTCCCGCCCTCGGCGCCCATCGCGGCCAGCGCGTCGTGCTCGAGCAGTTCGAGCTGGCGAGCGAGGCGGACGACCGCATCGCCGGCCTCGGTGGTGCGCACGGGTTTGGATCGCACGAGCACCACCCGGCCGAGTTGGTCCTCGAGCGCGCGCACGCGCTGGCTCACCGCGGACGGGGTGACGTGCAGGCGGCGCGCCGCGGCATCCAATGTTCCCTCCTCCACCACGACGGCCAACGTGCGGGCGAGATCGAGAGGTATCGACATGAAGCGATGCTAATGGTCCTGCAGAATCATGAGCTGTCCTTTGTGGAGTATGCGCTCTAGCGTCGAGGAGTGCTCACCCCGCTGTTCGCCGGCCTCGGCCTCGGTTTCTCCCTCATCGTCGCCATCGGCGCCCAGAACCTGTTCGTCCTGCGCCAGGGCATGCGGCGCGAGCACCTGCTCCCCGTCGTCGCGGTCTGCGCGGTGTCGGATGCGGTGCTGATCCTGCTCGGTGTCTCGGGGATCGGGCTCGTGCTGCAGGCGGTGCCCTGGCTCATCGTCGTCGCGCGGTGGGCGGGTGCCGCCTTCCTCATCGGCTACGGCGTTTTCGCGGTGCGGAGGGCCATGCGCCCGAGCGGGGAGACGCTGCGCGCGACCGCCGCGAGCCCCGCGGCTCCGGATGCCGACGCCACTTCGATCCGCAGCGGATCCACCGCCGGCGCCCGCACCGTCGGCACCGGCACCGCGGTCGGCACCCCCACGACGGCGGCCACCCGCACCTCGCTCGCCGCCGCGCTCCTGACGTGCCTCGCGCTGACGTGGCTCAACCCGCACGTGTACCTCGACACGGTCTTCCTGCTCGGCTCGGTGGCGTCCACGCACGGCGACGGTCGGTGGTCGTTCGCAATCGGCGCGTGCATCGCGAGTGTCGTGTGGTTCTCGGCCCTCGGCTTCGGCGCGCGCTCCCTCGGCCGGTGGCTCGATACCCCGCGCGCGTGGCGCGTCCTCGACGCCGTCATCGCCGTCGTGATGTTCGCCATCGCCCTGTCGCTGGTGCTGCCGCACTGACCCGTCGCCGGCGGCGGTGTTCGGGGACGGCGGGCATCGGCACGACGGCGGGCGTCGGCACGACGGCGGGCATCGGGGGCGACGGCGGCGGCGCGACGGCGGGTGAGCCGCGGGAACGGCGGCGTTTCGGGACGGCGGCGGGCGAGGGCGGGCATCGGGGGCGAGGGCGGCGGCGCGACGGCGGGTGGGCCGCGGGAACGACGGCGTTTCGGGACGGCGGCGGGCAAGGGCGGCGGCGCGCGATGGAGCTCGCCGTCGAGCGGGCGCTCGGGGCGGCAGATCGGAATCACCGTTCTGCTCGCGTGTTCGTGGCCCCGGGGCCACGTACAGCGCCCCGGGGCCACCAACCGCGCCGAGAGACCGAGCCGCCGCCCCACCGCCGCCGCCGCGAGCGAGTGCGGCACACCGGAATCACCGCGCCGCTCGCGCGTTCGTGGCCCCGGGGCCACGCACAGCGCCCCGGGGCCACCAACCGCGCCGAGAGACCGAGCCACCGCCCCGCCGCCGCCGCGAGCGAGTGCGCACATCGGAAGCACCGCTCCGCTCGCGCGTTCGTGACCCCGGGGCCACGTACAGCGCCCCAGGGCCACCAACCGCGCCGAAAGACCGAGCCACCGCCCCGCCGCCGCCGCCGCGAGCGGGTGCGGCACACCGGAATCACCGCGCCGCTCGCGCGTTCGTGGCCCCGGGGCCACGTACAGCGCCCCGGGGCCACCAACCGCGTCGCTGGACAGAGCCGCCACCGCCCCGCCGCCGCCCTCCGAGACCGCCCCGCCGTCCTGAGACCGCCCCGCCGCCCCATGGGCGAGAATGTCCCCATGCCGACGGTGACGATCACGGTACGAGGCCAGGTGCAGGGCGTCGGGTTCCGCTTCTCGCTGCGCAACGAAGCAGAGCGCCTGGGGGTCCGGGGCTGGGTGCGCAATCGTCGCGACGGCGCGGTCGAGGCGCTGGTCGCCGGTGACGAGGCCGCCGTCGACGCCCTGGTCGCCTGGGCGCACACGGGCCCACCATCGGCCGAGGTCACCAGCGTGGACGTCGCCGACACAGAGGCGACAGCGCCGGACGCCTTCGAGATTCGCGCGACCGTCTGAGGCCATCCCGGCACCCGCGACCCACGTCCAGACCAGGCGGGAACGCCCGCGACCCACGTCGAGACCAGGGGGAACGTTCGCGGCCGGCGCCGGGGCTAAGCGGGCACGCCCGCGCGCAGCTCGGCGAGCACCTCCCCCGCGTCGTCGAGACGTGCGAGACCGGCCGCCTGCCCGGCCCACAGCGACACGAGGTCGGCGTCGCCCGCGGCCGTCGCCGCAGCGCGGAACACCCCGGTGAGCCAGTTCTGCGCCGGGAACGGTGCGATCATGCCGGTCGCCTCGAGTTCGCGCATCGCACGGTTCGGGATGCCACGGGCCAGCCTCCCGCTCATCGCCGTCGTCAGCACGGTGTCGGTGTCGGCCGCCGCCGCGATCGCCTCCCGATGACCCGCCGTCGCCGCGGACTGACGGGTGCGCAGGAACGCCGTGCCGACCTGCACACCCGACGCCCCCAGGGCGAAGGCCGCCGCGACGCCGCGGCGGTCGGCGATCCCGCCGGCCGCGATCACCGGGATCTTCACCGCATCCACGACCTGGGGCACCAGCCCGAACGTTCCGACGAGCGACTGCCCCGGGTCGCGCAGGAACGACACCCGGTGGCCGCCCGCCTCCGCCCCGGTCGCGACGACCGCGTCGACCCCGGCGGTCTCGAGCGCCACCGCTTCGGCGACCGACGTGGCCGCGCCGATGACGCGGATGCCGCGCTCTCCGGCTCGCGCGAGGGTGTCGGCATCCGGGATCCCGAAGACGACGCTCAGCACATCGGGGCGCGCGGCGAAGACGGCGTCGAGCTGGTCAGTGAGCGCGGGCATGAAGGATGCCGGGGTCTCGGGCAGATCGACGCCCGCCGCGGAATAGAGAGGCTCGGCGGCGCGGAGGAAGGGGGCGACATCAACGTCGGCGGGCGTGACCTCGTCGCCGCGAGGCCACCACAGATTGACGGCGATCGGGCCCCGCGTCGCCGCGCGCAGCGCACCGACGGCCTCGTGGATGCGCTCCGGCGAGTAGCCGTAGAGCCCGAAGGAACCGAGGCCGCCGCCGTCGCTCACCGCGGCGGTCAGCGCGACCGACGAGAGCCCGCCGAACGGACCGAGGACGATCGGGGTGTCGAGACCGAGAAGGCGTTCGAGGCGGCGCATGCTCCGACGCTACTCCGCACCTCCGACAGTGCGACGTCTCGCCCCACGCCGCGCGGCGGGGAGTCCGAGGAACACGTCGAAGCCCGACACGAGGAGCCGCGACACGTCGTCACCCCACGCCGGACCGGGACCGTCGAGGGGGCGTGGGAGCCCGACAGAAGCGCCGGTACTCGTCGCCCCGCGCCACGCGAGCCGGCGATGAACCACACGGAGGCAGACGCGGAGCGCCGGTGCGCGTCGTCCCGCGACGAAGGACAGGAACTCTCGATGCAACGCAGACGCCGGACGGGGCGCGCCGTGACGCGTCGCCCGACGGCGGGCGACGGGGGCGTCGAGGGGCACACCGGAGGTCGACGCGAACCGCCGCTACGCGTCGTCGCCCGACACGGAACCGGGCCCGTCGAGGGGCCGGAGAAGCCGGTCGAGGAACCGCCGGGTGCGCTCCTTCTTCGGGTGACGCAGCAGCTCCGAGGGCGCTCCGCGCTCCACGATGACCCCCTCGTCGAAGAAGAGCACCTCGTCGGCGACCTCCCGGGCGAAGCCGAGCTCATGCGTGACGATGACCATCGTCCACCCCTCGTCGGCGAGTTCGCGCAGCACGATCAGCACCTCGCCGACGAGCTCGGGATCGAGCGCGCTGGTGGGCTCGTCGAACAGCAGCAGCTGCGGCTGCAGCGCCAGGGCGCGCACGATCCCCACCCGCTGTTGCTGACCGCCGGAGAGCTCGGACGGATACGCGTCGCGCTTCTCCGCCAGGCCGACGCGCGCGAGCAGCGCCTCGGCGCGGTCGATCGCGTCAGCCTTCCGTACCCCGTGCGCCTGCACAGGCCCCTCGATGACGTTCTGGATCACCGTCAGGTGCGGGAAGAGGTTGTGGTGCTGAAAGACCATCGCGGAGCGGTCGCGTAGCGCGGTCCGATCGACCCTCGTCACCTTCGCCGAGAAGTCGACCGTGGGACCTCCCTCGAACGACACGATTCCGGCATCCGGGGTCTCCAGGCCGTTCAGGCAGCGCAGCACCGTGGTCTTGCCCGAACCCGACGGTCCGATGAGCACGAGCACGTCGCCGCGACGCACCTCGAGGTCGACGCCGGCCAGGACCTGATTGGCGCCGAAGCTCTTCTCCAGCCCTCCGACCTTGAGGAGCGGGGAGTCAACGGGCGACATGGCGGTCCAATCTCTTCTCGAGGGCATTCTGACCGAACGACAGCACGAGGCAGAACAGCCAATAGATGAGCGCCGCCTCGAGGTATACGGCCATGAACTCGTACGAGAAGGCCGCGATGTTCTGCGCCTGGCGGAAGAGCTCCGAGACCAGGATGAGGGATGCCAGCGAGCTGTCCTTCACGAGCGAGATGAACGTGTTTGACAAGGGCGGCACCGATACCCGCGCGGCCTGCGGGAGGATGATCCGCGTCAGCGTCTTGGCCGGGGAGAGACCGACGGTGTGCGCCGCCTCCCACTGCCCGCGCGGCACCGACAGGATGGCCGCCCGGATGACCTCCGCCGCGTACCCGCCGACGTTGAGCGAGAAGGCGATCACGGCCGCGGGGAACGGGTCGATCGTCAGTCCGACCGCGGGCAGACCGTAGAAGATCACGAAAAGCTGCACCAGCAAGGGGGTGCCGCGGATGATCGAGATGTAGAAGCGGGCGATGCCCGACAGCACCACGTTGGGCGAGAGGCGCAGCAGCGCCATGAAGAGTGCGATCACAAGGCCGATCGCGAATGAGGCCAAGGACAGCGGGATGGTCCCCTGCAGCCCCGCCCGTACCATCGGCCAGAACGAATCGAGCATCAGCGTCCAGACGTCGTTCATGGGCCTCCTTCCTCCTGCGGGCGCACCGCCCGGATGTTTCGCACGGGCGCTCGCGCACACGCGGACGCGGACCGACCGCCGCCCACGCTACGGGCGGGAGGCGATCGATCCGCGGGGGTTTACAGCGGGACGCTTACTGCGTGACGTCGGCGCCGAAGTACTTCTGGCTGATCTCGGCGAGCGTCCCGTCGGCGCGCAACTCCTCCAGCGCGCCGTCGACGGCCTCGGCGAGAGCATCCTGACCCTTCTTGAACGCGAAAGCGCTCTCGGAGGTGTCCTCGGTCTCGGCGGCGATCTTCAGGCCGGTCGGGCTGTTCGTCTTCTCGTAGTCGAGGTAGGTGAGCTGGTCGTTGATGGTGGCATCCACACGGCCCTGCTTCAGCAGAGCGACGGCCTGCGCCCAGCCCTCGACGGCCTCGACCTGGGCGCCGCTCTCGGTGGCCAGCTCGTACCAGTTGCTCGTGAGCGACTGCGCGGTGGTCTTGCCCGACAGGTCGGCGAAGCTCGAGATCGCGGAGTCGTCCTCCGTCGTGACGATCACGCCGCGCGAGACGGTGTACGGCGAGCTGAAGGTGTACTTCTCCTCGCGCTCCGGGTTGATGGACACCTGGTTGGCGATGACGTCGAAGCGTCCCGCCTCGAGGCCGGCGAAGATGGCATCCCACTGGGTCTCCTGGAAGCGCACCTCGAGACCGAGCTTGTCGGCGACGGCCTGGGCGATCTCGACGTCGAAGCCGGTGAGCTCCCCCGCGCCCTCGTGGTACGAGAACGGGCGGTAGGTGCCCTCGGTGGCGACGGTGAGCGTGCCGTCGGAGACGAGGTCGTACTCGGAGCCGGCTCCGGAGGTCTCGGAGGTCGTGCCGCCGCTGCAGGCGGTCAGCGCGAGGGCGCTCAGGCCCAGGGTGGCGGCGAGGACGGTCAAACGGCGACGGGGCATAGCTGTTCCAGACATGGTGATGTGGGGCAGGTGTGAGGGGGATGGCGCGGGGCGCCCTCCATGACAACACGGGCGTTCGCCGGTCTCTTCCCGGATGACGCCGAGTTGCACGATCGTGCGCGGATGGTGCGTAGGCGCGGGTGCTCTCACACGGTGGACGCGATGCGGTGGTGCGGCGATGGACGCGATGCGGCGGGATGCGCGGTGCGCGCGGCGCGGCGGTCCGGCGATGCGCGCGACACGGTTCGGCGGTCCGGCGATGCGCGCGACGCGGCGCGGCGGGCGCGCGGTGCGCGCGACGTGGCGGGCGGTGCGCGCGCGACGTGGCGGGCGGTGCGAGAAGCGGCCGGGGCCGGGGATGCGGAAGCCCCGCCGGCGCGAGGCGCAGCGGGGCTTCCGGATGACGCGGACGTCAGACGAGGACGTTGACGTCCAGCGGGATGCCGGGACCGAAGGTGGTCGAGACGGCGCCCTTCTGGATGTAACGGCCCTTCGAGCTCGACGGCTTGAGGCGGACGATCTCCTCGAGCGCGGCCTTCAGGTTCTCGTCGAGCTGCTCGGCCGAGAACGACGCCTTGCCGACGACGAAGTGCACGTTGGCGTGCTTGTCGACGCGGAACTCGATCTTTCCGCCCTTGATCTCCTCGACGGCCTTGGCCGGGTTGGGGGTCACGGTGCCGGTCTTGGGGTTCGGCATGAGGCCGCGGGGTCCGAGGACCTTACCGAGGCGACCGACCTGGCCCATGAGCTCGGGCGTGGCGACGGCGGCGTCGAACGACGTGTAACCGGCGGCGACCTTCTCGATGAGGTCCGTGCCACCGACCTCGTCGGCGCCGGCGGCGAGAGCCGCCTCGGCTGCGGGGCCGTTGGCGAAGACGATGACGCGCGCGGTCTTACCCGTGCCGTGGGGCAGGATGACCGTGCCGCGGACCATCTGGTCGGCCTTACGGGGGTCGACCGAGAGCTTCAGCGCGACCTCGACGGTCGAGTCGAACTTCTTCGAGCCGGTCTCCTTCGCCAGGGCGACGGCCTCGGCGGGGGTGTAGAACGTGTCGGCCGCGATCTTCTCAGCAGCGGCGCGGAATGCCTTGGACTTGGTAGCCATTGTTATCTCCCTCAGTCCTCGACCGTGATGCCCATGGAACGGGCGGTGCCGGCGATGATCTTCGAGGCGGCCTCGAGGTCGTTCGCGTTCAGGTCGGGCTGCTTCGTGGTGGCGATCTCGCGGACCTGCTCCTTGGTCAGCTTGCCGACCTTGGTGGTGTGCGGCGTCGGCGAGCCCTTTGCCAGGCCGGCGGCCTTCTTGATGAGCTCGGCGGCGGGGGGCGTCTTCAGGATGAACGTGAAGCTGCGGTCCTCGTAGACGGTGATCTCAACGGGGATGACGTTGCCGCGCTGGGCCTCGGTCGCCGCGTTGTACGCCTTGCAGAACTCCATGATGTTGACGCCGTGCTGACCGAGCGCCGGACCGATCGGCGGCGCGGGGTTGGCCGCGCCGGCCTTGATCTGGAGCTTGATCAGGCCGGTCACCTTTTTCTTGGGTGCCATATCCTTTTCCTCTCTCGAGCGGGGGCCTCGCGGCTCCCTCTCTCCCGCACACCCGGCGGTTCCGGGCAGCGGTCGTCGCGCACTGACGCACGCAACCTCCTCATTGTACGGGATGCCGCGCCTCCCGGCATCCATCACCTTCCTCCCCGCCCGCGTCGACGCGCGTCCACCGCCGCTCACCGCCCGCGCCCGCCCCTGCTCATCGCGCCCACGCATTGCTCGCGCCCGCCCGCCGCTCGCGCCCGCCCGCCCACCCCTGCCCTCGCTCGCGCCCGCCCGCCATCACGCATAAACACAATCCGTGCGCAGAAACACGTCGACGGCGTGTGTCCGCGCACGAACCGTGTTTATGTGGCTTCGCGCTCTCAACCGGCTCGCACTTGGAGAAAGTTCTCGCTCGGGCGGCGCCGTTGTCCACAGGGCGCCCCCACGACCTGCCCGAACCTGCCACCCTCGCTCAATGGATGCCACTCCTCTCCCGCTTCGTGCATCACCGGTGCCGCTGGTTCGCGCCGCCGGCGGACGGCTCTCGGGGCCTCCGCCCTCACGCGACAGATCGCTGATCCGCGTTCGCCCCGGCGTGTACACGATCCGCAGCAGGTGGGAGCAGCTGGCGCCGTGGGAGCGTTATCTGGCCCGCGTCCACGCGTTCGCAACGTCACGCCGCGACGCCGTGTTCTCACACGAGTCGGCCGCTGCACTCCTCGGACTGCCGATCTTCGGTCATCCCCGCGCGATCCACATCTTCGACGGCCGCCGCTCACGGTCGGCCAGGTACGGCGACGTGACGGTGCACACGAGTGCCGACGAGCGGAGGACATGCGAGACGGCCGGCATCCGGATCAACGCCGTCGAGGATGTCGTCGTCGACCTCGCCCGCGCGTTGCCACCGGCACTGGCGGTCGCCGTCGCCGACGCGGCGGCGCGGATGTTCGGCCTTTCCGCCTCCGACCTGCTTCATCACGGCTCCCTTCAGCGGAACGCTTTCGGTCTTCGACGCATGACCTGGGCCTTGAGCCGGTGCACGCCGCTCTCGGAGTCCGTCGGGGAATCCATCAGCCGCGTCGTCATCGAGTGGTGCGGGTTCCCCCGCCCGACCCTGCAGATGGAGCATCGCCTCGACGGCCACACGTATCGATCGGACTTCTGCTGGCCGGAGCAGAAGGTGATCGGAGAGTCGGACGGGTGGGTCAAGTACCGCGGTGACGAGGCTGCGGAAACCCTTCGCGCCGAGAAGCGACGCGAAGACGCGCTCCGGCGGGCGGGCTGGCACATCGCGCGCTGGGATTACGCGGGAGCCCTCGGCGTCGAGGGTCTGCGTTCCGCGCTGCTGGCAGCGGGGCTGATTCCGATGCGGCGCGAAGAAGCGGCAGCGCTCGCGTCGGTGGGTCGCAACGCGCGCTCTGTCTGACGGGCATAAACACGATCCGTGCGCAGAAACACGGTGCCAGCGTGTTTACGCGCAGAAATCGTGTTTATGCCTAGGAGGACGCGCCCACGACCCGCAGGTGCCCGCCGGACACAGCGCTCCGCGCACGACGCACCCCCGGCGCGGCACGCATAAACACGATCCGTGCACAGAAACACGATGCCAGCGTGTTTACGCGCAGAGATCGTGTTTATGCCTAGGAGGACGCGCCCACGACCCGCAGGTGCCCGCCGGGCACAGCGCTCCGCGCACGACGCCCTCCCGGCGCGGCACGCATAAACACGATCCGTGCACAGAAACACGATGCCAGCGTGTTTCCGCGCAGGAATCGTGTTTATGCGTGACAAGACAGGCCCGCGACCCGCACGACGCCCACCCGATACAGCCGCCCGGGCGCGCCGCCAGCCGGGCACGACGCCAGCCGGACCGGGCGCGCCGCCAGCCGGGCACGACGCCAGCCGGACCGGGCGCGCCGCCCGCCGGGCACGACGCCAGCCGGACCGGGCGCGACGCCAGCCGGGCCGGGCACGCCCTCCCCGCGGGGCACGCCCTCCCGGCGCGGCACGCCCGCGCGGCGCGGCACGCATAAACACGATCCGTGCGCGGAAACACGGTGCCAGCGTGTTTCCGCGCTGGATTCGTGTTTATGCGTGACAAAGCAGGCCCGCAATCCGCACCACGCCCGCCGGGCACCACGCCCGCCGGGCACGACACCAGCAGGACACGACGCCAGCCGGGCGGGCACGCCGGCGCGGCGCGGCACGGTAGCCGTCCGCGACGGCGCGGCGCGGCACGGTAGCCGTCCGCGCCCGCGCGGCGGGCACGGTAGTCGTCCGCGACGGCCCGGAGGATGCCACCGGGCGCGGCTCCGAACGGCGACGCGAAACGGCGAACGCCCCGCCGACGGAGCCGGGCGGGGCGTTCGCGAGGGATGCGCGGAGGCGTCAGACCATCTTGGTGACCTGGTCGAACGACAGCTCGACGGGGGTCTCGCGCTCGAAGAGCGACACGAGCACGGTGAGCTTGCCGCTCTCGGGCTTGATCTCGCTGATCGTGCCGGGAAGACCCGCGAACGAGCCCTCCTTGATCGTGATCGTCTCGCCGGTCTCGAAGTCGACCTCGGCGGGGATGACGCGCTGCGCCGTGGGCGAGCCCTTGGCGGCACCGGCCTTGGCGGGAGCGGACTCCTTGACCTCGACCAAGCTCTTCAGCATGTTGAAGGCCTCTTCGAAACGCAGCGGCGTGGGGTTGTGGGCGTTGCCCACGAAGCCCGTCACACCGGGCGTGTGACGCACGACCGACCAGGTGTCTTCGTTGAGGTCCATGCGCACCAGCACGTAGCCGGGGATGCGCACGCGGTTGACCATCTTGCGCTGGCCGTTCTTGATCTCGACGACGTCTTCCATCGGGACTTCGATCTGGTAGATGTCGTCCTCGACCTCGAGCGTCGACTTGCGCTGCTCAATGTTGGCCTTCACCTTGCGCTCGAAACCGGCGTAGGAGTGGATGACGTACCACTTGCCCGGCAGCGAGCGCAGTTCGGCGCGGAACGCGTCGTAGGGGTCGATGTCCTCGTCCTCGGCGGCGTCGGCGGGCGACTCGGATGCTTCGACGTCGTCGACCACGGATGCCGCGGCTGAGACCTCGTCGACGAACTCCTCGTCGAGCACGGGCTCGTCGGGCTCGCCGTTGACGTCGGGGCCGTCGTAGGGGGTGACCTCGTCGGCGGCGTCGGCGGCCTCTTCGGCCTGCTCCTCCGCAAGGGAGTCGTTCAGGACCTCGGCCGCGGCCTCGGCCTCGCTGGTCTCGTCGATCTCGAGAGCGTCATTCACGATGGCGTCCGCCTCCGGGTCGGTGATGTCGATGTCGGTGAGGTCGGCGTCGTCGACATCGGCCTCGTCGTCCACGATGTGCACGGCGGAGTGCTCGGCCGAGTCGGAGGCGCGCTCCTGAGACTCGAGCACGTTGCCCTCCTGGGCTTCGTCGTCCTCGCTGGACTGCTCGGCTGCCGTCGCCCAATCGGCGTCGTCGACATATCTTTCAGACACTGTGATCTCTTCCGTTCAGAGGCGGCCGCTCTTGGCGCCGCACGTCCGCACGAGCGCCGGTCAGGCGCCGGCGGTACCGGGGACGCCGAAGACGGCGGTGGTGATCCACACGAACAGCACGTCGAGGCCGTAGACGATCGCCATCATGACGACGACGAAACCGAGGACCACGGCGGTGAACTTCAGCAGCTCCTGCCGGGTCGGGGTGACGACCTTGCGGAGCTCTGCGAAGACCTGACGGATGAAGAGGGCGATCCGCGCGAAGAAGTTCAGCTTCTTCTCACGGGGGGCGCCGCGCTCGGCGACGAGCTCGCCACTCGCTTCGTCCTGCGTCATCGAACCACCTTGGTCTGTCTCTGTGCCAGCGTGCGCTGTGCGCAGGGCGGACAGGAATCGAACCTGCAACCTGCGGTTTTGGAGACCGCTGCTCTGCCAATTGAGCTACCGCCCTAAGATCCCGAAGGATCCAGGATTCGAAACCGCACGCTTCCGCATGGATCTCTCAGGGGAGGATGCCGCGTACCCGAGGGCACGGCGAAAGAATGCAGATTTCGACTGCACTCCCCAGTCTATGCCATGTCCCCCGGCCTGGCGAACCGAGCCGGCCGACACCGCCCGCACCCGCCACTCCGGAATGTCCCCCGACCTGGCGAACCGGGCCGACAGACACCGCCCGCACCCGCCGATACGAACAACCCCCAACCTCACGAAACGGGACCGACGGACACCGCCGAACCCACCGCAGCGAGACGCCTCACGAAACGCGACCGACATACACCGCCCGCACCCGGCGATACGAACGGTCCCCCAATCTCACGAAACGGAACCGACGGACACCGCCCGTCCCCATCGCAGCGAGACGCCTCACGAAACGGAACCGACGGACACCGCCCGTCCCCACCGCAGCGAGACGCCTCACGAAACGGAACCGACGGACACCGCCCGTCCCCACCGCAGCGAGACGCCTCACGAAACGGAACCGACGGACACCGCCGAACCCACCGCAGCGTGACGCCGGACCGACCCACACGCCCGCACCCGCCGAAACGAACGGTCCCCCGGCCCGGCGAACCGGACCGGGGGACCTTCCGCAGCTCAGGCCGTGCGGATGAGCTTCTTGTTGACGAACTCGTCCGCGGCGAGCAGGCCCATCTCCCGCGAGGTGCCGGATCGCTTGACGCCGCCGAACGGCAACTCGGGCGAGTCGGCGAGGACGACATTGACGTAGACCATGCCGGCCTCGATCCTGTCGGCGATGCGCTCGGCCTGCGCGGCATCCGTCGTGAAGACGTACGAGCCCAGGCCGTAGCCGGTGTCGTTGGCGAGGGCGACCGCCTCGTCCTCATCGGCGACGCGGTAGACCGTCCCGACCGGGCCGAAGAACTCCTCGCCGTAGGCGTCCATGTCGCTCGTGACGCCGGTGAGCACCGTGCCGGGGTAGTACGCCCCGTCGCGTGTGCCGCCGACGACGACAGTGGCGCCCTGCGAGACGGCGCGTTGCACCTGCTCGTCCAGGCGCTCTGCCGCGGCCAGCGACGACAGCGGACCCAGCACGGTGTCGACGGCGAACGGGTCGCCCACCTTGGCGTCGCCGAGAGCCGCCGCGAACTTCTCCACGAACGCGTCGTACAGGTCGTCGATCACGATGAACCGCTTCGCCGCGTTGCACGACTGGCCGTTGTTGTCGAGGCGGGCATCGACGGCGGCCTGCACCGCGGCATCCAGGTCGTCCGTGGAGAGCAGGATGAACGGGTCGGAGCCGCCGAGCTCCAGCGCGACCTTCTTGAGGTGGCGGCCCGCGATCTCGGCGACGGCCGCACCGGCGCGCTCCGAGCCCGTCACCGACACGCCCTGCACACGGCGGTCGGCGATGATCGTCGCCGCCTGATCATTGGTCACGCGGATGTTGACGTAGGCGCCCGAGGGAAGCCCGGCGTCGTCGTAGATCGCCTGCAGCGCCTCGGCCGACTCCGGGCACTGCGGCGCGTGCTTGAGCAGGATCGTGTTGCCGACCGCCAGGTTGGGGGCGGCGAACCGGGCCACCTGGTAGTACGGGAAATTCCACGGCATGATCCCCAGCAGCACGCCCAGCGGCGAGCGACGGATCACAGCCGTGCCCTCCCCGAGGATGTCCAGCGGGCTGTCACCGGTGATCTTGTCGACGTTGTCGGCGTAGTACTCGGTGATGTCGGCGGCGAAGTCGACCTCGCCCAGGGCCGCCTCGAGCGGCTTGCCCATCTCGCGCACGATGATCGCCGCGAGCTCGTCGCGACGCTCGCGGTGCAGCTCCGCCACGCGTCGCAGAGCCGCAGCGCGCTCGCTCGGAGCCGTTCGCGACCAGACGCGATATCCCTCGTGCGCGGAGGCGATGGCATCCTCGACCCCGGCGTCGCTCAACGTGTCATACTCGGCGAGGGTCTCCCCCGTGGCGGGATTGACGACGGCGTACTCGGTCATGGGTGCTCCTTGTCGTTTCGGTGTCAGGATGTGCGGCGGCGGCGGACACTGGCGGGTGCGTCGCGTCCCAGGGTCTCACCACGGAAGAACGCGGGGTTCGTCACGCGCTGGGCGATCATGAGGGCGATTCCCACCATGATGATGACCACCGTGATGACGAAGACCAGCCCCACTCCCCCGATCGCGGAGCCCGAGCCGTAGGAGGGGTCGGCGCTGTCGATCAACGTGGTGACGAACAGCACCGCGAGGATCACCCCGCCCACCAGCGGCGCGAGCAGCGTCAGGAAGACGTTGCGCACCGAGTCGAACCACTGCTTGCGGAAGTACCAGACGCAGGCGAAAGCGGTCAGGCCGTAGTAGAAGCAGATCATCGCGCCGAGCGCGGTGATGGTGTCGGTCAGCACGTTCTCGCTCACCACGCGCATGACGGCGTAGAACGCCGAGGCGACGATCGCCGAGACGACGGTGGCGTAGCCGGGCGTGAAGAACCGCGGGCTGACCTTGGCGAAGCGCGCGGGAAGGGCGCCGTAGTGGGCCATCGCGAGGAGGGTGCGCGCCGGGCCGACGAACGTCGCCTGGAGGGAGGATGCCGAACTGGTGAGCACGGCGAGCGAGACGAGGAACGCGAGGGGTCCGAGGATCGGTCCCGACAGGTGGAAGAAGACGTTCTCCTGGATGTCCTCGTTGCCCAGGCCCAACGCGCCCGTGCCGTTGCCGGCGAACATCAGCAGGGCGACGGCGATGAGGAGGTACAGCGCGACGATGAGGAAGACGGTCACCGTGGCGGCGCGCCCCGGAGTGCGATCGGGGTCTTTCGTCTCCTCGTTCATGGTGAGGATGACGTCCCACCCCCAGAAGATGAAGATCGACAGCGACAGACCCGCGGCGAAGGAGCTGAACGAGTCCACCTCGAACGGGTTGAACCACGACGCCTGCACCGGACTCGCATCGAAGGCGTTGCCGTTCAGCATCTCGACCACGGCCGCTCCGGCGAAGACCAGCAGCACGAGCACCTGGAAGCCGACGAGACCGTACTGCAGGCGCTGCGTGGTCTGCAGATCGCGGTAGGACACCACCGTGGCCAGGAACATGAACAGCAGGCACACCGCGATGTTGATCGGGACGACGCGGGTCAGCTCGGCGATGTCGGCGTTCCCGCTGATCTGGGCGATGAGCAGGAAGAGGAAGTCCACCGCGATGCCGGCGAGGTTCGACAACACGATCACGGTGGCGGCGACCAGCCCCCAGCCCGCCATCCAGCCGACCCACGGCCCGAAGGCGCGGGCCGCCCAGGTGAAGGACGTGCCGGCATCCGGCATTCGGGAATTCAGTTCGCGGTAGCCCAGCGCCACGAGCAGCATCGGGATGAAGCCCACGAGGATGATGGCCGGCACCTGGAAGCCCACGGCCGAGACCGTGGGGCCGAGGGCACCGGTGAGCGTGTACGCCGGGGCGATGGTCGAGATGCCGATGACGACGGCGCCGATCATGCCGATCGAGCCGACGCGCAGCCCCTTGTTCGAGATACCGGTGGTGACGGCGCTGTCGGGAGCGGGGCTCGCGTCGCTGCGAGAGGTCATGAGAGAGCCTCCGAGGTGCGGGGCACCACGATCATGGGGACGGGGAGTGCCCGCAGGATGCGTCCCGCGGTGGACCCGAGGAACAGACGCCGGGGCTGGGCGAGCCGGCTGGAGCCGACGAGGGCGACCTCGCCCGGGAGCCAGTCGAGGCGCGACACGGCGTCCTCGATGTCGTCACCGGTGCCCACGACCGCTTCGGCCGGGACCTCGGACGGAAGCGACCCGCGCACCGCGTCCAGCGCCTGCGCGGCGTGCGTCCGACCGGTCAGGCGGGTGAGGCCGGCGTCGACGCGCTCGGGCAGGTCGACGCCCGCGAGCGACAGCAACCGGAGCGGAGCGTGGGTGCGGCGGGCGAGGGTCGCGGCGGTGTCGAGCAGCACGTCGGCGCCGGGACGGGTCCCGATCGCGGCGGTCACCCGCGGCAACCCGACGCTCGCGCCGACCCCGCGCGCGCCCTCCGGTGCGAGGGCGACCGGGACGGGGGCGGAGTGCACGAGCTGCTCCGCCGTCGTGCCCAGGCGGTGCCGACCACGCGGCCCTCCCCCGCCGGTACCGACGACGATGAGGCCGGCGCCGAACTCCTCCGCGGCCGCGACGAGACCGTCCGACACGTCCGCGGCGTGGCGGACGTGACCCCGGATGCCGGGAAGCGGCGCCAACGCCGTGCGCAGCCATCCGCGCGCGGTGTCCGCCACGAGCCGGTCGTACGCGGAGTCGACGGGCACCGAGACGTTCCCCTCCGCCGACGGCAGGACGACGACGACGTGGACCGCTGCGTCGAGCGCGGCCCCGAGCCGGGCGCCGAGGGCGAGGGCGTCGGCACCCGCGTCGGTCGCGGTGTACCCGACGACGACGCGGTCCATGCTCATCCGCGGGTCCGCTCGAGGATCTCCTGCGCCGCGCGGTGGCCCTGGCGGATCGCGCCGTCGACGTGCTGGTAACCCGCCCCGGCCATGTCGCTGCACGCGAGGTGGATCGGGCCCACCGGTTCGCGGAGGTCGGCGCCGTAGCGGTGGAGGCCGCCGAGGTCGAAGCTGGCGGCGTAGGCGCCGCGCGTCCACTCCTCGGTGCCCCAGTCGCTCTCGTAGTAGACGACCGGGCTCTTCGCCTCGGGTCCGTAGTAGCGCGACAGCGACTCGAGGATGCGCTCCTTGCGCTCCTCGGCGCTCAGGCGGAAGAGGTCGTCGGCGTTCTGGTCGGACACGAAGCCCACCAGGGTTCCGCGCTCGTCGCCGAGGTTGGTGTTGTCGTACGCCTCGTGGCACAGCTCGTACGGGCTGAATGCGGTGCCCGACAGGCCCTGCTCGCGCCAGAACGGGCGGTCGTAGACGGCGTGCACCTTGATGACGAAACCCATCGAGATGTGTTGGTGCATCTGGTGCTGAAGCCGCGGCAGCGGCGGCTCGAACGAGATGCGCGAGTAGAGCACGGGGGCGAGAGCGAGGATCGCGAAGCGGGCGCGAACGGTCACCCCGTCGGCGATCACGGTGACGCCCGCGGACGAGGAGGCCGCGGCCTCGACACGGGCGGTCAGATCGCGCAGGTCGTCCACGCGCCGGCCCGTCACCGAGTCGCCGGAGCGACCCGACGCAGCGGAATCGCCGCCCCAGACGATACGTCGCACGGGCTGGTTCAGGAGCACGTCGTCGCCGAGCCGCTCGGCGAGCAGCTCGGGCACCTGCTGAAGGCCCCCCGCGACGCGCTTGTCGAGGATGAAGTCGGCGTCGACCAGGTGCGAGTACGACCCCGCGGATGCCGCCATGAGCAGCGACTGCAGCAGCGAGAACGTGTGCGTGGGCTTCGTGAGCATCGCCGATCCGGTGGCGAAGGCGAGGTTGCGCACGGCCTCGTCGTCGTCGGTCTGCTGACGCAGCCACGCATCCCACGAGATCTTGTCCCACTCCGCGGCGCTGGGGTGCGCCCACGGCTCGTCGGGGTCGATCTCGGCCACCATGGCATCCAGCCGCGCGGTGATCTCGTCGATGACCTTCTCGGTCTCGGGCGCGACGGGGAACATCTCCCCGGTGAAGCGCTTCGCCTCGCCGTCGGGGCCGACGTAGACGCTGTCGCCCTCGCGGTACCGGCTGTAGGTCGACAGTCCCAGGTCGGCGACGGTGTCGATGAGCGCCTGCTGATCGGGCGAGACCCACTGGCCGCCGAGCTCGAGCATCGCTCCCTCGACGGTGTCGGTCCACAGGCGCCCGCCCACGCGGTCGCGGGCTTCGAGCACCGCGACAGACAGTCCGGCCGTGCGCAGGTCGTTGGCGGCGGTGAGGCCGGCGGCGCCGGCTCCGATCACGACGACGTCGCGGGTGATGTCATCCATCAGTGTTCTCTCTTCGTCAGGGGTCGGAGGCCCGGTGTCAATGCGCGGCGAGGGCCGCGGCGACGACGTCGAGCCCCTCGTTCAGCAGCTCGTCGCCGATCGACAGCGGCGGCAGGAACCGGATGACGTTGCCGTAGGTGCCGCAGGTCAGCACGATGACGCCCTCCGCGATGGCGGCCTTGGCGACCGCCGTGGTGAGCGCGGCATCCGGTGCCCCGGTGGCCGGGTCGACGAACTCCGCGGCGATCATCGCACCGTGGCCGCGGACGTCGCCGATGCGCGGGTCGTTCGCCTGCAGCTCGTGGAGGCGACCCTTCAGCAGGTCGCCGATCGCGCGGGCGCGCTCGACGAGCCCCTCGTTCTCGAACGCGTCGATGGATGCCAGAGCCGCGGCGCACGCGATCGGGTTCCCGCCGTAGGTTCCCCCCAGGCCACCCGTGTGCGTGGCATCCATGATCTCCGCCCGGCCCGTGACCGCGGCGAGCGGGAGGCCGGCGGCGATGCCCTTGGCGGTGGTGACGAGGTCGGGGACGATGCCGAAGTGCTCGCTGGCGAACATCGCGCCGGTGCGGGCGAAGCCGGACTGCACCTCGTCGGCGATGAAGACGACGCCGTTGTCGCGGCACCAGTCGACGATCGCATTGAGGAACCCGTCGGCGGGGACGATGAACCCGCCCTCGCCCTGGATGGGCTCGATGATGACGGCGGCGAGGTTGTCGGCGCCGACCTGCTTCTCGATCAGCGAGATGGCCGTGGCGGCGGCCGTGGGGCCGGTGAGCCCGTCGCGGAACGGGTACGACAGGGGCGCGCGGTAGACCTCGCCGGCGAAGGGGCCGAAACCGCTCTTGTACGGCATGTTCTTCGCGGTGAGCGCCATCGTGAGGTTGGTGCGGCCGTGATAGGCGTGGTCGAAGGCGACGACGGCCTGGCGACCGGTGAACTTGCGGGCGATCTTGATCGCGTTCTCGACGGCCTCGGCGCCGGAGTTGAACAGCGCGCTCTTCTTGGCGTGGTCGCCCGGGGTGAGACGGTTCAGCGCCTCGGCGACGGCGACGTAGGAGTCGTACGGCGAGATCATGAAGCAGGTGTGGGTGAAGGCCGCGACCTGCTCCTGCACGGCGGCGACCACGGCGGGGTGGGCGTTGCCGACGCTGGTGACCGCGATGCCCGAGCCGAGGTCGATGAGCGAGTTGCCGTCGGCGTCGACGACGACCCCGCCGCCCGCGGCGACCGCCTGGATGGGCACCGTGTGGCCGACGCCGGATGCCACGGCCGCGGCCTTGCGCTCGAGCAGCTCCTGCGAGCGGGGACCGGGGATGGCGGTGACGAGGCGGCGCTCCTGCGGGAGCGAGGGACCGCCGACGAGGGGGAGGGTGTCGAGGCTCATGGCGGCGATGCTACGGATGGCGCGACGCGGGTCGCACTCTCCTGGCTGTACAGTCGCTGGCACCGCCGTATACGTCCCGTACAGGAGGAAGCATGGTCGCCGACACCGTCGCTCCGCCCAGCCTGCGGGCGTTGCTCGCCCGGCGCGACCTGCACCTGCGCCTCGTCAACGCCGAGGACGACCTCGCTCCCGGCAGCATCGACCGACCCGTGCGGTGGGTGCACTCCAGCGACCTCGCCGACCCGACCCCCTTCCTCAGCGAGGGGCTCGTGCTGCTGACCACCGGCACACAGTTCGCCGACGCCGCCCCCGGCGATTACGAGGCCTACGTCGGGCGCCTGCTCGCGCGCGGCGTGCGCGCCCTCGGCTTCGGAACGGAGGTGGTGCGCGACGGCATCCCCTCCGGTCTGACCGACGCGTGCCGCGCGGGCGGGATGCCCCTGTTCGAGGTGCCGTACCGCACGCCGTTCATCGCGGTGGCGCGGGCCGGCGCCGAGGCGATCGCCGCCGACGCCTACGCGCGCCGCAGCTGGTCGCTCGCGGCCCAGCGCGCCGTGTCGCTCGCCGCCCTTCGACCCGACGGCCTGTCGGCGACGCTCGCCGAGCTGTCGCGCCAGCTCGACTGCTGGGTGGGGCTCTTCGACGCGGCCGGTGCCCTCCGCGACGCCCACCCCTCGGCGGCTCTCTCCCCGGCCGCGACGGCGGCGGTCTCCGCCGAGGTGACGACGTTGCTGCGGCGAGGAACGCGCGCCGCCGGCGCGGTGCACGTCGGCGACACCCCCGTCACCGTGCAGACGCTCGGGCGCGGCGGGCACCTGCGCGGCGCCCTCGCCGTCGCCGCGAACGACCTCGACCACGAGGCCCGCAGCGTGGTGACAGCGGTGGTGGCGATGGCCGGACTCGCACTCGAACAGCAGGACGGGCTGGGACGCGCGATCGGCACGTTCCGCGCCGGGCTCGTCCAGTCGCTGACCGGCGACGACCCGTCCCTCGCCCGCCGGGCCGCCCGCGACCTGCTCGGCCCCCTGCCGCCCGCTCCTGTGGTGGTGGCGCTGACCCCCGCGGCATCCGCTCGCTCCACCGCCCTCACCGAATGGCTCGAACGCCGCGCGCAGGAGCGGCGGGGCGAGCTCTTCTTCGGGCGAGGAGACGACGGCCTGGTGATCGTGGTCCCGTCGACGGGCCGTGACGTGCTCGACGAGATCGCCGACCGGTTCGACACGGTCGTCGGCTGCTCGACACCGTCCGGCTACGACGGCTTCTCCGGCGCCCTGACCCAGGCGCGCACGGCACGGGACCGGACGTCGGCGGCGGGCGTCGCGGACTTCGCCGACACCGCCCGCGCCGGGCTCATCGCCGCGCTCGACTCGGAGGCGGCTCGCTCGGTCGCGGCCGGCGCCCTGGCCCCGCTGCGGCGCCACGACGCGGAGCAGGGCTCCGCACTGGTCGAGACGCTCGATGCCTGGCTCGCCCAGGACTGCTCGCACGAGGCGACGGCCCAGGCGCTCGGCATCCATCGCCACACCGTGCGCGCCCGCGTCGCGCAGGCCGAGCGGGTGATCGACCGCGACCTGTCGTCGTTCGCCGCCCGCGCCGAGCTGTGGGCCGCTCTACGGCTCGCGGAGTAGGCACCCCCATCCGCCCCGCCCTCTGCGCGAGATGACCCTCGCCTCCCGAGATCACGCGTTGTTCCGCTGCAGAACGCGTCATCTCGGGCGGAGCGGGTCATCTCGACGATCCGGCGACCGTGCCTCAGCGCAGCGCGCGACACGCCAGGTGCAGGGCGAGGCGTGCGTCGGTGTCGGTGAGGTCGATGCCGAGCAGTTCCTGCGCGCGGGCGATACGCATCGCCACGGTGTTGCGGTGCAGCCCCAGGGCGGTCGCGGTCGCCGACACCCCCGACTCGTGGTCGAGGTAGGCCGTCAGCGTCTCGAGAAGTTCCGGCCCCTGCGAAACGAGGGGCGCGAGCAGCGACTCGGCGGCGGGGACGAAGGTGTCCGATCCCGCCCACGACAGCAGCACCTGTTCGACGCCGAGGGCGTCGACCCGGACGAACCATCCCGTCGCGGCGCGTCCCGTGGCGATGCGCACGCCGTCGACCGCGCCGTCGATGCTGCGCAGCAGCCCGCTCGCTCCGCTGTCCAGCGAGCCGACGCCCGTGGCGACGTCGAACGAACGCCGCGCCTGATCGTGCAGGGCCCGCACCGCGGCCACGTGCTCGTCGAGACGGGCGGATGTCGGCGGCTCGGCGAAGCTCAGCCAGCCGGTCACCCCGCGGCCGCTGGTCACGGCCTGAGAATCGACGGGCAACGCGGCCAGGTTCCGGCGCACGAAGCGCAGAAGCTCGAGCGTCTCGAGTCGACGGCGCCCGGCGATGCGGAACGCGAGGTGATACCCGCCCGTACGCCACCCGCGCTCGCTCATGCGCTGCTCGACATCGGGGTCGCGCGCGTCGCGGGCTTCGAGGAACTCGCGCAGCAGACCGGATGCCACGGCGGCATCGCTGACGTCGGCCACCTCGTCGATGAGGATGCGGGCGGCCACCGCCGGCATCGCCACCTCGGCGGCCACCGCCAGGGCCGACAGCTGCGCGGGGCTCAGCCCGGAGCCGAACACGGCCAGACGCAGCCCGGCGCGGCTCGGGCTGTCGACGCGCACGGAGGCGGCCGCCCCCTCGGCGACCGACACCGCGTCCTGCCAGAGCCCGAAGTCGATGGCCGCGCGGACCGCCTCGGGCAGCTCACCGCCGGCCTGCAGCAGCACGCCCTCGGCGTCGATGAGGGCCACGCCGTGACCGACGCTCGCCGAGAGGTGACGGAGCAGGTCGGCCAGGTGCGCGGCGGAGTACTCGATGGACTGCGCGACGCGTCGCACGTACCCCAGCGTCAGGGCGTCGCGCCCCTGCACGAGCTCCCACGCGGCGCGGGCCAGCGCCATCGGATCGTCCACGGCGAGCAGGGTCAGCCCGAGGCGCGCGGCCAGGCCGCGGCTGCCGGCACCCAGCGCATCGGCCCCGGGCAGGGCGAGGCCGCGGAAGCCGCGGTCCCGCACGCGACGCACGAGCGCATCCTGCTGCCAGGGCGCCGAGGGCGGGGGCTCGGTCAGCGCGGCGAGCTCCCGGTCTCCGCGCGCGGGCAGCATCTCCTCCCGCGCGGCGACGATCACCCCGGCGAAGGCGTCGACCCCGACGGCCTCGACGAGTACCCGCGCCCGGCCGTTCGCGGGGTGCGCGAGCAGCGCGCGCAACTCGAGGGGCGTCACGATGGCCCGCTTCGATCGCGGGGCGCGGAGGCCGGCAGGGCCGTCATCGCTCCACCTCGAGGTCGCGCAACCCGTACGCACCGGGCACCACGTGCGAAAGACGTTCAGGGGAATCGGTCCACCATTCCGGCGCCGCGAGCGCCAGCACCCGCACATGACGGGCCAGGGTGACGGCGTCGACCTGCAGCACGTCTCCCGACACGGAGTCGATCGCGACGAGGATGTCGGGCGATGCGGCGATCGTCTGCCCGTCGCGAGTGACCGCCAGAAACTCCGAGCGCGCGACCAAGCGCAGCAACGCGCCGTCGTCGCCGGTCAGCTCGACCGATCTCGCGAAGGGATCGTCGGGCACGGCATCCACCGCGCTCACCCTCCCCGCGCCGAGCATTCGCGCCCCGGGGAGGTCGTCACCGAACACGTCGGCGTCGCCGAGCGCCAGGGCGCGGGCGAACGTTCCCCGGATCGCGTGGTCGGCGAGGTCGCCGACGGTGAACCCGGCCACGAGCACGGCGCCCGCTCCTCCGGCACGGATGACGCTCGCGCGCACGAGGCTCTCGACGTCGGCGCCCCGCGACGACTCCAGCACCATGACGCCCCCGCCGGTGTCGGCGACGAGCACGACCCCGGGCACGGCATCGACGACGAGCGAGAGCTGGTCGACGCCGGGCAGGGCCCGGCCCATCAGGTCGGCGTCGACGAGGGTGTGCCCGCGGGCCAGGAGGAACGGCGTCAGGCCGTTCAGACCCGCCCCCTCCATGGCGCACACGGCCGCCGCCGCGACACCCGTCCATCGTTCGGCCGCCGTCAGGAGCGGGGCGAAGGCGTCATCGCCGGGCACCCGTTCGCCCAGGAGGTAGGTGGACCCCGCGAAGCCCACGGCGACGCACGGGGTGGAGGGATCGAGGTCGTCGACGTCGTGCAGCACGACCGGACCATCGAGCGACACGGCCGCCATGAGCTCGAGCAGAGTGGTGGTGCCACCGCCGCCCGCACCGAGCAGCGCGAACCCTCGGGCCAGCGCCGACAGGCGTTCGGGCCCGAGGGTTCTCATGCTCACAGGGTAATGAGCGTCCGTACGTCCGCGCCCCGCAGCTGCTCCACCGGCTCGAAGGCGTCGGCGAGACCGAACGCCGACGGGCCGAACGCGGCGAGCGCGCCGGGGGTGCGCATGATGTCGGGCGTCGAGATGCCGAGCACGCGCACGCGCTGGCCGTACCGCAGTCCCTCGGTGGTGATGGGCTCGGCCGATTCGATGTCGGTGATGCAGATGAGGTCGGGCACGATCGCCACCAGTAGCCCGTCGCGGCGGGCGGTGAGGTTCTCGTTCTGGAAGGCCACCTCGAGGGTCGCGTCATCGGCGGGGTCGAGGGCCGAGATGGTCGCGCGCCCCTTTGCGAACCCGTCGGTGGTGCGACGCTCGACGTCGGTGACCTTGCCGACGAACAGCTCCCGCACGTGCGGGTACAGCGTCGTCGACAGCACGTCGGCGATCGCCTCGAACGGCGAACGGTGCTGCTCACGGGCCTCGCGGATGCCGCGCCCCAGCGCCAGCGCCATCGACAGCGTCCGCGGGATCGCGGTGCGCCGTACGTCGGCGCCGGTCATGGCGTACTCGGCGATGTGCGCCACCCCGCCGAGGCGGATCGTGACGCCGCGGGCGAGCCATTCCATCTGGCGGTCGTCGTCGCCGGTGTCGATGATGGCCGTCTCGCCGCGCTCGCCCGCGAGGGCCAGGGGGGAGCCGTGCACGCCGTAGACGGCGAAGGTCTCCATCGACAGTTCCGGGAACGCGCGACCCATGCCGTCGGCATCCACCACGGGAAGCCCCGTCTCGGCCGCGACGAGCAGCGGGATCATCGAATTGATGCCGCCGCACTCGATCGGCATGGTCGCGTCGGCGGTCCGACCGAGGTGCTTCTCGAGGGTGCGCAGCGCCAGCGTCGGCTCGGTGCCCGCGGGGATCTTCTCGATCATCACGGTCGGCGCACCCATCTGCGCGGTGGGGATGACGAACATGTCGTCGGCGATCTCGTCGGGGTCGAGCACCGTGATGCTCCCCGCGCCGAGCACGCGCTCCACGAGCTTCTGTCCGATGTAGGGGTCGCCGCCTCCGCCGGTGCCGAGCAGCGTCGCTCCACGGGCCAGGTCGGGCAGGTCGGCGGCGGTCAGGGTCCAGCTCATGCGGCGATCTCCGGGTTCTCGATGGTGCCGTCGAAGCGGTGGGACGGCAGGTCGTAGCCGAAGTAGCCGGGCCCGACCATGGCGAGGGCCTCCGCGCTGTGCCAGCGCTCGTCGCTGGGGGCGGCGATCACGCGGACGCGCTGGCCGTAGCGCAGACCCTCGGTGGTGATGGGCTCGGCGCTCTCGGCATCCACCACGATGATGAGGTCGGGGGTGGTGACCAGGATGCCGGCGGTCGTGCGCGCGATGAGGTGCTCGTTCTGGAACGACAGTGTGAGCGTGTCGCCCTGACCCTCGATACGGGCGTTGCCGCGCGCGAAACCCGCGGTGGTCCCCCGCTCGACGTCGACCACCTTTCCGGCGAACACCTCGCGCCCGCCAAGGGCCTCGATCACCGCGGCGACCGGGTCGGTCTTGGCCTCGCGGGCTTCGACGATGCCGCGTCCGATCGACAGGCACGCCGACAGCGACGCGGGCACGAGCGCCTCGCGCGCGGTCTCCCCCGACATGGCGAAGCCGGCGAGCATGACCGAGCAGCCCATCTCGACGCACGCGACGCGGGCGATGCGCTCGGTCCAGGTGTTGTCGATGGTCGACAGCACCGCGGTGTTGCCCTTCTCGTCGGCGAAAGCGAGAGGCGAGGCGGTGACGCCGTAGAGGGTCGGCAGCACCATCTGCAGCTCGGGGAAGGCACGGCCCATGCCGTCGGCATCCAGGAGAGGCAGGCCCAGGGCGGCCGCCGCGGCGATCGGGATGGTGGAGTTCACCCCGCCCGCCTCGGCGCACGCGATGTGGGTGACCGGGCGCCCGAGCGAGGCACCGAGCGCGTGCACGGGGGCGACGACCTCGTCGAGGCTCGGGAGCTTCTCGACCATGACGGTCGGGGCGCCCATCATCGCGACGGTGAGCACGAGGGCGTCGTCGGGCAGTTCGTCGAGGCCGACGACCGTCACGGGCCCGTGCGCGGCGAGCGCCCGGCGAGCCAGCAGCGCGCCGATGTAGGGGTCTCCCCCGCCCCCGGTTCCGAGCACGGCGGCACCGCGGGCGAGGTCGCCGACGAGCGACGGGGTGAGCTGCCAGCTCACGCCCGCACGCCCATGTCGAGGTCGCCGACCGCCTTCACGCGCACCCGGGTGGCGTTGCCCGGAAGGTACGGGATCGGCACCTCGTCGAAGTCCACGATCGACACCGACGACGGCCGTGCGCCCGCGGCGACCGCCTTGTCGACGGCCTCGGCGCGGATCGCGGCGATGCCCTCGTCGCGTCGGCCCGCCTCGATCGCGTAGACCTTGTCGATCTCGCCGCCCACCTGCGCGATCGAGGCGCCGATGGCGTTGGCCACGGCGTAGTTGCGCGGGCGGTGCACGGCACCGAACATCGGCAATTCCTCGGGGAGCAGGATGCTGCCACCGCCGACGGCGACCACCGGGATCGGCTCGGGCGAGGTGCGCATCCGGTCGACGGCCTCGGCCACACGATCGGCGATGCGCGTCAGCACGCGCTCGACGAAGGCGGGATCGAGGTGCGCGACGCGTGAGGGGTCGCCCACGTTCGCGCGCCCGGCCGCCACGGCGATGTCGGTCGCGGTGAGGGTGGAGCCGCCGAACACCAGCGCCTCCTCGGTCAGGCGGTACCCGACCGATGCGGGGCCGACCTCGCCGGTGTCGAGATCGACGATCGATCCGCCGCCGATGCCGATCGACAGCACATCCGGCATCCGGAAGTTGGTGCGGATGCCGGCGACCTTGACCTCGTTCGCCGTCTCGCGCGGGAACCCGGCGTTGAGCAGACCGATGTCGGCCGTCGTGCCGCCGATGTCGACCACCGCGCACGTCTGCAGGCCGCTGGTGAGGGCGGCCCCGCGCATGGAGTTGGTCGGGCCCGACGCGAAGGTCGCGACGGGGTAGAGGCGCACGTAGTCCTCGTCCATCAGCGTGCCGTCGTTCTGGCTGAGGAAGATCGGGGCTTCGATTCCCTCCGCGCGCACCGCGGCGGTGAGCCCGTCGACGATCTCGGAGGCGAGTTCACGCAGGGCGGCGTTGATGATCGTGGCGTTCTCGCGCTCGAGCAGGCCGATCCGGCCGATCTCGTGCGAGAGCGAGATCGCCACGTCCGGTCCCAGCACGTCGCCGAGGATCTCGGCCGCACGCACCTCGAGGTCGTGGTTGACCGGCGAGAACACCGACGAGATCGCCACCGAGCGCACGCCGTGCGCCTTCATGTCGTCGGCGATGCCGCGCAGCTCGTCTTCGTCGAGCGGCGAGATGGGCCGCCCGTCGAACTCGTAGCCGCCGTGCGCCAAGTAGCTGCGCGCCTGGATCGCCTCGGTGAGCACCCCCGGCCAGTCCACGAGCGGAGGCAGGGCCTTCGTGGCGGGAAGGCCCAGCCGCACCGCGGCGGTCGGTGCGAGCCGCTGGGCCTGCACGAGCGCGTTGATGAAGTGGGTCGTGCCGATCATCACCGCGTCGATGTCGGAGCCGGCGAAGTCGCGCTCGGCGCGCAGGGCGGCGATCGCGTCGACGATGCCGGTGGTGACATCCGGGCTGGTGGACTTCTTCACGCCGGCGAGGGTGTCCTTGCCGTCCATGAGCACTGCGTCGGTGTTGGTGCCGCCGACGTCGATGCCGATGTGCATGGGTGGAGCTCTTCTCGTTCGGGGAGGGTGGGTCAGGATGCCACGGGGACGGCGTCGCGCACGGGAGCCTGGGCGGTCGTCGCCTCGCCGACACCGCGCACCCAGCCGAGCTTCCCGGCGACGGTGTACAGCACGATCGAGAGCACGAGCGAGGAGATCGCCGGGATGCCCCAGGTCACGAAGTAGCCGACCAGGGCCGAGACCAGCCAGACCACGAGGGTCACGGGGACCAGGCGCGGGGCGGTGCTCGGCAGGCGTCCCTCGGCGCGCGAGGCGTCGAGCTCGCCGCGCCAGCGGCGCACGAGGAAGTACTCGGCGACCATGATGCCGGCGATGGGCGGGAAGACGACGCCGAGGATGATGAGGAACCCGGTGAACTGCGACAGGATGCCGGCGGCGGCGAGGATCGAGCCGACGACGCCGAGCACGATGGTGGTGCTGACGCGGTGGAGGTTCTTGCCGAAGGCGGTGGAGATGAAGTTCACGAGGCCGAGCGTCGAGGAGTAGAGGTTCCAGTCGTTGATCTTCAGCGTGCCGGTGATCACGATGATCAGGCCCACCAGGCCCACCGACGAGGTGACGATCGCGACGATGTTGCCCGTCTGCGCGGCGTGGGCGAGCAGCACGCCCGAGAGGCCGATGACGAACTCCCCGAGCGAGACGCCCACGACGGTCTGCTTGACGACGTCGGCCTTGGAACGGTTGAAGCGGGTCATGTCGGCGGTGATGATCGCGCCGACGATGAGGCCGCCGGCGACGATCGCCGTGCCCTGCCACACGCTCATGGTGGGTCCGGGGGCGGGCGAGGTGAGCAGGTCGCCGATCGAGTGGTTGCTGAGCTCGGTGATGATCGACCAGCCCACGAGCACGAGGAACAGCGGCACGGTGACGTTGGCGAGCCACTGCATGCCGACGAAGCCGACGGCGACGATCGCGGTGACGGCGAGGCCGAACAGCAGGCTCCACGCCCACATCGGCATGACTCCCGGCAGCAGCGAGTCGAGCGACTCGGCCGAGATGGCCGACTGGATGCCGAACCAGCCGATGAGGCTGATGCCGATCGCGAGGCCGACGAGCGAGGCGCCGATTTCGCCGAAGCCGGTCCAGCGGGCCAGCAGCGCGGTGTTCAGTCCCTCCTTCTGCCCGATGATGCCGACGATGCACATGATGACTTCGAGGATGATCGAGCCGAGCAGCAGCGCGAGGAACGCCTCGCCGAAGGTCATGGCGTAGCCGAGGGTGGCGCCGAGGAGGAACTGCGACAGGGCCGAGACCTGACCGAAGCGCTGCACGGCGATGCCGAACCAGTGCTTCTGGGCGTCGGGTGTCACGCGGCTGAGGGCGAAATCGTCGGCGTGTGCCATACGTGCCATAGGAGTGTCCTTTTGCGGAAGAGGGACGGTGCGGGTGCTGCACACGTTATTGCCGGCATCCCCCGATGCCCATGTGCATGTCGCCCGGATCGCGGACCTCAATGTGCATGGTGCACACTGCCGCCCGACCGGCTCGACGCCGCGCCCGCGGCTCCACTCACCCCGGGGCGTGCGCCTGCAAGAACTCGTACATCTCCGTCGTGTCCACGCCCGGGAAAGCCCCGGTCGGCAGGGTCGCCAGCAACGTCCGCGGGGTGCGCACGTTCGGCCACGCCTGCCCGCGCCACTGGGCCTCGAGGTCGGCGGGAGCCCGGCGGCAGCACGTCTCGACCGAATGCCGCGACACCCCGCGGTTGGGTGTGTCGCGCCCGCGGAACCACCGCGTGTCGTCGAACCGCACCCCCACGCTCACCGAGTGCGCACCCTCGCTCGACTGCTCCACGCGCGCGGTGCACCAGTACGTGCCGTTGCCGGTGTCGGTGTACTGGTAGTACGGGTTGAACAGGTCGTCCTCGTCGAAGACCACGCGGCTCGTCCACCGGCGGCAGCACATCTGCCCCTCGATCGAGCCGAGCCGGTCGGTGGGGAAGTTCACGTCGTCGTTCTCGTACGCCTTCGTGATCGTCCCCGACTCGTGCACCTTCAGGAAGTGCACCGGGATGCCGAGGTGCACGGTCGCGAGGTTCGTGAAGCGGTGTGCCGCGGTCTCGTACGACACCGAGTAGGCGTCGCGGAGGTCCTCGATGCTGATCGCCCGCCGCTCCTTCGCCTCGCGCAGGGCCGCGACCACGTGCTTCTCGGGCATGAGCAGCGCCCCGGTGAGGTAGTTCGTCTCCACGCGCTGACGCAGGAACTCGTCGTAGCTCGTCGGCTCGCCATGACCCAGGATCCGGCTCGACAGGGCCTGCAAAACGGCCGCGCGCGGGTCGCCCTTCGCGACCGTCGTCGACAGGTACAGCCGACCGTTCTTGGCATCCGCGATGCTCCGCGTCGACGACGGCAGATCGGGCACGTAGTGCAGCGAGAAGCCGAGGTGCGCGGCGATGTCGCTCGCCCCGCGCTGCGTCAGCGGGCCGCCGGGGTGATCGATCGCCGTGAGCATCTCGGATGCCACGGTCTCGAGCTCGGCGAAGTGGTTGTCCTGCGTGCGCATCAGGCGGCGGAGGGCGACGTTGGCGCGTCGCGCCTCTTCGGGCGTCGCCGAGCGTTCCTCCCGCAGGCGCTCGATCTCGGCCTGCAGCGCCAGCATCGCGGCGAGCGCCTCGTCGGGCACCGACCGGCCGACCCGGAACGGCGCGATCCCGAGCGCTTGGAACGTCTGCCCGCGCATCGCCCGCTCGACCGACAGCTCGAGGGTGGCGCGGGCGTCGAGGGGCTCGGCATCCAGGATCTGGTCGAGCTTGCACTCCAGCGCGCGGGCGATCGCCTGGAGGAGGGTGAGCTTGGCCTCTCGGCGACCGTTCTCGATCATCGACATCTGGCTCGGAGCGCGGCCGACCGCCCCGGCGAGATCGTCGAGCGTCATCCCGCGGGCGGTGCGCAGCTGCCGGATGCGTCGGCCGATGGTGAGGGTGTCCACCTCTTCATCGTCGAGCGGAAGGGATGCCGAAGAAATCGAGACGCCGGTGTCCATACGCCAGAGTCTCACAGCCGCAGAAGATCGGTCAATCTTCACAACGCGGATGCGGTTTCAGGGCGTTGATCTTCGCCCACAGTGGTCGTCACGGGGCACCGACGCCCCGGCATCCGAAGGAGAAGCTCATGACGATCACCCCCCTGCGCCCCGGCGACCAGACCGAGACCGCCGCCGAGCTCCGCGCCTCGTGGGAGGCCGACCCCCGCTGGGACGGTATCGAGCGCACGTTCTCGGCCGACGACGTCGTCCGCCTGCGCGGCACCGTGCGCGAAGAGGCGACGCTCGCCCGCCGCGGGGCCGAGAACCTCTGGAACCTCATCCACACCGAGGAGTACGTCCGTGCTCTCGGCGCCTACACCGGCGGCCAGGCCGTGCAGCAGGTGCGCGCCGGGCTCAAGGCCATCTACCTCAGCGGCTGGCAAGTCGCCGCCGACGGCAACCTCGCGGGGCAGACCTACCCCGACCAGAGCCTGTACCCGGCCAACAGCGTGCCCGCGGTGGTCCGTCGCATCAACAACGCCCTGCTGCGGCAGGACCAGATCGAACGCGCCGAGGGCGAGGTGACGCAGGACTGGCTCGCCCCCATCGTCGCGGATGCCGAGGCCGGCTTCGGCGGCCCGCTCAACGCCTACGAGCTCGCGCAGTCGCTCATCCAGGCCGGAGCCGCCGGCATCCACTGGGAGGACCAGCTCGCGAGCGAGAAGAAGTGCGGCCACCTCGGCGGCAAGGTGCTCGTGCCGATCCAGCAGCACATCCGCACGCTCAACGCCGCGCGTCTCGCCGCCGACGTCGCCGGAGTGCCGACCGTGATCATCGCGCGCACCGACGCCCTGGCGGCCGACCTGCTCACGAGCGACGTCGACGAGCGGGATGCCGAATTCCTCACCGGCGAGCGCACGACCGAGGGGTTCTACCGGGTGCGCCCGGGACTGGACGCCGTCACCGCCCGCGGCCTCGCCTTCGCGCCCTACGCCGACCTGCTGTGGGTGGAGACCGGCGAGCCCGACATCGAGCTCGCGCGCCGCTTCGCCGAGGCGATCCACGCCCGCTACCCCGGCAAGAAGCTGGCGTACAACTGCTCGCCGAGCTTCAACTGGAAGCGCCACCTCGACGATGCGCAGATCGCGACGTTCCAGGCCGAGCTGGCGTCGCTGGGCTACGCCTTCCAGTTCATCACCCTGGCCGGCTTCCACGCCGTGAACCACTCGATGTTCGACCTCGCCCGCGGCTACGCCGAACGCGCCATGAGCGCGTACGTCGAGCTGCAGGAGGCCGAGTTCGCCGCCGAAGCCAACGGGTACACCGCCACGCGCCACCAGCGCGAGGCGGGCACCGGCTACTTCGACGTCGTCTCCACCGCGCTCAACCCCGACAGCGCCACCCTCGCCCTCGCCGGCTCCACCGAGACCGCCCAGTTCCACTGACCCCCCGCGCCCCTCGCCCCCCTTCCGTTGAGTGTCCAAGACACGCCGTATCGGCCTCATGTCATACGGCGTGTTCTGGACACTCGACATCTCGGGAGGCGGCGTGGGGCGCCGACGACGCAGAAAGACATGACCATGACCCTCATCACCACTCCCCCGACCACCACGACACCTGCCGGCGCGACGCCGCAGACCGCGACACCGCAGCCCGCGGCATCCGTCCCTCACCTGCGTCTCGAACGTCCGCTGGAGGGCCGGGATGCCGACATCCTCACGCCCGCGGCGATCGCATTCCTCACCGAGCTGCACGACCGCTTCGCGCGGCGCCGCCACGACCGCCTCGCGGCCCGCGAGCGCCGCCGCTTCGAGATCGGCACGGGCGACGACCCGCACTTCCGTGCCGACACCGCGCACATCCGCGACGACCCGTCGTGGCGCGTGGCCGGCGCCGGCCCGGGGCTGGAAGACCGCCGCGTCGAGATCACCGGCCCCACCGACCCCAAGATGACCATCAACGCGCTGAACTCCGGCGCGCGGGTGTGGTTGGCCGACCAGGAGGATGCCACGAGCCCGACCTGGCGCAACGTCATCGGCGGGCAACTGTCGCTGTTCGACGCGATCCGCGGGCAGCTGTCGTTCACGAACGCCGAGGGCAAGCGTTACGAGGTGACCGCCGAGCGCACGCCCACGATCGTGATGCGCCCGCGCGGCTGGCACCTGCCCGAGAAGCATGTGACGTTCATCGATCGCTCCGGCCGTGAGCTGCCGGCATCCGGATCGCTCGTCGACTACGGGCTGTACGTGTTCCACAACGCGCACGCGCTGATCGCGGCGGGGGCGGGTCCGTACTTCTACCTCGCCAAGATCGAGTCGGCCGAGGAGGCGCGGCTGTGGGACGACGTCTTCACCTTCACCGAGGAGCGGCTGGGCCTGGCCCACGGCACGATCCGGGCCACCGTGCTGATCGAGACGCTGCCGGCGGCGTTCGAGATGGAGGAGATCCTCTTCGCCCTCCGCGACCACTGCGCGGGCTTGAACGCCGGACGGTGGGACTACATCTTCTCCATCATCAAGACCTACCGTGGCCGCGGGGCGCGGTTCGTGCTGCCGGATCGCAGCGAGGTCACGATGACGGTGCCGTTCATGCGCGCCTACACCGAGCTGCTCGTGCACACCTGCCACAAGCGGGGCGCGTACGCGATCGGCGGGATGAGCGCGTTCATCCCCAACCGCCGCAAGCCGGAGGTGACGACGGCGGCGTTCGAGAAGGTCGCCGCCGACAAGCGCCGCGAGGCCGGCGACGGCTTCGACGGCACCTGGGTCGCGCACCCCGATCTCATCCCGGTGGCCCGCGCCGAGTTCGACGCAGTGCTCGGCGACGAGCCGAACCAGCTCGGACGCCTCCGCGAGGACGTGTCGGTCGACCCCGCCGACCTGCTGGATCTGCGGATCGGTCTGCCCGTGACCACGGCGGGCGTGCGCGGCAACGTGTCGGTGGCGATCCGCTACCTCGAGGCGTGGCTGCGGGGCCCTGGGCGCCGTCGCGATCGACGACCTGATGGAGGATGCCGCGACCGCCGAGATCTCGCGCTCGCAGATCTGGCAGTGGATCCACCAGGACCGCGAGACCGCCGAGGGCGACGCCATCACCCGCACGTACGTCGAGGGAATCGTGGAGGACGTGCTCGCCGAGGCTGGCCGCTTCGACGGCGACCGCTTCGACGACGCCGCCGAGATCTTCCGCGAGGTGGCGCTGCGGCCGGAGTTCCCCGCCTTCCTGACGCTGCCTGCGTACGCGAAGTACCTCGACTGACGGCGGGATGCCGGAGGGCCGGGGCCACGACGGCCTCGGCCCTTCGCCGCGCTCGGCGCGCGGCGGGATTCCGGGGCTGGGGCCACGACGGTCCCGGGCCTTCGCCGCACTCGGTGCGCGGCGGGATGCCGGAGGGCCGGGGCCACGACGGCCTCGGCTCTTCGCCGCGCTCGGTGCGCCGGAGGGTCGCGGTACGCGCGGTCGTCGGGACCGTCCTGGCCGTGCGCCGACGAGGTCCGAGGGTGGTCTCTCTTGTGATGCGGGGGCTCGGCATCCTGATGCTCACGCCCCCGTTCCTGCCGTGGCTGAGTTCGGTGGTCTGGTCTCGGCGCAACGCGGCCGAAACAGTAGGCTCGAAGCCGTGACTTCCCGCGCCCCGCTCTCCCGCAAGCTCTCCGCCATCGCCGAGTCCGCGACCCTGAAGGTCGACGCCAAGGCGAAGGCCCTGCAGGCCGCCGGCCGCCCGGTGATCTCGTACGCCGCGGGTGAGCCGGATTTCGCCACGCCCTCGTTCATCGTGGATGCCGCCGCCGAGGCGCTGCAGGACCCGAAGAACTACCGCTACACGCCCGCCGCCGGCCTCCCGGTGCTGCGCGAGGCGATCGCCGCCAAGACGCTGCGCGACTCCGGCCTCGAGGTGGCGCCCTCGCAGGTCATCGTGACCAACGGCGGAAAGCAGTCCGTTTATCAGGCGTTCCAGACCGTGGTGAACCCCGGTGACGAGGTGCTGCTGCCCGCTCCGTACTGGACGACCTACCCCGAGGCCATCGCGCTGGCCGACGGCACGCCGGTCGAGGTGTTCGCCGGGGCCGACCAGGACTACAAGGTCACCGTCGCCCAGCTCGAGGCGGCCCGCACCGACAAGACGACCGTGCTCGTCTTCGTGTCGCCGTCCAACCCCACCGGCTCGGTCTACACCGCCGAAGAGACCGCCGAAATCGGTCGCTGGGCGCTCGAGCACGGCATCTGGGTGATCACCGATGAGATCTACCAGAACCTCACCTACGAGGGCGTGCGCGCCGTCTCCATCGTCGAGGCCGTGCCCGAGCTCGCCGAGCAGACCATCCTCGTCAACGGCGTCGCCAAGACCTACGCGATGACCGGTTGGCGCGTGGGCTGGATGGTGGGACCGGCGGATGCCATGAAGCTCGCCGGCAACCTGCAGTCGCACCTGTCGAGCAACGTCAACAACGTCGCCCAGCGGGCGGCCGCTGCCGCGCTCACCGGCCCGCAGGACGAGGCCGAGCAGTTCCGCCTCGCCTTCGACCGACGGCGGAAGCTCATCGTGTCGGAGCTGTCGAAGATCGACGGCGTCGAGGTGCCCAACCCGCTCGGCGCGTTCTACGTCTACCCCGACGTGCAGGGCCTGCTGAACCGGACGTGGGAGGGCGTCACGCCCACCACCTCGCTCGAGCTCGCCGACCTCATCCTCGAGAAGGCCGAGGTCGCGGTCGTCCCGGGCGAGGCCTTCGGGCCCAGCGGCTACCTGCGCCTGTCGTACGCCCTCGGCGACGACCAGCTCCTCGAGGGTGTGCAGCGCCTCCAGCGCCTGTTCTCCTGACCCGCGCCCCGCGCCCCGCGCCCCGCGCCGCGCCCCGCGCCCCGCATGCCGAGGCGTGAGTCGCCAAGATATGTCGCTCCTAGCTCCCGCGAAGCGACCATTCTTGGCGACTCGCGCGGGCGCAGCGCGAACTTGTGGAGAGATCTCGACGCGCTGACGCGGGAACGGCGAGGATCGGCGGATGCCGCCTCCGTCACGCCCCGTCGGACCCGACGCGGCCTTCACCGTCACCGAGGGCGTCGCGTACGGTCTGACGCGCAGCACGATGAGATCGGCGCGGTGGGCGACGCCCCACGCCGGTGTCCGCGTCGAGCAGAGCGCAACGGCGCTGCAACGGCTCGCAGCTTTGCAGCGCGCGCTGCCTGCGCACGCCTTCTTCTGCGGGCCCACGGCGGCCATCCTGCACGGGTTTCCCCTGCCCGGTCCCCTCCGCTCCCGCGCGTGGGAGGAGCCGTTCATCGGCGTGCCGACGGGTTGCAATCGCATCCGGCGCCCGCACACGACGGGGCGCATGCTGAGCGTCGCACCGCACGACGTCCTCGACGTCGACGGCATCCGGTGCACCTCCCCGCTGCGGACGTGGGCCGAGCTGGCCGAGTTCCTCGGGGTGGGACAGCTGACAGCGATCTCCGACCGTCTGCTCTCGCGGCGTGACCCACTCGCCAGTCGCGAGGATCTCGAGCGGATGCACCTCAGATTCCTGGGTGGCCGCGGATCGAAGAACCGTCGACTCGCGGTGGACTTCGCCGATGGACGCTCTGAATCGCCGAGAGAGTCCGAGCTCCGCGTGTTGCTGGTGCAGGCCGGGCTCCCCGTCCCGGAGAGCAACGTCGAGATCTTCGACGGGGCGCGATTCGTCGCTCGTGTCGACATGCTCTATCGCGAGCACCGCCTCGTGATCGAGTACGACGGCGACCACCATCGCGATCCGCAGCAGTGGAGCCGAGATCAATCGCGTCGGGCGGAGCTGGAGTCGCTCGGCTACCGCATGACCGTGGTGACGGCTCGCGACTTCGATGACCTGCCTGCCCTGCTCGCCCGCATCCGCCGGTTACTGGCGCACACACCCGCGTGAGTCGCCAAGGTGTGTCGCCGCAGCCCCCGGCGCGGCGACACATTCTGGCGACTCACGCGCGGAGAACGCCGGGGCTAGAGCTCTACGCCGACCAGGACGGGCTCGGGCTGCAGGATGAGGCCGAACTCGGCGGCGACGCGGCTCTGCACGAAGCGGGCGAGCTGGGCGATCTCGGCGGCGGTGGCCTCGCCGCGGTTCGTCAGCGCCAGCGTGTGCTTCGTCGACAGACCGGCGCGCGAACGCGGGAAGCGGAAGCCGCGCGAGAGCCCGGCGTTCTCGATGAGCCAGGCGGCGCTCACCTTCACCTCACGCCGCTCGACGGGCGGGGGCGGGAGGATGCCGTCGAACGCGGCGAGCGGGATCACCGTCACGGGGTCGAGCTCCGGCGCCATCGGCCACTTCGGGCACGCGGCCGGGAGGGTGCGGGCGAATGCCTCCGACACGATGGCGTTCTGGAAGAAGGAACCGGCGCTCCAGGTGTCGGGGTCTTCGGCGTCGAGCACCATGCCCTTGCGGGCACGGGTCGCGAGCACGTGATCGCGGATCCACCGGAGGGAGACGCTCTCGCCGGCAGCGACCCCGAGGGCCCCGCGCAGCTGTTCTCCGGCTATGGGACGCTCGCCGTGGCCGACGCGCTCGAGTTCGAGCGTGACCGACAGGATGACGGCGGAACGCTGGGGCACCGAGCCGTAGTGCTGCTTGAGCACGGAGGTGCGGAAGCCCAGACCGAGCTCGGCCGCGGAGACGACCGACACGTCGCCGGTCGCTTCGTCGATCAGCTCCACCTCGACCAGCGTCTGCACGATCTCCTGGCCGTACGCGCCGATGTTCTGCACGGGTGCCGCCCCGACCGTGCCGGGGATGCCCGACATGGCCTCGATTCCCGCAAGGCCGCGCTCGACCGTCTCGGCGACGAGGGCGTCCCAGTCGTGGCCGGCCTGGACCCGCAGCCGCACGTGATCGGGATCTGAGCCCGGCAGTTCCTCGATACCGGTCGACCGCACGCGGATGACGGTGCCGTCGAAGGGCTCGTCGCCGACGAAGAGGTTCGAACCGCCGCCGAGCACGAACCACGAGTCGCCGTCGGCCCAGACGGACCGGAGCGCCTCGACGAGCTCCTCGGCGGAGTGCGCGTCGACCAGATGGGCGGGCACCCCACCGGTGCGGAGCGTGGTGAGCTGCGACAGCGGGATCGGGTCGACGTCGGGCATCAGGCCAGCCGCACCCGCACCTGCGCCTTGCCGAGCACGGTGGTCCCGGCGAACGTGACGGTGAGGTCGATGCGCGCGGTCTCATCGTCGACCGCGCCCACCTTGGCGCTCACGTGCAGGTCGGCCCCGGTCTCGGGGTCAACGACGACCGGGCGGGTGAACCGTACGCCGTACTCGGCGATGCGACCTGTGTCGCCCAGCGCCTCGGCGAGGGTGCCCACGGCGATGCCCATCGTCAGCATCCCGTGTGCGAGAACGCCGGGCAGGCCCACGGCTGTCGCGACGTCATCGCGGTAGTGGATGGGGTTGAAGTCGCCCGAGGCGCCGGCGTAGCGCACCAGCGACTCGCGTGTGAGGTGGACCGAACGCTCGGCGATCACGTCGCCCACGGTGAATGCGATCATGCGCCGGCCTCCCCCGCGAGCAGAACGCTCGTCGTGGTCACGACGTGGGCGCCGTCGGCATCCACGATCTCCGCTTCGCTCGTGATCATCGTTCCCCCGCCCATCGAACGGATGCCGGTGACCGACAGCGTCGCGACGAGCTCGTCGCCCGCGACGATCGGCCGGGTGTAGCGGAAGCGCTGCTCCGCATGCACGAGACGAGACAGCTCGATGCCGGAGTCGGGGTCGCCGAGCAGCTGCTGGAGCGTCAGGTCTTGCACGACCATCGCGAACGTCGGCGGGGCCACCACGTCGGCGTAGCCGAGCGCGCGGGCGGCCTCGGGATCGGAATGCTGCGGGGCGTCGGCGAACACCGCGCGGGCGAACTCGCGCACCTTCTCGCGGCCGACGAGGTACGGCGCGGTCGGCGGGAAGGCACGACCGACCAGATCAGGATTCACGGGCACCGCGTCAGTCTACCGACGGCCACCGACACCGCCTCAGCGCCGGCGGCGACCAGCAAGGCCACGCGAGCCTCGGAGCCCGGGCGATCTCGCAGGGCGCTGACACCGCCTCAGCGCTCGTGGCGACCGGCGCAGCCGCGAGACCCTCGGCGCTGGGCCGACCTCGCACGGCCCCGAAACCGCCTCAGCGCTGGTGGCGGCCCCGCACCGCCTTGATGCCCATCTGCACGGCGATGAAGGCGAGGAACACCGAGAAGAGGATGTTGCCCACGAGCGGGTCGACCAGCGTGGCGATGAACGCTCCCAGCGCGGTCGTGGTGCACGCGGCGAGGCCGACGCACGCGGCCGCCCGCAGGTCGACGTTGGAGCGGCGCAGGTTGCCCACGGTCCCCGACACGGCGGCCGGGATCATCATGAGCAGCGACGTCCCCTTGGCGACCAGGTCGCTCGTGCCGAACAGCAGCATGAGCGCGGGGACCACGATGATGCCGCCGCCGACGCCGAGGAGGCCGGCGAGGATGCCGGTGATCACGCCCAGCACGCCGAGCAGCGGACCGGTGATCCACGTCAGGACGAGGTCGGCGTCGCGCGACGGGATGACGAAGTACAGACTCACGATGACCACGGCGAGGAACGCCACGAACGACCAGCGCAGAGCCGTCTGCGAGAGCTTCGGCAGCAGCCAGGTGCCGATCTGCGCACCGATGACGGCGCCCGCGGCGAGGATGAGCGCCGGGATCCAGGCGACCGACCCGTGCACCGCGTACGAGATCACGCCGACGGATGCCGTGGGCACGATCGCGGCCAGCGACGTACCCGCCGCCAGCCGCTGGTTGAAGCCGAGCAGCAGCACCAGGAGCGGGACGATGACGGTACCCCCGCCGACGCCGAAGAGTCCGGACAGGAGCCCGGCCAACAGGCCCACGCCGATGCAGACGGAGTAGAAGCGGACGGAGCGGACTTGACGGGTTTCGCTGGTCACGGGCGCGGGATCCTTCGCAAGACGTTCACGGCGATCGAGACGTCGCCGACGACCAAGTCTCCCACTGGGCACGGACCGGCGATGGACCCCCTGCGCTCGACCTCGCGACGACAGCGGATAAAGAAGCGGCCCCCGGTGGTCCGAAGCCGCGTCCACCGGGGGCCGTCGCCCTCACAGGTCAAGCGGGACGGTGACCCGAACACCGGCCTGCGACCACTCGCGTGAGGGTGCGACAAGAAGACGATAAAACCCCGCCTGGTCGCGAGCACACCGGTTGACTGCTATACCTCGATCTGCTAATTATTTGTGTCGCTGATTTCTCAAGCGGGGGAATGACCTCCCCGCCCGTGCCGTTGGGGTCGGTCATGACGACTGTAGGAATCATCGGAGCAGGACACATCGGCACGGCGCTCGCGAAGGGCTTCACTCAGAACGGCTACGACGTCGTGATCGCCAACTCGCGAGGTCCGGAGACCCTCACCGATCTCGTCGCCTCGATCGGCGACAAGGCGCGAGCGGCCTCGGCACAGGATGCCGCCGCAGCCGGTGACATCGTCGTGGTCACCGTGCCGCTGAAGGCGATCGACGCGATCCCCGTCGCTCCGCTCGAGGGGAAGGTCGTGCTCGACACGAACAACTACTACTTCGAGCGCGACGGACACATCGTCGACCTCGACGAGAAGAAGACGACGACCTCGCAGATGCTCCAGGAGCACCTGCCCGCGTCGCACGTGGTGAAGGCCTTCAACCACATCATGGCCGCCGACATCCTGACCGACGGCTCCCCCGCGGGAACGCCGAACCGCCGGGCGCTCGCGACCTCCAGCGACTCCGACGACGCCGTCGCCCTGGTGACCCGCATCTACGACGAGTTCGGCTACGACACCGTCAACATCGGGCCGCTCAGCGAGAGCTGGCGCGTCGAGCGCGATCAGCCCGCATACGTGGTGCGACAGAACGCCGACGAGCTGACGCAGAACCTCGCCCGCGCCGAGCGCTGAACCGCCGCTGCCGCGCGTGAGGGGTCGGACGGTCAGAGCGCGGCGAGCGCCTCGTCGACGTCGGCGACCAGATCGTCCACCGATTCGATGCCGACCGACAGGCGCACGATCGTGTCGGGCACCGCGAGTTCCGTGCCGCGGACGGATGCGTGGGTCATGGCATCCGGGTAGTTCACGAGCGACTCCACCCCGCCGAGCGATTCCGCCAGGGTGAACAGGCGCGTCGACTCCGCGAAGCGGCGGGCGGCGGCGGCGTCGGCGAGCTCGAGCGACACGATGCCGCCGAAGCCGCTCATCTGTCGCGCCGCCAGCTCGTGTCCGGGGTGCGCGGCGAGACCCGGGTAATAGACCTTCGCCACTCGACCGTGACCGGCGAGGTGCTCGGCGACGGCCTGCGCGTTCGAGCTGTGACGCTCCATGCGGATGCCGAGGGTCTTGATGCCGCGCGTTGTCAGGTACGCGTCGAACGGACCCGACACGGCACCCGCCGCGAACTGCAGGAACTGCGTCTTCTCGGCGAGGTCGGCGTCGGCGAAGGCGAGCGCCCCGCCCACGACGTCGCTGTGGCCACCCAGGTACTTGGTCGCCGAGTGCACGACGACGTCGGCGCCGAGCGCGATCGGACGCTGCAGGGCCGGCGACGCGAAGGTGTTGTCGACGACCACGATCGCCCCGGCGGCGTGTCCCAGGCGGGCGAGACCGGCGATGTCGGTGATGCGGAGCATCGGGTTGCTGGGCGTCTCGACCCACACCATCTTCGGCGCGCGCTGCTCGATGGCCGCGGTCACGGCATCCAGGTCGCTCATGTCGACCACGCGCAGCTTCACGCCCCACGGGCCGAGCACGCGGGCGAGCAGACGGTAGGTGCCGCCGTAGACGTCGTTGCCGAGCAGCACCTCGTCGCCCGGCACGAGGGCTGCACGCAGCAGCGCGTCCTCGCCGGCGAGACCGGACGAGAACGACAGCGCGCGCACGCCCCCCTCCAGCGCGGCGATCTGCGTCTCCAGCGCCGTGCGGGTCGGGTTGCCGCTGCGGCCGTACTCGTAGCCGTTCCGCAGGCCGCCGATGCCGTCCTGCGCGTAGGTGGTCGAGACGTGGATGGGCGGGATGACCGCTCCGGTGGTCTCGTCGGGCGCTTGACCTGCGTGTACGGCGAGGCTGTCGAAGCCGCGTGCGGCGTCGTGGGTGCTCATGCGGAGTGCTCCTGGGGGTTCGGGGGGATGACGGATGCCACGGGTGCAACGTCGTAGCCGCGCTCGGTCATCCAGTCGTCGTCGAAGATCTTGCTGAGATAGCCGCGGCCGTGGTCGGGCAGCACGACGACGACCACCGCGTCCGCGGGCAGGTCGCGGGCGACGCGGAGAGCCGCGACGACGGCCATGCCGCTGGAACCGCCGACGAGGAGACCTTCCTCGCGGGCGAGGCGGCGCGTCATCGCGAACGACTCGGCATCCGAGACGCGCTCGTACCCGTCGACGAGCGAGGGATCGAAGGCCGGCGGCCAGAAGTCCTCGCCGACGCCCTCGACGTCGTAGCCGTGGATGTCGTCGCCGGAGTAGATCGACCCGACCGGGTCGGCGCCGACGATGCGCACCGCGTCCCCCGCGACTTCGCGCAGGTACCGGCCGGTGCCGGTGATCGTGCCGCCCGTGCCGACGCCCGCGACGAAGTGCGTGAGGCGTCCCTCGGTGTCGCGCCACACCTCGGGACCGGTGGTCTCGTAGTGGCTGCGCGGACCGTTGGGGTTGGCGTACTGGTTCGGCTTGAACGCTCCGGGGATCTCCCGCACGAGCCGGTCGGACACGCTGTAGTACGAGTTCGGGTCGTCGGGCTCGACGTTCGTGGGGGTCACCACGACCTCGGCACCGTATGCCCGCAGCACCGCGCGCTTGTCCTCCGCGACCTTGTCGGGGACGACGAAGACGCATCGATACCCGCGCTGCTGGGCGACGAGCGCCAGACCCACTCCGGTGTTGCCGCTCGTGGGCTCGACGATGACACCGCCGGGGCGGAGCAGGCCGTCACGCTCGGCGGCGTCCACGATGTTGGCCGCGATGCGGTCTTTCGCCGAGCCGCCGGGGTTGAAATATTCGATCTTCGCGAGCACGGTGGCGGCGATGCCGTCGGTCACGCGGGTCAGACGGACGAGGGGGGTATTGCCGACGAGGTCGGCCACGCTCTGGGCGTAACGCACGGTGGAGTCCTGGGGTGAATGCGCCCGAGGGCGCGGCTGACGGGGTCGTCGAAGAGAACGCGGAGAGGCGTTCAGCGACAACAGCGACAGGTCAGCACGGGGTCAGCATACCCCCACCGGCGGGGGTCACGACACGGCACCGAGGAACTCCTCGAAACTCTGGGCCTTCCGGCCGGTCACGCGCTCGACGTCATCGGACACGACGGCGAGGTCACCGCTCGCGATGGCGGTGTACGTGCTGACCCACGCATCCACCTGCCAGCGCGGGGCGCCGAACGCCGCGCGCGACGCGTAGGCCTCCTCGACGCTCTCGTCGACGAAGCGCACCGGGTGACCGCGGACCGCGGGAGATCTTCGCCGCCACCTCGGTCATCGTCAGCGCCTCGGGACCGGTGAGGTCGTAGGCGATGTCGGCGTGGGCACCCGGATCGAGCAGCACCGAGACGGCAGTGGCGGCGACGTCGGAGCGGGAGACGAGCGAGCACCGCCCCTCACCCGCAGGGCCGCGGATCACCCCGTCGTCGCCGGCGAAGAGCTCCATCATGTCCATGTAGAAGTTGTCGCGGAGGAATGTCCACCGCATGCCCGACGCGCGGATGATGTCTTCGGTCGCGGCGTGATCGCGGCCCAGGGTGAACACGGCGTCGGGCGCCGCCGCGAGGAACGAGGTGTAGACGATCGACCCGACGCCGGCGCTCGCCGCCGCCTCGACGAAAGTGCGGTGGTGCTCCACCCGGTCCGCGGTCTCGGAGGCCGAGACCATGAAGAGCGTCTCCACCCCCTGCAACGCCGCGCGGGCGGCATCCGCGTCCGAGTAGCGGGCGACGTGCACGTCGGCACCGTCGAGGAGTGGCGCGCGCGACGCGTCGCGCACGAGAAGGCGCTGGGGGATGCCACGGGCGGCGAGGTCGCGGGCGACGCGACCCCCGACGGCTCCGGTGGATCCGGTGACGGCGATGACGGGCGGCGTGGGCATACGGCCTCCGGGGACGATCTGGCGGTGTCTCCAGCGTAAGCCGCCCCGTGCTCGTCAGGCTGTGAACGATTCAGGTCGCCGGAACGACCAGGCGTGCCACCCGGACGCGGACGTGCGAGGGCGTGTCGTCGCCACCCGCCCCGCGTGCGGCGGCCGCGACGGCGGTCGCGACCTCGGCGGCGTCATCCTGACGCGACACCCCGACGCAGACCGTGATGGTCCGGGCTCCCCCGGCGTCGTCGACGGCGGCGAGCGAGCCCTCGACCTCGGTGACGTGCTCGAATGCGCGGGCGACGACGGGACGGGCGGAGTAGACCTCGCGGACACCTTCCACCGCGGTCACGGCGAGATCGACGCGCGGTGCGAGTTCTGCGGCGGTGATGGCGGTCATTCGTTCTCTCCCTCGTCCATGTGCACATCGCCGACGGTGACGTCGACGCGCCCCACCTTGAGGTCGCCGTGGTGCTCGATGGCGGCGCGGATGCCGTGACGCATCTCGTCGACCGCGGCGGTCATGGCGCGACCGAAGCGCACGCTCACCGTGACGCGCACCTCGAGCGGTGCGTCGGGCTCGGGCTGGTTCAACCGCACGCGGCCGACCAGCAAGCCGTCGACGCCGTCTCCCACGGTGCGGATGAGCTCGTACAGTGCCCCCTCGGTGACGACGATCTCGGTGCCGTCGTCTGTGCGGGCGAGCGGGATGTCGCGGCCGGCGCGGAACTCGCGCATCACCTGCCGCATGATGCCGTCGTACCAGGACTCGGCGAGGGGCTCTGCTGCCTGCTCCTCGACGAGCTCGCGTGACAGGCGGCCCATCCGCTCCATGGATGCCAGGACGGCCTGGCATTCCGCGTTGCGTTCGATGGCGGGGACGCGGGGGATCCGCCCGCGGTCGAGGTAGGCGGAGAGGTCCTCGAGGGAGTACCCCGAGCCCCCGACGTCATCGCTGTGCGCGCTCATTCCGGTCACCTCCACTCCTGCATGCGTTCCAACACGGTCTTCCGGGCACGGGCGAGCCGCCCCCGCACGGTGGCCGCGGTCTCCCCGACCTCGACGGCGATCTCGTCGTAGCTGTGTCCGCCGACTTCGCGCAGCACCCAGACGACACGCAGCTCTTCGGGAAGCTCGCCGAGGACCTTCTTCAGGGCGTCCATCTGCGACGATGCCACAACCGAACGCTCGGGGTCGTCTTTCGCCGAGACCATCTGCTCGTCGATCTGCTCCGAGATCTTGCGGGCTCGCATCCGATCGGTGGCCTTGCGGGAGACGATCGTGGTGAGCCAGCTGCGCACCTTCTCCGGGTCGGTCAGGTCGGGCAGGCGCCGCCAGGCCGTGATGAGGGCCTCTTGGACGCAGTCGTCGGCGTCGGCGCGCGATCCGGTGAGCCGCGTCGCGAAGGCGACGAGGAAGGGGGCGTGTCGGCGCACGAGCACCCCGAAGGCCAGCTGATCGCCGTCGGCCGCCCGCGACGCGAGGAACGCGTCGGTGGCGGAGGACAAAGAGGGCATCACGGGTTCCTGTCAGCGAGTTCCGAGGCGTCGGTCCGTGACGTTTCGCGAACCCGGCTCGTCCTCATAGCGAAACACCCCGCACCGACCAGGGGCTCGGATCTTGACGGGAGGACTCCGCTCATGGCAAGGAACGATGGCACCCTCTCCCGCTCCGGCGCCGGCGGACCGTCATCGTCGACCCGGTCATGGCGAAGGTCGCCGGCCTCGCCGCGACCGAGGTCTCCGGCGTCCGCGCGCTCGGCGGCGACCCCGCTCGCTCTCCGCCGTCAACCCGCCGGACGGTGTCGGAGGTGAGCGCTATCTTCGACCTCGACCCTGAACAGAAGGATCCCCCATGCGCATCGCCCTCACCGGCTCGTCCGGCAAACTCGGCACCGTCGTCGCCCGCGAACTGCGCGCCGCCGGACACGACGTCATCGGACTCGACATCCACGGCGAGCGCGGGCCGGGATTCGTCCAGGTCGATCTCACCGACTACGGACAGGTGATCGACGCCCTCGCGGGTGTGAACGACCAGCACACGGGCTTCGACGCCGTCGTGCACCTGGGCGCGATCCCCGCCCCGGGCATCCGCTCCGACATCGCGACGTTCCACAACAACATGACGAGCACGTTCAACGTGTTCTGGGCGGCCGTCCGCCTCGGCATCCGCCGGATCGTCTACGCCTCCAGCGAGACGGTCCTCGGACTCCCCTTCGACGTTCCGCCGCCGTACATCCCCGTCGACGAGGAGTACGCTCCCCGACCCGAGTCCGTCTATTCCCTGGTGAAGACGCTCGAGGAGAACCTCGCGACCGAACTCGTGCGGTGGCATCCCGATCTGTCGATCACGGCCCTGCGCTTCTCAAACGTCATGGTGCCCGACGACTACGCGGAGTTCCCGTTCGACGCCGATGCGCGCACGCGCAAGTGGAACCTGTGGGGCTACATCGACGCCCGCGACGGCGCCCAGGCGGTCGAGCGTGCCCTCGACACCGCACCGGCGGGCTTCGACACGTTCATCATCGCCGCCGCCGACACCGTCATGACCCGCTCGAATGCCGACCTCGTCGCCGAGGTCTTCCCCGGCGTCGAGACCCGCGGCGAGCTGGGCGAGAACACGACGCTGCTGTCGATCGACAAGGCGCGGCGCGTGCTCGGTTTCGACCCGCAGCACTCGTGGCGCGACGAGCGCTGACCGCGACGGCCCACCAGACCCCGGCGCACGCCGTCCGACCGAGCCCCAGGGCACGTCGGTGATCGAGAAGGAGCACAGGATGCCGGACTCCCCCGCGAACGACCAACCGGTCATTCCGTTGCCCACGGCGAGAGAGAAGGAAGTCAGCTTCCTCGCGCGCAGCGGGGCCGTCGTCACCTTGCGCCTCATCGACACCGGCCGGTACGAACTCAAGCTCGACACCCGGGGCGACTACACGGCCGAGCTGCTGTTCGACGGCGAGACGTTCACGGTGCACCCGGCGCCGGGGGTCCACGCCCTCGGCGGCACCGGCCTGTCGGCGACGGACATCTACGAGGGGTTCTGACCGACGGCGCAAGCCCCGTGGGTCGAGCCGTGGCGAGGGTTTTGACTGGGTCCATCGACCCCCCGGGAGGAACACCGTGAGCGACGCGGACAGCTACGACATCGCCGTGATCGGCGCCGGACCGGCCGGCACGGCCGCAGCCCTCCGGGCGGCCGAGCTGGGCGCCTCAGTCGTCGTGCTCGAAGCGGGCCGGGTGGGCGGCACGTGCGTGAACACGGGGTGCGTGCCCACGCGGGTGCTGGCCAAGGCCGCGCGGCTCATGCGCGAGACGCGCTCGGCCGATGACTACGGGATCGTCGTCGATGAGCCGCGGGTCGACTGGTCGGCGGTGGTCTCACGCGTCCACGAGCGGGTGGATGCCGTGCGGTCGATCAAGCGGGAAGCGGAGCGTTTCGCCGCCGCGGGGATCGACCTGATCCACGAGGGGCGCGCGCGGTTCGCCGACGACCACACGCTCGTTCTCGACAGCGGCCGACGCGTGCGCGCGGAATCCATCCTGGTGTGCGTGGGCGGGCACTCCCGGCGCCTCCCGATCCCGGGCGCCGAGCTCGCCACCGTCCCCGAGGACGTCCTCTCGCTGACCGACCTCCCCCGCCGAGTGGCGGTGATCGGCGCCGGCAACACCGGCGCGCAGCTCGTCACCGTTTTCCGCTCCTTCGGGTCGGAGGTCACGCTGCTCGACGTGGCGCCGCGCGTGCTGATGGCATCCGATGCCCGCATCTCGACCGTGATCGCCGAGTCGTTCGTCCACCATGGCATCGACGTTCACACGGGAATCGAGACGGTCGAGCGCCTCGACGAACACGACGGCGCGATCCGCCTGACCTGGCGGGAGGGCGGCGACGCGCGCATCGTCGACGTCGACGTGGTCATCATGGCCACCGGCTGGCCCGCCGATGTCGACGACCTCGGGCTCGAGCGCGCCGGCGTCGAGGTGGAACGATCCGCGATCCCCGTCGACCGGTACTTCCGCACGATCGTGCCGCACATCCTCGCCGTCGGAGATGCGAACGGCCGCGACATGCTCGTGCAGGCCGCGCAGTTCGAGGGCGAGGCGGCGGCGGAGAACGCCGTGCTCGGCGCGAATCGCCGCACCCCCCATCACCTCCTGCCCGCCGGCGGGTTCACCGACCCCGATTACGCCGGTGTCGGACTCACCGAGGAGCAGGCCCGCGACCGCGACCCGTCCTGCGTCGTCGCCACCGTTCAGTTCGCCGACCTCGACCGCGCGGTGATCGACGACCGCGAGAGCGGGTTCCTCATGCTCATCGCCGACCGTCGTCGCGAGCTCGTCCTCGGAGCACACGCGGTGGGCGAGAACGCCGTGGAGGTGATCCAATCGGTCACGACGGCGATGGCGGCGGGGATCGATGTCGCCACTCTCGCCGGAGTGCGCTTCGCGTACCCCACCTACAGCGCCGTCATCGGTAATGCCGCGCGAGCATTGCTGCACGCGGATGCCCCCGCCCTGCTGGAGTGACGCGCTGACGTCCTGATCGCCTCCGGCACGGCCAGGTGCACGACACCGACGGCTCCGGCGCGGCCGCGGGTCTCTGGCATCCTGGACCCGTGTCGAGGATTCGAGGGGTCGCACTGCCCCCACGCAGTGCAACCCCTCGCCCGTCGCGGTCAGTCCCGAACATCTGTCGACGGGCATGCGGGTGTCGTCTCGAAGCCGGAGAGGACACCCACCCCCACCAGTGCTGTGTCCACCGGACTGCGTTCCTTACACGCGGTCCAAGACTGTTTTTCTCACGGCCGCGTGTAAGGATCGCCCCCGTTCCGACACAGCCCGTGTGCAGGTACGGAGACGCACGCCGGTGAGCGACGAATCGGAATTCGTGGCGCTCTTCCGCCTGCACTACAACGCCGTTCTCCGGTTCATCGAACGGCGCGTCTCCGATCGCGAGGTGGCCGCGGACCTCGCGATGGACTGCTTCGAAATCGCCTGGCGCAAGCGGGATCCGCGGGATCCGTTCGGACTGCCCTGGCTCTACCGCACAGCGCGGAATCTGATCGGCAACGAGTACCGACGACGTGAACGGGAGGGGGCCCTGTGGACGCACATCGAGGACCACGTGCGCGCCCTGTCGCACGAAGCGGAACCGGAGATGGCCGAACGCCTGCTGGAGATGGTCCGCGCGCTGCCCGAGCGCGATCGCGAAGTTCTCTGGCTCACCTATTGGGAGGACCTGTCCGCCGCCGACGTCTCCGTGGTGCTGGGAATGAGCGAGGGCGCGGTGTGGACGAGGTTGAACCGCCTGCGCGCCCGACTGCGCCCCCTGCTGCAGCGCACGGAGTCCGCCGCGGAGGAGGTGCGCGATGACCGACGATGACCTCCGTCGCGCGATGCGACGCCTCGACACCGCGACCACGCCGCTCGACGCTCCCCTTCCACTGGATGCCGAACGGCGCCTGCGCGAGATCGTGGGCCACCCCCGGGATCGCACGCGTCGGCGCACCGTCACCTGGGGCTCGGCGGCCGCTGCGGTCGTGCTGGTGCTCACGATCGTCACCGGAGTCATCTGGATGCCGGCACCCTCGGCATCCGCCCTGACACCGAAGCCCCTCGTCTACACGGCCGTCGCCGACGACGCCTCCCGGGTGATCGCCGACGCGCAGGAACGACTGGCCCGGTCGACGAGCCCGTTGTCACCGGAACGCCGCTCGCTCTCGCTGGGGTGGTACTTCAGCGGTTCACCCGATGACGCGGAAGCCACGGTCTTCCGCCGCGAGTGGGTGGATCTGCGGTGGAACGAGAACCTGTCGGGCTCGATCATCACGACAGCGGCGGAAGCGACCGATGCCGACGGCGACACCGTCCCCGCGGACGACCCGACTCCGGGCACCGTCGTGGGCGATCTGCAGTTCGTGCAGAACCAGTTCTCGCCCCTCGTCCGCACCCCTCCCGCACCGACCGCGGAAGCGATGCGCGCGATCATCCTCGCCTCGACGGGGGCGCCCGAACCGCTCGCGGCGGGTGACGTGATGCTGGGGGTGCGGTCGCTGCAGAGTGAATGGACGCTCACCGGGACGCAGCAAGCGGCGCTGCTCGACGTCGTCGCCGCCGCCCCGGGACTGCGCGTGCTCGGTACGACGGAAGACCGCCTCGGTCGCCCGGTCGTGGGGCTGGGCGGCATCGCGTCGGGGCCCGCCAACGCGGACGTGTCGTTGCTGATCTCCACCGAGACCGGCCGCATCGTGGGGTACGAGTCGGCCCTGACGGAAGACAACCCCAACCTCAAGCTCCCCGCCGGATCCATCACCGACTACATCCTGTGGGATGTGCGCGACAGGAAGGACGCACCGCAATGACCGTTCCCGAAGACCTTCACCCCGACATCGCCGCGGCCCTTGAGGAGGTCCCCGGCGGCGTCGTCATCGACGCCACCCACGCCCACTGGCCCGAGCTCGGCATGACCATGGACATCCCCACCGAGGAAGAGCGCGCCGTCGGGAGCTGCGCCACCGGCAACGTGTGCGCGTTCAATGGGACCGGACTGTCGGGCGCCCGCGTGTCGTGGTCCACGTGCGGCACGTATGCCCCGGGCATGACGGTGCGCTCCATCGCCAATGCCCGCTCCGCCGGCTACGCGCAGGCACGGTCGTCGTCGGGATCGGTACTGGCCACCGCGATCGCGGGGTCGTGGGCCAACGTGTCGGGCACCGTGTCGGACGTGCGCTGCGTGCCCTGATCGACCGCGCCCATCGGCGTTTCGCGGGCGGCGCGGGCCCCCGGGCTTTGGCCCGGGGGCCCGCCCCCGTTCGGCGAGAGCGTGGCGAATGCCTCGGGCTGCGGCCTGGGGCTCGCACCGCCCGGCGAGCGCGTGGCGCAGGCCCGGGCTGCGGCCTGGGGGCCCGCACCCGTTCAGCGAGAGCGTGGCACAGGCCCGGGCTGCGGCCTGGGGGCCCGCACCGCCCAGCGACCGCGTGGCACAGGCCCGGGCTGCGGCCTGGGGGCCCGCACCGCCCAGCGAGCGCGTGGCGCAGGCCCGGGCTGCGGCCTGGCGGCCCACCCCGTTCGGCGAGAGCGTGGCGAATGCCTCGGGCTGCGGCCTGCGGCCCACCCCCGTTGAGCGAGAGCATGGCGCATGCCCTGGGCTGCGACCGATGCTCGCACCGCCCGGCGTCCTCCGGGAAGCGGCACAATCGAGGTGTAGTGCTCGAACGGAGGGCTTATGAGCTACGCCACCCCCTTCGCCGACGAGGCGCAACCGATCTGTCCGGCCTGCGGCATCACCATGCACCCGCTGTTCGATGAGGGTGTTCCGGCCGACGAGTGCCGCGAGTGCGGTTTCCAGCTCGAGTGGCCGGAAGCGGATGCCGCGCGCGTCGGGGACGACGACGAACGGGACACGCGCTGGGACTGAGGGCGCTCCGTCCGCCTGAGCCGTGGGCAACGAAAAGGCCCCGGCGAGAACCGGGGCCGATCGGGGCAATCTGTAGCGGGAGCGGGGCTTGAACCCGCGACCTCACGATTATGAGTCGTGCGCTCTCACCAACTGAGCTACCCCGCCGCGACGGCATCCTGAAACCAGGATCTGGATGCCTTGAGCCCCGAGTCAGGATTGAACTGACGACCCCTTCCTTACCATGGAAGTGCTCTGCCACTGAGCTATCGGGGCGTACCCGGATCGCTCCGGGCAACTTGAAGAGGATATCAGACCACGACACCCTCTCACCAATCGAGTCAGCCTCCGGCGTGCTGGCGCAGCCAGGCGATCGGGTCGATCGGCGTCGTGCCGTTCTGCAGGATCTCGACGTGCGTGTGAGCACCGAAGGAGCGACCGGTGTTGCCGGTGCGACCCAGGAACTGACCGACCTTCACGTGCTGACCCTGCTGCACCTGCAGCGAGCCGTACTGCATGTGCCCGTAGCGGCTCGAGACGAGCTGGCCGTCGATCTGGTGGTCGATGAGCACGGTGACGCCGAAGGCGCCGCCCTGCTCGGTGGCGATGCGCACGGTGCCGTCGGCGATCGCCTGCACGGGCGCACCCTCACCGGGCACGAAGTCTGCGCCCTCGTGCATGCCGCCGTCGCGCATACCGAAGCCGTACGTGATCGGGACGCCGACCGCGAAGGGCCACTGGATGGGCGCCGTCGGGTCGTTGACGAAGAAGTTCGAGGGGTTGGAGATACCGGAGTCCGCGGCCATCTTCGCGTAGGTGGTGGCGCTGTAGCCGTCGGAACGGTCGACAACCGCCGACTGCGCGGCGGCGGGGGCCACGTAGGCCTGGATCGCGCCCTCGGATGCCGCGACGTCGCCCCCGACGGCCAGGCGGGTCGTGGCGGTCTCGGCGGTGGTGATGCTGTCGGTGCCACTGACCGATGCGAGCGCGCTGACGGGCATGGTCATGCCCACCGTGAGCAGGCCGACGACACCCATGACACCGACGGAGAACGACGTCGCCGCGATCCGGCGGGCGTTGCGGCGCGAGCCGGTCGGCGCCGCGACCGGAAGACCCTCGGCGACGGGCTTGGCGGCGGCGACGACGGCGGGCGCCTGGACGGCGGTCTCACCCGTGAACGCGAAGAGGCGTGCGGCGGAGGTGAACTCGTCGTCCTCGGGGTTCGCATCCGTCGCGGCGGGGTCCGTCTCGGCGGCGGGCTGCGCGGCGGGGTCCATCTCGGCGGCGGGCTGCGCGGCGGCATCCGCCTCGGCGGCGGGCTGCGGGGCGACGGGCTTCGCCTCGGCGGGCTGCGCGGCGGCATCCGCCTCGGCGGCGGGCTGCGCGGCGGCGGGCTTCGCCGCGGCGGGCTGCGGGGCGGCGGGCTGCGCCTCGGCGGGCTTCGCAGCGGCGGGCTTCGCCTCGGCGGGCTGGGCGGCGGCATCCACCTCAGCGGCGGGCTGCGGGGCGGCATCCACCTCGGCCGCGGGCTGCGCGGCGGCGGGCGCCGACGCTTCGAGGGCGAGGACCTCGGGCATCTCGGCAGAGTCGAGGATCACCGACTGCGGCGGACGCCGACGCGAGCGGCGCGACGAGACCGGCAGGGTGATGGGCGAGGTCGGCAGCGTGACGGGCGTGGTGGCGACGTCGCTGTCGGCGCTCTGCAGGATCACGGAGACGTCGTCGGAGGAGCGCTCGTCGACGACGGTGACCTCGAGAGCGTCGGAGGCGTCGCCCGCGGAGGGCGCGGCATCCGTTTCGGGCAGGGTGGGTTCGATGGTCGCGGCGATGACCGTTTCGAGGACTGCGGCGGCGACGCTCTCGAGGAGTTCGGGCTGCGCGGCGTTCGCGGCGTCGACCGGAGCCGGGTCGAGGGCCGTCAGAGGCCCCGCCTCGCTCGCGCCCAGGCGGCGCATCTCGGCGCGGGTCAGCCGCACGGCGGGCTCGGGGGCGGGGGCGGCGAGGGGGCGACGCGAACGCCGGGTCGGGGCGGGCTCAGTCGTGGGGGTGTCAGACGGCAACGCGCGGGGCTCTCGTGTCGTGTCGCACAGCGGCGACGGCTTCGGGCTTTAGGGCTTGGCCACTTCCGAGGTTCGGGTCACGGAAGATAACGAACTGGTAAACACCCTAGCCCTCGCCCGCTGAGAAAGCGATGAGCGGGGTCGATTCACCGGTCGTAATCAAGCAGGGGCTCCAGGCGCGAGAAGAACTCCGAGCCCGCCGCGATGACCATGCCGTTGCCGGGCCGCCCGCCGGGCGCACCGCCCACACGCCCCCCGGCCTCCTCGACCAGCAGGGCTCCGGCGGCGTGATCCCAGGGGTGAGTGCCGCGCTCGTAATAGGCGTCGACGCGTCCGGCGGCGACGGATGCCAGATCGAGCGACGCCGCGCCGATGCGCCGCACGTCGCGGGCGATCGGCATGACGCGCGACAGCTGCGCAAGCGCGGGGGCGTGCGTCTCGGGGTTGTAGCCGAAGCCCGTGGCGACGAGTCCACCCGCATCCCCCACCTCGCTGACGGAGAGCTGCTGGTCGCCCAACCACGCCCCGCCGCCGCGCGCGGCGCGGAAGAGCTCCCCCGTCACGGGGTTGAAGACCACGCCGGCGAGCGCCGTCCAGGTCGCCGTCTCGGCCGTACCCTCGACCGCCGCGATACTGATCGCCCACGCCGGGATGCCGTACGCGTAGTTGACGGTGCCGTCGATCGGGTCGACGACCCACGTGATCCCGCTCGTGCCCTCCTCGGCGCCGGACTCCTCGCCGAAGAATCCGTCATCCGGTCGCTCTCGGACCAGCTCAGCGCGGATGTAGGCCTCGACCTCGCGGTCGGCGGCGGTGACGATGTCGGCCGCGGCGGACTTGGTGGCGGCGACCGTCACCCCCTCGCGACGGCGACGGTGGGCCAGCTCACCGGCGTCTCGGGCGATGCGCGTGGCGAGGTCGAGCAGGTCGGCGGGAGAGGTCATGGCATCCACGCTACTGCGCCACCCCCTCCGAGAATTCCTCGCCGTCGTTAGCGTGGAGAACATGACAGCTTCGGATTCTCGCCGGTACGACGTCGTCATCGTGGGAGGAGGGCACAACGCCCTCGTCGCCGCGGCCTACCTCGCCCGCGCGGGGCGTCGGGTGGTGGTGATCGAGAGAACGGATGCCGTGGGCGGCGCCGCCGTGTCGGAACGTCCGTGGCCGGGAGTCGACGCGCGCCTGTCTCGCTACTCCTACCTCGTGAGCCTGCTGCCGCAGAAGATCATCGACGACCTGGGCCTGCGCATCGACCTGCGCCGCCGCCGGTACTCCTCCTACACGCCCGACCCCGCCGACCCGTCGCGCGGAATCCTCATCGACACCCAGGATGCCGAGGCGACGGCGGCGTCGTTCGCCCGCACGCTCGGCGACACCGACGAGGCGGACCGCTTCGCCGCGTTCGGCGAACGGCTCGCACCGCTGGGGCGCGCGGTGTTCCCCACAATGACCGAACCGCTGCCGACGGCCGACGAGCTCCGCGAGCGGGTGGGCGATGACGCGCTGTGGTCGGCGCTGACCGAACGCCCGCTCGGAGACCTGCTGCGCTCGTCGCTCGAGAGCGACCTCGCGCGCGGCATCGCCTTGACGGACGGGTTGATCGGCACCTTCGCCTCCTCGGACGACCCTTCTCTCGCGCAGAACAAGTGCTTCCTCTATCACGTCATCGGCGGCGAGACGGGGCACTGGGACGTCCCCGTCGGTGGCATGGGGGCGGTGACCGCGGAACTCGAGCGAGCCGCGCGCGAGGCCGGCGCAGACATCGTCACGGGAGTGGAGGTCATCTCGATCTCTCCCGACGGCGATGTGCACACCATGACCGATCGTTCCGAGGTGTTCCACGGCGGTCTGATCCTCAGCGGTGTCGGACGCGCGGTGCTCGACCGATTGCTCCTCGCCGGCGGCTCGACGTCCACGGGCGGGCCCGAGCCCGAGGGCGCGCAGGTCAAGGTCAACATGCTGCTCTCGCGCCTCCCCCGACTGCGCGACACGTCGGTCACCCCGGAAGCCGCCTTCTCCGGCACCTTCCACGTCAACGAGACGATGACCGAATTGGATGCCGCGTACGTGGCGGCATCCGGAGGGCTCATCCCCGAGCCGCTCCCCGTCGAGATCTACTGCCACTCGCTGACCGATCCATCGATCCTCGGGGAGGACTTGCGAGCATCGGGTGCGCAGACGCTGACGATGTTCGGACTGCAGGTGCCGCACCGGCTCATCGAGGACACCGACCCCGTCGCCGCGGGTGCTCGGCTGCTCGCCGCGGCGCAGGCGTCGCTGGATTCCGTGCTGGCCGAGCCCCTGCGGGACTGCATCCACCGCGCCCCCGACGGACGACTCTGCATCGAGGCGCGCACGACGAGCGATCTCGAGAAGTCGCTCAACATGATCGGCGGCGACATCTTCCACGGGACGTTGTCGTGGCCGTGGCTGTCGTCTGCGGCGTCGACCCCCGCCGAGCGGTGGGGTGTCGCGACCCCGCACTCGCGGGTGCTGCTGTGCGGGTCGAGCGCGCAGCGCGGCGGGGCCGTCAGCGGGATCGGCGGGCAGAACGCGGCGATGGCGGCGCTGGAGATCCTCGGCGGGTGAGGCGCGGCGCGGGGGCGGCGGTGCTGTCGGGGGTGCGGAGGTGGCGGCGGGATGCGGCGCGGCGGCGGAGTGAGGAGCGGGTGCGACAGCGGCACGGCGGGCACCGGCAATGACGCTGACGCGACGAAGCCGGCGAGAGCGCACCGGGTGAATTCGAGCGGGATGGAGGTGAAGATAACCCCGCTAATCGAACATAGTTTCTAAACTGGAACCATGACCGATCTCCGCTCTCCGGATGCCGCGCCCCCCGGTGAAGACGAGTCCGCTCGCCTGCGCGAGCTCGTCCAGCGGATCCGCGCCGGCACGACCGAGCTGGCGCGCGTGCACGCGGGGCTCATTCGCCACAGGGCGGCGGTCATGCAGATCGCGATGGAGCAGGTCACGCGGAGTCCATCCCGCAGCGCACGGGAGCGCGAACTCCCGGTGCGTTCGGTGGCGCTCGACATCGCCGCCGCGACGCAGACACACGACCTCACCGTGCAGAAAGAACTGGGCGAAGCGCACACGCTCATCGAGAAGTTCGCCGCGACGGTCGACGCCCTCGAGTCCGGACGCATCGGCATGCGGCACACGCAGGCGATTCTCGACACTGGCGCTGTGATCGACGACGACGACACCCGGCGGGGGTGGGAACAGGTCGTCCTGACGCGCGCCGAACGCGACTCCCCCGGCCGCACGCGGGCGTTCGCGCGGGAGTTGGCCGAGAGCGTGCAGCCGGTCGGCATGACCGCTCGACATGCGCGAGCCGCCGAAGAACGCGGGGTGAGCGTGCGAGACCTCGCGGACGGGATGGCCGAGCTGAGCGTCATCCTCCCCGCGACGGTCGCGTACGGCATTCGGGACCGGCTGCGGCGTCAGGCCGCGGCGATCCGTGCGGCATGCACGGTGACAGACGTCTCAGACACGCCCCAGCCGTCCTCCGCGTCCGGCGGCCCCCTCCTCGCCGCAGACCCGGCCGACACAGCGGAAGTCTCGCCCGCCGGCGGCACCACTCACGCAGATGCGCCTTCGGGTGTCGCAGCCCCCTCGACGCTCGACGGCACTGCCGGCGACACTGCCGGCGACACTGCCGGCGGCGCAGCCGACACGCGCGCGGTGCGCGATGAACGCACTCTGGCTCAGATCGGCGCCGACCTCTGCGCCGATCTTCTTCTCACCGGCGCGCCGACGATCGACCCGACAGACGACGCCACGTGCCCCGGCGGGCTGGGCGCGATCCGTGGGCAGGTGCAGATCACCGTTCCGGTGCTCACCCTGCTCGGGCGCACCGACGTGGGAGCGGCGCTCGCGGGACGCAGCCCCATCGATCCGTGCACCGCCCGGTGGCTCGCGGCACGCGCACCCGGTTGGGATCGTGTGATGTGCGACCCCGTCGCCGGCACCGTGCTCGAGGTCGACCGCTACAGCCCCACCGCGGCCCAGCGTCGATACCTCGCCGCGCGCGACCAGCATTGCCGAGCCCCCGGATGCCGTGCACCCTTGACGCGATGCCAGATCGATCACAATCACGAAGCGCAGGACGGTGGGGCGACGACGCTGTCGAACCTTGCTCACCTCTGCGTTCGACATCACACGCTCAAGACGGAGACCGCCTGGACCGTCTCGCAGCAACCCGACGGCACCCTCAGGTTCACCAGCCCGCTCGGCCAGAAAATCGAAGAGGCGCCGCCCCCACGCGTCTTGTTCCTTCCCGACGGCGGCGACGCGGGCCACAGCGCCAGATCGGATCCTCCGCCCTTCTGAGTGGCGACGCTGCCGGAGCGTCCGCGTCAGGGAGCATTCCGGGTACGACAACCTCTCGGCGATGGGAGATTTCCGAATGGATGTGGCGAATTCGACCCGGGTCATTTTCATCGGCGGCCGATCCGGCGTCGGCAAGACGACCGTCGCGGCTGTCGCATCGCGCTTGTTGGCCGAGCGGAACGTGCGGCACGCCGTTATCGAGGGCGACAATCTCGACCATGCCCACCCTGAACCATGGCGTGCAGGCATCCACCTGGCGGAGCAGAATCTGGCAGCGATCTGGCGGAACTACCGTCGCGCAGGTTACGACCGACTGCTCTTCACGAACACCGTCAGCGTGGCGCAAGTCGATGGCTTGAGCCGAGCCCTCGGCGGAGACGTCGAGGCGAAAGCAGTCCTCCTGACGGCAGACGATGCCACCGTGGGTGACCGGCTTCGCCGTCGCGAGTTCGGACCTGCGGTCGAGGAGCACCTCTCACGAAGCCGACGCGCGGCCGACGAGCTCGACGCCCTCGACATCGCCATCCGCATCGCCACCGACGGCCGCACACCGACCGACATCGCGCGCCAGCTCCTCGCCGCAGCGGAATGGCTCGACGGCTGATCACGCGAAAGCACCGCGCGAACCGCGCCGTGTCACACAGCGGCGACCGGCTGCTGCAGTTCAGTGACCCAGTCAGCCTGATCGTCGGAGACGGCCCGCACGTACAGCTCTCGGCACGGGCCGGACGGCACGAGCCCGCGGTCGAGGATCTGCGCGTGGACGGACTGCCAGCTCTCGCCGATCCGCTCCATCGACCCCAGATGGATGCCGCATATCGCCACCTCGACGGCGGGGAGCTCGACGATCTCGATCCCGTCCTGTGCCCCACCGGAGTACAGGTATCCCGCGAGCACCTCCGTCCCGTCCTCGCGAGCGGCGTACTGCGCGATGGGCGTGTCGAGAGCGCCCGTCTGCGCACCGATGACGGCGGCGACGGCGTCGAAGGTCGGTCCGACGACATCCGCCATCTCGGCACCGTCCGCAGCCAGTCGACGCCGGGCCGCAAGGCGAACCGCGGGCAGCGATTTCTGGACGATCTCGATCTCTCGCATGTGCTGCTCTCTCTCGATGAGGTGAAGACGTCGCTCCACATCGACGAGCCGCGCGGCCGCGATCCGGTGCTCGCGCTCGACCTCGATGCGACGCTCGCGGAGCAGAAGGGTGATGCGATCGGCATCCACCCCCTGGTCCAGAATCGACGCGACATCGTCGAGACCGAAGCCGAGCTGCCGCAGCGCCACGATCCGATGCAGCCTGGCCAGCTGCGAGGGATCGTACGAGCGGTAGCCGCTGCGCTCGTCCACGTGGGCGGGAACGAGCAGTCCGGCGGTGTCCCAGTGCCGCAGCATGCGGTGGGTCACCTGACCGATCTGCGCGAACGCCCCGATGGACAACATGCTTCTTTTCTCTTCCCTCACACCGTGTCAGGGTCAAGCAGCGGCGCTCGCACGCGACGCCGGGTCCGAGTCGCTGAGGGCTCGCACGACGCCGATGATCTGGGCGACGGCATCCATCAACATCGGAGTCGACGGCTCGGCGTAACCGAGCACGATCCCGGCGGGCAGATCGACGGCGGTACCCGGAACCGCGTACCCCGAGAGCGGCGACACCATGATGCCGCGGTCGGCGAGCGCGTCGACCACCGCAGCCTCGTCCTCCGGTGAGGCGTGTGCGAGCAGCATCACCGCATGGAGTCCCCCGTCGGTGCCGGTCAGCGTCACGCCGTCGACCTCGGCGAAGGCCTCGAGCAGCAGGCGACGCCGGTGGCGATAGTCGCGTCTGCGCCGCGCGGTGTGGCGGGCCAGAGCGCCCTCGGCGAGATAGAGGGCGAGCGCCTGCTGCTGTACCTGCGAGACGGGTGGATCCAGATCCGTGCGGGCGTCGACGATCCGCGCGCGCAGAGCGCCGGTCGCCACGATCCATCCGCACCGCAACGAGGGACTGAGCACCTTCGACAGGGTGCCGATGGACACCACGTTCACCGGGTCGAGCAGATGCAGCGGAGGCAGGGGAACCCGCCCGTGCGGGAATTCGCTGTCGTAGTCGTCTTCGACGACGACCGTCTGGCTGCGTGCGGCCCAGTCGAGCAGACGCGAGCGGGTCGCGGCATCCCACCGACTGCCGAGCGGGTAGTGGTGCTGCGGGGTCACGATCAGGGCGTCGAGATCGTCGTGCGCCTCGACAGCGTCGAGATCGAAGCCCGAGCCGAGCCGCACGGGGATCGGCACGCCCTCCGCGCCGAGGCGCGCGAGCAGGCGGCGCACGCGCGGGTATCCGGGGTTCTCGATCCCCACGCGGAGGCGCGGGCCGCGCGGAGTGAGCGCGAGCATCGTCAGCAGCAGCGCGTCGCTCGTACCCGCGGTGACGATCACGTCGTCCGGCGCGACGTCGAGACCCCGGGTGCGCCCGAGGTGCGCCGCGATGGCCTCCCTCAGGGAGGGGTCGCCCGTGACGCTGCTCGTATCCGCCGCGATATCGAGCGCGCTCGCGCGACGCCAGGCCGATTTCCACGCGGCATCGACCATGCCCGCCGTGCCGGGGCGCCCCGGGCGCAGGTCGACGACCGGCGCGCCGGAGCCGAGCTGCGACGAGGGCGCGGCAGCCGGTGCCGCCGCCGCCGGGCGTGCCATCTCGGCGACAATCGTGCCTCCGCCCGACCGGGCGACGAGGTAGCCCTCCCCGATCAGGATGTCGTAGGCGGTGACCACGGTGCCCCGCGCGAGCCCGAGGTCGGCGGCCAGGGCGCGCGTCGACGGGACGATGTCGCCACTGCGCACGCGACCCGCGAGCACGGCCGCGCGGATGCCGTGCGCGAGCTGCTCGTGCAGCGGTGCGGCCGCGCCGCGATCCAGGATGCCGACGTCGATCACGGGAACGATCCTGTCACTGGTCCACCGCGAATGCACAGAATCGGTCTAGGCGATGGACCACTCGACGTCCTGGAATGGCTTCATGACCGATCTGCCACGCACTCAACTGGCTCCGACCACGCCGCCTCCCGCTGACCTGCCCCTCACCGACCTCACCCGCGTCCGCCGCGGTGCCCACCATCAGCGCACCGATCGCGCCGCCCTCTACGACGTCATCGACAGCGCCCTGTACGCGACCCTCGCGATCGTCCGCAACGGTCGCCCGGTCGCCCTGCCGGTGGGCATCGGTCGCGACGGCGACGATCTGCTCGTCCACGGCTCGACGGGCAGCGACTTCTTCCGCCGTATCGCGGCGGGCGCGCCCGTGAGCCTCACGATCACCCACCTGATGGGTCTGAAGTACGCCCGTTCGCTGTTCGACAGCTCGATGCGGTACCGGTGCGCGGTCGTGCACGCCGTGGCATCCGTCGTCCCGCCCGCCGAGAAGGAGGCCGCGTTGCTCACTCTGTCGGAGCACCTCATGCCGGGGCGGAGCGCCGACGTACGCCCGATGACCGTGAAAGAGATCGCGGCGACCATGGTGCTGCGTATCCCGCTCGCCGAGGCGAGCGTCAAGGACAACGCGGGATCCCTCGTCGAGGTCGACGACGACGGAGAGGACCGGTCGGTGTGGGCCGGGATGCTGCCGCTGCGCACGAAGGTCGGCGAGCCCGTCACCTCGCCCCAGACGGCGGCCGGGACGCCAGTTCCGGCTTCGGTGCGACTCGCGGCCGAACGGCTCGCGGCGACGGGCGCGATCTGACCCGGCCCGGCACGACCGGGGCCCCGGCCCGTGACGGCACACGTCCTGCACGAACACCCGAGCCGCCCTCTCGAGCTGCCACACACTCCGACGCAACCGCCCTCGGTGTCCCGCGACGCGTCCGCCCAGACGTTCCTGCCGGAGGTGTGCGCGCCCACAGATATTGCGCCCCAGACCCTCACGTCCGCGAACCGAACGAACGTCGACGGGCGGGGCCGTCCGAGAACGACCCCGCCCGTCTGCAGCCTCAGCGCGCGGCGACCAGCGGCGGGACCTCGTACCGCCGCGGCGTCCCGAAGCGGTGGGCCGTGATCGACACCGCCTGCTCACGGAGGAACGGCAGGAGCTCGACGTGTCCGGCTCGGGTGACCTCCCCGGCGTAGACCGCGACCGAGGGAGAGCCGCCCGTCGCCTCGGCCACGACGCGCGCGGAGCCGCCGAGCAGACGGACGCGCCCTCCCGTGCGAGCCAGGCGTGCGGCACGACGGCCCCACTCGGCCGCGTCCTCGACGTGAGAGCGCACACCGACGCCCTCCAGCCACGCGCGAACGGCGGGCGGGAGCTCGGCCGCGGAGCTCACGGTGACCGCGGAGCCGGCCCGCACCCCCGCAGCGACGACGCGCACGAGAGCGGACGAAGAGGCGTCTTCGAGGCGCACCGTGACCGGCACGCTCGCGTAGCGCAGCACGTTCTGCTCCGACTCCAGGCCGGTCACATCGCGAGCCAGCGAGAACTCCGATGCCCAGGCCGCGGCATCGCTCGCGAGGGCGGATGCCAGCCAGTCGCGGTCGGCGGCGGGCACGGCCACCAGCGCCGGGGCGGCGAGGGCGTCGGGCGTGCGGGGCGCCGAGGCGTCGGCATCCGTCCACGACCCGAACCCGAAGAGGTAGTGCGGGCCGCCCGCCTTGGTTCCGGCGCCGACGGCGGACTTCTTCCACCCGCCGAAGGGCTGGCGCTGCACGATGGCACCGGTGGTGCCGCGGTTGACGTAGACGTTGCCGGCCTCGATGCGCGCGAGCCACGTGTCGATCTCCGAGGAATCGAGGGCGTGCAGTCCGGAGGTCAAGCCGTACTCGATCGCGTTGACGATGTCGATCGCCTCATCGAGAGTCTCCGCCGTCATGATGCCGAGCACCGGTCCGAAGTACTCGGTGCGGTGGAATTCACTCCCCGGCTGTACGCCCTCCCGGATGCCGGGGCGCCACAGCATCCCGTCCGCGTCGAGGCGCTGCGGCTCGACCACCCACCGCTGACCCGGCTCGAGCGAGGTCAGTGCCCGCAGGAGCTTGCCCTGTGCGGGCTCGATGAGCGGGCCGACGCGCGAGGCCTCGTCCCACGGCATCCCGACCTCCAGCGAGGTGACGGCGTCGACGAGCTGGTCGCGGAACCGGCGCGAGCGGGCGACGGAGCCGACGAGCACGACGAGGGATGCCGCGGAGCACTTCTGGCCCGCGTGCCCGAAGGCCGACATCGCGACGTCCTTCGCAGCGAGGTCGAGGTCGGCGCTGGGGGTGACGATGACGGCGTTCTTGCCGCTCGTCTCGGCCAGCAGCGGCAGGTCGGGGCGGAAGGAGCGGAACAGCTCGGCCGTCTCGTACGCGCCGGTCAGCACGACCCGCTCGACGGCGGGGTGGGTCAGCAGCTGCCGGCCGAGGTCGTTCTCGGACACCTGCACGAGCTTGAGCACCTCGCGGGGAACCCCGGCCTCCCAGAGCGCCTCGACCATCACGGCGCCGCAGCGCTCGGCGAGACCCGCGGGCTTGATGACCACGGCGGAACCGGCGGCGAGCGCGGCGAGCGTCGAGCCGGCGGGGATGGCGACCGGGAAGTTCCACGGCGGGGCGACGACCGTGACACCGACTGGGGTGAACGTCGCGCCGTCGACAGCTTCGAGGGCCAGCGCCTGCTCGGCGTAGTAGTGCGCGAAATCGATCGCCTCCGACACCTCGGGGTCGCTCTGCTCGATGACCTTGCCGCACTCGGCGCCCATGACCTCGAGCAGGTCCGCCCGGCGCGCCTCGAGCACGTCGCCGGCGCGGTGCAGGATCTCGGCGCGGCCCGCGGCCCCGAGCGCGCGCCACGCTGCGGCGGCGTCGGCGGCATCCTGGATGAGCTCGTTCAGAGCGGCTTCGTCGGTGAGGGTGTGGTCCGCGATGGTCCGACGCCCGAGCTCGGAGCCCTGCATGCGCGCGACGATCCCCGCGGCCCAGCCCCGGTTCGCCTCGATTGCGGGGTCGGAGTCGGGGGTGTTGCGGAAGCCGCGCGTCGGCGCGGAAGCGGCAGGGGCCGTGCGATCCTGCACGCGGTTCGACGCGGGCACTCCCTCGGGCATGTCGGCGAGGGATGCCAGGAAGCGGTCGCGCTCACGGGCGAAGAGCGCCGCGTGGGTGTCGAGGTCGAACACCGCCGACATGAAATTCTCGCTCGACGCCCCCTCTTCGAGACGGCGGATGAGGTACGCGATCGCGACGTCGAACTCCTGCGGGTGCACGACGGGGGTGTACAGCAGGATCGAGCCGACGGTGCGGCGGACCACGGTCTGCTGCGCGGTCGCCATGCCCAGCAGCATCTCGACCTCGATGCCGGCCTGCCCCGAGGGCCCGGCGGCGGTCACACCCCGCCGCTCGGCCAGCAGCCACGCCAGGGCGATGTCGAAGAGGTTGTGTCCGGCCACGCCGATCCGCACGTTCACGGTGTGCTCGGGGCGCAGGGCGTAGTCGAGCACCGCCTTGTACGAGGCGTCCGTCGCCTGCTTCGACGGCCAGGTGGCGAGCGGCCAGTCGTGCACGTCGGCATCCACGCGCTCCATCGGCAGGTTCGCGCCCTTGACGACACGCACCTTGATGGGCGCGCCCCCGGATGCCACCCGCGCGGCCGTCCATTCCTGCAGGCGGATCATCGCGGCGAGCGCATCGGGCAGGTAGGCCTGCAGCACGATGCCGGCCTCGACGCCGTGAAACTCGGGCTCGCCCAGCAGTGTCTCGAACACCGCGAGGGTGAGGTCGAGGTCCTTGAACTCCTCCATGTCGAGGTTGAGGAACGTGCCGGTCTCCTTCGCAACGCGGTACAGCGGGCGCAGGGCCGACACGGCGTCGGCGACGGCGGCGTCGAACGCCCACGGCGTGTGCGGCGCGACGGTCGACGACACCTTGATCGACACGTAGTCGACATCGTCGCGGGCGAGGAGCTTGCGCGTGCCCTCGAGCCGTCGCGCGGCCTCCTTCTTCCCGAGGATCGCCTCACCGAGCAGGTTCACGTTGAGTCGGATGCCGTCGCCCCGGCCGCGGATCGACGAGATCGCGTCGCCGAGTTTGCGGTCGGTGGCGTCGACGATGAGGTGGCGCACCATGGAACGCAGCGCCATGCGGGCGGCGGGGACCACGACCTGCGGCAGGATCGGCGCGGCGAAGGCGCCCAGGCGGATCGCCGCCTTGAGGTGCAGGGGAAGGAACCCCGGGATGAGCGGGGTGAGCGCGGCGAGATTGCGGGCGGCCACGCGGAGATCCTCGGGACGCACGACGCCGTCGACGAAGCCGACCGTGAAGTCGAGACCGTGCGGATCGCGCAAGACGCCCGCGAGGCGCTGCGCCGAGACATCGACCGGCTCGTCGCGGCTCTCGACGAGCCACCGCTGGACGAGGGCGATCGCCTCATCGGCGAGGTCGTGCGGCGAGACGAGCGTGTCGGCGATGTTCTGTTCCGTGAGCGACATAGCGGTCCTTCCTCGATTGAGATCAGTGTGAAGCTCCGATCTCATCGAGAAAAGCGATGATTACCGACGGATAATGTTCGGAATACCCGAAGGGATGCCGTGTTCGACCTCCGCCGCTTGCGCCTGCTGCACGAACTGTCTCTGAGGGGCACGCTCGCCGCCGTCGCCGAAGCACTCTCCTACAGCCCGTCGACGATCTCCCAGCAGCTCTCGCTGCTCGAGAAGGAGGCCGGGGTACCGCTGCTCGAGCCCGATGGCAGGCGCCTGCGTCTCACCGCGCAGGGGGCCGCGCTCGCGGCTCACGCCGCCCGGATGCTGGACGCCGACGAGGCCGCCCGCGCCGAGCTCGAACGCCTCCGCCCCTCCTTGGCGCCGGTGCGCGTCGCCGTCATGCAGTCGGCCGCGCACGGCCTGCTCCCCCGCGCCCTCGACGCTCTCGCCGAGAGCGAGCCGCACCTGCGGATCGAGGTCGCCGAACTCGCCCCCGAGGAGGGGTTGTTCGAGGTCGCCGCGCGCGGGTTCGACCTCGCCGTCGCCGAGCAGTACCCCGGCCACACACGGGAGCATCGTGACGGCATCGAACGGAGCCTGCTGGGGCGGGATGCCATCCGCCTCGCCGTCGCGCGCGACGATCGCGCGCGGGCGCTGGAAGACCTCCGCGAGCGCGCGTGGGTGATGGAACCGGTGGGCACCGCCGCGCGGCAGTGGGTCACGCAGCAGTGTCGCGCCGCCGGGTTCGAACCCGACGTGCGCTTCGAGATGGCCGACCTGACCGCCCACGTGCGGCTCGTGGCATCCGGTCATGCCGTCGGGCTCATCCCCGACCTCGTCTTCGCCGGCGACGACCCGCCCGTGCGCTTGGTCGATCTGCCGGGCGAACCGCGTCGCGAGGTGTTCACCGCGGTGCGCCGCGGAACAGCCGACCGCCCCGGCGTACGCGCGGTGCGCAGGGCACTGCAGGTGGCGTACGACCGGGGCGGCTCTTAGGGATCAGCGGGTCAGCGCGATCTCGTTCGGCGTGACGTCGAGCGTGACGCTCTTCAGGACCTCACCCGTGGTGAGATCGACCGCGTGCACGGCGTTCTTCGCGGGCTCGGTGACGTAGGCGATGTCGCCCGACACCTTGATGGCGGGGTGGGCGTCCTGCCACTCGACCGGACCCTCCCACGCGCCGATGACGGGGAACGACTCGGTGAACGCGCCCTTCTCGAGGTCGAACACGTGGATCGACCCGTCCGAGGCTAGGATGTAGCCGAGGTCCTCGGGGCCGCGCGCCAGGTCGCGGAAGGTGTACTCGGCCCCCGCGGGCATGTCGACGACGGTCTGGGTCTTGGCCTCGGTGTCGATCAGCGAGACGCGGTGCAGCAGGTAGCCCTCGGCATCCCGGTCGTCCTTGTAGTCGCCGAGCACGAGCGGGCTGGTGTCGGTGACGAAGATGTTGCCCATGCGTCCGTAGGGCTGGTCGGGGGCGTCGACCTTGGTGATCTCGCCGTCGGCGTAGATGAGCGCGCCGTTCTCGCAGCCGAAGACGACGACCTCGTTCTGCGTGGTGCCCTCGCCGTGCACGCCGGGGCAGGTGGCGTTCTCGGCGACGGTGGCGCCCGACGGGTCCTTCACGACGATGCCCGTGCGACCGTTCGCGTTGCCGACGGTCGTGACGAACGAGCCGTCCTCCAGCACGATCGACACACCGTGGTGCGCCTCGACACCCGGGATGGTCTCGGACGCGGGGAGTTCGTCGGTGGATGCCAGCAGGGCATCGGTGTCGAAGATCGTCGAGTCGCTGGTGCCGTCGGCGTAAAGCACGGTCTTGCCGCCGTGGGTCACGACGTGACCGGGCTTGGCCGCCGGGAACACGAGGTCGGTGAGCTCGGGCTCGGCGTCCGCCGTGCCGGCATCCAGAACCTGGAAGCCCGCGCTCGTGGTGACCATGACGTGGCGGCCGTCGCCGGCGGAGTTCAAGCGGGTGAACTCCTCCGACGTGAAGTCGCCGAGCGTCTCGAGGCTCTCGCCGTCGAGGACGACGATGCCGCCCGCATACGAGAGGGCGACGCGGGTGCCGGCCTGGGCCGGGGCATCGGAGGCGGGCGCGGCCGAACCGGCGCCGCCGCCGCCGGCGCACGCCGACAGGGCGACGGTCGCGCCGACCGCGAGGGCGAGCAGGCCCGCGCGGCGGAAGCCGCCCGCGCGGAGGGAAGAACTGCGCATGTGATGTCTCTTTCTTCGGTGGGTGGCCGGCCGCTCAGGGCGACAGGCCGGTGGCGATGCGCTCCGTGTTGACGCGCATCATGGTCAGGTAGTCGGGGGCGCCGCCGGAGGCGTCGGTGAGCGACTCGGTGAAGAGTTCCGTCACCGTCACGTGGCGGTCGGCCTCTTCGGCCAGTGCCCGCACGAGCCGGTCGGGCGAGGACGACTCCGCGAAGATCGTCGGCACCCCGGCTTCGTCGATCGCCGACACCAGGTCGGCCAGGTCGCTCGTGCTGGGTGCGGCCAGCGTCGTGCCCCCGGGGATGACGGCGCCCACCAAGCGGAAGCCGAACCGCTCGGCGAGGTAGCCGAAGACGTGGTGGTTGGTGACCAGGGCACGGCGCTCCGCCGGGATCGCCGCGAAGGCGGCGACCATCTCGGCGTCGAGGGTCTCGAGGTCGGCGCGATACGCGGCGGCGTGCTCGGCCACCGCGGGAGCGCCGAGCCCCTCGAGCACGGGCGTGAGCGCATCGACGACGGCGATCATCTGCGCGGGATCGGTCCAGAAGTGCGGGTCGTCGGCGCCGCCGGCGTCGGTCGAGGTGTACGGCAGCACCGCGACGGCATCCCCCGCGACGAAGGTCTCAACCCCCTCGGATGCCGCGGCGTCGAGGTGCTGCTGGAGCCCCTCCTCGAGCCCGAGGCCGTTGGCCACGAGCAGGTCGGCGGAGCGCATCCGGGCGGCCTCGGCGGCGGAGATCTCGAACGAGTGCGGGTCGGCGCCCGGACGCATGAGCGTCATCACCTCGACGTCGTCGCCGACGAGGTGCGACACGACGTCGCCGAGGATGTTCGTCGTCACGACGACGAGGGGGCGATCGGATGCCGCTCCCCCGGCGCACCCGGTGAGCGCGAGCAGGGCGCCGGTGACCACTGCGGCGAGGAGTCTGCGCATGTCAGCGTCCCGTCTCGGCGACGAAGAGCGGCGCGCGCTCGGGCGTGAACTCGCGCGCGACGCGGGCGTCGTCGGCGAAGTCGATCTCCCACATCCGCCCCTCGGTCGGGCCGTTGAGGTAGGCGCGCTGCTGGTCGGCGATGAGGCTGACGGGCCGGCCCGCGGCGAGGCTCTCCCCCACCAGAGGCGAGGATGCCGCACGCTGCGCGCCCGTCTCTCCGTCGAGCACCAGCACGCGCCCGTCGGCGGTGAGCGCGAGGACGGTGGAGTCTTTGTCGTCGACCGCGGTGACCTGCACGACGGGCTCCGGCGCGGGCAGCAGCGTCCACGTCCGCTCGCGCGTGTCGAGCATCCAGATGCCGGCGCCGTCGGCGACCGCCGCGACCGTCGGGCGCCCCTCCCGGTTGGCGAACGAGGTGGCGCGCGGCGCCGTCACGCCCTCCGGGTACGGAATGCGCTCGATCGCGGGCTTCTCCTCCTCCACGGTGACGAGGAGGGCGCCGTCGCGGCATCCGATGACCGCGCCGACGCGGGTCGTGATCGTTCCGGCGGGTTCGACGCACGGGACGGCCTCGCCCAGCGGCGCCCCGTCGCGCGCGTGCAGCATCACCTCGTCGGCCGCCGCGACGGCCGCGAAGGAGCCCGCGGGCACCACGAGCCCGTCGCCCGGCGTCGCGACGATGCGGAAGGTCTCCACGATCTCCCCCTTCGACAACGCCTCGGTGTCGAGCAGCACCGCCTCGCCGGAATCGGGGAAGAACAGCCCGGTTCCCCCGGTGGTCGACGAATTCGACGTCGACACCGCGGCCACCCCGCCGCCGAGGACCTCGCCGAGGACCTTCGCCTCCGCGCGGTAGTAGTGGAAGTGGTCGACGTGGTCCCACGTCCACACCCCGCTGTCGACGACCGAGACGCCCGTCTCGTCGGAGGCGAACAGGTACCGTCCATCGGAATGCATCGCCGCCGGGGCACGGACCGTGCCGAGGTCGACGGTGGTCTCGTCGAGCAGATCGAGGTGCGACACGTGCCCTTCGCCGTCGATGGAGGTCAGACCCACGGCGGGTTCCGCCAGTTCGGTGGCCCCGGCGATCTCTCCGTGGGTGTCGGCGGTCGGTTCGGCCGACGGGTCGGCGCCGGTCGGGACCGGCGCCGCACAGCCGGCGAGCGCGAAGAGCAGCAGCGCACCGAGGGGTGCGAGCCGCCGGGGGGAGGCGGGGTGGAGCATGGGGGGCTTTCTGGTTCAGGCGGGCAGGGGAACGGGGGATGCCACGCGCCGGCGCACCGCATCACGGCAGGCGCGAAGAGCCCACGACGCGCCGGCTGCGCCGATGGCCGAGGCGGCGATGGTCGCGCCGGCCGCGGTGGCGGCGTGCCACGAGACGAGCAGGCCCGCGGCGACCGAGACGGCGCCGATCGCGGCGGCGAGCACCATGGTGGAGGGAATGCGGTGCGTCCACTGGCGCGCGGCGACCGCGGGAGCGACGAGCAGGCCGACGACGAGCAGCGATCCGACCGCCTGGTAGGAGGCGACGACCGCCAGGGTCACGAGCCCGACGAGCACCGTCTGGGCGACACGGGGCCCGAGGCCCAGCACTCGCGCGACGCGTTCATCGACGGCGAGCGCGACGAGACTGCGGTGAGCAAGCGCCGCCGCGATCACACCGATGACCATGGCGACGGCCAGGACGACGAGGTCGCCCGTTCCGATGGCGAGGATGTCGCCGAACAGGATGGCGGTGGCATCGGTGGCGAAGCTCCCCGCGTGAGAGATGACGATCACGCCGAGCGCGAGCATGCCCACGAAGAGCAGGCCGATGCTGGTGTCGTACGAGAGCTTGGCCCGCCGCTGCAGGGCACCGATACCGAGGCTCATGACGGTCGCGCTCGCCGCGGCGCCCAGCAGCACGGGGAAGCCCATCACGGTCGCCAGTGCGACACCGGGGAGCATGCCGTGGGCGAGCGCTTCGCCCAGGAACGCCATTCCGCGGACGATGACCCACGTTCCGGCGATCGCGCACAGGATCGCCACGAGCGCCCCGCCGAGCAGTGCACGCTGCACGAACTCGAGCGAGAAGGGGTCGGAGAGCCAAGACACGTTGCCCGACCGTACCGAGAATGAGAACGATTCTCAACCTCGTATGATGGATGCCATGCCCCCACACGCCGTCGTCGCGCGCGCCCTCCGAGTCGATTTCGCGGGCACCCTCGCCCTCGACGACGTCGACGTTGAAATCGACGCCGGCATCCTCGCCGTCATCGCGGGCCCGAACGGCGCGGGGAAATCGACGCTGCTCGAGGTGCTGGCCGGGGCGCGCGAACCCTCGCGGGGAACGGTCGACGTCGGCCTGCGGTCACGCGCGTTCGTCCCGCAGCGCGCGGCGGTGTCGGAGCATCTTCCGCTCACCGTCGGCGACATGGTCACGGCCGGCACCTGGCGACGCACCGGGCCGTTCCGTCGCCTCGCAGCCCAGGACCGCGAGGCGATCCGTGCGGCAATGGAGCTCCTCGACATCACCGCCCTCGCACGGCGGCCCTTCGCCTCCCTGTCCGGCGGACAACGGCAACGCGCGCTCCTCGCCCAGGGACTGGCATCCCGAGCCGACATCCTCTTCCTCGACGAGCCCACCACGGGCCTCGACGCCGGCAGCGCCGAGCGCAATCGCGCCGCCATCGCGCGAGAACGTCGCCGCGGGGCCACCGTCGTGTGCGTGAGCCACGATGCCCGCCTCATCGCCGACGCCGATCGGGTGATCACGCTCGACACCGGGCGCGTGCGCACCCCACCCGCCGAGGTCAGAGCCGCGCGCGAACCCGTTCGGTGATCCGCGCGAGCATCTCGGCAGCCGCCCGGGCGACGTCGGCGGACTCCGCATCGACGGCCGACTCGACCTCGCGAGGGAAGCGGCGCAACGCCACCCACGGCTCGGCATCGAGGTCGACCTCGAGATGGATGTGGTTGACGCGCCGGTCGTCGGTGTCCAGCTCGCGGCGGAGCAGTCCGCGACCGATGAGGCGGTCGACGAGGGTCGTGACACCGGCGGCGGTCACACCGAGCCGGCCGCGGAGATCCGAGGGACGGATGCCGGGCTCCTCGGCGATGCACGCCAGGGTCGCCGCCTCGAGTTCACTCACCCCCAGATCGCGACGGGCCGTCGCGATCGCGTCTTCGCGGGCGCGGACGTAGTCGTCCAGCGCCATCATCAACACCGAGGGCAGCGACAACGGCATCCACCTCCTCGACGCGGTCCGGCCGACCGCTGCTCCCACCATAGTGAGGAACCTGAATATTTCACCTAAATAATTAAGTTTGTGAAATACGTGATAGTTTAGTCGTCAGCCGCCCCCTCTCACGACCGAAGGAGATCACCATGGCCACCCTGTTCTACGGTTCCGACACGGCACCCATCTCCTTGCCGGATCGCCTCATGGGCTACATCAAGGTGATCGCATCCACGAAGCTGCGCCGAGGCGAATCCTTCACCCTCACCTGGACGGGCACGGAAGACGAGGGCGGGCGCTCCACCATCTGGCTCCAGCCGGCGATCCCGCTCCGCTTCGTCTTCCAGTCCACCGAGCCCGAGCAGCTGGTCGGCGAGTACCTCCGGACGCTCGCGGACCAGGCCAACGCCGCCTCGGGCCTCGTGATCGACCTGCGCACGTGGGAGAGCGCGGAAGGATCCGCACGCACCCCCGCACAGGCCGGGCGCGCGTCCGGGCGCCCGGTTCGCGCGGCCTGAGCCAGCGATCCTCGACATCACTCTTTCCGGACCCGTCATAATGGGTCCACGCATCATTCATATGCATGGATCGGGGAGAGCTGTGCCGGTACGGGGCCTATTGGACAAAGACCTGCTCGAGAAGTGGCTCGCAGAGTTCCGGGGGATGGGTTATCTCACCGGCAGCGAGATCCGCCTCCTCGATCAGGAAGACGAGGCCGACCCCGACGCGGGTCTCATCGTCGTCGATCTGAGCAATGCCAAGACCGTCACCTACCTCCAGCCGATCACCGGTGGCGGTGGTGCGTGGAAGGCGACCATGGAAGCCCGCGACACCGTCATCGAGCTGGGCAGCGTCGACCTGGTCAACCTCGGCAACGAGGTGAACGTGCTGGGCGCTCTCGTCGCCTTCCTGGAGACCCGGTCGCGAGCGCTGCTGGCGGCCAGCTGAGCGGCCTGCCCGCGAGACGCCGAAGGGCGGTGCGACCTCCGTCGCACCGCCCTTCGTCACATGCGCGTCAGCGGTCGAGCACGGCCTGACCGGCCGCCGCGGCGTCGCGGAGGGCGTCCTCCGGCGACTTCTGACGCAGCATCGCCTTCTCGAGCTCGGCGCCGAGTGCGGCGCTGATCTCGGAGTACGAGCTGATCGACGGGCGCGACTTCGCGTACTCGAGCTGGTCGGCGAAGACCTCCAGCAACGGGTTGTCCGCGACGTGCGCCTTCCACGCATCGGAGTCCTGCGTCTGCAGGTTGGTGGGAAGGAATCCGGAGGCGATGTCCCACTGCGCCTGCTGGTCGGGCTGCATGAACCACGACAGGAAGGCGTATGAGCCGGCTTCCTGCTCGTCGGTGCCGTCGGTGACGTACGACACGTTGGTGCCGGTGTTCATCGCCGGGGTCTCGATCTCGGGGAACGTGAACACGCCCACGTTCTCGGCGCCGATGCCGTCCTGCACGGACTTCAGGTTGAACGCGCCGCCGATGAACATGGCGAACTGACCGGCGTTGAATGCGGGCCAGCCCTGGTTCTGGTTGCTGTCCGCTGCGGTCGACGGGTAGGCCACGCCCTCGTCGATCATGTCGGTCCAGGTCTTCAGCGCGGTCACTCCCTCGGCCGAATCGAATTCGACCTGGGTGTTGTCTTCGTTCAGGAACTCCCCGCCCGCGCTCCACAGCATCGACTGCCAGGTGAAGACCGGCCACTCGTTGCTGCCGATGGGCAGGTAGACGCCGTAGCTGCCGTCCTTCGTCAGCTTCTTGGCATCCGCCGCCAGCTCTTCCCAGGTGGTGGGGGTCGAGGTGATGCCCGCGTCGGCGAACTTCTGCTTGTTGTAGATGATGGCGTAGTCGCCACCGTCGGTGGGCAGCGCGTAGGTGGTGCCGTCGAACACGCCCGAAGCGAGCATGCCCGCGGGGATGTCCTCAGCGGCGAGGGGGTAGTCGCCCGTGCCGAGCTTGTCGTCGAGGGGGACGATCTTGCCCGTGTCGATCGCCTCTCCGAGCGACGAGGGGTTCGAGTCACCCAGCACGAGGTTGGGAGCCTGGTTGCTGTTCAGGGCCTGCACGAGGCGAGCCGTGAAGCCCTCGGCGGCGATGAACTGCGACGTGACCTCGTAGGTGTCCTGCGACTGGTTGAACTCCTCGACCAGCTCGTTCAGCTTGGTGGCGGCGTCGCCGGTGGCCTGGTTCCACATCGTGATGGTGGTCTTGCCGTCGGACTCACCGGCATTGCCGGTGACCGAGCCGCCGGAGCAGCCGGCGAGGGTGACGGCCGCCGTGACGAGGGCGCCGACGGCGAGCCCCCGACGGGCGAGAGGTGCCTTGTTCATTTCATCTCCTAGGTGCAGTGCGTGCAGGTGGTGGAGCGGGTGGGTTCGGGTGAGTGGTGCGGGTGGTTTCGGATGAGTGGGGTGGGGATGGGTGCGGATGGCGCGGGTCAGCGCAGACCGCCGGAGATCGCTTTGACGATCTGGTTCTGGAACAGCAGGAACACGATCAGCACCGGGATGACGGCGAGCGTGGAACCTGCCATGAGGAGGTTGAAGTTCGAGGCCCCCTCCTGCGACTGCAGGAGCGTGAGGCCGATCTGGACGGTGAAGAATTCCGTCCGGTTGACCGCGATGAACTGGAAGAAGAAGTTGTTCCAGTTGTAGACGAACGACAGGATCGCGAAGGAGCCGATCATGGGCGTGGCCATCGGAGCCATGATCAGGCGGAAGCGCTGCCACACGTTGGCCCCGTCGATGCGGGTGGCGTCCTCGATCTCGGAGGGGAAGTTCGAGAAGAACTGCCGGAACAGGAACACACCCAGGATCGAGGGGATGTTCGGAACGATGAGGCCCTGGTAGCTGTTCAGCCAGCCGAGCGACGACAGCAGCGAGATGAGCGGGGTGAAGACCACCTCGAAGGGCACCATGAGGGCCGCGAGCAGGACGACGAAGATGACGTTGCTGCCGCGGAACTTCAGCCGCGCGAAGGCGTAGCCGGCCATGAGGCTGGTCACCACCTGACCGAGGGTCGAGAGCACGGCGACGACGACGGTGTTGAGGTAGAAGCGCCCGAACGGGGCGATCTCGAACAACCGGGTGTAGTTGTCGACGTGCCATTCGGTCGGCAGGAACGTCGGCGGTACGGCCAGAGCCTCCTGCGCCGACTTGAAGCTGACCAGCACCATCCAGACGAACGGACCGAAGAACAGCACGGTGGCGACGATCAGAACCGCATGGCGCAGGATGCCGGGGATGTGGGCTGCGACGGGCTTGTGGCGGCGCGGGGCCGAGGCCGCCGTGCGCGGGCCCGTGCGCTCGAGAGACAGAGTCATGTCGGGGCCTTTCAGAGCATCTCGATGGTGTCGCGGCGGGCGAGGAAGCGCAGCTGGAGGACCGTGACGGTGATGCCGATGGCCAGCAGCAGCACCGAGGCCGCGGTGGCGGCGCCGCCGTTGAAGAACTGGAAGCCCTGCTCGTAGACCCAGTAGATGACGGTCTTGGTCGATCCGAGTGGCCCGCCGGCGGTGAGGACGAACACCTGCGTGAAGATCTGCAGGGTGCTGATGAGACCGGTGATGACGAGGAACCCGCTGGTCGGCGCCACCAGCGGCAGCGAGATCGAGAAGAAGCGGCGGAGGACGCCCGCGCCGTCGAGCTTCGCGGCCTCGTGGTAGCTCGGCGGAATGGTCGACAGCGCCGCCGAGAAGATGATCATCGTGTAGCCGACCTGCTGCCAGATGACGAAGACGATGACCGAGATGATCGCCCACGGCTCGGTGGTGAGGAACGGCACGGGGTTGATGCCGAACGGCTTCAACGCCTGGTTGACGAGCCCGCCGAGCGGCGTCAGCAGGTACGAGAAGATGAGCGCGCTTCCCACCGTCGGGGCGATGTGCGGAGCGAAGATCATCGTGCGATAAAACGATCGGCCCCGGAAGGGACCGTCCAGCAGTGCCGCGAAGACGAGTCCGAGCGCCATGGACCCGGGAACCACGATGGCGGCGATGAGGGCCGTGTTCCCGAGGGCACGAGGGAAGGTGCTGTTCTCGGCGAAGAGGCCGGCGAAATTGGCGAACCCGACGAACTGGGTGTTGCTCGGGTTGCCCGGGTTCCAGTCGGTGAAGCTGTAGACCACCGTCTGCAGCAGCGGGTACAGGTAGAAGACCGACAGCAGGATGGTCGTGGGGGCGATGAGCGCGTAGCCGGCGCGCCCCTCCTTCTCGTGCATCGAGCGACGGCGGCGGATCTCTTCGCTGCGGCGGCGGTCGCCGGCACCGCGGATGCCGGGCATCGTGCGCGGCCGCTCCGGGGCGGGGGCGGTCGTCGTCACGGCGCACCGCCGATGTGCCCGATCGTCGGGCGGGTGCGGGTGGCGAGGTGGCGCATCATCAGCTCCTTCAGCAGGGAATATCGGCCCCCGGCGCTCGTGTCCGTCTGTGCGTTCGTCGTCGTGGGCCGGTTCGCTCGAAGCTAAGGTTTGAGTGTTTCGCGCACATTTCAGGTCGATGTCAGTATTAAGTAATTCGAGTTTTGATCGACTTCGTTCGATTTCTGCATCGAGGTCTGTATAGAGTGTGGGCATGCCGACCCACGCTCCCGCTCTCCGCGACGCCGAGTACGCCCCCGGCTCCGTGGGCGACATCTTCCGACTCATCCGGTCGGACCGGGCCACGTCGCGTTCCGCGCTCGCCCGCCACACGGGCCTGTCCCCCTCGACGGTCGGCATCCGCGTCGATGCGCTCCAGCGCCTCGGTCTCGTCGCGGAAGACGGCGAACAGGAATCGCGCGGGGGACGCCGCGCCAAGCGCCTGCACGTCTCGCGGGAAGCCGGGTGGGTCGCGGCGATCGACTTCGGAGCGAATCACCTCGACATCGCAGTCGCCGATCTGGACGGCCGATTCCTCGTCCAGACCGCCCACCCCGCCGTGGAGGAGCAGGAGCCCGGGGCGGTGGTCGCACTCATGTGGCAGCGCGTCGTCGAGGCGTCGGCTGCCGCGTCGGTCGAGATGTCGGGGCTGCGCGGCATCGCCGTGAGCCTGCCCGCTCCGATCGAGTATCCGACCGGCCGGGTGGTGTTCCCCTCGTTCATGCCGTCGTGGCACAACGTCAGCCTCCCGTCCCTGTTCGCAGACTTCACCGATGCCCCCGTGCTCGTGGAGAACGACGCCAACCTCATCGCACTGGCCGAGACGGCTCCCGCCGGCCGCGACCATCTGCTCGCCGTCGTCCTGGGCATGCGCATCGGTAGCGGCATCGTCACCGAAGGCCGCCTCCAGCGCGGCTTCAACGGTGCCGCCGGCGAGATCAGCCACACGTCCGCGGGCGGTGAGCCCGCCATCTCGTGCGTCTGCGGCCTCGACGACTGCCTCGAGTCGGTGGCCAGCGGCGGCGCGATCGCCGCGAAGCTCGCCGCGGCAGGGTACGACGTCTCCTCGGTCTCCGACGTCATCCGACTCGGTCGCACCGCCGACCCCGTCGTCGTCGCCGCGCTGCGCGAGGCGGGTACGCGCATCGGAACGGTCCTGGCATCCGTGGTGAACTTCTTCAACCCGCAGCGCGTCGTGCTCGGCGGCACCATGTCGGCATCCGCTCCTCTCGTGGCCGCCATCCGCGCCGAGCTGTTCAATCGCTGCCTGCCCATCGCCGCCCACGATCTCGACGTCAGCGCGGCGGACGACCCGGCGTCGGCGGGCCTGCGCGGAGCCGTGAAGCTGGCTCTCGAGGAAGCGCTCGCCCCGGCACGCATCGACGAGCTCGCGCGCATCGAGGCGCAGACGACGCAGACAGCGCAGCCGGCGTGACCCTCGACGCCGCCACCCCCGCCCGCCCGCACGACACGGCCGACTCCCGCCCGATGGCGCGTATCGCCGTCGACGTCGGCGGCACGACCGTCAAGGGAGCCGCCTTCACCCATGACGGGTCGGTGATCGCGCACTGCACGATGGCCACCTTCGCCGCGCACCGCGATGCACTCGGCAGCGTCCGCGCCGTCGTCGCCCGGCTCGTCTCCGAGGTGGGCGCGACCGGCGCACGGGCGACCGGCATCGGAGTCGCCTCGCCGGGTCTGGTGGATGCCGCGCGTGGACGCGTCGTGTACGCGGCGAACCTCGGCTGGGCCGATGTCGATCTCGTGCCCGCCCTCGTCGACGACTTCGGCCTGCCCGTCCGGATCGAGCACGACGCGCGCGCCGGCGCGATCGCCGAGCGCGCCGCTCACCGCAACGAGGCAGCGGCTTACCGCGAGTTCATCTTCGTGCCCATCGGTACGGGAGTGGCCGCCGCCGTCGTCACCTCCGGAGCCCTCGTGCACGGCGCGACGGGCGGGGCGGGCGAGTTCGGCCACATGCCCATCGGCCCCGGACGCGAGTTGTGCGGCTGCGGGCAGCGCGGCTGCATCGAGGCCTACGCCAGTGCGTCGAGCGTGCTCCGCCGATACCGTGCCCGCGGCGGCGTCGGAGCGACGACCACCCCCGAGCTCGTGGCATCCCTGGCTCACGACGCCGATGCCGCGTCCGTCTGGGCGGATCTCATTGAAGCGCTCGCCATCGGTCTCGGTTCTCTCAGCGCCGTGCTCGATCCCGCCCGCATCGTGATCGGGGGCGGCCTGTCCCAGGCCGGCGCCTCGCTGATCGACCCGCTCCGCGCCGCGATCGACGCCAAACTCGGGTGGCGCGCGACGCCCACCGTCGTGCAGTCGGCCCTCGGCTCGCATTCGGGCCTGATCGGCGCAGGACTGCTGTCCGACGACCGCCCGGTCACCTCCCGGTTCGCCGTGACAGCGGCATCCGCCCTGTCGTCGCTGCGCGCGGTCGCGCCCGTCGAACCCGTCGTCCTCCGTCCCATCGACTCCCATCACCAGTGAGGTTCCCATGTCTCATCAGCCGCTCCGCATCGGCCTGATCGGCGCAGGTGGCATCAGCCTGAACCACCTGCCGCACCTGCTCGCCCTGGGCGCCGAGGTGTTCGTCTATTCCGAGCAGGGCGCCCCCGAACTCGTCGCCCAGGTCGGCGGCACGGTGGTCGACACCCTCGACGAGCTGCTCGACCGGGTGGACATCGTCGACGTCGTGACGCCCACCTTCACGCACTACGACATCATCGAGCGGGCGCTCGCGGCCGGGAAGCACGTGATCTCCGAGAAGCCCCTCACGCGCACCCCCGAGCAGGCTCGGGAACTCGTGCGCGCGGCCGCCGATGCCGGCAGCCAGCTCTATCCCGCACACGTCGTGCGCTGGTTCCCCGAGTACGTCCAGCTCAAGCACGCGGTCGACTCGGGTGTCCTGGGCGAGCTGGCGGTGCTGCGCTTCTCACGGTCGGGGGCCTTCCCCACCCGCACCCCCTGGTTCGCCGACCGGGCCCTGTCCGGCGGCATCATCATGGACCAGATGATCCACGACCTCGACATCGCGCGGTGGGTCGCCGGCGAGGTCGTCACCGTGTCGGCGGTGGCGAGCCGCGCCGGTGACGCGGACGCGCCCGTCGAGGCGGCCCATGTGCTGCTCACCCACGCGAGCGGGGCCATCAGCCACGTCGCGGGGCTGTGGGGCCCCGCGCACCTGGCCTTCACGACCGAGTTCTCCGTCTCGGGCACCGGGGGCACGCTGGAGCACTCGTCGGCGGCGCAGCGCAACCTGCTCACCGACCTGGCGGTGTCCACCGTGGGCGGGGAGGCGGTTCCCGACACCGATCCGGCGGAAGACCCCTACTACCTCGAGCTGCAGGACTTCCTGCGCGCCTTCGCCGACGGCGAGACCCCGCGCGTGACCGCCGCCGACGGCGCAGCGGCCGTGGCCATCGCCGCCGCGGCCCTCGAATCGCTCGAGACGGGTCAGCCCGTCGACCTCACCGCGAAGGGATGGTGACGCCATGACCGTCATCGACTCCACCCGGCCGCTGCGCGTGGCCGTCATGTCGTTCGCGCACACGCACGCGCACAGCTACGTCCAGCTGCTGTTGGCGACCCCCGACGTCGAGGTGCGCGCGAGCGACCCCGGTCCGCACGTCGAGGGCGAGCTGCGGGGGGCGGCCTTCGCCGCGGAGCTCGGCGTCGACTATGTCGACACGTACGAGGAGCTCCTCGCGTGGAAGCCGGATGCCGTGATCGTCACGAGCGAGAACGCCCTTCACCGCGAGCTGGTCGAGAAGGCCGCGGCCGCCGGCGCCCACATCCTCTGCGAGAAGCCCCTGGCGACCACCCGCGAAGACGGCCTCGCCATGAAGGAGGCCGTCGATGCGGCCGGCGTCATGCTCATGGTGGCGTTCCCCGTCCGTTTCGCGAGCACCTTCGCCTCGCTCAAGGCCACCTACGACGCGGGTTCCCTCGGCCGGCTCGTCGCCGTGCGCGGGAGCAACAACGGCAAGCTCCCGCGCGAGCGCTCGTGGTTCACCGACCCCGCCCTCTCGGGCGGCGGCGCCCTGGTCGATCACGTGGTGCACATCGCCGACCTGCTCGACGGCCTCATGGGCGCGACCCCCGTGTCGGTGACGGCGGTCGCCAACGCGACGCTGCACGCCGATCGCGCCCGCGCCGAGACCTCGGGGCTGGTGACCATCACGTACGACAACGGCGTCATCGCCGCCATCGACTGCTCGTGGAGCCGCCCCGACACAGCCCCCACGTGGGGTGGCGTGCGCATCGTCGTGGCCGGCACCGGGGGCACCGCCGAGGTCGACTTCTTCGGCCCGCGCGTGACCGGGCTGGCGTCGGCCACCGGCGCGCCGGTCGAGCTGCCCTACGGGCCCGACTTCGACCGCGAGCTGCTGCGGACGTTCCTCGCCGCGGTCCGCTCCGGCGAGCAGCCGCAGCCTGACATCGCCGTGGGCCTGCGGACGCTCGGCATCGTTCTGGCAGCTCAAGAGTCCGCCCGCACCGGCCGCACCGTCGCCGTGACGGTCTGAGCGCGAGGAGAACGCACATGCAGGTCATCGTCCTCCCCGACGCGGATGCCGTCGGCACCTACGCCGGCGACCTCATCGCCGACCGCGCCGAAGCCGGGACGCTGAGCGTGCTCGGCGTCGCGACGGGTTCTTCCCCCCTGCCGGTGTACGAAGCGCTCGAGCGTCGCGCGTCGCCGGCCGTGCGCGGCCTGACCGCCTTCGCCCTCGACGAGTACGTCGGTCTGCCCATCGATCATCCCGAGAGCTACCACGCGGTCATCGAGCGGGAGGTGACCGTGCGGCTGGGCCTCGACCCGGCGCGCGTGCACGTGCCCGACGGACTCGCCGATGACATCGAGGCCGCGGCCGCGGCGTACGAGCGGGCGATCGTCGACGCGGGCGGTGTCGACCTGCAGATCCTCGGCATCGGCTCGACCGGCCACATCGGCTTCAACGAGCCCACCTCGTCCTTCGCCTCCCGCACGCGTATCAAGACCCTCACGCCCGAGACGCGGCGCGACAATGCGCGCTTCTTCCCGAGCCTCGACGACGTGCCGCTGCACTGCGTCACGCAGGGTCTCGGAACGATCATGGACGCCCGTTCCGTGCTGCTCGTCGCCTTCGGGGCGGGCAAGGCGGATGCCGTGGCGGCGGCGGTCGAGGGTCCCCTGACGAGCATGTGCCCGGGCAGCATCCTGCAGATGCACCCGAACGCGACGGTACTCGTCGACGAGGCAGCCGCCGCCGGTCTGACGCTGCGCGACTACTACGACTTCGTCTTCGCCCACCGCCCCGCGTGGCAGAGATGACCTCTCCGCGTCGGCTGTTCCATGCCGTGACGATCGTCGACGCCGACGGCGAGTGCCCCGACGCGTGGGTGCTCACCGACGACGAGCTCATCCTCGCGGTCGGGACCGGAGAGCCCCCTCCCGTGGATGCCGAACGCATCGACGGAGCCGGCGGCATCCTCACCCCCGGGTTGATCGACCTGCACCGGCACGGCGGCGGCGGACACCGGCATGAAGACGGTGTCGACGGCATCCGCGCGGCCGCCGACCTGCACGCGGCGCACGGAACGGCCCGTGGTGTCGCCAGCCTCGTCGCCGCCCCCGTCGACGTGCTCGAGTCGCAGCTCGCCGCCATCGCGTCGCTGACGCGGACCGACCGCCGGGTGCTGGGCAGTCACCTCGAGGGGCCGTTCCTCGCGGTCGACCGCTGCGGCGCGCACGATCCGCGGCACCTCATCGACCCCACGCCCGAGGTCGTACAGCGCCTGCTCGACGCGGCCGAGGGGACGCTCCGTCAGGTCACGCTCGATCCGCAGCGGCCCGGCGCGCTCGACGCGATCGGCACCTTCCGCAGCGCGGGCGTCGCCGTCGCCGTCGGTCACACCGACGCGACGTACGCCGAGGCCGCCGCCGCCTTCCGCGCCGGGGCGACGCTGCTCACCCACGCCTTCAACGCGATGCCGGGGCTGCACCACCGCGCCCCAGGTCCCGTGCTCGCGGCGGTCGACGCCGAAGACGTCGTGCTCGAGCTCATCCTCGACGGCCTGCACGTCGACCCGCGTCTGGCCGCGTCCCTGTTCACGCTGGCCCCCGGCCGCGTCGCCCTGATCACGGATGCCATGGCCGCCGCCGGCGCCGACGACGGTCTGTACCGGCTCGGCGACCTGAGCGTGCGCGTCGAGGGCGGCCGCGCGCTCGTGGACGGGTCGGACACGCTCGCCGGGTCCACTCTCACGCAAGACATGGCCCTGGAGAACGCCCGTGCGCTCGGCATCCCGCTCCCGATCGCCGTCGAGGCGGTGACCCTGACGCCCGCGCGAGCACTGGGCCTGGACGACCGGCTCGGGCTCGTCAGGCCGGGGTTCTCCGCCGATGTCACGCTGTGGGATGCCGCCGGCACGGTGCGCGCAGACTCCCCCGTCGCCGGGCGCTGATCCTCCGACGAAACGACGAATCCCCGGTCCGACGGACCGGGGATTTCTCGTGCTGGTGGCGAGTGAGGGATTCGAACCCCCGAATGCAATGCAGTCTGATTTACAGTCAGATCCCTTTGGCCGCTTGGGTAACTCGCCAGATGCGCACCCGCCCGGCTTTCTCAGTCGACCAGAGGCGCGATAGACCACTCTACTATCCCCGACGGGGTGCGTCGAACCACGGCGGGCATCGCGTCAGCGCCCGATCTCAGCGCCGGACCTCGGCGGCATCCACCACGCGCGCCACGAACTCCTCGGTACGCCGCTTCGTCCCGTCGATCTTGCGGTCCACGCTCGCGCGGATCTCGCTCGGCGCGAGCGGTGCCGCCAGGCGCACCGTCTCGTGGCACGACATGTCGGCGCAGATGTAGGTGCCCACGGTGTCGCCATGTTCGCCGGCCTCCCCCGCCTTACGGGCGGTGAACAGCGACACCTGATCGCCGGGCTGCATCGTGTGGCACAGGTTGCACATCGCCGACCGGGCGCGCGACTGCCCCTCGGCCGCGCGGAGCACCACACCCACGGGCTCGCCCTCCTGCTCGGTGACGATGTAGCCGCGGCCACGGGTGCGGGGGTCTCGCCACGCGAAGAAGTCGAGGTGGTCCCAGTCGGCCAGGACGAAGTCGTGCGGGACGGCGAGGACTCGCAGCTCGTCGGGGGTAGCGTTGACGAATGCGTCCCGGACCTGGTCTTCGGTGAGTGCGCGCATGGCATCCGAGTCTACGAGCGTCTGAGGAGGCTGCGGCGATGAAGCCCTTCACCGTGCGCACCGCGCGGCTGGTGCTGGATCAGCCGGTCGCCGCCGACGTCGACGACATCGCCCGGTCCTGCTCCGACCCGCTCTTCGAACGGTTCATGACGATCCCGTGGCCGTACACCCGGGCGGATGCCGTGTCCTTCGTCGACGAGTACGTCACCGCCGGATGGGCCGATGACCGCGAGTGGACGTGGGCGATCCGTGAGGGTGGGGGCGCTCCCCTGCTCGGCGTCATCGGCGTGAGGCTCGGCACCGGCATGGTGGGCTTCTGGCTCGGCGGCGAGCACCGCGGGCGCAACATCATGCCGGAGGCCCTCACCGCCGTCGTCGACGCGGTCTTCGCCCGCACCGACCTCGACGCCGTGCGATGGGAATGCGTGATCGGAAACGCCGCGTCGCTGCGCACGGCGCAGAAGTGCGGGTTCACCTTCACGGGCGCCGGCCCCGGCCAGGTGCCGGGTCGCACCGGCGAGCGGTCGGCATCCTGGACCGGAATGCTGCGCCGCGACGATGACAGAACACCGAAGGGCGGGTGGCCCGCGCACTGACCCGTCCGTGAAGGGGCTGCGCGCCGGGGCCTCACGAATAGAATCGCTGCATGGCTGATTCTTCGTTCGACAAAGAGTCCACATAACCGGTGACCGCCGACGCGGCGTACCGTCGACCTCATGTCGACGCGTCGCTGCCTGCCCGGGTCTCAGTCGAGAACATCGTCCGTGTCAGCGGTATCAGCCTCACGCTGCGTCGCGAGGTCCGAATTGTGCACCACCTTGACCAGCTCAAACAGGACGACGACAAGCCGAACAGCGCCGTGCGCCGCTAGTAATACACACAATTCGAACACCCATGCAGCGCCGTCGATCCAGGTGGCGCGAGCTAGGGTGGCGGCCACTAAAGCACCAAAGGCTGCCACAAGAGGCGTGGTGACGACGGACGTCCAGTTCCGTTGGAGACTAGTTGCCGCCTTGAGCCGGACTTTGCGGAAGCGCTCATCGTCGCTGCTCAGACCGAACACGACAACGACGCCAGCGAAGCCTCCGACCATGGCGGCGACTCCGGCGACCCCGAGGGCGAGGTCTGCGACAGCAGTCGACCGCTCCGCTTCGGCGAGCGGCAAGAAGATTTGCCCAGGAGCGACCACAGGCACCCAGAAAGAGGCAACTGCCTGAGCCACCACCGCCAGAACGATGATGACCGTAACGATGCCTGGATGGTCCAACAGGAACGATCCAAATCTTCTACCCACGCCTACGTCCTCCGACTCTGAAGACTAGGAGGTACCTCAGACATTGCGGTTGTGGAACCCCTGGATGGCTGTGGAGATGGCCGCGAGGACGTCCTCCGTCGTCGACAGCTTGTCTGGACTAACCTGCCAACTCGCCTTCTGGGTGACCTGATCTTCAAACATGTTGTGGGTTTCGTGCCGGACCTTACCGTCATCGCCCTCAACGATCATGTTGACCTCAGCCCGTCGAGCGAGTCGATCGGTGGTCATACGTTCAGCAATCTTCTTCATCAGATTTTTGTCTGCGGCAGTGCCATTCCCACGACCGAGCGACCATCCGACGTAGAAAGTTCCCGTAGAAGGCCCCTGCGCGCGCGTTGTTTCGACGGCGTCGAGAAGCGGAAGGTCGTCACCCTTGGGCAAGGGGCGGTCAGCGTCTAAAGCGAATTCCACGCCCACGGCCCCCTTCGAGGCGAGCAAGCGCTCCAGCGCATCCTCATCGACAATTGGTTGGAATCGAAGCGATCGGCCTTTAGTCGCCCAGCCCAAAACGTAGGTCAACCAGGACGCGATGGATTCGTGACGGGTCGCGCGACCCGGGCTCATGATAGCGACCCGAGCAGATAGGTCGAACGGCACCACAAACGTCGGCTCCGAAACCCGTCGGTTGCCAGGAAGAACGAGGGGTGTCACGTTGCCAGTATCGAGATCGGTTTCTTCGATGTGCTCCGAAAGATCGCGGATGCGTCCGACCTGCAGATGATCGATGGGAGGGCTGGCAGGGCGCTTGACTGCGCCGTAGTACTGGCGTCCCCCAAGCCTGCCGGTTCGATGAGCCGGATCGGAAATGCCTTCAAGCTTGAGAAGGAGCTTGGTCCAGAAGTCTGGCCCCACCGTCTTGGTGTGAGCGGGCGCGGTCGCGGTCGCCGCAAAGTCGACAACAGTCGTGTAAAAGCGGACCTCTTTGGTCACCTTCGGCATTGCATTCCCCCCAGATAATCAGGCAAAGGCTACAGGTGACCACGGTCGTTGGACGGCAGAAGCCGCCCTGGTGTGTCGGGGACGCGAAACGGCCTCGATCGGACTCGTCGGTTTTCTCCTGCTATTTGACTGCCCTCGGCAAAGCATCTCAAATACGCCCCCAACGTCGTCTGCTCTTTGGCGTCCGACTGGCTCTGAGTCGCCAAGCTGGAGTTTGGTATCACCTCGACCGTTCGCGGAGGACTACGCCGTCCACACACATTGCTTCACCCTCTGGTCAACCTTGGATACTTTTACTTCGCGTCAGGAGGGCCCCCAGGGCGCACACCAAGATCCGCGTAATTCCGCGGCTGTAGACTGCTGTCATGGCAAGCGACAGCTCATTTGACATCGTGTCCAAGATCGACCGGCAGGAAGCCGACAACGCGCTCAACCAGGCCCACAAAGAGGTCGAGCAGCGCTACGACTTCAAGGGCACCGACGCCTCCATCGCGTGGAGCGGCGAGTCGATCGTCATCAAGGCGAACTCCGAGGAGCGCGCCAACGCCGTGCTCGACGTCTTCCAGACCAAGCTCATCAAGCGCGGGATCTCGCTGAAGAGCCTCGAGAGCGGCGAGCCCGTCGCCAGCGGTAAGGAATACCGCATCACCTCCACGCTGAAGGAGGGCATCTCGCAGGAGAACGCGAAGAAGATCGGCAAGATCATCCGCGACGAGGGCCCCAAGGGCGTGAAGTCGCAGATCCAGGGCGACGAGCTGCGCGTGCAGTCGAAGTCCCGCGACGACCTGCAGGAGGTGCAGCGCCTGCTGAAGGCCGCCGACCTCGACGTCGACCTGCAGTTCACGAACTACCGCTGACGCCACACGACGGCGGTCAGGCGGCGCGCTGACCGCTCTCGCGATCCCACTCCAGCGACTTCCACTGCAAGAACGTGCAGAGGTTGCTGGCGACGACGTACTCGGCGGCGAGGCTTGCGATGTCGTGCACCGTCATCGACAGGTCGTGAGGCTGCGCCGACAGGGTCAGCTCCCAGATGGGGTCGTCGTAGCTGCGCGGCTGAATGTAGACCGACATCGAGGCGTTGCGCAGGCGCAGGATGACGAGGCCGGTGTCGGCACTGTCCGCATCTTCCTGCGGCGCGACGGTGAGGGACCCTGCGATGCAGTGCTCGTTGTCCTCGAACTCCTTCACCCACGCCTCGAGCTGCTCGCGGGAGCGACGCGGCGGCGAATCTTCGAGCTGATGCATGCTCGGATTATCGCAGGCGCGATGCAGAGTGGGTGCTCACGCGAAGAAGACCTGCCCGGCCTAGAGTGAAACGCCGGCGAAGAGCCGCTCTCAGCCCCCGAGACGCCCTTCGCACATCACCACCATTTTTTTGCGGAGGATGCCATGGCCGTCCGTGTCGATCTGAATATCTCGCTCGACGGGGTCGCGATGCCCGCAGACCCCACGCCCGAGAACCCGATGGGCGAGGACTGGGGTCGTCTCGTCGCCGACTACATGGCGACGAAGACGTTCCGCGAGCGCGTCTTCGGCGACACCTCCGGCGCCGGCACGACCGGCGTCGATGACCGCTACGCCACCGCTTACTTCGAGGGCATCGGCGCCGAGGTCATGGGGGCAGCGATGTTCGGCCTGCACTCCTTCCCCGACGACCCCGACTGGCGTGGTTGGTGGGGCGAGGAGCCGCCCTTCCGTGTTCCCGTCATCGTGCTGACCCACCGTCGACGCGAGCCGATCACCTTTAGCAACGGCACGCGTTTCGAGTTCTCCTCCGAGAGCATCACGGATGCCGTGGCACGCGCGCAGGGCCTCGCGGGCGGCGCCGACGTGCGGGTCGGTGGCGGGCTCTCGACCGTGCGCGCAGCCCTCGCCGCCGGCCTGGTCGATCGCCTCCACGTCGCGGTGCGGCCCGTCATCCTGGGCCGAGGCGGACGCCTCTGGGACGATCTGCGCGGCCTCGACACCGGCTACACCGTCAGCTCGGAGGTGGCGGAGAGCGGCATCGTGCACGTCACGTTCGAGCGATGACCCGCCCACGGGATCCGCTGAGCTGCCCGACGTGCGGCGACCCGCTGCGCTTCGAGATCCTCGACGACGAGCGCTTCCTCGTGGCGTGGTCGTGCGTGAACTGCGGACTGATCCGCACCACCGAGCCGGTGTGACCGCGGCTCAGTTGGCGTTCGTGCCCCGCATCGCCGTCAGCGCTCGCGCCACGCGGCTCCCGGATAGAGAACCTCGTCCATCGCGAGGTGGTCAGCCCTCGATGCCGCTGATGAGCTGGTCGATCTCGCGCTCGGTCTCGCGGCCGATCGCGCGCTCCTCCTGCGGGGAGGGCGCGTCGCTCTCGTCGTCGACGGTGGGGTTCTCGAACGGCTGCTTCTTCTCCTGATCCATGCGTCGATGCTCACACGAGCGTCGACGGTTGGCGAGGGGGTTGCCGGTTGCATCAGTACGCGCAGGATGGCATGCGGTGAGCTCGTGGGCGTGACGGCTCTCCTCCGGCGTCAGCCGCGCAGAGCGGCATCCGTCTTTCGCGCGGGCGACCTCGCGAGACGCAACGCCCCGCCGCCACTGTCAGCTCCGCAGAGCGGCATCCGTCTTTCGCACGGGCGACCTCACGAGACGCAACGCCCCACCGCCGACGTCACCCCCGCAGGGCCGCATCCGTCCACTCGACGCAAGCGATCTCCCCGCGGGCGACGCCCTCCTCGCGCTGGCGCAGCTCGACGCGACGGATCTTGCCCGAGATGGTCTTGGGCAGGTCGAAGAACTCGATGCGCCGCACGCGCTGGAACGGCGCGAGGCGCTCGCGTGCGAAGCGCAGGATGTCGAGGGCGGTCTCCTCCCCCGCTTCGCGTCCGTTCGCCAGCACGATGTACGCCTTCGGCACGGCCAGGCGCAGTTCGTCGGGTGCGGGGACGACGGCCGCCTCCACCACCGCGGGATGCTCGATGAGCACGCTCTCGAGCTCGAACGGGCTGATCTTGTAGTCCGACGCCTTGAAGACGTCGTCGGTGCGCCCGATGTACGTGATGCTTCCGGTCTCGTCGCGCCGGGCGACGTCACCGGTGTGGAAGAGGCCGTCGGCGAAGGCCTCGTCGTTGCGCTCGGCATCCCCCACGTACCCGGTCATGAGGTTCACCGGGCGTTCGGTGAGGTCGATGCAGATCTCGCCCTCGTCGGCACGCACACCGGTGACGGGGTCGACCAGCACGACGGGGCAGCCCGGCAGAGGGCGTCCCATCGAGCCGGGCACGAGCGGGGCGCCCGGGGTGTTGGCGACGACCGCGGTCATCTCGGTCTGCCCGTATCCGTCTCGGATGTCGAGACCCCACGCGCGCTTGACCGACGCGATCACCTCGGGGTTCAGCGGCTCGCCCGCCGACACGACCTCGCGGAGGGCCCCGCGACGGCCGGTGAGGTTGGCCTGGATGAGCATGCGCCACACCGTCGGCGGGGCGCAGAACGTCGTCACCCAGTCGGCCTCGAGCTCGGCCAGCAGCCGCTCCGCCGAGAACCGCGAGTAGTTCAGCGCGAGCACGGTCGCCCCCGCGATCCACGGCGCGAAGAACAGGCTCCACGCGTGCTTGGCCCACCCGGGCGAGCTGATGGCGAGGTGCACGTCGCCCGGCTGAAGGCCCAGCCAGTACATCGTGCTGAGGTGGCCCACGGGGTACGACGCGTGCGTGTGCTCGACGAGCTTGGGCTTCGAGGTGGTGCCGGAGGTGAAGTACAGCAGCAGGCGGTCATCGGCGGTGGTTCCCGGATGCCGGGCCGGCTCGGCCTCCGTGGCGAAGGCGTCGTCGTAGCTGGCCCATCCGTCGTGGGTGCCGCCCACCACGATGCGGCCGAGGCCCTCGGGCAGGTCGTCGAACTTGTCGGCATCCGCCGCTCCGACGATGACGTGCCGGATGGCGGCGCGCTCGATGCGGTCGCCGAGGTCGACGGTGCCGAGCGCGGTCGTGGTCGGGGCGATGACCCCGCCGAGCTTCATGATCGCGAGCATCGCCTCCCACAGCTCCACCTGGTTGTTCAGCATGAGCAGCACCGTCTCGCCGCGACGGACACCCCGGGATGCCAACCACGCGGCCACCTGGTCGGAGCGGCGGGCGAGCTCGTCGAAGGTGCGCTGGTGGTGCGTGCCGTCGTCGTCCACGACGATCAGCGCGGGAGCGTCGTTGCCGCGGGCCATCGGGTCGAACCAGTCGATGGCCCAGTTGAACTGGCCCTCGAACCGCGGCCAGGCGAACTCCGCCGCCCGGATGGGATCGGTGCGCGCGGCGAGGAGTTCGTCGCGGGCGGCGCGGTAGCGGGCGGTGGCCGACGCGTCAGTGGGGATCATGGTGCTCCTTCGATCGCGTTCCACGCTAGCCCTCACCACCGACACCGGCCGGACGTCACCGCCCGAGCGGCGCGGTCGACGAGCGCGGGATCAGTGTCGGCATGACCCGTTCGATGCGCGGCGCCGATCCGTCGGCCAGCAGCAGGTCGAGAGCGATCTCGGCGACCCGGTCGAAGTGCGTCCGCACCGAGGTGAGGGGCACCGGCAGGCGCGAGACCAGCGGGATGTCGTTGTACCCGACGATCGACAGGTCGCGGCCCGCCGCCATGCCGAGCGACTGCGCGACGGTGGACACCCCGACGGCGAGGTTGTCGTTGGCCGCGAAGACGGCCGTGGGGGGTCGCTCCGCATCGAGCAGACGCCGCGCAGCGTCGATGCCGTGATCGATTCCGTACCCGACGGCCAGCACCCGCTCCTCGGGAAGGTCGACACCCGCCTCCCGCAGAGCGCGCTCGGCTCCCGCGCGACGGTCTCGGCCGCTCGAGGTGAACCACGGGCCCGTCAGGATGGCGATGTCGCGGTGCCCCAGATCGAGCAGGTGTCGCACGGCGAGATAGCCGCCGGTTTCGTCGTCGCCGACCGCTGACGGGCTGACGTCGTCGGTGCGCAGGGCAAGGACGTGCGGGATGCCGCGGTCTCGCAGCGACGCGGGAAGGGCATCGTCCAGACGCGCGGTGGCGAGCACGACTCCGTCGACGCCGCGGTCGAGCAGGGTCTCGGTGGCGCGCCGCTCCTCGTCGGCGTCGTCGCCGCACGTCGCGACGACGGCGAAGTAGCCGCGCCGGTGGGACGCGCGCTCGACCGCTTCGAACATCAGCGCCATCACGGCATCCGTCAGACGCGGCACGAGAACGCCGATCGTGGCGGTGGCGCCGCGGCGCAGACTCGAGGCCGAGAGGTTTCGACGGTAGCCCAGCTCCTCGGCCACGGCACGAACGCGCGTCGCGGTGGCGGAGGTGGAACGGGGTGTGCGGTCGTCGAGCACCCGGCTCACCGTGGAGATGCTGACCCCGGATGCCAGGGCGACGTCCTTCAACGTGACCACGTGACGTTCACCGACCTCGATGTCGACCATGGCACCTCCTCGGTTCCCACCTTACCGGGGCTGCGCGAGATGGTTCCCGGGAACGTTTTCACCAAAACTCTTGACATCCTCCGGCGGCGGAGCGCACACTTGCAATCGTTCCTGCAAACGTTCCCAACAAGCGGGACGCTCGACGAAGAGACGACGAAGGAGACACTCATGGTCCTCGACCTCCGCGGCCTGAACCCCGCCCCCGTTACCCCGTTCACCCCCGACGGCGACGTCGACTACGACGCCATCCAGCGCCTGGGCTCGTGGCTGGGCTCGATCGACGGCGTGAAGAGCCTCGTCGTCCTGGGTCACGCCGGCGAGGGCACGTTCCTCACCGAGAAGGAGCAGCTCGACGTCATCCGCGCCTTCCGCGACTCGGTCGACGACCGGCTGCCCATCATCGCGGGCATCACGAAGGAGGGGAACCTCACCGCCGCCCTCGAGGCGAAGGATGCCGCAGCGGCCGGCGCGAAGGGCGCCCTGGTCTACCCGTCGCACGGGTGGCTGCGCTTCGGCTTCCAGCCCGGCGCTCCGCAGACCCGCTATCGCGCCATCTGGGAGGAGTCGGGCCTGGAGGGAGATCCTCTTCCAGTACCCCGACAACACCAAGGCCTCGTACGACCTCGACACCCAGCTTGAGATCGCTGGCCAGGAGGGCGTGAACCACACCAAGAACGGCGTCCGCAACATGCGCCGGTGGTACACCGAGATCCCCGCGCTGCGCTCCGCCTACCCCGAGCTGCAGGTGCTGTCGTGCCACGACGAGTACCTCCTCCCCACGATGTTCGACGTCGACGGCCTGCTCGTCGGCTACGGCAACATCGCCCCCGAGCTCCTGGTCGACCTGATCGAAGCCGGCAAGGCACGCGACTACACGGCCGCCCACGCCATCCACGAGCGCCTGCTCCCCGTGACCAAGGCGGTCTACCACCGCGGCTCGCACATGGAGGGCACGGTCGCCCTCAAGTGGGGCCTGGTCAACCGTGGCATCCTGGACCACGCCACCGTGCGCGAGCCCCTGCTGCCCCTTCCGGCCGGAGCCGACGCCGAGATCGCCGCGGCCTTCGCCTCGGCCGAGCTCGGCAGCGTGGTCGTCCCGGCCTGATCCCGCGGGGCGGCCGTCAGCTCGGCCGCCCCTCATGAACCCCGCAACGTCAACGACGACGGAAGGAACGACCATGAGCGACCGCACCACCGCACGACCCCCCGCGACCCCCGGCACCGGCCACGGGCGCATCTCGACCGAGACGGTGCGCAGCATCGTCGATTCCCACCGCACGCGGCGCACGTTCTGGCGCCGCCTCGCCCTGATCGGTCCCGCCTTCGTCGCGGGCGCCTGGCAGTTCGGCCCCGGCAACCTCACCACCGCGATGAACGCCGGAGCCCTTTACGGGTACACCCTCATCTGGGTGATCATCGTGTCGACCATCCTCATGATCTTCCTGACCGACATGAGCGTGCGGCTCGGCATCCGCACACCCGTCTCGCTCATCTCCTCGATCAAGGACAGCCTCGGCACCTGGGCGGGCGTGGTCGCCGGGATCGGCGTCTTCCTCATCACCCTGTGCTTCTCGGTGGGTAACGCGGTCGGCTCGGGAGTCGGGCTGTCGATGCTCATCCCCGGCACCTCCCCCGTGATGTGGACCGTGATCTGCACCGTGCTGGTCGGCACGATCCTGCTGCTGAAGAAGATCTACGGCGTCGTGGAGAAGATCCTCATCGTCATCGTGGCGCTCATGGCGTTCTGCTTCATCGCCTCGGCCTTCGCGTCGAACCCCGACTGGGCGGCCGCGGGCGCCGGACTCATCCCCGTCATCCCCGGCGGGGCCTGGCTGCTCATCATCGGCCTCGTGGGCACGAACTTCTCGATCAACGCGGCCTTCTTCGCCTCCTACGGCACCAAGGCGCGTGAGCGCCACGAAGACGAGTACCGCGACATCACGATCGTCGACACGATCCCCGGCATCGTCGCCCCGGGCATCATGACGGCATTGGTGATCGTGGTCGCGGCTTCCGTCCTCGGGCAGACCGGCGCAGACACTCCCGGTGCGTTCACGGGACTCGCGCGCATCTTCGAGCCGGTCGCGGGGCCGGTGGGCGCCTGGATCTTCGCCCTGGGCTTCTTCGGAGCGGCCTTCTCGTCGATGATCCCCAACTGCATCGCGGGCGGCACGATGCTCTCGGATGCCATCGGGCGCGGCGCTTCCGCCGAGACCCTGGCGGCGCGACTCGGCAGCGCCTTCATCCTGGCCTTCGGCCTCGGCGTCACGATCGCGTTCGCCGGCGCCTCGCCCGTGCAATTGATCGTCATCGCGCAGGCACTGACCGTGCTGTTCGCGCCGATCCTCGCGGCGCTGATCATCGTGATGGCGAACAACAGGAAGCTCATGGGGTCCCTGCGCAACCGCTGGTGGCAGAACGTCGCCGGCGGCATCGGCCTGATCGCGGTGGTGGCGCTGTCGATCCGGTTGATGGTCAGCCTCATCGGCGGCTGAGGTCGTGCGAGCAGGGCCCGGTCTTCGGATCGGGCCCTTTTCATGCGCCCGGGCACGGGTGCGGCGCGGGGGTCGGTCCGCCGTCGCCCGCGACCACCGACTCAGGTGCGGGCGCGCGCCACCAGGTCGGCGATCTCGTCCAGGTGCACCCGCATCGCGGCCTCGGCACCGTCGGGGTCGCCGGCTCTGAGCGCACGCAGCAGGCGCGCATGACCGTCATGCGACAGGCGGCGGCCCTCCTCGTCGAGGTGGGACGATACGCGGGCCTCGACGGTCCACGACACGGTGAGCTCGCTGAGCGAGGTCAGCAGGGGGTTGCGCGTGGCCGCGGCGATGGCCACGTGGAAGGCGACATCCAATCGCACGGAGTGCTCGATGTCGCGCACCTGGTCGGACTCGGCGAGCAGGGCGGCCAGCGCGGCGATCTGCTCCTCGTCGATGCGCGATGCCGCCAGGCGTGCGATCTGCGGCTCGACGACGGTGCGGAACTCCGCGGACGCCGCAACGGTTCCATCGTCGTCGCCCTCGAGCGTCGCGAGAACCGCCGACACCGGGATCCGCCCGCTGACACGGGTGCCGCTCCCCTGACGCCGTTCGATGAGACCCGCCGACTCCAGGCGCAGCAGCGCCTCGCGCACCGCCGAACGCGACACCGCCAGCTGGGCGGCGAGGTCTCGCTCCGTGGCCAGGCGATCGCCCGGCTTGAGCACCCCCGTGACGATGAGCGCGCGCAAACGGGCGACGATCTCGTCCCGCAGGGATCCGCCGCCGCGCTGCAGAGGCGCGAGCGCCTGGCCGTCCGTCATGTCTTCCTCCCCTCCCATCCTCCCAGGCGCTGACACCAGCCCGGGTGAGATTGGTCAGACCGTTACGGGCTGGAAACAGCCGAGGACGCGGGATGAAACGACTTCCTCCCACAATTGGACAGACCGAAAACGTTAATCGAGACGAGGGCCGACCATGACCACCACCGGAACGACGGGTTCCTCCCGCACCATCGGGACGACCTGGAAGGTGCTCCGGCATCCGGCCACCCTCATCGCGCTCGCCGCGGTGCTGGGGATCGTCTTCGGCCTGATCACCGGGGAATGGGCCGCCAACATCAAGTTCATCGGCGACCTGTTCATCCGGCTGATCCAGATGGCGATCGTTCCGCTCGTGATGGCGTCGGTGATCGTCGCGACGGGCTCGATGACGGGGTCGGGAATGGGACGGCTCGCCGGACGGACCTTCGCGTGGATGATCGGCTTCTCGGTGATCGCCGCGCTCGTCGGATGGGGTCTCGCGACGCTGATCCAGCCCGGCGCCGGCATCGACTACTCGGGCGCGGTCGACCCGGCGCTGCAGGAGTCGGCGAAGCCCGCGAGCTGGCAGGAGACTATCCTCGGCTTCGTCTCGACCAACATCTTCAACGCGATGTCGACGGCGACCATGCTGCCCATCATCGTGTTCTCGCTGCTGTTCGGCCTGGCCCTGAACGGCTACGTCCGGGCGACCGGCAACACCCTCGTCGTCACGCTGCTCGACCAGCTGCAGCAGATCATCCTGGGCATGATCCGTCTCGTCATGCGTATCGCGCCCATCGGCGTGTTCTGCCTGCTCGCCGCCCTCGCGGGCGACGTGGGCTTCGCCGTCGTCACCACCGCTCTGTCGTACCTGGGCTCGACGCTGGTGGGCGTCCTCATCGTCACGGCCGTGTTCGTGGTCGTCGTCACCCTCCGCACCCGCCTGAACCCCGCCGCCCTCCCCGGCAAACTCGCCGAGCAGACGGTGATCGCCGTCACCACGACGAGTTCGGCGGTGACGTACCCCACGGTGCTGAAGAACGCGGTCGAAAAGGTCGGCATCAGCCAGCGCGTTGCCAACTTCACCCTGTCGGTGGGTCTGACCATGGGCTCGTACGGCGCGGTGCTCAACTACACGATCGTCATCCTCTTCCTCGCGCAGGCATCGCGCGTCGAGCTCACCCCCGGCCAGATCATCCTCGGCATGGCCCTGGCGATCATGCTCAACATGGGCACGATCACCGTCCCCGGCGGCTTCGCGGTCGCGGCGACCTTCCTCGCCACCTCGCTCGGGCTGCCCCTGGAGGCGGTCGGCCTCCTGATCGCCGTCGACTGGTTCACCGGCATCTTCCGCACGTTCCTCAACGTCAACGGCGACACCATGGTCGCCCTGCTCGTCGCGAACGGCACCGACGAGATCGACCGCGACGTCTACGCCGGCCGCAAGAGCGTCACCGCTGAGGCTGCGGACGAGGACGGCCTGGCCGAGAAGTACGCCGCGGCCGACCGTGCCGACTGATCCCGCACCCTCGACGGCGGGTTCCCTCGCGGGGCCTTCCGTCGAGGGATCGCGGCGCCTCAGCCCAGCGCGCGCATTCCGTCCTCGAGCGCCGCGTACGCGGCATCCCGAGCAGCCTCCGCCGACAGGAACACGTCGTGGAGCGCTCCCTCGATGCGCGAGATCGTCACGGTGCGGGCGATGCGGGTTGCCGCGCGGGCGATGTCGTCGACGATGAGTACCGAGTCGCTCGCTCGCATCGCGTCGTTCCACGTCAACGCGACCGTCGACCGCGCCGACAGCAGCACGAGCGCCGGGCATCCGACATCGAGCCCGGATGCCACCCGCGCATGGCCCGCGATCACCGCGGCCAGCCAGCCGGGATGGGTCGGGAAGCCCTGGGCGGGACGCCATCCCTCGGGGCTGTCGGGCAGGGTTCCCACCTCCCTCTGGGCACGGGTGTAGAAGCCCAGGTCGACCGCCGGATGCTTGCCGAGAGGTTCGAGCCGCGCACGGGCGTTCACGAGCGGCGTGAGGGCCTGGCGTCCGAGTGGTCCGAGCTGGAGTTCGAGCCACGGGCTGTTCAGGACGAGGGCGTCTGCGACTCCGGGATGCCGCGACGCCCAGAGCGTCAGGGTCAGACCGCCGGTGCTGTGGCCGAGGAGGAGCAGCCGATGCCCCGCGCGCGCGGTGCCCATGGAATCCAAAGCCGCCGCGATGTCGGCGTCGTACACATCGAGCGCGGCGACGTACCCCGGCGATTGGCCGGGGCGGAGGCTGCGGCCGTACTTGCGCAGGTCGAGGGCGTAGAAGCGGGCGCCCCGATCGGTGAAGAAGCGCGCCAGGTCGGTCTGGAAGAAGTAATCCGACCAGCCGTGGACGTACAGCACGTCGGTGTCGCGCAGCTCTCCGAACAGGCGCGCGCCGGGGTGCGGCCGCGACCGCACGAGCGTTGCGACGACCTCCCCCTCGGCATCCTCGCCCAGCGGCAGGGTCGACTGCTCGAAGCCCTCGCCGAGGATGTCCGGATGCCACTCCCCCATCGCGACAGCCTATGCCGGGACCGCGCGCAGCGAGCGCTCGGGCGAGACTCCTGAGAAACCACTCGCGGCGAGGCCTGAACGGCTGAACTCTGCCCCGCGCCGCACGATTCTCAGGAGTACGGCACGGCCCGGCGCCTCAGGCCGCCGCCTGCTCGCGCGCCGCGCGCTCCTTCGCCCGCTCCAGCGCGCGCTTGCGCGCGGCCCGGGCGTCCTCCTCGAGCTTCTCGGCCTTCGCCTCGTCGCGCGTGAGGTTCACGCCGGTCTCCGGGTCGAACAGGTGCAGGGAGTCGGGCGAGAACCACAGGCGTGCGGCATCCCCGGCGCGGATCGAGCTCATGGCATCGAGCGCCACGACGAGCTCGGTGCGCAGGCTCTCGCCGTCGAGGTCGCGGTCGAGTTCCGACAGCTTGTCTTTCACCGTGGCATCCGTCTCGTACGGCACGTAGGCGTAGAGCACCTCGCCGAGCCACTCGGTCATCTCGATGTCGAGTTCAGCGGTGATGCCGCCGGACAGGTCGCGCTCGGTGGAGTCGGCGTCTTCGAACGCGTCGGGGCGCACGCCCACGATCACGAGGTCGCGCCCCTCGACGGCCCTGCGCAGGCGGTCGTCGAGCGGCACGTCGGCGATCGGCAGGCGCAGCACGTCCCCGTCCACGGTGCCGCTGAGGAAGTTCATCGGCGGGGAACCGATGAAGCCGGCGACGAAGAGGTTGACCGGCTGGTCGTAGAGGCCGCGGGGGCTCGCGACCTGCTGCAGCTCGCCGCGGCGGAGAACCGCCACGCGGTCGCCGAGGGTCATGGCCTCGGTCTGGTCGTGCGTGACGTACACGGTGGTGATCCCGAGCGAGCGCTGCAGGCGCGCGATCTCGGTGCGCATCTGACCGCGGAGCTTGGCGTCGAGGTTCGACAGCGGCTCGTCGAAGAGGAACGCGCTGGCGTTGCGCACGATCGCGCGCCCCATCGCCACACGCTGGCGCTGACCGCCCGAGAGGTTGGCGGGCTTGCGCTCCAAGTGCTCGTCGAGCTCGAGCAGCTTCGACGCCCGCCGGACGCGCTCGTCGATCTCCTCGTCGCTGAGGTCGCTCGACTTCAGCCGCATCGGGAACGCGATGTTCTCGTACACGGTGAGGTGCGGGTACAGCGCGTAGTTCTGGAAGACCATCGCGAGGTTGCGGTCTTTCGGCGCCTTGTCGTTGACCACCTCGTCGGCGATCCTCAGCTCGCCGTCCGAGATGTCTTCGAGCCCGACGATCATGCGCAAGAGCGTCGATTTGCCGCAGCCCGAGGGCCCGACGAGGATGACGAACTCGCCGTCGGCGATGTCGAGGTCGACACCCTTCACGGCGGTGAAGCCGTCGTCGTAGGTCTTGACGATCTTGTTCAGAGTGATGGATGCCATGAACTCTCTCCTTCAGTCTTCGACGCTGCTCGAGGCGGTTCTGGTGCGAGCGATGGATGCCATGGGAGGACCCTCTACCCCTTGACCGCGCCCTGGGTCAGGCCCGAGACGATCCGACGCTGGAAGATGACGACGACGATGACGATCGGGATCGTGACGACGATGGCGGCGGCCGAGATGGCGCCGGTGGGCTCCTCGAACTGCGAGGCGCCGGTGAAGAACGACAGGGCCGCGGGCACCGGGCGCGCGGCATCCGTCGATGTCAGCGAGATGCCGTAGACGAAGTCGTTCCACGCGATGAAGAACGCGATGATCGCCGTGGTGAAGACGCCGGGTGCCGCGAGCGGGACGACCGTCTTGCGGAACGCCTCGAAGGGCGTCGCGCCGTCGACCTGCGCCGCCTGCTCGAGCTCCCACGGGATCTGGCGGAAGAACGCTGCGAGCGTCCATATCGAGATCGGAAGCGTCAGCGACAGGTACGGGATGATCAGCCCGAGCCACGTGTCGTAGAGCCCGACGACGCGCCACAGGTTGAACAGCGGCGTGACGATTGAGACGATCGGGAAGACTGACACGGCGAGCGCCGTGGTGAGGATGATCCGCTTGCCGGGGAAGTCGAGCCGCGCGATCGCGTACGCGCACAGCGTCGCCAGCACGACGGCGATGAACGTCGCGATCAGCGAGATGCCGATCGAGTTGCGCAGCGCCGGCAAGAACAGGTCCTGGGCGCTGCCGCCGGGAGCGAGGATCGTGGCGTAGTTGTCGAGCGTCCACTCCTGCGGGAAGAGCGTCCCCGAGAAGAGGCCGGCCTGCGTCTTGAACGACGTCATCGCGATCGAGAAGACCGGGAAGAGCGACCACACCAGCACGGCCGCGATGATCGCGAGCCACATGATCCGCTGGGGCCAGGTCATTGCGCGCATCTACCCACACATCCCTTCGCACCGGATGCCGGGAGCCGAGGTCGTGTCGCGATCCCTCACGAGTTCCTCCCCGCCGACAGGTCGACTCTGAATCCCTTGATGAAAATGCCCGCGATGACCAGGACGCTCAGGAACAGCAGCACCGAGATGGCGGAGCCGAGTCCGATCTCGAGGCGACCGATCGAGGTGTTGTACGCCAGGAGCGACAGCGCCTCGGTGTTGTTGGCCCCCGCGGTCATGATGAAGATGTTGTCGAAGATGCGGAACGCCTCGAGCGTGCGGAAGAGCACGGCGACCATGATCGCGGCCTTCATGTTCGGCAGGATGACCCGGCGCAGCACCTCCCACGAGGTGGCGCCGTCGACCTTCGCCGCCTCCTCGAGGTCGCCGGGAACCTGGGCGAGCCCCGACAGCAGCAGGAGAGAGATGAACGGTGTGGTCTTCCACACCTCGCTGAGGATGATGACCGCGAGCGAGGTGCCCTGGTAGGCGAACCAGTTGAGGTTCTCGTCGAACCCGGGGATCCACGACAGCCAATTGTTGACGTATCCGCCGGAGTTGATGTCGAAGGCGTAGAAGAAGGCGAAGGCCGAGACCACGGTGATGATGCCGTACGGCACGAGGATCGCCGTGCGGGCGAAGCCGCGGAGCTTCTTGATCGCCCGGTGCATGACGAGGGCGAACCCGAAGCCGATGATGAGCTCGAGCAGCACCGTGACGACCGTGATGAACAGCGTCACGCCCATGGACTGCCAGAAGGCCGGGTCGCTCAGGATGACCTGGTAGTTGCGGAACCAGATGAACTCGCGGTCGTCGGGCGCGGTGAGGCGCAGGCTGAACAGCGAGTCCCACAGAGCCTGCACGATCGGGTAGAGCGTGACCAGCAGCATGATGCCGAAGGCCGGGCCGGCGAGCATCCATCCGAGGCGGGCCTCGGCGCGGGCACGGTCGGAGCGGCGCTTCTTCGGGGGCGGCGTAGCCGCCTGTTCACGCCGCGTGGCGCGGGTGGCGATCGTGTCAGTCACAGCAGACGCTCCCCTCTGAGCACCGCGAGGATGAAGTCCGTCGAGGTCTCGGGCGTCGAGTCGGGGTTCACGGCGTTCGGCGGATGCCACGTGCGCTGCAGCCCGATCGAGATCTCGTTGTAGTACGGCGTCTGCGGCCGCGGGGCGCCCAGCTGCAGCGACTCGGCGATGGTCGACGCCATTGGGAACTTCTCCTGCACCTCCGCGTCGTCGTACGCCGCGAGGGTCGAGGGCGGGTTGCCGTTCGTGACGAAGTACTGCGCCTGGTTCTCGGGGCTGACGATGCAGGCCACCGCCTGCCAAGCGAGGTCGACATGCTCGCTGTACGCGCCGACGCCGAGGTTGATGCCGCCGACGGGCGGAGCGGCCGGGGTCCCGGCATCCACACGGGGGTACACCGCCCAGCCGAGATCTTCCACGACCTCGGGAGCCGCGCCCTGCATGGCGGGGTAGACGAACGGCCAGTTGACCATGAACGAGCCGTTGTCGCCCTGGAAGAGGTTCATGGCGGCGTTCTCGTCGGCGGTCGGCAGGCCCGGACCGCCGAGGCCCGATGAGCCGATCCGAGCGATGATGTCGGCGGCCTTCCTGCCGGCATCCGTCTCCAGACCCAGCTGCATCTCGTCGGGCTTCGCGTCGGGGTCGTCGAGGATCTTCCCTCCCCCGGATGCGACGAGCGCGTTGATCCACACGGTGAGCGACTCGGCGAGCGCGCCCTGCACGCCCAGCTGCTTGTTCTGATCCTCGGCGGCCTGGATGATCTGGTCCCACGTCACCGGCTGCGTCATGTCGAGCCCGGCGGCCTCGGCGACCGACTTGCGATACCAGAGCAGCTGCGTGTTGGCCCAGAACGGCACCGTCACCAGCTCACCGTTCCAGCTCGCCGACTGCACGGCGCCTTCGACGATGCCGTCGGTGCTCTGCAGCTCCTCGGGGACGGGCGCGAGGAACCCGGGTTCGGCCAATTCAGGGATGAAGGGCGGGTCGAGGCTCATGATGTCGAGCGACCGGTCGCTCGCGGCGAGACGCCGGGCGAGCTGCTCGCGCTGCGAGGCGGCGTCGCGCGGGAGCAGGGAGGTCTCGATGCGGTACGCCCCGTCAGCGGCTTCGGTACAGGATGCCGCGATCTCGGCCTGACCGCCGTCGTCGGGGTTGATGTACCACGTGAGCGTCGGCACCCCATCGCCCGCGGAGCAGGCGCCGAGCGTGCCCGCGAGGGCGAGAGCCGAGGCCCCGGCCACGATCCGTCTCACCGTTCGCATCCGGCCCCCTCGCCTCGGTGTGCGGGCGTCGGCGCCCGGCATCGTGGCATCCATCCTGCCGACGCGGGTGAATCCAGGCCGCGAGGCTTGCCTCCGGCAGGGATGGGTGTTAGTCGCGCGGGCGCGACGAGAGAGGTGGTGTGCCGGACGCTTCCTGCGCCGCGCGTTCCTCCCGGAACCACCGCGGGGTCAGGAACGGCGGGAACCAGAAGAGCGACAGGAGCATAAGGGCCATCAGCACCATGACGACGACCGCAGCTGCACGTTGCGCCCCCGCAGAGACGGCATCTCCGAGAAGGGTCACCACGCCGAAGACCACCATCGCGAGGCCCGCGTACAAGGTCCCGAATCCGATTGCGAAGGAGAACACCGGCCGCGCGAAGGCCCACCGGCGCCAGCGTCCCCGGTAAGCAGCAGCACCCGCCCCGATGAGGAAGACACCCAGGAAGATCGCCGTCACGCTCATCCGTCACCTCCGTAGGCTCGCCCGCCCCATTCTCCTTCACCCGCTCCGCGAGCCCGACGCGGACGAGCCGCCCACGTCATCGACGGGACGGCTCGGGAGTCGGTGTCGCTACTCGCCGCGCGAGACCCGGATCATCTCCTCGCGCGGGACGACCTTGATGCGCGCACGGTCGTGCGGGGCGCCGAGGGCGATCTCGTGCTCGTCGAGGCGGTGCCAGCCGTCGAGGTCGGTCCAGCGGACGCCGCGCTCCGCGAGCAGAGCCGGGATCGCCTCCTCTTCGGGGTGCGCGGGACGCCACCACTCGCCCTGGTCGTTGATGACGTGGCGGACGGTTTCCATGGCATCCGACTTGGTGTGTCCGATCAGGCCCACGGGTCCGCGCTTGATCCACCCGGTGGCGTACACGCCGGGCACGCGGGAGTTCGAGTCGGCCGAGATGACCTGGCCCTCGTGGTTCGGGATGACGCCGTGGCGCTCGTCGAAGGGCACGTCCTTCAGCGGCGAGCCGAAGTAGCCGACCGCACGGTAGATGGCCTGGATGGGCACCTCGCGGATCTCGCCGGTACCGACGACGCCGCCCTCGGCATCGGGCTTGGTGCGCTCGTACTTCAGCGCGGCGACGCGGCCCTCGGCATCCTTCACGACTTCGAGGGGCTTGGCCCAGAAATGCAGGTGCAGACGACGGGAGGCCTCTCCCCCGGCGTTGTTCGCGCTCGGGCGGGTGCGCCACTGCTGTAGCACGCGGTCGATGACCTTCACCTGCTTGTTCGTCTCGATGGCGGCCTTCGACGCCTCGTCGTAGTCGAAGTCCTCGTCGTACACGACCATGTCGACGTCGCGGAGTTCACCGAGCTCGCGAAGCTCCAGCGGGGTGAACTTCACCTGGGCGGGACCGCGGCGACCGAACACGTGCACGTCGGTGACCGGCGAGGCCTTCAGGCCCTGGTACACGTTGTCGGGCACCTCGGTGGGCAGCAGGTCGTCGGCGTGCTTGGCCAGCATGCGCGTGATGTCGAGGGCGACGTTGCCGTTTCCGATGACGGCCACCGACTCGGCCTCCAGCGGCCACTCGCGGGGTACGTCGGGGTGACCGTCGAACCAGCTGACGAAGTCGGCGGCACCGTAGGAGCCGAGCGCGTCGATCCCGGGGATGTCGAGGTCGGCGTCGCGGATCGCGCCGGTCGAGAAGATCACCGCGTTGTAGTGCTGCTTGAGGTCGTCGAGGGTGATGTCCTCACCGAAGCGCACGTTGCCGAAGATCCGGATGTCGCCGCGGTCGAGCACCTCGCGCAGCGCCGTGACGACGCCCTTGATGCGCGGGTGGTCGGGGGCGACACCGTAGCGGACGAGTCCGTAGGGGGCGGGCAGCTGCTCGAACAGGTCGATGGAGACGTCGAACTTCCGCTCGGCCTTCAGCAGGATGTCGGCGGCGTAGATACCGGCGGGGCCGGCTCCGACGATGGCGAGGCGCAGCTTCGTCATGGGGTCCTCTCGATCGGGAGGGGGTGGAAAAGAGATCAGGCCGAGCGGTCGGCCACGGCGCGGGCGAAGCGCGTCAACGCTTCGCGCACAGCGCCGTCGGGCAGAGGTGCGAGGGCGTCGATCGCCTCTTGCGACCACCGATGCGCGAGATTGAGCGTCTCGTGCGTGGTCTCGTGGTCGCGCAGCTCCGCGAGGGGGCCGTCGAGCACGGACGGGTCGGCGCCGTCGGCGATACGCTCCTGGCCCTCGTCGATGCGCGCCCGCAGATCGGTGGATGCCGCGTCGGAGCGGTGCCCGAGCAGCAGGTACGGCATGGTCGGCACCCCGGCCCGCAGGTCGGTACCCGGGACCTTGCCGGTCTCGGTCGGGTCGGGCGAGAGGTCGATGACGTCGTCGAGCAGTTGGAAGGCGACGCCCGCCTTCTCACCGAAGACGATCATCGGCTGCTCGTACTCCTCGGGCGCGTTGGAGTAGATGACACCCGACTGAGCGGCCGCGGCGATGAGCGACCCGGTCTTGTCGGCCAGGACCTTGAGATAGAAGTCGACGGGCTCGTCGCCCTCCTGCGGGCCCACGGTCTCGTGCATCTGACCGAGCACAAGGCGTTCGAAGGTGTCGGCCTGCAGCTGGATGGCGCGCTCGCCGCGGCGGGCCATGAGCTGGCTCGCACGGGCGAAGAGCAGGTCGCCGGTGAGGATGGCGATGTTGTTGCCCCACACCGTCTGCGCGCTCGGCACCCCACGGCGCTTGTCGGCACCGTCCATGACGTCGTCGTGATACAGCGAGCCCAGGTGCGTGAGTTCGAGCGCCGTGGCGACCTCGACGACCTCGCGCGTCGTGCCTTCGCCCAACTGCGCGGTGAGGATCGCCAGCATCGGGCGCACGCGCTTGCCGCCGGCCTCGTACAGGTAGCGGGCGGTGACGTCGGCGAGCCTGTCGGCGCTGCGCACCTCGCCCTCGAGCTCGGTCTCGACGCGAGCGAGCCCGGCCTCGACGGTCGCGAGAAGGGTGCGCGAGCGGAGGCCTGCGAAGATGCGGTCACTCAGGCCCAGCTTGCCGGACAGGCGGGAGCCGGCCGCGGGCGGTCTCGGGGTCACGCTTTCAGCCTAGCCTGGCGCGCTGAAGGGCAGCCGCGGGTATCTCGACGGTTGACAGCGCCGCATGCGCGGGGAGAAGCCGCGATCACTCCGCGGGACGGATGCCGCGATGCAGCGCCACGATGCCGAACGACAGGTTGCGGAACTCGACGTCATCCCATCCGGAATCCCGCATCCACCGAGCGAGCGTCGGCTGGTCGGGCCAGTCGCGGATCGACTCGTTGAGGTAGTCGTACGCGTCGGCGTTGGAGCTGACCGCCTTGGCGACCACCGGGAGAACGCGGTTGTTGTAGAAGCGGTACAGACCGCCGAAGGCGCGGGACGGCGGGTGGGAGAACTCGCACACCACGATGCGCCCACCGGGGCGCGTCACCCGGCGCAGCTCGCGGAGGGCCCGGCGCGGATCGTTGACGTTGCGCAGCCCGAACGACATCGTCACCGCGTCGAACTCGCCGTCGGCGAAGGGCAGGTCGGTGGCATCCGCCTGCACGAACTCGAGGTTCGGCACGTTCCCGTGACGCCGGCGCCCCTCGGCGATCATGCCCTTCGAGAAGTCGGCGGCCACCACGTGCGCGCCGCTCGGGACGAACGCCATCGACGAGGTCCCGGTACCGGCGGCGAGGTCCAGGATGCGCTCGCCCTTCTTCGGCGCCACCGCGCGTAGCGTCGCGGCGCGCCAGAGACGGTCGTTGCCGAGGCTCAGCACGGTGTTGGTGCGGTCGTAGGCGGCCGCCACCTGGTCGAACATGCCGCTGACGCGCTGCGGGTCCTTGCCGAGATCGGCGCGGTTGGGGTCGCTGCTCACGCGTCGAGTCTAGGCGCGGTCGATCGGGCGGTCGCCGGGGTTGCCAGGTCGGCGGGCGGCTCAGACCCGTGCCGGGGCCTGGTCGTCGGGCGTCGCCAGCGCGGCGAGGCGCTCCAGCCAGGGTCCGGTGATCGCGGCGGAGAACGGTGCCTCCTGCGCGCGCACCCGCCGCTCGAGGTCGGTGGCCGCGGCATCCAGGTGCTCGACGATGTCGGGCGGGTAGCCGTAGCGCACGCGGTGGTCGTCCCACTCGTCGCGGTCGTCGATCCACGTGCCGCGCCCGTCGGTGCGGCGCACGACGTCGAGGTCCATGTCGATGCCGCGGGGTACACCGTCGTCGTGCCAGCGCACGTCCCAGGCGAGGTCGATGTAGACGGCGACGGGGTGCGGGTCGGCGTTGTGGGTGAAGGCCCAGTCGCCGCTCGCCGGCACCAGCGTGACGTTCGGCTGGCGGCACACGAATTCGGCGCCGGGCCGGGCGCTGCGCCACCCCACCTGCTGACCGAACCACTCGCCCCACTCATCGGAGCCCAGGTAGACGCTGTCCTGCACCCAGTGCGGCGACCCGTCCCACTTGCGCCATTCGAAGAGCAGGCGGGTGCCGGGGGCGGGTCGGGGATCCATGTTCCGGAGTCTAAATCGCCCGCAGCGGCCGGTCTCCGCGACCCGCCCCGCCTCCCCGGACCGGACACGACGCGGGAGTATCCCGATCGAGCCTGATCCGGGACCTCGGCGACGGTCCGGCACCGGATCCGCCGGGCCACGCCCCCGCGACCTCCGCCCGGACCACGGGACTACCCTGAAACACGTGCCCGAACCCGCGGATGACGCCGTGCCGCGCCTGCGCGTGGTCACGCGCGAGCTGCCCCCCATGGACGACGTGCTGGCCTACACCACGCCGTACGACCCCCTGTTCTGGAGCCGCCGGGGCGAATCGCTCGCCGCTTTCGGCGACCTGCTGACCCTGCGCTACGTGGGCGCGCAGCCCGGCGACGCCACGATCTCCGAGCGGTGGCGGGCGATCGCCGCGGCGGCCGAGGTCGACGACCCGGTGCAGCTCCCGGGGACGGGACTGGTCGCCCTCGGGTCGTTCGTGTTCGACCCGCGGTCGGAGCGCGAGAACGTGCTGCGGGTGCCCGGCATGATCGTGGGCCGTCACGGGGGTCGCGCGTGGGTCACCCGCCTCGCGTTCGACGACACCCCCGACGAACCCGAGCCGGAGCTCCCCCCGCGCTCCCCGTTCGGGCCGCACTGGTCGGCGACGCTCGGCCCCGGACGGCAGACGGCGGAGAAGTATCAGGATGCCGTGCGCCAGGCCATCGAGGCGATCGGCGCCCGCGAGGTGGCCAAGGTCGTGCTCGCCCGCGACATCGTCGGCACGGTTCCGGCCGGCTCGGACCTGCGCCGGCTGGTGCGGTCGCTGCTCGAGGGCTACCCCGACTGCTGGGTGTTCGCCGTCGACGGGCTCATCGGCGCGAGTCCCGAGACCCTGGTGACGGTGTCGGGCGGGACCGTCACCGCGCGGGTGCTCGCCGGCACGGTCGCACGCGGAGGCGACGCCGACGCCGACGTCGCGGCATCCATCGCTCTGAGCCGGAGCCAGAAGGACCAGGACGAGCACCGCTTCGCCGTGCAGAGCGTGCTGAAGGCCCTCGGCCCGCACACGTCGTCGCTGGCGGCGGAAGACCAGCCCTTCACCCTCAAGCTCCCCAACGTCTGGCACCTGGCCACCGACGTCGAGGGCGTGCTCAGCGAGGACGCATCGTCGCTCGACCTGCTCTCGGTGCTCCATCCCACCGCGGCGGTCGCCGGGACGCCGACGACGACGGCGATGGAGGTCATCCGCCGCCTCGAACCGTTCGACCGGGGCCGCTACGCGGGCGCCGTCGGCTGGACGAGCGCCTCGGGCGACGGCGAATGGGCCATCGCCCTGCGGTGCGCGCAGGTCGACCGCGCAGCCCCCTCGTCACCCACCGCGCCGATCACCGCGTACGCCGGCGCGGGGATCGTCGCCGACAGCGTCCCGGAGTCGGAACTGCTCGAGACGCGGGTGAAGTTCCGGCCCATCGTCGAAGCCCTCGCGTGACGACGGCCTGATCACGAGGAGGATTCAGGATGCCGCGAGCCGGCGCTTCTCCTCCTCGACGTCGTAGTCGGCCGCCGGCCACTGCGGGTCGATGTCGGAGAGGGCGTCGATGAGCAGCTGCTGCACCGCGAGCCGCGCGTACCACTTCCGGTCGGCCGGCACGACGTGCCAGGGTGCAATCGGCGTCGACGTGCGCTCGATGGCGATCTGGTAGGCCTCCATGTAGTCGTCCCACCGCTGCCGCTCGTCGACGTCGCCCGGGTTGTACTTCCAGTGCTTCTCGGGGCGCTCCAGCCGGGCGGCGAGACGCTCGCGCTGCTCGTCCTTCGAGATGTGCAGCATCACCTTGACCAGGCGGATGCCCATCTCGGCCGCCTCGGCCTCGAACGCGACGATCGCGCCGTAGCGCCGTTCGATCTCGGGCGCGGGGGCGAGGGAGCGGACGCGTCCGATGAGCACGTCCTCGTAGTGCGAGCGGTCGAAGACGCCGAGGCGACCGGCATCCGGCAGCCGCTTCTCGATGCGCCAGAGGAAGTCGTGGGAGAGCTCCTCGGCGGTGGGCTTCTTGAACGAGGCCAGCTCCACGCCCTGCGGGTCGACGGCCCCCACGACGTGCCGCACGATACCGCCCTTGCCCGCCGTGTCCATCGCCTGAAGCACCAGCAGCACTGATCCGGTGGCCGTGCCCGCGACGCTCTGCGCGAAGAGGCGTTCCTGCAGGTCTTCCAGCGGGGCGCGACCCGCCTCGAGATCAGCCCTCCCCGCCGTCTTGTCGCCGTCGTATCCGGGTGTCGACCGCGGGTCGATGTCGGCGAGGCGGAAGCCCGGCCCGACGCGAAGCGCGTCGGCGGCGGACGTGGACCAGCTGCTGCTCGTGCTCATTCCGACATCGTGGCGCGGCATCCGGAACCGGCACCACCCGTTGACGTCGCGGCTCAGCGCGGGAGAGGGACCTCGATCAGCTGGCGCCCGCCGGTGGGGGCCGTGAGCACCTGATCCAGGGCGACCCGCGTGGTGCAGCGGTGGTACTCCCAGCCGAAGGCGAGCGCGAGCTGCTCGAGACGCGCGCTCTGCGGCGTGTACTGCACCCGATCCATTGCTTCGCGCCCGGCGACCCCGGCGACCTCGAGCCCGTCAAAGATCGTGCCGCCGCCGTCGTTTCCGACGACGACCTGCAGCCGGGGCTCGTCCTCACCCGGAGGGAGCAGCAGAGCACCCACGTCGTGCAGGAACGCGAGATCACCCAGGAGCAGCCGCGTGAGACCCGGACGCTCCTCGGCCTGACTCGCCAGAGCCACGCCCGTCGCCGTCGCGATCGTGCCGTCGATGCCGGCGAGACCGCGGTTGGAATGCACGGTGATCTTCTTGCCGCCGAGGAGTTCGTCGGCCACGCGGACCAGCCGCGACGAGCCGAACACGAGGCGGTCGTGGGGCCAGGTCGCCCGCCAGAGGGCGTCGACGAGAGAGGCCCTGTCGAGCGGAGCGCGCATGACCTCGACCTCGGCGTTGATGGCGCCGAGTCTCTCGTGCGGCACGGCGGATGCCAGGCCGTCCGCGTCGGGCGCGGGCGGCGAGAGGTCGACTGCCGCGTCGCGCGAGGCGCGCATCCACTCCCCCAGCCACGCGCGGTCCGCGTCACCGGACACCCGCACCGCGTCGACGGCGAGCGTCGCAGCGTTGAGGTTGATGGGCTCGCCGGGACCGCGCACGGCGATCACCTCGACGTCGTCGCGCCCGAGCAGGAGCGCGACCTCACGGCTGAGCGTCGGCCGGCCGAACACCACGACACGCTCGATCCGCCCGCCGAGCGCGGGCTCGCGCAGCAGCGCACGGTAACCGTGCACGATCTGGCGACCGAAGCGCGCGCCGCTGACGATCTCGGCGATGAGGGGGAAGCCGCCCGCATGGGCGAACTGCTCGGCGACGGGTCCGGCATCCGCGCCCGCCACGACGATGGTCCGGGGGCCGGTCTCGACGCGGTGCGCCGCTTCGATGTCGGGGGCGACGTCGGCGACGCCGATGCCCCCGCCGCCCTGGTAGAGGGCACCCGAGACGTCGTCCGCCGCATCGGGCGTCGACTCGACGACCCGGGATACCGCCCGCTCGGCGAGCCACGCCGGTACGGCACCGGCCAGAGGCTCGCGCAGGGGCACGTTCACGTGGACCGGGCCGGCGGCGCGCAGCCCCGCGCCGAGCGAGGCGGCCAGCGCCTCGGCCGCGACCGCGTCGAGAGCGGCCGTCTGCTCGCCGGTCCCGTCCGCGTCGAGCGACTCGGGCACGGCCAGATCGGCCTCGAACCGCACGGCGGAGCGGAACAGCCCCGGCTGGCGGGTGGTCTGATTGGCCCCGACGCCGCGGAGCTCGGCGGGCCGGTCGGCGGTGACGAGCAGCAGCGGCACGCCCGCGTGATGGGCCTCGAGAGCAGCCGGCAGCAGGTTCGCCACGGCCGTGCCCGACGTGCAGACGACGACCGCAGGCGTGCCGGTCTCACGGGCGATCCCCAGCGCGGTGAATCCCGCCACCCGCTCGTCGATGCGCACGTGCAGGTGGACGAGTCCCGCGCGTTCCAGCTCGGCGGCGACGAGCGCCAACGCCTGCGACCGGGAACCGGGGCTCACGACGACGTGACGCACGCCCCGGGCGACCAGCCCGGCCATCAGCGCCGCAGCGGCATCGGTGGCGGGAGCAGAACCCGTCGTGGGCGCGGCATCCCGCGCGGGCGCGATGCCCCCCACCGGGGCCGCGTCCGGGTGTTCGGGCGCGCCGGCCCGCTCGTTCGGCGAGGTCACGACCGCTCAGCCGACGGCGCCACGCTGACCGCGCGTGTCGTCGTCGCCCTTGCCCGGGGGGTCGTCGGGGTCGGCCGACTTCGTCGGCGGGTGCGGGTCGTCGGCCTCGGAATCGAGCTGCGCCAACTCCTCTTCCAGCCGGCGGATGCGCTCGTCCTGTTCGGCGCGCGCGGATGCCGTCATGCGTCCGAGGAACTCGGGGTCGTCGTCGGGTGCGCGCCGCACGACGGTCTTGCCCGCCGCACGGCCCCGGCCGATGACGAACCACAGGATGCCGCCGAGCACCGGCAGCAGGATGACGATGGCCATCCACGCGCCCTTGCTCACGCCGCGGTGCCGAGAGGGAGGCTGCACGGCGCAGTCCACGATCGTGTAGACCCAGAAGACGGTCGCCACGAGCGCCAGGATGAGAAGCAACCGTGCCATGAACCGATTCTACGTGCGTCGGCTGGGCGACGGCCCGGAGTCGATGGGGCCGGGCACCGCCGTAGACTAGGAGGATGCGTGCTCGGTCAGCCCTCGTCTACACGGTGCTGCGACTTCTCGCGTTCCTCGTGCCCCTCGGCATCCTGCTGCTGTTCCCCGTCTTCCGGGAACTGCCGTGGCTGGCGGCGATCTTCGCCGCGCTGATCGGCTTCAGCCTCTCATTGCTGTTCCTGCGTCGCCCGCTCGAGAACGTCACCGGCGGCCTCGCCGCGCGTCGAGCCGAGCGCAGCGCCACCGGCCGTCGCACGGGTGCCGAAGCCGACGCCGACGCGGAGGACGCCGCGCTGGACGCTTCGCCGCGCGACGACGACAGCCGCTGACGGCGCGCGGCCGGTCGGACGGGCGGCGCGTGCCTCGCGCGCAGCGGGCCGATCGGTCGGCGCGTGCCTCGCGCGCAGCGGGCCGATCGATCGGCGCGTGCCTCGCGCCCGGCGGACAGCAGGTCGGGCGCGCATCATGGCGCACACCACCGACTCGGTGTCGCGCCCGGCGGACAGCAGGTCGGGCGCGAACCTCGGCGCACCACCGACTCGATCCGCCCGCGATGGGTCAGACGACTTCGGACGGGCTTCGGCGCGCGACCGGGCGGCGGGTTCGGCGCAATCCGGCGGGCCGGACGGGTCCGATCGCCCCGCGCGGGATCAGCCGACGAGCGCCCAGAAGAGGAGTGCACCGTAGGCGACCGAGGTGAAGCTCGTCACCTGGAGCGCCGTGATCAGCTCACGCGGGGTGCGGGAGGTCCAGACGATGAGGATCGCGGCCAGACCGCCGAGCAGTGCCAGCAGGGTGAGCCAGGCGATCGGGTAGACCATCGCCAGGAAGACGGCGATCGCGAACGGCACGAGCACGCAGAGCGTGAACAGCACCTTGGTCGCCCGGCGCCCGATCAGCACCGACAGCGTGCGCTTGCCGGCGAGGCGGTCCTGATCGATGTCGCGCAGGTTGTTGGCGAGCAGCACGGCGACAGCGAGGAGGCCGGCGGCCACTGCTCCGAACCACGCCTCCTGCGGCAGCGACTGCACCTGCAGCCAGGTCGTACCGAGGGTGGCGACGAGGCCGAAGAAGACGAAGACGAACAGTTCGCCCATCGCGTTGTAGCCGTAGGGGCGCTTGCCGCCGGTGTAGAACCAGGCCGCGGCGATGCAGACGGCGCCCACGAGGATGAGCCACCACTGGCCCGTGCGGATGACGAGGGCGAGCCCGACGACGGCGGCCAGAGCGAAGAACGCCAGCGCGACGATGAGCACCGTGCGCGGCTTCGCCTTCTTGCCGCCGGTCAGGCGTCCCGGCCCCACGCGCACGTCGTCGGTGCCGCGGATGCCGTCGGAATAGTCGTTGGCGTAGTTGACGCCGATCTGCAGCGCGAACGCCACCGCGAGGCACGCCAGGGCGATCACCCAGTGGAGCTGATCGTCGACGAGGGTCGCCGCCCCCGTGCCGATGAGCACCGGCGTGATCGCCAGCGGCAACGTGCGCAGGCGAGCGGCGGCGATCCAGTCGCGCGCCGTGGCCGGGGCGACGGCCTGGGCGGCACCCCCCTTGGGCTTCTGCGGGTTGCCGCCGGGGCGACGCTTCTTGGCGGGGGACGAACGCTTACGAGAGGGTGCTGCCACGGAGGGTCATCCTAGCCGCGCGACTCGTGCGCGCAGGGCCGCGCGGTCGGGCTTGCCGGATGACAGGGTCGGGAGCTCCGTGACGCCGACGACGCGGGCGGGCCGCGCCGGTGCTCCCACCGCTTCGGCCACCACGACGCGCACCCGCGCGAGGACGTCCGCCTCTTCGACGGCGGCCATCCCCGGCACCACCACGGCGGATCCCTGTCCCCATGCGGCATCCGGAATCGGCACCACCACCGCCGCCTCCAGACCGGGGATCCCGCGCACGGCCGCTTCGACCCGGTCGAGGGAGACGTTCACGCCGCCGGAGACGATGACGTTGTCGAGACGCCCGGTCACGCTCAGCACCCCGTCGGTGAGCTCGCCCCCGTCGCCCGTGCGATACCAGCGGGTGCCGTCGGCATCCACGGAGAAGACGGATGCCGTGCGCGCGGGCTCGCCGAGGTATCCCTCGGCGAGCGTCGGACCCGACAGCTGCACCTCACCGTCGACGAGGCGCACGCCGACACCGTCGAGGGGGATGCCGTCGTACACGCATCCGCCGCTGGTCTCGCTCGACCCGTACGTGCGCACGATGCGCACCCCCGCGGATGCGGCGCGCTCACGGACGGCGGGAGCCAGCGCCTGCCCGCCGATGAGGATGGCCTCGAACGAGCGCAGAGCCTGCGCGACGGTGCCGTCGCCCTCGGCGGCATCCAGGAGCCTCTGCAGCTGCGCGGGAACGAGCGAGGTGTAGGTGGGCACACGGGCACCGTCGATGTGCGACGCCATGCCGAGGGCGGCGGCGGCGAACGGCTCGGGACGGAAGGGACCCGCGACCACCGCCGGCTCGCGGTCGGCGAGGAGCGCCCGCACCATCACCTGCACGCCCGCGACGTAGGTGGCGGGGACGGCGAGCAGCCACGCGCCCTCGCCGATCCGGGCCGCCGTGGCATAGGCGCTGCTGATGAGGGCGTTGCGGCTGATCACGACCGACTTGGGCACACCGGTCGACCCCGACGTCGTGACCACGGCGGCGGTACCCGCGGGAACCTCGTCGGGCAGATCGGCACCGCCGAGGGCGACGGCCGGTCCCGCACCGAGCACGGCGGCGCGCAGAGCCCGCAGCACGTCACGCGGATCGCCGGATGCCGGGGGCGCAAGCCTCACGCGCGAACCCCGCCTCGCGCGACGCTCGATACGCGCGATGCCCTTCCGCTCAGAAGTGCCACGGCACGCCCGACCAGTCGGGGTCGCGCTTCTCGAGGAAGGAGTCACGGCCCTCGGCGGCTTCGTCGGTGCCGTACGCCAGCCGGGTCGCCTCCCCGGCGAAGAGCTGCTGGCCCACGAGACCGTCATCGACGGCGTTGAACGCGTACTTGAGCATGCGGATCGCGGTGGGCGACTTCGTCAGGATCGTGCGCGCCATCGCCAGCGCCTCGCGCTCCAGGTCGGCGTGCGGAACGACCCGGTTGACCGCGCCCATCTCGTACGCGCGCTCGGCCGAGTACTCCTCGGCGAGGAAGAAGATCTCGCGCGCGAACTTCTGTCCGATCTGGCGGGCAAAGTACGCGGAGCCGTAGCCGGCGTCGAACGAGCCCACATCGGCATCCGTCTGCTTGAACCGGCCGTGCTCGGCGCTCGCGATGGAGAGGTCGCAGACCACGTTCAGCGAGTGCCCCCCACCCGCGGCCCACCCGGGGACAACGGCGATCACGACCTTGGGCATGAACCGGATGAGGCGCTGCACTTCGAGGATGTGCAGGCGCCCCGCGCGGCCCGGGTCGTGCACCGCCGTCTCGTCGTGGGAGTACTTGTAGCCGTCGCGTCCGCGGATGCGCTGATCACCACCGGAGCAGAAGGCCCACCCGCCGTCCTTCGGGCTGGGCCCGTTGCCGGTGAGCAGCACCACGCCGATGCGGTGGTCCTGACGCGCGATGTCGAGGGCGCGGTACAGCTCGTCGACCGTGTGCGGCCGGAAGGCGTTGCGCACCTCGGGCCGGTCGAACGCGATGCGAGCCACTCGCCCGTCATGGGTGACGTGGGCGGTGATATCGGTGTAGTCCGCGGCGCCGGGCGCCAGCGTCCATTCCGCGGGGTCGAAGATGTCTGAGACGCTCACCCGGTCAGCCTACGCGCGGGGGTGGTGCGGCGATCGCACGAGACGATCGCGTGAGGCGCAACACCTCGTGACGCGCGTGTGCAAATAATCTGCCTCCACGCTCGACGAGTTTCCTTTACGGATATAGTTTCCGGCGTCCCACCTTGCAAATAACTGCACACTCAACCGCAAGAAGGGCTGGCCATGGCCGACAAGTACACGATGCCCAGGCTTGACTTCGAGTCTCCGCTGGTAGCCGCGCTCTTCGAGATCGAGCGGCTGCGCGCGGACATCGGGACGGGCGACACTCCGCGGGACACCTTCGTAGAGCTGCATCAACTGTTCGATCTGGTCATGAGCGTCGTCTCTGCGCGTATCGAGGGGAACCACACCACCGTTTACGACGCACTGGACCAGATCGATGACTCGCCGAAATCGGGCGCCGACCAGCTGAGAGAGATCACGAACATTGCCGCGACGGCGCGCTTCATCGACAGCCTCCCACCCGATGCCCCTCTCACCCACACCCTCATCCGCGAAATCCACCGTCGCGTCGTCGACGGTCTGACCAGGGAGGGGGATCCGACACCGGGCGCGTACCGGCAGAAGGAAGTGGCGATCACGAACTCAGCTCACGTTCCGCCAACGTGGGTGACGGTGCATGCCGAGATGTCAGCCCTCCTCGACTTCGCGAACGAATCGAAACCCCTGCACGAGCAGATGCTGCAGATCGCCGTTGCCCACCACCGTTTCGTCTGGATACACCCGTTTCGCAACGGAAACGGACGTGTGTCACGCCTCTTCACCTACGCCATGATGCGGAGAACCATCTTCGCCCGGCGAGGCTTCAGCGCCCTGAACCCCACCGCCGTCTTCGGCAACGATCGGGATGCCTACATCACGGCGCTCGAAAGAGCAGACGATCTCTCGGACGCTGGCACCGTTGCCTGGGCCGAGTTCTTCGTTCGTGGCATCCGGGATGACATCGCTCGACTGCTCGAACTGCAACGGCATGCCTTCGTCATAGACGAGCTGGTCGGCCCGGCACTCGAGTCATTGCGACGGGACGGTCTCACGTCTCGAGACGAGCATGCGACCCTCCGCGCCGCACTTGAAAGCGGAGTAGTCAAGGCGGGGGATCTGGAGGAAGTCGTGCCGGGGACGGCATCCCATCGCTCGCGTTTCATCCGCAATCTGCGCGAAAGGTCTTTGCTGCAGCAAGCCGAGGAGGGGCCTCGCTTCTACCGGCTTTCGTTAGCACGCGGCCCGCTCGCCCCCCGTCTGATTCGTCGACTCGACGCCCTCGGATACTTGCCTCGCATGCTCTCGGACGACTGACGAAGTCCTGAAGGGGGGCGCAGACGACTGCCGCGCGTGACGCAGACGGCGCCCCGAACCGATCGAGGCGCCGTCTCTGTCACGCGTTCTTCGAATCGCGCCAGGCGAGCCACCGCTCGATGATCGAGTAGTCCCACTCGGGGCCCGAGAAGCCGAGCGTGAAGAGCCGGGTGCCGGCGTCGTAGAGCGCGTCGGCGACGGTCTCGTCGCGGTCCTTGAGCTCGTTCGAGACGATCAGACCCGACAGGTCGCGCCCCTCGGTCTCGGCCCAGGTCGAGATGACACCGAGCTTGTGCGGCAACTCGTCGGGGGTGACGAAGCTGTGCCAGATGTCGGCGTGACGCGCGACGATGCGGAGCGTCTTCTGCTCGCCCTTGCCGCCGATCATGACGGGGATCTTGCGGGTGGGCGCGGGGTTGAGCTTTCCCCACCGGTCGACGATGCGGTCGAGGTCGCTCGCGAGGGCGTTCAGACGCGAACCGGCGGTGCCGAACTCGTAGCCGTATTCGTCGTAGTCGCGCTGGAACCACCCCGACCCCGTACCGAAGATGAAGCGGCCGGTGTCGCCGCCCTTCTTGCTGATGTGGTCGATGGTGCGGGCCATGTCGGCCTGCAGGTCGGCGCCCCGATAGCTGTTGCAGTTGACCAGCGCACCGAACTCGACGCGCTCGGTCTGCTCGGCCCACGCCGCGAGCATCGTCCACGACTCGAAGTGCTCACCGTCGGGGTCGCCGTAGAGCGGGAAGAAGTGGTCCCAGTTGAACAGGATGTCGACGCCCATCTCTTCCAGGCGGAGGACGGCGTCGCGGATGTCGGAGTACTGCACGTGCTGCGGCTGGATCTGGACGCCGAGCCGGACCGGGGTGTCGAAGAGCATGCGGTCAGCCTATTCCGGACCCCCGACACCGGGGCCAGGATGGGGACATGAGCACCACGCCCCTCCCCCCGCTCGCCGACGTCCTCGCCACCGCGCGCGTGGTGGCGCTCCCCCTCGCGGTCCGGTTCCGCGGGGTGTCGACGCGCGAGGCCGTGGTCTTCGAGGGACCGCGGGGCTGGACGGAGTTCTCGCCCTTCGTGGAGTACGCCGACGCGGAGGCGTCCACCTGGCTCGCGGGCGCGCTCGATTTCGGGTGGAACGCGGCGCCGCCGGCGCTGCGCGACGTCATCCCGGTCAACGCCACGATGCCCGCCGTCGCGGCATCCGATGTCCCCCGTGTTCTGGCACGGTACGACGGATGCCGCACGGTGAAGGTGAAGGTCGCCGAGGCGGGGCAGACGCTCGCCGACGACGTCGCGCGCGTGCGGGCGGTGCGCGAGGCGATGGGTCCGGAAGGTCGCGTCCGCGTCGACGCGAACGCGGCATGGAACCTCGACGAGGCGGAACGGGCCGTGCACGCCCTCGCCGAGTTCGATCTCGAGTACGTCGAGCAGCCGTGCGCCGAGATCGACGACCTGGCGCAGCTGCGCGAGCGGATCGCGTACCTCGACATCCCGATCGCCGCCGATGAGAGCGTGCGCAAGGCCGCCGACCCCCTGCGGGTCGCGCGCGCGGGGGCGGCGGACCTGCTGGTGATCAAGGCGCAGCCCCTCGGCGGCGTGCGCGCCGCGCTCGATCTCGTCGCGCAGGCGGGGCTGCCGGCGGTGGTGTCGAGCGCGCTCGATACCTCGATCGGACTGGCGATGGGCGCGACGCTGGCCGCGGCGCTCCCCGAGCTGGAATACGACTGCGGGCTCGGCACCGCCTCGTTGTTCACGGCGGACGTCGTGGCATCCCCCCTCGTCGCCCGCGCGGGCGGGGTGACGCTCGAACGCCCCCGCCCCTCGTCCGCCGACCTCGATCGCGTGGCCGCCGACGACGAGCGCCGCGACTGGTGGATGCAGCGCCTGCGCCGATGCTACGCCGAGCTCGAACTCACTCGAGGATGAGCCCGACCACCTGCGACAGTCGCTCGGCCAGGCCCGAGCGGGACTCGGCCGGCGCCTGACGCGTCAAGAGGGCCGTCTCCGACGTCGAGACCCACACCGACAGCAGCAGCTCGGTGGCGATGTCGGCGGGCACGCGCATCGAGAGACCTCGCGCTTGGGCGATGTCGCGCACGAGCTGCGTGACGCTCTCGCCGAGCCCCTTGTTCAGCGCCAGGTACGCCTCGGCGAACTCGGGGTTGCGTAGCGCCTGCAGCCGCGTCTCGGCGCCCAGCAGCACGTCGAGGCGATCCTCCCCCGTCGCCTCCAGAACCTCCTGCACCAGCTGCATCACGTCGCCGGCGGTCTCGAGACCGCGGTCCTCGATCGAGGTCACCCGATCGCGCACCGCGGCGATGGTGGTCTCGGCCGACCGGGCGCACAGGGCGAGGAAGAGTTCGTCCTTCGACGCGAAGTTTGAGTAGAACGCGCCGCGGGTGAACCCGGCGCGCTCGCAGACGGCCTCGACGGAGGCCGCGTCGATGCCCATTTCGGCGAACACCGCGGCGGCGGCGTCCATCAGTCGCGTCCGCGTGTTCTCGCGGCGACGCGAGGGTGCGGGTGCGGTGTCGATCATCCGCGGCCTCCAGTTCTCGGCGGGGACCCAGGTCGGATCGGTCCGTCTCCCCCTAGGATACATTGGTGTATCCGATACGGTGATGTATCGACTCGTTCACCGATCGTGGGAGCCGCCGTGTCGACATTCCTGTACAGCCTGGGTCGCTGGTCATTCCGTCACCCCTGGCGCGTGCTCTCCGCCTGGCTGCTGGTCCTCCTCCTCGCCGGCGGCGGCGTGGCGGTGTTCGCGAAGGGCACCGACAACACCTTCGCGATCCCCGGCACCGAGTCGCAGGCCGGACTCGAGATGCTGGACCGCACCTTCCCCCAGGTGAGCGGCGCGAGCGCCGAGATCATCGTCGTCGCGGCCGACGGCTCCAGCGTGCGCGACCAGGCATACCAGGACGCCATCGCCACCACGACGGCCGACATCGGCGAGCTCGACTTCGTCGCGGCCGTCACCGATCCGTACGATGCGCGCATCGACGGCGGCGTCGCCGACGACGACCGCGCCGCCATCGTCCACATCCAATTCTCCGGCGAGGCCACCGCCGTGCCGCAGGCGACCGAAGACGGCCTGCGCGAGGCCGCGACCGCGCTCGGCGCCGCGCTCCCGGCGGGCTCGCAGGCCGTGCTCGGTGGTCAGCTCTTCGCCACGGAGATCCCGGGGGCGTCGCTCACCGAGGCCCTCGGCGTGCTGATCGCCGCGCTCGTGCTCATGGTGACGTTCCGGTCGTTCCTGGTGGCCGGGATGCCGCTGGCCACCGCGATCCTCGGCGTCGCCCTCTCGATCGCGCTCATCTTCATCGCGACCGGTTTCGCCACCGTGTCCGCGACGACGCCGCTGCTGGCGGTGATGCTGGGCCTGGCGGTCGGCATCGACTACGCGCTCTTCATCGTGTCGCGACATCAAGACCAGACGAGGGCGGGAATGGACCCCGAGGAGTCCACCGCCCGCGCCGTCGGGACCGCGGGGTCCGCCGTGGTCTTCGCCGGCATCACGGTGCTCATCGCTCTCATCGGTCTCGGCTTCGCCGGCATCCCGTTCCTCACCACGATGGGCATCGCCGCTTCGGTCGCCGTCGCGATCGCGGTGTGCGTCGGGCTGACGCTGACCCCGGCGCTGCTGGGCTTCGCCGGGGGCCGGGTCGTCGGCTGGGGCTTCGCACGCGCGAAGAAGCGGGCCCGCGGCGCCGACCCCGAACAGCCCGCCGAGCTCGCGCAGGCGGCGGCCGAGCGCGAGCAGCAGGCCGTCGCCGCGGCGTCTCGTGCGGAGCGCAACGGTCCCGCCAGGCGCTGGGTGGGGCTGGTGACACGGCATCCGGTCGTCACCACCGTCGCCGTGATCGCAGTGCTGGGCACGACCGCCATTCCCGCCGCATCGCTCGCCCTCACGCTCCCCAACGCCGGGCAGCTTCCGGAGGGTGATGAGGCGCGCGTCGCGTACGAACTCACGGATGAATTCTTCGGCCCGGGCGCGAACGGCCCGCTGATCATGACCGGCTCCATCGTGACCAGCAACGACCCGCTGACCCTCATGACCGACATCGGCGACGAGATTGCGAAGATCCCCGGCGTCGCCGAGGTCGCTCTCGCCACCCCCAACCAGACCGCCGACACCGGCATCGTGCAGATCGTTCCCGAGACCGCCCCCGACGACCCGCGCACCGCCGATCTCGTCCGCGAGCTCCGCGCGCAGGAGGACCGCCTGTACGACGAGTTCGGCGTGCGCTTGCTCGTGACCGGCTACACCGCCGTCACGATCGACATCTCCGATCAGCTCGGCGCAGCCCTGTTGCCGTTCGGCCTCTTCGTGGTCGGCCTGTCGCTCGTGCTGCTGATGATCGTGTTCCGCTCCATCTGGGTGCCGCTCACCGCAGCGGGCGGATACCTGCTGTCGGTCGCCGCATCGTTCGGCGTCGTGGCGGCGGTGTTCGAGTGGGGCTGGTTCGCCGACGCCCTGCACGTGGCGAAGGTCGGCCCCATCATCAGCTTCATGCCCATCGTGGTCATGGGCGTGCTCTTCGGCCTCGCGATGGACTACCAGGTGTTCCTCGTCTCGCGCATGCGCGAGGACTACGTGCACGCCGACCGCGAGGGGCGCACGCCCCGCGAGGTGGCTCTCGGCGCCGTGCGCAGCGGCTTCGCGGCATCCGCCCGTGTCGTGGTCGCGGCGGCCGTCATCATGTTCGCGGTGTTCGTGGCCTTCGTGCCCGAGGGCGATTCGAGCCTGAAGCCCATCGCGTTGGGTCTCGCCGTGGGCGTCGCCGTGGACGCGTTCCTCGTGCGCATGACCCTCGTGCCCGCGGTCCTCGCCCTCTTGGGCGACACGGCGTGGTGGATGCCGCGCTGGCTCGACCGCCTGCTGCCCAAGCTCGACGTCGAGGGCGAGGCCGTCGAACGCGAGGTGCGCCTGGCCGGCTGGCCCGACGAACCCGCGATCGCCGTCGCCGCCGACGACCTGGCCGCTCCGGGATCCTCGGACGCCGAGGCCCCGGTGTTCGCCGACGTCTCGCTGCGCCTCCGCTACGGCGGGACACTGCTCGTCACCGGCGAGAGCCGGACCACCCGCGCGCTGCTCCTCGCGCTGTCGGGGCGTCTGTCGCGCATCGATGGAAGGCTCCGCGTCGACGGGCTGCTCGTCCCCGAACGGGCAGGCGCCGTGCGCTCGCGCGTCGGGGTCGCATTGCTCGACGATCCGGCCGATGCCGGGCGGGCGGTGGCCGACGCCGTCACCGGTGGCGCTCGCCTCGCCGTCATCACCGACGTGGATCGCCTCGACGACGACGCCCGCGACGAGGTCGCCGCGGTGCTGCGCCACGCGCCCGACGATGCGCGCGAGCGCTCCGGCGATGCGTCATCGCCGTTCACCCTCATCGTCTCGGCCCGCGACGAGCGTCGCGCGCTCGCTCTTCTCTCCGAGGCGCAGCGCCCTGACGTGCAGTCACTCCCGCTGACCACGCCGCGCCGACACCAGCCCGAACCCGAAAGCTTCGCCGATCTCTCCGAGGTGTTCGCATGACTCTCCCCGTCGAGCGCTCCCGCTCGCGCCGACCCGTCACCTGGCTCACGCTCGTGGGTGTGCTGCTCCTGCCGGCGGTGATCGGCGGCATCCTCGTCGGAGCGCTGTACAACCCCACCGAGCGGCTCGGCAACATCACCGCCGCGATCGTGAACGACGACGAACCCGTCGAACTCAACGGGCAGACGGTGCCGCTCGGCCGTCAGCTGACCGGCGGCCTGGTCTCGGGCGCTGCCGACCAGCCGAGCAACATCGACTGGGTGATCTCCAACGACGACGCCGCGGCGGGCCTCGCCGATGGCACGTACACCGCGGTGGTGACGATCCCCGAGAACTTCACGGCCGCCTCCCTCTCCACCCGCCCGGGCGAGACCCCCGAGAGGGCCACGATCGACGTGCAGACGGCGCCCGACGCGCGCGTCGTCGACGGCGCGATCACCTCCCAGCTGGCATCCACCGCCTCCAGCGTCTACGGCAGCGAACTGTCGTCGCAGTACCTCAAGAACGTCTTCCTCGGGTTCACCTCGCTGAGCGATCAGCTGGGTCAGGAGGCGGGCGGCGCCCGTCAGCTCGCCGACGGCGCATCGCAGGCGGCCTCCGGCGCGACCGGCTTGAGCGACGGCCTCGGCCAGCTCTCCGACGGAGCAGGCGAGCTGTCCGGCGGTGTCGGACAGCTCGCGACGGGGGCCGACCAGCTCTCGGGCGGCGTCGGACAACTCGCCGCCGGCGCGGGCGCGCTGTCGAACGGTGTCGGACAGCTCGCCACGGGAGCCGACCAGCTCGCGGGTGGCGCCACCCAGCTCTCCGGCGGGATCGACGGCCTGGCCGGCGGCGCCGGGCAGCTCGCGGATGGCGCCACTCAGCTGGCCGGCGGCACGAGGGAGGCCGCCGCGGGCGTCGGGCAGCTCGCCACCGGCGCCGACGGGATCGCCGCCGGCAACCGGCAGCTGTCCGATCAGATCGGTCAGATCGCGGATGCCATTCCCCCCGGGTTCGAGCAGGCGGCGAACGACGTGGCCGCCGCGGCTCCCCAAGTCCGTGCCGCGCTCGGCACCGCCGCGGCCGACCTGCAACGCCTCGCGGACTCCTGCGACCAGACCGCGACGCCCGACCTCTGCACTCAGCTGCGGGCCGCGTCCGACCGCGCGAATGCCGAGCTGCCGAGGGCGCAGCAGACCGTGGACGACATCGGGCGCGTCGCGGGTCAAGCCGCCGAACTGCCGGCCGGTGTCCGCGCCATCGCCGACGCCAACGCACAGCTGGCCGACGGCGCCGCGGGCCTCGCCACCGGCGCCCGCGATGCCGAGAGCGGCCTCAACACGATCGCCGGGGGCATCGACGGTCTGGCCACGGGTGCCACCGGCCTGCGCGACGGCGCCCGTCAGCTGGGGGGCGGCGCCCAGGCACTCGGTTCGGGCGCCTCGCAACTGGCGGGCGGCCTCGGGCAGACGCGCGACGGTGCGTCCCAGCTCGCGGCCGGAGCCGCAGGAGCGGCGGGCGGCGCCTCCCAGCTGGCCACCGGCGCGCAGACGGCGGCGACCGGTGCGGCGGGGCTGGCCACCGGCGCCGAGGACGCCGAGGATGGCGCGGCTCGACTCGCCGACGGCGTGGGTCAGGTGGCCTCCGGCACCTCCGCGCTCGCGGACGGCCTCGACACCGCCGTCTCTCAGCTGCCGACCTACACCGACGCCGAAGCGACCACGCTCGCCGATGTCGTCGCCGACCCCGTCTCGGCCACCGGTGCCAGCGACTCGCTCTTCGGCCTCGCCGCGGTGCCGCTGCTCGCCATGGCGGTGCTCTGGTTCGGCGGCCTCGCCTCCTTCGTGGCATTCCAGGCCGTGTCGGCGCGCGCCCTGACCAGCCGCCGCCCCTCCGCCCTCGTGGCGCTTCGCGGCTTCGCTCCCGCGGCCGCCGTCGGCGCGGCGCAGGGACTGCTCGTCGCGGCGGTCGTGCAGGTGGCATCCCGCTACGAGTGGGGCGATTGGGCGCTGTTCGCGCTGATCTGCATCGCCGCGGGTATCGCGTTCGCCGCCGTGCACCAGGCGCTGGTGGCCCTCTTCGGAGGCGCCGGGCGATGGGTGGCCGCGGTGATCGGAGCGCTGGCACTGGGCGCGACGATCGTCTCGACGGTGCCGCCGGCGCTGGCTGATGCTGCGGCACTCCTGCCCACCGCTCCGGTCTACGACGCGATGCTCGGCGCCCTGTCGTCGTCCGGCGGCGTCGCGGCCGGTGTGGCCGGCTTGGTCGTCTGGGCCGCGCTGTCGCTGATCGTCACGACGCTGGTCGTCGTCCGCCGCCGCACGACCTCCGCCCGCGCCGCCGCCGTGACCGCCTGATCGCGGCGGCCCGGGCTGGCCGCCCCGGCCGCGCCTGCCGAGGGGGCCCCGGCCGCCCGTCGCCGGGCTTCGGCCGCGCCGGTCGCGGGGGGCGTCAGCCGCATCGCGCCGCCGCCGCCGGGCCGCCGGCGTTGAGGAAGGCTCCTCCCCACGTCGGCTATGCACAGCCAACTCGGTCCGCAACTGCGAGCGAGTCGGGCGGCGGTGTCTTATGGCATCATGCGACCCCTGCCGTTACCTCCCGACTTCGACCGGCCGTTCCACGTGCGCGACGCCGACGTGTTGGGCATCCCCCGACGAAGACTTCTTGCCGGCGACTTGTCCGCGCCGTTCCACGGCGTCCGTCGGCGTGACGACGGCACGGGGATCGAGACCATCTCGGACCTCTGCGAGGCCTTCTTACCGAGGATGGTCGGCGACCAATTCTTCAGTCATGTCACATCAGCAACCCTCTGGGGCATGCCACTCCCGTTCGCCCCGCGCGTACCGCTCCATGTCAGCGCCATCCCACCCGCCCGCGAGCCTCGGGCACGCGGAATCCAGGGACACCGACTCGCGATGCCAACCGACGGCATCACCCTCCTCGGCGGCCTGCCGCTCGCGACCCGAGCGGAGACCTGGGGCCAGCTCGCCCCGGTACTCCGCATCGAAGATTTGGTGGCGGCAGGCGACTGGTGCCTCTCGCACGGTGACTCATGGACGGACCTTGAAGCGGTGGCGCTGCGTGAGCGGCGCCGGGGAGCTGTCCTGCTCCGGGAGGCAGTCGGACTCGTGCGTCAGGGATCGGAATCACCGCGCGAAAGCATCGTGCGGATGATCCTGGTTCGGGCCGGCTTGCCGGAACCCGAACTCAACTGGACGCTGCGGACCGCGGCGGGCGTTTTCGTCGCGCGGCTGGACATGGCCTACCCGAAGCAGCGTGTGGCCGTGGAGTACGACGGCCGTCATCATGCGGACAGCAGCCAGTTCCTGCAGGACGCGGACCGGTGGCGCGCGATCAGCGCAGAGGGCTGGACGCTCGTGCGCGTGGTGGCACACCATCTCGCAACCCCCGAGCGCGACGTCATCGCCCCGGTCCGTCGCGCGCTCCGGGACGCATCCCTCCGTTGAGTGTCCACGACACGCCGTCTGGCGGACACTCGACACGGCGTGTCGTGGACACTCAACGCTGGTCGCCGTCCGCGCCGCGTCGTCGGCGCGGCGCGACGCCCCAGCCCCTATGCCCGCGGCCGATCGTCGAGTGTCCACGACACGCCGTCTATGACAGAGGGGCAGCGGCGTGTCGTGGACACTCAACGGATGCCGCAGGCGCATGGCACCTCGGGCGCCAGACGCGGAGGAGGAGGGGCCGGACCGCAGCACATGAGGGACCCCGGCGGCCCGGCGACCCCGCTCTGGCAGCCCGCGACCCGGCGACCCCGCACCCGCGCAGCCCGGTGGCCCCGCCGCCCCGCAACCCGTTGACCACGCACCCGCGCAGCCCGGCGACCCCGCTCTCGCAGCCCGCGACCCGGCGACCCCGCACCCGCGCACCCCGGTGGCCCAGCTGCCCCGCAAGCCGTTGACCACGCACCCGCGCAGCCCGGCGACCCCGCTCTCGCAGCCCGCGACCCGGCGACCCCGCACCGCGGTGGCCCAGCCGCCCCGCGACCCGGCGACCCCGCACCCGCGCAGCCCGGTGGCCCAGCTGCCCCGCAACCCGTTGACCACGCACCCGCGCAGCCCGGCGACCCCGCTCTCGCAGCCCGCGACCCGGCGACCCCGCACCCGCGCACCCCCAGCCGCCCCGCGACCCGGCGACCCCGCACCCGCGCAGCCCGGTGGCCCAGCCGCCCCGCGACCCAGTAGCCCCGCACCCGCGCAGCCCGGTGGCCCCGCCGCCCGGCGGTCCAGTGTCTTCACAGCGCAGCGGCCCAGCGACCTCGCATTCCATTCCGCGGGCGCGCCAGCGCCCCGACCCAACGCCTCAGCAACAGCGCAGCCCACCGCGCCGCGTCAGCGCCCCAGCCTCTTGGCGCCCGGGCGACCGCGCGGAGCGTCCCTGAGGTAGAGCATTCACGGCCCCGACACCCTGGCGCCCCCACCCGCCGGGCACCGCACGGGCCAAGCACCCCCCGCGCGCCCGGCACCCCACGCGCTCGGCACCTTCCGCCCCGTCCACCGCAGGCCGGGGACGAAAAGAGGGCCCGCCCGGCGGCACCGGACGGACCCTGACAGCGCGGCGACGGACGTCAGGTCGTCAGACCCGAGTACGCGTGCAGGCCCTTGAAGAAGACGTTGACGATGGTGAAGTTGAACAGCACCGCGGTGAAGCCGATGATCGACAGCCATGCGGACCGCGTGCCGCGCCAGCCGCGGGTCGCGCGGGCGTGGATGTATCCGGCGTAGAGCACCCAGATGACGAAGGTCCACACTTCCTTGGTGTCGAAGCCCCAGTACCGGCCCCACGCGTCGTTCGCCCAGATGGAGCCGGCGATGAGGGTGAAGGTCCAGAAGATGAAACCGACGATGGCGAAGCGGTACGCCAGCGACTCCAGCGCGTCGGCCGACGGCACGGTGCTCAGGAAGCTGCGCTTCGGTGTGGCGTCGCCCGATGCCTCGGCGAGCTTGCGCTCCCGGCGCGTCTGGACGAGCTGCACCACCGACAGACCGAAAGCCAGGGCGAACAACGCCGTCGCGAGGCTCGCGACGAAGACGTGCACGACGAGCCAGATCGACTTCAGCGGGTCGGCCAGCGGAACCACCTCGACGTGGAACGCCAGGGTCGCCCCGCCGAGCAGCAGCACCGCGAGCCCCGTCATGAGCGAGCCCAGGAAGCGCAGGTCGTAGCGGGTCAGCACGGCGAGGTAGACCGCGACGATCAGCAGCAGCCCGGTGAGGGCGAACTCGTACATGTTCGACCACGGCACGCGCTCGGCCGCGATTCCGCGCAGCACCGTGGCGACGAGGTGGAACACGAACCCGAGCGCCGTGAGCACCGTTCCGAGTCGGGCCCAGAGGTAGCGGGGCTTCGTCGTGGCACCGGATGCCGCGGACCCGGCGCCGGAGGAGATCACTCCCCCACCGCCCGCGGTCACGAGCTCGCGGGAGACGACCTCGTCCTTCGCCTTCAGCGCGAGGTCGGAGCGACGCGCGAGGTCGATCGCGTAGGCGATGAACGCCAGCACGTAGATGGCGACCGCCGTCCAGACCAGGAGGAGGGAGATCTCATCGAGGAGAAGCGGATCGGTTCCGGGCATGGTGTCAGTCTACTTTTCGGTCTCGCCGGTGGGGGCGGCGTCGGGGTCGCCGGGCCCTGGTCGGCTTTGGGGAGGAAGGGTGGCGCCGTGCTTCTCGGCGAGCTGGTCGACCGCCGCGGCGAGCGTCGGATCCTCACCACGGGCCAGACCGGCGTATTCGATGCGCACGCCCTCGGCGACAGCAGTCGCCTTGACCCACATCCGTCGACGCGGCACGAAGAGGGCGGCGAGCAGGCCGAACAGAGCCAGCAGCGCGAACGACAGCACCCACGGGCCGGCCAGGTCGCGGTGGATCGACAGCGACGCGAAGCGCTTGACCGACCCGTCGTAGCCGCTGGCTCCCGCGGGCGCCTCGTTCTCGAACGTGATGGTCCCGAGGCCGTTGGGCAGGTCCTGCGTCTCGCCGGGCATGAGCTGGATCGCGGGGGTGCCGCTGTCGCCGCCGGCGATCTGCGTCATACCCGAGGGATCGAGCGTGTAGACCGAGCGGGGCGTGCCGTCGTCGATGCCGAGGTCGCCCTCGTACACCCGCAGCGTCAGCACCGGGTACTCGAGGTCGCCGTAGGTGGAGGTCAGCGCGCCCGAGGACAGCACGTCCATCGTCGGGTAGAAGAAGCCCAGCAGACCGAGCTGCTCCGGCAACCCGTCGGCGACCTTGATCACGCCGAGCGAGGTCATGTTGGCATCCTGCGGAAGGAAGGCCACCGAGTCGTGGAACACTTCCCGCCCGTCGGCGTCGCGGATCGTGACGGTGGGCGCGTAGCCGTTTCCGAGCAGGTAGACGCGGTCGCCCTGGACGTCGAGCGGGTGATTCACGCGCACCTCGCCGTCCTGCGGGTCGCCACCGGGGGCCTGCGTCGTCACATGCGCGACGAAATCGCCCGCCTGGCCGGATCCGGGCTGCCCGGGAGGCACGTAGTTCACGTCGAACTGATCGAGCGTCATCGAGTAGGGCGTGAGGGTGTCGCCGCTGACGAAGCGCCCCGGGTTGAACGAGGAGTAGTCGAGCAGGCTGTTGGCGAACGCCTGCCCCTCCACGAGCACGCGCTGCCCGGTATAGGTGAAGCCGCCGCCGACGCCGACGGCGATGAGCACGCCTACCAGGGCCGCGTGGAAGACGAGGTTGCCCGTCTCGCGCAGGTAGCCGCGCTCCGCCGACACCGAGAAGGTTCCGCGTCCGTCGTAGCGGGCGATCCGGTAGCCGCTCTTGCGCAGCTGCGACGCCGCACTGTCGATCGCGGCCGCCGCGACGGCATCCCTGTCCCCCTCGACGGCGAGCGTGCGCGAACGGTGATCGTCCAGGCGCGACAGGCGCGCGGGCGTGCGCGGGGGCTGCGAGCGCAGGGCCTTCCAGTGGTGCTTGGTCCGGGGCAGCACGCACCCGATCAGCGAGATGAACAGCAGCAGGTAGATCGCCGAGAACCAGGGCGACGTGTAGACGTCGAACAGGCTGAGCTTGTCGAGCACCGGCGCGAGGTCGGGGTTGTCGGTGAAGTACTGCGTCACGCCGTTGGGGTCGGCGCTGCGCTGGGGCACGAGCGAACCCGGCACCGCGGCGATCGCGAGCAAGAGCAGGAGCACCAGGGCGGTGCGCATCGACGTGAGCTGGCGCCAGCCCCAGCGCGCCCAGCCGATGACCCCGAGGCGCGGCTGCGTGATGTCGTCGGGACCGGATGCCAGGTCTGCGTCGGCGTGGTCCGACGGACGCAGGACGCCGTCGGAGCGTTCCGGCCGCCCGCCGTCAGAGGGGGAGCTGGACACTGCCGATCACCCCCTGCAGGGTCGACATCCACTGCCCCCACACGCCCGTCACCATCAGCAGGCCGAGCACGATGAGCAGGACCCCGCCGATGATGTTGACCACTCGGATGTGCCGGCGCACGAAAGACACCGACCGCGTCGCCCACCCGAAGCCGAGGGCGAGGAGCAGGAACGGGATGCCGAGACCCAGCGAGTAGGCCAGCCCCAGGAGGGCGGCGCGACCGGGGTCGCCCAGGTTGTACGACACCGACAGGATCGCCGCCAGCGTGGGGCCGATGCACGGCGTCCACCCGATTCCGAGCGCGACACCGAGGAGAGGGGCTCCGATGAGTCCGAGGTTGCCGCGGGACTGCATGCGCACCGACCGCTGCGCGACGCCGAAGAGACCGATGAAGACGAGCCCCATGAGGATGATCACGACCCCGAGGATGCGCGTGATGACATCGCCGTAGCGGACGAAGAACGCGCCCGCCGCGCCGCCGAGGAAGTTGAACGTCATGAACACGGCCGTGAATCCCGCGATGAACAGCAGCGTCCCCCCGAGCAATCGGCCCCGTCCCGGAGCGGATGCCGAGCCCCCGCGCGGGGCGACGGCACCGCCGATGTAGCCGAGGTACCCCGGCACGAGCGGCAGGACGCAGGGCGACAGGAACGAGATGAGACCGGCGGCCAGGGCGATGGGGACGGCGAGCCACAGCGCCCCGTCGAAGACGAGGGCTCCCGGATTCACGCGTCCTCCGCGACGACGGTGCGCACGACCGCTTCGAGGATCGAGGCCTCGGGGAGCTCGCCGACGATGCGTGCCGCGACGCGGCCCTGTTTGTCGAGCACGAGAGTCGTGGGGGTGGCGTTGATGGGCGTCTTGTCGGCGAACGCGAGCTTGAGCTCAGCGTCGCCCACGGCCATGGCGCTCGGGTACGACACGCCGTGATCGCGGGCGAACGACAGTGCCGTGGCGGGCTGGTCGTACGTGTTGATGCCGAGGAACGCCACGTCCTGGCCCTGGAAGCTCTGGTAGGCCTGCTCCAGGCGGGGCGCCTCGATGATGCACGGACCGCAGGTGGCGTACCAGAAGTTCACGACGAGCACGGTGCCGGCGTAGTCCGCGCTGGACACCGCGGCACCGCTGTCGAGCGTGCCGGTGAACTCCACGGGTTCCCCGCGGTTCTCGGCCGGGATCTCGGCGGTCTGGAAACCGTTCGCGGCGATGTAGCCCTTGTTGTCGCCCGCGCGGTACTGGTCGGCCAGCGGGTCGGCGGTGCAGGCCGCCAGGCCCAGCACGAGGGCCGCCGCAGCGGTCAGAGACCCGGCGGCGGTGAGGATTCGGCGCATCACACGGCTCCTACGTCGACGGCTCCGGCGGTCGAGGCCGGCTCGGCGTACGCCACCTCGACCCAGCGCGTCGAGCCGTCGGCGCCGTCTCGCCGTTCGAAGCTCGTCACGCTCGACAGCGCGCAGCGGCGCTTGCGGGGGTCGTGGCGGGTGGGTTGGCGGGAGAGGGCGAGGTGGGTCACCCAGATCGGCAGCTGATGCGAGACGACGACGACGTCTCCCGCGGACACGCGCTCCCACGCATCGGTCATGGCATCCGTCATCCGAGCGACGATGCGCTCATAGGGTTCGCCCCAGCTGGGGATGGCGGGCCGCTGGAGGTGCCGCCAGTTCAGGGGGTTGGCCAGCGCCTGCTTCATGCGCCGCCCCTCGAAGACGTTGGTCGGCTCGATGACGCGGTCGTCGATGTACGCCTCGACGCCGAAGAGCTCCGAGAAGGGCTCGGACGACTCGCGCGTGCGCTGCAACGGCGAGACCACGAGCCCCGTGACAGGGCGATCCAGGCCCTGCACGTACTCCGCGGCCTGGCGGGCCATGCGACGGCCGTCGACGCTCAGACCGAATCCGGGGAGCCGACCGTACAGCACGCGACGGGGGTTGTAGACCTCTCCGTGGCGCACGAGATGGAGGCGATCGGCGGGCACGATGCCAGTCTAGGCGCGGGGTCTGTGGTCTGACTGAGTCCGGATGCCGGTTGCCTCGACGTGGAGATAACCGCCCGGGTCAGGCGTCTTTGCGCGCCGCGAGCAGCGACCGGATGCGGTTGTAGAGGAACAACGCCACACCGATCCCGACCGCCGCGATCACGACGTACTGCAGGATCGAGGCGTACTCCTCGACGATGTGCCAGTTCTCACCCAGCAGGTAGCCCGACAGCACGAAGATGGTGTTCCAGATGAGGCTGCCGGCGCCGGTGAGCAGGCCGAAGCGCCACATCGGCATCTTCGAGACGCCCGCAGGAATCGAGATGAGGCTGCGGAAGATCGGGATCATGCGCCCGAAGAACACGGCCTTACCGCCGTGGCGCTCGAACCAGGCCACCGTGCGGTCGACGTCTTCGGGGTGCAGCAGCGGCATCTTCGCGGCGAAGGCGCGCAGGCGCGCGGCCCCCAGCCAGCGGCCGAGACCGTAGAGCATGAACGCGCCGACGACCGAACCGATCGTCGTCCACAGCAACGCCTCGAACAGCGTGAACGATCCGCGGCTCGCGGTCAGCCCCGCCATCGGCAGCACGACCTCGCTGGGCAGCGGCGGGAAGAGGTTCTCGAGCGCGATGGCGACGCCGGCGCCCACGGGGCCGATGATCTCCATGAGCGACACGGTCCAGTCGGCCAGAGACGTCAGCCACGACTGTCCTTCTCCGGAGCCGGAGGTCGACCGCACAGGGGCGAGGGTGAGGGTGGTGTCGGTCATCGGGTGCCTTCGCGCTCGGTGATCGGCCGCCCGAACGGACGCCCCTCCCAGGCTAGAGCCCGAGGGTGCGCCGATCCTGGGGGTTGCCCCCGAGGCGGTCGGGATGCCGCGGGCCCGGTCGGCCCGCGGGCGCGGACGTAGACTGGTGGATCGTGAGCGAACGCGTCCTGGTCAACCAGCTGAAATCCCTCCCCGCCGGCCCCGTCGAGGTGTCGGGATGGGTCGAAACCGTGCGCGATCAGAAGAAGGTGCAGTTCGTCGTCCTCCGCGACGAGACCGGCGCGGTGCAGCTCGTGAATCCGGCGACCCGCCCCTCCGACCCTTCGACAGGCTCAGGGACCGACCCCGAGCAGGATGCCGCCGCCCTCGCGCTCACCGAGACGATCGGTGGTCTCGCGACGGGGACGTTCCTGACCGTCCGCGGCGAGCTGAAGCACGACGAGCGCGTCAAGCTCGGCGGAGTCGAGATCAAGGTCGGCGAGCTCGTGATCGCGGCCGCGGCCAACCCCGAGACGCCCATCGCGGCCGACAGCAGCCCCGACAAGCGCATGGACTACCGCTTCATCGACCTGCGTCAGCGCCGCAACAACCTGATCTTCCGCGTGCAGACGACCCTCGAGCACGCGATGCGCACGTACTGGGTGGAGCGCGACTACATCGAGGTGCACTCCCCCAAGCTCATGGCATCCCCCTCCGAGAGCAACGCGGAACTGTTCGAGGTGCCCTACTTCGAGGACAAGACGGCCTACCTCGCGCAGAGCCCGCAGTTCTTCAAGCAGATGGCCCAGGTCGCCGGCTTCGGCAAGATCTTCGAGATCGCGCCCGCCTTCCGCGCCGACCCCTCGTTCACCAGCCGTCACGCGACCGAGTTCACCTCGATCGATGCCGAGATCAGCTGGATCGACTCGCACGAAGACGTCGCCCGCATGCAGGAGGAGCTGCTGCAGACGGCGTTCCAGGCCGTCGCCGACAAGCACGGCGCCGAGATCCAGGAGCTGTTCGGCGTCGAGGTGCAGGTGCCCGCCCTCCCCTTCCCGCGCATCCCGCTCGCCGAGGCGCGCGAGATCGTCGCGGCACGCGGGTACGACATCCCGCGCACCGACGGCGACCTCGACCCCGAGGGTGAGCGTCAGATCGCCGCGCACGTCGCCGAGACGTTCGGGCACCAGTTCGTGTTCATCACCGACTACCACCCCGAGATCCGCGCGTTCTACCACATGCGCGATGAAGAGACCGGGCTGACGAAGTCGTACGACCTGCTCTTCAACGGTGTCGAGATCACCACCGGCGCCCAGCGCGAGCATCGCGTCGACGTGCTGATCGAGCAGGCGAAGGAGAAGGGTCTCGACCCCGAGCACCTCGACTTCTACCTCGACTTCTTCCGCTTCGGCGCCCCGCCGCACGGCGGGTTCGGCATGGGCCTGGCTCGCGTGCTCATGCTCCTGCTGGGCGAGTCCTCGATCCGCGAAGTGACCTACCTCTTCCGCGGACCGACCCGCCTCGCGCCGTAAGCGGCGGCGGGCGGGCGTCGCCCGCGGCACCCGCCTGCGCCGTCGTGGCCGTGTTCACGGTCGCGCAGGATTCGAGCGAACGACGCCCGGGGTTCACTCCCCGGGCGTTCGTGCGTCATGGACGACGTCTAGCGTCGGGGCATGGTCGCCGTCACGCCCGTGGACCCCTCGGCATCCGCGAGCGCGTCGCGCCCCCGAGGGTGGTCGATCGTCCTGCGGGGGGTGAGCCGGGAGCGGGCCGGCCGGCGGGTGCTGCACGACATCGATCTCGACATCGAACCGGGAACCATCGTGGCGATCGTCGGGCCGTCGGGATGCGGTGCCTCGACGCTGCTGAGACTGGTCGCAGGTGCCGAACGCGCCGACGCCGGAATCGTCAGCGTCGACGGTCGCATCGGGGCCACGGCACCTCGCATCTGTCAGGTGGGCGATCGCGTGCCGGCCGCCCGGTTCGCCCGCGTGCAGGCATCGGTGACGGCGGCGGCGCGGAATGCGGACGTCCTGGATGCCGCCGACGAGGCGGCTCGCCTCTGCGCCCTCGTCGGCCTGGAGTCGCCGGATGCCGTCGTCTCCCGGCTCGCGCAGGGGGACCGCCAGCGCTGGGCGCTCGCCCGGGCGTTGGCGCGCCGTCCGCGCGCGGTCGCGCTCGACGACGCGCTGGCCGCCCTGCACACCGCGGCCCGGATCCGGACGCGCGATCGCCTCGCGAGAGAACTGCGCGAGCGCGGGGTGACGACGCTGTGGGCGACGCGGGACACGGCGGAGGCCCGCCGCGGTCGCCGACGAACTCGTGGTCATGGACGGCGGCAGGATCGTCGACCGGGGGTCCCCGGCCGAAGTCTACGCACGGGTGGAGAACGCCGCTGTCGCGGAGGTCCTCGGACCGGTGAGCACCGTGCCGGGGATCGTCGAAGGAACCGTCGTGGAGGTGTGGGGCCAGCGCCTCCCCCTCGCCCGTGCCGCCCACGACGGTCACTGCGAGGTCGTCGTGCGTCCGGAGCACGTCGTCCTCGTCGGCGCGGACGCGCCGGGCATCGACGCGGTCGTCGAACAGACGACGTTCCTGGGCAGCGTGCGGCGTTCGACGGTGGTCACGGGAGACGGTCGTCGCGTCCTTCTCGAGCACGCCGCAGACCGACGCCTGGACGACGAGGCGCGCGTGCGCATCGCCCTTGCGCCGGTGCCGGCGAACGTCCTCGCTCGCGCATGACGCGAAGGGGGCCCCGGCGAACCGGGACCCCCCGTGCGCTCAGACCTCTCGGCGCCGACGCCTCCGGGCGACGACGGTCGCCAAACCGCCTGCAACGACGATCAGGCATCCCGCGACCGCCAGCGCTGCAGCGGCGGACGTGTCGCCGCCGGTCGCCGCGAGGCGCGCCGCCGCGGCGGCGGCCGCGGGACGAGCGTCGTCCTTGCCGATGGGGCCGGGAACCAGCCCGCTCGCGCCCGAATCCCCCGTCGGACGCGGCTCGGGTGAGCGCGTCGGTTCGGGCGTCGGCTGAGGTGCGGGGGCGGGCGCATCGGCCGTGACGACGCCGACGCGCACGTGCGCGCCGAGTCCGCGCCGATCGTCGAGGTCGAGCGCCACGACCGTCTGGGCATCGCCGGTGGTCGCTTGCGCGTTCAGCGTGAACACGGCGCTGCGCCCGGGCACCGTGATGCGGGTGTCGGGGGCGATCGCGCCCGCCGCGATCGTCTGCCCGGCGACCGTGCCTCCGCCCGTGGTCACGGTGGCGCCGTCCGGGGTCACGGTCAAACGGACGTCCGTCAGGGAGACCGCGAGCGCGGTGCCGGGATACAGCGTGACCGTGTCGAGCGCGACGGAGGACCGGGTCGCGGAACTCGACGTCTCGATGCCGGCCACCGCGACCTGGCCCGCGTATCCGTCGGTCACGACGGCACCCGCGACACGGGCCTCCGACGAGACGGTCCCGCCGGTCGCGCCGCGGTCGGCGACGAACGCCGGAGCGATCGCCGACGGGCCCACGGCATCCACCGCGAACGCGTACCGCGGCGGAAGCGTCGCCGACGGCGAGGGGGTGGGCTGCGGCGTCGGCTCGGGCGTCGTGCCGGGACTCCAGCGCACGGTGCCGAGGCTCACCGCGGGGTAGGTGCCGGTGAGGTCCTCGTAGCGCAGGGCCGTGATGAGCACGCTGCCGTCGGCCTGCGTCACCCGCTCGTTGAAGTGGACGCGCACCCGTTCCGCGCCGTTCGGGTCGAGGCCCGTGTAGAGGTCGGTTCCGGTGTTGATCCAGACGCCGTTGACGAACACGGCCGATCCCGTGTCGCGGAACGCCACGCGGGAGGTGCCGTTGGCCGCCACGTCGAGGGTCAGGCCGTACACCCGCAGCGCCGACCACATGTACTCCCCCACAGAGGAGGTGTCGGGCACCTGCCGGAACGTTCCGATCGAGACGGAGCTCGAACCGTCGGCGGCGTGCGCCACCGCCACGTCGGTCGCGGACGACGCCGATCCGACGCTTCGGACGTTCTGCGCCTGCACCGCGCCCTCGGCATCCACGTGCGGGGCACCGGGGATGAGGACGCCGCCGCCCGGTGCGGTCACCGTGACGCCCGAGACGAGGGAGGGAGCGATGACGGTCGTCGGCGTGCACGCGGCGACCCCGAGGCGCACCCGCCAGATCTCCGACCATCCGGCCTCGCCCTCGATGCGCAACGCCGTCACCTGGACGCGTCCGCGGTCGACGACCCGTTCACCGATGATGAGGCGGGTCGACCCCCACGTGGGCGATGTCGGGAGCGACACGGTGTACCCCGCCGCCAGCTTGCCCGGGTCGAGCACGTCCTTGCCATCGACGGTGAGCGTGTCGAAGGCGATGGACGTGCTGCCGTCGGTGGCGCACGTGGCGCGCAGGCCGGTGAAAGCCACCGGTACGCGATCACGCAGCTGGAACGTGCCGCTGGCGATCGTCGCCTGGGCGCCGTCGGAGGCCGCACGGCTGGTGAGCCCCTGCGTCTGCGTCGTGTTGAGCGTGAGGACGTCGGAGGTGGATGCCAAAGAGTTCTCGACGGTGTCGCCGCTCGACCATTCGCTCAGGGGCGCGGGAGCCTGCAGGGTTCCCCCGTCCGCGTCGAGCATCTGGATGCCGAACGCCGAGGTCCGAGCGATGGTGGACGCAGCGACGGCCGGCGCCATTCCCGCTCCCATCAGGGCAGCGGCGATGAGCACGGCGGCGGCGGCGCGGACGGAGGGGAAGCGGGGACGGGCGCCGCGGGTCATCGTTCTGCTCCGAATCGGTCGAGGAAGTCGCCACCGCGGGGGATGCCGATGCCGGTGACGGGGTCCCACCCGGGGGCGGACTGAAGGGATTGCGGACGGGTGTCCCACAGGTACAGCGTCTCGAGCCAGAGCTGACCGGTGCTCGCCGCACGGCGGTACCACGTGCCGGCGGATGCCGGAACGACGTCGCGGAATGCGGAGGACCCGGCGAGGTCGTACAGGTACGGCGCCGCCAGGCCGACCTGCACCCCCGTGCGCGCCTTGGCGATGGCGACCATCGAGGCGACCATGGGCGTGGCGAGGCTCGTTCCGCCGTGGGCTTCGTAGGCGAGCGTGTCGCCGCGGGGGACGGCGATCGTGAACCCGGTGTTGGGGTCGGCGAGCGAGGCCACATCGGGCACAAGACGTCCGGTGCCCGCGTGCGCGATCCGCGCGCTCTGCCAGCTCGGACGCGGCGAGAAGACCGATTCGCCGCCACCGGCACCGTAGAGGAACCCCGGCGGGATGATCCCACCGTTCTGAGCGAAGCGGGTCTGCACTTCCCAGCCCGCCTCGACCTCGACACGGTCGTCGGCATCGAGGCCGATGCTGGCACCCCCGACGGCCGTGATGTACGGGCTCGACGCGGGCGTGGCCACGTCGGTCTCGTCGTGGTGGTCGCCGGCGAGGGAGTAATCTCCGTCGTTGCCGCTCGAGGCGAAGACCGAGACGCCACGCGATGCGGCCTCGACGAGAACGCGGTTCAGGAGCGTGCGGTCGGCGTCGGTGTCGAGGTCTTCGGGACCGCCGAACGACAGCGAGACGACGCTCGGGCGGACCGGGGCCTCGACGGCGTCCAGCACGCGCAGGTAGAGCGTCGAGGCGAGGCAGTCGTTCGCACCCCAGTACACGATGTCGGCGTCGGGCGCGACGGCGTGCACCGCCTGGACGTCGAGGTGCTGTTCCACGGTCCACGCCGACGGCCCGCCGCAGCGGGTCGTGTCGGGCGCGGCGGGCGGCTCATGGGTGTACTGGCCGGCGCGCAGAGCCGGCAGGCCCTGACCGGTGAAATACGTATCGGTGTTCGCGGCGACCCGATCGTCGTCGAAGACGCCGACGATCGCGACCGTCGCCCCCGCTCCGGTGGCGTCGCTCGGCAGTTCGTGCACGGCGCGCAGCTGGGCGGGACCGTAGCCGCACAGAGCGTTGGAGCGGTGCTCGACGGCGACGGACGCGGGCCAGGACGCCGAGAGCGTCTGTCCCCAGTACTCGGCGCAGTCGTCGGTGCGCTCGGGCGCCGCGGCGGTGGTCGGACGCATCGCCTCGGTGTCGACGAGACCCGCCACGCTCTCGATGACCGTGAGGCCCGCGGGGACGGAGAGGTCGCGTGTCGGCGCCACAGCGGCGCGACCGCCGACGAGGGTCTCACCGAAAGAGGTGTCGAACACACGCGCGATCGTCGACGTACGGCCGGTGAAGGTGAGCGCGTGGATGCTCGCTCGCTCGCCCGTGACGGTGAGGCCGTTCTGCACGAGCCAGTCGCGGACTCCTGCGACCTCGGTGGAGCCCGCCGATTCGGCGAGGAGCACGGATGCCGTGAGGTGCGCGTCGTGCGCCGTGTCGGCCGCGCCCGCCGCCCAGGCGGGCGCGGTCGCGGCGAGGATGCGCCGCGCCTCTGTCGTCGGCTGTTCTGCGGGGGGCGGGGAACCGCACGCGGTGGTCGTCGCCAGCGCGGCGACGACCAGCGCGACGAGGGGGGTCGTCGGACGACGACGGGACTGTGGACGCATGTGCATCTTTCTCGAGAGGGGTCGGCTCGGGATGGCCGTCGGCGAGCCTATCGATACTGATAACCGTTCTCATAAAGAGGCAGACAGCGGCGCGTTTCTCGCGACACCCACCCCGACGAGCGACCGCCGCAGCCCCGACGCGAGCGCGAAGAGGGGACGCTGACGACGGACGCTCGAGCGCCCTCGGCTCGATCAGCGGCACTCTCCGCGGTTCTCGCGAACAGAACCGACCCGGTCGAATGGCCGGCCGGCGGCACTCACACCGCGGGGACCGTCAGCCGCGCGGGCGCCCCCGGGGGACGCAGACGGTCAGAAGGGGTAGTCGACGCAGGAGCGCTCGGCCACCACGGAGCGGACGAACGCCGCGACCTCCTGATGCGCCGGGTGCACCTGATACCGCTCGAGCGCCGCGGCGTCGGCGAATTCGCTCACGAGCGCGACGTCCCAGTTCGACTGCGGGTTGACGACGTTGCGTCCCACCTCGATGTGCTCGATCTCGTCGATGACGCCCTTCAGCCCGAGGAGCTTCTCGGCGACCTGCTCGGCGTGCAGGGCACGGGTGTCGGCATCATCGGCCGCCAACTTCCACAGCACGAGGTGTCGAATGCTCACGCGGAGGCTCCTTCGGGGTCGGCCGCGATCAGCGCGGCACGCAGGCGGTCGGCGGACACGCGCCAGTGCGCGTGCAGCTCACCGTCGATGAGCACCACCGGGATCTTCTCCCACCACACCGCGTGCAACGATGCGTCGTCGGTGATCGAGACCTGCTCGATCTCGACGCGCTCGGCGATACCGGTGGGGAGGTCGGCGACGACGGTCTCCACGATCTGCTCGGCCACGTCGCACAGATGGCAGTCGGGCTTGCCGATCAGCGTGAGGGTCGTCACGCCTCCATCCTAGGAGGCGCGGGCGAGGTCACGACTCGACCGGGTATCCTGCCGCCACCCATTCACCCGTTCCCCCCTCGACGTTCGTCACGTCGTGTCCGCGCGCGGCGAGCGCCTCGGTCACGCGCGCCGAACGCCCGCCGATCTGGCAGATCACGTCGAACGGCTCGGCCGGCAGGTCGTCGAGGTGCTCACCCAGAGTCGACATGGGCAGGTTCACGGCGCCGGGCACGTGACCCGCGGCGAACTCGTGCTCCTCGCGCACGTCGATGAGGGGACGCTCGCGCCCCGCGTGCAGATCGTGGACGGTGATGGACTGCATGCTTTCCCTCCTGAGGGGACGGACGGGATGCCGGCCCGGCCGGCGCGCGACGATACACGAAGCGCCCGTCACGGGGACAGGCGCTCGGTGTGGTGGCCGCTTACTTCTTGTTGCGGCGCTGGTGACGAGTCTTGCGAAGCAGCTTGCGGTGCTTCTTCTTCGCCATGCGCTTACGGCGCTTCTTGATGACAGAACCCACGGAAAACCTCACTAAGTCGGGGTCTGGGTGCCGATGTCGGCGCCCGGGAACACTAGGCGTTCGGAAAAAAGCCTCGGATCAGTCTAGCCGACGTCGGACACCGGTCGCTGCACGGCCTCGGCGACCGCCGACTCCGGCACGCGGTAGCTGCGTCCGAAGCGGACCGCCGGCAGTTCTCCGGCGTGCACGAGCCGGTAGACGGTCATCTTCGACACGCGCATGAGCTCGGCGACCTCGGCGACCGTCAAGAACCGCACGTCCGGCAGCTCGGCCATCGTTCACCCCTCGTTCCGGGTGGACCCACCCTCTGATGCTGAGCACACTCTAGGGTCTGGTCGTGACGGCTGTAAACCTATGGGCCGGCTGTGACGAATGTGCATTCCGGATGCCGCACACGACGGCATCCGCGTCGACCGAGGGTCACCGCCCGGGGAGTTTGCGGAAGGCCGTCGAGAACGAGTGCTTCACCGAGGCGGCGGCCCGTCCGACGACCTCGGCCGCGTGCACGGCGGACTCGGGGAGGGCCGGCTCGTTCTCCTCATCGAGCGAGAAGAAGGGCACGAGCCAGTCGTCGACCTCGTCGAGGGGCGCCACCGCGAGGCTGTAAAAGCGGTGCTGACCCACCTCGCGCACCGACACCAGCTCGGCTTCGCGCAGCACCTTCAGGTGCTTGGAGATCGTGGGCTGACTGACCCCCAGGGCCGCGACGATCTGCGACACGCTCGTCCCCCGCTCTCCGCCGGTCGCCCGGTCCAGGAGCAGCTGAAGGATGTCGCGACGCGTTCCGTCAGCGATCACGTCGAAGATGTCCGCCATGGCATCAGATTAGCCAAGCCCCGGCCCGAGTACCATGATTCGGGTTCGGGCACCGAAAGGAGCGGCGCATGGCGGCGACGCCGAACGAGGTGCGACTGCCGGTGCGACTTCGTCGCATCGCTTTCGAGGCATGGGATCGGCTCCGCAATCTCACGACCGCTTCTCCGGCGCGGTTCGCGGTGCTGGTCTTCGTCGCGCTCATCCTGCTCTTCACGGCGCTGTTCTCCCTCCCGGCTGCCGCCGCCGACGGCCGGACCACGCCGTTGGCCGATGCGCTCTTCACCGCGGTGTCCACCATCTGCGTGACCGGCCTGTCGACGGTGGACATGTACTCGCACTGGTCGCCGCTCGGGCACGCGATCACCTACATCGGTGTCAACGTCGGCGCGCTCGGCGTGCTGACGCTGGCATCCATCCTCGGCCTCGTCATCTCCAAGCGGCTGGGACTGCGCGCCAAGCTCATCGCCGCCGGCGACAGCAACCCGCTCCGCGTGCACGGCGGCCCCGTGAACGAGGGGCAGACGGTCCGTCTCGGCGAGGTCGGCCAGCTCCTGCGCACGGTCGCGCTGTCGACCCTCGTGATCGAAGCAGTGCTCACCATCCTCATCTACCCGTCGCTCATCATCGGCGGGATCAACCCCCTCGTCGCCCTGTGGGAGGCGCCGTACTACGCGGCGATGGCCTTCACGAACACCGGTTTCATCCCCAACGCCGACGGACTGACGCCTTTCGCGCAGGACTACTACCTGCTGACGGTGCTGATGATGGGCGTGTTCCTCGGCTCGATCGGGTTCCCGGTCATCTTCACCCTCTGGCGGCACCACTGGCGCTTCCGCCTGTGGTCGCTGCACACCAAGCTGACCCTCATCACGACGGTCATCCTGTTCGTGCTCGGCGCGGGCTTCATCCTGCTTCTGGAATACGACAACCCCCTCACATTCGGGAGCATGGATGCCTGGGACACCACGTTCCAAGCGTTCTTCCTCTCGGCGATGACGCGCTCCGGCGGCTTCAGCGTCATCGACATCGGCGACCTGAACGGCGCGACCCTGATCGTGGGGTCCATGCTCATGTTCGTCGGCGGGGGCTCGGCATCCACCGCCGGCGGTATCAAGGTGACAACCCTCGCCGTCCTGGCCCTCGCGGTGTTCTCCGAGGCGAAGGGTCGTCCGTCCGTCCAGGCGTTCGGCCGCCGGATCCCGAGCGACGTGCAGCGCGTCGCGCTCTCGGTCGTCGCCTGGGGCGCCACCATCGTCGCCATCTCCACGGTGACGATCAGCCGCATCACCGACGCCCCCATCGAGTACGTGCTCTTCGACGTCATCTCGGGGTTCGCGACCGTGGGGCTGTCGACGGGTCTCACGGCGGAACTGCCCGACCCCGCCGTCTACGTCATGGCGGCCACGATGTTCATGGGGCGCATTGGTACTGTGACTCTCGCCGCGGCGGTCGCCGCGGCATCTCGCTCGCAGCTGTACGCGCTGCCCGTGGAAAGGCCGATCGTTGGTTGAACGGATTCGCAGCGACGCGCCCGTCCTGGTGATCGGACTCGGCCGCTTCGGTGCCGCGTGCGCGGGCGAGCTCGATCGGCTCGACCGCGAGGTGCTCGCCGTGGACGGCAATCTCGAGCTCGTGCAGAAGTGGTCGGAACGCGTGACCCACGCGGTGCAGGCCGACGCGCGCAACATCGACGCCCTCCGTCAGATCGGGGCGCAGGACTTCCAGGTCGCCGTGGTGGCCGTGGGATCGCTCATCGAGGCGTCGGTGCTCATCACCGCCAACCTCGTCGACCTCAAGGTGCCGCAGATCTGGGCGAAGGCGGTCTCGCAGTCGCACGGCAAGATCCTCGCCCGCGTGGGCGCGAACCACGTCATCTACCCCGAGGCCGAGGCCGGCGAGCGCGTCGCGCACCTCGTCAGCGGTCGGATGCTGGACTTCATCCGCTTCGATGACGACTTCGTCCTCGCCAAGATGTACCCACCGAAGCTCGTGCGCGGCGTCGGTCTGAACGAGTCGGGCGTGCGCTCGAAGTACAACGTCACCGTCGTGGGTGTGAAGAGCCCCGGCCGGCCGTTCCGATACGCCGAGGCCGACACCGTCGTGACCAATCACGACCTCATCATCGTGTCGGGCACGAACTCCGACATCGAGCGTTTCGCGTCGCTGGACCGCTGAGGCCGGCGCCGGTCGCGCGCCGCGGCGAGTCGCGCGCCTGCGCCCTGCCGGCCTGCCGCCCGCCCGCCTGCCGCCCTTCCGGCCTTCCGGCCTGCCGCCCGGCCGCCCTGCCCGCCTGCCCGCCTGCCCGCCCGCCCGCCTGCGGACGATTCCGGCGACGACGCGATGCAGTCAGGCGTCGATGTCGAGCGTGACCTCGATCTCATCGTCGACGGCGAGGTCCTCGGCATCCTGGAGCGCCTTCTTCACCGGCACGATGTAGCCGCCGTCCTTCGGCCACAGCGACGTCGTCACGGTCGTGGTGCCGACGGTGACGGATGCCGGGATCATGCCCCATCCATACGTGACCACGGGCGCGATCTCGGCGATCATCGCCGCCTCGGCCGACGGCACGCTGACGAAGTGGAACGGCGCGGGGCCGCGCCAGTACCAGATCGGGCCGGAGAAGCGCAGGCGCATGGTCAGCCCCCGGCGGCCAGCTCTTTCGCGCGGGCCAGGGCGGCTTCGGCGGCGTCGGTGAAGGTGTCGTCGAGGTGCGCCCCCTGCAGCACGGCGATGGCGCGCTCGGTCGTGCCCTTCGGGCTGGTCACCCGCCGCCGCAGTTCCGCGGGGTCGACGTCGGAGGCGGCCAGCAGGCTCGTGGCGCCGATGAACGTCTGCTCGGCGAGCAGTCGCGCCTGATCGTCGTCGAAGCCCATCCGCACGGCCGCCCGGGTGAACTCCTCGATCAGCAGGAAGACGTACGCGGGACCCGAACCGGAGATGGTGGAGAGCGCGTCGATCTGCGCCTCCGGCACCTCGACGACGGCCCCCACCGTCTCGAACAGGGCGCGCACGACGGCGACGTCGTCGTGTGATGCGGCGGGACCCGCGGCCAGCCCCGTGACGCCCTTGCCCACGAGCGAGGGCGTATTGGGCATGGAGCGCAGCGTCGCGACGTCGTCGCCCAGGTGACGAGCGAAGGTCGCGAGCGTGACCCCCGCCGCGAGGCTCACGACCACCGCGCCCTCGCGCAGATGCGGGGCGATCTCGTCGAGCAGGTCGGGCACCATCGCGGGCTTGACGCCCACGAGCACGATCTCCGCGGTGGCCACGGCGTCGGTGTTGCCCGACGGGTGCTCCTCGAGCGCGATACTCGTGACGCCGTCCAGGCCTGCCAGCTCGGCGGCCTTCGCCCGCGACCGATTGGTCGCGGTGACCCCGCCGCCGGTGAGCCCCGCGGCCACGAGACCGCGGAGGATGGCTCCTCCCATCGAACCGGCGCCGAGGATCGCGATCGGGGGCAGCGTGTGGGTGGCATCCGTCATGTCCACCAGTCTATGAAGCGCCTCCGACATCGCCCCCTCGCCCACCGCCGCACCTCGGGTTCGGAGCGCGGGTCCGGCGGGCGTGAGTGCGCGCGCGAAGCAAGCCTCGGTGCACCGGAAAGGGGCGCGCGTTAGAGTCGGGACGCGGCGTATCGGAGCACCGGCGAGCGACACGGAGGACCTGTCATGACTCTTTTCGACGGCATCACTGCCCGTCTCGTGGAAACCGACCGGCTCAGCGTGAACGTGCTCGAACGCGCCGGCGACGACCCCGCCACGACCGGCGAGCACACCGTCGTCTTCGTCCACGGCAACGTCGCGTCCTCGCTGTTCTGGCAGGAGATCATGCAGGACCTGCCATCCGAGCTCCGCGTGCTGGCCGTGGACCTGCGCGGGTTCGGCCGCACCGAGCACATGCCCATCGACGCCACCCGGGGCGTCCGCGACTTCAGCGACGACCTCTTCGCGACCCTGCAGGCTCTCGACATCGCCGACGCGCACCTCGTGGGCTGGTCGATCGGCGGCGGCGTCGTGCTGCAGTACGCCCTCGAGCATCCCGTGCGCTCCGTGACACTGCAATCGCCGATCTCGCCCTACGGCTTCGGGGGGACGCGCCGCGACGGGTCGCTCGTGACCGCCGATGCGGCCGGCACGGGCGCGGGGGTCGCGAACGACGACTTCGTCCAGCGCCTCATCGATCACGACACCACCGACGAGGCCGCCACCTCGCCGCGGTCGGTGTTCCGCTCGAGCTACGTCGCCCCCGGCTACGCGAGCGAGCACGAGGACGTCTGGGTCGAGGCGATGCTGTCGACGTCCACGGCGGGCGGCAACTACCCCGGCGACGCGGTGGCGACCTCCACCTGGCCCGGCTTCGCGCCCGGGACGACCGGAGTGCTGAACACCATCTCCCCGAAGTACTTCGACGTGTCGGGGATCGTCGAGCTCGACGCCAAGCCGCCGATCCTGTGGATCCACGGCACGGCGGATGCCATCGTCTCCGACGCCTCGTTCGCCGACCTCAACCACCTGGGCTCCCTCGGCGTGGTCCCGGGGTGGCCGGGTGCCGACGCGGCGCCCGCCCAGCCGATGGTGTCGCAGACCCGTGATGTGCTCGCCGCCTACGCGGCCGCGGGCGGAGAGGTCACCGAGGTCGCGGTCGAGGGCGCCGGTCATTCCGTGCATCTGGAGCGCCCCGCCTCGTTCCGCCAGGCGCTGCTGACCCACATCGGCTACGTCGGGCGCCCCGCCGACCCCGCCCCGCCCACCGAGGCGATCATCCTGCGCTCCGCCGACTGACGATCGCCGCCCCTCTCCCCCGGAGCCTTCGTGGAATACTGCCTGTTCACCGAGCCCCAGCAGGGCTTCACCTACGACGACCAGCTCGCCTTCGCCCGCTCGGCCGAGCGGCACGGCCTGGACGGGTTCTTCCGATCCGACCACTACCTGCGCATGGGCCCCGGCGACCCGCTGCCCGGCCCCACGGATGCCTGGACCACCCTGGCGGGACTCGCCCGCGAGACCTCGCGCATCCGTCTCGGCACCCTCGTGTCGTCGGTGACCTACCGTGTGCCCGGCATCCTCGCGATCCAGGTCGCCCAGGTCGACGCCATGTCCGGGGGCCGCGTCGAACTGGGCCTCGGCACCGGCTGGTTCGAGCGCGAGCACCTCGCCTACGGCATCCCGTTCCCCGCGAAGAGATTCGATCTGCTCGAGGAGCAGTTGCGGATCGTGACGGGCCTGTGGGCGACTCCGGATGCCGAGACCTTCACGTTCCACGGCGCGCACTACCGCCTCGACGAGGCACCGGCCCTCCCCCGGCCCGTGCAATCCCCCGTGCCGGTGATCGTGGGCGGCGGCGGACCGAAGCGCACGCCCGCGCTCGCCGCGCGCTACGCGACGGAGTTCAACATCGGTTTCGTCGCCGAGGAGGTGGTCGCCGAGAAGTTCGCGGTCGTCCGGGCCGCGTGCGAAGCGATCGGTCGCGACCCGGAGACGCTCAAGCTGTCGGTCGCGCTGCCCACGATCGTCGGTGGCGACGACGCCGAGATCGCGCGACGCGCTACGGCCATCGGTCAGTCGCGCGAGGAATTCGACAACGGCGCGAACATCATCGGCACGCCGGAGCGGGTCGCCGAGAAGGTGGAACGGCTCCGTGCGCTCGGCGCCGAACGCGTCTACTTCCAGCTCATGGACCTGCGCGATACGGACCACGCCGACCAGATCGGCGCCGAGGTGCTGCCGCTGCTGCCGCGCTAGGAGCCGTCCGCCCGGGCGGGCCGGCGGTCTCGGAAGAACGCCTGCAGTTGCGCGGCGGCCCGCTGCTCCTCCACGCCGCCGATCACCTCGACGCGGTGCGGCAGGCGTCGGTCGCGCAGCACGTCGTACACGGACCCGGCGGCGCCCGCCTTGGCATCCCACGACCCGAAGACGACGCGGGGGACGCGGGCCTGCAGGATCGCGCCGGCGCACATCACGCACGGCTCGAGCGTGACGACGAGCGTGCAGTCGGCGAGGTGCCAGGAACCGATCCGGGATGCCGCTTGACGCAGCGCCACGATCTCGGCGTGCGCCGTGGGGTCGTGCGTGGCCTCGCGCAGGTTGCGCCCCTCGCCCAGGATCGACCCGTCGGCGGCCACCACCACGGCCCCCACGGGGACGTCCGCGTCGTCCGCCGCCTCCGCGGCCAGCTCGAACGCCCGGCGGAGAGCGGCCAGATCGTGGGCGGTGGGCGTCACGGGGCTCCGAGAATTCAGGACGGGGTCGGGCGGGGGAAACGGTTAGCCTTGAGCCTATGCGTGTCCACGTCGCCGACCACCCCCTGATCACCCACAAGCTCACGGTGCTGCGCGACGTGCAGACGTCGTCTCCGGTCTTCCGCCAGCTCACCGAAGAGCTCGTGACGCTCCTCGCGTACGAGGCGACCCGCAACGTGCGCGTCGAGCCCCTCGAGATCCAGACCCCCGTCACCTCCACGACGGGCGTGAAGATCAGCGAGCCGCGTCCGATCGTCGTGCCCATTCTGCGCGCCGGTCTCGGCATGCTCGAGGGCATGGTCAAACTCCTCCCCACAGCCGAGGTCGGCTTCCTCGGCATGGTGCGCGACGAGGAGACGTTCGAGCCCACGACCTACGCCGAGCGCCTGCCCGACGACCTCAGCGACCGTCAGTGCTTCGTGCTCGACCCGATGCTCGCCACGGGCGGATCGCTCGGCGCGGCCATCAACTTCCTGTTCGCCCGCGGCGCGCAGGACGTCACGGCGATCTGCCTCCTCGGCGCCCCCGAGGGCGTGGCGGCGATCGAGAAGCAGGTCGAAGGCCACGATGTGACCCTCGTGCTGGGCGCCGTCGACGAGCGCCTCAACGAGAAGGGCTACATCGTGCCCGGACTCGGCGACGCCGGCGACCGCCTGTACGGCACCGCCTGAGGGGCGATCCGTACCGGGTCAGGGCGACGTCGGCGGCCGCCTCTCCGGCACGACCCGAGAGCGGCATCGCGCCGGACCCCGACGACGCCGTCTTTCCGGCACGACCCGAGAGCGGGACCACGCCCCGCCCCGGCGACGTCCGCGCTCGCCTCTCCGGCACGACCGGAGAGCAGCATCACGCCCGACCCCGGCGACGCCGTCTTTCCGGCACGACTCGACGGTGCCCCGCGTCACGGAAGCGCCCGGGTGTGACGGTCAGCCGCCCGCGCCGACCAGACAGGCGAACCCGCTGAGACGCGCGACTCCCTCCGGCGTGCGCGGAAGATCGTCGAGCAGCGCCGGCGAATACACGACGTAGGCCGCCTGCATGGCGCGCGAGATCGCGACGTTGATGCGGTTGCGCAGGAGGAGGAACTCCAGGCCCCGGGGTGCGTCACGACCCGACGAGGCGGCGAGGGTCAGGATGGCGACCACGGCCTCCTTGCCCTGGAACCGGTCGACCGTGCCGACCGGTACATCGGCGAAACCGGCGGCGGCGAGCGCTTCTTCCACCGCCACCTGCTGCGCGTTGTACGGCGTGATCACGATGATGTCGTCCGGCCGGAGTGCGCGGGGCTCCTGCATCGTCGCGCTGTCGCCCGCACCGCCCTCGGCACCGGTCCATGCCCGACCCACGAGCCCGGCGACCAAGCGCGCGACCTCGGCCGCCTCCTCGACGGAACAGGTGGAGTTGCCGTGGTGGCGCACCGGTACGACGTGCACGCCGGGCTCCACGCCCTCGAGGAGCCGCAGAGCGGTCGACGGGTGGGCCGCCAAGCGCCCCTCATACGACAGGGCCGACACGGGACCGGCGACGGCGGGGTGCATCCGTCGCGTGCGCGCCAGGAAGTATCCGAGGTCGGCCGGGATGACCTCAGCGCCGTCGATGATCCACCCGAGCGCCGACGTGTCGACCGGCTCGGGGTGCGTGCCCTGGCTCACCTGCGGCAACTGCTGGGGGTCGCCGAGCAGCAGCAGGCGCTGCGCCGCGAGCGAGACCGCGATCGTGGAGGCGAGAGAGAACTGGCCGGCCTCGTCGATGACGAGCAGATCCAGGCTCCCCCGGGGGACACGGGCCTCGTGGCTGAAGTCCCAAGCCGTGCCGCCCAGGACGAATCCGTGCGCGGCGTTCTCGGCCGTGAACGCCGCGACGCCGTTCTTCGGCAGAACGGTGAACGCGTGGGGTGCACTCGGATCTTTCGGGGCCTTGCCGACCCGGGATGCCGGGACCCCCGCCGCGATGACCTGATCGAGCATGTGCTCGATCGTCGCGTGCGACTGCGCGACGACCCCGATGCGGTAGCCGCGTTCGGCGACCAACCGGGCGATGACGTGCGAGCCGACGTAGGTCTTGCCCGTTCCCGGGGGGCCCTGGACAGCGAGATAGCTGTGGTCGAGGTCGGCGACGCTCCGAGCGATCGCCGTCACCTCGTCGACACCCGAGTCGGCCGCGGAGGCGACCGGTGCCGACGCAGCGGACGCCGCGCGAACCGGCGCACCGGCGCCGACGAGGGCGGAGACGGCGACGGACGTCTCCGCGTGCACACCGGCACCCCCGGTCGCGGACACCGGGACGAGCGTTCCCGCGTGCGCTCCGGCATCCACGACCGCGGACACGGGGACGAGCGCCCCCGCGTGCGCTCCGGCATCCACGACCGCGGACACGGGGACGAGCGCCCCAGAGCGCGTCCGCGGGGGCACGCGGCGCAGGATGTCGGCAGCGGGTCCCTGCGGGATGGCCGGCGCGGCCGCCAACACGGAATCAGCCCACGCGTCGATGGCCTTCTGCTGATTGCCCGCGCGCGGCGGCGCCGGCGGCGTGAGGGCCAGCGGCAGTTCGTCCCAGGTCACGCCGTCGGCCGCGATCTCCTCGACGATCGCGCCGTCGTCCAGCACCTCGCGGACGCTCACGCGCCGCGCGCCGTGAATCCAGCGGGGACGGGTGTCGAGCGGGAAGGGAGCGGGGAGGTCGTAGACCGCGAAGGGCTCGGCATCCGGAGTCAGTCGCGTGCCGGGCGCGAGCTCGCCGCGCAACTCGACCAGGCGGCGCTCGGAACCCCGACCCGACTCCGCGATGTGCCAGTCGGTCACGACCCGCGACCGCGCCGCGTCGACGACGACCACGTCGCGCGTCTCCTCCCACACCGACACGGGCTCCCGCAGACGGAGGAAGTGCGTCGCCCAGTAGCTCTTCTCTTCGCGCGGGTAGTAGTCGATCGCGGCGGCGGCGAGACGCAGGGCCGTCGCGTCGGGCTCGGCGGCATCGGCGGCCCAGCGCTGCAGCGCGGTCGCCCGCGGCGAGGGCTCGTACGCCTGCTCGTCGGGCTCGGCGCCGCGGGCGGGCACGGCGCCCGACTCGCGCGCGCGGTCGACGAGCCAGTCGCGGAGGCGGCGGGTCGAGACGCAGTCGTACCGGTTGTAGTCGGCCAGGTCGGCGAGCACGGCCTGCGCCGCCTCGGTGTCGCCGTCGGCCGCGAGAGTGCGCGCCTCGACGTACTTCACGATCGAGTCGTCACCGCGCTGCACGTCGCTCGTGCGCACCTCGTCGCCCATGTAGAGCGGCTCGAGCTTCTTGATGGAGTAGGAGCGCGACCCCACCCGCAGCGCACGCCGCACGACCGGATAGAGGTCGACGAAGACGCCGTCGCGCAGCAGCCGGTCGACGTCGGCCTCGCGCACGCCGTAGCGCGCCGCCATCGTGAGCAGATGCGTCGGCTCGTAGGGGGCGTAGTGGTAGATGTGCATGCCCGGGTACTGCTGACGTCGCAACGCCACCATGTCGAGGAACCGTTCCAGCGCGGCACGTTCTTCGTCGAACGAGTGCGCCCACAGCGCACCGTAGGTCTCGCGGGAGTCGACCCAGCCGAAGAGGTAGTCGATGCCCCAGTGCTCTCCGACGCCCTCGGTGTAGAGGGGGTCGCCCTCGAAATCGAAGAACAGGTCGCCGTGGTCGGGGCGCGGCAGCACCCCGAGGGACTTCGGTGCCACGACCTCGAACGTGGGTGCCGCGTGCGCCGGTGCGTCGTCGGAGGGGATGCCCGCGGGGCTCAGGAGCTGCATACGCGCCTGCGTCCGCAGCGACGCGAACGTGTCGGCGCTCATCGATGCGGGCGCCTCGTCCGCCGCGGCGAGCGCGTCGATCGTCGAGATGCCCGCCGCTCGCAGCCGGTCGCGCTGCACCGGACGCATGCCGGCGACGAGCAGGAGATCGCGGTGGGCGATGACCTCGAGCTCGCAGGTCGCGCATCGACCGCAGGCGACCACTCCCAGATCGCCGCGTGCGTCGCCCCAGTCGATCGCTGCTCCGGCGGCGCCCAGGCCGACCCCGCGGTCGGCGATCAGGGCGCGCAGACGCTCGCGCCGCAGGCCGAAGACGGGCAGCAGGTCGTCGACGCGGTGGGTGCTCGTGGAGCCGTCGCCGAGGAGCAGCTGGACCTCGTCGGAGCGCGACACACCCAGACGATCGAGCTGGTCGACATAGGCGGCGAGCTGCATGAGGGCCGTGACGCGGGCCCGCCGCGCGAGTTTCGTGTCTTGCACGACCCACGGCCGCGAGCCGTCGGCACGCGCTTCGGGCTCGCGCACCAGGAAGTCGGCGAAGCCGACGAACTCGTCGGTGGCGAACGCCGCCTGATAGACGACCTCGGCCGACGGGTCGGCGAGAGCGCGATCGGTGAGGTGCACGGCCTCGGCGAGGGCCTCGGCGTCGGAGGAGCGAGCCGCGGGGATCTCGCGCACCGCCGCGCCGAAGCGCGCGCGGTACGCGTCGAGCACGCGCACCTCGTGGGCGGTGCCCAGACGGGCGGCGCGTTCGAGGGTGGCGTCTTCGGGGTCGTCCACGGCGGCGATGCGGCCCAGCTTGGCGTCGATGGCGCGCAGCCACGCGAACTCGCACTCGGCCGCGGCCTTCAGGTCGCTGGCGCTCCAGACGATTCGCGCGTCGTGCTCGATGTACCGCATACCCCCACGCTAACCGCGACCCCCGACATCGCCCGGTGTGCGTCCACAGGGTGCGTTCGCGCGATCCGGCCGCCGAGGTGCCGCCGGGCGCCTGCCAGACTGGGAGGGTGATCACCGACCTGCCGTTCGAGAGCGTCTATCGGCACGGGTTCGCGCGTGTGGCCGCCTGCACGATCCCCGTCGCCATCGCCGACCCCGCCTCCAACGCCGCCGCCGTCCTCGAGTCCGCGCGGGCGTGCGACGCGGAGGGCGTCGCCGTCGCGGTGTTCCCCGAGCTCTGCCTCACCGGCTACGCGATCGACGACCTGGTGATGCAGGATCCGCTGCTGGATGCCGTCGAGGCGGCGCTGGAGAGCCTGGTCGCGGCATCCGCGGACCTCCTCCCCGTGCTGCTGGTGGGAGCGCCGCTGCGTCACGGGAACCGTCTGTTCAACTGCGCGGTCGTCATCCACCGCGGTCGGGTGCTCGGTGTGGCTCCGAAGGCCTACCTCCCCACCTACCGCGAGTTCTACGAACACCGCTGGTACGCCCGCGGCGACGATCAGTCCGGCCAGGTCATCGCCGTCGCAGGTGAGACGGCGCCCTTCGGGCCGGATCTGCTGTTCGACGCCGTCGACGTGCCCGGGCTGACCCTGCACGCCGAGGTGTGCGAAGACGTCTGGGTGCCGATCCCGCCGTCCTCCGGCGCCGCGCTGGCCGGCGCGACCGTGCTGGCCAATCTGTCGGGAAGCCCCATCACGATCGGGCGCGCCGACGACCGAAATCTGCTGTCGCAGTCGCAGTCGCTGCGATGCCTCGCTGCCTACGTGTACGCCGCCGCCGGTCAGGGCGAGTCCACGAACGACGTCTCGTGGGACGGCCAGACGATGATCTACGAGGGCGGGCAGCTGCTCGCCACGACCGAGCGGTTCCCCGACGGCCCGCGTCGCAGCGTCGCCGACGTCGACCTCGACCGCCTCCGGCAGGACCGCATCCGCCAGGGCACCTTCGACGACAACCGGCGGACGACGGCGCCCGCCTTCCGCACGGTGTCGTTCGAGCTGGCCCCTCCCGCGGCCGACATCGGTCTGCGTCGGGCTCTGGACCGCTTCCCCTTCGTGCCCGACGACCCCGCCCGCCTCGCGCAGGACTGCTACGAGGCGTTCAACATCCAGGTGTCGGGTCTCGTGCAGCGGCTGCAGGCCATCGGAAACCCGCGGCCCGTCCTCGGCGTCAGCGGCGGTCTCGACTCCACCCACGCGCTCCTCGTGATCGCCCGGGCCATGGACCGCATGGGGCGCCCCCGCAGCGACATCCTGACCTACACGCTTCCGGGCTTCGCCACGAGCGAGAAGACGAAGCGCAACGCGATCGCCCTGGCGACGGCCGTCGGGGCCTCGATCGAGGAGATCGACATCCGCCCGGCGGCATCCGAGATGCTCTCCCGCATGGGGCATCCCTTCGCCGCGGGCGAGCCGGTGCACGACGTCACGTTCGAGAACGTGCAGGCGGGCCTTCGCACCGACTACCTCTTCCGCCTCGCCAACCAGAACGGCGGCATCGTCGTCGGCACGGGCGACCTGTCGGAGATCGCGCTCGGCTGGTCCACGTACGGCGTGGGCGACCAGATGAGCCACTACTCCGTCAATCCGGGCATCCCGAAGACCCTCATCCAGCACGTCATCCGCTGGGTGATCTCGTCGGGCGAACTCAGCGCCGACACCGTCGAGGTGCTGCAGGCGGTGCTCGACACGGAGATCAGCCCCGAGCTCGTCCCGGCGGGTCAGGACGGACGCATGCAGTCCACCGAGGACCGCATCGGCCCCTACAACCTGCACGACTTCACGCTGTACCACGTGCTCCGCTTCGGCTTCCGACCCTCCAAGATCGCGTTCCTGGCCGCGCACGCCTGGTCGGATCCGGATGCCGGAACCTGGCCTGCGGGCTATCCCGAGGGGGAACGCCCGGCGTACGACCTGCGGACGGTCGCGAAGTGGCTCGAGGTGTTCCTGCAGCGCTTCTTCGGATTCGCGCAGTTCAAGCGCACCGCCATCCCCAACGGCCCGAAGGTGTCGCCCGCCGGCTCGCTCTCGCCCCGAGGCGACTGGCGCGCCCCCTCCGACGGCAACGCGCGGGTCTGGCTCGCCGACCTGCACGCCGCCGTCCCCGAGGCGTTCGAGGACTGAGCCGCTCCCTCACCACCCCATCGAGCCGGGAACGCCCTCGAAGGGCCCCGCCAGGTCGCTCGTCACCACCCCATCGAGCCGGGAACGCCCTTGAAGGGGCCCGCCAGGTCGCTCGTCACCCAGCCGCCGTAGAAGCCGCCGGGTTGAGGCTGCACGGTCTCGCCGCCGAGGATCACGGCATCCATCGGTCCGGCGTAGACGGCCACCCGGTCGTGCAGCACCTCGTACCCGGGCATCGGGTTCGGATAGTTCCAGGCGGCGCGCTCGGCGACCGCACCCCCGCCGCCCTGCACGTCGAAGTAGCGCGCGGCGCCCTTGAACTCGCAGAACGACGCCCCCTGTCCCCGCGACAGCGCGTCGCCGAACGCGGCGATCGGGAGGTAGTAGACAGGCGGATGGCTGGTTTCGAGCACCCGCACGACGTCATCGGTGTCGACGATGCGCGTGCCGCCGAAGTCGATCTGCACACGCCGCATCTCGCGCTCGACCCGTGGCGGACGGGGATAATCCCAGACGGACTCCTGGCCGGGGCGGACGGGATCGGGAACCGGGCGTGCCATGCGCCTACGCTACGCCCGAGGCGGAGGCCGCGGGTCGTCTGTGGGGAACCGCGCAGGGCCCCCGCGGGTTTTCGATAGCCTGGGGCGGAAGGGGGCAGCGTGAGCGAACACAAGACGACCGAGGGGCGACGGTACCGGGTTTACCAGGTCATCGGCATCGTGGTGGCCGCCCTGTTCCTCGCGCTCGGCGTGACGGCGTTCCTCGCCGGCGGGGGCCCCATCATCAGCGCCATCGCCGTCGTCGGAGGTCTCGCCGTGTTGATCGTCTCGATCGTGATGATGGTGCGCTCATGAGTGCATCCGGTGGCGACGGCGGGAAGAAGAAGTTCCCGCCCGGCACGGTCGTCATCTGGATCGCCGGCGCGGGCATCGGGCTCTGGCTGCTCATCAGCGGACTCGTCGGCATCCTCTCCGGCGGGAGCTGACCCGGCGCGTCGCGGGAATGTCCGCCGGCGACAGTGGTTGTCCCAGGGGCCTCGACCCCTTCCGAAAGGACATCATGACGCGCATCGGACGCAGCGACCTCGACGTCTTCCCCCTCGCGCTCGGCGGGAACGTCTTCGGCTGGACGGCGGACCGCGACACCTCGTTCGCGGTGCTGGACGCCTTTCGCGACGGCGGCGGCGACTTCATCGACACCGCCGACGTGTACAGCGCGTGGGCGCCCGGCAACGCGGGCGGAGAGAGCGAGACGCTGATCGGCGAATGGCTCGCCTCGCGGCGGCCCGAGAACCTCGTGGTGGCGACGAAGGTCAGCCAGCACCCCGACTTCCGCGGACTCGGCGCGACCAACGTCCGCGCGGCGGCGGAGGCCTCGCTCGAGCGCCTCGGCGTCGACGCCATCGATCTGTACTACGCCCACTTCGACGACGCGGACACTCCGCTGGAGGAGACGGTCGCCGCTTTCGCCGACCTCGTGCGCGACGGTCTCGTGCGGTACGTGGCCGTCTCGAACTACTCCGCTGCGCGCATCCGGGAGTGGATCTCCCTGGCGCAGGCCTCGGGCGCCGACCTCCCTGTGGCCGTTCAGCCCCACTACAACCTCGTGCACCGCACCGACGTCGAGAGCGACATCGTGCCCGTGGCGAAGGAGTACGAGATGTCCCTCGTGCCGTACTACGCACTCGCGAGCGGATTCTTGACCGGGAAGTACCGTTCGCCGGATGCCACGAGCGGGTCGCCGCGAGCCGAAGGCGCTGCGAAACTCGCCACCCCCGCGGGCCTGGCCCTCATCGACGCCCTCGAAGAGGTCGGTGACGCGCACGGCGTCTCGATCGCAACGACGGCGCTCGCGTGGCTCCGCTCGCAGCCGACGGTCGCCGCGCCGATCGCGAGCGCCTCGCGCGTCGAGCAGGTGGCCGATCTGCTGGCCAGCGCGTCGCTGGAGCTGTCGCCGGAAGACATCGCCCGGCTCTCGGAGGCTTCGCAGCCGGCGCAGGCCTGATCCGGCTCGAGCCCCGCTCGAGGGCTCGAGCGGCCCCGCCGCCGTACGGAAGGAAGGGGGCGGGGCGCCGGGCAGGCCAGAATGGAGGAGTGAAGCTCCTCGTCGCCGCCCACGCGTCCGAACTCGTCGCCTTCGAAGCAGACATCCCCGGTTTCGAGCGCGTGCTCACCGGGGTCGGGAAGATCCCCGCCGCCTTCGCGCTGACGCGCGCGCTCTGCGCCGGCGAGTACGAGGAGATCGTCGTCGTGGGCACCGCCGGGGCGATCGATGACGCCGTCGAGGGCGGGATCTACGACATCGCCGGCGCCATCCAGCACGACGTGAAGGGGCTCGACGGGACGTTCGGGGAGCACGTCTCCCTGCCGGCGCGCGTGGACACCGGACACGAGGGCCTGATCATCGCCACCGGCGACCACTTCGTCGACGATGCCGACACCGTCGCCCTCATCCGCGGGCTCGGCGCGCGCCTGGTCGACATGGAGTCGTACGCCCTCATCTGGGTCGCGCAGCAGTTCGGCGTGCCGGTCCGCATCCTCCGCGCCGTCTCGGACCGCGCTCAAGACGGCGCCACCGAGCTCTGGGACGTCGTGGTCGAACGGTGCAGTCATCAGCTGCGCGCGGAGTTCCGCAACCGTTACGGGGTCTGACGCCGCGGCCCCGGTCGACCTCGACCCGGGATGGCACCTTGGTAGCGGTGCGCCATGGGCGCTCCGTGCCCGTGTCGGGCTCCCAGGGAGTCCCGAACCGTCTCCCGGTCAGGGCGTCTGCGACCCGGCTTTCGCGCGTTTCGCCAGGTCTGCCACCCCCGCGAGGAGGGCGAGACTCAAGAAGACGCCGACGGCGATCATGCCCGTCGCGTACGCATCGTGGTACAGCACGACCGTGTCGTCCACCGTTCCCTGCTCGCGGTAGACGGTCGCGTAGAACAGCGCCAGCGCGACCGCCGTGCCGACGGCGGTGCCGATGCGCTGGCCGAGTTGTCCGACCGAGCCGGCCACTCCGCCGCTGCGCACCGGGATGTCGGCGAGCGTCAGCGTCTGGTTCGGCGAGATGACCAATCCGCCCGCGAAACCTCCGAACGCCATGACGGCGGCCATCATCCACGGGGTCCATTCCGGTGCGGTGAACAGCGCCACGAGCACGAGCGCCCCGGCCGTGGCGACCATGCCCAGGATGCCCCACACCACCAGCGGACGCCCCAGCTTCATCACCAGGTTGCCGCCGATCCACGAGCTCCACGCCGACGCCACCGCGAAGCCGATCGTCACCATGCCGGCGAAGACCGGTTCGAGCCCCAGCCCGCCCTGCAGGAACAGCGTGCCCAAGAGGAACATCGCCGGAATGGCGGAGAAGTAGGCGGTGGAGATGAGCACGCCGTTGCGATACGACGGCAGGGAGAAGATGGTGAACGGCATGAGCGGCATGCGTCCCCGAGCGGCGTAGCGGCGCTCCCAGAAGACGAAGGCCGCTGCGAAGATCACGGATGCCACCAGCAGCCACCAGCGGTTCGGGTCGTCGTCGGGGCTGCCGGTGGTGAACAGGAACGGCCACATCAGCGCGAGGATCGTCAGGGCGAAGAGCGCGACTCCCACCGGGTCGAGATCGAGACGGCGCTGCGACCGTGTGCGGGTGTCGGGCAGCAGCCAGGCGGCCAGCACGATCACGACGGCGACGAGCGGGATGTTGATCCAGAAGATGAGGCGCCACCCGTCGCTCGACCCGCCGAGCGCGATGAGCAGCCCGCCCAGGGTCGGGCCGAACGCGGTCGCGATGCCGATGGTCGCACCGAACAGGCCGAACGCGCGTCCGCGCTCCTTGCCTTGGAACAGCTGCTGCACGAGGCCCAGCACCTGCGGCATCTGGATGCCGGCGGCGACGCCCTGGAGGAGGCGGGCCACCAGCAGCACGGTGGTGTCGGGGGCGAGAGCGCAGGCCAGGCTCGTCACGAGGAACAGCGACAGCCCCACGAGGAACAGCACGCGGCGCGAACGGAGATCACCCAGGCGACCGGCCGGGACGAGGACCAGGCCGAACGTGAGGATGTACCCGGACACCACCAGCTGCAGTTCCGTCGGCCCCGCGTTTAACGCCGCCTCGATGGACGGCAGCGCGACGTTCACCTTCGTCAGATCGAGGATGGTCAAGGCCGCCACCGCGACCGCCACCCAGTACGCCCTCCAGCGGTGCCGCGGCGACAGGGCGATGTCGCGGGTGACGGGAGGAACGGGCTCGGACGCGGTGGGGGGCTGATCAGGCATCGCCTTGGACGCTACTCCGGGCGGGCGACATGACCTCACGGGCTTGCGCCGCGCGGGTGCGCGGTTACGCGCGCCGTCTTCGGGGTCTCCGATCACGCGCGACGGTCGCGGGTGGCCGCGACCACACGCCCGGCTCCGCACGGACGCGCTCCGCGGGAGGACACCCGCGCCGGATGCGAAACCCGGTCAGTCGAGCTCGCGGCGCGCGAAGACGGCTCGAAGGATGGCGAACACGATCAGCGCGACGACCGCCACCGCGACGAGGCGGAATGCGAAGGCGATGAGCGAGAACAACAGGTTGACCAGCACCCAGGCGATGATGACGGCCACGACGACGCCGACGATGGTCCACAGGGTGCTCTTGCGCATGCGACCAGCCTAGACGCGGCTCCTCCCCACCCGTCAGGCGACGGCGGACGCGATGTCTTGACGGATGACGCTCGGCCCGCGCGCAGTGGCACTGACGTGCAGTTGCGCCGGGAGCTGGTCCCGCATCGACGCCACGTGGCTGATGACGCCGACCGTTCGACCCCCCTGGCGCAGTTCATCGAGCGTGCGCATGGCGAGGTCGAGGGTGTCGTCGTCGAGGGAACCGAATCCCTCGTCGATGAACAGGGTGTCGAGTCGGAGCCCGCCGGCACGGGCGGTGACGACCTCGGCGAGCCCCAGGGCGAGTGCCAGCGACGTGAGGAAGGTCTCGCCGCCCGACAACGACTGCGGCGGACGGCACTGGCCCGTGAAGGCGTCCATGATCTCGAGGCCCAGGCCGCTCGCGGCGCCGCGGGCCGCGAGCGCGTCGGTGTGCTGCAGGCGGTAGCGCCCAGCGGACATCTGCTCCAGCCGCAGGTTCGCCCGGGCCACGATCTCTTCGAGCTCGGCTGCCAGCACGAAGGTCTCCAGCGTCATCCGGCGCGTGTTCGGCGCGCGACCGGCGACCGTGTCGGCGAGCCGGGCCACGACCGCGTGCTCATCGGCCAGCGTCGCGATCGCGGCATGCCCGGCGTCGGCTCGCTGGGCGAGCGAGCGCAGGCGGTCGGCCAGCGACCGCGCCGCGGCGTGGGCGGCGGCGCTCGATTGCACCGCCTCGCGGGCCGCCGTCACCTCCGCCGCGAACGGGGTGAGGTCGATCAGGTCGTCCCCCGCGTCGACGAGGGCGAGTTCGAGCTCCAGCAGACGCTGACGCGTCGCGGCGAGCGCGGCGTCGTACTCGGCCACCGTGGTGTCGAACCGGCGGCGTTCCGCGGCGGTGCGCAGGGCACCGGTGACGGCGGTGACGTCGTCGAACCCGCTCTCGGCGACGAGCGAGGCGACGACGGCCTCAGCCTTCCGTCTCGCATCGGCAGCGTTCGTCAGAGCCGCTCGCGCGGCGATGAGACCGCGCACCGCGTCACGCCGAGCCCGCAGATCATCCTGGCGGGCCGCGACCGTGTCGAAGCCCTCGCGGGCGGCGTCGACCTCCGCACGGACCGCCTCCGCTCGCTGGTGCGCGAGCGCCAGCTCCTGGCGCTCCACGGCCAGGTCATCGGCGATCACGTCGAGTCGTCGCGTGAGGGTGGCCTCGAGATCGGCGGCACGCTCCCGGTCGGTCCGTATCCGCGCCGCCTCGGCCTGATCGGCCTCGGCGGCGGCGAGGGTCTCCTCGGCAGCGGCGAGTCGGGCTCCGAGCGGATCGACTCCCTCACCGCCCGCGAGGGCCGCGGCCAGTGCGTGCTCGTCGCGGGCGACCCGGGCGGCGTCGGAGGCGAGGCGATCGCTCTCGACGGCGTCGTTCTTGCGCTGCTCCGCCGCGGCGAGATCGGCGTCGCTCACGGGTTCCTCGGCGCCGCGCGCCGGCTGCGGGTGCTCGCGTGATCCGCACACCGCGCACGGCTCCCCGTCCACGAGCTCGTGCGCGAGTTCGACCGCCGCCCCGGAGAGCCGCCGGCGCAGCAGCGTCGTCCAGGCCTCGATCGCCCGCTGGAGGTCGTCTGCGCGGACCAGCGATGCGAGGTCCGCCTGATCGCGCAGGTCGAGCAGTCGAGCCGCCTCTCGCGCCGCATCGAGTCGACGGGAGGTCTCTTCGCGGAGCCTCAGCGCGGCCTCGCGCCGGGCGTCGGCGCCGGACAGCTCGCCGAGACGCTCATCGAGGACCCGCAACATCTCCGGCACCTCGGCTCGGCCGTCGGCGAGCGTCTGCCGCTCCTGTTCGAGGTCGTTCACCCCGCGCCCGCGCCCGCTCCACGTCGCGCACCTGGTCGGCGAGGGTGCGCTCGGCCTGCAGTGCGGCCTCGCCCCGAGCGAGGAGCGCGGTAAGCGTGTCGTCGCGCGACGCGAGGTCGGCATCGGCCCAGACCTCGCCGCGGTCGCGCACTCGCCGCTCGGCATCGACGTGCCGCTGATCAGCGGTGACGTGGAGCTGACGAGCTGCGTCGCACGCCTCGAGCGCCGGGCGGAGCGTTTCGGCCTCGGCCGCGGCCGCGGCCTCGCAACGGATCGACGCGATGGCCTCGGACTGGTTCTCGAGGCGCGCGAGCGTGGCCCGCTCGCTCAGCCGGTCGCGCTGGCGCTCGGCGAGCGCACGTGCGTCGCGCTCCGCCGCGAGGGCGGCATCGAGACGGGCCTCGGCCGCACCGGTCTCGCGGGCGAGGGTGTCGACCCGGTAGTCGGCGCGTTCCACCGCCCGCACGACGCGCGCGAGACGCTCCGTCGTGCCCGGCGCACCTCCGGCCCCGTCTGCCGCCTCGGCGACGTCGCGACCCCCCTCTTCGTCGACCTCGGCGACGAGACGCTCGGCCTCGTCGAGCAGGGTCGAGATCCCGACGCCTTCGGCCACGAGACGCTCGTGCGCACGCTTGCGGCGTTCGTCGAGGTCGGCGCCGTACTGCTCGAAGGTGCGCGTGCCGAACAGCGTGCGCAACAGGGTCAGCCGCTCGTCGTTCTTCGCGAGGAGGAACCGTGCGAAGCGGTTCTGCGCCAGCAGGATCACCTGCAGGAACTGCTGCTGCGTGAGACCGATGATCTCGTCGATGCGCGCCGCGACATCGACCGGGCGAGCCGCCACGCCCGTCCATCCCTCCGGGGCGAGGACCTCGAGGAGCGCGCGATGCGGTTCCCTGGTCGTGCCGCCGCCGCGACGCTTGGGGCGCTCGAACTCCGGCGACCGGGTGACGCGCCAGCGGTCGCCTTCGGCGCTGAACTCCAGCGTCACGCGCGTCGGGTCGTCGGGGCCGCAGTGGTCGCTGCGCAACCGCCGCTCCGCGCCGTCGTATCGGGGGACGCCTCCGAAGAGCGCGTAGCAGACACCGTCGAGCACGCTGGACTTGCCCGCCCCGGTGCGGCCGGTGATGAGGAAGATACCGTCGTCCGCGAAGGCGTCGAAGTCGACCTCCTGCGTGCCGAGGAACGGGCCGAAGCCCTCGAGTTCGAGACGGTGCAGCTTCATGCGCGGGCCTCTGCGACGGTGCGCTCGTCGAGGATCTCGCGAATGAGATCGCGCTCCGCCGGGGAGGCGCCCTCGCCCTCGCGCACGTGGGTGAGGAACGCGTCGATGATCTCCGCGTCGTCGCGCGCCGCGCGCACGCGCCGTGCGTAGCCCTCGCCGTCGTCGAGCCGCGCGCCGGCGGGCTGGTGCGCGACCGTCGCGCACCAGGGGAAGCGCTCCTGGAGCCGCCGCATCGGGTCGGGCTGCGGTGTCGGATCGGTGTACTCCGCGCGAACCCAATGCTGTCGGTGCCCGTCGAAGCGTTCATCGGTGAGCAGTTCGTCGAGACGGCCTCGCAGCGTCGCCAGAGGACGCGGCACGGGCAGGTCGAGCCACGTCACCGACGACAGCCCCTCGGCGTCGAGGTCGACGAGCCAGGAGCCGCGCGGCTTGCCCGCCTCGCCGAAGCTGTAATGCACGGGGGCCCCCGCGTACCGCACGCGCTCCGAGAGCTGCTGGCGACCGTGGATGTGCCCGAGCGCCACGTAATCGGGACCGTCGAAGGCCGACAGCGGCACCACGTCGAGACCCCCTTGCCGGATCTCGCGCTCGACGCCCGGAGTCGACTCGACGCCGGCGGCGAAGCAGTGCGCGACCACGAGGGAGCGTCCTCCCCGCTCCGCGAGGTCATCACGCACGAGATCGAGCGCATGGGCCATCGTCTGCGCCTGACTGCGCAGTTCGACGCCCGGCCACTGGTGCCGCACGATGGCCGGCTCCAGGTACGGGATGCCGTAGACATGCACGGGCCCGTGTTCGTCGTCGACGGTGACCGGAGTGCCCACCCCCGCGGGGTCGGTCAGAACCGTGATGTCGTCGCGGAGCAGGGCCGACTGGAAGCCGAGGCGGGCCGCGGAGTCGTGGTTGCCGCTGGTGACGACCACCCGGGCACCGGCGTCGGCGAGGTCGGCGAGAGTGCGGGACAGCACGGGATAGCACGCCGCCGACGGTGCAGCGGAGTCGAAGACGTCACCCGCGACGACGACCAGATCGACCCCGTTGTCGCGCACCTGGGCGACGAGGGCGCCGAGCACGCCGGAGAGGGCGTCGAGAGTGGAATGCCCGTGGAACGAGCGCCCGATGTGCCAGTCGGAGGTGTGCAGGATGCGCATGCAGTTACGGTACGTCGCACCTCCGACATCGGCCCGCAGCAAACGCACGGATGATCCGTCGCACGGCGGCGGACGGCGGAATGCCCCGCTCCGCACGGGGCGGGCGGGGCACTCGGTGGTCGTTCTCAGCCGGCCGCGACCTCGGCCGCGAGCGCGCGTATACGGTCGTCACCGAGGTCGAGCCCGATGTCGTCGAACCGCTGACGGAGGACGTCCGCGATGCGTTCCTCGCTCTTGTCGCCCACGTCGGCGCGCGTCTGGACGACGACACCCTGGATGCGGGCCTCGTCGTCGGTGGGGTGGGTGTCCATCGCGGGGGCCGACTGCTCGCCCGGCTGCGACGGCTTGCCGTCACGGTGCACCGCGCCGCCGACCGAATCGGCCGCGCCGGCGCCCCCGTCGGGACCGGTGCTGGGCTCGGGGGCCCGGGTTGCATCCGACATGTCAGTCCTCCGTGCTCAGGTCGGGGTCGATGCCCTGGCTTGCGGCATCGCCTTCGATGGGATCCGAGGGCTCGGCGTCGTTCAGACGTGGCGAGCCCTTGGCGTGCTCGTTCTGCTCGGCGGTCTCGCCGTCGGAGACGGCACCGCTCTCCCAGCTGCCGGGCGGATCGGCGTCGATGACGCCTTCGGGCAGGTCGCGGTCGTCGTTCATGACTCCCCCTTTCGAGATGTCCAGCCTGGCGCGTCGGCCTGGGCCGCGAGCAGGGGTTGACGACCGCCCGGGGGACTGCCCCACCCGGCCGTCAGGACGCGGGGCGGCGGTGGAGCAGACCCGCGCGCTCGGGGCGGGCGTCGAACCACTCCCCCACGTACCAGCAGACGGGGAGGATCTCGCGATCGCCCGCCGCCTCGATCGCGTCGACGGCGCGCTCGGTGATGACCGCGGCATACCCGTGTCCGCGGTACGTGGGGATGGTGAACGCCCGGGTCAGGGCGATGGTGCGCCCGTCATCGCGGTAGTCGAGGACGGAGACGAGGTCGTCACCGCGGTGGAGGGTGAATCGGGATGCCGACTTGTCGTCGGCGAAGAGCAGATCGGACATGCCGAGAGGCTACGCCGCTCACCGTGATCGACGGCTGGATGACGCAGAATGCACGGTCGCCCCGCAGCTTCACCCTCGCCCGCCGCGCAGACTGCATCGCGACGGACCGCTCGTCATGATTTGACCTCAACGGACTCCGTGGGTAATAATGCCGCCATGACTGACTTCGCGCGTTCTCTGTCCGCCCGGGAGGCGAACAGGACTGCCGGCATGATGATGCCCGGCCGCGCCGTCATGTGTTGTCGAATGTGCCGCTAACCGCGACCCTCGTTCGGACGATCCTCGTGCTTCTGTATGCCGAGACGTCCCCCGGCTGCCCGGCACCCGCGTCGATCACGCGTTCTCCGGCTCCGCACTCCGGCCCTTCGGCCCCTCACCTCCCGTCGAACCCCGCTCATGATGACGCCCGGGTTCACACACCCAAGGATTTCTCCTCATGTCGCTTTCCGTCGTTCTCGATCGTCCCGTGACCGCTTCCGCCCCTCGTACCGTCACGACCACGGCTTCCCCCGCCGCTCGCTCGTCGGTCGCCCCGGCACCGGCCGCCTCCGCCGCTCGCCCCACGCCCGCTGCGGCACCGTCCCCCTCCCCGGCCACCCCCGCCCCATCCGGAGCGGCAGCGGCTGCGCGTCCTGCCGCCTCGACGGCCCCGCGCGGGTTCGCTCTGTACGTCGGAATCGACGAGGCCAAGGCCGCCGCCGCCGGAGTCAGCCTGGGCACCCTGGTCGAGGCTCTCCGACGCACGCTCGGCGAACTGGCCCCGGCCGCCGAGACCTACGCCACCGTCGCCCTGGCCCCGGCCGGCGCGGGCGGTCGCGACGTCGACGTGGTCCGCCTCGCTCTGCACGAGCCCTCCGCGGTCGCCCGCACGAAGGAGGAGCCGGCCGAGGAGGACCGCGCGGCGGGCGGTGTCGTCGTCGACATCTCGCGCAAGCGCGTGCTCATCGACGGCGAGTCCGCGGCCTTCACCTTCAAGGAGTTCGAGCTGCTGCAGTACCTCGTGCTGCGCGAAGGCCGCACCATCGAACGGACCGAGCTGGTGGCATCCCTGTGGGAGGGCTCCACCGACGACGACGCACCGGGTGAGCGCACGATCGACGTGCACGTCCGGCGGCTGCGCGCGAAGCTCGGCGCCTACGAGGACATCGTGCGCACCGTGCGCGGCGTCGGCTACCGCTTCGACCGCCATGCCGACGTCTCGATCCGCTACGGTCACGGCACGCCGTCGCCCGACCGGTTCTGAGGCCGGTCGGCGGCGCCGCCGTTCTCGTCACCCGCGCGAGCCGTCGGCTCACGCGCGGTGCGGAGGCCACCACTGCGTCCGGCGGCCGGGTCATTCGTCCAGACCGGTCCAGGAGGCCGAGATTCCGCGCGGATGACGCGATGTCGGCGGCTCGACGTAGGGTGTCGGCATGAGACCGACCGGGGTGCGCGCACGTCAGCAGACGCGCGAGCTGCCGGTCCCGGCAGAAAGACCGATCGAGCGGGAGTACCGTCCGGTGCAGCCGGTCGACATCGGCCGGGCAGTCGCGGCTCAGCGTCACGGTCGCAACGACCCCACGTATTCCTCCGACGCGCCCCTGAGCGCGGGCGGAGTGGTCTGGCGCGTCAGCCGTACACCGCTCGGGCTGGCCACCCTGGCCCTGCGCCAGCGGGCCGGGGGTGGCGTCCGTGCCGCGGCGTGGGGCGCGGGCGCGGCCTGGGCACTCGATCAGCTGCCCGCTCTGTGCGGCGCCGACGATGATCCGGACGGCTTCGACGCGTCGCGGCATCCGTCGGTCGCCGAGTGGCACCGCCGGCATCCCGACCTGCGGATCGGGCGCACCGACCTGGTGTTCGACGCCCTGGTCAGCGCCATCATGGAGCAGAAGGTCACGAGCATGCAGGCTTTCTCGGCCTGGCGCAGCATCGTCACCTGGTACGGCGAGCGCGCGCCGGGGCCGACGCCCCGGCCGATGTTCGCCCCGCCCGACATCGAGGGGTGGCGGCACGTTCCGTCGTGGGCGTGGCACCGCGCCGGCCTCGAACCGCCGCAGTCCCGCACGATCGTCGAGACCGCGCGCCGAGGACCATCAGTGGTCCGCGCGGCCGAGGCGGCGACGGACGGCGAGGCTCGCGACCGCGTCTTCATCAGTCTGCGCGGCGTGGGAATCTGGACGAGCGCCGAGACGCGCATCCGCGCGTTCGGAGACCCGGATGCCGTGAGCACCGGCGACTATCACCTCGCCCACCAGGTGGGATTCGCGCTCACGGGTCATCGCACCGATGACGACGGAATGCTCGAGCTGCTCGAACCCTTCGCGGGGCACCGTCAGCGTGTCATCCGCCTGATCTACGCGGGGGCGGGACTGGAGCCGCGGCGCGGCCCGCGCCTGCACCCCGAAGACCACCGCGACCGCTGAGCCGGACCGGGGGGACGCGCCCGTAGGCTGAGCGCATGACGCAGACGGGAACCGGCTGGCCGCGCGGACGCACCTCCTGGGTCCTGGGCAGCGTGGTGCTGCTCGGGCTCGGCATCGTGTTCGGACTGGTCTGGCAGAACGTGTGGCTCGGCGTCGTCATCGCCGCGGCCGTGTCGGTGGGCTGGCTCATCGCGTACGAGTCCAGCCGCGGCCGCAACGTCGGTGTGAACGACGAGGACAACGGCATCCAGCTCTAACACGGGCCGTCGCGCCGGCAGCGATCTCCGACGCCGTCACCGGTAGTAGACCGCAAGGGGATACGGCCCGTCGTGTCGCACGTCGACGGGCGTTCCGAAGACCTCCTCCAGCGTCTCCGACGTCATCAGATCGGCGGGCGCACCGGCGTGCACCACCCGGCCGTCTGCCAGCGCGACGATGCGATCGGCGTACGCCGCCGCGAAATTGATGTCGTGCACGACGATGACGATGGTCTTGCCGAGCTCATCGGCCGCGCGGCGGAGCTGGCCCATCATGGCGACGGCGTGCTTCATGTCGAGGTTGTTCAGCGGCTCGTCGAGCAGGATGTAATCGGTGTCCTGCGCGAGCACCATGGCGACATATGCGCGCTGGCGCTGCCCGCCCGAGAGCTGGTCGAGGTAGCGCCCCGACAGCTCGGTGAGATCCAGGAAGGCGATGGCCTCGTCGATCTTCGCGTGATCCTCGGCGGTGAGACGCCCCTGCGAGTGCGGGAAACGCCCGAAGCCGACGAGCTCGCGCACCGTCAGGCGGGTGACGTAGTGGTTCTCCTGGCGCAGGATCGACACGATCTTCGCGAGCGCCCGCCCGGGAGTGGTGGTCACGTCGTTCCCGGCGACGGTGACCCGCCCGCTCGTCGCGGTGGTCAGGCGTCCCACGATGGTCAGCAGCGTCGACTTGCCCGCACCGTTGGACCCGACGAGCGCGGTGACGCCGCCGGCGGGGATGTCGAGGGTCACAGGCCCGAGCACGGTGAGGTCGCCGTAGGTCATGGTGACGTCGGTGAGCGAGATCACAGGCTCCCCTTTCGGAGCAGGTACACGAGGAAGAAGACGCCGCCGACGAACTCGATGATGATCGAGAGCATCCCGGCGGCGTAGAAGATGTGGCGCAGCACGAAGTACCCGCCCAGCAGCGTGGCCATGCCCAGTAGCACGGCGAACGGCAGCACCACGCGGTGCTGCGACGAGCCGGCGAGCTGATACGCCAGGGTCGCGACGATGAACCCGAAGAACGTCATCGGGCCCACCATCGTCGTCGACACCGAGATGAGCACGGCGACGAGCACCAGCATCCCGATCACCTCGCGCCGGTAGGCCAGACCGAGGTTGATGGATGCCTCGCGGCCGAGCGCGAGCACGTCGAGTCGATGCCTCGAGCGCCAGACGAGAGCGAGCACCACGGCCACGACGAGCGCTCCCCACGGGAGGTACTCGGCATCCGAGTTCGAGAGGTTGCCGAACAGGCGGGCCGAGAAGATGTCGAAGTCGCTGGGCGTGAGCAGGCGCTGCATGACGGTGGAGAGCGAACCGAAGCCCACACCCAGCACGACCCCCACCAGCAGCATGATGTGCAGGTTGCCGCGGCGGCCGGCGAACAGCCAGCCGTAGAGCAACGTGGCGAAGCCGACCATCAGCACGCTCTGCACGACGACCTTGAGCAGGCCGTCGGTGGCCGACAGCGCCGCGGCGCCGAAGAAGAACACCAGCGCCGTCTGCATCACGACGTACAGCGCGTCGAACCCCATGATCGAGGGGGTCAGGATGCGGTTCGCGGTGGCGGTGTGGAACAGCACCGTCGCCACCGCCTGGCAGCAGGCGACGAGGGCGATCGTCGCCAGACTCACCACGCGCAGATTCACCGCGATCCAGAAGCCGCGCGACCCCGGCACCCCCGGGACGTCCCAGGTCAGCACGCCGACGGCCGCGACCACCACGATGAGGGCCAGGATGCCGAAGCGCCAGGCGATCCGCGGACGACGGACGGCAAGGGCCGGGGCACGGCGGGTCAGGGTGTCAGCCACGGGCACGCATCCTCAGCAGCAGGGTGATGAACACGGCGGCGCCGACGACGCCGAGGATCATCGAGACGGGGACCTCGAACGGCATCCGGATCACGCGCCCGACGATGTCGCAGACGACGACGATCGCGACTCCCCCGAGGCACACCCAGGGCAGGTTCGCGCGGGCGTTGTCGCCGCGCCACATCGACACGAGGTTCGGCACGACCAGTCCGAGGAAGGGCAGGAACCCGACGACGACGGTGGTCACCCCGGTCGCGACGGCGACCAGGCCCGTGCCGATGAGCATCACGCGCGTGTGATCGAGGCCCACCGAGGTGGCGATGTCGCGGCCGAGGCCGGCGACGGTGATGCGGTCGGCGTAGAGGAAGACGAGCAGCACGACGATCGCGACGATCCACAGCACCTCGTAGCGTCCGCGCACGATCGAGGTGAAGCTGCCCATGAACCACGTGCCGAGCATCTGCAGCGAGTTGGTCGAGACGGCGAGATAGGTCGTGAACGCCGAGACGACCGCGCCCAGCATGATGCCGATCAAGGGCACGACCAGCGACGAGCGCAGCGAGATGCGGCGCAGGATGGCGATGAACACCATCGTCCCGACGAAGGCGGCGACCGACGCCGCGACCATGCGCACGATCAGCGGCGCGGTCGGGAACAGCAGCACCGTGACGAGCAGTCCCAGCGCGGCCCACTCCGTGGTTCCGGTGGTGGACGGCTCGACGAAGCGGTTCTGGGTGAGCAGCTGCATGATGAGGCCCGACACGGCCATCGCGCAGCCGGCGAGCACGAGGGCGACGGTGCGCGGTACGCGCGAGATGAAGAACATCTCGCCGCCGAAGTCGTCGGCGGTCAGGTCGTAGGCCCCGACGAACAGCGACAGGACGACGAGCGCGGCGACGCCGACACCCGCGGCGGGCAGCGCGAGCCGAGGTCGCATGATGGTCTGTCTCATGGCATCCCCTCCCTCCCCGCCGTGCTCACGCGTGAGGGGTCACTTTCTGTCGCCTGGGGCGGGCCCAGGCGACAGTTTCTGACCCCTCACGCGCGCGGCGGAGGCGGGGTCAGGAGGCGAAGGCCTCGGCGGCGGAGCGGTACAGCTTCGTGTACGCCTGGATGCCCTCATCGAGGTAGAAGCTGCCGTCGAGGTAGACGATCTGGCCCTTCTGCACGGCGGGGACGTTCTTCAGCGCCTCGGCGTTCTCGACGAGCTCCTTCGCCGAGACGTAGCCGTCTTCGCCGAACATCGCGTCGCGGTCGAGCACGAAGAGCCACTCGGGATTCGCCGCGGCGATCGCCTCGACGCTGATGTCGTCGCCGTGCGAGGCGTCTTCGGCTGAGCGATCGAGCGCGGGGGTGAGCCCCAGCGTCGGGAACAGCACGCCGACACCGCGGCCCTCGCCGGGAGCGGCGTAGGCGATCTTCCCGCCCGAGGTGATGAGGCCCATCACCGTCTGCGACGGGTCGTAGGCCGCCTTCGCGTCGGCGATCGCGGTGTCGAGGTCGGCCGTGAGCTGCGCGGCCTCGTCGTTCTTGCCGAACACCTGGCCGAGGATCGTCGTCTGCCGCTTGAGCTCCGACGTGTGGTCCTCGCCCTCACGGGGGCTGGTCTCGATCGTGGCCGGCTGGATCTCCTTCAGCTGGTCGTAGATCTCGCGGAAACGGTACCCGCCGACGATGAGGTCGGGCTCGGCCGCGACGACGGCCTCGATGTCGGGCTCGCGGTGAAGGCCCACGTCGAGCACCTCGTCACCACCCGAGAGCGAAGGCCAGAGGTCGTACATGAGCGGCTTGGGGGCGGCGACGAGCTTCACGCCCCACTCGCTGAGCGTCTCGAAGGTCGTGTTGTCGAGGGCGACGACACGCTCCGGGTTGACGGGCACTTCGATCGAGCCGTGGTTGTCTTCGACGGTGACGGTGGTCGCCGCGGCGGCCTCGCCGGCGGGCGCGGCGGTGTTCCCGGCGCATCCGGTGAGGGCGAGGGCGGCCACCAAGGAGGCGACGGCGAGGGGGCGGAACAAGCGAGTACTCATGCGAATCTCTCCAGTGCTGTGTGTGAGCCACCCGGCGGACACTTCGTGCGGGGGGCGAACCGTTAGGTTAGCCTTACCTTTGTGAAGATGTCGAACCCGACCCTCGGAGCCCGCCTCGAACCCCGCCGCCACGAGCTCCTGTTCCGCGCGGCGACTCTCAGCCAGCGCACCTGGGTGACCCCGTCGTACGTTCGCCTCCGCCTCGAGGGTCCCGAGCTGCAGGGCTTCGACTCCCCCGGCGCCGACGACCACATCCGCGTGTTCTTTCCCGCCCAGCCCGGTGGTGAGATCCGAGAGGCCCCCAATCGCGAGTACACCCCGGTGAGTTGGGATGCCGAGGCGGGCTGGCTCGACATCGACGTGGCGCTGCACGGTGGCGGTGTCGGCAGCCAGTGGGCGGCATCCGCTCCCCTGGGCGCACCGGTCGGGGTCGGCGGACCGCGCGGGTCGATGGTGCTGGTCGGTCGACCCGACGCCTGGCTGCTGGCCGGCGACGAGACGGCGGTCCCGGCGATCCGCCGGTTCGCGGCGGCCATGGACGACGACGCCGTCGGGCGCATCGCGATCGAAGTGCCGGATGCCGCGCACGACCTGCCCGTCGCCGCGCCCCCGGGCGTCGAGGTGGTGCAGCTGCACCGCGGCGAGCGCCCCGCGGGCGAGGAACTCGCCGACTGGCTCGACGCGCTCGACGTGGAGGAGCGGCCGTTCGGCTGCGTCTTCGGCTTCGTCGCCGCCGAGCAGTCGATCGTCCGCGCCGGGCGCGCGCTGTTGCTCGATCGCTGGGCGGGCGACCCCGCCGCAACCGTGGTCAAGGGTTACTGGAAGCGAGGCACCGCGGAGTACCACGCGCCGCACTAGCGTCGTCAGGGCCTGCGATCACCACGCGGACCACTCGAGCCGAGGCTCCACACGGGCTTCGCCGTGCGACGCCCACCTCAGGCGCCGTGGCGGCGAAGCAGATCCCGCATGTCGCCGGGCAGGTACATGTTGGGAAACAGCGGACCTCCCGGGTCGAGAACCGACGAGCGGTTCAGATCGCCGATCGGCACGGGCACGTACCCTGCATCCCGGACCAGCGTCTCGGCGATGGTCAGGACCGCGACATCGTCGGCAGCCACCGCGATCGCCCACGTGTGGGGCTGGCGCATCGCTCGACTGACGAGTAGCTCGTCGTGGATATGCGTGAAGGCGCGGGCCACTCGTGCATGCGCGAGGAGGTCAGCCAGCCACCGTCCGTGCGGTTGCTCCAGGGCTGAGCGGATCCGACCGTTTTCGACCAGCACCGCGTTCGCGAGATCGATCACGACGGTCTCCGGCGCGATCGTCGAAAGCAGGGCGAGGTTCGCTTCGATCGCGGCGTGCGGCAGGGCGATGAGGACGACCTCCCCGTGGGTGAGCGCCTCCCCCAGCGTGACGGTGGGGAACGAAGCCTCACCCGGCGTCCGCGACCCGATCACGAGGTCGTGACCGGCACCGCGGAGCAGTTCGGCCAGCGCCTGCCCCATCCGCCCCGTGCCCAGAATGCCGATTCTCATGTTGTGCCATCTCGCGGTTACTTGAAATAACCAGCGTCAGAGTAGTAACCATGAGTCCATGACGACAGAAGGCACTCTCCTGACCGATGGGTACACCGCCGTAACCGCGGCGCCGCGATTCGCCGCCGAAAGGTGCTCACTCAAGGACATCCTGGAGCGGGTCGGGGACAAGTGGACGATCCTGGTCGTGGCGGCCCTCGCTCGACAGCCGTACCGATTCCGTTCCCTTCAACGAGACATCGAGGGCATCTCGCAGCGAATGCTCACGCTCACCCTTCAACGCTTGGAGCGCGACGGGCTCATCACGCGAACGGTCATCGACATGCGGCCGCCACGGGTCGAGTACGCACTCACAGCGACAGGCCAGTCACTGACGGCACCGTTGCGCGCACTGGCCGACTGGGCCGAGGAGCACAGGGCGACGATCACCGCGAGCCGTGCCGACTGGGACTCGCGTCAGCCGGCCGACCAGGGGTGACGCACCGGGCGTGCACGCTCCGCGGAAGGCATGCGCGCCGCAAGGTCGGGATCGACCGATCGGTCAGCCGTGCAGGGCCGGGACTCCACCCCCGTCGGCTGACACGTACAGCGCGCACGTCGTGTCGTAGTACGCACCCGTCTCCCCCACCGGTCGCAGCCCGATGCGCTCGGCGACCGCCCCCGACACGGCGTTCGCCGGGTTCGTGACGGCGACGATGCGATGGATGCCGTGCTTCCGGGCGAGCGCGAGCACGGCCGCCGCGGCCTCGGTGGCGTAGCCCGAGCCCCAGGCATCGGGGTGGAAGTGCCAGCCGATCTCGACGTCGTCGGGGTGCCCGTCACCCGCACTCGCCGACCACGGGATGCGCTTGAGCAGCACCGAACCGAGGGGTGCACCGTCGGCCGTTTCGACGGCCCGCACTCCCAAGATGCCGTCCGCCAGACCGGTCCAGCGATCCAGCAGCGCGTCGACCTCGGCCTCGTCCGTCATCACGCGCCCGTCGCCCAGCCAGCGACGCACCTCAGGCCGGCGGTACATGTCGAAGAGGAACGCGCGGTCTCGGTCGTCGCGGGTCCACTCCCGCAACACGAGGCGCTCGGTGCTCAGGCGCGTCCGCCGCGTCGGCACGTGCGGGATGCCGTCCTCGGCGAACGGCGCGCCCGACACCACGAACCCGAACCGTGCGTACCAGCTCGCCAGGTGCGCTTGGGCGTCGAGCAGGATCGGGATGCCGGGGGCCTCAGCATCCAGAACATCGACGGCGGCGCGCATGAGGTCGGCGGCGAGGCCGCGGCCGCGCGCCGCGGGGGCGGTGGCGACGCGGCCGATGCGCGTGTTGTCCGGCTCGCGGAGGATGCGGAGGGTCGCGAGCACGTCGTCGCCCTCGGTCGCCCACATCAGCTCCGCGCCGGGCTCGATGTCGCGCCCGTCGATCTCGGGATAGGCGGCCTGCTGCTCGACGACGAAGACCGTCACCCGCAGCCAGAGGATGCGGTACAGGGTGCGGGGGTCGATCTCGGCGACGGGCGCCCGGTGCAGGGTGACGGCCATCCCCCGACCGTATCCCGATGCTCCGACATCGTCGGTCCCGCGCGTCGGCCGCCCCGCGCCCTGTCCGCCCCCGCGCGTCGCCGGCCCGGGGCATCGGCCGCCCGGCGCCTGGTCCGCCCCGCGTATCGCCGGACCGGCAGATCGTCGGCCGGCGGATCGCTGTCCCGGTGCTTCGTCCGCGCGCCTCGTGCGGCCGGTGCCTCGTGCTTCGTACGGCCGGCGCCTCGTGCGGCCGGTGCCTCGTGCAGCCCGCGCCTCGTGCAGCCGGCGCTTCCGTGCGGCCGGGCCCTGTGCAGCGCGCGGGTCATCGGCCCGGCGCCGCGCCGCGAGCGTGGACCGATGTCGGAGGGGCGCGCTAGCCTCCGGTCATGTCTTTCCAGTCCTACCTCGACAACATCGAAACCAAGACGGGGCTGACCCCGCGCCAGTTCATCGCGCTCGCCGACGAACACGGCTTCGGGCCGGGCACCAAGGCCACGCCGATCCTCGAGTGGCTGAAGACGGATTACGACCTGGGTCGCGGCCACGGCATGGCGCTCGTGCACGTGATCACGAAAGGCCCGAAGATCAGCGACGCCCACGTCGGCAAAGCGGGCGCGCACGGAGACAAGAGCGACACGCTCTGGCTGGACGGCGCGGCGAGCAACCCGAACCGCTGACCGTTCCGCAACCGGACAGCGATCAAAACAGTGCCGGTTTCTCCACGGCTCGACCGAGCACGGGTCGGCGTGGCGGATGGGGGTGCGGGAAGCGGTGCGGGTGTCGCGGACGGACCGCTGCGGCGATGTGGTGCGGAGCCGCCCCGAAATGTGCGGCAGTGCCGCCCGCCGCACTCCCGCCCGCGCCACCGCCACCCGCGCCACCGCCACCCGCGCCACCCCCGCCCGCGGCACCGCCATCCGCCGCACCGCCGCCCGCGGCACCGCCACCCGCGCCACCGCCGTCGGGGGCACTGCGCCGCGGGGCAGGGCTTCCTCCCGCCCCGCGGTGAGGACGCCCCCAACCCCCGAGCAGGCCCGCGCTCAGTACGCCGCGCCGGGGTTCAGGATGCCATCGGGGTCGAACACCGCCTTGATCGCATCGTGCACGGCCACCACCTCCGGCCCCAGCTCTCGACGCGCCCACTCGCGCTTCAGACGACCGATGCCGTGCTCGGCGGTCACCGTTCCGCCGAGCTCCAACGCGAGGGCGAAGATGTCATCCGCCGCTCCGACCGCGGACTCGGGCAGCTCGTCGAGGGAGGGGTCGACGACGATGATCGGATGGAGATTGCCGTCGCCGGCGTGACCGAAGACGTAGATCGGCACCTCGCGCCGGGCGGCGATCGCGCGGATGCCCCGTACCGCCTCGGCGAGACGGCTGCGCGGCACCGCGATGTCTTCGATCACCGGACGACCGAGCCGCTCGAGAGCCGGGAGCGCCTGCCGACGCGCGTGCAGCAGCGTCGCCGCCGTCTCCGGGTCTGCGGTCCACTCGTGGTGGGTCGCCGCTGCGGAGAGGGCCTCGGTCACGACCGCGATCTCCTCCTCGGCGCCGAAGCCGTCGGTCTGGGCGAGCAGCAGCGCCTCCCCGCGGTCGCGCAGGGCCGAGCCCTCCAGGGCGTCGATCGCGCCGAGCGTCTCCCCGTCGAGGATCTCGAGCACCGCGGGGCGGGCGCCGCTCAGTGCGATCGCCGCGACCGCCTCGGCGGCGTCCTCGAGCGTGGCGAAGAACGCCGAGGCCGTGGCGATGCGGCGCGGCACGGGAAGCAGGCGCACCCGCGCCGCGACCACGATCCCCAGGGTGCCCTCCGAGCCCACGACGAGACCGGCGAGGTCGTATCCCGTCACTCCCTTGATGGTGGGGCGACCCAGCCGTAGGAGAGAGCCGTCCGCGCGGACGACATCGACCGACAGCACCGCGTCGCGCGTCACGCCGTACTTGGCTCCGCGCAGGCCACCGGCGTTCGTGGCGATGTTGCCGCCGATGGTCGAGATGCCGACGCTGCCGGGATCGGGGGCGTAGAACAGCCCGTGCGCGCGCGCAGCGGCATCCAAGTGAGCGGTGATCACGCCCGCTTCGACGTCGGCGGTGCCGTCGACGGGATCGATGGACCGGATGCGGTCGAGCCGCGAGAGGTCGAGCACCAACGCGCCTGCGCCGGCCACCGCGCCGCCGGCGAGGCCGGAGCCCGCGCCTCGCGTGACGACCACGAGCCCGTCGGCCCGCGCGCGCCGCACCGCGGCCTGCACATCCGCCACGTCTCGCGCGACGACGACGCCGGCGGGCGAGCCGGCGGCGCGCAGACCCGAGCGGTCGATGGCGAGGGCGGGGGCGAGATCGGTCATGCAGAAGCTCCTCTTGCTATGCGCAACGCCGGCGCGACGTGTTCGGCGATGTCATCGAGCAGTCGCCTGCTCTCGTCGAGCGCGAACTCGGGCGGCAGGAAAGCGATGACATCATCAGCTTCGGCCACCGCGGGGTCGGCCAGCAACGCATCGACCACCGACTCCGGCTCTCCGTGGATGGCCGGGCTCATCGTGAAGACTCCGGGCGGCTGCGGCGCCGGGGCGACCGCGCCCTGCGGTCGCGAAGCAGCGGGTCCGCGCGCGCGACGCTCGGCGTCGTAGGCGGCGTAGCGGCGAGCGCGTTCGACCGAGGTCGCCGGCAGGATGGACCGGCTCACCGAGACGCGCGCGGACGACCCGCGCGGATGTCCCTCGCGGAACGCCGCGATCGCCGCGCGTTGCTCGGCGTCGTAGTCCGCGACCGCGCCGGTCAGGATCGTGCTCAGCATCAGGTGCAGCCCCCGCCCGGCGACGCGCTCGGCGGAGGCGACGGAGCCGGCACCGAACCAGACGCGCTCGATCAGATCGCGGCTCGCCCCTCGCACGGTGAGCGGCTCGCCGTTCGCGCCGTGACCGACCGCTTCGCCCCGGATGGCCCGCAGGAAGACGTCGAGCCGATCGAGGGAGACCGCCCGACCGTCGTTCGGCTCCTGCCGGAAAGCCCGGTCGAAGCCGCCCATCCCCGTTCCGAGGCCGAGTTGCAGGCGGCCCCCGCTGAGATGGTCCGCGGTCGATGCGGCCTCGGCGAGAAGGACCGGATCTTGATACCGCATGCCGATGATCGCCGTGCCCAGGCCGATACGGCTCGTGTACTGCGCCACGACGGGGAGGAAGACCAGCGGCGCGGCGAGGTAGTTGTCGAAATGACGCTGATACACCCAGCCGCGGTCGTAACCCCCCTGCTCGGCGTGACGGAAGAGGGCGACCCCGTCGTCCAGACCGCGTCGCGCCTCGCCCGTCGTGAACGGCACCCGTGTGTGGAAGCCGAGGGTGAGCGTGCGCGGCGCGGCGCCCGTCGTCGTCGGGGCGACCGCGGTCACGTCGTCGCCCCGGCGAGGGCCGCGGCAGGCGCGGACGGCGTCGCGACCGACCCGCCCCGCACGGCCGCGGCGAGGGCGGACGGCAGCGGCGCGGCGCCCGGCCGGCCGCCGCGCGCGGCGAGCGCGCCGAGATCGCGTTGCACGGCTTCGGCGAGCGGCACCTCCACCCCCGCACGTCGCGCGAGCAGGACGAGTTCCCCGACGAGGAAGTCGCTCTCGACGCTCGCGCCGCGTTCCAGGCTCTGCCACGTCGACAACCGCCCGGGGACGTGGCCCGGCACCTGCTCGACGGGGACGAACCCCGCCTCGGCCGGCGCGACGTCGAGGCCGAGGCAATCGAAGAGGGCCGCCGCCTCGTCGCGCACCGACGCGGTGGCCGCGTCTCGGACCGCGTCGTCGACGTCGAACACCTCGACGACGTTGCGGAGATTCGCCAGGAGCTTGCGGCGTTTGGTGGCAGCGATGTCCGCGACGACGGATGCCGCGAACCCGGCGCTCGCGAGATCGTCGCTCACGCGCGGCTCGAGCTCGGCCGCGGCTCCGGTGACGGCGCCGACGCGCGCCGTTCCGAGCGTGGGCCATGACGGCGCCACGACTTCACCGGGGCGCAGATGACTGGCGGCGATCGCCACCGACACCCCCACCACGCGGGCGAACCGGCGCAGCGCGATGTCTTCCGTCGCGAGCCCGTTCTGCAGCGTGACCACCGGCAGATCCGCCACGACACCGCCGCTGACGAGGGGGCGCCAGGCCAGCGCGGCCAGCGCCTGCTCGGCATCCTGGCTCTTCACCGCGAGCACCACGGTGTCGCCGGGCGCGGGCTCGGCTTCGTCGATGGAGCCGACGACGTCGACCGCGATGCGCTCGTCGCCGTGCGGACGGCGCACGAGCACGCCGCGTTCGTCGATCACGTCGCGAGCGGCGCCGCGCGCCACGAGCACGGCCGGCAGGCCCGCGCCCGTCCATTGCGCGGCGAGCAGGGCGCCGAGGGCGCCGGCGCCGACGATGATCCGGCGCCCGCCGGCGGAGACGACCCCGGGCGCCCGACGGCCCCCGACGGCGTCGGCGCTCACGCCACGGCCCGGCGGGCGAACACGACCTCCGGGTCGATCCCGCGGCGCGCCACCTCGTCACGCACGAGCGGAATCACCAGGCGCCCGGCATCCACGGCATCGTTCAGGTCGCCGAGGGTCGGCAGCGACACGATGTCCGCTCCGAGCTCCACGTAGCGCACGATCGCCTCGGCCACCGTCTCGGGAGAACCGACCAGCAGCGACGACGCCCCGCCCGAGCCGGCGACACCGCGCGGCGTCCACAGCACGCCGCCGTCGTGCTCCTCCGACCGCTCCGACAGCTCGCGCAGGCGCACCGACCCGACGTTCGTTCGGTTCAGGCCCTGGACCTTCTCGTAGAACGGCTTCGCCCGCTCCAGGATGCCGTGGGCCTTCTCACGCGCGAGGGCGTCGGTCGGCGCGACGACGGGACGGAACGTCACCCAGAAGCGGATGCGGTCGGTGCGACCGGCGGCGCGGGCGTGGGCGTACACGCGGTCGATCTGCTCGGCGGTCTCGGCGAGGGGCTCACCCCACAGCGCGAAGATGTCGGCGTGAGCGCCGCCGGAAGCGTACGCGAACTCACTGGATCCGCCGAGCGAGACGGGGAGCGCACCCCCGGTATGCGTCGCGTACGCGGGCCCGAACTCGTCGAAGCGGTAGAACTCGCCGTGGTGCGAGAACGGCTCCGTCGAGGTCCACACCTTGCGCAGCACCTCGATGAACTCCGACGAGCGGCGATAACGCTGTTCTTTGTCGAGGTAGTCGCCCTGGCGGGCCTGCTCCTCGTCGCTGCCCCCGGAGATGATGTGCACGAGCGCCCGTCCGCCCGAGAGCTGGTCGAGGGTCGACAGTCCCTGCGCGGCGACCGTCGGGAACGCCGAGTTGGGGCGGACGGCGACAACTGTCCGCAGCCGCTGGGTAGCCGCGAGGACCGTCGCCGAGAGCGCGTACTGATCGGCGCTCGCCGAGGCGTACGGGATGAGCGTGTGATCGAAGCCGAACTCCTCGATCGTGCGGGCGTAGTGGCGCAGCCAGGCCACGTCGATGGGCTGGGTGAAGGTGCTGCCGCTGTACGTGGGCGCACCCGGGGGGCGGCTGCCGACCATGTTGACGAATTCGATGGGCATGGGATTCCTTCCAAGCGAGGGCGAGGGTCAGACGGGGAGGGGAGCGGCGGAGCGGATCACCCCGGGGTCGGGGATCGCCGCGACCAGCGTCCGGGTGTACGGATGCCGCGGCGCGTCGAGGACGTCGGAGGCGCGGCCCTGCTCGACGACGCGGCCGTGCTGGAGCACCGTGACCGTGTCGGCGATCTGCCGCACGAGCGCGAGGTCGTGCGAGACGAACAGGTACGTGAGGCCGCGCTCGATCTGAAGCCGGACGAGCACATCGAGGATCTCGGCCTGGACGGTGACGTCCAACGCACTGGTGGGCTCGTCGAGCACGAGCACGTCGGGTTCGAGCACGAGAGCCCGGGCGATCGCGACGCGCTGACGCTGACCGCCCGACAGCGCCGCCGGCCGGCGGCGCCACAGGTGTTCGCCGAGGCCCACCGCGGCGAGCGCCGCGTGCACCGCGTCGCGACGGGACCGGCGATCGCCCACGTGATAACGCGCGAGGGGCTCGCCCAGGATGCCCTCGACGCTCCACGACGGGTCGAGGGAGGTGAACGGGTTCTGGTACACCAGCTGCAGGTGTCGGCGGACACCGCGCAGGTCGGCCGCGGTCCGGCCGGTGACGGACTCCCCCGCGACGATGAGCTCTCCGGCATCCGGATGCTCCAGACCCAGCAGCAGGCGCACCGCCGTCGTCTTGCCCGACCCCGACTCGCCGACGAGGGCGTGGGTGGTGCCCGCCGCCACCTCGAACGAGACGTCGTCGAGGGCGCGCACCTCGCGTCCCGACGTGCGGAAGGTCTTGGTGACGCCGCGGGCCGACACCGCGGGCCCTCCCCCGCCGACCGGTCGCGCGGACAGCTGCGTGCGGAACCGGTCGGGGGCGAGGGCGGGCACATCGGCGCGCAGTGCGGCGGCGTAGTCGGAGCGCGGAGCCCGGAAGACCTCGGCCGTGGGCCCGGCGTCCTCCACACGCCCGTCGCGCAGCACGATCAGGTCGTCGGCGCGTTCGGCGGCGAGCGCGAGGTCGTGCGTGATGAGCAGGAGGCCGATGCCGCGCTCGTCACGCAGCCCGGTCAGCAGGTCGAGGATGCGCTTCTGGATCGTCACGTCGAGAGCGCTCGTCGGCTCGTCTGCCACGAGGAGCGCCGGCTCGGGCAGCACGGCGAGGCCGATCAGGACGCGCTGCAGCATGCCGCCCGACAGCTGGTGGGGGTAGGAGCGGTAGACGCGCTCCGGATCGGGCAGCCCGACCCGCTCGAACACCGCGAGGATCGCGGCGCGCCTTCGCGCGGCATCCCGTTCCCCCGTGAGCGCGGCGGCCTCGTGCGCCTGCGAACCGATCGTGCGCACGGGGTTGAGGGCCGAGGCGGGGTCCTGCGGCACGAAGCCGAGCGTTCGTCCGCGGAGGGCCCGGAACCGGCTCAGCGACAGTTCGAGGGTGTCGGTGCCGTCGATGACGACTCGTCCGGTGGTCCGCCCCGAGGCGCGGGGCAGCAGGCGGAGGACGGCCTTGGCGATCGTGGACTTGCCCGAGCCCGACTCGCCGATCAGGGCGAGGCTGCGGCCGCGCTCCAGCTCGAACGACACGTCGGACACCACGCGCTGCGCGCCGTACGACACCGACAGCTCGCGCACGCTCAGAAGGGGTGCGGTCATGGTTCAGTCCTTCGCTCGCAGCCAGCGGCTGACACGGTTGATCGAGAGCACGGTCGCGACGATGACCGCGGAGGGGGCGTACACCAGCCACGGGCTGGAGACGAGGTAGTCCTTGCCCGCCGAGACGAGGAGTCCCCAGTCGGATGCCGGGGGCGGGTCGCCGTAGCCGAGGAACGCCAGACCGGCGATGACGAGGATCGACACCCCGAACTGCAGCACCGCGAGCGACAGGACGGAGCGCGAGGCGTTGGGCAGCACGTGCGCGAGCAGCACGTGCGCGCGCGATCCGCCCTGCAGCCGCGCGGCCTCGACGAAGACGGTGCTGCGCACTTTGACCGCCTCGGAGCGCATCACCCGCGCGAACACCGCGACGGCCGAGACGCCGGTGGCCACGGCGGCATTGATGGTCTGGAAGCCGAGGGAGCTGACGACGACCACCGCGAGCAGGAAGCTGGGGATCGCCAGCAGCACGTCGATCACGCGAGCGGTGACGACATCGACGATTCCGCCGAAGAAGCCGGCGACGAGACCCAGCAGGCCGCCGATGACGACGGCGATGGCGACCGCGACGAGGGCGCTGACCACGGACGAACGGGTGCCCCAGACGACCCGGGCGAACACGTCGCGGCCGAGGTTGTCGGTGCCGAACCAGTGCGCGGCGCTGGGCGGCAGCAGCTTCTCCGCCGTGTCGCCGACGACCGGGTCGGCGCTCGTGAACAGACCGGGGGCGACGGCCCACGCCGTCACGACCAGGAGCACGAGGGCGGCGACCACCACCGTCGCGGGAAGGAGCCGTGCGCGGACGGGGCGCCGGGACACGGCATCCCGGACCGTGGTCGGTGTCAGCACGGAGGCCATCAGACGCTCGCTCTCTCGGGTGTCGGGGTGGGGGTCGGTCGCGATCCGCGGTGCACGAGGTCCACACGCGGGTCCAGCAGGGGGTAGACGAGGTCGGCGAGCAGGTTGACCGTGACGAACACCACGGCGGCGAGCGCGACCACCGCCTGCAGCACCGGGAGATCCTGCGTGGCGACCGCGGTCTGAACGACGCTGCCGATGCCGGCCCGACCGAAGACGGTCTCGGTGATCAGGGCGCCGCCCAGCAGCTCGCCGACGGTCAGGGCGATGACGGTCACGACGGGCAGGGCGGAGGGCTTGAGCAGGTGGGCGAAGAACAGTCGTGCCCGCCCCAGCCCGCGTGCGTAGGCGACCACGGCGTAGTCCTGACGGAACTCGTGGTCGAGCCCGGTGATGAGCACCTCGGCGATCTGGGCCGACACCGGGATGCCGAGCGCCACCGCCGCGAAGAACGTCGCGATCGGCGCGTCCGGGTCGATCACCGAGAAGAGCCCCAGCTGGAAGGCGAACACGTTCAGCAGCAGCAGACCGATGACGAAGTTCGGCACCGAGAGGAACAACGCGGGGAACGACCGCAGCAGCCGCGCCGCGCGCTCGGGGAGCACCTGGACGCCGTAGGCGATGGCGAACGCGAGGACCAGGGCGACCGCGAGAGCGGTGAGCGCGAGCGACAGCGTGGACGGCAACGCGTCGCCGATGATGGTGGCGACCGGCTGGCTGGAGCGCAGGGAGATCCCGAGGTCGCCGACGACGAATCGGGAGAGAGCCTCCCAGAGCTGTACCCACACGGGCCGGTCGAGGCCGTAGAACGACACCATCTGCGCGATCTGGTCCTCGCTGAAGCCGTTCTCGGGGTTGCGCAGGGTACTCGTCAGCGGGTCGCCGGGCAGCACGCTGATGACCACGAACGTCAGCACGTAGGCCAGCAGCACCACGAGCACGGCCTGGCCGGGGCGCTTCAGTGCGAACAGCGCGTAGGCGGGGTTCATGTCATGTCCTTCACGATGGTGGGCCCGGCCGGCGCGACGGCGCCGGCCGGGCGGAATCACTTCTGCAGGTACGCCGCGGCGTAGCCGGCGATGGCGACACCGTTGTAGGTGACGCCCTGCAGCTTCGGGCTCTGCACGTAGATGCGCTGCACGATCTGGGTGATCGGAACGAACAACCCCTGCTGCAGCACGTACGTCTGCAGTTCGTCGACGGCGGCGGCGCGCGTGTCGAGGTCGGTGGCCCGCGCGATGCGGTCGCGCAGGTCGTTCAGCGTCGGGTCGGTCTCGCCGAGTCCGAACCAGTTCTCACCCTTGTTGGCGCTGGTGAGGATGCTGGCGACGGTTCCGACGTCGATGAACGAGCGGGTGATCTCGTACAGCGGCGTCGACGCGTCGTTCTTGACCTTCTCGCCGAAGGTCGCCACGTCGTAGGTCTGCACCGTGACGGCGAAGCCGAGGGCGCCGAGCTGCTGCGCGACGAGCTCGTCGATGGATGCCGAGGTGGCGAGGTACGGGTTGGCGTACAGCGTCACCGCGAGGGGCTGCCCGTTCTTCGTGCGCTTCCCGTCGGCTCCGGCCACCCAGCCCGCTTCGTCGAGGAGGGCGGCGGCCTTGTCCGCGTCGAACGCGAAGTCGCCCGAGTGGTCGGTGGCCTCGGGAACGTTGCTCTGGATCAAGCCCTGGGCAGCCTGCCAGCCGTCGGTGTAGACGGTGTCGAGGATCTGCTGACGGTCGATGCCGTGCTGCAGCGCCTGTCGCACCCGCACGTCGTCGAACGGTGCGGCCTGCACGTTCACGCGGTAGCCGTTGGTGAAGCCGAGGTAACGGGGAAGACCGACCTCGAAGCCGCGGTCGGTGAGACCCTCCAGTTCGCTCGGCTGGATGTTGTAGATCACCTGCGCCTGGTCGGACGTCAGCGCGCCGATGCGCGTGCTGGACTCGGCCACCTGCTTGTACGTGAGGGTGTCGAGGTAGGGCGCCCCGGTGTGACCGATCGCCTCCGGCCCCCAGGCGTAGTCGTCGCGCTTGGCCAGGACCACGTCGTCACCGTCGGCCCAGCTCTTGATCGTGAAGGGACCCGACCCCGAGAAGTTGTCGAGGTCGCCCTGCTCCTCCTTCGACAGCGCGAGGGTCTTGGGCGAGACGAGGATCGAGCCGTGGTAGCCGAGCGTCGGGATGAAGCCGAGGGTGGGCGCGCTGAAGGTCACCTCGACCGTCTGCTCGTCGACCGCCGTCGCCTTCTGGTAGGTCTTCGGGAAGAGCCCGATCGGCGTGATGCCCTTGTCGGGGGCCCCGAACGCCCAGTAATCGAGATTGGTCACGACCGCGGCCGCGTCGAGCGGGGTGCCGTCGGAGAACGTGACGCCCTCCTTGAGGCGCAGCGTGAACGACGTGGCATCCGTGTTCTGCTCCCAGCTCTCCGCGACCCACGGCGACACGGCACCGCTGTCGTCGACGTACACGAGCTTGTCGGTCACCTGGCCCCAGATGTTGCCCTGGTAGCTCGAGATCGAGCTCTCGTTGGGCACCCAGCTCGTCCCGAGCGAGTTGATGAGGAAGACCGCGTCACCCCCCTCGGTGGGACCGGCGTCGGCCCCGCCGGACGCGGCTCCGGTTCCCGCGCAGCCGGCGAGCAGCGTGAGCGAGAGGGCGACGGCCGCGGCGAGGGCGGCGCGCCGACGGTGTCGGTGGCGGGGCGGATGCTGTGTCATGAGGGTGTCCTTCGGGTGTGGGCCGGCGTGGCCGCGAACTCTTCTCCGAGTGTCGGCGGGACGCGGCGAAGGGGTCCAACGACGGAGTCGGATGAGAACCCATCGGCGCGGATGATGGATGCGAAAGGGCCCCTGTCCGGCTGTTTTTCCGAACAGAGGCCCTTTCGACGGTGACGCCGCGTGACGCCGTATTGCGTCACACGGCGAGCACGCGCCGGCCCACTGCGAGCAGCGCCGCGTCTTCCTGCGGCGGGTGCACGCGCGCCGACAGCACATCGCGCAGGTGCCGTTCGAGCGGGTTGTGGCGACTCAGCGCCGGGTTGCCGAGAGCGGCGACCGCGGTCTCGACCGCGGAGATGGCCGCCCGGACGATGAGCACCTTCGCCAGCGGCGTCCGGGCGATGGCCGCCTCGTCGCCGGTGACCGCCCGCGCGGTGACGCCGTACAGCAACTCCTCGGCTTGCACGAGCTGCGCCTCGATCTCGCCCGCCACGCTCTGGATGCGTTCGGTGGTCGCGATCGGGCGCCCGAGGCCCGCGGGGACGCGCTCGTGTGCGAAGCGCGTGAAGAACTCCTGCGCCGCGCGCGCGACGCCGATGTAGATCGCCGCGTGGGTGAGCGAGAGCGCCGACGCCTGGCTCGACGGATCGCGATACGTCCCCTGGAACGGGATCTCGAGGAAGTGATCGGCCGGAACCGCCACCTCGTCGTAGACCACGTCGTGGGTGGAACTGGCGCGGAGACCGAGGTGGTCCCACGTGGGGATGATCCGGATGCCGGCATCATCGCCCGCGACGACGACATGGCCGACGCGCGGTTCGGGGTCGTCGGTCTTGGCCCAGACGAGGTGGTAGTCGAGGCCCGTGCTCGCCGTCACGTACGCCTTCCGCCCCGACAGCACCCAGCCGTCGGCCGTTCGGCGGACCGTGGTGGCGGGCAGGCCGCCCCGCGCGGGCGCACCGAGCTCCGGCTCCGCACGCGCGGTGTTGATCGACACCGGACGCACGGCCGTCTCGGCGATGATCCGGGAGTACAGGTGCTCGGGCAGCCCCCCGCGCCCGGACTGCGCGACGTGCGTGGCCAGCGTGTTGGCGAAGATCAGCGCGACCGACGGATCGCCCTGACCGATCGCCTGCACGGTCCGCAGACGGTCGAGCGGCCCGACGCTCCCTCCGCCGAAGCGCTCATCGATGACCGCGGCGAAGACGCCCGCGCGGTGCACGGCGGCGAGCCCGTCGGCGGGGAACTCCCCCGACCGGTCGTAGCGCTCGGCGGTCTCGGCGACCGCCGCGGTCAGGGCGGCGAGTTCGTCGGGTCGGGCGGTGAAGGCGGTGGTGCGGGAGGGAGCGAGGGAAGCGGTCATCCTTTCATGCTCGGCGCGCCGCCCGACCGGTGTCCAACAGCGATGCGCGAACGGCATCCATCACGGAAACCGATCTGTGGCTCCGAGCGCGCGCCTGCCGTCGAACGCGTGCGAACCTCCCGCCGAGCGGCGGCGGCGCGCCTTCCGGGTCTGCCACGGCCCGCGGCGACCAGCCCGTGGCTTGCGCCGACCGTGCGGCCGATTCCCGCCGAGCACGGCAGGCTCCCGCCGAGCGCGGCGGTCAGGGAGGCGCGGTCAGGCCGACACGGCGTGCACGTACCGACGCGCCGTGAAGAAGCCGTCGAGCGAGGAGATCGCCGCCGCCTCCACCTCGGACTCCAGCCCGCGCCGGGTGATGAGCCGCACGTGGATCCGACCGAGGTCGGGGAAGTCCCGCCGCACCACGAGGCCGTCCGGCGTGCGCCCGCCGGTGGGGAGCACGGCGACCCCCAGCCCGGCGCGCGCGGCCGCGATGACCCCCTCCAGGCTCCCCGATTCCGCCGCGATGTCGACGCGGGCGCCGATGTCGCCGAGCTCCTGCAGCGCTCGCTGACGCATCCCGCACGGCTCCACGTAGGCGACCAGCGGCACGGGCTCCCCTGCCGCGGGCGCCTGCCAGCCCGGCGCGGCGTACCAGTTCAACGGCAGCTCCCCGACCTCGACGCCGGCCACGGTCGACCCGGTGTCGAGCACCACCGCGAGATCGATGCTGCCCTTGGCCACGGCATCCGTCATGCGCGTGGACCGATCGATGTGGAACTGCACCTGCCGCTCCGGGAAGGCGCGACGCATCGTGCTGAGCAGCTCGGGCAGCACCTGCTCGGCGGCCGTCTCGGTGGAACCCACAACGATCGTGCGAGCGCGCGTGACGTCGAGCCGCGCGAGGGCTTCGTCGTGCACGGCAAGGATGCGCCGCGCCTCGGCGAGCAGCTTCTCACCGGCCTGAGTGAACTTCGCACGCCGGCCGTCTCGTTCGACGAGCGGCTGCTGCAGCCGCTTCTCGAGCGAGCGCACGTGCTGGCTGACGGTCGGCTGACTCAGGTGCAGCGCGACGGCAGCACGCCCGAAGCCGCCGCACTCGTCGATGGCGACGAAGGTACGGAGCTGGATGATGTCGAGCGTCTCGGCCATGCTCGGACGATAGACCGACCGCGGCCGTTCCGAGAGGCGCGCAGTCACGCGCGGTCACACGGCATCCATCGGGGCGCGCGATGACTGCCCATCACGAACCTCGCATTGTTCCGCGTCCCGCACGCTTCCTAGGCTCGATCGAGCAGGCGCCGTTCCGTGCGCCCCGACAGTGAGCGAGACATGAGCGACTTCTTCGACCGCGAGGGCGACCGCGCCTACACCCGCGACTACAAAGAGAGCACCCCCGACGTGCTCGCGGCCTTCACGAGCTTCAACGACGCCGTCTTCGCGCGGGAAGGGCGCGAGATTCCGCTGAAGTTCCGCGAGCTGATCGCGCTGGCCGTCGGCATCACCACGCAGTGCACGTACTGCATCGACGGGCACGCGCAGGCGGCGGTGCGCGCCGGCGCGAGCCAGGCGGAGCTGGCCGAGGCCGCGTGGGTCGCGACCGCCATCCGCGCGGGCGGCGGTTTCGCGCACGGTCGGTTGGCCTTCAAACTGTCGGGTATCCATGATGAACAGCGGGAGCACGCGCATGCCTGAGATCCTCACCACGCCCACCGACCTGCGTGCCGCGCTGGACGCCGGATCTTTCCCGGACGGGGGCCCGGTGCGGGTACTGGATGTGCGCTGGCGCCTCGACCGCCCCGACGGACGCCCCGAGTACCTCGCCGGCCACATCCCCGGCGCGCAGTACGTCGACCTCGACCACGATCTCGCCGAGCACGGCGCACCGACCGACGGGCGGCATCCGCTCCCCTCCATCGAGACGCTGCAGGCCGCTGCGCGGCGATGGGGCATCGACGCGGGCGACACCGTGGTGGTCTACGACGATCTGAAGAACATGTCGAGCGCACGGGCGTGGTGGCTGCTGCGCCACGCCGGCGTGGCCGACGTGCGCCTGCTCGACGGGTCGCTGCGGGCCTGGACCTCGGCGGGGTACGACCTCGAGACGGGGGATGCCGAGACCCCTGCGCCGGGGAACGTCACTCTCGCCTACGGCGCCCTGCCGGTGCTCGAGCTCGACGCGGTGAGTGCGTTCGCCGACGAGGCGCTGCTGCTGGACGCCCGCGCCGGCGAGCGCTACCGCGGCGAGGTCGAGCCGATCGACCCGCGGGCCGGGCACGTGCCGGGTGCGGTGAGCGCGCCGACGACCGAGAACGTCGGCGCCGACGGGCGGTTCCACTCGCCCGACCAGCTGCGGTCCCGGTTCCGGGCGCTGGGCGCAGAAGACGGGGCGCCGGTCGGCGTTTACTGCGGCTCGGGCGTGACGGCGGCGCATCAGGCGGTGGCGCTCACCCTCGCCGGGTTCGAGGCGCGGGTGTTCCCGGGGTCGTGGAGCCAGTGGTCGAATCACCCCGAGCTCCCCGTGGCGACGGGGCCGGAGCCGCGGTAGCCCGTCTCCCGCATCCGCCCCTGGCGGGCGCCCGCCGCTCCGCTGACGTGCCGGTGCCTGGCCGACCAGCATGCCCCTCGCCGACGAGCATGCCCCTCGCCGACGAGCATGACCCTCGCCGACCGGCGCCCGCCCCCTCGCTGACTTGCGTCATATGCCCGCGCTTAGCGCGCCGCGGCGAGCATACGGCGCAAGTCAGCGGCCACCCCGCTGGAGACTCGCGCCACCCCTCGTTGACTTGCGCCGAATGACCGCGCCGAGCGCGCCGCGGCGAGCATACGACGCAACTCAGCGGCCACCCCGCCGGAGACTCGCGCCACCCCTCGTTGACTTGCGCCATATGCCCGCGCTTAGCGCGCTGCGGCGAGCATATGACGCAAGTCAGCGGGATCAGCTCTCGACAAGCGCCCGCAAGCCAGCGGCGACCCCATCCCTCGCCGACGGGCGCCCACCCTCGCTGACTTGCGCCATATGCCCGCGCGGAGCGCGCCGCGGCGAGCATACGACGCAAGTCAACAGCCGACCCCCTCGGGACAAGCGCCCGCCCCGCGGGACGAGCGCCCACCCCTCGAGACGAGCGCCCACCCCTCGAGACGAGCGCCCGCCCCGCAACGACGAGCGCCCACCCCCCGATGACTTGCGCCGAATGACCGCGCGGAGCGCGCCGCGGCGAGCATATGGCGCAAGTCATCGAGGTGGAGCGTACGCGTGCGACGCCCAGAGGTCGCTCACCGGGACCTCACGACCCAGCACGTTCTGCGCGGCGCGGTGCCCTGACAGCATCGCGCCGGGCACGGTCGCGGGGTCGTCGCCCCACGTCGCCTCGCCCGCCAGATGCAGCACCCCACCGACGGGCGCCGCGAGGTCGTCGTGGTCGGCGCCGACCGAGCCGGGGAGCATGTAGGCGTACGACCCGCGCGAGAACGGGTCGTCCTGCCAGCGGGTGACGACGGCGCTGGTGGGTTCGGGCACCGCGTCGCCGTACAGGCGGCGCAGCTGCGCGAGGGTGGATGCCACGATCTCGGCGTCACTCCACGTGCGGGTCGCCACGGCGGCGGGGCCGGCCGCGAAGGTCAGCAGCGCGGGCTCGTCGTGCAGGCGCCCCAGGTCGTACCAGGAGTGCCACCACTCCCCCTCGTCGCCGAGCTGACGGATGCCGTAGACCCCGGCCTCCCAGAAACGCTCGGCGAAGCGCAGCACGACCTTCTCGAACGCGTTCATGCGGAGCAGGCCGAGGGCACGTCGATGCGCCGCGGGCAGTTCGGGCTCGATCGTGAAATCGTCGGCGTGCAGCACTCCGACGGGGACGGTGACGACCGCCTCAGCGGCCGAGAAAGCGCCCCGGTCGGTGTCGACCTCGACGCCCGAGGGCGACCAGCGCACCGCCGACACGACGTGTTCGAGGCGTACGTCGAGACCCTCCGCGAGGTGCTGCGCCAGCTCGTCGTAGCCGTGCGGGAAGACGACCTCGTCGCCGTTGACCGTGTCGTCGTCGAGACCGTGCGCACCGAGTCCGTCCATGCCGATGCCGTACTGCTCCTGGGCGCGGCGGTCGTTGTACTCCCGCACGCGCTCCGTGCGCTCGGCATCCCACCCCTGACGTGACAGGGCGAGCTCCACCACATCGCCGTACGTCGCGTCGGCGGGGGCAGCCGCGATGACGTCGACGAGCGCCAGGTTGAGCGTGCGGACGTCGTCGGCGTACTGCCGAACCGCCGCCGCGTCGAGCCGACGCCCCTCCGCGTCGAAGTACGTCAGCGGGCGGCTGGCGGGCTGGTACCCGCCGACGGTGAACTCCACCATCGGCATTCCGAACGCCTCGGCCGCCGCGGCGACCGGGCTGTCGTCGATGCCGTGGATCCACGAGGCGCCGCGGTCGGTGACGTGACCGTCCGCGCGATCGGTGAAGACGCGGCCGCCCACCCGGTCGCGCGCCTCCAGCACGATCACCCGCCGTCCTGCCCGAGCGAGCAGACGGGCAGCGGCGACACCGGAGATCCCGGCACCCACGACGATGGTGTCGACGGTCTGCATGTGTCCTCCGCGGGCTCGTGGTTTCCGCGACGGTACTGCGGGAGGATGCCCCGTGGCATCCGCCGCACTGGAAGACCGACGCCGCCGGGATGGACGACGTGTACACCGTCAGGCGACGGGCGCCTCCTCGTCGCGGCGCACCGGCGTGATGCCCTTGCGTCCGTAGAGCAGCCAGAACACGAGGTAGCACAGGCCCACGAACGGGATGCCGAAATACAGTGCGGGCGCCTGGTTCGGGTCGAACGCGATGGCGACGATCGACGCGGTCAGGAGCACGAACGCCAGGATCGGCACGAGCGGGTACAGCGGCGTGCGGAAGGCGAGAGTCGAGAGGTCACCGCCGTCGCGCAGGAACTGCCGGCGGTGGAAGAACTGCGCAGCCACGATCGCCATCCACACCGCGACGGCCGCGAAGCCGGCGATCGAGACGAGCACGAGGTAGACCGTCTCGGCCGCGACGACGCTGGTGATGAGCGAGACGAGGCCGACCGCCAGGCTCACCAGGAGCGCGAGCATCGGGATGCCGCGGCGGGTGAGCATCGTGAACGCGCGCGGCGCGTAGCCCTCTTCCGCGAGTGAGAACAGCATGCGCGCGCACGAGTACAGGCCGCTGTTGCCGACCGACAGGAGCGCGGTGATGACGACGAAGTTCATGACGTCGGCGGCGTACGGCACGCCCACGTACTCGAACACGTCGACGAACGGGCTCGAGCTGAGCCCGGCCTGCTCGGAGGGCAGCAGCGCGGCGATGACGATGATCGATCCGACGAACAGCACCAGCAGACGCAGCACCGTCGAGCGCAGCGCGCGCGGGATGTTGCGGCCGGGGTCCTTCGTCTCGCCCGCCGCGACGCCGACCAGCTCTGCGCCGCTGAAGGCGTAGAACACCGCGAGCGAGGTGATGAGCACCCCGCCGAGACCGGCCGGCAGCAGCCCCTCCGGTGTCGCGAAATTGCTCAGCCCCACCGCCTGGTGCGGCTCGGTCGACAGCGGGGTGAAGCCGAAGATCGCCATGGTGCCGAGCACGATGAGGGCGACGATCGCGACGACTTTGATGAGAGCGAACCAGAACTCGGTCTCACCGAACACGCGCGCCGAGATGGCGTTGAGGGTGAACAGCACGCCCGCGAAGACGATGCACCACACCCACACCTCGATGTTCGGGAACCACCGCTGCATGAGGATCCCGGATGCCGTGAACTCCGACCCGAGCGCCACCACCCAGCACAGCCAGTACAGCCACGCCGTGGCGAAGCCGGTCGCCGGTCCCATCGTGCGGGCGGCGTAGATGTGGATCGACCCCGAGACGGGCCAGACCACGGCGAGCTCACCGAGGCACACCATCACGAGCCACACGACGAACGCACCGAGCAGGTACGCCAGCACCGCGCCGAGGGGCCCGGCCTGGTGGATCGTGTAGCCGGAACTCAGGAACAGCCCCGAGCCGATGACGCCGCCGAGCGCGATCATGACGAGGTGTCTGGCATCCATCGCCCGCCGGAGGGTACGCGGTGCGGCGGGTCCGTCGACGCGCGACGAAGAGGATCGAGTCAAGGGGGGTTCTCGCAATCGTGGATCGCACCCGGAGCCGACGAGTCGGACGGGCGCCGCAGGTCAGAGTAATCGATGACGATGTCGCGGCGACCAGATCGGGGGCGGGCGCGTGGGCGGTCGGAGGCGGGAGCGAAGGCGGCCGCGAGAGCACCGTCGTCATGCGCGTCGCGGGCCGGTGCCCCGCACGTCCGCCGGAGGCGCTCCGGGGACGGGCCCCGCCCGCCTCAGTCGGCGGTGAGCAGGGCCTCGATCGTCGTCAGCACACCGTGGTCGATGTTCGACGGGGCGCGGTGGCGGGCACGCGCGACCACGTCGGGGTGGGCGTCGGCCATCGCGTACGACCAGTGCGCGGCATCCAGCATCTCGAGGTCGTTGAGGTAGTCGCCGAAGGCGGCCGTCTGCTCCGGCGTGACATCCAGCGCGTCCTGCAGGCGGCGCAGGGCCACGCCCTTGTCGACGCCCGGCGGCATGATGTCGACCCAGTGGGCACCCGAGACGACGACCCGGTGGGTGCGCGCCAGATCGTCGAGGGCGCGTCCGACGCTCTCTTCGGCGGGGGCGAAGTCGTAGATCGCGATCTTCAGCACGTCGTCGTCGACCGCGAGCACGTCGTCGACCGCCTCCAGCGCCGCGTAATAGGTCTCGGCCTCCACACGGAAAGCGTCGTCGGAGCGCTCGATGTACGCCGATCGCTTGCCGCACACCACGACGCCGAGGTCGTACCCCTCACCCGCCAGCGAGCGGATGTGCCGAACGGCGCGGTCGACGAACGCGGCGTCGAGAGCGACGGATGCCACCTCGGTTCCCGCCTGGACCACGTAGGCGCCGTTCTCGGCGATGAACGTCATGTCGTCGGCGGCATCGCCGAAGGTCGCGCGCAGCGTGGCCAACTGGCGCCCGGATGCCGGAACGAACGTGACGCCCTGCGCGGCGAGACGCGGGAGGAGCTCCCACAGCGGCTCCGGCACGTTCCCGTCGCCGTCGAGCAGCGTGCCGTCCATGTCGACGGCGATGAGGCGGATGTCAGGGGTCACGGCATCCATCCTTTCAGCAGCGTCGGACGGGTGGGCCCCCGCGGAGCACAGGATCGCGGCGACCGATCGCGCGGCGGTCGATCGCCGGATTCACCCCCCACCCGTCCGGGCCGGTGCCCGATCGAGCTGGGAGGCGAATCTGAGAAACATATGGATAACGAAAAGATCACGGAGCACTCTTCCGCTCCGTTATCTCACCGTTATAGAGTGCTCGCACGGTAGTTGTTTTGCTGTGGCAGCTACCGGCATGTGATTGCAGGACACTCTGGTGCAGGATCGGGCCGGTCGGGATCTCCGACCGGCCCGTCTTCGTCTGAACGGTTCCGCCCACCGGCGCCTCCTCACGGCGCAGCGGGGATGGCCGCGCGAGGGTGAGCGCACGAGGATGAAGGGGTGAAGGACGCAGAACTCACCGAACCCGACGGCCGCATCGTTCTCGTGCGACACGGCGAGACGCAGTGGAGCCGCACCGGGAGGCACACCGGCCTCACCGACGTCCCGCTGACCGAAACCGGCGCGTACAAGGCCGAGCTCGCGGGCACTCTGCTCGCGACGCGGCGCTACGACCTCGTCCTGACCAGCCCCCTGCAGCGCGCCGTCGAGACGGCCGCTCGCGCCGGCTACCCCGACGCGCAGCCCGAACCGCGGCTCGTCGAGTGGGATTACGGCGCATACGAAGGCCTCACGACCCCCGAGATCGTCGAGCGTCTCGGCCACCCCTGGACGGTGTGGGACGGCACACCCGCGGGCGACACCCCGGGCGAGAGTGTCGACACGGTCACCGCCCGAGCCGAATCCCTCCTCTGCGAACTCCGGCCCCGCGTGCGCGCCGGCCAGCAGGTGCTGTTGTTCTCGCACGGTCACTTCTTGCGCGCACTCGCCGGCACCTGGCTCGGCCTCACGGCGGCGGGTGGGCGCTTCTTCGTGCTCGGCACGTCGGCGGTCAGCGAACTCGGCTTCGAACACGGTCGCGAGGTCATCACGCAGTGGAACCACGTGCGCGGGCGGTGACCCGCGCCCGACGCGAAGGAGCGTGGGACACGTGTTTCCCACTTGGTCACGAAAATGTAACGACGACCTCTTCCCTTCCGTTATCTCACCGTTATAGAGTGCTCGCACGGTAGTTGTTTTGCTGTGGCAGCTGCCGACATGTGATGCAGGACACTCTTGGTGCAGGGACAAGGGCCGGTCGGAAGCCTCTCCGACCGGCCCTTACTCTGTGCCCCTCGGGCGCCTGCGAATTTCACCCGCCTCGAGACGGGAACCTTCCGGCAGAAGGAGCACTGTCGGCTCTACGCTGAGGGGATGACCGATCGACGCCTCGCCGTGCAGGCCTGGGAGAGCCTCTTCCGCGCTCAGCACGAGGTGTTCGAAGACATCCGCAGCGACTTCGACGGCACAGAGCTGACGCAGGCGGAGTACGACGTGCTCCTGACGGTCACCCGGGCGCCGCGGATGACGGCCCGCCTGCGTGACGTCACGGGCAACATGCTCATCAGTCAGCCGAGCGTGTCGCGCCTGGTCGAGAAGATGGTCACGCGTGGCCTGCTGACCAAATGCGCCGATCCGGAGGACGGCCGCGGCTCGCTCGTCACCGCCACCGAGAACGGTGCGGTGGTCTTCCGCCGCATCGCCGCCTCGCACGGCCGCTCGATCGCCGACCGCATGGCCCGCCTCGACACCGCCGAGTTGCAGCAATTGCACGCCCTGACGGCGAAACTCCGCGGTCGCACCTGAGCCGACGCGCGCGTCAGCACTCGATGACGTTGACGGCGAGCCCTCCTTCGCTCGTCTCCTTGTACTTCGTCGACATGTCGATGCCGGTCTGACGCATCGTCTCGACCACCGCGTCCAACGACACGTAATGCGACCCGTCGCCGCGCAGCGCGAGTCGTGCGGCGGTCACCGCGGTCGAGGCGGCGATCGCGTTGCGCTCGATGCAGGGGATCTGCACGAGACCCCCCACGGGATCGCACGTGAGCCCCAGGTGATGCTCCATCGCGATCTCGGCGGCGTTCTCGATCTGCCGATTCGTTCCGCCCATGACCGCGGTGAGCCCGCCTGCCGCCATCGCACAGGCTGATCCCACCTCGGCCTGGCACCCGCCCTCAGCCCCGGAGATGGACGCGTTCGCTTTGAACAGCGAGCCCAGCGCCGTCGCCGTCAGGAGGAACCGGCGGATGCCGCGTCGGCGGTTCGCTTCGGCGACGTCGTCGTCGTCCCAGTCCGCCACCTCGGTGCGCGTCACCGCGTGCCCGTCGTAGCCGAGCAGCGCGCTGCCGACCAGCTCGCCATGCGGCGTCACCGCATTGCCGACCCCGAGGCCGGAGTCGGCGAGGAAGCGCCACCAGTACATGGCGACGGCCGGAAGGATGCCCGCGGCCCCATTCGTGGGGGCCGTGACCACGCGCCCACCCGCCGCGTTCTCTTCGTTCACCGCGAGGGCGAAGGCCCCGAGCCACTCCCCCGGGAGTTCGCGATGGCCCTCGGCCACGATGGCATCCAGTTGTGCTCGGATGACGGCGGCCCGGCGCTTCACCTTCAGGATGCCGGGAAGCACGCCGTCGTTGCGCAGGCCCGCCTCGACGCAGGCCGCCATGGCGTCCCAGATGCGGTCGAGGCCCGCGGCGATCTCCTCGTCGGACCGCAGCGCCGCTTCGTTGAGGCGCGCCGCCTCGGCGATCGTGATGCCGCGCTCATCGCACAGCTCGATGAGGGTGGCGGCGTCGTCGAACGCGAGGGGCATCGGCGCAGCGGCCACGCGGGCGGCCTCGCCCTCCCGGCGGATGAAGCCTCCGCCGATCGAGTAGAAGGTCTCTTCGGCGATCAGCGCCCCGTCGTCGCCCCTCGCGACGATCGTCATGGCGTTGGGATGACCGGGCAGCCGGGTGCGGGGCTCGAGCGCGATGTCGGCCTTCTCGAACGGGATGCCGTGGGTGCCGGCGAGCAGGAGCGGCCGCCCCTCGGGCCAGTCCATCCACGCCCGGCGCACGGCATCCGGATCGACCGTCTCGGGGTCGAGACCCTGCAACCCCGCGACGACCGCGTCGGGCGTGCCGTGCCCGATGCCGGTCGCGCCGAGCGAGCCGTAGAGGACGCAGGAGACGGATGCCACCCGGCCGAGGACGTCGTCGCCCCGCAGCCTCGCGGCGAACTCGGCTGCGGCCTTCATGGGGCCGACGGTGTGGGAGCTCGAGGGTCCGATCCCGATGGAGAACAGCTCGAACGCGGAGGTGTATGCGCTCATCCGGCCAGCGTACGTCGCCCTTCCGACACCGGACAGACACCCGCGCGCCACGCCCGGGATGCGCGCCGTTCGGGGCCGATTAGACGTCTCCGATGGTCCCGACTATGCTGGACCACGGCCTGCGCGCCGTTTCGCGCGGAGGCCCTGCGCCCGTAGCTCAATGGATAGAGCATCTGACTACGGATCAGAAGGTTAGGGGTTCGAGTCCCTTCGGGCGCACGTACTGTGTTGAGACAGTCGACGCTCTCTTCGAGAGCATCATGGGGTGTCAGGGTTTCCCTGACACCCTTTTCTCGTTCCCGTGCGAGGTGGCACGGTGACTCGTCGGAGGCGCGTCGAGCGCGAGACGACGGAATACCTCGCGATGGTTTCGAGGCTCATTCGTCGCGCCGGTGAGCGTGTAGCCGATGCCGACGAGTTCGAGCTTTATGAGCTGGTCGCCCTTCGCGCCGCCCTCGAAGATGCGATCCGCGTCGGCGTGCGCGGACAGCAGAAGCGCCGGTCGTGGGCGCACATCGGCGCTGCGCTCGGGATTAGCCGTCAGAGCGCTCAGGAGCGATACGGCGAGAAGGCCAGCGCATGACGGTCTACGCGAGCGTGACCCTCAGCACAGAGTCATGGGCGCTCATCACTGCCGCCCTCGACGTCTTGGCGACGGTCACCACACCCGAGAAAGCCATTCAGCTACAGGCGACGGCGGATGCCCTCTCCGCGGGCGTGAAGCGCTCGCTCACGGACCACGCGAACGGTGATGCGTGCCCGACGTGCGACGTGGGCGAGAACGCACCAAACCCGGCATGCGCCTCATGGGTCCATCCCGGAAACGGCCCGAGTCAGAACCAACCGAACGGGAGCGCGACGTGAAATACGCCCTCATCATCTACCGCACTCGCGACGGCCTCCGAGCGAAATGCGCCTGCGGGCAGGACCTGGGAGCTTCCGAATCATGGCCGGACAGCCAGACCAAGCACCGCGAGCACACGCTCGCGGTCCACACGAACCGTACCCACGAGGGAGAAGAACGATGACGCACAGCATCACGATTCGCGAGGTCGGCGACGACGAATCCACCGCCCACGCTGGTACATTCGCCTGCGATGCGCCGGTCGGCGCTCGCTGTCGCCTGTGGTGCAACGAGGATCACGACATGCACTACGGCGACGAGGAGTGCGAGAAGGTCGATCAGGGCTACTGCCTCAGCATCGAGGGATGGTTCGATGACGCCTGGGCGTGGGAGGAATGCTACGACGGCGAAGGCAAGCCAGATCACAGCGGCGAGATCGCGTTCACATTCCACGGTGAGTACGGCGTTACCTGGCACTACGCATCTGAGGCCGCGCGGGCGGTGGTGGCAGGGTGACCGGATCGAACGAACGGGAGCACGAGGGCTGACGCCGGGAGCGTTACCGGACCGTGACGCCCGTTCGTGGCCTCACCCGTTCGAACACATGTTCTAATTCTCTGACTCGCCATGTCAGACACAGAGAAGTACAGGGGGCACGGTGCTGAGCACTGAGTGGGAGAACGCTATCGAAGCGTTCCTACGCGAACAACGCGCGGGCGGGAAGCCGAAGACGACGTGTGAGGCACGTCGTCAGCACATGCAGCACATGGCGAAGCGCGTACGGGAGTCCAGCCCGTGGGACATCTCCCCGGTCACGCTGCGGGAGTACATGGCCGAGCAGACGTGGGCAATCGAGACGCGACGGAACAGGCGCACGACGTTCGTACAGTTCTGGGCGTGGGCGGTCTACGCCGGGCACGCCTCGACCAACATCGCGGCGGAGCTGCCGAAGGTGAAGGTGATCCAGGGTGTTGCCAGGCCAGCGCCGGACCGGGTGTATCACGAGGCGCTGATGCGCGCCGGCCACCGCGAACGGGTCATGCTCCGCCTCGCCGCGGAGGTTGGGATGCGACGCGGTGAAGTTGCTGTCGTGCATACCCGCGACGTGTCGGAGGACCTGGTGGGGCACACGCTCCTCGTGCACGGCAAGGGCCAGCGCCAGCGCATGGTGCCACTCCCGAAGTCCCTGGGGCGCGAGCTCGCGGAGTGGGAGCCGGGGTACCTGTTCCCCGGGAATGATCACGGGCACCTCTCCCCCCGCTATGTCGGCAAGCTGCTGGCCGAGCTGCTGCCCGAGGGGTGGACGATGCACGCGCTGCGCCACCGATTTGCGACCAAGCTCTACGCCCTGCGCTCGGACCTGCTTATGGTGCAGGAAGCTCTGGGACATTCGTCGCCGACGACGACGCGGCGATACATTCAGTACGACCGCGACCGGATGCGCGCGGCGATGGAGGAGTTGGCGCAATGACGATGTCCGATGCCCGCAAACGCCGACTGATGTGGGAGGTGCTCGGAGGCATCCTGCTTCTTATAGTCGTGTGGATCGTGATCCAACTTGCGATCGGGGCGAATCACGCTGCGGCCGAGGAGGAGAAGCGCGAACGGTGCCTCGCCTCCTCCAGCGACTACACGGAGTACGGAGACTGCCTCTACGAGGACTAGCCACATCCGAGCGAGAGGGTGTCAGGGAAAACCTGACACCCTCTTTGCGATCACGCCTTGGGTGGCACCTTCTCTGCGAGGCTCACCAGGCGGTCGGCCTGCTCCTGGATGATGTTGTCCTTCTGGGCGATCTTCTCCTGCAGCGCGGTGAGGGTGCCGTTGGTCTGCTTCTGGACGGTGCCGACCTGGGCCGAGACCTTGTTCACGCCGTAGACGATGGTGAGCACGGTCACCATGAAGCCGAGGAACTGGAGCGCCTGGGCGGTGTAGGTGGCGGAGGCGTCCGGCCGGATGATGTGGATGAGGATCGCGCCTCCGAGGCCGACGAGGAGGAGCGCTCCGACGATGATCAGCACGACGGTGCTGGAGACGGCGGGGCGGTCGGCGGGGTGCTGCTGGTCGGTCATGGTGTCCTTTCGTGCGCGGAGTGCGCGGCGTGTGGTGGTCATTCCGGGGCGGGGGTTCCGTGGCCGACGTACGAGTAGCCCGAGCCCTTGCCGAAGGTGCGGTCCCACTCCTCGCCGCCCATGAACTTCCAGGGGTGGTTCTCGGCGTACCAGGCGCGGAGCATGGAGTTCGGGTCCTTGCCGAGGCTGATGAGCGTGCGCTCGCGCACGTTGACGATGAGGAGCGCGTTGGTGGGCTCGTGGACGATGAGCGCTTCGTGCATGGTGAGTTTCCGTTTCTTGATAGGCGGTTCTTCAGCGGGCTCGACGGTGGCGGGCTCGACGGTGGTGGGCTCGGGGTCGTTGCGGTGTTGGTCTTTCCACCACTGGTAGGTGAAGTGGTGTTGTTCGGTGGGGTCCCAGGCGGCGGTGCGGATCCAGCCGTGCTCTGCGGCGAGGTCGATGTAGCCGGGGGTGGTCCAGTCGTCGGAGTCGTCCGCGATGCCTGCACAGTGCTCGGACGTGTCGGGGTGTATGGCGCGGGAGTGGTTCGGTTTGTAGCGGGGGTTGTAGCCGCTGTTGACGTACCGTTGCCATGCGTTGTACATGCGCATCTGCTCGTCGTAGTCGCGGTAGGACGAGTTGCAGTCGTGCTCGCGGCCGAGCGCGCGTTCGAGGCGGCGCATGGATGCCGCCGCGGGTGCGGTGTATCCGACGCCGGGGCGGAGCCAGACGATGGTCGGTGCGCCGCCCATTAGTTGCTCTCTTCCAGCGCGCGGAGGCGCGCGTCCAGGCCGTCGTGGGCAAGTTCGAGGTCGTCTTCCAGACGTGCGACGCGGGCGATCAGCCGTTGCACGGCGGGCAGGAGGGCGACGCCGATCATGTCGTAGTTGATGCCTTCGACGCCGTTCTCGCCGTAGAAGCACGCCCACCCGAGGCCAGCTTCGACCAGGCGTTCTGCGATGAGTCCCATCTCGCGACGGTCATCGACGGCGACGGCTGCTTTCCACTGGTACGACACCAGGGTGAGCATCATGATCTGCTCGTCGGTCACGTCTTCGCGGTGGACGAACTTCTTGTATCGCTCGGAAGATGCGGCATAGCCGAGTTGGCCGTCATCCTGGACGACGACCGCGCGCCGGTTGCCGCCGATCTGCCGGTTGTACACGTCGGAGGTGAGCTTGCCCTGCGCGACGGGCAGCAGTTCTTTCGAGGTGGTGACCTGTCGATCGAAGACTGCGGTGGTGGGATCGGGTCGGAAGTACAGGGAGCTGTCCTGGACGGTGTAGAAACCGATCTCGTGCGCCGATCCGGGTTCGCGTCGTGCGAGCCCTGCTCCGTCGCCTGGCTTGTCGTACTTGTTGTTGAGGGCGGTGGTGCGCGCGGTGCGCTCTTGCGCGACGTAGTCGCGGGTCTTGTTGATTTCGAGGTAGCCGCTGCGGCGGTCGGCGGTGCCGGGCACCACGTCCATGCCTGCCGCGATCGCGTCGTCTCCGGTTGCCATGTCAGATTGCCTCTCCGGTCCAGGACGCCCCGGTCGGGGAGTCGATCCAGCGTTGGGTGGTCGGCAGGATGATCCAGGCCGACGCGGGGGTGTCGATGGTGCGGGTGGTGATGGTCATGCGGTCGGTGTCGAGGTCGTACTCGACGCGCGAGGCTTGCCCGGTCTGAGTGGGTGCGCCGTTCAGGATGATCGTGGTGTCCTGCTCGGCTTGCGCGCGCCAGTCAGCGACGGCGACGGCGGAGACCTCGCGCCCACGGCCTTGAGCGCGGCGCACCATGTACTGCGAGAATCCGGGCCCGGGGTACGGGGTGCGTTTCTCGAAGAGACGGACACGCGAGTACCCGGCTGGTGCGTAGATGTCGTCGGCGGTGCGCTCTTGGCCTTGCGGGTCGCGCCAGATGTAGCGGGTCACGGCGGCGTCGTACCAGGAGTCGTCGGACCGGCTGATCTTGTCGGTTCCGTCGATGAGGTTGACGGCATGGCGGATGGTCATACTGCCGGGAGCAACGTAGCCCTCGGCGCGGACGGACCACTGGCGCTGTTCGTTGCAGACGATGCGTCGTCCGAACCGCTGCGCGAGCGGGAGGAGGAAGTCCAGCGCCGGTTGCCCCGCTTTCCACGTGAGGGCGTCGGGAGTTGCTGCGTCCTGGAGCGCGACGCGACGGCTCGCGGAGGCATCCGACTGCGAGCCCCAGGAGTAGGCGTACGTCGCGGTGTCGGCGGTTGCGCCGTCGAAGTAGCCGGTGTCGTAGGGGTTGCCGGTGTCGCGGGACAGTCGCCACGCGGTGACATCGAAGCCTTTCGTGTCCGCGAGCGTGCCTACGGCGATCACGCGAGGTCGGAGCCGTGCCGTGGTGGACGGGGTGCGGAACGAGATCGAGCGGCGTTGCCACTGCCCGGTGCCGGCCACGTCCACGCCCGGCGCGAATCCGATGATGTTGCCCGCGTCGTCGTAGATCACGGCGTCGATACGCAAGGGGATGCCCGCGGCGGAGCGGGTGTCCACAGACAGGACGTAGTTCGTCTCGCCGGAGGCTGAGGTCTGCGTCTCGGTGATGTAGTGGTTGCCGCCCGTGACAGCACCCACCGCCTGGATGAAGGCGTAGCCGGGGGCGTATGAGGGCCCTCCCGAGCTGTACTGCGAGATGGTGAGGTTGCCGGTCGTTTGCTCGGTCTGCCAATCCCAGTTGCCGACGTAGCGCGGGTTTCGAATCAGGTTCTCGGAATCGACCAGGGCGGGCACCGCGACGTCCGAGAATGCCGGGAAGGACGCGCCGGGGATCGCCTTGCCGAGCACGTAGTTGAGGATGCTGCGCAGGCTGTTCTGCATCGTGAGCGGGGTGGTGTCGTCGGCCGCGGTGGCGTAGTCGATCAGCAGTGCCTCATCGGATGCCAGCGACAGCGAGACGGTGCCCGCGGCGTGGTCCACGTCGCGATCGCGGAGCGTGAGGTTGAACGTCCGGGACTGCGTTCCGGACTCAAGCGTCGCGTTCACGCTGATCTGCACGCGCGGCGGAGGCGACATGCGAGGGTCGAGCGCGGTGAGGGTCGCATCGACCGGCATCGCGAGGAGCAAGGTGGCCTCGACGTGCGGGGCACGCTTGTCATCCAGGGAGACCGTCCCGCCGCGGATCGACAGCGCTCGGTTGGTGGAGCCGAGCAGGACGGCGCTGTAGACGTGCGTGGAGACGCTCACGCGACCTCCTCGAATCGCACCGACACGGGCCAGCGACCGTTGCCCGCGACCTCGCGGGTGACGCCGCGGACGATGCACCGCATGTTCAAGGTGGTCTGCTCGGTGTGCGAGAGGGTCCACACCACCGCGGTCGCGAGCGCGGCGCGCGCGCTTTCGCTCGCGGCCTCGGTGCGGAAGTCGAGCACGAAAGACCCGGTGCGGAGGGACGCGGGACGGAGCGTCACGTCAGCCGCGGCGCGCCCCAAGATGGGGTGCATGATGGTGCCCCCGTCCTGATCTGACGAGTACTCGGAGAGGGTGGTCGGCATGATCTTGGTCGAGCCGCTGATGAGCTGCGCGGGCATTAGCCGACCTCCCGCCGCTGCACGATGACCTCGCCTGTCTTGGACGGCACACGCCAGTCGCTCCAGGCGGACTTATCGACGGTCGTGGTGACGGTGCCGGTCTTGCGCGGCGGGGTCCAGTTGTCCACTTCGGAGGTGTCGAGCTTGACCCGGATCGTCATCTGACGCTCCTTGGTCAAGGTGGCAATCTTCGCCTCGGACACCGACGTGTCCACCTTCGTGGTGACCTCCACGTCGGCCTCCGGGTTGAAGGCGTCCTCGAACGACACTGTTGCCTCAGACCCCGCCTCTCCGGCCCCGCCGTCGCCCAGTGCAGCGCGGATGCGCGCCTTGCCGTCGTCACCGGCGGCGGCGTAGGAGGCGGCGATCGAGGCGCGCGCGCCTTCCGGCAGCGATAGCAGGTTTTCCCACTCAGCCGGCGAGAGCTGCATGGTGGCGATGTTGTCGCGGTAGGAGTCGGCCGCGGCGCGAGTCTCCTCGACGTAGGTCAGCCACCGGTCGGTGTCGAACGCGGCGCCGTCGGCGGTGGCTTTATCCACGGCAGCGGCACGCATCGAGTCGTACGCGCCGAGCTGCGATTGCAGAACGGAATCGGTGGCGGCCTGGATGCGGTCGCGGGCCTCCTCCTCTGCCGTCGCGCGCTGTTCGGCGGCCTCCTCCTGTTTCTGTGCGGCGGCGATCGCGGAGTCGCCCACGGCCGCCTGGATGCGCTCGGCCTGCTCCTGCGTCTTGATAACCTGCTCAAGCTCAGTGCGGTACCCGGTGAGTGATTGATACTGCTCGTCCCACACCGGGGTCCAGTCCGACATACGATCCAGCTCGCCGTTGACGGCATCGAGCATCCTGCGGGTGGCGTCGAGGTCGTTCCCGGCGAGGGCGTCGATTGCCTTGGCGAGCGGCTGGCCGACAGCCTTCGCGCTGGCCTCCGTGTCGTCCAGGACGGACCCGAAGTCGGCCCACTGGTCGATCATCGACTGGAGGGTGCCGTTGGCCTTCGTCTCTTGGGAGAGGGTCTGGAATAGCTTCTCGACGTGGCTCTGTAGCGGCAGCTCGCCGCCGTTCTCGTACATCTCGGAGGCGAGGTCGGCGGCGGCCTCGCGCGCCTCGTTCAGCTTCTCTTGGGCAGCCTGCGCCTGCGCGAGGGCCGTTCCGAGGACGGCGGCGAGGGCGATACCCGCTGCTGCACCGATGGGGCCGAAGCCTGAGAGGGCGTTGGCCAGGGTCTCTTGCACAAAGTCGGCGGCGTCCTCGAACCCGCCACCGAAGGATGCCGCGGCCTCTCGGCCGGATGACGCGGCCTCCTCCTTCGCTTCGCTCAGTCCGGATTTGACCTTGGAGGTGGTCTCCTCGGACTCGTTCTTGATCTTGCGGTAGCTGTCGCGGAACGCGCGTTCGATGTCGGCGGCGGCGTCCTTGGTCTCGTCCTTGAGTCGTTTCGTGGCGCGCTGCGCGCCGTCGAGGTCGCGGTCGATGTCTTTGCCGACGTTGGTGTCCCCGAGGCCCTTGAGCGCCTTCTCGGCGTCCTCAAGCGGCTTGACGACGCCGCTCTTGATGCCCTTCTCGAACGCGCCCGTTTCGGACGCGACTGCAATCTCATGTACACGTGCCATGTCAGGCTTTCTCCTCTGCCTCGTGCAGCGAACGGCGCGCGGTCTGAATCCACAGAGACGCGAAACGCGGGATCGCATCTTGCGCCGCGGGATGCACTACCCACCCACCGCGACGGCGAGCGGGCACAGCGGCCCCCATGGACCGCTGGAAGGTCTTCCCCTTGCGGTTAGTGACATCGACCTTCTTGCCTTGCGGGAATCCCCACTCCGCCACGGTCGATACCCACACGACGGGCGTGCCGGAGGAGAGCTTGCCGACCGAGCCGGAGCGAAGGAACACATTGCGTGCCGTCACTCCGACTCGGGCGCTGGACACCAATGCCCGCTGCTGGAAGCGGGTGGCCGCGCGCTCGCGCAGCTCCTGGTTCCAGATCGGGAGCGCGTGCTTGCGCGTCTCGCTCGCGATGTGCTTGCGTACGTCTGCGGGGACCTCCCGCATCGCGAACGCCAGATCGCGGAGGGGAGAGTCCACCAGCAGGCTGATGGACCCGACCACGGGTTACGCCGCGGCCCAGACGGGCTTGCCGACGACGGGCAGGCTGATCGGCGATTCGGCCACGGCGTTGGTGGGTCCACCGATCTGCACGGGCTTGAGCACCACGGTGATGGTGAAGACGCCCTGGACGCCGGGGAGCTTGTACTTGATGGTGGCCTGCGCGCCCTCGTTCGCGGCCCACGCCTTGGCGAGGCCGGTGGCGGTCCAGTCCTGATACATGCTCGCGGTGAAGACGTACGTGGTGGTGCCGGTGAACGGGACGCTGTTGCCCGCGGCATCCACGACCGACACCTCGACGGTGGTGGGGACGATCGCGGGGTCGCGGAATGCGGACGTGTACGTGTCAGCGCCGATGTCGAGGCTGCACTGCTGAAGGAAGGTCTTGTTGACGACGACGGCCATTACGGCTCCTCTGTGGTTTCGGTGGTGGGCAAAGGTTCGGGGGTGGTGGACACGAGCAGGGAGACAGGGATGCGCCAGCCCAGCTCCCCACTCGGGAGGCGGAGCTTCTGAGCGGTCGGTCCCCAGAACAGGTCTTCGCTGCGCTCCAGAGCGTGGACCATCTCCAGCGCCACCTGATCCGCGGCGTCCTCAGCGGCGGGCGCGGCTGTCTCCGGGACGACGACGACGACATCGAAGTTGGCGGCGATGTGACCGGCGACGAGGGTTCGCCCGCCCATTTCGTTGGCGACCTCGGTGAACTCGAAGTAGACGCACGTGACGAGTTGCTCGGTGCTGGTGGAGAGGTGGTCGATGATCTTCCACTCCTCCGGCAGGAGCGGGGCGAGCTGCTTGCGGAGGGTGGTGCGGAGGGTGGGGAGGTCAGAGAACATCGGGCTTGCCGTCCTCGGGGCGGATGATGCCGCGGATGGTCTTGTCCATGGGCCGCGGGGTGAACGAGTAGGAGCCGTCTCCGAAATCGCCGTCGCTGGTGACGCGACCGGCGTTGAAGAGGTTGCGGGCCTGCATGAGCTGGGCGAGCGCGTACCGGGCGGGGTAGATCGGGAAACCGGTGAGCGGGTCGATACGCGGCGCAGGGGCGTAGTCGAGCACCTGTTCGCGGGCGGTGTCGAGGAGCTGCGCGAGAACGTCGAGGTTCTCGATCGGCGCGTCCTTCCACGCGGCGCGCACGCGCGTGCGGGCGTCCGGGGTGTCGGTGGTGTACCAGGACGACAGGCCGGGAGGGTCAGCGATGGGGACGAGGACGTATCCCCCGTCTTCAGGTTGGATGATGCTCACGCTTAGCCTTCCGCGATGTAGCAGACGCCGGCCATGTGGATGGTGGAGCCCGCCGACCATGAGCCGGTGAAGTTGAAGACGAACGTGCTCGGGACGATGCGCCCGGTGATCACGGAGTCGTTGATGTTCACGAGGTTCATGCGCATGCCGTAGCGAGGACGCACCCCTTCTGGGATGACGCCGAGCCGCGTTCCACCAGCAACGGAGGCTCCGGAGTTGTTGGTGATCTGGCCGAACCAGACCACGAGGTTGCTACCCGCAAACTTGCGCGCGGTGAAGCTCGATCCGTCGTCCATGACGACGGCGACATCGGTGTAGGCAGCGCCGCCGCCTGTACCGGCATCCCCGGTGGGGCCCTTGTCACCGGTGGGCCCTTTGTCGCCCACGGGCCCCTGGTCGCCCACGGGCCCCTTGTCGCCCGTCGCGCCCTTCGCGCCAGCGTCACCAGTCGGACCCTTGTCGCCCGTCGCGCCCTTCGCGCCAGCGTCACCGGTCGGACCCTTGTCGCCCGTCGCGCCCTTCGCGCCCTGATCGCCCACGGGCCCCTTGTCGCCCATGGGCCCCTTGTCGCCCACGGGCCCCTTGTCGCCCACGGGCCCCTGGTCGCCCGTCGCGCCCTTCGCGCCGGGATCGCCGGTCGGACCCTTGTCACCCGTGGGACCCTTGTCGCCGGTCGGGCCCTTGTCGCCAGGGACGCCCGGCCCGTCGCCCCCGGATGAGGCGGCGACGGGCACGAGCACGAGGCGTTCACGCGCGTTGCTCTTCTCCAGGTCGATGCCGAGGATGGTCATGGCGCGTTCACCTCTTCTCTGTGGGGGGTGGGGCTTACGCGGCGGGGGTGCCGACGAATGCGAAGGACTCGGGGCGGACGCCGAAGGTCTCGAGGTAGCCGACCGTGGCCTTGTCCACACCGCCGCGGGCGATGTCGAGCGCATCGAGCTGAATGGGGGTCTCGCCCAGCTCCTTGAACTCGATGCCGCCCTTGGCTCCCGCGATGGTCTGCGGGTCGGTGGCCTTGGTGCCGGGGAAGTAGGCCTGGGGAGCCTTCTTGACGACGACCTTGGTCTGGCCGCCCGCGGTGACACTGGCCTCGCCGGTGCCGACGCCCACCGACAGCTCGATGAACTCCGGGAGGAGGTCCTTCGGGGTGTAGATGAGCTGGTCCCAGGAGGTCGGGTTGACGATCGCGAAGCTCGGCGTGTCGTCGGCGTCGGTGACGGCCTCGATCGCCTGGATGAGCTGCACCACGGCGGGGTAGTACTGCGCGTTGGCGGGGGTGTTCGCGGGCAGAGCCTTCGGGGCGATGCGGCGAGAGAGCGCGGCACCGTCGCCAGCGGAGGCGATCTTGAACAGGTCGCTCAGCGCGGCGCGGTCGGTGACGCGGGCGTAGCTGTCGATGACGAGCTTGATCAGCTCAGCGATGACATCGGCACCGCCCTCCAGATCGAACCACTCCCGAGCGATGTCGGCAGCCCAGCCGTAGCGGCGGAGCGATCCGTTGCGCTTGCCGGTGGTCGCGCCCTTGGACGGGAGCTCGGTCTTGTTACCCGCCCACTCACCGACGAGCTCGCCGTCCGTGTTCATGACGTAGCCGGAGCGTCCGCCGAGCTGGATGCCGCCGTAGGTGTGCGTGCCGAGGTCGATGAACTTGCGCTGGTAGCGACGGCCCTGCCAGAGCTTGCCGACCCACGCGGGCTGGAGGATGCCGGAACCGGGCGTGGTGAGGCCGCCCGCGGCCTCGACCTTGATGTCGGCCAGCGCGCCGAGGAAGGTCAGCGCGTCGCCCGCGGCGTACGGGTCGTTGGTCTTCAGCGCATGGATGGACGCGAAGATGACGCCGAGGTCAATCTCGTCGGGGGCCATGGCGGTCTTGGTTCCGCGGGGCGCGGAGGCGAGCAGCGTCGCCGGGATCGGGATGAGCGTGGGGGTTTCGGCGGCGGTCAACGTCGTCTCCTTGTCTTCGGGGTCGGTCTCGGTCTCTTCGTCCTCGTCGGCGTCGGAAACCCTGGTAGTCTGGGTGGTCGTGGTGGTGGTCTCCTCGCGCTTCCACTTCACGCCGTCAGCGTCGGTGAACGACGTGACGTAGCGGCTTTCGCGCGAGGCGTTGGGGTCCTCCCATTCGGAGGAGGCCGGGGTGTCTTCGGCGGCGAGGAGGGTGGCACCCTCGAACGCCGGCCGTTCGACCTGCGCTCCGGCGAACAGGACACCACCGGGCAGGGCCTTGCCGCCGCGGATGCGGACGTTCGCGACTTCGGCGGAGAGGTGCTTGCGGGTCCCGTCCTTGCCCGCCTGGTACGCCTCGCGACCGCGCGGGGTGTCGGCGTACTTGAACGCGGCGAACACGCCTTCCGGCTGCTCCCACACCTTCGTGATGCCGCCCGCGACGTGCTCGCGACGGTGCTCGATGTTGAGCGACATGCCCGTGACGTCGGTGGGAATCTCGACGTCCCCGGGGCCGAAGGTGAACATGCCGAGGTTGGACCGGCACTGCACCCCGAACGGGATGAGGAGGCCGGTGGCGGTCATGTCTGCGTCGGAGAATTCGAGCGTGCCCGCGTCGATGATGACGGGTTCCATGGTCAGTCCTCGCTTGTCTGGGGTGTGGTGGGCATGGGGGCGGTGAGGTAGCGGGAGGCGTCCACGCGGATGGACTCGCCCGAGGGGCACACGTCATCCAGCGAGAGGCGGTCCTCGATCGCGGAGGCGTACTTGTCCAGGCCGAAGTCCCACAGCTCGTTCCGGTCGGCACCGTTGTTGACGCCGGAGTACTTGATGTCGGTCCCGCCGCCCTGGCGCGAGCCCTCCAGGAGCGATGCCGGGATGCCCGCGTGGTTGGCAATGTCGAGGCGCACACCGTTGCGGGCCGACTCGAACAGGTCGGTCTGGATCGCGCCGGAGTAGTTCGGCTTGGCGTACTCGGGGCGGAGCGAGACCGCGCCGTTCTCGGCCTTGCGGTTGGCGATGTACTTCTTGCGGAAGGTCTCGCGCTCCTCTGGCCCCCACGCGGCCCAGTACTCCTTGGACAGCTCAATGTCGGTGGCGGGGATCGGGTTGTCCACCCGGTCGCGGTAGGCGGCCTCGATGCTGCGCGCGGCGATGAGCGATTCGCGGGCGTCGGTGAGCATGCCGTTGGAGCCGTAGCCGAGCGGGATCGCGACGACAAGATCGCGGTACCGCGCGGGCACCTTGTCCTCGTCGGCGGTGACGGTGCCGTCCTCGTTCACGGCCCACATGCCGAGCGGAATGTGCAGGGCGTCCGCGGGCTTGCCGGGACCGTCCATGGCAAAGCCGACCGCGGCCCACCCGCCGATGAACAGGTCGGAGGCGACACCCCACCGAAGCTGTCGCGGGCCGCTCGCGGTGCGCGAGTTGACCAGCCAACCGGGCTGGGTGGTGACCTCAGCGTCACCGGCGTACTGCCGCCACGGGGTGCGGGCGAGGACGGAGCAGTGGATATCGTGCGCTCGCTTCACCGCGGGGATGCGAAGCGCCGTGTCACGCGTGACGGTCTTGGGAGTCTCGTGCTCGGGGTAGAGGTCGTTGGCGATGACCTCGACCAGGTTGTCCTGCGGAGAGAACGGGGTCACGAGCGGCAGTGCCGCCCGTGACCCATACGTCTTTTCGATGTTCCGCCCGAAGATTCCCACGTTTCAAACCATGCGGACGTTTAGTCACATCTCACTAACGCCTCCTTGGCGCGTGCGCGGCGAACGTCACGCGCGTGTCGTTGGCGGCGGTCGTCGCCGTGTTCGCGCTCCTCGTGGGCGCATGCGCTGTTCCACGCATCCTCCTTGTGGAATCGGAACGCACGCCACCAGGGGTGTTCCTCGCACGCGACGACGATGCCGACCGGTGAGCAGTCGAGCTGAATGGGGCTGGGGTTTGCCATGGTGGTTCTCCTCAGAACGAGTCGTCAGGGGATGCGATCGGGATGGTGTCTTCGAGCCAGTGGAGGGCGAGAGCTGCGGCCTCCAGGGGTGTCACGTCGAAGTCGGGATCGTCCTTGGGTGCTCCGAATCGCCATGTGCCGTAGTTGCCGAACGCCTGACGAGTGGCGCGGGACGCTGCGGCGTTGAGCTGATCGTGACCGAAGATGACCACCGATCCGTTTTCGAGGCCCTTCATGAGGGCGACGGCGGAGCGGGGGATGTCGTTCGTGATGCTGGCGCGGAGGATGGGCGAGGGCTGCGCGAGTGAGATTTCCTTCTCCACGATGTCTTCGGTATAGCCGCGCTTGTCGTACCCGAGCACCAGGCCCGAGCGCTTGCGAAGCCGCTCGATGACCTCGCGCGCGAGACCGTGCGTGCCTTGCTGCCAGTGCCAAAGGGCGATCGCCCGACGCTGCGGCCGCTCGCGCACGCCGTCCAGCTCGAACGCTTCGCCCACGAGGTCGGTTGGCTCCTCGTAGTTCCACGCGATCGCGAGCGACGCGGCGTGCCCGAGGTGGTGCACCTTCAACGCGACGGAGCACCGGGCGGGCAGCTCGGCGGGGAACGGCTCGCTGGTGGGCTTCCACAGGGCGGGCGGGATCATGGCGTCGGCGGCACCCTCGAAGCCGAATTGTCCGCCGTACTCGATCAGGAAGTCGTCGAGGCTCACCGTGTCGAAAGAGCGTTTCACGGCGTTCACGGGCGTGGTGTAGCCGACGCCGGGGTGCGTGAGTTCGATCCATTCGCGCATGCGGCCACCGGTCGCCCCGGTCAGCGGGTGCGGCACGTCGGGTTCCCAGGATGCGAGCTGTTCGCGGTCGGTGGTCTCGGGGATGCCGTGCCAGAGCACGTTGGCGTCGGGGTTGTGCAGTGCGCGCCAGAGAAGGTTTCCGGTTCGCCACTTCGCACCGGTCCCGGCGAGCACGAACTGTGCACCGACCTTCGTGTCCATGGTCGGGATGACGGCGCGCTCGACATCGGAACCCTGATCGAGGTCGGCCTCCGCGGCCTCGTCACCGAACGCCATGTCGAAGCCGCCGGATCGGAAACCCTCACCGTTGGGGGTGTAGACGTTGAGGAAGCTCCCGGTATCGCGGAACTCCAGGTGCTCGGTGCCCTTGCCGACGTTGATCTTGATGGGGCTGGTGCGCTCGTCGGGGTAGACGCGACGGAGGTGCGCCACGATGTCTTTGCGGAACCGCTCCCCCGCCTTCGCCCCCGTGGTGAACATGGTCCAGCCCACCTGATAGTCCTCGCGGTGGTAGCACCGGCCGAGCATGACGGCCTGCACGGCGGTGGTCTTCGTCGATCGGCGGGACTCGTCAATCGCGTTCATGAAAGCGCCGGCCGCGAGAAGGTCGGCCACCATGAGCTGCATCGGGGACGGCCCCATGCCGCCGTCCCCGGCCCGCTCGCGGTGGTCGAGGCGGAGTAGGCGTGCACCCTCGATGAACTCGCCGCGGGCTTGCGCGGTGGTCACGAGCTGCGGTGCGCTGATGGCGTGGTGTCCGTCGAGGCGGGATCGCCAATCGAGCCAATTGGCCTCTGACCACAGGTCGGTGAGCAGGGGGGGAGCCCCGGTGATCAGGGTCGTCATGGTGCGGGTCGGGCCTTTCAGGTCAGGGGGAGGAATGCGAGTTGGAGCCGTAGGCGGGGGTTGCTACGTCGACACAAAAAAGGCGGTCGGCGACCTCGACGGCGGTGCCTTCGAGGTCCACCGCGAAGCAGAGGCGGACGATGATCACGGTCACCATGGGGCGAGTCCCGTCTTGGTCGAGGTGGATCGGAGGTCGCGGCGGGGCTCGCGGCCCGGTCGAGGCTGGCGATCGGAGCGCCGAGCGTTGGTGATTGCCGCGCCGCGACGCCCGCCCTCGCTTCGGTTGTGTCGGCGGCACTCGGGCGCGAGGTTGTCGCGGGTCGGTGGCTCGTCCGGGTTGATGTGACCCACGTCGAAGGGCTGGCCGGGTTCGAGCACGTCGCCGCCGCGCCAGCATCGGACCTCGTTGCCGAAGCGCCAGTCATGCCGGACCTGTGCGCGCACGAGGCGGGCGTTGGCGAGGTACAGCGGGTCGGTGTGCTTGCCGCTCATGCCTGCACCTCCGGCCATGTCTCGAAGGTCTCCATCGCGATGTTGCGAATGTGTCCGTTGCTGGTGTCTCGGACGACGGCGACGAGGTAGCGGCCGGGGCTGGTGAAGGAGCGGATGAGTTCCCACGTTCGATCGCTCGGCGAGACGCGGACGGGGCCGGTCATGCTCGCCACCAGCCCTTGGCCACGACGATGATGGACAGCGCGACGCCGACGATGAGGCCCGGGAACAGTGGGATGGTGTCAGGAGCGAGCATCTTCGATCACCCCCGCGAGGTGCGCGCCGTACAGGGCGATGATGCGTCGACCGCCGCCCACGAACGCCCACGCCTCATCGAGGTACTCGTTGCCGTCCTCGACCAGGCGAGTGCGTACGCCGTCGAGGCGGGTGAGAGTTCCGGTGAGGTTGTCAGCGGTGGACGGGTCCACGCGGCAAGCGAACGGCTCAAGCATCCGGCCGGTCTCGATCAGGTCGTTCAGCGCGCGAAGGGCGGCGATGGTTGCGACGGGCGATGTCATGATTCGGGCTCCTCGGTGGTGGGTCGTGTCACGTCGTTTCCGTGCCAGACGTGGCGTCCGTCGTCGCGTACCGTGCAGCCGCTGCACCATCCGCTGATCGGGTCGAAGGTGTGAACGTGTGCGCTCATTGGTCTTCCTCGACCTCTTGCGCGGTTACCAAGGTGAGTTCCCTAGAAGAGTCTTGGTAAGTAGGTTCTTGGACGGTTCTTAGTGCGACAGCAGATGTCACCCCTGGATGCCGTTTCTTGTCACCCCTGGATCGGTTAGGGGTGACACGGTTGTCACCCCTGGATTCGAGGGTGACGAGCGCCGTCGTGAGCACGTCGTAAACGGTGGGCCGATAGCGGGAGTCGAGGTGTTGCACGTAGCGCTGATCGCCCTCGCGGATGAGGCCCGCCGCGGTCAGGTCGCGAATGGCACGCTGGACGGTTCGGTCTGAACATCCGAGCTGTTCGGCCATGGTCGAGACGTGCGGGTAGGCCCCGTAGCCGAGTGAGTCGGCGCGGTCAGCGAGGCAGAGGAGGACTCGGAAAGGCGTACCGTTGCACACGTCGAGCTTGAGCGCGGCGCACCAGATGTACGCTTCGAGGCTCATCGAGCACGACCGGATGTCTTGATTCCTTGCACGAGTTCGAAGTTATGACCTTGCGCGCGCGACACGCGGCATTGGATTGATTGCGGCGTGTCGTGATTCTTAACCTCTGAGCCGATACACTCACGGGCATGACGATGCTGAACGACACCACCCTGACGCTGGGTCAGCGGTTCCGCGTGGCCCGGATCGCAGCCAACCTGAAGCAGAGTGAGCTAGCCGCCACGATCGGCGTCGCTCGCGCCACCCTTAGCCTGTGGGAGAACGGCGAGACGGAGCCGACCGCCTCGAAGCTGTTCGCACTCGCTCGCGCGACCGGTCAGCCGCTCGACTGGTTCGCGGAGACTACGGATCAGAAGGTTAGGGGTTCGAGTCCCTTCGGGCGCACACTGTGTTGAGACAGTGACAAGCCCCGGCCGTGAGGAAACTCCGGCCGGGGCTTTTTCCGTCCCTGGGCAGGACGGACCGGGCGACCGCGACGCCGAAGCAAATCAGGCGACCGCGACGCCGAAGCCGATCTGGCGACCGCGACGCCGACGCCGATCAGGCGACCGCGACGCCGACGCCGACGCCGACCAGGCGACCGCGACGCCGAAATCGATCAGGCGACCACTTCGCCCGGGCCCCTCAGCCCGAGGCGGACGCCTCGCCGCGGTGGACGGCATCCATCTCCGACGACTGCAGGTGCAGGATCGCGAGCGCCTCGCGGAGCGAGCCGAGCGGCGCCTCGATGTCGTCGTAGTGATGAACGAAACCGTTCGCGTCGCGCGCGCTCACCGACACCACGGCATAGCCGTGACGCGGCACCCGCGCCTTCCGTCCGAATCGTCGCTCCGCCATGGCATCCACCTTCCGCTCGCGGCCGAGAGTACCGCGCCCCGCACGTGACGGCGGGTCAGCGCGCGGTCGACTTCTTCTTCTTCGCGGCCTTGCCGTCGCCGTCCGCCGGCGGGTCGGGCGAGTCCGCTCCGAGCTCCGCGGCCGCTGACCGCTCCTTCGCCCGGCGTTTCGCCTGCGAGGCGAGCCGTGCCAGGTCGACCATCCGCAGGGCGTCCATGCGCGCCTTGCGCATCTGGGCGTACTCGGGATCGGCATCCGCGGTCATGCCCTCGACGTCGAGACGCTTGCTGAGGTTGGCCTCGACGTCGCCCCAGGCGGCCATCCGCGCGTCGGTGACGAGCTCGGCCAGCCGCTCCGGATCGGCGGCGAACGCGCGCAGCTCCTTGGCCACCCCGCGCGACTGCTTGGCACGGCGACGGAGGTTGCGGGTGTCGCGATCGCGGTAGTCGTGGGTGCCGGACGAGTCCGAGAATCGACCCCACGCCCGCTTGCGCTGGTGGGTGACCCGCGCGGCGGCCTGGTCCTGCTCGTCGGCCAGCGCCGTCAGGGTCTCTCGCGCGAAGTCGGCGAAGACGTCGCCGTCGAACTGCCCCCCGCGGGCAATCGTCTCGACGAGGATGCGGTTGCGCACAGCGAGGCGAGCCGCGGCCGTCGCGATCGACAGTCCCTCGGCGATGGCATCATTCGTACGCCCCAACGCGACCTCCCGCTCCAGGCTATCGTCCGCGGGGGACACGACCGTCAGCTGAGGGCGGAGACCACCGCGGCGATGCGTCGCGCGCGCGTGTCGGCGGCCTTGGCGGATTCGACACCGGTGACATGCGCCTTCCGGGCGCTCGGCGACAGCGCCTCGAAGGCAGCGCGGGCACCCGCCTCCTCGAGAGCCGCAGCGAGATCGGCGGGCACCTCGACGGTGCGCGGCGCCGTGTCGAGCGTGAGGCCGACGACGATGGCGTCACCTCCGGCCAGGCCCGTGGCGGCGCGCTTGTCGGAGGAGAAGGGGATGAGGAAACGACCGCCCATCACCCCGATCGTGCTGCGGTAGACGTAACCGTTGACGTCGACCACGACGGCGGCGCGCTTGCCGCCTCCGAGCTCCTCGACGACCTCGGGCGGCACCTCGATTCCGGTGCTGTTGCCCGTCTGAGAGAGACTCGTGTGGAACTCCATGCCGCACAGTGTGGCAGAGCGGGCGCTGGGGCACCTCGGCGGGGATCACGGCGGAGCAGCCGGGCAATCCCCTCCGGGGCAGGCTCCGAAGAGGGAGGAGCGGCGAAGCGGGCGGCGTGGATCGCCCCGCGGGAACCGCACCGACGACGAAGGCGATGATGACGACCGGACCCGTACGACTCGAGATCTCCGACGGCATCGCCCGGGTGACCCTGAACCGCCCCGACGCCGCCAATGCCATCAGCCTCGACCTCGCCCGCTCGCTGGGCGCAGCGGTCGGAACCATCGCGCGTGCCGATGTACGCGTGGTGGTCGTCCAGGGGGCGGGGGGCAGCTTCAGCGCCGGCGGTGACGTCGGCGAGATGGCCGCGGCCGACGACCTGAGCGGCTTCGTGCTCGAGCTGGCGACGACGTTCCACGGAGCGCTCGCCGACCTCGCCGAACTGGACGCCGTCATCATCGCGGCCGTCGACGGTGTCGCCGCGGGCGGCGGGCTGGGCCTGGCGCTCTGCGCCGACGTCGTCCTCGCCTCCGACCGCGCCCTCTTCCTCACCGCCTACGAGGCCATCGGCCTGAGCCCCGACAGCGGAGCGTCGTATCTGCTACCCCGGGTCATCGGAGCCTCCCGCGCCCGCGCCATGAGCGCGGTCGGTCTGCGAGTGGATGCCGCGTCAGCCCGCGACATCGGTCTGGCACACGCGGTCGTGCCCTCGGCCGAGCTGCCCGACGCCGTCCGGGCGATGGCGGCGAAGCTCGCCGCGCGCCCCCAGGGGCACATGTCCGCCTCTCGCGCCCTGTTCCGCGGGGCGGACCCCGGCGAATTCCGACGCCACCTCGAGGCGGAGGCCCGGGCGATCAGCGTCGCCGCCGCGTCGCCCGAGGCGGCCCGTCTCATCCGTGAGCACGCCGTCAGGGCTCAGCGCAGCGCGGCCGCCGCGCGGCGGCGGGCGGAGCGCGGCGTGGCCGCCTGACTCACCCGCCCGGGTAGGTGAATGCCGAGTGAAGCGCAATCCCTTCCGAAGGCGCGGGCCCGACTCGTACATTTGAGAGTGTTGCGGAGGGCCTCGGAGAGTACTCGGGGGCCTTCTGTCGTTTCCGGGTTCTACCGGATGACCGGCGTCGGGGCAAAGGCCAATCCGAACGCGGGCATCCCTCCGAAGATGTGGCAAGGCGGCCGGACGGTCGCTGCCAACACACTGGGAGGTTCATCATGAGCTCATCACCCAATCGCCTCGTGGCCACCGTCTTCGGCGCTGTCTACCTGCTCGTCGGACTGCTCGGCTTCGCCGTCACCGGCGGTGTCGGGTTCATCGCCACCGACGGCGGTCTGCTGCTGGGCATCTTCGAGGTCAACCCGCTGCACAACATCGCGCACCTTCTGATCGGTGGCGCGCTGCTGGTCGCCGGTCTCGCGAACGCCCGTGCCGCCAAGGGCGTCAACACCACCGTCGGTGCGGTCTACCTTCTGCTCGGCATCGTCGGCTTCTTCCTGGTCGAGACCCCGGCCAACATCCTCGCGCTGAACGTGCCCGACCACTTCCTGCACCTCGCCAGCGCCGTCGTGCTGCTCGGTGTCGGCCTCGGCACCGAGCGCAACATCCCGCGCACCGCGGCGGTGTGATGTGACCGCCGCGACCTTCCTGCGGTCGTGGCCCTCCGTGTCCGCATGGGGGGCCGGCCTCATCGTCGCCGCCCTCGGTGCGGGCGCGATCGTCCGACCCGGTTCCGAGGCCACCGCCATCGGCCTCGGAACCGGGATGGTGGTCCTCGGACTCGCCCTCCTCGCGTGGGGCGGGGCGGTGCTGTCGAAGGGCCGCCTGCTCGCTCCGCGGGCGACCCTGGCGGGAACTCTGGCCACCCTCGTCGCCACGGCGGCCCTCGTCGTCGTCGACCCGGCGCACACCAGCATCCTGGGTGCCGCCGCGGCATCCGTTCTCCTCGTCGTCGTCGGCGCCACCGCAGCCGGTCATCTCCGACGCGTCCGCGACGAGGGATCGGCCGATCGGTCGGCGCAGCCCATGAGCGTCGTCGGTCTGCTCGTCGCGGCCGCCGTGATCGCCGTGGTCGTCACGCCCGCGCTGGGAGCCACCCAGAACGCTGTGCTGCTGCGCGACGACGGCACGGTACCGGTCATCACGCACGAGGGCCACTGATCGGGGCCGGTGCAGCCGGAGGACCTCCACGAGTGAGATACCTCCGGCGCCCGGTCGCTCAGACGGTGGCACGCTGGAATGGTGACAGACGCTTCCTCCCCCGCTGTCCCGGGCTGGATCCAGTCGCTCCGCGGGAAGATCCTGACCGCTCTCGCGGGCGACCCGACGGGAATGGCTCCGTACGTGCGCGACATCGCCGACGGCGACGACACCGGGTACTTCGTCGAGAACGGTCCCGCGTGGACGGTGCACGCCGGCATGGGGACGCTGGTCGCCGGCATCCGGGCCCTCCTCCTGCAGGCGCTGCACCCCGGAGCACTCGCGGGCGTGCACGACTGGTCGCGCTATCGCGAAGACCCCATCGGCCGCCTCACCGGGACCGTGCGCTGGGTCATCACGCTGACGTACGGATCGAAGGCGCAGGCGGATGCCGAGACCCGGCGCGTCGGGCGCTTCCACCAACGCGTGAAGGGCGAGTACCGGGCCGGTGACGGCTCCGAGCGGGCCTACACGGCGGAAGCCGTCGACCTCGTGCGGTGGGTGCACCTCGCCTTCACCGATGCCTTCCTCGCCGGACACGAGGCGTCGGGCAAACCCATCCCCGGCGGACCCGACGCCTACGTCGCCGACTGGGCGACGGCGGGGCGCCTGATGCGGGTCGTGGACCCGCCTATGACCCGTGCGGCGCTCCGCGGCGAGATCGACGGGTTCTTCGAGCGCGGAGAGCTGCGCGGCGGCGAACGCGTCGACGACGTGGTGAGGTTCCTCCGCACACCCCCGTTCCCGGGCGCGATGGGCCTGGCCTATCGGGTGCTGTTCGCGGCGGCCGTGGCGACCATCCCCCGCCGATACCGCAAGATGCTCGGCGTGCACCGGTGGCCGCTCCCCGTACTCGCGCTGACGCGCGTCGTCCTGCGCATCACGGAACGGGCGCTGGGCGCGGGACCGCGCGCGCAGGACATGGCGCGCGAGCGACTGCGGAGGTTGGAGCGGGAGGCGGCATGACCGAGGATCCGCGTCAGGCGGCGGAGCGCTACCGGCTCGATCGCGAGCTGCGCGCGGCCGGACTCGAACCCGAACCGGATGTCGCCGGGTCGGCGGGCGACACGCGGTCGACGCCCGAGCGCGGGTCCACCGCCGCCGAGCGTGCGGCGTTCGTCGAGACCGCCATCCAGCAGGCCATCCGCCGCGGTGAGTTCGACGACCTGCCCGGGGCCGGCAAACCCCTCCCCGATCTCGGGTCGTCGCACGACCCCGACTGGTGGATCCGCCGCAAGATCGAGACGGAGAAACTCACCGGCCTCGGGCCCCCGGCGCTCACGCTCCGCGTCGAGCATGCGGAACTGGCGGAGCGGCTGGATGCCATCCCGCGCGAGCCCGAGGTGCGCGAGGCGGTGCAGGACTTCAACCGCCGGGTCATCGAGGCACGGCGGCAACTTCTCGGAGGGCCCCCGGTGGTCACGCCGACGGTGGACGTGGATGCCGAGGTCGCGGCGTGGGCCGAACGACGGCGGGCGCGCGAGGCGGCGGCGTCGGTGCAGGCGCCGGTCCGGCGCCGGCGCTGGTTCGGGCGAGGACGCTGAGCGGCCCCGGCCCCCGACGGGCGGAACAACCTTTCAGGCGAGGTGGGTGAGACCGTCGAAGCCGCCGGAACCCGAGGAACGTCAGAGCGCCGCGAGCGCCTCGGCGCGTTCGACCAGCGCACGCGCGCGGGCCAGGGTCGGGGCGTAGGAGCCGTCCACGGGACCGTCGGGAGTCGCCGACAGCACCGACCGCGCAGCTTCCACCTCGGCGGGCGACGGCGTGTAGCCCGCGTGAGCGCCGGCGATCACGGCATCCTGCAAGGCGAGCGTGCCGGTGAAGCCCATCGAGACCGCGTGCAGGGCGGCATCCCGCGCCTGCTCGATCGGACCGCACGGGCCGTCGATGGGACCGGCGATGCCGGCGGCGGCCGAAGCCACCACGAGCTGCGCACGCGGCCACGACAGCGCGATGCGGTCGGCGGACATGCCGGTGTCACGGCGGAAGTCGCCGGTCCCGAAGGCGAGGCGACGGGTGGCCGGATGAGCGGCGATCGCGGGGGCCGCGAGCAGCGCTGCGGCCGACTCGACCATCGCCACGATCGGGGTTCCGGCCGGGAGGGATGCCGACACGTGCGAGACGTCGTCGGGTCCGGCGCACATCGCCAGGACGACGCCCGCCAGACGATCCTCGAGCTCTCGACCCAGGGCGAGATCCGCCTCCCCGTCGCGGGTGCCCGCCGCGCTGATGCGCAGCCACACGGGAGCCTCGGCGGCGGCGCGGCGGGCCCGCTCGCGTCCCTCGGCCTTGCGGGCGGCGGGGAGACCGTCTTCGAGGTCGATCACGAGCACGTCCGCCGCGGTCTCCCGGCCGCCCACCAGCGGCGAGCGGAGCATCCACGTGCGGGCCAGGTCCACACGCGCGGGGGCGGGGGCGGCCGAAGCCGCCCCCGCCGGGGTGTGCGCGATGGTCACGAACGGCTCCGGGCCGCCGCCTCCGCCTCCGCCTTGGCACGGAAGGCGTCGAGCGTGTCGGTGTCGACGGTGGCCGGGCCGGTGCCGACCTCCGCCGAAGCGAGCTCCTTGGCATCCGCCGCGGTGTTGACCGAGCCGTGGTCGTCACCGGTGAGCAGGTTCTCGTCGAACGGGATGTTGCCGGCGAGCACCTCGCGAACGCGCTGGCCGTCGTACTCCTTGGTCCAGGCGCCGATGAGCATGGTGGCCACGGCGTTGCCGGTGAAGTTGGTGACGGCGCGGGCCTCGGACATGAACCGGTCGATGCCGACGATGACGCCGACGCCGTTGACCAGGTCGGGACGGTAGGCCGAGAGACCACCGGCGAGGGTCGCAAGACCCGCACCGGTCACACCGGCCGCACCCTTGGAGGCGATGATCATGAAGATCATGAGACCGATCTGCTCCGGGATAGACATCGGGGCACCCATGGCGGAGGCGATGAACAGCGACGCCATGGTCAGGTAGATGGCCGTGCCGTCGAGGTTAAACGAGTAGCCGGTCGGGACGGTGATACCGACGACGGGCTTGGACACACCGAGGTGCTCCATCTTCGCGATGAGGCGGGGAAGCGCGGCCTCGGACGAGGAGGTGCCGACGATGAGCAGGTACTCGCGGCCCAGGTACTTCATAAGCGTGAAGATGTTGACGCGGGTCACGGCGTACAGCAGCGTTCCGAGGACGCCGACGATGAAGACGAAGCACGTGAGGTAGAACGCACCCATCAGGATGCCGAGGCTGATAACGGCGGCGAAGCCGGTCTTGCCGACGACGGCGGCGATCGCACCGAACGCACCGATCGGGGCGAGCCACAGGATCATGCCGAGGATGCGGAAGACGAGCACCTGGAAGTTGCGGATGGCGTCGACCATCTGCGCGCCGCGCTCGCCCATGCGCTGCAGGGCGAAGCCGACGAGCAGGGCGATGAACAGCACCTGGAGGATGCTGCCGCCGGTGAAGGCCGAGAAGAACGTGGTCGGGATGATGCCGAGGATGAAGTCCTGCGTGGTGGTGGGCTCGGACGACGTCTCGTAGGTGGCACCGGCGATGTTCAGGCCCTCGCCGGGGTGGATGATGTTGCCGACGATGAGGCCGATGATCAGGGCGAACGACGACATGACCAGGAAGTAGACCATCGCCAGGCCACCGATCTTGCCGACCGTGGAGGCCTTGGCGATGGAGCCGATGCCGACGACGATCGTGCAGAAGATGACCGGGGCGATCATCATCTTGATGAGGCTGACGAAGCCCTTGCCGATCGGCTCGAGCGTCGTCGCGAACGCGGGGGCGACGAGGCCCACGACGATGCCGCCGACGACGGCGATGATCACCGAGATGTAGAGCCAGTGGTTGCGGTCGATCTTCTTACGCGGCCGACCGTCGCGAGTGGTGCGGAGTGAAAGTGCCATCAGCGCCTATCCCCTCTTCCTAACGTCATTGTTAATCTCCGGCGGAGCTGCCGGATGGGTGAGATGTCTCGTCCTTCCCGGCGGGACGGCCGGGTGGGTGGAGAGTCCCCGTGAATCCGGCCGCGAGGCCGGTGAGAGATGTCGTGCTTCCCCCGGCTGGGCCGCCGGTTGATGTCACGACTGTGGTCGACGGCGAGCCCCAGGACGATTTGTGGTCGTATTGTTCACGGCATGGGCAGGAAAGAGCGGGGGATGCGACTGAGCGTGGGCGGGCGCCTGGCCCTCGTGTCGCTCGGCGTCGTCGTGCTCGTCGCCGGGGTGCTCGCGGCCCTGCTGTCGGTGCAGCTGAGCGACTCGGGCCAGCGCGAAGCCGAGAAGGTGACCCGCTCGGTGGCGGAGACCTTCGCCCACGAGGCGGAGATCGCCACCCTCGTCGAAGAGCGCGACTCCGACCGCCTGCAGCCGATGGTCGAGCAGATCCTGCCCGACGCCGACCTGTCGTTCGTCACGATCATGACGCCCGACGGCATCCGTCTCACGCACCGCAACCGTTCGGAGATCGGCGAGCAGTACCAGGGATCGCGCGGCGAAGCCCTCGCCGGCGAGACGTTCACCGAGGTCTACGTCGGAACGCTCGGCCCGTCGGTGCGCACCATCGCCCCCATCCGCGAGGGCGGCGACGAAGACGGTCCCATCGTGGGCCTCGTCTCGGTCGGCGTCACCCTCGGCGCCGTGCAGCAGGACCTCGCGGCCCGCGTCCCCCTGATCGTCGCGGCATCCGCCGCCATCGTCGGTTTCGGCGTGCTCGGCGCCATGCTCGTGCGGCGCAGCGCCCGCCGCGTGACCGGCTCGTACACGCCCCGAGAGCTGTCGCGCCTCGTCGAGAGCTACGAGACGGTGCTGCACTCGCTGCGCGAGGGCCTCGTCGTCACCGACCGCGACGGACGCATCGTGCTGTACAACGACGAAGCCGCCGACCTGTTGGGGCTCCCGCCCGCCATCACCGGGCAGGTCTCGCTCGATCCTCGTGCCGCCGACATGGATGCCGCCCTGGCCGACGCCATCGCGAGCGGGCGGCGCATGGTCGAGGAGACGGTGGTCAACGGCGAGCGGGTGCTGCTGGTGAACCAGGAGGAGGCGCGCGATCTCACCGGGCGCCGGGCGCCCGAGCGCGGACACGTCATGACTCTTCGCGATCGCTCCGAGCTGCAGGCACTGCTCGGAGAGCTGGAGGGCGTCCGCACGCTGAGCGACACCCTGCGCTCGCAGACGCACGAGCACGGCAATCGCCTGCATGCACTCCTGGCGCTGCTCGAGCTCGGACGGGTCGACGAGGCCCGGCGCCTGATCGTGGCATCCACGGAAGACCGGCAAGAGCTCGCCGACCGGCTGGTGTCCGACGACGATGACGCCGTCATCGTCGCCCTGCTGCTGGGAAAGCTCGACGAGGCTGCGGAGCGCGGTGTGCGTCTCGACCTCGACGTCGCCGAACCCGCCCCGCGCGTGCCTCTGGCGGCTCCCGAGGCCGTGACCGTCGTGGGCAACCTGGTCGACAACGCCCTGGATGCCGCCGCCGCGGGCGGCGAGCCCCGCTGGGTGCGCGTGACGCTCGCCGAGAAAGAGGGCGATGCCGTGTTCGAGGTCGCCGACAGCGGCGAGGGGTTCGATCCCTCGCTCCCCGACCCGTTCGCCTACGGCGCGTCGACGAAACCCGCGCACGCCCCGGGCGGACGCGGAGTCGGGCTCGCCCTCGTGCGCGACATCGTCGCCGCACACGGGGGCACGCTGCAACTCGCCGCCGAGCCGACGACGGTGCGGGTGTTCCTGCCCGTGGTGGTGTCGGCGTGATCCGGGTGCTGGTCGTCGATGACGACGCGCTCGCGCTCGAGCTGCATTCCGCCTACGTCGAGCGGGTGCCGGGCTTCGAGGTGGCGGGGCAGGCCGCGGGCGCCCGGGCGGCGCTGACCGCGCTGACCGACCCCGCCCGGCAGTTCGAGCTCGTGCTGCTGGATATGACGATGCCCGACGGCGCCGGCCTCGACGTCGCCCGACGCGTGCGCGCGATGGGTTCCCGCGTCGACATCATCGCCGTCACGGCGGTGCGCGATGCCGCGACCGTCCGCGCCGCCGTGTCGACCGGCGTCGTGCAGTACCTGATCAAACCGTTCGCGTTCGGGGCGTTCCGCGAGCGGCTCGAGGCGTACCGCGCGTACGTCGAGGGCCTCGACCGTGCCGCCGGGGAGGCGACGCAGTCCGAGGTCGACGCGCTGCTCGGCTCGCTGCGCACCGTCGCACCGCCCGCCATGCCCAAAGGCCTGAGCGATGAGACCCTGCAGGCGGTGGCGGAGCGGGTACGCACGGCATCCGGCGCCGTCTCGTCGACCGAGGTCGGCGAGAGCGAGGGCATGTCGCGCGTGACCGCCCGGCGCTACCTCGAGCATCTCGCCGACGTGGGCCGCGTGCGCCGGGAGCCGCGCTACGGCGGCCAGGGGCGCCCCGAGATCACCTACGCCTGGGTGCGCGGCTGACCGGCGACGCGCTTCGTTCTCGGGAGCCGCGTCGGGCGCGGCACCCCGCTCGCAGTCGCCGGGCCCGCGGCATCCGGGTGTCCCGTCTCAGCACCCAGCTCGCAGAATCACGCGTTCCTCGCAGAATCCGCCACGAAATCTGCGAGCTCCGCGCGCGTCTGCGAGATCTCCGCCTCGGCGGGCCCGCGGCATCCGGGCCTCCCGTCGCGGCACCTACCTCGCAGAATCACGCGTTCCTCGCAGAATCAGCTGTGGAATCTGCGAGCTCCGCGCGCATCCGCGAGATCTCCGTGTCGCCGGGCCCGCGGCATCCGGGCCTCCCGTCGCAGCACCCACCCCGCAGAATCACGCGTTCCTCGCAGAATCCGCCACGGGATCTGCGAGCTCCGCGCGCGTCTGCGAGATCACGCACCGCAGCGGGCAGCGGCTCGAACCGCGTGGGAGGTCAGAGGTCGAAGGCGGCGCGGACGCCCTCGTTCACCACGACGCCGGCGCGCACGTTCAGGCCCTTCGCGAGGGCGGGGTCGGCGGATGCCGCGGCCTCCCAGCCGGCGTCGGCGATGCGCGTGATGTAGGGCAGGGTGGCGTTCGAGAGGGCCCGGGTCGAGGTGTGCGGCACCGCGCCCGGCATGTTCGCGACGCAGTAGTACAGCGAGTCGTGCACGCGGAAGGTCGGGGCGTCGTGCGTGGTGGGCCGGGAGCCCTCGAAGCAGCCGCCCTGGTCGATCGCGATGTCGACGAGCACCGAGCCGGGCTTCATCGCCGCCACCATGTCGTCGGTGACGAGCTTCGGCGCCGCGGCCCCCGGGATGAGCACCGAGCCGATCACGAGGTCGGCGTCGGCGAGCTGCTCCGCGATCTCGAGACGGGTCGAGGCGCGGGTCTCGATCGCGCCGCCGAAGCGCTCCTCGAGCTGACGGAGCTTGGGGAGCGAGATGTCGATGACCGTCACACGGGCGCCGAGGCCGAGGGCGTTGGCCGCGGCGTGCTCGCCCGCCACGCCGCCGCCGATGACGACCACCTTCGCGCGCGGCGTGCCGGGCACACCGCCGGGGAGCAGGCCGCGACCGCCCGAGGCACGCAGCAGGTGATGGGCGCCCTCGATGATCGACAGGCGCCCGGCCACCTCGCTCATCGGAGCGAGCAAGGGCAGCGCACGGTCCGCGGTCTGCACGGTCTCGTAGGCGACGGCGGTCGTGCCGGCGGCCATGAGCGCGTCGGTCAGCGGGCGGTCGGCGGCGAGGTGCAGGTACGTGAACAGCGTGAGATCGCGACGGAGGAAGCCGTATTCGGGGGCGATGGGTTCTTTGACCTTGACCAGCAGCTCGGCACGCGCCCACGTCTCCTCGGCGGTCGCGACGATCTCGGCACCGGCGGCCCGGTACTGCTCGTCGGAGAAGCCGCTGCCCTCACCCGCTCCGGCCTGGACGAGCACCTCATGACCGCGGTGCACGAGCGCGTCGACCCCGGCGGGGGTCATCGCGACACGGTTCTCGTTGTTCTTGATCTCGGTCGGCACACTGACGCGCATGGGGTCCTCCTGAACGGATGAGCGATGCCGGGAGAATCGCAGAATGGGATGTTTCTGTGGTGTTTCCCCGAAGATCCTTCGTCGCACGCGCTCGAACGGCGGCTATTCTCGGATGCCGTGGGCTGGAACGCCCTCGAGAAGCGAAGGATCTGCGATGGCCGACAACGACCTGCATCCGCTCGACGCGCGCATCATCGAGCTGCTGTCCGCCGATGCCCGGATGACGAATGCCGCCCTGGCCGAGACCCTGGGCGTGGCGGCATCCACCGCCCATGCGCGCGTGCGCGCGCTCGTCGACCGCGGCCTGATCACGGGCTTCCACGCCGCCGTCGACCAGAGCCGACTCGGGCGCGGACTGCAGGCAATCGTCGGCGTGACCCTGCGTCCGGGTCAGCGGCAGGAGAGCATCCGCGCGTTCGCGCACGAGGTGCGCCGGCATCCGGACGTCATCCAGCTGTTCTTCCTCGGCGGAGCCGACGACTTCCTCGTGCACATCGCCGTCGACGACTCCTCTGCCGTGCGGCGCTTCGTCGTCGACCATCTCTCGGCGCGGCACAGCGTGGCATCCACGCGCACGAGCATCATCTTCGAATACCACCGCAACGCCGTGGCGGCGGACTTCGACTGAAACGCAACCGGGGCCGGCGAAACGATCCGCCGACCCCGGTGTGCTGCGCCGCTCAGGCTGCGGTCACGGTGATGTCGAAGGTGGTGCGCTGGCCGTCGGCACCCGCGATCCACCCCTTCGTGCTGCCGACCTTGTCGGCCGAGAACGCCGCGTTCAGCGACACCTCGTCGTCGTCGGAGCTGAGGACGGCCGCGTCGAAGTGCACCACGGCGTCGTCGTCGGCTCCACCGGTGCCGGTGAAGGCGCCGCCGTTGTCGGCGTCGAGCACGACGATCAGCGCCTGGCCGAGCTGCAACGTCACCGGCCCCTGGGCCAGGTCGGCCGGGGTGACGACCAGCGGGAACGGCATGCCGCCGAGGACCACGCCGTCCGCGTCGGGGGCCTCGTCGTCGCCGCTCGGAGCCGGCACACCGTCGATGAACGTGTCGTCCTGCGGGGCGGGCACTCCATCGACGAACGTGTCGGCCTGGGGGGCGGGCGACTGCTCGGGAGCGGCGAAGGCGGCGGCTCCGCCGGTCATCAGACCCACGGCGAGGATCGAGGCGGTCACAGCGGAGAGGGTACGAATGCGCATGAGCTGCACCTTTCAGTCGACGCCGCAGCCCGTTCCGGATGAACGAGCGATCAACGCGGCCTGTACCCCATACATGGCCACCACCACCGCCGCTCTTTCACATCCCCCGAAAAAAACTTCCCGGAGCGTTCCGGCGGCCCGTGGCCGCCGCACGCGCGGAGAAATCAGAGGAGCCCGCGCGAGACATCGGCACGGGAGCTTCACCCGCGGCACGGCACGGTCCTGCCCCGCCGCGAAAGCGGGGTCGCGGACGCGGCACGGCCCGCCCGGCCGCGACAGGGCACCACCCGGCCGCCACGAAGGCGGGGTCGCGGACGCGGCACGGCACAGCCCTCCCGGCGCGAAGGCGGGTCACGGGACGCGGCCGGCTCATCGATCACGACCGGTTCCCGACTCGGTGTCGGCGCTCCGCATGCGGCGTCGGCGGAGCACGGCGTCCTCCGACGGACGAGAACCGGGGCCGGCGGAAGATTCCGCCGGCCCCGGTTCGTTCGAGACTGCTCAGGAGTCGGTCACGGTGATGTCGAAGGTGATGCGCTGACCGTCGGTGCCGATGATCCAGCCCTTCGTGGCACCGGCCTTCTCCGCCGAGAACCCCGCGTTGAACGATGCCTCGTCGTCGTCGGCGCCCACCGTCGCGGCGTCGAAGTGCACCACGGCATCGTCGTCGGTCCCACCGGTTCCGGTGAAGATCCCGCCGTTCTCGGTGTCGAGCACGACGATCAGCGACTGCCCGGTCACCAGCGTGACCGGTCCCTTGGCGAGGTCGGCCGGAGTGACGAACAGCGGCGCCGGCTCCCCGTCGATGAAGATGCCCTCTTCGTTCTCGGAGGTCGCGTCCGCCTCGTCGGTCGGAGCGGGCACACCGTCGACGAAGGTGCTCTGGTCGGGGGTGGGGGCTTCCTGAGCCGCGGCGAAGGCGGCGGCTCCGCCGGTCATCAGACCCACGGCGAGGATCGAGGCGGTCACAGCGGAGAGGGTACGAATGCGCATGAGCTGCACCTTTCAGTCGACGCCGCAGCCCGTTCCGGATGAACGAGCGATCAACGCGGCCTGTACCCCATACATGGCCACCACCACCGCCGCTCTTTCACATCCCCCGAAAAAAACTTCCCGGAGGATCCCGCCCGGTCAGACGCGCGCGATCGACGACCGGCGCGACCGCCGCATGCGCGCCGCGAGCCGAGCGGCACGCGCGACGTCGAGCCCCGGAACGTAACACCGCAGAAGCGCGAGCGCGACAGCCGGGAGGTGGGTGGCATCCGGGTACACCATCCACAGGGGACGCAGGTCCGGCTGGAACTTCTTCTTGAAGGCGGCCAAGGAACGGAATCCGTAGGCGGGTTCGAGCAGCCAGCTCGACGTCTCGAGCAAGCGATCGACGGCCGAGGGCGCCTCGCCGTCATCGACACGGTTCGGCGCCAGGGGCGAACCCGACAGGCTCAACATGGTGCATCCGTCGGCACGCAACTGCTCGACGGCGGCGCCGACCAGGAACTCCACGACCCCGTTCATGGCGTCGTGCCGACGCCGCATGACGTCGAGCGTGTATCCGCACAGACCGTGTGCGCCGAAGGCGGGGATCCAGGTCGTGACCGCGATGATCCGCCCCGACGCATCGCGCGCCAGCATGAGCCGCGCCGCCGGGTCGGCGGCTTCGTCGACGGTGCCGAGGGTGAAACCCATCTCCGGCACCGACTTGTCGGCGACCCAGCCCTCCGAGATCTCGCGGATCTGCACGCGGTCGCCCAGCGCGAGCGTGCCCCACGACACCCACTGCGCAAGGACGCCCTCGCGTTGGGCGCGGTTGGTGGCCGTCCGGACGTCCTGCCGCTTCTTCCCCGCCGGGGTCCAGGTCTGCGGGTCGAGGATCGCTTCATCGGCCACCCGCGTCCGCTGCCACCCCAATCCCCCGAGCGCGTCGGCCGCCGCGTCGTCGACGCTGTAGAAGACCGGGGTCCATCCGTTGTCGCCGCAGAACTCCACGAACGCCGCACCGATCTCGGGCCGGCCGCGATCCCCACCGAAGGCACCGCCCAGGGTCACGGCGACGCCCCCGTGCGGACGGTACGCGAAACCGGCATCCGCCCCGGGGGCGAACCAATAGGCGTTACCGGGCCAGGTGGCCATGAAGCCGAGCGAACCGCACCCGCGCTGCACCATCTCGCGTACCCGCGCGCGATCCTCGTCCGCACGGACGGACTGCGGGCGCATCACCAGCCGCACCGTGGCCGCCACGCACACCAGCCAGAAGACGAGGGGCGGCAGATACCAGAGAGCCTGGGCCAACGGCGTGGCGGGTGCGGCGTGCACCCACTCGCCCGGCACGAGAGACGGGGGAAGCAGCCGCAGCGGAGCATCGCGCCACAGCGTCTCCGGCGTCAGCCGCGGCGAGAAGTGATCCGCCGCGGCCAGGCCCCCCGCGAACGACACCGCCACGGTGGCCGCGGCGGCGAGCGCGACCGTCGTCAGGAAGGTGCGCAACGCCTTCGACGTCGGCGCGACAGAGACCGCCCGTCGAGACAGGAAGAGCGTCACCGCGACACCGAGAGGAACGACAGCACCTACGGCGAACCCGACCAACGTCTGCCATACCCCGTCGGCATCGGTGCCGCGCACCCGTGCAAGCAGGGCGAGCGTGTCGGGCTCCCACACGATGAACAGGGCGCTCATGCCCGCGTAGATGAGCATGTTGACCGCCATGGCGACCCCGAGAGCCGCGAGCTGGCCCCGGAGAATCCCCCATGCGGCCACGAGGAGGACGAGGAGGGGAAGGACGGCGATCCACCCGGCGTGCGCCTGCACCTCGGAGAAGCTCGCGGCGTCGGGGCAGGGAACGAGCGCCGAACCCGCCACGCACACCACCCCGTCGGCGACGACGATCGGGTCGTACGACAGCCATCCGTAGACGGACAGCAACCCGGCACCGCTGCCCCACAGCGTCGCCACGATCGGCCCCATCGCGGTGATCGCCGTCAGCGCGCACAGGAGCACGCGCACCTCGTGGCGCGAGCTGCGCTGCACGCGCATCGTCGCCCGCTGCCCCCCGGCCAGCATCCCCAGACCGAGCCCGACGGGCAGCGCGAGCAGCGCGAACAGGTCGCTCGCGGACGCCGAGTAGAGGAACATCGTCACCGCCAGGAGCAGACAGACCCCCCGCACCCGCCGACGCCACAGGGCGCCTGCGAAGCAACTCGCCGCCATCGCCACGACCAGCAGGGCGGGCAGCGGCGACGCGCCCGTCACGGGCATCTCGCCGAGAGGGACGGTCGGAAACAGGTGCGACTCCCCGGCTCCGACGGTCAGACCCGCCACCGACGTGACCACGCCCCCGACGGCATAGGCCAACAGCGTCCGCGCGCCGCCCATGAGTCGTTCCGCCCACCCGCACACGAGCAGGACGGCGATCCCGACGACGAACAGCGACAGGGGATCGTCGACGCGCACGAGGGTCAGGAGGATCGCCCGCAGGTCGAACGAGCCGGCGCTGCGGAAGGCGTCGGCATTCATCGAGACCAGACTGACACCCACGACGACGGCGGCGAGGGTGCACGCAACGAAGGGAAGCGGCTGCCGGCGGCCCGCAAGCCTCGCGCCGGACGTCTGCCGCACGGTCAGGAGCTCACGACCGTGACGCCGAAGGTCACGGTCCATCCGCCGGCTCCGACCACCCAGGCCGTCGCCGTTCCGGGCTCGAGAGCGAAGAACGACGCATCGCCGACGCCGTCGGCCGCTCCGAACCGCAGGACGTCGTCGTCGCTGGAGCCCCCCTCGCGCACGAGGGGATCCGCGTCGAGCACGATGTACAGCGCCTGGCCCGGCCGCATCGTCACCGGCCCACCGGCGGCCAGCTGATCCGGGGTGACGATGATCGGGGGCGCCGGCGCGTCGATGACGGAGCCGCCGGGCGCGCGCACGCCGGAGATGAGCGTGTCGCGCGGGCCGACGACGAATGCGCTGAGGTGCGAGGTGATGGCGTCCCGCGCCGCGACGACGGGCGCGTACCCGATGACGCCCACGCCGATGAGGCCCACGCCGATCATGCCGACCACGGCGCCGAGGACCGTCAGGGCGGTCGGGGTTCTGATTCGCATGTGCTGCACCTCCATCAGCACCGCGCCTCGTTCTGCTGAACGTGATCATCGCGGTGCGCACCTCCTGCATGGCCGCCACCGCGTCGCATCTTTCACGTTCGCGGAAATGATCCGATGATCCGCGGCCGAAAGGATCCGCCGCCGCAGGACATGATGATGTCGTGCACACACTTTCGATGGATCGTTCACGGGCGTACGAATCGCTCGTACGAACGCACGGCGATGCCGTCCTCCGCTTCCTGCGTCGACGAATCGACCCCCAGACCGCGGACGACGTCTTCTCCGAGACGATGCTGGTCGTCTGGCGTCGTTTCGACGACGTGCCCGATGAGCCGCTTCCGTGGCTTTACGTCACCGCCCGCAACTGCCTGCGCAACGCCGAACGGTCGGCGAGACGGCAGTGGCGCGTGGTGGAGAGGATCACGACCGTCGATCCGCCGACCGATGCGGTGGATGCCGGGCCGGAGGAGGATCCGCGTGCGGACTGCCTGCGCGCCGCCCTGGCGCGGTTGTCGGCCACCGACGCCGAGGTCCTGCGCCTGTGGGCGTGGGAGGAGCTCGCGCCACCCGAGATCGCAACGGTCCTCGACATCACCACCAATGCGGCCACCATCCGGCTCCACCGGGCGAAGAAGAAGTTGAGACAAGAGATGGAAGCACCACGCCGACCAACCGGCACCACCAGGAAAGGGGGAGAGCGATGAACGACGACGACGACCTGAGGGCACTCATGCGCAAGGCGGACCCGAGTGCGGGACACCCGCCCCTCGACGACGCCCGGATCCGGCGCGTCGTCGCCGCCGCGGAACGCGACGGAACGACGGGTCGGGTCCCCGCGGCCACTCGCACGAGGAAGCGTCTGTTCGCCGGCGTCTCGATCGGGGCGGCAGCGACGGCCGCGGCCGGCGCGCTCATCGCCGGTCTGGTCGCCACTCCCGCCATCCAGGCTCCGGGCCCGGGGCCGGAAGAGAGCCCCGCCGTGTGCGAGACGCCGAGCGTCGAGAGCCTCGGAGAGTTCGACACTGCGTACGAAGCAACCGCCACGGCGGTCACCGGTGACGAGGTGACCCTCTCAGTGACGACGGTGTTCGCCGGCTCGCCCGGTGCGACGCTGACCGTCGAGCAGGTACCGGACGGCACCGGCGTGTTGTTCGCGACGGGGCAGACCTATCTGATCGCCTCGACGGACGGCTTCATCTCGCCCTGCGAAAGCGGTCCCGCCACCGACGGGCTGCGTCAGCTGTACAAGCGCGCGTTCACGGCATCGACGGGCGGATGACCTCGACGTGCGGCGCTCCTCCCGGGGCGCCGCACGTCGCCGCCCCTCCCGTCAGCGGAGCGCGGAGGCGATCGCGGCGATGTCGGCCGGTGTGCTCCGACAACAGCCGCCCACGAGCCGCGCGCCGGCGGCGACCCAGCTCGGTGCAGCATCGGCCAGCGGGGCCGCGGCGCCCTGCCACGTGCGGGTCGCGGCATCCCACCGCTCCCCCGTGTTCGGGTAGGCGACGAGCGGGATGCCGGGGGCCTCCCCGAGCGCGGGGACCACCGTTTCGGGCGCGCAGCAGTTGACTCCGACGGCGAGCACGGTCGGAACGGATGCCGCCGCGCGCAGGGCGTCGGCCCGGGAGCCGGCGGCGGCGAAACCCGTGCTGTCCGCCGACAAGCTCAGGAACGCGGGAACGCCGAGGTCGGCGAGCTCGAGCGCGAGCGCTTCGACCTCGAGCGGTGAGGGGATCGTCTCGACCGCGAGCAGATCGGCGCCGGCCTCGGCGAGGACGTGGAGCCGGCGGCGGTGCAGGCGACGCAGGTCATCGACGCCGAGACCGTAGTCGCCGGTGTACTCGCTGCCGTCGGCGCGCAGCGCGCCGATCGGGCCCACGGATGCCGCGACCACGACATCGGCGGCTTCGCGCGCGAGCGACACCGAGCGGTGCAGGAGCGCCTCGAGCTCGGCATCCGGGATCCGTCCCCCGAAACCCAGCTGGTAGGACGCGGTGATCACGACCTCCGCCCCGGCGTCGGCAAAGGCGGCGTGGGCCGCGCGCACCTCATCGGGGTCGTCGCGCAGCACCCGCGCCGACCAGAGGTCGCTCGTGACGTCGTTTCCGCGGGCCTCGAGCAGTGTGCCGAGTCCCCCGTCGAGCACGACCGGACGGTGCGCCAGGGTGGCGGCGAGGTCGATCACGCCTCGTGCGTCTCGCCGGCCGCGAGCACGCGCAGGGCGCTCGCGAGCAGGGCCTGGTCCTGACGGCTGACGTCGCGCAAGGCCTCGGCCTCGAGGCGGACGAGCTCGGTCATCGCGGCATCCACGCGGTCGATGCCCTCGGCGGTGATGGCCACCAGGATCGCCCGCCCGTCGGAGGGGTTGGGGCGACGGTGCACGAGACCGCGCTCGGCGAGCTTGTCGAGGCGGTTCGTCATTGCGGCGCTGCCGATCATGGTGGCCGTGATCAGACGGGTCGCGCTGAGCTCGGTGCCGGCCCGGCGGAGCACGGCGAGCACGTCGAACTCCCACACGGCGATGCCCGCGCTCGCGAACGCCTTGGCGCGCAGCTTCGACAGGTGGAACGCCGCGCGGCGCAGGCGCGACATCACGTCGAGCGGCGTGAGATCGACCTCGGGCAGCAGCTGCGACCAGGCGTCGATGAGGAGGTCGACCTCGTCGTCTTTGCTGCTCGCGTAAGGCATGCTTCGACGGTACCGGAGCCGCGGGGTCGTGCGGGCGCAGCGCCGGTGGATCCCGGACACTCGCGGGGCCGCGGGATCGACCGGTGGCGAACTCCGGAGAAACCGCTCGACCTCGCCCCATCGCGGGTCGATTCGACCCCGCAGACTTCGGATCTCCGGAGTTCGGCACACCGCGGGGCGTGGCCGCCGACGCCACGCGGCGGCCGCGCCGGACCCGTTCGTGCGCGCGGTCGGTCGTCGATACTGGGCCGAACTCCGGAAAAACCGCGCGGAATCGCGGCTTGCGGGCGGCAAACGGCCCCCGCCGTCGAAATCCCCGGAGTTGTGCACACGCTGCGCCGCTCGGGGCGGGAATACCCTGCGCGCGCTCGGGCGACCATACGCTGCGCCGCTCGGGGCGGGAACAAACCCGCGCGCGCTCGGGCGACGACATGCCTCGGCGTTCGGGCGGCGGGTCTGATTGCGACGCCAACCGTCATCGGACAGGCCGGCGGAAGAGCTGCTCACGCAGAACGTGTCAGCGCACCGGCGGCGGCGCCGTCGTGCCACGGGCGACGAGCCGTGTCGGCAGCTCGATGTGCGTCTCGGGCAGTTCCTCGCCCGCGAGCAGCGCGAGCACCATTCGCACGGCCTCGGCACCGAGGCGTTTCATGGGCTGTCGCACGGTCGTCAGGCCGGGTTGTGCACGGGCCGCTTCGGGCACGTCGTCGAAACCCACGACCGAGAGGTCGTCGGGCACGCGCAGCCCGCGCTTGCGGGCCACATCGACGATCGACAGCGCCGAGAGGTCGTTCGCGGCGAACACCGCCGTGGGCGGAGCGGCGAGGGCGAGCATGGCCTCGGCCGCTTCGCGCGCGACGTCCTGCTCGTACCGACCTACGCCGACCAGGGCCGGATCGAAGGGGATGCCGGCGGCCGACAGCGCGGCGCGATAGCCCGAGGCGCGGGCCACCGCCGAGCGCAGATCCGGACGACCGGCGATGAAGCCGATGCGGCGGTGGCCGAGCTGCACGAGGTAGTGCACCGCCTGCTGCGCGCCGGTGTAGCTGTCGGATTCGACCGTGGGCACGTCGCCGCGGCCGGTGTGCGGGTCGATGGCGACGATCGGTACCTCCCCCGCGACGTTGACGACGGTGGGCGTCACGATGATGGCCGCATCGATGAGGGTGCCGCTGAGGCGGCTGAGCGAGCGCCGCTCCCAGCCCTCGCCGTCGCGGCGTGCGCCGGTGTAGGCGAGCAGGTCGTAGCCGGTGTCGGACAGGGCTCCCCCGACGCCCTTGAGGATCTCGGCCGAGAACGGCTCGATGTCGGCGACGAGCACGCCGATCACTCCGGTGCGGCGCGAGCGCATGCTGCTGGCGACGAGGCTGGATTCGTAGCCGAGGTGCTTCACGGCATCCAGTACCCGGCCGACCGTCTCGGGCGAAACCCCGTAGCGGCCGTTCACGGCTTTCGACACCGTGGCCACCGAGACACCGGCCGCCGCGGCGACGTCGTGGATGGTCGCGCGTCTGGTCATGGCATCCGACCCTAGCGTGGAAAACATTTTCGAAAACGTTTGACGACGCTTTCGGGCCGGCTCACACTGCTCAGACCCGGGCCGCGCACCGCCCCGGGAACGGCATCGCCGCCGCTGACCACCGGCGTTCCCCTCGCGGACGCACCTCGACGAAGAGAAACGGGAATCACATGAACACGCGCACGATCGTCGCCGGAACGGCCCTCGCCGTCGCCGGCACCCTCGCCCTCGCCGGCTGTGCCGGTGGAGGCGGCGGCGGGCAGAACGCCGACGGCTCGGTCACTTTGACGCTGTGGCACAACTCCACCACGGGCGACGGCAAGCAGTACTGGGAGGACACCGCGGCGGCCTTCGAAGAGGCGAACCCCGGCGTCACCATCGAGATCCAGTCGCTTCAGAACGAGGAGATGGACGGCAAGCTGCAGACCGCCCTCAACGCCGGCGATGCCCCCGACCTGTTCATGGCGCGCGGCGGTGGCAAGCTCGCCGACATCGTCGAGGCCGGCCAGGCGATGGACCTGACCGACAAGATCTCCCCCGAGGCCAAGACGGCGCTCGGCACCTCGCTCGGCGCGTTCGAGGTCGACGGCAGGAACTACGGCATGCCCGTCGCCGTCCTCCCGTCGGGCATCTTCACCTCGCAGGACCTGCTCACCGCCGCGGGGGTGACCGAGGCTCCCGCCACGATCTCCGACCTCGAGGCCGCGAACGCGAAGATCCGCGCCACCGGCGTCGCCCCCATCGCCGTGGGCGCGAAGGACGCGTGGCCCGCCGCGCACTGGTACTACAACTTCGCCCTGCGCGCCTGCTCGAAGGACGTCCTGGATGCCGCGGCCGAGAGCCGCAGCTTCGACGACCCGTGCTGGCTCGAGGCGGGCGAGAACCTGCAGTCGTTCCTCGAGACGCAGCCGTTCAACGAGGGCTTCCTCACCACCGCCGCTCAGCAGGGCGCCGGCTCCTCGGCAGGTCTGCTCGCCAACCACCAGGCCGCCATGGAGCTCATGGGCGCGTGGAACCCGGGCGTGATTGCCTCGCTGACGCCCGACGAGCAGCCGCTCGCCGACCTCGGCTGGTTCCCGTTCCCCGAGGTTCCCGGCGGTGACGGCGGAGAGGGCGCCATCATGGGTGGCGTCGACGGCTACTCGTGCTGGGTGAACGCCCCCGCACAGTGCACCGACTTCTTGAACTTCCTGGTGAACCAGGAGAACCAGGAGCGCTACGCCGACGCCTTCCAGACGATCCCCGCCTCCAGCGAGGCGACGGGCGCCGTCACCACCCCCGCCCTGCAGTCGGCGCTCGAGGCGTACACCGACGCGCCCTACGTCTCGGTGTGGCTCGACACCCTGTACGGCCAGAACATCGGCAACGCGCTGAACGTGGCCGTCGTCGACATGTTCGCCGGCAAGGGCACCCCGCAGAGCATCGTCGACGGCGTCAACGCGGCCGCCGCGCGCTCCTGAGGACACCGCACATGACCAGCCAACTCGCCGCTCAGGCGACAGAGGCCGGGGCTCGCCGCCCGGTCGAGGAGGGCGCACGCCGCGCCCCTTCGGCCGGGCGGCCGCCCGTGCGGCGGCGCCGCGAGAACTGGCGCATCCGCGGCGAGCTCGCGATCCTGCTCGGACCCGCCCTGGTGGTGTTCGTCTCGTTCGTCATCCTGCCGGTCGTGCTCGCCGCCTACTACGGCTTCTACAGCTGGTCGGGCTTCGGCACCCCGGTCGACTTCGTCGGCATCCGCAACTACGTCACGATCCTCACCGACCCCGCCTTCCACGAGGCGCTCGGGCACAACGCGTTCATCGTCGTCGGATCGCTCGTCCTGCAGGGCCCGCTCGCACTGGGCCTCGCGCTGCTGCTCAACCGCAAGATGCGCGCCCAGTCGCTCATCCGCGTGCTGATCTTCGTGCCCTACGTCGTCTCCGAGGTCGTCGTCGGCCTCGGCTGGGGCCTGATGCTGCAGTCGGGTGGAGCGCTCAACGGCGCGCTGGAGAAGATCGGTCTCGGCGCCCTCCGCGCCGACTGGATCTCCGACCCGGCGCTGGCGATCTGGACGCTGCTCATCATCATCACGTGGAAGTACATCGGCTTCGCCGTGATCCTCTTCCTCGCCGGGCTCCAGGGCATTCCCGAAGAGCTCAGCGAGGCCGCAGCCATCGACGGCGCGTCGTACTGGCAGATCCAGCGCCACATCGTGCTGCCGCTCATGGGCCCGACCATCCGCATCTGGGCGTTCCTGTCGATCATCGGATCGCTGCAGCTGTTCGACCTCGTCTGGATCATCTGGGGGCAGTACGTCGCCTCCACCGCGGGCACCTCGACCATGGCCACCTACATGGTCGCCAACGGCCGTAACGCGGGCAGCTTCGGGTACGGCAGCGCCGTGGCCGTGGTGATGTTCCTCATCTCGCTCGCCGTCGCCCTCGTGTACCAGCGCTTCGTGCTGCGTCGCGACACCGACGGCGCCCTCACCGGAGGCTCGAAATGACCGCCACTGCCACTCTCGTGTCGCCTCGCGGCGGAAAGGCCCCGCGTCGGCGTCCCGCCGGGGCGAACCGCGGGAGCTCGGTGCTCGTCGGTTTCGTCGCGCTGCTGCTGATCGGCATGATGCTCGCGCCGGTCGTGTACATCATCCTCGGCGGCTTCCGCTCGAACGCCGAGATCACCGTCGACCCCGCCGGGTTCCCGACCGTCTGGAACTGGCAGAACTATCTCGACGTGCTCGGCAGCAGCGTGTTCTGGGGCCAGGTCGCCAACTCCGCGATCGCCGCGATCGCGACAACCGTGTTCGTCGTCGCCCTGGGCCTGATGGCCGCCTACGCGCTCTCGCGCTACCGCTTCCGCGGCCGCGGCGCCGTGTACGCGCTGTTCACGGCGGGGCTGATGTTTCCGATGACCGTCGCGATCACCCCGCTGTACATCCTCGTCCGCAGCCTCGGCCTGATGAACTCGCTCGCGGGCGTCATCGTTCCGCAGATCGCGTTCGCGCTGCCACTGACGGTCATCATCCTGTCGCCGTTCCTCGCCGCGATCCCGAGGGAGCTGCAGGAAGCCTCCTCGATCGACGGCCTCGGCCGCCTCGGGTTCTTCTGGCGCATGGTGCTGCCGCTCGCCGTTCCCGCGGTCGTGACCGTCGGCATCCTGGCCTTCGTCAACAGCTGGAACTCGTACATGCTGCCGCTGTTCATCCTCAACAACGAAGCCGCCTACACGCTGCCGCTCGGGACGCAGGCCTTCGCCTCGCAGTACTCCGTCGACACCGCGCGCGTGCTCGCGTTCACCTCGCTGTCGATGATCCCCGCCCTGCTGTTCTTCAGCGTTTTCGAGCGGCGGATCGTCGGCGGCCTGACCGGCGCCGTGAAGGGCTGATCCGATCATGACCATCCAGAACACCGACGTCGGCGCTGCCCTCCCCGCGGGCGTCTCCCCCCGGGTGCAGGCGCTCGTGGCCGAGATGACCCTCGACGAGAAGCTCGCGCAGCTCGTGGGCTACTGGGTCGACCAGGGCGACGAGGTCGTCGCCCCCCTCTCGGGCGAGAAGGTCACGACCGCCGCCTACACGGATGCCACGGTGCACGGCCTCGGCCACCTCACCCGCGTCTACGGCACCCGTCCCGTCGACCCGATCGAGCGCGCCCAGTGGCTGTGGGGCGAGCAGCGGCGTCTGCAGAACGAGACACGTCTCGGCATCCCCGCCCTGGTTCACGAGGAGTGCTTGACTGGCTTCGCGGCGTGGCAGGCGGCGACCTTCCCGACGCCGCTCGCCTGGGGCGCCTCGTTCGATCCGGATGCCGTCGAGCTCATGGCATCCACCATCGGCCGCTCCATGCGCGACCTCGGTGTGCACCAGGGCCTCGCGCCCGTGCTCGACGTGGTGCGCGACGCGCGGTGGGGACGCGTCGACGAGTGCATCGCCGAGGACCCGTACGCTCGTCGGCACCATCGGCACGGCGTACGTGCGGGGGCTGCAGGGCGCGGGCGTCCACGCCACGCTCAAGCACTTCGTCGGCTACTCCGGCTCGCGCGCCGGTCGCAACCACGCCCCCGTGCACGCCGGACAGCGAGAGCTGCAGGACGTCTTCCTGCCGCCGTTCGAGATGGCCGTGCGCGACGGCGGAGTGCGCAGTGTCATGAACTCGTACACCGAGATCGACGGCGTACCCGTCGCCTCGTCGCGCGAGCTGCTCACCGATCTGCTGCGTCGGCAGTGGGGCTTCGACGGCACCGTCGTGTCGGATTACTTCGCCGTGGAGTTCCTCCGCTCGATGCACGGGATCGCCGGCTCGCTCGGCGAGGCTGCGCAGCTCGCGCTCGAGGCGGGGATCGACGTCGAGCTGCCCGGCCCCGACGCGTATCCGCATCTGGCCGAGCGGGTGGCATCCGGGGCCCTCCCCGAGGCCGTGGTCGACCGCGCCGTCGCGCGCGTGCTCGCCGAGAAGGAGGACCTCGGACTCCTGGATGCCGACTTCGCCGACGCCCCCACCGAGATCGACCTCGACGACGCCGAACACCGGGCGCTCGCGCACCGGCTCGCTCTCGAGAGCGTCGTGCTGCTGCGCAACGACGGCGTGCTGCCGCTTCGCGCGCCGGGACGCATCGCGGTGATCGGTCCGAACGCCGACAGCGGCGAGGCGCTGATGGGCTGCTATTCGTTCGCGAACCATGTGCTCGCCCACCACCCCGGCGTTCCCCTCGGCTTCACGCTGCCGACCGTGCGCGAGGCTCTCGCTTCACGCTTCGGAGAGCTCTCGTTCGCCGCCGGCTGTGACGTCGAGGGCTCCGACACCACCGGTTTCGCGGAGGCGGTCGCCGCCGCTCAGGATGCCGACGTCGCGATCGTCGTCGTCGGCGACCGCGCCGGGCTCTTCGGTCGCGGCACCGTGGGAGAGGGCAACGACGCCGACTCGCTCGAGCTTCCGGGCGTGCAGCGGCAACTGGTCGAGGCCGTGGTCGCCACGGGGACCCCCGTCGTGCTCGTCCTGCTGACCGGGCGACCGTACGCGATCGGCTGGGCGCTCGATGACGCGTCCGGCCCCGCCGCGGTGCTGCAGGCCTTCTTCCCCGGCGAGGAAGGCGCGCCCGCACTCGCGGCGCTGCTGGCGGGGGATGCCACCCCCTCAGGGCGCCTGCCCGTCTCGCTCCCCCGCTCCGCCGGCGCGCAGCCGTACTCGTACCTGCACCCGATCCTCGGCGGGCCGTCGGGCGTGACGAGCACCGATCCGACCCCGGTGCGACCGTTCGGGTTCGGGCTGTCGTACACGACGTTCGAGCGCGGGGATCTGCGGGTGGACGGTGTGGCGTGCGACGCCGGGGTCCCGGCGTCCGGAACCACCGCCGAGGTGAGGGCGGGCGACGCGTTCGCCGTGTCTGCCCGCGTGTCCAACACCGGGGCCGTGCGCGGCGCCGACGTCGTCCAGGTGTACGCGCATCGCGCCGTGGCCAGCGTGACACGGCCGGTCGCACAGCTCGTCGCGTACGCCCGCGTCGAGCTCGAGCCCGGCGAAAGCGCCGAGGTGCGTTTCACGGTGCCGGCGTCGCGGCTGGCCTACAGCGACCGCGCGCTGCGGCGCGTGGTGGAACCCGGCGAGGTGGAGCTGCGGCTCGGCCCCTCGTGCGCGGCGGTCGACGAGGCGATCGCGCTGCGGATCACCGGGTCGGTGTACGAGCTGAGCGTGGACGATGCGCGCGTGGTCGACGTGGAGGTGCGGCTGTAATCGGCGTGAAGTTCTGGCCGAAGCTTCGCGGCGATTTGCGTCGCTAGTTTCGCGGATCACGCCCGCGGGGGTGCGGCCTGCTGTTGCAGGAGTGCGGTGGCTCTCTTGAGGTAATGGGAGATGGTTGCCGGCTCTGCGTCGAAGAAGCTGCTCATGGCCCTCGACCCCACAGGGAGGGGCACAGCCCGCTGGACCCAACGTTGAAAGAAAGCCCTCAACGCCTTCGACACCCGATTCGACGGCCGCTTCAGCAACCCGAGGAACAGCACGTCAATACAGCCCAGGTACATCGTCAGGCGGACAGTCCCGGGGCAGGACGGGCAAGAACGGGCGCGATCTCGCGCGCGAGAGCGTTGCGCTCGTGCTCGCCCGAGACATCGCGCCCTGGGCTCTATACGTACCGGGTGCCGTGGGCGTTGAGTCCCGAGAGCATCTGGAGGGTGGCCGCGGGTAGCTGTACGTGCAGGGCGCTGACGTTGTCTTCGAGGTGCGCGGGGTTGGTGGTCCCGGGAATAGGGATGACATCGGGCCCTTGAGCGAGCAGCCAGGCAAGCGCGACCTGTCCCGGGGATGCGTCGAGCTGGTTGGCGACGCTCCGAACCTGATCCACGACGCGAAGGTTGGCGCGGAGGTTGGCACGTCTCCAGCGGGGCAGAGTCCGGCGAATGTCGAGGAGAGGTAGCTTCGTGGTCGCCTGCGGCGACCCTGTCAGCATGCCGCGTCCGAGGGGGGCGTAAGCGACGATGGCGATGTCGAGTTCTCTGGCGACGGGGAGTGCGTCCTGCTCAATTCCACGGGAGAAGATCGACCACTCGGTCTGGAGCGCGCTGATCGGGTGCGCCGCGTGTGCTTTCCTGAGTTGTTCGCCGGTGAACTCGCTGACGCCGATCTGTCGGACCTTGCCTGCGGCGACGAGCTCACCGAGGGTGCCGATGCTGTCTTCGACAGGGACCGAGGGGTCAGGGCGGTGAAGGTAGTACAGGTCCAGATGGTCCGTCTGTAGACGTCTGAGTGAGTTGTCGATCGCGCGACGGATGTGTTCCGGGCGCCCATCGACGCCGATAGGGATCCCGGCGCGGGAGCGGATGCCGACCTTGGTGGCGAGGAAGGCCTCGTCGCGTCGATGGCGAATTGCTGCGCCGAGGACGCGTTCGTTGGCGCCTGATCCGTACATGTCGGCGGTATCGAAATGCGTGACGCCGAGATCGAGGGCGCGGGCGATCAGGTGGCCGGCGCGCCCGGGGCGCCCGCGTCCGTAGCTCATCGTCAGCGGCATGCATCCCAGGCCAAGGCCGCTGACGAGCACTCCACCGACGCGGCGGTGGGGGAGAAGAGCGTTTTCGCTGGGCATCATGCGTCCTTCGTGAGAGCGGGTTCGGCGGCAGACGGTGCCGGGGCGGCTGCCGTGGTCTTGGAGCCGGGCCACCAGGATGCTTTGCCGAGGAGGGTGAGCGTCGCCGGGACGAGGACCATTCGGACGATCGTGGCGTCAAGGAGGACTCCGATGGCGAGTCCGAATCCGAACTGCTGGATGGGCACGACTCCGGTGAATGCGAACGCGCCGAAGACCACGACCATGAGCAGGGCGGCGCCGGTGATGATGGGGGCGGTGTCGCTCATCCCACGCGCGACGGCTTCGCGAGCAGTCCTTCCTGCGCGGAAGTGCTCCCGGATCGTGGAGAGGATGAAGACCTGGTAGTCCGTGGCGAGACTGAACAGGAGCGCGATGAGCAGTACGGGTACCCAGTTGATCAGGTGCCCGAGCCGTGTCATCCCCATGAGTTCGGTGAGCAGTCCATGTTGGAAGACGAGCACGAGGATGCCGAAGGTCGCTCCGACGCTGAGGACGTTGAGCGCGACGGTCACCAGGGGAACCAGGACGGATCGGAAGGTGAGGACGAGGAGGGCGAGGATGACGGCGAGCATGAGCGCGACGACGCCGGGCAGAGCCGCTTCGATGATCTCCGTGGACTCTTCGTTCATCGCCGTCTCGCCGCCGATGCGGATGGTTGCCCCGGCGATGGGATGATCTGCGACGGCACCGCGGATATCGAGGAGCGCCTGCCGCGCGGTGTCGCTTGTTGCCGATCCGTTCGGGAGCACGGTCAACAGCAGTCGATCACCGTCGGCGGAGACGGCCGTCGTGAGGACGCCGCGAACGTCGGTGGGCACGCGATCGAGGGCTTCGGGAGATGTCGCGGCGAGAGGATTCTGGGGCGAGATCTGAGACAGCATGTCGATCGGATTTACAATGTCGTCGACGTTCTCGCTCGCGGCGATGGCGTCTTGGAGCGCGACGATGCTCTTGTCGTCCAGGCTCGTCAGAGACCCTTCGTCGGCACGGATGAGGACGGAGATGGGGGCCGTCGCGCCGACCGAGAACTGCTCCGCGATCGTCGTGAAACCCTGCCGTACCGCAGAGTCGGTGCGGGCGACGCCGGCGTCCGCGCCGCCGACGCTCAGGTGCAAGCCTGGTATTGCGAGCGCGGCGAGAACCGCGGCACCTGCGACGAGCGAGACGACGGGCCGTCGTTGCACAGCCTGGACGACGGGGTTGATAGGGCCGGCCGTCGACGCCCGGCCACGGCGACCGGTGATGACCCGGGGCATGCGTATCCAGTTCACGCGGTATCCCAGCAGCGCGAGAGCGGCTGGGACGAGGATCAGCGCGACGGATACGGAGAGCAGGACGACCACCACGATGCCGATTGCGATCGAACGGATCACGGCGGAGTCGACCAAGAACAGTGCGGACATCGCAATCGCGATGGTCAATCCCGAGGCGAGGACCGCTTCGCCCGCAGTGCGCATCGTGATGCGAAGCGCGACACCGGGCGAATCGCCTTCGGCTAGCTGTCGCTGGAATCGCCGAACGACGAAGAGCGTGTAGTCGACGCACACGCCGAGGCCGAGCATCGTCACCGAGTTCAGAGTGAAGTTGGACATCTCGATGGATTGGCCGATGAGGTCCACGATACCCAGCGAGGTGATGATCGCGATCCCGGATGCGGCAAGAGAGAGCAGCGTTGCTGCGACACTTCCGTAAAGCACGAGCAGGACGATCACGATGACGGGCAGCGCGATGAATTCTGCGTGCCCGAGGCCCTCCGAGCTCGCCGTCGTCATCTCGGCAAGGAACGCGGATGTGCCTACCAGCTGCACCGTCAGACCCTGGGAATCGAACTCTGTGCTCAGGCGATCCTGGAAACCCGTCACCACTATCGCCATCGCGTTCGCGTCGAGCGAGCTGCCGATGCGAAACAGCGCGGTTCTGTCGTCCTTGCCGAGGAACTCGCTGCGGGCTTGCCCGGCGTTCGAGTATCCGATGATCGAAGTCACGTCCGCTTCCGGGTCGTTCTGTAAAGCATCCGCGACTTCGGAGACACGCCGCGCGAACTCCGGCGAGCCAGCCTCGTGGTCGTGGTCGGTGACGACCACGGCGAAGCTCGTCGCGCCGGATCCGGTGAAGCCCTTCGCCAGCGAGCTGTCCACCTGACTGGACTGGGAGTTGGCTGGCGTCCAGCTCACCTCCTTGAACGTCTGCTCGATGTTCGAGGAGCTCAGCGCGGCGACCACGGCGACGACCGCCCACGCGGTCACCATCAGGGCGGGAAGAATGCGCTTCTTCATGTCGTCTCTTTCTTCAGATTTCTGCGAAGTCAGCGCTGGGCTGAGTCTCGAGCAGGACGTTGTCCAGGATCGTGAACCTCGGTGCAGCGGCAGCTGGGTCGGGCAGTTCTACGCAGGCGCATGTTGCCTGGGCACTGGTAGGTCAAAACGCAGGACGCATGTTGCCTCACCCCCGGCAACTGGCATCACGACCGTTGGTGGCGTCAACGACGTCCGGTTCTCGGTCTGTTGTGCTCGTTGTGCTCGTTCGATCAACGTTGCCCCCGGGTCGATGCTCATCCTCACTCCTGAGTATGTGCGCTGTCGCACGTTCGTACTCAACTTTATAGCAGACCTCTGTTACTAGGGTGCACTCTGACCCACGTGCACTACGGGCCCGGTCGATCTCCCGTGCAGCGCCAGGGAATCCGCATCCGACCTGGGGTGAGTGCGCGAGCTCTGATTTCAGCCAGATCTCTGTTGCGAGGCCTAGGATTCAGAAATATGGAGAGTGCGATGCCAGACGCAGAGGTCCGTGCTGCCGAGGGTGAGCGGGTGCTGCAAGAGCGCGTGGGGACTCACCTCAAGGCGGCGGAGCAAGCCCTCATCGCTGCCAAGTCCCGCGCCCTGAAGCCGTTTGGGTTGACGGTCCCGCAGTACATTGCTCTGCTCGCTCTCCACTATCTCCCGGGGCAGTCGGCGGCTCAGCTCGCGCGAGCGGCGCTCGTGAGCCCTCAGACGATGGCCACGATTCTCGGCAATCTCGAGTCGAAAGATCTCATCGTGCGCCAGAATTCTCCGCTTCACGTCCGCGTCCTCGTGACGACTCTCTCTCCCGCAGGCGAGGAGCTCGTGTTACGTGCGGACGAGGCTGTGCGCCACGTCGAAGACTCCCTCGCGCAAGCATTCGACGGGAAGGATCGAGCAGCATTCGTTGTGAGCCTCGATCGCGCGACCACGGCGCTCCGCGCTATTCAGGCTGAGTTCGACAAGGAGTGACCGCGGCGACGTGCGAGAACATCACAGACCCGTCGCCGGATCTGACCGTGGTCGCGCGTGTGCTCCCCGAAGGGGCGATCAAGCTGCCGCCGGTGCCCGTATCGGCCCAGGGGGTCGACTGCGTCGACAGCGAGAATCCTGACGACTCCTCCGACTGCTCGCCGGCTACGCAGGGTGAGTGGGACGCCCTCGTCGCTGACTACACCGCAGGCGACAGCGCCTGGTTCACCGAGGACGGCCCACGCGGGACCTTCCTGACCTCCCAAATCGACGGCCGCTACGCGCAAACATTTCTGTTCACCGGCGACGCAGTGACCCTCGCACCCACCAAAACAGGAACGGATGCGGTGATCGGCCCACCACCCGCCTGATCTCCTCCGCGGCGGCGAGTTGCCGTGTCGTCACAAGGAGGCGGGGGCGACGCCCCACACGCGCGTCGGTCGAATGATGTGAACCGATCGGTTCCTGCGCCGCGGCGAATGCTCGCGCCATGCCGAGTCGGTGCGGTGGGCCGGTAGGAAGCGCCCCGAAGTCAGCGAGTCCCCGGATCGCTCGGATCGCCTTCCTTTCGCATGCCAAATCCCTCCGAATGCCGTGTCCCAGCGCGAGAGTGGTCGACCGGCCGCCCCCTTCCCGCCGGTGCGAATCGATCGGGTCCGCACCGCAGCAGGCGTTCAGAGCACCTGTTCGAGGAACGTCCTGAGACGCTGCGTGCGAGGGCGGTCGAAGATGTCCTCGGGTGACCCGGATTCCACGACCACGCCTCGGTCCATGAAGACGACGTTGTCTGCCGCCTCGCGGGCGAAGCCCATCTCGTGGGTGACCACCACCATCGTCATCCCCGCTTCGGCCAAGCCCTTCATGAGGGCCAGGACCCCCTTGACCAGTTCAGGATCCAGCGCCGACGTGGCCTCGTCGAAAAGCATCACCTCCGGGCTCATCGACAGAGCGCGCGCGATCGCGACGCGTTGCTTCTGTCCGCCTGACAGCGAAGACGGCCGTACGTCCGCCTTCTCGGCGAGTCCGACCTCGTCGAGTCGAGCGAGGGCGATCTGTCGTGCGGCATCTTTCGAGATACGCCGGACGCGCCGCAGCGGGAGGGTGATGTTGTCGATCACCGTTCGATGCGGGAAGAGATTGAAGTGCTGGAAGACCATCCCGACGCGTCGGCGCAGGACGTCGTCGTTCAGCTGGCTCACATCGGCACCGTCCAGCAGGATGGTCCCCCCGGAGGACTCCTCGAGGCGGTTCACACATCGCAGGACCGTGGACTTGCCCGAGCCCGAGGGACCGATGATGCACGTCGTGCTGCCCGCCGGGACGTCGAGATCGATCCCGTGCAGGACCTGCGCATCGCCGAAATTCTTCGTCAGTCCGCGGATCTGCAGCGATCCCGCCGCGGGCAGGGAGTCGGCCCGTACGGCAGCGGTGGTCAGCGCGTTCATCGTGATCCTCCGATGGTGGTCGTCGTGCGGCTGGGGGAAGCGTCGCGGGGCGTCGCGGATATGACGTCGACGGCGGCTGTGTGCGGCGGCGGCGAGATCGTCGCCGAACTCCGGCGGGGCCTGCGTCCCTCGCGCAGACGCCGATCCAGCGCGTTGACGACGTGGGTGAGGGGAACGGTGATCAGGAGGTAGAAGATGCCGGCCAGGACGAGCGGGGAGAGATTGCCGCTGGTCACGGCTTCGTCTTGTCCGATGCGGAACAGCTCTCGCTGAGTGGTGATGAGACCGAGGAAGTAGACCAGCGAGGAGTCCTTGACGATCGCGATGAACTGGTTGACCAGCGACGGCAGAACCTGCCGGATCCCCTGGGGGATGACGACGAGGCGCATCGCATCACCGTGGCTCATCCCGAGGGCTCGGGCGCCCTCGAGCTGGCCGCGATCGACAGCGAGAATTCCGGCACGGAAGATCTCCCCGATGTACGCGCTGGCGATGAGGCTGAGTGTGAGGATCCCGAGCGGATAGGGATTGCCGCGGGTGAACAGATTGAAGATGGGCGCGAGACCGGTGCCGATGATGAGAATCGTCAGGATCGCGGGCAAGCCTCGGAACACATCGGTGTAGACGCGACTGAGCAGCCGCGGAACGACATGGCGGCTCGTGCCCATCATCGCGAGCAGGAGCCCCACGACGATCCCGACCGCCGTGGCGCTGAGCGCGAGGATGAGGGTGTTCCAAAGCCCGTACGCGAGTACGTTCGGCAGGGTTCGCAACATGGCCTCGATGTCGAAGAAGCTCCGGGCGATGTTGGCGAGTGCGTCGAGGAAATCCATGGTGGTCCTTGCAGTCGGGGGCGGGACGTGTACATGCCGACGGGATCCCGCCGGCCGGGCCCGGCCTCACGCCGGGCCCGGCGGATCTCAGGTGGTGGGCTGGAACTGCGCCGGAACCGGCTGGTCCGGGAAGTAGGCCATGTCGATCTCGAGCCATGTGCCGTCGGCGATGATGTCGGCGAGCGCGCCGTTGACCGCAGAGGCGAGCTTCTCGTTGCCCTTGGGGAGCCCGAACCCGACCGGAAAATCGGGCACCGGCACGTTGATCGCGATCGCCGTCTTCCCGCCCGACTGCTCGGCGTAGTCTTCGGCGACGGGGAAGTCGAGGAAAGTGGGCGTCGATGGTCCCGGAGTTCAGGGCTGCGATCGCACTGTTGTTGTCGGGGAAACGAACGAGTTCCGCTCCGGCGAAGTTGGCCTGTGCGTATTCGTCCTGGATGGTTCCTTGAACCAACCCCAACCGCTTACCGGCGAGCGATGAGACGTCGTCGGTGATACCGGATGACGTGGCGGCGAGAACCGAGATGTAGCCGATGAAGTAGTGATCGCTGAAATCCACCGTCTCCCGTCGCTTCTCGGTGTCGCTGATGGACGCGGCAGCCATGTCGAGCTGACCGTTCGCGACGGCCGGGAGCAGGGCGGAGAACTCCTGTGCGACGAACTCCGGCTCGAGGCCGAGCCTCTTGGCGACCTCCCGGGCGATCTCGACGTCGAAGCCTTTCAACTCGCCGTTCTCGGTGTAGGCGTAGGGTTTGGCGTCCCCGGTCGCACCGATGCGAAGCGTCCCCGGGCTGAGGGTGTCGAGTTCGTTGGACGTCTCGTCGGCAGCGGGGCCGGAGCATGCTGCGAGCACGAGGACAGCCGCCGCCACGGCGGCCAATGGCACCAGACGTCGGGCTCTGAGGGTCTTCATGGGGGTCATTCCTTCGGGTTTCGGGTGGTGCGGGTGGTGTGGTGCTCTGGAGGTGAAGCGGGTGAGGGATGCCGGGACTCGGCGCAAGCGCGGTCAGCTCTGAGCAGTGGCGACCGCACGGGGAGCGACGGTCATGTCGTCGGCCCACGACGTACCGTCGTACGTGCGGTCGGGGCTCATGAAGGCCACGTCGGTGAACGGTTCCTCATCGAGGACGAGCTGCGCCAGGATCTCACCGATGGCGGGGGCGTGCTTGAACCCGTGGCCGCTGTCTCCGCCGGCGATGACGATACGTTCGTCGCCGCCCGGACGGCCGATGACGAACTGACGGTCGACCGAGTTGGTGACGATGCAGGGGATCGCCTTGAACGGTTCGGGATTCATGCCGGGGAAGGCCCGCCCCACCGCCTCCGACAGCAAGGTCGTATCAGCATCGCGGTGGATATACCGGTCGACCTCGTCCGCATCCGCGTCACTGAAGACCTCTCCCGCGTCTTCGAGGCCCATCTTGACGGCGTAACCGTCGCCGTCTTCGGTGTCCGCGCCGTGGCCCCACAGACTCGTCCCGTCGCTGAGCTGTCGGATGAAGACCGGGAAATTCTCCAGGGCGTAGGCGCCGCCCGCCTCGATGTCGCCCGGGTTCTCACCCTCGAACCAGAACATCGGTGTGCGTCGGGCTACCAGCGGGACATCGACGAACTTCGGCATCCATGCGCCCATCGCCATGACGATCCTCGGCGCGCGCAGGGTGTACCCACCGGCCCGGACGACGACGCCACCATCGACCAGATCGATGTTCGTCACGCGCGTGTCCGACAGGACCGTCGCGCCGAGTTCCTCGGCCGCGGCGACGGCGGCGCGCACGCCCCGCTCGGGATATGCGAGACCCGCCGCAGGGTCCCAGACGCCGATGTGGTCGGGCCCGAGAGCCGCGTACTGGGGGAACTGCTTCGCCAGCTCCGCGTTGTCGAGCACGGTGACATCGATGCCGGCGTGCTCCGCCGCACGCAGGGTCCCGGTCACGACCTGACCGTCAGCCGGTCCCACCATCAGCCCCCCGGTCTGACGCAGGAGCGTCTGCCCGGTTGCGGCACCGAGCTCGTACCAGAGATCGCGAGCGCGCAGCGCGATCGGCGCCAGCCCCGGGTGCTCCATGCAGGCGATGCGGAAGAGACGGGTCGCACCATGGGTCGAGCCGAGGTTGTGACCGATGCCGAAGCGCTCGACGCCGATCACGCGGACCCCGCGCGACGCGAGTCGCCACAGCGCCTGAGATCCCCAGGCGCCGAGGCCGACCACGATCACATCGGCCTCGAGGGGGGTGGTGCTTCCGGTCATGAGTCCTTCTCTTCCTGTCGCGGCTTCCGCGAATCGGGCGGGCGGATGCGGACGACCTGTCATCCCCGTCCCGCCGATTCGACAAAGCCTGTTTACCCGCGCGTCACATCCCTGCGCCAAATATCCAAAGTGCGTAGTCTCATATGCAGCGGATATGAGAGGACGCCGCGGGATGGAAATCCGTGAACTCACGTACTTCATAGCGGTCGCCGAAGACCTGTCGTTCACGCGAGCGGCCGCACGCCTGCAGATGACCCAACCACCGCTCAGTCAGGCGATCGCCCGACTCGAGAAACGGCTGGGTACACGGTTGTTCGAGCGGCGCGCCAGAATGGCTCCCCGGCTCACTCCGGCGGGTCATCTGCTGCTCGCCGAAGGCAAGCGCATCCTCCAGCAGATCGATCAGACGGAGGCGCTCCTCGACTCCGTCGTCGCCGATGTCTTCCCCCTGCGCGTGGGAAGCAACAGTTCGGTCCTGGGCGGCCTGCTCCCGACGGTCGTGCGTGACTTCCGGCGAACCCACCCCACGGTCCGCCTGTTGATCGAGGAGAGCGAAGAAATGGCGGTCCTCTCCGACATCGCCCGCGGTTCGATCGATTTCGGATTCACGCGCGTCTGGGGAATCGACGACCGCTTCGAGGTGGACTACGTCGGCATGGAGCCGCTCGTGTGCGCCGTCCACGCCGACCATCCGATAGCCGGCCGCGACAGCGTTTCTCTCGTCGACCTCGCCGATGAAGACTTCGTGACGTTCCATCGGGAAGACGCGCCGCAGGCCTTCGACCGCATTCTGACCGCGTGCATCCGGGCGGGTTTCAATCCGCGGATTCCGTTGCGGGCAGCGAACGACCTCTCGCTGCTCAGCATCGTTGCATGCGGGCTGGCCGTCTCGATCATGCCGTCGGTGTCGTCCTACATTCCGATCCCCGGTGTCCGTTTCGTTCCGATCCAAGAAGAGTGGGCGGCGACCCCCCTGTCGATGGTGTGGCTGTCAGGGCAGCCCAACCCGGTCATGAGCGCTTTCATCCGCGCCGTACGAGCCGAGCTCCTGCGCCGGCGAGACCAGGACCGCGCCCTCGGACGCCGCGAGATGGTGCTCAACCTCGACACCTGACGACCGCGCCGACCCGACCCACGGTCCGTCGATCGCGAAGACCGGCTCTGGCTCGCGGCCCCCGTCGCGGCGTCACGAGACGGAGCGGGGTCATCGCACGCTCTCCGTCTCGCGATGCTCCCCGGAGTCCGCGCGCCCGACCGAAGACGAGATCGCGCTCAGACGCCGGTCCCCGCGGGCACGCGCAGCTGCGGCAGCACCTGCTCCCCCATACGGTCGATGTAGCGGGCCTGGTCTTGCGTCACACCGTGGATGTAGACGCGGGATGCACCGACCGACTCGAAAGCGTGCAGGTGCTCGGCGAGCTCACCGGCATCCGCGGTGCAGAAGACGGCCTCGGCCACAGCGGATTGGCTCACGTGTTCGGCGGCCTGGTCGAAGTGCTCCACGGTGGGCAGATCCCAGCTCAGCGGCGACGGGAAGATGTTCGTGCGCCACTGATCGTGCGCCACGGCGAGCGCCTTGTCGCGGGTGTCCTCCAGGCTGACCTGCGCCTGGATGAACACGTCTCCGCGGCCGCCCGCGTCGCGGTAGGCGCCGACCACCCGACGCAGTTGATCGAGGGGCTGCGAGATGGTGATGAGGCCGTCGGCCCACTCTCCCGCCCATCCGGCCGTCGCCTCGGTGATGGCGGCGCCGATCAGCGGCGGCGGGGTGGCGGGAAGCGACCACACGCGAGCGCGGTCGACGGTGATCAGCCCCTCGTGAGTGACCTCCTCACCCGCGAGCAGAGCGCGGATCACGTCGACGCTCTCGCGCAGCCGCGCCTTGCGCGTGTCCTTATCGGGCCACCGGTCGCCGGTGATGTGCTCGTTGATGGCCTGCCCCGACCCGAGCGCGGCCCAGAACCGGCCGGGGTTCATCTGCTCGAGGGTCGCGATGGCCTGGGCGATGATGACCGGGTGATACCGCTGTCCGGGGGCGTTGACCACCCCGTACGTCAGTGACGTCGCCTCCAACGCCGCACCGAGCCACGACCAGGCGAAGCCGGAGTGTGCCTGCCGCTCGCTCCACGGGGTGAGGTGGTCGCTGCACATCGCCGCGTCGAAGCCCGCCTGCTCGGCGCGCTTGACCGAGGCGAGGAGCTCGCGCGGGGCGACCTGCTCGTGTGAGGCGTGATACCCGTAGATCGTCATCGAGAACTCCCTGCAGCCGGCTGATGCGATAGGCCCGTTTCTAGCGGCCCGGTATTGCATCGACAGTGGCTTGCGGCATCCCGCGAAAAATGCGTGCGAGTACAGCCGCCCGGCGAGGTGCCCTCGACACCGAGCTCCAACGCCCGCGCGATCGTGGCTCGCGGCTTCCCTGAGCAGTGCGATTCGCATACGTTCATCGCATGAACCGAGCCGCAAAAGTCGCCGTGGGCGTGTCCGCTTTCGTCGTGGCCGGCCTGTTCGCGATGGCGGTGCCGACGGTGGCGGCCGTGCAGGGGAAGCTCGCTTCATGGCCGGTTTTCGCGCAGGTTCCGGAGCCTTCCGAGCAGCCGCGGTCCGGGGCGGGCGTTGACACGGCGGAGACGGTCGACCCGTTAGGCGACGACTACGTGGACGTGGGAAACGGCACGATGATCCCGAGGAACAGTCCGGAGGGTTGCGAGAACCCGGCGTGGCTGCACCTGGGCCGGATGACGGCCAGCGTGGGCGGAGAATTCCTCGACCGCGGCGCACGCGAATTCGCGGCGGGAAGCGCCGGGCTGGATGCGGAGGGCGCGATCGTGACGTACACCGTCGCCGCCGGCGACGCCCTCGACGCGATCGCGGAACGGTTCTGTATCGCGAACGCCCTGACGATCGCCCAGCTCAACCACACCCGCACGATTCACCCCGGCGAGGTTCTGCTGCTGCACCCCGATGAGTCGATCCCGTGGATCCCGTACTTCGCCCCCGACGACGCACCCGCCGGCTACCAGCAGATCCCGTATCAGGACGCGGTCGAGGCGATGAGCACTGCTGCGCAGGCGGGCGACGTCGATGCGATGCGCGTGATCTTCCAGAACGACCTGTCCGGGCTGTTCCCGAACCCCGCCGATGCGGACCTCATCGCGAACGCCCTCGACGTCGGCGACCTCCGCATCCTCCGGCAGATGTTCGCCTGACCGTTCGTCAGCTCGGGTGCATACCGGCCGGCACGGACGACCTCACGCAACACCCCGTCCTCTCGCGGTCCGCTGACCCGGCCGCGTGGCTCCGTACGCCGCTCGTTAACGGGTAACGCGGTGGTCGAATCGGCGCGTTAGCGTGGAGCCACGTCGCCGACGCCGCGAGAGGACCGCTTTGCTCCACCACGAGACCACTCCCCCCGTCGAAGACGCGCACCCGGACCGCGCGGACGGCGAGCGCGACACCGTCATCGGCAACCCGGCATCCCGGATCCATCCCGACCGCGACGACGTGCACGCCGATCCGTGGTCGATCGACCTCGAACGCATCCAGTTCTCGCCGTACTTCTCGCGCCTGTCGGCGGTGACGCAGGTGGTGTCGCCCTCCATAGGTAACGCGCCCGTGCACAACCGCCTCACGCACACGCTGAAGGTCAGCGCGATCGCCCGCGTCGTGGCCCTGCAGCTCAACACCCGTGCGCGCGAAGCCGGCGAGGGCGACGTCTGCAATGCCACGGTCGTCGAGGCCGCGGCCTACGCGCACGACCTCGGCCACCCGCCGTTCGGGCACCTCGGCGAGTCCACGCTCCACCGCCTCGCCCGCGACGAGCTGGGCCTCGCCGACGGCTTCGAGGGCAATGCGCAGACCTACCGCATCCTCACCGCGCTCGATGTCGTCGAGAACGCCCCGCGCGGGCTCAACCTCACCGCCGCCGTCCGCGCGGCGTCCGCGAAGTACCCATGGGCGCCGTCGGTCGCCGCGGCCGACGTCGAGCGGATCGGCCCGCCCCGTGGCATCCGCCGCTCCCCCGACGGCGCGTATCGCGTGCACAAGTATTCGGCGTACGACCTCGACCTCGATGACCTCGCCGCAGCCCGGGAGGGGGTGGATGCCGAGCCCCTCCGCCAGAGCATCGAGGGCGCCGTGATGGACCTCGCCGACGACATCGCGTACTCGGTGCACGACGTCGACGACTTCTACCGGGCCGGCATCCTGGATCACGCGCCGATCGCGGCGGAGTTCCGCGGCTGGCTCGACGACGTGCTCGAGTGGCGCGAACGCGACGACGCCGAAGTGCGCGCGGAACTCGCACCCGGCGCCGGGCTGGAGCGCCTGCGCCGCAAGATGCGCCGCGACGACCCGTGGATCGCCGATGACGAGGCGTTCCTCGCCGCCGTCAGCGACGTGGATGCCGAGATGGTCACCGACCTGCTCGCCCGCCCGTTCGACGGGTCGCTGACGGCCGAGCGCCGGCTCGCCGCGTTCACCGATCGGTGGATCCGCCGGTTCCAGGAGTCGGCGCGACTGCGACCGCTCGACACCCCACGGGCGGGGCCGGTCGTGCTGTCGCCGTGGGCCTGGCACCACGTCGAGGTGCTGAAGTTCGTGCACAAGCGGTTCGTGCTCAGCCGCCCCGACCTCGCGATTCAGCAGCGCGGCATGAGCCGCATCCTCGCTCGCTCTGTGCGCGCGCTCGGCGAATGGCTCGACGACGACCTCGACCGCGCGCGCACCCCGCGGCGCCTGCGCGAGCTCATCGCCCTCGCCCGCGAGCAGTACGCGACCCTCCCCTCCGAACGCCGCCCCTCGGATGCCGAAGCCGAGCGCCTCGCGCGATCCCGCGGGATCGTCGACTACGTGGCATCCCTCACCGACTCGCAGGCGTTCGCGCTCTCGGAGGCGATCTCGGGGCGTGCGGATCGGCTATGGGCGTTGGGGCAGCGGCTGTAGAACGGCGTGCCGCGACCTGAGGCGGGATGCGCGTGGCCCCGGGGCCACATCGAGCGCCCCGGGGCCACATGCGGCCGGCTGTGGGCGCCGGGGCAGCGGCTGTAGAACGGCGTGCGGCCAGCTGAGGCGGAGTGCGCGTGGCCCCGGGGCCACGTCGAGCGCCCCGGGGCCACATGCGGCTGGCTGCGTGGGCGGAAGTCTCCCGCCCGACGGCCGCCTCCCCTGAGGCCTGCGGCTCATCGACGCGGCCTGCGCGCGAAGCGTTGCGCGGCGTAGCGTGGCCGGATGCTCCGCGCCACCGACCCGCTGCCCGCACGCCCGCGGCGCATCGCCGTCGCCGGGGTTTCGGGCGTCGGCAAGACGACCCTGTCGGCGCGCATCGCCGAGGTGGCCGGCATCCCGCACATCGAGATCGACGCGCTCTTCCACGGCCCCGACTGGACCCCGCGGCCGGAGTTCCTCGACGACGTGCGCGCTCTCGTCGCGCGCGACGCGTGGGTCACGGAGTGGCAGTACGGCGACGCGCGCCCGCTGCTGACCGCACGCGCCGACCTGGTGGTCTGGCTCGACCTGCCGTTCACGACCGTGACGCTCCCCCGCGTCGTCGCGCGGACGGTGCGTCGACGCGTGACACGACAGCGGCTATGGAACGGCAACGTCGAACCGCCGTTCCACACGTTCTTCACCGACCCCGAGCACATCGTGCGGTGGTCGTTCTCGACGCGCAACATCTACCGCGACAGGATCGCGGCTCTGCGTCCTGAGCTGCCGGTGGTGCGCCTCGACCGCCAACGAGATGTCGGGCGGTGGGTCACCGGACCTCTGCGGGATGCCGTGCGCTGACGACTTCATCGACCGCGAAGGCGGCACCGGCGGAACCGGCGAGCAGGAGGCCGCCGGCGGCGGCCACGGCGATACGGGCGGACAAGCCCTGGGACGACGTCATGATTTCTTCACTTTCCGACCGGCGTGTTGCCGGTCGCAACAGATGACCACCGGGCAGTCCGGTCGTCGGAGAGGGGGGTATCGAGGCCGCCCTTCGGCACGGGCATCGCCCGCCGCGGGCGGCGAAAGCGGCGGGGCGGATGCCGACGGCGGGGCGGATGCGGATGCCGACGGCAGGGCGGATGCGGATGCCGACGGCAGGGCGGATGCGGATGCCGACGGCGGGGCGGATGCCTCTCGGCGCGGGCTCGGGGCCCGCACCGAGAGGCGCAGGTTCAGCCGCAGGAGCGCGCCGGGTAGGCGGCGCTCACCTGGGACTGCACCTGCTGGCCGTCGACCGTCGCGGTCGCGGTGACCGCGACCTCACCGGCGGCGAGGTCGACCTGACGGGTCGTGAACACGTGCGACGCGACCTTGCCGGCCGCGACCGAGGCGAAGGTCTTCGTCCCGTAGGTCGACGAGACCTCCACCGCGGCGGCGGTGTCGTCGTTGTTCGTCACCTGCACCGCGACGGACGCCTTGCCCGCGACGCACCGGACCGAAGCCGTGGCCTCGACGTCGAGCGACGGTGCCGCCTCGGCCTCGGTGAACGCGTACGTGTCGATCTCGAACAGGTCGCCGGTCGGTCCGTTGAACGTGAAGTACACGTCCTGCGTTCCGGTGGCGCCCGCCAGATCGGCCGACAGCTCGGTCCACTGACCGGCCTCGCCGGTGACGGGGATCGTTGCGAGGATCTGGCCCGTGGCGCTGCCGGAGCGCACGTCGATCGACCCGCCGGACTGCAGCGGCTTGACCTTGACGCTCACCTTCGCAGCACCCTGCTCACCGAACGCCACCGACGACAGACCCGTCCAGTCGCCGTTGTCGATGTCCTTCACGACGAGGTTCGGCGCCGCGGCGCCGAACTCGGCCGATCCGCCGTCGATCTTCGCCGTGGCGATGCCCTTGGTCCAGCCGAGGGTCTCGGCCTCGAAGGTGCGGAACGGGGTGAAGTCACGCACCTGTTCGACACCGGCGTAGTCGCCGACGACCTGGTTGACGGTGCCGTCCTCCTTGAAGGTCAGCTCCTGCAGGTGGGCGCTGCGGTATCCCTGCGTGGTGTTGCCGTTGATGCGCTTGTTGAGCGTGGGCGCGTGGTACGAGAAGTAGTACTTGCCCTCGTACTCGAACGCCGACTGGTGGTTGTTGCCACCGGTGCCCGCGCCGAAGAACTGCGACTGGTTCGGGAACATCACGCCGGCGTACGCCTCCTTGGGCCACGACATCGGGTCGTCCGAGATCATGTAGCCGATCTCGCCGCCGCCCGGGTAGCCGGGTACGCGGGGCTGGTTGCCGCCGAAGTCGTTGCCGCCGAAGTGCGACGAGTACGACAGGTAGTACTTCTCGCCGCGCTTGAACACCTGAGCCGCTTCGAAGGCGACGGGAGCGTCGACAACGGCCGCCGTGCCCTTCGTCGAGATCATGTCGTCGCCGAGCTCGATGACGCGGATGTTCTTCGGGTTGTTGAAGCGCTCCTCGGCCGGGAAGCTCGTCGAGGCCGGGCCGCCGCCGAAGAACAGGTACTGCTTGCCGTCGTCGTCGACCAGCGGTGCCGGGTCGAAGAGCCAGTTGACGCCCTGCGCACCGGGAGTGCTGCTGTTGATCAGCGTGCTGGTGCGTTCGCTCGTCCAGGGGCCGAGCGGGGAGTCGCCGGTCACGACGTTGCTCGAGCCGCCCCCGTTGGCGTAGTAGAGGAAGAACTTCTCCTTGCCGTTCACGACCTTGCTCTCGATGCCCGGAGCCCACGAGTTGCCCGTGAACGGGGCGATGCCGTTCGGACCCGCGACCTGGATCTCACCGTGGTCGACCCAGTTGACGAGGTCGTCCGACGAGATCAGGGTGATCTGGTTGATCGCGCCGTAGTTGATCTGCGGCGAGATGCCGGTGCTGGAGTCGGGGGCGTAGCCCTGCGTGTCGTTCGTCATGTACATGTACACGCGGCCGTCGTGCACGAACCCGTAGGCGTCAGCGCCGAACTTGTGGCCCATCAGCGGGTTGTGCTCGCCGGGGAGCTTGCCGACGACCTCGATGGTCTTCGACGGCGGGGCGGGCGGTGCCGCGCCGACGAGGGAGACGTCATCGACGGTGAAGTCCATGAGGTGGGTGGCCGGAGCGGCCGCCGCGTTCGCGGCCGAGGTCCACGGGGTCTCGATGAACAGTCGGGTGGTCGCGACGCTCTGGGTGGCGGGAATGGTGAAGGTGGAATTGACGTAGCCCCACTCACCGCGCGCAGGTGTCGCGCTGCCGAGGTTGGTGTAGGTGCCGCCGCCGTAGTGCATCGTGACGAAGAACTGCTTCGTCGCGGGGCTCTCGGGGTTGTCGTACTTCACGCGCGCCTTGACCGTGTAGGTCTGACCCGCCTGCAGCTTGCCCGAGAGATCCTGCATCGGACCCGATGCGGTGGTCTTGCGCTGCGTCACGCGGATCGCCTGCGATCCGGAGAAAGCGTCGGTGGTCGGCGCGAGGGTGGCTCCGTCGGCCGCGTTGCCGTTGTTCGAGAACCACGTCGTCGTGCCGTTCTCGAAGCCGCCGTTGGCGATGAGTTCTTCCTGCGCGGCGTTGGCGGGGGCGGCGACGGCGAAACCCGCCGCCAGCAGCACCCCGGCCGCAGCCGATGCGAGCGCCCGGAACGGGGTGCGTCGCCTTGATATTCGTTGCACGTTCTCTCTCCTTCGTCGGTGTGGGGAGGTCGTCGGCTCTCAGGAGCCGGCGGTCGCCTCCGGGCCGAAAGGCCCCGGAGGCGGCGTCGGGGGAAGCGATACGCCGTCGCTCATCGCCCGCAGGTGGGGGCTTCGGTCGTGGCCGGGGTGCCGTCGAGGGGTGCCGCGGCGAGCGCGACGACCTCACCCGCGGCCGAGGCGGCGCGCAGGAGTCGCGGCCGACGGAGGTGCGTCGAAAGGCGTTTCATCGTGTCGCGGCTCCTTTGCCGAGAAGAGATCGCTCCGCCGTGGAGCCTCGCGTCATCGGCCGGGGGTCCGTGTGAGCGCTAACTGGCAGCGAAGTTACCGCTGACCGATCCGACCCACAACGGAGTCATAGGGAGATCCGACGAACAAACTCGCTTCGCGTCCTCGCCGCGTCGTTTCCCGGCTGAGATCGGCGTCTCCCGGCGTGCAAGGTCGACACCGACGTGCAACCCCCTCGGCCTGTGCGGTCGCCCCGCGGTGCGATGAGCGCATGCACCCCCGAACCGGCATCCCCTCCTTCACGGGTTCTCCCCTGGCACGCACTGTGGGCGCCGTCCTGGCGGCTGCCTCCGCGCTCGGTCAGCGCCTCCGGCACCCGCGCCCGATCCACCCTCGCGGAGTCGTTCTGAGCGGCCACATGCGGTGGATACCGGATGCCATGTCCGCCGGCCTCGCATTCGTCGATGACGCCCCGGCGCGTCCGGTGCCCGTCGTCGCGCGCCTCTCGCGCTCGCTCGGTCTCCCCGCACCGCTGCCCGATGTCATCGGCTTGGCCGTCCGCTTCGAGGCCGCGGGAAGGCCCGCCGACATCGAGTTCGCCTCGACCGGATGGAACGTGCCGCTGCGCTTCGCCCTGCTCGCGCACCGTCACGCGGAGCACGCGCGGCTCGGTACCCTGCTGCCCTATCGCGGCGACCGTGGTCCGGTCCTCCTCATCGCGCGTACGAGGTCGGGCGAGCCGCCGGCGGCGGATCCACGGGAGCTCCCGACGAGCGACGGCGCGCCGTGGGTCCTGACGCTCGGTCACGCGACGGCATGGGGGCCGTGGCATCCGTTCGCCGTGCTCGAGGTGCGACTCGACCCTGATCAAACCGACGAGGGCCTGCGCTTCGACGCGGTTCGGCATCCCGTCCCGGGTGCGCGCACCTACGCGTGGGTTCGGGCGGCGCGCCAGCCGTCGTACGTGCGCGTTCAGCCCGACGACGTCCCCGTCCGGATGCCCGCGGCGCCTCAGCCCGCCGCGACGGGCACGTAGCGCGGGAGGCCGTCGACGTCTCCGTCTCGGGCCCAGGTCATCCCCTCGGCCTCGATCAGGTCGTCGGCGGCGTCGACGTCGATGTCGCGCTGGAGGGTGGGCGCGTGCAGGCGGATGCGGGTCATGGCGGGACCCTACGGCGCGGCGGCGTCGGGGCGTCAGGTGGTTGACGAGGGCGCCGACGGGGGCTGAGACCACCAGCATCCCCCGTCGACGCGTCAGATGGTCGACCGCGAGCGCCGGTCACGGGCTGAGACCGCCGGCATCCCCCTTACAAGATGCCGACGGCCCCAGGTCTACTCTGCCGCACGCAGCGCGGCGACGATGTCGTAGCGCGCGCGGATGGCGGCGCGGTGATCGGGATCGACCGCCCGGGTCGTGGCGACGGCCCACTCGACCGGGCCGCCCGCCAGGACGCCCGCCGCCTGTCGCGCCGCGCCGAGGGCGACGTACTCACCCGCGGCCGGCACCACGATCTCCGCGTCGAACACCTGCGCGGCGATCCGCGCGACGCCCTCGTTGGCCGCCGCACCGCCGATCAGCAGGATGCGCCGCACCTCGACGCCCTGCGCCTGGATCGCCTCGAGACCGGCGGCCAGTCCGCTGAGCATGCCCTCGATCGCCGCACGGGCGAAGTTCGGACGGTTCGTGGATGCCAGTGTCAGCCCGGTCAGCGACGCCTGAGCGTGCGGGAGGTTCGGCGTGCGCTCTCCCTCGAACCAGGGGACGAGCACCACCCCGTCGGCCCCGGGCTCGGCCGCGAGCGCGAGGGCGCCGAGCTCGTCGTGGGTCACGCCGAGGAGTCCCGCGAAGGCGTCGAGCACCCGGGCGGCGTTGAGCGTCGCGACGAGCGGGAGGAAGCGCCCGGTCGCGTCGGCGAAACCGGCGACCGTGCCGGAGGTGTCGCGCGTCGGGGCGTCCGAAACGGCGAAGACCGTGCCGGAGGTGCCGAGCGACACGACGACGTCGCCGACGCCGGCACCGAGGCCCAGCGCCGCACCGGCGTTGTCGCCGGCGCCGGGACCGACGAGCGCACCGCCCGCGAGCGTGCCCGCGCTCTCCCAGGGACCGAGAACGCGAGGGAGGACCGCGTCGTGGCCGAGGGAGCGACGGAACAGGTCGAGGTCGTAGCCGTCGGCACCCCAGTAGGCGGTTCCCGACGCGTCGGAGCGGTCGGTGACGAGCTCTTCCAGGACGGGGTTGCCGGGCCCGAAACCACGCAGACGCCAGGTGAGCCAGTCGTGCGGGAGCGCGACGGCGGCGACGCGCGCGGCGTTGTCGGGCTCGGCATCCCGCAGCCACCGCAGCTTGGTGCCAGTGAAGGAGGCGACCGGCACCGCACCGGTGCGCTCGGCGAACTCGGCGGCCCCGACTTCGTCGATGAGGTCGCGAGCGGCCTGCGCCGAGCGGGTGTCGTTCCAGAGCAGGGCGTCGCGGATCACCGCGCCGTCGTCATCGAGCACGACCATTCCGTGCTGCTGACCCGCGATCGAGACCGCCGCGACGCCGTCCAGGCCGCCGGCTTGGGCGATGGCATCCTGAAGCGCCTGCCACCAGGCCTCGGGGCCGACCGAGGTGCCGGAGGGGTGCGCGGCGCGTCCTTCCCGCACCACGCGCCCGGTGCCAGCGTCGACGACGACGACCTTGCACGACTGCGTCGACGAGTCGACTCCCATGACGAGCGCCATGCTCTGCCCTTCTGTGTTTCGCGCCGTCATCGGCGCGGGTGGTGTCGCTGTTGCTCGTCGAGTGTCCAGGACACGCCGCGTGGGGTGGGACCCGCCCGGCGTTTCTTGGACACTCGACGGAGAGGGGATGCCGCGTGTGCCCGTGCCAGCCGGGCGGGGTCGACTATCCAGGACACGCCGCTTCGGGTGGGACCTGCCCGGCGTGTCGTGGACTCTCGGCGGAGAGGGATGCCGCGTGCGCCCGCGCCGGCCGGGCGGGGTCGAGTGTCCACGGAGAGGTGCTCCGACCGCGCCGTCCGGTGGGCACCGGGGGCGACGGCGACCCACCGGGCACCCGGATGCCGCGGCCCCGCAGGGCCCGGATGCCGCTGGCATCCGGACCCCGTGGGGCTCAGCGCGCGCCGAGCAGGTGCTCGGTGGCGAGCTGCTGCAGGCGGACGAAGCCGAAGCCCTTGCCGCCGAGGTAGGCGTCGGTGTCGAAGTCCTCGTAGGCCGAGCGGTCGGCGAGCAGGTCATCGTACGACTCGCCCTCGTTCAGGGTCGGCTGCGCGAGCTCGGGCACCTTGGCGGCGGCGAGCGCCTCCTGCACCTCGGGGTCGGCGCGGAAGGCCGCGGCGCGCTCCTTGAGCAGCAGGTAGGTGTTCATGTTGGCCGAGACCGAGTCCCAGACGCCCGTCTCGTCCTCGGTGCGCGAGGGCTTGTAGTCGAAGTGACGGGGACCGTCGTACGCGGGGACGCCGCCGGGTCCGCCGTTTTCGAGCAGGTCGACGAGGGCGAAGGCGTTGTGCAGGTCGCCGTGGCCGAACACCAGGTCCTGGTCGTACTTGATGCCGCGCTGGCCGTTGAGGTCGATGTGGAAGAGCTTGCCGTGGTACAGCGCCTGGGCGATGCCGGCGGCGAAGTTCAGGCCCGCCATCTGCTCGTGGCCGACCTCGGGGTTCAGGCCCACCAGCTCGGGGCGCTCGAGCGAGTCGATGAACGCGATCGCGTGGCCGAGCGTCGGCAGCAGGATGTCTCCGCGGGGCTCGTTGGGCTTGGGTTCGATGGCGAAGCGGATGTCGTAACCCTTGTCCGTGACGTAGTCACCGAGCAGGTTGACGGCCTCGCGGTAGCGCTCGAGCGCCTGGCGGACGTCCTTGGCGGAGTCGTACTCGGCACCCTCGCGGCCGCCCCACATCACGAACGTCTTCGCGCCGAGCTCGGCGGCGAGGTCGAGGTTGCGCAGCACCTTGCGCAGAGCGAAGCGACGCACCTGGCGGTCGTTGGAGGTGAAGCCGCCGTCCTTGAAGACGGGGGCCGAGAAGAGGTTGGTCGTGACCATCGGCACGATCACGCCGGTGTCGGCGAGAGCGCCCGTGAGGCGGTCGATCTGCGTCTGACGCTCGGCATCCGTCGAGCCGAAGGCGAAAAGGTCGTCATCGTGGAAGGTCAGGCCGTAGGCGCCGAGCTCGGAGAGCTTCTCGACCGCGTGCACGACGTCCAGGGCGGGGCGGGTCGGGCCGCCGAAGGGGTCGGCGCCGTTGTAGCCGATGGTCCAGAGTCCGAACGAGAACTTGTCATCGCGGGTGGGGGTGGGCATTCCTGCTCCTTCGCATGGACGCACGGGCGCACGGTGACGCCCCCGGGTTTGTTGGTTTTCACAACATATACCCCGGATGCCACCGCGTCCAGCGCTCACGTCACATTCGCAGGGCCTCGTCGACCACCGCGAACACCCGCGGATCCCACGTCAGCGCACGTTCCCACGGCAGCCCGAACGCGTCCGCGAAGAAGATGCTGTGCACGTCGTCGGGGAACGAGTGTCGCTCGACGCGCGGCAGGACCGCGGCGGGCACGTCGTCCGCGCGCCCGCTGCGCAGCGACACGAGGCCGTCGTGCGGCCAGAGCTGACTCGGCTCCGTCGCCGCAGCGAAGTACCCCGCACCGACGGCGGTGACCGGAACATCGTCGAGCACACCGGTCTGCCGCTCGTTCCAGCCCCGGAGGAACCGGCGCGACACCTCCGCGGCCGCACCCTCGGAGTTCGCCGCCGCGTAGGGGCGGACCTCCGCGAGGATCTGCAGCGTCGCCGGATCGCCGTGCGCGTCCGCCTCGGAGATCTCGTCGTCGAGCAGATCGCCGAGCACCGCTCCGTCCCACGGGGTGCCGAGCGTCACGAGATGGTCGACGCGCAGGCCGTCGGTCGCGAGCTCGCGGATCGCCGCCCGCGAGAAGAGTCCTCCCATGGAGTGCCCGACGAGGTCGACGTGGCCGAGCCCGTGCTGCTCGGCCACCCAGCGCACGAACGCGGCGAGCGCGACGCCGGCGTCGTCGATCGCGCCGACGGCGTTCACGGTCATCTCGGCGGGGAGTACGAGCGGAACGTCGTCGAAGCCCTGCCACCCGGCATCCCGTTCCACCACACCGGGACCGAGGCGGGCGGGGGCGGTGAACACCCGCACCCCGCGATCGAGCAGGTGCGCACGGAGGGCGGTGAGGGTGTTGCCCGCCGCCAGCCCCGACCCCGCGGCGCAATCCGGGTCGGTGTACGGCGTGACGGCGGCGCCGCCGGAGACGAGGATGACGGCATCTGCCACGGGGACTCCTTCGCGGGTCGGATCCCGGTCAGGATAGGGCAGAGCACCGACACCGCCGGACGCGACGGCGTTCGGCCGGGCCGAACCCGCTCAGCGGGGCAGGGCGTCCTCGATCGCGGCGACGACCTCGGGGGCGTCGGGCTGCGTACGCGGGCTGAACCGCGTGACGCGGCCGTCCGGCGCCACGACGAACTTCTCGAAGTTCCACGAGATGCGACCGGCCTTGCCCTCGGCATCCGGGGTCTGCGTCAGCTCCTTGTAGAGCGGGTGCGCGGACCGGCCGTTCACCTTCACCTTCTCGCTCATCGGGAAGGTCACGCCCCAGGTCGACGAGCAGTATTCCGCGATCTTCTCGCTGCCGCTGAGCTCCTGCAGGAACTGGTTGCTGGGGAAGCCGATGACCGTGAAGCCGCGGTCGCCGTACCGCCTGTGCAGCTGTTCGAGCGCCTCGTACTGGCCGGAGAGCCCGCAGCGCGAGGCGACGTTCACCACGAGCGCCGCTTTGCCCGCGGTCAGCGCGCCGAACGTCGTCTCCTCGCCCTGAAGGGTCGTCACGGGGATGCCGGAAAGGTCCATGCTCCGATCCTGACACCGCCCGCGTCGCCCCGGGCGGGAATCGCGCACATCTCCGGGTGTGCGCCGCGCCCTGCGCGGAGGTCTCCCGCGCCCTGCGCGGAGGTCTCCCGCGCCCGGCGCGAAGGCCCCCCGCCGCCGGCGCGGCCCGGGCCACACGCATAAACACGATTCCTGCGCAGAAACACGCCGCCAGCGCGTTTACGCGCACCGATCGTGTTTATGCGTACGCGCTCCAGCCCCCGCGGCACAACGGAGCGATGCTGCACGCACCCGCCGGCACGGAGGTCTCCCGCCCCCGGCGCAGGTCGGGGCCTCACGCATAAACACAATCCCTGCGCAGAAACACGCCGCCAGCGCGTTTACACGCACCAATCGTGTTTACGCGTACGCGCCGCAGCCCCCGCGGCACAACGGAGCGATGCTGCACGCATCCCCCGGCGCAAGCCCGGGCCCCACGCATAGCCGCGCGCGACGCCGGGCCGCACAACGACGCGACGCTGCGCGCACCCCGGCGCAGGACCCGGGGTCCCACGCAAAAACACAATCCCTGCGCAGAAACACGCCAACAGCGCGTTTACAGGCACCAATCGTGTTTATGCGTGAGCGCCGCAGCCCCAGCGGCACAACGGAGCGACGCTGCACGCATCCCCCGGCGCAAGACCCGGCGCCCCACGCATAAACACAATCCCTGCGCAGAAACACGCCGCCAGCGCGTTTACGCGCACCGATCGTGTTTATGCGTACGCGCCCCCACCCGCAGCACCCGCGCGCGAGACCGGGCCACCGCGCGTGGCACAGTGGTCGCATGGCCACCGCGGGAAGTCGAGGCGACGGCATGCGCCGCGCCAACCTCTCGCTGGTGCTGCGCACCGTGCACCGCGAGGGTCCGCGTTCACGCGCCGCATTGACCGAGGCGACGGGGTTGAACCGCTCCACCATCGCCGACCTGGTGGGCGAGCTGCAGCGCGCGGGCCTCGTCGTCGAGCGGGCCTCCGATGCACAGGGCCGCGTCGGCCGCCCCTCCCCCATCGTCGAGCCCGACCCGCGTGTCGTCGCGGTGGCCGTGAACCCCGAGGTCGACGCGCTCGACATCGGCGCGGTGGCCCTCGACGGCACCCTCGTCGCGCGCGAACGCCTCGAGCGGTCCACGCTGCTGACACCCGAGCGCACGGTCGACCTCGTCGAGACCACGCTGGCCGCGTGGCGTCGCGGCGCCTTGGCCGACGCGCGGATCGTCGGCGTCGGCGTGGCCGTCCCCGGTCCCGTGCGCGCATCCGACGGCCTCGTCCGCGAGGCACCCCACCTCCGCTGGCGCGAAGCTCCCCTGTCGGGTCTGATGACGGATGCCACGACCCTGACCACCCACGTCGGCAACGACGCAGCGCTCGGCGCTCTGGCCGAGTATCTGTTCGGCGCCGCCCGCGGCGCGCGCGATGTCGTCTACCTCAACGGCGGCGCGAGCGGAATCGGCGGCGCCGTGATCGTGGGGGGCGCGCTGCTCGGCGGTGCCGGCGGGTACGCCGGCGAGTTCGGGCAGAACCGCCCCGGCATCGTCGACCCCGCCGACCGGCGTGCCGTCGACGGCGTGCTCGAAGACGAGGTCAGCCGGGCACTGCTGTGGGAGGCCGTCGGGCTCGACGGCGGCGACGATGTCACCCTGGCCGCCGCCCTGGCATCCGCCTCCACTCCGTCCGTGCGCGCCGAGGTCGAGCGCCAGCGGCGTATCCTGGCGACCGCTCTGGCGAACGCGGCGAACGTGCTGAATCCCGCGGTGATCGTGCTCGGCGGCTTCCTCGCGGTGCTCGCCGCCCACGACCTCGACGGCCTCGACGCCGCGGTCCGTGCCCAGACGATGCCCGCCTGCGCCGAGGGCCTGCGCCTGGCCGTCGCCGAACTCGGCGAGAAGCGCCTCCTCGTGGGGGCGGCGGAGGCGGTGTTCGAGGCGCAGCTGTTCCCGACGCGCTGAGCCGGTGACCCGCGCGCCGACGGCGGCGATGCCGTGGGTGAGGAACGGAGGACGAGGGACGGGCGGAGGACGCTTTCGCCCCAGGCGTCCTCCGCCCGCCCCCAGCCCTCCCCTCCACACGGCCCGGTTGCCGCCCCCGGCCCTCCCCTCCACACGACCCGGATGCCGCCCCCGGCCCTCCCCTCACACGGCCCGGATGCCGCCCCCGGCCCTCCCCTCCACACGGCCCGGATGCCGCCCCGGCCCTCCCCTCCACGAGCCCGATGTCGGAGGCTCAGGGCAGGATGGGAAGCGTCGGCTCCCACCCGACCCACGCAGCAGCGCCGACGCAGGAGAACCCATGACCCAGACACGCGCCGCCGGAGCCACCTGGTCGGGCAACCACCGCTATCACGCCATCGAGGTGCTGCTCCCGGGTGATCTCGACGAGCTGGCCGAGGTCGTGGCATCCGCCCGGACCCTCCGCGTACAGGCCACCCGGCACACCTTCAACGACATCGCCGATTCCGACGCCGCGCTCGTGTCGCTGGAGCGCCTCCCGACCCGGGTCGAGATCGGGGGCGATCGCGTGCGTGTCGAGGGCCTCGTCACCTTCGCCGAACTCGCCCCGGTGCTCGAGGCACAGGGCCGCGCACTGCACAACCTCGGCTCGCTGCCCCACATCTCGGTCACCGGCGCCACAGCCACCGGCACGCACGGCTCGGGCCTGAGGAACGGCAACCTCTCGAGCGCCCTGCGGGCGGTGGAGATCATGGATGCCGACGGCCGCACCCACCGCGTCGATCCCTCTCACGAGTGGTTCGGCGCGGCTGCGCTGAGCCTGGGTGCGCTGGGCATCGTCACCGCCGTCGAACTGCAGACCGAGCCGACCTACACGGTCACGCAGGAGGCGTTCACCGGGGTGGGGTGGGACGACATCGCGGCCGACCCCGCGCGCGTCTTCGGCGGTGCGCGCAGCGTCAGCGTCTTCACCACCTGGGGCGACCCGGCGCACGACCTGGTGTGGGCCAAGAGCGACGACGGCGATCTGTCGTGGGTCGCCGCGCTCGGCGGGCAGCCGGTCGGCGACGATATCCACCTCGGCCGGATCCGCACGGTCGACAACACCACCCCCCGCGGCTCGTCCGGTCCGTGGCACACCCGCCTCCCGCACTTCCGCGCCGATGCCCTGCCCAGCGACGGAGACGAGATCCAGAGCGAGTACTTCGTGCCGCTCGCCTCCGCTCCTGAGGCGCTGGCGGCCGTGCGGGCGCTCGCCCCCGTCATCGACCCCCACCTGCTCGTCACCGAGCTGCGAACTGTCGCCGCCGACGAGCTGTGGCTGAGCCCGGCCTTCCAGCGCGACGTCATGGCGATCCACTTCACCTGGCGCAACGACACCGACGGGGTCCTCTCGGTGCTACCCGCGATCGAGCAGGCCCTCGCTCGCTTCGACGCGCGCCCCCATTGGGGCAAGGCGTTCACTCTGTCCGGCGAGCAGATCCGATCGACGCTGGCCCGCGTCGACGACTTCGTCTCCGTCGCGCGCGAGGCCGACCCCCGCGGTGTGTTCCGCAACGACTACCTGCGGCGCACGCTCGGTCTGTAACGCCGGCCGCGAATCCGCCCGCCGCGGGCCCCGGCACCCCGCGCGCGCTCGGCCCGCAGCCGCCCGCGAAGCCACGGGCCTTGGCACCCCGTCCGCGCTCGGCCCGCAGCCGACGCCACGAAGCCACGGAGCCCGTCCGTGCTCGGTCCGCAGCCGACTGCGAATCCGCCCGCCGCGGGCTCCGGCACCCCGCGCGCGCTCGACCCGCAGCCGACCGCGAAACCGCGGGCTCCTCAGCACCCCGCCCGCAGCCGCCCGCCGCCGGCGCCAGCACCCCGCCAGCCCCGGTCCGCAGCCGGCGCCGCGAAGCCGCCACCCCTGGCACCCCGCCCGCGAAGCCGCAAGCCCCGGCACCCGCCCGCCCGCAGCCGCCCGCCGGGGCTCCGCACACCGCCCACCCTCGGTCCGCAGCCGCCCCGCGCCCGACGTGAGGCGTCAAGAACGCGGGCCAGGCGCCCACGGGTCCCCGCGGGCGGAACGCGCGTCCGCTTCAGCCGCGCGGAAGCTTCCCGAGGAACGCGACGATCGCATCGCGGAAGCGCGAGGGGTCCTGATTCGCCTCGTTGCAGTGACCGGTCGCGTCGAACGCGACCAGTTCGGCATCCGGATGCCGTTCGACATACGCCACCGAGCCGGAGAACGGCACCACGGGGTCGGTGCGGCCGTGCAGGATCAGCGTCGGCACCCGGGGTCCGGGCCGGGCCGTGCCCACCCACGTGAGGGCTCGCGCGTCGACCGCCTCGATGAGGCCGAGCGCACGCGCACCGATGCGGCTACGGAGTACGCCCATCGACGCGGCGGCGACGGAGCGCGGCAGGTGGGCACCGGCCACGGCGTTCTCGACGATCCGCGTCCAATCCAGCGCCGGCGCCACGAGGATCAGCCCGGTCACCGTCCCGCGGTGCGGAGACTCCTCGAGCGCGAGCATCGCGATCGTCCCGCCCATCGACCACGCCACCAGCACGATCTCGCGGGCGCCCTGCCCGATGGCGTAGGCGATGGCGTCGTCCACGTCTCGCCACTCGCGCGTGCCCAGGCTCGAGGGCAGGGCGTCGGCGGGGGCGCACTCGTCGTCGCCCGCGTAGGAGACCACCAGCGACATCCAGCCGGCGTCGGTGGTCGCCGGCGCGGAGCGCAGTGCCCCGTTGCGGCTCGAACGCAGACCGTGCACGTGAATGGTCCAGCGTCCGTCGGCCGCATCCGGGTCGCCGATCTCCCACGCCTCGGCGACACCGCCGCGGCGCAGCGGCACGGCGACGTGGCGAGTGGGGCCGACGTCTTCGGGAGCACCGATGTTCTGCGACGTCCACGCAGCCACGACGTCACCGTCGTCGAGCCCCTCCGGGCGGGCGAGGATGCGGCGAACGACACGGTCACCGTCGTCGCGCACCACGTCACCGACCATCACGTGCGAGCCGTCGTCGAGGCGGAGCCCGTAGGTGCCGGGCTCACGACTGTCGTCGATGACGGGGACCGAGACGGTGTCCCCCTCGATGGTCACCGGGGCGAACACCTTGGCCGAACGGGGGGCGACCAGTCGCCGGGCCACGTACCCGGCGAGCGCCGTGTGGGCCAGCGCGACGGTGGCGGTGGCGATGCCGGCGCCCACGGCGAGGGATCGGATCATGCGCGGGCTCCCGTGGTCGAGCGGGTGAGGTGGGCGTCGACGGCGTCGAGCAGCGCCCGCTGTTCGACGCTCAGCGGCGCGGATGTGGCGATCGCCGCATCCTCGACGGCGACGCGCAGCGCGTGGAGCCGGCTGTCGAGCGGGGCCTCGCGCGGGAGGGCGGCGAGGCGGTGCACGCCGCGTTGCCGCGCCAGGTCGCCGAGCTGCCGCAACAGCGACTCCCCCCGGCGGCGGATGGCGGACGCAGCGCGCGAGGCGAGGATGATCCCGACGACGAACGCGACGACGCCGAGGTAGAAGAGCGGGTCGAAGAGAGCGCTCACCACGCCGTTCGGCTCGAAGAACCGCATGAGCGTCAGATCGACGATCTCACTGACGCAGCCGAGCACGATCCCCACGGCACCGATGCGGAAGAACGGCCGCACGGACGGAAGTGCTTCCCGCACCGAGAGGCAGAGAAGAACCCCCACCAGCGCGACGCCGGCCATGTGGACGACCCCGTAGAGCCACGCGCCCGTCGAGGTGAACACGGCCTGCTCGATGAAGCGGAACGACGACGGTCCCCGCTCGGGCATCGCGACGAAGAAGACCCCCGCGAAGATCGCGCCGAGCACGAGCGGGAAGCGCCACCGCAGCGTGTGGATGCGGGCCGAGACCGGCGCGCTGCCGGCCTGGATGCCGAGCCACATCGACACCACGGTGAGGATGTTCTGCACGAGTTTCAGCACATTGGTACCGCCGAGCAGCCCGTCGAGCACGGGCAGGGGGATGACCGTGCCCTGGGTGAGCAGTGCGATCGCCCCGGTCAGGGCGGCGAGCCAGGCGATGCGGGCGCGCGGGTACCGCCAGGCCGCGTGCGCACGGACGACGACGACGAAAAGGAGTCCGACCAACGCCGCGTCGATCAGGATGACGCTCACCACGACGCCTCGGCGATGCGCGGACCGCCGTACAGCAGACGCGCGATGCGGTGGGCGATGTGTTCGGCGACCAGCTCGGCGTCGAGCTCCGGGGTGCTGAGCGCGGGGTCGTCGTCGGGCGAGGCCGGGGACCGCCGATGGATCGCACCGTTGCAGTGAGCGTCGTCGAGCAGGTGCCCGAGCTCGTGCGACACCGCGAATTGACGATAGAGCGCGGGATCGCCGGCGCGCACGTGGATGCTGCCCTCGCGCCCGTCGCCGAAGACGGTGAGGAACCCGGTGAGCGTCCCCCAGCCGCGGGTGTCCGTCTCCTCGACCACGCGCAGCTGGATGTCCACCGCGTCTTCGACCGCGCGGACGATGTCGTCGAAGCTCATACCCGCGACCAGCCCCGCACGCGCGACAGCGCGGTCCGCGCGTGCACCCACGCGCAGCATCCTGTCATCCGGTGTCACGGGTGATTCCTTCGCCTGCCGCTCACGTGTCGTCAGGTCCGCTGCGCAGCGAGTGGGCGATCGCCCGCAGAGCGTCCGGCGACATCTCGCCCAGCGCGCGGAATCGGATGCTGCTGGCCCCGGCCGCCCGCATGGCGTCGCGCAGCTCGAGCTGGGCGTCGGTGCGATCGGTCACGGTCGCGTCGGTGTAGTCGGTCAGGTACTCGGTGGGGACGTCGGCCCAGTGCGCGATCAGCGGGAGGACCTCCTCGTCGAGGACGACCGTGTGGGACACGGCGTCGAGCAGCGCACGCGCGTTGTCGGCGAGGAGCGGATCGACGTCGGCGAGGTGCTCCAGGAGGTCGTCTTCGGCGGCCGCCTGACTCTGTACGAGTCGTCGCACGCGAGCGGCGAGAGGGGCGGCCGCCACGCGCATCTCGCTGCGCGCGGTCGTCTCGGGGCTGGCGACCTCTTCGGGCGTGACGCCGAGCGCGGCGGCGAGCGCCTCGATGTCATTGGTGTTGTAGGGCAGCGAGAACCCCGCACGGGACTGGTAGTAGCTCTTCGTCATTCCGGCGCGACTGAGCAGCTCACCGACGGTGAGCCCCTTGTCTCTCCGCAGGCGATCCACGTTCGCCACCACTCGCCGGGAATACCGTGAGGGCGGCCCGACGGCGCCACGACCCATGCGTCCGATCGTAGAGGACCCTCAGCGGTGGTCGTAATTACGTGACTCTCGAGAATGCTATTTACGACACCCTGTGATTTCATGGAAAAGAGACCGGGATCGAAACGGGCAGAGGCCCGCTCGCATCGGGCGCTTCGTCGCCTGGCCGTCTCCGCGGCGGGCGCGGCGTCATTGGGGGGCGGCGCGCTCGCCCCGCTGCGGCGTGGGCGCCGTTGCCTCGCGCTCTCCCGCCGTCCGTGCAGCTTGCGGAGCGCGGGCATCACCGCATCCCCTCCACCGAACGCCGTCTCAGGCGATCCGCCGCTCGCCCGGGCGGATGACCCGCCACCACCGGTGCCCGTAGCCGTCGAGGGCCACATCGAAGCCCGACCCTTCGAGGTGCTCGGCACCTGCCGCGTCGTCGAGCAGGTTCACCACGCTCCAGCCCTCGGCATCCGCCCCCTCGATCTCGAGCCGGAAGGTGCGACCGTCGGGCGCGAAATTGTGCGCCGCGACGAACATGCCGAGCTCGCTCGTGAGGGAGTGCGCCAACACGCAGGTGTGGGGTTGATCCAGGATGCCGAACTCCCCCCACCCGATCTCGGGAGAGGCGCGGTAGTGCCGCACGAGGTTCTGCACGAAACGCAGCATCGAGTCGGGGCCGTGCCGCTGCTGCGCGACGTTGACGTGGGTCGGGCCGAAGCCGCCCGGCACGATGTCGGCGATCAGCTCGTCGGCGCCCGAGAAGCCCGCGTCCGCGGCATCCGTCCATTGCATGGGCGTACGGACGGCGGCGCGGCTCCCCTCGATCTGCGGGTTCTCGCCCATGCCGATCTCCTCGCCGTAATAGAGCACGGGCGCTCCCGGCAGCGAGAAGATCAGGCTGTAGACCATGCGGATGCGGCGCGGATCGCCCTCGAGCATCGACGGCAGCCGACGGGTGATGCCGCGCCCGTGGATGCGCTGCCCCTTCTCGGGCGCGAAAGCGGTGAAGACCTCGTCGCGCTCGGCCTCCGTGAGCTGATCGAGGGTCAGCTCGTCGTGGTTCCGGACGAAGTTGCCCCACTGATTGCCCCGGGCGATGGTCGGCCGGGAGACGAGCGCCTCCCGTAGGGGCTCGGCATCCTGTCTCGCCAGAGCGAGGTACAGCCGCTGGTTCGCGACGAAGTCGAACTGCATCGTCAACTCGTCGCCGTCGCTGTCGCCGAAGAAGCGCATCTGCTCGTCGTACGGCAGGTTGACCTCGCCCAACATCATCGCGTGGCCGCTCCGGCGCGAGACGTACCCGCGCAGTTCGCGCAGGAACTCGTGCTCGGGCCCGTCGTCGCCGTCGATGAGGAAGGGCACGGCATCCACCCGGAAGCCGTCGATGCCGAGCTCGAGCCAGAAGCCGATGGCCTTGGCGATCTCCTCGCGCACCTCGGGGTGATCGGTGGCCAGGTCGGGCTGGTGCCGGTAGAACGAGTGCTTGTAGTACTGCCCCGCGGTCTCGTCGAAGAACCACACGCCGTCCTCGACGTCCGGGAACATGCTCGCGGGCGCGTCGGCGGGCTTGTCGTCACGCCACTGATAGAAGTGCCGATACCGGCTGTCGGGGCTCTTCCGTGCGTCCTGGAACCAGGGGTGCTGGTCGGAGGTGTGGTTGACCACGAGATCCACGATCACCCGCATGCCGCGATCGTGCGCGGTGCGCAGCACCTCGACCATGTCGCCGAGCGATCCGTAGCGGGGGTCGACGCCGTAGTAGTCCTCGATGTCGTAGCCGTTGTCGCGCTGGGGCGACGGGTAGAACGGCGCGAGCCAGAGGCACGTCACGCCGAGTTCGGCGAGGTGGTCGAGCCGCTGCGCGAGCCCGCGCAGGTCTCCGACGCCGTCGCCGTCGGCATCCAGGTACGTCTTGACGTCGAGGTTGTAGAAGACCGCCGTCTTCCACCACAGGTCGCTGGTATCGGTGAGCCTCACGATGTCACCCCCGCTCGGGCTGCCGTGCGGCGCGGAACGTCGGGGAAGGTCGTCATCGGAGCCCTCTTCTCGGGAGCGGTGGCGTCTGTCCCTTCCGTTTGTATCGGGGGGACCGCGCCGCGAGCGGGCGCTTGCGTCGGTATCCGCGGTGTGCCTTGGACCGCGGATCGCCCGCACGGCACCCGGTCTCGTCAAGGCCCCGGCCCGCCGCCGCCCACCTGCCTAGCGTCGATGCATGACCTCCGATCGCGACCAGTTCACCTTCGACAACCCCGTCACCCGCTACGCGCGCGTCGAGCCGCCCCTGCAGCACCAGCCGGAGCCGGGCGTGCAGGCCGATATGACGCCCGTGCCCGACCTGGGCGAGAAGACCTACCGCGGTCTCGGGCGACTGGAGGGGCGCAAGGCCCTGATCACCGGCGGCGACTCCGGCATCGGCGGTGCCGTCGCGATCGCGTTCGCGCGCGAGGGCGCCGACGTCGCGATCGTGCACCTTCCCGACGAGCAGCGCGACGCCGACCACGTGCTCGGACAGATCCGGGATGCCGGGCGCACCGGCGTCTCCATCGCCCTCGACATCACCGATCCCGCCGCGTGCCGTGAACTCGTCGCCCGCGCTGCGGAGGCGCTCGGCGGCCTCGACATCGTGGTGAACAACGCCGGCAAGCAGGTGATGGTCGACAAGGTCGAGGACCTGTCCGACGAGCAGTTCGAGGCCACCTTCCGCACGAACGTCTTCGCGCCGTTCTGGATCACCAAGGCCGCGCTCGCGCACCTGCCCGAGGGCGGGACCATCATCAACACCGCGTCGCTCGAGGCCTACGTCCCCGCGCCCGACCGGCTGGACTACGCCGCCACGAAGGCGGCCATCAACAACCTGTCGAAGGGCCTCGCCCAGCAGCTCGCCTCCCGCGGCATCCGCGTCAATGTCGTGGCGCCCGGCCCCACCTGGTCGGCGCTGCAGGTGAGCCAGGGCGTCTCCGACGATCAGATGGAGCACTTCGACGACGAGAGCACGTACCAGCGCGCCGGGCAGCCGGCCGAGATCGCCCCCGCGTTCGTGTTCCTCGCCTCCGCGGAATCGAGCTACGTCTCCGGCGAGACCCTCAACGTCAACGGCGGCATGGTCACGCCCTGACCCGGGCCTTTCGAACGCCCCGGCCCGCCGAGCGGGTCGGGGCGTTCGTCGTGCGGGCGCACGGGGTGACGCGCGGGTTTGCCAGCCGAGCGGGTCGGGGCATTCGTCATGCGGCGCACGGGGTGATGCGCGGGCGTCGCGCGGACGATGTAGCGGGCGAACGATGACCGAGAACGCCCGTCGCGGCGCGCGGACGGCCCCGCGTCCCCGTCGACGGGGCTGATACTGGCGTCCCGCCGCCCGATCGCGGCGCTCGTCAGGAGGATCCGTGTCTCAGACCGCCCCCGCCGGAGTCGACTTCCCCGGCAAGACCCTCGGAATCGTCGGCCTCGTGCTGGCGTTCTTCTTCACCATCCTCGGGTCGGTGGTGTCGTTCATCGCCTGGCGCCAGTCGCGCGCCGCGGGCTACCAGAACACTCCCGCCCTCGTGGGCATCGCGATCGGCGCGGTGTCGCTGTCGTTCTGGGTGGTGATGATCATCCTCCTCATTCCGCTCATCCTCGCGGCGACCACCTGACCGCCGAGGGCACGGCGGTGGCGCCGGGTCCTCCTTGCGCAAAACGTGCCGTTCCGCAAGCGACCCGTTCTGGTCACCTCGGTAGGCGAGCGTGAGGGAATGCCCGCAGAAAACGCCGCCGCCCCGGGCGGGGCGCCCGTCACCCTGTACGTCTTGCACGCTCTCGGTGCCAGCGCCCGCTCCTTCGACCGCATCGCCGAGCGTCTCGACGGCCGGGTGCGCGTCGAGGGCATCGACCTGCCCGGTTTCGGCTCCCTGGCCGCGGCCGGCGACTCCTCCATAGAGCCGACCGTCGCCCACGTCGTCGACCACCTCGCCCGCCATGCGCGCGGTCGATGGATGCTCGGCGGCCACAGCATGGGCGGCAAGATCGCCGCGCTCGTGGCATCCGGTGTGCTGCGCGGCGATGCACCGCTGGTGGGGCTGGCCGGCATGGTGCTCATGGCTCCCTCGCCCCCGCGCCCCGAACCCATGGACGAGGAGCGCCGCGAGCGCATGCTGTCGTGGGTCGCCGACGGGCCCCTTTCGGAACAGGATGCCGAGGAGTTCCTCGCCCAGAACACCGCGGAGCCGCTCGATCCCGCGGCGCACGCGGAAGCGCTCGCAGACCTGCAGCGCACCTCACCCGACGCCTGGCGCGCCTGGCTGGAGACCGGCAGCCGCGTCGACGCGTCCGCCGAGGTGGGAACTCTCAACCTGCCCGTCCTGGTCCTCGCCGGCACCGACGACGACGATCTCGGGGCCGCCGCTCAGCCCGGGCTGCTGGCATCCGTGTATCCCCGTGCGCGCTTCGCCGCGCTCGACGACACCGGGCACCTGATTCCACTCGAGCGTCCCACCGAAGCCGCCGAGTCCATCGCGCGTTTCGTGGCCGACGAGGTCCTCCTCGGGCCGGTGGTGCCGGCGGAGTGGGCCGCCCTCATCGCCGGCGACCGGGTGGACGCGCGTGTTCGCGGCATCCTGAACCGACGTGCCGTGCCCGACGACCGCGGCTACGCGCCCGCGGTGCTCGATGTGGCGCAGTTGACCCTGCTGCGCGAGATCGCCGACCTCGTCGTTCCGCAAGACGACGCCGCCATCGACCTGGCGGCGCGCGTCGACGCGCAGCTCGCGCGCGAGGAGGGCGACGGGTGGCGCAACGCCGACCTTCCGCCCGACCCCGAGGCGTACCGGGCTGGACTCGACACGCTCGCCGGCACCTGGCCGACCGACCCCGCCGACCGGGAGGCGGTCCTGCGCCAGGCGATCGAGGGGACGACGGATGCCGAGGGCCCCCTCGACGCTGCCCTACTGAAGGTGTGGTTGGAAGACGCCCGCAACGACCTCCTGCGCCAGTGGCTCGCCCACCCGGCGAGCATGGCGCGCATCGGGTACGACGGCTTCGCGACCGGTGGAAGCCCCATCCGCGGGTTCGTGGAGCTGCGGCTGGGACGCCGCGAGGACTGGGAGCCCGCCGGCGTCGGCGGCACGGTGGCGACGGGAGACGCGGCATGAACCTCGAGACGATGCGCACGTATGGAACCGACGAGATCGTCGATGTGGTGGTCGTGGGTACGGGTGCGGGAGGCGCGCCCCTCACCGCGGAGCTCGCGAAGAAGGGGCTCAGCGTCGTCGCACTGGAGGCCGGCCGGCATTTCGCCCTCGACGACCTCACGCCCGACGAGACCGAGGCCGTCGAGATCAACTGGATGTCGGAGCGCCTGAGCGGCGGTGACGATCCGACCGCGTTCGGCCCCAACAACAGCGGTCGCGGCGTCGGCGGCTCGATGCTGCACTGGGGCGCGTTCACTCCCCGACCCGATCGCCGCGACCTGACGCTTCGTACCGAGACGGGCGAGGGCCGTGACTGGCCGGTGGACCCCGACGAGCTGCTCGCGTACGTCGAGCGCGTCGAGGGCGACATCGGCGTGTCCGGTCCGACGCCGTACCCGTGGGACCCGTCGCGGCAGTACGCCTACGCCCCTGCGAAGCGCAACGCCCCGGCAAACCTCGTCGCCAAGGGCTGCGACGCCCTCGGCGTCCGCTGGGCCGATGCCCCCGCCGCCGTTCTCACCCGCGCGCGCCTGCAGGATCACCACGGCGAGCGCGGCGCCTGCGTCAACTGCGGCGAGTGTCACCAGGGTTGCCGGACGGATGCCAAAGCCTCCACCGCCAACACGTACCTGCCCGCGGCGGTCGCCGCCGGCGCCGAGATCCGGGCCGAGGCGATGGTGCACGCCATCGAGCTCGACGCGCGCGGCCACGTCGAGGCGGTCGTGTACCGCCGCGCCGGCGTGGACGTGCGTCAGCGCTGCCGATCCCTGGTGCTCGCCGGTGGCGGCGTCGAGACCCCGCGGCTGCTCCTGCACACGGGCCTCGCGAACGACAACGGCCAGGTGGGTCGCAACTTCCTCGCCCACGGCGCGACCCAGGTCTGGGGACGGTTCGACGAGCCCGTCCGGGGACACCGCGGCTATCCGTCGTCGCTCATCAGCGAAGACATGATGCGCCCGGCCGACGCCGACTTCGCCGGCGGCTATCTCGTGCAAAGCCTCGGCGTCATGCCCCTGACCTTCTCGACGACGCTCGTGCGCGGCGGGGGGCTGTGGGGTCCCGAGCTCATGCGGCGACTCGAGCAGTCGCGGTTCATGGCCGGGATCGGCATCAACGGCGAGTGCCTGCCGTCCGACGACAACCGGCTCACCCTCGCCGACGAGACTGATGAATACGGCATCCCCCGTGCCCGGGTGAGCTTCTCGGCGGGTGAGAACGAGAAGGCGCTCGACAAGCATGCCACCGCGTTCATGCTGCGGGTCATGCAGGCGGCCGGGGCCCGCGAGACAATCGTGCTGGCCCGCACGGCGCACACCATCGGCACGTGCCGCATGTCGGTCGACCCCGCCGACGGCGTGGTGGATGCCGACGGCCGCTCGCACGAGATCCCCAACCTCTGGATCTGCGACAACAGCGTCTTCCCCTCGGCGATCGCCGCGAATCCTGCCCTGACGATCATGGCCCTGTCGCTGCGCACCGCCGACCGCTTCCTCGCCGCCGCCGCCTGACCGGCTCCGCCGCCCGCGCCCGCCCCCGCGCGGCTCCGGGGCGGGGGCGCCCCTTTCGGCGTCCGACATCACACGATCCGCGCGAGATCACACGCTCTGACCGCGTCGCACCGTGTGCTCTCGGCACGATCGTGTGACCTCGGCGTGCGGTGGGCGCGCGACGGGGCCCGCAGCGACGCTCCTCACCCGGGAGAATGGATGCCATGAAGCTCGAGCACCTGCGCCGGTTCGCCGCCCTCGCCGAGGAGCTGCACTTTCCTCGCGCGGCCGACAAGCTCGGCATCCCGCTGCCCTCGCTGTACACGACGCTCGACAAGCTCGAGGAGGAAGTGGGACAACCGCTCGTTCAGCGCACCCCGCCGACGCGTCTGCTGCCGGCGGGTGCGCTGCTGCTCGAGGAGGCCCACCGCCGCATCGCCGACGCCCCGGCGCCCACGCCGACGCAGAAGGCGCCCGGCGGCGGCAAGGCGAAAGCCTCGAAGGGCAAGGGCCGCGCCCCGATCGTGAAGGGTCAGCCCAAGCCCTACAAGAAGCGCCAGGGCCGCTGACCCCCGCCGCCCCCCACGCATAAACACGATCCGTGCGCATAAACACGACGTGGGCGCGTTTCCGCGCATGAATCGTGTTTATGCATGCTGGCGTTGCGCTCCACGGTGCCGGCGCCAGCGCGCCGGCGCACGCGCACCCGTTTCGGGCCCACCGCTCCCCCGCCACCTCCGTGACGTTCGCCTACAGCTCGGTCACGACCCCGGCCTCGACGTGCCAGCGCCGGTCGGTCTCGACGGCCGCGAGCATGCGGCGGTCGTGCGTGACGAGCAGCAGCGTGCCGGTGTACGACTCCAGCGCCTGCTCCAGCTGCTCGATCGCGGGCAGGTCGAGATGGTTGGTCGGCTCGTCCAGCACCAGCACGTTGATTCCGCGCGCCTGCAGCAGCGCGAGCCCGGCGCGCGTGCGCTCCCCCGGCGACAGACCGTCGACCGGGCGCATGACGTGATCGGCCTTGAGCCCGAACTTGGCCAGCAGCGTCCGCACCTCGCCGGAGTTCATCTCGGGAACGAAGCCCTCGAACGTCTCCGCCAGCGGGCGCTCCCCCACCAGCAGCGATCGGGCCTGGTCGATCTCGCCGATCTCGACGCTGGCGCCGAGGCTCGCCGTTCCGTCGTCCGGCGTCTGACGACCCAGGATGCCGCGCAGCAAGGTCGATTTCCCGGCACCGTTCGGCCCGGTGATGCCGATCCGTTCCCCGGCGTTGACCTGCAGCGAAACCGGGCCGAGAGTGAAGTCGCCCTGTCGGAAGACTGCTCCGGACAGGGTTGACACCACCGAGCTCGATCGCGGAGCGGAACCGATGGTGAATTCCAGCTGCCACTCCTTGCGCGGCTCCTCGACCTCTTCGAGCCGTGCGATCCGGCTCTCCATCTGGCGCACCTTCTGCGCCTGCTTCTCGCTGGACTCGGTGGCCGCCTTGCGGCGGATCTTGTCGTTGTCGGGCGACTTCTTCATCGCGTTGCGCACACCCTGGCTCGACCACTCGCGCTGCATGCGGGCGCGCGCGACGAGGTCGGCCTTGGTCTCGGCGTACTCGTCGTACTTCTCACGCGCCTGCCGGCGCAGGGTCGCGCGCTCCTCCAGGTACGCGTCGTAGCCGCCCCCGTAGATGCGGTGGGAGTTCTGCGCGAGGTCGAGCTCGAGCACGCGGGTGACCGACCGCGCCAGGAACTCGCGGTCGTGACTGACCAGGACAACCCCGCCGCGAAGTCCTCGCACGAACGTCTCCAGCCGTTCCAGACCGTCGAGGTCGAGGTCGTTCGTCGGCTCGTCGAGCAGGGCGATGTCGAAGCGCGAGAGCAGCAGCGCCGCGAGCCCCACGCGTGCAGCTTGTCCACCCGACAGCCCCGTCATCTCGGCATCCGGTCCCACGTCGAGTCCGAGGTCGGCCAGCACCTGCGGCATCCGCTCGTCGAGGTCGGCCGCGCCGCTGGCCAGCCAGCGCTCGAGGGCGGTGGCGTAGGCATCATCGGCACCGACGACCGTGGGGTCGCCGAGGGCCGCCGCGGTGGCATCCATCTCGCGCGTCGCCTCGGCGCAACCGGTCCGCCGCGCGATGTACGCGGCGACGGTCTCGCCGGGGACGCGCTCGTGCTCCTGCGGCAGCCAGCCGACGAACGCGTCGGACGGCGCGAGACTGATCGTTCCGCCCTGCGGCTCGTCGACTCCCGCGAGCAGACGCAGCAGTGTCGACTTGCCCGCGCCGTTCGCACCGACGACCCCGATCACATCTCCCGGGGCGACCGTGAGGTCGACGCCGTCGAAGAGCGTGCGGTGGCCGTAACCCCCGGCGAGGTTCTGCGCGACGAGGGTGGCGGTCATCCCTCCAGTGTCTCAGGGAGTGGGGGATGCTGCGGAGGCGAGCGCTGCCGCCGGTTGCCGCCGCTCATCACCGCGCCGGGCCACCGACATCGTCAGAGCACAGAGCGCGATCACCAGGATCGGGGCACAAACCGCCACGGCGAACGGCACACGCGCCCAGAGATCGTCGCTGTTCTCTCGGTAGCCAAACAGCACCACGCTCATCCAGGCGACGGCGACGAAGGTCGCTGCACTTGCGGCGAAGCTGACCACCCCCGGCATCAGGCGACGACGAACCGCCGGTCGCCCCAGGCACGTCCACGTCAGCAGGGGCATGCCGACCATGATCGTCACGGGCACGACCGCTGCACGCACCGCTTCGTCCGGCACGTCCCCGATGAAGGAGACGAAGGGCAGGAAACCCGCGGAGAAGACCGCGGCGACGGCGGCGGCGAGAACGAGTCCGAGGTAGAGCAGCGAGAGCACCCAGGTCGCGACGGTAGGACGTGCCCGCATCGCGCCCATGTGTGTCGTCTCCCCTGAACGCCCGAGCCCGGGGCCGCCGAGCACGAGAGAACCAGTATGCCGCCTGCCCGCGAGACCGAACCCCGCGCGGTGGCGTCCGACGCGAAGCGGGATGCCGGGCGCGCCCCGTCACCGCGCGCGCGGGTGCGCGGTGGCGTAGACGTCGCGCAGCGCGTCGACCGTCACGTGCGTGTAGATCTGGGTGGTCGCCACGGAGGCGTGGCCGAGAAGCTCCTGCACCACGCGCACGTCGGCACCGCCCTGGAGCAGGTGCGTCGCGAACGAATGGCGGAGCGTGTGGGGCGACACGTGCGAGGTCAGCCCCGCGCGCTCGGCGGCGGCCTGGATGACGAGCCAGGCGCTCTGGCGCGACAACGGCGCCCCGCGCATCCCGAGGAAGAGCCGGGGCGTGGCCCGTCCCTTCGCCGCGAGCGCCGGGCGCACGCGCGTCAGGTACGCCTCCACCGCGGCACGCGCGTACGAGCCGACGGGCACGATGCGCTCCTTGTCGCCCTTCCCGCGCACGCGCAGCAGGTCGCCGTGGACGGTGTCGTCGACATCGAGCTGCACGATCTCCGACACGCGTGCCCCGGTCGCGTACAGCAACTCGAGAAGGGCACGGTCACGCACGGCGGCGGGCTCCGCGGCCGACGCGTCGGACGACCCCGGGGCCGGTCCCGCGGCGCTCAGCAGATCGTCCACCTGCGCGATCGTCAACGCCTTCGGCAGCCGGCGCGGGGCCTTGGGCGGGCGCAGCCGACCGCTCGGGTCGGCATCCACGCGCCCCTCGCGCACGAGGAAGCGATGAAGCCCCCGCACCGACGACTGCAGCCGCGCGAGCGAGGAGGACGCCGGGGGCGGAATCGCCGATGCGCGCTCCGCCGCGAACTCGGCGATCAGCTCCGGCGTCACGGCCTCCACCTGAGAGACGCCCCGCGCGCCGAGCCACTCGCCGTACACCGAGAGGTCGCGGCGGTACGCCGAGACGGTGTGGTCGGAGAGCCCGCGCTCGAGCGCGACGTGCCGGAGGTAGGTCTCGACCGCGCGCTCGAGGTCCACGTCAGCGGGCGGCTGCCTCGCGGCGCAGCACCTCGGCGGCGGCGAGCGCGCCGGTGGCCAGGATGCCGTTGCGCAGGCGCCCCGACAGCACTCCGTCGATGACGTCGGCGAGCGGCACCCGCTCCAGGCGCATGTCGGACTCCTCGTGCTCGCGCTCGTAGTCGGTCTCGACCGAATGCAGCCCGCGCGCGAGGAAGAGGTGCACGACCTCGTCGTTGCCCCCGGGGGTGGTGTGCATCGAGACGAGGTGCTGCCAGTGGTCGGCCTCGAGGTCGGCCTCTTCGGTCAACTCCCGCTTCGCCGTCTCGAGGGGCGGTTCACCGACGACGTCGAGCAGGCCGGCCGGGATCTCCCAGTCGCGCTCCTTGATCGGGTGCCGGTACTGCTGGATGAGCACGACGCGTTCGTCGTCGTCGATCGCGACGACCGCCGCGGCGCCCGGGTGCTCGACGTACTGGCGGGTCATCTCGGTCGCGCCGTAGCGGACCGTGTCGCTGCGTACGTCCCACACCGCACCCTCGTACACCAGCTCGCTCGAGAGGATCTCGAGCTCGACGGGCTCGTCGCGCAGCTCCTCCACGTCAGTCCTCCTCGACGTCGAACAGCTCGCTCGAGCGGTGACGGTCCAGCGCCGCCGCCACCAGTCCGCGGAACAGCGGGTGGGGTTCGGTCGGCCGGGAGCGCAGCTCGGGGTGCGCCTGTGTGGCGATGTAGTACGGGTGCACGTCGCGGGGAAGCTCGACGAACTCGACGAGGTCCAGATCGGGGTTCAGGCCCGAGAACACCAGCCCCGCGTCGCTCAGCTGCTGGCGGTAGGCGTTGTTGACCTCGTAACGGTGACGGTGGCGCTCGGAGATGCGGTTCGCCCCGTACACCTCGGCCGCGAGCGATCCCTCGGCGAGGTCGGCGGGATACAGGCCCAGGCGCATGGTGCCGCCGAGGTCGCCGCTCTCGAGGATGTCGACCTGCTCGGCCATCGTCGCCACGACCGGGTGCGCCGTGTCGGGGTCGAACTCGCTCGACGAGGCACCTTCGAGACCGGCCACCGTGCGGGCGTACTCGATGACCATGCACTGCAGGCCCAGGCAGATGCCGAGCGTGGGGATGCCCTGCTCCCGCGAGAAGCGCAGCGCGCCCAGCTTGCCCTCGATGCCCCGGATGCCGAAGCCACCCGGCACGATGATGCCGTCGACCGCACCGAGCGCCTTGGCCGCACCCTCGGGCGTCTCGCACAGGTCGGAGGGGATCCAGGTGATCTTCACCTGGGTCTCCTGCCCGAACCCGCCGGCCTTGATCGCCTCGGTCACGGAGAGGTAGGCGTCGGGCAGGTCGATGTACTTCCCGACGAGCCCGATGGTCACCTCGTGCTTGGGGTTGTGAACCGCCTGCAGCACGCGGTTCCAGCGCGTCCAGTCGACGTCCGCCGCCTTGGCGATGTCGAGCGCGTCGACGATGTAGGCGTCGAGACCCTGGTCGTGCAGCATCGTGGGGATGTCGTAGATGCTCGGCACGTCGATGGCGTTGACCACCGCGTCTTCGTCGACGTCGCACATGAGGGCGATCTTGCGCTTGTTCGACTCGGTGACGGGGCGGTCGCTGCGCAGCACGAGCGCGTCGGGCTGGATGCCGATCGAGCGGAGCGTCGCGACGGAGTGCTGCGTGGGCTTGGTCTTCTGCTCACCCGAGGCGCCCATGAACGGCACGAGCGAGACGTGCACGAAGAAGACGTTCTTGCGGCCCAGCTCGTGACGGATCTGGCGCGCGGACTCGATGAAGGGCTGCGACTCGATGTCGCCGACCGTGCCGCCGATCTCGGTGATGATGACGTCGGGCTGGGGGCTCTCGCTCGCCTGCAGGCGCATGCGGCGCTTGATCTCGTCGGTGATGTGCGGGATCACCTGGACGGTGTCGCCGAGGTATTCGCCCCGTCGCTCGCGCGCGATGACCTGCGAGTAGATCTGGCCGGTGGTGACGTTGGCCGCCTGGCTGAGCTCGATGTCGAGGAAGCGCTCGTAGTGGCCGATGTCGAGGTCGGTCTCGGCACCGTCATCGGTCACGAAGACCTCACCGTGCTGGAACGGGTTCATCGTTCCCGGGTCGACGTTGAGATACGGGTCGAGCTTCTGCATGACCACGCGGAGTCCGCGGGCGGTGAGAAGGTTGCCGAGGCTCGCTGCCGTCAGGCCTTTTCCGAGGGAGGAGACGACTCCTCCGGTCACGAAGATGTGCTTCGTCGTGAAGGTCGTACCGTCTGAATGTCCCGCGTCCGAAGTCTGCATCACGGGCTTCGATCCTATCAGTCGCGTCGGTCGGTCGTCTCGCAGTCTGGCACCGCCCTCCGACATCCGCGTCACCGCTTCGTGACGATTGCGGGTCGGCCGAGGGGTCACCCCGTGGCGCGGCCCGTCTCGAGCAGTTCGCGCGCGTGGGTGAGCGCGGCGTCCGAGTCGCTCAGGCCCGAGAGCAGTCGCGCCATCTCGGCTTCGCGCTCCGCGCCGTCGAGCCGGCGGACACTGGATGCCGTGACCGCGCCGTCATTGCCCTTCACCACGGTCAGATGGTTGCCGGCGAAGGCGGCGACCTGCGCGAGGTGCGTCACGGCGATGACCTGAGACGACTCCGCGAGTCGCGCCAGGCGCCGACCGACCTCGATCGCCGCGGCCCCGCCGATTCCCGCATCGACTTCGTCGAACACGAACGTGGGCACCGGATCGACGCCGGCGATGACCACCTCGATCGCCAGCATCACGCGGCTCAGCTCTCCGCCCGAGGCCCCGCGCGACACCGGGCGCGGGTCGGCGCCGGGATGCGGCGCCAGCAGGATCGAGACCTCGTCGCGGCCGTGCCCGGCGGGGGCGGCAGCGGCCACCTCGACCGTCAGGCGCGCGTCGGGCAAGGCGAGGGCGTGCAGCTCCTCGGTCACCGCGGCACCCAGCCGCGCGGCGGCCTCCCGGCGCGCGGCGGTGAGCGCCTCCGCGCGCGCGTCGAGCTCGACGGCGGCGGCGTCGCGCTGCGTCTGGAGCCGGTCGAGTCGGTCGTCGTCGTCGTCGAGTTCGACCAGTCGCGCCGATCCCGTCTGCAGCAACGCGATCGCGGCATCCACGGAACCGTGGGAGCGCACGAGCCCGGCCAGCACGCCGCGGCGCTCGTCGACCGCCGCCAGCTCGTGCGGACCCGACTCGTCGAGATCGGCGAGGTAACCCGACAGCGCGACCGCGGCATCCGTCGCGCGGTATCCGAGGTCGGCCACCTGCTCGCCGATCACCGCCAGCGCGGCGTCGCTGCTCGCGATGCGCTCCAGGGCCCGCCGCGCCTCCGCCAGCAGCGTCACGACGTCGGGCGTGCCGTCGTCGCTCGACAGCGCCGCGTGGGCGGTGACGGCGGCGAGCCGCAGCTCTTCGGCGTTCGCGAGTCGCTCCGCGCGCCGGGCGAGCTCCTCGTCCTCCCCCGCGACCGGGGCGACGGCCTCGATCTCGGCGATCGCCGCGCGCAGCTGCTCGGCCTCGCGCGCGCGGTCCGTGCGGTCATGCGTCAGCGTCGACAGCTCGGCATCCAGAGCCCGCCAGTCGTCCCAGGCCGAGCGGTACGCCGCCCGCGCCGCGGCGACCGGCTCTCCGCCGAAACGATCGAGGGCGTCGCGCTGAGCCGATGACGACTTCAACCGGAGTTGGTCGGACTGCCCGTGCACGACGACGAGGTCGTCGGCGAGATCGGCGAGCACTCCGGCCGGAGCGGTGCGACCGCCGACGGTGGCGCGACCGCGCCCTTCGCTCGAGACCGTCCGCCCGAGGTAGAGCTCGGCGGTACCGCCGCCCACCGGTTCGACGTCTCCCCCCGCTTCGCGGACGCGCGCCGCCACCGGGCCGTCCTCGGGCACGAGCCAGACGCCCTCGACCGCGGCTTGCGCTGCGCCCGAGCGCACCGCGCCGGAGTCGGCGCGTTGGCCGAGCAGCAGTCCGAGGCCGGTGACGACCATGGTCTTACCGGCGCCGGTCTCCCCCGTGATCGCGGTGAACCCGCGGCCGATGGGGAGGGTGGCGTCGGCGATGACGCCGAGATCGCGCAAGCGCATCTCCTCGATCACGCCGCACCCCCCGGCATCCCGCGCCAACCCGTGACGGGCAGGCGGAACTTGCGGACCAAGCGATCGGTGAAGACGGCGGGATGCAGACGGGCGAGCCGCACCGGACGCGAGGAGCGCCGCACGACCACGCGCGCCCCCGGCGGCAGCTCGTGCGAGCGCCGACCGTCGCACCACAGGATGCCGCTGCCGCTCGTGCGCTCGAGCACCTCGACGGCGACGCTCGCATCCGGCCCGACGACCAGGGGGCGCGCGAACAGCGCATGCGCCGACAGCGGGACGACGGCGATCGCCTCCACCGTGGGCCAGACGACCGGTCCGCCGGCGGAGAAGTTGTAGGCGGTGGACCCCGTCGGGGTCGCGATGACGACGCCGTCGCACCCGAACGACGACAGGGGGCGCCCGTCGACCGCCATGACGACCTCGAGCATCCGCTCTCGGCTGGCTTTCTCGACGGTGGCCTCGTTCAACGCCCAGGTCTCGTAGATGACACGGTCGTCGGCATCCTGGACTTTCACCGCGAGGGCGAGGCGCTCCTCGACGGTGTAGTCCCGGGCGATGACGCGGCGGACGGCGTCGTCCATGTCGTCGCGCTCGATCTCGGCGAGGAAGCCCACGTGTCCCATGTTGATGCCCAGGATCGGCGCCGTGCTCCCCCGCACCATCTCGGCGGCGCGCAGGATGGTGCCGTCACCGCCGAGGACGATCGCGAGCTCCACATCGTCGACGCTCACGTCGACGCCGAGGGTCTCGACGCCCGCGAGCGACAATCGCTCGGCGAGTTCCGGCCTGTCGTCTGCGGAGACGACAGCCACCGCACCGGCTGCGTGCACGGCGGTGAGAATGCGCTCGGCGGCCTGGACGGTGTCGTCACGGCGCGCGTGGACGACGAGGAGGATTCGGCGATCGCTGGGGGTCATCGGCTTCCGGTCAGTCGGGTCACGGTGCTCTCCCATTCTGAGGGGTCGCTGCCGTGGACGGCCGAGAACCACGCGACGTACTCCTGGTTGCCGTGGGTTCCCACGATCGGCGACGCGATCAGTCCGGCGGTGCGCAGGCCCACGTCCCACGCGGCCCACAGCACCCCGTGCACGGCGTCGGAGCGCAGAGCCGGGTCGGTGACCAGGCCGCCCTTCACCGCGGTGCGACCGACCTCGAACTGCGGCTTGATGAGCAGCACGACGTCGGCGTCCGGCGTCGCGGTGTCGATCACCGCGGGCAGCACGTGGGTCAGGGAGATGAACGACAGGTCGCCCGTCACGACCCGCGGGCGCTCGGCGATGCCCGTCGCGGCAGCCAGGGAGTCGGCGGTCATGAACCGCACGTTATACCCCTCCACCGACACCACGTCGGGATCGGATGCCACGACGGTGGACAACTGTCCGTGCCCCACGTCGACGGCGAGGACCGGGCGCGCTCCCCGTTCGCGTAGCACCTGCGTGAATCCGCCCGTCGAGGCGCCGAGGTCGAGCGCCACCCGCCCCTCGACCTCGAGGGGGAAGTCATCCAGGGCCGCCAGCAGCTTGTGCGCGCCACGGCTGACGTAGTGGTCGGCTCCGGCCACCTCGATCGTGCTGGACTCATCCACCTGCACGGACGGTTTGACCACCGCTCGACCGTCGATGCTCACGAGACCCGCCGCGATGAGCTGGCTGGCGTGCGAGCGGCTCCGCGCGAGACCGCGGGCGGCGAGCTCCGCGTCGAGGCGGGCGCTCACGGGCGCGAGGCGGTCGCCGCGTCGGTCGGCGCCGACGCCAGCCGCCGGGCGAGCTCGTCGTGGACGGCGGCGTACGCGTCCGCGCGGGCGGCGAGCGGTTGCGCTTCGATCACGCGCACCCGGTCGATCAGCTCGGGCGTGGCATCCTCTGCGGCGCTGTCCGACATGGATGCCATGCTACGACGTCAGCGGACGCGGAACGGGTCGGCGTACAGGCGCTCCGGAACACGGAAACCGAAGATCGCCCGGCCCGAGTTCCAGATGGCCGCAGCGCCGGCGCGCAGCAGATCGATCTGACGGCCACCCTCCGACACGATGCGCAGGTCGACACCGTCGATCTCGACGATCGCGTCGCCCACGCGGGTGCGATCCCCCTTCACGACCGTTGCGGGGTAGGGCTCGAAGAGCTGACGCAGATCTTCGACGATGAAATCCGGCCGCTGCGACGGGATGGCCGCCAGCACCTGCTTCGGACGATCGATGCCGGTCAACACCAGCACCGAGGGCATCTCCGCCGCGCGAGCGCCCTGGATGTCGGTGTCGAGACGGTCGCCGATGAAGAGGGGTGCCTGGGCGCCCGTGCGGGCGACGGCCTCGTCGAAGATGGGCCGCTCGGGCTTGCCGGCGATCGTCGCGAGGCGCCCGACGGCGGTGTGCACGGCGGAGACGAGCGTGCCGTTCCCCGGCGCGATCCCGCGGGCCTGCGGGATCGTCCAGTCGGTGTTCGTCGCGACCCACGGGATGCCGCCGTCCTCGACGGGCGTCGCGAGCGCGTAGGCCGCCTCGGCGAGCTGGGCCCAGCCGACCTCTGGGGAGAAGCCCTGGACGACCGCGGCGGGTGCGTGGTCGGCGCTGCGAGTCACGACGAAGCCGGCCTTCTCGACCTCGACGACGAGACCCTCTCCGCCGACGACGAGCAGGGTCGACCCCGCCGGCACGAGATCCTTCATCAGGCGCATCGCCGCCTGGGGGCTCGTGGTGACGTCGGACGGCTCCACACGGAGCCCCAGCGACGAGAGGTGCTGTGCGACCGAGGCGTCCGTCCGGGAGGCGTTGTTGGTGATGTACCCGAGGCGCTTCCCTTCGGTCTGGGCGCGGTTCAGGCTGTCGACGGCATGCGGCAGTGCGCCCGGACCGGCGTACACGACGCCGTCGAGGTCGGCGAGCACCACGTCGATCCCGTCGAGCGGGGTCGCCTCCGGCTTGCTCCGCCCGAAGATCACCGCTCGTCCTCGGCCGTGGCGTCGTGCGCCTCGTCAGCGCTTTCGCGCTCGGCCGACGAGTCGTCGGTATCGGGGCCGCTCGCGGGCGCGTCCTCCGCCGAGGCGTCCTCGTCCACGGCGACCGCCTCCGCCGCCTCCACGACGACGTCGTCTGCGTCGTCTTCGTCCTGGTCGTCGTCGTCGATCGTGTCGTCCACGGGGATGACACCGGATGCCACGTCCACACCGCCGTCGTCGTCGATGAGGTCGATCTCCTCGACCACGATGACTTCGCGGTCGGCGACTCCCGAGGCGGCGTCGAGGGCGTCTGCGGCGATCTGCGCCCGGCGCTCCCACTCGGAGGCTTCCTCGTGGCGGCCCAGCTCTTCCAGTACTGCCGCGCGCGCGGCGAACAGAGCCGGGCTCCACTCGAACGCGCGGTCCGGGTCGGCCTCGGGGATCTCGAGCTCCTGCAGGGCTCGCTCGGTCTGACCGAGGTCGAGCCGCGCACCCGACATGGCGATGGCCAGCTGCACGCGCACGGGCACGGTGAGAGTGGAGCGGTCGACCGCCCGGCCCTCCTCGAGAGCCCGGTCGGGCCTGCCCACGCCGCGCTCGCTGTCGACGATCAGCGGCAGCTGCTCGTCGGAGCCGGTGATGCGGCGGTGCGTGCGCAACTCGCGCAGCGCGAGGGCGAAGTCGCCCACGGCGTACGCGGTGATCGCGACGGTCTCGCGGACGACGCCGACCCGACCAGCGCTTCGGGATGCCGCAAGTGCATGCTGGTGCGCGGCCTCGGGGTCATCGTCGATGAGGCGTGCCGCCATGGCGAGGTGCCGCGCGACGTTCTCGGCATTGTCCTTGCTCAGGGTCTTCAGCTCGTTGCGAGCGGCTCCGGGCAGGTCCCACGCGGTGACGTCTTCCGGGATCTCCGGTCCGCGCTCGCGACGATCCTGCGGCGGACGCGTTGCTCGTGCGTCTTCGCGGTCGTAGCGGCGGGGCGCGCCGGCACCGGGCCGGCGGTCGCCCGAGGGACGACGTTCGTTCCCGAAGCTGCGCTGGTCACCGTCGCGGCGGGGACGCGAGTCGTTGTCCCGACGGTAGGGGCGCTCGCCGTCACGCGGCGGGCGCGAGTCGTTGTCCCGACGGTAGGGGCGCTCGCCGTCACGCGGCGGACGTGAGTCATTGTCCCGACGGTACGGCCGGTCGCCGCCACGCGGCGGACGTGAGTCATTGTCCCGACGGTACGGCCGGTCACCCGTACGGGGCGGACGCGCGTCACTGTCGCGACGGTACGGCCGGTCACCGTCACGCGGCGGACGCGAGTCACTGTCCCGGCGGTACGGGCGCTCACCGTCGCGCGGCGGACGCGCATCGGCGTCCCGACGGTACGGCCGGTCACCATCACGCGACGGACGGGAATCGTTGTTCCGGCGGTACGGGCGGTCACCCGTACGGGGCGGGCGCGCGTCACTGTCGCGACGGTACGGCCGGTCGCCGTCGCGCGGCGGACGCGGGTCATTGTCCCGACGGTACGGCCGGTCGCCATCACGCGACGGACGGGAATCATTGTCCCGACGGTACGGCCGGTCGCCATCACGGGGCGGACGGGAATCGTTGTCCCGCCGATAGGGGCGGTCACCGTCGCGCGGCGGACGTGCATCATTGTCCCGGCGGAACGGGCGATCGCCCGAACGCGGCGGACGCGCATCGTTGTCGCGACGGGCGGGACGGTCTGCCCCTCCTCGCGGTGAACGGTCACCGCGGGGCGCAGATCCGTCGCCCCGGGAAGACTGCCCCCGACCGGACGCGCGGTCGCCCGAGCGCCCCTCATTGCTCCTGCGATCGTTCACGTCGTCGGTCGACATGACTGTCCTTCCCGGGATAAGTGCCTGTATATGCGAAATGGCCACCCAGCGTTGGGTGGCCATTTCGGTAAAGGAAGTCCGGCGGTGTCCTACTCTCCCACAGGGTCCCCCCTGCAGTACCATCGGCGCTGAGAGGCTTAGCTTCCGGGTTCGGAATGTGACCGGGCGTTTCCCTCTCGCTATGGCCGCCGAAACACTATTGATGTGTTCGTAAACCAACAACGATATTCATTGTTGTGTTCTCGACCGTACATCGAGAACCACTCAGTGGACGCAAGCACCAAAAACGGTGTGTTATCAAGTCATCGGCTTATTAGTACCGGTCAGCTTCACGCATTACTGCGCTTCCACATCCGGCCTATCAACCCAGTAGTCTGGCTGGGAGCCTCTCACCCACAAGGGGTATGGAAGTCTCATCTTGAGGCCGGCTTCCCGCTTAGATGCTTTCAGCGGTTATCCATCCCGAACGTAGCTAATCAGCGGTGCTCCTGGCGGAACAACTGACACACCAGAGGTTCGTCCAACCCGGTCCTCTCGTACTAGGGTCAGATCCTCTCAAACTTCCTACGCGCGCAGCGGATAGGGACCGAACTGTCTCACGACGTTCTAAACCCAGCTCGCGTACCGCTTTAATGGGCGAACAGCCCAACCCTTGGGACCTACTCCAGCCCCAGGATGCGACGAGCCGACATCGAGGTGCCAAACCATGCCGTCGATATGGACTCTTGGGCAAGATCAGCCTGTTATCCCCGAGGTACCTTTTATCCGTTGAGCGACAGCGCTTCCACAAGCCACTGCCGGATCACTAGTCCCGACTTTCGTCCCTGCTCGACCTGTCAGTCTCACAGTCAAGCTCCCTTGTGCACTTACACTCGCCACCTGATTGCCAACCAGGTTGAGGGAACCTTTGGGCGCCTCCGTTACATTTTGGGAGGCAACCGCCCCAGTTAAACTACCCACCAGGCACTGTCCCTGAACCGGATCACGGTCCGAAGTTAGATATCCAGAGTGACCAGAGTGGTATTTCAACAATGACTCCACACTCACTGGCGTGAATGCTTCACCGTCTCCCACCTATCCTACACAAGCCACACCGAACACCAATACCAAGCTGTAGTAAAGGTCACGGGGTCTTTCCGTCCTGCTGCGCGTAACGAGCATCTTTACTCGTAATGCAATTTCGCCGAGTTCGCGGTTGAGACAGTTGGGAAGTCGTTACGCCATTCGTGCAGGTCGGAACTTACCCGACAAGGAATTTCGCTACCTTAGGATGGTTATAGTTACCACCGCCGTTTACTGGGGCTTAAATTCTCAGCTTCGCCTTGCGGCTAACCGGTCCTCTTAACCTTCCAGCACCGGGCAGGCGTCAGTCCGTATACATCGTCTTGCGACTTGGCACGGACCTGTGTTTTTAGTAAACAGTCGCTACCCACTAGTCTCTGCGGCCACCACACCCTTTCGGAGCTAAGTCCTAATAAGTGGATGGCCCCCCTTCTCCCGAAGTTACGGGGGCATTTTGCCGAGTTCCTTAACCACGATTCTCTCGATCTCCTTGGTATTCTCTACCTGACCACCTGAGTCGGTTTGGGGTACGGGCAGCTAGAACCTCGCGTCGATGCTTTTCTCGGCAGCATAGGATCACCCACTTTTTATCCGCATCGTGTCTCAGCCTGCATGACTCCCGGATTTGCCTAAGAGTCGGCCTACGCACTTGCACCAGGACAACCATCGCCTGGCTTGGGCTACCTTCCTGCGTCACACCTGTTAATACGCTAGCCGCACCAGCATGGGGTCGAGCGTTCACACGGACGACCATCACCCCGAAGGGATCCGGAACATTCCGAGCTAGGACTCTTAGCACCACTGGATTGACTGGGGCGGTTCTTCGCCGGTACGGGAATATCAACCCGTTGTCCATCGACTACGCCTGTCGGCCTCGCCTTAGGTCCCGACTTACCCAGGGAAGATTAGCTTGACCCTGGAACCCTTGGTCTTTCGGAGGACGTGTTTCTCACACGTCTTTCGCTACTCATGCCTGCATTCTCACTCGTGTAGCGTCCACGGCTGGGTCACCCCGCCGCTTCACTCGCCACACGACGCTCTCCTACCCATCAACACGGCTGGACCACGAAGGCCTACCAAAAATGTCAATGCCACAACTTCGGTGGCGTGCTTGAGCCCCGTTACATTGTCGGCGCGGAATCACTTGACCAGTGAGCTATTACGCACTCTTTCAAGGGTGGCTGCTTCTAAGCCAACCTCCTGGTTGTCAAAGCAACTCCACATCCTTTCCCACTTAGCACGCGCTTAGGGACCTTAGTTGGTGGTCTGGGTTGTTTCCCTCTCGACTATGAAGCTTATCCCCCACAGTCTCACTGCTGCGCTCTCACTTACCGGCATTCGGAGTTTGGCTGACGTCAGTAACCTTGTAGGGCCCATCGGCCATCCAGTAGCTCTACCTCCGGCAAGAAACACGCAACGCTGCACCTAAATGCATTTCGGAGAGAACCAGCTATCACGAAGTTTGATTGGCCTTTCACCCCTATCCACAGCTCATCCCCTCAGTTTTCAACCTAAGTGGGTTCGGTCCTCCACGACGTCTTACCGTCGCTTCAACCTGGCCATGGATAGATCACTTCGCTTCGGGTCTAGGACACGCGACTGAAATCGCCCTATTCAGACTCGCTTTCGCTACGGCTACCCCACACGGGTTAACCTCGCCACGTATCGCTAACTCGCAGGCTCATTCTTCAAAAGGCACGCTGTCACCCCTACAAAGGAGGCTCCAACGGTTTGTAAGCAAACGGTTTCAGGTACTATTTCACTCCCCTCCCGGGGTACTTTTCACCTTTCCCTCACGGTACTTGTCCGCTATCGGTCATCTGGGAGTATTTAGGCTTATCAGGTGGTCCTGACAGATTCACACGGGATTTCTCGGGCCCCGTGCTACTTGGGATACTCTTCACGCCAAGAACAAGCATTTCGACTACGGGGTTCGCACCCTCTATGACCGGCCATTCAAAACCGTTCGTCTATACCCTCTTGTCACGTCGACTGTCCGGCAGAACAATCCGAAAAGTCCCACAACCCCCCACACGCAACCCCTGCCGGGTATCACACGCATGAGGTTTAGCCTGATCCGGTTTCGCTCGCCACTACTCACGGAATCGCTGTTGCTTTCTCTTCCTGTGGGTACTGAGATGTTTCACTTCCCCACGTTCCCTCTACCCGCCCTATATATTCAGGCGGGAGTCACCAGGTACGCACGCGCCCTGGCGGGGTTTCCCCATTCGGACACCCTCGGATCAAAACTCGCTTATCAGTTCCCCGAGGCTTATCGCAGATTGCTACGTCCTTCTTCGGCTCCAGATGCCAAGGCATCCACCGTTTGCTCTTAAAGACTTGAAATCACATGAGTTGAATCGTCAAAAAATTGACTAATGATCTTTAAGATCATCTTCACCACACAACCCCAAAGAGTTGCATGGAAGATGCTCGCGTCCACTGTGTAGTTCTCAAAGTACGGGCGGAACCCACCCCAGCCACCGGAACACCGGCACCAGAACAGGCCCAAGAGGAACAAACACCAACCACCCCAGCCTTCCGACTAGCGCGATCAGCGCCCGGCCCCTCAGGACCCAACAGCGTGCACGCCCCACCAGCGTGAGCCCCCACCGTTCCGACCACCGAAGTGATGTACTAAGCAGAAACCCCCACCAAAAAGGCCTCGTCAAATGTTCCACCCATGAGCTAACCAGCAGCACACATTCGGTGCTGACCTGGCGCCTGGACACCCACGATCCCGAAGAACCCCGAGTGCCAGATGCTCCTTAGAAAGGAGGTGATCCAGCCGCACCTTCCGGTACGGCTACCTTGTTACGACTTAGTCCTAATTACCGATCCCACCTTCGACGGCTCCCTCCACAAGGGTTGGGCCACCGGCTTCAGGTGTTACCGACTTTCATGACTTGACGGGCGGTGTGTACAAGACCCGGGAACGTATTCACCGCAGCGTTGCTGATCTGCGATTACTAGCGACTCCGACTTCATGAGGTCGAGTTGCAGACCTCAATCCGAACTGGGACCGGCTTTTTGGGATTCGCTCCACCTCACGGTATTGCAGCCCTTTGTACCGGCCATTGTAGCATGCGTGAAGCCCAAGACATAAGGGGCATGATGATTTGACGTCATCCCCACCTTCCTCCGAGTTGACCCCGGCAGTATCCCATGAGTTCCCACCATTACGTGCTGGCAACATAGAACGAGGGTTGCGCTCGTTGCGGGACTTAACCCAACATCTCACGACACGAGCTGACGACAACCATGCACCACCTGTTCACCAGTGTCCAAAGAGTCCCGTATTTCTACGGTGTTCTGGTGTATGTCAAGCCTTGGTAAGGTTCTTCGCGTTGCATCGAATTAATCCGCATGCTCCGCCGCTTGTGCGGGTCCCCGTCAATTCCTTTGAGTTTTAGCCTTGCGGCCGTACTCCCCAGGCGGGGAACTTAATGCGTTAGCTGCGTCACGGAAACCGTGGAATGGTCCCCACAACTAGTTCCCAACGTTTACGGGGTGGACTACCAGGGTATCTAAGCCTGTTTGCTCCCCACCCTTTCGCTCCTCAGCGTCAGTTACGGCCCAGAGATCTGCCTTCGCCATCGGTGTTCCTCCTGATATCTGCGCATTCCACCGCTACACCAGGAATTCCAATCTCCCCTACCGCACTCTAGTCTGCCCGTACCCACTGCAGACCCGAGGTTGAGCCTCGGGATTTCACAGCAGACGCGACAAACCGCCTACGAGCTCTTTACGCCCAATAATTCCGGATAACGCTTGCGCCCTACGTATTACCGCGGCTGCTGGCACGTAGTTAGCCGGCGCTTTTTCTGCAGGTACCGTCACTCACGCTTCTTCCCTGCTAAAAGAGGTTTACAACCCGAAGGCCGTCATCCCTCACGCGGCGTTGCTGCATCAGGCTTCCGCCCATTGTGCAATATTCCCCACTGCTGCCTCCCGTAGGAGTCTGGGCCGTGTCTCAGTCCCAGTGTGGCCGGTCACCCTCTCAGGCCGGCTACCCGTCGACGCCTTGGTGAGCCATTACCTCACCAACAAGCTGATAGGCCGCGAGCCCATCCCAGACCGAAAAATCTTTCCAAACATGACCATGCGATCACGCCTCATATCCAGTATTAGACACCGTTTCCAGCGCTTATCCCAGAGTCCAGGGCAGGTTGCTCACGTGTTACTCACCCGTTCGCCACTGATCCACCAAGCAAGCTTGGCTTCACCGTTCGACTTGCATGTGTTAAGCACGCCGCCAGCGTTCATCCTGAGCCAGGATCAAACTCTCCGTAAAAGAAAAAACCACAACCACCGGGAAAACGGCGACCGCAGCGAGTTCGAAACTGACCAAAGAGAAACATCATTACTGACGTATCCATCGCCAACCCCCAAAAGGATTGGTCTTTGATCCAAAGGAATTTCTCGCAATCCAACAAAAGTCAGACCGACGAGGAATAAATTGGCATTTGACAAGTGCACGCTGTTGAGTTCTCAAGGAACGGACGCACCCACAGAAACGATCTCTCGACCTACCCGTGAGGCAGTTCACTACCTTCGTTGCCACGATCGGCGATCTCGCAGCACGAAAACCCTCCGAGAAGGGGGTCTTGAACTGGGATGTGCGCCGAGTGGCAGGATCCCAACTGTAGTCCAGAGAGTGGAAACTCTCAAGAGTTGTTGTTGGGAGTGGTTCACCACTTGAGAGGACGCGGGGCCTTCCGGCCGCTCCGCTCTCCCCTGTGGGGCGAACAGGTAAAACATTACGTGCGATGAACGCACCTGGCCAATCGAGGCACATCCCGGGCGTGTCGCCGGGTCGGCGGCATCCACCTGGCACAGAGCGACCCCTGCGTGGCGCGAGGCCCTCACGTGAACCGTTCCGGACCTCCCCAGCCCCCGACCCACGCCTCGACGTGCGGCTCGTCGCGGAGGACGTGCACCCCGGCCGGTGTCGACGCCTTCTCAGCGAAGCCCACCCCGTCCCCCCAGCGATCTGCGCGACGCCGCGCACGCCGGGACCGTGCCACGGCGACGCGGGATCCGTCTGCGCTCAGCAGCCGCAGGATGCCCACCTCGCCCTGCCCCAGGGAGGAGAGTTCGGCAGCGAGGGGTGCGGCATCCGTGATCACCAGCGCCCGCTCGAGGATCAGGGTCACCCGCGCGTCGGGTTCGACCCCTTCGGCACGCAGACGAACCCGCGGGTCGGTGAGCACCGGCGACGTCGTCGCTGTCGACGGGACGATCACCGTGGCGAGGGGGAACGCGGCCAGAAGAGAATCGACGCACACGAACAGCGCCGCCGGCGGGACGCCCTCGGGGAGATGGACGACGAGGTCGGGGGTAGTGGGGAGCAGCCCCCGCCCACGTGATCCGTGGACTGGGATCATCTGGGCCAGCAGGAGCGATTGCCGATTGCCCTCGCGCGCACGGTCCGCGGCCGGCCTGCCCGCCCAGTCCGGTCCGTCGTGCCAGGCGACGGCATCCGGGACATGGGCCAGGACGGCGCCCGCCTGCCACGCGCGGTGCGCCCACTCCCAGTCCTCTCCCCCGTACGACGAGAACGACTCGTCGAAGCCGCCGACCTCGTCGAAGAACGCGCGGGAGCACGCCAGAACCGCGCTGATCACGTAGCGGTAGGAGCGGTCGTCGGCGTGCAGGAGGTTCTCGCTGCGCGCGTACGCATCGCGCAGCCATGCGGGCTCGGGCAGTTCGTGCGCCGGGCCGGCCTCGGCCACGGGCACGTCGGCATCCAACCCCGCCAGGTCGGCGTGACGTCGCCGCCCCACTGTCACGGCCTCCGGCAGCAGCGCGGGCAGCCGCGTCAACCGACGGATGTAGGCGGGCTCGGGTGCGGTGTCGGCGTCGAGGAAGCACAGGACCTCGCCCGTCGCGGCGGCGGCGCCCAGGTTGCGAGCGGCCGCGGCGCGGAATCCCCGATCCTCCTGGCGCACGAGGCGGATGCCGTCGGGCACGACAGGTGGGGTCGGCGACCCGTCGTCGGCGACGATGATCTCGAGGCGGTCGGCCGGGTGGTCCTGGTGACGAAGCGCCGCAAGGGTCCGCGCGAGCTCCCGCGGTTGGTCGTAGTGCGTGACGACGACGCTGACCCGCGGAGGCTCGGGATGGCGGTCGGCCAGGAGATCCCAGCGGTTGCCGGGCACCCACGGCATCCGGTCGTTCCAACCGGGAATGCCGGCGTTCATCGGACGACCTCCGCCCACCAGCGCAGATACGCGGCGGCCGCGTCGGCCCGCCCGAACGGGATGGGGGCGACGCCGTGCCACGTCGCGGAGGGGTCGATCCGTGCAGCCGCGACCTCGCCGGCGAGCTCCTCGGGTTCGACCACCCGAAGAGTGCCGGGGCGGAGCGCGGCCATCTCGTCGATGTACCGGTTGCGCACGGCGAGGGGCCGGCGGCCCCAGCCGATCCACGAGGCGAGAGACCCCGACGCCGACACGTGGCGGTGGGCGATCACGGGAACGGCGACGCGACGCGCCCGCGCCGTCATCTCGGCATCGTCGAGCCACCCGGTCACCTCCACCGCGACGCCGGCGCCGGCGGCCCGGCGGACGAAGGCGTCGAGGTCGGCCGCGTGCCCGTCGGAGGCGCGGCCGAGCACCGCCATCCGCGTCATCCCGGCCGCGACCGTCGCGGCGAGCGCCTCGTCATGCCCCTTGCCGGGGTAGAAGTACCCGAGCACGCCGACCGACTCGTCGTCCGCGACGGATGCCGAGGGCTCCGCCGTCTCGACGGGGAGCGGGACGATCGCGACGGGGCCGCGCCACACCCCCTCCTCGCGGAGGAGCTCCCGCTCGTGCGCGCTGTTGACGGCCACGGCGCGGGCCGACTCCACCACCTCCCGGTAGAACGCCCGACGGCGGGGGCGGTTCCGCTCGCCGTCGGAGGCCTGCGGCACGTCGTGCAGCGTCAACGTCAGCGGGTGCCGACGCGCGAGGACCACGAGCGCGCGCGTGGCCTCCTCGGGCGAGGACCCCCACAAGCGGTCGGTCACGTGCGCGTGCAGCGGCGTGCCCGCGGGGAGGGCGGCGAGCGCATCGGGGGTCGTCAACCGCGTCGCCGCTCGCTGCCGGACGACCTCCGCCGCGATCTCGCGCGCGTAGACGGCGACGCCGTGCGGGCCCGGATGGACGAGGAGGACGGGCGGGATGGCATCCGGGATCGCGGTCGAGGTCATGCGGCGGCCGCCCAGATGCGCAGGAGCGGCTGGATGCGGGCCACCACCGCGGCGAGCAGGTCGGGGCGTTCGGCGTAGTACGCCAGATGCGCCTCGCGCACGGTCTCGGCGGGGAGGGTCTCGCCGGCGACGATCCAGTCGGGGCGGGGCGCGGCATCCAGGTCCCAGGCGTCGACGACCCAGCTCTCCAGGGGCGCGCGGACACCCGCGAGGATCGGCCGGCCCGGGTCCACGACGCGACCCGGCGCGCCGAGGGCGGCGACGAGGCGTTCCCCGAGCGGCAGGAAGAGGGCGTTGCCGGGGTGGTTCACGGTGCGGGCGAGGTCTTCGACGACGGGTGCGAAGAGATCGGATGCCGCGATGTCGAGGCCGAGACCCTCGCGGCGGCGCAGCTCTGCGACCGACGCGTCGGCGATCGCGTGCACCTCGGCACGAGGCAGTTCGGCGGCGACGACGATGCCGGCCGCCTCCGCGACGATCCGCACATCGTGGTACGCCACCAGCGGCGGATCTTCGGGGAAGGCGGGCAGGCGCAGCACCGCCTGGAACGGGTGCAGACCCGCGAAACGCACTGCGGGAACGGTCACCAGCGGTGCCCCCGCGGGCAGCGAGGCGCGGAGCTGGGCGGTGCCCAGCGGAAGACCGCGGTAGTCGTCGCGAATGGGCTGCGCGACGAGGAACGACGCCGTCGTGAGGATCTCGTGCAGGCGGACCGCGTCGTCGGCGGTGAGTTCGTGAACGGCGGGGACGCGGATGGCCGGGAGGGCGTCGGACGCGATCACCAGCCGAAGCGATTCCGCCTGACAATTGCCCACGACCAGGCCAAAACCGTCGGGAAGCGGCGCTTCGCCGAAGAATTCGGCATAGTGCCGGCGGCGCGCTATCACCGCCTCGCCGTGGTCCGCAAGGCTTCCCAGCCGGTCGGTCTCGCCGCTCATGATGTGAAGGTATCCGTCGGTGTCATCGTCGTCCCAACCGCCCCGTTGCATTGCGATGTGCCTGGCGATGCGGTACGCGCACGCCACGCCATCAACGCACGAGGAGGAGAAAGATCGTCGACATCACCGTCCCCCCGCTTCGGATTGCGGCCGTTCCGTCGGCCCACCCGTATGTCCGTGCGATCAGCGATCCCGATCACATCCAGCTCCTCGCGGATCCCGCGCCGCCGGGCGCCCCGGACGGGCAGTGGTGGCCGCCACAGGTGCTGTTGCCCGACTGGCTCGCCGCGCATGCGGGCGACTTCGACCTGGTCCACGTGCACTTCGGCATCGAGTCCTACAGCCCGGACGAGCTGCGGGCCACGGTCGCCGCGCTCCACCGCCTCGGACGGCCTCTGGTGTACACCGTGCACGACCTGGAGAACCCGCAGCTGCGCGCGCAGGACGATCACCGCTCTTCCGTCGCCGTGCTGGCAGCGGGGGCGGACGAGATGATCGCCCTCACGGACACCGCCGGCGCCGAGGTCGAGGGGATCGCGCACCGGCCCGTCGCCGTCATCGCGCACCCGACGCTGCTCGGCGACGCAGCCCGCCCGACCGGCGTCGCCCGCGACACCGTGCGCGTGGGGGTCCATCTGCGCGACCTCCGACCCAACATCGACGGGGTGGGGACGACGGCCACGCTCGTGCGCGCCATCGCGGACCTCCGCGCCCAGGGTGCACGGATCGAAGCCGTCGTGCGGATGAACGAGCGGGTCCGCGACGCGGAGTCCGCGGCATCCATCGACGTGCTCGCCGAGGGCGCCGACGGCGTCACGGTGGAGCGCGGACCCCGCCTCGACGACGAGGCGCTGGCGTCTTGGCTCGCCGATCTCGACGCGTGCGTGCTGCCGTACACCCACGGCACGCAGTCCGGCTGGGCGGAACTCTGCTACGACCTGGCCGTCCCGATCGTCAGCACCCGCGTCGGTCACATCGCGGCGCAGCATCCGGGCGACTTCCACTCTTTCGATCTCGGCGACCCCGTCTCCCTCGCGCGGGCGATCCGGGATGCCACGGAGCCGGCGTGGTCCACCCCGGGTTCGCCGGCGCGCGCCGGCGAGGTGGAGCGTCGACGCGCGGAACGCCGCGCGGAACTCGACGCCGTGCGGGCGGCACACCTCGCGGTGTACCGCCGCGCACTCGCGCAGGAGGCGGCCGCGTGATCCGCGCGATGCGTCCGCTGCGGGTGCTCGTCGTCGCCCCGTCGCGCTATCCGCTCCGCCAGCCCCACGCCGGCGGGCTGGAAGCCTGTGTCTGGGACCGCGTGCGGTGGCTGCGCGCCCGCGGCCACGAGGTGGCTCTGTGCGCGGCGGAGGGATCGGACTACCTCGGCGACGTGCCGGAGTTCCGTTTGCCCGTCCCCGAGTGGATGCGCCCCGAGGAGTCATCCGACACCGAATACCCGGAGGGGTACGCTGCCGCCGTCGACGCGGCCTATGACGCCGCCCTCGACCGCCTGATCGTCGACCGCCACCTGTACGACGTCGTGGACAACCACAGCCTGCACCCGGCGCCGATCCGCTGGAGCCGTGCCGCGGACATCCCCGTCGTCACGACCCTGCACACCCCGCCGCTCGAGCCGATGCTCGAGGCGGCGGCGGAGGTGCGCGACAGTCCGCACCGGTTCGTCGCCGTCAGCCAGGCGACCGCCCGCGCGTGGTCGCGCGAGGGGGTCGACGCGTTCGTGTTCCCCAACGGCATCGACACCGACCAGTGGACGCGGGGCGACGGCGGGGCGTCATGGGTCTGGTCGGGTCGCGTCGTGCCGGAGAAGGCCCCCCACCTGGCCATTGAGGCCGCCCGCTCGGCCGGGGCGCACATCGTGCTGGCCGGGCGGATCGGCGACGTGGACTACTTCGAACAGGAGATCGTTCCGCGCCTGGGCGTGCACGCGCGTTATGTCGGGCCGCTGCGGCAGCCCGACCTGTGCCGCCTGGTGGGATCATCCGCCGTCGCCCTGGTCACGCCCATGTGGGAGGAGCCGTTCGGGCTCGTCATCGCCGAGGCCCTCGCCACCGGCACACCGGTCGCCGCTTTCGACATCGGCGGGGTGTCGGAGGTGCTGGCCGGGATGCCGGGATCGGCGACGGTCATGCCCGGCGACGTCGTCGCGCTGGGCAAGGCGGCGGCCGAGCTCGCCGCGGAAGGCGCGCGCGAGCCGCTCACTCGGGCCCGGACGCGGCGGGCGGCGGTGCGCCAGCACTCCCTCGCCCAGCGCTATCGCGAAGTGGAACGCGTGCTGGCCCACACCGCTCAGCCCGTCGCCGCACGGCGCGTGCCGGCGGTGTCGTGGTGATCGGCTGGTACATCCACCACCACGGTTTCGGTCACGTCGCACGGTTTCTGGCGGTGCAGCCGCACCTGAGCGAGCCGGTGATCGCGCTGTCGTCCATGCCCCGGCCCGACGGTCTCGGGTCCGAGGAGGAATGGGTGGTCCTCCCGCCCGACGCCGACGCGTTCGAAGCGGCGGACGGGACGCGGGTCGATCCGCGCGACGCCGACCCGACGGTCCGCGGCCGACTGCACTGGGCGCCGATCGGGCACCCCTGGCACCGGCGACGGCTCGCGACGATCGCGACGATCGCCGCGGAGCGGGCGCTGGACGGCTTCGTCGTCGACGTCAGCGCGGAGGTCGTCGCCTTCGCGCGCCTGCTGGGGCTGCGCACGGTCGCCGTCACGCAGCCCGGCATGCGGACCGACCCCGCGCACGTGCTCGCGTACGACCTGGCCGACCGGATCATCGCGCCCTGGACGCAGGGCGCCGTGCCGAGCCCCGGTCTCGACCCGCACGTCGAGCGGGTGACGTGGACGGGCGGCATCTCCCGCTTCGACGGAAGGCCCGCCCCGGACCGGGTCGACGAGCGGCACGTGCTGTTCCTCGGGCGCGTGCTCCCCCCGGACGTGCGCGAGGCGAGCGTCCGACTCCTCACCGAACGGGGATGGACGGTCACCTCCGTCGGGCACGACGACGCCTCGCGCGTCGACGATCCCTGGCAGCTGCTCACGCGGTGCACGGTGGTCGTCACCGCCGCCGGACAGAACAGCGTCGCCGACGTGGCGGCATCCGGAGCCCGGTGCGTCGTGATCGCGCAGGACCGCCCCTTCGACGAGCAGCGGGCGACCGCCGAGGCCCTGGCGCGCTGGGGTCTCGCCCGGCGGGCCGACGACGACATCAGCCCCACCGAGCTGGCCGACCTGGTCGAGCGGGCGGCCGACGACACCCCCGAGTGGGCACGGTGGCGAACCGCCGGTGCCGCCCGGCGGATGGCCGCCGCGATCCAGGGAACCGCGCCGTGAGGACCGCCGTGATCACGGTCGCCTCGACCGCCCGCCGAGAGCACCTCGAGCGCCAACGGCGCGTCCTCGCCGAGGTGGCCGACGACATCGTGCGGGTGGAGGCGTGGCTCGACGAGACGCCGCCGGACGACATCCGGGATGCCGGGACCCTCAGCCTGCACGTGCCGCCGGGGCCCCCACGGATTCCGCGTCGGCGAGGGGCGCAATCAGGCGGCCGCGAGGGCGATCGATGCGGGAGCCGAGCTGCTGGTGTTCCTCGACGTGGACTGTCTGCCCGGACCGGCCCTGCTGGCCGGGTACCGCGCGGCGGCGCACGCGCATCCCGAGGCGCTGCTCGCCGGCGCGGTGACCTACCTCGCGAGCGTCCAGCGACCCGAACAAGCCGCCGACCTGCCCTTCCTCACCCGTCCGCACCGCGCGCGGCCGGCGCTGCCGCCCGGCGAGACGCGCGCCGCGACGGCCTCGGAGTACAACCTGTTCTGGTCGCTGTCGTTCGCCGTGACCCCGGCGACCTGGTACCGCATCGGCGGCTTCCACCCTGGCTACGAGGGGTACGGCGCGGAGGACACCGACCTCGCCTGGACGGCACGCGCGAACGACGTCGAGATGCGATGGGTGGGCGGCGCGGACGCCTACCACCAGTGGCATCCGGTGTCTTCTCCCCCGTGGCAGCACCTCGACGCCATCCTGCGCAACGGCGGCACATTCGCCGAGCGGTGGGGCACGTGGCCGATGGGCGGGTGGCTCGAGGCCTTCGCCGCGGCCGGCGCGATCGAGCGGCGCGGCGAGGGCTGGGTGCGGGTGGGCTGATCCGCGCGGCGCGGCGGTGCCCGCGGTCAGTGCTGCAACGGCCGCGAGCAGGGCCGGCGAGTGTTCGAAGCGCCCGGGCCATCCGGAGATTCGTCCGGATGCTTCGGACACTCACGGGGCTGTCGGGCGGATACGGGCGCCCGCACGGGGCGGGAAGCTCCGGCGCGTGCCCGTATGGGCCCGGAGGCTCCGGCGCCCCGCACGGACCCGGAGGCCGCGGCGCGCGCCAGCGACACCGGGGCCGGCACAGCTCCCACGAGTCCCGGCGCGCGGGGCGCCGGGACTCGCGCGCGATCAGGCGCTTCGGAGCCAGACCGTCGTCTCGCCGGGCAGGTCGTCACCCTCGAGCGGGCTGCTCGACAGCAGCACTTCGCCGGCGGGAAGCTCGGCCGGCTCGGTGCCGAAGTTCGTGACCACCGTCCACCCACCCGGACGCTCGAACGCCACGACGTCGTCGCGCCCGGCGTCGATCCACTGCAGCTGCTCGGCGCTCTGCAGCTCGTGGCGCAGGTCGAGCGCGCGGCGGTACAGCGACAGGGTCGAGGCGGGGTCGCCGTCCTGCACGTCCACGGCGTACGAGGCGAACCACTCCGGCTGCGGCAGGTGAGCACCGCCCTCGCCGAAGCCGAACGCGGAGCCGTCGGCGCTCCAGGGCAGCGGCACGCGGCATCCGTCACGGCCCTGGTCGATGCCGGGGCTGCGGAAGAACGTGGGGTCCTGCCGGTCGGCGTCGGGGATCTCGGCCACCTCGTGCAGGCCCAGCTCCTCGCCCTGGTACAGGTAGGCCGAACCCGGCAGGCCCAGCACGAAGGTCGCCGCCGCGCGGGCGCGACGCTCGCCGCGAGCCGTGTCGAGCACGGGGGTCTCGCCGCCGGACAGCAGCCACTCGTTGCCGTGCTTGAGCGTGGGGCGACCGTCGGCGCCGCGCTCGGCATCCGGGAGCCCGTAGCGTGTGGCGTGGCGTACCACGTCGTGGTTCGACAGCACCCACGTGGTCGACGAGCCCGACTCTGCCGCGAGCGCGAGGTTGTCGGCGACGATCCGGCGGAACTGCGCGGGGTCGAAGTCGGCCTCAAGCAGGTCGAAGTTGAAGGCCTGGCCCAGGCTCTCGGCGCTGGCGTACAGCGGCACGCGCGAGGGGTGCACCCACGCCTCGGCGACGGCGGTGCGCGGCGGGTCGTACGAGTTGAAGACCTCGCGCCACTCGGCGTAGACCTCGTGCACGTCGTCGCGGTCGACGAGCGGGTGCGTGCCGTCGAAGGGCAGGGCCGCGAGCTCGGCGCGCGAGGGCAGCGGCTCGGTGAGGTCCTTGGTCAGCATGTGCGCCACGTCGATGCGGAAGCCGTCGACACCGCGGTCGCTCCAGAACCGGAGGGTGGTGAGGAAGTCGTCGCGCACCTCGCGGTTGTCCCAGTTGAGGTCGGGCTGCGAGACGTCGAAGTTGTGCAGGTACCACTGCCCGTCCTCGACGCGCTCCCACGCCGACCCGCCGAAGAGCGACTCCCAGTCGGTCGGCGGCTCGGCGCCGTCGACCCCGGTGCCCTCGCGGAAGATGTACCGCTCACGCGCTGCCGAACCGCGGCCGGCGGCCAGAGCCTCCTGGAACCAGACGTGCTTGTCGGAGGTGTGATTCGGCACGATGTCGACCACGATCCGGATGCCGTGGGCGTGCAGCTGCGCGATGAGCTCGTCCATGTCGGCCAGGGTGCCGAGCTTGGGGTCGACGTCGCGGTAGTCGGCGACGTCGTAGCCGCCGTCGGCGAGGTCGGAGGGGTAGAAGGGGCTGAGCCAGATGGCATCCACCCCCAGCTCGGCGAGATACGGCACGCGCGAGGTGATGCCCTTGATGTCGCCCAGGCCGTCGCCGTCGGTGTCGGCGAAGCTGCGGGGGTACACCTGGTACACCACGGCCTGGCGCCACCAGTCGGGGGCGTCGGAGAGCTCGCGGGTCTGCACGGAGGGTGCGGCGGTGGTCACGGTTGTCCTTTCGAGGGGGTGGTCGGTGTCAGCCCTTGACGGCACCCTGCGTGACGCCCGCCATCACCCATCGCTGGGTGAAGAGGTAGGCGACGATCGCGGGGGCCATGGCCATGAGGTAGGAGGCGAAGGCGACGTTGTAGTTGTTGCTGAACTGGGTCTGGAAGAGGTTCTGGCGCACCGGCAGGGTCTGCAGCGCCGGGTCGCTGATGATGAGCGAGGGCATCATGAAGTCGTTCCAGGCGTAGAGGAACGCGAAGATGCCGACCGTCGCGCTCATCGGGGCCAGGAGCGGGAAGATGAGCCGCCAGAACGTCTGCCAGGTCGTCGCGCCGTCGATGCGCGCGCTCTCTTCGAGCTCGAGCGGGATGGAACGCAGGAACGCGGTGAACAGCAGCACGCTGAAGCTCAGCTGGAACATCGTGGCCAGCACCACGACCCCGAACGGGTTGTCGAGCCCGACACGGCCGGTGAGCTGGATCTGCGGAAGCGCCACGACGGGGAACGGGATGAACATCGCCGCGAGCAGGTAGAAGAACGAGTACCGGAAGAGCTTGCGGTCCCAGTTGCGGGCGATGGCGTACGAGGCGAAGGCGGCGAGGACGATCGTCGCCACGACCGTGCCGGCGGTGACCAGCAGCGAGACGGCGAGTCCCACGGGGAACTTCGTGAGGGTCCACGCCTGGACGAACCCGTCGAAGCTGATCGGCGACGGGAACGAGAAGGCGTTGCCGTCGACGACCTGGGTGCCGCTCTTCAGCGCCATCGAGATGGTGACGTACAGCGGCAGGAGCACCGTCAGGGCGCAGAGCACCAGGATGGTCGTTGCCGACCAGTTGATGCGCTCGGTGCCGACGCGGCGGAGGCGGAGGCCGGTGCGCTGCTTCGCGGGGACGGCGAGCTCCGCCTGCTCGAAGGCGAGCGCGGGCTGGTTGAGAGCGGTCATGACAGGGTGTTCCTTCCCCGGGTCAGCGAGAGCTGCAGGAGCGAGATGACGATGGCGACGATGAAGAACAGGGCGGCGTTGGCCATCTGGTACGCGTAGTCGCCGCCGTTGAAACCGAGGATGATCGACATCGCGACGCTGCGCGTCGCGGTGCCGGGACCGCCGCCGGTGAGACCGACGATGATGTCGTAGGCGTTCAGGAAGCCCTTGAAGCCCAGGATGATGTTGATCACCACGTAGCCGGCGACGAGCGGCAGCGTGATGCGCAACAGCTGCTGCGTCTTGCTCGCCCCGTCGAGACCCGCGGCCTCGTAGACGTCGCCGGGCACGGAGAGCAGGCCCGCGATATAGATCAGCAGCGTTCCGGGGATCGCCTGCCACGCGGTGACGATCACGATCGCGACCCACGCCAGGTCGGGGTTGGCCAGCAGGCTCGTCTCGAGCCACGGGATGCCGAGCGACGCTCCGGCCTGTGGGACGGAGTTGCTGAAGAGGAAGTTGAAGACGTAGGCGATGATGATGCCCGAGATCACCATCGGGATGACGAAGACCGTGCGCAGCGCCTTCTTGAACCGGATCTGCGCCGTGAGCCCGACTGCGAGCAGGAACGCCGCGACGTTGACGACGATGACCGTCGCGACGGAGAACCCGAACGTGAACAGGTAGGCCTGCAGGATCGCGGGGTCGCTGAAGATCGCGATGTAGTTCGTCAGCCCGGTGAAGTTCCACTCCCCGAGGCCGATCGAGTCGGTGAAGCTGAAGAAGATCCCGATGATGCCGGGCACCGTGATCGCGAGCGTGAACAACGCGAGCGTCGGCAGGAGGAACAGGTAGTAGATCGGCTCCACACGGCGGGTGCTGCGGCGCGCGGCCGCCTTCCCGCCCGTGACGATCGTTGTCGTGGTGCTCATCGCGCGGCCTCCTCGCCGGATGCGTCGGTGCTCGCGGACGCGGCTGCGTCGGTGGTCGAGGCGGGCGGCTGGCGGAAGGCGAGTCGCGACCAGTCCTCGTCGAGCGTGTTCAGGGTGGCTTGCGGCGAGGCGCCGAAGAGCATCGCCTGCACGTAGTTGAAGACCGGAATGGTCTTGGGCACGAGCACCGAGGCGCCCTGGTAGATGCGGCCCTCGTCGTAGTACGGGACCATTCCCGCGATGCGGGGGTCGCTCGGCGAGGGGGCGTCCTTGGTCGGTGCGAAGCCGAGCTGCGACTCGTTGTAGGCCTCGATCACCTCGGGCTGGTACAGGTATTCGAGGAAGTCGCGGGCGGCATCCTTGTGGCGGGACGCCTCGGGGATGATGGCCGCGAGGTCCATGTTGACGCGGACCTTCAGGTCGTCGGGGTCGTCGGTCATCGGCAGCGGGAAGGTGCCGACGGGCAGGTCGGGCGAGGTCTTCGCGATCTCACCGAGCGCCCACGGGCCCTGCAGGTACATGGCCGCCTGGCCCTGGGCGAACGCGAGGTTGCCGTCGCCGTAGGCCCGGCTCTCGGCATCCGGGTTCGTGTAGTTCTCGGCGAGCTCGAGCATGCGGTCCATCGGTTCGCTGAAGTCCTTGGCGAACGACACCTGCGATTGCGGCCCGACCTCGTCGCCCTCCGCGGCGAGCGCGTCGAAGAAGTCGATGACGTCGAGCGATCCGCCCACGGAGTAGTCGTACCAGCCCTGACCGACGGTCCAGTCGTCTTTGAAGGTGCCGTAGAAGGGGGTGACGCCGTTGGACTTGAGGGTCTCGGAGACCTGGAGCAGCTCGTCCCACGTGGTCGGAACCTCGAGGCCGAACTGGTCGAAGATCTGCTGGTTGTAGATGACCGAGGCCGCCATGACCGAGTAGGGCAGCGCGCTGGTGCGCCCCTCGCAGGAGCCGTACTGGTCCATCAGGGGCTGCAGGTCGTCGCGCACCGTGCTCGCGGCCGTCGTACCCGAGAGATCGCTCAGCGCACACCGCTGGACGAAGCGGGCGGTCTCGTAGTTGTAGTTGGCGAGCATGATGTCGGGCGGATTGCCGCGGACGAAGCTCGCCGACACGACGTCGACGCCCGAGCTGTCCATCTCGACGCGCACCCTGTCTTGCGAGGCGTTGTACTCGGCGACGACGTCGTTCATGAACGACAGCGCCTCGCGCTTGCTGAAGGTGAAGCGGATCGTCTCGCGCCCGTCGGTGGAGCAGCCGGCGAGCATCGCCGCCCCCAGCACCCCCACCGCGGTCGCAGCGACCCACCGCCGCACCGTTCTGGTCTTCGTCGACACCTGGTTCCTCCTCCGCCGCACTGCGAATATGTTGTGTCGGTGAGTAAATCTACTCGCCAAATCAATGTCGTGCAGGCAGTATTGCAGCAGAACCGGAAGGGGTCAAGAGTGCCGAGGGATGCTATGACGGCGGCGCCGTCTCTGCGCCGCCACAACCTCGATCAGGTGCTGCGCCACGCGTGGGACGCCGACGTCTTCACCGCGAGCGACACCATCGCCGCGGTCGGCCTGACACGCTCGACGACGATCGATGTGCTGGACGAGCTGACCGCCCGCGGACTGCTCGCCGAGCTGCCCAACGCGCGCGTCGGAGGCGAGTACTCGAAGGGGCGCCCCGCCCGGCGTTTCACATTCCAGTCCACCGCGGCCGTCGTCGTGGGCATCGACGCCGGGCGCGGCCACGTCACCGCCACCGTCGCCGACCTGCGCGGAGGAACCCTCGCCACCTCTCGACTCGCCGTCGACCCCGAACTCGACTCACCCGCGCGCCGTCGTCGCGCCGGCGAGGCGGTCGTAAATGCCACGCTCACCCGCGCGAAGCGGTCGCGCGCCGAGATCGTCGCGCTCTGCGTGGGCGTCCCCGCCCCGGTCGACAGGCGGGGGCGGTCGCCGGTGCACCACGACGGCTTCTGGGCGCGCATGAATCCCGATTTCGTGGACTCGTTCGCGTCCTGGGCTCCGATGGTGCGTGTCGAGAACGACGCGACCCTCGCCGCCGTGGCCGAGCGCGCGCACGGAGCCGCGGTCGGCTGCGACGACTTCGTGGCGCTGCTGGCCGGCGAGCGCTTCGGCGCCGGCATCAGCGTCGACGGCCGCCTGCTGCGGGGCGCGCACGGCGGCGCCGGAGAGACGGTCGCCTTCGACCGCGTCGAGGGGGTGGGCAGCGCCTGGGGACTCGCACCCCGAGTGGTCGACGCGGCGCGGGAGGCCCTGGCATCCGGAACCCTTCCCGCCGGGAGCGCGTTGTCCGGGATGGATGCCGACACCCTCGACGCCAAGACCGTGCTCGACCTCGCCGCCGCGGGCGACGCCGGCGCCCTCGCCGTCGCGCGCTCCGTGGGCCCTGCGTTGGCCGGGGTGGCGGCCGTCTTCGGCAGCCTCTTCGACGTGCAGCGCGTCGTCGTGTCGGGGGCCATCGCCGCGGGCGCCGGTCCCATCATCGAGGCCGCCGTCGCCGCGATCCCCGACTCGCTGCACCTGCCGCCGCCGCAGATCGTCGCCTCGACGCTGGGGGCCGACATCGTCTCGATCGGCGCCGTCGCCGCCGCCGTCGAGTCCGCGCGCGCACACGCCCTGGACCTCGACGTGTTCGCCCTGCCGGAGGATCGCGCCCGGGCCTGAGCTCTCGACCCGACGGCCGCCCGGGCCGCGCGAGCTGCCAGGAAGTGTCACTTCGGCGGTGGCGCGAGCGACAGAATGCGGCGTCTTACGCGAAGCGAAGGACGGCGCAACCCCGGCGGGGGTTCGGGGAGGGGGCGGATAGCGTCGACGAGACCCGGCGCCGACCCCGCCGAGCGGAGGAGATCGCATGCCCTCGTGGCCCGAACACGTCATGTGGTGGCACGTGTACCCGCTCGGATTCGTCGGGGCGCCCATCCGGGACGACGTGGACCCGGATGCCGCGCCGGCGCACCGCCTGGAACGCCTGGAGCCGTGGCTCGACCACGTGATCTCACTGGGGCTCAACGGCCTGCTGCTGGGCCCGGTGTTCGCGTCCGAGACCCACGGCTACGACACCGTCGACCACTTCCGCATCGACCCGCGGCTCGGCGACGACGAGGACTTCGGCCGGCTCGTCGCCGCGGCGCGGGAGCGCGGCATCCGGATCCTGCTCGACGGGGTGTTCAACCACGTCGGGCGAGGACATCCGGCCTTCCGCGACCTGACGGAGGGCGGCCCGCAGCGGTTCCGCGGACGCTGGAGTGACGGGCGGTTCGAGGCCGAGGTGTTCGAGGGGCACGACGCCCTGGTCGCGCTCGATCACTCCTCCCCCGCCGTCGCCGACCTCGTCGTCGAGGTGATGTGCCACTGGCTCGAGCGCGGCATCGACGGATGGAGACTGGATGCCGCATACGCGGTGCCCTCGTCGTTCTGGGCCGAGGTGCTGCCGCGGGTGCGCGAACGGTTCCCGGACGCGTGGTTCCTCGGCGAGGTCATCCACGGCGAGGCGGCGCGGATCGTGGAGGAGTCGACGATGGACTCCCTCACGCAGTACGAGCTGTGGCAGGGCGTCTGGCACGGTATCGCCGACCGCAATCTGTTCGAGCTGAGTCACGCGATCGAGCGGCACGACGAGCTGCTGCGCACCTTCGTGCCGCAGACGTTCGTCGGCAACCACGACGTCACCCGCATCGCCTCCGCCGTGGGCGCGGACTTCGTCCCGCACGCCGTCGCCGTGCTCTTCACGGTCGCCGGCACCCCGTCGGTCTACGCCGGCGACGAGTTCGGCTGGACCGGCGTGAAGGAGGAGCGCCTCGGCGGCGACGACGCCGTGCGGCCAGAGTTCCCCGCGACGCCGGGCGAGGCTTCGGCGGACGCCCGCATCCTCGAGGCTCATCAGGCCCTCATCGCGCTGCGGCGGCGCAAGCCGTGGCTGTGGCGGGCGCACACCGACGTGATCGAGGTCGCCAACACCGCGATCGCGCTGCGGACGGCGGTGGGCGACGATGCCGTCGTGGTGGCGCTGAACATCGGCGACGAGCCGGTGGCGCTGCCGGTCGCCGATGGGCGCGCGGTCGTCGCGGGCGCCGGGTCGGTGGCCGCCGGCCGCATCGGCCTGGGGCCTCGCGGATGGGCGGTGCTGGAGGCCTGAGCGACGGCATCCCTGTTCCGTGTGCGCCCGGGGGCGAGTGTCCCCCTTCGTTCGCCGGTCGGGCTGCGAGATCGCACGAAGTGGAACACGCCGCGCGCCGGATCTGCCGACGCGAGGGGCATGTCCCGAAACGTGCGAAAACGGCAGGCCGAAGCGGCACGAAGCGGGACATGTCTGCGCGCCGGATCTGCCGGCGCTACGGACATGTCCCGAAACGTGCGGAAACGGCAGGCCGAAACGGCACGAAGTGGGACACGCCTGCGCGCCGGATCTGCAGACGCGGAGGAGATGTCCCGAAACGTGCGGAAACCGCGGGCCGAAACGGCACAAAGTGGGACATGTCGGGCTTACTGCCGACCTCAGGCGCCCGCGCGGAAGCGGTGCTCGGGGCGGCCGGTCGAGCCGTAGCGCAGGCTCACCTGCACCAGCCCGCGCTCGGCGAGCGCCGTGAGGTGACGCTGGGCGGTCGCGCGCGAGACGCCGATGCGCTCGGCCACCTCGGTCGCCGAGGCCTCGTTGTCGCCGAGCGCGGCGAGCACCGTCTGCTCGGTCGCCGAGCGGGCCAGCGATGGCCCCTCGCGCTCTCCGCGCAGAACGGATGCCGCCCGGTCGATGTCGTCCTGCGCCAACGGCCGCGTGCTGGTCAGCAGATTGCGGTAGCGGGCGTAGCGGTCGAGTCGCTCCACCAGCACCCGGGTGTCGAACGGCTTCACGAGGTAGGCGAGGGCCCCGGCCGTGAACGCGCGCCGGACCGTCGCGGCATCCGTCGCCGCCGACAGCACGAACGCGTCGACGCCCGCCGAGCGCACGAGCTCCACCCCGTCGCCGTCGGGGAGGTAGACGTCGGCCAGCAGCAGGTCGGGGGTGTGCGCGGCGAGCGCGGCACGGGCTTCGCCCACCGTGCGCGCGGGTTCGAGCGCGACGAAGCCGGGGCGGCTCGCGACGGCGTCACGGTGCAGGCCCGCGACGCGGAAGTCGTCATCGACGACGAGGACACGGATGCCGGTCATTCTTCTCCTCCGCGCAGAACCCCCGGCAGACGTGCGGCGACGACGGCGCCGCGCCCATCGCCGCCCGGGTCGACGACCCACACGTCGCCGCCCCGGCGTCGGGCGAACTCGCGCGACAGGGGCAGCCCGATGCCGAGACCGTGGATCGCGGCCGGGTCGTCGTCGCGTTCCCGGGCGGCGAAGACCGCATCGACGTCGGCGATCCCGCCACCCGTGTCGGCGACGGTCAGCACGACGGCGTCGCCGTCGCCGAGCACCGCCACCTCGACCTCGCGCGGCTCGGGCGCGGATGCCGTGGCGGTCACGGCGTTGTCGATGAGGTTCCCCAGCACGGCCACCACATCTTCGACGTCGTCGACGGTGCCGCGCAGGTACGTGTCGTCGGAGACGCGCAGCGTCACCCCGCGCTCGCGGGCGGCGAGGGCCTTCGCCCCGAGGAAGGACTGCAGCATCGCGTCGCCGACGTGCTCGATGCCGGGCACCGCCCAGTCCACGGAGCCGCGGTCGACGAGGTCGGCGAGGAAGGCCCGGGCCTCGTCCACGCGGCCGGCGTCGAGCAGGCCGACCGCCGCGTGCACGCGGTTGGCGTTCTCGTGCCGCTGCACGCGCAGGGCGTCGCCCATCGCGCGGACGCTGTCGAGCCGCCCCGAGAGCGCCGCGACGACGGTGCGATCTCGCAGCACGGCGACACGGCCGAGGGCGCGCGTCCCGCGGCGCACCGGGCGCACGTCGATGAAGACGACCCGGTCGCCCACCGGCAGCCCGGTGCCGGCCCCGGCCCCGGCGAGCGCCGCGACGACGGCGGGCGGGAGGTCGAGGTCGGCGAGCGAGCGGCCCACGGCATCCGTGATCCCGAGCAGGCGCTCGGCGGCGGCGGTGCTGACGCGGACGACATCGGCGTCGTCGAGCGCGAGCACCCCCTCGTCGGCGCTCTCGAGCACGGCGGTCTGGGTCTGCACGAGGGCGACGAGCTCCTCCGGTTGCACGCCGAGGGTCAGCCGCTCGAGACGTCGGCGCATGAGCAGGGCCACCGCCGCCCCGATCGCGACGGCGAGGGCGACCGCGACCGCGATCCCCCCGACGAGCGCAGGCAGATCGTCGAACACGCTGGCCCGTTCGAAGCCGACGCTGACCTCCCCCGCCGGTGCGCCGCCGTCGGGCGGGTAGACGGGGACCTTCGCCCGGGCCGACTCCCCCAGCGTCCCGGTCTCCCACGTCACGACCTCGCGGCCGGCGAGGGCGTCGGCGAAGCTCGTGCTCACGACCTCGCCGAGACGGTCGGGATCGGGGTGGGCCAGACGGATGCCGTGATCGTCGGTGATCACGACGAACAGCCCCTCCGTGCGCCGGGTGACGTCGGCGGCGTACCGCTGCAGCACGCCGTCGCGCAGGTCGGCCGCGTCGGGGGTGCCGGGGTCGGCGGAGTACGCCGCGACGAGGTCGCGCACCTCCGGAGCCTCGGCGACCGAGCGGGCGATGTTGAGCGCCGACGAGTCGGCCTCGGCTTTCAGCTGCTGCACGCCGAGCCAGGCGAAGACCGCGGTGCAGACGGCCACCACCGTCACCTGCGTGGCGACCTGCACGACGAGCATCCGCGTGGCGAACCGCATGCGCACCTCCGGGCTCGAGCGACGTCGTCGTGCGCGAAATGCGCAGAACACACGGTACGCGCATAACCCCGTGCAATGCGAGCAAGCGCGCGGCCGGGCGCCCGGCATCCGTAGTGTCACCGCATCGAGCGCGAGAGACGCGCCCGTCCCGACGAAGGAGTCGCGATGACCCCCCTGATCCTTGCGGCCGAAGCCGCCGAGTACCCGGTGGCCTACACGCCCGCCGACGGGGTGCTCGTGGCCCTCGGCTTCCTGATGGTCCTGTCGTTCATGGCCCTCATCATGACGCGGCGCATGACCCCGATGGTCGCTCTCATCGTCGTGCCCACCGTGTTCGGCCTCATCGCCGGCGCGGGCTTCGGCCTCGGCGACATGGTGATCGACGCCATCGGCAAGATGGCGCCGACCGCCGCGCTGCTGCTGTTCGCGATCATGTACTTCGGCATCATGATCGACGTCGGACTGTTCGACCCGCTCATCCGCGTGATCACGCGCTTCCTCGGCGACGACCCGGCGAAGATCGTGCTGGGCACGGCCATCCTGGCCGGTGCCGTCTCGCTCGACGGCGACGGCTCGACGACCTTCATCATCACCACCTCCGCGATGCTGCCGCTGTACCTGCGCCTGGGCATGAGCCCCGTGGTGCTCACCTGCGTCGCCGGACTCATGAACGGCACGCTCAACATCGTGCCGTGGGGCGGCCCGACCGTCCGCGCCGCGACCGCGCTGGGCCTGCAGCCCACCGACGTCTTCGTGCCGATGCTGCCCTCGCTGCTCGCTGGCCTGGTCGTCTCGCTCGCGTTCGCCTGGTTCCTCGGCCTGTCCGAGCGCAAGCGTCTCGCGGGCTCCATCGACACGGCCAAGCTCGACGGCCCCGGCGGCTTCGGCCGCCTCGGCGCCCCGAAGATTTTCCGCGGCGCGGAGCACAAGCCCGGCGCCCTGGCGTCGCTGCGCACCGGCAACATCGTCACCGTGCGCGGCGGTCGCGACGCCGTCGCCGCCCCGCAGCTCGTCGAGGCCGCCGACACAGCGATGGCCGACACCATGCTCGACCCCAACCGTGCGACCCTCCGCCCGAAACTCATCTGGTTCAACCTCGTCCTCACGGTCGCGGTCATGGTGCTGCTGGTGATGGACCTGTTCCCGCTGGCGTTCGTCTTCATGGTCGGCGCAGCGCTCGCCCTCATCGTCAACTTCCCGAAGCTGCGCGGGCAGGCCGACGAGATCGTCGCGCACGCCCCCAGCATCGTCGGGGTCGTGTCGATGGTGCTCGCCGCCGGCGTGCTGGTGGGTGTGCTGAACGGCACGGGCATGGTGACGGCGATGGCCGACTGGATCACCCAGGTCATCCCGTCGTCGATGGGCCCGTTCCTGGCCGTCATCACCGGCGTGCTGTCGATCCCCTTCACGTTCTTCATGTCGAACGACGCCTTCTACTTCGGCATCCTCCCGGTGCTCGCCGAGAGCGCGGCGAACTACGGCATCGCCCCGGTCGAGATGGCGCGCGCCTCGATCACCGGTCAGCCCGTGCACCTGCAGAGCCCGCTCGTGCCCGCCATCCTCCTGCTGGTCTCGCTCGCGGGCGTGAATCTCGGCGACCACCACAAGAAGGTGCTGTGGCGCGCGACGGTGGTCTCGCTCGTCATGCTCGCCGTCGGCGTGCTGGTGGGCGCGGTGCCGCTGCTCGGCTGAGACCGCGATGGGAAGGACCCGGATGCCGCGGCATCCGGGTCCTTCGTGCTGCGGGGCGTGCGCACGGTCGTCACGGCTCGATGCGGCGCGGGCCCGCCCGTTCGTCGTCTCCCGAGGGCCCGAATCGCCTTGCGCGTTTCATCGTGTTGCGCCAGAGGGCGTCACGGGCGCCGGAAGCGCCTAGCGTCTAGGTATGAGTTCGCTACCGCACGGCGTCCCCGAGAGCACGCCCGCCATCGGCACGTCGGTGTCGGCCGACGACTTCAAGCGCGCCTTCCGCGGCCACCCCGGCGGCGTCGCCGTCATCACGGCCTTCGGTGAGCACGGGCCCGTCGCCCTGACGGCCTCGAGCGTGTCGTCGGTCAGCGCCGACCCGCCGCTGCTCATCTTCTCGGTGTCGGCGTTGTCGTCGGCGACGCCGACGATCGTCGCGGCTGACACGATCGTGGTGCATCTGCTCGACGCCGAAGACGTCTCGCTCGCCCGCGCCGGCGCCACGAGCGGTCTCGACCGCTTCGCCGACACCTCCGCGTGGTCGCGCCTTCCCACCGGCGAGCCGGTCTATCACGGCGTCCGCGCGTGGCTGCGCTGCAAGGTCGTCAGCCGCATGGATGCCGGCGGCTCGACCGTCATCGCCGCACAGGCCCTGCAGGTCGACGTCGAGCGCGATCTCGAGCCGGGCGAAGCAGGCGCAGCGCTGGTGTACTACAACCGCAGCTGGCACCGCCTGGGCGAGCACTCGCTGCTCGACGACTGACACGAATCAGACGACGACGCCCCGCCGGTTTCGGCGGGGCGTCGTCGGTTGCGGGTGTCAGATGCGCGTCACGCTGTAGACGACCGCCGTCTCCGGGTACAGCAACGGCGCCATCACGCCGGCCGTCGCGAGCAGTGCGCCCGACATCTCGACACCGGGATCCGTGCCCTCCAGCCAGAGGGGACCGCCGTGGTATGGCACCGCGGGTGCGGGGTCGAAGCCCCACCAGCGGGCGGGCGTGATGCGGTTGGGAAGGGGCTCCGGCACCTCGGGCACCACGCGATAGGTCGCATCCGGGATGAGTCCGGGAAGGCGGACCCGGCCGGGCGAGACCACGGCCGCTCGGGCGAGAGAGGCGTAGGAGTAGACCGCCGCCGAACCGTCGAGGGCGACGACACCGTTGACGGCGATGGTGTCGTCTGGGTGGTCGAGCCGCACGAGGAGTCCCCGATGCAGCAGCGGGCGATGCTGCTTGTAGAAGGCGATCCAGCTGCGAAGCTCCGCGCGCTCCTCGTCGGTGGCGATCCGCAGGTTCCACTCGATGCCGAGGTGCCCGAACAGCGCCGTCGCGGCACGGAACGACAGATCGTGCCAGCGGCCCGTCGTGTGCGAGCGCCCCGAGGCGATGTGCGAGCCCATCATCTCCGGCGGCACCAGCTGCGTGGTCCACCGGTTCATCTGCTGACGGTCGAGCGGGTCGATGTTGTCGGACACCCAGACGCGATCGGTGTGCTCGATCACCCCGAGGTCCACGCGCGCACCCCCCGACGAGCACGACTCGATCTCGAGCTCCGGGAAGCGCTCGCCGATCTCCTCGAGCAGCCGATAGAACGCGAGCGTCTGCTCGTGCACCCCGGGGCGACCGGTGGGAAGGGTGCCGGCCTGCACGAGGTCGCGGTTGTGATCCCACTTGATGTAGGCGATGTCGTACTCGTCGAGCATCGCGAAGATGGCGTCGCGGATGAAGGCGTAGCACTCGGGGATGCCCAGATTCAGCACCTGCTGGTGACGGGACTCCACCGGCAGCTGGTCGCCCGTGGCCATGATCCACTCCGGGTGGGCGCGTGCCAGATCGGAGTCGAGGCTGACCATCTCGGGTTCGAACCAGAGGCCGAACTCCATGCCGAGTGCACGCACCCGGTCCACGAGCGGGTGCAGCCCGTCGGGCCAGGCATCGGCTGACACCGTCCAGTCGCCGAGGCCCGAGAAGTCGTCGCGGCGGCTCCCGAACCAGCCGTCGTCGAGGACGAAGCGCTCGACACCGAGGTCGGCGGCCTGCTGGGCGAGGTCGAGCAGCACGTCGAGGTCGTGGTCGAAGTACACCGCCTCCCACACGTTCAGCGTCACGGGCCGCGGCGACGACGGGTGCTGCGGTCGCGCGCGCAGGAGCGCGTGGAAGCGTCGGGCCACGGCATCCAGGCCGTCGCCATAGGCGCCGTAGACCCAGGGGCTCTCGTACGACTCGCCCCGGCCCAGACGCACCTCGCCGGGCAGCAGCAGCTCGCCGCCCGAGATCACCTGCACGCCGGTCGACACCCGCTCCACCTGATGCACGTGATTGCCCGACCACCCGGTGTGCACGCTCCACACCTCACCGCGAGCGAAACCGAAACCGGGCTCTCCGACGCTCAACAGCGTGGCGGCGTCCGCGCCGGTGCGCCCGTGGCGGCCCTCGCGGCGGTGGGCCCCGATGCCGACGACGCTGCGCTGGGGGACGCGCTCCTTGCCCCACCGCCCCGCCATGTCGAGGATCTCGCTCGCGAGCGCGGGCACCGGCAGGGTGAGCAGGAGCTCGTCGAGCTGGTAGGGCTCGTCGTCGAGGTTGGTCAGGCGGGCGCGGGTGCGGACGATGCCGGACGCGTCCATCTCGATCGTCAGCTCGAGGCTCACCGCGCTGATCTCGTCGGCCGCGTCGACCGCGAGGGTCGCGGCGCCGGCGTTGTGCACCCCGGCGTCGAGGGCGACGCCGTCGAGGCGCACCCCGGTGACGCGCAGACGCGGCGACCATGCCCGCCCGGCGCGCGAGCCGCTGAGCCCCGGGCGACCGCTCCAGCCGGTCCATTCCTCGGGGAGGACGGACAGGCGGATGGGCTCATCCATGTCGTTGGGACCGATCGGAGCGATGCCGGTGCGCACCAGGGCGTCGAAGGACGCGGCATCCAGGTCACCGCAGTCCGTGCCCCAGAAGACGACGGCGGGAAGGTGGGCGTCCGACACGTCGATCGCAATGGCGACGCCGGCGGCGCGCAGCACGACTCCGAGGGTGTTCGGGAGGGTCATGAGGGGGTTCCTCTCTGGGCGTCAGGATGCGACGCGATGCGGGGGTTGGGCGCATCCGCAGGATTCGCGGATGAGAAGTTGTCCGGGGAAGGAGACGTAGTGCCCGTCGCCGGCGGGCGGAGCGAGGACGGCCGCGACGGCTGCGCGGGCGACGTCGCCGATGGGCTGGGCGACGGTGGTCAGCCGCGGGATGCTGAACGCCGATTCGGTGGAACCGTCGTAGGAGACGACGGCGAGATCCTGGGGCACACGCAGACCGAGATCCGCCGCGGCGCGCAGCACACCGATGCCGAGCAGATCGGACGCGGCGAAGATGGCGTCGGGGCGATCGGGCCCCGCGAGCAGCTCGTGAGCGGCCGTGATGCCGCCCTCGCGGCTCCAGCTCGTCACCGCGACGCCGCCGGAACGAGCGCCCGTGGCATCGAGCGCCTGTTCCCATCCGTCCTGACGGGGGTCGCGGTTGCCCGCGGGGTCGGAGCTCGCCCCGAGGATCAGCGCGACCGACCGGCATCCGTGCACCTCGACCAGGTGCTGCACCGCCTCGCGCGTGCTCGCCGCGGCATCCACCCCGACGGAGGGCACACCGTCGACGGGGTGGAACGCGTCGATGAGCACGAGCGGGATCTCCCGCGCGTCGCCCGGCCACGTGGCGTGAAAGACGCTCGCGAGGATGACGCCGTCGGCCCCGCGCGAGCGCATCTCGCGCAGGAGTCGGAGCTCGGTGGCCGGATCGTCGTGCGTGTTGGCGATGAGGAGCCCGTACCCCTGTTCCGCGGCGACGCTCTCGATGCGCAGGGCGATCTCGGCGAAGTAGGGGTTGCTGCTGTCGGGCAGCAGCAGGGCGAGCACGAACGTCTTACCGGTGCGCAGAGCCCGGGCGGTGTTGTTGGGCCGGTAGCCGAGCTCGGCCATGGCCTCACGGACGCGCCGTTCCTTGTCGGGGGTGACGCGCTTGGAGCCGGTCATCACGTAGCTGACCACGGCGGTGCTCACCTGCGCACGCGCGGCGACGTCGTTGCGGGTGGGGGCCTTGCCCGGTACGGGGAGGGGCAGGGCCGGTGAGGACGGGGACACGGGAACCTCCGGCGAGTCGAGGGTGAGCAGAGGGGGGCGGCACCCGGGCCGCACCCCCTCTGGTCGGATGTGCTTACTGACCGAACAGGGCGTTGACCTGCTCGTTCGCGCTGGTCAGCGACGACGGGTCGGCCTTGCCCTCCATCACAGCGTCCACCGCGGGCGTCATGATCCCGGCGATCTTCGCAGCGTTGTCGGAGATCGGCGAGAGGAAGGTGGTCTCGTCGGCCACCTGCTGGGTGAACGGCGTCACATCGATCCCGCGGCTCTGGAACGCGGCGGCGGCTGCTTCTGCGCCACTGGGGATCGCCGGGAAGACGACACCGGCGGCGCCGATGACGTTCTGGCAGTCGGCCGAACCCAGGTACTCGACCCAGGCGGCCGCCGCGTCCTTGTTCTTCGAGCCCGCCCAGATGGAGTCGGCCAGACCGTTGAACATGCTCGCGCGCTTGCCATCGGGGCCCCATCGGAGTCGGCGCGATGCCCACGTCGACACCCGAGAGACCGAAGAACGAATTGATGTTCCACGACCCGTTCGTGATCATGGCGTACTTGCCCGCGCCGAACGTCTGGGTCGAGTCTCCACCGGTCACCTCGGCGACCGACGGCATGTAGCCCTTCTCGATGAGGTCGGCCATCCAGCCGATCGTCGACTGGAAGCGCTCGTCGTCGTAGTTGTACTTCGTGCCCCAGGGGTTCTCGTCCATGTACTCCCACCCGGTCGAGCCGCTGTACATGCTCCACTGGGTCTGGCCGATGCCGCCGCCGGACTGGTTGTCGAGGCCGAGCCCGTAGACGGCGACACGGGTCTTGTCGAACCCGGGCTCGTCGCCGCGCACGCCGTTGGCGTCGACGGTGAGGTGGGCGATCGCCTCTTCGTAGGTGCCGCCGTCCTCGGGGTTCCACTGCAGGTCGGCGAGCTGCTCGGCGCTGTAGCCGCCGGCCGAGACGAGGTCTTGGTTGTAGAAGATCGCGATGGTGTCCCAGTCCTTGGGCAGGCCGTAGCGCTTGCCGTCCTGGCCCACCCACAGGTCGGCGAGACCGTCGGTGTACTGCGAGAGGTCGATGCCGTCCTTGGCGACGACGTCGTCGAGCGCCACGAGCTGGTTGTTGTTGATGAAGTCGGCGTACTTCGACAGGTGGTCCGTGAAGACGTCGGGGCCGGTGCCCGAGACGAAGCCGTTCGTGATCTTCGTCCAGTAGTCGTCCCACGAGTACTGGGTGATGTTGACCGTCACGTCGGGGTTCGCGGCGTGGAAGTCGTCGGCGCACTGCTGGTAAGCCGCTTTCTGGTTGTTGTCCCAGAGCCAGTACTCGACGGTGCCCGTCGCCTTGCTGGTGTCGATCGAGGCGGCGTCGCCCGTGCCGGACGAACCGCCGCCGACGCACCCGGCGAGAGCGATGCCGAAGACGGTGGTGCCGGCGACGACGGCGGCAGACCTGCGGATGAATGCGGACATGAGTGGTGGTGCCTTTCTGCGTCGGTGCAAAGAGAGAACAGGTGAGGGGTGGGTACGGGGGCTCATTTGACGCCGGAGTAGCCGATGGAATCGACGATCCGTCGTCCGAACAGGAAGAAGAGGGTGAGGACGGGGATGGCGGCCACGAGCGTGGCGGCCATGAGACCGGCCCAGTCGGGGCTGCCGTTGGGCGTCTGCGAACGGAAGACGCCGAGTGCGACGGTCAGGACACGGGAGTCCTCGGTGTTGCCCGCCAGGAGGGGCCAGAAGTAGTCGTTCCAGGTGTTGATGAAGGTGAGGATGCCGAGGGTGGCCAGCGGGGCACCGCTCATCGGGACGATGATGCGGAAGAACACCCGGAGCTTGCCGGCACCGTCGATCTCCGCCGCTTCCTCGATCTCCCGGTTGATGCCGAGGAAGAACTGCCGGAGGAAGAAGACCGCGAAGGGCGTCATGAGCAGCGTCGGGAGCGCGAGGCCGGGGATGGTGTTCAGCAGCCCGAGATCGCGCATGGTGACGAAGTTGGGCAGCGCCGTGAAGATGGGCGGCACCATGAGCGCGGTGAGGAAGGCGAAGAACACCGCGTCGCGACCCGGCCAGCGCAGACGTGCGAAGGCGTACGCGGCGAGGGAGCAGAACAGCAGCTGCCCGACGGTCACGAGGGTGGCGTACGCGAGGGAGTTGCGCAGGTAGAGGAAGAAGTCGACGGACGCGCCCGAGCCGCCCTCCGCGATCGCGCTCTCCTGCGAGGCGAGGCCGAGCACGCGGGCGAAGGCGCCCCAGGTGAAGTCGACGGGGAGCAGCGATCCGGCCCCGGAAGCCAGCGCGTTCTCTGTGGAGAAGGCGGTGCGCAGCATCCAATAGAAGGGGAAGAGCGTGAGGAACAGGGCGATCCCCATCACCGCCCACGCCAGCGCGCGGCCGGGCGAGAACCGGCGCGTGCGGACGGGGGCGTCGAGTGCCGGGAGGCGCTCGGGACCGACGAGCAGGGTGCGGGTCTCGGTGGAGGTTGTCATCGGAATGCCTTACGCGAGGTCGGACTGGTTGGCGCGCATCATCCGCAGCTGGAAGAACGCGACGACGGCGAGGATGAGCAGGAGGACGACGGAGATCGCGCTGGCGTAGCCGAAGTCGTTCTCGCCGAAGCCGACTTGGTAGATGTAGTACTGGATGACCCGGGTCGCGTTGATGGGACCGCCGCGTGTGGTGACGGCGACGGTGTCGAACACCTGGAACGACCCGGTGACCGTGATCACGAGCACGAGGGCGAGCACGGGGCGCAGCAACGGCAGCGTGATCTTCCAGAAGGTGCGCCACTCGCTGGAGCCGTCGAGCGCGGCCGCCTCGTAGACGTAGGGCGGGATCATCTGCAGCCCCGCGAAGACGAGCAGCGCGGTGTAGCCGGCGTGCCGCCAGACGTTCACGAGCGCGATGGTCGGGATGGCCCAGGTGTCGTCGGCGAAGAAGGGGATGCGGGTGAGCCCCAGCGCCTCGATGGCGGAGTTGACGAGGCCGAGCTGGAAGTCGAGCAGGAGGAACCACACCATCGCGGCGATCACGTTCGACACCAGGAACGGCAGCAGGATCGTGCCGCGAATGACCACGGAACGAGTGAGCCGGTGCATCAGGACCGCCAGTCCCACGGCTACCACCGTCTGCACGGCGATGTTGATCACGACGTATTCGAGCGTGACGACCACCGAGTTCAGGAACAGCGGGTCGCTCATGAGCCGGACGTAGTTGCGCAGGCCGATGAACGACGGCGTGCTCATGAGGTTGTAGTCCGTGAGGCTGATGTAGATGCCGCGGATGGTCGGCGCCAGATAGAAGGCCATGAATCCGATGGCCGCCGGCAGCACGAAGGCCATCGCCGTCAAGAACTCGCGGCGACGCCGGCGCCGCTGGCCGGGCGTGAGCTCGGTGCGGAGGGCGGTCATGACTCCTGCCGAGCGCTCGGTGCGATGTGACGCGGGGAACGGAACACGGTGACTCCTCTGTCGAACATCCCCGCGCGCCGACGCCGGCGGTCGGGGAGTCCGCCTCGTCGATGGGGCGGCTGTCGAGGAAGCTACACGAGTAGATTTTGTTTGGCAACACTTTGAGCAAATGGCATTACATTTGAGCGCGGCACCGACCGCCACTCCCCTCGAGAGGAGAACTCGTGACAGAGTCGTCCGTTCCCCCACCCGACCTCGTGCACGTGCAGGCCACGCCGGAGGGTCCGTTCGTCGCCACCGGCCCGTCGCGGATCGACGTCCGCACCGCCCCCGCCGGAAGGGGGTTCCGCATCGCCGTGGCCACAACCGAGACCGTGGCGCGGGTGCGACTGCGTTGGCGGCATCCGATCCCCCGCTCCGCGCGCGTGCTCGGCGACGCGTGGGAGCGCGCCTACGGAGAGTTGGAGTGGCGCGTCGTCCGGCCCGAGGCGGTGCTGCCCTGGAGCGCACTCGTGCACGACACGGCCACGGGGAGCACGCGGGGCTTCGGGGTGGAGGTGCGCGGCGGCGCCTTCGCCTTCTGGCAGGTCGACGACCACGGGGTGACGCTGACGCTCGACCTCCGCAGCGGCGGCGAGTCGGTGCGCCCCGGCGACCGGCCGATCCACGCCGCCACCGTCCGGTGGACGAGTTCGGAGGCGGGGGCCTTCACCGCCCAGCAGGAACTCATGCGGCTGCTCTGCGCGGATCCGCTGACGAGCGGCCCCCTGGCCGGCGCCAACAACTGGTACTACGCCCGCCGCACCAGGCGGGAGACACCGGTCACCACGGCGACGATGACCAACCCGAGGATGAGCCCGAACACCGCCGAGATCGCCGTGTCGACGATCCACACCACCACCGGTCCCGCCGCCTCGATCGCATGCGTGACCACGTGCACGAGGTCGTACGGAGCCGACCAGAACGTCTCGGCGAGGTTCTGCGTGACCAGGTGACCGCCGACCCACAGCATGGCCACGGTCCCGATGATGCTGATGACGCGGAAGACGGCGGGCATGGATGCCACGATCCGGGCGCCCGCGCGACGGGTGCCGCGCGACGGGCTCTTCATGAGGCGGAGACCCATGTCGTCGAGCTTGACCAGCAGCGCCACCGCGCCGTAGACGACGACCGTCATGGCCAGGCCGATGACCAGGAGCGCACCCAGCGTCATCCAGATGCCGAAATCGGGGTCGAGGCCGGAGAGGGCGATGAGCATGATCTCGGTGCTGAGGATGAGGTCGGTGCGCACAGCGCCCAGGACGAGCTTCTTCTCGTCGCGGGGGCCGTCGTCGTCGTGCGCGCCGTGGTGCACCCCGAACCACTCGAGCACCTTCTCGGCCCCCTCGAAGCAGAGGAATCCGCCGCCGATGATGAGCAGGTAGGGCAGCACCCACGGGGCGAACGCGGTGAGCAGCAGCGCGATCGGGATGATGACGATGTACTTGTTGATGATGCTGCCGAGCGCGATCTTCCAGACCACCGGCAGCTCCCGCGCAGGGGTGAGCCCCTGCACGTACTGGGGCGTGACGGCGGCGTCGTCGATGACGACACCCGCCGTCTTGGCGCTGGCCTTCATGGCGGCGCTGAGGATGTCATCGACGACGGCGAGGAGTCCGACCGACATGTGCGCTTCTCCGGGGTAGGGGATGCGACGCATGCGCGCCGCGGGGATGACACTAGCGTGCGCCCGGCCGCGGCCGTGCAGGGGTAGCGCCCGGGCCGCTGTCCGCTCCTCCACGCGCCCACTGCGGTGCGTCGATTCTGCTCGCGAGGTCCACCGTCTGCGTCTCGGCGACGGGAACGGTGGCCCGGCGCCGTTCGTGAGACGGGTGATGCTCACGGTCGTCGACGTCAGCGGCGGCCGGAAGCGGTTCGGGATGCCGGGTCTCGACGCGCTCGAGTCGCGTCAGGGCTGACTGCGGCCTGCGCGGAACAGAAAAGCCCCGGCGAACCGGGGCTTTTTCTGGCGGAGACGGAGGGATTTGAACCCTCGGTCCCCTTACGGGGACTCCACCTTAGCAGGGTGGTGCACTAGGCCTGACTATGCGACGTCTCCAGGTGTCCGATGCCTCTCGGCGTGAACACACCGGTCCATACTAGCCCGTCGTCACCCGGCATCCGAACCACGATCTCGGATGCCGGGTGACGGGGTCGAGATCAGTCGCGGACGTTGCCGTTCGAGCACGTCGCCTGCGCGGCGGTCTGACCGGCGATCCCGTCCGGAAGCACGATCGCGTCGGAGGTCGGCGCGGGCGTCGGCGCGGCACTGTCGGTGGGAGACGGGCTCGCGCTCTCGACCGGCGCCGGCGATGCCGGGGGCGTCGGCGTGGCGTTCTCATCGACCACGACACCGTCGCCGTCGCTGAGGTTGCCCGACAGTTCGAGCGGCTGGTTCGCGGCGAGCGCGGCCCAGAGCGTGTCGGCGTCCTCCACGTCGGGGACGACGCGGTTCGGGTCGTCGGGGTCGGTGTACGTGGGGTACTGGATGAAGACGATGTCGTCGAACGGCACGTCCTTCACGGCGGAGGCGATCTGCACGAGCGTCAACGGATTCGTGAGCGAGGTCGACGGGTCGACGTTGCGCAGCGCCGTGGAGGCCAGCTTGTACAGGGTCGCCGGGTTCGAGAGCACTTCCTGGCTCTTGAGCTTGTTGGCCAGTCGCGACATGTACTGCTGCTGATTCGAGATGCGGCCTAGGTCGCCGCCGTCACCCACGCCGTGTCGGGTGCGGAGGAACTGCAGGGCGTCCAGGCCCTTCACCTGGCGCATGCCGGCGGGCCAGTCGATGCCGGTGTAGGGATCCTTGATGCCGTTGGCGATGCAGACGTCGACACCGCCGATGGCATCCGTGATGTTGATGACGCCCCCGAAGCTCACCTTCGCCGCGAACGGGATCTGCAGGCCGCTGAGCTCGGAGACCGTGTCGACGACGCAGGACAGACCCCCGTACATGTACGCGCTGTTGATCTGCCGGTAGTCGCTGGCGTAGCTGACGTTGCCGTCCTTGTCGGTGCACGACGGCATCGGCGCCATGAGGTCGCGCGGGAACGAGACGACGGTGACGCGGCGCGGGTTGTCGGAGATGTGGACCAGCATGTTGACGTCGTTCAGGTTGCCCTCGGCGTCGTCGCCGCTGCAGCGGTCGCCGAACAGCTGCGCGAAATCGGGCTCGCACTCGTCGGTGCCGACGAGCAACAGGTTGACGCCGCCCTTGAGCTCGCCGAGATCGGGCGGGACGGCGGGCTGGCCCTTCAAGTCGACGGCATCCGCCGTGAAGCTGCGCGTGAGATCGACCGCCGCGTAGGCGACAACGGCGCCGCCGGCCACGAGGAGCACGGCCAGAACGATGGCGAGACCGCGCAGCAACTGGGCGAGGGGACCGGGCGACGACAGCCGCCCGTGCCGCGCCAGGGTGCGTTGACCGCGCGGTGTCGTCGTTCTACTCACTCGGGTCCTCTCGAGACGGATACCACCGGCCCGGCAGCACGTCGACCTCGGAAGGGTCGCAAGGTCGCAGCAATACTAGGGACGCACGGCTGTGAATGCCGTGAAGATCGAGGCCGCTGCATGACGGGATGTTGGTCTGCCGGATGCCGTGGCGTCACCGCCGTCGGCTACGCTCGCCCACCCAGAGGTGAGGAGGATGTCGTGGACGAGTCGCTCGAAGTGGTCGTGATGTTCACCGGGATGGCCGCGCTCTTCCTCGCGACCCTGGCGATGGGGATCGCCGCAGCGCGCAGCAACCGCGACTGATCTTCGCGCGGCCCGTCGCGCGAGTCGGATCACGCGGTCAGGTCGCGGGAGGGCTGCCCCCGCATGCGACGGGGCCGAACTGCACCCAGTCGGGCAGGTCGTCCACGAAGGCGTTCCGGCTGTTCACCCTGTCGAGCACCGCCCACTGCACGGTCTCGTTGACTTCGGGCTCGAACTTCACCCACTCGAACCAGTTGACCAGCCGGAGCAGCGGGAACTGCTGCCGCGTCTCGGCGCTGAAGACCTGCTGCCACCACGCCTGGTGGATGGCATCCTGTCCGTCCTGATCACCGCGGTCGATCACGAGCGCCGCCGTCTCGGGAATGGCCACCGGCTTGTCACGAGCCTGACCGTACTCGGCGTAGAAGTCGGGCACGGCCGTGTCGTCGCCCCCGAGACCGGAGTAGGTGCCGGTCAGCTACGCGGCGAACTTACCCGGCTCGGGCATCTCGTTCTCCCCCCAGGGGTACGCCGACCCCCAGTGATAGAGCGACATCCCGACCCAGTCGACGAACTCGTCGCCCGGGTAATACGGAGCGTACGAGTCGTCGACCCCGGTCACGGCTCCATCGCCGTCGGTATCGAGTGCCGCGGCAGCCGACGACCCCGCCGGGGCCTCGTACTGACCGCCGGCGAATGGGTAGCCGCCGCCGTAGTTGGGCGCCCACATCATGGCCGCCCCGGGCACCTCCTGGTGGATCGCGGTCGCGACGCGACGGAAGGTCGCGACGTACTCCTCGGGCTGCTGCCCCCACGCGTACCACGACCCGTTCATCTCGTGAGCGAAACGAACGAGCACCGGCACCCCCGCACGGGTCTCCTCCTGCAGCACCGACACGACGTCGGCGATGACCTCGTCGGTGACCGCGGCGAGGCCCTCCTGCGGTTCCAGGGTCAGCAGGTGCGCGGCGCCCGCCTGGGCGGCCTGGTCGGCCGCCTGCCGCACCCATTCCCGCTCCTGGTCGGTCCAGGGAATCGGCGCGAAAGACACCACGTCTGCCGGCGGTGCGCCGAGCAGCGTCGCGTATTGGCCGACCGTCTCGGAACCCCAGTCGAGATTCACGCCGATGTGCATCGCGTCGCGCGCGGACAGCTGCTGCAGCGCACACGCCGCGTCCGGCGGCGCGGTCGGTTCCGGCGTCACCGTCTCGCTCGGCTCAGCCGGACCACCGACGGAGCAGCCGGCCAGGAGGGCCGTGAGCACAAGGGCGGTGGCGCCCGCCGTCCCGCCTGAGCGTCGCTTCATGCCTCCAATGTTCCGTATCGGTTCGCCTGGACGGCGACTTCCGGCCGGAGTCGAAGACAGGGGTGCGGAAAGAGGCTCTCGCCTGCGCTTTCGAACCGCAGCGGTGTGGGATCTCCTCCACGGGCCGCTGCGCGGCACGGAGCCTCCGGCGGCGTGGGCCCACCTCCGTTCGACTCCCGCTCAACCGGCCATCACGTGAAAAGCGGACCCCTGCGGTGCCCGCTTTTCACGTTGCGGAGGGTGTGGGATTCTCCCCACCGCCCCTCCACCGACCGCTTCGCGCTCGGCGGAGCCTCCGGCGGCGTGGGCCCAACTCCGTTCGACTCCCGCTCAGCCGGTCATGACGAAAGAACGCGGACCCCTCCGGGGCCCGCGTTCTTTCGTTGCGGAGGGTGTGGGATTCGAACCCACGGGACATTGCTGCCCACTGGTTTTCAAGACCAGGTCCATCGGCCGCTCGGACAACCCTCCTGAACGCCCCGAGTCTACCCACCGCCCACCCCGTACCCCGCGACGACCACCCCTCTGCCGTCTCCGAGGGTGAGGGGCGCCCGTCGACACGGGCACCGTTCACACGAATGTGAGTGGCGCGTCATCTGGCCAGATTACGATCACGGGGTGACGAGGGAGATGACGCGGGGCACGCGCACCGACGGACGGTCGAACAGGCACCAGGCGGCGCCTCGAGGCGCGCGAGCCGGCCGACGGGAGAGCAGCCGCGCGTCGGCGATGATCGAGGCCGTCGGCTTGACGACCGCCGGGCCTCTGGCGCGCCACGCCGCCCCGGAATCCGCGGCACAGACGTGGCGCCGGAACGCCGCCCTCGTGGCGGCGCTGGCCGGAGGCCCGCTGCTGGTCACCGTGTTGGTGGCTCTCCTGGCGGCGGGCGCCTTCGCCTGGCAGGTGAATCAGGTGCGCGACGACCTCCAGGGCGCGATGGATGAGGCGAAGCTGATGGTCCGTGCCGCCGCCCGCGGCGATATCGGGGCTGTCGAGCAATCCGGCACCGACATCGTCGCGCGCGCGCAACGCGCCCGCGACACCACCCGGGGACCGTTGTGGGACCTCGCCGCGGAGGTTCCGGCGGCCCGGAACAACGTGCTCGCCGTTCGCGCCGTCACCGACATCGCCCACACGCTGACGTCGCAGACGCTGCCGCCGGTCCTCACCATGATGTCGGCAGCGGACGACGGGACCGACGCGCAGACGATCAACCTCAAGCCGTTCCTCAACGCCGGAAGCGTCATCCCGACGGTCCTCACCTCGTTCGACGACGCAACGGCCATCGCCGCGGCGATGGACCGCACCGACGTGCTGCCGCAGATCTCCGCCCCCGTCGACGAACTCGTCAGCCTCCTGGCACAGGCCACCCCCATTCTGCAGACCGTCGAGGAGCACCTCCCCGCCCTGCTCCGCGCCGCCGGCGCCGAGCGCCCGATGCTGTACCAGCTCATGATCCAGACGCCCGCGGAGATCCGGGCGACGGGGGGCGGGGTCGCGCAATGGCTGGTGCTGCAGGTGGACGGCGGGAAGGTCGACCTGTTGAGCCAGGACACCGGCACCGCCCTGATGTACGAGGACCTGCCCGCCCGAGGATTCGACACCGAGAACGGCTCTCTCCTCGACCTCCCCTATGAGACGAGCACCCTCTATCCGCGGGAGTTCACCAACTGGTCCTCGAACTTCACCATGAGCCCGGACTTCCCGACGTCGGTCGAACTCTTCCAGGCCACGCGCGAATGGACGGACAAGCCGACCTTCGACGGCGCCTTCTCCATCGACCCCATCGTCCTGGCGCACCTCCTCGAAGCGACCGGGCCCCTCACGCTGAGCTCGGGTGAGGTCGTCGACGCCGGCAACGCGGCATCCGTGCTGATGAGCGAACCCTACGAACGCTTCGGCATGGACAACGGCGCCATGGACGCCTACTTCAATGAGGTCAGCTCCGGCATGTTCGCCAAACTCACGAGCAGCCAGTGGGACATCGCCGCGATGTGGGATCAGATCGTGCGGAGTGCGCAGGAGGGACGCATCTACGCGTGGTTCGACGATGCGGCGCTTCAAAGCCTCTCGCACCAGTACGGCCTCGACGGCGCTCTGCGGAAGGACAACACCGAGGCGACGCAGCTGGGCATCTACTTCAACGACTACTCGATCGGGAAACTGGAGTACCACCTCTCGTATTCGCAGCGCGCATCGTGCAACGCGGAGAACCGCACGATGACCGTGACGATGGACCTGCACAACGGGATCACCGACGCCATCAAGAGCGGCTACACCCTGGGACTGCGAAACCTCGAACGCGGGATCGACCCCCGCACGATGATGCTCGATGTGCTCTTCTTCGCCCCGCCCGGCGGCGAGATCCTGTCGACCACACCCGACGAGGGCGAGTGGTGGGATCCGCGCTTCCGGGACCGTTCCGGCTCCGATCACGACAACCCCGCGGAGAGCAGGACGGTGCTGCTGGCCGAGGGAGAGACGCGCACCGTCTCGTACACGGTGCAGCTGCCCGACGGAGACCTGGGTCCCTTGCAGCTGCGCCACACCCCGGGCGCACACGACACGGCCGTCACGATCGACGCGAACTGCGCACCCCTGTTCCGCAGCCCCGAGGGTTCGGACAACATCATGCTGTCCGCGATCGGCTGAGTGCCTCTGCCCTCCTGACGGCGCGGGGCGCCGGACGACCCGACGTCCAGCCCCCGCCCGCAGGCACCGCGCAGCGATAGCGTCGACGGAATGGCCACGACGACGCGCAGCTCCCTGGCATCCTTCTTCCTCCGGCTCGGGCGCCAGGTCTGGGTGCGGGCCGCTGTCTTCACGCTCATCGCGGTGATCGTGGCGCTGGCGGCGGGGTTCCTCGGGCCGTTGCTCCCCTTCGAGCTCGGCATCGAGCTGGGCCAGAACGCCGTCGGCTCGCTGCTGCAGATCATCGCGACGGCGATGCTCACCGTCAGCACCTTCTCGGTGACCGCGATGGTCACGGCGTTCTCCTCGGCGACGACCACGGCGACCCCGCGCTCGACGCCCCTGCTGATCGCCGATCCCACCTCGCAGAACGCCGTGTCGACCTTCGTCGGCGCTTTCACCTTCTCGCTGGTCGGCATCGTGGCCCTGTCCACCGGGTATTACACCCCGCAGGGGCGCATCATCCTGTTCGTCAGCACGCTCGTGATCATCGGCATCGTGGTGTTCACGCTGCTGCGCTGGATTTCGCATCTCTCGACGTTCGGACGCATGGCCGACGTGATCGACCGGGTCGAGAAGGCGGCGACCACCTCTTTCGAGGTGCACGCGGCCGCACCGACACTCGGTGCGCGGCCCTCCGCGGGCCGGGTTCCGGATGCCACGGCGGTGCACGCGGAGCAGGTCGGCTACGTGACGCACATCGGCGTCGCGGCGCTCGATCGACTCGCTCACGATCGGGGGATCGAGGTCCACGTCGAAGCGACGCCCGGCCGGATCGCCGACGCACGCGTACCGCTCGTGCGCATCGTGGGCGACGTCGACGACGACGTGCGGCAGGCGGTGCGCCGGGCCTTTCGCATCGAGCACCACCGGACATACGAGCAGGACCCCCGGTTCGGCGTCATCGCACTCACCGAGATCGGCACGCGCGCCCTGTCTGCGGCCACCAACGACCCCGGCACCGCGATCGAGGTCATCGCCGCGCTCCAGCGCGTGTTCGCCCGGGGCCTCGCCGTCGAGCCCCGCCCCGATGTGGACTACGAACGCGTCCGGGTCGTCGCTCCGCGGCTGCAGGACCTCGTCGATGACGCGTTCCGCCCCCTCGCACGCGACGGCGCTGCCGACGTCGAGGTGCAGGTGCGGCTGCAGAAGTGCCTCGCATCGTTGGCGGCCTCCGCACCCGCCCACGCGGCGGTGTTCCGGGATGCCGCCCGCGCGGCGTACGAGCGCAGCCGCCGCGCGCTGGACCGGGCGGATGGGCGTGTGCTCCGAGCCGCCGTCCGCGAGGCGTGGGGGCTCTGAGCACAGCCCCTTGTCGACGAGGCCCCGCGCCCCGGAACACGGCGCAGGAGAACCGACCACGGACGCCGCGACCGACCCCGGCCCGTCTGGACCAGCGGGCGAAGCCCCGGCGTCATGTCACGCGACGCGATCACACGGGTCCCGGGTCATTTCCCGGGCGCAGGCACGCCGACGCATCCCCGCGGCGCCTAGGGGCGACGCACCACGCCGACACCCCACAGCGGCGCCCGGGGGCCGCGCACCACGCAGCAGGAGCGTCAGGCCGCCGCGATCACAGCGCGCGCAGCACCGCCGCGACGCCCCCCTCGGTCACCGACAGGCCCACCTCGCCCGCGGCGGCGTGCACCTCGGGCGGGCCCTGGTGCATCGCGATCGCGCGTCCGCCGTTGCGGACCGCCCACTGCATCATCTCGATGTCGTTGCGCCCGTCGCCCATGACCAGCACGCGCTCGGGCGCGATGCCGAGCCAGGCGCGCACGCGCTCCAGCGCAGTGGACTTGTCGACCCCCTGCGGCGCGATGTCGAGCCACGCCGTCCAGCCGATGGCGTACGACACCTGGCTGAGGCCGATGCGCTCGACGAGCTCGAGGAAGTCCTTGTCGGTCTGCTCGGGGGCGACGACGACGACACGGCACACCGGCTGGTCGGACAGCCGCTCGAAGGGCACCTTGTTGGCGCCGACGAGGTTCCAGTCGTCGAGGTAGTCCGTGAACAGGCGCGTGCCGTCGGGGAGCTCGACCAGGAAGTGCGCCCCGCCCAGGTGCTCGCCGAGCAACGTCAGCACCTCGGTGGGATCGAACGTCTCGACGTGCGCGCGCTCGTAGGTCGCGGCATCCTCGTCGCCCACCCGCCGCATCACGACGGCGCCGTTGGAGCAGACCGCGTACTCGGGACGGATGCCGAGACGGTCCATGATCGTGTGCGTGCTGTCCCAGCTGCGGCCGGTCGCGAGCATGATCTCGTGCCCTACCTCCGCGGCGTGCGCGACAGCCTCGACGATGCCGGGGCTGAGGGTGTCGTCTTCGAGCAGGACGGTGCCGTCGATGTCGAGTGCGATCAGCATCCGCCCGACGGGGGCATCGTCGGCCAGCGCGGCGACGACATCGGCCGCCTCTTGCTTCGGTGCGTTCTCGACGACACCGGTATCGGGCAGGGCGGCCTCGTCGGTCATGCGATCGGCTCCATGACCTCGAGTCCGCCCAGGTACGGGCGCAGCACCTCGGGCACCGTGACCGATCCGTCGGCCCGCTGATGCGTCTCGAGCAGCGCCACGATCCAGCGGGTGGTCGCGAGCGTGCCGTTGAGGGTCGCGACCGGCTGCGTCTTGCCACCGTCCGCGGGGCGGAAGCGGGTGTCGAGGCGCCGAGCCTGGTACGTGGTGCAGTTCGAGGTGCTCGTCAGCTCGCGGTAGGCGTTCTGCGTGGGGACCCACGCCTCGATGTCGAACTTGCGGGCGGCGCTGGACCCCAGGTCTCCGGCCGCGACGTCGATCACGCGGTACGAGAGGCCGAGGTCCTGCAGCATGCGCTCCTGCATCTGCACCAGTCGGTCGTGCTCGGCCTCGGCATCGGCCGGGTCGGTGTAGACGAACATCTCGAGCTTGTTGAACTGGTGCACGCGGATGATGCCGCGGGTGTCTTTGCCGTACGAGCCGGCCTCGCTGCGGTAACAGGTCGACCATCCGGCGTACCGCTTGGCACCGCGCGCGAGGTCGAGGATCTCGTCCATGTGGTACCCGGCGAGGGGCACCTCGCTCGTGCCCACGAGGTAGAGGTCTTCCTTCGGCAGGTGGTACACCTCGTCGGCGTGCTGACCGAGGAAGCCGGTGCCGCGCATGACCTCGGGACGCACGAGCGTCGGCGGGATCATCGGCGTGAAGCCGGCCTGCAGGGCCCGGTCGAGTGCGAGGGTCATCAGGGCCAGCTCGAGGCGGGCGCCGATACCGGTGAGGAAGTAGAAGCGGCTGCCCGACACCTTGGTGCCGCGCTCCATGTCGATCGCACCGAGCTTCTCGCCCAGGGCGAGGTGGTCGAGCGGCTCGAAGTCGTAGGTGGGGATCTCGCCGTGCGTGCGGAGCGTGACGAAGTCGGCCTCGCCACCGGCCGGCACACCGTCGAGCACGATGTTCTCGATCTTCGACAGGGCGGCGTCGGCGGCTTCTTCGGCCTCGGTCACCGCGTGCTGCGCGGACTTCACGCGCTCGCTGAGTTGCTTCGCCTCGGCTACGAGCGCGGCCTTCTCGTCTTTCGGCGCCTGCGCGACGCGCTTGCCGTGCGCGTTCTGGGCCGCGCGCAGCTCTTCGAAGTCGGTGATGGCGCTGCGTCGGCGACGATCGGCCTCCAGCGCCTCGTCGACCGACGCGGGCGACTCCCCGCGGGCGATCTGGGAGCGCTTGACGAGCTCGGGATCTTCACGCAGCAGGGTCAGGTCGATCACGCGTCCATCCTACGGTCGGCATCCGACATGGTCCTGCGCCGCACGGCGCTCGCGGTCCACATACGACAGGACCACCCCGTTCGCGTGCAGGGGTGCTTCCGATGTGCTGCCGTCAACCCCGGTCCCCCGCACGGTTCTGCGCGAAACCCGGTCCTATGGTGGATGCCATGGCCGCCCCTGACGAGCCGCGTGACGACGCGGAGTCCCCCGACAACCTGCCCGCCGACGCCCCCACCGAGGTGAAGGCGGATGCCGCAGCGGCCGAAGGGTCGAGCGACGACTTCCATGCCGCGCGCCTCGGCGACGACGTCGACGACCACCCGCGCACGGACGCCCCCGACCCCAAGGAGGCGGCCAGGCCCGACGACGTGATCCACCAGCCCGAGGACGTCTCCCCCGATTCGTCGCAGGAGCTCTCCGGCAAGACGCAGCGCGTCGACGTCGAGGGCGACGAGGCGCCGATCGATGCGGAGGACACGCAGAAGAAGCGGGCCGCTCTCGTCTACAACCCGACGAAGGTCGAGCCCGAGACGCTGCGCGCGCGCGTGGCCGAACTCGCCGCCGAGGCCGGGTGGGCCGAGCCTCTCTTCTACGAGACGACGGTCGACGACCTGGGCGACGACGCCACGCGTGCCGCCCTGGACGAGAAGGTGGATGCCGTCCTCGCGGCCGGCGGCGACGGGACGGTGCGGGCGGTGGCCGAGGCGCTCACCTCCTCGGGCGTCCCGCTGACCATCGTGCCGAGCGGCACGGGCAACCTGCTCGCCCGCAACCTCAACCTGCCGCTGACAGACACCGACGCGATGATCCGCGCGACCTTCGAGGGCGACATCCACCCCATCGACACCGGAGTGGCCCGCATCCGCCGCGCCGACGGCGAGGTGGAGGAGCACGGCTTCTCGGTCATGGCCGGCATCGGCCTGGATGCCGCGATGATCCAGAACACGCGCTCCGACCTGAAGAAGCAAGTCGGTTGGGTCGCCTACGTGGACGGAGCGGCGCGCTCCATCGTCTCGGCCAAGCCCTTCCGGGTCATGTACCAGCTCAACGGGCACCGCTTGCATTCGGCGAAGGTGCACAGTGTGCTCTTCGCGAATTGCGGTGCCCTGCAGGGCGGGGTGGCGCTGATTCCCGACGCCTCCATCGCCGACGGCCGCCTCGATGTGGCCGTGCTCCAGCCGAGCGGTGTGCTGGGTTGGTTGGGCGTGTGGCGGAGCATCGTGTGGGACAACTCCGTGCTGCGCCGCTTCCGCGCCGGTCGCCGCGTGCTCGAGCGTCGCAAGGACACGTCGGTGCGCTACCTCCGGGGCTCGGGCATCGAGCTCGCCACGGCTCCCGCACAGCCGATCGAGCTGGACGGCGATGAGTTCGGCGAGGCGACGCGTATCTACACCCGCATCATCCCGGGTGGTCTCTCGGTCGCTCTGCCCAAGGGCCACGACGTCTCGACGCTCTGACGCCCGCGCGCGCCGCCGCCCACGCCCGGGGCGCCCGGCACCCGGCACCCGGCACCCGGCACCCGGCACCCGGCATCCGGCATCCGGCATCCGACGAAGTGACCCGATTTGCGCGAGACGACCCGCGATTCGGCGCAAACGCGAGTCATCTCGGGCAACGCGGGTCGTCTCGGCGAGCGCGCGGGCCGCGCGAGCGGGTGTCAAGCCCGGAGCCGGGGATGCCGCGGTGGATAACGTCGGGGGATGCCATCACCCTCGATCGTGTGGTTCCGCGACGACCTCCGGCTCACCGACAACCCGGCGCTGCGCGCGGCGCTCGACCGTGACGAGCCGATCGTCGGCCTGTATGTGCTCGATGAGGAGTCCGACGGCGTGCGCGCAATCGGCGGCGCGGCGCGCTGGTGGCTGCACGGGTCGCTGGCATCCCTCGGCGAACGACTGAGCGAACGCGGATCGACGTTGATCCTGCGGCGTGGGGCGGCCTCGAAGGTGCTGCCCGCCGTGGTCGACGAGCTGGGCGCGGGGGCCGTCTTCTGGAACCGCCGCTACGGCGGTGTGGAGCGCGAGATCGACGCGGGCATCAAGGAGAAGCTGCGGGATGACGGCGTGACCGTCGCTTCGTTCGCGGCGAACCTCCTCTACGAACCGTGGACGGTGCGTACCGGGGCTGGCAAACCCTACGGCGTCTACAGCCCCTTCGCCCGCGCCGTGCAGAAGATGCCCGCCCCGCGGCCGCCGATGCCCGAGGCGCGCAAAATCCCGGGTGTCGACGGGAGCGTCGACGGCGATGACCTGGCGTCGTGGAACCTGCTCCCGACGAAGCCCGACTGGGCCGGGGGCCTACGCGATACGTGGGAGCCGGGCGAGCCCGCGGCGAAGGCGCGGCTGAAGGAGTTCCTCGACGACGACCTGGGCGACTACTCGAAATACCGCGACGAGTTCGCCGGGGGCGCCACCTCGAACCTCTCCCCGCGCCTGCGGTGGGGCGAGCTCAGCCCGTACCAGGTGTGGCACGACACCCTGGAGCACAAGGGATCGGGCGAGCACGCGAAGAGCGCGAGCGGCTTCCTGTCGGAGATCGTGTGGCGCGAGTTCGCCTGGCACGTGACCTACCACTCCCCCGACATCGCCACGGCGAACTGGCGCCGCAACTTCGACGACTTCCCCTGGCCGAAGCTCAACCGGGACCACCTCGAGACCTGGCAGCGGGGGAAGACCGGTGTCGCCGTCGTCGACGCCGGAATGCGGCAGCTCTGGCATACCGGCGTCATGCACAACCGCGTGCGGATGGTCACGGCATCCTTCCTCATCAAGAACCTGCTGATCGATTGGCGCCACGGCGAGCAGTGGTTCTGGGACTGCCTCGTCGACGCGGATGCCGCGAGCAATCCGTTCAACTGGCAGTGGGTCGCAGGGTCGGGGGCGGATGCCGCTCCGTACTTCCGCGTGTTCAACCCGGAGACGCAGCGCAAGAAGTTCGACGCGCACGACGAGTACGTGCGCGAGTGGGCTCCGGAATTCCTCGGCGACGACCCGCCCGAGCCCATGGTCGACCTGGGCGAGACGCGCAAGCGCGCGCTCGACGCGTACGCGCACGTGCGTCACGGCGGCTGACGATTCTCGTGAGCGCCGGGGTCCGGGCGGTATCGTCGAGCGATGCGCGCCGTCCCCTCATCGCTGGATCCGGCCGTCGTCGCAGAGATCGATCGCCGGCTGGTATCGATCGAAGCCGAGCACCGGGTGCGCGTCCCCTGGGCGATCGAGAGCGGGAGCAGAGCGTGGGGCTTCCCCTCGCCCGACAGCGACTACGACTGCCGTTTCCTATTCGTGCGACGGGCCGAGAGCTACCTGTCGCTTTGGCCGGAGCGTGATGTCATCGAGACGCCGCTGGACAAGACCTTCGACGTCAACGGGTGGGATCTTGCCAAGACCGTCAGACTGATCGTCAAGGGAAACGCGACGGCCATCGAATGGCTCAACTCACCGATCGTTTATACCGGTGACGGCGGCTTCCGGGACCGCCTGCTGGCTCTGGCGGAGTGCGTCGTCGAGCGAGGGGCGATCGGACGCCATTACCTGCACGTCACCCGTCAGCAGCGAGCGGGAGCCGCGACCTTGAAGCGGTTCTTCTACGCCCTGCGTCCGGCGGCGGCCCTGCGCTGGCTCGAGACGCATCCGGATGCCGTCGTCCCGCCCATGGACCTGCCGCGGCTGCTCGACGAGGGCGATGTCGGCCATGACGTCGCGACCGCGGCGCACGAGCTGATCGCGGTGAAAGCCCGCACGCGGGAACTGGGGGCGGGAGAACCACCGGTCGTGCTCGATCGCTTCGTATCGACGCAACTCGCCGCGGCCGAACACTTCGAGCACATGCCGCACGAGAAGGACGCCGCACGCGTGCGGGACATCGCCGACGACTACTTCCGCCGCGAGGTCGGACACCTCTGACCGGAGTGCACGCGAAAGGGGCGCCACCTCACGGTGGCGCCCCCTCTCACAGCGGGTCTCAGCTGACGCGAGCCTCGTCGGTGTCGTCCTCGTCGGCGTCGTCGCCCGGGATGAACACGTCGACGACGGTGATGTTGATCTCGGCGACCTTCATGCCCACGAGCTCCGTGATGGCCTCGTGCACGGCGGCGCGCACGTTCGACGCCACGCGCTGGATCTGCTCGGGGTAGTCGACCTGGATCGCGATGTCGGCGGCCACCTCGGTCTCGCCGACCTCGACGCTCACTCCCTGGGCGTGGTCCTTCGCGCCGACCGCCTGGCGGATGTTGCCGATCACGCGGGCGGCGCCGCCGCCGAGCGCGTGCACACCGGGAACCTCGGCTGCGGCGATGCCGGCGACCTTGGCCACGACGGCGTCGACGATGACGGTCGAGCCGCCGTCCTTCGTGGCGGGGGTGGTGGCGGTGGTGGTGGTGTCAGCCATTGTGCGCTTCCTTCCGTCGTAACCGGGACCGTGTGTCCCGCGATGTCAGAGAGGAGACGCGCCCACGGGGTCATTCGTCACGTGCTTTTGCTGTGAGAACGCTGAGGGTGGATGCCGTCACTCAGTCGTCGAAGAACCCGCCGAACGGTTCGGCCGCGTCGCCGGTGTCGCGCGGGTCGTACTGCACCGTCTCCACCGAGAAGCACACGCGCGAGGTGGCCGTGAAGAGCACCGACATCTCGCGGTTGCCGACCACGATGAACCGTTCGAAGCGCCCGCCCCCGCGGACGGCATCCTCGATGCGCTTCTCCAGCGCGACGAGGTCCTGCCCCTGCGCAAGGAAGTACCCGTGGTCATCGATGATGATCTGCGTGCGGACCATTGTCTGCGTGTCGCTCATGGCGGCACGCTAAGCACCGCTGAGCGGAGCGGTCGATGGGCTTGCGGGCGCTCCCGACGCGGAATAGATGAGACGCTCCGGACGTTCTTTCCCGACGTGACCCCCTCGCTCTCCGTCCTCGATCTCGTTCCCGTGCGCAGCGGCCAGACCAGCGCTCACGCGGTCGCCTCTTCTCTCGATCTCGTGGAACGCGCCGAGCGCCTCGGCTACCAGCGCTACTGGTTCGCGGAGCACCACAACATGCCGGCTGTCGCCTCGACCGCGCCGCCGGTGCTGATCGCCGCAGCCGCTGCGCGCACGTCTCGCATCCGGGTGGGTTCGGGAGGCGTGATGCTGCCGAACCACTCGCCCCTCATCGTCGCGGAGCAGTTCGCCGCCCTCGAAGCCCTGGCACCGGGCCGCATCGACCTGGGGATCGGCCGCGCCCCCGGCAGCGACCCCGTCATCACGCAGCTCCTCAACCGCTCCGGCACCACGAGCGATGTCTCGCGCTTCCCCGAGCACGTGACCGACATCATGGCCCTGACCTCCCCCGAGGGTGCGACCGTGCGCTTCACCTCGGGCACCGAGTATCAGGTGAGGGCGACCCCCTCGGCATCCGGGATGCCGCAGGTGTGGCTGCTGGGCTCCAGCGATTACTCCGCCCAGCTCGCCGCGAGTTTCGGCCTGCCGTACGTCTTCGCGAACCACTTCGCCGGGGAGGGGCTGGAACACGCCCTCCGCCTCTACCGTGATCAGTTCGTTCCGAACGAGTCGGGAGAGGGGCCCCGCACCTTCGTCACTGCCAATGTCGTCGCCGCCCCGACTGCCGAGGAGGCCGAGGAGCGCGCGCTGCCCCAGCTGCGGATGATGGCGCGACTGCGCACGAACAAGCCGCTGGTTCCTCTCGAGACCGTCGAGCAGGCCCAGGCCGACCCGTTCGATGCCCTGGCCGAATCGATCATGGCGGCGTCGCGCCGGAAGTGGTTCGTCGGCACGGGCGCCGATGTGCAGGGTCAGCTCGCCGCTTTCGCCGCGCAGCACGGCGTCGACGAGATCATGGTCTCGCCCGTCGCGGGTGCCTACGACGGCGAGTCGCTCGACACCGCCGCGGGCCGGGCTCAGACGCTCGAGCTCATCGCGACACCGGCGGCCGTCGCGGCCTGACGGGCGGCGACGTGTCAGCCGCGCACGAATGACCGCGCGTCAGGCCTCGGGCTCGCCGCTGAGCAGACCGCGGAGCCAGTCGCGCGCCTCGACGAAGACGTCGTCGCTGTAACGCTGCGGGTACCGCACGATCGCGCGGTCGGCGCGGGCGTACGAGCCGAGGAAGATCACCTTCGGGCTGAAGCGGCGAAGACCCAGCAGGGCATCGGCCATGCGCTCGTCGAGCACGTGCCCGTCGGCGTCGATCACGAAGCGGTACCGGCCGAGGGCGTCGCCGATGGGGCGGGATGCCAGAAGGCTCAGGTTGATGCCCCGGGTGGCGAACTGCTCGAGCAGTTCGAGCAGCGCACCGGGGTGGTCTTCGGGGAGCTCGACGATGAGCGAGGTCTTGTCGGCCCCGGTCGGCGGCGCCGGAGCGACGGTGCGGCTGACGAGCACGAACCGGGTGACGGCATTGGGATTGTCGCCGATCTTCTCGGCCAGCACCTCCACGTCGTGGTGCGCCACGATGCCGGGCGCCGCGATCGCGGCATCCGCGGCGCTCGTGCCGTCGAGCACGCCGAGGGCGCTCGCCACATTGCTTTCGGCGGGGAGGTGCGCATGGGCGGGCAGGTTCCTGCTGAGCCAGCCGAGGCACTGCCCGTACGCGACGGGGTGCGCGGCGACGAGCGAGACGTCGGCGAGCCGGACCCCCGGCCGTCCGACGAGCACGAAGTTGACCGGCACGAGATACTCGCCGACGATGCGCAGTCCCGGCACGGTGGCCAGGGCGTCCTGCGCGGTGGAGACGCCACCGTCGACCGAGTTCTCGATGGCGATCATCGCGGCATCCGATCGCCCTTCGACGACGTCGGCCAGCGCTTCGCCGACGTTGCGGACGGGACGCCAGATCTGGTCGCGCGCCTCGGGCACCTGCGCGAGGGCCGCCTCGGTGAAGGTGCCGGCGGGACCGAGGTAGCTGTAGGTGCGGCGGGCGGGGGCGAGGTCTGTGTCGGGCAGCACCGGCTCAGCCTAGTCCGCCGCACTCCGATGCCCGACCGACGCGAGTCGGGGCTTCGCGACGCGTGCCCTCCCCGCGTGCGGCGGCGTCGCGGCTTCGCGACCGGTGCTGCCGACACACGCCTTCGCGCCGAGCGCGCCGACGCGCGGCGCCGAACAGATGCCGGCACCCGCGCGGCGACGTCTGCCCTAGCCGACGGGCGGCGCCATGACCGGGACGGGCGCCGACACGCGTACGCGGGGAGCGACGGTGGTGACGAGCACGCCCGCGACCAGCACGAGGCCGCCGACGATCTCGGCCGGCGCCGGGATCTGTCCGAGCAGCACCGCCGCCGCGACCATCGCCACCACCGGCGCCAGAAGGACCCACGGCACCACGGCGGCCGAGCGGTTGCGCGCCAGGAGCCCGTTGAAGACCGCGTAGCCGACGAGGGTGCACAGGCCGGCGGTGTAGAGCGTCGACAGCAGGGCCTCTCCACCGAACGCGCCCAGCCCCGCCGCCACCTGCTCCGGCCCCTCGACGACCAGCGAGAGCACGAGCGCGGGAACCGGCACCACGAGCGCCGACCAGACGGTGAGCGACAGCGCCCCGAGCCTGCCCCGCCCGCCGACCGCACCGGCGCGACGCGAGATGACGTTGCCGATGGCCCACGACAGCGCCGCGGCGAGGGCGAGCAGCACCGCGAGCACGGGAGCATCGCCGCCGCGCCCGACCGCGACGACGGCCAAGCCCACGACACCGAGCCCGACGCCGACCACCTGCGCCCCGGTCGGCCGTTCGCGCAGCACCCCCGCCGCGATCACGATCGTCAGCACCGCCTGCGCCTGAAGGAGCAGCGCCGCGAGGCCCGGCTGCAGGCCCAGCGCGAGGGAGGTGTAGAGCAATCCGAACTGCCCGAGGCTCATGAAGACGCCCACGCCCACGATCGTCCGCCAGGATGCCGTCGGGCGCGGCACGATCACGACGAAGGCCGCCACGATGACGAAGCGGATCGCCACGAAGAGCAGCGGAGGGATGCCGCGCATTCCCCACTCGATCACCACGAAGTTCAGGCCCCACAGCGACGCGACCATCGCGGCCAGCATCATGTCTCGTCGATTCACGCCCTCAGTCGATCAGCGACCGCGATGAAGGACAAGCAATGCTTTCTTCGCCGGAATCGGTAGCATCGCTACATGATCGATCTGGATGCCGTGCAGTCGCTCCGCGCGGTCGCCCGCGAGGGAAGCGTCGCCGCCGCGGCGACGGCTCTGGGCTTCACCCCCTCGGCCGTGTCGCAGCAGATCAAACGCCTCGAGCGCGGCACGGGAGTCACGCTGCTGGAGCGCGTGGGTCGCGGCATCGCGCTCACCGATGCCGGAACGCAGCTGGTGGTCGGGGCCGCCCCGATCCTGGCCGACCTGGAGCGCTTGCGCGCCGACCTCCACACCCCGCCCGTCGACGGCGGATCGGTGACCGGGGAGGTGCGGCTCGCCGCATTCTCGACGGTGGTGCGCGGGCTCCTCGCCCCGCTGCTGGTCGACCTCGCCGAGGCGCACCCGGGTCTTCACCTCGCGCTTCGAGAGAGCGAGCCCTGGGAGACGGTCGCCCTCGTGGCATCCGGCCAGCGCGACCTCGGTGTCGCCCATCAGTGGGGCGGTGTGGCCCTGACGATCCCCGAGAACATCGTCGTGACACCCCTGTTCACCGACGTCGCCGACGTCATCCTCCACCGCGATCACCCGCTCGCGACACGAACCGTGCTGCGGCCCGGCGATCTCGCCGACCAAGCCTGGGTTGCGACGTTCGACACGACGATCTGCCGACAGTGGTTGCGCAGACTCTTCGACGGAGTGCGCAACGCTCCCCGCGTCGTGTACGAGTCGATGGAGTTCGAGAACCACCTGGAACTCGCCCGCACGGGCCAGGTCGTCGCCCTCGTGCCTCGGCTGGGGCGGGGCGCGCTCGGGCCGGATCTGGTGGCGATCCCCACCGTCGACCCTGCCTCCACGCGCGACATCGTGGCCGTGCACCGCCGCACGCAGTCCGACTCCCCCGCGTTGCGCACGGTGCTCGCCGCGCTCACCAGTGCGGGTGCCCGCCTGCCTCACTGACCCCACGGAGAGGCGTATCACCGCCGATCAAGACAAGTCGTGTGCGCATGTCGGGGGGAGCGTGCAGACTGGGCGCATGAGCAGTCGCGCAGGACAGCCCGCAGAGGCATCCGATCTCATCGACATCGACGAACTGATCGCCGCGTATTACGACCGCAAGCCGGATGCCGCGGTGCCCGAGCAGCGCGTCGCCTTCGGCACGAGCGGCCACCGCGGTTCGTCGCTGAGCACCAGCTTCAACGAAGACCACATCCTGGCGACCACGCAGGCGATCGTGGACTACCGCGCTGCCCAGGGCATCACGGGGCCGTTGTTCCTCGGACGCGACACGCACGGTCTGTCGCTGCCCGCCGAGCGCAGCGCCATCGAAGTCCTCGTCGCGAACGGCGTCGACGTGCGGGTCGACGCGCGCGACGCCTGGGTGCCCACCCCGGCACTCAGCCACGCGATCCTCGCGTACAACAAGGGCCGCGCGCTCGACGATCCGGGCCGCGCCGACGGCATCGTCGTCACCCCCTCGCACAACCCGCCCCGCGACGGCGGCTTCAAGTACAACCCGCCCCATGGCGGGCCGGCCGACACCGACGCCACCGGGTGGATCGCCGATCGCGCCAACGAACTCATCACCGCGGGCCTCGAGGGCGTCAAGCGCACGCCGCACGCCGACATCGACCTCGAGAACCTCGGCCAGTACGACTTCCGCGATGCGTACGTGCGCGACCTGGCATCCATCATCGACGTGGATGCCATCAAGAGCGCCGGGGTCCGCATCGGCGCCGACCCGCTGGGCGGGGCATCGGTGGAGTACTGGTCGCTCATCGCCGAGGTGTACGGCCTCGACCTCACCGTGGTGAACCCCGAGATCGACCCCACGTGGAAGTTCATGACGCTCGACTGGGACGAGAAGATCCGCATGGATCCGTCGTCGCCCTCGGCCATGGCCTCGCTGGTCGCCGCCCGCGCCGACTACGACATCCTCACCGGCAACGACGCCGACGCCGACCGCCACGGGATCGTCACGCCCGACGCGGGGCTCATGAACCCCAATCACTACCTCGCCGTCGCGATCGACTACCTGTTCTCGCACCGTCCGAACTGGCCGGCCGATGCCGCCGTGGGCAAGACGCTGGTGTCATCGATGATCATCGACCGCGTCGCCGCCTCGCTCGGTAAGACGCTGCTCGAGGTTCCCGTGGGCTTCAAGTGGTTCGTCCCCGGCCTGCTCGATGGCTCCGTCGCCTTCGGCGGCGAGGAGTCGGCCGGTGCGTCGTTCCTGCGCAAGGACGGCACCGTGTGGACGACTGACAAAGACGGCATCCTGCTCTGCCTGCTCGCCGCCGAGATCCTCGCCGTCACCGGCAAGACGCCGTCGCAGCGCTACGCCGAGCTCGAGGCCGAGTTCGGCGCCTCGGCCTACCAGCGCGTCGACGCTCCCGCGACGCCGGCGCAGAAGTCTGCGCTGTCGAAGCTGTCTCCGGATGCCGTGACCGCCACCGAGCTCGCCGGCGAGACGATCACGGCGAAGCTGTCGCACGCGCCCGGCAACGGTGCGGCGATCGGCGGCCTCAAGGTGCAGACGGAGTCGGCCTGGTTCGCCGCCCGCCCCTCCGGCACCGAAGACGTCTACAAGCTGTACGCCGAGTCGCTCCGCGGCGAGGAGCACCTGCGCGCCGTGCAGGAGGAGGCCCGGGCCGTGGTCTCGGCCGCGCTCGGCCAGGCCTGACGTTCCGCGTCCGCCAGCGGCGTCGTCCTCCGGGGCGGCGCCGCTTTCGCGTGCAGGCCGCGGGGCGGCGCCGCTTTCGCGTATAGGCCGGGGGGGACGGCCGGCCCCGGCGCACCCCGGAACACGCGACCGCGACCGCGACCGCACCCACGCGACCGCGATCACGCATAAACACGGTCCGTGCGCAGAAACACGCCCCGCCCGTGTTTACGCGCACGAACACTGTTTATGCGCGACCCAAAGCGAGCGGCAACCCACCGCGACACCTGCGCCCACCCCGAAACCGGCCCCCGCCCCACGACCCACGGCCGCACCCACGCATAAACACAATCCGTGCGCAGAAACACGCAGCGCCCGTGTTTACGCGCACGAACACTGTTTATGCGCGACCCCGGGGCGGACGCCTCCGCCGAGCGACGGTCCGCGATGAGCCGTTGCGCACAACCACCCCGGGCCAGCCGCAACCCACCGCCCCATCCCGCCCGAGCACCCACCCCCACCCCACGACGCACGACCGCTCCCACGCATAAACACAATCCGTGCGCAGAAACACGCAGCGCCCGTGTTTACGCGCACCAACACGGTTTATGCGTGCCCCACAGCGAGCCACAACCGACCGCCCCCTCACCCGCCGAAACCGGCCCCCACCCCCACCACACACGGCCGCACCCACGCATAAACACGATCCGTGCGCAGAAACACGCAACGCCCGTGTTTATGCGCACCAACACTGTTTATGCGTGCCCCAGAGCGAGCCACAACCGACCGCCCCCCACCCGCCGAAACCGGCCCCCACCCCCACCACACACGGCCGCACCCACGCATAAACACAATCCGTGCGCAGAAACACGCAGCGCCCGTGTTTACGCGCACCAACAGTGTTTATGCGTAGCCCGGAGCGAGCCGCGGCCCACAGCGCGCGCCGCCACCCCGGCGCGAGCGACGTTCATGCGGAGCCGCGGCGCACGACGGCCCCGGCGCTCGCGAGAGCGTCGGGGCCGTGGCATCCGGGGATCAGGCGGGGGCGAACGTCTTCGCGTCGATGACGAAGCGGTAGCGCACGTCGCTGTTCAGCACGCGCTCGTACGCTTCGTTGATCTTGTCGGCCGAGATCAGCTCGGTCTCGGGGGCGATGCCGTGCTCGGCGCAGAAGTCGAGCATCTCCTGGGTCTCCTGGATGCCGCCGATGCCCGAGCCCGCGAACGAGCGGCGGTTCGCGAACAGCGTGAACACCTCGATCGGCAGCGGCTCCGGCGGGGCGCCGACGTTGACCATCGTGCCGTTGCGGGCGAGCAGACCCAGGTACTTCTTGAGCTCGAGCGGGGCGCTGACGGTGTTGACGATGAGGTCGAAGGTGTTCTTCAGCTCCGAGAAGGTCTCTTCGTCCTTCGTGGCGTAGTAGTGGTCGGCGCCCATCTTCAGGCCGTCGTCCTTCTTGCTCAGTGTCTGCGACAGCACGGTGACCTCGGCTCCCATGGCGTGCGCGATCTTGACGGCCATGTGGCCAAGACCGCCGAGACCGACGACCGCGACCTTCTTGCCGGGGCCGGCGTTCCAGTGGTGCAGCGGAGAGTAGGTGGTGATGCCGGCGCACAGCAGGGGTGCGGCCTTGTCGTAGGGGATCGCCTCGGGAACGCGCAGCACGAAGTCCTCGTCGACGACGACCTTCTCGCTGTAGCCGCCCTGCGTGATGGTGCCGTCGACGTCTTTCGCGCCGTAGGTGCCGATGTTGCCCTTCAGGCAGTACTGCTCCTCGCCCGCCTGGCAGTTCTCGCACTCGCGGCACGAGTTGACCATGCATCCGACGCCGACGCGGTCGCCCACCTTGTGCTTCGTCACGTCGGAGCCGACCTCGGCGACGGTGCCGACGATCTCGTGGCCGACGGTCAGGGGGTAGGGCACATCGCCCCACTCGCCGCGGATGGTGTGGATATCGGAGTGGCAGATGCCGGCGTAGGCGATGTCGATGAGGACGTCCTTCGGGCCGACGTCGCGGCGCTCGATGGTCGTGGGCTCGAGGGGGGAGGTCGCGGATGACGCCGCGTAGGCGTTGACGTGCATGGTTCTCCTCGGGAGGGGTCGATGCGGATGCATCCATCTTCCCCCGGGTCGAGAACGCGAAGGCCCCCTTGACGGATGCCGGAGGGGGCGGCGATCCCGTCGCCGCCCCCTCCGTCACCGTTCTACTTGCAGGTCGCCGCCGGGATGGCGACGGAGCTCGTCGTCGCCGCACCGTTCACGGTCGCCGTGACCGTGGCGGTTCCCGCCGGGATGGACGTCTGGCGCGTGGTGAAGGTCGCGGAGGCGCGCTTGCCGGGCTCGACGGCGCCGAGGTTCTTCGCGCCGTACGGGCTGTCGATGCGCACGTCGGCCCGGGTCGGGCCGTCGTTCTGCACCGTCACCGCCAGGACGACCTTGCCCGCGACGCAGCGCGACGAGGCGGTGCCCATCACCTGAGCGGCAGCCGGGACGCGGGTCACGGTCACGGTGTACACGCGCTCCGCACCGTTCGGCGCGGTCACCCGCACGGTTCCGACGCCGCCGGCGTCGGCGGGCTGGGTCACGCGCACGACGGCATCCTGATCCACCGCCTGCGCGTTGACGGTCGGCCACGCGTCGCCGGGGACGCTCACCGCGTACTCGGTCTTCGCGGGGTCGAAGCCGGCGACGGGGTTCGCACCCACGGTCAGCCGCGCCAGGTCGGCGATCCCCGCCGGCGACGGTGCCGCGGCGAAGATCTCCACCTCGGAGACGATCATGTGCGTCTGCGATCGGGCGTTCATCACCACTCGCACCTCGTCGGCGGCGACGCCTCCGAGAGTGACCTCCACCTTCGGGGCGCCGCTCGCCGGCGCCGGGACGCTCTGCAACGCGCCCTGCACCCAGGTGCCACCGGCGATGCGGTAGTCCACCCGGAGGGACTCGGGCCAGCTCAGCGACCCCCCGTCGCGGTAGAACTGCACGGCCACGCGCTGAACCGTCTCGGCGTTCGCGAGAGCGTAGGTCAGCGTGTCCTGCGCATTCTTGGTGTCCGGACGCCAGTTCGACCACCCCTTGTCGGCGTTCTGGCCGTTGATCGTGCGGTCGACCGGATACCCGCTCTCGGTGAAGGTGGCGGACGGACGGCTCTGCGGTGCGACGTTGCGCTCGACGGCATCCGTCACGATCACGGTCAGGCGCGCGGGGAGCTTCTCGCCGCTCGGGCCGGTCGCGGTACCGCTCACGGTCACGGCGCCGGCCGCGGCGAAGGACGCGTCGGTGAGATCGCCCCAGGTCCAGGTGACGGGCGTCCAGAATCCGGAACCGTCGGCGCGCACCTCGGCCAGCACCTCGGCGGGGGCGTTCGCCTTCACGCTCGCCAGGGAGGTGCCGGCGGCCACGGTGACGGACGCTGGTCGCGCCGCCGTGTACGAGCCGACCTCGACGGTCGCGGTCGCCTCGACCGGGGCGCCGAACATGTCGGTTCCGGTGCCGCGGACGGTGACCGTTCCGGCCTTCGACCAGTCCTTGCCGGCGAGATCCCAGGTCACGGGTACGGAACGCAGGGTCTGGGCGGCGTAGCGCACCGCGACGGTGGCGGGGAGGGTCGGCGCCGTTCCCACGGGCGTGCTGACGACGACGGGCTCGACACCGAGCACGGCCGTGCCCGAAAGGCGCCACGACTGGTTGCCGCCGCCGTTCGAGGTCCACAGGCCCACGCGGGCCTCCGGCTGCGAGCTGGCGCCGTTGACGTCGAGCACCCGCTCGCCGGCGACGCTCAGCACCGAGAAGGTCGTTCCGTCGGTGGTGGATGCCATCCACTGGAGGTTGCGGTCGGCGGCGGCCGCAGCCGGGTCGGAATCGACCAGCACGGTGCCTCCGTTCGAGACGCCGAGGTACTGGCCGGCGCCGTTCTCGAGCGTGAAGCGGTGGCGGTTGGTGCCCTGGCCGTCGAGCGAGCGCACGGTCCAGGTCTGCGTCTTGGCCGCCTGGGCGGTGGTCGCCGCCGGGCGGATGGCCAGGGAGGCGCCGCCGTCGAGCATGAGACCGCTCTGCAGCCCCTGCAGCTGCACCGACTGTCCGTCGCGGAAGCTGGCGGCGGAGTCGGCGACCCCGGAGACGCCGTCCATGACGAACGTGGTGACCGAACGCGCCGGGACGGTGAGCGTGGCGGTCTTAGTGGCCGGGTTCACCGCGACGGCGGCGCCCTTCTTCAGCGCATTGACGCTCGGGTTCTCGAGCGTGGACTGCGTGGTCACCACGGGCGTGACGGTGGCTCCCGCCGCGACCGTGCCGAAGGCGCCGAGGTCGATCTCGACCGTGCGGTCGGCGGTCTCGGTGTTCACGTGCACGACCGTCGCACCGTTGCCGTCGGCGTCGATGGCGGCCGTGGACTGCGTGTTCGAGGTGGAGACGAGACGGTCCCCGGGCTTGATGTAGTGCGTGAAGTTGCGGACCGTGTTGAACTTCTCGTTGGTCAGCACCTTGCAGCTGGGGTCGGCGTCGCCGTCTCGCAGGCGGCGCTCGGAGTTGCCGTCGGCGTTGCAGTCGAAGTCGATGAAGACGCTGCCCCAGTTGAGGCGCTCGACCTTCTCCATGTTGTAGAGGTCCTCGACCGGCTGCCAGAACACCCAGGCGTCGGGCTCCAGTTCGCGGAGGTCACCCACGATGTGCTCGGCCATGCCGAGGCCGTTGCCGATGTCGGCGGGGTTGAAGCCCGTGCCCGGTGTCCAGTTGCCCTCGACCTCGCTCATCCACAGCGGCTTGTCGGCCGCCTTGGCGATGTCGCGGACGATCGGGCGCCCCTGGGTGCCGTACGTGTGCACGTTGAGCTGCTCGACCGCGGCCTTGGCGGCCGGCGTCCACGTGTTCCAGTTCGTCGCGAAGATGCTGGGGTTTGTCTCGTCCATCGCCGAGATGACGGCGTCGGTGGTGGTGTCGGGGTCGGCGAGGCGGGCCTGGAGCGCCTTGATCATCTCGTCCTGGCGCTGCGGGCCGATGTGGGCGCCCTCCTGGCGGCTCTCGCTGGTGGGCCAGGTGGAGCCCGCCGGAATGCGGGTCGACCAGTAGTTGGTGTTCGGCTCGTTGAACGGGTCGATCGTGTCGAACCGGATGCCGTGCTCTTTCTCGAGCTCGTCGACGACCGTGGTCAGATACCCGGCGAATTTGTCCATGTCGGCGGTGGCGAGCTGCTCGCTGGTGGCGTTGTTGATGCCGCCCGAGACGAATCCGCTCTGGGTGAGGAAGTAGGGCGGGGAGTTGCTGAAGGCCTCCCAGTGGGTGACCTTGTCTTTCAGGGCGTCGATCCACCAGCGCTGGCCCTCGTCGGCCGAGAAGTCGTAGTGGGTCGGGTCGTCGGGGTTTCCACGCGGCCTTATAGCGCTCACGGTCGGCGTAGGTCGAGGTGATGGCGCCCTGGCCGTCGGTCGCGGGCAGGTCCGGGTTCCAGAATCCGGGCACGGCCCCGCCGGGGCGGAGGTAGGGGGGCACGTCGGTCGCGTTGCCGCCGCCGATGTTGTATCGGGCGATGTTGAGGTTCAGCCCGTCGTCGCCGAAGACCGCGTCGAACAGCTTCTGCCGCACGTCGGCGGGGTACTGCCCGGTCGCGTTGGCGAACCAGACGAGGCTCGTCCCCCAGCCCTCGAAGGGCTCGGACGCCGTGGCCGGGTTGAGCGCGATGCGCACGGGGGGCGTGGCGGCGTGACTCTCATCGGGGGCCGACACCGCGGTCGCGGTGACCGCGCCGGCGGCCAGGGCCACGGCGCACGTCATCGACAGCAGTCGAGGTGACTTCATCGTCATTCCGATCCGGCCGCTCCAGTGCGGCCTCAGGGGGGTGTTGACGTCAACATGGACGCCACGAAAGCGTAATCGAGGCGCGTTAGCGCGCACAAGGGGGGTGTCGCCGCGTCAGCGCGGGCCGGAACTCGCCCGCACGACGAGCGACGTCGGCACCAGGGTGCGGGTGTGGTCGCCGTCGATGCCCTCGATGTCGGCGATGAGCGCCTTCATCGCCTCTTCGCCCACGCGCTCGAACCGCTGCCGGACGGTGGTGAGTGGCGGCCAGAAGTTCGCCGACTCGGGCATGTCGTCGAAGCCGACGACACTGACGTCGCCGGGGACCCGGCGCCCCGCCTCGTGCAGAGCACGGATGACGCCGAGCGCCATCTGGTCGTTCGCCGCGAATACGGCGGTCACTTCGGGGCGCGTGGCGAGCTCGGCCCCGATGCGGTGACCGGAGTCGGCCGTCCAGTCGCCGATCTGCACCTCGGGCACCCGGCATCCGCGGTCCACCAGGGCCGCACGCCAGGCATTGCGCCGACGCTCCGCCGCGAACGACTCCGGTGGTCCCGAGACGTGCCACACCGTCTCGTGTCCGAGATCGAGCAGGTGCTCGGTCGCGAGCCGCGCGCCCTGCGCCTGGTCGTTGTCGACGACGGCGTAGGGGTAGTCGGCACTGGAATCGACGACGACGACCGGCAGGCCGGAGGGGATCGCGAGTTCGTTCTCACCGAGGCGGTGCGTCTCGATCAGGATGACGATGCCGTCGACGGCATGCTCGCGCAGGCGCACGAACGCGCCCGACACGTCGGACTGCGACGCGGATTGCACCGTGATGAGGGTGATCGAGTACCCGGATGCCGCGGCCATCGACGCCAGCGCGTCGAGTGTGCGCGTGTTGCCGTACGACCCCAGCGAGAACATGATCACGCCGATGCTGCGGAAGCGCCCCGACCGCAGGGCACGGGCGGCGCTGTTGGGGCGGTAGCCGAGGTGGGACATGGCATCGAGAACGCGTTGACGCGTGTCGGGATCGACGTTCGCGCGACCGTTCGCGACGCGCGAGACGGTCTGACCGGACACGCCGGCCGCCGCGGCGACGTCTGCCATCGACACCTCGCGTCGCCGCTTGCGCGTCGGGATCGCGGTCGACGTCGTCGTCGTCTCGCTCATGGTCACCCCCCGGGATGTTGACGTTGACACACTAGCGCGGCGGAGTTATGTTTACGTCAACATCTCGGCCATCCGGACCGAATGCGCACCAACGAAGAGGCACTGGACGATGACGACCACCGCGGCACCCCCGCCCGCCCTGCGCACCCCCCGGCGCAAACGGCGCGCACGCATCGACGACCGCGGCTGGCTGTTCGTCGCTCCCTTCGCGATCGTCTTCGCGCTGGTCTTCCTCGCGCCGCTGGTCTACTCGATCTACCTCAGCCTCTTCCGCGAGCAGCTGATCGGCGGCAACGCCTTCGTCGGGCTCGACAACTACATCGCGGCCTTCCAGGACGAGAAGTTCTGGGACGGCCTCATCCGCGTCGCCGTCTTCCTCGTCATCCAGGTGCCGATCATGCTCGTCCTCGCGCTGGGCGCCGCCCTCGCGATCGACAGCGCGCGGCTGCACGCTTCGAGCTTCTACCGGATCGTGATCTTCCTCCCCTACGCCGTTCCCGCGGTCGTGGCCGTGCTGATGTGGGGCTACATCTACGGCGACCAGTTCGGCCTGGCCGGCAACATCAACCAGCTGCTCGGCTCCGAGGTGCTGCAGCCGTTCATCCCGCAGTGGATGCTGCTGTCGATCGGCAACATCGTCACGTGGCAGTTCGTGGGCTACAACATGCTCATCTTCTACTCGTCGCTGAAGACCATCCCGGGCGAGCTGTACGAAGCGGCATCCATCGACGGGGCGGGCGCGTGGCGCACGATCTTCTCGATCAAGATCCCGGCCGTGCGCGGCGCCGTGGTGATCGCCACGATCTTCTCGATCATCGGAAGCTTCCAGCTCTTCAACGAGCCGAACATCCTCAAGCCGCTGGCGCCCAACACGATCTCGACGTTCTACACGCCGAACATGTACGCCTACAACCTGTCGTTCGCGGGCCAGCAGTACAACTACGCCGCGACGATCGCCATCATCATGGGCCTGATCACCGCGATCATCGCCTACGTCGTGCAGCTGCGCGGCTCACGTCAGGAGGCGCGATGACCACCGCGACCGCACCCCGCACCGACACCGTCGCCGTGACCACCTCGCGCCCGCGCAGCGGACGCGGCTACGCCCGCACCTCGCCCACCCACACGCGGCGATCCGTCGTGCTGACCATCGTCATGAGCCTGTACCTCGTGTACACGCTCCTGCCGCTGGCCTGGCTGCTCATCAACGCCACCAAGACCCAGCCCGACCTGTTCTCGTCGTTCGGGCTGTGGTTCGGCGACAGCTTCGCCCTCGGCGACAACATCGTGCAGACCTTCACCTACCGCGACGGGATCTTCCTGCGCTGGCTCGGCAACACCCTGCTGTACGTCGTCGTCGGCGCCGGCGGCGCGACGTTCCTGGCCACGCTGGCCGGCTACGGACTGGCCAAGTACAACTTCCGCGGGCGCAAGGCGGTCTTCGCCGTGATCCTCGGCGCCATCGCCGTGCCCGGCACGGCCCTCGCCGTCCCGACCTTCCTGCTGTTCAGCCAGCTGGGTCTGACGAACACCCCGTGGGCGATCATCATCCCCTCGCTGATCAGCCCGTTCGGCCTCTACCTCGTCTGGGTCTACGCGACCGACGCCATCCCGACCGAGCTGCTGGAAGCCGCCCGCATGGACGGCGCGGGCGAGTTCCGCACCTTCTTCACCATCTCGGTCCGCCTGCTGACCCCGGGCATCGTCACCGTGCTGCTGTTCGCGGTGGTGGCGACGTGGAACAACTACTTCCTGCCGCTCATCATGCTGAGCAACCCGGAGTGGTACCCGCTGACCGTCGGCCTCAACCAGTGGAACGCCCAGGCCGTCGGCGTCGGCGCTCAGCCCATCTACAACCTCGTCATCACCGGTTCGCTGCTGTCGATCATCCCGATCGTCGCCGCGTTCCTCGTGCTGCAGCGCTTCTGGCAATCGGGCCTCAGCGCGGGCAGCGTCAAGCAGTGACATCCGAAGCTCCCCCTGATCGGGGCGTCAGCCCCACCACCCGTAACACCCGGAGCGTCCTGCCCCGGTCTTCACAACCCACCCGCACCGGAGCGTCCCGCCCCGGAACTCACACAACGAAGTAAGAGGAACCGATGACATTCATGCGCAAGGGCACCGCCGTTCGGCGGACCGTCTTCGCCGTCGCCGCCGCCGCTCTGTCGGTCGGCGCACTCACCGCGTGCTCCGGCGGCAACACCGGCGGCGCCGCCGGCGGTTCGGCCGACGACATCGAAGCGGCCCTCGAAGCCGGCGGCGAGATCACCTACTGGTCGTGGACGCCCTCGGCCGAGGCGCAGGTCGCCGCTTTCCAGGCGAAGTACCCCAACGTCAAGGTCAACCTGGTCAACGCCGGCACGAACACCGAGGAGTACACCAAGCTCCAGAACGCCATCAAGGCCGGATCGGGCGCCCCCGACGTCGTGCAGATCGAGTACTACGCCTTCCCGCAGTTCGCGCTGTCGGACTCGCTGCTCGATCTGTCGTCGTACGGCTTCGGCGACCTCGAGAGCGCCTACGCCCCGGGCCCGTGGGGCGCGGTCGACTTCGACGGCAAGATCTACGGCCTGCCGCAGGACTCCGGCCCCATGGCCCTGTTCTACAACAAGAGCGTCTTCGACCAGTACGGCATCGCCGTGCCCACCACCTGGGACGAGTACTACGCCGCCGCACAGAAGCTGCACGCCGCCGACCCGACCAAGTACATCACCGCCGACACCGGCGACTCCGGCTTCACCACCAGCATGATCTGGCAGGCGGGCGGCACCCCGTTCACGGCCGACGGCACGAACGTCACGATCGACCTGCAGGACGAGGGCTCGAAGAAGTTCGCCGAGAACTGGAACCGCCTGATCGAGGGCGACCTGCTCTCGACCACGCCCAGCTGGAGCGACGAGTGGTTCAAGGGCCTGGGCGACGGCTCGATCGCCTCGCTCGTCATCGGCGCGTGGATGCCCGGTGTGCTCGAGAGCTCGGTCGAGGACGGCGCCGGCAAGTGGGCCGTGGCCCCCATCCCCACCTACGACGGCAAGCCCGCGACGGCGGAGAACGGCGGCGGCGGCCAGGCCGTGACCAAGCAGAGCAAGAACCCCGCTCTCGCGGCCGGCTTCCTCAAGTGGCTGAACAACGACGAGGAGAGCCTGCAGATCTTCGCCGAGTCGGGTGGCTTCCCCTCCACGACCGCGCAGCTCAGCGACCCCGCCTTCGTCGACAAGGAGTCGGAGTACTTCGGCGGCCAGCAGATCAACCAGGTGCTGACCGAGGCGTCGGGTGACGTGGTGAAGGGCTGGAACTACCTGCCGTTCCAGGTCTACGCGAACAGCATCTACGGCGACACCGTCGGCCAGGCCTACGCGAACAAGAGCGACCTGAACGCCGGCCTCGAGGCCTGGCAGGAGCAGCTGGTCACGTACGGCAACGACCAGGGCTTCTCGGTCAACAAGTAAGCAGTTCCCGGGGCGGGTCGCGTGCACCGCATGCGACCCGCCCCACCCGTTTCCCCGCCAGGAGAGCAATGACCACCCCCACCCGCATCACCGTCGACCGCGACGCCGTCGGCGCCGAGGTGCCGCGCCGGCTGTTCGGCTCGTTCGTCGAGCACATGGGCCGCTGCGTGTACGACGGCATCCATTCGCCCGGTCACGAGACGGCGGATGCCGCCGGCTTCCGTGCCGACGTGCTCGAGCTCGTGCGCGAACTGGGTGCGACGGTCGTGCGCTACCCGGGTGGCAACTTCGTCTCGGGCTACCGCTGGGAAGACGGCGTGGGCCCCCGCGAGGAGCGCCCCGTCCGCCTGGATGCCGCGTGGCACAGCACCGAGACGAATCAGGTGGGGCTGCACGAGTTCGCGGATTGGGCGGATGCCGCGGGCCTCGAGGTCATGGAGGCGGTGAACCTCGGCACGCGCGGCGTCGCCGAGGCCGCCGATCTGCTCGAGTACGCCAACCACCCCGCGGGCACCGCGCTCAGCGACGAGCGCCGGGCGAACGGCCGGGACGAGCCGTTCGGCATCCGGCTGTGGTGCCTCGGCAACGAGATGGACGGTCCGTGGCAGATCGGCCACAAGACCGCCGATGAGTACGGGCGCCTCGCCGCCGAGACCGCCCGCATGATGCGCTTCGTCGACCCGGACGTCGAGCTCGTCGCCGCCGGCAGCTCCAACCACGAGATGCCCACGTTCGGGGAGTGGGAGCGCACGGTGCTGCGCCACACCGCGGGACTCATCGACCACATCTCGGTGCACGCCTATTACGAGGAGGACCCGGCAGACCCCGCGAGCTTCCTCGCCAGCTCCGCCGCCCTCGACCGCTACATCGGCGACGTGGTCGACATCATCGACGAGGTCGGCGCGACGACGCCCGACGGCGGCACGATCGGCATCAGCGTCGACGAGTGGAACGTGTGGAACCAGACCCGTTGGAACGAGGTCGACAAGCCGCGCGTCCTCACCGGCGACTGGCCGGTCGCCCCGCGGCTCATCGAGGACGACTACACCGTCACCGACGCCGTCGTGGTGGGATCGCTCCTCATCACCCTGATCCGTCGCTCCGACCGGGTGTCGATGGCCAACCTCGCCCAGCTGGTGAACGTGATCGCGCCGATCCGCACCGAGCCCGGCGGCGGACCGGCGTGGCGGCAGAGTACGTTCCACCCCTTCGCCCTCACCGCGCGGGCGGCATCCGGTCGCGTGATCCTCCCCCGCGTCGAGGGCGCCACCATCGACACCGCCCGCCACGGAGCAGTGGATGCGGTCGACACGGTCGCCACCGTCGACGGCGACGCCGTGTCGGTGTTCCTCGTGCACCGCGACCTCGAGGCTGCGACGACCGTCGAGCTCGATCTCGGCAGCGTCACCGACGTCGAGGCGGTGGTCATCACGGTCCCCGAGGGCGGCGACCGCCACACCCACCAACTCCGCCGACGCCGAGCCCGTCGCGCCGGTGCCGCTGGCCGTCGAGACCGACGCCGACGGCATCCTGCATCTCACCCTTCCCGCCCTCGCCTGGGTGCGCCTGACCGGGCGTCTCACCGACCGACCCCGAAAGACATCGTGACGACCTTCACCATCGGCGACACCGACTTCCTCCTCGACGGACGACCGCACCAGGTCATCTCCGGGACGCTGCACTATTTCCGCATCCACCCCGAGCACTGGGCCGACCGCATCCGCACGGCCAAGGCGATGGGCCTGAACACCATCGAGACCTACGTGGCATGGAACGCCCACGAGCCAGTGAAGGGCGAGTGGGATGCCACCGGGTGGAACGACCTCGGCCGCTTCCTCGACCTGGTCGCCGCCGAGGGTCTGCACGCGATCGTGCGCCCCGGCCCGTACATCTGCGCGGAGTGGCACAACGGGGGGCTCCCCGTGTGGCTGACCTCGACGCCGGGGATCGGCATCCGCCGTTCCGAGCCGCAGTACCTCGAGGCGGTGTCGGAGTACCTGCGCCGGGTGTACGAGATCGTCGCCCCGCGACAGATCGACCGCGGCGGCAACGTCGTGCTCGTGCAGATCGAGAACGAGTACGGTGCGTACGGATCCGACAAGGAGTACCTCCGCGAGCTGGTGCGGGTCACCAAAGACGCCGGCATCACGGTGCCGCTGACCACCGTCGACCAGCCCATGCCGTGGATGCTCGAGGCGGGGAGCCTGCCCGAGCTGCACCTCACCGGCTCGTTCGGCTCGCGTTCCGAGGAGCGCCTGATCACTCTGCGCGAGCACCAGCCCACCGGCCCGCTCATGTGCAGCGAGTTCTGGGACGGGTGGTTCGACTGGTGGGGCAGCATCCACCACACCACCGACCCCGCCGCCTCCGCCCACGACCTCGACGTGCTGCTGGCGGCCGGGGCGTCGGTGAACATCTACATGGTGCACGGCGGCACGAACTTCGGCACGACGAACGGCGCGAACGACAAGGGCCGGTACGACCCGATCGTCACCTCGTACGACTACGACGCGCCCATCGACGAGTGCGGTCACCCCACCGCGAAGTACCACGCGTTCCGCGAGGTCATCGCGAAGTACGCGCCCGTGCCCGACCTCGAGCCCACGCCGCGGCCCGCGGCCCCGGCCTTCGAGGTCGCCCTGACGGGCGAGGGCGAATGGATGCCGGCATCCGCCGCCTCCGACCCGACCGACGCCCCGGCGACCTTCGAAGACCTCGCGCACCTCGGCGCACTCGTGCGCTACGACGTCGACCTTCCGTCGTTCACCGGGCCCGCCGCCCTCGTCTTCGGCGAGGTGCGCGACCTCGCGTGGATCCACGTCGACGGAACTCCGGTGGGTCGGCTGTCGCGGACGCTGCACGAACGCGCGCTGACGATCCCGGCCGGCGCCCGCCTCACCGTCCTCGTCGAAGACCAGGGCCGCGTCAACTACGCCGACCGGCTCGGCGAGACGAAGGGGCTGATCGGCTCCGTGACCCTGAACGGTGAGCCGCTGACCGGCTGGACCGCGACGCCGGTCGACCTGGCATCCGCCGTCGGCACGGGCGAGGGCGCCGTCGGCCGCGCGCTGCTGCGGGGCGGGTTCGACCTGGACGCGCCCGCCGACCTGTTCCTCGACACCACGGGCTGGGGCAAGGGCTTCGCGTTCGTGAACGGCTTCTTCCTCGGGCGGTACTGGAACAACGTGCCGCAGAACACCCTCTACGTGCCTGGGCCGGCGACACGCGCCGGGGCGAACGAGATCGTGGTGCTTGAGCTGGAGCACGCCGTCGACCCGATCGCCCGCTTCCTCCCCGCCCCCTCGCTGGGTCAGCTCGAGGAGTAAGCCCCCCGCTAAAGGCGCGTGAGGGGTCAAGAATTGTCGCTCCGGCACCCGTCGCGGCGACAATTCTTGACCCCTCACGCGAAGGGGCGCAGGACGGTTCCTCGTCAGCGGGGGACGCTGCTCGCGCGGAGGATCAGCGGGGCGGGCACCGTCTCGACCACGGCAGCGCCCCCCTCGATGGCGGCGATGAGCAGCTCCACCGCCCGGGCGCCGAGGGCGTCGAAGTCCTGCCGCATCGTTGTGAGCGGGGGGCGGAACTCGGCGGCATCCACGATGTCGTCGAACCCGACCACGGCGATGTCGTCAGGCACGCGGCGACCGGCGTCGGCGAAGGCGCGGAGGGCGCCGAGCGCCATCTGGTCGTTGGCCACGAAGACGGCGGTGGCCTCCGACAGGTGCACCGCGGTCGCGTGTCCGGATGCCGACGTCCAGTCGCCCCGGACGGGCTCGGGCGCCGAGACCCCGGCGTCGGCGAGCGCATCCCGCCAGCCGCGCTCGCGCTCGGCCGCAGCGAAGGAGCGGGCGGGACCGGCGAGGTGGTGCACCGTGGCGTGGCCGAGCGCGAGGAGATGCTCGGTGGCGGCCCGCCCGCCGCCGGCGTGGTCGGTCTGCACGATCGAGAAGCGCTGATCGGGCGGGGAGTCGACCACCACGACGTGCAGGTCGGCGGGCGGCTCGACATCGCGTGCGAGCTCGGTGGCTTCGTTGAGCACGACGGCGCCGTCGACGCCCTGCGAGCGCAGGCGCGCGAAGGCCTCGCGGATGCCGCGCTCCCCCACCGTCACGACCGCGAGCGCATAGTCGCGCGCGGCGGCCGCTTCGGAGACCGCCTGGAGCATGCGGGAGTTGCCGACGGAGGCGAGGGTCGACACGACCAGGCCGATCGTGGAGGTCTGGCCGGTGCGCAGGGCACGGGCCGCACGGTGCATGCGGTAGCCGAGGTCGGCCATCGCCTTCTCGACGCGGGCGCGTGTGGCGGGGTCGACCCGCGGGCTGCCGTTCGCGACGCGCGACACCGTCTGCGCCGAAACGCCGGCCCGCTCGGCAACGTGTGCCATCGATACGCGCATCTCACCTCCTGCATGTTGACGATATCACGCGCGCCCGCTAGCGTGTTATCGTGAACACGCACAGTCTCATCGCCGAGCCCCTGGGAGCCGGTGTCATCAAGCGGCCGACGCGCCTCGCCGACGGCCGCGAGCTCATCTACTTCGACGACCCGGGCACCGCGCTCGGCGCCGAACGGGCCGTCGACGCCCGCACCCTCGACCCACGCCCGACGACCGCGACGATGCGGCAGGACGTGTTGACCGGCGACTGGATCACCGTGGCATCCAATCGCCAGAACCGCGCGTTCCTCCCCCCCGCGCACCTCGACCCGCTGTCGCCGCAGACGCCGACGAATCCGTCGGAGATCCCCTCGCTGTACGACGTCGCCGTCTTCGAGAACAAGTCGCCGTCGTTCGGCCCGGCCCTCGATGACGCGACCACCGACGCCCCCGCCGCCGTCGACCCTCCGCACAGCGACGACGACCTCGAACACCTCGGTCTCGGCCGCACCCGCACCTCCGTCGGACGCTGCGAGGTCGTGTGCTTCTCGCCGCAGCACGAGGGCTCGTTCGGCTCGCTCACCCGCACCCGCGCCCGCACGGTCATCGAGGCGTGGGCCGACCGGACCGCGGCGCTGTCGGCTCTGCCCGGCATCCGTCAGGTCTTCCCGTTCGAGAACCGCGGGGAGCAGATCGGGGTCACCCTCCCCCACCCGCACGGGCAGATCTACGCGTACCCGTACGTCACCCCGCGCACGCACCGGCTGCTCGACACGATCTCGCGCACCTCCGATGACCTGTTCCAGCGGATCCTCGACTTCGAGCAGGCCGGCGAGCGCGTCGTGCTGCGCGGTGAGCACTGGACGGCGTTCGTGCCCTTCGCCGCGCGATGGCCGATCGAGGTGCACGTGCTGCCCCACCGCCACGTCGCCGACCTCGCCGAGACCACCGCCGCCGAGCGCGACGAGCTGGCTCCCTTCTACCTGCGGCTGCTCCGCGGCATCGACGCGCTGTACGACACCCCCACCCCCTACATCGCGGCCTGGCACCAGGCGCCGGTCGGACGGGGACGGGATGCCGTGCGCCTCAACCTGCAGATCACCTCTCCCCGCCGCGCCGCCGACAAGCTGAAGTACCTCGCCGGAAGCGAGGCCGCCATGGGCGCCTGGATCGGCGACGTGACCCCCGAGTCGCAGGCCGAACGCCTGCGCGCCGCCCTCGACACCGTTCCGGAGGTGACGGCATGACCGCCGTCGACGACGCCCGCACCCTTCTCGCCGCTCCCGCCATCGGGGTGTGGTCGGCCCCCGGCCGCGCCAACCTCATCGGCGAGCACACCGACTACAACGAGGGCTTCGTGTTCCCGTTCGCGATCGCGCAGCGCACCGCCGCCGCCGTCGCCCTGCGCGACGACGACGTCATCCGCGTACGCTCGACCTTCGCGCCCGACGCGGTGGAGGTCTCGCTCGGCGAGCTCGATGCGCGCATCGCGGCCAGCGGCCTCGACTGGGCGGGGTACCCGCTGGGAGTGGCGTGGGCACTGCTGCGGGAGGCCCCGGATGCCGCGCCTCGCGGCGTCGACATCGCGGTGGCGTCGGACGTGCCGGTGGGGGCCGGACTGTCGTCGTCGGCCGCGATCGAGGGGGCCGTGGCATCCGCCCTCAACGACGTGTGGAACGCCGGCCTCGACAAGGTCGCGCTCGCCCGTGTCGGACGGATCGCCGAGAACGACGCCGTGGGTGCACCGACGGGGATCATGGACCAGATGGCGTCGATGCTCGGCGTCGCCGACGCGGCGACCTTCCTCGACTGCCGCACGCTCGAGACTCGGCCGGTCATTCTGGGCTTCACGCCTGCGGGCCTGTCGATCCTCGTGGTCGACACGCTCGTCGAGCACGCGCACTCGACCGGCGGGTATCGCGAGCGCCGCGCCTCGTGCGAGAAGGGCGCCGCCGCGTTCGGGGCGACATCGCTGCGCGACCTCACGGTCGACGACCTCGCCCGTGCCGAAGAGATCCTGGATGACGTGACCTTCCGCCGCGTTCGCCACGTCGTCACCGAGAACCAGCGGGTGCTCGACACGGTGGCCGCGCTCGAGGCTCACGGCCCCCGCGCCATCGGCGACCTGCTGGTCGCCTCGCACGCCTCGATGCGCGACGACTTCGAGATCTCCGTGCCCGAGCTCGATCTCGCCGTCGAGACGGCGCTCGCCTCGGGCGCGCTCGGCGCGCGCATGACGGGCGGCGGGTTCGGCGGGGCGGCGATCGCGCTGATCTCCGACGACCTGATCCCGGCGGCGACCGATGCCGTTCAGGCCGCATTCGCGGCATCCGGCTTCCGCGCGCCGAACATCTTCACGGTGACTCCGTCGGAGGGTGCGCGCCGCGACGCGTGACGCCGCGCGTTCCACGGGGAGAATTGGGGGGCGAGCCGGGCGGGTGGGGCGATGGTGGTGGCCCCGGGGCGTTGCACGTGGCCCCGGGGCCACACACGCACACGACCCACCGGCAGCACCACCCCGCGCGTCGGCGGTGGCCCCGGGGCGCTGCACGTGACCCCGGGGCCACACACGCACACGACCCACCGGCAGCACCCCGCGCGCAGCGGGTGGCCCCGGGGCGCTGCGCGTGCCCCCGGGGCCACACACGCACACGACCCACCGGCAGCACCACCCCGCGCAGCGGCGTTGAGACGCAGCGGCCACGACAAGAAGGCGTCGGGGGTCTCCTTCGCGGGCGGCCGAGACCCGGGTGGACGGCCCGGGATGCCACGACCCGGCGCGCGCGGGGTGTTCGACGCTGCGGCATCCACCCCGCCGCCGACCCCGGCGCCGACGCGTGCCGCTGCCACGCTGCCCCGCGTGAGTCGCCAACATGTGTCGCTCGCGGGGCCCTCAAGGCGACAGAATCTGGCGACTCACGCGGGCGGAGACGGAGCGCGGGCTCGAACGTCGGCGTGTGGGAGTCGCTGGTCAGGTGCGGGAGGCGGACGGAGCCTTCCCGCGTGAGGGGTCAGTTTCTGTCGCTTCGCGGCGGGCAGAGCGACAATTCTCGACCCCTCACGCGGATGAGCGCGGTCAGGACGCCGGCTGACCTTCTTCGCGCTGCGCGTGATGCGCTGGCGGGAGGGCGCCGCATCCGCCGCCGCGTGAGGGGTCGAATTCCGTCGCCTCGCCGCGGGCAGAGCGACAATTCTTGACCCCTCACGCGGAGGAACGCGGTCAGAGGTGGGGGATGACCTCGCGCTCGAAGAGGGAGATGCCCGAGGTGTCGTAGGCGGCCTCGGGGAAGTAGTGGATCGCGTAGCCCAGGCCGTGCGCCGCCCGCTCCCTCAGCCGCTCGACGATCTGCTCGGGCGTGCCGAAGCCGTCGGACGCGCGGTAGTCGGCCTCGATGGCATCCGCGCGCTCGTCACCCACGTGCGGGCGCAGCCGTGCGACGACGGCGGCCAGGCGCTCCTCGGCCTCGGCCTCGGTCGCGGCGACGATGGTGTTGAAGTTCGTCGACCGGGTGATCTCGGCGGCGTCACGGCCCAGGGCATCGCAGTGCCCGCGCAGCACCTCGGACTTGTGGTCGAACTCCTCCAGCGACCCGCCGAAGTTCGTGTACGAGGCGTACTTCGCCGCGATCTTGAGCGTGACCTTCTCACCGCCGCCCGCGATCCACAGGGGGATGCCGCCCGGCTGCAGCGGCTGGGGCTGCACAATCGCGCCGTCGACCTCGTAGTACTTGCCCGACAGGGTGGCCTCCCCGGTGGTCCAGGCCTGATGCATGATCTCGACGCCCTCGCGCAGGCGTCCGAGCCGCTCGGCGATGGGAGGGAAGCCGTAGCCGTAGGCGCGCCACTCGTGCTCGTACCACCCGCCGCCGATGCCCATCTCGGCGCGACCGCCCGAGATCGCGTCGACGGTCGCGGCCACCTTCGCGAGATACGCGGGGTTTCGGTAACCCATGCACGTGCACATCTGGCCGAGGCGCACGCGGTCGGTCGCCGCAGCGAACGCGGCCATGAGCGTCCACGCCTCGTGCGTGGCCTCGGTGCTGGGCACGGGCGTGGTGTGGAAGTGGTCGTAGACCCACAGCGATGCCCACGGTCCGTCGTCGGCGCTCTGCGCGAGGGAGTTCATCACCCGCCAGTGTTCGGCGGGGTCGATACCCACCAGATCGAAACGCCAACCCTGCGGAACGAAGATGCCGAATTCCATGCGCTCACCCTAGGCGCGGGCACCGACATCGAGGGCCGGCGGGCCGGAACCCGTGGCTGCGGGACGGGTTGCGCGAGACGGGTTGCGCGGGCCGCGGGGCGGTCACACCGCCGGCGGCTCGGGTCCCCGGGCGGCTTCAGCCCGCGAACGGCTCCAGCCGCTTGTGCATCACGGCCACGGCATCGGCGTTGTCGTCGATGAGCACGCTGTGCCGCCCCAGCGGCGCCGCGACCGCGCCGAGCGTGCCGCTGCCGGCGAACATGTCGAGCACGCGGTCGCCGGGCCGGCTGGACGCCTGCACCATGCGCCGCAGCACGCCCTCGGGCTTCTGCGTCGGGTAGCCCGTCTTCTCGCGTCCCGTGGTCGGCACGATCGTGTGCCACCACACGTCGGTGGGCAGCTTCCCACGCGCGGCTTTCTCGGCCGTCACGAGACCCGGCGCCATGTACGGCTCGCGGTCGACGGCATCCGAGTCGAAGAAGTACGTCGACGGGTTCTTCACGTACACGAGGATCGTCTCGTGCTTCGTGGGCCAGCGGCGCCGCGTCTTCGCGCCGTAGTCGTACGCCCAGATGAGCTCGTTGAGGAACTTGTCGCGCCCGAACAGCGCGTCGCACATCACCTTGGCGTAGTGCACCTCGCGGTAGTCGAGGTGCAGGTAGAGCGTCCCGTCGTCGGCGAGCAGGCGCCACGCTTCGATCAGCCGCGGCTCGAGGAAGCCCCAGTAGTCGTCGAACCGGTCGTCGTAGGTGCGCAGGTCTCCCCGCAGGCGCGCGTACTCGCGGCCGTGGAAGCCGCGCTGCACCACCGGGGGCGGCGGCGGCTCCTCCTCGGGGAACGTCAGCATGTTCGGGTCGTCGATGGATGCCACGGCTTCGGGCTCCGCGGCATCCGGGGTCTCGTCGGCCGGCGGCGTCCACGTCGCCGACTCGACGGCCTTGGACCGCGTGCGGCCGGTGTTGAACGGAGGGTCGAGGTAGACGAGGGCGAACGAGCCGTCGGCGAAGGCCGGGGTGATGGAAAGGTTGTCGGCGTGGTGGATCTCGACGCTGCCGGGGGCGACGGCGTCGGCGGTGACGTCGACGCTCACGGGACGCGCTGCAGCCACGCGTCGGTGGCGAACTTCGACTCCACGAGCGCCTCGGCCTCGGCGTATTCCTCGTCGGTCACGTGGCCTTCCGTGGCGCCGTAGAGCGTCGTGAAGGTCTGGATGAAGCGGTCGATCACCTGATCGCGCGGCAGGCCGGTCTGGCTCCGCAGCGGGTCGACGCGCTTGGCGGCCGAGACGGTGCCCTTGTCGCTGAGCTTCTCGCGGCCGATGCGCAGCACCTCGGTGAGCACCTGCCCGTCCATGTCGTAGCTGAGGGTCGCGTGGTGCAGCACCCCGCCGTTGGCGAGGCGCTTCTGCGCGGCCCCGCCGATCTTGCCGTGGGGTCCGGCGATGTCGTTGAGCGGCTGGTACACCGCCTCGATGCCGAGCGAGCGCAGCGCCTGCAGCACCCAGTCGTCGAGGAACGCGTACGAGTCGGCGAAGGTCATGCCCGCGACGAGGGATGCCGGAACGTAGAGCGAGTACGTGACGATCGAGTTCGCGGCCATCAGCATCGCCCCGCCGCCCGAGATGCGGCGCACCACGTCGAAGCCGTGCTTGTCGGCGCCGGCGGGGTCGACCTCGTTGCGCAGCGACTGGAACGAGCCGATGACGACGGCGTTCTCGTTCCACTCCCATAGGCGCAACGTGGGCTTGCGCAGCCCGGCGCCGACGCGGGTGGTGAGCACCTCGTCGAGGGCGAGGTTCATCCGCGGCGAGACCGGGCGGTCGTGCACGACCTCCCACTCGAAATCGGCCCAGCCGGGCGCCGTGACGAGCGCGCGGCGCACGGCGGTGGCCACCGACTCGGGCGTGAAGCCCAGCAACTGCGCGCCCTCGGGGAGGGCCGCACGGACGGCGGCGGCGATCGTGGGGACGTCGGACTCGATCGGGAGGCCGTTGACGGCCGCGTCGATGTCGTCGAGGGCGTCGTCGGGCTCGAGGAAGAAGTCGCCCGCGAGGTGGAAGCCAGCGATGCGGCCCTCGCGTTCTTCGAGGTCGACGACGACCAGCTTCCCGCCGGGGACCTTGTACTCGCCGTGCATTGTCCCAGCCTACGGCGACGCGCCCCGCGGCACTCCCCGCCGGAGCGGGGCGGTCGGGCGGCGGCCCGCCGATCTTCGCACCCACGGCGTCCGTGGGCCCCGCCGACCCGCCCGGGGTGTCGGTGCACTCCCCGGCGGCGTGAGCGATCCGTGGCCGCACGAGTCGACGGGGAGCGCGGCGCCGCGCGGCTCAGCGGCAGGCGACCTGGTAACCGTCGCTGTCGAACACGGCGACGTAGCCGGCGCCGGGGAACAGGCGCTGGCCGACCTCGGTGACGCTGCCCCACTCGCCGGGCGTGCCCCCGGCGATGGTGTCGATGACGAGGCAGTCCGGCTCGGGATTGGCGTTGCCGATCCAGTACACGTCGTGGTCGCTGACGAGGTAGTTCATCAACCCGATGTCGCTCACGACGCTCGCCCCCTCCGGGACGGCGTCGATCGCCGCCTGGGCGCTCGCCGCTCGCGGCGACGGCTCCCAGCTCTCGGCCTTCACCAGCGAGAACAGCGGCAGCCCGGGCAGCAGCACGATCGCCGCCGTCACCGCGATCGCCGGGGCCTGCCGCACGTACGTCCGCATCCACGCCCAGCGCGAGGAGCGCCCGCGGTCGATGGCATCCAGGAGCGCGACGAACACGATCGGGATCAGCACCGCGCTGTAATGCCAGGTGGGCGCCCAGTAGCCGGAGTTGGTGGACAAGAACCGCCACGCGAGGGTCGGCAACAGCAGCAGCGCCACCGGCGAGCGCAGGACGAGGGCCGCGGAGGTGGCGAGGATGAGCGCGATCGTCTCGCCCTTGGCCGGGTCGAACAGACTCGCGGTGTCGGTGAGGACGGAGATCGGGTCCGCCTTGTCGGCGTAGGCCCACTCGCCGCCGGGGTTCAGGGCCGGCAACACGATCATCGTGGCCACGACGAACCACACCGCACCCCACACCGCGAGGCCCGCGCCCAGGCTCCCCCCGACAGGGGTCGTGGGGGTTCCGCCGTAGCGCTGCGCCGGGGCGAGCGGATGCCGCGCTCCCGCCAGGCGAGCAGCACGATGACCAGCCCGAGCATGACCACGGTCAGACCGAGGTCTTCCTTGACGAAGACCAGTGGCGCACCCCAGAGGCAGGCCGCCCGCCACCGGCGATCGAGCAAGGAGACGAGGCTCAGGGTGAGCAGGGGAACGGCGAGCGCGATCTCGTGGAATTGCGCGTCGGCGGCGTACTGCAGGCCCCAGGCGAAGCCGAAGGCGAGACCCAGCGCCACCCCGGCCGCGTCTCCCAGTCGGGCCCGCGCGGCGCTCGCGAACACCGCGGAAGCGAACGCGAAGCACGCGGCCTGGATGACCAGCAACGTGAGTGCCGAGGGGAAGATGGCGTAGAGGGGCGCGAGGATCGCGAGCAGCGGGTGGAAGTGGTCGCCGAGCAGGTTGTAGCCGTCGCCCTTGATGTCGACGATGGGCGGCTGGAGCGCCGCGTAATGCGCGAGCAGCTGCGTGAAGATGCCGAGATCCCACGAGCGCGCGGTGAAATGCGTCCACTGCTGTGCGGCGAAGGCGACGTAGCCGATGAGCACCACCGCGAAGACCGCGACGGGGACCGCCCAGTGGTCCCGGCGGTCCCAGACGCGGGCGAGGGCGGCCGACGCGCGACCGGCCGCGGCGCCGGGCCGAGAGGAGCCTCCGGCCGTCGGGGCGTCGGCCGGATCACCCGGCGTGGCGGGCGCGGACGTCTGGGTCATGCGCTCATCTTCGCCTACCGGGCGTCGCGGAATGAAGCGTCGAGGCGAATGCTCTTTCGCCCGCCCCGGGATCAGCCGCGGGCCGGCAGATGCGCGTCGAGCCACCGCAACACGTCGTCGCGGACCTCCCCCTGCTGCACCTCGTTGAAGACCTCGTGCCGCGCCCCCTCGTAGACGCGAACGGTGACGTCGGTGAGTCCGGCACGCCCGCGATACGCGTCGGCCAGGCGGTGCACGCTGCGCGGGCCGCCGACGGTGTCTTCGCGACCGACGAGCAGCAGCACGGGCACATCGCGGCCGAGATCGCGACGCGGACGGCCGGCGAGCTTCAGGCTCTCGATCGGCCCGAACAGCCGCGGCAGCGGCGTCGACGTCGTCAGCGGGTCGGCCACGAACGCGCGGCCGACCTCCTCGTCGCTCGACAGCCACTCCATGCCCGAGCCCCGCAGATGCTTCCACGGGCCGTTGAAATCACCCGCGTTCAGCGACCCCGGCCATCGCAGGGCCGACCCGGTGAGGATGACGGCGTCGAAGGCTTCAGGATGCCGGTCCAGCAGCATCTGCGCCAGGAACGACCCCCACGACTGCCCGATCAGCACCAGCGGAAGGTGGGGGTGCTCCTCGCGGATGCGCTGCGACAGCGTCCAGACGGCGTCGCGGGCAGCCGCACCGCCCCCGGGCCCGAGGCGGCCGAGCTTGCGACGGTCACCGCCCCATTGACGCAGTCCCGTGCGGCCGTGGCCGCGATGGTCGTCGGCGTAGACGGTGTACCCGTTCGCGACGAGGGCCTCGATTAGTGCGGAGTAGCGGCCCGCGTGCTCTCCCACACCGTGCAGCAGCTGCACCACGGCGCGGGGTTCGGCGGCCTCGTGCACGTCGTAGATGATGGAAATGCCGTAGGCATCGACGAACTCGGGCATGGGGCGAGTGTACGACCGCCTCCGCGCGGGACGGCGCGGGGCGATCAGCGCCCGCCGCCACCGCTCCGGCCGCCCACCGCAGATGCCGGCCGCGAAGCGCGGCATCCATTCTTTTAGCACGACTAATGAGCTAGGCTAACAATCAGGAACATGAACGACCGCGTCGACGAATCCCCCCTCACCGACAACAGTCACGATTTCAGCGCCGCAGCCTCCGAGTTGCGTATGGCGACGTTCCGACTGGCTCGTCGCCTCCGGGCTCAGCGAGCCGTGGACTCCATGAGCGACGGGCAGTTCGCCGTCCTCGCCGCCCTCACGGTGCACGGCGCGCACACGCTCGGCCAACTGGCCGAGCGTGAGCGCGTCACCGCACCGTCGATGAACCGCACGGTGACGCTCCTCGAGGACGCCGGGTATCTCACGCGGATCCCGGATGCCGCGGACCGACGACGGGTGACCATCGATCTGACCGCCCATGGCCGCACGATCGTCGACGAGACCGTCCGACGCCGTGACGCCTTCGTCGAGGAGGCGCTGGCCGAACTCACCCCCGACGAACGGGACACGCTGGCCCGCGCGGCCCTGATCATGAGGAAGGTGGCCGACAGGTGAGCTCGACGATGTTCCGGTCGCTGTCGATCTTCAACTACCGCGTCTGGTTCATCGGAGCCCTCGTCTCCAACATCGGCGCCTGGATGCAGGCCACCGCCCAGAACTGGGTGGTGCTGACGCAGCTGACCGACAACGACGCCGCCGCCATGGGCGTGACGATGGCCCTGCAGTTCGCTCCCCCGCTCCTCCTCGTCGGAGTCACGGGCTGGGTCGCCGACCGCTTCGACCGCCGCAGGCTCATCATGTGCACGCAGGGCGCCCTGCTCGTGCTGGCATTGGGCCTCGGCATCCTGCTCCTGACCGGCGCGATGACGCTCCCCCTCATGTACGGCTTCGCGCTCGCCCTCGGGGTGGCGACGGCGTTCGACAACCCCGCTCGCCAGGCGTTCGTCTCCGACCTCGTGTCGCAGGAGAACGCGTCGAATGCGGTGGCCCTGAACGCCGCATCCTTCAACACCGCGCGGCTGATCGGGCCCGCCGTCGCCGGCGTGATGATCGTGCTCGTCGGCACCGGCTGGGTCTTCCTCGTCAACGCCGTGACCTTCCTCGCCATGCTCGGCGCGCTGCTGGTCATGCGCCCGCACGAGCTCGTCGCCCGTGTGCGCCGCGGCGGCCCGGCGCGGCTCGCCGACGGCTTCCGGTACGTCGCCGGCCGCCCCGACCTCGTCGTCATCTTCGTCATGGTGTTCCTCCTCGGCGCCTTCGGCATGAACTTCCCGATCTTCGCGTCCACGATGGCCCTCGAGTTCGGCCGTGGCGCCGACGGCTTCGGTCTGCTCAGCTCCTTCGTCGCCATCGGTTCGCTCACGGGAGCGCTTCTGGCCGCACGGCGCGAACGCGCGCGGATGCGCGTGGTGGTGGTGGGCACCGGCGGCTTCGCCGTGGCATCCGTTCTGTCGGTGCTCGCGCCCGGCTACGAGACCTATGCGGCGACGCTGGTGCTCACCGGATTCTGCGTCGTGACGACCCTCACCACCGCCAACGGGTACGTGCAGACCACGACCGATCCGGCCCTGCGCGGTCGCGTGATCGCGCTGTACATGGCGATCCTGCTCGGCGGCACGCCCGTGGGCGCCCCGATCGTCGGCGCCGTGGCGGCGGCGTTCGGCCCGCGGATGGCGATCGGTGTGGCCGCGGTCGCAGCGCTGGTCGCCTGCGGCATCGGCGTCGCGTGGACGCTGGCCTCCGGTCGCGTGCACCGCCACGAGACGAGGCGCTTCCGCCTGACCGTCGACGACACGCGGCCGATCACGACGGTGGACCCGGAGCCCGAGGACTTCAGCGACGAGATCGCCGGGACGACCCCGATCCCGCTCCCGCCCGGGGAGCGCACGCCCCGCCCGGTGCATCGCCCGCGACACGGCGCCTGAGCCGGCGTCGCCCGCGAGGGTCAGACCCGCGACGCGATCTGCTGATCACCCACCGGCACCAGCCGGGTGAGCTGGGTGACGTGCCGCGGCTCGAGCTCGGCCAGCGACGACACGCCGAGCAGGGTCATGGTGCGTTCGATCTCGCCGCGGAGGATCGCGATGGTGCGATCCACACCCTGACGTCCGCCGGCCATGAGGCCGTACAGGTAGGCCCGGCCGATGAGGGTGAATTTCGCGCCGAGAGCGATGGATGCCACGATGTCGGCGCCGTTCATGATGCCGGTGTCGACCATGACCGTGGCGTCCTTCCCGACTTCGCGCACGACCTTCGGCAGCAGATGGAAGGGGACCGGAGCACGGTCGAGCTGGCGCCCGCCGTGATTGGACAGCACGATGCCGTCGACGCCCCGGTCGATGAGGCGCGCGGCATCCTGAACGTTCTGCACGCCCTTCACCACGAGCTTGCCCGGCCACATGCCGCGGATGACGTCGAGGTCGTCGTCGCTGATCGTCGGGTCCATCGCCGCGTTCAGCAGCTCGCCGACGGTGCCGCCGGTGGTGCTGAGAGAGGCGAACTCCAGCTTGGGGGTGGTGAGGAAGTCGTACCACCACCAGGGGGCGCGGGATGGCGTTGACGATCGTGCCGAGGGTGAGCTGCGGCGGGATCGAGAAGCCGTTGCGCTTGTCGCGCAGCCGGGCGCCCGCGATCGGGGTGTCGACGGTGAACTGCAGGGTGTCGAACCCCGCGGCGGCCGCGCGTTCGACGAGACCGTAGGAAATCGAGCGGTCCCTCATGACGTACAGCTGGAACCAGTTGCGTCCCGGGATCGGTCCCTGAGGCTCTCGAAGGGTGGCGGCCTTGACGTCTTCGATCGAGGTCGTGCCCAGTGTCGACAGGGTGAACGGGATGCCGGCGGCCGCCGCCGCCGAAGCGCCCGCGGTCTCGCCCTCCGTCTGCATCAGACGCGTGAAGCCGGTCGGCGCGATGCCGAACGGCAGCGCCGACGGGCCGCCGAGGATCTCGCACGAGGTGTCGACGACCGCCGCCGGTCGCAGGATGTCGGGGTGGAACTCCACGTCCTCGAACGCCCGCCGCGCACGAGCGAGCGACAGCTCTCCCATTCGGCCGCCCCGTCGGTGTAGTCGAAAGCGGCCTTGGGTGTGCGGCGCTTCGCGATCGCGCGCAGATCGGCGATGGTCAACGCCGCATCGAGGCGCCGCTTCCGCGCGTCGAGCTCGGGCTTCTTGAACTGCATGAGCTCGAGGAACTCGCCGACTTTAGGGAGCTGTCGCTGCACCATGAGAGGTCTCTCTTCCATGTGGTCTGACCACATAGTAGGACCCCGCTCCGCGCCGCGCTACGTCTCGCGGGTGATCGTCACCTTCACCTTGAGGTTGCTGCGGCCCGGTCCGGCGTAGACCCCGCGGAGCGGCGGCACGTCGTTGTAGTCGCGGCCGCGGCCCACGAGCACGTGTCGGTCGCCGATCTCGATGTTGTTGGTGGGGTCGAAGCCCTGCCAGTCACCCGCGAACCATTCCACCCAGGCATGCGACTCGCCCGTCACCGCTTCGCCGACCTCGGCGGAGGGCTTGGGGTGCAGGTAGCCCGACACGTAACGGGCCGGGATGCCGACCTCGCGCAGCGCCCCGATCGCAATGTGCGCGATGTCCTGGCAGACGCCCTTGCGCGCCTCCCACGCGTCGACCGCGGTCGAATGCACACCCGTGACGCCCTGCATGTAGTCGATCGCATCGCCGATCGCCTCGGCGATGGCGTGCGCAGCGGGACCGGGACGGTCGTGCTGCGCGGCGATCGTGCGAGCGAGCTCGGCGACCTCGGGATGCGGGATCGTGCGGCGCGTCTGCGTGAGCTGCTCGACGGTCGCGATCGAGCGTGACGCCTCGTCGGCCAGCTGCTCCCACGTGATGTCGGCGTGCTCGATGGGTCGCGGGCGCACCTCGACGAGCGACCGCGCCGTGATCATGAGCGCCGCGTGCGGCGACAGCACGTCGAACGCCGCGACCCGCGTACCGAAGTAGTCGACGTACTGGTTCACGGAGGTCGACGGCTCGATGTCGAGCGACGAACTCAGCACGAACTGGTTCTCGGTCGAGTGCGGAAGCATACGCGCTTCGTTGTACGACGCCGAGACGTCGCCCGGGTAGATGAAACCGGTCTGGTGTTCGATGCGCAGGCGCTTCATCGCTGGCCTCCCGCCGTCGTCGTCGGCACGCCGGCCGTGGTGGTGGCATCCGTCATGAGATCTCCCCGATCCAGCTGGGCTCGGCCTGGGTCGGGAAGAAGCGCGAACGGATCGCCTCCGAGGCCTCCCGTGTGACGGTCTGCACGCGCTGCATGTGCTCGGGCAGATCGGTGAGCACATCGCTGACCGGGCGGTACTCGAGGTCGTTGCGGATCTGCCCGAGGGCGCGCAGCACCGTGTTCGAGTGGCCGACCCGGTCTGCCCGGGGATCGATCGCACTCATGCAGTCCTCTGCGCGCTGGATCGAGTAGATGATCGAGCGCGGGAACAGCCGGTCGAGCAAGAGAAACTCGGCGGCGTTGCGGGCGCTCGGCATCCCCCGATACGTGCGGAGGTACGCCTCGTACGCGCCGCAGGAGCGCAGGATCGTCGTCCACGACGGGCCCGACACCTCGGTGAGCGACCGCGTGGCGAGGAGCCGTGCGGTCATGTCGGTGCGCTCGATGCTGCGCCCGAGGGTGAAGAACTGCCAGGCCTCGTCGCGGTTCGTCGAGGAGTCGACGATGCCGATCGCCAGGGCTGCGCGCTCGCGCACCCACTGGAAGAACTCGTGCACCTTGTCGGTCTGCAACCGCCGCGGCATCCGGGAATTGGTGGTGTTCAAGATCTCCCAGAGCTCGGTCGAGACGATCTCGCGGGCACGGCGGGCGTTCTCACGTGCAGCCGTGAGCGAGTACGCGATGCTCGACGGGTTCATGCGGTCGACGGCGAGGCGGGCGAGCACGTCGTCGCGGCGCACCGTGTCGACGTTCTCGGGCCAGGCCGACCCCATGACGCTCAGCAGCGACCGGCACGCGGTGTCCTCGTCGATCCAGGGATCCTCGAGGAGCAGCTGGAGGTGCACGTCGAGGATGCGCGCGGTGCCGTCGCTGCGCTCGATGTAGCGTCCGATCCAGAACAGGCTCTCGGCGATCCGGCTCAGCATGCGTCGCCCTCCTGCTTCTGCGCCCGCGGGGGCGTCGACGACGCCGTCATGCGCTGCGACTGCCGCTGCCGTCCCTGTTGCTGCTGCTGCGACTGCGACTGCCGGCCTTGCTGCTGCTGCTCCGCCTGCGGACCGTGCTGCACGTCGACCTCGGCCTGCTGCTGCTGCTCCTGCTGGTCGCGCCCCGGTCGGTGATCGCGCGGTGACGTGGCGGGAGCGGGCTGCCCGTCGTAGATGATCGGGATGGCCTCGGTGACCGCCGCCTGGTCGGCGACGAGACCGGACACGCCGTTGCCCTGGCCGTACTCGACGTGACCCGGGGCCGCGCCGCCGACGATCCAGGTGTCCTTCGAGCCGCCGCCCTGGCTGGAGTTGACCACGAGCTGCCCCTCGGGCAGGGCGACACGGGTGAGCCCGCCGGGCAGCACCCAGATGTCGTCGCCGTCGTTGACCGCGAACGGTCGAAGGTCGGCGTGCCGGGGCCGCATCCCGTCCTCCACCAGCGTGGGGATCGTCGAGAGCATCACGACCGGCTGTGCGATCCACCCGCGCGGGTCGGCGAGCAGGCGCTTGCGCAGCGTCTCGAGTTCGGCGGGCGAGGCGTCGGGACCCACGACGAGTCCCTTGCCGCCGGAGCCGTCGACCGGCTTGACCACCAGTTCCGGGAGACGGTCGAGAACCTCTTCGAGAGCACCCGGGTCCTCCAGGCGCCACGTGTCGACGTTCTTCAGGATCGGCTCCTCGGCGAGGTAGTACCGGATCAGGTCGGGCACGTACGTGTAGAGCAGCTTGTCATCGGCCACGCCGTTGCCGACCGCGTTGGCGATCGTGACGTTGCCCAGACGCGCGGCGAGCATGAGCCCGGGCGCACCCAGCATCGAGTCGGCGCGGAACTGCAGCGGGTCGAGGAAGTCGTCGTCGACGCGGCGGTAGATCACGTCGACGCGCTGCGGGCCGCGTGTGGTGCGCATGAACACCTTGCCGCCGATGCACAGCAGATCGCGCCCCTCGACCAGCTCGACGCCCATCAACCGCGCGAGCAGCGTGTGCTCGAAGTACGCCGAGTTGTAGACACCCGGGGTGAGCACGACGATGTTCGGGTCGTCGATTCCGGGCGGGGCCGAGGCACGCAGCGCCGCGAGCAGCTTGTTCGGATAGTCGCCGACGGGCCGCACGCGCATCGAGACGAAGAGCTCGGGCAGCGTCTGCGCCATGACACGGCGGTTCGAGATGACGTACGAGACGCCGGATGGCACGCGCACGTTGTCTTCGAGAACGCGCATCTCGCCGTGCTCGTCACGGATGAGGTCGATGCCCGACACCTGGATGCGGACGCCGTTGGCGCTGCGGATGCCGGCGGCCTGGCGGTAGAAGTACTGCGACGACGCGATGAGCCCGGCGGGCAGGATGCCGTCGCGTACGCAGTGCTGGTTGCCGTAGGCGTCGTCGAGGAACGCCTCGAGCGCGCGCACGCGCTGCTTCACGCCGGCCTCGATGCGTGACCACTCGTCGTAGGCGATGACGCGGGGCACGGCATCCAGCGGGAAGGGCCGCTCCTCGCCCGCGAAGTCGAACGTCACGCCCTGCGCGAGATACGAGCTGGCCAGCGATTCGGTGCGACCGCGCAACTCCTCTTGCGTCATCTTCGCCAGCGTCTGATAGAGCTCCCGGTACGCCTCGCGCGAGGGCGCGGTGTCGCCGGCACTGGCCGGGACACCGAACATCTCGTCGTACGCCGGGACGCCGGATGCGGTCTTGCGCGGCGCCAACGTGGAGCCGTAACCGTCGAACAGGTCACCCATGCGACGACTCTACTCAGCGGAGTGTTGCCGTTTCGTTTCCCGGATCCATGACCACGGCGTCCAGGGCGCGCCGCACGGTGCCGCACCCGCGCCGTACGCTGCCGGTTTCGCTGCGGATAGAGTGACGCCAACGTCCGCCGCCACGACAGGGGTGCCCTCATGCGCGTGCTCGTCACCAGTTCCCGCAACACCTTCGCGCTCGATCTGATCCGCAAGCTCGGAAGCGTCGGACACACCGTTTTCGCCAGCGACACCTATGACGGCGCGGTGGGGAACCACTCCCGTTTCCTCGCCGGGCACCTGACGACCCCCTCGCCGCGCTTCGAGACCGACGCCTTCGTCGCCACCGTGAACGCGTACGTCGAGCGGCACGGGATCGACGTCGTCATCCCGACTTTCGAGGAGGTCTTCTACCTCGCGGCCCGCGCGTCCGACCTGCCCGCGGGTGTGCGCCTGTACGCCGGTCGGTTCGCCGACCTGGCCCGTCTGCACGACAAGGCCAGCTTCCAGCGGCTCGCCCAGGATGCCGGGGTGCCCATCCCGGAAACGGTCGTCGTCACCTCCCCCGAGGAGCTGCAACGGGCGATCGACTCCTTCCCCCGATATTTCGCGCGTGCGGCGTTCTCGCGCGGCGGCGTGGGCCTGCTGACCAACACCGGCCCCCTCGCGGGGAAGGTGCCCGTCGAGGACTGCGTCCCGACCCCGGAGCAGCCGTGGCTCGTGCAGCCCTTCGTGGACGGGCCGATGGTGTGCACCTACAGCGTCGTGGTCGACGGGAAGGTGCAGGCGCACACGACGTACAAGGCGGCCGAGCAGTGGGCGCACTCGACCGCGATCGCGTTCATCGCCGTCGACAGCACCGACACCCTCCGGTACACGCAGCAGCTCGTCGATGCGCTCGACCCCGGCTTCACGGGGCAGCTCTCGTTCGACTTCGTCGATCACGGCACGGACGCCGCACCCGACTACAAGATCATCGAGTGCAACCCGCGGCCCACCAACGGCGTCATCCTGCTCGAGGCGGACGACGTGTCGAAGGCCATCCAGGGCGAGCTCGCCGAGCCCGTCGTCGCGATCCCGGGAACCGAACGCCAGATCACACTCGCGGTGATCGCGGATGCGTTCACCGAGCCGCTGTCGCACCTGCCGAAGACCCTCCACGATCTGCTGACGGTGCGCGACGTGGGCGCCGGGTGGTGGGACGACGCCGCGATGCTGTGGAGCCCGGCCACCATCGTGCACGGCGCGAAGATCTCCCACGGCGACCGCAAGGAGGCGCTCGCCGCCCTCGGCGACGACATCGTCTGGAACGGCGAACCCATCGCCGGGATGAGCGAGACGGATGCCGCGGCCCTGGCGGCCGTGCACGCCGGCCGGGTCTGACCCCCGCCGCCCCGGCATCCCCCTCCGTCCCCTCCCGCCCGAGTCCCCGCGCCGCCGCGCCGCCTGCGCGTGAGGGGTCAAGAAGTGTCGCTTGGCACCCCCTCCAGGCGACAAATTCTGACCCCTCACGCGCCCCGCCCGCCCTCCGACGCGCCGCCCGTCCCGACCGCGCGCGCACTGCTCGCGCCGCGCCGCGCAGGCGGGAGGGAGGCCGGGGTCAGGAGGCGGGGCGGAGGACGACCTTGATGCAGCCGTCCTCCTTCTTCTGGAACGTCTCGTACAGGCCGGGAGCGTCTTCCAGCGGGGCGTGGTGCGTCACGAGGTTCATCACGCCGAGCGGATCGGCGGGGTCTTCCACCAGCGGCAGCAGGTCGTCGATCCAGCGCTTGACGTTGCACTGCCCCATGCGCAGATTCAGCTGCTTGTCGAACATCGTCTTCATCGGCAGCACGTCGGCCTCACCCGCGTACACGCCGCTGAGCGACACCGTCCCGCCCCGGCGCACGAGGTCGATCGAGGCGTAGACCGCGGCGAGGCGGTCGAGCCCGGCCTTGTCCATGAGCTTTCGTGCGAGGGCGTCGGGCAGCAGGCCGACGGCGTTCTGGGCCAGCTTGATGCCGCCGTTGCCGTGGGCCTCCATGCCGACGGCATCCACCACCCCGTCCGCCCCGCGGCCCTCGGTGAGGTCGACGAGCTCGTCGACCACCGTGTCGGTGAGGTCGTATGTCAGGATGCCGTGGCGCTCGGCCATCGCGCGACGCTCGGACTCCGGCTCGATCGCGAGCACGCGGTAGCCCAGGTGCACGCCGATACGTGCGGCGAACTGCCCCACCGGGCCGAGCCCCATGACGGCGAGCGTGCCGCCCTCGGGGACGTTCGCGTACTGCACGCCCTGCCAGGCCGTCGGCACGATGTCGCTGAGGAAGAGATAGCGGTCGTCGGGCAGGTCGTCGCCGACGCGGATGTGGTTGTAGTCGGCCAGGGGCACGCGCAGGTACTCCGCCTGCCCGCCTGGCACCTGGCCGTAGAGCTTGGTGTAACCGAACAGCGCAGCCCCGCTGCCGTACTCGCGCACCTGCGTCGTCTCGCACTGCGACTGCAGGCCCCGTCGGCACATGAAGCAGTGGCCGCACGAGATGTTGAACGGCACGACGATCCGGTCGCCGACGGCGAGGTTCGCCACGGCCGACCCCACCTCCACGACGACGCCCATCGGCTCGTGTCCGAGCACGTCGCCCTTGTCGATGAACGGGCCGAAGAGCTCGTACAGGTGCAGGTCGGAGCCGCAGATGGCCGTCGAGGTGATCTTCACGATCGCGTCGGTCGGTTCGAGGATCTCCGGGTCGGGGACGTCCTCGACGCTCACGTTGCGCGTGCCCTGCCAGGTCAGTGCCTTCATGGTGGTGCCTCTCTTTCCGGGGGATGCTCAGTGTGGGGCGGCTCACCGGGGGCCGCCGAGGTGGTTGACGAGCCCCCGGGCGGTGCGTCACGCGCCGGGAGCGGCGAGGGGCGGTGCGTCGATCCAGGCGTGCACGCGCGCGAGGAACGCGGCGTATCCCGCGGGGGTGCGCCCGACGAGGCGTCCCGAGGTCTCGACCTCGTGCACGTCGCTCGCCCGTTCGCGCGCGCCGAGTGCCCGCACCGCCCGGACGAGCGCCACATCCTCGTGTTCGACCAGATCCGGGATGCCACCGGCCTCGGCGTAGGTGCTCGCCCGCACGCCGAGATTGGCACCGTGCACGTTGCCGGGCGGGCGTCCGCGGTGGTGCGTCGCGCGCCAATAGGAGGCGTGCCGGGCACTGAGGTCGGCGAAGTCGGGACGGACGGTGCCGAGCACGAGGTCGACGCCCGCATCGGCGAGGTCGAGCTGGTGCGTGAGCCAGTCGCGGGGCACGACCGTGTCGGCATCCGTCATCGCGATCCACGTGTCGTGGGGGCTCGCGTCGAGCAGCGACAGGGCGTGCGCGACACCGGTGCGGCGCGCGGTGCCGACGTTGCGCGCCTCGATCTCGATGCGGTGGACCGGCCAGCGCCGGGCCTGCGGTGCGGTGGTGTCGGAGCAGGCGTCCAGCACCACGACCACCGTCGCGACGAGGTCGGGGTGGCGCTGCTGCGCCGCCGCCACCGCCCGGCCGACCGAGGCGAGACAGCGCCCGATCAGCGCCTCCTCGTCGTGCGCCGGGATGACCACGGCCACGGCCCTCATGACACGAGCCCGGCTTCGGTGGCCACCGACCGTGCGCCCGGGTGACCGAACACCTCCAGCACGAAGTCCTCCTCCTCGTGCCGCACGAGGCGCACCAGGTCGGGTCGTGCGGCGAGCGCGTCGTGCACGTCGTCGCCGGTGTGCGGGTACTCCGCGACCGGATGCCGCCAGTGGCAGGCGACGAGGTGACCGTCGGGGCTGAGCGATGCGACGGCCGCGGTGAGCCCGCGATCGAGGTCGGCCCCGGCCCAGTAATAGGCCACTTCCGACAGCACGACGAGGTCGAACGCTCCCTCGGGCCAGTCGTCGGGGAGCATCGCGCGACGAAGCTCCACGTGGTCTCGCCCGGCCAGCCGTCGCCGGGCGCGCTCGAGGGCCGCGGGGGCGAGGTCGACGGCGAGTACCCGATCGCTGCGGTCGGCCAGGTGCGCGGTGAGAGCGCCCGTCGAGCACCCCGCTTCGAAGGTCGCGCGGTAGTGGCGCCAGGGCAGGGCGGCCAGCAGCGCGGCGCGTTTGCGCTCCTCGTACCAGCGCGAATCGAAAGCCCCACGGGTCGTCGTGCCGGGCGTACATGTCGTCGAAGTACGCCTGGCCGACGGATGCCACCGGCTCGCGTTCGCCGGCCGATCGATCCGCGACACGCGCTCGGTCACCCGCGTCCGCGCCCGCCGGAGCGAGGAACACCTCGGCATCCCGCTCGAAGTGCGCACGCATGCCGGGGTGCACCACCGGCTCGTCGCCGGGCGCGGCAGACAGGGGGAGGAACTGGCTCGCGTGCGCGTCGAGGGCGCGGGTCCTGGCATCCTTCACCCCGGTGCCGAGGGCGAGACGCTCGGCACGGTCCCAGGGCACGTCGTCGGGGCCGCCCCAGTGCCAGAGCCAGATGGGGAACGCGCGCGACCTCACTCTCCGCGCCGCACACACCTCCTCGACGACCTCGCCCACGACGCGGTGGTCGCGGTGCCCGTCGCCGCGCCAGGTCGACAGGACAAGCGTTCGGTCGGAGCCGGCGCTGTCGAGGATGTCGACGAGCGCTGCGGCGATGGCATCCCGATGCTCGTCGGTACCACCGTCGGGAAGGCCGAGGAAGACGGGAGCCCCGCTGAGACCGAGGGCCTCCGCGGCGGCGTGCAGTTCTCTGCGCCGCATCAGCGCGAGCGTCGCGGGCGTGTGCGTGGGCGAGTCGGGGTGCGACCCCTCGCCATCGGTCGCGATGAGGAGGTCGACCGGGATGCCGCGTGCGGCGGCCGTGGCGAGCACTCCCGCAGCGCCGAGCGTCTCGTCGTCGGGGTGCGCCGCGACGACGACGATCCGGTCGACGTCGAGGTCGAGCGTCGGGAGGTCGCGCGGCAGACCGGCGCTCCAGACGGCTTCGTCGGTGCCCGGGTCACGGTGGTCGAAGCTCACCACGCGCCGCCTCCGTTCGCGATGTCGCCGCCGATCCTCGCGAGGTCGCGCTCCGCGTGATGCTGCCGCACGTAGACCTGCAGGTCGGCCACGCGCCGCGCGTGCGCCTCGTCGGCGACGAGCGGCAGCGGCCCGAGGGCGTGCGCGGCCTCGGCGATCGTCGTCTCGACCGCGTCGGCGATCACCGTGCGCGCGCGGGCGGCTCGCAGACCCTCGGATGCCGTGCCCCCGGCGCGGAACACCGCCGCGGTCTCGACGAGCACGGTGCGTGCGGCCCACAGCGCCGTGTCGGCTCGCCCGAGGTGCACGCGGGAGAGCTGGTCGGCGCGGGTCCCGCGTGCCGCGTCGGCGAGCGCCACGCGCAGGGGCAGCGCCGCGCCCCACCAGCACGCCGCGACACCGACCCCGCCGTGGGCGAAGCCCGGGCGGCGCAGATACCACCCGGCATCCCCCACCGCCACGGCACGTGCCCCGTCGACGTCGATCGGGGCGCTGACGACGCGGTCGAGCCCCCGGGCGTGCCATGGCCCCGAGCGAGGTGTCACCGCGGGATCGCGCAGGTCGATCGCGAAGAGCTGCCGCCGCTCGTCGTCGATCCACGCGGTGATGAGCGCGCGGTCGAGATCCGCCGCCAGCGAGCACCACGGCTTGGTGCCGTGCAGCGTCCAGGTACCGTCGGCCTGCCGCGCCTCGAGACGCACGCCCGGTCCCTCCGCGGCGAAGACGCCCCAGCAGCCGTGCGTGTCGAGATCGAGCGGGATCTCGGATGCCGCGGCCTCGTCGAGGATCGCCAGGGCGTCGAGATGCGGCTCGAGCACGCGGGCCGCCGTGACGTCGCGCGCCGCGACCGCGGCGAGCAGCTCCCACGTCGCCGCGAGAGAGGACGGCCGGGCGATGCTCCCCGCCCAGGAGAGGGTCGCCGCGATGTCGGTACCGAACCCGTCGACGTCGTCCGCGCGCGCGAGGGCGTCCCGGACGTCGCCAAGGCCGGGGGTGTCGGCGGGGAAGAGGAGGGGGAATGGCGGATGGTGGCCGTCTGTCACCGCGACAGCATCGGAACGGTGGCGGATATCGTCCAGATCGTTGACATCGCGGTGCGTACCTGCGAAACGCCTCGGGCCCGCAGGCGCACCCGCGCGATTCGGACCCGCGCGGGAACGACTCCTCAACGCGGAAGCACGCGACGGCGTAGCAGCGCGTCGAGGCGCGCGAGAGGCAGCAGCAGGCCGGGGAGCGATGCCGACAGCCCCCTCCGCGGCAGGCGGTCGAGGGCCGCCTCCTCGCCGGGCAGACGTGCCTGCTGCCCGCGGACCAGCCGCCGCGTCGCGTTCAGCAGCGCCAGCGGGTGGGTGTCGAGGGCGCTGTGCCCGTTGCGGATGCGCACCAGCGCGGCATCCGGTGCCGATGCGGCGATCCGCTCGGCGATCGCGGGCGGAGTACGCAGGTCGCGATCGCCCGCGAGCACCACCAGCGGGAAGGCGAACGCGCGCACCGCCTCGACGAGGTCGAGCGGCTCGCCGACGAACGCCGGGAAGCGCGGCGCGAGCGGCAGATACGTCAGCGCCGGGTCGAGGGGGTGGCCGTCGGGCGTGCCGGCATACCCCAGCTCCCGGAACGCGATCGTGCCGACGAGATCGAACTCGTAGACGCCGGGGATCCGCGGCAGGCCACCGTCGCGGGTGGCGTAGGCCCCGAGCGCCTTCCACGCCAAGCCGGGCCGGTGGCGCAGAAGCGGGAGCACGAGCTCGGTGCCGCCGAGCTCGTAGGCCGCGCGCACGATGTCGAGCACCACGCGCGGGGTGACACCGGCGGCCATCAGACGTCTCACGCCGGCGGCGAGCTCGTCGTCGGCATCCCAGAACAACTCTCGCAGGCGCGCGCGCTCGAGTCCGATGTCGCGCGTGGACTGCAGGGCCGAATCGAGCAGCATGGCCGCCACACGATCCGGATGCCGTGCCCCGAACGCCATCGCCAGGTAACTGCCGTACGACGAACCGACGATGACGGCGCGCGTGACGCCCTCGGCGTCCAGCACGGCGACGAGGTCATCGAGCACCGCGTCGATGCGCATCGCCGACGGGGGAAGCGGCCGCCCGGTGAGGTCCGTACGCGACCGGCCGATGCCGCGGTGCTCCATCATCACGATGTCGAGCCCGCCGTCGGCCGCCCACCGCCGCAGGCCGCGGTACGGCAGCAGCGAGGCGAGTCCCGGGCCGCCCGGGATGACGACCACGGGCGTTGCGCCGCGCGGCCCGGAGCGCACGGAGGCGAGGTCGAACGCCGGCGCGCCGTGGGCTGCCGGGCGGCGGATCACCCGCGGGATCTCGCGCATGCCTGCACGCTACTCGCGTGCGGCCACGCGGAGGTCGGATGCTCCGATGAAGACGTGGGCATTCTCCCTCGCGTGTCATGCGACGGATGCGCGCGGCGGCGCACGCGCCGGGGATGCCGGTTGGCTGTGAGTTCGGGAGGGGACCGCGCCGATGAGGTCGGGCCTCCCTAGGCTCCCGATCGTGACCACCCTGACTTCTCACACGAGCGGCGTTCCCGCCGCCGTCGCCGCCATCGGGGCGACCGTGCTCGGTGCGGGAGTCGGAGAACTCGTCGCCGCGATCGTCGCACCCTCGACGAGTCCCTTCGCCGTCATCGGCGGCGGCATGATCGACATCGCTCCCGCGTGGGCGAAGGACCTCGCGATCAGCCTCTTCGGGACCGGGGACAAGGCCGCGCTGCTCGTCGGCATCGCGGTGCTGCTCCTGGCGGTGGCGGGCGCGGCCGGAGTGCTCGAACGACGCCGGCCGCCGTGGGGCCGGGTGGTGCTCGGCGCGCTCGGGGTGGTCGGCGCCCTCGCCGCGATGACCCGCGCCGACGCGGGCACTCTCTCACCCGTTCCGTCGTTGGTCGCCGGCGTCGTCGCCGCCGGGGTGAGCACCGTGCTGATCCGACGCCTCGGTCGGTCGGCGACCGCCGGGCGGCCGCCCGAGGACGGGCCCACCCGCCGAAGCGTCCTCGCCCTCTCGGGCGTCGCGGTCGCCGCCGGAGCGCTCGCGGCGCTCGGGGCGGTGGCGATGAGCGGCGGCGCCCGCGCCGTCAGCGCCGTGCGCACCGCGCTGCGCCTGCCGACGCCGGCGACGACGACGCCGGTCCCCGCCGCCGCCGAGCTCGGCATCGACGGGCTCTCCCCCGTCATCACCCCCTCCGCCGACTTCTACCGCATCGACACCGCTCTCGTCGTGCCGCAGGTCGACCCGGCGACCTGGAGCCTGCGCGTGCACGGTCTCGTGGAGCAGGAAGTCGTGCTGCGCTGGGACGACCTCGTCGCGCTCCCGCAGCAGGAAACGGTCGTGACCCTCGTGTGCGTGTCCAACGGCGTCGGCGGCGACCTGGTCGGCACCGCCCGCTGGCTCGGCGTCCCCCTTCGCGACATCCTCGCGCGGGCCCGGCCCACCGCGGAGGCCGACATGGTGCTCTCGCGCTCCATCGACGGGTTCACGGCGTCCTCACCCCTGGAAGCACTGACCGACGACCGCGCTGCGCTGCTGGCCATCGGGATGAACGGCGAACCGCTGCCCATCGAGCACGGCTTCCCCGTGCGCATGGTCGTGCCCGGGCTGTACGGCTACGTCTCGGCCACCAAGTGGGTGACCGAGCTCGAGGTCACGCGCTTCGACCGCGCCGAGGGGTACTGGACGCCTCGCGGCTGGTCCGAGCGCGGGCCGGTCAAACTCGCGTCGCGGATCGACGTGCCGCGCGCCGGCTCCCGGATCGCCGCCGGCGAGGCGGTCATCGCGGGCGTGGCCTGGCAGACGCACGTCGGCGTCTCGGGCGTCGAGGTGCAGGTCGACGACGGCCCGTGGCAGTCCGCGACCCTCGCGAGCGCCATCTCGGCCGACACCTGGGTGCAGTGGAGCCTGCCGTGGAACGCGACAGCCGGCGACCACACCATCCGCTGCCGCGCCCTCTCCGCCGACGGCGAGACGCAGACCGAGACCCGCACCCCGCCCGCGCCCGACGGCGCGACGGGCTGGCAGGAGGCACGCATTACCGTCACCTGATCACGCGTGAGCGTCACCGTCACCCGATCACGCGTGAGGGGTCAATTTTTGTCGCCGAGGAAGCCTCGGAAGCGACAGAAAATGACCCCTCACGCGCCGTCGTGCGTCGGGCGCGCAGCGCGGGGCGCGCCGGGCGGCGAGCGCGTCGGGCGCACGCGCGCCGGGCGTCGGGCGCGGGCGCGAGCGCGCGCCGGGCGGCGCGAGCGCAGGCGCGGGGGCGCGTCAGGCGGCCAGCACGTGCTTCAGCTGCTCCACGGCCCAGTCCAGCTCCGTGGCGCGGATCGTCAGGGGCGGAGCGATGCGGATCGTCTGGCCGTGCGTGTCTTTCACGAGCACACCGCGGGCGAGGAGCTTCTCAGCGATCTCGCGACCCGTGCCGTACGCGGGGTCGATGTCGACGCCCGCCCACAGACCGGCGATGCGCACCCCGGTCACACCGTGACCGATGAGCGCACGCAGCGCCGGCTCCAGATGGGCGCCCAGGGCCTGAGCCCGGGTCTGGAACTCCCCGGATGCCAGCATCTCGACCACCCGCAGGCCCACGGCCGCAGCCAGCGGGTTGCCGCCGAAGGTCGAGCCGTGCTCACCCGCGTGGATGACACCGAGCACGTCCTCGTTCGCCACGACAGCCGACAGGGGCAGGATGCCGCCGCCGAGGGCCTTACCGAGGAGGTAGACGTCGGGGACGACACCCTCGCGGTCGCACGCGAACGTCTCGCCCACGCGGCCGAGGCCCGACTGGATCTCGTCGGCGATGAACAGCACGTTGTTTTCGGTGCAGATCTCCCGCACCCGGCGGAGGAACCCCTCGGGCGGGAGCACGACGCCGGCCTCGCCCTGGATGGGCTCGAGCAGCACCGCGGCGGTGTTCTCGTCGATCGCCGCGGCGATGGCATCCGCGTCGCCATACGGGACGTGCACGAACCCGGGTGCGTACGGACCGAAATCGTCGTGCGCGACCGGGTCGTCGCTGAAGCCGACGATGGTCGTCGTGCGTCCGTGGAAGTTGCCGTTCGCAACGATGATGGTCGCGGCATCCGGAGCAATGCCCTTCGTGCGGTAGCCCCACGCGCGCGCGACTTTGACGCCGGTCTCGACGGCCTCGGCACCGGTGTTCATGGGCAGCACGAGATCTTTGCCGCAGAGCTGTGCCAGCGCGGTGGCGAAGGGTCCGAGACGGTCGTTGTGGTACGCACGGCTCGTGAGCGTGAGGCGCTCGAGCTGCTCGCGGGCCGCGGCGAGGATCGCGGGGTGACCGTGACCGAAGTTCAGCGCCGAGTAGGCCGACAGCAGATCGAGGTAGCGCTTGCCCTCGACGTCGGTGACCCAGACGCCCTCGGCGCGCGAGACGACGACGGGCAGCGGGTGGTAGTTGTGCGCGAGGTGCACGCCCTCGTCGGCGATCAGACGGGCGCCGAGGTCGTCGACGACGGTGCTCATCGGGAACCGCCGCGCAGTTCGAGCGTGCAGCACTTGATGCCGCCGCCGCCGAGCAGCAGCTCCGACAGGTCGACCATCACTGGGGTGTAGCCGCGCTCGCGCAGCTGCGCCTCGAACCCGACGGCGCGCGGGGAGATGATGACGTTCTTGCCGTCGCTGGCCGAGTTGAGGCCGAACACCGAGCCGTCGGCATCCGAGACGCGGATGGCATCGGGGTAGCGCTCGCGCAGGATGGCCTGGCTCCGCTCGTCGAACGCGTTGGGCAGGTAGGCGATGTTCGCCTTCTCGACGCCGCCAGGCCCCTCGACGGGGTCGAGCACCGCGATGGCGGTGTCGAGGTGGTAGAAGCGCGGGTCGGTCAAGGTCAGCGAGACGACCTCGCGCGAGAACACCTCGCCCACCTCGCGGTGGCTGTCGCCGGTCGAGCGGAAGCCCGTGCCGGCCAGGATCGTGTCGCCCACGAGCAGGAAGTCGCCCTCGCCCTCGTTGACCTCGGCGGGCTCGGCCACCTCGAAGCCGTTCGCGGCGAACCAGTCGATGAACGCGGGGGCCTCGGCCGCGCGCTCGCGGAAGCGGAACTTCGGACCGTACGCGACGCCGTCGATGACGAAGCCGCCGTTGGCGGTGTAGACCATGTCGGGCAGCCCCTCGACGTGGTCGATGAGCTCGATCTCGTGGCCGAGCTCCTTGTACGTGTCGTACAGGGACTGCCACTGCTTCAGGGCGAGGTCGGTGTCGGTGGGGCGCGAGGGCTCCATCCACGGGTTGATGCTGTAGCTGACCGTGAAGTGGTCGGGGCGACACATCAGGTATCGACGGTGCTGCTGGACGCGCTCGACCGTCTCGGTTTCGACGGCGGCGGCGGCGGGGGTAGCGGACATCTCTGCTCCTCGGAGAAAAGGTGCGGCGGACGCTGTCCTGGGGCCCGGTGGCCCTTCGAACCCGTCAGTGTCTGAACACCGCGCGGGGAAAGGTCGGTCCGAGCACGCCGGGATCATTCTCGCACGGCGGTGCGTGACGGCGCGAACGCGGCGCGCACGCGGAATGCGGCGGGATCTCGGTCCGGCCGACGCATGCTCAGCAACCGGCTCGACCTCCGACCCGCCGCGAAGGATGCCGGCTGAGGCCGCGGGCGTGTTCCCCCTGCACGCGAACGAGAAGGTGCACGCCGTGTCGTGCGAGGCGGTGCCGGCGAACACCGCGCACGTGATCGACGTGGGCGCCCCGCCCTCCCCGCATTCCCCGGATGCCGAGGGCGGGCGTTCCGTGCCATCGGAAACGGCGTGGGCGACCATCAACACGATCGCCCCGCCCGCTTGCCGCGCATCTCGCTCCGGCGCTACTTTCAGTGTGCGTCGCCCCTCTGCGACGAAGGGGGCAGGCATATGGTCACACCCGTGATGCTGCTGACCGTATCGTGCCTGGTCGCAACCGGCGTCCTCCTGCTCGTGGGCCTGTTCCTGGTCGGCCGCGACGGACCGACCGCCCATTCCTTGCAGTACGCCGCCATCGCCGGCGTCGCCGAGGTCAGCGCCTCGGCGATGTACCTCGTCTGGGTCAACGTCGGAGGCTCCCCGTCGTTCGCGGCCGCGAGCGCCCTCATGGTGCTCGGCCCGGCCATCATCCCCCTCGCCTTCCGCGCCCAGCGCCCGACGACCGCCAACCTGTGGTGCACGCTCATCGCCGCCTCCGGTGTCGTCGCGGTCGCCGCGACGTCGCTTCTCCTTCCCGAGCGCCCCGCGGTCACCGCACGGGTGATCGCCTTCGCCGTGGTCGGCACGTGCGGCGCGGTTGCGGCCGCGACGTCGCGTGAGGCGCACCGCGTATCGATCCGCGTGCTCGCCGGCTCGCTCGCCGTCTTCGCGGTCTACTCCGCTACGCGCGGGGCGATCCTCGCCGTCGCCGGCCGCGACGCGGCGACGGGCGGACCCTTCTCCGACACGGGTGCCGTCCTGTTCGGCGCCGTCGTCGTTGTCGTGGCCACGGGCGCCACCTCGGCGTACTGGCTGGCAGTCCGTCGCGAGACCCTGCTCGCCGCTGCGCGATCGGCGGCGATGCTCGTGGTCGTTCCCGACCGGAGTCCGGGCGAGCGAGGACGGCTGCCGAGATTCCGCGAGTTGGTCGACGACGTCCGCGAAGCCGCGGCCGCGGTCGACACCGGCGCCGTCGCGGTGTTCGGCGGAGCGGGGCTGTCTCGGACGGACGCGGCATCCACGCTGAAAGACAGCCTGCGCATCGATCACGGCTGGACCGAGGAGGAGATCGCCCTGCTGGAACAGACCCCCGTCATGCGCTGAGTCGTTGCCGACCGCGCCGGTCCGCCGCGCTCTCAGCGCCGCTGCAGCGCAACGGCCGCCCAGGCGACCGGCGGCAGGGTGAGATGCAGGATGCCGTCTTCCACCCGGGTCGGGACGGTCGACGGTCGCACGCGCTCGGGGTCGTCGAGGGTGTTGCAGGCCGACGGATCCTCGTCCTGCAGCAGGTGCGTCTCCACGACCTCGACGCCGCCCAGGCTGCGCAGATCGATCACGAGGTCCACGGGCTCGGTCCGTCCGCGATGCACCACGAAGATAGCACTCGCCCCGGTGTCCGCGTCGTGCGTGGCCACGGCATCCACGACCGCCACCTCCCCGTGCGCCGCCGTAGCGATCGTGGGGACCTCGATGGGCACCCGCACGGCCACGCCCCGCGCGAGGCGCGACGTGATCGCGAACGGGAAGAACGTGGTCTGGCGCCAGGCCGGTCCCGCCGGCTCGGTCATGATCGGCGCGATCACGTTGACCAGCTGCGCCAGAGACGCGGATGCCACCCGGTCGGCGTGCTTCACGAGCGAGATGAGCAGACTGCCGAACACGACGGCATCCAGAACCGAGTACACGTCTTCGAGCAGACGCGGGGCGACGGGCCAGTCGTCGATCGCGGTGGGCTTCACGGATGCCACCCGGTCGATGTACCAGACGTTCCACTCGTCGAACGAGATGTCGATGCGCTTGCTGGACCCGCGTGCCGCGCCCACGTGGTCGGCCGTGTGGACGACGGCCTCGATGAAGCGATCCATGTCGACCGCGGAGGCGAGGAAGGAGTCGGCGTCGCCGTCGTGCTCCTGGTAGTAGGCGTGGCACGAGATCATGTCGACGTCGTCGTACGTGTGTTGGAGCACGACGCGCTCCCACTCGCCGAAGGTCGGCATGTTCGCACCCGACGAGCCGCAGACGACGAGCTCGATCGACGGGTCCAGTTGCCGCATGCCCTTCGCGGTGCGCGCAGCGAGCTTCCCGTAGTCGTCGGCCGAGCGGTGGCCGAGCTGCCACGGCCCGTCCATCTCGTTGCCGAGACACCAGACGCGCACGTCGAACGGCGCCGTGCGGCCGTTGTCGACGCGCCGCTGCGACAGCGTCGAGCCGCCGGGCACGTTGGCGTATTCGAGCAGGTCGATCGCTTCGAGCGTGCCCCGTGTGCCGAGGTTGACGGCGAGCATGAGATCGCTGCCGGCCTTGTCGAGCCAGTCGGCGAACTCGTGCAGGCCCACTTCGTTGGTCTCGGTCGAATGCCAGGCCAGGTCGAGGCGGCGGGGGCGCTGGTCGCGCGGACCGACGCTGTCCTCCCAGCGGAAACCCGAGACGAAGTTGCCGCCGGGGTAGCGGATCATCGACACGCCGAGCTCGCGCACGAGCTCGAGCACATCGGCACGGAAGCCCTGCTCGTCGGCCGCGGGGTGGCCGGGTTCGTAGATGCCGTCGTAGACGTGGCGACCGAGGTGCTCGACGAACCCGCCGAACAGGCGGCGGCGCACGGGGCCGATGGCGAATCGGGGGTCGACGGTGAGTCGGGCAACGGTCATCGGTGCTCCTTTTCGCTCGACCGTACCCGTCCCGGGCGTTCTCGTTAAACGTTTTCGAAACCCCGCGCCGCGCCGTCGCCGCCCGTGCCCGACACCGAAGCCTCGCCCGACGCCGAAGCCGCTCGCCGAGGGCGCTCGCCGAAGCTGAAGCCGCTCGCCGACACCGCATCCGACCGGCGGCGGGGCACTCCGTCCTCCGGACGAGCGCACGGCCTCCGCGGATGCCGGCCGCGAGCGACCGGCGGCCCGCCCGATCAGATGACGGCGGCGGACCAGTGGTCGGGGCGCCCGTAGCGGTGGGCGGCGATCGACACCGCCTGCTCGCGCAGGAACGGCAGCAGCTCGAGGCGACCGGCGGTCGTGACCTCGTTGCCGTACACGGTGAGCGACACGTCGGACCCCACCGTCTCGGCGACCGCCGCGCGGAGCGTCGTGAGCGTGTCGGCCGACCCCACCAGACGCACGCGATCCGGTCGCGCGGTCACGAGGGGGGCCTCATCCCCGGCGGCATCCGGGATGCCGCCCGCCAGCCGCTGCAGCCACTCCGCATCACTCTCGACCGAGACGGCCACGTTCGCCTCGCCGAGGAGGTGGCGCACCGGCGCGGGAAGCCCGACCGGCGTGCTCAACGTGAACGTCGACCCCGACCGAACGGCCGCCACGAGAACGCGCAGCACCGCCTGCCAGGACGCATCGCCCGTCGCGCGCACGGCGACGTCGGCGGGACGGTAGCGCCGGAGATTGCGCTCGACGCCGAGCCGCGACACATCGGTGACGCGACCGAACTCGCGGTCCCACGCCACGGCATCGGACAGGGCGCCGCGGCGCAGCCACTCGAACGCCTCGTACGACAGGGTGGGCTGAGCCGCCTCGATCAGCGCCGTGATCCGGCTGTCGAGCCCGCGCAGGTGCAACGTCGTCGACGACGCCCCTCCCGCCGAGGGTCGCCACGAGCCGAGCGTCACGAGCCGGTGGGGTCCGCCCGACATCGCGCCGGCACCGACCGACGCCTCTCCCCAGCCGCCGAGCGGCTCGCGCTGCACGGCACCGCCGGTCGACGGGCGGTTCACCCGCAGGACCGCCGCCTCGACGGTGTCGAGCCACAGGTCGAGGTCGCTCGCATCGCGCGTGTGCAGGCCCGCGACGAAGCCGGAGCCGATCGCCTTCTGCAGCTCGATCGCTCGGGCGAGCGTGGGGGCGGTCAGGATGCCGAGCACCGGGGCGGCGACCGCGGCCCGGGTGAGGTGCGAACCGGCGGTCACGCCCGTGCGCACGCCCGGTGACCAGAAACGGCCGGCGGTGTCGGGGCCGAGGTCGAGTTCGCGGGGTTCGACGAGCCATCGCTCCCCCTCCGCGAGCACGGTGAGGGCCCGGCGCACCTCGCCCGCCGGTTCTTCGACCAGCGGCCCGACGTCCGACAGCGGGTCGTCGGCCGGTCCCACGCGCAGCGATGTGACGGCGTCGGCGAGCTGCTCGAGGAACGATGTCGACCGCCCCACCGCCCCCACGAGGATGATGAGGGACACGGCCGTGGCGGCCTGCCCGGCGCGCGCGAATGCTCCGGCGACGATGTCGGCGACGGCGGCATCGAGGTCGGCGGAAGGCGCGACGATGGCGGCGTTGCGTCCGGCGGTGAGCGCCTGCAGCTCGAGAGCGGGGCGCCAGCCCGCGAAGCGTTCAGCGGTGGTGCGCGCACCCGCGAGCAGGACGCGGTCGACACCAGGATGCACGAGGAGCGCGCGGCCCGAGACCTCCTCGTTCAGGTCGACGTAGACGAGCAGGTCCCGCGGAACGCCCGCCGCCCACAGCGCCTCGGCCACAACGGCACCCGCCCGTCGTGCACGCGGAGACGGCGTCAGCAGCACCCCCGACCCCGCGGCGAGGGCCGCCAGGGCCTCGGCCGCGCACAGGCCCACCCCGGCGTTCCAGCGCGGGGCGACGACGCTCACACGGTCGGGCACGAAGACGGCACCCGGCACCCGGTCGAGCTCCTTCGCGGTCGCGGCGTAGTACGCAGCCGCATCCACCGCCTGGCTCACCTCCGCGTCGGCCTCGGGAAGAAGCGCCCCGCCCTCCGCGGCGAGCACCTCCACCAGCTCGGCGCGCCGCGCGGCGAGGCTCTGCGCTGCGCCGGCGAGCACGACGGCCCGGTCTGCCGCGGCGAGAGCGCCCCACGGCTCCGCCGCCTCCCGGACGCGCCGGACCGCGGCGTCGAGTCCCGCCTCGTCGTCGATGCGCCCGGCTGCAGCCGTCGCCTCTCCCGCTGTCGAGTCGCCGACGCGCCGGAGCACCTCGGCGGCCCACGCCCGATCCTCCGCGACCGTGGGGTCGGTGTCGGCGACGTTGCGGAAGCCGGGGACACCCCCCGCCGGCTCCGCTGTCTCGCGGGTCGAGAACACCGCCGTGTCGACGAACGCCTGCCCGCCGAACAGCATCTGCTGCACGTCGGGCCCCAGGGCGGACGTATCGGTGGATGCCGCGGCCTCGCGCGCGATGCCGAGCACCGCCTGGGTCAGTTCCGGGTCGACCGTGTCATCGCCTGCACGGTCGCGCAGGATCGCCGGTTCGCCTGTGCCGCCGCGATGGCGACCGCGCACGGCGGGCGCGGGCTCACGGGCGGCGGCGAGCGCTCGCCGCGCGCGCGCCGTCACCGCCACCGTCTCGGGCTGCTCGCCGGCTCCGAGGTCGCCGCCGGTGTCGTCGGTGTCGTCGGTGTCGTCGGTGTGGTCGGTGTGGTCGGTGTCGTCGCCGGCACCGCCGGTCTCGGCATCCCCCGGCTCGCCTGCGCCCGCCGGCACGGCGAGGAGGGCGGGGGCGGCGGCGACCGCCGCGGCGTAATCGGAGACGAGGCGGGCGGCGACGGCATCCAGATCGTCGGGATGCACCACGGCCGTGGCTGTGACGTGCGCGGCATCCGGAGCCCAGGGCGTCGCGCGCGGAAGTATCAGCCGCACCGGGGCATCGGCCTCTTCCGCCAGCACGACAGCGAGCGCCGCCCGTTCGGGGTCGGCCGTGGCGATCTCGAGCGCCATGCCCTCGATCCCGCGCGGGGTGACGGCTTCGCGGACCGTACGTACGAGGCCCGCGTCCATGTCGTCGCGGGACGTCGCCGCAGGAGGCGCCCATCCGTGATGCGCCGCCTCCACGACGTCCGTGGTGTCGACGGGCTCGTCGCTCACGCGGAGGGTCACGCGGGCGCCCCCTTGCGCGACGCGCACGCGAGCCCACGCGGCGAGTTCGCGGACGGCATCGAGGGTCTCGGGCACCGACACGGGCAGGGCGATCCCGGCGGAGACGGTCGTCAGGCGCGGCTCCTCGAGCACGCGGGTGAGCACCGCCACCGTGGCATCCAGGTCGTCACGACCGGTCGCGACGAGGGTCACGTGCGTTCCCGCCGCAGCGGCAGCCAGGAAGACCGGCAGCACGCGCTCGGCGGCGTTGTCCACTTCGGCGGAGAACGCCCACCCGCGGCGCCGCGCCACCACGTCGGAGAGCGAGAACGAGACGAGGTCGACATCCTCGCGGGAGACGAGGGAGCGGATGCCGTCGACGCGGCGCCTCGCCGACGTCTCGCCGAGGATCGCGGGACCGACCAGCCGCAGGTCGAACACCGTCGCGTGCTCGGCGGCGGCGGCGAGGTCGACGCCCAGCCGGTCGGGACGGGCGTCGAGGGCGAGCAGGCCGACCAGCTCGCGCAGCGCGCGGCGGGCGATCGGCACCGCCGGCGTCGGCAGCACCGGGGCGACCGCGGCACCGATCTGCAAGGCGCCGCGCACGAACCACGGCAGCGCCGCCGGCGCGTCGGCGGCGAGACGGTGCAGCGCGGCGGCCGCCGCCGTCACGCTCTCGGGACGCACCACGGAGTCGGTCACGCGAGCGAAGAACGACGCGGCATCCGGGTCACGCGGAAGCGCTCCGCGGCGCGACCCGGCCAGGACGTCGGCGCGCGGAGCGAACGTGCGCACCGTCTCGGCGACCCGCGAAACCGGGTCGGAGGAGAGCGCGGAACCGGTGGCGCGAGGGTCGTTCGGGCTCATGCCCGTCAGCCTAAGCACCCCGCGCGCCGTGCCTCGGCGGCCCGCCGCACGATTCGAGGATCAGTGCGCAGGGAGGAGCCGTGTTTGTCCCCCGAATGGCCGACACTTTTTGTACTCGCACCAGGAATTCGGAGGAATTTCTTCGCTTTCCGTCTGCCCCGTGTTTATATGTCCCCGGGTACCCCGCCATTTATCCCCCCTGGATGGAAGGTCACTCCAACGTGAACCGTTTCTCGAAGACGGTCGTCGGCGCTGCCGCCCTCGGCCTGTTCTTGACCACCGCTGCCGCCGCTCCCGCGCTGGCGCAGACCCCGACATCGTCCCCGGACGCGGCCGTCGACGGCGTCGACGCGCAGCTGCTCGAGGCGATGGCGACCGACCTCGGCACCGACGTCTCGGGCGCCGAAGAGGTCTTGCGTTTCCAGGCCGACGCGGTCGCGACGGCCGACGGTGTCGCCGACGCCACCGGCGACGCCTTCGCCGGCACCTGGCTCGACGAGTCGACACGCACCGTGTACGCCGCGGCGACCACCGACGCGGCCCTGGATGCGGCCGCCGAGGCGGGCGCTGTGCCGGTGGCGGTCGATCACCCGCTCGCCGACCTCGAGGCCATCGCCGCGCAGATCGCCGCGAGCGCCGTTCCCGACGCGATCCCCTCCTGGTGGATCGACATCGCCGCGAACGACGTCGTCGTCGACGTCGTCGCCGGCGGTGAGCAGTCGGCGAGCGAGTTCGTCGCCTCGCTCGGCGCCCCCGCCGACGCCGTGCGCCTGCAGACCGGCGTGGAGGCCCCCGACACGTTCGCGACCATCCGCGGTGGCATGTCGTACCTCATCAACAACTCCAGCCGCTGCTCCGTCGGCTTCGCCGTGCAGGGCGGCTTCGTCACCGCCGGCCACTGCGGCGTGACCGGTGACAGCACCACCTACGGCACCTTCCGCGGGTCGTCCTTCCCCGGTAACGACTACGCCTGGGTCGCCACCCCCAACCACACCCCGGTGGGCGAGGTCATGAACTACTCCGGCGGCGCCGTCGCCGTGAAGGGCTCGACTCAGGCCGCCGTCGGCGCGACCGTCTGCCGCTCGGGCTCGACGACCGGATGGCACTGCGGCCGGATCCAGGGATACAACTCCACGGTGCGCTACCCGCAGGGCACGGTCTCGGGCCTCATCCGCACCAGCGTGTGCGCCGAGCCCGGTGACTCCGGCGGCTCGCTGCTCGCCGGAAACCAGGCGCAGGGTGTCACCTCCGGCGGCTCGGGCGACTGCACGTCGGGCGGCACGACCTATTTCCAGCCGGTGAACGAGATCCTGCAGACCTACGGCTTGCGTCTCCTCACCAGCTGACGCACCTCCCCCCGGGTGCACGAAGCCCCGGCCGCCCGTGAGGGCGGTCGGGGCTTCATCATGGCCGCGGAAGCGGCCGAGTGGGTGCCCGGCCGCCCATGAGGGCGGTCGGGGCGTCGTCACGGCGGCGGGAGCGGCGCTCTCCTCAGGGGGTCAGCCGCGACGCTGTCGTCGGCGGACGACGATGAACGCCGCACCCGCGAGGAGCAGGGCGACACCCATCGCCCCGCCGACCGGGCCACCCGTCCCCGTGAGAGCGAGGACCCCGCCGAAGGGAGCCGTGGCGGACCCCGCGAGCGTGAAGGCGTTGACCACGCGGACGAACCCGTCATCGCCGACCACGGTGACGGAGCCGTCGGTCACGTCGCCCGTCGAATCGGTGATCTGCACACGGGCTCCCACCGGCTGCGCGGCCTCCCGAGTGACGCACACCGCTCCCGGCGTGACGGTGATCCGACGGTTCTCACCGGCACGCAGGCGGTATGAACGGTCGGCATCGGCCAGCGGGTACGGGACTCCGTTGACGGTGCACTCGGTCGCGAAGGAGTAGGGTCCGGCGGGACCGCCGCCGGTGACCTCCTTCGACACGACGAACGAGGCCGCCTCGAAAGTATTCGTCGCGGTGATCATCAGCTCTTGCGGCGCGTCATCCACGCCCCTGGTGACGATGGCGCCGTCGGCGAAAGAACCGTGGTCGACGGTGGATTTCGCGGCGTACCCGCGATCAGTCTCGACGGCGAAGCAGCGTGCACCCAGCGGCAAGACCAACGGCACACCGTTCACCTCCACGGTGCGACGCGCGCTCGCCGGAACGTTCACCACGCCGGAGAACAGCGTGACGATGGTTCCGCCATCGTCGAGCTGGCACGTGACATCCAGCGCGTACTCCCGAGCGGTCGCCGCGACCAGCGACGCACCCGGACCGTCCACCGCCTTCGCCACCGTGAGCGTGGCCGCGCTGAACCGGTTGGTCAGATCGGCCGTCACGGTCTGATCCTCGACAATCCTGATGGCCACGGGAGCCGGCATCTGATCCGCTCCCCCTGCGTCGGTTTCAGTGACGATGCAGTCGCTGCCCACGGGGATGCCCGTGTACGGCGCGCTGGTGAGTACCTTGACGCCGCCCTGACGGTCGAGCCGGAGTCGCTCGTCGAGCACGGTCCGTCCCGCCAGGGTGCATCGGATGGTGAACCGGAACGCGTCGGCGGCGAATTCGTCGACCCCGGCACCCGCCAGCGTCTTGCGCACCGTCAGCGATCCGACCGGGTGGAGGCGGACGCACGCCGGGCTCGGTTCGGTCGCGAGCGTCTGATCGGTCGACGAGGCCACCGAGTTGCACGCGACCTGACCGGCCTGACCCGCCGAGAGGTCGACGGTGAAGTCGAGGGTGAAGGCGGCGGAGGGTGCCAACGAACCCGCATACGTGGCGCGAACGGCTCGAGCACCGGCAGGCGGGACGGTCGCGGACCAATCGTTGACGCAGGATGCCGCCGTCGCCACCTGCGGACGACAGGGATTGGTGGACGCGGAGTAGGCGATGGTGACACCGGCCGGCGCCACGAGGGGCGTGCGCAGAATCGCGTCGACCTGCGAGCCGCGGTCGACGCCGGCCAGCGCGGCCGAGGTGCCCTTGTCGCCCGCGTACGGGAGGACGTCGTAAACGACGAGGCCCGACACCGCGGTGTTGCCTTCGTTGGAGGCCCGGATGCGGAAGTCGGCAGCGGTCGCGCCGGGCGAGAGCATCGCGGGAGCCGTGCGGGGATCGGCGGCATAGCTTCCGTCAGTCCGTTGTGCGGACTTCACCACGGCCACATAGAAGCTGTCGCCGACGGCGACGGAGTCAGTGGTGTCAGCGAGGTATTCGGTCGTGTCGCCGTCGCCGTCGACGTCATCGGCGTCGGGGTGCCCCCACGGCGGCGCCCCCGCGGAGATGCTCGCCGGACCGAGCGTCAGCGCGGAATCGCCGCCGAACAACCCGAAGGTGTTCTGCCCGCTCGGCGCCGCCGCGTTGGCGGAAGCGGAGAAGTCCACCTGAACCCGCGAGCCACCGGTCAGGGCGACGGAAGACGGCCACGTGAGAGTGGTGCACGTCTTGCCCGCGGTGGCGAAGGGTGCGCCGGCGGTGAAGCCGGCGGAGGCGGCGTCGACCGCCTGGAACGACGCCGGATCGATCGTCCAGCCGGCGGGAACGCAGACCGTCATCTGGGGGTGCAGCGCGGCCGCCGTCCCGTCACCCTGTACGGCGGCGTGGAAACGAACGACCTGCCCGGCGGCGACCGCCCCGCCGAGGGCGTCGTGCGAGAGCAGATTGCCGACCCACACCATCGGTACGGCCGCGGTCTGGCGCCACGTGGGGCAGACGGGACCGGGTGTCTGATCGGCGACTCCGCCCGCGAAGGAGAGCCGTGCGCTCGCGCAATTCTCGAAGGTTCGACCGATGTCGGCGGTCGTCGTCGCCTTGATGGTCACCACGACCAGTCTGCTAACCCCCGGCGCAATGGCCGCCGTATCGGTGATACGGAAGCTCGCCAGCCGGGTGCCGGCGGGGAGCGCCGACGTGTGGAACGTGGAGGGGAGCGCCGCGGTCCCCGTCGAACCGTCCGATGCCGTCCACTCGAAGGTTCCCTGGGACGCCGCATCGAAGGTGATGCTGTCGACCTCGTTCGGTTGCGCGGGATCTGTGATCTGCGCGGTCGTCACCGGCACGGTCGAGGAGGCGTCGTTGCCGTAGGACAATCTCCAACCGGTGTAGTTCGGGTAGGTGAACGAGTCCCCGGGGTTGCCCCTCTCCAATCCCTTGGAGAAGACGCCCTGAGCGCGGGCCTGGAAGGACTGGAGCTGGTGCTGCGTCGACCCCTGCACTCGGAGCGGGGAGCCGTCGACGTACGTTCCGACCGCCTCGGCGGTGTTCGTGATCGTGACCGGCGGCGTCCCCGACGGCGCAGCGGAGGCGGGCCAGCGCACGGTGACGCGCATGCCCGTGGGATACGCGCCCCCGTCGATGTGACCGCATTGGGCGCGCTCGTGGATGCTGGAGAACGTTGCGGTGACCGTGTTCGTCGCTGCGTTGAAGGTGGGCGCCGGAATGGTGTCGTTGGAGGTGTACGCGGACGCGGAGACGAACTGCGCCCCCGGCGGAAGGGTGTCCGAGAGGGTGAAGTCGTGCAGACGGAGGCCACCCGCAGGACTCGACGAGTTGACGGCGCACGCGCCGCTGAGAGAGGGATCGCCCCGGAGCCAGACGTCGTAGGAGAAGTCGGGCCCTCCGGCGTACGCCGGATACCCGGTGACGGGGTGCTTGTCGATCGAGTACGACATCCTCTGCGCCGTGAGCGTGACGTTTCGTGTGACATCCGGAGGAGACGCGACATTCGAACCGGACGCGTGACCGGTCATATCGAGGACGGTCCCGTCGAGCGTCGTCCAGTTCCGGGTGCTGAAAGTGACGGGGAAGGTCTGGGCGAAGCCGACCGGCAAAGGCGCTTGGAAGTCGATCCTCGCCCCGCCGGGGGTCGGGGTCAGGGTGGCGGCGATCCCCACGGGCGAGGTCCAGCTCGCATAGGCGGCCTGCCCTCCGCCGACGAGCTGACTCGACAAGTCGATCGAGACGTTCTGACACGCGGCGGTTCCCGAGCACTGGATCGCCAACAGGTAGCTGACCGAGGTGCCGCTCGGCACCGTCGACACGGGTACGGGAGGGGAGGACTGATCGGTCGTCGTCATGGAGTAGGTGAGCACGGGATCGACCGCCTGCGCGGGCAGAGCGGGACCGAGCAGCAGGGCGGCGACGGTCACCAGGATCGCGGGGACGGCAGTGCGGCGCCGTAGGTTCATCGGGCATCCTCCAGGCATGCGGGCACCGGGTACGCCCGCCGTGAGTCGGGATAGTCTCCTCCCACCGATCGCGCGCGCGGGGACTCATCGCCGAGGGCGTCAACTTGGGGCCACATGACGTGCCGGAAATGCCCGGGGACCGGCAGGGCCGAGTGCGGACCATTCCTCTCCGCGGGTGTCCATCCCCCTGACGGACGACCGACGCCCCGGCCGCCCGTGAGGGCGGTCGGGGCGTCATCATGGTTGCGGGAGCGACCGAGTGGGTGAGCGGCCGCCCGTGAGGGCGGTCGAGGCGTCGTCATCGCCGCGAAAGCAAGCGACCGAGATGGGTCAGGGCCGGAACACCGCCCTCACGCATCCGTCGGTCTTCTTCTTGAACATGGCGTAGCCCTGCGGCCCCTCCTCGAGCGGCATGACGTGCGTTGCGAGGTGCTCGGTGCGGATCTCGTCGTTCGCCATCCGTTCCAGGAGCATCGGGATGTAGCGATGCCCGTGCTGCTGGGCCGACCGGAGGGTCAGCCCCTTGTTCATGACCGCGCCCAGCGGGAACTTGTCGACGAAGCCGCCGAAGACGCCGAGCACGAACACGCTGCCACCCTTGCGCGCGGCGAAGATCGCCTCCCGCACGGCCGTCGGCCGGTCGGTCTGCAGCCGCAGCTGCTGCTTGATCTGATCGAAGGCGAAGTCGGGTCCGTCGCGATGGGCCTCCATCCCCACCGCCTCGATGCAGACATCCGGCCCGCGTCCGCCCGTGAGCTCCCGCAGCTCGGCGGTGACCTCGCTGGTCTCGTAGTTCATCGTCTCGGCGCCGATCACCTGCTCGACCTGGGTCAGCCGTTCCTGGAACCGGTCGATCACGATGACCCGTTCCGCGCCGAGGAGCAGGGAGGCGCGCGCCGCCATCTGGCCCACGCCGCCCGCTCCCCACACGGCGACGGTGTCGCCGGGCTTCACGCCGCCGAGGTCGGCTCCCATCCACCCCGTGGGAGCGGCATCCGAAGCGAAGAGAGCACGCTCGTCGCTCAGGCCGTCCGGGACGGGGAAGGCGCCCTGGTCGGCGTAGGGCACGCGGATGTACTCCGCGTGGCTGCCCGCCCACCCGCCGAGCGCGTGCGAGTAGCCGTAGCACCCTCCGGGAGCCTGGCCCCACAGCATCTCGGGGATCCCTGCGTTCGGATTGCCGTTGTCGCACAGCGAGAACAGATCGTTGCGGCAGTACCAGCACTGTCCGCAGCTGATGAACGAACAGACGACCACGCGGTCGCCCACCTTGTGCTTCGTGACGGAGGATCCGACCTCGACGATCTCGCCGATGAATTCGTGCCCCAGCACGTCGCCGGCGCGCATGGTGGGCACGTATCCGCCGAGCAGGTGAAGGTCTGACCCGCAGCTCGTGCTGAGGGTCACCTTGACGATCGCATCCTGCGCATTCAGGATGCCGGGGTCGTCGACGTTCTCGACCGAGAGCTCGTTCACTCCGGTCCAACACAGCGCTCTCACAGCACACCCTCGCCCTTCGCTTCGTCCTCGGCCTTGTCGACCGCGCCGCCGAGCAGAGTCGGCGGGCGTTCCCCGTGCGGTCGCGGCGTCGCACGCAGGATCTCGCCTGTTTCGAACACCTGCTTCGCGTCGCGCAGCGCCTCCCGCAAGGCCCGCGCCGGGTCATCCCCCTCGAGCTGCGCCCCCTCGCGCACACGGGCGTGCACCTCGAAGCCCTTGTCGCCCGGTGCGGGTTCGACGCGGATCTCCAGCCCGCCCGCCAGCCTCTGGAGAGGCTCCGGGTACCCTCCGCGAGAGAACTCCGCCGCGTCCCCGAGGATGGTGACCGCTTTCCACCCCTCCGGGTGGGCACCGTCTCCATCCGACTCGCGCTCCTTCTTCACGAGGGTGCGGGCGACCAGGCCCGCCGCGACGCCTGCGACGCCGATTCCGACGGCGGCAGCCGCTTTGCCGGCCATCGTCACGCCGCCTTTCCGGGCTTGAGGACGACCTTGGTCCAGCCGTCGTCGCGGTTGTCGAAGTGCTCGTAGGCGTCGGGCGCCTCGTCGAGCGCCAACTCGTGGCTGACGATGAAAGAAGGGTTCGCCTTGCCCGCGGCGATGAGGTCGCGCAGCCGCCGGTTGTACTTCTTCACCGGTGCCTGCCCCGTGCCCATCGTCTGGCCCTTGAACCAGTGCAGGCCGATGTCGAAGGGGATCTGCCCCTGCTTGGCCAGCTCATCCGAGGCGCCGGGATCCTGCGGCACGAACACGCCGACCGTTCCGATCCGCCCGGTGAACCGCACCGACTGCACGAGGCGGTTGAGCGTGACGTTCGGCTGCTCGTCGCCGCCGGGGTCGTGCGCTTGATAGCCGACGCACTCGCAGCCGTTGTCGGCGCCGAGACCCATCGTCTGATCGAGCACGGCCTGCACGGGATCGACCTTCGAGTCGTCGATGGCGATCGCGCCGATCGACTCCGCCAGCCGCAGCCGATCCGGATGCCGGTCCACGACCATCACCTTGCTCGCGCCCTTGATGGTGGCGGAGAGGGCCGCCATCAGGCCGACCGGGCCCGCGCCGTAGATCACCGTCTGATCCCCCGGCTTCACCCCCGCCATCTCCGTGGCGTGATATCCGGTGGGGAAGATGTCGGCCAGCATCACGTAGTCCGCGGACTTCTCCTCGGCATCCTCTCCGAGACGAAGACAGTTGAAGTCCCCCCACGGCACGCGCAGCAGCTCGGCCTGTCCACCGGCCCACGGTCCCATGTCGGCGAACCCGTATGCCGCACCCGCCCACTCCGGAACCGGCTGCGCCGTCAGACAGTAGTTGGTCAACCCGCGCTCGCAGTTCTTGCAGTGTCCGCACGCGACGTTGAAGGGCAGCACGACGTGGTCTCCCACCCGGACCTTGTCGACGCCGTCGCCGACCGCGATCACCTCGCCCATGTTCTCGTGGCCGAACCACCTGCCGGTCTCGAAGCTCGTACGCCCCTCGTACATGTGGAGGTCGGAGCCGCAGATGTTGGTCGTGGTGATGCGCACCAGCACATCGGTGGGGCGCTCGATACGCGCGTCCGGAACGTCTTTCACCGAGACCTGACGTGGCCCGTCGTACACGACTGCTTTCATGTTCGTCTCCTTCTGTGAGTGCTCGTCACGGCCCGTGAGAGCGACGCGACACCTCCATGTCACTCCCCGGGGAGGGCGGGCACCATCGGCAGATCGACCCATGCGAGATGACGGCCAGGCCGTGGTCAGAACGCGGCCCCTCGTGGTAGTCCATGACGCGACAGCCGTCGGCGAGCCGACGTTCCACTGCCGCAGAGTCGAGGGGGCCGACCGTGACACGAGATGGTGCGCTGCTGCTCGCCGAGATCGCGGCGCGCCCTGGTCCCGTGCACGAGCGGGCGCAGGCGATGCTGGACGAGCTGCACCATCACATCCCCTTCGACGGCGCATGGATGGCATTGGCGGAGCCGGATGGCTCGGGGTACACCTCTCTCGCCAGCACCGATCTCGACGGGGCGAGCGTGCGCTACCTCAGCGGACCGCAGATGGCGCGCGACATCGAGCTGACCGGCGCCGATCGGGATCGGCCGCCCACCAGCCTCTCCGATTTGCCCTCCTCGGTGAGAGACCTGCAGACCTGGGCGGAGTGCCTGCTGCCCGCGGGCTTCCATGAAGCGCTGTCGGTCGCCCTGTTCGGAGCCGGGGGTCGGCACGTGGGGTTCGTGACGGTGCTGTTCCGGCGCGACGACCCGCCGCCGCCGAGCCTCCGACGGCGGCTCGCCCGGCTGCTGCCGAAACTCGCGTCGGGCATCGACCCGCTGCGATCGCTCGCCGCGTCAGTGGTGTTCGTCGACGGCGCGACCGCCGGGGCGGTCCTCCTGCCCGATCGCGGGGTGGCGCGCCTGCCGGGTCTGTCCGACGACCCCCTTTTCGCGGGCGAATCGACGCTCGTCGGGACGGCCCGTGACGCACTCGATGAGGGGCGCGACTACGCCACCTTCCTGTGGCCGCGCGGGTCACCGCACGCGCCCGACGGTTTCGTGCGCGTCACGGCACTGGCGTGCGAGAAGGACCTCGACGCGGTGGCGTGCGGAGTCGTGGTCCTCTCCCCCGCCCCGCGGCTGCGCGGGCTGACACCGCGCGAGCTCGAGGTTCTCGGTCACGTCGTCGAAGGGTGCTCCAACGCCGAGATCGCCCGCGCCCTCGTGGTGTCTCCACGCACGGTCGCGGCGCACATCGAGCACATCCTGTTCAAGCTGGATGCCACCTCGCGCGCGCTGGCGGCCGTGCGCGCCGAGCGGGCCGGCCTCTATCTCCCCCTTCAGGCGACACGCACGGGGTGAGTGCGGTCAGCGGCGCACGCGGTCACGCGCGAGACCTGATCGGGCCCCGGCCGCGTTACGCCACCGCGGTGTCTCATCACGCCCCGACCACTACCCTCGATGCCTATGGCCGTGACCTTCACCGACATGCCGATCGAGGCCCTGCGGGCATACCGCCCCGCCCTCGCCGAACCCGCCGGGCTCGACGCCTTCTGGACCGAGACGCTGAGCGCGGCCCGCGCCGAAGCCGGCCCGACCCGCCTCGCCGCGGTGGAGGGGCCGGTGCGTTCGCTGAGCGTGTCCGACCTCACCTTCACGGGCTTCGACGGCGACGAGATCCGCGGGTGGGTCGTCCGCCCCCACGGCGACGAGGTGCTGCCCGCCGTCGTCGAGTACATCGGCTACGGCGGTGGACGGGGCCTCCCCGGCGAGCGTCTCACCTGGGCGGCGGCGGGTTACGTCCACGTCATCATGGACACGCGCGGCCAGGGGTCGTCGTGGAGCCTGGGCGCCACACCCGACCCGCACGGCTCGGCCGCCGCCTACCCGGGCGTGATGACGCGCGGCATCCTGGATCCCCGCGACTATTACTACCGCCGGCTCTACACCGACGCCGTCCGTCTCGTCGACGAGGTGCGGGCGATGCCGGGGGTGGATGCCGACCGAGTCGCCGTCACCGGCACGAGTCAGGGTGGCGGCCTCGCCATCGCCGCAGCCGCCCTGTCGGGCGAAGCGGTGGCGGCCGTCATGCCCGATGTGCCGTTCCTCTGCGACTTCCCGAACGCCATCGTGCGCACGCCGTCGGCGCCGTTCAGCGAGATCACGCGCTTCCTGTCGGTTCACCGCGACGAGGTCGACCGGGTCCTTCACACGCTGTCGCACGTGGACGGTGCCGTGCTCGCGCGCCGCATCCACGTGCCCGCCTACTTCTCGGTCGCCCTCATGGACGACGTCGTGCTGCCCTCGGGGGTGTTCGCGGCGTTCCACGCGCTGGCCTCCGACGACGCCGCAATCGAGGAGTACACCTACAACGGCCACGAGGGCGGCGGGCATCGCCACTGGATGAAGCAGGTGGCCTGGCTCGACGCCCGCTTCGGGCGCTGAGCGCGCTGCCCGGCGCGGCATCCCTCACCCCCGCGCGCTCACTCCCACACGCTGGGCGCCGGACGCCGCGTCGAGGGGAGCGCCGAACCCGCGGCCCAGTCGTGCACCCAGTCCTCGATGTCGGGCAGCCCCTCGGGGCGCCCGACCGCGGCGAACAGCTCGTCGTGAGGTACCGTGCCGCCGGTGCGGCGCAAGATGCGCGCGCGGATGATGGCGCGGGCGTAGATCTCGCCGCCGACCAGCGCCCGGTGCTCGAGGTACACGGCCCGGTCGTCATGGCCGATCATGCGCGTCTCGAGCTCGAAGCGCTGCCAGAGCTCGAGCGAGCGGCGGAACGTGATGGTCTCGGCGGCGACCACGGCGTACCACCCCTGCTTCGTCATCGCCGAGACGAGCCCTGCGCGTGTGAGCAGGTCCCACCGCCCGAGGTCGAACAGCGACAGGTACCGGCCGTTGTTGAGGTGGCGCAGCATGTCGATGTCGGTGGGCAGGACGCGGATGCGCAGGCGTGCGACCGTGTTCGGATCGATGGGTCCTTCGCGGCGCAGGCGACGACGCGCACGGAACAGGACGAGCAGGGTGCGCCAGAGGACGTTCACGAGGGGCGAGCGTAGCCATCCGACGACGGATCCTCCATCTCGTTGTCGGTGGTCGACAGTTCGACGGCGCAGAGCCGGCAGTCTTCGGCACCTGAACGCGCCTCTTTACCTCATCCCGGGCCGCCTCGCCGCCGATTTCACCCTGCTCGATCCCGCGCGTAGAGTCGCGCCATGACTGCGGAGATCCGAACCGACATCGTCGTCCGTCCGGTGCGCGACGTGGATGCCGAGGCCCTGGGCCGCGTGCACGCCACCTGCTGGCACGAGACCTACGACCACCTCATCAGCGAAGCGGCCCTCAAGGCCGTCTCCCCCCGTCGCATGGCGGAGCTGTGGACCCACTGGGCCTCCCAGGGCGAGGGGTACCGCATGCACGCGGCCCTCGTCGATGGCGAGATCGTCGGCTTCGTCGGCTCCGGCCCCGCCCGCGACGAGGACGCCCCGCGCGAGCGCGAGCTGTACTTCATCTATCTGCTCGACGCCTACCACGGCACGGGCATCGGCCAGCGCCTCTTCGACGCCGCCGTCGAGCCCGGCGAGGGCGTCTACCTGTGGGTCGCCGACGACAACCCGCGCGCGCACGGTTTCTACACGCGCAACGGCTTCTCGCTCGACGGCGCGTCGCACGTCGAACCCTTCCTCGGTGAGGAGCTCACCGAGGTGCGCTTCGTCCGCTGACGTGTTGCAGGTCTGGGCCCTCGACGGCATCGGTGAGATCACCCCGGGAGACGACCTCGTCGAGGTGATCCTGGATGCCGTGACCGAGCCGTTGCGCGATGGCGACATCGTCGTGGTCACCAGCAAGGTCGTGTCGAAGGCCGAGGGCCGGATCATCCGTGCTGCCGACCGCGAGGACGCCATCACGGGCGAGACGGTGCGGCTCCTGGCATCCCGCACCTCCCCCACCGGCCACGTGACGCGCATCGTCGAGAACCCCCTGGGCATTGTCTCGGCCGCCGCCGGCGTGGACGCCAGCAACACCCCCGAGGGCACGGTGCTGCTCCTGCCCGTCGACCCCGACGCATCGGCGCGGCGCATCGCCGAGGGGCTCCGCGCGGTCGCCCGCGTCGGCGTGATCATCACCGACACGCTCGGCCGCGCGTGGCGCGAGGGCCAGACCGACCACGCGATCGGGGCGGCGGGCGTGCACGTGTTCGAAGACCTCCGCGGGACGGTGGATGCCGAAGGCCGGCCGCTCGTGGTGACCCTGCCGTGCGTGGCCGACGAGATCGCCGCCGCCACCGACCTCGTGAAGGGGAAGGCCTCGCGCCGGCCCGTCGCGGTCGTGCGCGGCCGCGGCGATCTGGTGGGCGGGCTCGACCTGCCGGGGGCCCGCTCGATCGTGCGCGATCCCGCCCGCGACATGTTCCGCCAGGGCGCCGACGAGGCGTACGCCGAAGGGTTCGCCGCGGGGCGCGCGGCGCGCGACTGACGCCGACGGCGGGTCGGCGCGTCGCCGTCGCCTGCGGGGCGCACGGCGGGTCGTCTGCCCCCTCCGCCGCATGTCCTACTTCGTGCGAGAACAGAGGCCCATCCCTGCACCAAGTGGGACACCCCACCTCGGCCACCACCGACGCCCCAGCCCCTCGCCAACCCATGTCCCACTTCGTGCGGAATCGAAGGCCCATCCCTGCACCAAGTGGGACACCCCACCTCGGCCACCACCGACGCCCCAGCCCCTCGCCAACCCATGTCCCACTTCGTGCGGAATCGAAGGCCCATTTCTGCACCAAGTGGGACACCCCACCTCGGCCACCACCGACGCCCCAGCCCCTCGCCACCGCATGTCCCACTTCGTGCGGAATCGAAGGCCCATCCCTGCACCAAGTGGGACACCCCACCTCGGCCACCACCGACGCCCCAGCCCCTCGCCAACCCATGTCCCACTTCGTGCGACATCACAGGCCCATCCCTGCACCAAGTGGGACACCCCACCTCGGCCACCACCGACGCCCCCGTAAGTCGCCCGACGAGCGAGGCCAAGGCTCGTTCCCGCACCGGGGACGGGGAATTCCGGCTAACGGATGCCGCGCGCGGCGAGCGCGTCACCGAGGTCGTCGGCGTGACGCAGGGCGACGATCAGGAAGGGCAGGGCGCCGCGTGACAGCGAGGGGCGCACGCCACGGGCGCGCTGCGCGTCGCGCACCTCCGCGGCCAGACGGGCGAGCACCGGAACCGTTGTGACGGTCACCGTCAACAGCAGCGCCGCCCGCGCCGGGTCGACGCCGACCCGACGCAGCGGCCCCAGGCCGCTCTCGATCGCGTCGAGCATCGCCGACACCCGGGTGGTCAGCGGCAGCAACCCGACCACCACGAGTGCCGCGACGACGCGCGCGGTGTTCGACACCGCCGGTTCGGGTCCGAGGAAGATCAGCTGTCCGGCCGCCGTCACCACCACGACCCACCGCAGCGCCCACACCTGCCGGCCGAGCTCGGTCGCACCGACCAGCACCCCCATGCCCGCGCACGCGTACAGCACGACCGGCAGCCCCACGACGACCGGCACGATCGCCCAGCTCGAGGGCAGCGCGGCCAGCGCAACGGCGATGAGCGCCAGGAACACGAGCTTCGGGCCCGCCGGCATCCGGTGCAGCCAGCCTCGGCCCGGTCGATACAGGCTCAGCACGCCAGCGCCCGCTCGTACGCGTCGACGACGTCGGCGGCGATCCCGGATGCCGCGACCCGGCCGTCCGCGAAGAGCACCGCCCGGTCGCAGCGGCGAGCCAGCGCGAGATCGTGCGTGACGACGACGAGGGTGTGGCCGGTGTCGGCGAGCAGATGATCGGCCACCGTGCGCGCATTGCGCGCGTCGAGGAACGCCGTGGGCTCGTCGGCGACGACGAGGTCGGGGCGACGCACGAACGCCCCGCACAGCGCGAGCAACTGCTTCTGCCCGCCGGAAAGATCATGTGCCGGCCGATCGGCCAGGCTCTCCAGCCCGAAGCGCTCGAGCGCCGCTTTCACCCGCAGATCGCGCTCCGCCCGGGGCAGCCGCTCGGACCGGATCGACAGCGCCACGTCTTCCGCGACCGTGGGCATGATGATCTGCGCGTCGGGGTTGCTCAGCACGAGGGCGAGGCGAGGGCGCAGCGCCGCGGCATCCCGACCGGGGTCGAGCCCCCACACGCGGAGCTCACCCGCGGTGCGCGGCACGAGTCCTGCGACGACGCGCGCGAAGGTGGACTTGCCCGAGCCGTTGTCGCCGATGATCGCGGTCGTCCGCGCCTCGATGTCGAGCGAGACGTCGCGGAGCACCTCGACCTCGCCGCGGCGCACCGACAGGTGTGCCGCGTGAACCGCGACGCTCACACCACCGCGGCGTCGCGCTCCGGCGCGCGCTCGGATCGCCAGTCGTGGCGGAAGCCCCGCGGGTAGGCCCGCACCAGCGCCGTCACGACGAGGGTGGCGACGGCGGCCTTGACCAGGTCACCGGGCACGAAGATGAGGCTCGACAGCGCGGTGTCGCCGAGCGGCAGGCGCGTCACGAGGCTCTGCACCGGGATGCCGAGCGCGTAGATCGCGACGATGCCACCCGCGACCATGGCCAGGGCCGTACGCCACACCACGGGTCGACGCCCGCCGGCGTGGACGATCAGGCCGATCACGACGGCGCCGAGGATCCACCCGATCGCGTAGCCCGCCGTGGGGCCGAGGAAGACGCCGAATCCGCCGCGACCGCCGGCCAGGAGCGGGAGCCCCGCGGCGACGAGGGCGAGCAGCACGGTGACCGACAGGGCGCCGAACCACGGCCCGAGCACGGCGCCGGCGAGCATGACGCCCAGCGTCTGCGCTGTGATGGGTACGCCGCCGACGAGCGGGAAGCTGCCCGGGAGCCCCAGCACGGCGATGAGTGCGGCGAAGACCGCCACGCGGGCGAGATCGGTGGCATCGGGGGTTCGCGACATGGTGGAGGGCCTCCTGAACGGTGTTCACCTGAACGGCGTTCACTATACTCACACCATGGCTTCCCGCGGACACTCGGCCGACGACGTCGCACGCGCTGCGCTGCGGATCCTCGACGATCACGGGCTGCCCGACCTCACGATGCGACGGCTCGCGACCGCGCTCGACGTGCAGCCCAGTGCCCTGTATTGGCACTTCCCCAACAAGCAGACGCTGCTCGCCGAGCTCTCCAATCGGATCGTGGGCCGCATGGCATCCGGCCCGGTGAGCGATCTGTCTCACGAGGCCCGTTCGCTCCGCGATGCGCTGCTGGCCTACCGCGACGCCGCCGAAGTGGTGTCGAGCACCCTCGCGATGGGGCTCGGTTCCTCGCTCGCACGCGATCGCCTCGCCGAAGCGGTTACGGCACAGGGCTTCGACGCCGACACCGCGCGTCGCGCGGCCACGACCGTGCTGCACTTCGTGCTGGGCTTCGTCTGGCACGAGCAGCAGCGCTTCCACTACGACAGCGCCGGCGTGCGCGGCGTCGACTCGGGAATCGCCGGAGCCCTGGCCGACGACGACTTCGCGTTCGGCCTCGATCTCATCGCGCAGGGCCTCCGGGCGCGCGGCCGGGTCTGACGTCGGCCCGGGCGCTAGACGCCCTTCCGCGAAACCGCCCGCCGTTGCCGAGACCGTGCCGGAGCGGATGCGATCGCCTGCCTTCGCGGCAGACGGATGCGGTTGCGGCGCGCGGCGGCGGGGGCCGGCGGGGGCGGCGCGGCGGCACGGGCGGCGCAGCGGCGGGCGGCGGCTGCCCGGCGCCGCAGCGGGCGGCGCAGCGGCGGGCGGCGGCTGCCCGGCGCCGCAGCGGGCGGCGCGCACCGGGGCGGCGTGCACGGGCGGCGGCTGCCCGGCGGCGGCGGGGGCCGTCGCGGCGGCGACGGCGGCCGTCAGCGCTGCTTGACCTCGCCGAAGAGGCGGGCGATCGGCACCAGCACGCGCGGACGCGCGGCGGCCAGGCCGGCGGCCATCACGAGCAGGGATGCCGCGAAGATCAGCAGACCGGTCGGGTCGCTCGCGAACGCATCAGGGTCGATCGAGCCGCGAGCCGCATACATGTGGTCGAGGTTGCGCAGCGCTCCGGTGGCCAGCACGAGGCCCACGTGCACGACGATGAACGCCACGAAGAACAGCATCACGGGGAAGTGCACCCGGCGCGCCCACTCGAGCGGATAGAGGCGGTTGAGCTTCTCGGCATCCTTCGGCCACACCCCCGACAGGCGCACCCCGCTGAGGATCGCGAGCGGCGCGGCGAGGAACGTGATCGCGAAATACGACAGCTGCTGGAGGCTGTTGTAGTTCACCCAGCCGTTCTCGGTGGGCCAGTCGAGCGAGGCGTACTGCAGCGCCGCCGACAGCGCGTTGGGGAAGACGTCCCACGAGGTCGGCACGATGCGCATCCATTGACCGGTGGCGAAGAGCAGCACGACGAAGATCACGCCGTTCGCGATCCAAAGGATGTCGACGGCCTGGTGGAACCACAGCGTCAAGCTGATGCGACGGCGCTTGTTCTTTCGGGGCGACCAGAACGCGGAGGGGCGCTTCTCGCTGCGCACCTGCCAGCCCGTGCGGATGATGAACAGCAGGAAGAAGCTGTTGAGGAAGTGCGACCAGTTGAGCCACGCGGGGATGCCGACGGGCGCGGCATCGGGCAGCGGATACTCGCCGGGATACGCGGCGAGGAACTCCTGCCCCGGCCCGAGGGCGAGCACGAAGCGTGCGAGGAGCACCACGATCCCGGCCAGCGCGAACGCGAAGACGCCGAGGACGGCCGCCGATCCGAGGAGCTGCAGCGGGGAGAAGTCGCCCATGCGCGCCGCGGCGGTGGCCGTGGAGCGGCCGGCGGCTGCGCCCGGCGGGCCGGCGCGGCGGGCGGCCGCACCGGTCGACGTCGTGGGGCCGGCGCCTGTGCTCGCCGCTGCAGTTCGACGGGCCGCGGCGCCCGGCCATACGGTGCGCGGGACGGTGAGCGGGGGACGCGGGGCGCGCCCCTCACCCGCGGAGCGAGCCGCCTGTTCGGGACGCGTCGACGTCGACGGTCCGGTGGTCGCGCTGCTCGCTGACTCGGGCGCGGAGGCTCGCTCGGATCCCCGGGCATCGAGCTCGTCAGCGGACGCGGCGCCCGCGGCTGGCGCACCGAAGTCTGCGGTCGCTGTCGCTTCGCCCTCGTCCCGCTCCGCCGCGGAGACAGACCGCGCATCGCGCGCGCTCGCGACAGGGGCGGATGCCGGCGGCCAGGGCTCCCCTCCCGACTCGCGCGGCAGACCCCGGCGCACGCCGGCCGTGGCGGCATCCGTCGGCGTTGGGAACACCGTCGACCCCACGTCAACCCCGGCACGGTCGGACCGGTCGGACGCCGACGGTCGTGCCCCGTTCGGACCGGAGATGCCCGATGTCGCCGAATCCGGACGCGGGTGCGACGCCGTCGCGACGGGCGGTGCATCCGGCGCACCCGCAGCCCGGGCCGAGGCAGCAGGCCAGGGCTCGCCGCCCGGCTCGCGCGGCAGACCGCGTCGGACCGGCCGTTCGGACGGGGTGGGCGAATCGGTGACGGACGCCGCCGTCGCGACGAGGTGGGGGGCGGCCTGTGCGACCGCGTCTGCGGCATCCGGGGACGCCTGCTCGGGGTTCGTCACGATCCCCGCACTCCGCGGCCCGGGATCTGCGAGATCCGCGCCGTTCTGCGAGGAACCCGCCGCCGCACCGGGCACCTCACCACCGCTCGACACCGCGGCATCCGGGAACGCCTGCTCGGAGTCGGTCACGATCCCCGCACTCCGCGGCCCCGAACCTGCGAGACCCCCACCGTTCTGCGAGGAACCCGCCGCCGCACCGGGCACCTCACCGCCGCCCGACACCGCGGCATCCGGGAACGCCTGCTCGGAGTCGGTCACGATCCCCGCACCCTGCGGCCCCGAACCTGCGAGACCCGCACCGTTCTGCGAGGATCCTGCCCGCGCACCGGCCGAGGCCTCGGGAACGCCGGAGGCCGCGGGCGGCCAGGGCTCCCCGCCGGGGACGCGCGGCAGCCCGCGTCGCGGGGTGCGGGGTGTGGACGCCATCTAATTCTTGGGGGCCTCGAGCGCGCTGATGAGTTGCGGGACAACGGTGAACAGATCTCCGACGATACCGAAATCGGCGATGTCGAAGATCGGCGCGTCGGGATTCTTGTCGATTGCGACGATGATGCCGGCGGTCTGCATGCCCGCGCGATGCTGGATCGCCCCCGAGATGCCGAGCGCGACGTACAGCCGCGGCGACACCGACACCCCGGTCTGCCCGACCTGCGCGCTCACCGGAACGTAGCCGGCATCGACCGCGGCCCGCGACGCGCCGACCGCCGCGCCCAGCACGTCGGCGAGTCGCTCCACCAGCGCGAAGGACTCGCGCGAGCCGACGCCCCGACCCCCGGCGACCACGGCCGCCGCTCCTCGGAGTTCCGGACGCGACGACGGTGCCGCCGTGTCGGAGAAGGCCTCGATGCGGGCGGCGCGGACCCCGGATGCCGCGACCTCGATGCTCTCGAGCGCGAGCGGCTGAGGATCGAGGCGCGCGTCCACCGCCCCGGGCCGCAGGGTGGCGAGCAGCGGGCCGAACGTCGGCGCCCCGTCGACGGAGAACGCCCCGCCGAGCACGGAGTGATGCGCCACGACGCCCAGGTCGTCGCGATCGACGCCGACGACGTCGGCGGCGAGAGGCAGCCGACGCCGGGCCGCCAGGCGGGCGAGCGCGTCACGCGACTCGACGGCGTTCGAGGCCAGCACGAGGTCGGGGCGCTCGCGATCGACGGCGGCCTGCAGTGCATCGACGACGGGGACGGTGAGGACGTCGGGAACGGTCTCGGCCGTGAGCACCCGCACCGCTCCGCATCGCGCCGCCTCGGCCGCCGCCCCCGGAAGCACGTCGGCCGTCGAGGCGACCAGCGCGACGGGCTCGCCCACACGCGCGGCGGCGGCGAGCAGCCCGGGGGCCGTCGCGGCGAGCGCCCCGCTCGGGAGCACCTCGAGCAGCACCAGCGCGACGCTCACCGGGCCACCCCCTCGGCCATGAGGAACGCGGCGAGCTTCTCGCCCGCGTCGCCCTCGTCGACGATCTTCGTGCCGGCCTTCCGCGGGGGCCGCTCGGCGACCGACAGCATGATGTACCGGGGGGTCGCGGGGTCGTTCGGATCGATGTCGAGGCCCGCGGCATCCAGGGTCTCGTAGGGCTTCTTCTTGGCGGCCATGATGCCCTTGAACGTCGTGAACCGCCCCTCGGGCAACGCTTCGGTGATCGAGACGACGGCGGGGAGGTCTGCGCTGACGCGCATCGTGCCCGAGTCGCTCACGCGATCGCCGGCGACGGCGCTGTCGGACAGCTCGAGGGTACGCAGCCCGGTCAGCTGCGGCACGCCGAGCAGCTCGGCCACCATCGCGGGGATCACTCCCCCGCCGCCGTCGGTGGAGAGGTTGCCGGCGATGACCACATCGAATCCGTGGTGCCGGACCGCCGCGGCCAGCACCTCGGCGGTCAGCAGCAGGTCGGCACCGCGCAGGGCGTCGTCCACGACGTGCGCGGCCGAGGTCGCCCCCATCGCGAGCGCCTTGCGGACGGTGGCGGTCGCCGACGCGGGCGCCATCGCCACCACGGTCACCTCGGTGCCGGGGTGCGCGTCGGCGTACGCGAGGGCGGCCTCGACCGCGCGCTCGTCGATCTCGTCGAGCACGGGCGCCGAGGCGGTGCGGTCGGACAGCCCGGTCTCGAGGTCGAGTCGGCGCTCTCCCCAGGTGTCGGGCACTTCTTTGATCAGGACCACGATCTTCATCGATGCGTCTCCTTCGTCGAGGCGGGGATGCCACGGCGTCGGTGCCGCAGCAGGGATCGGCGGGTGCACGAGCGGTACCGTGAAGCGGGAGGAGGACCGATGACGCGACGACTGCCGGTGGACCCGATCGCCGAAGCGAAGAGACAGTGGCTCGCGCACGGGTGGGACGCCGCCGCCGACGGCATGACCGTGGTGACCTCGGTGATCCGGGCGCACCAGCTGCTCATGGCATCCATCGACGGGGCTCTGAAGCCCTTCGACCTGACGTTCTCGCGGTTCGAGATGCTGCGTCTGCTCGCCTTCACCCGTGAGGGCCGGATGCCGATGGGCAGCGCCATCGCACGGTTGCAGGTGCATCCGACGAGCGTGTCGAACACGGTCGATCGGCTGACCCGCGACGGCTTGATCTCGCGCGAGCCGCACCCCACCGACGGCAGGGCGGCGCTTCTCGTGCTGAGCGAGGCGGGCCGCCGCCGGGTCGACGAGGCGACCGCCGCGCTGAACACCGTGTTCGCCGACCTCGGCCTCGACGACGACGACGCGACCGCGCTGGTGCGCATCATCGCCCGCTTCCGCAAGGGCGCGGGCGACTTCGGCGACCCCGCTCCGGTACCCGAGCCGCTCTGACGACGGCAGCCGGTTCCGGGCGTCCGTCCCGCGCCGGGCCGCACGGCCGAGCGGTGAGCGTGTCCGCTCGCCCCCCGCCCCCACCGCCCGGCGCCGCTCATCGGTGCGTGAACGACGGCGCCCGCTTCTCGCGGAACGCCGCCATCCCCTCTTTCTGGTCGGCGGTGTCGAAGAGCGCGGCGAACGCCTGACGCTCGAAGCGCGCGCCCTCGGCCAGCGTCGACTCCAGGGCCACATCGAGCGCGGCCTTCGCGGCGTACAGCGCGGGCAGGGGCTTCTCGGCGATCGTGCGGGCGACGGCCTCGGCCTCGTCGAGCAGGTCGGCGGCCGGCACCACGCGGGAGACGAGCCCGGCGCGTTCGGCTTCGGCCGCGTCGATCATGCGCCCGGTCAGCACGAGCTCGGCCGCCTTGTAGTACCCCAGTGCGCGGACCAGGCGCTGCGTCCCGCCCATCCCGGGGATGACGCCGAGCTGCACCTCGGGCTGACCGAACTTCGCGCGGTCGGACGCGAGGATCACGTCGCACATCAGCGCGAGCTCGCATCCCCCGCCCAACGCGTAGCCGGAGACGGCCGCGACCACGGGGGTGCGCACGGCGGCGAATCGCGCCCACGCGCCGAAGTGGTCGGTGAGCATCATGTCGAGGCCCGACTTCTGCTCCATCTCCTTGATGTCGGCGCCCGCCGCGAACGCCTTCTCGCTGCCCGTGACGACGATCGCCCCCACGCCCTCGTCGGCGTCGAAGGCCTCGGCGACGGTCACCACCTCGCGCATGGTCTGCGTGTTGAGAGCGTTGAGCGCCTCGGGTCGGTCCAGCGTGATCCATCCCACGCGGTTACGTCGCTCGACGCGGATGGTCTCGTACCCGGCATCCTGATCCGTCATGGTGACTCCCGTCGTCGTGGGCCCGCGTGCTGACGCGGACGAACCCGCCCTCGCATGCTCGCACGCCTCTCCGACATCGGCCGAGGGGGTTCCCCCGGCCGCCTCACGCGGCCAGGACGCTCCGGCCGACGATGAGGCGCATGATCTCGTTCGTCCCCTCGAGGATCCGGTGCACCCGCAGGTCGCGCACGACCTTCTCGATGCCGTAGTCCTGCAGGTATCCGTAGCCGCCGAGCAACTGGAGGGCCTCGTCGGCGACCCGGAAGCCGACGTCGGTGGCGAAACGCTTCGCCATGGCGCAGCGGGTCGCGGCGTCGGGGGCGCCGGCATCCAGTGCCGTGGCCGCGTCGCGCACGAGCAGGCGCGCGGCCTCGAGCTCGGTCGCCATGTCGGCCACGGCGAACACCACCGCCTGCTTCTCGGCCAGCGCCTCGCCGAACGTGAAGCGCTCGTGCACGTGGGCGATGGCCCGGTCGAGCGCCCACCGCGCACCGCCGATCGAGCAGGTCGCGATGTTGAGGCGCCCGCCGTTCAGTCCCGTCATGGCGATCGAGAATCCACGTCCTTCGCCACCGAGCAGGTTCTCCGCCGGCACCCGCACCTCGTCGAGGACGACCGCGCGCGTGGGCTGCGCGTTCCACCCCATCTTCTTCTCGCTCGGTCCGAACGACAGCCCCTCCGCGTCGGCGGGAACGAGGAACGCGCTGATGCCCCGCGCCCCGGGTTCGCCCGTGCGCGCCATCACCACGTAGACGGATGCCGCGCCCGCACCCGAGATGAACTGCTTCACGCCCGTGAGCACGTAGGTGTCGCCGTGGCGGATCGCCGAGGTCGTGATCGCCGCGGCATCCGAGCCCGCGCCCGGTTCGGTGAGGCAGTAGGCGCCGAGGTCGTCCATGGCGACGAGACTGGGGAGCCAGCGCTCGCGCTGGGCGGCGGTGCCGTAGGTGTCGATCATCCACGCCACCATGTTGTGGATCGTGATGTAGGCCGTCACGGTGGGGTCGCCGTATGCGAGCTCCTCGAAGATCGCGACGGCATCCGCCCGCGTCAGCCCGGCGCCGCCCACGTCGTCGTTGACGCAGACGCCGCCGAGGCCCAGCGCACCCGCACGGCGCAGGACATCGCGGGGGAAGTGCTTCTCGGCGTCCCATTCGAGGGCGTGCGGGGCGAACTCGGTCGCGGCGAAGTCGCGGACGGCATCGAGGATGGCGGCGCGTTCGTCGGCCGACAGGGTTCCGGCGACGGGGGCGTCGAGCGCGGGAGCAGGGATGGTGTCCATGCGGCTCTCCTTCGTGTGGGGCGACGGCGTCGTCGCGCGGCTCAGTTTACATGGACGTCCTCCTATTCGTTAGGTCTTGCGACTAGTCAGCGAGCATCGTTGACGCGCGCGAGACACGGCGCAGGGCGGCCGGGGCAGCTTGGGCGCGTGCGCCGCCCCCGGGGGGGCTCCGTCCTCGATACTCCGACCCCGACCGGCCACGTGTTCTCACGTCGTTCACCTTGTCGACATGAGATGCAGGCAGAATTCACAGGATCGCGCCCCCGCGCGGGTCACCCCCCACCCAATCCGAGGACACAATCCATGCCTTCGTCTTTCCTGCGCCGTACCGTCGCGTTCACCGCGGCGACAGCGGCGGTGTGCGCGCTCGCCCTGTCGGGCGTCACCGCGGCCTCCGCTGCCGTCGTGCCCGCTCCGGTGCGCGACTCCCCCGCCGACAGCGCCGTCAGCCTGCGCCCCATCGGCACCTACGAGACCGGCGTGTTCGACCAGTCGGCGGCCGAGATCGTGCACGCCTACAAGAACCGCCTCTTCGTCGTGAACGCGCAGGCCGGTGCGGTCGACGTGCTCGACAATACCGACCCCACGGCGCCGAAGAAGCTCTTCTCGATCGCCGGGACGGGCGTGGCCAACTCGGTCGCCGTCCGCGCCGACGGCCTCGGCGTCATCGCTCTGGAAGACGTCGACAAGACGGCCCCCGGCCGCCTGGTCTTCTTCGACGCGGATGCCGCTGTGGCCACGGTCCTCGGCGAGGTCGCCGTCGGAGCCCTGCCCGACATGGTGACCATCTCGGACGACGGCACGGTCGCCGTCGTCGCCAACGAGGGTGAGCCCGCCGAGAACTTCTCGGTCGACCCGGAGGGCTCGGTGGGCGTCGTCTCGCTTCCCGTGGGCAAGAGCGCGCCGGCCCAGGATGCCGTGCGCACGGCCGGGTTCGAGGCGTTCGAGCAGGGCGGTACGAAGACGCTCGACCCCGGTGTGCGCGTGTTCGGGCCCGACGTCGCCGCGCCCGACCAGGGCGACACCCCGCTCGCCGCGAACCGCGTGAGCCGCAACCTGGAGCCCGAGTACGTCGCCGTCGCCGGTGGAACCGCGTACGTGACGCTGCAGGAGGCGAACTCCTTCGCCGTCGTCGACATCGCCTCGGCGGAGGTCACCGCCGTTCGTCCGTTGGGGATCAAGCCGTACTACTCCGGCGTCACGCTCGACGCGAGCGACCGCGATCCCGAGGGCGCGCCGACGTACAACCAGTCGAGTTACTACGACCTGTGGGGCATGTACATGCCCGACGGCATCCAGGCCTACGAGGCGAATGGAGAGACGTACCTCGTCACCGCCAATGAGGGCGACGGGCGCGCGTGGGGCGACTACACCGACACCGCCCGTGTCGGAGACCTCGGAGAGGACGGTCTTGCACCCGTCTGCGCCGATGCGGCCGTCGGAACTCACGTCGACGACGCCCAACTCGGTCGTCTCAACATCGCCACCGACATGGGCCTGAACGCCGACGGCAGCTGCTACACCAGTCTCTACACCTTCGGTGGCCGCGGCTTCTCGGTGTGGGACACCGAAGGCAACCGGATGTTCGACTCCAACGCCGACTTCGAGGCCATCACCCACGACGCGAACCCCGAGTTCTTCAACTCCAACCACTCCGAATCGAACCTCGAGGGCCGCAGCGACGACAAGGGCCCCGAGCCCGAGAACCTCGCCATCGGGCAGGTCGACGGACGCACCTACGCGTTCATCGGGCTGGAGCGCGTGGGCGGCGTGATGACCTACGACATCACCGACCCCCGGAACGCGACCTACGCCGGGTACGTCAACAACCGCGACTTCTCGGTCTCGGTCGAGGACGAGCTGACCGGCGACGCGGCCGCGGACCGCACGCTGCTGTCGCAGGCCGGCGATCTCGGTCCCGAGGGTGTCGAGTTCATCCCCGTCGAGAGCTCGCCGAACGGGCGCCCGCTCGTCGTCGTGGGCAACGAGGTGTCGGGAACCACGACGGTGTTCGAGGTCACCGACCCCGGCTTGAAGAACATCGACATCCTCACCATCAACGACTTCCACGGCCGTCTCGAGGCGGGCCCGCAGGGCGACGCCACCGCCGGCGCCGCCGTCATCGCCGGTGCGGTCACGGCGAAGGAAGCGGCGAACCCGAACACGCTGTTCGTCTCCGCGGGCGACAACATCGGCGCCTCGACGTTCACCTCGCTCATCCAGGACGACTCGCCCACGATCGACACCCTCGTGGCATCCGGTCTCGACGTCTCGGCCGTGGGCAATCACGAATTCGACCGCGGCTTCGCCGACCTCACCGACCGCGTGCTTCCCGAGTACGGCGGCGGCGAGTACGGCCTGGGCGCGAACGTGTACAAAAAGGGCACGAAGGAGCCCGCGCTCGACGAGTACGCGATCAAGGACGTCGACGGCGTCCGCGTGGCCTTCATCGGCACGGTCACGCCCGACACCGCCGTCATGGTCGACCCCGCCGGCATCGAGGATCTCGACTTCGGCGACCAGCTCGAGGCCGCGAACCGCGTGGCCGCCGAACTCACCGCCGGCGACCTGGCCGACGTGATCGTGCTGCTCACCCACTCGGGCGCGGCCGTCTCGAACGACTGCGCGGCCCTCGCCGCCGACCAGGCCGGCTTCGGCAACCTGGCGACGAACGCCTCGCCCGAGATCGACGCGATCGTCTCGGCGCACACGCACCAGACGTACGCGTGCGACATCGCCGTGGCCGGCACCGACCGCACCCGCCCGGTGATCCAGGCGTCGGAGTACGGCAAGGCGATGGGTCAGCTGTCGCTCACGTTCGACACGCGCACCGATTCCGTGGCATCCATCACCGGCACGACCTTTCCGCTGAAGGGGGCGTTCCCCGCGGACGCCGAGATCGCGGCCAAGGTGGCCGGGTACGTCGCCGAGGCCGACGTCATCGGTGCCGAGCCCGTCGGGCGGATCAGCGGCGACATCCTGCGCGGAGGCACCCCGCCGGGCAACGACCGCGGCGTGGAGTCGTCGATGGGCAACTGGGTCGCGGACGTCTACCTCTGGGCCACGTCGGAGAACCCCGCCTTCGCCGGCGCCCCGGCCCAGATCGCGCTGATGAACCCGGGCGGCCTGCGCGCCGACCTGCTGAAGGGCGACGACGGCGTGGTGACGTACAAGGAGGCGGCGCTCGTACAGCCCTTCGCCAACACGCTCGTGACGGTGACCCTCACGGGCGACCAGATCCGCGGCATCCTGAACGAACAGTGGAAGGCGACGGGAGATCGTCCGAAGCTGCACCTGGGCGTCTCGGAGGGCTTCACCTACGAGTATGTGCAGGACCCGACCACCCCGCGCGTCGGCAGCGTGGTGTCGATGGCCTACCAGGGCACGCCCATCGCGGCGACCGACACCTTCACGGTCGTGACGAACTCGTTCCTCGCCAACGGCGGTGACGGCTTCGCGACCTTCAAGGCCGGAACGAACCGCACCGACACCGGTCAGGTCGACCTCGACGCCACCCTGGCGTACTTCGAGTCGACGTCGATCGTCGACCCGGCACCGCTGGGTCGTGCCGTGCTCACGACCGTGGCGACGCCCGGCACCGGCTCGACCGGCGGACCCGACGCGCAGCCGGGGCAGTCCGGCGCCGCGGGGACGCGACCGGGCAGCGGCCTCGCCGTCACGGGCACCGAGATGCCGTGGGGCATCGCCCTCGCGGGCGGGTTCCTCGTGGTCGCGGGCGGCCTGGCCGCAGCGCTTCGCCGCCGCCGCGTCTGACCCGCACGACGGCAACGGCCCTCACCCTCCCGGGGTGGGGGCCGTTCCCGTTGCCGCGAGCGTGCCGTCGCGCGGAGTCCGTCACCGACGCACCGGTTGCCGAGCACCCGCTGGCTGCGCGTCGCCCGCGCAATTCGCGGGACGGCGATCCTCAGGCCGAGCGGAGCGTGACCTGGACTCCGGATGCCGAGGCGGCGGCGTGCCAGACATGACCGGCGCCCGCGACGGTCGCGCCAGCCGCGCCGGTCACAGCGGTCGCACCGGGCGCACCGGGCGCACCGGGCGCACCGGGCGCACCGACGATCAGCGCCGTGTGCTCGTCGATGGCGACCCCCTCGGCCACCAGCCCCGCCGCGACCGCGGCGACGAGGCGCGAGAGCGTCCCCCACTGCGCCGCGTGCACGTCGACGGCGAACGGCACGAGACCCAGGCCGTCGCGCACCGCGACCTCGTCGAGCTCCTCGCCCGCGTCCTCCGCCGCGACCTCAACGCCGCCCACCCGATACCCGCCGACGATCGCCGGGCCCGCCGCGATCGCCGCACCTGCCGAGAAGCCGGCATACGGCATCCCTCCCGCCACGCGCACGCGCACGGCATCCCGGATGCCGGAGAACGCCGTCTCGTAGGCCGGGGTCAGCCCCCCGCCGACGAAGACGGCGTCGGCGTCGAGCGCGGCCTCCGCGAACGCCGCGCCCTCCTCCACCACCTCGACGCGCACCTCGTCGACGGACGCGCCGGCCGCCTCGACGACGCTGCGGAAACGCCCGACGGATGCGTCGTCGTCGGCCTCGAGCACCAGCAGGACCGCGATCACCGGCGGGCGACCGCCCGCGACCTCGCGGGCCTCACGGACGAACGGGCGGAGGAGAGCGCCGCAGCGGGCGACGTCGCGTCCGCCGCCGAGAAGGTGGATGCTCATGCGCTCAGTATCGCCGCTGGCGCGGCGAGCCCGTTCGGTGAACCGTCGCGCGGCGATCCGGAGCGGCTAGCCCTTCGCGCGCGCCCGGGATGGGGTGCGCTCCGGGGCGCACAGCACGAGATGCACCGTGTCGGCCAGGCGCTCCACCAGCTCGCCCCCGTCGTAGGCACTGTCGAGGCCCGCCGTCGCCGCCACGCCCAGCCCGAGATGGCGCACGGTGAGACTGTAGAAGATCTCGAACGCCCAGTCGGCACGCGCCGCGGTGAGCGGAACGCGGTGCTCGGCCGCCGCGGCGAGGAGCGCCCGCACGAAGACCGCCTGCCCCGCATGACCGGAGCGGCGACCCCGGTCGAGAATGACGACATCCTCGACACCCAGCACGAAGAACGGCGACAGCACTTCGCGGTTCTCGCGCAGGATCTCGGCATAGGCGCCGACGATCGCGGCGGTCGCCGCGTCGAAGGTCGGGTGACCCGCGGCGGCGCCGCCGACACGGAGCTCGGTCTCGGCATCCAGGCGGTCGAACTCCTCGCTCTGCACGGCGCGGAGCAACTCCGCCTTGCTCGAGACCCGGCCGTAGATGGAGCCGATGGACAGGCCGGCCGTGGCACTGACCTCCGCGAGCGAGAACTGGCCCGTGCCGCGTTCCTGCAGAAGCTGCAGGACGGCGGAGCGCACCTTGGCGAACGAGTCACGACTGCGCTGCTGCTTGGGTTCCGCCACGCCGTTGACGGTCGCCCGTGTGGCCATCGTCCCGCCCCTTCCGCGTCGACCTGATCGAAAAGCCTAGCCGCGGCCCCGCCCCGCGACGGCGACCTGGATGGTCGCCGGATCCGGCTCTGTCACACCACGAACAAGCCGCCCGCCGCCGTCAGCGGGCCTCGACCTCGAGGAGGAACACCGACTGAGGCTCCAGGGCGAGGTCGATCTCCACGACGCCCTCGTCCGACACCCCGACCGCGTGGGGACCGTCGACGGTTCCGTTCGTCGACCTCCGCGTGAGGAACACCTCGCGCTCACGCCAGGGCAGATCGTGAATGCGAACGGTGACCGAGGACACCCTCGCCGAGGCGAGCTCCGCGCGCTGTGGCGGCAGGCTCAGGCCCAGCTCGATGCGCTGCGCGCCGATCGGGATGCGGAAGGTGAAGCGATCCTCCTCCCGTTCGACCAGCGCGGTATCGGGCGCGACGTAGTTCGCCACGAGCACGCGCACGACGTCACCGTCGCGGCCGGCGGCGCAGGCCAGCCCCGACTCGTCCCCGCCCGTGACGGCGAGACGACGCCCCGTGAGCGCGCGTCCGGCCAGCGCGAGGGCGCGGGACCGCTCGTCGGGACCGCCGTCGACCGTGCCGACCCCCGCCGGGTCGACGAAGCCGTAATGCGGGTCGCGCCCCGTGTCGGCGCGGAAGAAGAAGGCATGGTCGATGACGGTGTCCTGCAGGTAGATCGCCGTCGCGGCCTGGAAGGCGCCCTTCTCCGCCGCGGGAGCGGAGCTGCTCGGGACGGCGAGGTAGTTCCAGTACGACAGCGTCAGGTCGGTCTCGCCGAAACCCCGGCCGTCGAGGAGCGCGCGCAGCTCCCGGGAGACGGAGCGGTAGTCGAGGGGGTCGCGGCTGCCGTCGGTGAACCAGAGGAACGAGAAGAAGTGCAGCGGCAGGTCGTCCGCACGCACGTAGTCGAGGAAGCCCTCGCGGTACGGCGCCTCGGCTTCGAGCGGGAACGCGATGGCGGGGCCTCCGACCGTCAGCGTCGGATCGACGCGGTGCGCCGCCTCGCAGAACGCCCGGTACATGGCGTAGAACTCCTCGGGGCGACCGCCGAAGTGCAGCGGGCCGAAGTCGGGCTGATCGCCGAACTCGTAGATGCGGATGGGCTTCGCGGGCCCGTTCGCCCACCCCCGCGAGTAGTGGCGCACGATGTTCTCGACGACGCGGCCGTACCGATTGACGTCCTGCGCCGGCAGTTTGTTGGAGGGGATGGAGCTCGCGACGGTGAACATGACCTCGGCGCCGGCGTCGTGGACCGCCTGCACCCACTCATCGGTGGCGGCGAAGTTGTAACTCGCGGCGTCGTCGATGTCGGCATCCCAGTGGGGGAACAGGCTCGTCGGGTTGTCGCGCGTGTCGAGTCGCGAGAGCCAATCGAAGGAGCGCACGACCGTCACCCCCGCTTCGCGCCACAGCGGCGTCATGTCGGGGAACTCCGGGTGTTCGGTGACCGGACCGGGGATGCCGCCCACACCGTTCAGAGGACGGAACGCGCTCTCGACGCCCGCGTCGATCACGAGGGTTCGGGCGGCGGAGTCCGTGGCGGCCGTGACGGCGGCGGACGACTCGTCGATGTGCGACACGTGCATCTCCTCAGGGGTGGAAGGGCGGGCCGGGAGGCTCAGTAGGGCATGCGGAGAAGGCGGTTCGCGTACTCGTTCGCGATCGGCTCGTCTCGGCGGAGGGAGTCGATGCGTGCGCGGTACGTCTCGTCGGTGACCGAGTCGAACTCCTCGAGCATCGATTCGATCGAGCGGTCGTGCACAGCGCGCACGCGCGGCAGGCGCCGCTTCATGAAATCGAGCTGGGCGTCGAGGAGCGATTCGTTCTTCGCGAGTTCCTGGGCGAGGACGACGCCGTCCTCGATACTCATCGCGGCTCCCGACCCCAGGTACGGGGTCATGGTGTGTGCGGCGTCGCCCATGATCGTCACGCGGCCGCGGAACCAGGGGTAGGGCACCCACACCGTCGAGTAGGGCGTGTAGGCCACGTTCTCCGCGTGGCGGACGTCTTCGAGCGCATCGGACAGGAACGTCGACCCACGCGTGAGGGCGACGGCCCCGATCGTGCATGATCTCGGCCATCCTGCTCGCGTCGTAGCGGGGGCGGCCCTCCTCGGCGACCGTGAGCACCATGTACATCGTGTCTTCCGACAGGGGTGTGAGCATGATCTTGCCGCCGTAGCCCTGACAGATGATGGGCTGCATGATCCTGCGGCGGTTGGGGAGCCCCGCGCGCCAGGCCACCCCACCGACCGGGCGGGGAGCGTACTTCTCACCGAAGTATTCGCGGCGGATCTGCGAGTTGAGGCCGTCGAAACCGAGCACCAGGTCATAGTCGACCTGGTCGCCGCCGCTGAAGGTAACGGTGGCCTTGTCGTCATCCTGCGCGATGCCGGCGACGGTCGTGCTCATGCGGAACGTGCAGCCGTTGTCGAGGGCGTGCTGGGCGGCCAGTTCGAGGAATGCCATGCGCGACATCGTCACGCAGCCCGGAAGCCCCTCGTCCTGCGAGCCGTAGCTCATCGTGCTGAGCAGGTTGCCGTCGGCGTCGTAGTTGTCAATCCCCGGCGCGGGGTGCCCCAGCTCGAGGCACTTCTCCAGCAGGCCCACCTCGCGCACCGCCCGCAGGCCGTTGATGCGCAGACCGAAGCCGACGCCGGCGACGCTGATCTCGGGCTTGTCGTCGATGACGTCGACGTGCGCGCCGATGCGAGCCAGGGCGGAGGCGGTCGTGAGACCGCCGATCCCGGCACCGACGACGAGGATCCTCTGCGCTGCGGTCATGGCGTGCTCCCCTCTGAGCAGCGGCCGGCTCCACAAGGGTGGCGCCGGAAAAGCAGAATACGAACTACTGTTCTGTTTTCAAGCTACAGGCGCGGTCGGGCCGCCGCAAGACCGCGAGCGCATGACTCTCGACCGCGCCGGCGGCGGACGCGCGCACCGCCGGTCGCCCTCGCACGCAACGCTTGGCGCCCTGACGGATGGGTGCCCGGCGCCGGTCGTCCGCCCGCGCAACGCTCGGCGCCCCTGACGGATGGGTGCCCGGCGCCGGTCGTCCTCCCGCCCAACGCTCGGCGCCCCTGACGGACGGGCGCCCGGCGCCGGTCGTCGGGCGCAACGTTCGGCGCCCCATCGCCGACGGGCGACGGCGCCGGTCGGTCTCGCGCGAGCGCCCGGCGCCCACGCCGACGGGCGGCGGGGAGCCGGTCATCCTTCTGTGCGCAGCGCCCGGCGCCCCATCACGACGAGTCGCTGCGCCGCCCGCTCAGACGCGCCGCAGCAGCGCGGCCAGAGCCTGCCCGCCGCCGATGCACATCGTCACCACCGCGTATTCGAGGTCGCGACGCTGCAGGTCGAGTGCAGCGCGCACGGTGAGGATCGCTCCGGTCGCACCGACCGGGTGTCCGAGGGCGATCGCCCCGCCGTAGGGGTTCACCTTCTCGGGGTCGAGACCCGCATCGCGGATCACCGCGACCGCCTGGGCGGCGAACGCCTCGTTCAGCTCGATCACGTCGATGTCGGCCGGCGTGAGCCCGGTCTGCTCCCACAGACGCTGCAGCGCGATGACCGGGGCGTACCCCATGATCTCCGGGTCGACGCCCGCGGTGGCGACGGCCTCGAGCGTCGCAAGTCCCGACAATCCGCGCTCGCGCACATCGTCTTCGCGCAGCAGCACGGTCGCGGCCGCGCCGTCGTTGATGCCCGAGGAGTTGCCGGCCGTCACCGACCCCTCCTTCTCGAACGCGGGGCGCAATCCCGCCAGCGCCTCGAGGGTCGTGCCGGGGCGCGGGTGCTCATCGATCGAGACCTCGATCGGCCGCTTTCCGCCGGTCGTCACCGGCACGATCTCTTCCGCGAAGGCCGCGCGGGCGGCATCCGTCGACGCCCGCCGCTGACTCTCCACCGCGAAGGCATCCTGTTCCTCGCGCGAGACGGAGTACCGGGATGCCACGACCTCGGCCGTCGTGCCCATGTGCCGGCCGCTGAAGGGGTCGGTGAGGATCGCGAGCGTGCCGTCGAGCAGGGTGCGGTCGCCGAGCCTCCGGCGGCTGAGCTCGTCGAAGCCGCCGCGGGCGCCGTAATCGAGGAAGGGCGTGCGCGACATGCTCTCGTCGCCGCCCGCGACGGCGACGTCGATGCCGCCCCAGCGGAGCTCCTGCGCCGCCGACCAGATCGCCTGCAGGCCCGAGCCGCACAGGCGGTTGACCGTGAAGGCGGGGACACGCGTCGGCAGGCCCGCGGCGAGCGCGACGCGGCGGGCGTTGTACGCGTCGGGGCCGTTCTGGGCGATGCAGCCCATGACGACCTCGTCGACGTCGTCCTGCGAGACGCCGGCGCGCGCCAGCGCCGCCTCGACCGCCACCGCGCCGAGCTCGTACGCGTCGACGCCCGACAGCGATCCGCCGAAAGACCCGATCGGCGTGCGGGCGCCCGAGACGATGACGATCCGCGGTTCGGCCATCAGCTCGCCGCCTCCTCGGGTCGGTCCAGGGCTTCGCGCTCGGTGGCATCCGGAACGTATCCCTCGACATGCCGCTCGTCGTGCCCGACGTACTCCGACAGCGGGCGGATGAGCGCGTTCGCGGCCTGCTGCTCGCGGATGTGCGCCGTCCAGCCGGTCACGCGGGCGGCGACGAAGAGCGGCGTGAAGGTGAGGGTATCGAAGCCCATCAGCGCGTAGGCCGGACCGGACGGGTAGTCGAGGTTGGGGTAGATGCCCTTGCGCGAGACGAACTCGCTCTCGAGTGCGTCGTACAGTGCGGCGACGCCGGGGCGGTCGTAGTGCGCGACGAGCGTGTCGAGGGCGGCCTTCATCGTGGGCACGCGCGAGTCGCCGCGTTTGTACACACGGTGGCCGAAGCCCATGATCTTGCGCTTGTCGGCGAGGGCGGCGTCGAGCCACGGCACGACGTTGTCGGCGGTGCCGACCTCGTCGAACACGTGCAGCACGGCCTCGTTCGCGCCGCCGTGCAGTGGCCCCTTGAGCGCGCCGATGGCGCCGACGACCGCGGAGTACAGGTCGCTGAGGGTCGACGCGATCACGCGCGCGGTGAAGGTCGAGGCGTTGAACGAGTGCTCCGCGTAGAGGATCATCGATCGGTTGAAGGCGTCGACGACGACCGGGTCGGGAGCGCCCGCCGAGGACCCTGAGCCCAGGCCCGAGGACCCTGAGCCTGTCGAAGGGTCCGGCACCGATCCCGTTCCGGCGGCTTCGACAGGCTCAGCCACCTCCAACGCGCCCGAGGGCCCTGAGCCCGTCGAAGGGTCCGGCCCCGATCCCGTTCCGCCGGCTTCGACAGGCTCAGCCACCTCCATGGCGCCCGAGGACCCTGAGCTTGTCGAAGGGTCCGGCACCGATCCCGTTCCGGCGGCTTCGACAGGCTCAGCCACCTGGGCCCGCGCGCAGATCTCCTCGCCGAACGTCATCCAGAGGAAGTTCGCCGCGTAGTCGAGGTCGTCGCGGGGAGCGATGAGCTCCTGGCCGCGGCGGCGGCGCTGGCCGTACGCGACCACGGCGGGCAGCTGCGCCCACAGGCGGATGCTGCGCTCGAGGTTCTGCTCGGGGGTGCCGACGGCATCCATCACGTTCGAGATCCCCGCGGTCTCGCGCGCGCCGATGACGCTCACGGCGGTGCGCACCTCGTCCATGGGGTGCGCGGACGTCGGCAGCAGGTCGATCGCGGCGCGGACGTCGTCGGGCAGCGCCCGGTGCTCGCGCTCGACGCTTCGCAGGGCGGCGAGCTGCTCGGCATCCGGAAGCTCGCCGTTCCACAGCAGATACGCCACCGCCTCGAAGGGCTGCGTGGCGGCGAGCTCCTGCACGGGGTAGCCGCGGTAAAGCAGGCTGTTGGTCTCGGGGTTCACCTTGCTGATCGCGGTCTCATCGACCGTCACGCCCGCGAGGCCCTTCTTGATGTCGGTCATCGTCTCTCCCTTGAGTCGTGTGCGCTGGTGCCCTGGTGTTGACTTGCGCCGAATGTCCGCGAAGGTCCTCTCCACGCGAGCATTCGGCGCAACTCATCGGTGGTGGAGCGGCCTCAGCGTTCCACGGTGAAGTCGAACACGTCGGCGTCGAAGCGGGTGTAGCCCTCGTAGTCGACGAGGTCGTAAAGGTCGGCGCGGTGCTGCATGTCGCCGAGCTGGTCGCGCAGGTGGCCCTCGGATGCCAGGGCGTCCAGGCCGCGGCCGGCCGCGCCCATCGCCAGCCGCAGCAGCGACACCGGCCAGATCACCAGGTTCACGCCCGCGTCGCGCAGCTGCGCGGTGGAGAACAGCTCACTCTTGCCGAACTCGGTCATGTTCGCCAGGATCGGCACGTCGAGCGCCTCGCGCATCGCCTCGAACTCGCCGAGGTCGCGCATCGCCTCGGGGAAGATCGCGTCGGCACCGGCGTCGACCAGGGCCTTCGCGCGGTCGATCGCGGCATCCAGTCCCTCCACCGCCCGCACGTCCGTGCGGGCCATGACGAGGAAGTTCGGATCGCGCCGGCCATCCACGGCCGCGCGGATGCGCTTGACGGCGGTGTCGGCATCCACCACGGTCTTGCCGTCGAGATGGCCGCAGCGCTTCGGATTGACCTGGTCCTCGATGTGCGCTCCGGCGAGGCCCGCGTCTTCGAGGGTCTGGATCGTGCGGGCGACGTTCATCGGCTCGCCGAACCCGGTGTCGGCGTCGATGATCGCCGGCAGCTCCGTCATGCGGGCGATCTGCTGGCCGCGCCCGGCGACCTCGGTGAGGGTCGTGAGGCCGATGTCGGGCAGGCCCAGGTCGGCGGCGATCACCGCGCCCGAGATGTAGACGCCGTCGAACCCCTTCCGCTCGATGAGCCGGGCCGACAACGGGTTGAACGCTCCCGGCATCTGCACGAGCTCCCCGGATGCCAGCTTCTCGCGCAGCGTGCGGCGCTTGTCGGCCGCGGGGGTCTGGGCGTACAGCATCAGCGAGCTCCCTCGCGCAGGGACAGCTCGCGGACCGGCAGGGTCGGCGCGCACCCGCCGCCGCGCATCAGAACAGCCCCTTCGGCGCCGGCGCCAGCGCCAGCACGCCGGGCTTCGCGACGATCGTCAGCTGCATGACCTCGGCGGGCGTCAGCTCGGGCAGGCGCTGCACGAGCTCGAGGAAGCGCTCGATCTCCTCGGGCAGCAGCACGGGTTCGGCGAGCGTACGGAACTTGCGGATGTAGTCCTCCCGCGCGAACGGCCGGGCGCCGAGCGGGTGGGCGTCGGCGACGGCGATCTCGTCCTCCACCGTCGATCCGTCGGCGAGGGTGATCACGACGCGGCCGCCGAACGCCTTCTCGTTCGGGTCCTCGGAGTGGTAGCGGCGCGTCCATTCGGCATCCTCCGCCGTGGTGACCTTGTGCCACAAGGCGACGGTGTCGTCGCGACCCGCGCGCTCCGGGGCGTACGAGTCGACGTGGTGCCAGGCGCCGTCCTGCAGCGCGACGGCGAAGATGTACGGGATCGAGTGGTCGAGCGTCTCGCGCGAGGCGGTGGGGTCGTACTTCTGCGGGTCGTTGGCGCCCGAGCCGATCACGTAGTGCGTGTGGTGGCTCGTGTGCAGGACGATGGATGCCACGTTCGCCGGGTCGCGCAGGTCGGGGCGCTCCGTGCCGAGGCGACGGGCGAGGTCGATCCACGCCTGCGCCTGATACTCGGCCGAGTGCTCCTTCGTGTACGAATCGAGGATGCCGCGCTTGCTCTCGCCGTCGCCGGGCAGCGGCACGTCGTACGAGGCGTCGCGGCCGTCGAGCAGCCAGGCGATCACGCCGTCCTCACCCTCGTAGATCGGCGAGGGGCTGGTCTCGCCGCGCATCGCGCGGTCGACGGCCTCGATCGCCATCTTGCCCGCGAAGGCGGGGGCGTGCGCCTTCCACGTGGAGATCTCGCCCTTGCGCGATTGGCGCGTGGCGGTGGTGGTGTGAAGGGCCTGACCGATGGCCTGGTAGATCGTCTCCTGGTCGAGATCGAGCAGGGTGCCGATACCGGCGGCCGCGGCGGGGCCGAGGTGGGCGACGTGGTCGATCTTGTGCTTGTGCAGGCTGATCGCCCGCACGAGGTCGATCTGGATCTCGTACGCCGTGGCAAGTGCCCGCACCAGCGCGGCGCCGTCACGGCCGGTGTGCTGGGCGACGGCGAGCACGGGCGGGATGTTGTCTCCCGGGTGCGAGTAATCGGCGGCGAGGAAGGTGTCGTGGTAGTCGAGCTCGCGCACGGCGACACCGTTGGCCCACGCGGCCCACTCGGGGCTCGTGCGCCGCTCGAGGAGGCATCCGAAGACCGTCGCACCCGAGCCGCCGATCGACACGGGGTGGTCGAGGGCCTGCTGACGTGCGGCACTCACGGGCTGGCGCGTGAGCGAGGCTGCGGCGACGGCGGCGTTGTCGATGAGGCGGTTGACGATCATGTCGACCACGTCGTCGTCGACGCCCACCGGGTCGACCGCGACGCGGGCGAGGGCCCAGGCGAGCTGCCCCTCGCGGGCGAGGTTCTCGTCGCTGCGGTGCACGCGCACGTGGTGGGTGATCGTCATGAGGGGTCCTCCGTCAGGGCTTCGAGGATGGTGGTCAGGGCGTTGTGCAGGTGCACATGGGTGGCGTGCGCGGCGAGTTCGGGGTCGCCGGCACCGATCGCTCGCGCGATCAATCCATGCTCCCCGGCCGAGGCCGACAGGCGAAGGGGGTTGAAGCGGGCCATGCGGCGCACGCGCACGAGATGCGTGCGGACGCTGCGCAGGGCAGCGGAGAGATACGGGTTGTCGACGGCGGCGTCGACCGCCGCGTCGAAGCGCGCGATGAGGGCGTAGTACGCGTCGGTGTCGGCGGTGTCGACATCGGCCAACTCCACGGCGAGCGCGCGGAAGACGCGACGGTCGCCGCGGTGCGCGGCGAGCCGGGCGGCCTCGGTCTCGAGCGCCCGACGCAGCTCGAACAGCGCACGGATGTCGTCGGCGTCGATCCCGGCCACGACGGTCACGCGAGGCGAGGCCTGGGCGACGAGGCCATCGGATGCCAGACGACGAAGCGCCTCGCGCAGAGGCGTGCGGCTCACCCCGAGGCGCGTCGATTGCTCGACCTCGCCGAGAACGGCGCCGGGGGGCAGTGCGCCGGACTGGATCTCGTCGAGAAGCGTCGCATACGCGCGGTCACTCGCTCGCATGAGACACCCTCGACGTCATGACTCCAGTGTATGCATTGTCGCGGTGGCCTGGGGAGGTCGAGTGTTCCCGACGGGCTCTTCGTATACACAAGCACGCCTCCGCTCGTGCTCCGGGCCGGCGCTCCGCGCGTACTCCGCCCGAGCTCCGCCCGCGCTCCGCGTTGCCCGCGCGCGCTCCGTCCATGCTCCGCCTGCGCTCCGCGCGCGTGAGGGGTCAAAATTTGTCGCTGCCGGGGTCTCCTCGGCGACAAAAAGTGACCCCTCACGCGGCCGAGGCGCGGCAGAGCGCAGCGGCCGGGACGCGCAGCGGGCGGAACGCACAGCGCGCGGAGCGCGGAGCGCAGCTCAGGCGGGGGCGGGACCCCAGGAGTGCAGGGTCGTCGGGATGGATGCCAACGTCGCCAGCGCCGCATCGCGGTCGGCGCGGGCGAGGGTGAGGCCGGCCACCACGAGCGAGGCGCAGACCGCGGCGAGAGCGTCCACGGCATCCGGGGTCAGATCGGGACGTCGATCGGCGACGGCCGCGCGGATCGCGGCCCGCATCTCGGCGGCGTACCCCGAGACCAGCGCGCGCACCTCGGCGTCGTCGCTCGCCAGCGACGAGGAGCCCGCGTTCAGCAGTAGGCAGCCGAGCCGGGCGCGGGGGGTGTCGGCGGCGATCGCGTCGCGCATCTCGGCGACGTATGCCTCGAGGGCGCCGGGATCTCCGCTGCCGAGGGGACGCAGACGCGAGCGGACCACGTCGTCAAGATAGGCCGCGAGCACCGCATCGAACAGGCCGCGCTTGCTGCCGAAGGCGTTGTAGATGCTCGAGCGGGTCAGGCCCGTCACCTCCTCGAGCTCGGCGATGCCGGCCTCGGCGTATCCGCGGCGCCAGAACACATCGCGTGCGGCGTCGACGACGACGGAGCGTTCGAAGCTCGGCGTCCTGCCCATGTTCTCTCTCCGTTCTCGAGGTGGCTGAGCCTGTCGAAGCCACCGGGCCCCGGGAGTCCCGTGAGTTCCGGACCCTTCGACAAGCTCAGGGCCCTCCCGCCACGCTACCGACGGGGCTGCGGAACGGAGGTGATCGAGCCCGCCGAAGCCACCGGACCGCGCTGTTGCGTTGCCGACCACGAGGTCTATATTAGACCGGTCGTTACAAAATAACCACAGGAGGAATCCATGCGCGCAGTCATCCACCACCAGTTCGGCGAACCCGCCGACGTCCTCGGCGTCGAAGAGGTCGAGACCCCGACCCCCGGCCCCGGCGAGGTGCGCCTGCGCGTCATCCTCTCGCCCATTCACAACCACGATCTGTGGACCATCCGCGGCACCTACGGTTTCAAGCCCGAGCTCCCGGCCCGAGCCGGCACCGAGGCCGTCGGAATCGTGGATGCCGTCGGCGACGGCGTCTCGCTCGAGATCGGCCAGCGCGTGGCCACCGGCGGCACGTTCGGCGTGTGGGCCGAGTACGTCATCGCGCCCGCCGCGGGCCTCATCCCCGTCTCCGACGCGCTGTCCGACGAGGTCGCCGCGCAGCTCGTCGCCATGCCGTTCAGCGCCATCAGCCTGTTGCACTCGCTCGACCTAGAAGCCGGCGACTGGATCGTGCAGAACACCGCCAACGGTGCGGTCGGCCGCATGGTCGCGCAGATCGCGAAGGCCCGCGGCATCCACGTCATCGGCCTCGTGCGCCGCCAGAGCGCCGTCGCCGAACTCGCAGAGCAGGGCATCGACAACGTCGTGTCGACCGACGCCGACGACTGGCGCGAGAAGGCCCTCGCCCTTGCCGACGGCGCGAGGGTCGTCGCGGGCGTCGACTCCGTCGGCGGGCCCGCCGCGGGCCAGGTGCTCTCGCTGCTCAGCGAGACCGGCACCCTCGTGATCTTCGGCTCGATGGGCGCGGGCAAACTCGAGCTCGGCGCCGGCGACCTCATCTTCCGCCAGGCCACCGTGAAGGGTTTCTGGGGCAGCGTCGTCAGCAAGACGATGGATGCCGACACCCGCGGCGCCCTGTTCGGAGAGCTCTCGCGTTACCTCGTCGACGGCACCGTGACGCTGCCCGTTGCGGCGACCTTCGGTCTCGACGACATCGTCGACGCGGTCACGGCGAGTGACTCGCCCCGCGTCGGCAAGGTGCTGCTGCGCCCCTGAGCGGGGCGGGGTCGGGCGCGGGCTGACGCGCACACCGGCACACAGCCCGCCCCCACGCTGGCGCGGCGCCGCGCCCGTACCGGCTCGCGCCGCCCGACCCCACGCTCGTGCGCCACCCCCGGAAGCACGGGGCACCACCCCCGAGCCACCCCCAGTTCTCCTGCGTTGCGCACGCGCCCGGCGGCCCGCGCCGAGCGGCACCGGGCCCGCACCGGCACGTACCGAGCCGTGGGAGGGCCGATCAGCCGGGGAGAGCCTCCAGCGCCGCGGCCAGCGCATCGATCGCGGGACGCTGCCCCTTCACGAGTGCGTCGCGGGCGGCATCCAGGTCCATCCACTCGGCGCGGTCGACCTCGGGGAATGACGCCGTGCGGCCAGAACGCGGCGGCCACTCCATCTCGAACTCCCCGAACACGAAGCCGGATGCCGTGAACCCGGCGCCGTCGCCCGTGAACACGACCACCTTCTTGCCGCTGGAGTACGCGAAGGTGCCGAGCTCGGCCCATTCGACGTCGGGCGGCTCGACGCCGAGTTCCTCGCGGAACTCGCGCCGCGCGGCATCCAGGGCACCCTCGCTGTCGGGGTCGTACTCGCCCTTCGGGATCGACCACGCTCCGGCGTCCTTCTTCGCCCAGAACGGCCCGCCCATGTGCGCAACGAGCACCTGCGGCGCCGGCGTCAGCCGGTACAGCAGGAGTCCCGCGCTCCACACGACCATCAGGTCACCGCGGCGGGGACCTTGTTCGCCTCGTCGGCGATGATGTCGGCGCGCTTACGGTAGGTGCGGGCCGTGACCCGGTCGAGGGCGATCTGCCCGCGCATCTTCTCGGCCTTCTCGTACAGCGACGGTCCACCGAATCCGGTCAGCACCTTCACGAGCACGGGCAGCAGCTCGATCATGAAGAACAGCGCGGCGATCAGGTAGTGCGCCCAGCGCAGCACCGGCTCGCGGTCGGACAACCGCTCGAGTGCCGTGATCTGGCTGAGCAGGCCCACGGCTCCCGCGTTGCCGTCGGCGACGGACTCCGCGCGCGCGTTGTATGCCGCGAGTGCCGACTCGTACTGCGCGCGCGCTGCGGGAAGTTGATCCTGCGCCTGCTGCTTGTTGGCGTCGGCAGTGGATGCCGCCGCAGCCGCGCCCGCGGTGTTCGCGGCCGCGAGGGTCGACTGCGCCTGCTGCAGCTGCGTCGACAGCGAGTCGTACGCCGACTGCGCCTGCTGCAGCTGCGCCTGCGCGGCGTCGGAGCTCGCGCCGCTGCCGGCCAGACCGGTGCAGCCCGGGACGGTTCCCGCGCCCTGACCCGTGAGCTCGCACTGGTACACCGCCCGCGCCTGGTCGATCACGGTCTGCTGCGCGGCGAGCTGCTGCGTGAGCTGATCCACGGTCTGCTGCGCGGCGGCGGACTCCGCCGACGTCGACGACGTTCCGGTCACGATGCCGGTCGCCGCCTGGTTCTCGAGCGCCGAGACCTGCGCGGTCGCTGCGTCGAGCGCCTGCTTCTCGGGGCCGTTGGTGACGGCATCCTGATCGCTCAGCGCCTGGGTGACGTTGGTGGAGTTGACCTCGCGCACGATGTCGTTCTGGAAGATCTGCAGCACGAGCGGCTCGGCCACCACGACGCCGATCAGCGCGGCCATAATCACGCGCGGCAGGGCGAGGCCGAGCAGCCGGAAGAGGTTCTTGGTCGAGCGCATCGTCGAGGTGAGGAAGCGGTCGAGGTTGAAGATGATGAGCCCCCACACGAGGGCGAGGGGGATGGCGAGCAGGATGCTGACGCGCACACCCGTGAGCAGCGCGAACATCATCGACAACGCCGAGACGAGCGCCGTACCCGCCAGCACGAGGAACATCTGCACGAAGCGCGGCACCTCTTCGGGCACCTCGTCGAGCACGTCGTTGTCGGCGCCGCCGAGCACGGCCATGCGACGGACGAGCGACAGGCTCGGGCGACGGGGGTCGTGGCGGCGGAGCCGCGTCGGGCGGGGCTCGGATGCCACGGGGGCGGGCGTTGCGGGCGGAGCCTTCTCGGGGTCGACGTCGCTCACGACCTCGGGGACCGGGGCCTCGGTTTCGCGGTCGAGCACGGCGGTCTCGTCGCGGTCGAGCACCGCGGTCTCATCGCGGTCGAGCATCGCGGTCTCGTCGCGGTCGAGCACGGCGGTCGCGTCGCGGTCGGACGGGAGGGGGTCGTCGTCGAGGAACGGGTCGCGCGGCGCGTCGCCGGAAGAGGGGGCGCCCCAGGGCTCGGCGGTGTGATCGTGAGCGGCGGTCTCGGGCTTCGCCGCGTTCTGCGCGGCGAGGATGTCGTCGAGATACTGCTCGCGTTCCTCGTCCGTCGTGAACTCGATACGACCGTCGGAGCCGAAACGGCCGGGCCGGTGAGCGGAAAAGGACATTCGCACAGGGTACGACGCGCTCCCTTCCGGACCCTGTGCGGCGCCTGAGGCCCGGCACCGCGCGGCCGCCGCTCTGGCGGGCCGCCGCCGCCCGGCCGGGGCGCCCTGCGCGCAGCCGCCCGCGGTCGCGTCGCGCGCCGAGATCACGCGATCCGCCCGAGATGACACGCGATTCCGCCGAATCACGGGTGATCTCGCGCAGACCGGGTCATCTCGCGGCCCGAGCCGGCCGCGCCGCGCGCCGCGTGCGCCCCCGCGCACGGCGCACGCACGCGAAAGCGGGCCGGGCGTGAACGCCCGACCCGCTGATCCGCCCGCGTCAGACCAGGCGCTGCTTCGGCGACACCTCGTACGTGTTCTCGGGGTCGGAGAACACCGCGTCTCCGAGCGCCGCGTCGATCGCGGCGAGGGTACCGGCATCCAGGGTCACGCCCGATGCCTTCACGGTGTCGGCGAGCTGTTCGGGGCGGGAGGCCCCCACGAGAGCGGCAGCGATGTTCGGGTTCTGCAGCACCCACGCGATCGCGAGCTGCGGCAGGCTGAGCCCGGCCCCGTCGGCGATCGGCTTGAGGCGCTGCACCGCTTCGAGCACGTCATCGCGCAGGAACCGCTTGATGAACGTGGCACCGCTCTTCTCGTCGGTCGCGCGCGAGCCCTCGGGCACGGGCTGACCGGGCAGGTACTTTCCGCTCAGCACACCCTGCGCCATCGGCGACCAGACGATCTGCGAAATGCCCAGCTCTTCGCTGGTCGGCACGACCTTGCCCTCGATCACGCGCCACAGCATGGAGTACTGCGGCTGGTTCGAGATGAGCTGGATGCCGAGCTGCTTCGCCAGCGCGTGACCCTCGCGCAACTGCTCGGCGGTCCACTCCGAGACGCCGATGTACAGCGCCTTACCCTGGCGGACCACGTCGGCGAAGGCCTGGAACGTCTCTTCCAGCGGGGTCTCGTAGTCGAATCGGTGCGCCTGGTAGAGGTCGACGTAGTCGGTGCCCAGGCGCTTCAGCGACCCGTTGATGGAGTCCATGATGTGCTTGCGGCTGAGCCCGGTGTCGTTCGGCCCCATGGGGCCGGTGGGGAAGTACACCTTCGTGAAGATCTCGAGCGACTCGCGGCGCTGACCCTCGAGGGCCCTGCCGAGCACCGTCTCTGCCGCCGTGTTGGCGTACGTGTCGGCGGTGTCGAACGTCGTGATGCCGGCGTCGAGCGCGGCGTGCACCGTCGCGATCGCGGCGTCGTCACCGACCTGCGAGCCATGGGTCACCCAGTTGCCGAGGGTGATCTCCGAGATCTTGAATCCACTGTTTCCGAGATAGCGATAACCGACCATCCCTCCACGCTAGAGGCCACGCGCCGCCCCCGCGACCGCTTCCCGCGGACCCCGGAACGGCCCGAGACGGCGTATCAGATCGTGCACGACGAGATGATGCTCGACGGCAACGCGCGCATGAACCTCGACACCTTCGTCGGCACGTGGATGGACGAGCACGCCGACCGGCTCTCCGCCGACGCGTACGACAAGAACAGATCGAGCGGACGTGCTGGCGCATGCTCGCCGACCTCTGGCACGCGCCCTCGGTCGACGGCGCCGCCGGCACCTCGACGATCGGCTCGGCGGAGGCGTGCATGCTCGGCGGCCTCGCCCTGAAGCGCCGTTGGCGGCACGCGCGCCGCGCCGCCGGGAAGTCGACCGAGAAGCCCAACCTCGTCATGAGCAGTGCCGCGCAGGCGTGCTGGGAGAAGTTCTGCAACTACGGGGACGTCGAGGCGCGCTACATCCCCGTCACCGACGAGCACCCGGTGTTCGACGGCCACGACCTCGCCGACTGCGTCGAGAACACGATCGGGGTCGTCGCCGTTATCGGGGTACTTACACGGGGGCGCGCAAGCCCGTGGCTTCCATCTCCCAGGCTTCTGGATGCCATCGAGCAGACGACCGGCCTCGACATCGCGATCCACGTCGACGGCGCGCCGTTCCTCCCGCCCGAGCTGGAGTGGGACTTCCGGCTCGAGCGCGTGCTCGGGACACAAGTACGGCGGCGTCTACCCGGTGTCGGGTGGATCTGGCGCGAAGAGAAGTGGCTGCCTGAAGATTTTGTGCTCCGGGCCAGCTATCTCGGCGGCGACATGCCCACGTTCGCGCTGAACTCCTCGCGCCCCGGGTGCTGCTGCAGTTCTCCCTGTTCCTCCGGCTCGGTTTCGAGGGGTACGCCACCGTGCAGCGGGGTCTGCAGAAGGTCGCGCTGCACCTGTCGCGCGGCATCGGGGAGATGGGTCCGTTCGAGCTCGTCAGCGACGGCAGCGACCTGCCGGTGTTCGCGCGGCGCATGCGCCCGGGCTACACCGAGAACTGGAACCTGCACCACCTCTCCCACCGGCTGCGCACACACGACTGGCTCGTGCCCGCATACCCGCTGCCCGACGACATGTCCGACCGCACCGTGCAGCGCATGGTGGTCCGGGCCGGGCTGAGCCTCGACATGGTCGGCGACCTGCCGACGACATCTGCATTGAGGTCTCATACCTCGACAAGCTGTAGTCGCCGATGCCGGTCGAGGGCACGGGCCCGGGGTTCCACCGCTGAGCCCGAGCCCGGGTGTCAGGCCGCCGCGGAGCGACGTCTCGCCTGCTCGCGCGGATCGGGGACGGGCACGGCGGCGATGAGCGCCCGGGTGTACTCCTCGCGCGGGGAGGTGAGCACCTCGCGACGCGTGCCCTCCTCGACGATCCGGCCCCGTTGGAGCACGACGACCCGGTCGCTCAGCTGGTCGACGACCGCGAGGTCGTGGCTGATGAACAGACACGCGAACCGCAGCTCCTCCTGCAGCCGCCGCACCAGGTCGAGAACGGTCGCCTGCACCGACACGTCGAGCGCCGACGTGGGCTCATCCGCCACCAACAGCCGAGGCTCGAGCGCGATCGCCCGCGCGATCGCGACGCGCTGGCGCTGACCACCCGACAGCTCGTGTGGAAAACGACCGGCCCAGGATGCCGGGAGCTCGACGTCCGACAACAGCGCGGCCACGCGCGCATCGCGTTCACGCCCCGAGAGGGAGGTGTGCGCCCGCAACGGCTCGGCGATCGACGCCCCGATGCTCATGCGGGGGTCGAGCGCCGCGGTGGAGTTCTGGAAGACGACCCCGACCGACCGCTTGACCGCGAGCGACTCCGTCCGGCGAGCGGTGCGCAGGTCGACGCCGTCGATGAGCACACGCCCCGAGGTGATCGGGGCAAGCCCCAGCGCGCACATGCCGATGGTGCTCTTGCCCGATCCCGACTCGCCGACGAGGGCCGTGGTGTGTCCGCGAGCGATCCGCAGGCTCACGTCGTCTACGGCCGTGAGGGCTCGTGCCCCACGGCCGTAGACGACCGTCAGCCCCTCGACGTCGAGCACGGTCTCTCCCTCTGCGGCGACCCCGGTGCGCTCCGAGGTGCCCAGGCGAGGAACGGCGGAGAGCAGCTCGCGCGTGTAGGAAGCCGACGGGGCGTCGAAGATGCGCTGCACGTCGGCGCGCTCCTGCACCTCGCCGCGGCGCAGGACCACGACACTGTCGGCCATGTCGGCGACCACGCCCATGTCGTGCGTGATGAGCAGCATGGCGGTGCCGGTGCGCTCGCGTAGCCGCCGCATCACGTCGAGCACCTCACGCTGCACGGTGACGTCGAGCGCGGTCGTCGGCTCGTCCGCGATGATGAGTTCCGGATCGCAGGCCAGGGCCATCGCGATCATGACGCGCTGCGCCTGACCCCCCGACAGCTGGTGCGGGTAGGAGCGCACCCGCGCGGCGGCATCCGGAATCTCCACCATCGTCAGAAGCTCGATCACGCGCGCCCGCCGCGCGGCGCGGTCCATCCCAGGTCGGTGCACGCGCAGCACCTCGTCGATCTGACGACCGATGGGGAAGACGGGATCGAGAGCGTTCATCGGGTCCTGGAAGACGACGGCGATGCGCGAGCCGCGGATCGCGTTCAAGCGGTTCTCATCGAGCGCGAGGAGGTCGACGCCCCCGAACAGCGCGGTGCCGCGCACGCGCGCCCGCTCGGGGAGCAACCCGACGAGGGCGAGAGCGCTGACGCTCTTGCCCGAGCCCGACTCGCCCACGAGCGCGACGATCTCCCCGCGGCCGACTGTCAGGTCGAGCCCCGAGACGGCGACGACGTCTTCGCCGCCGACGTCGAAGACCACCTCGAGGCCGGTGACCTCGAGCACGGGAGCGGTCACGAGCCCTGCTCCCCGTCGAGGGCGTCGGCGGGCGTCGGCCCGGAGGGCGTGGCCGATGCGTCGGCGGCGAGGGTGCTGTCGCGGTACTCCTGCCACTCGGCCAGCATCTTGCGGTGGTGCCCGACGAGCCATGTCATGTAGCGCAGAGCATTGGTCAGACGCGTCCGCGGCCGCGACGCGTCCTCGGGGAGCACGTCGAGTCCGAACTCGAGGGTCGAGTTGATGCGGCGGACGTAGTCGCGCTCACCGGCGAGGAAGCCTCCCCACACGTCGTCCTCGGTGCGGAAGTAGTGGCTGCGGTCGCCGGGAATGGCGTGGCGTTTGAGGAAGCCGAGGTTCACCAGCGCCCGGGTCGACATCGAGACCGCGCCCGCGCTCGCCTGCAGGAGGTCGGCGATGCGGGCGGACGACAGGTAGGGCTCGTCGACGATCAGCAGGAGCGCGAGGACGCGGCCCTCCATCCGCGGGTTACCGGCGGCGCCCCACGCGTACGCGAAGTCCTCCACGAACGCGCTCACGGCCTCGTCGAGCACATCGGAGGGGGCAGTGGCCGGAATGTCGGCGTGCGGGCGTTCGGTCTCGGCGCGTTCTTCGTCCGTCACAGGGCCATCCCCTTCAGCAGCTCCGACGGCTGCTCCGTCGACAGAGCGTAGCGATAGCGGTCGAAGGGCCACATCGACATGCCGCTCAACCGGATCGAGTCGACGCCGCCCGCGGCATCCCGCTCGACGCTCACGGGCTCCCCGGTGGCCCCGAAGCTCGCGCGGGTCGGCAGACACAGGGTCCCGTCGGCGTCGACGTCGAGCACCTCGGCGGAGCGGGCGGGATCGGGGTCGGCCGGGTGCAGCACCACGGTGGCCCCGCCGAAGTCGACGAGGTCGGCCACGCTCCACATACTCGCGAACCGCCCCGTTGTCTCGGCTTCACCCGGCTCGCGGTCGAGTTGAGCGAGGGCCAGGCGCAGGATGCCGACGGCCCCCGTCGCGAGAACGTCGGCGGGCCCGTCGATGGCGTTGGTCAGCACGCTCACGACGATGTCGTCATCGAGGTCGAGCCACGTGCGCGTGATGTGGCCGGGGTAGCCTCCGCTGTGCCCGATGAGGACCACGCCGTCGAGGTCGCGCACGTCGAAGCCGAGCCCATAGTGCCGGACGACGCCGGCGTGCTCGACGTCGGACTCCCGCCGCTGCAGCAGCCGCTTCGACGCGTCCGAGACGAGGGTGTCGTCGCCGGGCGTGTGCGCGGCGAGGTAGGCCGAGAGGTCTCGCGCGGTGCCGAACCACCCGGTCGCCGCCGCCATGGCGCGAGTGTCGACGTGGGGGATCACGCGCCGCGGCGCACCCGCCTGAAGCGCTGCGCTGTGACCGGCGGCGAAGTCGTCGGCGCGGTCGGGGTCCCATTCGGGTCCGAGATCGTCGAGGCCGAGCGGCCGCACGATGTTGTCGACGACGTATTGCGCGTACGAGATCCCCGCCGCGGCCTCGATCACGAGACCCAGCAGCGAGTACCCGACATTTGAATACTTGAAGTGCTCGTTCGGGGCGAACACCCGCCCTTCCTCCGCCGCCATGCGAAGGATCTCGGCACGATCCGGGAACGGCAACCCGCGCTGCCAGAAGTCGGCGACGACGCCGTCGCGGATGACGCCGCCCTGGTGCCCCAGCAGCTCGCGCACGGTGACCGCGCCCACCTCGGCATCCGCCAGGTCGGGCAGCCATCGAGAGAGCGCGTCGTCGAGGCGCAGCATCCCCCGTTCGACGAGCTGCAGCACCGCGGTCGCGGTGAACGTCTTCGAGTGCGAAGCGATGCGGAACAGATGGCGCGTCGTCAGCGGCTCGGACGTCGCGGCGTCGGCGACGCCCCATGCCTCGTCGAGCAGCAGCTCGCCGCGGTGGCGGATCGCGACCTGGATGCCGGGAACCCCCCGCAGCTCGTGCTGAAAGCCGATCCACTGGGCGACGTAGGCGGCGCCCGCGCGGAGGAGCTCGTCACGTCGGGCTGCGGCGGCTTCCGATGTCGCCGCACTGTCCCCGAGCGTCGACGCGGACCCGAGCGCGGTGGCGGGGGCGTCCGGGGCGGTGGCATCGGTGAGCGTCGCGGCGGGGACGGAGGAAGGGGTCGACACGGTCAGCGTCCTTTCGGGTCGAGGGCGTCGCGCACGGTGTCGCCCAGCGTGATGAGCGCCAGCACGGTGATGCTGAGGAAGAGCGCGGGGAACAGGAGCATGTGTGGGGCCGTGCCGACGTACGACTGCGCGTTGGCCAGTTGCAGACCCCACGAGATCGTCGGGGCGCGCAGCCCCACCCCGAGGAAGGTCAGTGTCGACTCGGCGACGATGACGCTTCCGACGAAGGTGGCGGCGATGGCGAGCACCGGTCCGATCGCGTTGGGAAGCACGTGCCGGAGGACGATCTGCACGGGCGACAGCCCGATGACGGACGCCGCGCGAACGTAGTCGGCGCCGCGGACGCTGCGCACGGCACCCCGCACAAGCCGGGCCATCGTGGGCCAGGAGAAGAAGGCGAGCACCAGCGAGACGAGCACAGGGTCCGGCTTGCCGAGGCTGTTGAGCACGATGATCGCGCCCAGGATGAACGGGAATCCCAGGAAGATGTCGGTCAGGCGCGAGATGATCGTGTCGGCGATACCTCCCGCGTACCCGGCGATGGTGCCGAGCACGATGGCGACGACGAGGCACAGCGCGGTGGTCAGCAGGCCGATCGACAGCGATGTGCGTGTGCCGAAGACGACGTTCGCGTAAATGTCGCACCCCTGCAGGTCGGTCCCGAACGGATGGCCGGCGCCGGGCGGCAGGGCGCTGTCGACGAGATCGCACGCGCGCGGGTCCCCGCCGCCGAACAGCATCGCGATCGGACCGGGAACGATGGCGATCAGGCCCAGCACGGCCAGGACGGCGACGGGCGCCCAGAAGGTCATCCGTCGACGCAGCACCGACCACAGGCCGCGGTGGACGAAGATCGGCTGGTCGGGTGCGGTGGCGGCGATCATCTCAGACATGGCGGATCCTCGGGTCGAGGGCGGAGTTGACGAGGTCGACCAGCAGGCTCAGCGCCAGGAAGATCAAGATCAGCGTCGTCCCGACTCCCACCACCGTAGGCCCCTCGTGCGTGCGGATGGCGGTGAACAGCAACTGCCCGATCCCGGGCAGATTGAACACACCCTCGACCACGACGGCCCCGCCGAGCAGATACCCCAGGTCGATGGCGACGAAGGTGAGGACGGGCGCGACGGAGTTGCGCATCACGTGCGTGCCCACGATGGTGCGCCGCGGCACGCCCTTCGCCCGCAGCGTCCGCACGAAGTCGGACTGGAGCGTGTCGATGACGCTTCCGCGCATGAGGCGCGCGATGGCTGCGAGGCCGAAGATCGCGATGACGGATGCCGGGAGGATGTACGCCGTCGGCCACCCCGCGGTCGTCCCCGCGATGGGCAGCCACTTCAGCTGAAGGCCGAAAATGAGCTGCGCCCCCACTGCGACGACGAAGATGGGGATCGAGGTCGCGAGGATCGTGGTCAGGAGCACACCGCGATCGATCCAGCTGTTCTTACGGAGCCCCGCCATCAGGCCGAGGAGAACCCCCAGCACGACCTCGATCACCCACGCCGTGAGGGCCAGGGTGATCGTCACCGGCCAGCGCGCCGCCATCCGGTCGGCCACCGGCACACCGTCGAAGGTCGTGCCCAGATCGCCCGTGAGCAGACCGGCGAGGTAGCGCAGGTACTGCAGGAACAGGGGATCGTCGAGGTGGAACTGACGACGTAGTTCCGCGACCACCGTGGGCGGGAGCGGACGGTCACCGCCCAGCGCCGCGATCGGATCCCCCGGGAGAGCCCACACCATCGCGTAGATGATGAAGGTGACGCCGAGGAAGACGATGCCGACCTCGAACAGGCGGCGCCCCGTGGCGCGTGCGAACCTCACGCGGTCACCGCCGCGCGGGCCGCCGCGAGGACGGCGTCAAGCTGCACGCCGACGAGGTCGGCGAGAGGGAGAGGGCGAAGCGGCACGCGTACCGCCTCGGCGACCCACTCCTCGTACACGCGGCGGAACGCATCGCACTCCCGGCGGACCGTGTCGTGGGCGACGCCCGCCGCGCACTCCACCTCGAGTGCCCGCAAGAGCATGCCCCCGAACCGCAGGCGGAAGGACCGCACGGAATCCTCGTTCGAAAAGACCTCCGCCCGCGTCGCGATGCGGTCGATGTCGAGGCGCCGTGCCCGCTCGTCTTCCGCGTCGGCGAGGGCCGTCATGAGCGGCGCGAAGGCTCGCGCCCCGCGCAACATCGGGCTCGGGATCGTCACGTACGCGTCGACGCGCGAGAGCGCGCCCGTCAGGGTGCCGCCGAGCGCGCGCAGCCGCTCGGCGCGGTCCTGTACGACCCGCTTGTACGGCATCCCGCTCGGTGCGTCGTCGACGACGTCGTCGTGCGTCCAGTACGGCAGTTCGGCGACCATGATCAGCGTGCCGTAGCGCTGCAGGTAGTCGGCCGACCCTCCGCCGGATGCCTCCGCGAGTGGGTCGAGTCCGAGCCCCTCGAGGTAGTCGTACCGCTCGGCGACGGTCGGGCAGCGGAAGACGGCATCGCCCAGGCGCACGAGGTCGGGCGATTCGGGCTCGCCGTTGTCGAGCGGCAGGTCGTGGCGGGCGGGGATCGCCGACAGTTCGGTCACCAACGCCTCGTCGTCGCGGCTGACGTAGAAGTACACCCCGCCGACCTCGGCGTTGTGCAGCCCCACGAACAGGGCCGGCTCGAGCGCGTCGAAGAGGTCGGCGAGGGCGCGGGTCTCGGGGAGCACCCGGTCGAAGTGCAGCCGCTTGTAGGAGAGGGGAAAACTCCACTCGACCTGTTCGTCGGGAGCCGGCCGGTAGAAGGCCCGCCCGTAGGCGCCGCGATCGCTGGGCGAGGCGAACCATCCCTCGTTCAAACGGGTGCCGTCGGGGTCGATGCACGGCACGATGTGGAACGTCATGTCGAGTTCGTGGCGCAGGCCCTTGTCGGCGACGAGCCGCTCGGCGAGGGCGAGCGCGGTGTGGAAGCCGATCGGCTCGTTCGGGTGCACGCCCCCGGCGATGACGGCGTGTGCGGGTCCGTCGCCGATCTCGTACACGGCGATGGGCTCGCCCAGCCGCGACGAGCCCAGGATGCGGCGGCGCACCAGATGCGGCGCCCTCTCGGACAGCGCGAGGAAAGCCGCCTCGAGGGCGTCGACCGTGGGAAAGCCCGTGAGTGCGGGCGGTGGGACGGTGAGTGAAGGCATGGGGATTCCGTGGGTCGACGACCGGCGCGCGGTGGGGGCTCCGCGCGCCGGCCGGGGCGGTCAGCGCAACTGGATCGCGCGATAGGTCGGGTTGCCCACCGGGGAACTCACGAGATCGGCGACCCGTTCCGACGTGACGTAGGAGTACGTCTCGAAGAACAGGGGCACCGCGGGGAACTCCTTCTGGATGATCTCCTGCACGTCGGCGTAGGCGGTGCCGTCGCCCGTCAGGTCGGCGTCGGCCGTCTGCATGGCGGCGCTCACCTGGGGGCTGTAGAAGGGGATGCAGTTCGCGCAGCCGCCGCCCTCGATGAAGAACACCCGCAGCGTCGCCTGCTGGCTCGGGTACAGGGCTCCCCAGCGCGAGAAGAACGGCCCCGTGAGGCTGGCATCCGTGCGCTTCTGAAGGAACTCGGCCCAGTCCGCGGTCGGAGTGGCCGTCGCGTCGATGCCGAGGTTCTGCCGCAGCTGGTTGGCGATCGCCTCGTAGAGGGGGTCGAGGCCCCCACCGCCCGGGTAGGTGATCTCGAGCGGACCGCTGAATCCGCCCGCCTCAGCGAGAAGTGCCTTCGCCGCGTCGGGGTCGTAATCGCAGTACTCGCCGCAGATCCCCACCGGCGTTCCGGGCTCGATGGCCGGGGTCCACGCGGTGGCCGGGGTGTACGTACCGCCGTAGATGCGGTCGATGATCGTCTGCCTGTCGATCGCCATCGACAGCGCCTGACGTACGCGCACGTCTTGGTATTGCGGGTTCCACAGGGGCAGGCCGAGGAACGAGATGCCGGGCGCCTCGAACGAATAGAGGCGGTCTCCGAAGTCGCTGCTCGCCTGGATGAGACGGCTCGCCGGCACGCCCGCGACGTCGAGGTTGCCCGCGAGCACGTCGGTGTAGGCGGTCTCGGAGTCGGTGTAGGGCACGAAGGTGATCTCATTGACGGTCGGGGCCTCGCCCTTGAACCCGTCATACGCGGAAACCGTGATCGGCTCGTTCTCGACGTAGTCGCCCGTCATCTGAAACGGTCCGTTGCCCACGGGGTGCGCGTTGTACGCGTCGAAGTCCGACAACGCCGATTCCGGCATCGGGAAGAACGCGGTCTGCGCCTGCGTGACCTGCAGCGGGAACTGGCCGTCGGGACTGACCAGCTCCACCGTGAAGGTCAGGTCGTCGACGACGGTCAGGCCTGACATCGCCGTGGTCGTCGGCGTTCCCTCGGCGGGGTTGAGATCGGTGTATCCGACGATGGATGCCAACTGCCCCGAGTTCTCGAAGGCGTTGGGGCCGTACGCGACGGCGTTCCAGGAGTCGACGTAGCTCTGCGCCGTGACAGGGGTCCCGTCGTGGAACGTCCATCCGTCGCGGAGCGTGATCGTCCACGTCTGAGCGTCGTCCGACTCGATGGACTCGGCCTGTACGTTCTGCAGAGTCCCGTCGGACTGGAGGAAGGCCAGCGGAGACCACACGGCCATGTTGAAGTCATAGGCGATGGACTGCCTGCCGGGGATGAGTTGCTGCGGGTCGGTGACGGCCACGCGGATGGATACGTCTGCGGGGCCGGTCTCATCGCCGCCACCGCCGGAGCAGCCGGCGAGCGCGAGCGCGCCGGCGACCAGGACGGCGAGCGCGATTCTTCTCTTCATCAGGAGCCTCTCGGGAAAGGGCGGCGTTCCGCGCCCATGGTGGGATGCAGGTGGAACTGCGCCCAGAGAACACCGGTGTCGCTGTACCGTCAATGCGAAACGTTCAGAAGTTTCAGTGAGAGATGAAAATTTAACCGGAGGGAAACACCCCCGCTCCCCGCCGGCGTTGCTCCGTCAAAGGATGCCGAGCTCCATCGCGCGCGTCACGGCGCGGGTGCGGTCGGCGACGTCGAGCTTCGCGAAGGCCTTCAGGAGGTGCGTCTTCACCGTGGCCTCGCCCAGGTGCAGGCGCAGCCCGATCTCGCGGTTGCTCAGCCCCTGCGCGACGTGGCCGAGCACCTCGACCTCGCGCGGCGTGAGAAGCGGCGTCGACGCCGGACGCCCCGCGTGCGCGACGAGCACCCGCGCCACGCTCGGGGCCAGCGCGACCTCCCCGGCGGCCACGGCGCGGATGCCGGCGAGCAGCTCGGCTTCGGGCGCGGCCTTCAGCAGGTATCCGGACGCCCCCGCCGCGACCGCGCGCACGATGACGTCATCGCTCTCGTACGTCGTCAGCACGATGACGCGCGTCTCCGGCACCGCCTCGCGCAGCAGCGCCGTCGCCTCATCGCCGTCGCGGCGTGGCATCCGCATGTCCATCAGCACGACGTCGGGTCGCTCGCGCTCGACGACGGCCACCGCCTCGACGCCGTCGGCGGCGACGCCGACCACGGTCATGTCGTCGGTGGCATCCAGGATGCCGACGAGCCCTGCCCGCACGATCGGGTGATCGTCGACGATGACGACACGGATCACGCGCGCACCGTCTCTCGCGGGACGCGCGCGGTCACCACGACCGCGCCGGGGGTGCCGTCGACGTGGAGGTGACCGCCTAGATGCGCCAGGCGCGCCCGCAGCCCGTCGAGGCCGAAGCCCTCGGCGCGGGCGGCGGGGTCGAAGCCCGCGCCGTCGTCGCCGACGCGGAGCTCCACGGCACCGTCGACCTCGACGAGCGTGACCTCGATCCGCGCCGCACCGGAATGCCGACGCGCGTTCGACAGGCCTTCCTGCGCGCAGCGCAGGAGCGCGACCTCGCTCTCGCGGTCGAGACCCGTGACGGCGTCGACCCGCGAGGCGATCTCGAGGCCCGACTCACGGGCGATACGCGTGACGAGCAGGGGAAGGGCCGCAGCCAGACCCTCGCCGTGCGAGACGGGAGCGCCCGCCGCGACGAGCGTGCGCGTCTCGGCGAGCGCCTCACGTGCCGCGTCTTCGATCAGGGCGAGGGTGTCGTCCGACAGCGTTCCCGCCCCGCGCTCCCGGCGCGCACGCTGGGCGAGCAGCACGGTGCCCGCGAGAGTCTGCGCGATCGTGTCGTGCAGCTCCGCGGCCAAGCGCTCGCGCTCGTGCACGACGCCCGCGTCGCGGTGGAGCGCCGCCAGCTCGTCTTGCGCGGCCGTGAGGCGGTCGAGGAGATCCTGGGTTTGCGTGCCGTGGCGATACACCGCGCTGAACCACAGCCCCAGACCGATATTGCCCGCGAACGAGACCGCCTGGATGACGGCCGCGTTCACCCAGGCTCTGGCGTCGCCACCCGCGGCCAGCGCCAAGAAGACCGCGACGCTCGACAGCGCTGTCCAGCCGATGGCCTCACGGCGCCGCGACGAGACCACCCACAGCAGCGGATACGAGGCGAACTGGATCATCGCGACCCAGGGTGCGAGCGCGACGGCAACCGTCAGCAACACGACGGTCGATACCATGACGACACCGGCGAGCGCCCGCGCATCGTCGTGGCCGAGCAGGCGTGGCAGACTCCGCAGCACGACGGCGGCGTGCAGCACGACGGCCGCGACGGCGCCGAGAGCGGCGGGCCACGACACTGGGCCCATCAGCGCACTGACCACCGCGGTACCGGCGCCGACGAGACCGGCGACGCCGTACGTCAGCGACCACCCCCGCACTCCGCACCACACGCCCTGCACCCGATCGCACACGGCCAGATCGCGCGCGACGGGCGCGTCGACCGCGGCGGAGACGTTGGACGGGGTCGCGCGAGGCGGCATGTCACGCGTCCTTGCGGATCCATCGGAACGTCACGCGCACCAGCGCGAGACCCACCACCAGCCACAGCGCCGTCACGAGGAGGATCAGCGGGTGGTCCCACGAGCCTGAGGGCTCGGCATCCGCGAAGCTCTCGGGCAGGAACACCGAGCGGAAGCCCTGCGCGAGCCACTTCAGCGGGAAGACGCTCGCCACGTTCTGCAGCCACTCCGGAAGGGCCGCGAAGTTGATGTAGACGCCCGAGATGAACTGCAGCAGCAGCACGATCGGGATGACGACGCCGGTGGCGCTGCGACCGGTGCGCGGCAGCGCCGACAGGCCGATGCCGAGGATCGCGCAGGTGGTCACACCCAGCAGGAACACCCACGCGAAGGTGAGCCAGCGCTCGGGCTCCGTCGGCAGCGGCACGCTGAAGAAGACCGCGGCGACCACGATGAGCAGCACCGACTGCAGGAAGCCGGTGACCAGCACCTGGCCGAGCTTGCCGATGAAGTACGACACCGGGCTCAGCGGCGTGCCGCCGAGGCGCTTGAGCGTGCCGTCGCTGCGTTCCATCGCGATGTCGATCGACATGTTCTGCAGGCCCGACAGCAGCACGCCCGCGGCGAGCATCGCGGGGAGGTAGAACTGCGCGGCATCCACCTCGTCGCCGGGAGGGCCGAACGTCTGGGCGTCGAAGGCGACGGCGAAGATCAGCAGGATCATCATGGGGAACAGGAACGTGAAGAAGACGGAGTCGCCCTGCCGGAAGTACGACCGCACCTCGAAGACGATGCGGGCGGCGCCCAGGCGCAGCACCCGGCTCACGCGAGGCCTCCGGCCGCCGTGGTGCGGCGCGCTTCGTCGCCGAGGAACGACAGGTACACGTCTTCGAGACTCGGGCGCACGACCTCGAGCCGGTCGGGTTCGCCGCCGCGGGCATAGAGGGCGGCGACGAAAGCGCCCGGATCCTCGGTGCGCTCCTCGTGCATCGCGTCTCCCTCGCGCCACCGCACGATCGGCACGCGTGCCCCGGGGCCGCCGAGGTCGTCGATCGGTCCCACGGATGCCACCTCGCCGGCGACGATGATCGCGGCGCGCTCCGCGAGCTCGGCGGCCTCGTCGAGATAGTGGGTGGTCAGCAGGATCGTCGTGCCCTCGGCCTGCAGCTGCCGGATGAGCTCCCAGAACTGCCGCCTCACCTCCGGGTCGAAGCCGGTCGTGGGTTCGTCGAGGAACAGCAGTTCGGGGCGGCCGATGATGCCGAGGGCGACGTCGACCCGGCGACGCTGTCCGCCCGAGAGCTTTCGGACGCTCACCTTCGCCTTCTCGCTCAGCCCCACCGCGGCGATCACCTCATCCACGTCGCGCGGGCGTGGGTAGAACGAGGCGAAGTGCGCGAGCAGCTCCCGCACGGTCGCCGTGGGCGCCTCGCCGGTGTTCTGCAGCACGATCCCAAGGCGCGCCTTCCAGTCGAGGCCACCGCGGTGCGGGTCGACCCCGAGAACGCTCACCTCGCCGCTCGTGCGGTCGCGGTAGCCCTCGAGGATCTCGATGACGGTGCTCTTGCCCGCGCCGTTGGGCCCGAGCAGGGCGAACGTCTCGCCACGGCCGATGTCGAAGCTCACCCCGCGCAGGGCCTCGAGGCCGCCACGGTAGGTCTTGCGCAGGTTCTCCACCCGCACGACGTTCTCGCTCATGCCCTCAGTCTGACCGGACGCGGCCGCGACGGGAACGACGAAGCGATGGAGTCGGCATCCACCGATCGGTGGACGGTCGCGGAGGGACCTCAGCCGACCGGCGTCGCCGCAGCGGCGACCTCGTCCTCTTCGGTCGCGACGAGCTGGCCGCACGCGCCGTCGATCTCCTTGCCGCGGGTGTCGCGGAGGGTGGTCGGGATGCCGGCGTCGTTGAGGCGCCGCACGAACTCGTTCTGCACGGGCACCTCGGATGCCGTCCAGATCGACCCGGGCGTCGGGTTCAGCGGGATGGGGTTCACGTGCACCCAGCCCCGACCGCGGGCGTTGAGCTTGTCGGCCAGCAGGTCGGCGCGCCAGGCGTGGTCGTTCATGTCTTTGATCAGGGCGTATTCGATCGACACGCGGCGCCCGGTCTTGTCGAAATAGGCGCGCGCGGCATCCAGAGCCTCATCGACCTTCCAGCGCGAGTTCACCGGGATGAGCTCGTCGCGCAGGCCGTCGTCGGGGGCGTGGAGCGACAGGGCGAAGGTCACCGGGATGTCTTCATCGGCGAGCTTCTTGATCGCGGGCACCAGGCCGACGGTCGAGACCGTGATGCCGCGGGCGCTCATGCCGAGGCCGTGCTCCTTGTCGACCATGACCCGCACGGCCTGCATGACGCGCGCGTAGTTGGCGAGCGGCTCCCCCATGCCCATGAAGACGATGTTCGAGACGCGGTCCAGCGAGTGGTCGTCGCGCTTCTTGCCGCCGAGTCCCCCGGCGGCGATGAGGGCGTTGGCCCGCACGATCTGCTCGATGATCTCGGCCGCCGACATGTTGCGGGTCAGGCCCGCCTGCCCGGTGGCGCAGAACGGGCAGTTCATGCCGCACCCGGCCTGCGACGACACGCAGAGGGTGATGCGGCCGGGGTAGCGCATGAGCACGGACTCCACGAGCGCACCGTCGTGCAGCTTCCAGAGGAACTTGATGGTGTCGCCGCGGTCGGTCTCGAGTCGGCGCACCTCGGTGAGCAGCGGCGGGAGCATCCCTGCGACGAGTTCTTCGCGACCGGATGCCGGCAGGTCGGTCATGTCGGCGGCATCCGAGGTGTAGTGCGTGAAGTAGTGCTTCTCGAGCTGCTTCGCGCGGAAGCCGGGGAGGCCCAGCTCCTTGACCTTCGCGACGCGCTCGGCGGCGGTGAGGTCGGCGAGATGCACGGGCGGCTTGCCGCGCTTGGGGCTGGCGAACTGCAGGAGCGGACGCCCGGTCTCGTCTTTGGCCTGCTGCCACCCCTCGGTCTTCGGCCGGACCTGACGGGCGGGCGCGGTCCGCGGACGCGTCTCGCGGATGCCGGTGCTCTTCGGCGTCGTCTCGCGGATGCCGGTGTCAGCAGGCGCCCCCGCGGGGCGCGCCTGCCGGGGTGTGGTGGAGCGCACGGGGGGCTGGTCAGTCATGGTTTCCAGGGTACCGGGGCGCGCCTGCACCGCGGCTGGGCACCGTCTCACCCGCGTGAGGAGTCAAATTTTGTCGCCGAGAGCGGCCCCCGGCGACAGTTCCTGACCCCTCACGCGGGGACGCAGCGCCCTAGGATGCTCACGTGCCCGGTGCCGGTGAAGCCCCCATCCCGCCCGGCGGCGTGCAGAAGCTGCTGAACAACAACGTCGTCGTGGCGATCGACGCCGACGGCCGCGAGCGGGTGCTCATGGGCCGGGGCATCGGCTTCCAGCTCAAGCACGACGGCCGCGTCGATCCGTCGAAGGTCGAGAAGACCTTCGTGCTCGACCAGGGCAGCGACACCGCCCACGCGCAGAAACTCCTCACCGACGCCCCGTACGCGCTCGTGCAGGCGGTGCTGCGCGCGGTAGACGAGGCCGAACGCGAGCTGGGCCGCGACCTCGGCCGTCGCCTGCCCCTCGCCGTGATCGACCACGTGAACTACGTCATCGAGCGACTCGACCAGGGCATCCGCATCCCGGGCACGTCGATGCCCGAGCTTCGCATCCTGCACCCCGACGAGTCGCGCGCCGCCGAGCACATGGCCGCCTCGATCGCGGCATCCCTCGATCGCGAGCTCCCGCCGGAAGAGGGGGTGTTCCTGACGATGCACCTGCTCAACGCCACGCGCGACGAACCGAACGGCACGGCGGCGTTGCTCTTCCGCCGCGTGCAGCACGTGGTGCGCACGGTCGAGACCGGGCTCGGCGTCGACCTCGACACGACGAGCCCCGACTACGCGCGCTTCATCCTGCACGTGCGCTTCTTGCTGCAGCGCCTCGTCGATCGCACCATGCTCGCCAGCGGCGACTCGTCGTTCTTCGAGTTCGCGAAGCACCGCTACCCCCGGGCGTTCGGGATCGCCGAGGCGGTGAAGGCGTACGTGCTCGCCGCCACGGGCTCCACCCTCACCGACGAAGAAGTGCTGTACCTGATCGTCCACGTCGAGCGCCTGGCGACGAGCATGGGGCGCGCCGACACCTCGGGCGCCCCCGGAGCGCCGGCGCTCTGACGCTCAGTCGCCGACGACGATCGGGGCGAGGACGTGCTCCTCGCCGGAGTCCGCGGTCGCGCCGCTCAATGTCGCGGGCGTGCGAGCCGTGCGGTCGACGGTGAGCGAGAAGACGTCGGGCCGGCTGTAGTGGCCGACCGGGTCGGCGAACTTCTTCGCGATGTCGATGGTCCGCAGGTCGAGGTCGGCGTAGACGAGTCCTTCCGTGCCGGGGTCGAGGGCCTCGGTGAGCAGCGACCCGTCGGGGCCGTAGATGCGCGCGTATCCGCCGCCGAGGTCGATGATCGGCGAAGGGGTTCCGTTCACGAGGAAGTTCTGCGCCCCCTCCGCGCTGAGGATCTGGGTCGAGACGACGACGAAGGCCCCGCCCTCGAGGGCGTAGGTCCGGCTCACCGCCATCGACGGCTCCCACCCCAACGACGGGTGCTCGGCGAAGATCCCGAAGCAGGGCCAGCCGGCGACGTGGATCTGCTCGTGCTGGGCGTACATCGCGAACTTCACGAGAGGCTGCAGGTGCTCCCAGCAGTTGAGAGCACCCAACCGCGCATGTGCGGTCTCGATCACCTGGAGGTCGCCGCCGTCGCCCTCGCCGAAGAGCGTCCGCTCGGCGTGGGTGGGCTTGAGCTTGCGCCGGTGCAGGAGGATCTCGCCGGCGGGGCCGATCACCAGCTGCGCCATGTAGAGCGAACCGTGGTCCTGCTCGCTCAGGCCCAGCACCACCGTGATGCCGTGGGCGGCGGCGGCCTCCCGGATGCGGGCGATCTCGGGACCGTCGACGCTCGGCGATGCGGCGTGATACCGGGCGATGGAGGGGATCTGTTCGGGGACGGGGTATGCCCAGAGGAAGATCGGGTACCCCGGGAGCCAGGTCTCCGGGAACGCCACGATCTCCGCCCCGTTGGCGGCGGCCTCGGCGATGAGATCGATGGTCTTGACGACGGTGGCATCCAGGTCGAACCAGCCCGGCTCGGCTTGGACGGCGGCGACGCGAACGGTCATGAGGACTCCTCGGTAGTAGGTGAGGCGACAGTACGAGCCGGTCTCGCCACGTCGAAGGCGAATCGTGCAGCCGATCGTGCACTTTCTGCAGATCGCGCACGACGAAACGCGATCGTCACGCGAGCGCTTCTCTCGGACCGCCTCGAGGAGCAGGATGAGACGCATGGTGCGGCGAACGGCGGCGTCGGTCTCGGAATGGGAGGCCCTGTCGAGCGCCGCGTTCGTGCCCCTCCGCGTCGTCGCCGACGGTCCTTTCACGGCGCAGCTCGATCACCGGGGCCGCGCGCGGGCGGCGATGTCGTCGGTGCGGTCCGGGGCATGCCGCGTGCTGCGGGACCCGGCAGCCGCGTCGGGCTCCGCCGACGATCTCGCCCTGTTCAGCTTCCAGTACGGCGGGCGCAACCTCGTCGAACAGAACGGCCGGCAGGCCGTCGTGGCCCCCGGCCACAGTGTCCTCTACCTCACCCGGTCGCCGTATGAACTGGCCTTTCCGGGACCGTCCGACCTCATCGTGCTGCAGGTGCCGACCGACTGGTTCGGGATGCCGATGTCGTCGCTGACCGCACTCTCCGCCCGCACGATGTCGGCCCGCACCATGTCGGCCCATGGTGCCGCTGCCTTGCGGACGGCGAGCATGATCGTACGCTCGCATTTCGGCGACAATCCCGTGTTCGAGGACGAGGGCCATGCGCTCCGCGCCGCCACGGAGTTGCTCGTCGCGGCGCTGCGACGAGAGAGCCGTCGGCCCGCGTCCGGGCTGTCGCACGACGCGCTGTACGCCTCTTTCCGCCGCACGATCGCGGACAATCTCGACGACCCCCTCCTGGGCGTGCCCGCCATCGCCGACCTTCACGGCGTGTCGGTGCGCACCGTTCACCAGATCTTCGCCGAACGCGGCGAGCGCGCCGCCGCCCTCGTGCGCGCGCAGCGCGTCGCTCGAGCCCGCACCCTTCTGCGCGAGACGACGCTGCCCGTACCCGACGTGGCCCTGCGGTGCGGCATCCCCGATCCGACCGTGTTCGCACGGACGTTCCGCCGCGAAGACGGACAGAGCCCCACGCAGTTCCGTGCGGCCTCGAACCAAACGATCGCCCCACCCCCGGCATCCGGCGTGCTATAGTCGCCGTCGCAGGCGTCATACCTGCCGACGTTTTTCCGGATTGTTACCGCGCGAGCGGGCAAGACCTGAATCCACACCTCTGACGAGCGGTGAACGGATTCGGGTCTTTTTTATTGCCCGAAACATTCCCGAGTCGTCGCCACCGAACATTCGAACGGGCCGCACCGAAGCGGCGAAAGGCAGGCGGATTCCGATGACGGATCACGCGAAGACAGCAGCGGCGGTACTCACCGGCGTCGGCGGAGAGGGCAACATCACCTCGATGGTGCACTGCGCGACGAGACTCCGGTTCGTGCTCAAAGACGAGGGCAAGGCGGATGCAGCGGCGCTGCGCGCCACCCCGGGCGTCATCACCACGGCGCAGGCGGGCGGGCAGTACCAGGTCGTGATCGGCAACGACGTCCCCGAGGTGTTCGCGGCGATCCAGGCCGCCACGAAGGGCGGTGGCAGCGACACCCGAGCGGGCGAGGCCCCCACGGGCAACCCGTTCAATCGGTTCATCCGGATGATCGCCGCGATCTTCACTCCGGTCCTGTGGGCGCTCGCGGGCACCGGCCTGCTGAAGGCCTTCCTCGCGGCCGCGGTCACCTTCGGGTGGATGGACACGACCACCACGACGTACACGATCCTGAACGCGCTCTCCGACGCGTTCCTCACCTTCCTTCCGCTGGCCCTGGCGATCACCGCCGCCCGGTACTTCCGCGCCGCGGAGTTCACCTCTCTCGCCATCGCCGGCGCGCTGGTGTACCCGTCGATCGTGGCCCTGAACGGTCAGCCCGACATCACGTTCTTCGGCATCCCGGTGACGATGGTCAGCTACGTCTCGAGCGTCATCCCGATCATCGTGATCGTGTGGCTGCAGGCGTACGCGGAGCGCTTCCTCCTGAAGGTGCTGCCCAGCGCCGTTCGACGGTTCCTGACGCCGATGATCGTGGTGCTGATCGCGGTGCCGCTGGTCTTCGTCGTGATCGGACCGCTCTCGAACCTCCTCGGTACGACGCTCGCCTCGGGCATCGGCTGGATCTTCCAGACCGTGCCGTGGCTCGGCGGTGCGATCCTCGGCGGTCTGTGGCAGGTGTTCGTGATCTTCGGTCTGCACTGGGGCTTCGTGCCGCTGTTCCAGCTCGAGTACCAGACGACCGGCTCCTTCCTGCTCTTCGGCCCGGTGTTCGCCGCGGTGCTCGCCCAGGGCGGTGCGGTGGCGGGTGTGCTCGCCCGCACGCGCAACAGGAACCTGCGCTCCCTCGCAGCTCCCGCAACGCTTTCGGCCCTGCTCGCCGGCATCACCGAACCGGCCATCTACGGCATCACGCTGCCGCTCAAGCGTCCCTTCGCCTTCGGCATCGTCGGCGGTGTGATCGGCGGCGCGATCGTGGCCACCGGCGGGGTCTTCACCCGGGCGTTCGTCGTCCCCTCGGGACTCGCGCTGCCCGCCCTGCTCGGAAACGGCGACATGGTGCTCCTCGCGATCGGTCTCGGCGCCGCCGTCGTGGTGCCCTTCGTCCTGGTTGTGCTGTTCGGCTTCGCCGACCCGGTGGACGAGTCGGTCGCGGCCGCCCCGGCCGCCGCCACCGACACCGTGGTGTCGAACCCCGTCGACGGCACGGTCGTGCCCCTCGCCGAGGTTCCGGATGCCGCGTTCGCCGACGCCTCGCTCGGCAAGGGCGTGGCCATCCGCCCGACGTCGGGCGCGGTCTACGCCCCCTTCGACGGCACCGTCGTCGCGGCCTTCCCCACCGGCCACGCGATCGGCCTGCGCGGGGTCGACGGCGTGGAGCTGCTGATCCACGTGGGTCTGGACACCGTCAAGCTCGGCGGTCAGCACTTCGCCCTGAAGGTGCAGTCGGGCGCCGAGGTGAAGGCCGGCGACCTGCTGCTCGAGTTCGACGGCGACGCCATCGAGAAGGCCGGCTACGACCTCATCACCCCGGTCATCGTCACCAACGGCGACCTGTATCCCGACATCGCCGACGCGGCATCCGGACCCCTCTCGCACGGCGAGACGCTGTTCCGCGCCGTCTCGGTCGACTCCCTGTCCACCGCCCGCTGAGCCCCGGAGGCGCAGACCATGACGACCACTCCCTTCCCCGACGGCTTCCTCTGGGGCGGCGCCACCGCCGCGAACCAGATCGAGGGCGCGTACGACGAGGACGGCAAGGGCCTCTCGGTGCAAGACGTGATGCCCCAGGGCATCTCGGGCCCGCGGAGCAATCAGCCCACGCCCGACAACCTCAAGCACGTCGCGATCGACCACTACCACCGCTACGCGGAGGACATCGCGCTCTTCGCCGAGATGGGCTTCGGCGTGTACCGCTTCTCGATCGCGTGGAGCCGGATCTTCCCGAAGGGCGACGAGACCGAGCCGAACGAGGCGGGACTGGCGTTCTACGACCGCATCCTCGACGAGCTCGAGAAGCACGGCATCGAACCCCTCGTGACGATCTCGCACTACGAGACGCCGCTGCACCTCGCCGAGCAGTACGGCGGCTGGACGAACCGCGCGCTCATCGGGTTCTACGAGCGCTATGCCCGTACGCTCTTCGAGCGCTTCGGCAGCCGCGTGACGTACTGGCTGACGTTCAACGAGATCAATTCGCTCCTGCACGCGCCCTTCATGAGCGGCGGCATCCCGATCCCCGAGGGCGGTGTTCCCGAGCAGCAGCTGTACCAGGCGATGCACCACGAGCTCGTGGCATCCGCCCGGGCGACCCGTATCGCACGAGAGGTCGCTCCCGCGGCGAAGGTCGGCTGCATGGTGCTGTCGATGCCCGTGTATCCGCTGACGCCGTCGCCCGACGATGCCCTCGCGGTGATGGATGCCGACCACGGCAACCTCGTCTACGGCGACGTGCACACCCGCGGGGCCTACCCCGGGTACTTCCTGCGGACGCTCCGCGAGAAGGGCATCGAGCTCGACATCACCGACGAGGACCGCGACGACCTGACGAACACCGTCGACTTCGTCTCGTTCAGCTACTACATGTCGATCGCCGAGACCGCCGACCCCGCGAAGCGCGTCACGGGCGAGGGCAACATCATGGGCGGTGTCTCCAACCCCACGCTCCCGGCGAGCGAGTGGGGCTGGCAGATCGACCCGGTGGGCCTGCGCCTCGTGCTCAACCAGTTCTGGGACCGGTGGCAGAAGCCGCTGTTCATCGTCGAGAACGGCCTGGGTGCCCGCGACCAGCTCGTCGAGGTCGACGGCGAGAAGACCGTCGTCGACGACTACCGCATCGCCTACCTCAACGACCACCTCGTCCAGGTCGGCGAGGCGCTCGAGGACGGCGTCGACGTGCTCGGGTACACCTCGTGGGGTTGCATCGACATCGTCAGCGCCAGCACCGCGCAGCTGAGCAAGCGATACGGTTTCATCTACGTCGACCGCAACGACGACGGAACCGGGACGCTGAAGCGCTACCGGAAGAAGTCGTTCGGCTGGTACGCCGACGTCATCCGATCCAACGGCGCATCCCTCACCCGCTGATCCCCGTCCGGGGCGGCCCCGGGCCCTCGTGGCCCGGGGCCGACCCCCTTGGAGTGCACATGACCCGCATCGCCTTCCTCGACGTCGACGGCACGATCCTCGAGCACGGCTCGGTGATCGCGCCCTCGACGGTGGATGCCATCAAACAGGCCCGCGCGAACGGCCACCTCGTGTGGCTGTGCACCGGCCGAGCCGAGGCCGACATCCACCCCGACGTGGTGGCCATCGGCTTCGACGGGGCGATCTCCAACGGCGGCGCGTACGCCACCCGCGACGGCGAGCTGCTCCTGGAGCGGACGCTGCCGGAGGGCGACGTGACGGCCTTGGAGGCGTACTTCCAGAGCCATGGCATCCACTACTTCCTGCAGACGCACGACGCCGTCTACGCCTCGCCGGGCATGGCCGACACGATGGAGGAGTTCCTGCGAGCCCGTCATGCCCAGCGCGCCGACGAGCTGGCGGCGCTCGGGCTGCCCTCCGACATCGACCACCGCCAGCGCGACCTGCGTCCCGTCGCCCACGTCGACCGCGATCGCGTCGCGAAGGCCGTCTTCGTCAGCCCCTCCCCCGACACCGTCGCACACGCCGCGGCCGAGCTCGGCGAAGGCTTCCACGTCATCCCGGGTTCGATGCCCCTGCCCGGCGGCTCCAACGGCGAGATCGGGCGAGCCGGCGTGACCAAGGGTTCGGCCATCACGGAGGTGCTGGGCGTGCTCGGGCTGTCGGCGACGGATGCCATCGGCGTCGGCGACAGCTGGAACGACGTCGAGATGTTCGAGGTCGTCGGAACACCCGTCGCGATGGGCAACGCCGAGCCCGAGCTGCAGAGCTTGGCGGGCCGGGTGACCACCGCGGTGCTCGAGGACGGCGTGCGCAACGCGTTCGCGGAGCTGGGCCTGATCTGAGACCCGCGGGCTGCCGCCCACGCGCCGCGCACCGGCACCCCCTTGCGCCGCGCACCGCCGCCGCTACGCCGCGCGCCGCCGCCGCTACGCCGCGTTCGCCACGCCGCGCTCGCTACGCATAAACACCATCGGTGCGCAGAAACACGCCGGCAGCGTGTTTCTGCGCACGGATCGTGTTTATGCGTGGGCTTCGCGCACGCGCGACTCCCCCGGGGGTCACACGCCGGAGACCACGCGGCGCGTACGCCTCCGACGGACGGGCGGGCCGGCGACCGGGAGCCGCTCGATCAGCCCGGGCATCGACTCCACGCGCGCGCGCTCGACGTGGGCCGCGGCGAGGGTCTGCGCGAGCATCACGTGTCCGCCGACGATCGCCTCCACCATCTCGGCGTGCTCGTCCCACCTGCCCACCGTGTCGCGCTCGGGCGTGAGACGGAAGAGCCACCGCGTGCGTCCCGTGAGCAGACCGCTCATGCGGGAGAGCAGGGCGTGTCCGGCGAGGGCGAAGATCTCGTCGTGCAGGTCGGAGTTGCGCGACGACGCCGAAGCCTCGGCCACGGCGTCGACGTGGGCGACCTCGAGGGCGGCGCGCAGCGCCGTCGTGTCGGCACCCTCGGCCGCCCGGCCGGCGGCGAGCGCCGCCGCGAACGGCTCGAGCTGCATGCGCATGTCGAAGAGCTCCCGCGCGTCGTCGACAGTGAAGCGGTGCACGACGGCCGCACGGCGGTGGGCTGACGACACGAACCCCTCTGCCTCGAGCACGTGCAGCGCCTCTCGGACGGGCACGCGGGAAACCCCGAGCTCCTCGGCGATGTCGCGCTCTCCGAGCTTGGCGCCCATGTCGATCTCGCCGGTGATGATGCGCTCACGCAGCACGTGCGCGATGCGCCGGCCGGCCGCGTCGATGTCGTCGTCCACGCGTCCATCCTGACAGGGACGGGGCGGGGCGCGAAACTGGTTTCTGGTATGCCATAGCCGCGTTTGAGTCTCGTATGAGCCGTCTCAAATACCTTTTGGTACGCCAAAGTGACATCAACGTAAGGATTGCATTGCGTGTTCGTTACATCAGCTTGGTATACCCGTTGCACGCCGTAGCGTCGCCTCCGTGCTCGCCTTCCTCCTCCGCCGCCTCGCCCTGGCCGGCGCCACGGTCTTCCTCGTGGTCACGATCGGCTTCGTCCTCGGTCGCCTCACCGGCGCCCCCGGTGCACTCCTCCTCCCCGACAACGCCAGCAGTGCCGACGTCGACGCCCTCAACGCCACACTCGGGTTCGACCGGCCGGTCATCGTGCAGTACCTCGACTTCCTCCGCGGGGTCGTCGTCGGCGACCTCGGCGACTCGTACCGTCTGCACGAGTCCGCGCTCGGACTCGTGTGGGAACGTCTTCCCGCCACGGTCGAGCTCGCCTTCTGGGCGTTCATCGCCGGCTTCGCCCTCGCGCTCGTCGCCGCCGTCGTCATCCACCTCACCGGCAGCAGGGTGCTGCGCGCGGTCATCGGCTGGCTGGGTGGGCGCAACCCGTCAGGCTGTGCCCGACTTCTTCTTCGCACTCCTGCTCGTCCTCGTCTTCTCCGTCTCGCTCGGACTCCTCCCCTCGCTCGGCCGCACGAGCCCATCGAGCCTCGTGCTCCCGGTCGTGACCCTCGCCACCGGCCAGTTCGTGATGTACCTCCGTCTGCTCGACGCCGCCCTCAGCGATCAGGCCGGAGCGGACTACGTGCGCACGGCCTTCGCCATCGGCCAGTCGCGGCCGAAGATCCTGTTCACGCAGATGCTGCCCAATGCTCTCCCGCCCGTTCTCGGCATGGCCGGACTCAACCTGGGCGGCCTCCTCGGCGGCACCGTGGTGGTCGAGGTGGTCTTCGCCTGGCCGGGCCTCGGGAGCCTTCTCACGGATGCCGTGAGCCAACGCGACTTCCCGATCGTCCAAGCGGGGCTCCTCTTCGTCGCCGTCGCCTTCGTCGTCGTGAACACCCTCGTCGACCTGCTCGTCGCCCGCATCGACCCCCGAACGGCTGCCTCATGACCACCGTCGTCCTGCCCCCGCTTCCCGAGGCCGCCTCCGCGGCGCTCCCCCCGCGCCCCCGTCGTCGGCGCCCACGCGCCTCGGCCGTGGCCGGCGTCGCGATGCTCGCGATCGTCCTCGGCGTGACCGCCGTCCGACCCCTGCTGCCCGGCTTCGACCCGTTCGGGCAGAATCTCTCCCGCGCGCTCCTCCCGCCCTTCACCGACCCCGCGTCCCCGCTCGGCACCGATCCGCTCGGGCGCGACCTCCTCAGCAGGATCGCCCTCGCCTCGGCCGTCACCCTTGGCATCACGGTGGCGATCGTCTGCCTGAACGCGGTCATCGGCACCGCGGTCGGCATCCTGTCCGGCTTCTTCGGCGGGCGGATCGAGTCCGGCCTGTCGGTGCTGTCGAACACGGTGCTCGCGATGCCGGTCGTGCTGCTGCTCATCGCCGTCTGCGCCGTCGTTCCGCCGAGCGCGGGTCTCACCATCCTGGTCGTCGGTTTGCACGTGGTGGGTGGGCTACGCCCGGGTCACCCGCAATGTCGCCGCCGCCCTGCGGGGGCAGGACTTCGTCATCGCTCCGCGCACGCAGGGCGCCGACCGCTTCTGGTCGCTGATCCGGCATGTGCTGCCGAACGTCTGGCCGCACACGCTCATCATCGCCGCGACCGACATCGCCACCATCGTTCTGATCGAAGCGTCGCTGGAGTATCTCGGTCTCGGCGTGCAGCCGCCCACCCCGAGTTGGGGCGCGATGATCTTCGACGGCCAGAAGTACCTGGCCACCGACCCCTGGCTGGTGATCCTGCCGGGCCTGGCGATGTTCCTCGCCGTGGGCGGCGTGCAATTCCTCAGTCAGCAGTTCACCGCGGAGGCGCGCGGCGCCTTCCTGCGCAAGGGAGCCCGCCGATGAACCACCCCGTCCTCACGATCGATGACCTGCGCCTCGACGTCGACACAGACGACGGCCCTCGCACGGTCGTCGAAGACGTCTCGTTCGAGGGTCGCTCCCTCGGCGGCCCTCGGCGTCGTCGGCGAGTCCGGATCGGGCAAGAGCCTGACCATGCTCGCAGCCCTGGGCCTGCTCCCCCCGGGCGTGCGCGTCGCGTCGGGACGCGTGCGCATCGACGGCCGCGACGTGACGACGCTGGGCGAACGAGACCTCCGCCGGATGCGCGGACGGGTCACCGGCATGGTCTTCCAGGACCCGATGTCCGCGCTCAACCCCCTCCGCGCGGTGGGAGCGCAGGTCGCCGCCGCGGTGCGGGCGCACTCCCCCGGCACCTCGCGCACTGCGGCCCGGCGGCGGGCCGTCGAGCTGCTGACGTCGGTCGGGGTGCGCGATGCCGCCGATCGCGCCGCAACGCGTCCCCACCAGTGGTCGGGCGGGATGCGCCAGCGCGCGGTCATCGCGATGGCCATCGCCAACGACCCGCTGCTGCTGATCGCCGACGAGCCGACCACCGCGCTCGACGTCACCGTGCAGGCGCAGGTCATGGCCCTGCTCGACGAGGTGCGCGAGCGCACCGGTTCCGCTCTCGCGCTGATCAGCCACGACCTCGGTCTCGTCGCGCAGCACACCGACGACCTCGTCGTCATGCGGTCGGGCCGGGTCGTCGAGCGCGGCCGGACCCGCGCGGTGCTCTCGACCCCCACCCACGAGTACACGCGCCGTCTCCTCGCTGCCGCTCCCTCGACGCGGACCGGAGCCGGTCGACCGGCGGTCGTCGAGACCGCCGAGGAGCCCGCCCTCGAGGTGACCGACCTCGTCGTGGAGTACCCGGGTCGGCGCGGCCGTCGCACCCGCGCGGTCGACGGGGTGTCGCTGCGCATCCGCGCGGGCGAGACGGTCGCTGTCGTCGGCGAGTCCGGATGCGGCAAATCGTCTCTGCTGAGAGCCATCCTCGGGCTCACCCCGGCGAGCGCCGGCACGGTCCGCTTCGAGGGGCGCAGCGCCTCCCCCGACATCGCCGGGCGCAGCGCCGAGCTGCGCTCCCGCGCGCAGGTGGTGTTCCAGGATCCGTCGTCGGCATTGGATCCGCGCATGAGCGTGGCGCGCTCCGTCGGCGAGCCGCTGAAGATCCGCCGGGCTTTCACGTCGACGCGCGTGCGGACGCTGCTGGACGGCGTCGGTCTCGACGCGTCGTTCGACGATCGCCTCCCCACCCGACTGTCGGGCGGCCAGCGCCAGCGCGTCGGCATCGCCCGGGCGCTCGCACTGGACCCCGCCATCGTGCTGCTCGACGAGCCCGTGTCGGCTCTCGACGTGTCGATCCAGGCTCAGGTCCTCGATCTGCTCGGCACCCTCCAGCGCGAGCAGCGGCTGGCCTACCTCTTCGTCTCCCACGACCTCGGCGTCGTGCGGGGCATCGCCGATCGCGTCGTCGTCATGCAGGCCGGACGCATCGTCGAGGAGGGCCCCACCGAACGCGTCTTCGCCGAGCCCCGGCATCCGTATACCCGCACGTTGCTGGATGCCATCCCTCACTTGTCCACCGAACCGACTTCCCTGTCTCCGTTCTCCGCGTCACCCACCCGAAAGGCCCTCACATGACCCGCTCGACAGTCCGCCGCGCTCTCACCGGCGCCGCCGCCCTCACCCTCGGCAGCGTGATCCTCGCCGGATGCGCCGGCGGGTTCGACTCTCCGTCCGCCTCGGGCGGCACCGCCCGCACGAGCATCACCGCGGCGCTGCCCACCGACCCGAGCTCCATGGACCCCATTCGTTCCGGTGCCCTCGTGGTGCTGTCGGTGTTCTTCCACACCCACGACCAGCTGGTGAAGATCGCCGCCGACGGCGCGCTCGAGCCGAAGCTCGCCACCGCGTGGACGGCGAACGACGACCTGACCCAGTGGGAGTTCACCCTCGCCCCCGACGTCACCGCCAGCAACGGCGAAGCCATCGATGCCGACGACGTCGTCTTCACGTACGAGACGATCCTCAGCGACCCCAGCGGCGAGAACTACGCCTACCTGTCCTCCCTCGACCGGGTCGAAGCCGTGGATGCCACCACGGTGCGCTTCTTCCTGAAGCAGCCGTTCTCGGCCTTCCCCCGCAACACCTCGCTGATCTCCATCGTCCCCGCCGACACCTATCAGGAGATGGGCGCCGATGCCTACGCGAAAGACCCCATCGGATCGGGGCCCTACGTCTTCGAGAGCATCACGACGGGCGTCTCGTACGACCTGAAGCGCAACGATGACTACTGGGGTCCCGCCCCCGCCCTCGAGGAGATCTCGTTGCAGCCCGTCTCGTCCACCGAGTCGCGCGCGAACGGGGTGCTCTCGGGCAGCCTCGACGTCGCCCAGATCGGGCCGACGCAGGTGGCGTCGGTGAAGGCCGCGCCGTCGGCGCAGACGTTCTCGGCCGCCTCGAACGGCGTCGTCTTCCTCGGCGTCAACTCCACGTCCGGTCCCCTCCAAGACGTCCGCGTCCGCGAAGCGGTCGCCAAGGCCATCGACACCGGAGCCATCGTCGACTCGCTCCTGTCGGGGCTGGCCGAACCCGCGAAGGCCATGATCGCCCCCGCGGTGGAGGGCTACTCCGACTCCGTCGAGTCCGTCGGCTACGACCCCGACGGCGCGCGCGCCCTGCTGGCCGAGGCCGGGTACGACGGAACACCGATCCCGTTCGACTACGCGACCGACGGCCGCATCCCCCTCTCGAGCGAGGTCGCCCAGAGCATCCAGGGCTACCTGCAGGCCGTCGGCATCGCCGTCGACATGCGCGGAGCCGACCAGCAGAGCCACACGCTGAAGGTGCGCGGAAAGGAGATGAAGGGCGTCTACCTGAACACCTGGGCGCCTTCCACGCTCGACGGCGACCTGCCGCTCACGGACTTCTACGAGACCGCCGGCAACAACAACTACGCCCAGGATCCCGCCACCGCGCAGTGGGCGGCCGAGCAGCGCGGCGTGGAGGGTGACGCTCGCCAGGAGGTGTTCGCGAAGCTTCTGGATTACAGCAACACACAGGGCTATTTCGTGCCGCTGTACGTGCCTTTCAACAACTTCGCTGCCGTGAGCGGACTGCGCTGGACCCCGCGCGCCGACGGTCTGTACGACTTCACCGGAACGAGCTTCGAATGACCTCCACCGTCGTCGCGGACGTCCGCCCCTGGGGCGGCCCCGCCTCCGACGTCACCCTGACGGACGGCCGGATCAGCGGCATCCACCCCGCCGGCACGAAACCCCTCGACCCGGGAGCCGGCAGGGTGGAAGGCCGCGGCCGCATCCTGCTCCCCTCGTTCGCCGACGTGCACGTGCACCTCGACTCGACGCGCATCGGCCTGCCGTTCCGACCCCACACCGGCGTGCCGGGCGTCTGGGGCATGATGCTCAACGACCGCGACAACTGGCGCCACGCCGAGCGGAGCATCGAGCACCGGGTGGCGACGACGCTCGAGAGCGCGATCGCACGCGGCACGACCCAGGTGCGCACCTACGCACAGGTCGACGTCGACGCCGGAATGGAGCGGTTGGATGCCGTGCTCGCGGCGCGCGAGGCGAACCTCGACCGCTGCGAGGTCGAGATCATCGCGTTCCCGCAGGCGGGTCTGCTGCGCGAAGCGGGGTCGATCGACGTGCTCGAGGCGGCGATGGCCCGCGGCGCCGACGTGGTCGGCGGCATCGATCCCTGCGCGCTCGACCGTGATCCGGTGCGTCACCTCGACGCCGTGTTCGCGATCGCGGAGCGCCACGGCGCCCCGATCGACATCCATCTGCACGAGCCCGACCAGCTGGCGAAGTTCTCGACCGAACTGATCATCGAGCGCACCCGCGCCCTCGACATGCGCGGTCGCGTGACCATCTCGCACGGCTACGGGCTGGCCCGCCTCCCCGAGAAGGAGCTTCGGGCGCTGCTCGAGGAGTTCCGCGACCTGGGCATCTCGATGGCCACCGTGGCGCCGCAGGCACCGCTGCCCACACGCCTGCTCGACGAGTACGACATCGCGCTCGGGCTCGGTCAGGACGGGCAGCGCGACTACTGGTCGCCCTACGGCAACACCGACATGCTCGATCGCACCTGGCAGCTCGCTTTCACCAACGGCTTCCGCCGTGACGAGGACATCGAGCACTGCGTCGCGATCGCCACGGTGGGCGGCCGTGCCGTGATGGGCCGCGCAGCGATGCCCGCGCACGGCGCGGAACGGCCGGGCCTCGCCGTCGGCGACCCCGCCGACCTCGTCGTGGTGGCGGGCGACACCGTCACGGCGGCCGTCATGGATCGCCTGAACGATCGCACCGTGCTGTTCCGCGGGTCCGTCGTGGCCGACGCGCTCGAGCTGACCGAGGGGAGCCGCGCCTGATGCTGCTGCTCAGCACTCCCCAGCTCGAGGGTCTCGTCGATCGGGATGCCATCACCGAGGCCGTCTCGCGCGGGTTCGCCGAGATCGCCGAGGGCCGGGCCGACCAGCCGGGTCCGACCTCCATGGCCACATCGGCCGACTCCGCACGGTTCATCCTCATGTCGGCGGTGTCGGAGGCCTCCGACCTCGCGGGCGTGAAACTGCTCGCGGATGTCCCCGACAACGCGGGTCGGCACTTGCCGACGCAGCGATCGATGATCCTCGTCGTGGATCGCGTCGACGGCTCCCCCGTCGCGCTCCTGCACGGCGCGGTGCCGACCCGGGTGCGCACGGCGGCAGCGAGCGCCGTGGCCACCCGCATGCTCGCCCGCCCCGACAGTCGCCGCTTGGGCCTCATCGGCGCCGGCGCGCTCGCGCGGGAACACGCCCTGGCCCTTCGCGACGTGCGTCCGTTCGACCGGGTGGTGGTGTGGTCCCGCACCCGCGAGCGCGCCGAGGGCCTTGCCGCCGACCTGCGGGCAGAGGGCTGGCCGACGACGATCGAGGTCGCGGCATCCCCGCGCGACGTGGTCGAGCAGACCGACGTCGTCTGCACGCTGACCCCGTCGGTGGAGGCCATCGTCGAGGGCGCCTGGCTGCGCCCGGGACAGCACCTCAACGTCGTCGGCGCTCGGCCGCGCGCTGACGAGCGTGAGGTCGACGGCGAGGCGATGGCCCGCGCGTCGATCTGGGTCGACGACCGGGCGACCGCGCGGACGAAGTCGGGCGATCTGCTGCGTGCGATCGCCGAGGGCGCGATCGCCGAGACCGACGTCGTCGGCACGATCGGCGAGGTCGTCGCCGGCCTCGTGCGGGCCCGCCGGTCGCCCGACGAGATCACCCTGTTCGACTCGGTGGGGATCGGCGCGCAGGATGTCGCGGTGGCCGACGTCTTCATCCGCGCCGCCCGCGAGCGGGGACTCGGCACACTGGTCGACCTGAGCGCGTAGGCGTACGCGTACGCGGGCGATCGCCCCCGGCCGGGTGCGTCCGGTCGGCGCCTCACCGCCGCTCCGCGCCCGAGTGGCGTCGCGGTTCGCCCGCGTCCAGCCTCCCGCCCCACGCATAAACACGATCCCTGCGCAGAAACACGCCGACAAAGCGTTTCTGCGCACGGATCGTGTTTCTGCGTGGGCGGATGCCGTGCACCACGCCCCGAGTGAACGACCGGCTGCCACGCGCTCTGCGGCGCGGCGCCGCAGCACCCCGCCGTCTCGCCAGGCCGCGCGACGCCGCCACCCGCGGCCGCGACACGCGTCAGTCCAAGAAGATGTCCGGGTACATCGCCTCGTCCGGCGTCCCCGGCACGGCGGCGTAGCCCGAGAAGTCGGTCACCCCGGCAGCGAGAAGCACGTCCTCGACGATCAGCGTCTGCCCGGTGCGCTCGCGCGACGGGGCGGTCAGCACCTCGTAGGCGGCATCCGCGTAGATCTCGGGCGTGCGCGACACGCGCATGAGTCGGTCACCGCCGATGACGTTCTGCACGGCCGCGGTCGCGATCGTCGTGCGCGGCCACAGGGTGTTGGCGGCGATACCGGCGTCGGCGAACTCCGATGCCAGGCCAAGGGTCGCCATCGTCATGCCGAACTTGGCGAGGCTGTAGCCGGTGTGCGCGCCCAGCCAGCGAGGTGTCACGTTCAGCGGCGGTGACAGCGACAGGATGTGGGGGTTCGCGGCCTCCCGCAGCTGCGGCACGGCCGCGCGCGAGAGCAGGAAGGTGCCGCGCACGTTCACGTCCTGCATCAGGTCGTACTTCTTCGTCGCGAGCTCGAGCGAACCCGACAGGTCGATGACGCTGGCGTTGTTGACCACGATGTCGATGCCGCCGAACTCGCCGACCGTCCTCAGCACGGCCTCGGTGATGGATGCCTCGTCGCGCACGTCGCCGACGATGGGCAGCGCCTGACCGCCCGCCGCCCGGATCGCCTCCGCGGCCGTGTGCACCGTGCCCTCGAGCTTCGGGTGCGGGCTGTCGGTCTTGGCCAGCAGCGCGACGTTGGCACCGTCGCGCGCGGCGCGCAGCGCGATCGCGAGGCCGATGCCGCGGCTCCCGCCCGACAGGAGGATGGTCTTTCCCGAAAGCGGGCTCGCGCCGGCGGCGGCCGAGTCGGCGGAGGTCATGAGCGTCCTTTCGCGGAGGCGGCGGCGAACGCGGCGACCCGCGCCTTCGCCTCCGGGGTGTCGAAGGCGGCGCCGATGGTGGCGGCCTCGTCGGCGAGATTCTCGGCGAACGTGCGTCCGGCGCCCACGCGCACCAGGCGCGTCGCCTGCCCGAACGCGGCGGTCGCGCCGTCGAGCCAGAAGCGTGCGATCTCCTCCACGCGCGCAGCCAGAGCACCGGATGCCACGACCTCGGCGACGAGGCCCCAGTCCCGGGCCTCCGCGGCATCCAGCATCCGATCCTGCAGCAGGAGCTGCAGCGCCCGACGCTGCCCGATCGCCGCGGGAAGGAGGGTGGAGACGCCGAGGTCGGGGGTGAGTCCGATGTTGGCGTACCGGCTGACGAAGCGCGCGTTCTCGCCGGCGACGACGTAGTCGGCGGTCAGCATGAGCCCGAGGCCCCCGCCCGCGACCGCGCCCTGCACGGCGGCGACCATCGGCAGCGGCGCCTCGACGAAGGTGCGGACGCCGTCGTGGATCGCCTCGGCCGTCGCGGTGACGTCGGCCCCCGAGGAGCCGGTCGTCGCCATCGCCACGACGTCGCCACCCGCGCAGAATGCGGGGCCGTTGGCATCCAGGATCACCGCTCCCACCGACGTGTCGGAGGTGACCTGGTGGGCGACCTCGCGCCAGCGCGCGGCCATGGGGAAATCCATCGCGTTGAGTGAGGCGGGGCGGTCGAAGGTGACGCGCGCGAGGCCGTCGGAGACCTGGAGCAGGATGCCGTGGCTCATCTCGGCGCCATCCGGATCGCGCCGTCGAGGCGGATGGTCTCGCCGTTGAGGTAGCCGTTGTCGACGATGGCGAGCACGAGCCGCGCGTATTCGTCGGGGGCGCCGAGGCGCGAGGGGTAGGGCACCTGCTGGCCGAGCGAGTCCTGCGCCGCCTGCGGAAGGCCCGCGAGTATCGGCGTCTCCATGATGCCCGGGGCGATCGTGACCACCCGGATGCCGTGGCGCGCGAGTTCGCGGGCGATGGGGAGCGTCATCGCGTGCACGCCGCCCTTGCTCGCGGCGTACGCTGGCTGGCCGATCTGCCCGTCGAAGGCCGCGACGCTCGCGGTGTTGACGATGACGCCGCGGTCACCGCCGTCGGTCGGATCCGTCTGCGCCATCACCGCCGACGCCTGGGCGATGACGTTGTACGTGCCGATGAGATTGACACGGATGACGCGCTCGAAGGCCGCGAGAGAGGTGGGGACGCCCTCGCGGTCGAGCACCTTCGCCGGCGGCGCGATGCCCGCGCAGTTCACGACGACGCGCAGCGGAGCCACCGCGGCGGCGCGCGCCGCGGCATCCGCGATCTGGTCGGCATCCGTCACATCCGCGGCGACGAAGGCGCCGCCGAGATCCTCGGCGACCGCCCCGCCGTCCGAGGAGGGGAGGTCGACGACGGTCACGTGCGCACCGGCCGCGGCGAGCCGACGGGCCGACGCGAGACCGAGACCCGAGGCGCCGCCCGTGACGAGAGCGGACGCTCCTGAGATGTCCATGCGTTCTCCTTCGAAGCTGAAACCGAGTCCCACCCTAGTCGAGACTCAGGTTCGCACGCAGAAGTCGGACGGGGCGACCGTCAGTCCTCCGACGCCCGCGCCCCTCGACGAAAGCGGCCCACACGCGGGGGAGCCGATTGCGATCCGTCGTCGACCAGGAGGATGGTGTCGCCGGAGGTCCAGCCGTACCCCGCCCGGAGGCGGGCGTCGAGCGCGGAGAGCGCGTCGGGCACGACCACATCGACCCCGCGGGGCACGTCGACCGCCGTCTCATCGAGGTCGCGCGCCGCGGCGCGCAACTCTCTCACGAGCTCACGCATCCGGTCCGACCCGAAAGCGGCGGATGCCAGATCCCAGTCGCCCACCACGACCACCGTCCCGCCCGCCCTCGCGGCCGGCGGCGCCGCAACGCGCGGACCGAACCGCACGCGCACGACCGCCGCCCCGATCAGCAGCACGGCGAGCGCGCCGAGCACCGTCGTCGGCCCGAAGGAGAAAGCCGCAGCGTACAGCGGCGAATCCCAGCCCGCGACGGCCAGCACCACCACCCGCGTGAGGCTGAACACCGCGTACACGCCGTTGACCGTCGCGATGAACCACAGCGGCCCGGACGGCTGGGGGCGCAAACGGGCGACCACGCACAGGCACGCCCCGCAGGCGAAGGTGAGACACAGCGCCTTCACGGCGAGCGAGCCGGGAAGCGGCACCGTGAGAGCCACCGCGCCCACGATGATCGCCAGCGACAGCGCGCCGACCGCCGCACGGCGCACGCCTCGACCGGCGAGCACGCACACTGCCACGACCATCAGAGCCGGCGCCGACACCATCGAGACATCTCCGAAAGCGAGCGTCAGGATGCCGCCACCGGCTCCGTGGATGAAGTACATGGCGCTGGAGCCGACGGCGGCCACACCGGACGCGGCGGCGAAGCGGAGGAAGAGCGTCAGCGGGCCCGGGGTGCCGATGCGCGGCACCGCGACGAAGAGCACCGCGGCAGCCACCGCGACGCACACTCCCAGAAGACCGAACGAGAGACCCATGACAACCCACTCTCCTTCTGCCCGTCCCGGCGCCCGGCGAAGAGCTTCGCCGCACCGAGCGGGGTCGGAGACGGGGAGGGTCCATCCTAGGCTCGTCGGGTGAACGATCGACCCTTCCACATCGCGCGGGTCGACGTCGACGATCCGCGCGCCGTCTCCCTGCGCCGCATCCTGGACGCCGACCTCGACGAGCGCTATCGCGACGCCGACGCCGACGACACCCCCGAGATCGCCGCGAAGCGCGCGGCCGCGCTGGCCGTGCATCCCGAGCAGGTGGTCGCAACGCTTCTGGCGATGGATGCCGACGGCGCACCCCTCGGGCATGTCATCCTCCGCCGCCTCGGCCATGAGTGGGAGCTCAAGCGCCTCGTCGTGGTCGCGGCGGCTCGGCGGCGCGGGGTCGGTCGCAAGCTCACCGCCGAGGTCCTGGACCTCGCCCGTCGCGAAGGCGCCCGCCGCGTGATCCTGCAGAGCGGTCGGATGCAGCCGGAGTCGCTGGAGCTCTACGCCGCGAGCGGGTTCACGCCGATCCCCGTCTACGAGCCCTACGCCGAGACGATGCCGCGTTCACTGTGCTTCGAGTACGTGATGTGAGCGCCGCGTCGGCGCGGTTCGCCGAGAACGCGAAGGTGACGCCACGCCGGGGCGGGCTCGGCGGCGACACGCGGACCCGGGGATCGCTGCGCGTCGGCCCTGAGGCGGCGCCAGGACCCACGTCACGACCCGACGACGCGGAACGCCCCCGTCATCACCGCCGCGCCGAGCGCGACCGCCATCAGCAGGACCGCACCACCGACGGCGACGGCATCCCGAGACGACAACCTCGACGGACGCGCCCACGTGCGCTCGATCCCCGACCCGAAGCCGCGGGCCTCCATCGCGGTGGCGAGCTTGGTGCCGCGGCGCACGGCGAAGACGAGCAGCACGAACGCCATCGAGAAGAACCGGCGCAGCGCTCCGCGGTCGCCGAGGCCGCGGGCGCGGCGGGCGAGGGCCATCGTGCGCCAGTCGTCGACGAACAGCCCGACCGTGCGGGCGCCGGCCAGGACGCCGAGCACGAAGCGGCTCGGCAGCTTCGCCACCTGCGCGAGCGCGTCGGCGAGTTCCGTGGGGTCGGTGCGCGCGAACAGCAGGATCATCGGCAGCGCCAGGGCGACCACGCGCAGCAGGACAGCGACCGCGAGGGCGATCGAGTTGTCGCTGACCGTGGCGAACAGGAAGGTGCCGTACACGGTGCCGCCCGGGCGCGCATAGAGCAGCATGCTGAGCCCGGCGACGGGGGCGAACAGTACGACGGGCAGCAGGCGCTTCATCACGGTGGCGTAGGCGACGCCGGTGAGTGGCACGCACAGCAACTCGAGCACGATCGCCGTGGCCGCGCTCACGGCGTCGATCGACACCACGAGCGGCACCGCGAGCACGATGACCACGGCGACCCTGGCGACCGGGTTCACGCCGTCGAGCCAGGCAGGGCGGGCGCTGACGAGGGCGGTCACGCCGCGCCTCCACCCGCGGTGCGCGGCACGGCGGCGGCGCCCAGGGCGACCCGGTGCTGCCCGAGGTGCCGCACCACGTCGGCGTCATGGGTGACGGCGATCACCGTGCGTCCGCGCTGGATCTCGCGCTGCAGCAGCGCGACGAGTTCGGTCCACCCGCGGCGGTCCTGCCCGAAGGTCGGTTCGTCGAGCACGATCACCTCGGGCGACGCCGCGAGCACCGTCGCCACCGACAGCCGGCGTTTCTGTCCGCCCGAAAGCGTGAAGGGGTTGGCGAGGGCGAGGGATGCCAGGTCCAACCGCTCGAGCAGTTCCTCGACGATCGCGTCGACCTGGACCGCCGGCATCCGCAGCGCCCGGGGGCCGACGGCGAGTTCGTCGCGCAGGGTCGAGGCGAGGAACTGGTGCTCCGGTTCCTGGAACACGGTGCCGATGCGCGTGAGCAACTCGGTGGAGCGCCAGCGCGAGGGGCGACGGATGCCGCGTGCGGCCAATGTCTCGGACGTCAGCACCTCGCCGGCCAGCTCGGGCAGCAGTCCCGCGAGGGTCAGCGCCAGAGTGGATTTGCCGGTCCCGTTCGGTCCCGTCACCACGGTCCCGGCACCTCGCGGCACGGCGACCTCGAGTCCGGAAGCGACGACCGTGCGCTTCTCGCGGCCGATCGCGAGCGCCCGGGCCGAGAGCACGGCATCCGGTGCCTCGAGAGGGGCGAGCACGGGAAGGTCGACAGGGCGGCCCGGCACCCACACGCCCGCCGCGGCGAGCGCATCGCCGTGCTCGGCGAACACCCGCGCGGGCGGTCCGTCGGCCAGCACCCCGCCACCCGGGGCGAGCACGACGACGCGGGTCATCAGGTCGGCCCAGACGTCGGTGCGATGCTCGATCAGGACGAGGGTCGTTCCGTCGGTGCGCACGACGTGCTCGACGGCCGCGCGCACTTCGGCAACCCCGTCGGGGTCGAGGTTGGCGGTGGGTTCGTCGAGCAGCAGCAGGCCCGGTCGCATCGCGAGCACCCCGGCGAGGGCGAGGCGTTGCTTCTGCCCGCCCGACAGCTCCTTGGTGGGGCGCTCGAGGGGCACGGTCAGACCCACGGATGCCACGGCCTCGGCGACCCGCCCCGCGATCTCCGCCGCGGGGACGCCGAGGTTCTCGCAGCCGAAGGCGACGTCGTCGCCGACCTTCGACAGCACGAGGCCCGCTTCGGGGTCTTGCAGCACGAGGCCGATCCGACCGCGCTGCGCCTCGGGCGCCTGGTCGTCGACCAGGATGCGGCCGGTGCGCTCGCCCTCGTCGCTGCCGCCGAGGAGGCCGGCGAGTCCGGCGAGCAGCGTCGACTTGCCGGCTCCCGAGGCACCGAGCAGCAGGACGCGCTCCCCGGCCTCGATGGTCAGGTCGACGTCACGCGTGGCGGGGAGCTTCCGTCCGGCATAGCGCCAGCCCCACCCCGCGACGTCGACGCGCGCGGGGCCCGTCATCAGACGTCGCGACGCGCTTCCCGGCCGACGGCGAAGCGGCTGAGTGCTCCGGTGGCGGCGAGGGCGCGCACGAGCAGCCAGCCGACGACCCCGGCGAGCAGGGCACCCGAGACGATGAGGGTGCCGAGGTAGATGAGGTTGAACTCGACCGACTTCTCGATGTTGGCCGACATGAACAGCTCGAGCACCCACGCGCCGACGCCGGCTGCGGCGCCCGAGAGCATCGCCACGGGCAGGGTGAATCGCAGGTACAGGAAGGCGAGGAAGATCAGCTCGGCGCCGAGGCCCTGCGCGAGTCCGGAGAAGATCGTCGTGACGCCCCAGACGTTGCCGATGAGCGCCGAGACGATCGCGGCGATCACCTCGACGAGCAGCGCCGCGCCGGGCTTGCGGATGACGAGGCCGCCGATCACGCCGCCGATCAGCCAGATGCCGACGGCGATGCCGCCGAGCCCGGGGGTCAGGCCGTCCATCGCCACGAACCACAGCCCGCCGACGGTGTTCCAGCCCCAGAAGACGAGACCGACTGCGACGCCGAGCACGGCGGCGACGACGATGTCGACGACCCGCCACGAGAAGCGGTTCGCGGATGCCACGGCGGGGGCCGTGCGGGCAGACGTGGACGCGTGCATTTCTACTCCTCCCTGCGCCGGCATGATCCGGATCAGGTTCGACGGTCGAAGCGTGGATCGCTTCCTCTCAGCCCGGCTCACCGGACTCCCGTGGTTGACGTGATGAGTATAGGGGCATGCCCGGGGTAGCGTGGGCGGGTGCACCAGCAGAACCCGGCCACGCGACGCGATTCGCGCCGCCCCGGGGAGGCGGAGCACCCCGATCCCGACATCGAGTCGACGGTGTCGACGAGGGATGCCGGCGCTCCCTCCCCCGCCGAGGCGACGATATCCCCGAGTGCGGGGCTCGAGACTTCGCAGGCGCCGTCCTCGCCCGTTTCGACGGCGGACGGAGCACCCGCCGAGCCCGCGCCGGCGGTCACCCCTGCCGGGGCCGCGGATCCCGCGCAGGCGACCCCCGCCGCCGGGGCCCCCGCGCCCGTTGCATCCGCAGCGCCCGCCGAATCCGCGCAGGCGGACTCCCCCGCCGGGGCACCCGTGCCCGCGGCATCCGCAGCGCCCGTCGAATCCGCGCAGGCGGACTTCCCCGCCGGGGCCGCGGCATCCGGAACGCCGACCCATCCCGCGCAGGCGTCGCCCGCCGCCGGGGCCCCCGCGCCCGCGGCGTCCGGAACGTCCCCCCATCCCGCGCAGGCGACGCCCGCCGCCGCGGCCCCCGCGCCCGCGGCATCCGGGGCGCCCGCCCTGATCGGCGCGCTGACCTGGGTCGATCCCGACGACGCAACCGATCTGCGACCCGCACCCGCGATGACCGGCACGAAGGTCTCGGCGCGCTCCGCCGACCTGCTGGCCGGGAGTCGGCGTCGCGTCTTCCGTCCGGCGACGGTGATCCCGCCGGTGCTGCTCGTGCTGCTGCTCGCCGCCTACGCGGCCGCGACCCTGCTCTGGCCGCTCGCCGCCATCGCGCCCACCACCCGTGCCGTCGGCGTGCAGCCGAGCGCCGCCCCCGCCGCGGAACCCGCGTGGCCGGCCGAGGGCGAGGCGGCGATCGCGATCGACGGGGTGCCCGAGACGCTGTCGACCGCGGCGGCGGCGCCCGAGTCCATCGCCAGCATCACCAAGGTCGTCACGGCGCTCGTCGTTCTCGACCGCCTGCCGCTCGCGCCCGGCGAGCAGGGACCGTCGTACGCCTTCACCCAGGCCGACAGTGCCGACTACTGGCAGTACCGCGCCCGCGGGGAGTCCTCGCTCGACGTCCCCATCGACGGCAGCCTCAGCGAACTGCAGATGCTGCAGGGCATGCTCATCGCCTCGGCGAACAACTACGCCCAGCGTCTGGCATCCGATCTCTTCGGAACGGATGCCGAGTTCTCGGTCGCCGCGAACCAGTACCTCGCCGAACGGGGCATCGAGGGCATCATGATCGTGAATCCCACCGGGATCGAGGAGGGCAACACCGCCACCCCGGCCGCCCTGATCGCCCTCGCCGAGCGCGCGCTCGCCAACCCGGTGATCGCGGAGATCGTGCGCACGCCCGAGCTCACGCTGCCCGGCGCGGGCACGTTCAAGAACGGCAACGCCCTGCTCTCGGACCCCGGTGTGATCGGGGTCAAGACGGGCACCCTCGACGCGTGGAACCTGCTCACCGCGAAGGACATCACGGTGGGCGACGCCACGGTCCGCGCGTACGCCGCGGTGCTCGGCCAGCCCGGACCCGACACCCGCAATCAAGCGACCCGCGACCTGTTCGCGCGCATCGAACAAGAACTTCAGCCGCGTCCCTCGGTGACGGCGGGCACCGTCATCGGCAAGGTCGAGACGCGCTGGAGCGACGACATCGACATCATCACCGCCTCCGACGCCACCGTGGTGCTGTGGAACGGCGGCACCGCGCAGACCTCCGCCCGCTTCGACCTGGGCCAGGCGACCGAAACCGGCGCGACGGTGGGTACCTTCACCGCGACGGGCCCGGTCGACGCCGACACGGTCGACGCGCGGCTGGCCGGCGAGATCGAGCCGCCGAGCCCCTGGTGGCGTCTGACCCACCCCCTCGACCTGTTCGGCCTGAACGACTGAGACATGAAGTTCTCCCTGGATGCCGCTTCCCCCACGCCGCCGTACGAGCAGGTGCGGGCGCAGGTGATCGCCGCCATCGACGACGGGTCGCTCGTCGCCGGGACGCGTCTGCCGCCCGTGCGCACCCTCGCAACCGAGCTCGACCTCGCCGCGAACACCGTGGCCCGGGCCTACAAAGAGCTCGAGGAGGCCGGCTACGTCGAGACACGCGGGCGCGCCGGCACGATCGTCCGCGGCGGCGATGCGGCGTCCGCGCGAGCTGCGCAGGCGGCCGAGGCGTACGCGGAGACGGTGCGCCGGCTGGGCGTCTCGCCAGCGGACGCGGTGGCGCTGGTGAAGGCGGCGCTCGGCGAGGAGTGACCTCGGCGGCTGGAGCGATGTGCCGCTGAGGCGGTCGCCCATCGATGCGCGACGGGGCGCCGGTCGCGGGCGGGCGGCGTGACGCTCCGCGATCCTCCGTCTGCATTTCGACGCCGGTGGTGAGTCCCTTTCCCCCTCTCGACGCCCGTGGCTGAGCCTGTCTGAGGCGCCGGCCCCCGTTCCGGCGCCGGTGGCTGGGTTTGTCGGAGCCGCTTTCCGCATGTCGGCGCTGGCGGCTGAGCCCGTCGAAGCCCCGTTCTGATCTCGGCGCTGGTGGCTGGGTCTGTCCGAGCCCCCTTTCCTCATGTGGGCGCTGGCGGCTGAGCCCGTCGAAGCCCCTTTCTCATCTCGGCGCTGGTGGCTGGGTTTTTCGGAGCCGCCGGCCCCCGTTCTGAATCAAGGAAGCAGCCCGCTGAATGGCACCGTTCCACCCGCGGTCGCACCCCTCCTCCACACCTCACCGGCTCGCTCCCGGTCAGAGGCCCTTTCTGGGGAGGAACGAGCCCCGCACCACCGCCACCGCCACCGCCACCGCCACCGCCACCGCCTCGAAGCCGCCGCCACCCGCGCAACCGCCACCATCGCCACCTCGAAGCCGTCGCCACCCGCGCAGCCGCCAGCAAGCACCACCCGCGCCCCACCATCGCCGCCCGCACACCGTCGCCACCCGCGCGCCGGCCGGAGCCGAAGCCATACCCTCGTCCTATGCCCCTCGCCCTCGTCACCGGAGCCGCACGCGCGAACAGCATCGCCGCCGCGATCCTCCCGCGCCTGCAGACAGACGGCTGGGACACCGTGACCAGCGAACTCGACACCGGCGACTACCCGTGCGACCTCGCCAGCCCCACAGCGCCCACCGAGCTCATCGAACGCGTCTCCCGCGAGCGCGGACCGATCCACGCCCTCGTGCTGAGCCACGCACATGGTGTCGAGTCCGGAATCCTCGACACCACCGCCGAGAGCTTCGACCGCCACGTCGCGGTGAACGCCCGCGCGACCCTGCTCATGATCGCCGCCTTCGCGCGACAGGTCGACGAAACCGGTGGCGCGATCATCGCCTTCACGAGCGACCACACCACGGGCAACCTCCCCTACGGCGCGTCGAAGGGTGCGCTCGACCGCATCGTCATCTCCGCCGCACGCGAACTCGGCCCGCGGGGCATCTCCGCCAACGTCGTCAATCCCGGCCCGATCGACACCGGATGGATGGATGCCGCAACCCGCGACGCCCTCGCCGGTTACCACCCGCTCGGCCGCTTCGGTACGCCCCGCGACATCGCCGGCATCACCGCGTTCCTCCTGTCCGACGAGGGCCGCTGGGTCAGCGGACAGCTCCTCCACACCGACGGCGGGTTCACCGCGCGGTTCTGAGCGGCCGACGAGGCCCGCTCGCCGTGCTAACGTCACCGGCAGTGACACGGGGTGCCCGCAAGGGGCTGAGAACACACCCGTTGAACCTGATCTAGCTCGTACTAGCGAAGGGATGTCGCGAATGGTCGTTCGCACGTCGTCGTCTCCGTCCACCCCCACCCCCGCTCTCCAAGCCGACCCGGCCCGGGCGCTAGAACGCCTCCGCGAGGCGTCACCGCTCACGCAGTGCATCACCAACGCGGTGGTGACGAACTTCACCGCCAATGCCCTGCTGGCGCTCGGCGCAGCCCCCGCGATGTGCGACATCCCGGGCGAAGCGGGCATGTTCGCCGGCATCGCCGGCGGCGTGCTCGTCAACCTCGGCACGCCCACCGCCGAGCAGCGCGACGCCGCCCGCGAAGCCGTCGCCGCGGGCACCCCCTGGGTGCTCGACCCCGTCGCAGTGGGCGCCCTGCCCGTTCGCACCGCCCTCGCGCACGAGCTGCTCGAGGCGCGTCCGGCGATCATCCGCGGCAACGCCTCCGAGATCCTCGCCCTCGCGGGCCTGGGCGCCGGCGGTCGCGGCGTCGACGCCACCGATACCGCCGATGACGCCCTCGACGCCGCCCGCGAGCTCGCCGCCCACACCGGCGGCACGGTCGCCGTCTCAGGCGAGACCGACCTCATCGTGGATGCCGGACGCACGGCGCGAGTGCCCGGGGGCAGCGCTCTTCTGACGAAGGTCACCGGCGGCGGCTGCGCCCTCGGCGCCGCGATGGCGGCCTTCGCAGCGGTCGTAGAACCCTTCGAAGCGGCACACGCCGCGAGCGCCGTCTGGGCGGTGGCGTCCGAGCGGGCGGCATCCCGGTCCGCGGGCCCCGGCTCGTTCGCCGTCGCGTTCCTCGACGAGCTCGCCGCCGTGCAGCCGCACGACCTCGTGGGCCGCGTGGAGCTCACGCGATGACAGACCTCTCCCTGCACCTCGTCACCGACCACCGCGTGCCCTTCGCCCGCCTGCGCGACATCGTCGATGAAGCGGTGAACGACGGCGTCACGGTCGTCCAGCTGCGCGACAAGGTCGCCACCGGCGGCGAGCTCTACGCCCGCACACTCGACCTCGCCGACGTCGTCGCGGGTCGCTGCGCCTTCGTCGTCGACGACCGCCTCGACATCGTGCTCGCCGCGCGCGACCGCGGCGCCCGCGTCGACGGCATCCACCTCGGTCAGAGCGACCTCCCCGTCGACGCCGCACGCGCGCTCCTCGGCCCCACCGCCCTCGTGGGCTGGACGGCGAACACTCCGGAACACCTCGCTGCCGCCGACGCGTTCGCCCCGGGGACCCTCGACTACCTCGGCGTCGGCGTGATCCGCGCGACCGACACCAAGCCCGACCACCCGCGACCGCTCGGCGTCGACGGGTTCGCCGAGCTCGCGGCATCCACCGCTCTGCCGTGCGTGGCGATCGGCGGGATCGACGTCGGCGACGTCGCCGCCCTCCGCGCCGCGGGGGCCGCGGGCGTCGCTGTCGTCTCGGCGGTGTGCGCGGCCGACGACCCGGGCGCGGTCGTGCGCGACCTCCGAGCGGCGTGGGCGAGCGCCGCGTGAGCGCCGCACAGCAGCGGGAAGCGAGCCCGCGCGTGCTCAGCATCGCCGGCACCGACCCCACCGGGGGCGCCGGCGTGCAGGCCGACCTCAAGTCCATCGCCGCCTTCGGCGGCTACGGCATGGCGGCGGTGACCGCGCTCGTCGCGCAGAACACCCTCGGCGTCCGCGAGGTGCACGTGCCGCCCACGGCGTTCCTCGACGCGCAACTGCGCGCGGTGAGCGACGACGTCGAGATCGACGCGGTCAAGATCGGCATGCTCGGTTCGGCCGACGTCGTCGCCACCGTCGCCGCCTGGCTCGCCGAGACGCAGCCGCGGATCGTCGTGCTCGACCCGGTGATGATCGCGACCAGCGGCGACCGCCTGCTCGACGCCGACGCCGAGCAGGCGGTGCGCACACTCTGCCACCGCGCCGACCTCGTCACCCCCAACCTGCCCGAACTCGCCGTCCTCACCGACCGACCCGTCGCGCGCACCTGGGACGATGCGGTCGCCCAGGCGCGCACCCTGGCCGAGACGGCCGACACCGCCGTGCTGCTGAAGGGCGGTCACCTCGACGGCGACCAGAGCCCGGATGCCATCGTCGACACGACCGGCGTCCACCCGGTGCCGGGCCGTCGCGTCGCCACCCGGCACACCCACGGCACGGGCTGCTCGCTGTCGTCGGCGATGGCGACCCTCGCCGCCCACGGCCTCCCCTGGCCCGCGGCGCTGGAACGCGCGAAGCGCTGGCTCACCGGCGCCCTCGAGAACGCCGAAGCCCTGCACGTCGGCCGCGGCAACGGCCCGATCGACCATCTGCACGAACTCCGCCCCCACATCGATCTGGGCCGCTCCTGGAGCGCCGGACGATGGGATGCCACGACCTCGACCCGTGCCGAGGTCGACGCGTGCGCGTTCGTGCGGGGACTGGCATGGGGAGACCTCGACCGCGACGCCTTCCACTGGTATCTCGGTCAGGATCTGCTATACCTGCGCGAGTACGCCCGCGTGCTGGCCCGCGCCGCGGCGCTCGCTCCGAACGTCGACGAGCAACGGTTCTGGGCGGCGGCATCAGTGTCGTGCCTGGTCGAGGAGGCCGCCCTGCACCAGTCGCACGTCGACCCGACGCAGCTCGAACCCGCACCATCGACCCTGGACTACACCGACCACCTGCATGCGGCATCGACCGCGGGGTCGTACGCCGTGCTGGTCGCCGCGATCCTGCCCTGCTTCGTGCTCTACACCGACATCGGCGCGCGCTGGCGCGGCACCTTCGCCCCCGACCATCCGTACGCCGACTGGCTCACCGCCTACGGCGACGAGACGTTCGCGGCGTCATCGGCCGAGGCGGCGACGATCGTGGATGCCGCCGCCCGCACGGCATCCGGAACCACTCGCGCCGCGATGGCCGCCGCCTACGATCGATCGATGGCATTGGAGCTGGCGTTCTTCGAAGCGCCACTGCGCCGGATCTGACACCCGCGCGCGTCGCCCGGTGGTGGCGACGCGCGCGGGTCAAGGCAGCTCAGCCGCTCTTGCGGCGGAACTCCCGCTTGGTGACCGCTCCGTGCGTGCCCTGCACGGCGGAGTGGCCGTCGAGGTGCGCCTGACCCGAGCGCTGCTGGCCGTTCTTCTTCTCCAGCGCTTCCTTGAACTTGCGCTTCATGTCGTCGGATGCCGAGGCACCCGAGGTCTCGTCGGTACTCATGCCTCCACCCTAGGCATCCCTTCGCGAGGGCGCAGGGCGTGTCCGACGTGACGGACCCCGCACCGCTGACGGCGACGGCGACGGCGACGGCGACGGCGACGGCGACGGCGGAGACAAGCAGGCCGAGCACCGCTCTCGGGTCCTCCTCTCACGCACCGCCGAGGGAACCCTCACCCACGCACGCGGGCGACCGTGAGATCCCTGGTGGTCTCCCGCAGTCTCGCGAGCCGCTCCGGGCTCAGACCGTCGTCGACGATCACGTGATCGAACTCGTTCAGACGCACGAGTGCGTGCAGAGCGCGCCGCTCGAACTTCGTGTGATCGACGGCGAGAATCCGGACGGCCGCGCTGTCGAACATGGCGCGCTTGACGTCGACGATGTCCTGCGTGTGGTGGTAGCACGTGTCATCGATGATCGCGGAGGTCGACATCACGAAGACGTCGGCGGCGACGCTGCGGATGGCGGTCGTGGTCATACTGCCCATGAACGAGTCGGACCAGCTGACGTAACGCCCACCGAGTCCGAGCACCGTCACGTCGCGCTCGGTGCGCAACGACTCCATCAGCGAGAAGTAGTTCGTCACCACGGTCAGCGGCGCCTTCTGCGGCAGCAGGGCGGCAAAGCGTGCGGTCGTGGTGGAGTCGTCCAGAAAGACGGATTGACCCGGGGCGATGAATTCCAGCGCGGCACGAGCCAGGGCATCCTTCTCGGCGCTTTGCTGATCACGACGGAACACGTCGCTGGCTTCGACGAGGCTCGATGACATCGCTGTCGCCCACCCGCGCGACTTGCGGAGGAGACCGCGCGTCTCCAGCTCGTCGAGATCGCGGTGGATGGTCATGAGGCTGATGTCGTAGTCCTCGGCCAGCACCTCGATGCGCACGGACCCCTCACGCAACACCTGCTCGGCAATCAGGCGCTGCCGCTCCCGTTGGCGGGACGCCTTCACGCCGGTCGCCCCCGCGCCGCCTTTCTCGGTGTTCACAACCTGGGCCCCATGTCTGGTCGTCGTGCAAGTCCGCATCCAATGTAACCGTCCCGGCAGCGCTGGTTCAGCGCCGCCGGGACGGCGGAGATCACTGCTTTTCGTTGGCGATGTCACCGGTTTCCAAGTTGGCGTCGACGAGAGCCGGCAGGCCTTTCAGGAAGGCGTCCTTCTCGGTGACGACGTTCGCGATGACCGCGTCGACGTTGTCTGAGGTGACCGGCGGCATGAGGTAGGTGTAGAGCGGCTCCACGCTCTCTCCCTTCGCGACCCGCTCAGCGACCGCCAGCCCCGCCGCCAGTTCGACACGCCCGTGCTGGAGCTGGGTTCCGATCATGCCGCCGTCCTTCACAGCATTCAATGCGTCCTCGATCCCGTCGATCCCCACGATCGGGATCGACAGTCCGGCCTCGCGAGTGGCCTGGAGAGCGCCGAGGGCCATGTCGTCGTTCTGCGCGATGATGCCGTCGATCTTGCCGGGGAAGGAGTTGAGCCAGGTGCGGGTGAGGTTGATCGAATCGTCGCGCGACCAGTTGCCCGCGTCCTCCGCCAGCACCGAGATGCCGGGGCTCTTGGCGATCGCCTCCTGCATGCCGTTCGTGCGGTTGATCTCGAACGAGCTACCGAGCGCCCCCTGGAGGATCACCACGTTCCCGGAGCCGCCGAGATGGTCGATCATCATCTGCGCCGCTTGGCTGCCCGCGACCACGTCATCGGGCTGCACGCTGGACGCCAGTGCGGAGGTGTCGTCGAGCTGAGCGTTCACGGCGATCACCGGGATGCCCTTCTCCTTCGCCAACGCGAGTTGCGGGGCGAGCGAATCGGGCTGGACCGGTGCCAGCAGAATGGCGTCGACGCGCTGGTTGATGAGCTGCTCCACCTGCGTGGCCTGGGTGTTCACGTCGAAGTCGGCGGCCTGCCAGAGCACGTCGATGTCGTTCGCTTCGGCGTAGGCGTCGACCCCCTCGTGCCCCTGGGTGATGAACGAGCTGTTGGCGTAGACCGACACGCCGATGCGCAGCGGTTGATCTCCGGCCGGCGCTCCGGATGCACAGCCGCTCACAGCGGTGGCTCCCAGGGCGAGCAGAGTCAGGGTGGAAAGCAGTTTCTTCATGTGACTTCCTTGTCTGTTTCGTGCAGAGGGGTGGGGTGGGGTGCTACCGGGGGCGAATCAGTGAGTCCTGCGACTGACGTAGACGTCGGCGGCGACGGCGGCTGCGATGAGCACGCCCTTGATCACCGACTGCCAGTAGGAGGGAACGAGCAGCAGGTCCATGCCGTTGTTCAGCGTCTGGATCAGGAGGAGACCGATGAGGGTGCCCCACACCGTCCCTCGACCACCCATAAGGCTCGCGCCTCCGATGACGACGGCGGCGATGGCATCCAATTCGTATCCCTGCCCGAGGCTGGGGGTTCCGGCGATGACGCGAGACGACAGGAGCACCCCCGACGCGGCGGCCAGGCCGCCGGAGATGACGTACACGCTCAACAGCACCGCCGAGACCTTGATGCCGGCGATACGCGAAGCCTGCGGGTTGCCGCCCGTGGCGTAGATGCGCGTGCCGTACACGGTCTTGCGCATCACCACCGCCAGGACGATGAAGCCCACGATCATCACGATCACCGGGAATTGCAGGCCGAGCACCTTGAATTTGGCGATGTCACCGTACGCGGCGGGGAGCCCGTTGATCGGAGCACCGTCACCGATGACGTATGCCAGGCCCGACGCGAGGGTGAGCATCGCGAGGGTGGCGATGAACGCGGGCACACGCAGGAAGGCGACGAGCGCTCCGTTGATGAGACCGACGAGGATGCCGCTGGCGACGGCGACGGCGAAGCCGATCCAGATCTGCTCGGGGTTCGCCCGGGCCCACCAGGCGGCGATCATCGCCGACAGTGCGATGGTGCTGCCCACGGACAGGTCGATCCCCCCGGTGAGGATCACGAGTGTCTGTCCGAAGGCGATGAGGGCGAACGGCGCTGCGGCGAGCAGGATGTTCTGGACGTTGTCGAGCGTCGCGAAGAGGGGGCTCGCCAGGGTGAAGTAGACGATGACCAGCACCATCACGAGCATCATCGCGTTCTTGATCGCGAAGATCTTGAATGCGCCCAGGCTGAAACGCGACCTGGACATCGCTGATGCCAACGCCTCGGTGGTCACAGGGGTGGAGGTCGGGGTGGTCATGCGCGGGTTCCTGTCTGCAGGCCGGCAGCGAGCCGGAAGATGAGGTCTTGGGCGTGGGGGCCGAGCTGTGTCGAATCCAGTTCGCCGACGACGCCCCCCTCGCGTAGAACGACGACGCGGTGGGCGAGACCGATGACCTCGGCCATGTCGGACGATGCCATGAGGACGGCGACACCTCGGGCGGCGAGCTCGGCGACGATGCGGTAGATCTCGCTGCGCGCACCGACATCGACGCCGCGGGTCGGCTCATCGAGCAGCATCACGGTCAGCGGATGGGTCAACCAGCGGCCCAGGACCACCTTCTGTTGATTGCCGCCCGACAGAGTGCCCACGCTCTGCCCGAGACTTGATCGTTTGAGGTTCAGGCTGTCCACGACCTCACCGAGGGTTGCGGTGGCGCGGGTGCGGTTCAGCCAGCCGGCCGTGGAGAACCCGTCGAGATGGGGAAGCATGCCGTTCTCGAGAATGCTCATCGACAGCACCAGTCCCGCGTTCTTGCGGTCCTCGGGGACGAAACCCACGCCCGCCGCGATGGCGCCGCGCGGATGTCCATCGGCGAGAACCGCCCCGCCGACCTCGACGCGGCCGCCGTCGCGTCGGCGTGATCCGAACAGCGCCTCCAACAACTCGGTGCGTCCTGCCCCGATCAGGCCCGCCAGGGCGACGATCTCGCCCGGGCGCACGTCGAGGGAGACGTCGGCGTCGAAGCCTTCTACGCGGATACTCCGGACCGACAGCGCCGGTCGAACCGAGGAGGAGACCGTCGCCTTCTCGGGGAAGAGCGCCTCCAACTCACGGCCGATCATGGCGGTGACGATCTGGTCGTCGGTGATGTCCGCGGCTCGTGCGTCCGCGATCAATCGGCCGTCGCGCAGCACGATGACGCGGTCTGCCAAGCGGCGGATCTCCTCCATCTTGTGCGTCGTGTAGACGATCGCCACCCCGGCATCGCGCAGCCGGTCCACGATCCGGTAGAACCGCTCGACCTCGCGTGTCGAGATCGCGGAGGTGGGCTCGTCGAGCAAGAGCACCTTGCAACCCGACGAGGTGTTCTTGATGATCTCCACGATCTGCTGCACCGCGACGGTCAGCTTGCGCATGGGGAGGACCGGATCGATGTCGACGTCGAAGTCGAGGAGCATCCGTCGTGCTTCTCGCCGTTCCGCCGCGCGGTCGATCGTGCCGAGGCGCGTGCGCAATTCCCGACCGAGGAAAATGTTCTCGTACACGGCGAGGTCGGGGACCGGGGCGAGCTCCTGGGGCACGATCGACACGCCATGACGGTGAGCGACCCCTGAGCTGTACCGGCCGATGCTCTCGCCGAACAGGGTGAGCTCCCCGGCATCCGGGCGCACCTGACCCGCGATGATCTTCAGCAGTGTCGACTTGCCGGCGCCGTTCTCGCCGGCGAGCGCGACGACCTCGCCGGGTGCGAGGTCGAGGTCGATGGACTTGAGAACGGGGATGCCGCCGAAGCCCTTGGAGATCGCGCGACAGGCGAACGCGGCGCGCGATGGGGACGGCTGGGAGAGGGACATCGGTCTAACTCCTTCTCTGGATTCGATGTGAGCGATGCGGAGATCGGTGCGTCAAATGTGATCGGCACCGGGATCGGTGGGAGGAACGGTCGGCGTGCCCGTCGCGTCGACGGTCGGCCTCAGCGGTGGATGGCAGACCAGACCGGACGCATTGCCTCGACCGTTCGCCGGTAGCGGGCGTAGTTCTCCGCGTGCGCTGCCACGCCGTCGGGGTCGGGGCTGTACACCGCCGGCACTCCGCCCGCGCGCTCGACGGCGTCGTCGAGGTCGGCGTAGACGCCCACGCCGATACCCGCGAGCATGCAGACCCCGAGGGCACCCGCCTCCGGCGTGGGAGCCACCCGAACCTCGCGCGCGAGGGCGTCGGCGAACATCTGACACCAACGTCCGCTGTTGGAGGCGCCACCGGTGAGGTGGATGCTCTCCACGTCAAAGGAGGTCAGCAGATCGTCGACGTGCCACCGGTGGTTGTAGACCACTCCTTGCATCACCGCTCGAAGGAGGTGCCCCCGCCGGTGCCATCCGCGCAGGCCCAGGAAGGTTCCCGAGGTGCGGTCCGCGAGGGGAGAGCCGTAGAGGAACGGAAGATAGATGACGTCGTCCGGATCGCCGGCGATCGCGGCGACCTCCTCCTCGACGAACGCGAACGCGTCCGTCCCTCCGGCGTCGCCCCTCACGGGTGCCGCGACCTCTCGGACGAACCACTCCATGTTCGTCGCGCTGGACGGCGACACGGCCTGATGGATCCAGATGTCGGGAACGACGAAGCTTCGCGCGTACCACCGCTCGCTCGTGCGCGGCGTCGAAGAGATCGCCTGGTTGATCGAGTACGTGCCGGCGATGAGCGACATCTGCCCCGGACGCACGGCCCCCGAGCCGATCGCCGAACAGTCGACGTCATGCGCTCCGGCCACGACGGGCGTCCCCGGGCGCAGTCCGAGTCGGCGCGCCGCGTCTTCGGTGACTGCTCCGGCGACCGCGGACGAGTCGATCAGGGGCGGCAGGAGCGACTCCCACTCGGCCAGCCCGTACGTGGCGAGGATGTCCGCGCTGTATCGCTGCGTGCGGGGATCGACGAAGGAGAGACTGGCCTCGGTACGGTCGGTCGAGACCGATCCGGTGATCCTCGCCTTCATCGCGTCTTTGCAGGTCAAGGCGTATCGTGCGCGAGCAAGGGTCTCCGGGGCGTTCTCGACGAACCAGCGCAGCAGTGATGCCGGGGTCGACGCGAACGGCGTCTGACCGCTCGACGCGAGCGCCCGTTCGAAGGTCCCGTCCTCCCGCCAGCGCTCCACGACATCGCGGGCGCGGGTGTCGAGCGAGAGGATCCCGGGGGCCACCGGCAACCCCGCTTCGTCGACGAGGTAGAGGCCGTCCCCGTGCGCGGTCACACCGACCGCCACGATGTCTTCGACGTCCACGCCGGTGCGGACCACGACGTCACGAACGGTGGCGACGATCGCTGCCCATACCGCGTCCTGGTCGCGCTCGACGAAATTCGGCTGCGGGCTGTGCGACGCCACGCGCCGCGTGGCTACGCCCACCTGCACGCCGTGTTCGTCGAAGATGACCGACTTCGTGACGGTCAGGCCGGCGTCAATTCCCAGCAGTAAACGCTCCAATGCGTTCACCTCTCTCCGTGTTGATCAGTCGTTCGATGTACGAGTGGTACTGCTCGATCTCCGCGGCGCGGCGCTGACCGTCCCACCCCGACAGCCTGGCCATGTGGTCCGCGATGCCATCGAGCAGCGGTACGCCCAGGTCGTTGTCCAAGCCGAGCATCGTGCGCCGAGCGAGGACATCGCGCAGGTGGACCGCCTGTTCCTCTCTCACCGCCAGCTCGACCTCCGCGAGCAGAACAGCATCCCCTCCCCTTCGGTTCTCGCCGACGAGATCGATCACCCGCTCGGCGCGGGACCCGTAGACATCCACCAGCCGGTCGACCTCGGCGCTGGCGAGGAAAGGTGCCCGCCGATGGATCGCCGCCCGCGCCTGTCGCGGCGTCTGAGCCGCACCGGGCAGCGGCACGGTGCGCGTGCGGGAGCGTCCCGTACGGCCGAGCCGCTTCATGACGGCATCGGTGGCATGTTCTCCGAGGGTTCGGAAGGTCGTCAGCTTGCCGCCGATCAGCGTGATCAGTCCCGGGTGCTCGGGCGCGTGGTCCTTCACGATGTGCTTGCGCGTGATCGTGCCCTCCGCGCCGTCAGGCTTGTACGGCAGCGGGCGCACGCCCGTGTACGCGAAGGCGACGCTGTCGCGCGTGAGCTCGGCGTCCGGGAAGACGGTGTTGGTCTCGGTCAGGATGTAGTCGATCTCCTCGTCGTCCGGCATCGCTCGATCGAGGTCGCCTTCGAACCGCTTGTCGGTGCTTCCGATGAGGCACCGATCCAGCCACGGGATGACGAGCACCTGACGACCGTCCGTCCGCGCTTCGTAGTAGACGCACTCGTCGGTCGGAGCACCCGGAAAGCGGTCGACGACGAGATGGGTGCCTTTGGTCCCGCCGTTCAAGCGGGTGGAACCCATCGGCGTGCCGGCGAGCACCTCGTCGATCCACGGCCCGGCGGCGTTCACGGTCACCCCCGCGCGGATGTCGAAGGTGCGATCGGTCTCCCGATCGCGCACGCGCGCTCCTGTGACCCGCCCGTCCTCGTACAGGAACGATTCCGCCCGCGTGTAGTTCGCGGCGCGGGCGCCGGCCGCAGTGGCCGCCAGCATCAGCTCCACGCAGAGTCGTTCGGCATAGGCGACCTGGGCGTCGTAGTACACGCCGGATCCGAGGAGACCTGTGCGGATGATCCCGGGTTCGCGCTCGATCGTCTTCGCCCGCGAGAGGATGCGGTGATTCGGGACGGACTTGCCCACCGAGAGCACGTCGTAGAGGAACATCCCCAAGCGAAGGATCACGGGCCCGTTCTGGTTGGTTCGGTAGAAGGGCATGATGAACGCGAGCGGCCGGACGAGATGCGGCGCGGCGTTCAAGAGCCACTCCCTGTCGCGGAGGGATTCGTAGACGAGGCCGAACTCGAGGTGCTCGAGGTACTTCAGTCCCCCGTGAACGAGTCGGGACGACCATGACGACGTGCCGCTGCCCCAGTCGTCCTTCTCGACGATGGCGACGCTCAGGCCCCGCAGCGCTGCATCCCACGCGGTGGCGAGTCCGTTCACGCCACCGCCGATGACCAGCAGATCGAACGTGCCTTCTTGCGCAGCGGAGAACAAAGCTCCCCGGTCGGCTGCGTGCTCGTGCATGTGGCTCCTTCGTCCTCCGCGACCACACCCACGTGGTCGCCACACGAAATATATAACACGTTTGCTGTTATAACCACCACTCAATATGCTCGATCTCACATTCGAAGACGAAAGCGAGAACACCATGACGCAGCCCACCCACCCGGGAATCACCCGCTCCCTCCAGCGGATCGCCGATTCCGACGGCTTCGTCCTGGTCTGCGCGGTCGACCATCTCGCGGAGTTCGAAATCCTGCTCGGCCCGGTGGGCAGTGTGCCGTATGCAGAGATCGTCGAAGCGAAGGAGGCAGTCGTCCGCGCGGTCGCGGGCGAGGTCTCCGCCGTGCTCCTGGACCCCGACTACGGCATCGGCCACCTGGTCGCGAGCGGGGCGGTTCCCCCGCACGTCGGAATCGTGGCGAGCCTGGAGGCGGAGAACTACGAGTTCCCCGACGGGCCCCGGGGATCGATCCTCCGTGAGGGGTGGACACCCGCCGACGCGGCCGCCGCAGGGGCGGATGCCCTGAAGTTCCTCTGGTTCTACCGCCCCGACCTCGACCCGACCGTCGCGTCCGCGCAGCGATCACTGCTCACAGCGACGCACCGCGCCGCCGCCGCGGCGGGCATCCCCCTCATCGTCGAGCCGATCTGGTACGCCGTGCAGGGCGAAGACACGGCCGACCCTGCCTGGCTCACGGCGCGGGCGGAGGGCATCGTCGCCTCCGCTTCGGAGGTGACAGCGCTCGGCTGCGATGTCCTGAAGGTGGAGTTCCCCGGCTCCGTCGCCACGGCGGACGACCGGGCTGCCGCGGAGGAGGTCTGCCGGCGCCTCGACGCCGCGATCACGGTTCCCTGGGTGATCCTGTCGGCAGGGGTCTCTTTCGACGCCTTCCTCGTGCAGGTGGAGATCGCCTGCCGCGCCGGCGCCAGCGGTTACATGGCCGGGCGGAGCGTCTGGGGCGATGTCGTCACGCAGGGTTCGACCGCGATCGCCCTCGAGCGGATTCGCGCCCTCAACGCGGTGACCCGCCGACACGGGCGACCGCTCGGCCTCACCGTTCCGCTCGATCGGGCGCTGGATGACCTGCCGCGCGGATGGTACCGCCGGGCATGATCCCCGGGACCGGCGCAGAACTCACCGAGCAGAGCGACGACGAGAGGGTCAGCGAGACGCCCCGTCCTGCCTCCTGGGTCAGACGTGGCGCACGCGCTGCTGCAGCCGCGTGCGGATGTCGAACAGCTCGGTTCCGCCGACCTCACGCGCACCTGTGATGCCGCGTCGCAACAGGGTCGTCAGGGCGCTGCGAGTGACGAGGGCGACGGGGGTGCCACGCACTTTGCCGAGCTCCGTGACGGCATCCAGGATCGCGTCGTCGGGCAGCACCACCATGGCTCCGCTGAAGCGGACCCCGGCTGCCCGGGCGATCACGCGGGCGCGCGACACCAACTCGGTCACCGGCGCACCGATGATATTCGGCCCGGTGATCTCACCGCGGCGCACCCCCACCGGCCCGCCGAAGTCCTCGCTCAGCAGCGCATACAACCCGCTGGGCCCGAGCACGAGGTGATCGAGCTTCTGCTCGGGGTCGCGCCCGTCACGGTCGGCGAAAACGTCGTGCCACACCGTGTACCCCATGCCCAGTTCGGACACGAGCCGGGCGGTCTCCTCCTCGGCGAGCGCATCGGCGAGGATGTGCCGGATCTCCGGCGGCGCCGACCGCACGAGCGCCGGGTCGTACGGGTCGGCGATGTCGACCCCGCGACCCACCCACTCGCGGATGAGTCCGAGGTAGCGCTCGCGGCGCCAGCCGCCGGGGTGGCCGTACGCCCGCGCGCGCGGACGCGTGTCGGTCGGGCGGGAGGGGGCGGATGCCGTGGCCGCTCCACCCCATTCGCCCGGCGCCGTTCCGCGGCCGCGGTCATAGGCGCTGCGCGCTTCGGGCGTTCCGACGAGCTCCCACGCACGCTGCACCTGGACGAACAGCGCGGCGTCGCCGCCGGTGTCGGGATGCGTCTCGCGCAGACGCAGGCGATACGCCCGGCGCAGGCCCTCGTCGTCGATGTCGACCGCGACACGGAGCACCTCGTATGCCGAGGACGACATGGGACTGTCGAACACGTACGTTCTTCCGTTCTGCCGCCCGGGTGCGCGGCGCCTCTCAGGCTAACCCGCCGTGGCTGTGCGCGGCCCGAGGCGATGGGAAGCGACCCGACCCGCCACGACATGACGACACGAGAACAGGGGGATGCCACCAGGACAGGCCGTTCCGCGCCGGATCACCCTGTTCGCGTCGCATCGCCTGTTCTGGTCGCACCCTCACGCGCTCGCATGACGCCCCGCCGCCGGCGCCCCTCATCGCGCCGGGCGTAGGCCGCGGCATCCCGACTCGACAGCGCCAGCAGCACCAGGATGTCGAGGCTCAACGTCAGCAGGGTCGTGCCGACCGTGATCTGCTGCCCGTACGCCCACCACCCCACGAAGTTCGCGCTGATCGACGCGACCGACAGCAGCATCACCAGCACGCGCGCGAGGTTGCCACCGAACAGGATCAGGATGCCGAACACCACCTGCACCACGAAGACGCCACCGAGCACGGCGAGGAACACCGTCGTCCCCACGCCCAGGTCACTGACGGTCAGGTCGAGTGGCTCGTCGGCGTTTCCGCTCGCCGCGCCCGCGACGGCCCGCAGCCACGGCGGCAGCGAGAACGCCACGCTCACCGCCCACAACGCCCCCGCGACGGCGCGCAACAGCACGAGCACGCTGCCCGCGACCGTCGAGACCGGCCGGCGCATCGCAGGGTCGGCCGTGGGGGGATCGAGCGGCGGCTCGAACGCCGGGCGCTTCTCGGGACGTCGCTCCTCCCTCACGACGACACCCCCGTCCTGACCCCGCGCACGTCGATGATCGGCAGGTCGCCGTCGGTGGTGATGGTGTCGCCGCCGCCGTTTCGCGAGTGGTACCCGGTGGCGAAATCGCGGATGACGTCGACCTCGACGCCGGGGAGGTCGCGGACGGTGCCGACGATGTGATCGCGTTCGATGTCGGTGTCGGCGTCGATGCGGTGGGTCACCTGCAGCGTGAACAGCGATAGACCGACCGCGCGATCGAAGGTGCCCGCGGCGAGCCAGTCGACCCGCCGCCCACCGGGCAGCAGCCACCCGTCGGGACACTTCCACAGGCGCACGTGATGCCGCTTCGCCGGGGAGCCCGCCACCTCCTGCTGGTAGGCGAGGTCCTGCATCCGCCCGAACAGGAACAGCGGGCTCACCGGAGCACGCGGGTAACTCCGCCGCCGCAGGGTCGACGCGATGATGCGCCACGACGAGCGCAGGCTCACGGGATCGGCGGGGATCCATCCGGCCGCGGCCATGACGGCTTCGACGTTCTCGCGCGGCCCCCCGCATCGCGAGGTTCACCGGGTCTCCGAGCAGACCGTCGGAGGTGCGGGTGCGGCCCATGAAGTAGTCGGGCACGTAGATGGCGGTGAGGATGCGGTGCAGGCGAGGCAGTGCGAGGTAGGCCAGCAGCACCCAGAACGCGATCGCCATGAGCACCCCGCCCCAGCCGAGCGAGAACGACTCGGTGAGGCTGAGGTAGGCGAGCCAGATCGCGGCGACGCCGCCGAAGACGAAGAAGAACCCGTCGAGGGCTCGACCGATCGACCAGCGACGCCGCGGCGAGGTCATGGCACCGTCACCACAGCGCCGGCTCGGGTTCGTAGGCGAACGCCTCGGCGACGCGGTCGGCGGGGAGGTCCTCGATCCGCGCGGGCGACCACGACGGCGATCGATCCTTGTCCACGAGCTGCGCGCGGATCCCCTCGACGAGGTCGGGCTGCGTGAACGCGAACCAGAGCACGAGGCCGTACTCCTGCGCGAGCGCAGCCCGCAGCGACGGCAGCTCGCGCGCCCGCCGCACGGCCTCGAGCGTCACGGCCAGCGCCGTCGGGGCGGATGCCGCCAGCAGCTCGGCCGTCTCACGGGCCTCGGCCTCGTCACGCGCACGCAGGCGCTCCAGGATGCCGGGGACGTCAGCGGCCGAGAACGCATCGTCGATCCACTCCCGCGCGGTCTCCAGCCGCGACGGTTCCGGCGTCTCGTCGAACAGCAGCACGAGCTCGGTCGGGCTGGACGGATCGGCGCGGTTCTCGAGCGCCTCGTACAGCGCCTCGAGGTGGGCCACCGGCACCATGTGGTCGGCGAAGCCGGCGTACAGCGCGTCACTGGCATCCATCGTTCCGCCCGTGAGCGCGAGGTACTCGCCAATCCGACCGGGGGCGCGACCGAGCAGCCAGGATCCACCGACGTCGGGGGTGAAGCCGATGCGCGTCTCGGGCATCGCCAGGCGCGAACGCTCGGTGACGATGCGGATCGCGGCGTGGCCGGCCAGACCGATCCCCCCGCCCATGCACACGCCGTCGGCGATGGCGACGATCGGCTTCTTCGAGGTCGCGATGCGGTGATCGAGGGCGTACTCCTCGCGGAAGAACGCGTGCACCTCGTCGACCCGGCCGCCGACGATCATCTCGTGCAGTGCGCGCACGTCGCCGCCGGCGCAGAAGCCGCGATCGCCCGCCCCGTCGAGGAGCACGACATCGACGTCGGTGTCGCTCTCCCACCGGTCGAGGGTGAGGTGCAGCGCACGGATCATGTCGAGGTCGAGCGCGTTGATCGCCTTCGGCCGGTTGAGCGTGAGGTGGCCGAGGCCGCCCCGCCCGCCGACCAGGACGCCGTCGTTCTCGGTTCGCTCTGCGTGCACGCTGCCACGTTACACACGACGCCCGCGCCGCCTCGCCCCTCGCGAGGATGCGTTTTCGGCTCCGGATCGGGGAAGATGGGCGGAACGTCTGCCGAAGGAAAGGGGTCGCATGCCCGACGGACAGGTGCTCGAACTGGTCGGCCTCACCAAACGATTCGGGGCGATCTCGGCGGTCGACGGCCTGACCGCCCGCGTCGAGCCCGGGCAGGTGACCGGCTTCCTGGGCCCGAACGGCGCCGGCAAGACCACCTCGTTGCGCATGCTGCTGGGCCTCGTGCGGCCCACCTCGGGCACGGCCACCGTCGGCGGTCGGCCGTACAGCGAGCTGGCGTCGCCGCTGCGTACCGTCGGCGCTGCCCTCGAGGCATCCAGCTTCCACCCGGGACGCTCGGCCGCGAACCACCTCAAGGTCTATGCGCGGGCGGCGAGCCTGCCCACCACCCGCATCGACGAGGTGCTCGGCCTCGTCGGTCTCGCCGATGTCGCCGGCCGGCGCGTCGGCGGCTTCTCGCTCGGCATGCGCCAGCGCCTGGGATTGGCGACCGCGCTGCTCGGCGACCCGGGCGTGCTCGTGCTCGACGAACCGGCGAACGGACTCGACCCCGAGGGCATCCGCTGGATGCGCTCCCTGCTGCGCCACCTCGCGGAGGAGGGGCGCACGGTGCTCATCTCGTCGCACCTGCTCGCCGAGGTGCAGCAGACCGTCGACGCGCTGCTGATCATCTCCCGCGGACGCCTCGTGTTCCAGGGCGGCATCGAAGACCTCGCCGACCCCGACGAGTTCGCCACCGTGGTCGACTCGCTCGACCGGGAGGCCCTGTCGCGACTGCTCGACGACCGGGGCATCGAGCACCAGCTGCTGCGCAACGGCTTCACGATCCGCCACCACGACCCGGTCGAGATCGGCGCTCTCGCCGCGGGCGCCGGCATCGCGCTGTCGAACCTGCAGAGCAAGGGCGCGAGCCTGGAGGACATCTTCCTCGAGCTCGTCAGCGGCGTGCGGGTGCACGCCAGCGCCGGCGGGGTCCCGGCCGCGGTCGCGGCGGCGGGTCCCGAGACGGATGCCGGGCAGGTTCCGGATGCCACCGGGTCGGCGCCCCCGCCGGCCGCCGCCACCGACACCCCGGCATCCGACGACACCACAGACGCCGACGCAGACGACGCCGACGCCGATGCGCGCCCCTCCACGGCACTGGTGGCGGTGATCCCCGCGCCGCGGCCGGCGCGCGCCGCCGCACCCCCGCCGGACGGCGGCCCACGCCCCTCGTACTCCGTCGCCTCCACGGGCGTCATCGACATCGTCCCCTCCGCCGCACCCGATGAGACGGAGGCACCGCGATGAGCCTTGCCGCTGCGACCCGCTCCGAGTACACCAAGCAGTTCAGCACCGCGGGCTGGTGGGTGCTGGGCATCGTGCTCGTCGCCTACGTCGCTTTCACGGCGGGCGTCCTGGCGTTCGTGTTCGGCGGGGTGGCATCCGGTCAGCTGTCGGGGGCGCGCGGCCCCGCGCCGTCCGTCGACGGCATCACGGGCCTCATCTACAGCTCGGCGACCGCGGTGGGCTATGTCTTCCCCCTGCTGGTGGGAACCCTCATGGTCACGACCGAGTTCCGCCACAAGACCCTGACGCCGACCTTCCTCGCGACCCCGCGCCGCGGGGTGGTGCTCGTGGGCAAGTTCGTCGTCGCCATCGCGGTGGGTCTGCTCTACGGCATCCTCGGTTCGCTCGCCGCCGTCGGAGCCGGTGCGGCGGTGCTGAGCATCTTCGGGATCGACGTGGCCCTGACCACCGCCGACACGTGGGAGCTCGTCGGGCGGATGCTGCTGGCCTTCGCGCTCTGGGCGCTCGTCGGCATCGGCGTCGGCACCGTCGTGCGCAACCAGGTCGCCGCGATCGTGATCGTGCTCGCCATCACGCTGTTCGTCGAGCCCATCGTGCGCACGGCCGGGGGGCTCGTCGAGGGTTTCGCGGGCGTCGTGAAGTGGTTCCCGAGCGCGGCGAGCGACGCCCTGGTCGGACAGACGATCTTCGGCGTCATGGGCATGGCCGGCGGCGACACCCTCGACTGGTGGGCGGGCGGTCTCGTGCTGCTCGGCTACGCGGTGGCGCTGGTCGTCATCGGCCTGCTGACCACCTGGCGCCGCGACGTCGACTGAGCGTCCGGGGTCAGGGCGTCACCGGCGCGTGCCGGGGAACCTGCATGAACACCATCTCCTTCACCGGCTCCGGCGGTCGGATCGGGCCGTCCGGCTCGGAGACGACGTACAAGCCGCGCCCGGAGTTGGCGTTGTAGGTCAGGACGTGCAGCCACGCGGGGTTCAGCTGCGGGGTGCGCCCACCGTGGAACTTGAAGACGAGTGACACTCCGGAGTGGATGTAGACGCAGGTGCGCCCGCCGCCCGTGCTGATGTCGTCCTTCCAGGTGAAGGTGAAGGTCTCACCGCGTCGCACCTTGGCCATGATCACGGCCTGCAGATGTGCGAGAAGACGATCCTCGAACTCCACCTTGATGTTCGAGTCGTAGATGAACTTGCCCATGATCCCTCCTCGACGCCCGACTCTGCGAGGGTGGCGAGTGTCGCCCAGCGAGCGCCTGTCCACCACATTCGAAGAGCGGGTCCGGGCTGGACTATGCCCTTGCGCGAAGGGTCCTTTCGTGATCGGCCGCCGTACGGGCCGCGCTGCGGGCGAGCGAGAACTACCGCAGGCAGGAACCACCCCGCAAGCGGGATGCGCGGGACGCTGCGGTGCGGGAGCGTGAGACATGACACAGGCGAGGAGGCATCGTGGACACCGTGCCGGGTCTTGGTCGACGAGCGACGCGCTCAGGGGCCCAGCGACTCCGAGGGCCGCGTCCGCGCTGCGGCGAGCCGCACCTCGTCGCATCGTCGCTGCAGCTCGAACAGCGCACTGTCCTCGCCCGCGAGCGTCCCGGCTTCGGTGCGCGGGACCGTCACCGCGGCCAGTGCGAGGTGCGCACCCACCAGCAGCGTGCAGTTCGTGGTCTCCCCGTCGACGATGACCGGGAAATCGACGGTGTCGGTGCGTCCCTGGTCGGCGAGAAGAGACGCGTAGAGGAAGAGCTGCCGGGCGATCGCGTTGGTGGTGAGGACCGATCCTCCGCTGACGAAGATCCCGCGCATGACCGATGCCCCCTCCGATGCGGACAGTGTCAGCTTGCCTCACCACCGGGCGCAGGGGGGTTGCGGTTTTCGAAAACATCTCGCTTCCCCGCCGTGCGCGCGTCGATCGGGCGTCAGCCATGACGGCGCTGCGATCCCGGACGTTCGCCCGCAACGGCGACGAGGTCGAGGCACGCCTGCGCGCGGAGTACGGCGACTACCACGTGCGCGATCCCGAAGCCACGATGAGCGACGACATCGTCCGCCGGCCCGAGTTCCTGCTGAACCGGGTGACGTTCAGCGGAACGGTGGGGATGACGGTCACCGCGGGGTCGTACGTCTCGCTCGGCGCGGCGACCGGCATCTGCCGATGGAGGACGCGGAAAGAGCAGGGGGATGCCGCGGTATCGGCCTACCTGGTCCTGCCCGGTGTGGCGACGACCGTGGAGATCACCGACAGTGTCGGCGCCGGTATCAGCTTCCTTCCCGAGGCCTTGCAACGGATGGTTCAGCGGATGCACGCCGACGACCGCCTGACCCTGACGTTCGACAGCAGCCACCCGCGCGCTCCCGACAGCGGGCGGATGCTGCGCGACATGGTCCAATTCGTCGTCGCGGAGCGCGAGGCGGTCTGGGAGAGCGATCTCGTCGCCGCGGCGATGTACCGCCACGTCGCGGCGCGCATCATCGAGCTCTTCCCGCAGCGGAACGAGCCCGTCAGCCGCCCGGTGACCTCGCGCTCGCTCCTCAGCGGGTACCGCCGGGCCATGCGCTACATCGACGACCACGCCTCGCTCCCCCTGACGGTGGAGGACATCGCCGAGGCCGCGGGGCTGCCGACCACTCAGCTCGACGTCGCCTTCCGGTGGCACTCGCCCGGCGGGCGGTCGACCGGCGAGGTGCTGCGCGACGTGCGCCTCTCCGCCGCGCACCGCGACCTGCTGGCGGCGGGTCGCGACAACACCGTCCACGCGGTCGCCGTGCGCTGGGGCTTCACCCCCGCAGGCTTCACCCGCGCGTACCGCGGCCATTTCGGCCTCGACCCGTCGGAGGTGCGCGACGGCGGCCGGCGCCGACGGCCCGATCAGCCGCGAGACACCGCCTAGTCCGTCCCCCGAGCAGCGAAGGTCGATCGCGGGCCCGCCCTGCATTTGGCGTGGCCCCCCGCAGCGGCGAGAATCAACCGTGCTCGATGGACCGGTGATCGCGGAATGGCTGCCGGTGTCGGTGGCATCCCTGATCCTCCTCCTGCTGGCCGCGGGAGTCGCCGGCTGGGTCGACGCGGTCGTCGGCGGCGGCGGCCTGATCCAGCTGCCCGCCCTGGTCATCGCCGTGCCGAAAGACGTGCCCACGCCGTTCATCCTCGGCACCAACAAGCTGTCGTCGTTCTTCGGCACGCTCTCGGCGAGTTGGGTGTACCTGCGCCGCATCCGCGTGCAGCTCGTCCTTCTGATCCCTTTGGTCGCGGGTGCCTACGCCGGGTCGACGGTCGGCGCGGCGCTCTCACGGTACGTCCCCCGCGAGGTGCTCACCCCGGTCGTGCTCGTGGCGGTGGTGGCGGTCGCGCTGTACACCCTCTTCAAGCCGAAGATGGGCCTCGAGCACGCCCCCCGCCACACCGGTCGGACGGCCATCGTCTGGCGAGCTGCGGCGATCGGTCTGCTGGTGGGGTTCTACGACGGCATCCTGGGACCGGGGACGGGGTCGTTCTTCGTCATCCTGATCGTGAGCGTGCTGGGCTACGGCTTCCTGCAGGCCAGCGCCAACGCCAAGATCGCCAACCTGACAACGAATCTCGCGGCGCTGGCGGTGTACGGCGTGCACGGCGAGATCATCCTGGCCCTCGGCGTCGCCATGGCCGTGATGAACATCACCGGCGGCTTCATCGGGGCGCACATGGCCACGCGCCGGGGCAGCGGGTTCGTCCGAATCGTGTTCCTCGTGACGCTGTCGATCCTGATCGTCAAGCTCGCGTGGGACACGGTGGCGCAGCTGATGTCCTGACCCGCACGCGCCTGCCGCCCCCTCCCCTCCCACCCTCGCTGACTTGCGCCATATGCACGCCGGGACCGCGATCTCGCGAACATATGCCGCAAGTCACCGCCCCGGGGAGGCCCCACCCTCGCTGACTTGCGCCGTATGCACGCCCGGAGCGCGATCTCGCGAACACATGCCGCAAGTCACCGCCCCGGGGAGGTCCCACCATCGCTGACTTGCGCCGTATGCACGCCCGGAGCGCGCTCTCGCGAACACATGCCGCAAGTCACCACCCCGGGAAGGCCCCACCATCGCTGACTTGCGCCGTATGCACGCCCGGAGCGCGCTCTCGCGAACACATGCCGCAAGTCACCACCCCGGGAAGGCCCCACCATCGCTGACTTGCGCCGTATGCACGCCGGGACCGCAATCTCGCGAACATATGCCGCAAGTCACCGCCCGGCGGAGGGGAGGGACGCGGGTCAGGCGACGATGTCGGCGACGTTCTCGGGCTCGGATGCCACGTCGAGCCGCAGCGCCTTGAGCAAGGCCACGCCGTGCTTGGTGGTGAGCACGAGCCGCTCGAACTCGTCGTGACCGGCGAGGTCCACCACCACGCTGGGCTTGCGCCCTCGGATGATGACGAAGTCGTTGCCGCCCGCGGACTTCCAGGTGCCCGCGCCGACGGCGACGGGCAGGTTGATGCCGGGGTTGGGCACGCCGCGCAGCCACGTCCACGCGTCGTCGGTGAGCTGCACGCGTTCGATGTGCTCGCGGGGCACGACGATGTTCGATCTCCGGAACGACATCGCACGCTCGGTCGGCGAGAGAACCACCTCGAGCTGCGTCGAATCGAGCAGCAGGGTCACCATGGCATCCATCCTGCCAGCGCCCGAGAGCGCGCATCGGCGTGGCACCTCACGAGAGCGCAACGATCATCCCGTGCACGCACGCGTACCGCTCGGCCCCGATGTCGGGGGCGGGGGATAGCCTGGAGCGATGAGTACGGGCAGCGCTGCGCCGCGAGTCGCACCGGCCCGAGGCACGTCGATCGACGACCTGCTGGCGCGCGTCGCCGCGGGTCATCGACCCGACGTCGACGAGGCCGAGGCGCTGCTCGAGGCGCCGCTTCGGAGCCTGCTCGACGTGGCATCCGCTCTCCGCGACGAGGGCCTCGCCCGCGCGGGCCGCTCCCGGGTCCTCACGTACTCGCGCAAGGTGTTCGTGCCGCTGACCACCCTGTGCCGCGACCGGTGCCACTACTGCGTCTTCGTCGACACCCCGGGGCAGCTCGCCCTCCTGCGAAAGCCCGCGTACATGAGCCCCGAGCAGGTGCTCACGGTGGTGCGGCAGGGGCAGGCGCTCGGCTGCAAAGAGGCGCTGCTCACCCTCGGCGACCGTCCCGAGGAGCGCTGGCCCGAGGCCCGCGCGTGGCTCGACGACCACGGCTTCGCCTCGACCATCGACTACGTCGCGCACATCGCCCGCCTCATCACGGCCGAGACCGGAATGCTCGTGCACGCCAACCCCGGCGTCATGCACCCCGACGAGCTCGAGACCCTCCGCCCGGTCTCCCCGTCGATGGGCATGATGCTCGAAACCACCTCCCGGCGCCTCCACGAAGAGCCCGGGCAGGTGCACTTCGGCTCTCCCGACAAAGACCCCGCGCTGCGGCTGCGCGTGATCGACGACGCCGGTTCCGCCGGCATCCCGTTCACGACCGGCATCCTCGTCGGTATCGGCGAGACCGTGCGCGACCGCGCCGAGTCGCTGGTCGCACTGCGTGAGATCGACGACCGCCACGGGCACGTGCAAGAGGTCATCGTGCAGAACTTCCGTGCGAAGCCCCGCACCCCCATGCAGGGCGCTCCGGATGCCGACATGCTCGAGTATCTGGCCGCCGTCGCCGTCGCGCGTCTGGTGTTCGGTCCCGACATGCGCATCCAGGTGCCGCCGAACCTGTCCGACCCGCGCGAGTTGGGCCTGTTGGTGCAGGCCGGCGCCGACGACTGGGGAGGGGTCTCGCCGCTCACGGCCGATCACGTCAACCCCGAGCGCCCCTGGCCGCAGATCGACGACCTCGCCGCGCACACGGCCGCGAGCGGGTTCGCGCTGCGGGAGCGGCTGACGGCGCATCCCGAGTTCGTTCGGGATGCGCAGCGCTGGATCGACCCGGGCCTGCACGAGGCCGTGCGGGCACTGGCGGATGCCGGGGGGCTCGCGGCCGACGTGAAGCCCGGCGCCCCGGCGGCCTCCGCTGCCACGCCCGCCAGCGCGACGCCCCCGCGCGTGACGCCCGCCAGCGTGACGCCCGCCGGCGTGACGGAGGGAGGACGAGGGACGAAGGGAGGCGACTTCGCCGAGCCGCCGTCCTCCGCTCGCCCCGCATCCTCCGCTCGCCCCGCCGCCGCGACCCCTGCGGGCGCCGCGACCCCCGCGAGCGCGCCGACTCCGGCCGCCGGCGCGACCGGCGCCGACCCCGGCGTGCGCCGGCTGGCCGAGCGCGCGGCATCCGACCCCCTCGAACTCGACGACGCCGACTGGACGCGACTGCTGCGCGCGACGAGCGCCGAACTCGACGACCTCACCGCCGTCGCCGACGACGCGCGCCGCTACACCGTCGGTGAGCCGATCACGCTCGTGCAGAACCGCAACCTCACCTCGACGGGGCTGCGACGCACCGGACGCACGAGCCCAGGCGAGTTCGACCTCGACGACGCCACGGCGATCGCCGCCGATGCCGCCGACCTCGGCGCCACCGAGATCTGCATCCAGGGCGCGCTCCGAAGCGATGAAGACCCCGCGGGCTATCTCGACCTCGTGCGGGCGGTGAAGCGCGGGGCGCCCGGCATCCACGTGCACGCGTACCGTCCGCTCGATGTGCGAGATCTCGCCGAACGCAGCGGCCTCGGCCTCGGCGGCGCCCTCGCGGCGATGCGCGCAGCGGGCGTCGACACCGTGCCGGGCACCGGGGTGAAGGTCCTCAGCGAGCGGGTGCGCGCGCTCGTCGCGCCGGGCGACCTCGAGATCGACGACTGGGTCGAGACGATCACCGCCGCTCACCTCAGCGGCTTCCGCTCGACCTCGGTCCTGTTTTACGGCCACGTCGAGACCGCCGGGGAGCGCATCGCGCACCTCCGCCGCCTCCGCGACATCCAAGACCGAACCCACGGGTTCGCCGAGTTCGTTCCCATCCCCCTCCCCGGGGGCGACGTGCCGCTCGTCGAGGGCCGGCCGCCCATCGACGAGCACCGTGCGATGGTCGCGGTGTCGCGGCTGCTGCTGTCGGGCAGCATCCCGCACGTGCAGATCCCGTGGACGCGCGTCGGCCGCGAGACCGCCGCGGTGCTCCTGCGGTCGGGCGGCGACGATCTCGGCGGCACCCTCTATGACGGGCGCGTCCTCCCCGACACCGGCATCGAGCACGGTCTCGAACTGCCCGTCCCCGCAGCCGAGCGGATCGCGCGCAGCCTCATGCGACCCTTCCGCCTGCGCACCACCGACTATCGGGTGGCGGTGCCGCCCACGCCCTCCGCCCTGCCGAACGACAGCGCACACGCCCCCGCCGCCGGGACGCGCGCGTGAGGGTCATCGACGTCGTCATCGTCGGTGCCGGTTTCGCCGGTCTCGCCATGGCCGGGGCTCTCCGCCGCGCGGGCCGCGACGACATCGTCGTGCTCGAACGTGCCGACGACGTGGGCGGAACCTGGCGCGACAACACCTACCCCGGCGTCGCGTGCGATGTGCCCGCCCACCTCTACAGCCTCGCCGCGCACCCCAATCCGCACTGGTCTCGCACGTTCGCCTCGGGCCGCGAGATCCAGGCCTACCTCCGAGACGTCGCCGCGCGCGAAGGGCTCGGCGATCGCCTGCGGCTCCGCACTCCCCTCCTGGGGGCGGAATGGGATGCCACCGGCGCAATCTGGCGGATCGACACGGACGCCGAGCCCCTCGCCGCCCGCTCGCTGGTGCTGGCGTGCGGACGCCTCACCGAGCCGCACGTTCCCGGCATCCCGGGCCTGGAGTCGTTCGACGGCCCCATCTTCCACACCGCGCGCTGGGATCACGATGTCGACCTGACGGGGAAGCGCGTCGCCGTCGTGGGCACCGGAGCGAGCGCGGTGCAGCTCGTGCCCGAACTCGCCCCGCGCGCGGGACACGTGACGCTGTTCCAGCGCACTCCCGCGTGGATCGTCCCACGCGGCGGCGGAGACATCGACCCGGCCGCCCGCGACCACCTCGCCGCGCACCCCGGCGCCCTCGCCCGCCTACGCGCCGATCTCTACGCCGAGGGCGAGTTGCGCTTCGCCTCGCGCTCGGGCGACCCCACGGCATCCGACGCCGCCCGCGCCGTGGCCCTCGCCCACCTGCACGCACAGGTCGCCGACCCCGCGCTACGCGCGGCCCTCACCCCCGACTACGCCTTCGGGTGCAAGCGCGTGCTGCTCTCCGACGCGTTCTACCCCGCAGTGGGATCGGATGCCGTGGCCCTCGAGCCGACGGCGCTGTCCGCCGTCGACGGCTCCACGCTCACCGCGGCGAGCGGCGCGCGGTACGCCGCCGACGTGCTCGTGCTGGCGACCGGCTTCGCCTCGACGCAGCAGCCCTATGCCGACCTCGTGCGCGGCGAGGACGGGACGCTCGCCGCGCACTGGTCCGAGGGCATGACGTCGTTCGGCTCCACGGTCGTCGCGGGCTTCCCGAACCTGTTCGTCCTCAACGGCCCGAACGCCAGCCTCGGCCACAACTCGGCCGTCCTGATGGCCGAAGAGCAGGCGGCGTACGTCGTCGGTGCCCTCGCCGAACGCGACCGCCGTCCCGATTCGGTGCTCCGCGTCCGCGCCGAGGCCGAACGGGCCTACACCGACGAGATCGCCGCCGCCGCGGCATCCACCCCCTGGCTGACCGGCGGATGCCGCAACTGGTACGTCGACGACCGTTCGGGGCGTCTGACCCTGCTGTGGCCGGGAACCGTCCGGGCGTTCCACGAGCGCCTCGTGGGCACCGACGGTTCGGAGTTCGAGCCCGCGCACACCCCCGTGCGCGGATGCGAAGTTGGAGGAGAAAGATGACCGTTCCCCTGCGTTTCGGATACAAGGCGTCGAGCGAGCAGTTCGGCCCCAACGAGCTGCTCGACTTCGGCGTGCTCGCCGAGGAGGTCGGGTTCGACTCCGTCTTCCTCTCCGACCACCTCCAGCCGTGGATGCACGACGGCGGCCACTCCCCCAACGCCCTTCCGTGGCTCGGCGCCCTCGGCGCGCGCACCGAGAGCGTGATCATCGGCACGAGCGTGCTCACCCCCACCTTCCGCTACCACCCCGGCGTCATCGCCCAGGTGTTCGCGACGCTCGGCGTGATGTACCCCGGCCGTGTGGTGCTGGGCGTCGGCACGGGCGAGGCCCTCAACGAGGTGACCCTGGGCCTGGAGTGGCCCGAGCCCCCCGAGCGGTTCCAGCGCCTGAAAGAGGCGATCACGATCATCAACGAGCTGTGGGCCGGCGAGCGGGTCACCTACGAGGGCACGTACTACTCGGTGAAGGATGCCACCATCTACGACCGCCCCGAGCAGAAGGTGCCGATCTACATCGGCGCCTCCGGCCCCGCGGCCACGCGCCTCGCCGGACGCATCGCCGAGGGCTACATCACCACGAGCGGCAAGGACCCGGAGCTCTACACCGACAAGCTCCTCCCCGCCCTCGACGACGGCCTGTCGAAGGCCGGTCGCACCCGCGACGACGTCGACACGCTCATGGAGGTCAAGGTCTCGTACCACCCCGACCACGACACCGCGCTGGAGAAGACGCGGTTCTGGGCGCCGCTCGCCCTCACCGCCGAAGAGAAGATGAGCGTGCACGACCCCCTCGAGATGCAACGACTCGCGAACGAGCTGCCGATCGAGCGCGCGGCATCCCGGTTCATCGTCTCGACCGACCCCGACGAGCACGTCGAGCGCATCGCGAAGTACGTCGATCTCGGCTTCCGCCACCTCGTGTTCCACGACCCAGGACACGACCAGGAGCAGTTCCTGCGCACCTACGGCGACGAGATCCTGCCGCGCTTGCGCAAGCGCTTCGCCTGAGGCGCGGCGCGGGGGCGGCGGCGCGGGCGCGTCGCGGGGGCGGGCGGCGCTGGCGCGGCGCGGGCGGCGGCGCTGGCGCGGCGGGCGGCGCTGGCGCGGCGCGGGCGGCGGCGCTGGCGCGGCGGCCGGCGGCGCTGGCGCGGCGCCCGCGCGGCGCGCGCCCCCCGCTCGCCGCCGTCCGCGCTCCGGCGTCCCCGCCCCGGCGCGCCGGGTGCCGCCGAGATCACACCCGATCACCGAGATGACCTGCGTTCCCGCCGCATCGCGGGTCATCTCGCGAAACGACCGTCATCTCGCGCGCCACGCAGCACCTTTCGCCGCCGCACCGCTACCCCCATCCGCAAATCCGTCGAGTGCGACACACAATGGATCCGATGAGCACCCCCAGCGCCCCCGGATGGACCATCATCGTGCCGGTCAAACCCGCCGCGGTGGGTAAGTCGCGCCTGACCGACGTCGGCACAGACCGCGAGGCGCTCGCCCGCGCCATCGCCCTCGACACGATCGCCGCGGCCGTCGCCGCGACGCGCGTCGCCCGCGTCGTCGTCGTGACCGACGACCCCGGCGTCCGCGCCGAACTCCGCCGCGCTCGCACCGTCGAGATCGTTCCCGAGGGCGACACCCGCGGACTCGACGCCGCCATCGCGCTCGGCGCCGCCGCCGCCGGCCAGGGCGTCGCCCGCGCCGCCCTCCTCGGCGACCTGCCCGCCCTGCGCCCGGCCGATCTCGACCACGCCCTGGAGCTCGCGGCATCCGTCGAGCGGGGTCTGGTTCCGGATGCCGAGGCCACCGGCTCCACCCTCGTCACCGCCCGCGCCGGAGCGGTGTGGGTGTCGGCCTTCGGCGTCGACTCGGCGTCCCGCCACCGCCTGCTGGGATGCACCGACCTCGCCGTCGAACGCGACTCGACACTGCGCCGCGACGTCGACACCGCGGAGCAGCTGGCCCAGGCCGTGTCGCTCGGCGTCGGTCCACGGACCGCGGCGGTGCTGGGGGCCGCGGCGGCCTGAGCCGGTCCTCTCGACCGCGCGTTCCGCGCACGAGCGCACGATCCACGCAGACATCCACCACGCATCTGCGACCAACACGACGATCCGCGAGAAACCCGCGCACCCGACCCGGCGCGCCGCGCCCGCGCACGCGCCGCACGCCGCGCCGCCGTCAACCCGCGCCCCGCCGACCTTGCGTCACCCCCGCAGAAACGCACGATCCACGCAGCCATCCGCCGCACATCTGCGACCAACACGACGAAGTGCGAGGAACCCGCACGCCGTTCCCCGACCCGGCGCGCCGCGCCCGCGCACGCGCCGCACGCCGCGCCGCCGTCAACCCGCGCCGCGCCGACCTTGCGTCACCCCCGCAGAAACGCACGATCCACGCAGCCATCCGCCGCACATCTGCGACCAACACGACGATCCGCGAAAAACCCGCGCGCCGCGCACCCGACCCGGCGCGCCGGACCCCGAGCACGCGCCACGTGCGCGGCGATCGGGTCAGGCGCCCAGCGCCGCCTCCGCGATCGCGGCCGACGTCTCCTCGCCGCGCATCCACAGCGGCGCGACGACCGCGCGGATACCCTCCGCCTCGACCGCACTGGCGGCATCCGCGTCTTCCTCGGCGAGCAGCCACGCATCGAGCACCCCACCCGAGGACCGCGCGCCGTAGTGTCGCGCGACCGCGGCGGCCGAGGTCTCCACGCCGATCGCCGCCAGGCACACATCGGCCATGCCGCGCACGACCCGTCCGCCGATGATCGGCGAGACGCCGACCACTCGGGCCGGGGTCTGTCGAAGTGCCTCGCGCACGCCCGGCACCGCGAGAATCGGCCCGATCGAGACGACGGGGTTCGACGGGGCCAGCAGCACGACATCGGCCTGCGCGATGGCCTCCGTCACTCCGGGGGCGGGCACGGCATCCGCGATGCCGGGATTCTCGAACGCCCGCGGCGCGAGCTGGGCGCGGTGCCGCGTCCACCACTCCTGGAAGTGCAGGCGTCGCCCGTCCTCGAGCAGCACGTGCGTGTCGACCTCGCTGTCGGTCATGGGCAGGAGCCGGATGCCGAGCGGCCACCGCTCCGCCATGCGTGCGAGCACCTGGGTCGGGGTGAGACCCTCCCTCAACCAGCCGGTGCGGGCGAGGTGGGTGCCGAGGTCGAGATCGCCCAGCGTGAACCAGGGCCAGCCCGCGCCCCACGCCTGCAGCTCCACGTTGACGCGCTCGGTGTCGCCCGCGCGGCCCCAGCCGCGCACGGTGTCGTTGACGCCGGCGAGGGCGTAGGTGATCGAGTCGACGTCGGGCTGCAACCGCACGCCTGAGAGCCACAGGTCGTCACCGGTATTGACGACCACTGTCGCTTCGGGCGCGCCGAGGCCGCTCAGGGCGGCGCGCACGCCGAGCGTGAACTTCGACCCCCCGACTCCACCGGCGAGAACGACGACACGAGGGGCGGAGGGTTCCATCCCTCAAGTCTTCCACCGCCGGACCGGACCCAGAGAATGCGGCTCGGACGGAGGCGGCGGCCGGCCGACGCCGTGCACAACTCCGGAAATCCGGGCACAACCCCCGACCCCGACTCTGGAACTCCGCGAGCACGGGCTGACCTCCCCGCACATCTGCAGGAGTTGCGCACGCCACAGGCCCCCGACCCGTCCGACCACCAGCGTCCACTCCGCTGCGCTCGACCGGCGCCTGTGCGCCTCCGACGCAGGCGGCGGCCGGCCGATGCAGGCGGCGGCCGGCCGTTGCACGCGGCGGCTGGCCGACGCCGTGCACAACTCCGGAAATCCGGGCGCAACCCCCGACCCCGACTCCGGAACTTCGCGAGTAGCGGCTGACCTCCCCGCACATCCACAGGAGTTACGTACGCCACCGGCCCCCGGCCCGCGCACGCGAGCGCCGGCGCGCCCCCTACTGTGCCAGCAGCGTCGGGTCCAATGCCTCCGCCGCGGCCTTCGCCGCCGCCGGCAGCGCGTCGAGCACCTGAGCGAGCGCCGTCTCGTCGTGCGCGGCGGTGAGGAACCACGCCTCGAACACGCTCGGGGGCAGCGAGACGCCGGCATCCAGCATCGAGTGGAAGAACGCGGCGTAGCGGTACGACTGCTGCGTGAGCGCGGTGGCGTAGTCCAACGGCACCTCGGGCAGGAACGCGACGCCGAACAGCGACCCCGCGCGCGGCACCACGTGCACCACGCCCTCCGCCGTCAGCGCGGCACCGAGCGCGTCGGCGACCCGCGCGGCCGCGGTATCGACGGATGCGTACACCTCGGGCGTCGCGAGGCGAAGCGTCGCCAAGCCCGCGGCGACCGACAGCGGGTTTCCCGACAGTGTGCCGGCCTGATAGACCGGGCCGAGGGGGGCCAGATGATCCATGACCTCGGCGCGACCCGCGAGGGCGGCCAGCGGCATCCCTCCGCCGACGACCTTGCCGAAGGTGAGGATATCGGGCAGGTACGTCTCGCCCTGCGAGGCCTGCAGGCCCCAGAAGCCGGCCGGGTGCACGCGGAAGCCGGTGAGCACCTCGTCCATGATGAGCAGCGCGCCGTGTTCGTGGGCGATGTCGGCGAGGGCCGCGTTGAAGCCGGGCAGCGGCGGCACGACGCCCATGTTGGCGGATGCCGCCTCGACGATGATCGCGGCGATGTTCTGTCCGTGCACCTCGAACGCCTCGCGCACCGCGTCGAGGTCGTTGTAGGGCAGCACGAGTGTCTGCGCGGCGATCGGCGCAGGAACGCCGGCCGAGCCGGGCAGCGCCAGGGTCGCGACTCCCGACCCGGCGGCGGCCAGCAGCCCGTCGGAGTGGCCGTGGTAGTGGCCGGCGAACTTGATGAGCAGATCGCGGCCCGTCACGCCACGCGCGAGGCGGATCGCCGTCATCGTCGCCTCGGTGCCGGTGGACACCAGCCGTACCTTCTCGATGGGCTTCAGGTCGCCGACCTGCACGCGCTGGGCGATGAGGTCCGCCAGCTCCACCTCGGCCCCCGTGGGAGCACCGAACGACAGACCCCGGGATGCCGCGGCCTGCACCGCGCCGACCACCTCGGGGTGCGCGTGGCCGAGGAGCGCGGGACCCCACGAGGCGACGAGGTCGACGTACTCGCGACCTGCGGCATCCGTGATCCGCGGCCCCGAGGCCGACTGCACGAATCGCGGCGTGCCGCCGACCGAGCCGTAGGCCCGCACGGGCGAGTTCACCCCGCCCGGGATGACGTCTTTGGCGCGGGCGAACCACTGGTCGTTGAGGTCGGTCATGGCATCCATTCTTCCGGGTGCCCCCGCGTGAGGGGTCAGGAACTGTCGCTTACGGCCCGTCTGGGCGACAAAAATCGACCCCTCACCGGCGGAGGGCGGCGGCCGAGGGCCCGGGGCCGGGGCGAGGGCCGGGGGCGGGACCCGGGGCCCGAGGCCCCGGGGGCTCGCGCCGTGAGCGGCTACAGCTCGGCGCGCAGCCAGCGGGCGGCCTCGAGCGCCCAGTAGGTCAGGATCGCATCAGCGCCCGCGCGACGGATGCCGAGCAGGCTCTCCATGATCGCGCCGCGGCGGTCGATCCAGCCGTGCGCCGCAGCGGCCTCGACCATCGCGTACTCCCCCGACACCTGGTACGCCCACACCGGCACGTCCACGGACGCGCGAACGTCGGCGAGCACGTCGAGGTAGGGCAGCGCGGGCTTGACCATGACGATGTCGGCGCCCTCTTCGACATCGAGCAGCGCCTCGCGCACGCCCTCGCGGCCGTTGCCGGGGTCGAGCTGGTACGAGCGGCGGTCGCCCTTCAGCTGCGAGTCGACGGCCTCGCGGAACGGCCCGTAGAAGGCACCGGCGTACTTGGCCGAGTAGGCGAGGATCAGGGTGTCGGTGAAGCCCTCGGCATCCAGGGCCTCGCGCACCGCGCCCACCTGGCCGTCCATCATTCCCGACAGCCCGAGCATCGCGGAGCCCGCTCGCGCCTGGGCGAGACCCATCGCGGTGTAGCGCTCCAGGGTCGCGTCGTTGTCGACGACCGCTTGTGCAGCAGGTTCCTGAGCTTGTCGAAGGACCCCGCAGTGCCCGTGATCGGTGAACTCGTCCAGGCACAGATCGGTCTGCACGACGAGCGCGTCGCCCACCTCGGCCACGACGGCCTCGGTCGCGACGTTCAGGATGCCGTGCGGGTCATCGGCGCCCGAACCGACCGCGTCGCGCGTCTCGGGCACGCCGAAGAGCATGACGCCGCCGATCCGTTCCTCGGCCGCTTCGGCGACGGCACGGCGGAGCGAGTCGAGCGAGTGCTGCACGATGCCGGGCATCGAGCCGATCGGGCTCGGCTCGGTGATGCCCTCGCGCACGAACATCGGCAGCACGAGCTGCGACGGCACGAGGTGCGTCTCGCGAGCGAGACGGCGGACGGCGGGCGTGCGGCGCAGACGCCGCGGGCGGTGCTCGGGGAAGCTCATGGGGTCGATTCGGTGGGGACGGGGAAGCGGGCGACCGCCTCGATGAGGGCGTCGACGGTCTGCCGCTCGGCGACGACGTCGACGCTGAGCCCGGCGCGCTTGGCATCCTTCGCGGTGCGGGGGCCGATCGCCGCGATGACGGTGGATGCCGGGATCTCGGGGAACTGCTCGACCACCTGCTCGGCGACCGAGCCGCTGGTGACGAGGATGGCGTTGATGCGGCCCGAGTGCACGTCGCCCGCGACCTTCTCGGACACCGGCACCCCGACGGTGCGGTACGCCACGACGCTGCGCACGTCGTGGCCGGCCTCGATGAGAAGACGCGTCAGCACCGGCTTGGCGATCTCGCTGCGCAGGGTGAGCACCGTGCGGGGCGAGGATTCGAGGTCGATCATCTGCTCGGCCATGCCCTGCGCGGAGTTGTCGCGCTCGGGCACGAGGTCGACACGATAGCCGACGGCCTGCATGGCCGCGGCCGTGGTCTCGCCCACCACGGCGACCCGCGTCTTCGCGGGGATCACCGCCTTGTAGGCGTACAGCACGTCGACCGTCGTCGCGCTGGTGAGCGTGAGCCAATCGAAGGCACCCGCGGCGAGGTCGGCGAGGGCTTCGTCCAGCGTCGCCTGGTCGTTCGTGGGCGCGAAGTTGATCAGTGGGGCGATGACAGGAGCAGCCCCGAGCTGTCGGAGGCGCGCGGCGACGCCATCACCCCAGGGACCGCCGCGCGGCACGAGCACGCGCCGTCCGGAAAGAGGCTTGGGAACGCTGCCCGTCGTGGGATTCGGCGTGTGCCGGTGGCCTTCATTCATGTGGTCGACTCTCGTGGTACCAGATCGGCCGCCCCGCGTTCGAGCAACCGACGCGCGGCTTCTCGGCCCAGGCGCGTTGCACGCGTCATGGATCCCCCGTCGTCGGCAGCATCCGCTCCATTGCCACTGCCCGTTTCCCCACCATACCCCGGTGTGAGACGCACCGTTCGATCAATACCGATCCGACGTGATCCGTCGAGCGCGTAGACGATGGCACGCACCCGCAGGTCGCCGTCGGCGATGGCGGCGTGCGTTCCGACGGGCGCGCTGCACCCGGCATCCAGGGCCGACAGCACCGTGCGCTCTGCCGTGACGGCGACGCGGGTGTCCTCGTCGTCGAGCTGGGCAAGGGCAGCCAGGATCTCGGGGTCGATGTCGGCGCGGGTCTCCACGGCGAGCGAGCCCTGCCCGGGAGCGGTCGGCCACTCCGCGAGTCCCAGCTCCTCGGCGTGCAGCCCGCCGAGATCACCGCCGAGGCGCGAGATGCCCGCGGCGGCGAGGATCACGGCATCCAGCTCTCCGTCGCGCACGCGCGCGAGACGCGAGTCGACGTTGCCGCGGATGTCGTGGATGTCGACGCGCGGACTGTGCCGCAGCGCCTGGGCGATTCGGCGGGGCGAACCGGTGCCCACGCGCGAGCCCGGCGGGAGCGCCCCGAGCGGGGTGCCGTCGCGCGTCACGACGACATCGCGTGCGTCTTCTCGAGCCGGCGTCGCCGCGATGACGAGTCCCTCGGGCTGGAGAGTCGGCAGGTCTTTCAGCGAGTGCACGAGGAAATCGCACCGATCGGCGGCGAGCGCCTCGCGCAGACCGTTGGCGAACACACCGCGCCCGCCGAGCTGCGACAGCGAGGCGCGGTTGACGTCGCCCTCCGACACGATCGGCACGAGTTCGACGGCGCGACCGGATGCCGCAGAGACCGCGTCGGCGACCATCTGCGACTGGGTCATGGCCAAGGCGCTGCGCCGCGTGCCGAGGCGCAGGGGCGCACTCACTGGAGGATCTCGGGGATCTCGTCGAGCGTGACCAGACGCCCGGTGTAGAACGGCACCTCCTCGCGCACGTGACGGCGGGCCTCGGTGTATCGCAGGTCGCGCATCATGTCGACGAGGTCGGTGAGCACGTCGGCCTCCATGGGCAGAAGCCACTCGTAGTCGCCGAGGGCGAAGGATGCCACCGTGTTGGCGATGACGCCCTTGTAGGCGGAGCCTTTCTTGCCGTGCTCGATGAGCATCTCGCGCCGCTCCGCCTCGGGCAGCAGGTACCACTCGTAGCTGCGGATGAAGGGGTACAGGCACAGCCACTGCTGCGCCTCGATACCACGGAGGAAGCCGGGCACGTGCGAGCGGTTGAACTCCGCGTCGCGGTGCACGCCCATCGCGTTCCAGGTGGGCAGCAGGTTCTTGAGCAGGTCGGTGCGGCGCAGGCGCCGCAGGTCGCGCTGCAGGGCCTGGGGGTCTTCGCCGTACAGCCAGACCATCAGGTCGGCGTCGGCGCGCAGGCCGCTGACGTCGTAGAAACCACGGACCGTGACGCCGTCGGCCTCGATGAGTGAGACCAGGTCGGCGAGTTCGGTCGCTTCGGAGGCGGTGACCGGGTTCTCGGGATCGCGGCGGAAGACCGCCCACAGGGTGTACACGGACGAGTCGCTGTCGTGGGACATGACTCCTAGTCTCGTCTCGCTGCAGCGACGGGCCAAACCGGTTGACTCACCGGTGAACGACCGACAGGTGCGGCGCGTCGGTCCGCGTTGGTACTGTGCGACGACGGCGTCGGGGGATGCCGCGCGAAGGGGTGCGCGATGTGGCTCTACGACCTGCCGATGTCCGTCGGTCTGCCGATCTTCATCGTGGTCGTGGTCGGCGGCTCGTGCGGCATCCTGTTGATCCTGCGCAGGTGGGTCTCCGCGGTCGCACCGCAGGGTGAGGAGTGGGACCGCGTGCTCAGCTACGCGGTCGGCGCCTACGGCGTCTTCTACGGCGTGACCCTCGCCCTCATCGCGGCCGCCGCCTACGGCAACTTCACCGAGGTCGACGGCGTGGTGCTCGAGGAGTCGTCGACGCTCGCCGCGCTGTACCGCACGGCGGCGCTGCTGCCCGAACCCGAGTCCAGCCAGGTGCAGCAGCAGATCAACCAGTACACGCGTGACGTCATCGACCTGGACTGGCCGATGCAGCGCAGACTCGAGATCCCCGCCGAGACGGATGCCAACATCACGGCCATGCAGCAGTCGATCGCCGCCGTGCAGCCGTCGTCACCGGCCGAGATCCTCTACGTGCAGCAGTCGCTCGACCAGTTCCACATGCTCGTCGAGAACCGTCGCGAGCGGATCGCCCTCACGCACCTGGCGCTGCCCAGCGTGCTGTGGATCGTGCTCGCGGTCGGGGCGGTGCTGAACGCCATCCTCATCGGCCTCATCGAGGTGCGGAACCTGCGCGTGCACCTGCTGATGTCGGGCATGCTCGCGTTGTTCGTCGCGCTGCTGCTGTACGCGATCGCCGGGTTCGACCACGCGTACGCCGGTCCGATCGCAGTGACCCCGGAGTACTTCGAAGACCTGCTGGAGGGCCTGTTCGCCGACGAGCCGTGAGCGGGGTGTCGCCGCCTCCGTGGCGGAGGTCCCCGAGCCCGTCGAAGGGACCGGGGCCCACCTCACGCCCGGAGACTTCGACGAGCTCAGCCTCCTCCCCCGCTGCGAACGGCGAAGCGGCCCGCCCCATCGGGGAACGGGCCGCTTCTTCGCGTCTCAGCGCGTGTAGGCGCGGACGATCCCCCACACGGCGAAGCCGACCGCTGCGGCGACACCCGCGACCGCGGCCGCGGCCGCCTGGGGGTTGCGCCGCGCCTTGGCGCGCACCTCGGCGACGGTGCGGTCGACGGCGTCACTCGCGCGACGCGGAACGTTGGCCTTGACCTCGATGGCCGCCAGCGCCGCCTTGAGCTCGGCGCGGGCCGACTCCACCGGGTCGCTGATGCCCAGCGGCACGGCGGTGCGGGGCACGGGGACGGGACGATCAATACTCATCGCGGGCCTCCTTGACGATGCGGACGTCTTCGGCGATGGCCTTGCCCGGGTTCTCTCGGCTCGACAACTTCTTGAAGCGGAGGTAGCCGAAGAGCGCCAGGATCGCGGTGACCACGACCATCACGCCGAAGACCACGAGGGCCGACAGCCACACGGGCCACCACGAAGACAGTCCCGCGATGACGAAGGCGAAGAACACCGGAACGGCCCAGAACAGCACGATCAGTGCGCCGACGAACCAGCCGGCGCCGATCCCGGCGTCTTTGGCGGTGCGCTGCGCCCACGCCTTCGCGCCGTTGATCTCGGCGACGACGAGGTTGCGCACCAGCTCGGGGATATCGCCGATCAGCTCGAAGATGCTGTCGTCGGAGCGGTCGCGGAATCCGCGAGGAGTCGTCATGCGCGTCAGCTTCCCGACGCGTCGGAGCCGCTCTGTGCCGCCTTGGCCCGCGCGGTGGCGACCTTCTCGGCCTGCTTCGCGTCGTCGACGGAGTCCTCGACCACGTCGGCGACCTCGGCGGCCGACTGCTTCGCCGCGCGCCCGGCACGCTCGGCGCGCTCCTGCACAGTGCCCGAACCCGCGGCGGCACCGGTGACCGACTTCGCGCCCTTCCACACGACTCCGGGGACGGATTTGAGGGCCGAGACGCCGAGCGCCTTCACCTTCTCGACCTGTCCCTGGACGGCGGGCTGGCTCCAGACCTTGTCGGCCTGCTCCTTGATCTGCTCGTACCGCTGGCGGCCGGCGCGTGCTCCGAGCACGTAGCCCGCCACGAGTCCGACGACGAGTGCTGCTTTGCCCCTCATGGGGTCTCCTCACGCTCGATCGAGTGCTGGTCGAGTCTCACAGTAGTCATGTATGCCGTCTCCGGCATCCACCCTTGACACGGGGCCGCACGTGATCGATCGCGACGCCCGTCAGTTGGTCCAGAGCGCGGCGCTGCGCACCCGATCGGCCTCGTCGCGCGCGTCGGGGATGACCTGGGCCAACCCCGTGCCGGCGATCCACGCGCCCGTCGCGCCGAGGCCGGGCACGGCGCGCACCGCACCGCGTGCGGCGGCGGTGACGGCGGCGCGTCCGATGGTGGCGGCCGGCTGCGACTGCACGTAACGCGAGCGGTGGGAGGCGACGAGGGCGGATGCCGGCAACTCGACGCCCAGGAGTGCGGCGGCCTCCGCCAGGGCGAGGCGTGCCGCACCGTCGTCGTCGAGGGCGGCGGTCGCGGGCTCTTCGCCCTGCGCGCCGAACGAGACGCGCACGACATGGATGCCGGGCTCGGTGGCATCCCGCACCCAGTCCCACTTCGCGCTCGAATGGGTGAGGGCCTTGGCCGTGTGGCTGCCGGGCACCGTCAGCACGCCGGTGCCCCGTGGCGCGCGATCGAGCGCGGGGGCGTTCACCACCAGGGTCACCACCTCGACGACCGGGGCGATCGGCTCGCCCGGCTCGAGTCCGGCGACCACCGGGGCCAGGAGTGCGCGCGCCGGCCCCTCGGGGAGGGCCACGATCACGGCGCGGGCGGTAAGCGGCGCGTCGTCGACCGAGGTCGCGACGGACCAGCCGGCATCGGTGCGGGTGAGGCTCTCGGCGCCGACTCCGGTGCGGAGATCGACGCCGCTGTCGCGGAGGCCCGCGACGAGCGCATCGACCAGGCGCGACATCCCGCCCGCGAGACCCTCGACGGCGCCACCCGGGGCCCGGTGCCTTCGCCGAGCCGGAGGCGACCGGCACATCGGATGCCGGGGCATCGGCGGGCCGCGCTCCCGCCCGCTGTGCGCGGAGCTCGGCGACGGCACCCGTGAGCGAACCGGTGCGGGTGAGCGCGGCGTTGAGGCCGGGGGCGGCGAGGTCGACGTCGATGTCGTCAGGCCGTGCGGAGTACACGCCGCTGGTGACGGGGGCGACCAGACGGTCCAGGACGCGTGAGCCCAGGCGCGAGCGCACGAGCTTGCCGAGGCTGTGCGCGTGGCCGATGGTGAGCGGGGGCCGTACGCGATCGACGTACGCCCGCCACGCGCCCGACCAGCCGATGATGCGCCGCACGTCGGGAGCGAAGGGGTTGTCGGGGATGCCGAGCACCCCGCCCTTCGGCAGCGGCGCCGCCCCGACGCCGGGGACGCCCGCAACCCACGCCCCGGCGGGGTTCGGCGACACGATCGCGTCGGTCAGATGCAACTCGGCGAGCAGGTCGCGCACGACGCCCCCGCGGGTGGCGTAGCTCTCGGCGCCCACGTCGAGCGTGAGTCCTCCGACCTCGGCGGTGCGCAGGACCCCGCCGAACACGTCGGAGGCCTCGAGCACGGTGACCTGCAGACCGACCTTGGCGCACTCGCGGGCGGCGACGAGTCCGGAGATCCCGCCGCCGACGACGACGACCCGCGTCTCGTGCGCGTGCTGCACGAGCCGGTCGAGCGCCTCACTCATGCGTGCGCGCCCCGCCGACCGTGTCATCGCCGGCGGCGAGAGCGTCGGCGCGGGGGGCCGGGTCGTGCCCGTGCGCGTGGGCGACGATGCGGGTCAGCACGTCGGGGTCGGTGTCGGGCGGCACGCCGTGACCGAGGTTGAGCACGTGTGCGCGCGCTGCGCGGCCGCGCGCGAGCACGTCGTCGACGTGGGCTTCGAGCACGGGCCACGGGGCACCGAGCAGGGCCGGGTCGATGTTCCCCTGCAGGGTGACGTCGGGACCGACCAGGGCTGCGGCCTCGTCGAGCGGCATCCGCCAGTCGACGCCGACCGCGTCGGCGAGGCCGCCCAGGCGCATGTCGTCGAGGAACGCGCCTGTACCGACGCCGAAGTGGATGCGGGGCACCTCGATGCCCTCGAGCGCCTCGTGCGAGTGCGGGGCGATGAACTCGCGGAACGTCGCGGGAGCGAGCGACCCCGCCCACGAGTCGAACAGCTGCACGGCCTGAGCCCCGCCGTCGATCTGCGCGTCGAGGAACGCGCGCGACACCTTCGCAAGCCACCCGGCCAGGCGATGCCACGACGCCGGGTCGGCGTGCATCATGCCGCGCGCGCGCAAGTGCTCCTTGCTCGGTCCGCCCTCGACGAGGTACGCCGCGAGCGTGAACGGCGCGCCGGCGAAGCCGATGAGGGGCACCGAGTCGCTCAGCTCGGCGACCACGCGGCGGGCGGCCTCGCGGACGGGCTCGGCAGCCGCGGCCACGTCGGCGGGGTCGATCGTAGTGATGCGCGCCACATCGTCGGCCGTGCGGACGGGGTCGGCGAAGACCGGGCCGCGGCCGGGCTCGATGACCACGTCGACACCGGCCAGGCGCAGCGGCACGACGATGTCGCTGAAGAAGATGGCGGCATCCACGTCATGACGACGGATCGGCTGCAGCGTGATCTCCGCCGCGAGGTCAGGGGTCAGGCAGGCGTCGAGCATGCGCGTACCCACGCGGAGTTCCCGGTACTCCGGCAGCGAGCGCCCCGCCTGCCGCATGAACCACACCGGCTGACGCTCGGGACGGTCGCCCCGGAGGGCACGGAGAAGGGGAGCATCGAGGGAGGCCATGGCATCCATCCTCCCATTCGCTTCCGGTGAGCAGAGGGGATGCCTTGACGTCGAAAGGCCGCCCGGAATACCTCGCGAAAGCCGGGCGTAGAATATGAATGTGTTGTTGTGCGTCAGCGCGAGTCACAAGACCGCGCCCTTCGAGCTCCTGGAGCGGTTGAGCGTACCCAGCACCCCCGTCCGCCCCCCTCATCGCCGCGCACGACGAGTGCGTGCAGGGAGCCGTCGTCGTCGCGACGTGCAACCGCTTCGAGGCCTACGTCGACATGGACGAGCCGGTCACCGCCGCCGTCGCCCTCGGCATCGAGGCGACGCTCGCCGCAATCGAGGCCGCCACCGGCGTTCCCGCCAGCGAACTCGAGGGCGGCTACACCGTCCTCGGCGGTAACGAGGTCGCCGAACACCTGTTCTCCGTGGCATCCGGTCTCGAGTCCGTCGTCGTGGGCGAGGGCGAGATCGCGGGGCAGGTGCGTCGCGCACTGACCGAGTCGCGCAAGCTCGGCACCACCTCGGCCGAACTCGAGCGGCTCTTCCAGCGGGCCTCCGAGGCGCAGCGCGGCGTGAAGAACTCCACGGCCATCGGTCGCGCCGGCCGCTCGCTCGTGCGCCTCGGCCTGGAACTGGCCGACAGCCGGATCGCCGACTGGTCGACGCAGCGCGTTCTCCTGGTGGGCACCGGCGCCTACGCCGCCGCCACGGTCGCCGCCCTGCGCGATCAGGGCGCCGAAGACATCTCGGTGCACTCACCCTCGGGCAGGGCCACGAAGTTCGCGCTCAAGCACGGCCTGCGAGCGGTCTCGGCCGAGACCTTCCCCTCCGCCGTCGCCCACGCCGACCTCGTGATCACGTGCACCACCGCGGAGCACTACGTGCTGAGTGCCGCGACCTTCGCGGCGGGACGCGGCGCCTACGAGACCGCCATCGACGGCAGCGCCGGCGTCTGCCCCGTCGACCACACGGCCCGCCGTCTCGTCATCGACCTCGGCCTCCCCCGCAACGTCGACCCCGACGTGGCCACCGTCGCGGGCGTCGACCTGCTGGATCTCGAGACCATCCGCCTCCACGCCCCGCTCGAAGAGCTGCAGGCGACGGATGCCGCGCGCGACCTCGTCCGCGACGCCGCCCGCCGCTTCACCTCGGTCGGCGAGCGCAAGAACATCACCCCCGCCGTCGTGGCGCTGCGCGCCCACGTGTTCGGCGTGCTCGACGCCGAGGTGGCCCGCGTGCGCGCCCGCGGCGACGAGGGCGGGCAGACCGAGCAGGCCCTCCGTCACCTCGTCGGCGTGCTGCTGCACACCCCCACGACCCGCGCGCACGAGCTCGCCGAGACCGGCCGGGCCGACGAGTACATCGACGCGCTGTCGGCGCTGTTCGGCATCGAGGTCACCGAGCCCGCCGCCCTCGAGCAGCGCGACGTCGCCGACGCCGGCTGAGGCGCGCTGCCCGTTCCGCCTGCGGTAACGCTGTCCGCTTGCGCGCGGTGGCGCCGTTCGCTTGCGCCGCGTGGCGCTGTTTGCCAGCGCGCGGTGACGAGCGGAGGACCAGGATCCAAACGGAGGACCTCACCCCCGGCATCCCTCCTCCGTACGCCCCAGACCCTCCCTTCATCTCACCGCTCGTCGCCGCGCCGCAGCCCCTCCGTGACGAGCGGAGGACCAGGGCCAGCGAAGGACCATACCCCGGGGCGCACTCAAGTGGTCAGTGCAACACCCTGATTGAGGGGGTGGGCGGTGTTCAGTGTGTTGCGGAGTGTGAAGCGGGAGTTTTGGCGAGGTATCGCGGCGGGATTGTCGACGGCGGATGCGGCGGGGGCGGCGGGCGCGTCGCGGCAGGGTGCGGAGAGATGGTTTCGGGATGCTGGCGGTATGTCACCGTTGTCGTTGTCTGATCCCTCGGGTCGGTTTCTGACCCTTCTCGAGCGTGAGCAGATCGCTGTTGGAGTGGCGCGGGGCGAATCGATCCGTCAGATCGCTCGGGGCCTTGGCCGGCATCCCTCGACGGTGCTGCGGGAGTTGCGTCGCAATCGCGGCAATCTGCCGCGCTACCGGGCGAAACGCACGATGCGCCCGCCCACCCAGTCGGTGTTCTACTCACCCTCGACCGCGCAGGGCCGCGCGGATCGGCGCCTATCGCGCCCTAAGCCATCCAAGCTCGCTTCGCAGCTCTCGCTGCGGGTCGAGGTGCAGCGGCGGTTGAGGCTGGGACACTCCCCGCAGCAGATCAGCCGACGCCTGCGGGTGGACTTCCCGGATGATGAGAGCATGCGCATCTCGCACGAGGCGATCTACCGGTCCCTGTTCGTGCAGGGTCGCGGTGAGTTACGCAACGAGCTCACACGGGCGCTGCGCTCAGGCCGCACCACCCGCAAGCCCCGCGCCCGAACCCAACGTCAAGCGGCCGCAGCGGCCGGGCCAGGAAAGATCCCCGGGATGGTGATGATCTCCGACCGTCCCGCCGAAGCAGAAGATCGCGCCGTCCCCGGCCACTGGGAAGGGGACCTCATCATCGGCAAGGACGGTCTGTCACAGATTGGAACCCTGGTCGAACGCGCCACCCGGTTCGTGATCTTGCTGCACTTGCCCGCCCGCCGAGACGCCGAGACTGTCGCCGATCAGATGATCCAACAAATGCGGCGACTGCCCGACCTGCTGCGACGATCCATCACCTGGGACCAAGGCAAGGAGCTGTCCGCCCACGCCAGGATCACCGTCGAAGCCGACCTGCGCGACGGGGTCTTCTTCTGCGACCCGCACTCACCCTGGCAGCGCGGAACGAACGAGAACACAAACGGCCTGCTCCGGCAATACTTCCCCAAAGGCACCGACCTCTCCGGCTACACCGCCGACTACCTCGACTACGTCGCCACCCAACTCAACGACCGCCCCCGCATGACCCTCGACTGGGCCACCCCCACCGAAGCCCTTGAACGACTACTCTCAACCCCACCAGACAACGGTGTTGCACTGACCGCCTGAAACCGCCCCGGCATCCCTCCTCCCCTCGCCCCAGGATCTCCCTCCATCACGGTCGTCCCCGCGTCGCAGCCCCGGCTCGGGCAGGATGGATGCCGTGAGCACACCGGCATCCGAGGTCTACACCGTCGCGGGGGAAGACCGGCCGCGCAACGGGCTGCGATGGATCGGCACGGTCGTGATGGGACTGCTCGACGCCGGCCGCGATGCGCCGTCGGTCAGCGAGGTCGTGATCCGCCGCGTCGACGGCTCGGTCGTCACGCGACTGCCGCCGGGCGACGTCAGCGCTTTCACCGACCAGTTGAACGAGATCACCCGCGACATCTCGACGATGGATGCCGTGCCCTTCGCCGCGAAGTGGATCGCCGAGCGCGACTGACGCCCGCGCTCCCCGGCTGTTCCCTCCCCCTCCGCGGCGCGAGAATGGGGACATGAGTCTGCGCATCACCGACGACCCCGCCGCCGACGAGCTGCTGTCGAGCAACCCGCTCGCCCTGCTGATCGGCATGCTCCTCGACCAGCAGGTCGCGATGGAGACGGCCTTCGCCGGCCCGCTCAAGATCCGGGAGCGCACCGGGTCGATGGATGCCGCCAGCATCGCGCACGACGACCCCGACGACTTCGCTGCGGCATTCGCCCAGTCGCCGGCCGTGCACCGCTTCCCGGGGTCGATGGCCAAGCGCGTGCAGGCGCTGTGCGCCGCGGTCGAGGAGGACTGGGGCGGGGATGCAGCCGCCCTGTGGACCCGTGACGACCCTGACGGAGCGACGGTGCTGAAGCGTCTCAAGGCGCTGCCCGGCTTCCGCGAGCAGAAGGCGAAGATCTTCCTCGCGCTCCTCGGGAAGCAGCGCGGATTCACCGGTGCCGGGTGGCGCGAGGCCTCGGCCCCCTATGGCGAGGACGGCTCGTTCCGCTCCGTCGCCGACATCGTCAGTCCGGAGTCACTGGGCAAGGTGCGCGAGCACAAGCGGGCCGCGAAGGCCGCGGCGAAGGCGGGTGACTGACCCCTCCTCCACAGGGTGAATCGAAAAGGAGAGTTCTCTCATCTTTGTTCCGGGGCCGGGGGGCTCTGGTTACAGTTTTCGAGTTCTCTGCACGTGATTCACGAACGAAGGGTGGGCTCTCGTGAAGTTCGCAATGGGGTCAGACACGCTGGGCGTGCTGACGAAAGCAACCTCCGGCTCGAGCGATGAGTTGTCGCTGCTGGTGCGACAGCTGTTCGAGGCGGCGGAGCCGCTGGAGGGCCAGTTCCAGGGCGCGGGTCGCGCCGCATTCGACCGGTTCAAGTCGCGCACCGACGCGATCTCGTCCGAGCTGAAGGTCGCCCTCGACGGTGTGCTCGGCGGCATCTCGAGCATGGACCGCTCGTTCCAAGAGGGCGAGGCGTCCATGGTCGATCAGACCACCAGCCTGGAAGCCGGGTCGTCCTTCGACGCCGCGCGTTTCGGCGCCCGTTGAGGATCGGAGAGGACTGACTCATGGTGAACCAAGGAGATCGTCGCGACTACTCGATCGCGGCGTCGCAGAACGCACAAGACAACTTCAACCGCGTCGCTTCGCTGCTGGAGTCGCTCATCGACCAGCGCGACCGCGACGTGCAGGCGGCGATGGCCGACTACTCCGCCGACGGCGTGTCCGAGGACTACCGCGCGAAGGAACTGCGCTGGAAGAACGCCGCCGCCGAGGTGCGCGGCATCATTCAGACGCTGCGTTCGTCGCTCGAGCGCAACGACGAGTCGGCCCAGACCGCGCTGAGCAAGGCTCGCGCGGCCGTGGAGTCGATCGGCTGAGTTCCCCCGCGATGCCGGGGGCCACACGCTCCCGGCATCGTCGCCGCGCCGCAGCGCGATGAGCGGCACAGGGGAAGAAGAGAGCGAAGGAGGGCACGCGATGACAGCGTGGCGTATTGAGCCGTCGGGTGTCTCAGCGGTGCTGCAGCAGGTGAATGTCGAAGCCGAGGCACTCGGCACGGCACTCAACGCGCTGAGCCCCGCGCTCGAGGGAGCGGTGACGGCGACGCAGTCGGGTGCGATCTCGGAGGCCGTGCAGGCGTACTTCCAGCAGGAGGAGGGGCCGCGCATCCAGGGCATCAGCACCCGGATCGGTGCCGCGGCGCGGGGCGTCGTCACCGCCACTGAGGCCTACATCGCAGGTGACATGGAGATGGTCGCGAACGCACAGTCGGCCGCCGTGTCAGCCGTGTACCCGCCCGCACTCCCGCGTGGGGTCATGTGATGCCGAGTCCCATCGACTTCGAAAAGATCCCGGGTGCCGACATCCAGCCGGATGCCATCGAGGAGAACGCGCGCACGATCGGTACCATCTCGGGCCAGGTGACCGAGCACGGCTCGAACGTGAACTTCACCTGGCAGGGCATGGCCGGTGTCTACGAAGCGCCGGAGTCCCCCACCCTGCTCGGACTCATGGCACCCGTGAGCTCGCAGGCCACGCAGGTCGGCGACAACCTCGCCGAGGTGTCGGCCGCCCTCATCGCGTTCGCCGCCGATGTGCGCCCGATCAAGGCCGAGCTCGATTCCCTGCGTATCGAGGCGAAGGCGTTCGTGGATTCGATCCAGGGCGGCGTGCAGGTGCGCGAGATCAACCCCGCGTGGACGGCGGCGCAGTCCCCCTACGGCGGCGCCACCGCGACGCCGACCTACCAGGGCTCGTGGGGCGGGTCGACGACGACGACGACGACGGCTCCCGCAACCCCCCGACAAGTACCGCACGGTCACGAAGGAGTGGCACGAGTCCCAGGAGCATGTCGACCGCAACAACGAGCTGCTGGCCGCGGTGAACGCACAGCAGATCAGACTGTGGGAGGCCGAACGCGCCTGCGCCAACCGCATCCGCGCCCTGTACGGTGCTGATGCGCTGCGTGCCGCCCAGTCGGAGAACGACTCGCTGGGCTACGGCATCTCCGAGATCCCCGAGGGCACCGAGATGCCGTGGGGAGCCGACGTCGAGCGCACCGAGGGATGCGCGGAGGCGGCCGCCACCTTCGTCGTCAAGGACTTCCTCTGGGAGGGCATTGTCGTCGGCGGCATCTGGGGCACGGTCGAGGGCCTCGGCACGCTGGTCCTCGGCTACAACCCGGCGACGGGCGAGTTCTTCTCCACCGACGCGTACGGCGCCGCGTGGGGCAACCTCGGCACGCTCGCCGGCGGCCTGTTGATGAACGTGATGCCGCCGCTGAGCCTGCTGGTGGCAGCCGACGATGCGGCGCAGATGTTCGGCGGTCAGGTGCTGCCCCAGGAGCTCCGCGACTTCAAAGACTCATCCCGCGAGGCATGGCTGAACACGGGCAAGGCGCTCATCGCATGGGACAAGTGGGCCGACGACCCCGGCACCGCAGCGGGAGAGGCAGTCTTCAACGTTGGCACGATCCTCATCCCCGCGGGTGCTGCCGTGACCGGTGTGAAGACCGCGTCGACCGCAGCCTCGGTCGTGGCGAAGGCGGCGCGAGTGGTCGACTTCGTCGACCCCGGTGCGCTCGCAATGAACGGTGCCCTCCGCCTGGGCGGCGCCGGCATCGGCGGCCTCGACAACATCATCGGCCGCCTCGGTTCGAACACCAGCGACGGCTTGCACCTCCACACTCCCGACATGCCTCTCGTCGCTGACGATGCGGCCTCGGCGCTGCGCGCCCTCGACGACGCCGGCGTCGACCTCAACAGCATCACGGCGCGCATCGACGACGGCGTTCCGGTGTACGAGTTCCCGCCGACGGATGCCATCCCCTCGGGCCGCATCGAAATGCCCGCGGGCTCCTTCGACGGCATCCGCGGTGGTGACCTGCCAGCGCGTACCGACGTTTCGGGTCGAAGCGATGGCGGAGCGGATGCCGGTGTCGCGGCACCCGTGCGCGAGCCCGAGCTCGTCGCCGCCGGCGGCGTCCGCGGCGAGACCGGCCCCGGTGCGGTGAACTCGATCGTCGAGGATGCCCCGGTGCGCACCGAAACCGGCGGAGCGGGCGAGTCGACGATCGTGCGCGAGCCCTCGACCGAGACCAGCGGCGGCAGCGGCCACGGTGGCGGCGAAGGTGGCTCCGCCACGGGTGGGGGTGGCCACGGTGGCTCGGACACCGGTGACGGAGGCAATGGCGCGGGTCGCGGCGACGGTGGCGAGGACGCCGGGCGACGGGACGATGGCATCGACGTAGGCCGTGGAGACCACGGGGAGGGCTTCGGCGGCGATGATCCGAAGGACAACCTGCACGTCCCGCCGCACACGGGTCTCGACGCTCCACCACCTCACACAGGTGCGGATGCCCCGCCGCTACCTCTCGAAAAGCTCGCTACCATCAACGACGAGTTCCGTCTTCCCTCCGGGGAAGTGGACCCAGCACGGATGGACAAGTGGGCCGCCGCTGTGTCGGAGGCGTACCCGGCGCTCACCCCGGAGCAGGTCAAGGCCATCTATTGGTACACCACGGACGAGGGCTTCGAGGCGATCAACCCCTACCTGAGAAACTACGGTGACGCGCCCGCGGACATCGATCTCCTCGAAAGCCGAGTAAGGGACTTGACACAGGGACTCGCAAATTTGCCCGGCGAGGCGATTCCCGGCCGTTTCTTCTCTCGCGGAATAACATTCAGCCCCGATCTCCTCGACCAGTTCATCCCGGGCGACCACTGGAGTGATGCATCTTTCATGAGCACAACTACGAACCCCTTCATCGCTCAAGAATTCGCCGACTTGGCGCTGGGACAGGGCAAGACACCAGGAATCATCACAATCGACGGAGTAACGCCGTCGTCGGTGTCTCCTCTGTCTCGATACGCTGGAGAAGCGGAATTCCTCTATCAGAGGAGCACAAAATTCGAAGTTCTCAGTAAATTTCAGGACGCCGTGGGCGTCTGGCACATTCACATGCGGGAGGTGAGAAATTGACGACCCGCAATCTCCCCGACTCGTCCGAACTCTGGCGACAGCTCGAGACACACGTGAACAACACGCTAGGCTCCGTGGGGATCGAGAAGATGCTAGGTGGTCGACGCTCTGGTGACCCCCGGGCGCGATGGACAGACGCGGCATCAGGCTGTCTGGCGTCCGTCGCTGAAGTCGCGGCCCTACGCCAGATCGGTGATCTGAGGTTCGTGGTGGGAGACGCTGGAGGCGTCACCGTCCAATTGGGCATTTCGCACGTCCAGGTGTTCGCCGGCGGCGCTCGTCTTACCACCATCCTGTGGCGCCCTCCGGCCGCGGTCATCCTCAGTGAATGGGCATTCTCAACCTGGGGCGAGACGTGGACGTCGACGCTGAATGCGCTCAAGTCCCCGCGCACGGTTGTTCACATGGACGAGGGCGGATATTTCCCTGGCCTGGATTTCGTCGCTCAGGACCCCTCTGGGGTTGGACCATACATCTCCGCTTCATCGTCTCAGATGGCGCAACGTGGGGGTCAGGCAGAAGACCTCGGGGAGGATGGCGTGCGCCGTGCAATTCAAATAATCGAAACTCGACAGCAGACTGAACAACGAATGTGAAGACCAGCCGGCAGAGCCGCGCATAAGGCGAAGAGGAGGCGGAGAACGACGAATGAGCGACAACTCAGGATTGACGAACGCACTGGCGGCGCTCCCGATCTACCGGGGACTGTGCTGGAGAGGTTTCCCGCGGGAGATCACCGCTCCGATTCCGCTCGATTCGGTGCTCCCCGCCACCCGCGATGTCCGTCTCGCAACAGGCAACTTCGAAGGTGTCGGCGCGATCGCCATCGTCAGCAGCACAGCACGCGATGTCGCACTGCTATCCGCGTCACCTCAGGACGGGGAGGTCGCGTTCCTACCGGGCACCACTCTGATACCCCTCGGCCCCCGCCGAGACCTGTCCGGGCTGAGCCTGCAGATTCTGGGCGAGTCAGTCCCCGCATCCGAACAGTTCATCCCCACCGATGACGTGCTGCAGGAAACCATTCAACAGGCGCGGGCACGCGGCCCAGCGGCGCTGGAGCGCGCGGCGCGATTCGGGTGGCGGCCGCCCATCGATGACGGTGGCTCACAGACAGGCGGACGATCGGGCTGAATCGTGATTGCGAACCAGATATCACAGCAAGACATGCGGGACCGCGTCTGGCCCACGGGCGTTTACATCCGGACCCCCGAAGGTTGGTTCGCGTCGCCCCAGGACCTTCGCGACGGATCAAGCGTCGACAGAATCATCCTTTTCGGGGATCGCGGCCGAGAACGTGAAAGACGTCCTCCGGCCGAGGCTCAGGAAGTGCTGTCCCTCTCGACACAGGGGCAGTACCGCGGTTACTGGCTGGGTATGGGCACTATCACCGACTCCGATGGCGTGACGATACGCACCCCTGCCCCACGCGGCGCGATGAACCGTCACGCCCATCTCTTTTACGGCGGCACCGCGGATGCCGAGCACATCAGCCAACTGCCCGGCGCGACCGTCCTCGACCCCCGGGGCTCAAACGGTGGCATCGTGTTCACCGTCCGCTTGAGCGACCTCGACGATCACCGCACGACAGTACGCAGACTAGTGGGCGCGGTTGAGCGGGGACAGCGAGAGATCCGATGAATACTCACGTCGAGTTGGGGTCGTTCGACCCGTACGCACGGCCACACCCGATCGAGAACGGTGCGGAAATTGAGATCACCGTCGTCGACGCGCACACCGGAAGAGCCCTGCATGTCTACCAACGATGATCCGGTTCTGTCCGAGGCCGTAACGGCGTATCTCGGCTGGCCCAAAGCCCACATGCCGTCAGAGGATGAGTCAGCGGTCGCGCGGGTTGGGCAGAACGCGTCGGGCGGTGCCTCCGAATTGCTCGCACGGGTTGAGGGGGCCATTGCGGACTCAGACCATTTGCCCACAGCCGACCTCAACGATCACCCGGACGGCGGCGCCGCGGCTTACAAGAGTCGCCTGAAGCATGCGCGATCAGATCTATCTGACGCCGCTGTCGACGCTCTCGCTTCTCGGTGGTTCTTTCGTCTCCGGTGGCTCGGCATCCAGTCGGGCTCGGATGCGCCGAGATACTTCGTCCGTTACGGCGGAGAAGGGGCGTCGCCGATCCCAATCTCGCTCTTCCGCCGCCGTACGGTCGAGGGCGGCCACGTCGACGAGTTCCTGAAGAACGTAGGCGATTGGCGCACGGATATCGACGGAAAAATCCAGTACGCACTCATCTTCTCCCTCGACTCGGATCTCGAGGAGGTCACGGCTGACGAGGCCGCCCAATTCGAAGCAATGGTGCGAAACGGCAATTACGTACCATTCCGCTCCGCTCATTGAGTCGAATCGAAGTTTCTCGGCAATCCGGGTGACAGAGCCTCGCTCCGCAAACAATCTCGAGACCGCCATGAGGTCGGTGCGATCCGTGGAGCTCCCGTCGCGCGGATTCGAAGGCTCGACGGGAAGACAGGCCGACGCTCGATCGACGATGGCGCAACGACTGTTCTCGCCAGATGCTGACAGGCGAGGATAACTCTCAGCTGCTCGGTTCGGTAGGGACGCTGTGACACTGATTTGTGGGAAACGAGGTGGTCGATGATCGACGCGAGCGGCGCGCGAGAATCCGTGAGGAAAGCGCTCAGCGAAGCGGAGGAGCGCGGAATGCCCCGATGCGTCCTGGTGGGCGAGACGCTCGACTACGGTTCGTGGTGGGTGCAGGGCTACCAGTCGGAGGCGTTCACCATCAGCGGCAATGTCTTCGAGGCGCTGACGGGCAACGGGCCCTACGTCGTCCCGAAGAACGGTGACGCCCCCTTCATCCTGTCGAGCGCCGAGCCCGTCGACGTGCAGATGGAACGCCTGGCGCGTCGGTCTTGAGCCGGAAGACGCGCGCTGAGGGCGCGAAACGAGTTATCGGCGACGCGATCGGACCCGGACAGCCCGGCGTCTCGGTCGGTCTCCACATCTTGCTCGTCGACGCGCAAGGAGCTCCCGGCCCACACGCTGCTAGGCAGGCGGCGGGAAGTTGTTCCCCACTCGCGCACTTCCGTCGAATGTGGAGGAAGCCCTGCTTGAATCGACCCGTGAGTGCGAACGGCGTGGGGTCACACGACCCGCGCGCGCAAGGGTCCCCGACCGGAAGGGCCTCGAACGGAGGAGAGCCAGCGGACGGCGACCCGCTCACCCATCTCGCCGGCCTCCCGCCCCAGATCTTCGAGGTGCAGCGGGCCGACGCGGGGGTAATTCTTCGGACTGGTGAGCTGACCCTCAGGGTGAATTCCGACGGCTCGACCTGGCGCGTACGCAAACAGTGGCGAGACGTCGACCGAGGGGTCGTGTTCGAGGCGGCCGACGAGGCCGACGTCGCCCGGTTCGTCCTCGCCCTCGTCGAGAACGACATCCGACGCGCTCACGGCCTCGGTCGCGCAGACCGCACGCTCGCGCTGTCGGAAGACGGCGTCGCGCAGCCCGGCGTCGGCCTCCTCCTCACCGAGGAACCGGGATCCGGATACCGCCTGTCGCGTCGGCACCACGGTGCTCGGTGGTTCTTCGCGAACGACCTCGACGCCGCGCGGTTCAGCACCGTCGCCGGTATCCCGCTCCCGCAGATCCACGACGCACTCAGGGGACGAACTCGACCATGACGACCCATCCGCGTTCGTTCGGCGCCGTGACAGCCCACTCCGGGTGGACCCATGCTCAGTTCGTGATCACGCTGCGCCTCAGACAGGACCCGCGCTTCTGATGGGCGACGTCGTGACCGGACTGTCGAAGGAGCAGGCCACCGCGATCGCGCTGTGCTGCCTCGCGGCTTCGACCAAGGGAGACGGCATCGAGCGGGTCCCTCTCGGCGAGCCGGTCGACGGGGGCTTCGCCTGGGTGTTCTTCTTCCAGGGCCGGGGGTACGTCGAGCGCGGCGACCTCGACGAGATGCTCGTCGGCAACATGCCCGTGGTCGTCCCCGTCGACGGTCGAGCCCCGTACGCGCTCGATGCCCGGAGAGATGTGGATGCGCAGATCGAGCGCCTGCGTGAGGCTCAGGGGTGAGTGACGTGCGCGACATGATCCGCAGCGCTGGAACGTGGGTGCAGACGGTCGACGGGTGGTTCGTGCCGACGTGGCGGATCGAGGTGGGCGCGACACCCTCCGAGGTTTCCCTCTACGACCACGAGGGCACCGGATACCGCAGAGTGACGTTCGACGCGATTCTGCGCGCCGAACGGGTCGAGTCCGAGGCACTCTACCGGGGCCACTGGATCCCGCTCGTCTCGACCTGGACCCCGGACATGGTCCACGCCTATGCTCCCCTCCGCCGTGCCCAGGGCCGATACCTGGCCGTGCTGTATCTCTACACCAGCCCTGAGTGGGACACGCTTATCACGCTGCCCGGCGCGGAGGTGCACGACGATCGCGGAGGCAACGGCGGGGTCTCGTTCGTCGTCGCGCTCGACGCCCTCGACGGCTACCGCCAGACCGTGACAACGCTCATCCCCGCCTCCGCCGACCGGGAGCAGACGCGCTGACGAATGCACCATTCCGTCGCGCCGCGAGTTATCCACGCAACGGGTACACCGTCTGGGCATCGACCAGGACGCCCGCATAGGGTGGAGGGTCGAGGAGGCGCCGATGACGAACGTGCAGGAGATCCCACGCCTTGCTGACGTGGACCCCTTCGTCTCCTCCGAGCGCGCCCGCGCGGGCACGATCGCCGGCGCCGTGGCCCTCGATGTGGTCATGCCGGTGGCTCTGCTGGTCGCCGGAATCGTCGCCGTCGCGACGGGGCTGCCGGTGCTGGGATGGCCCCTCATCGTCATCGCCGTCGGGCTCCTGGCCGCCGCCGTCTGGCTGCTCGGCCGCACCGGCCGCACCCTCGGCGCGTCGACGGTCGACGCACGGATCGTCCACCGCGAGTCCGGGGTCGCCGCCGGCGGCACAGCCCTGTGGGCTTTGGCATCCGGAAAGCTGACCGCGTGCGACCTGCGCCGCGGGCGCGACCCGTTCGCCCCGGCGATCGCCGCCTTCCGGTTTCCGGATGCCGCACCCACCGGCGGAAAGCCCGGCCGGGCACGCCGCGGGATGGTGCCGACCCTGATGCTCGACTCCGGAGAACGTCTCGCGCTCGACAGCGCGCTCATCCTCGGGCGCGCCCCCTCGGCCCCGGCCGACGCGCCCGCCGAGGTGTACCGCTGGGCCGACATGTCGCGGACGCTGTCGAAGTCGCACGTGCGCCTCGAGTGGGACGGCCGCCATGTGTGGGTCACCGACCTGGGGTCGACCAACGGCACGTTCGTCCGCGGCGACGGCTCCTCCACACCCCTCCTCCCCCATCAACGCACGCCCGTGCCCACCGGTGTCGTCCTCGAGATCGGCGACCGTACCCTGACCGTTCGGGATGCCGCATGACCACCATCGACCATCCGCTCCTCGACGCCGCCGGCCCCGGTTGGGCCGGGACCGAGACGCGCGCCCCCGTGGTCGCGCTCACCACGGCGATGAGCGACTGGCTGCACAAGACGGCGAGTCAGGGGCTCCGCCCGATCGTCGTCTCGGGCGAGCACTCGCGGATGACGCAGCCGCTCGCCCAGGTGCTGTCGGCGGTGCAGGGGCACTGGGTCGTCCGCACGCGCGACGACGGCTTCTACGACGCGCGCAGCGGCGTGCGGCTCTCGGCCCCCGCCGATGCGCTCACCGCCGGTCCATCGACTCCCGACACGGTGCATCCCCTCTTCGTGCGGGCGCAGGTGGCATCCACTCTCCAGGTCGTGGCGACCGTGTCGACGCGCCACCGCGTCACCCGCCCGGTGCGTCTGGGCGGGGTGGCCGAGGCGGCCGTCGCGCTGTTCACCGACGCGGAACCGGCCGCGTGGGGCGCCGTCGAGCCGTTGCTGGCACCCTGGGACCGCGACGATCTCACCGAGCGCACGCGCCGGCGCATCCCGCTCGACAGTCACTGGATCGCCGTCGGCGGCGGCGAGCGCGCGGTCGTCGCGACCGTTCAGGCCGCCCGCACGAGCGAGGGACTCGAAGAGACGACGCGGGTGTGGGCCGCCGTTCCGGGCGTCGGACGCGACGCGGGAACGACGGCGACCGCCGAGGCCCGCGAGCTGCTCGCGCGGACCGCGACGATCGGGCTTCCGCTCATCGGGGTGGCCTTCGCCGCGATCGGGGCGCCCGATCTCGCGCGGCGGGCCACGGCTGCGCCGCACGCCGAACCGCTCGCACTCCTGGTCGGCCCCGTCGGCGTGCGCGCGTTGGGCATCGATGCGAAGCGATGGGTCGACGATGCCGGCGGCACGGTCGTCGGCAGCCCCCGGCTCCCGGGTGTGCTGCTGCCGCTCGGATCGGTCGACGGCGGCGGGTGGACCCGACTGAACGATGTGCTCGCGACCCTCGACCCGGCGCGTCTCGCCGACCTGCTCGACGTCGCCCCGCACGTGCGCTCCCAACTCGTCGCCCCCGGAGCGACCCGCTGATGCCCGAGATGCTCGTCGCCGCGCCGCACGTGCACCCGCAACTGCGCACGCAGGGAGGAGCCCGCTGATGCCCGACCAGCGCGACACCGTGCTCATCGAGCAGGCCAAGATCCAGCGGATGCGCCTCGGGGCTGCCCTCGTCTACGGGCACATCGGCGAGCGTCGCACCGTCAACGACCACGCGAAGCGGCTGATGGGCTCCCTCGTCGTCGCCGCCGTCGCGTGCGCCGCGTGCGTGGGTGTCTCGTTCGTCTCGCAGTTGCTGACCGAGCGGGCGCAGACGAGCATCTCGATCCAGACCCCGACCGGAGCCGTCACCCCGTGAGCATCTACACCCGTCTGACCGTCGCCGGTTCCGAGCGCCGAGCCGAGGTGGTGGTGCCGAGCGGCGAGCCCGTCGGCGCCGCGCTGCCGCGTCTGCTGGATCTGCTGGGTGAGACCGCCGGAACCGTCGAACGTCCGCTCGCCGTGATCGCGCCCGACGGCGAGCAGGTCGACATCGCCCTGACGCCGCAGCAGCTCGACCTCGCCGACGGCACGCTGGTGCGCCTCGTCCGCCTGGATGCCGCGCCCCCGCCGCCCGTGGTGATCGATGTGACCGACGCCGCCGCCGACGCGCACGACGCGCGCCCCGACCGCTGGGACGAGCGAGCGCGGATGGTCGCCGGCGGAACCGGGATCGCCGCGGCCTTCGCCGTCGCCGGATCGCTCGCGCCGTGGTCGTCGCCCACCGTCGCGGCCTTCGCGCTGCTGGCGGCGGCGATCCTGCTCGCCGCCATCGCCACGGGTCTGGGCCTCGGGGGACTCCGCCGCCTGTCGACGTGCATCTCGGCCGCGGCAGCGGGCCTCGCGCTGCCCGTGGGAAGCACGACGACGGCCGCGCTGACGGCCCACGGCTTCGTCGGCGGAGCCCCCGTCCTCGGCGGCTTCGCCTCGGCGCTGGCCACGGGGTTCACGGTCGCCCTCCTCGGCGCCGGCGTCGCCCACCGCCGTCGCGGCGCAGCCTCCGGCGGTGCCCTCGGCGCCGTGTTGTCGTCGCTCCTGCTCGGACTCCTCGTGGGCGGAGTGGATGCCACGGCCGCCGCGGCCGTCGCCGGTGTCGTCGCCGCGTTCGCCACCGGCCCGCTGCCCTGGATCGCGCTGTCGGCGGCGGGGCTGACCGACCTCGACCAGCGCGCCGCCGACGGCGCCCCGCCCGCGCGGCCGCGCGCCTTCGCCGCCATCGACGAGGCGTACGCGGCGCTCACGTGGAGCGTGGGGGCCGTGGCATCCGTTCTCGGGGTCGCAGGCGTCGTCCTCGCGTTCTCGGGGACCATCTGGACCGAGCTGCTCGCTCTGGCGCTCTTCCTCGTCGCGGCTCTGCGCACGCGCGCGTTCCCCCTGCGCTGGCAGGGCTGGCTGCTGTGGGCGGCCGCGGGAGCGATCGCGGCGGCGGGCTTGACGGTGCTGCCGTCGGGCGGTCTCGGCTGGATCGGCGCGGGCACTGCCGTCGTGATGGCTGCTCTCGTGGCCACCGCCGTGCTCGTGGAGCCGAGGCCGCACGTCCGCGCCCGGTTGCGCGGCCTCGGCAATGTCGTCGAGACTCTCGCGGTGGTCTCGCTCCTTCCGCTGCTCGTGGGAGCGCTGGGCGTCTACGCCGACCTGCTCGGCATGTTCGGCGGCCGGTCGTGAGCGTGCTCGACGTCCGCGCGGTGTCGACCGCGGTGTTCGGCAGCGGTGCGACCGGACGCGTCCGTCTGACGGAGTGGGATGCCGCGATCCGCGGCGGTCTGGCGACGACGCGCCGCATCGGGGTGATGTCGCTGGCGACGGGCGCCGGCACGAGCACCGTGGCGCATCTGCTCACGCGGGCGATCGCGGCACGACGGAGCGATCCGGTGCTCGCCGTGGACGTCTCGACGGGGAGCGCGGGCCTCGCCGGGCGCCTCGGCGCGGCCCCCGTCGCACCGGATGAGACGCGCGCCGGTGCCCGCACCACCGCGGAGGCGATGAGCGGACTCGACGAGCGTGACGGGGTCGTCGCGCTCCGCCCCCGCGACACCGCCGACGTCGTCGGCGCCTGGCTCGGCGAGGCCGCCCCCATCACCCGCTTCTTCGACGTGGCCGTCACCGACTTCGGGGCACGGCATCCCGTGGTCGACCTCGCCGCGTGCGCGGCGCTGTGCGACGTGGTCTGCCTCGTTACTGACGCCCGGCGGTCCGCTGCGGAGCACGCCCGCTCCGTCGTCGATGCCGTGCGGTCGCTCCCCGAGGCGCCGTCGGTCGTGCTGACTCTCGTCGATCACGCGCGGGAGGGCGGCGGGGTGGCACGCGCCTTCGCCTCCGGCACCGCGTGCGACGTCGCGTCCCTCCCCTTCGACGTGGGGCTGGCCGCGGGCGGCCGTGCGCGCCGGTCGGCCACCCACCTCGCGGTCGTGCGGCTGGCCGCCGCCGTGGTGGGAGCGAACGGGAGGGCCGCATGACCGTCCGGATCGTGCACCGCCCGGCCCGCATCAGCGAGCCCGTCGAGCCCGCCCCCGACGTCGTCCTCGCCCCGCCGCCGCCGATCGGCGAGGGCAGCACCGGCTTCCCCCTGCAGTCGCTGCTGCCGATCGTCGGCAGCCTGTCGTCCATCACGATGATCGTGCTGTTGCGCAACAACCCGATCATGGTCGTCGTCGGCGCGGTGATCCTGGTCGTCGCGCTCGTCGGCGGAGTCGGCATGGCGCTCACGCAGCGCGGCAACGCCGCCCGCCAGCGCCGCGTGCAGCGCGAGCGCTACCTCGACTATCTCGAGGAGACCCGCGAAGACGTGCGCACCACCGCCGACGCGCAGCGCAGCGCCGCCCTCGCACTGCACCCGGCGCCCGGGACGCTCGTCGAGATCGCGGCGGACCCCGCCCGCCGGTGGGAGCGGCGCCCCGGCGATGCCGACTTTCTGAAGGTGCGCATCGGCACGGGCGACCTGCGGGCCGTCGAGGTCTCGTTGCCTCCCGAGCAGAACCCCGTGCAGCCCTTCGACCCGGTGATGCGCGAGTCGGCGGAGCGCATGGTGCGCCTGGCCGGCGTCTCCCAGGGGATGCCGGCGACGATCGACCTCGAGCGGGGCGGGCAGGTGTCGCTCGTCGGCGCACGCAGCGACACCCTGCGGGTCGCCCGCGCCCTGGCCGCGCAGATCGCCGCGTTCCATTCACCCGACGACGTGCACGTCGCCGCCGCCGTCGCACCCGCGCAACGCGACGACTGGGCCGGCTTCGACCTGCTCCCCCACGTCTCCGGCGACTCCCCGCCCGCCGGCGCCGTCACCGCGCGCCGCATGGCGCCGAGCCTTCCGGAGCTGCTGTCGCTGCTGCGCGACGAACTGCGGGACCGCGTCGCCACGGCGGCCGCGTCGCGTCGCGCCGGCCGACGGACCAAACCCGGTCGCCTGGTGATCTTCGTCGACGAGGCCGACGGCGCGGCATCCGCCGTTCCCCGCCTCGATGCGGCGCTCGACCTGACCGCGCTCGGGGTGACGGTCGTGCACCTGGTCGACGATCGCCTCAAGGAGCCGACGACGGTGGCCGTGCGCGTCACCGTCGACGGCGGGGTCGCCACGGTCGAGACACCGGGGTCGGGTGAGGCGGCCGTCAGCGGCATCCGCGTCGATGCGCTCACACCCGCCGCGCTCGAGATCGTCGCGCGCCCTCTCGCCGGCCTGCGCCTGCGCCGCACGTCGGCCGAAGACACCGGCACGGCCCTGGCCCCCGACGTCACGCAGCTGCTCGGCGTCGCCGACGTCGACGCCCTCGACGCCCAGGCTGCGTGGCGCACGCGCAGTGCGGCGGAGTTCCTGCGCGTGCCGATCGGCGTCGACGATGGCGGCGCGCCGGTGCTGCTCGACCTGAAGGAGTCGGCGCAGCTCGGCATGGGTCCGCACGGCATCTGCATCGGCGCCACCGGCTCCGGCAAGAGCGAGTTGCTGCGCACACTCATCCTCGGTCTCGCTCTGACGCACGCACCCGACGACCTCAGCATGATCCTCGTCGACTACAAGGGCGGTGCGGCGTTCGCCCCCTTCGCGCGGCTGCCGCACGTCGCCGGCATCATCGACAATCTCGCCGACGACCCGCAGCTCACCGAGCGCGCCCGCGCGAGCATCCAGGGCGAGGTCGTGCGCCGGCAGCGACTGTTGAAGGATGCCGGCAACGCGGCGTCCATCGGTCACTACCGGCAGATGCGGCGCGAGCGGCCCGACCTCCCCGCCCTGCCTCACCTCTTCCTCGTCATCGACGAGTTCGGCGAACTGCTCACCGCCGAGCCCGACTTCGTCGACCTCCTGCTGACGATCGGACGCATCGGCCGGTCGATCGGCGTGCACCTGCTGCTCTCGAGCCAGCGAATCGAGGCGGGCCGCCTGCGCGGGCTCGACACCTACCTGTCGTACCGCATCGGTTTGCGCACCTTCTCGGAGTCGGAGTCGGCCGTGGTGCTCGACACCCCCGACGCTTTCCACCTTCCGGCGATCCCCGGCTTCGGCTACCTCAAGGTTGACACCTCCGTCTACACGCGTTTCCGCGCCGGCTACGTCTCGGGGCCCGTTCCCGACCCCGTCGAGTCGGGCCCCCGGCACGACGACGCCCCGCCCGTGCTGCCGCTGCCCGCGTACGACCTCCCCGAGCAGGCTCCCGAGGAGGAGCACCTCGACAGCGCCGAACCCGAGACACCCACCACCGGCCGCACGCTCGTGCAGGCCGCGGCCTCGCAGCTGGCGCGCGGCATCGCCCGCACCCGGCCCGTGTGGCTGCCGCCGCTGCCGCCCGTGCTCACCCTGGGCGGCGTGCTGCCGCAGGCCGACGGCGCCGGCACGCTGCGCGCGCCGATGGGGCTGCTCGACGACCCGTCGACGCAGACGCAGGGTCCCTGGATGCTCGATCTGACCCGATCGGGTGGTCACGTCTCGATCACGGGCGCCCCGCAGTCGGGCCGCTCGATGTTCCTGCGCACGCTCGCCGCATCGCTGGCGTTCACGCACTCGCCGCGCCAGGTGAGCATCTACGGCATGGACCTCACCGGTGGCGGTCTCGCGCGCATCGAACCCTTCCCGCACGTGGGAGGTGTCGCCACCCGCGGCAACCGCGAGCGCCTCACGCGCCTGCTCGAGGAGCTCACCGGAATGCTCGCGATGCGCGAGCGCGTCTTCCGCGACCATGGCCTCGACTCGCCCGCCGACATGCGCCGCCAGCACGCGGCGGGGCGCCTGCCCGACCTGCCGAGCGCCGATGTCGTGCTGCTCGTGGACGGGCTCGGAGCCCTGCGCCAGGACTTCGAAGACCTCGAAGGGCCGCTCGGCCAGCTCCTCGAGCGCGGCGGGAGCTTCGGCATCCACGTCGTCGTCGCCCTCTCGCGCTGGAACGAACTGCGCATGAACCTGCAGGGGCTCATCGGCACGCGTCTCGAGCTCAAGCTCAACGACCCCGCCGACTCCCAGATCGCACGGAAGCTGGCGACGACCCTGCGCGCCGACGAACCGGGCCGCGTCCTGACCGACGAGAAGCTGTTCGCGCAGATCGCGCTGCCGCTTCTCGAGGAGGTCGACGACGGCGACACCGGCGAAGCGCTCGAGCAGCTCGCCCGTGAGAGCGCGGCCCGGTGGGGCGGCCAGGGTGCGGCACCGATCCGCCTGCTGCCCGAGGTGCTGTCGCCGACCGAGCTGCCCGACGCGATCGACGAACCGGATGCCGTGCCCCTGGGCCTGCGGCAGGACACGATGCAGCCCGTCGCGCTCGACCTCGTCACGCGCGATCCGCACCTGCTCGTGCTCGGCGACAGCCGCTGCGGCAAGACGACGGTGCTGCGCGGAATCGTGCAGGGCGCCGTCGACCGGCACTCCGCCGAGGAACTCGTCGTCGCCCTGATGGATGCGCGGGGAGATCTGGCATCCGAGGTCCCCGACGCCTACCTCGGCGGCCACGCCACCTCCGGCCGACAGGCTCGTCTGCTCGCGGAGTCGATCGCGCTCGAGCTCGAGAAGCGCCAGGGCGATCGTGGTTCGGGTCCGAGGATCCTGGTCGTCGCCGACGACTTCGACGTGCTCTCCGCGGGCGGGACCGAACCGCTGCGCCCGCTGCTGCCCTACCTCGCGTCGGCCCGCGACCTACGTCTGAACGTCGTCGTCAGCCGCCCGGCCGCCGGGGCGTCCCGCGCGATGTTCGACCTGGCCCTGCAGGGCGTCCGCGACACCGGCGGCACGACGCTGATCATGTCGGGCGACCGTTCCGAGGGTGCACTGCTGCCCAAGCTGTACGCCGAGCCGATGATCGCCGGCCGCGGTCGCCTCGCCCGACGCGGCGAGCGCCCGACGCTCGTGCAGGTGGCGAACTTCGTCCCCGGCCAGGCGGAGCCGGACGCGTCGGTCCACCAATCCACATCGACGAGGGACGCCACGACGGCGGTGGGCGTGGTGGTTGCCGGGGGCCGGGCCGACCGCGCGTCCGGTGGAGCTACGGCGGGCGCGGTGGATGACCGCACCGCCCCGACCGGAGGGGCCGCGGCGACTGCGGTGGATGACCGAACCGCCCCGACCGGAGGGGCCGCCGGGGGCCCGGTGGAGGACCGCACCGCCCCGATCAACGGGGGCGCGGCGGGCCCAGCGGACGACCGCACCACGCCGACCACCGGGGGCGCGGCGGGCCCAGCGGACGACCGCACCACCCCGGACGGACGGGACGCGGCGGCAACGCCGGACGGTCCTCGCGCCCCGGCGGACGACGACCCGCCCCTGACCCGCCGGAGGAGGAATCGTGCCCCGCAGTAGCGTCGCGTTCACCCGCGAGCCGATCGACATCGAGGCGTTGGCCGGGGCCGTGTCCGCTGTGCTCACGCCCGAGGAGCTCGCGGCCACACCGATCGAGGTTCGCCCTCTCGACGACGGCGCCGCCGCGCAAGTCGTGATGGGCGGCCGGGTCGTCCTCACCGTGCTGCGCCCGCGGCTCCTGCCGACGCCGGCCGAGCTCGCCCGCGTTTACGGCTCCGTCGAGGTCGCCCCCGACGCCCGCTGGACGACCGAGTGCTTCTCGACATGGGAGCCGGAGGGCGTGATCGGCGTTCGGTTGATCGAGGCGGCAGCCGGCGCGCGAGGCGGCGCGGCCGTGCACCTGGGCTGAGCGCCGGCGAGGCGCGCCGCGGGAGGCCGCCTCAACCCCCGACCAACGGCGGCGTCCGCGGCGGCACCGTGCGCCGCGTCCCGGTCGCCTCGAAGGCGGCGGCGAGCCGGAGCAGAGCCGTGTCGTCGTACGCGCGGCCGGCGAAGGTCAGGCCCACCGGCATCCCGATGTCGTCGAGCGTGCCCATCGGTACCGTCACCGTCGGAACGCCGCAGTGCCGGATCGCGAGGTTGCCGGTCGCGACCCACACGCCATTGCGCCACGCGATGTCCGCCGACGCGGGGTTCACATCGGCGTCGGCGGGCGCCACGTCGCTCAGCGTCGGGAAGACCACGGCGTCGAGGCCCTCGGCATCCATCCACTCTTCGAGGTCACGCCGCCGGGTCTCCTCCAGCCCGCGGAGGCCCTCGGCCAACCCGGGAATCTCGGTGAACGCGGCGACCGGATGTTCGCGCACGTGCGCCGGATACTCCGCGATGTCGTCGTCGAAGCCGGTGTAACGGTCGGGCAGCGCACCCTCGGGGTGCGGGAAGATCGCGGCCCCGTCAACGGTGGCCAGCCCCGGCTCCCCGTTGGCGCGCAAGAAGTCGTCCCAGGCCCACGCGGAGAGGTCGACGATCTCGCGATGCAGGAACTCCGGCGAGACGAGACCGCGCGTCGAGATCGTCGGCGCACCGGGCCGGTCGGCCTCGTAGTTGCTCACCAGCGGGAAATCCGTCTCGACGACGGTCGCTCCGGCGGCCTCGAGGTCGGCGCGCGCGGCCTCCCACAGCGCCAGCACCGACGGTCGCGGTTCGATCCGCTCGCCCGTGGGTCCCCCCACGCCGCGCGGACCGGTGCCGGCCAGCGGGTCAGCGCCGAGGAACATGCGCGGGATGCCGATCCGCGTACCGGCCAGCGAGGCGTCGGCCGCGAGCGCGGCATACGACTCCGGCCGCACCGCCGATGCCGCGGGCAGGGACACCCACGGCTGCGCCCGCCAGAAGTCACCCCGCGTCTCGGGATCGTCCGCGACGACGACGTCGAGCACCGCCAGCAGGTCGGCCATCGAGCGGGTGTGCGGCACGACGACGTCCATCGTCGGCACGAGCGGCCAGTTGCCGCGCACCGAGATGACGCCGCGCGAGGGGGTGTACGCGCAGAGCGCATTGCAGGATGCCGGGGCCCGCCCGCTCGACCACGTCTCCTCGCCCAGCCCGAAGACGCCGAACGACGCCGCGGTCGCCGTGCCGGAGCCGTTCGACGACCCGGAGGCGAACGCCGAGGTGAGGTAGTCGGCGTTGTACGGGCTCTCGGCGCGGCCGTAGAGGCCCCGCTGCATGCCGCCGTTGGCCATCGGCGGCATGTTCGTCTTGCCGAGGCAGATCGCGCCGGCGTGGCGCAGCCGCTCGATCGTGAAGGCGTCGGAGCGGGCGACGAGGTCGGCGAAGGCCGGGCTACCGGAGGCGGCGGTGAGGCCGCGCACGAAGTAGCTGTCCTTCGCGGTGTACGGGATGCCGTCGAGCGGCCCGCGCGCCCGTCCGGCGGCGCGGCGGGCGTCGGACTCCTCGGCCTCGGCCCGGGCGTCGGGGTTGAGCACGACGACGGCATTGAGCCGCGTCGGCGTCTCAGGGCCGTCGTACGCCGCGATCCGCGCGAGGTGCGCGTCCACCAGCTCGACGGCGGTCGTCTCGCCGGCGGCGAGCGCCGCGGCCAGCTCCGCGATGGAGGCCTCGGCGACCTCGATCATGCGCGCACCTCCGGCTGCTGCTGCGTGATGCAGTGGATGCCGCCGCCCCGCGCGAACAGCTCGCGCGCATCGACGGTGACGACCCGTCGACCCGGGTAGACCTCCTCCAGGATGCCGCGCGCCCGGGCGTCCGCGACGGGCTCGCCGAAGCCGCACGCGATGACCCCGCCGTTCACGACGAGGTGATTCACGTAGCTCCAGTCGGTGTCGCCTTCGGCGTCGCGGAGGGTGTCGGGAGCCGGGAGATCGCGAACGGTGAAGGGGCGGCCGGCGGCATCCGTCTGGTCCGCGAAGAACGCGCGCAGCTCGGCCGAGACGGCGTGGTCGGGGTGGGCGGGGTCGCGCTGATCGTGCAGCAGCACGACACCCGGCGACGGCAGGGCCGCGACGATGTCGACGTGCCCGCTCGTGCCGAAGTCTCCGTAGTCGCGGGTGAGGCCGCGCGGGAGCCACACGGCGTGGGTCGCACCGATCGTGCGGGCCATCTCGGCCTCGACGCTCGCGCGGTCGGCGCCGGGGTTGCGACGGGGGTCGAGCTGCACGGTCTCGGTGAGCAGCACGGTGCCCTCGCCGTCGACGTGGATGCCACCGCCCTCGTTCACCAGCGACGACGGCACGAGCTCGGCGCCGGCCGCCTCGGCGACGAAGCGACCGAGCTGCGCCGACTTGCGCCACTGGCTCCACCAGTGGTCGCCCCAGCCGTTGAAGGTCCAGTCGACGGCGCCCAGGATGCCGGGGCGCTCGGGGTCGACGACGAAGGTGGGGCCGACGTCGCGCATCCAGAATTCGTCGACCGGCGCCTCGAGGATGTCGATGTCGGTGGAGAGCATGCGCCGCGCCCGCTGACGCTCGGCGGGGTCGACGACCATCGTGACCGGCTCGAACGCGGCGACGGCGTGGGCGACCGCGGTCCACGCGGCGTAGCCCGCCTCGCGCTCGGCATCCGTCTCCCCGAGGGTCGGCCCCTCGGCGGGGAACGCCATCCAGGTGCGCGTCTGGGGGGCGGTCTCGCTCGGCATGCGCCAGGTCATGGTGTCTCCCTCTCGTGGTGGTGCGGTGTCGCATCGCCCCGCGCCGCGTCTTCGTGCGCTCCTCCCCCAGTTCTCGCCGCCCTCCCGTGGGCCCCTCCCCCGGTGACTTGCGCCGAATGTTCGCCTTGGGACGAATCCGACGTACATTCGCCGCAAGTCACGGCGGAAGAAGACGGCGGGCGGGACGAAGGCGGGAGGGCGGGCGCGAGGGCGGGCGCGGGCGCGAGGGCGGGCGCGGGCGCGGGCGCGGGCGCGAGGACGGGCGCGGGCGCAGGGGCGGGCGCGAGGGCGGGCGCGGGCGCGGGCGCGGGCGCGAGGACGGGCGCGGGGGCGGGGGCGCGCGCGGGCGCGAGGGCGGGCGCGGGCGCGAGGGCGGGCGCAGGGACGGGCGCGGGCGCGGGCGCGGGCGCGAGGACGGGCGCGGGCGCGGGGGCGGGGGCGCGCGCGGGCGCGAGGGCGGGCGCGGGCGCGAGGGCGGGCGCAGGGACGGGCGCGGGGAAGACGGGGGTGCCGGCGACGAGGGTGGTCACGGCTCGGGCGGACAGCAGCGCGGCCTCCCCCGCGGCGAACGGGTCGGTGTCGAGGATCACCAGGTCGGCCGCGAACCCGGGCGCGATGCGACCGCGCCAGTCTCCGTCCCCGACCGAGGCTGCCGCGTCACGGGTCGCGTGCCCGAGGGCGTTCGCGAGCGGCAGCGCGTACTGCGGGTGCACGGCTGCGACGCTGGTGTCGAGCGCCGACGCCCGCGTCGTGGCGACGTACATATTGGCGAGGGCGTCGAAGGGGGCGGTGGGGGCATCGGTCGAGAACGCCAGGAGGGTTCCGGCCTGCTCGTACTCGGTCCACGGGAACGCCCGTTCCACGCGCTCGTCGCCGAGCATCGCGGCCCAGTTGGCGAAGATCGCCGGGTCGGCGTGCACGGGCTGCATGGATGCCGTCACCCCCAGCCGCGCCATCCGCTCGGCCGTGCCGGGGGCGGCGTACTCGAGATGCTCGATGCGGTGGCGGCGGGGGCGGTCGCCGTTGGCCTCGATGGCCTGCTCGATCGCGGTGAGGGCGTTGTCACTGGCGGCATCGCCGATGGCGTGCATCGCGATCTGAAGACCCGCGGCGTCGGCCGCGGCGACGACGGGCTCGAGGTCGCGGAGGGGCCAGATGGGCTCGGCGTTCGAGCCGTCGGCGTACGGGGCGCCCATCGCGGCGGTGCACGCGTCGATGACACCGTCGAGGATGAGCTTGATGCCCACGACCCGCAGCCACGGCGACGCCGGGCGCTGTGCGAGGGCGACCACCCGGTCCAGCTGCGCGAGATTGCGCTCCGCGTCGCCGGTGTTCTCGACGAGCCAGTGCGCCGCGACGCGGATCGGCAGGCGACCGTCGTAGCGGTCCAGAGCGCGCTCGAAGGCGGCGAGTCCGTGCTCGTCGAAGGCCATGTCCACGACGCTCACGACACCGGCGCGGACGTACGCGTCGATCACGCGGTCCACGGCCTCGTCGCGCTCGGCGTCGGTGGTCGCCGCGTCGCGCTGCGCCCAGGCGTACTGGATCGCGGCGGTCTCGTACAGCATGCCGGTGGGCTCGCCGTCGGCATCCCGGGCGATGTGCCCGCCGAGTGGGTCGGGGGTGTCGCGCGTGATGCCGAGCTCAGCCAGCGCGGCGGTGTTGACCCAGCACGAGTGGTAGTCGTTGGCATCCAGGTACACCGGCACGTCGGCGACGACGGCGTCGATCATGGCCGCCGTCGGCGCCCCGCTCGGCACCGCGTCGAACAGCCAGCCGCGGCCGCGGAGCACCGTCGCCGCGGGGTCGGCGGCACGGGCCTCGCGAAGCGCCGCCTGGATCTCTTCGAGCGACCGCGCGTCGGTGAGCGGAACCTGGCCGAGCGCGGCACCCATCATGAGCAGGTGCGTATGGGCGTCGGTGAAGCCCGGCAGCACAAGGGCGCCGCCGAGATCGACCTCGCGGTCGGCATCCTGCGCCTCCGCCTCCGCGCCCAGGGCGGTGATCGTCTCGCCGTCGAGGGCGATGGCATCCGTCCACTGCCGGGACGGCTCGACCTCGGCCGTGAAGATGCGGCCGTTGCGATAGAGGGTGCGGGTCATGCGAGAGCCTCCGTGGCGGCGCGCTCGATACGGCGGGACAGGATGCCGATGATGCCCGCCGGCACGGCCAGCACGAAGCTCGCGATGGCCAGGACCACCGTGAAGCCCTGATAGCCGAGGCCGGAGACGAGGGCGGCACCGATGACCGGGGTCAGCGCGGAGCCGACGAGGTAGGTCGCCAGCAGCGGACCCGACCAGCGGCCGTCGGCGTCGAGGGCGGCCGAGGTCGAGACGAAGAAGGCGAAGACGAGCGCATAGGCGGTGTTCCAGACGACGAACACCACGATGAACAGCGTCGGGTCGGTCACGGAGCCTTGCACGATCTTCAGGATGCCGCCCAGCACGAGCAGCACGACGAGGGGGATGCCGCGACCCAGCCGATTGCCGACGATCATGAGCGCGACCGAGGCGATCAGGCCGCCGGCGGTCGCGGCGCTCAGCGCGATGCCGAGTCCCTCGGGGGTCACGCCTGCCTGGTCGGGGCCCATGACGCTGACCATGGCCCACAGCGAGTCCTCGCTCGCCGCCCACAGCGCGAAGACGACGAGCAGGGTGAAGCCGGCGATGGTGACGGTGCGCGAGGAGCGGCCGGCCGCGCGCGACACGTGCGGGGCGGCCGTCGGGGCGGTCTCGGGCACTGCCGGCACGGGGACGGCCGGGGCGGCGGGCGCGGCCGGCAGCCAGATCACCAGCGCGAGCGCGACGAGGCTGAACACGGCCATCGACCCGAACACGTCGAGGGGCGCGAGCCCGATCAGCGGCACGACGGCGAGGACGACGGTGATGATGCCGCGGTTGGCGAGGCCGTAGAAGCCGGCGACGCGGTCGGGGTTGCGGAACGCGGCGAGCGCGGCGCCCGAGGCGGCGACGGCCCCACCGGCGCCGGCGCCGCCGAGGAGCAGGCCCGGGAGGAGGGCGGCGGGGACGAGGGCGGCGAGACCGAATCCGAGCACGGCGAGCGCGAGGCCGACGCGGGCGACCGTGCGGCGCAAGCGACCGGCGCAGAGCGGTGCCACGGCGAGGCCTGTCAGAGCGGTGAGCAGCAGCGCTCCGGTGACCAGCCAGCTGGCGGTGAGGACGTCGGCGCCGGCCCCCTCCTGCACCGCGATGATCATGTACGGCGAGAGGTTCACCCCGAGGTAGCCGGCGATGCCGACGACGAACGTCGAGCCGGCGGTGGGGAAGCGGAGGGGCACGCGGCTCGCGCCGGCGGCGACGGGCGCGGCGGTGTCACGGGTGGTGGACGACACGGGGAGGCCTTTCTGAGGTACCGGCCGAGCCGGCGGGACGGGTGCGGGGCCCCGGTGGATCGTCGTCGATCGCGACCGGTTGAGGCCGAGGCTAGGGACCGCGTGTTTCGGACGGCGGGCCGGTGGTGTTTCGAGAACATTAAACGTTTAAGTTAGCGCGGCCGCAAGGGGGGATTTCGCGGTCGGGTAACGTCGGGGCGTGACCCCCCGCAAACCGACGCTGCACGACGTGGCGGCCGCCGCGGGTGTGTCGATCGCGGCGGTCTCGTTCGCGTTGCGCGACAAGGCGGGGGTGTCGCCCGAGACCCGGGAGCGCGTGCTCGCCGCCGCGCGCGAGCTGAACTACGTGGTCAACGTGCCCGCGCGGAGCCTGCGCACGGCCCGCTACGGCGCGGTGGGCCTGCACCTCCCGCCCGGGTCGACGCGCCTGCCGTACTACACCGAGTTCGCCTTCGGCGTCGTGGATGCCGCGGACGCCCGCGGCCTGTCGGTGATCCTGCTGCCCCACCGCGCCGCCGACGACGCCACGCCGCCGACGGCGTTCGTCGACGGGTACATCGTGGTCGACGCGACGGTCGAGGATGCCGGCATCCGGGCCATCCTCGACACCGGTCGCCCGGTGGTCAGCGGCGAACACGTGCTCGGCGGCGAGGACCGGGTGAGCGCGAGTGTCGTGTACGACCACGACACCGCACTGCGGGGGCTGCTCGATCACCTGACCGGCCGCGGCGCGACGCGCGTCGCCGCCGTTCTGCCGCCCGAGGGGACCGCGTGGAGTCGCGAACTCACCCAGACGTACGCGGACTGGACGGCCAAGCGCGGAGGCATCCCGGTCTCCCGCACCATCTCCTTCGTGCCGACGGCCGACGAGGTCGACGGCGCGGTCGCCGACATCCTCGCCACCGATGAGGTCGACGCGCTCATCGTCGCCCCGAGCGGGTCGGCCGCTCCGGCCCTGGCCGCCGCCCACCGCGCCGGACGCCGGGTCGGCGACGACCTGCTGCTCGCCGCCTACGTCGACGAGCCGATGCACGCGCTCCTCTCCCCCGCGGTGACGTCGTTCGACCTCGAGGCCCGCGCCTTCGGCTCGGCCTGCCTCGAGTTGCTGGCGGCGGTGACGGATGCCGACACCCCGGTCGATCGCACCCGCGTCATCGCCCCGCGGCTCCTCGTGCGCGCGAGCACGGGCGGAGAGGAAGCGGCCCGCGACCGGGAGTGAGGGGCGTGCCGAGAGAGGACGATGCGCTGATGATAACTCACAGGAATCACGGCGCACGGTCCACCGAGCGCCCTCCGCATCAGTGCCGGCCGCCCCGTATTCTCGACGGGTGAGCGACGAGCAGGGAGCGGCGCGCGCGATCGGCGCGGCGGTGCGGTCACGGCGTCGCGCTCTCGGTCTGTCGATGCGGGATCTCTCCGGCCGCATCGGAACGTCGCAGCCCTTCGTCTCGAACATCGAGAACGGGCGGATCTATCCCAGCCTGCGCACGCTCTCCCTCCTGGCCGACGCACTCCACGTCTCGTCGGACCAGCTGCTGCGCTCGCCCGAGAAGGTCGACCGCACAACGGTCGACGAGCTTCCCCCTCCGGATGCCGCAGCGCGCGCGACACCGGAACGGTTGCTCAGCGCCCTTCGGCTCTCCCTCGCGCCGCACGAACGGGAGACGCGTCCCCGCATCCACCCGGGCGAGGAGATCATCCGCGTCCTGCAGGGCGAGGCCGTCCTGCTGAGGGAATCCGAGGCTCCCCGACCGCTCGCGGAGGGCGACGCGCTCTGGATCGACGGGACGGTGCCGCACCGCATGGAGGCCGGCCCGCGCGGCGCCACCATCCTGCTGATCCACGGCGCCGCTGGCGGACGGGGATGAGCGACGCCGACCCCCTTGACCGACGGATCGGCGACGCGGTGCGGACCGCGCGCCGCGACCGGCACCTGACCACCCGTCAGCTCGCCGGGCTCGCGGGCATCTCGCAGCCCACGCTCTCCAACATCGAGAACGGACGGGTGCGCGCCGGCGTCGCGACGCTCTATCAGATCGCCGAAGCGCTCGGAGTCCCTCCCGGGCGCTTCCTGTCGGACGGCGCCGGCCGACACGACGGTCACGACGAGACCAGCGGCGGGGTCCGGCTGCGCGCACTTCCCGCACCGGCCGCGGCACAGCTCGAGGCGTACGAGATCACGGTGCCGGCGGGCCATTCCGAGGAGCGGGCGTTCCAGCACGCGGGAGAAGACCTCATCGTCATCCTCGCCGGACGCGGCGAGCTGGCCCTCGGGGAGCGAACCCTCGCCGTGCGCGAAGGCGACGTGCTGTGGCTCGACGCGACGTCGCCGCACCGGTTCGCCGCAGCGGCGACGGAAGCGCTGCGGGCGCAGGTGGTCACCGCGCGCGGTCGAGGGAAACGTCCTGGCTCGGGATTGACAGATAACTGAAACAAATCAGGAACGCTGCGATTGAGCGGACGTAATCGAGGGCTGTGATCATCGGTCCCGCGAGAGTCCAGCACCTAATTATGCGACTTTATCGCAATAACCGCCAGACCGACCCGACACGTCTCTGGCGCCCGCTCCACCGCACCGTCCGTCCACCGGCCACCGAACCCCAGGAGCTCTCCGTGACTCGCTTCGGTTACACCCGCATCACCCGAATGCCCCGCCTCACCGCCATCGGAGCCACCGTGCTCGCCGCCACCCTCGTCCTCAGCGGCTGCGGCCGCGCCTCCGACGCGGGGGCATCCGCCTCCACGACGACCGTGGACGACTCACCTGCGACCGGAGCCGTGACGCTCTGGGCGCCCGACGGCGACGCCACCGCCCTCGACAGCGTGCTCGCCGACTACGAGAAGGCCAACCCCGACCTCGACCTGCAGATCACCCTCGTGCCCTCCGACGAGTACAACACCAAACTGCAGACGGCCATGGCCGCCGGCACCGGGCCCGACATCGCCCAGGTCTACACCGAGGCGCAGTCGCAATTCCTCGCCAGCGGCGCCTTCGCCCCGGTCCCGGAGGGTCTCGTCGACCCGTCGTCCTTCTTCTCCGGAGTATGGGATGCCGGTCAGTTCGACGGCACGACCTACTCGGTGCCGTGGTACGCCTACACCTACGCCCTCATCTACCGGAAGGATCTCGCCGCGGCCGGCGGAGCCACGGTCCCGACGACGTGGGACCAGACTCTGCCGTTCTTCCAGGCGCTGGAGAAGGGAGGCGCGACCAAGGGCATCGGCGCCGACGTCGGCTGGGACACGTACACCGGGCAGGCCCTGCAGCGCTACGCCGTGCAGGCCGGCCAGAGTCTGCTCAGCGACGACGGGACGTCGTGGAAGATCGACACGCCCGAGGGCATTCAGGCGATCACCCACTTCGCCGAGCCCTACCTGACGGGTGTCGCGGCCGTCGACAGCCCCGGGTTCCTCGACTCGCAGCCGTACTTCGTCGAGGGGAAGACCGGATCGATGATCTCCGGCCCGTGGGTGATCGCCGCGCTCGACGGCGTCGCCAAGCAGCCCGGCTGGACCGCCGAGCACGTCGCCACCGCCGTCCAGCCCGCCGGTCCCGCCGGCGATGTCGGCAACCTCGGCGGCGGCAGCTGGGTCGTGAACAAGGACAGCAAGAACGCCGCATCGGCCTGGAAGGTCGTCCGCGAGATGGCCGACGAGAAGACGCAGCTGGCCCAGTTCTCGGCCTACGGCAGCATGCCGGCCGTCCAGGCTGCCTGGACGGACGACACGATCGCCGGGAACCCGCTCTTCGACGCCTTCTTCGAGCAGTTGAAGAACGTCCAGCCGATGCCCGCCACGACGACCTGGCCGCAGGTGTCGACCGCCATCGGTGCCGAGCTGGAGGCCGTGGCCCGCGGAACCGAGACGCCCGAGCAGGCGGCCGAGAACCTCCAGTCCGCCGCCGACAGCATCGGCACCGGCGACTGACATGGCCTCGGTCCCTTCGCTCGTCGCGGGCATGGCGCGTTCGCGCCGTGCCCGCGGCGAGCGGACCCACAGCATCACGGCGTGGCTGTTCCTCCTGCCGTTCATGGCGGTGTTCGTCGTCTTCACGCTCATCCCGGTGGTCGGCTCGCTCTCGATGAGCCTCACCGACATGCGCGCCACCGATCTGCGCAACCCCTTCAGCGTGGACGTCGTCGGGCTCGAGAACTACCTCTCGCTGCTCGTCGATGCGACCTTCCAGCGCTCGCTGCTGAACACCCTGGTCTTCGTCGTGATCGGCGTCCCCGCCACGATGCTCGTCGGCTTCGTCCTCGCCGTCGTGCTCGACTCCGTCATCCGCCGCGGCCGGAACGTCTTCCGGGCGCTGTTCTACGCCCCCGTCGTCACGAACGTGGTGTCCGTCGCCCTCATCTGGCAGTACGCGTTCAACTCCGAGGGCACGGTCAACGAGGTGCTGGCCACCCTCGGGTTCGCCGGCCCGAACTGGCTCGGCGACACCTCCCTGGCGATGCCGGTCGTGATCCTGCTCGGCGTGTGGCGCAACTTCGGCACGGCCATGCTGCTCTTCCTCGCCGGTCTCCAGGCCGTGCCGGACGACGTGCGCGAGGCCGCGTCGCTCGACGGCGCCGGCCCCCTCCGGCGACTGGTCTCGATCACCCTGCCCCTGCTCATGCCCACGACGCTGCTCGTCTCGGTCCTGCTCTCGGTGTTCTTCCTGCAGGTGTTCGACGAGCCGTACCTGCTCACCAACGGCGGGCCGCTCGGCTCGACGCGCTCCCTCGCGCTGTACACGTACGACCAGTTCGGGTTCGGGAACATCTCGACCTCGTCCGCGGCATCCTTCGTGCTCCTGGTCATCGTCGTCGCCGTCAGCCTCGTGCAGTTCCGGATGCTGAGGTCCCGCACATGACGACCACCACCCCCGCGTCCGCTCGCCGAACCGCCGTGCCGGTGGCCCTGCTGTACGTCGCGCTCATCGTCGCGGCGGCGCTGACCGTGCTCCCCTTCTTCTGGGTGGTGTCCGGCTCGCTCCGCGGGCTCGACGATTTCCGATCCGCGCCCGGAGCGTGGCTCCCCAGCGACGTGACGTTCGACAACTACGGCCGGCTGTTCGCACAGGTCGGGTTCGGCGGGTTCCTCGTCAACAGCCTCGTCGTCGCCGCGCTCACGGTCGTCGCGAACGTCATCGGCGGGTCGATGGCCGGGTACGCCCTCGCCAAGCTCGAGTTCCGGGGGAAGCGGATCGCGTTCGGCGCCGTCATGGCCTCCCTGATGGTCCCGTTCTCGGCCACCTTCGTGCCGCAGTTCGTCGTGACCGTCAACCTCGGCCTCGTGGACACGCTCGTGGGCATCGCGCTGCCGCTGATGGTCGCGCCGCTGTCGGTCTTCATCGTGCGGCAGTACGCCGCCGGCATCCCGCAGGAGGTGATCGAGGCGGCGCGCATCGACGGCGCGAGCGAGTTCCGGATCTTCGGGCAGGTTTTCCTGCCCCTGGCGGGGCCGGCGCTCGCGACGGTGACGATCATGTCGTTCCTGGCATCCTGGAACAACTTCATCTGGCCGCTGATCGTCGCGCAGCAGTCCGCGACCTACACGCTCCCCGTCGGGCTCGCGGCGACGAAACAGGCCGCACAGAACGTGACCGACTACGGACTGGTGCTCGCCGGCGCCGTGGTCGTCATGCTCCCGGTGCTCGCCCTGTTCCTGTTCCTCCAGCGCTACTTCGTGCAGGGCATCGCCGCCACCGGGCTCAAATGAGAGGCTCCGCCATGACAGCGACACGCACCGACCCCGACCCCGGCCTGGCCGGAGGCCTGGATCAGGGACGCGTCCGCCGAATGAACACGGCCGTGGTCCTGCGCGCCCTCGCCGCAGCGGGTGAGGCCTCGCTCGCGGAACTGGGGCAGAGCACAGGGCTCAGCCGACGCACACTGCAGGCGATCCTCGACGAGCTGCGCCGGGCCGGATGGGCCCTCGAGTCCGAGACCGCGTCCGGTGGCGCGGGGCGCCCGGCCAAGAGCTACGCCTATGTCGCCGACCACCGGGTGGCCGTCGCCCTGCGCCTCGACACGCACACGGCGTACGCCATGATCGTCGATCTGCACGGCCGGGTGCTCGGCCGCGCGCAGACCGCGCTCGGCGACGATTACCTCACCCCCGAGCTCGCCCTGCAGCACCTCGCCGCGGTGACCGGGATCGCGCGCGAACAGGCCGGCCTCGACCCGCGCGTGCTCGCCGCCGGAACGATCGCCGCCGGTGGTGTCATCGACGCCCGTACGGGTGTCGTCGTCCGCCTCATCAACGCCCCGGCGTGGACCGGATTCCCCCTCGCCGAGACCGCGACCGCGCTGCTCGGGTTCCCCGTCACCGCCGACAACGACGCCAACCTCGCCGCCTTCGCCGAGAGCCGCGCCGGCGCCGCCGCGGAACACGACGACGTCGCCTGGCTCGTCCACGGAAACCGCACCGGTGCCGGCTTCCTCCTCCGTGGCGCGATCCACCACGGCCACCGCGGCGCCGCGGGCGAGCTGGTGGAGTCCCACGTGCTCGGCCTCACACTGAGTGACGGCGACGGCTTCTCCCTCCTCAGCTCGCCGATCGCGGCGGACCGCACGGCCGCGCTCGCCCTCACGGCCGCGGCGCGGGCGGGAGACGACGACGCCCTCGCGCTCGCGCGCGACTTCGCGGCCGAACTCGCCGACGTGATCGACGTGCTGGCCTGGACGATCGCTCCCGAACTCGTCGTGCTCGGTGGCGGGCTCGAAGACGCCTCCGAACTCCTCATCCCGCTCGTCCGAGAGCGTTTGCGCGAGCGCGGCGACCCCGGCATCCGCGTCCTCCCCACCGCCCTCGGCGCCGACGCCGTCCTGCTCGGAGCCGCACACGTCGCGCGCGATGCCGTCTCGGCATCCGTGCTGGACACGATCATGCGGGGCGCCGCGGGATGACCATCTGCCCGACCCCAGAACCGGAGACACCGTGAACACCGCATCGACGCCCCCCGACCTGCTGATCATCGGCAGCGGGATCATGGGCAGCATCGTCGCCCATCTCGTCCGTGCGGCGTCCCCCGACGCTCGCATCGTGATGGTCGACGGCGGCGAGACGATCGGCGCGACGCCGGGGCTGCACCTCCACGACGTCCCCGAGCCCGAGATCTGGTCCGCGTACAACGCCGCCGTCGCCATCGGCATCCAGGGTTTCTACGCCGGCGAGGCCCCCGAGCCGACGCGCGCCACCGACGCCGCCGGACTCGAGCCGCGGCTGCACCTGCTGAGCGCCCTCGGCGACGACGCGGATGCCATGCCGATGGCGGCCGCGGCCTGGAACGTCGGGGGCATGGGGGCGCACTGGACGGCCGCGGTGCCCTGGCCCGCCGGGGACGAGCGCTTCGACTTCGGCGACCCCCAGCGCTTCACCGACGACCTCGCCGTGGCGCAGCGCGTTCTCCACTCCACCTCGCCCTCCATCGGCCCCACCGAGCCCGGGCGGGTCGTGCTCGATCGTCTGGCTGCGCACCTCGGCTCCCGGACCCCGGCGCCGCGGGAGCCGCAGCCCATGCCGATGGCCTTCGCGCCCGGCGGAACCGGCCGTCAGCGCGTCGGACCGGCGGTGATCTTCCCGCCCATCGGCGGCGCCCCGGACGGCGCTTTCGAGTTGCTCCCCGGTCACCTCGCCGTCGAACTGGTGCACGACGGCGAGCGCGTCGCGGGCGCACGGCTGCGACGGTCGGCCGACGGAGCCGACGTGGTCGTCGAGGCCGCGGTCACGGTCGTGTGCGCCGACACGTTCCGCACCCCGCAGCTCCTCCACGCCTCCGGCATCCGGCCCGCGGCCCTCGGCCGGTACCTCAACGAGCACGCGTTTCTCACCGGGCGGGTCCTGATGGACCTGGATCGGTTCGGACTCGCGGTCGAGGACCTCCCGACGGCGCTGCCGGGCGAGTTCTGCGTCGACTCCCTCTGGCTGCCGCAGAACGGGGTGGCGCAGCCGTTCCACGGACAGATCATGAACAGCACGTACACCGACGAGCACGGCTCGCCCCTCGGCTACGGCGTCGGCATCTCCCTGTACGTCCCCGTCGAGAGCCGCGGCGAGAACCGCGTGCGTTTCATCGAGGGCGAGACCGACATCACCGGGATGCCGCGGTTCGAGATCGAGTTCGGGTACTCCGACGCCGATCGCGCGGCGATCGCCGCAGCGCAGCGCACGATGGTCGAGCTGTGCGAACTGTTCGGCACGTTCGACCCGGTCACCGAGTCGGCGCTCCTGCCCCCGGGGTCATCGTTGCACCAGACCGGCACGGTCCGCATGGGATCCTCGGACGACGGCGCGAGCGTGTGCGACACCGACGGCCGCGTCTGGGGCTTCGAGAACCTGTACGTCGCCGGCAACGGCGTCGTCCCGACCGCCGTCGTCGCCAACGCCACGCTCACCGGCGCGGTGACCGCTGTCCGCGCCGCCCGCGCGGCTGTGCAGCACCTGACCGCCGTCACCGTGTGACACCCGATCGACCCCCCGCACCCCGCAAGGAGCCCCGATGAAACTGTCCGCCACCGGCTACGGCATCACCCTTCCCGACTGGGTGTCCGACGCCCTCTCCGACGTCCCCGAGGTCATCCCCGACCGCGCCGACCGCATGCGGCTCGTGCACGCCCTCGCCGACCGCAATTGGCGCGAGGGCAACGGCGGCCCCTTCGCCGCGCTCGTCGCCGAGACCGCCACTGGGCGCATCGTGTCGGTGGGGGTCAACGTCGTGCTCGCCTCGGGCATCTCATCCGCGCACGCCGAGGTCACCGCCCTCGGCACCGCCCAGCAGGCCCTCGGCACCTGGGACCTCGGCGGAGCCGACCAGCCCGAGCACGAGCTCGTCGTCAACTGGCGGCCGTGCGTCCAGTGCTACGGCGCCACGCTGTGGTCGGGGGTGCGGACGCTCGCCGTCGCCGGCTCCGGACCCGAGCTGGAGGAGATCACCACCTTCGACGAAGGGCCGATGCGCGACGACTGGGCCGCGCAGTTCGAGGAGCGCGGCATCCGCGTCATCGATCCGCTCCTGCGGGAGGAAGCGCTGGAGGTGTTCCGTTCGTACCGGGATGCCGTCGACGCCGACGCGGTGGTCGTCTACAACGCGCGGAGCGACGCATGAGCGCGCTGCGTCGCGACCGCGTCGCGCTCAACGCGATCCAGTGGATCAACGTCAAGGCCGATCCCTCCGACCCGAACAGCGAGAGCCTGTGGCGCTACGCCGACCCGGACTTCCGCGCGGACTACCCCGACGTGCTCCGGCAGATCCGCGAGGTCGGATTCGAGGCGGTCATGATGGAGGTGCTGCCGACCCAGACGCTGCAGGACTTCCGGGCGATGATCGCCGAGTCGGGTCTCGCGCTCGCCCCCGGTTACGCGTCGATCGCGATCCCCAGCGACCACGGCGCCGTCCTCCCGCCCGGCACGGCGGAGCGCGTGCACTGGTTCGACGGCATCCGTCGCAAGGCCGAGGAGTCGTCGTTCTCGGGCCTCGACACCGTGTTCCTCGCCCCGGAGGTGTCGTGGGAGCCCTCCGCCGTGCGGACCCTCGAGGCCGTCGCAGTGGGCGCGGGCTTCTCGCAGGCGCGGCTCGACGAGCAGATCGAGTTCCTCGCGGAGGGCCACCGAGGTGCTGCGTCGAGAGGGGATCCGGGCCGGGCTCCACAACCACGTCGGCACGTGGATCGAGACCGAGGACGAGATCGAGCAGACGCTGGCGGCGATCCCCGGCCTGGGCGCGTCTTTCGACGTCGGGCACCTCGAGTGGGCCGGGCTCGACGCCGCGACCATCATCGCCCGGCACGCCGATCGCGTCATCGACCTCCACGTGAAGGACCTCGACATGACCGTGGTCGAAGCGTCGCGCGCCACGCCGACGCCGTATCGGACGGCGACGGATGCCGGGATCTTCCTCGAACCCGGACTCGGCCACCTCGACCTCGACCGGATGCTCGCAGCGCTCCCCGAGGCGTTCGCGGGGTGGATCATCATCGAGGTCGACCGCGCGAGCATGGACCCGTGGGAGTCGGCCAAGGTCAGCGCCGAGTGGATGAACAGGACGTTCGCGGTGTAAGCCGGTGCCCGACGGGAAGGATCGCCATGCCGCTTCACCCGCATGACAACGAGCCGACCCATACCTCCACCGTCGCAGAACTCGGATCGACGATGAGCGAACTCAACACATTCGGCGGAAGCTGGGCGAGATCGCGAGCAATTCGCGACGACCAAGACCTCTGTGCCTCTTCCTTACTGGGCTTTCCGAGGAACTTCGCGATGCTCACGCCTCCCCCGTAACTTGCGAGCAGATCCGCGCTCATGGACTCCCAGAGGGCGTTTGCCACACTGTCGACGTGCGACGAAGTATTCATGACGCTCCGGGGCTGGCAGCTGACTTGGACACGACTTCAAACTCCGTGCCGCGCTGGAAGAGGATCTCGGACTCGTACTGAGCCTCCGGCCCTGCATGGGGATCGGCTCCCGGACAGCAAGGGGGTTCTCGGGAACTCTCGGTCTGCCCGCGGACGAGCCGTCACCGGCGCGGCGGTCGGATGTACGGGATGAGGAGGGGGGCACCGTCTCCGGACGACAACGAGACGAGAACCTCATCGAAGGCGCCGACGAGAAGATATGAGAGTTGGATCACGGGGTGCAGAGGGTTCCGATCGGCAACCTTCAGCGCGAGCGGACTTCCGCCGCGCGCCAGGCCTGTCCACCCATCCCCGAAATCGATGGCCTCGAATTGGTCGGCAGCCTCCTCCCATCCTATTGGCAGACGCACCGGCTCCATTCCCTCGCGGGAACGCAGGGCGACGGCGAGCAAGCGTGCGAGCATGACCTCCACGTAGCGAAGTTCGGCAGCCCACATCAGACCTTCGGGCTCTTCCGCGCGTTCAGCGGATGAGAGGAGATACCCGCCCTGGTACGGCGAAACCGTGTAGCGGATTTCACCTCCTGTGTTCGCCAGCGACAGGGAATGCGCGCCCTCCCTGTTCGGCGTGTATCCCGCGCGCGCGGCAAGAGAAAGAAATTCTTCGGTGAAGGCGACGTCCATTCCCCGAACAACGGGCAGCTTCGCGAGGGCCTCTTCCACACGCCGGGCACCATCAACCACGGTTCAACTCCTCGTACACTTCGAACAGGCGAGGGGTCCCTAACGCCTCGGCTTCGCTGATCAGAACAGCGTCAGCTTCCGAACGCGCACGGGTCCACGGTCCCGGCTCGGCGGGGCGTTGAGCGATCCACGAGAGATCGTCGTCGTCCGCTGCGCGCACAATCGGCCCGCGATGCGCGCCCAGAGCGCTGAGCGCGTCAGCCCACCGGCCCGCCCACCACTTCCACCCCAGGCCCGCGATGATCGCCGCACTGAAGCCTGGCCGCATCGCCGCTCTCCACACGTCCTCACCGGAGATACTCACCGTCACGCGGCCCAGCTCGAAACGCGCCGTGACCTCAGGCCATACCCCCACCGGGGCAGAGCTCGGATCGACGATGAGCGTACTCGACACATTCGGCGGGAGCTCGGCGAGATCGCGAGCGACTCGCGACGACCAAGAACTCTGCGCCTCTTCCTCGCTGGACTTTCCGAGGAATTTTGCGATGCTCACGCGTCCCCCGTAACCCGCGAGCAGATCCGCGCTCATGGACTCCCAGAGGGCGTTCGCCACGCTGTCGACATACCACGAAGTACTCATGACGCCCCCGCGGCCAGCAGCTCGCGCACGATGAGCGCGAACATCCCCCGCTGATGCAGTTCGCGCACCATCACGGGAGGTCCGGCTTCCATCCGCCCACCGGGACCTACCCTCCGGTGAGATCATCGAGAATTGCGAGCATCCGGTACGTCCCTCCTGGTGTCACTTCCCACGTCTCCCCCCCCCCCCCCCCCCGTCTGCATCCACAGGAATCGGGTCACGGAACGATGTCGACGCAACGCACTAATGTGATGCGCAAAGACCTTCTGCCTCCCGTGCGGCCAAATACTTGTCCGGGATTCGGAGTCTCACACGGCGGTCGACCTCCCGTACAACGCCCTCGAGATCATTCAGAGCCCACTCTTTGGTCGGACCAAGGAGTACCGCCGCCGACGAAGTTCGGAAGGGAATCTCAAACCCGAAACTACCGTCTTTATAACCGAAAATGATCTGCCAGTACTCGTAGAGCACAAACGACGCTTGGAGCCCCGGCCGAGGCCTGTGATGAACCTCCAGAAAGATCAGACTGCCCTGATCTTCGCCTAAAACGTTCTAAACCGCACGACTAAAGGTTTTCACATACGCCGACATTGACTCCTGGAGTCGCATACTATCCCCCATTTCCATCAGGAACAGTGTCGCAGCCGTCTCTATGCACTTGGCCTCCATGACCAAAAGCTCCTCTCCGAAGTATAAACCTCAGATACCGACTCCACGTGCAGCCAAATACTTATCGGGAATTCTAAGCCTCACGCGACTTCCGACTTCATGCAAGAGCGAGTCGAGATCATCTAGCGTGAAGACATCCGTAGGTCCATCCAGAACCGCGGGCCCAGAAAAGCGAAATGGTATCGAGAACCCGAAGGCGCCGCGATCGTACGTGAATAGAATCTCCCAGTATTCGTACAGAACGAAAGATGCTTGCATCCACGAGTGATCCCCCTCTTGAAGTTCTCTGAATACGAGAGCGCTCTGCTCGCCCCCGAATACTCGCCGCAAACTCGCGTCCAGCAAGCGGGCCAGATCCGACATTGATTCATCGTTGGGCATAGAAGCCACCGTTCCCGTCGGGCATGATGCGGTATCCGTGAGCAACTAGATATCTGGCTTCGGTCTCCAAGAAACTACCTCGAGCGCTAACCGGGTCATGAGTGAACCGTATTTTCATCCCAGATCGCATCGCCTCGTCAAGCACCGGCCGGTTGAAGAAATTGAACATATCATCCCGGGGCGACAACCCATACTTATTCTCCGCCTGGCTCCACTCAGGACCCATATCGAAGTATTTAGCACCGTCGCGCTCAGCAACCGCAATGTAGGAAGTGGGATCGTTCTTCACATAACGCCCAAGCACAAGTGTGTCAGATCCTTCATTGTGGACGGAGCGCTCGCGAAGACCTAAATAATTCTCCGCCAAGATCCGCGACCCCGGGACGCCGTCCTCGTATCGAACCACATAGTTGCCCTCGTGCTTGAAGCCGTCAGGCAGCCCGACGCCGCGGTCGAGCTGCTCGACGAGCTCGCCGTCACCCCGTGGCCCCTGATGGCGGCTCTCTTCACGCGTCCGGGCCGAGCCGACCTCACAACCTCGGCGTTCGTCGCCCCCACGCCCCGGCCCCTGGCTCTGTTGGTCGGTGCGCCCGCGGTGCGCGACCTCGCGCTGGACCCCGCGACCTGGGCGGAGCGCTTCGGCGCGCGCGTGGCCGGCCGCCCGCGGACGCCCGCGCTCGTGATCCCCCTCCGACGGTCAGAGGAGCCCGTCGAGATCGCCTGGGACCGGCTCGTCGAGATCGCCGAGACTCTCGGCGCCGACCGCGTCGCGGAACTGACGGGGTTCCGGCTCGACATCGACGAATGGCGGAACCGCTGATGCCCCACGAGTACGTCCTGCTCACCCCGCGCGTGATCGGGCTGCGCGAGGTCGCCCACTCCGTCGCCGCGACCGAACCCTCGCTCGCCTACCGCCTCGACGCCGGGGGTATGCAGATCGTGCTCGTCGACGGGGATGCCACCGTGCTGACGATCGTGCATCCGGTTCCCGCGCGACCCACCGAGGTGTGGCGGCTCCTCGGCGAGGATGCCCCGGCCGCCGCGGAGCCGCGCTGGTGGATCGACCTCGTCGCGCCGTGGGAGGCCGAGCAGCGCGCGGCGCGCATCATCGCCGCGCTCGCCGCCGTGTCAGACGGCACCGCACGCGATCTCTCCCCCGGCGGACGCGGCTGAGCGCAGGGCGTCGCGCCGGACGGAGGGGCAGGTCCTCACGACACCGGCGGGCGCAGCTGCGTCAGCTTCACCTCGTGCACGGTCCACACCGCCAGGGCGAGCAGAGGCATCAGGGGGATCAGCGGGAAGAACCCCGTGACGATCACCACCAGATACCCCAGAGCGATCACGCCCGCCGTGACCAGGGCCACCACCTCGATCGGGCGTTGACGCAGGAAGAGCCGGACCGCGCGGGAGACGCCCGGGTCACGGAGCGGACTCAGCACGCCCACGCAGATCACACAGACCGATCCGAACGCGACCGCCGCCCCCACGCGCGAGCCGACCGGCATCCCGTAGATCTGCGCGAACATCGCGAACGTGAGCAACGGCGTGACGACAGAGACCAGCGTGACGAGTCCGATCAGGAACCGCACCAGCAAGGCCGTCGCCACCTGGGCGAGGTACGGGGGAACGCGTGCGACCGGGTTCTCGCTGAGGATGCGGCGGGCGGTGACGATCGCCTGGGTCCGGCGCCCGCTCGCCATCTGCGCCGCGGCCAGCATCTGCCCCACCGAGGGATTTGTCGGGTCGATGCGGGCCGCCTCTTCGGCCAGACGCACCGCCTCCTCACGACGGGGCACCTGCTGCAGAGCGATCGACGACGCGGTGACGAGAGCTTCCACCCGCTCGTCCTCGCCGGCCGCGGTGGTCAGGCCCGCTTCCGCCTCCCGACGGGCCGCGTCGAACTGCCGTCGTTCGCGAAGGATGCGCGCGAGCACGAGGCGGAACTCGCTGCGCCCCGGATCCAGCCGCACGGCCTCGCTCGCCCAGCCCAGCGCCTCGGTCGAATCGCGCGCCATGGTGATCCGGGCGAGGAGCGACGCGGCATCCGCCCGCAGCTCAGGGTGCGCGAAGGCGAGGCGCGCGTCGCGCTCGGCTCCCTCGGCATCGCCGATCTCGGTCCGCGTGATCGCCATGAGCAGCAGCGCCGGCCCGTGGTCGGGATGCTCCGACAGCACGAGCTCGAGCATCAGCCGCGCCTTCTGCGGCTCGCCGAGCAGGAGGTACCGGCGAGCCTGGCCGAGGGGATCGGATGCCATGTCAGATGTGGTGGCGCTTGAGGTAGGCGCGCAGCTGGCCGAACGTGCCGTCGTCGACGCCGTACTCGAGCACGGGTTTGATCTGCTCGAACCATTCGCGGGTCGACGGCACCACCTTCGTGGCGGCCTGCTCGAGATCGGCCGTGCCGATCATGCGCGGCACCCCGGATGCCACCGACTCGGTGAACGCGGTCTCGATCGCCCGGTCCACGACGTAGGCGATGTCGGCACCGGAGAACTCCTCGGTCCGCCGCGCGAGCTCCCGCGCGTCGACCGCCGCGGCGGGCTTGTCGCGCAGCGCGTTCTCGACGATCGCGAGTCGCGCGGGCTGGTCGGGCGGGAGCACCAGCACGGTGCGGTCGATGCGCCCCGGACGCCGCAGGGCCGGGTCGACGTCCCACGGGCGGTTCGTGGCGGCGAGGATGTAGACGCCGTCGTTGTCGGCATCCACCCCGTCGAACTCCTCGAGCAGCTGGCTGGCGAACATGCGCAACGACTGCGCGGACGACCCGCCGGAGCTGCGCCGCCCGCCGATGGCGTCGAATTCGTCGATGAACACCACGCAGGGTCGCGCGGCGCGCGCGGCCTCGAAGAGGGAGTGGATCGACTGCTCGGTCTCGCCGAAAGTGCGGCCGGACGAGGTCGGCGAGCGTCGCGTGCACGAAGTTCGCCCCGAGCTCGCCCGCGATCGCGCGGGCGATGAACGTCTTGCCGCAGCCGGGCGGGCCGTACATCAGCAGGCTGCCTCGCGGGGCCTTGCCGAACATGCGCGCCATTTCGGGGTTGCGCATGGGCAGGAGGAAGGCGCCGTTGAGGTGCTGCTTGACCTCGTCGAGGCCGGCGACGTCGGCGAGGGTGACGACGGGGCGCTCGACGTCCCAGACCGGCTTCTCGACCTTGTCGGCCGCCACCTCGAGCAGGGGCGCATCGCCGGGCGGCGTGGTGCCGACGGAGCCGGTCGCGGGCGCGGCGGGCTCCCCCGTCACGGCCGCGGGGGCAGCGGGCTGCCCCGTCGGCGCCGCGGGCGCAGCGGGCTGCCCCGTCGTGGCGGCTGGAGGGCCGGGCACGATCGGCGCGGAAGACGGCGGGGCGGGTGCCGGCGGGGGCGTCACCGGCGCGGCGGGCGGTGCACCCGCGCCCGGCACCGGGGGCGTGGCATCCGGGGTCTGCCCCGCGCGCAGCCGCGCCGCCGCGAGCCGCGCGCGCAGCACGCCCACGGTGGCCGCGTTCGCGCCGAGCTCGGCGATGCGCTCGATCTCGGCCGCGGCCTCGTCGAGCTGCGCCTGCAGCAGCAGCTCGACGAGGTCGACGCGCAGGCCGATGTTGCCCGGGTCGGCCGCGACGGCCGCCCGGATGATCCCGACGAAGTCCTCCGAACCCGTCATGACCGGATCAGGCTCCGCGGAGCCGCTCGGCGAGGTACCCGTGCAGGGCGTCGAGGCCGATGCGCTCCTGGCCCATCGTGTCGCGGTCGCGCACGGTCACGGCGTTGTCGTCGAGCGAGTCGAAGTCGACCGTGACGCAGTACGGCGTGCCGATCTCGTCCTGGCGACGGTAACGGCGGCCGATGGCACCGGCGTCGTCGAAGTCGATGTTCCACCCGGCCGAGCGCAGGGTGTCGGCGACCTCGCGGGCCAGCGGCGACAGGCGCTCGTTGCGCGAGAGCGGCAGCACCGCGACCTTGACGGGCGCGAGGCGCGGGTCGAGCTTCAGCACCGTGCGGGTGTCGGTGCCGCCCTTGGCGTTGGGCACCTCTTCTTCGCGGTACGCATCGACGAGGAACGCCATCATGGCGCGGGTCAGACCGAACGACGGCTCGATGACGTACGGCGTGTACTTCTCGCCCGAGGCCTGGTCGAAGAAGGTGAGCGACTGGCCCGACGCCTCGGAGTGGCTCTTGAGGTCGTAGTCGGTGCGGTTGGCGACGCCCATGAGCTCGCCCCACTCCTTGCCCGGGAAGCCGAAGCGGTACTCGACGTCGATCGTGCCGGCGGAGTAGTGCGCGCGGTCGTCTTCGGGAACGTCGAAGCGCTTCATGTTCTCCGGGTCGATACCGAGATCGATGAACCAGTTCCAGCACGCCTCGACCCAGTGCTCGAACCACTCGTTCGCCTCGGCGGGCGGGGTGAAGTACTCGATCTCCATCTGCTCGAACTCGCGCGTGCGGAAGATGAAGTTGCCGGGCGTGATCTCGTTGCGGAACGCCTTGCCCACCTGGCCGACGCCGAACGGGGGCTTGCGACGGGATGCCGTGAGCACGTTCGAGAAGTTCACGAAGATGCCCTGCGCGGTCTCGGGGCGCAGGAAGTACAGGCCCGACTCGTCGTCGACGACGCCGAGGTAGGTCTTGACCAGACCGGAGAACGACCGCGGCTCGGTCCAGTTGCCGCGCTGGCCGGTGTCGGGGTCGGGAACCTCGTCCCAGCTCTCGGGCTCGCGACCGCGCTTGGCGACGAACGCCTCCCACAGGTGATCGGCGCGATAACGCTTGTGCGTGATGGTCGACTCGACCACCTTGTCGGCGAACGTCGCGACGTGACCGGAGGCCTCCCACACGCGCTTGGGCAGAACGATGCTGGAGTCGAGCCCCACCATGTCGCCGCGACCGCGGACGAACGTCTGCCACCACTGCCGGCGGATGTTCTCCTTCAACTCGGTGCCGAGGGGACCGTAATCCCACGCCGAGCGCGAACCGCCGTAGATCTCACCGGCCTGGAACACGAACCCGCGGTGGCGGGCGAGGGCGATGACCTTATCGAGGCGGGACTGTTCGGCCACGGTGGCTCCAATGGTCGCAAAAGAGAGTGGGGATGCCGCGGAACGCGCGGACCCCCAGTTTATCGAGTCGCGCCGCCCGGCTTTCCCGACGGGAGAGGCCGGGTCCTCCACCTCGCGAGGTACGGCATCGACATGTCGACCGCGTGCGCCGTTCGCGCGCTCCGGGCGGCGGCCGCCAATTCCTCGACGGGCGCGGCCCGCGGCGACGGCATGTGCGCGATGGGGTAGGGGAACCGATTGCGGAACGCGTCCATCCACAGCAGCACGAGGTCATCGCGGTGGTCGAGCTCCGCCGTCGTGCGCGATCCGCGCTCGTGCCGCTCGATCCGCCAGCCGGTCGTCGTGGGCGTCGCCTCGTACTCGGGGTCGAAATGCCACCTCCACGCGCCGCGGGTGAACCGCGGCGAGAAGTGCTCGAGGGGATCCATCGCGGGGGCGAGGCGCTCGGGCGTCCACGGCGCCGGGAAGAAGGTGGCGACGCTCACGTCGAGTTCGAGCATCGACAACTCTGCGCTCCAGGCCTCCCCCACCGCGGGAATCCCTCGCTCGAGCGCGGCCAGGAGCGCGACCGTCGTCGCGGTGGGCGCGCCCTCGTCGAGCAGGGCGACATACGTCTGCAGCGACCGGACGTAGGCGGTGCGCTCGTCGGCATCCAGGAAGGGCGGCAGAGGGATGCCGGCGATCGCCGGCCTCCCCCACGGCACGTCGTCGCGCTCGGTCTCCCGCAACCCCTGCCTGCCGGTCATCGCGTGAGACGCTCGGCGCGCACGGTGAACGCCGTCAACGCCGCCTCGTCGATGTCGACGCCGAGTCCCGGGCCGGTCGGCACCCGCACGTGTCCGTCCTCGAGCACCGCCGGCTCGGTGACGATGTCGCGGTCGTAGAACCGGGCGGATGCCGAGATGTCGCCCGGCAGCGTGAAGCCCGGGAGGGCGGCGAGCCCGGCGTTGGCGGCGCGGCCGATGCCCGTCTCGAGCATGCCGCCGCACCACACCGGGATGCCGGCCGCCCGGGCGCGGTCGTGGATCGCAAGCGCCTCGAGGTAGCCGCCGACGCGTCCGGCCTTGATGTTGATGATCGCCGCCGCGCCGAGGGCGAGCGCGTCGGCCGCGGCCTTGTCGGAGACGATCGACTCGTCGAGGCACACCGGGGTGCCGAGCCGCTTCGCGAGGGCGGCGTGGTCGACGAGGTCGTCCTCCTGCAGGGGCTGCTCGATCAGCAGCAGGTCGAAGCGGTCCAGTTCGGCGAGGGTGTCGGCATCCTGAAGGGTGTACGCGGAGTTCGCGTCGACCTGCAGCGGGATCGACGGGAAGGCCGCGCGGACGGCGGCGGTGTCGTCGACGTCGCGCCCGGGTTTGATCTTGATCTTGATGCGCACGTAGCCCTCGTCGAGGTAGCCGCCGACGGTGTCGACGAGCGCCTGGGGGTCGCGCTGGATGCCGACCGAAACCCCCGAGGGCACTCGGTCGCGCTCGGCGCCGAGGTACTGCGCGAAGCTGCGACCCTCGGCGCGAAGGGCGGCGTCGATGATCGCGAGCTCGAGCCCCGCCTTCGCCATGCGGTGCCCCACGAAGGGATGCAGGATGCCGGGCACCTCCTCGGGCGCGAAGGTGCGACGCTGCAGCAGCGCCGGGGCGAGGTAGCGGGCGAGCACGTCCCACGCACTGTCGGTGTACTCGCTCGAGTACAGCGGAGCGGCCATCGTCACGACCTCTCCCCAGCCGCGCCCGTCGGCGGTCTCGGCCGCGACCACGATGACCTCGCGCACCGTCTCGGTGCCGAACGACGTCGTGAAGGGCGATACGAGCGGGATCTGCAGGACGCGGAGCTCGACGGCATTCAGGGTCACGGGCACGGCGGCGCGGGTGAGGGGCATGAGGCGAGGCTAGCCCGGCCGCGGCGCCGGCGAGGAGGAGATGGCCCGGCCGCGGCGCCGGCGGGGAGGGGATGACCCGGCCGCGGCGTCGGCGGGGAGGGGATGACCCGGCCGCGGCGTCGGCGGGGAGAGGAGCCCGACCGTAACGCCCGCACCCGGCCGTGGCAAGGCCGGAACCCGCCCCGCGGCGCGCGCGTAGCGTCGTGCGCATGACCGCCGACTTCACCCCCCGCCACGCGATCGTCACCGGTTCCGACTCGGGCATCGGCGCCGCCACCGCCATCGCCCTCGCCGAGGCCGGCATCGACGTCGCCGTCACCTACCACTCCGACAAGGACGGCGCCGAAGAGACCGCTGCGGCCGTGCGCGCGCGCGGCTCCCGGGCGATCGTCGCGCAGTTCGACACAACCGACTTCGACGCGGTTCCGGATGCCGTCAACGCCATGGCCGACGAGCTCGGCGGGCTCGACGTCTTCGTCAACAATGCCGGCGGCGGCATCGGCGGGAGCTTCCTCGACCTCGACTTCACGACCTGGCGCACAGACATCTCGCTCAACCTCGACGGCGCGTTCCTCGCCCTGCACACCGCGGCGAAGCGCATGGTCGCGGCCGGCAACGGCGGACGGCTCATCGTGGTGTCGAGCGTGCACGAGCATCAGCCGCGGGTCGGCTCCGCACCCTACGTCGCCGCCAAGCACGGCGTCGGCGGCCTCATCAAGACCATGGCTCTCGAGCTCGGTCAGTACGGCATCACGGCCAACGCCGTCGCGCCGGGCGAGATCGCCACCCCCATCAACGACATGTCGGCCGAGGATGCCGATCGCATCCATCGCCCCGGCATCCCCCTCGGCCGCCCCGGCAAGCCGGAGGAGATCGCCGACGTCATCCGCTTCCTCGCCTCGCCCTCGGGCTCGTACGTCACGGGCGCCAGCTGGGTCGTCGACGGCGGGATGCTACAGATGGGCCCCCAGGCGGGCTCGCACATGGAGTCGGACGCGTGGCGTTCGGCCGGAGAGGAGTGAGCGAGATGAGCGACGAGAAGAGCTTTGAGGAGAACCGTCACGATCAGCTGACGTCGGCCCCGAAAGCCACGGAAGAGGATGCCGCTCCCCGTTTCGACGTGAGCCACCACGACGGCGTCACCCGCATCGACGTGCGCGATGACGCGGCGGTGCGTCCCGGTCCGGGTCAGGGCGACCCGGCGGCGGAGGAAGATACCCCGATCACCGAGCGGTGACCGTCCGTCACTCGACGATGAGATAACCCCGGCGGTCGAAGCCGCCGATCCGGCGCCCGGATGCCAGGTGCCCGGCCAGCTCGTCGCGCAGGCGCCGGCGCCAGTCGCGGGCCGCCGCGGCGTCGGTGCGACGCAGGCTCTCGATGTCATCGGGCGCCGCCACGACGGCGACGACGTCCGCCTCATCGGGAGTCGGGACGGGCGGCTCGGCCAGCGCCCACGACACCATGAGCCGGTCGGATTCGTCGCCGCGGTTCACGGCATCCGCCATCGCCCCGTAGTGATCGACGAGGTACTCCGTGGCACGGGCGCCGAGCACCGCCAGATTGAAGTGGGCGTTGCGCGCGACCAGCGGGTCGAACGTCCAGGTGATGTGCCCGACGCCGCGCTCGACTGCCCACACGCGCTGGTGGTCCTTGAGCGCGCGACCCAGACCGCGGCCCTGGTGCGAGGGCAGGATGCCGGTGATGTGCGAGTGCATCGTCCGCGCGGCGGGCAGGCCGAAGAACGCCGCGGATGCCCCGATCATCCTGTCGCCGTCGAAAAGCCCGACGACGTAGTTACCCGCGTGCTCGAGCGCTCGGAGGATGTTGGCCGGTATCGTGCCGCGCTCGCCCCACACCTCATCGAGCACCCGGGCTGCCTCGTGGATGCCGCCGACGTCGTCGAGGGTGCGGATCGCGAAGTCGCTCATGCATCGAGTCTGGCACCGCCGCCGTCGACGCCCGATCGCCTCTTCGACGTGACGTTCGCGCACGTCGATGCGTCTCACCGGTGTATGCGAACGAACGCTTCACCGACGAGAGGACACGACTCGCACCCACGTTCACCAGCCGCCGCCAAGACGCTGTCCGAGGTGATCCCGTGATGCGCGCGCGCTCGGCCCTCGCGCGCCGCCCGCGCGGCGTCTTCATCGCCGCCGGCGTCGGAACCGCCGTCTCGGCCATCATCGCGCTGGCTCTGTCCCTTCCCCTGGTCGGCTTCCTGGCCGCGACGACGGCGACGACGGCCGGACTCGTCCCCTTCCCCTTCGCGAGCGTCATCGGCGTGACCCTGCTGGGGATCGTGATCGTCGTCGGTGCGCTTCTGCTCGCCGTCACCCGCCGGCGCTCGCGGTCGTCGTGGGCGCTCGCGGTCGTCGCGTTGCTCGTCGCCCTCGCGGTGACGGTCTTCCCGCTGACCGTCGTGGCTATCGGCTCCGCCGACCGCGCGTCCGACGTCATTCCGCTGATCATCGACATCTGGCAGCGGCTGATCAACGGCTGACCGGCCGCCGCAGAGGGGCGCGGCGGCCAGACGGTCCCCTTTTGCGTCGAGTGCGACATCAGGTGCGGTCGCGGGGCACCCTTGTCGTTCATGTGGGCGAATGCGGCAGGACCACGGGGCGCCCGGTCCTCGGATCGGCCAGGATCGTGCACTCGATGTCGAAAACGCTGCGGATCATGTCCGGGGTGATGACGGTCTCGACCGTTCCTGTCGCGGCGATCCGGCCGTCACGCATGGCGACGATGTGGTCGGCATAACGAGCGGCGAGGCTGAGATCGTGAAGCACCATGACGACGGTCACCCCCTCGAGATGGAGCCGACGAACGGTATCGAGGACTTCGAGCTGGTGCGCGATGTCGAGATAGGTGGTGGGCTCGTCCAGAAGGAGGACGGGTGTGCTCTGCGCCAGCGCGAGCGCGATCCAGGCGCGTTGCCGCTGCCCTCCGGAAAGGGTGGAAAGCGGCTGGTCCGCCCGTTCGCGAAGACCGGTGCGATCGAGTGCATCGAGCACGATGTCCTCGTCGGCGCGTGACCACTGGTCGTACCAGCGCCGGTGCGGGTCTCGCCCGCGCGTGACGAGATCGATGACGGTCAACTGCTCCGGCGCCATCGGGGCCTGCGGGAGAAGGGCCACCTGGCGAGCGAAAACGCGATGCGGAATGTCGGCGATCGGCGTGCCCTCCAGGAGCACCTGCCCGTCGCCCGCCGGGCCGAGCCTGCTGAGACTGCGGAGGAGGGTCGACTTGCCGCACCCGTTCGGACCGATGATGGCCGTCACCCGGCCGGCGGGGATCTCCAGATCGATGCCCTTGAGCACCGAGCGTTCCCCGAATCGGAGGACGAGATCGCGAACGGTGAACACAGAGGTCATTGCGTGGGGTCTTTCCTCGAACGAACGAGCAGCCAGATGAGGAACGGCGCGCCGATGACGGCGGTGACCGCGCCGGCGGGGAGAAGGAGGGGGGCCAGTGCGAACCGTGCGACGAGATCGCTCGCGAGAAGAAGCGCGGCTCCCGCGACCCCGCTCGCCACGAGCGGAGGCCGGGGTGATCGACAGGCGAGACGTGCGAGATGAGGGGCGACGAGAGCGATGAAGCCGATCGGGCCCGCCGCGGCGACGGGGACGGACGTGAGAACGACCGCGATGAGAAGGAGAAGTCCCACCGAGTGCGGCACGCGGAAGCCCAGCGAGGTCGCGATGGATGGTCCGAGTTCCAGCGCGGGGAGCCGCGAGGAGAGGACGATCAGGGGGGCGAGGGCCGTGACGGCGGCGACGGTGACGGCTGCGACTTCCGACCATCCTCTGCCGCCGAGCGAGCCCGCGAGCCACGCGTTCGCTCGGGCCGCGTCGTCGATGCTCGCCGCGGTGAGCATCCAGCTCGTCAGTCCCCCGAACAGCGCGGAAACGCCGACACCGGCGAGCAGGGGCGACAGACCGGTCGTGCCCGTGACGCGGAGCAGGAGTCCGACGGTGGCGGCCGCGACGACGCCGCCCAGGAGAGCGGCGAGCGGGGTCCCGATGACGTCGAGCGCCGCGGAGCCGGCGGCGTTCGTGCCGCTGAGGACGATCGCGGCGACCGCGCCCGCGCCCGCGCCCGCCGACACGCCGAGAAGGTCGGGACTCGCCAGGGCGTTGCGTGCCGTCGTCTGCACGATCGCGCCGGCGACGGCGAGACAGACCCCCACGACGATGCCGAGAGCCACGCGTGGGAGACGTATGGCGTTGACGACGAGGTGGTCGCGGGCACTTCCTTCCCCCCGGAGCGCGGCGACGACATCCCCGGGGGCGAGCGTGTAGTCGCCCAGGGCCAGCCCGGCACCGGCCAGCAGGACGGTCGCGACGAGGAGAAGCGCGGAGACGACGACGGTTCGTCGGCGGACCTGCTGCGAGAACCTCCCGACTCGCAGAGTGGTGGACGCGCTCATGCGCAGGTCTTCCGGGTGCGGACGATGATGGCGAGGAGCGCCGGAGCGCCGATGACCGCGAGCACGACGCCGACCGGGAGTTCTGCGGGCGAGATGATGACACGTCCGACGACGTCGGCGATGACGACGAGGAGTGAGCCGAGCATCGCACTCGCGGGCAGGAGCACCTCGTGCTTCTCGCCGAAAACCCGTCGCGCGAGGTGAGGGGCGACGAGCCCGACGAATCCGAGAGCTCCGATGGCCACGGTCGCCCCACCGACGAGGAGAGTCACGACGACCAACCCCAGGAGCCGGGTGGGAAGCAGGCGGCGCCCCAGAGCGGCCGCGACGTCGTCGCCGAGCACCAGCACATCGAGCGCGCGAGCGTGCGCACCGGCGAGGACGCCGCCCACCGCGAGAGGAACGAGTGCGGCCATGAACACATCGAGGTCCCGGCCTGCGCTCAACGAGCCCACCGTCCAGAAGCGGAACAGGTCGAGCGCGGCGGAGTCGAGCAGCAGGATGATCCCGGTGATCGCGCCGAGCAGGGCGGACACGGCCGTTCCGGCGAGCACCAGCGACGCGGGGGACGCGTCTCGACGGCGACTCGCTGCGAGCCCGATGACGACCACGACGATCGTGCCCAGGGCAGCGCCGCCGAATGCCGCCCCGAGGTAACCAGCGGGTGTGGTGAGACCGAGAGCCGAGATACCGACCACGACAGCGAGGGAGCTGCCGGCCGTGATTCCCAGCAGACCCGGATCGGCGAGCGGATTACGGGTGTGACCCTGGACGACGACACCCGCGACCGCCAGAGCAGCGCCCCCGACGATCCCGATGAGCGTGCGGGGCAGACGCTGGTCTCGCACGATCGCACGCGCTTCCGGGTCCGCGGCCCCCAGCAGCGCCTGCCACACCGCCACCGGGGCGATCCCTCTCGAGCCCACCATCAGACCGAGAGTGAGGCACACGACGGTGACGGCCAACGCCGCGCCGATGAGAAGCGCCGCGCGCGCCATGCCACCCGACGACAGGTTCAGGGTTCCGCTCTCAGAAAGTGGCGAGCAGCGACTCGATGACGTCGATGCTGTGGAGCGCGGTCAGTGCCGCACCTTCGTGGGTCTGCTTGTCGGAGCGCACGACATGGCCTCCGGCGACCGCGGGCAGCTGCGTCCACAATGAATCGGTCTGCAGCTCGTTCCACGACGCGGCGTCGTTGACCAGCGCCACGACAGCCGTCGCATCGCTCCACTTCGAGACCAGCTGCTCTGGGGAGTACTCGATGCCCTCGCCGCTCTGAATCGCTTCGGCGAAAGCGGCGGACGGCGCGGCGCCGAGGTCTTGCAGCACGGTCGAGAGCAGTCGGTTGGGGCGCACATCACTCCCATCGGAGGTCACATTGATGGGCGCGAACGTCTGGGACGCGAGAACGTCGGCGTATGCCTCCGACACCTCCGCCACGCGCGCGTCGTACTGCGCGATGAGCTCCGCGGCGCGAGTTTGCGTCCCCGTCGCCTCGGCCACGAGACGGAGGTCGTCCTGCCACGAGCTCGTGGTCTGATCGCCGATCGCCAGCACGGGGGCGATCGCCCGCAGTTCGTCCAGGATGGGCTCGACGTCGTCGATGCGGCTGACGATCAGAGTCGGCGCAGCTTCCGCGATCGCCTCCAGGTTGACCTCTTCGGCAAGGAACATTGGCGAAGCGCCCACCGCCCGCGCAAGGGCCGGCGCGACAGGAGCCTCGAGGTCCAGCGCAGCGGCCTCTTCGTACGGGTACCCGGTGAGGGGCAGACCCAGCGACAACACGATGTCGAGGTCGCGGCGCCCCTCCAGGACCACCACCGATTCGATTGTCTCGGGCACGGTCACCGGGCCGAGGACGCTTTCGACGGTTCGGTCGCCCTCCTTCGCCGCCGGACCGCCGCCGCTGACAGCCGCGCACCCGGTCAGCGTGAGAGCAGCGACGGAGAAGAGGGCGAGAAGAGAGGCGGGGAAGCGTTTCGCAGGCATGAGGGGTATCCTTGATCCGTCATGGTCGACTAGGTAAGGCTACCCTAACCCATGCGTCGGGCGTGGTGCCCGGGAGGAGTCCGATGCAGCGAACCGCAAGGGGAAGGGGGCGTCGGGAGGGCGGCCTCATCGATGGCCCCGAAAGCGTCACCGCGATCGCGACGGCGGAACTGTGCGACCGCATCATCGACGGACGGTTGGCCATGGGCGCGCATGTGACCGAGCATGCACTCGCCGCGGAGATCGGCGTCGGACGGCAATCCCTCCGTGAAGCCCTCCGCGCACTGGAGAGTCGACGCGCCATCGTCCACGTGCCGCGTGCGGGGAGCCGCGTGGTGCAGCTGACTCTGCAGGACGCCTTCCAGGTGACCACGGTGCGCGAACAGCTCGAGGCCCTCGCGGTGCAGCAGGGGGTACCGGCGAACGGCGAGACGTTCGAGCGCCTGCGGACGGCTATGGACGCGATGGAACGCAACGCCCGCTCGGGCGATGAGACACGGGCACCTCACGACGGTCTGCAGTTCCACACGGCATTGGTGAACCTGGCGGGCAACGACCACTTGAACGCCGCCTACGCCGCGATCGCCCTCCCGGTGGCCATACTCATGCGGCTGAACCGTCAGGCACAGGCGGGGGCCGAGTCTCTCCTCGAGCGCGCGGCGCGACATCGACGCGTCGTCGACCTGATTGCCGAGGGGCATCCCGACGCCGTGCTCGCGGAACTGCGCGCACACCACACGGCCGCCTACCTTCTCGGCGACCACCTGTCCGCTCACGACGCATCCGACGACGCGCTCGCATGGGCCGGCAGCCTCGGACGGGTCGACCGGGGAGCGAGTCCTGACGCGTCAGCGCCCTGACGGCGAGGGCGAGTCGGTCCGGCTCACGTGGCGGATCGTGCGTCCGCGCTCGACGACGATTGCGATCCCGCCCACCAGCCACAGCGGAACCTGCGTGAGGAAGGCGAGGCGGAACGCGTCGAGGGAGTAGGTGTCGGGCGTCCCCGCCCCCTGCACGTCCATCGCGATACCGATGAACAGGATCGCGAGGAGCGCCGCGAGGAAACCGCCGCCATTGACGATCCCGGTCGCCGTGCTGAGGCGATGACTCGGCGTGAAGGTGCGGGCGTGGTCGAACGCGATCATTGAGGCCGGTCCCCCGGTCGACAACGCGAACATGAGCACGACGAGCAGCCACACCGGGGCCGGACCCGGCCACGCGATGACGATCAGCCAGACGAGCGCCTGGAACACCACCGTCGGCAGCACCAGCCAACGGGATCGGCGCGTCGGATGCCGACTCGACAGCGCCCCGATCACCGGCCCGCTCAGGATGCCGAAGAGCACGAGGGATGTCATCACGAGCGACGCCGTGGCGGGCTCGAGCCCCTCGCCCGCGGTCAGGAAAGGGAAGCCCCACAGGAGCATGAACGCCGTACCGGCGAACGGTGTCGCGAAGTGCGACCAGAAACCCAGTCTCGTGCCGGGGTGCGCCCACGACTCGCGGAAGCCCTTCCGCAGATCGGGTGCCGACTTCACGACACGGATCGCCCCGGTCTGGGTGTCGACGGAGGTGTCGACGGGGTCGGATCGGCGTTCGGGTGGACGGTTGCGGATGATGGCGTAGGTGAGGACAGCGAACAGCACCCCGAGTCCCGCGACGCTGCCGAAGGCGACGCTCCAGCTCGTGGCGTGCAGGAGCGCGGCGAGCGGCACCACGGCGACGATCTGTCCGAGCTGGCCGAGGATGCCCGTCAGCTGCACCAGAACCGGCGCGCGCTGCGCCGGGAACCACGTGGCGATCACCCGCAGCACGCTCGGGAAGATGGCGGCATCGCCCGCGCCGATGAGCACGCGGGCCAGGATGCCGATCCCCACGGCATCCGCGAAGGCCATGACGAGCTGTCCCGCTGCCATCAGCAGCATGCCGATCGCGATGATCGGGCGTGCGCCGAACCGGTCGAGCAGCAGGCCGACGGGGATCTGCATCGCGCCGTAGACGAAGAGCTGGATGACGGCGAACATCGACAGCGCCGAGGCGTCGGCGCCGAAACGCACGGCGGCATCGACTCCCACCGCGGAGAGGGACGTGCGGTTGATGATGGACACGACGTAGGCCAGAACGCCGACCGCCCACAGGGTCCAGGTGCGCCAGCCCGGCCGGTCGAGGCGCAGGGTGCTGGTCACGTCATCCAGGCTATCCGCGGCCACCGACATCGGCGTAGCTGCGGACGGAGAGCGAAGGCTCGGGGCGGCGTCCGTGGCCCCGGGGCGCCGGATGTGGCCCCGGGGCCACCACCGCACTCGGGCGATCGCGCCCGCGCGACACCGGCACCCCCGGCCCCCGGCACCGGGCATGGCTCCCGGGCCAGAGCCGGTCCGGCGTCGACGTCGGGCGCCGAGCTCCGCGCGATCGGACACGGAACGTCACCGCCGGGCGACGACGCCGTCCAGGATCTCGGCCATCTCCGCGCGGGCCCGCTCCAGGTGACTCGCGAGCGTCGCGTCCGTGTCGTCGGCCGCCCACTGCTCCAACGCCGTCTGCAGCAGCTCCACGACGACGCCGGCGAGGACCCGTGCCCTCAGTCGCTCGACACCCCGCGCGCGGTACCCCTCGGTCACCGCCGCCCGCAGATCGGACTGCTTCTGCAGATCGCGTTCGCGCAGTGCGGGCTCCGCCTCGATGAGGCGACGAGCGGTGACCATCTGCGCACGGCGCGGCTCGAAGCGTTCGGCGGCGAGCGCCTGCAGGCCGTTCCAGGCGATCGCGAACGGAGGCGCGTCGGCGGGGGCGGCGGCGAGCATATCCGTGGCGAGCCGGGGGATCTCGTCGCCGTCGAAGAAGACCTCCCGCTTGTCGGCGAAGTGGCGGAAGAACGTCCGGCGCGTCACCCCCGCTCGCTCGACGATGTCGGCCACGGTCGTGGCGTCGAAGCCGCGCTCGACGAAGAGGTCGAGGGCAGCCTCGCGCAGACGCTCGTGCGTGTCGGGTGCCCATCTGGCCATGCCGGAATCCTATGCGATGACACATGGTGTCATCACACCTATAGTGAAGACACTCCGTGTCATCACGAGGAAGGCCGTCATGTCCACGCACGTCGCCGCAACGCTCGCCACTCCCCGAGCCCGGCTCGCACTCGCCGAAGTCCGCACACCGGCACCCGGTGCCGACGAGATCGTCGTGCGCGTGCGCGCCGTGGCGGTGAACCCCGTCGATTGGGTCATTTAGGGCACCAGCCGCATCACGTATCGCTGGCTCCCCACGCCCGCAGTCCTCGGCTCCGACGTCGCGGGGGAGGTGGTCGCGGTCGGTGCCGACGTCCACCGGTTCCGCGTGGGTCAGCGCGTGTTCGGACTCGCAACCGGCACGGATCGCGGCAGAGACCCCCTCCGCGAGGGCGCATTCCAGGAGTTCACGACCCTGCTCGAGCGTCTCACCGCCCCCACACCCGATGACCTCTCCGATGAAGAGGCCGCCGTCTTCCCCCTCGGACTGTCCACGGCCGCCTGCGCCTTGTTCCAACCCGCGCACCTGGGTCTGCGGATGCCGGTGTGGGCCCGGCATCCGAGGAGAAGAACGAGGTCGTGATGGTCTGGGGCGGATCCACCAGCGTGGGGATGAACGCGATCCAGCTCGCGCGCGCCGCTGGATACACGGTTGTGACCACGGCATCCGCGAAGAACGCCGATGCGGTGCGTTCACTCGGTGCCGACGTCGTCGTCGATCATCGCTCGAGCTCGGCGGTGGACGATCTCGTCGCCGCCATCGCGGGACGCCCCGTCGCGGGCGCGGTCGCTGTGGGCGTGGGCTCGACGGACGCGTGCATCGACGTGTTGTCCCGCACCGGCGGAACGCGACTGGCCATGGTCAGCACGCCGGTCTCGCTCGACTCCCTCGTCGGGCGGCGGCACCTCTTCCCCGCGATGGTGCCGGTCTTCACCCGCATCGGCCTCGGCACCCTGCGCTCGACCTCTCGCGCTCGTCGCCTCGGCATCCGCGCGGGGTTCGTGTGGGGCAGCAGCCTGCGCGACGACGACACCGGCGAATGTCTCTGGGGAGAGGTCGTTCCGCGATTGCTCGCGGAGGGCGCTCTGCGTCCGGCACCCGCACCGCTCGTCGTCGGCAACGGGCTCGAGGTGGTGCAGGACGCCCTCGACCGCCAACGCGCGGGCGTCTCGGCTCAGAAGGTGGTCGTGCGGCTCTGACGATGCGGGTGCGCTCTCAGGCGTCGAGGACGAGCCGCTGTGCACAGGTGGCCCCGGGGCGCCAGATGTGGCCCCGGGGCCACCCGCGAACGCGCGGACCACACCCCACCCATGGCCCCGGCGCGCCGAACGTGACCCCGGGGCCACCCGCGAACGCGCGGACCCGCACCCCACGCGAGCCGTGTTCGGCGACATCGCGCGCGCACGACAGAATGGTCTAATGGCCTCCGCGAGCCCCCACCTGCAGCCCGATCACGCTTGTCTCATCGTCCACGGCAAAGACACCCCCGGCATCGTCGCCGCCGTGTCGACCTTGATCGCGCGCCAGGGCGGCAACATCGTCGCCTTCGATCAGTACTCCGACCAGCTCCGCGACGGCGCCTACTTCCAGCGCGTCGTGTTCCACCGGCCCGACCTGCCGGCCGCCCTCCCCGAGATCGAGGCCGATCTGGCCACGACGCTCGGCGACGGGTTCGAGCTCGACTGGACCCTCACCGATCTCTCGACCCCGAAGCGCATGGCGATCCTGTCGTCGAAGCAGGACCACTGCCTCCTCGACCTGCTGTGGCGCCACCGGCGCGGGGACCTGCCCGTCAGCATCCCGATGGTCGTGTCGAACCACACCACCTCCGCCGACGACGTGCGCTCGTTCGGGGTGCCCTTCTTCCACGTGCCGTCGACGCCCGGGCCCGACAAGTCGGCGTCCGAGGCGCGGATCCTCGAGTTGCTCGTCGGCAACGTCGACTTCGTGGTGCTGGCGCGCTACATGCAGATCCTGTCCCCCGACTTCCTGCAGAAGATCGGCGTGCCGGTGATCAACATCCATCACTCCTTCCTGCCCGCCTTCATCGGCGCCGAGCCGTACAAGAAGGCCAAGGAGCGGGGCGTCAAGCTCATCGGCGCCACCTCGCACTACGTCACGAGCGACCTCGACGAGGGCCCCATCATCGAGCAGGACACCGTGCGCGTCACGCACGCCGACTCCGCGGCCGACCTCGCCCGCCGCGGCGCCGACGTCGAGCGCCAGGTGCTCTCCCGCGCCGTGCTGTGGCACGCCGAAGACCGCGTGCTGCGCGACGGTAACCACACGATCGTCTTCTGACGCCACGGACGCCCGGCATCCGGCCCCGCCCCCAGACCGCACGCGGTTCGCAACATCCACGCGAGTGCGCACACACGTGCGGTCTGGGCGAAGGAGTGCGGTCCCGGCGGACGGATGCCGACGGCCTCCGCGTCAGTCGGGGTCGCTCGCGCGGCTGAGCGGCCCTGTTCCTCCGCGGGGCGGCTGCTTGCGCTGACGCGCGAGCTCGCCGCCGACGCGGCCGCCGTAGGGCCGACCGTGGTCGGCGAACTCGGCGCGGAAGTACGCCAGGCGCCAGGCGCCCAGCTCGATCCGGGCGCCGGTGCGCAGGATGCGGCCGCCGCCGCCACGACCCGGTCCCTGCTCACGCGCCCCGCCGCCGCCGACCACGTCGAAGCCGTAGAGCACGTACTCGTCGTCGCCCTCGTGTCGGATCTCGGCGTGCACCGGAGCGAGCCCGGGAAGGCGGAGGTCGGCCTCGTCGCCGGAACCGATGACCGTCTTGGTCGGCAGCAGGTCGAACTCGCGGGGACGCGAGCCGTCCCAGGTCGCGTCGCCGACGGCGAAGATCAGCCGCGGACGCCCGGAGCCGGGCGTGTAGTGCGTCGTCGTGACGCGCCGGCGCACGGTGCGGTTGACGGTCGGCACGAGGGGGAACGGCGTCTCGGGCGGAATGGGGAACGTCAACGCCTGCCCCTTGCTGCGCCGCGTCAGCAGCGGCGCCACCGCCGCCACCGACCCGAGCCGGATGTGCCGCGACCCCGTGATTGCACGCTGCAGGACGCTCTTCTTCACGTCGCCGAGCTGCAGGATCGGCCCGTCCGGCCCCTCGAGCTTCACGGAGATGCCTCGGGATGCCAGGGCCTCGGCGACCGTGGACAGCTCGGCGAGCGTGCGCCGACCGTTTCCCGGCAGCCGCGAGGGGTCGCTCACGACGATGCGCACCTCGGTACCCGCGGCCGTGACCGTCCCCTCGAAGGGCGGGGTCTCGGCATCCGCCCCCTGCTCCCGCTCCGAGAACGCCAGGTCGATGTCGAGGCGCACCATGTCGCCCGCCGCCCCTCAGTTGCCGCGGTACGGGTCGGACCCGGCCGCGGTGTCGTCGCTCGTGGTGACGCGGAGGGTTCCGTTGAGCTTCCACGTCGCGCGCGGCGCGTCGGGGCCGATGTCGCGGGGGACCTCGACGGTCATGTCGACGAACGAGTAGTTCACAGCCGCGCCACGACCGGTGAGATACGACCACATCTCACGGCCGAGGTCGGTCCAGTCGGTGATCGAATGGCCCTCGGGGCCGCTGCTGTCGGCGAACGGGTCGGTGGTGCTGGTGGTGGAGTCGGACATGGCCCCGGTCCCTTCTGTCGTTTCGAGGCCACCAGCGTCCCAGCGCCGATCGACACCCCAGGAGGGATTGCGCTTCGGTCGACGGTGCGGGACCATTCCGACCCCACTGCGGCAGACGACCGCGGTCCCGCCGACGCGGGTAACGGCCGCCCGAAACATGCCCCGGGCCGGACCGGTGCCGCTCAGGGATGCATCGCAGGCCGGGCGTCAGCCGAACGCGTCCTCGACCCGGGCCAGCCGCCCCTCCAGGTCGGCGATCGCCCGGTGCACATCGAGGGCGGGATCGATCACGTGCACGTCGAGGCGCGTCCCGTCGAGACGCGCGGAGAGGCTCCCCGGCATGAGGTTCATGACCAGCGCGAGCGCCACACGCGCCCCCCGAGAGCGGAGCCGCGTCTCATACGTGGTCCAGCGCGGGTCGATGTCGGGGCGCGGCAGACGAACCGCGCGGCGCGCGACGTCGATGCCCCCGACCACCGAGCGCCAGAGCACCCACCCCGCCAACCCGACGACGACCAGGATGCCGCGCACCCGCCGCGCGACGACACCGCGGCCGACGCTCCCCGCGTCGACGCCCCGGACACCGCCATCCCGTCGGGGCGCCAGCACATACGTCGCCGCCACGACGACCGGCACGCCGACGAGCCCGTAGCCCAGGGCCGACGGGGCCAGCTCCGTCACCGCCAGCCACAGGACCGCGACGACGGCCAGGCGCACGAGGAGCGAAACGATCACCGCGCACCGCCCCATGCGACGGCCACCCACAGCGCGGCGGCCAGGATCAGCACCAGCACGACGCCCGAGCCCACCCATGTGCCCACCCCGGCCTGAACGCGCTCGAACGCGGGCCACGGGGACGGACTCCGCCGCATCGCCGTGAGGAGTCCGTCACGCGCCGCACCGAGACCCCCCGATGCGCGGGCGAACACGCGGCCGAGCGCGCGCGCCGCGCGCTCCTCGATCACGACGATGTCGCCGGGCGGGATGACGTCGCCGCGCGGGTGGAGGACGGCAGACGCCGGAACCCGCCGGGCAAGGCCCCACGCCACGGCCGAGGCGGCCAGCCCCACCAGCAGGGGCCAGGTCTGTGCCCACATCGTCGAGGGGGAGAACCAGTCGGGCACCGACACCGGAGGCGCCCATGCGTCGGCGAGCACGGCCACCGGCACCACCGCCGCGACGGACACGAGCACCCACGCGACGTCGCGCGACACCGCCGTTCGGTGCGCGTGTCGTGTCCGCCGCATCAGCACGACGAAGAACCGCGCCAGCAGCAGCGTGGAACCCACCCCGAACCACGGCAGCACGTCGGCCACCGCGACCGGCACGAGGGGCACGAGCACGTCGCCCACCGCCTCCTTGCCCGCGTACTTCGCGACGAACCCGCTCGTGAACGGCACGCCGACAAGGGCGAGGGATGCCACGGCGAGCGCGCCGAGCACGAGGGCCCGCGGCATCCGCTCGGCATCCCACGCCTGCACGCCGAGGAACAACGCACCCTTCACCAGCCCGTGCGAGACGCTGTAGACCACGACCGCCGCGACGCACGCCGGAGCGAGGTCGGGGGCGACGAGGGCGGCACCGATCACCGCAGTGAGGAATCCCATCTGACTGATGCTGCTGTAGGCGAGCACGACCTTGGGGTTGTCGTGCAGCACGCCGACCGCCGCGGCGAGGAGTCCGCCGACCAGCCCCAGCGCGAGGAACACCCCGCCCCAGACCGGCTCGGCGCTCTCGCCCAGCGGCAGGAAGCGCAGCCATCCGACGATGCCGGCCTTCAACATGGCCCCCGACAGCACGGCGCTCGCGGGACTGGGGGCGGCGGGGTGGGCGAGCGGGAGCCAGACGTGCAGCGGTACGGTGCCGGCCTTGACCCCGAAACCGATCAAAAGGAGCGCGGTGAGCGCGTCGCGCCACGGCGAGACCGCGACGGCGGCCGGAGCCTCCGCGACGGTCGTCACGCCCTCGGACGCGAGGATCATCAGCGCCGCGAGCACGGCGCACTCCCCCACAACGGTGAGCACGAGGTAGATGGCGCCCGCCCGGCGCGCCCCGTCGGTGCGGTCGTGCACGACGATCGCGTAGCCGAGGAAGCTCATCGCGGCGAAAGCGAGGTAGAAGGTGACGAGGTCGGCCACGAGGAACACCGCGACGTTGCCCGTGAAGCACAGCAGGAGGAAGGCCGTCAGCACGTGCGTGCGGTCGCTCTTGCCGCGCACCACGAACGACAGGGCGAGGCCGTACAGCGCCACGGCCATCAGGACGAGCGGGCGGGCGATGCCGTCGATCGAGATCGTGGTACCCAGCAGCATCCAGTCGATCCGGTGGACTCCTCCGGGGTCGACGAGGGCGGCGACACCCGCGGGGACGACCGCGAGCCACGAGAGGCGCACGAGCCAGGCGCGCACCTGGTGGGAGCGGAGGCCGCCGAGGCGACCGAGCGCGCCGATCACCATCGCGACGACGAGCGGCAGGAGGAAGGCGGCGATCCAGGTCACGGCCACGCTCCATCCGCGATGATCCGGGCGATCGACCAGGGCGAGTACTCCCACCCGGCCGCGATCCCGAGACCCACCACGACGACCGCGGTCGCGAGGGCGGGCAGGAGCAGCGCCGCCGGCGCCTCGAGCCGGCGCACCGGTTCGCCACCGGCGCCCTCACCGCTCAGCTCGTCCTCATCGACCGGGTCGGCGATGTCGGGGGCCGCGCCGCCCGCCTCGCTCCTCACCGGCGGCTTCGTCCACATGGCGATGACCACCGGCAGGAAGTACGCCGCGTTCAGCATCGTGCTCGTCAGCAGCACCGCGACGACCCAGGGCTGACCGGCCTCGAGTCCGCCGACTCCCAGCGCCCACTTCGACACGAACCCCGCGAGGGGAGGGAGCCCGATCATGCCGAGGGCGGCGACGGTGAAGGCCGCGGTGGTCAGCGGCATCCGTCGTCCGACCCCGGCGAGCTGGCTCACCTTGGACAGCCCCAGCTCCTCGGCGTAGAGACCCGCGCAGAAGAAGAGGGTGATCTTCATGAACCCCTGGTTGACCATGTGGGCGACGGCACCGGCGGTGGCCAGCGGCGAGAGCAGCGCCGCCCCGAGCGCGATGTAGGCCACCTGCGACACGGTCGAGTAAGCGAGTCGCTTCTTGAGGTCGTCCTGTGAGAGGGCGCGCACCGATCCGTAGACGATGGTGACGGATGCCACGGCCGCCAGCACCGTGAGCAACCCCAGGTCGGACGCGGTCTGCAGACCGAAGGTGTCTTCGACCACGCGGATGATGCCGAAGGCGCCGGCCTTCACGACCGCGACGGCGTGGAGGAGCGCGCTGACCGGGGCCGGGGCGACCATCGCGACGGGCAACCAGCCGTGCAGGGGGAAGAGGGCGGCCTTGACCCCCACGCCCGTGAGCAGCAGGGCCCCGATGATCGTGGCCGACACGGGGTCGCGCTGTGCGAACTCGATGACGGCCGGGATGCCGCCCGGCGAGAACTCGACCGGCCCCACCTCGAAAGTGAGCCACGCGACGCCCAGCAGCAGCACGACACCGCCCACGAGCGTGTAGCCGAGGTACGTGCGCGCCCCCCGCAGAGCCTGCGCCGTGCCGCGGTGGGCGACGAGGGGGTAGGTCACCAGCGTCAGCAGCTCGAAGAAGATGAGGAAGGTGACGAGGTTCTCGGCGAGAGCGATCCCGGTCGTCGCCGTGACGCAGAGGCTGAAGAAGCCGAAGAACCGACTGCGGTTGGGGGCGCCCTCCAGATAGCCGATCGCGTAGATCGTCGTCGCCAGCCACAGCCCCGCCGACAGCGCGACGAAGAACAGCGAGAACGCGTCGGTGACGAAGACGATGGGCAGGCCCGGGATCCAGGCGAATTCCGCGCGCAGCTGCTCGCCCTGCAGGACGAACGGGATGAGGACGGCCACCAGCGCGACCTTGGCGAGCGCACCGCCGAGGTTGAGGGTGGTGCGGATCCACCTCTTGTCTTCCGGCACGGCGAAAGTGAGCAGCGCGGGCACGAGCGAGGTGAGGATCAGCACGACGGGAACGGCGCTGGGAATGACGGTCATGAGCGTCCTCCCCCCGGAAGGGTGCCCACCAGCAGGTCGACGAGCGGGCCGGGGAACAGGCCCAGCACCAGCGACAGCGCAGCGAGCGCGAAGGGGACGGCGACCAGCGCGCGCCGAGGCGTCTCATGCGGGGGCGGCGGGTCTTCCCCGGGCACGTTGAACATCGCCGCGATCATCCGGCCGGTGTATGCGAAGGTGAGCAGACCCCCGACCAGCAGCACGGCGACCCACCACCAGGCCCCCTCGGCCAACGCCGCCTGCAGCAGCTGCCACTTCCCGACGAAGCCGAGCGCGGGCGGAAGCCCTGCCAGGCTCACACCGGCTACCCCGATGGTGGCGGCGGTCAGCGGCATCCGGGACAGGGCCCCGTGGAGTCCCTCCAAGCGGTCGTCCCCGTAGGCGATGACGAGCGACCCCGCCGCGAGGAACATCGCCGCCTTCGCCAGACCGTGCGCGACGGCGAGCACGATCCCGCCGCTCCACGCCGCCTCGGCCCCGACGACCGAGCCGAGCAGCGGCAGCATGAGGACGAGGTAGCCCACCTGTGCGACGGTCGAATAGGCGATCACGGTCTTCAGGCGGTCGCGACGCAGCGCGAGGATGCCGCCCCAGACGACGCCCGTCGCGCCCGCCGCCGCGACGACCGTCGCGAGCATCGGAGTGAGGCCGCTGACCGGACCGAGCGCGGAGAAGACCCGCCACAGCACGAACAGGGAGGCCTTGATGACGAGCGCCGACAGCAGTGCGCTCACCGCGGCAGGCGCCGCGGGGTGGGCGACCGGCAACCACGAATGCAGCGGGAAGAGGGCCATCTTCGCCGCCATCCCGACGGCGACGAGCGCGATCACTGCGGCCGCCGTCGCCCCCTCGGGCATGCGCTCGGCCGCGATGGCCAGATCGAGGGCGCCCGTCTCGCCATAGACGAGTGCCACCGCGAGCAGGTAGAACAGCGACCCCGTCACCGCGACGAAGAGGTAGCGCAGCGCGGGCGCCGTCGCCTTCGCGCCGCCCAGGGCGACGAGACCCACCGCGGCCAGGGTGAGCAGCTCGAGCAGCACGTAGATGCTGAACAGGTCGCCCGCGACGAAGACGCCGTTGACGGCCGCGAACGCGACACCAACGAGCGGCCAGAAGGAGGGCGAGCCGATGAGGCGTCGATCGAGCGCCCCCGCGACCGCCGCTGCGAGCACGACGAGCGCGCTCAGCGCCACCATCGCGATCGAGGGCCCGTCGGCCACGAGTGCGATCCCGAGGGGCGGCGCCCACCCGGCCAGCTCGGTGCGCACGGCCCCGGCGGATGCCACGTGCCCGCCGACTACGCCCGTCAGGACACCCGTGAGCACGGTGGCCGAGATCGTCACCGCCGCCCGCGCACGGGGAGGGACGGAAGCGGCGACCATCGCACCGAGCACGGGCACGAGGACGACGAGGGACAGGAGTGCGTTCACGAGCTCCCCTCCCCCGTCGGCGCCTCGTCCTCGGCATCCGTCCGCTCGATCCGACGGGCCAGGGCGAGCGCCAGGCCGGTGATCGCCGCCATGACGACGATGCCGGTCAAAACGAGGGCCTGCGGAACGGGATCGGGAGCCACACCGTCCGGCCGGCGATCGGCCAGCGCGAGGAAGACGAGCATGACACCGCCCGACGCCACGTTCAGGGTGACGATGCGGCGGATGAGATCGCGCACCAGCAGGTGCACGGCGATGCCCACCGCGAAGATCACCGCCCCCGCGGCCAGGAACAGCTCGACGGTGCTCATACGGGCGCCTCGTCGCTCTCGACGTCGACGGCGCCCGCGCCCAGGAACACCCCGGCCAGCGCGACGGCGATCGACACCGCCAGCACGGCCTCGATCGCCAGGATTGCCGCGCCCGCCCACGCCGGATCGAGACCGAGCCACGCGCCGGTGGCCCCGAGCCCGATCACGCCGAGCAGCACGAAAGCGACGACCCCACCGCCCGCGACGGCCATCGCCGTCCGCCCGCGAGGAGTGGAGTACGGGATGCCGCACAGGTGCGCGACGACGAGGGCGGCCGCCGCGAGAGCCCCTGCTTGGAACGCGCCGCCGGGCTGACGGGAGCCGGCGACGAGGATCCAGACCGCCAGCACGAGCAGGACCGGCACCAGAACGAGGGCGAGGGCGCGTCGCACGGGCTCGGCTTCCCGGACGGGCCGGATGCGCTCCCGCGCGACGGCGCCCACCGCGACGGCCGCGGTGACCAGCACCGCGATCTCGAGCAGCGTGTCCAGGCTGCGGTAGTTCAGCAGCACCGCCGTGATCGGGTTGCTCACCCCCGTGCGGTCGAGGTTCGCGAACGCGTCGGCGGCCAGCGGCGCCGGCTCCGGGGGAAGCCGGCGCACGATCACGACCAGCGCCGCCGCCGCGACGCCGCCGAGGATGATCGCGAGGACGGTGCGCCGGCCGTCGCTGCTCCCGGGAGGCGGGGGCGTTCGTCGCTCGAGCGCATCGACGAGGAGCGCCCCGGCGATGCCGCCTCCCAGCGCCGCCTCGGCGATCGCCACGTCGGGGGCGTCGACCCGCCCCCACAGCACCGCGAGCAGGATGCCGAAGACGAGGAACGCCGTGTGCGCCGCCGCGCGACCGGGCACGAGCACGGCGACGAGGGCGGTCACCAGCACCGCTCCGACGACCACCGTGTCGAGGATGTCGAGGCCGCTCACTCGCCGGTCTTTCGATCACTCGAGGCGGTCGGCGGCCGTGCGGGCGCGGCATCCGGGAACTCCGCCGCCCGCGCATGACCGGCGAGCAGGTGCGAGTTCGCAGCCGTGCCGAGCAGGGCGAGCAGCCAGATGAGCACGAGCTTGAGCGCCACGCCGAGGGGCGAGCCGTCGCCGGGTCGGGAGAACACGTCGATCACGAGTGCGACGACGATGAAGCCGAGGCCGAGGTTGTCGGCCTTGGCGACCGCGTGCAAGCGCGTCGGCAGATCGGGGAAGCGGAGCAGACCGAACGTCCCCGCCACGACGAAGACCGTGCCGACGAGGAGCAGGGCGAGCACGAGGGCATCGATCATCGCGGCTGCCTCCGCGTGTAGACGACGACGGTGACGGTGGCGAGCCCGACGACCGTGATCGCCACGTCGCGCAGAGCCGGCACATCGAGGGCCGATGCCAGCACGACGAACAGCGCGGCGCCGCTCGTGCCGAGCAGGACGAAGGCCGTCAAGCGGTCCTCGGCCGTGGGGCCGCGCACGCCGCGCCAGAGTCCCGCGACGATGCAGACCACCAGGACGGCCGCGACGGCGACGAGAGCGAGGTCGATCGCGCCCATCACTGCTCCTCCCCGGCTCGCCGTCTGCGTTTCGAGGACTGTACCCACCGTGTCCGACATCGACGCCGCGGCTGGCGTGCCATCACGGCGGTGCGCTATGGACGATCAGCGCAGGACGGCGGGGGCGCTCGGCCCGTTCGCCGTCGCGCGGCCCGGGACCGCAGCCGCGGGTGTTCCGGGCGGCGAGGGGGCACGGCCGGGTCGCTGGGTCACGTCCGCGCGGGCGCCCTCGCGATCAGTACACGTATTCCATGAGCTCCACGCCCAGCACGCGGAACGCATCGTGCGCGCGCAGGCGGTGCGCGATCGTCAGGTCGTCGAAGTTGACGATCAGCGCGAAGGCGACGCCGGCGCGCGGTCCGCCCAGCACGCCCGCCTCGGCGCGCACGCCCGCCGCCCGCCCCGTCTTGTTGACGAACAGGAGCCCGTGCTGGTCGTTCTCGTGCGCGAAGGGGTCGAGCCCGGTGGCGGATGCCGCGAGCGAGAGGTCGTGGTTCAAGCTCAGCCACTCCGCGACCTGGGCGCTGACACCGGGCGAGACGACCGTGGAATTGACCAGTCCCGCGAAGAGGTGGGCCATCTCCCGGGCGGTCGACAGAGCGAGATGGGGGGCGTCGTCGGGACCCCGGTCGTCGCGGAAGCGATCGAGCAGGGCCGTCCGCCGCAGTCCCAGCTCTTCGATGCGCGAGCGCGCGGCCTGCAGCCCCACGCGGTGCAGCAGCGCATTCACGGCGAGGGCGTCACCCGACGATGCCGCGAGCATCGCCACGTCGATGAGCGGCAGCGCCGGTGCCTTGAGGTGCTGCCACACTCCCCCGTGCGCCGCCCCCTGCACGGCGGAGCGGTCGACGATCTCAAGGGGGTCGATGCGCCCCGCCTCGAAGGCTGCCGCCACCTCCACCAGCAGTGGAACGACCCCCAGGCCGCCGACCGGCAGCGTGAGGAAGTCGTCGCCGGCGAGCACCTGCGATCCACCGTCGAGGTCGTCGATGCGCACTGAGACCTGAGCGCCGGAGGACGCCAGTTCGTCGAGCGCGCGCAACGTCGCGGTGAAGGAGCGTCTTCCGGCCGCAGCTCGTCGGGGCAGGCGCTTGGGTCCCTTCCGCCCCGCCCCGCGGAGGGCCGGGGCGTCGCGTCGAGACGACGCCACCGGCCCGCCCAGGGGTTCGGGCAGAGCGGGGTCGGGTACCGGGGGCATGCCCACGAGCGTGGCTCCTTCCGTGTCAGGAAGACAACAAACGCAACCTCACCAGATGGTGACGCGCTGGTCCGCATCGAGCCAGAGCGCATCACCCTCGGTCACATCGAAGGCCGCGTAGAACGCGTCGATGTTACGGACGATCTGGTTGCACCGGAACTCGTTCGGCGAGTGCGGATCGATGGTGAGAAGGCGGATGGTCTCGGCATCCCGGCCCTTCTGCTGCCAGATCTGCGCCCAGCTGAGCAGCAGACGCTGGATGCCGGTGTACCCGTCGACGATCGGCCCATCACCCTCGGTTTCACCCTGCTCGGCGAGAAACAGCCGGTAGGCGGCGATCGCGATGCCGAGGCCGCCCAGATCGCCGATGTTCTCGCCGATCGTCAGCTTGCCGTTGACGTGGTGCTCCTCGCTCAGCCCCTGCGGGACGAGCGCCTCGTACTGGGCGATGAGGGCCTTGGTGCGCTCCTCGAACGCCGCGCGGTCGGCATCCGTCCACCAATCGCGAAGCGATCCGTCGGCGTCGAAGCGGCTGCCCTGGTCGTCGAAACCGTGACCGATCTCATGACCGATGACCGCGCCGATCCCGCCGTAGTTGGCGGCGGCGTCGCGGTCGGCGTCGAAGAACGGGTACTGCAGGATCGCCGCCGGGAACACGATCTCGTTCATGAGGGGGTTGTAGTACGCGTTGACCGTCTGCGGGGTCATGTACCACTCGTCGCGGTCGATCGGCTGACCGACCTTCGCCAGCTGACGGTCGTGCTCCCACACGTGCGCACGACGGACGTTGCCGACCAGGTCGCCGGCGTCGACCTCGACGTCGGAGTAGTCCTTCCACCGCACCGGGTAGCCGACCTTCGGCACGAAGGTGTCGAGCTTGGCGAGGGCGCGTTCGCGGGTCTCGTCCGTCATCCAGTCGAGCTTCTGGATCGAGCGGCGGTACGCCTCGATGAGGTGGGCGACGAGACCGTCCATCGCCTCCTTGGCCGCCGGCTTGAAGTGGCGCTCGACGTAGACCTTGCCGATCGCTTCACCCAGAGCCGCCTCCACGAGGCTGACCCCGCGCTTCCAACGCTCGCGGTTGACGGGCACACCGGTGAGCTGCGTGCCGTAGAAGGCGAAGTTCTCGGCGACGAAGTCCTCGGAGAGGAAGGCGGCCGCCGCGTGCACGATCTTGAAGCGCAGCCACGCCTTCCAGTCGTCGAGGCGTTCCTCCACCAGCAGCGTGCCGAGCGACTCCACGAAGCTCGGCTGGTAGACGACGACCTCGGCGAAGGCGTCTTCGTGCCCGGGCGCGACGCCCGCCCGCCAGGGCTCCAGATCGACACCGGCCAGGGCGACAGTGTCGTCCCAGGACTTCAGGTTGTAGGTCTTGACCGAGTCACGGCTGTCTTCGCGCGACCAGTGGTTCGCGGCGATCTCCGTCTCGAGGGCGAAGATGCGATCGGCGGATGCCGCGGCCTCGGCGACCCCGGCGAGCTCGAGGATGCGCGCGATGTGACCGCGGTAGGCCTCGCGCGTCTCGGCGAAGTTGTCGAGCGTGTAGTAGCTCTCGTCGGGCAGTGAGATGCCCCCCTGGTAGATCACCGGAACGTATCGCGTCGGGTTGCCCGGGTCGGGCTCGACGAAGAGCGCGATGAGCCCGCTGATGCCGTCGCGCTCCAGCTCGCCGACGAGCCGCAGGAACGACGGGATGCCGTCGACGCCGTCGACGCGCTCGAGCTGCGACGCGAGAGGCTCACGACCGAGCGCCTGAATGCGGTCGGTGTCCATGAAGCTCGCGAACAGGTCGCCGATCTTGCGCGCTTCGCTGCCGGCCTCGGCATCCTGGGACTCCTCGACGATGGTGCGCACGTCGGCCTCGGCCTGCTCGGCGATCAGATGGAACGAGCCCCATCGGGCCTTGTCGTCGGGGATCTCGGTGCGCTCCAGCCAGCTGCCGTTGACGTGGCGGAACAGGTCGTCCTGCGGGCGGATCTCGTCGCTGAGCTCGTCGAGCGCGAGACCGGAGGAGCGGGGGGTGTCGGTCATGCAGACAGGATAAATGCCGCGACTCTGTGCCTGCTCCGAGGAGTAGGGAGGCTGCCCGCTCGCCGCGCAATTGACGGCCCGATTTCCACCGCGCACAACCTCCGCGATGTGCACAACCTCAGCGGCATCCCCCCGACGCCGGCAGAGGTTGTACACATCACTGACGTTGTGACGCTTGCCCTCAGCATCCGCGAGACCGGGGCCTGGCGCCCGATGCACGATGCCCGATGCCAGATGTCGGGGGTCCGCCATAGGCTCGAAGAGTGACGACCACACCGCCGGCGACGCTGAACCGCTCCATCCTGCGGCTCGCGGTACCGGCGCTGGGGGCGCTCATCGCCGAGCCGCTGTTCCTCATCGTCGATGCCGCGATGGTCGGCCACCTCGGCGTGGCGCCGCTCGCGGGCCTGGGCATCGCCGGGGCGGTGCTGCACACGATCGTCGGCCTGATGGTGTTCCTGGCGTACTCGACGACGCCCGCGGTCGCGCGGCGCTTCGGTGCCGGAGAGCCCGGGAGCGCCGTCTCGGTCGGGATCGACGGCATGTGGCTCGCGCTCGCTCTCGGCGCGGTGCTCGCCGCGGTCGGGTCGATCCTGACGCCGCTGGTGATCGACCTGTTCGGCGCCGCGCCCGACGTCGCCGAGAACGCCCGCACCTACCTGACGATCTCGATGTGGGGTCTGCCCGCCATGCTCGTCGTCTTCGCCGCGACGGGCCTGCTGCGCGGCATGCAGAACACCGTCACGCCCCTGTGGATCGCGGGCCTGGGGTTCGGCGCCAACGCTCTGCTGAACGCGCTGTTCATCTACGGGTTCGGGTGGGGGATCGCCGGCTCCGCCGTCGGTACCGTCGCGGCGCAGTGGGGAATGGTGGGCGCCTATGTGCTCGTCGTACGGCGGCTGGCGTCCCGGCACGCGGCATCCGTCCGGCCCCAGCGGGAGGGACTCGGCGGCACCGTGCGGTCGGGGGGCTGGCTGTTCCTGCGCACGGTGAGTCTGCGCGCGGCGTTCCTCGCGACGGTCGCGGTGGCCACGGGGCTCGGGTCGGCCGAACTCGCCGGGTGGCAGATCGCCTTCACCATCTTCTCCACGGCCGCGTTCGCCCTCGACGCCTTGGCGATCGCGGCGCAAGCGCTCATCGGGCACGCGCTCGGCGCGGCCGACACCGACACCGTCGCACGGGTGCTGGCCCGCACGAGCGCGTGGGGCATCTGCTTCGGCGTCGCCGTCGGCGCGGTGGTGGCGGCCACATCGGGGGTGCTCGGTCTCGTCTTCACCGGGGATGCCGCGATCGCAGCCCTCATCCAGCCCGCTCTCCTCGTCCTCGCGGTCGCCCAGCCGCTCGCCGCGATCGTCTTCGTGCTCGACGGCGTGCTCATCGGCGCCGGCGATGCGCGCTACCTGGCCGTCGCGGGGGTGCTGAACCTCGTGCCGTACGTGCCGGCGCTCGTGCTCGTGGCGCTGTTCGCCGGGGGCGGCGCCGCCGGCCTCGCCTGGCTCGCCGCGGCGTTCTTCGGCGTCTACATGCTGGCGCGCGCCCTCACGCTCGGTCTGCGCGTGCGCGGGAAGGCGTGGATGACCGCGGGCGGCTGACGTCCGCATCGCCCGCGACGGCTGCGGGAGAGGCGGTGCGCGCGTGGTGGGCCGGTGGGCCGATGGGCCGATGGGCCGATGGGCCGGTGGGCCCATGGGCCGATGGGCCGATGGGCCGGTGGGCCCATGGGCCGATGGGCCGATGGGCCGATGAGCCGATGGGCCGATGGGCGACGGTGCGCGGGTGGGCGCGGTCGGCGCCCACCCGCGACCCATCAGGTGTACCAGGTGGGAACGGGCACCTGGTTCAGCAGCACGTACTCGCCGACCTCGCGCTTCTTGTAGGCGATCGGGTCGTGCAGGCTGTGCGTGCGGAGGTTGCGCCAGAAGATGTCCAGACCCACGGCGTTCGAGGTCGCCCGGGCGCCCGTGAGCTCGTAGATCTTCGACGCGACCTCAAGCCCGTCGTCGACGATGCGGAGCTTGCCCGCCGCGATGCGCACGGCGATCTCCCCGCGGCGGCGCGCCGTGAGCTCCTCACGAGGCGCATGCAGCACCTCGCTGATCTCGGCGCCCGCCGCATCCAGCAGCGCCCCGTCGGCCCAGAGCTTCGACTGCAGGATCCCGTACCCCTCGAGCAGGTACCACTCGTCGGTGGCGCGCTCCTTGTCGTCGCCGCCGTAGGGCCATGGGCGCGTCCGGTCGCGCGTGTAGGCCGACGCGGTGTCGAGGGCGCCCTCGGCGATGCCGAGGTAGAAGTTGGCGAAGACGAGCTGGATCGCGGGCACGTTCAGCGTGTTGTACACCAGCGGCCGGAACTGCTTGTCGACGAAGCCGGCGGCAGCCGACCAGGGCACCCGCACGTCGCGGATCTCGACCGAGCCCGACTCGGTCAGACGCTGCCCGAGGTTGTCCCAGTCGCCGGCGAAGACGATCCCCTCCTGAGCGGTCGGCACGATGGCGAAGATGTGCGTGTCGGTGCCCTCGAGCACCCCCTCGAGCACGGTGAGGTCGGAGACGCGACCGCCGGTCGAGAACGACTTACGGCCCGAGAAGACCAGCTCGTCGCCCTCCTCTCGGATGACGAGATCGGAGTCGCGGGGGTTCACGGCACCGCCGAACAGGAAGGAGTTCGAGGTGTACAGCTCCTCGACGGCGGCGATCTGCTCGTCGGTGGCGACCAGTCGCGCAGCCCACCCCCACAGGTAGTGGTAGCCCAGGAGCTGGCCGATCGAACCGTCCCCGCGGGCCACCGCTCGGATCACCTTGTAGGCGGTGTCCCAGGTCTCGCCGGCGCCGCCGTGCTCGCGCGGGCCGAGCAGCGTCACCAGCCCCGACGACTTCAGCAGATCGACCTCGGCCCGCGGCTCCCGGTTCGCGCGATCGCGCTCCACCGCGTCGACGGCGAGGATGTCGGCCACCTCGCGAGCGCGCGCGATCCAGCCGGCGCTAGTGTGTGGCGTGGGTGCGTCTCGCCAGCGGTCGGACAGGCTCGTCGTCGCTGAATCCGTGATCGTCATGATCGTTCCTTCCCAGGTGTGTGATTCGGTTGCGCGCCCTCCCCGGCTGCCACCGGGGACGGGCACCTCGCTCGATTCGCCGCGGGACGCATCCGCCTCGCCGCACGCTGTCGAGCGCGTGCCGACAGTCAACCGTCGCGGCGCGTCGACGTGGGGGTCTGTTACCGACAAAGACCCCACGTTTCACCGCGGAACGTCACACGCCGCTCAGGCCCAGCGGCGGCACCACTCGTACATGATCACCGCGGCCGCCGACGCGGCGTTGATCGACCGGGTCGAGCCGTACTGCGTGATCTCGACCACCCCGGTCGCGGCGGCGATCGCTTCGGGCGACACCCCCGGTCCCTCCTGGCCGAACAGCAGAACGCACCGCTCGGGCAGCTCGGCCCGATCGATCGGAATCGATCCCTCGACATTGTCGACGGCGATCACCGGCAGACCCGCTTCTCGCGACCACGCGATGAAGGCGTCGACGTCTTCGTGGTGCCGCACGTGCTGATACCGGTCGGTGACCATCGCGCCGCGGCGGTTCCAGCGGCGCTTGCCTACGATGTGCACCTCGGCGGCGAGGAACGCGTTGGCGCTGCGCACGATGGTGCCGATGTTGAGGTCGTGCTGCCAGTTCTCGATGGCGACGTGGAACGGATGCCGCTTGGCATCCAGGTCGGCGACGATCGCGTCCATCGTCCAGTAGCGGTACTCGTCGACCACGTTGCGGCGGTCGCCCTCGGCGAGCAGTTCGGGGTCGTAGCGCGGATCGTCCGGCCACTCCCCCTCCCACGGTCCGACCCCGTGGGTGACGACAGCGGATTGGTCATCGCCCGCCGTCGGCTTCGGACCAGACTGCATGGCCGGAGTCCCGGCATCCGCCCGCTGGATTTGACTCGTCCCCTGCGGCGGGTGCGTGGGCTCGTCGGCATCCGTCACCGCCTCAGGCTACCCGCGCGGCGCGCTGCCCCTTTGTCCGCGAGTTCCCTCCTTCGCGCCGTTTCGCGCGAACGAACCCGCGCGACGACACAGCGACGCGACTCGACGCCCGCGCACCTCACGGCTGCGCGCCGCTCACGCGCGCCGGTACGCCCGCGCGCGCTTCCTTCGCGCCGTTTCGCGCGAGCGCGCCCGCGCGACGACACCGCGCGACGCGCATCGACGCGAACGAACGCCCGCGACGACACATCAGCGCGAACGAACTCGGCGATCCCGCACGCAGCCGGCTCCGCACCTGCGAGAGGCGCTTTTCGGCTTGCCGAAAACTTGCTAGCTTTTCGGCATGCCGAAAAATCTGCGGGCCCCCGACCGCCGCCACGCGCCCGGGCGCGCGCTGTGGCTGCTGGGCCCCGCCATGGTCGCGGGCGTGGCCTACCTCGACCCCGGCAACGTCGCGAGCAACATGACCGCCGGGGCCGCCTTCGGCTATCTGCTCGTGTGGGTCGTGGTGCTCGGCAACGTCATGGCGTGGCTGATCCAGTACCTCTCGGCGAAGCTCGGAATCGTCACGGGCGAGAGCCTGCCGCAGGTGCTCGGGCGCCGCATCCGCCGACCGTGGGCGCGCCGCGCGTACTGGCTGCAGGCCGAGCTGGTCGCGATGGCGACCGATGTCGCGGAGGTCATCGGCGGTGCGGTGGCGCTGTACCTGCTGTTCGGCGTCCCGCTCCTGTGGGGAGGTGTGATCACCGGCGTCGTGTCGATGATCCTCCTGCTCGTGCAGACGCGCCGAGGCGCACGCGCCTTCGAGACGGTGCTGATCGGTCTGCTGCTGGTGATCGCGGTGGGTTTCTCGTTCGGCCTCTTCTTCGCGCCTCCCGCCGCCGAGGGCGTCATCGGCGGCCTGCTCCCCCGCTTCGAGGGGACGGAGTCGGTGCTGCTGGCGGCATCCATCCTCGGGGCGACGATCATGCCGCACGCGATCTACGCGCACTCGGCGCTCGCGCGCGACCGGTTCGCGCCGACCCCCGGCACTCCGCAGACGACGACGGATGCCACGGCGCAGGCATCGACCGGCGGCCCCGGTCGCACGCCCATCCGGTCCACCGCCCCGCTCGGCGCCGCCGCAGCCGACGCGCCCGCCCCGCGCACCTCCGCCGCGACCACCGCAGCCGACCCAATCTCTCCCTACGGCGCCGCCACTCCCGCTTCCCTCAGCCCCGCCGCCCCCCGCAGCGCCCCCGCACCCACGACCCATGACCCGGCCACGACGGCCGCCTCCTCTCTCGAGCGAGCCCGCGGCATCGCGACCCCGCGCCTGCTGCGCGCGACGCGCTGGGACGTCACCATCGCCCTCGCCGTTGCCGGCACCGTGAACCTCGCCATCCTGCTGCTGGCCGCCGCGAACCTCGCCGGGGTCGACGGCACCGACAGCCTCGAGGGCGCGTACGCGGCGCTGCGCGATGGACTCGGGCCGCTCGTCGCGACGCTCTTCGCCGTCGGTCTGCTCGCGAGCGGCCTCGCCTCGACCTCGGTGGGCGCGTACGCCGGCGCCGAGATCATGCACGGGCTCCTCCGCATCCGCGTCCCCCTGCTCGCGCGACGCCTGGTGACGCTGATCCCGGCGCTCGTGATCCTCGCCCTCGGCGTCGACCCGACCCTGGCGCTGGTGCTCAGTCAGGTGGTGCTGTCGTTCGGCATCCCGTTCGCCCTCGTCCCCCTCGTCGCTCTCACCGCGCAGACCGCGGTGCTCGGCTCGTACCGCAACCGCGTCGCGACCACGGTGGCGGGGGTGGCGGCATCCGTGTTCCTCATCACCCTCAACGTCGTGCTCCTCTGGCTGGTGTTCACCGGCGGATAGGCTGACGGCGTGGAATCGCCCGTGGCCGACGACTATCTCAAGGCGATCTACCACCACACCGAGTGGCAGGACACCCCGATCACGCCCTCGCAGCTCGCGGGCGTGCTGGGCCTCGCCCCCTCCAGCGTGACCGAGATGGTCAAGAAGCTCGCCGCCCAGGGATTGGTGACGCATCGCCCGTACGGCCCGGTGTCGCTGACTCCCGCGGGCGAGCGGCGAGCGGCCGGCGTCATCCGTCGTCACCGCCTCATCGAGACGTGGCTCGTGCGCGAGTTCGCCTACTCGTGGGATGAGGTGCACGACGAGGCCGAGGTGCTCGAACACGCGCTGAGCGACCGTCTGCTCGAGGGCATCGACGCGCGTCTGGGCCGCCCGCGCTTCGATCCGCACGGGGATGCGATCCCGGATGCCGACGGCACCGTGCACCGTCAGCCCTTCGTGCTGCTGTCGCGAGCCGCCTCCGGCCACGCGGGGCGCGTGCTCCGCGTCAGCGACCGCGATCCCGAGCTCCTGCGAGCGCTCGTGGAGCGCGGAATCGACGTGGGGCATGAGCTGGAAGTCGTCTCCGACACCGTGGTGCGCGCCGACGGCGTCGAGATGGCGCTGCCCGCCGGCGCGGCCGATTCGGTCTGGTTGACCCGCTGACCCTCAGGGGCGGCGCGCCCCGGCACCGCGACGCCGCGCGGCGTGGCGGCGCACCCCGGCACCGCGACGCCGCGCGGCGCAGGACCGCGCAGGTCTGCGCCATCGCTCGTGTCGGAGGCCGCCTGCTCCACCCGATCACGGGAGGGCGCGATCCCGCATCGGAACGGGGGATTCAGGATGCCGCGCGGCGGGCGCGATCGAAAGGCCAGCGCACATGGGTCGCCGTCTCGCAGGCGCGCCAGAGGTCGGCACCGAGGTCGCTGCGTCGCGTCCGTCGCGCCGGGGTCGCCACGCGCGGTTCTCCCTTGGCGACGCGCGACGGACCGTACATCTCTCCACCGTCGGCGAGGGGGTCGACCAACGCGCGAACCAACGCCCACGCTCCCTGCTCCTTCGACTGCGTGAGGGGAGCCTGCAGGTTGTCGACGAAGCGCTTGAGCCTGCTGGGCTCGTTCACACCGCGCACACCGCGGGTGCGACCGCTCGTCGAGAAGCCGGGATGCGCGACGAGGCTCTGCACCGGCACGCCGTGCGCGCGCAGACGCCTGTCGGCTTCGAGAGCGAGTGCCGTCGTCGCGGCCTTCGACTGCACGTACGCGCGCCAGGGGGTGTACCCCTCCACGAGCTCGGGATCGGTCGGCACATGCGTCCATATCGAGGTCGACATGCTGCCCACCCACACCATGCGGCCGCGCGCCGCGGCGAGGGGTTTGAGCAACTCGCCCGCGAGCGCGAAGTGCCCCAGCACGTTCGTGGCGAAGACGAGCTCGTGCCCGCCGACGACCTCCCGTTGCTTCGGCGGGTGCACGACGCCGGCGTTGAGCAGCAGGCCGTCGAGGCGCCCGCGAGCGCGGGCCGTGGCCGCCGCGGCCCGCACCGACCCCATGTTGCTGGTGTCGAGCAGGAGCGTCTCGATCGCGGCATCCGGGTGCGACCGCTTCACCGCCGCCTTCGCTGCGGCGAGCCTGTTCGGGTTGCGTCCGGTGAGCAGCACCTGAGCACCTGCGGCAGCGAGCTGCTCGCACGCGAAGTATCCGAGTCCGCGCGTCGCGCCGGTGACGAGATAAGACATGCCCGACAGATCGGGGAGGGTCCGGGGGTCCCACTCGGCTCGCGTCACTCTCCGACCCTAACGAGAACACCGGCCGCCGTCACGGGTTCATTCCTTCTCCGGCATATCGCCGTCGGGAAAACTTTTCCCGACCATCGCGTGACGAATCATCCGTCTCCTCCGTCTCCCTGGTGAGCACACGCTCCGTCGCGACGAGATGGGTCGCCGCCGACGCCGAACACTCGAAAAGGAGTCACATCATGGGTCTGGACGACAAGATCAAGAACGCCGCTCAGGACATCGTGGGCAAGGCGAAGGAAGCCATCGGCAACGCCACCGACAACGACAAGCTCGTCGCCGAGGGCAAGGCCGAGCAGGCGAAGGCGGATGCCAAGAAGGCCGGCGAGAACGTCAAGGACTCGTTCAAGTAAGTCCGCGCCGCAAACGGGCGGGTCGCGACCTCGGTCGGGCCCGCCCGCGCATTTCCACCACGTGCGGTGTCGGACGCCCGGGTTAGGCTGACCTCATGCGGACCCGTGGCGACATCGAGTGCTGGCTCACCGACATGGACGGCGTTCTCGTACACGAGAACACACCGATCGCGGGGGCGTCCGAACTCCTCGCGCAGTGGCGGGCCGAGGGCACGCCGTTCCTCGTCCTCACCAACAACTCGATCTTCACCCCGCGCGATCTCAGCGCCCGACTCCGCGCCTCGGGTCTCGTCGTGCCGGAGGCCTCCATCTGGACCTCGGCGCTGGCGACCGCCGACTTCCTGAAGTCGCAGATGCCCGGCGGCTCCGCGTTCGTGATCGGCGAGGCGGGGCTGACGACGGCTCTGCACGAGGCCGGGTTCATCATGACCGAGACCGCCCCCGACTACGTCGTCGTGGGCGAGACGCGCAACTACTCGTTCGAGGCCATCACCAAGGCCATCCGCTTCATCCGCGGCGGCGCACGCTTCATCGCCACCAACCCGGATGCCACGGGCCCCTCGACCGAAGGCGTGCTGCCCGCGACCGGCGCCATCGCCGCGCTGATCACGAAGGCGACCGGCAAGGAGCCGTACATCGTCGGCAAGCCGAACCCGATGATGTTCCGGTCGGCGCTCAACCGCATCGGCGCGCACAGCGAGAACACCGGCATGATCGGCGACCGCATGGACACCGACATCGTCGCGGGCATCGAGGCGGGCCTGCACACGGTCCTCGTGCTCACCGGCATCAGCGACCAGCGCGAGATCGAGCGCTACCCCTTCCGCCCCGACGAGATCCTGGGGTCGGTGGCAGAACTCGTGCGCGAGGAGCCCATCGAGACCGAACTCGCCGATGGCGAGGAAGGACTCGAAGCGGGGCTCTGAGCCTCCGAGGAGGACGACATGGACGACCGCACGCTCTGGCTGATCACGGCCTTCTTCATCACGGCCGGCACGCTCGTGGCGTTCATCGTGCAGTGGCGGCGATCCCGCCGGGGCGGCGGCGGCCGTGACCCGTTCGACGGGCCGGGACCGGGCGACGACGAGCCGCGCTGACGCTCGCGGCGGGAGTGCGCGACCCGGGCCGACGACAGTTCGTCACGAGAAGGCGGCCGTCGCGCGTGAGAGACGCCCGGCATCCGCTGCTCACCGCCACGTCACGAGAACAGGCGATGCCACCAGAACAGGGCAATCCGCCGCTGAGCGCCCTGTCCTCGTCGCACGCCCTGTTCCCGTGACGCCGGGTAGGTGGACCGAGCTCGCCGCGGGCCGCCCTGGTGAGGGGCGCCGGCGCCGACGCGCCTACTGCGGCTGCAGCCCCAAGTCGTCGAGGTCGATGGATGCCAGCCACTGCAGGCCCTCGGCCTCGATCGCGGCCTGCGCGCCGGTCTTGCGGTCGACGATCACCGCCACGGCGACGACCTCGGCGCCCTCACGGCGCAGGGCCTCGACGGCCTTGAGCGCCGACTGGCCGGTGGTCGAGGTGTCTTCGACCACCACCACGCGCTTGCCCGCGACGTCGGCGCCCTCGATCTGACGGCCGCGGCCGTGGTCCTTCGGTTCCTTGCGCACGACGAACGCGTCGAGCGGGCGACCGGCATGCACCGACTCGTGCATGACGGCGTTGGCGATCGGGTCGGCGCCGAGGGTCAAGCCACCGACGGCGACGACGCCGTCGAGGTCTTTCACCAGGTCGAGCACCAGACGCCCGATCGCGGGAGCTGCGCGGTGGTCGAGCGTGAGCTTGCGCATGTCGACGTAGTACGTCGCCTTCTTGCCGCTCGAGAGCGTGAAGTCGCCGTGGAACACCGCCTCGTCGGAGATGAGGCCGATGAGGGCCTGGCGGTCGGCTTCGAGCTCGGGCGTGGAGGCAGCGGTCACGGCGTCGAGTCTATTGCGGCGGGCGGGGCGCACACGGCGGCGCGAGATACTCAGCCGGTGAGAAAGAAGAGGCTCGACGCGCTGATCGAGCGGCTCGCCGGCGCTGGCACTCCCGAAGACACGCGCGCCGCGCGGGAGAAAGCGAAGTGGCGCGCGGCCGCCCACCCCGGACTCCGCCGAGCGCTCGCGGAGCACTACCGGCTCCTCGGCGACCCCGCGCAGGCCGGACGTTGGGGCATCGTCTTCCCCGGGTGGGCGCAACCGCACGAGATCACGAGGCTGCGTCGATGCTTGCTCAGCCACGCGGACGGGGGGACCTTCGTCCGCCGGTACCTCGGAATCCGGTGGAACGACCCCGTTCCACCGGAAGTCGTCGACCTCGTCGCCCCGGCGCACACCGCGAAAGGGCCGCGGGACGGCGGCCGGTCCTTCCCGGTCGGGTGCGGCGGGGGTCTTCTGGTCGCGACCGGCACCCTCATGGCGTCGTGCGCCTCCGTCGTCACTCTGTGGCGCAGTCTCGTCGGCGAGTCGCTCGAGGACTCGTTCAGCATCCTCGTCATCTCGGGGGCCGTAGGGTTTCTAGGGGTGCTCATCCTGCTCTTCACGGGGCGAACAGCCTCCGAAGATGCACGAGCCGCCGACGCGGAGTTCGCCCAGCGACGAGCCCTCGAACTCCTCGTCGAGCGTCCACCGGAAGGGCGGGTGATGCTGCGGTCGCTCGCCAGGACCACCGACGACCCGGTTGCCCGCACGGCACTCGTCGAGGACGCGCGCCGTCGCGGCAGACCCGTCGACGCCGGACGTTGGGGCTGCACGATCGCAGGATTGACGACGCCGGAAGAGCGCGACGCCTTCGCGACGGTGCTCCTGCGCAAGCCGGGCAGAGATCCACTCACCCGTCTGATGGATCTCTCGTCGACCTGGACGGAGAAGTCCGAGCGGGGCGACGTGGCCGACGTCCTCCGTCGTGCAGGCGCTGCGCCCCTCACTCCCGCTGCGAGTTTCCCGCCCGATCTTCCGCCGCGTTTCCGCTGGTGGTGTGCAGCGCTCCTGTTCGTGCCTCTCGGCGCGATCTCCGCCGCAATGTGGCCGTCTTCCGCGCGGCCGATCGCCGCCCTCACGTTCGCTCTGCTGGCCGCATCGTGGGCCTGTCTCACCGTCGTCGCAGCGCTCGTGCGTGAACGCGCGGAAGGTCACCGAATCGGCTATGCAATGGCTGCGCTCATCCTCATCACGACAGCGATCGGGTTCGCGATCACGGCGACGGCGGGGTGACGGCAACCGCGCAGCGATGTCAGAGCGCGAAAGTAGGCTGGATGCCATGCGCCTGGCCACCTGGAACGTCAACTCCATCCGTGCCCGCGTCACCCGCACCGTCGAGTTCTGCGTGCGCGAGCACATCGACGTGCTGGCGATGCAGGAGATCAAATGCAAGACGGAGCAGTTCCCGTACGCCGCGTTCGAAGAGGCCGGGTATCACGTCGCCGCGCACGGCCTGAACCAGTGGAACGGCGTCGCGATCGCCAGCCGTGAGCCCATCGAAGACGTCGAGATCGGCTTCCCCGGCATGCCCGGCTTCGAGAAGGGCAAGGAGGGACCCGACCTGCCGAAGGAGGCCCGCGCAATCGGCGCGACCATCGGCGGGGTGAAGGTGTGGAGCCTCTACGTCCCGAACGGGCGCGGACTCGACGACCCGCACTACGTGTACAAGCTCGACTGGCTCGACAAGCTCCGCCAGTACACCGCCGACACCCTCGCGAAGAACCCCGACCTCCCGTTGGCCCTCACGGGTGACTTCAACATCGCCCCGACCGACGACGACAACGGCGACCCCACGGTCGTCGAGGGCGCGACCACCCACGTCTCCCCGCCCGAACGTGCGGCCTTCGCGGCGTTCGAGACGGCCGGGCTCACCGACGTGGTGCGCCCCCTCATCCCCACCGGCTACACCTACTGGGACTACAAGCAGCTGCGCTTCCCCCGCAACGAGGGGCTGCGCATCGACTTCATCCTCGGGTCGCGCGCCTTCGCCGACGCGGTGCACGGCGCCGAGATCCACCGCAACGAGCGCAAGGGCGAGGTGCCCAGCGACCACGTCCCCGTGGTCGCCGACCTCGACCTGTCGGGCGCCGACGACGATGACGACCTGCCGATGATCTTCGGCTGACCGCCGAGCCGACGGCATCCGGAGTCGTTCCGCCCCTCGTGGGGTCTTCGGCGAACGCGTGCGCCGCGGACCGAGACCCGGGCAGTGAAAGCGGCGCCGAGTCGTCCGTATCAGCCCGGCGGTCTCGGCCCCGCGCGCCCGCCGCTCCTCGCACCAGCGCCCGTTCCTCGCAGCAATCCGGGCCGATTCTGCGAGATGAACGCGCATCTGCGAGCAACGACCCACGAGCCACTCCTCGCACGCCCGACGCACCGCGGAGCCGAAGCGCTTAGCGCGCCGCGGAGCCGGCCCCGTGGTGCGTCAGATCGCCCGCGTCCGTCGCCCCGCGCGCCCACCCTTCCTCGCACCAGCGCCCGTTCCTCGCAGCAATCCGGGCCGATCCTGCGAGATGAACGCGCATCTGCGAGCACCGAGCCACTCCCCGCACGCCCGACGCACCGCAGGCCCGGGACCGAGGCACCCCGACGCACCGCAGGCCCGGGACCGAGGCACCCCGACGCACCGCGGATCCGAAGCCGAAGCGCCCGACGTACCGCGGACCCGGCCCCGTGGTGCGTCAGATCGCCCGCGTCCGTCGCCCCGCGCGCCCACCGTTCCTCGCCTCAGCGCCCGTTCCTCGCAGCAATCCGGGCCGATTCTGCGAGATGCACGCGCATCTGCGAGCAACGACCCACGAGCCACTCCTCGCACGCCCGACGCACCGCGGAGCCGAAGCGCTTAGCGTGCCGCGGAGCCGGCCCCGTGGCGCGTCAGATCGCCCGCGTCCTCCGGGCCGCGCGCCCACCCTTCCTCGCACCAGCGCCCGTTCCTCGCACCAGCGCCCGTTCCTCGCAATAATCCGGGCCGATTCTGCGAGGAGAGCGCGAATCTGCGAGCAACGCGCAACGTCACCGCCCACGCCGATGTGCGCCCACCCGCGGCATCCCGAAACATTTTCTCCCTACCCTGTCGATTCCGCCCGGCGCCGTTCGACGCGATAGTAAGGGGAGGCATTCGCTCCCCTCCGACCGCTCGACCGAGCACTCACGAGAAGAGTTCACGATGAAGTACATGCTGATCATGCGCGGCACCGACGAGGCGTACGCGGCGTACAAGCAGATCCCCTTCAAACAGATCATCAACGACATGGGCGCGTACAACGAGTCGATGATGACCGCGGGCGTGCTGGTGGCCGGCGAGGGACTGTCGGAAGACCTGAGCACCGCGTTCGTGGTGGAGTTCGGCGGCGAGACGCCCGTCGTCACCGACGGCCCCTACGGTGAGACGCACGAGCTGTTCAACGGCTTCTGGATCATCGAGGTCTCCTCGCGCGACGAGGCCGTCGAGTGGGCCCGGCGCGCGCCGCTCATCGCCGGCAACAAACTCGAGGTGCGCCGCGTGACCGACGAGACCGATTTCGCGGCCTTCGCCGACAACGAGTACATCCAGAAGGAGGAGGGCTGGCGCGAGGAGCAGGCCTCGCGATGAAGCCGCCGCACCCCCGGCGATGAGCACCGACACCGACATCTCGCGCCGCGTCGCGGCGATCTGGCGCATCGAAGGCGCCCGGATCGTCGCGACGCTCGCGCGCGTGGTCGGCGACCTCGCCACCGCCGAGGACCTGGCCCAGGATGCCGTCGCCGAGGCCCTCGTGCAGTGGCCGCGCGACGGCGTGCCGCACAACCCGGGCGCCTGGCTGACGGCGGTCGCGAAGCGGCGGGCGATCGACGGGTGGCGGCGCGAGCAGAACCTGAGTCAGAAGTACCGGCTGATCGGCGCGGATCTGACGGAGATCTCGGATGCCGAGTGGCAACCGATCGACGACGACGTGCTGCGTCTGGTGTTCGCCGCGTGCCATCCGGTGCTCGCGCGCGAGGCGCAGGTGGCCCTGACGCTGAAGGTGGTGAGCGGCCTCGACACCGATGCCATCGCGCGTCTCTTCCTCGTGCCGGTGCCCACCATGCAGCAGCGGATCGTCCGGGCGAAGAAGGCACTGTCGGCCGCGCACGTGCCCTTCGCCGTGCCCGACCCCGCGGAGTGGCCGGCACGCCTCGGCGCCGTGCTCAGCGTGATCTACCTGATCTTCACGGAGGGGTACGCCGCGAGCGCCGGCGATGCGGTGCTGCGCACCGAGCTCGCGCACGAGGCGGTGCGTCTGGGCCGCGTCGTCAACCGCCTTCTCCCTCGTGAACCGGAGGCCCTGGGCCTGACGGCGCTCATGGAAGTGCAGGCGTCGCGCTTCGCCACCCGCGTGGATGCGCACGGGGATGCCGTGCTCCTCGCCGACCAGGACCGTCGTCGCTGGGACCGCTCGGCGATCGCCCGCGGCGCGGCGCTGCTCGACCGCGCCGACGCCCTCGGCCAGGGGCGCGGGCCCTACCAGCTGCAGGCGGCCATCGCCCTGTGTCACGCACGGGCCGCGAGTGTCGAAGCGACCGACTGGGACCGGATCGTGCTGCTGTACGAGACGCTCGGCCGGATCGCCCCCAGCCCCGTGGTCGAACTCAATCGCGCGGTCGCCGTGTCGATGGCATCCGGTCCCCTCGAAGCGCTCGCTCTCGTCGACGCGCTGGCATCGACCGGGGCGCTGCGAGGCTCGCATCTCATCCCCTCGGTGCGGGGGGAGCTGCTGTCGCGGCTGGGCCTGACGCGCGAGGCGCGCGCGGAGCTGTCGGCCGCAGCGGAGCTGACACGCAACGAGCGCGAGGCGGCCCTCCTGCGACGCAAGTACGAGGCACTGCCTCTCTAACCCACCTCGCCCACCGCATCGGGGCGGCCAGCTCGGTCCGCATCGTCGCTGCGTCACCGGAGCACAACGAGGCGTCAGTGCGAGCGACGTCCCGCACGTCGTCGATCATGCTCGTTCTGACGGACACCGCGGCATCCCATGCCGGAACACGGATCTTCGCCCGCACCTGATCGACGGCGATCGAGGCATCGCACCGGGCGGCGGCCTGCCCGTGTGACGTCGCTCGATCGAAGAGCGCGTGGGCGAGATCATCGGCAGATGCCATGGCGGCGCTCTCCGCCGAGGGGCGGAGCGCGTGTCCGGGCTCACCGGAAGGTCGGATGCTCGCAGCTTCGGGCTCGATCGTGCGAAGAACGTGCCGACGGGCGAGGAGGATTGCTGAGCGAATAACGGCGGGGCCGGGGCCGACCCCGGCCCCGCCGCGAGGAGGCGTCAGGCCGCGGGGACCTCGGCCGGCGCGGTGCGCGAGATGAGCGTCACGAGCGCCTCGATGATCGAGCGCAGGAACGCGGCGGTGCCCTCATCGGTCACCGTGCCGTCCTCCTCGAACAGGCCGGGCGTCGACTGGATGTAGCCCTCGGGCTGGCCGAGGACGAGAGCGTTGTAGTGCAGCAGAACCGACCGCAGGTGCTGCTGTCCGGCGGCGGTGGCGATGCCGCCCTGCGAGGTGCCGATGACGGCGGTGGGCTTGTCATTGAACGACGCCTCGCCGTAGGGGCGGGCCGACCAGTCGAGCGCGTTCTTCAGGACGCCCGGGATGGAGCGGCTGTACTCGGGGGTCACGATGAAGACGCCGTCGGCATCCTCGATCGCCTTCTTGAAGTCGGTGGCGACCTGCGGGAAGTTCCCGTCGAGGTCCGGCGAGTAGAAGGGAAGGTCCTTGATCGGGATCTCCTTCAGGGTGACACCCTCGGGGGCGACCTTCTCGAGCGCCTTCGCGAGGCGACGGTTGATCGAGGTGCTGGAGATGCTGCCGACGATGTAGCCGATCGTGTAGTCGGTCACGATGATCCTCTCTGGGATGACGGGGCGCGAACGCCCAGGTTCATTCAGCTGCAAGCATCGCCGCTGAACCTGTATTCCCCGCCCGCTTGACTCCACCCCACGGGGGATGCTGATGTCGGTGGTCCGCTCTAGCGTGGAGGGATGCCACGCCTCACCCGCTCCCAGCAGCGCGGCGACATCGTGCTCGCGGTCGTGCTGCTTCTCGGCGGGATGCTGAGCGCCGTGCTGTCGTCGGTCTCGGGCCTCTACGGCGATGAGCAGGGCTCCCTCGCCGTCGCCCTGGTCTACGTCGCCGTCCTGGCCGTCCCCATCGCGTTCCGCCGCCGCTGGCCGTCGGTGACGGCGGTGATCGTGTCGGTGGCGTACTTCCTCGCGGTGACGTTCCGCATCCCCGAGCTCTACGTCGGCAACATCGCGATGTTCATCGCGCTGTACACGGTGGGCGCGTGGGAACAGAACCGGCGTCGGGCCACCATCGTGCGGGTCGCGATCATCGTCGGGATGTTCGCGTGGCTGTTCGTGGTGATGTTCCAAGACGCCACGCAGCCGATCGACCCGGCCGTCGAGGGCGCCTTCTCGCGTGCGGGCGCCTTCTCGCCTTTCGTGGCGTACCAGTTGCTCATGATCGGCGTGAACGCGCTGTTCTTCGGCGGCGCGTACTACTTCGGCAACCGCTCCTACCAGCAGATGCGCGAGCGTGCCGCACTCGAGGAGCGCACCGCCGAGCTCGAAGCGGAGCGCGAGGTCACCGCGGCACAGGCCGTGGCGCTCGACCGGGTGCGGATCGCGCGGGAGCTGCACGATGTCGTCGCTCACCACGTCTCGCTCATGGGGGTGCAGGCGGGCGTCGCCCGCGCCCTCCTCGCGACCGAACCCGACAGGGCACGAGAGGTGCTGTCGGGCGTCGAGGGCTCCGCCCGCACGTCGTTGCACGAGCTGCGCCAACTCCTCGAGACCCTGCGCGCACCGGGCGGCGAGACCGACCCCGACACCGCTCCGACCACGCACGGGCTCACCTCGATCTCCGCGCTCGTCGACGAGGCCACGGCGGCGGGGCTGCCCACCACGCTGTCCGTCATCGGCGAACCGGCGCACGATCCCGCCCCGCTCGTGCAGGTGAACCTCTACCGCATCGCCCAGGAGGCCCTGACGAACGCGCGGCGTCACGCCGGTCCGCACGCCACCGCCGACGTGCGCCTGCGATTCGACGCGGATGCCGTCGAACTCGAGGTCACGAACACCGGCCGCTCGGGTCGGGTGACACCCGGGCTGGGTCAGCTGGGCATGCGCGAGCGCGCGGCCGTGTCCGGCGGATCGATCGAGATGGGGCCCCGCTCGCGCGGCGGATACCTCGTGCGCGTGCGGGTGCCCCTCGTGGGTGCGGAGGCCGTTCGTGCGTGAGCTGCGGGTGCTGCTGGTCGACGACCACGCCATGATGCGCGCCGGATTCCGCACCATCCTGTCGCTCGAAGACGACATCACGGTGGTGGGCGAGGCGGCTTCGGGTGCCGAAGCGCTGGCCGCGGCGGCACAGCTGCATCCGGATGTCATCTGCATGGACGTGCAGATGCCCGACATGGACGGCCTCGAAGCCACCCGCCGACTCACGGCGGACCCCTCCTCGAGCGCCGCGGTCCTGATCGTCACCACCTTCGACCGCGACGACTACCTCTTCGCCGCTCTCTCCGCCGGAGCCAGCGGCTTCCTCCTCAAGAACGCCGGTCCCGAAGAGCTGGTCGCGGCCGTGCGCGTGGTGGGTGCCGGCGACGCGCTGCTGGCCCCGGAGGTCACGCGTCGGGTCATCGAGCGCTTCACCGGAGAGGCGCCGGCACCCGTGGCATCCGTCCCGCCGCCCCTGCCGGTGACGGAGCCGCTCACCGAGCGCGAGGCGGAGGTGCTCACCCTCGTCGCCGAGGCTCTGAGCAACGCCGAGATCGCCGCACGGCTGTTCATCGGCGAGGCCACGGTCAAGACGCACGTGTCGAACGTGCTCCAGAAGCTCGGCGCCCGCGACCGCGTTCAGGCCGTCGTGCTGGCGCACCGGCACGGCCTGGCCTGAACCGGGTTCCCGCCGGCCCTACCCGGCCATCGTGTGCGGAACTCCGGAGAACCGACGCCGAGATCGCTCGAACGGGTCGGAAGCGACCCTCATCACGGCGGATCTCCGGAGTTCGGCACATCCCCCTCCCCCGGCGGGGGGAGACGACGACCCCACCCGGGGCGGATGTGTCGCAGCATCCGCATCCCTAGCGTGGAAGCACACCGACGAGAAGAAGGGATGCATCGTGCTCGATCTGGAGGGCATCACCAAGAGCTACGGCGGCCGCCGCGTGCTCGACGACGTGAGCTTCACCGTCGCTCCCGGCCGGCTGACGGGCTTCGTCGGCGGCAACGGGGCCGGCAAGACCACCACCATGCGCATCGCGCTGGGCGTGCTCGGCAAAGACGCGGGGACGGTCGAGCTCAACGGCTCCCCCGTCACCACCGCCGACCGGCGCCGGTTCGGCTACATGCCGGAGGAGCGCGGGCTGTACCCGAAGATGAAGGTCGCCGAGCACATCGCCTACCTCGCGCGCCTCCACGGCTTCGGCAAGGCCGAGGCCACGCGCAAGGCCACGGCCCTGCTCGAGCGACTCGGACTCGGCGAGCGCCTCGGCGACCTCGTCGAGACGCTCTCGCTCGGCAATCAGCAGCGGGCCCAGATCGCGGCATCCCTCGTGCACGAACCCGACGTGCTCATCCTCGACGAGCCGTTCTCCGGACTCGATCCGCTCGCCGTCGACGTCGTGGCCGGTGTGCTGCAGGAGAAGGCGGCGGCGGGTGCGGCGGTGCTGTTCTCCTCGCACCAGCTCGACGTCGTCGAACGCCTCTGCGACGACCTGGTGATCATCGCCGGCGGCACGATCCGGGCCGCGGGCAGCCGGGACGCGCTCCGCGCCGAACACGCGACGCACCGCTACGAGCTGGTGTCGAGTGGCGATGCGGGGTGGCTGCGCGATGAGCCCGGCGTCACCGTGCTCGACTTCGACGGCGGATACGCCCTCTTCGATGCCGACGACGACACGACCGCCCAGCGAGTGCTCCGCGGCGCCGTCTCCCGCGGCGACGTGGCGAGCTTCGCACCGCAGAGACCGTCTCTCGCCGAGATCTTCAAGGAGGTCATCCAGTGAGCACCGCCACTCCCGCCCCCCGCCGCGCGCCCGGCGAACTGCAGAGCATCTGGCTCGTCGCCGAGCGCGAGATCGGATCGAAGCTGCGCAGCAAAGCGTTCGTCATCTCCACCGCGATCCTCATCATCGCGGCCCTGGCCACGGTGATCTGGGGCGGCTTCACCGCGAGCAACGCCTCGGGCAGCGGCATCCCCGTCGCGGTCACCTCCCAGACGCAGAGCGCGGTGTCGGGCCTCGACGGCGTCGAGGTGACCGTCGCCGACGGTGATGACGCTGCGCGCGCCCTCGTCGAGGACGGGACGGTGGATGCCGCCCTGGTCTCGGGCTCATCGGATGCCGCCTTCGACTACACCGTCGTCGTGAAGGACGACGTGCCGTCGACCCTGCTCCAGATGCTCAGCGAGACGCCGCCGGTGCAGATGCTCGACCCCGGTGCGGGTGCGGCCGACGCCTTGCGCTACCTCATCGCGCTGGGCTTCGGTCTGGTGTTCCTCATCGCGGCCTCGACCTTCGGTGGAACGATCGCGCAGAGCGTCGTGGAGGAGAAGCAGACGCGTGTGGTCGAGATCCTCATCTCGGCGATCCCCGTGCGGGTGCTGCTGGCCGGCAAGGTGCTCGGCAACACGATCCTGGCGATGGCGCAGATCGTGCTGCTCGCCGCGGTGGCCGTGGTGGGACTCGCGGTCACCGATCAGACGGGCGTCCTCGACGCGCTGGGGGCCCCGATCGCGTGGTTCGCGATCTTCTTCCTCTTCGGGTTCGTGCTGCTGGCGGCACTCTTCGCCGCAGCGGCGGCCATGGTGTCGCGCCAGGAAGACATCGGGTCGACGACCACGCCGATCACCATGCTGATCATGGCGCCGTACTTCCTCGTGATCTTCTTCAACGACAACCCCGTCGTGCTGACGATCATGTCGTACGTGCCGTTCTCGGCCCCGGTCGGGATGCCGCTGCGCATGTACATCGGCGACGCGCGGTGGTGGGAGCCGGTGCTGTCGCTGCTGGTCCTGCTCGCCGCGTGCGTGCTCGCGATCGGCCTCGCGGCGCGGATCTACCGCAACTCGCTGCTGCGGATGGGCGCTCGGGTAAAGCTCGCGGAGGCGCTGCGGGGCTGAGCATCGCGAACGGAGGGGGATGGATGCCGGGCGCACCGGCATCCATCCCCCTCCCCGTCACTCCTCGATGACGGCGAGCACGTTTCCCGCGGGATCGCGGAACCAGGCGATGAGCGGACCACCCTCGCGCATGATGCCCCGCGAGTCGGTCGGGAAGTCCGCGTCGTCGTAGATCTTGGTGTCGACACCCCGGGAGCGCAGGTCGTCGACGGCCGCCTCGATGTCGGCGACGGGGAAGTTCAGCACCGTGAACGAGGCGGGCTCGTGATGGGGCTTGCCGTAGATCAGCACGCGGCCGCCCGAACCCAGGTGCAGGGTGAGGAAGCCCGAGCCCTCGAGAACCTCGACCGTGAGTCCGAGGGTGTCGGCGTAGAAGCGGTGGGCGGCGTCGACGTCGTCGACCGCCAGACCCGAGTACGCGCCGTCGGCATGGAACATGGTTCTCTCCTTCGTCATCGCGCCACGGAGGCCGTGACGCTCTCGGACAAGCGGATCGGGATGCCGTCGACCTCGGAACCGTCGGGGTCGCCGATCACGACGGCGAGGCCGTCGACGATGTCGAACACCGCCGTCGGCTGCTCCGCGCTCGCGCACCCGGAGGCGGAGCCGTCGGGCGTCCGCCGCCCGACGGAAACGGCGCCGGCACCGGACCCGGCTACGGGCCGGGCGCGGTCTTCGAGCTCTGCGAGCCGCACGATCATGGCGGGCGTCGCGCGCGCACCCGCGACGCCGTAGACGCGCTCGCGGAGGCGGCGCAGCTCGACGTCGTCGTCCATGCGACGACTCTAGAACCGCGCGACGGGGCCGGGGCCGGTACCGTGGCATCCGACGACGGCGCGCAGCGACCCTCGGCGGTGCCGTCCTGTCGATGGGCTCGAACAACCTCTCCGGCAGACGCGCGACATGGTGCGACAAGAACGGAGAATTCGACGGCGCGCAGCTGGCGGACGACGCAGCGTTCGTACGAGGTCTTGGGGAATGGTCGATTCGCGCGGTGTTCCGCGGAGCGGGTCTCGCTATCACCGGGGTACGCACACTGCAGAAGGCCATGGCCGGCGATGCAGGGGGCGCCGTACTCGTAGTGCGGGACCTTGCCGCCGCGGGAGCCGGCCGACTCGTATCGCGTACGATCGCTCGAGCACACGCCATAGAACGTGAGGACCTGAAGTTTGAAAACCTTCCCGGCAAGATGAAAGCTGAGAAAAGGGCCGCGCGGGCAAGCTTCAGAGCCAGTCACCGGGCCACGTGGGGTCAAGGGATTGGTCTCGTGAAACACGTGCATATTGTGTCGACGGCGTATGCATTCACTCAAACGGCGCGCTACGTGACCGAGCGATTCAAACAGAAACCTGCACGCTGATGAGAACTCGACTCTGCCGCTTCCTTTCGAGTAGCATAGGCCTTGCAACGCTGGCCTGCTTTCTCGTAATCGTATTCAGCGAAACCGAAATCTGGCAAAAGGTCGTCGTGCTCGTCGTCGTTTTTCCTGTGATCATCGTGGCTCATAAGCGGTATTACGGCTCAGTACAGCTGTGGGAGTGGGACTATTCGAAGAAGCGTAAGAAGAGAGACGACTCGGCTTGATACGAAACCGGCTCTGCCGCTTTTTCTCGAGTAGCGCTTTCCTCGTCGCGCTGGCCTGCGTTCTTGTCGTTATCTTCGCCGAGGCCGACCTTTGGTTCAAAGCCGTTATGCTCGTGTTCTTCCTTCCTGTGGTCGTCTTTGCTACGAGCCGATTCTTCGGCGTAGAGCAGCTGTGGGAGTGGGACTGTTCGAAGAAGCGTAAGAAGCGCGACGACTCGGCGTGAACGCTCTTGATGAACCGTCTGGCATCGTCGGAGGCGTTTGACCGGCTGATGGCCTAGCGACATTGTGTTGTGCGGCGGCGCCGCACCGCTGCGCCGCCTTGCGCGCGAGGTTCTCCTGGCTCCGCGGCATGCCCTGTACCCGCTCGGGTCCCATCGGATGCAGTTCGAACACGTTTCCAGCTCACGGACGGTCTTTGTCGCCCGGTAGACGTCGTTGTGCGTGGTGGCCTTTGTGCCGTCCTCGCGCACCAACCAAATGCGCCTCAGCCGTCGACGGGCCCGGGGGCCGTGGCATCCAGAGCATCGGCGGCGCCCACCAGAGCGAGGTGCGACAACGCCTGGGGGGTGTTGCCCGCCTGACGTCCGGTGGTCGGGTCGTACTCCTCCGACAGCAGCCCGAGGTCGTTGGCGACCGCCGTCAGCTTCTTCATCAGAGCCGCCGCCTCGTCGCGGCGGCCGCTGCGGGCGTACTGCCCGACGAGCCAGAACGAGCACGCGAGGAACGGGTGCTCGTCGCCCGTCAGTCCGTCGACCCCGGTGGTGCGGTAACGCAGCAGCCAGCCGTCGGGCATGAGCGTCTCTTCCATGCGGGCGACGGTGGCCAGCATCCGGGGGTCGTCGTACGCGCAGAAACCCACCTGCGGCAGCACGAGCAGCGATGCATCGACCTCGTCGGTGTCGAAGTGCTGCGTGAACCAGCCGCCCGCGTGCACACCGCGCGCGTCGATGTCGGCGCGCACGTGATCGCGCAGGGCTCGCCAGGTGTCGACGTCGCCCTCGTGCCCGTCCCGCTCGACGGCCCGGATGCCGCGGTCGAACGCCGCCCACACCATTGCGCGCGAGTGGGTGAAGAAGTGCGGGTCGCCGCGCATCTCCCAGATGCCGAGGTCGGGCTTGTCGACCTCCCTCGCCAACTGGTCGAGCAGCGCCCGCTGCAACGACCACGAGAACGTCGTCTCGTCGACGCCGGCGTCGCGCGCTGCCTCGAGCGCCACCATCACCTCGCCGATCACGTCGGCCTGATACTGGTCGACGGCGCCGTTGCCGATGCGCACCGGCGCCGCTCCCCCGTAGCCCGGAAGGCCGGCGAGCTCGCGCTCGGGCAGGTCCCGCTCACCGGCGACGCCGTACATGATCTGCACGTCGGCCGGGTCTCCCGCGATCGCCCGCAGCAGCCAGGTGCGCCAGTGCTGCGCGGCATCCAGGTATCCGTGGTCGATGTACGCGCTCAGGGTGAGCGCGGCGTCGCGGAGCCAGACGTAGCGGTAGTCCCAGTTGCGCGAACCGCCGAAGGACTCGGGGAGCGACGTGGTCGCTGCCGCGACGATCCCCCCGGTCTCGGAGTGGGTGAGCGCGCGGAGCACCATGAGCGAGCGCGTGACGAGCGCCGCGTGCGTCCCGGCGGACTGCACGCGGTCGGCCCATGCGGACCACCACTCGCGCGTGCGTTCGAGCGCGGCCTCGACGTCGAACCCCGGCGGTGCGTCCCGCCACGAGGGACCCCACGCGAGCACCGAGTCGACGCTCGAACCGGCCGTCGTCGTCCACCGACCGCGGTGGGCGGTGTCGGCGGCGATCAGCCGGGGGCCTCGGATGGTGACAGCGTCGGGACCGGCGACGGCGAGGATGACGTGTTCTCCGTCGTGCCCGACCTGCCGCACCCACGGCACCGCGCGCGCGTAATCGAAGCGCAGGAGCACCTCGCTGACGAAGTCGACCTCTCCCGACACCCCGACCACCCGGCGGATGACCGCCTCGACGCCCTCGTCGACGGGCATCGCGTCATAGACCTCCGCGATACCGGTGGCGGTCTCCCAGCGCGTGACGAGCACGAAGGTGTCGCCGTCGTAGCGGCGGGTCGCCCGCGCCTCGGGGTCGGCCGGGCGCAGCGACCATGCCCCGTGCGACTCGTCGCCGAGGAGCGCGCCGAACATCGACCCGCTGTCGTACCGCGGCAGACAGAGCCAGTCGATGCGCCCCGCGGACGACACGAGCGCGGCGGAACGGCAGTTGCTGAGGAGCGCGTAGTCGGCGATCGGAGTCGTCACCCTCGGATTGTGGCAGAGGGCACCGACATCGAAGCTCCGCGTTTCTTAGGGGCATCCTTCGGTCATCCGCAAGGGTGAGGCGACGTCGGAGGGGGGCGATACGGTGTCGGCATGGCCGCGGACACGACCCTCATCATCCTGGGCGCCTCGGGCGACCTCACCTCGCGACTGCTCCTCCCGGCTCTGGGCCAGCTGCTGACCCGTGAGCCCGGTCGCACCGTGCGCCTGCACGGCGCGGGCATGGAGGACTGGACCGACGAGCACTGGCGCGAGGTGGTGCAGAAGTCGTTCCAGACGACGGATGCCGAAGCCGCCTTCGCCGCGGTGTCGGAGACCACCTATTCGAAAGCCGACATCACGAAGCCGGCCGACCTGCAGAAGCTCCTCGACGACGCCGAGGGGCGGCCGGCGCTGTACTTCGCCGTTCCCCCGGCCGTCGCCGAGAAGTCCTGTCTGGCGCTCAGCGACGTCACCATCCCCGCCGGCACCGTCCTCGCCCTCGAGAAGCCGTTCGGCACCGACGAGGCCAGCGCCCACCGCCTCAACCAGCAGCTGGCGAAGCTCGTGCCCGAAGACCAGGTGTTCCGGATCGACCACTTCCTGGGGCGCTCCACCGTGCTGAACCTCCTCGGCGCGCGCTTCGCCAACCGCCTCCTCGAGAGCGTCTGGTCGGCCGACGACATCGCCTCGGTCGAGATCGACTATCCCGAACCGCTCGGCCTCGAGGGCCGGGCCGGCTATTACGACGGCGCCGGTGCTCTCGTCGACATGATCCAGAGCCACTTGCTGCAGGTGATGGCCTTCGTGACCATGGAGCCCCCGGCATCCCTCACCCAGCTCGATCTGCGCGACGCCACGTCGGCGGTGCTGCGCGCCACGCACGTGCGCGACGACGATCCGGTGCGCAATTCTCGCCGCGCCCGCTACACCGCGGGCGACGTCGGCGAGCGCCACTTCCCCTCGTACGTCGACGAACCCGGCGTCGACCCCTCGCGCGGCACCGAGACGCTCGCCGAGATGACGGTGGAGGTGCGCAACACGCGCTGGCAGGGTGTGCCGATCACGCTGCGTTCCGGCAAGGCGCTGAGCTCCGGCCACCGCGCGGTCACGGTGACGTTCCAGCCGGTGCGCCATCTCCCCGGTGGTTTCAGCGGCGAGAGCGAGCCGACCGAGTTGGTGTTCTCGCTCGGCCCCGACACGATGAGCCTCGGCCTGAACGTCAACGGCGCCGACGACCCCCTCGAACTCGAACGCGTGACCCTCGCCGCCGACCTTGGTGAGGGCTCGCTCAAGGCGTACGGCGAAGTGCTGTCCGGCATCCTGGACGGCGACGCCATGCTCGCCGTGCGCGGGGATGCCGCCGAGCAGTGCTGGCGGATCGTGCAGCCGGTCATCGACGCGTGGCGCAAGAACGAGGTGCCGCTCGACGAGTACCCGGCGGGAAGTGCCGGGCCGGCGTCCTGGAGCGCATGAGGCGGATGCCGCGGGCCCAACACTTCGGAGGCCCTGTCATCGGCGACGCATAAGGTCACACGGGAACATCCCGCCGACGATGCGCGTTCAGTGGTTCGGGTCAACGGCGCCCCGGCTCAGTTCTCGTTCTCAGGAGTACCCATGTCCCTCGTCCTCGACCGCACCGCCCGCACCGACGCCCCCATCCTCGACGTGCTCGCCGAGCGTTGGAGCACCCGCGTCTTCGACCCCGAGACCCCCATCGACGAGGAAGCGCTGCGTTCGGCCCTCGAGGCCGCCCGCTGGGCGCCGTCCGGCATGAACTACCAGCCGTGGCGCTTCATCGTCGCCCGCCGGGGATCGGAGGCATTCGGCCGCATCGTCTCCGCGCTGATGGGCTTCAACCAGGCGTGGGCCCCCAACGCCGGTGCCCTCGTGGTCGCGCTGGCCGAGACCGAGACCGCCGACGGCGAGGCTCGCACCTGGGCGCTGTACGACACCGGTCAGGCCGTCGGTCACTTCACCGTCCAGGCGCACGCCGGTGGTCTCGCGACGCACCAGATGGGCGGCTTCGTCGCCGATGACCTCCGCGCCGCCTTCGACGTCGACGCACGTTTCGTCCCCGTGACGGTCATCGCCGTCGGCGCCCTGGGCGACGTCGACGCCGCGGAGGAGGGCCTGCGTCAGCGCGAGCTCGCCCCCCGCGAGCGCCGCGCGGTCGCGGAGTCGCTGCTCGTCGACGAGTAAGCCGCATCTCCCCCTGCCCCGGCGGGCGCCCTCACCGGCTGCCTGCCGGGGCAGTCGTCTTTCTGCGGCGCGTTTCGCCGGGGCCGGTTCGTGCCCGGAGCCGCGCGACGTCGAAGCGGCGGCCCCAGCGTCACGCATAAACACGATCGGTGCGCGGAAACACGCGCACACCGTGTTTCCGCGCACCGATCGTGTTTATGCGACCGGGCACCGCGGATCGCAGCGTCGACGGCGGTCACGCCGCGGTGTTCGCCCGAAGGGGCCGCTCATGCGGGACATCGCAGCTCCACCCCGGAGCGCTGGCACCGACCCCGCGCAAACCGAGAGCGCTGGCGCCGAAACCCGCGCGCACAGAGAGCGCTGGCGCCGAAACCGCGCACACAGAAAGGGGGATGCCACGCCCACCGCTCGGCATCCCCCTCTCGACCGGGCTTACTCGACGATCTCCGCCTCGATCACGTCGTCGTCCGGCTCTGCCGCCGCCGGGCCCGTGCTCACGAGCATGAGCGAGTCGCCGTCGCTGGCCACGTCCACCCGCACGACGTCGCCGTCGCGCACCGTTCCGGCGAGGATCGCCATGGCGAGGCGGTCCTGGATCTCCGACTGGATGAGTCGGCGCAGCGGTCGGGCGCCGTACACCGGGTCGTAGCCGCGCTCGGACAGCCACGAGCGGGCGTCGGGGGTGACCGCGAGCGTCAGCCGGCGCTCGCGCAGCCGCGCTTGTGCAGGGCGTCGACCGCGAGCTCGACGATTTGAGCGAGGTCGTCCTGGCTGAGGGCCTGGAAAATCACGATGTCATCGAGACGGTTCACGAACTCCGGCTTGAAGGCCTGGCGCACGAGGGCCTGCACCTGCTCGCGTTTGGCATCCATCGACAGCGTCGGGTCGATGAGGATCGGCGATCCGAGGTTCGAGGTCAGGATCAGGATGACGTTCGTGAAGTCGACCGTGCGGCCCTGGCCGTCGGTCAGTCGCCCGTCGTCCATGACCTGCAGCAGCACATCGAACACCTCGGGGTGCGCCTTCTCGACCTCGTCGAGCAGGACGACGCTGTACGGGCGCCGGCGCACGGCCTCGGTGAGCTGGCCACCGGCCTCGTAGCCGATGTAGCCCGGAGGGGCACCGACCAGCCGCGAGACCGAGTGCTTCTCGCCGTACTCCGACATGTCGATGCGCACCATGGCGTGCTCGTCGTCGAAGAGGAAGTCCGCGAGCGACTTCGCCAGCTCGGTCTTGCCGACACCCGTGGGGCCGAGGAAGAGGAAGGAGCCGACCGGGCGGTTCGGGTCGCTGATGCCCGCGCGCGAGCGGCGGACGGCATCCGACACCGCTTTCACGGCATCCTTCTGTCCGATCAGCCGCTTGCCGAGCTCGCGCTCGAGGTGCAGCAGCTTCTCGGTCTCGCCCTGCAGCAAGCGTCCGACCGGGATGCCGGTCCAGGCGGCGATGACCGCGGCGATGTCCTCATCGGTCACCTGGTCGTTGACCATGCGGTCCCCGGCCGGCTCTTCGCGCTCGGCCGTCATGAGTTCGCGTTCGAGCGCCGGGATTTCGGCATAGAGCAGCCGCGAGGCGCGCTCGAGGTTGCCCTCGCGCTGGGCCCGCTCGGCATCCACGCGAGCGGCATCGAGCCGGGTCTTCAGGTCACCGACGCGGTTGAGCGACGCGCGCTCCCGCTCCCACCGGGCCTGCAGTTCGTCGAGCTTGGCCTGTTCGGCCGCGAGGGTCTCGCGGAGCGCGGCGAGGCGCTCCTTCGACGCGTCGTCCTTCTCCTTCTTCAGCGCCAGCTCTTCGAGCTTGAGCCGGTCGACGTGCCGCCGCAGCTCGTCGATCTCGAGGGGCGCGGAGTCGATCTCCATGCGCAGGCGCGACGCGGCCTCGTCGATCAGGTCGATGGCCTTGTCGGGCAGCTGACGCGCGGGGATGTACCGGTTGGACAGGGATGCCGCGGCCACCAGCGCCGCGTCGGCGATGGCGACCTTGTGGTGCGCTTCGTACCGCTCCTTGAGGCCGCGGAGGATGGCGACGGTGTCTTCGACGGAAGGCTCACCGACGTAGACCTGCTGGAAGCGGCGCTCGAGCGCGGCATCCTTCTCGATGAACTCGCGGTACTCGTCGAGCGTGGTCGCGCCGATGAGGCGCAGCTCGCCGCGGGCGAGCATGGGCTTGAGCATGTTGGATGCCGCGACCGAGCCCTCGCCGCCGCCCGCGCCCATCAGCACGTGGAGTTCGTCGATGAACGTGATGACGCGTCCGTCGGACTCGGTGATCTCCTTCAGAACGCTCTTGAGGCGCTCCTCGAACTGGCCGCGGTACATGGCACCGGCGACGAGCGCCGAGATGTCGAGCGACACGAGCTCTTTGTTCTTGAGGCTCTCGGCGACATCGCCCGCGACGATGCGCTGGGCGAGGCCCTCGACGACGGCGGTCTTGCCGACGCCGGGCTCGCCGATGAGCACGGGGTTGTTCTTGGTGCGGCGGGTGAGCACCTGGCTGACGCGGCGGATCTCTCCGTCACGCCCGATCACGGGGTCGAGCTTGCCCTGACGGGCCCGGTCGGTGAGGTTGATGCCGAACTGCTCGAGGGCGCTCCGCGCGTCCTCCTGTCCCGGCTGTTGTGTGGCGTTCATGCGTTCTCCTGGAAGTCTCTTCGCTTTGTGCTCAAAACTTGAGCGGCGTTGACTCAAGTTTACCTCGGCGCGGCAGGGAAGGCAATGGATGCCGGGGGCTCGACGCCACCGCGGAGGAGCTGTGCCGCGGCGGCTGGCGTTGGGCGCGCGAGGCGGGGCGAAGCCGCGGTGCGAAGCTGGGGCGGTACGAAGCCGCGGTGCGAAGTTGCGGCGGGACACGGCGGCTGTACGCGGCGGCGGTACGCGGCGGCGGGACCCTGCGGCGCGACGCTGCGACCGGAACCCGCGGCGCGAAGCCGCGACGGGACGCTGCAGCGCGAAGCCGCAGCGGGACCGTGCAGCGCGAAGCGGCGGCGGGACGCCGCGGGCGCGGGCCGAGGCATTGCTGCAGCGCGAAGCTGCGGGCGCGGACCGAGGCGTTGCTGCGGCGCGGTGTTCCCGCCGGGTCGCCGCGTTCAGTGCGAGGCCGCAAGGGACGAGATCACGTGTTCTGGCTGAATCCACCCGCCCAACCCCGTGATCTCGGCCCGATCGCGTGCTCTCGGGGCCCCACCATGCCGGAGCATCAGGCCTCGTCGCGGACCCCATGCGCCGCCGCCGTGGCGGCGACGGCTGCCCGAACGCCGAAATCACACGTTCTGGCCGAGTTCACACCTCCCGCCGTGTCGCCTCGACCCGATCACGTGATCTCGGCGCGCCGCCGAGTCATCGCACCGCCTCCGCAGCGCAGCGCACCGCCGACTCCGCGCACCACCGACGCAGCGGACCGGCCGGGCCGGCGCAGCAGACCGGCGGGCCGACGCAGCGCGCCGGCCCGGGCCGCGCGGGCGGGGCCAGCGTCCGGGTCAAGCGGGCGCCGCCGCGGTCACCGCCGGCCGCGGCCGAAGTCCCCGTCAGGCGGGCACCGGCTCGACCGCGGTGACGACGGGAGCGACGGATGCCACCTCCGCCGGCCCCGTGCACGAGAACCGGGCGCGGTACGCCGTCGGGGTCAGGCCCATCACGCGGGCGAAGTTCTGCCGCAGCACCGCCGCGGATCCGAAGCCGCACTCCGACGCGATGCGGTCGAGGCCGAGATCCGTCTCCTCAAGAAGGCGCTGGGCGTGCAGCAGCCGCTGTCGCGCGAGCCAGGCTGCGGGCGTGGCCCCGAGGTCGGCCTTGAAACGGCGGGCGAAGGTGCGCGGCGACATGTGGGCGCGCGCCGCGAGCCGCTCGACCGAGAGCTCGGCATCCAGGTTCTGCAGCATCCATTCGGTGACCGGAGCGAGCGAGAGCGAGGAGTCGATCGGGATGGGCGAGGCGATGAATTGCGCCTGCCCCCCATCGCGCTGCGGGGCCACGACCATGCGGCGGGCGATGCGGTTGGTGAGTTCGGAACCGAGCTCCTGACGCAACAGGTGAAGGCAGGCGTCGAGACCCGCCGCCGTGCCCGCGCTCGTGATGATGTTGCCCGACTGCACATAGAGCACGTCGGGATCGACCTCGATCTCGGGATACATCCGCGCCATGACGTCGGCGTAGCGCCAGTGCGTGGTGCCCCGCTTGCCGTTGAGGACTCCGGATGCCGCGATCACGAACGACCCACTGCACACGCTGAGCAGCCAGGCACCACGCGCGTGCGCCGCGCGGACGAGGTCGGTCACACGCGGGTCGACGGATCCCCACGACGAGCGGGGAATGGGTGCGAGCACCAGGATGTCGACATCGGCCGCCGCGTCCAGACCGTGCTCGACGTTGACCGAGAAGCCGATGTTCGAGGGGACGACGCCGGGGTCGGGCGCGACGATACGGAAGTCGAAGTTCGGGATGCCGTCGTCGCTGCGATCGAGGCCGAACGCCTCGCACGCGAGACCGAACTCGAACGGGGCGAACCCCGGCTGGATGACGACGGCGACCGAGCGCATGCGGACCTCCGGTGTGGCAGGAATCTGTTGACTGGTGTCCATCATGCCACTCGCGGGCACCATTCCTCTACCCGTAGTTTTCCTGCCATGGCTTACTTCATCGCTCTTGGCATCCTGTCCCTCGCCGGCATCGTCGGGACGGTGTGGCTCATCCGCACCGACGGGTACAGTCGGATCCCCACCGATCCGGCCCGAGTGGCCTCCGTCGAGGACCGGTCGGCACCGTCGCGCGCAGCAACCGTCGGCGCAGCGCCCGCCGCGGAGGCAGCGCGCCCGACGCTGAACCTGGGCGCACCGTCGGCGGCTCCGATGACGGCGCCGCTGCGGATCGTCACCGCCGACTGAACCGCTGCCGCCGCCGGCGCGCCCTCAGCGTCCGGCGGCGGCGACGCGTTCGTAGACCTCGATCATCGCGGCCGTTCGCGACGACTGCCGGAAACGCTCGGCGATGGTCGGGTCGGGTGCGACGGCCGCGCCGGCGGTGATGTCGGATGCCGCGCGACGCAGCGTCTCTGCGAGCGCGGGCACCGTGGCATCCGCCACCGCCCAGATCCCCGAGCCCAGCTCGGCGGCGATATCGGGATCGCTGACGACGGCGGGGGTGCCGAGCGAGGCGGCCTCGAACACCGTCATGCCCTGCGTCTCGAAGCCGATGGAGGTCTGCACCACGGCGTCGGCGTCGGCGATCCGACGAAGGGTCTCGGCGTAGGGCAGCCGACCGGCGAAGGTCACGGATGCCGCGGACGCGTGGCGCTCGACGAATCGCTGAGCTGCCCGGAGCTGGCCGCCCCCGCCGATGATCTCGACCTCGGCCGCGATACCCGACTCCGCCACGGCCCCCAAGAACGGCATCAGTCGCTTCTCGGGGCTCATGCGTCCGAGCCACACGAAGCGCGGCGGTCCGGGTCTGCGCGCGGACCGCCCCGCGGCGAGGACGCCATCGAGCACGTCGTCGTCGATGCCGTTCCAGATCACGTCGACGGCGGGCGAGACTCCGTGCTGCTCGAGGCGGCGCGCGAAGTGAGACGAGGGCGCCGTGACGGCGCGGGAGAGGGCCGCGAGGCGTCGCAAGTAGGCCCAGCCGTCCGACCTGCTGCGGCCGGGGGGTGCGGCGGGCACGTGGCCGGCTCGGGCTCTCGCAGAAGCGCGCGATGCTCGCAGTGCGATGGAGGATTCCTGCGAGGAAGATGCGCCAGTGCGAGCATCGTGCGTCGCCCCCGCGGCATCCCGAGACCCGCCCCGCGACCGCGCGGCGTCGCGCAACGCGCGTCGGGCCCACGCGTTGAGCACGCGGAGCACCAGACCGGGAAACGGCGCCGTCGCCTGGATGCCGACATCGACCCGGTTGTGCATCGTGTGAACGACGGGCAGGCCGTGCCGAGCCGCGTACCGGTGCCCGACGAAGGCGCCCCAGAAGTCACCCTGCACGTGCACGACGTCAGCGGGCAGGCGCGTGGCCATCTCGGCATCCACGAACCGGTCGGTGCGGGCACCGGGCCAGGAGAGGGCGTACTCGCGATCGGGGGTGATGGCGAGCGAGGGGAGGTCGAGGTAGGCGGGGTCTTCAGGTGCGTCGCGGTGCAGCCGGGGCGCGACCACCGTGACCACGTGCCCCGCCCGTTCGAGGAACCGCTTCTGAAGTCGCATCGACACCTGCGCGCCGCCGAGCGACTCGAGGTGCTGATCGGCGAACATCACCACGTGCACGTGATCACTCCGGCAGAGGCCGACCCCGATACAGGGCTTCGAACGTGTTCAGGGTACGGGTGATGTCGTGTACGGCGACGGCGTCGAGCGAGGCCTGCTGCATGCGTCGACGCTCGTCGGGGGCGGCGGTCAACACGTCGGTCAGACGCGCGGCGAGCTCCTCGTCGTTGCCGGGCTCGAAGAGATAGCCGTTCTCGCCGTCGTGGACGAGATGCGGCAGCGCCACGGCGTTCGCGGCGACGATCGGGAGGCCGGATGCCATCGCCTCCATCGTCGCGATGGACTGCAGCTCGGCGATCGAGGCGATCGCGAAGACACTGGCACGGGAGTACAGGTCGCGCAGGTCGTCGTCGGTCGCGTGGCCGTGGAACGTGACGCGGTCGGCGACGCCGAGCTGCCCGGCCAGCGCCTCGAGCTTCGCGCGCTGGTCGCCGCCGCCCACGATGTCGAAGCGGGCGTCGAGGGCCGGGTCGAGCTGCGCGAGGGCCTTCAGCACGACGTCGATGTGCTTCTCGGTCGTGAGGCGCCCGACGAACAGGATGCGGTTCGCGTCGCGCGGGGTGAGGTCGGGGCGGTAGTTCGAGCGGTCGATTCCGCACGAGATGGGCACGACCCCGCTGATGTCGATCGTGGACTCGAGGAAATCGGCGGCGCGCCGGGTGGGCGTGGTGACGGCCCGCACCATCTTGAACGTGCGCTCTGCGTCGGCCCACGCGAGCTTCACGAAGATGCGGTCGAGAAAATCAGGGAGGGTCGTGAAGTCGAGGATGTTCTCGGCCATGACGTGGTTGGTCGCGACGACGGGGATGCCGCGCTTGCGGGCTTCGCGCGCGAGACCGCGGCCGATGATGATGTGGGACTGGATATGCACGACATCGGGCTTGACCTCGTCGAGCAGCTTGCGGGCGTAATGCTTCGACCGCCACGGCAGCACGTAGGTGATCCAGTCGTGCGGCAGGAAGCGGAAGGCGGGCAGCCGGTGCATCATCATCGGCTGGCCCTCGATCGTCTCGAGGGCGGTGCCGGCGTTCTTGTGACCGATGCTGGGGGCGGCCACGTGCACGTCATGCCCGCGCGCGATGAGCCCGGCGGCGAGGCGCTCGGCGAAGCGCGCGGCGCCGTTGACGTGCGGAAGGAAGGTGTCGGCGCCGATGAGGATGCGCAGCGGCGTATCGGCGAGGGACGAGGCGGACGGCTCGGCGGCGGGCGCGGAATGGTCGGCGGGCGTCGCAGGAGTGGTCACGAGGGGTGAGGCCTATCTGAGCGGCGGGCGAGTCGCGCGGTGCTGTTCATGCGCGTCCTCACTGTACCCGAGCGGGTTCGGCGAGCCCGGGAGACATCCACAGGTGGGGCAGCCTCGGCTCCTCGAGGAGGGCCGACATGCCCCCCGGGAGGAGGCACGGCCACCCGCTCGCTGACCGCCGCACCGGCCCCGGCGCCCCGGCGCGGAGCAACGCGCCTCGGCCCCGCTCGCTCACCGCCGCACCTTTCCCGGCGCCCCGGCGCGAACCAACGCGCCTCGGCCCCGCTCGCTGCGCGACGCACCGGCCTCCGGCGCCCCGGCGCGGAGCAGCGCGCCTCGGTCCCGCTCGCTGAGCGCCGCACGGAACGACGGCGATACCCGCAGACGATGCGCCTCAGCCGCGATCGCTGATCGCCGCACCGGCCGGTGGCACCCCCTGCGCGGGACGCGGAGGTCCGTCGGTGCCGGCGGGTGCGGTGACCTCGGATGCTGCGGCCGCGAAGGCCGAGACAACCTCGGGGTCGTCGGCGGCCGCGTCCCTGGTTGGAGCCGAGCCAGGCGGCGAGTCGACGGCGTCGAGGTCGCTCGCCGCCTGCTCGAACTGCGCCCGGTAGAGACGGTAGTAAGCGCCCCCTGCGGCGATGAGCTCGTCGTGCGACCCCTTCTCGACGATGTCGCCGTGCTCCATCACGAGGATGAGGTCGGCGTCACGAATGGTCGACAGACGGTGCGCGATCACGAACGAGGTGCGCCCCTCGCGAAGCGCCGCCATCGCCTGCTGCAGCAGCAGCTCGGTGCGCGTGTCGACGGACGACGTCGCCTCGTCGAGGATGAGCACCGACGGGCGGGCGACGAACGCACGCGCGATGGTGATGAGCTGGCGCTCCCCGGCCGAGACGTTGGCGGCGTCTTCGTCGAGTACGGTGTCGTAGCCCTCGGGGAGAAAGTGCACGAATTGATCGACGCGCGTGGCCACGGCGGCCTCGACGATCTCGGCATCCGTCGCCGACTCGCGGCCGTATCGGATGTTGTCGCGGATCGTTCCCGCGAACAGCCAGGGGTCCTGCAGCACCATGCCGGTGCGTGAACGCACGTCGTCGCGCCGCAGGTCGGCGATGTTCTGACCGTCGAGCAGGATGCGTCCCCCGTCGAGCTCGTAGAACCGCATGATCAGGTTGACCAGCGTCGTCTTGCCGGCACCGGTGGGGCCGACGATCGCGACGGTCTGTCCGGGCTCGACGCGGAAGGACAGGTCGGTGATGAGCGGGCGCTCGGGCGTATAGGAGAAGCGGACGTTCTCGAACTCGATCACTCCGCGCCCGTCGACGTCGGTCGGAGCATCCGCGGCATCCGGGTCCTGCTCGTCGGCGTCGAGCAGCGCGAAGACGCGTTCGGCCGATGCGGTGCCCGACTGCACCACGGCCGCCATGCCGCCGAGCTGCGACAGGGGCTGGGTGAACTGCTGGGAGTACTGGATGAACGCCTGCACGTCGCCGAGCCGGAGCTGCCCGCCGGCCACCATGAGTCCGCCGAGCACGGCGATGCCGACGTAGGTGAGGTTCCCGACGAACATCATGCCGGGCATGATCATGCCGGAGAGGAACTGCGCCCGGAAGCTCGCCTGGAAGAGCTCTTCGTTCTCGACCTCGAACTTGTCGCGGCCGTCTTTCTCGCGGCCGTAGACCTTGACCAGGGCGTGGCCCGAGAAGGACTCCTCCACGCGCGCGTTGAGGCGGCCGACCTTCTTCCACTGCTCGCCGAAGGCCTTCTGCGACTTGGGCCCGATGACACCGAAGATCACAGCCATCAGCGGCAGCGAGACGAGGGCGACGAGGGCGAGCTGCCACGAGATGGTGAACATCATGATGAGCACGCCCACCACGGTGAGCACCGACGTCAGGGCGCTCGAGAGCGACTGCTGCATCGTCTGGGTGATGTTGTCGATGTCGTTGGTGACGCGGGAGATCAGCTCGCCGCGTTGCACCTTGTCGAAGTACGACAGCGGCAGGCGGTTGATCTTCGCCTCGACGTCCTCGCGCAGGCGCCACATCGTGCGGACCATGATCACGTTGATGACGTAGCCCTGGATCCACGACAGCAGGGACGACCCGACGTAGATCGCCAGGACCGCCACCACCACCAGGCGCAGGGCGTCGAAGTCGATGCCGGCGCCGACCGAGAAGTCGTTCATCGCGCCGACGATGTTGGCGATGTCGCCCTGGCCTGCCGCGCGGAGGGCCTCGACGACCTCGGTCTGCGATGTGCCGGCCGGGAACTGTTCGGCCAGCCCCTTCGAAACCACGCCCTCGAAGATGATGTTCGTCGCGTCTCCGAGCACCCGCGGGGCGAGGACCGCCAGCACGACGCCGACGGCCCCCAGGATCGACACGAAGGTGAAAGCGGCGGCGTAGGGGCGCAGAAGGCCGATCAGCCGTCGAAAGCTCGGACCGAAGTTCGAGGCCTTCCCGGGCGCGACGCTGTCCCAGTCGCCGGAGTTGAGTCGGGCCTGCTCGGCGAGCTCGAGTTCGGCGCGCTCCTCTTCGGTCAGGGCATCGGTGGTGCTCACGCTTCCACCCCCAGCTGCGACTCGACGATCTCCCGGTAGGTGCTGCTCGTCTGCAGGAGTTCTTCGTGCGTGCCGACGCCGGCCAGCCGACCCTCTTCGAGCACGACGATGCGGTCGGCGCCCGTGATGGTCGAGACGCGCTGCGCGACGACGATCTTGGTCACCTCGGGGAGCTCCTGCCACAGCGCCTGACGCAGCCTCGCGTCGGTGCTGAGGTCGAGCGCCGAGAACGAGTCATCGAACACCAGCACCGCCGGTCGGTGCACGATGGCCCGTGCGATAGCGAGACGCTGGCGTTGGCCGCCCGAGACGTTCGTGCCGCCCTGGGCGATTCGGGCGTCGAGCTGCCCGTCCATCGCCTCGACGAAGTCGCGCCCCTGCGCGATCTCGAGCGCTCGCCAGAGTTCGTCGTCGGTGGCGTCTTCGCGCCCGAAGCGGAGGTTGGATGCCACCGTGCCGCTGAACAGGAACGGTCGTTGCGGAACGAGGCCGATGCTCTTCCACAGCACGTCGAGGTCGGCCTCGCGCACGTCGACCCCGCCGACCCGCACCGCGCCCGCGGTCACGTCGAACAACCGAGGAAGGAGCGAGACGAGCGTGGTCTTGCCCGCGCCCGTCGAGCCGACGATGGCGACGGTCTCACCCGGCCGCGCCTGGAAGCTGATGCCCGACACCACGGGCGACTCGGCACCCGGATACGAGAAGGCGACGTCGTCGAACTCGACGGCCCCACGATCGGGGAAGACGCTGACGGGGTTCGACGGGCGCTCCAGGGTGGAGTGACTGTCGAGCACCTCGCCGATGCGCTCGGCCGAAACCGCCGCACGGGGGATCATGACGGTCATGAAGCTCGCCATGAGCACGCCCATGAGGATCTGCGCGACGTACTGCATGAAGGCGAAGAGGGTGCCGATCTGCACGCTCCCCGCATCGACCTGAATGCCGCCGAACCAGATGACGCCGACGACGGTGACGTTCAGCACCAGCATGGCGAGGGGGAACAGGAGCACGAAGAGCGAACCGACCTGGCGCCCCACGATCATGATGTCGGTGTTGGCCTCGCGGAAGCGTTCTTCTTCGATGCGCTCGCGCACGAATGCGCGCACGACGCGCACGCCGGTGAGCTGCTCGCGCATGACACGGTTCACGCCGTCGAGCTTGGACTGGTAGCTCCGGAAGAGCGGCACCATGCGAGCGATGATGAGGCCGGCCGCGACCAAGAGGGTGGGCACCGAGACGGCGATGAGCCAGCTGAGGCCCACGTCTTGCTGCAGTGCCATGACGATGCCGCCGATCGCCAAGAGAGGGGCGCTGACCAGCATGGTGGCGCCCATCATCGCCAGCATCTGCACCTGCTGCACGTCGTTGGTGTTGCGGGTGATGAGCGAGCCGGCGCCGAACTGGGACAGCTCACGCTCGGAGAAGCCGCTCACCTTGTCGAAGATGTCGCGGCGGATGTCGCGGCCCGCGGCCATCGCCGCACGCGCTGCGAAGTAGGTCGCGATGATGGATGCCGTGATCTGGCCGAGCGAGATGGCCAGCATGAGCGAACCCTGCGACCAGATGAAAGCGGTGTCGCCCCGTGCGACGCCCTGGTCGATGATGTCGGCGTTCAGCCGGGGCAGGTAGAGCGACGCCATCGCCGCCACGAACTGGAACGCCAGCAGAGCGACGAGCAACCACCGATACCGGGAGAGGTAACGGATGAGGATCTTGCCGAGCACGGCACCTCCGAACGGTCGTGATGCGGTCGGGGTGGCCGCGGAGTCCAGCCTTGCACCAACCTCCGACACCGGCGACCCCCTGCGCGCACACCCCCGATCGACGGCCGCCGCCGCCCCGCGTCGAGACTCCGGCATCCCTCTTCCCAGCGCCGGATCGTAGGCTGGACGCATGTCCCGACTGCAGGCCGACGCCCCCGCCGACCTCTGGGTGCCCGTCACCGGCTCCCTCGGATTCCGCGGCCGCCGGCACCGCAAGGCCGCGATCGGCATGCTGCTGAGCCAGGCGAACAACGCCGTGGGAGTCGCGCAACGGCCCGGAGGCGGTGCGTTCGCCTGGATCCTGAGCCAGGCCGCGCCGTTGCTGATGCGTCGCGCCGCCGGCCGTGTGCTCGTATGGGTGTGGAAGAGCGACCCCGAACTGCTCGTCGTCATGGCGCAGCTGCAAGAGGCGACTCCGCAGGCGCGCACCGCTCGGGCCATGATGCCGATGGAGTACGACGACACCGAGTCGTTCCCCAATCCCTTCCTCGGGGTCGGCGAGAAGCTGGCCATGCCGCTGCCGAGCGACCCGCGCACGCCGCCCTTCGCGACCTACACGTGGGACACCGGCTCGCACTTCGTCACGGTGACGGCCGTGTGCTCCGACCGTGAGCGCTTCGGCACCGTCGTGGGGGCGGTGGATGCCGTGGCACGCACGGTGCGCGTCGTCGACGATCTGAAGGTCGGCGAAGTGCCGACTGTTCTGCGGATCAAGCCGGCCTGAGCCGCGCCGGGAAGCGATCCCGTCGCACGGGCAGCGGTCGCGCTCGTCGAAGGCCCCGCCCCGTGGCATCCGCTCCCTTCGAGATGGCGAGCCGCGGGCCGACCCTGTCGGCGAGCAGCCCTCGGCCGCGAGGGCATCGCGTCGACGAGCACGGGACCCGGGAGGACGCCGTCAATCGCCGTGCGGATCGCGCGGACGCCACACCACGATGTCGGTCGCGCGGCGAACGCGGGCGCCGTGGCGGAGGGTCACCACCGAGCCGGTGGCACCGGCCGCGAACACCCGAGCGCCGGGGCGAGACTGGCGCTCGATCGTGAGCTGGCGCTCCAGGTCGCTCACGCGACGCGCGAGATCGTGCACCTGCTGCTCGAGGGTCAGCAACCGGGCGATGGCGGGCAGGCTCATGCCCTCGCCCGACAGCCGGGCGACCTCGCGCAGCTGCTGCACGTGGCGGCTGGAGTACCGGCGCGAACCGCCCTGCGTCCGGGCGGGTACGACGAGACCGAGCCGGTCGTACTGCCGCAGTGTCTGCGGGTGCATGTTCGACAACTCCGCCGCGGCGGCGATGGCGAAGATCGGTGCGTCCTCGTCGATCTCCCTCTCGGGCACGGTCTCTCCCTCCGTGGTGTCGGCGGCCGGGTGCCGGCATCCTGATCAGGATGCCGGCACCCGGCCGCTGCAGTGCTCTCCCGCTTTTCTATCGCGCTTTCGACATGAGGTCGGCGCGCGGGTTCTCTTTCGGCTGAAGCTCTTGGAACCGCTCGAGCGCCTCGCGGGCGGCGTCGTCGAGATGCGAGGGCACCGCGACCTGGACCTCGGCGAGCAGATCGCCGGAGCCCTTGGTCGACTGGATGCCACGACCTTTGACCCGCAGCACGCGCCCCGACGGCGTGCCGGGTGCGACCTTGAGACGCACCGGGTCGCCGCCGAGGGTGGGCACCTCGATGGTCGCGCCGAGGGCGGCCTCAGTGAAGGTGACGGGGACCGTCACCCGGAGGTTGAGCCCGTCACGCGTGAACACCGGGTGCGGACGCACCGCGACGGTCACCACGATGTCGCCGCTCTCGCCGCCGTCCGGTGAGGGACGACCTCGACCGCGCAGGCGGATCTTCTGACCGTCGGAGACGCCCGCGGGGATCTTGACCTTGAACGGCACGCCGTCTTCGCCCTGCAGCGTGATGGTCTCGCCCTTGGCCGCGGTGACGAAGTCGATCGTCGTGCGCGCCGTGACGTCGGCCCCGCGCGTGGGCCCGCCGAAGCCGCGGTATCCGCCGGTGGTCTGACCGAAGCGGCCCGAGCCGAAGCCCCCGCCCTGCTGCTCGAACATCGAGAAGATGTCCTCGAAGCCCGCGGTTCCGCCGCCGCGCTGCTGCCCGAAACGACTGAAGACGTCGTCGAAGCCGCCGCCACCACCCGCGCCCGGCGCCGAGAAGCGCGCGCCCGAACCCATGGCCCGGATCTGGTCGTACTCCTCGCGCTGCTCGGGATCGTTGAGCACCGAGTAGGCCTCGCTGATCTCCTTGAACGTGGCCTCGGCCTTGGCATCACCCGGATTCGAGTCGGGGTGGTACTGGCGTGCGAGCTTGCGGTAGGTCTTCTTCAGATCGGCCGCGCTGACGCTCTTGTCGACACCGAGGACCTTGTAGAAGTCCTTGTCGAACCAGTCCTGACTCGCCATGTGTCCTCCTCTTAGGCCGGCACGGCGACGACGACCTTCGCCGGTCGCAGTTCGACCGAGCCGAGGCGGTAGCCGACTTCGACGACCTCGAGGATCGTCGTCTCGGTCGCGCCGGGGGTCGGCGCCTGGAAGATCGCCTCGTGCTGCTGCGGGTCGAAGACGTCGCCGACGGCGCCGTACGAGACCACGCCCAGACGCTCGGCCACGGCGCGCACCTTGTCGCCGATCGCGGCGAGGGGGGTGCCCTCGACGAGATCGCCGTGCTTGGCCGCGCGGTCGAGGTCGTCCATGACGGGCAGCAGGCCCTTCACGGCCTCGCCCTTGGCCCGCTCGATCTCGCGCTGACGCTGCTCCTCGGTGCGCCGGCGGTAGTTGGCGTACTCGGCCTGCAGGCGCTTGAGGTCGATCAGCAGCGAGGCCTCCCGGTCGGATTCGGCCCCCTCCGCTGCCGCCTCGGGCGTCTGCTCGGCGCCGAGGATGTCGTCGATGGTCAGGCCCTCGGCATCCGGGGCCTGCGTCTCGGACTGCTCGCCCGACGGCGCGGGGCCGGAGGTGTTCTCCTCCGGCCCCGTCTCGTCAGGACCGGCGCCCGAGCCCGTGGGCTGTTCGTCGTCCTTGTGTGCCATGTTCTATCGCTTACTTCTTGTTCTCGTCGGTGTCGTCGTCGACGACTTCGGCGTCGATGACGTCTTCCTCGGGGTTCGGCGTCTCGCCGTTCCCGGGCTGGCCCACGTTGGGGTCGGCGGGCTCACCCGCGGCCTGCGACGAGGCGTAGATGGCCTCGCCGAGCTTGCCCTGGCTGGCGTTCAGCTTGTCGTACGCGGTCTTGACCGCGTCGTCGTCGTCACCGGCGAGAGCCGTCTTGAGGGCGTCGACATCGGCCTGCACGTCGTTCTTGACCTCGGCGGGCAGCTTGTCCTCGTTCTCCTTGATCAGCTTCTCGATCGAGTACGACAGGGTCTCGGCCTGGTTGCGGGTCTCGGCGGACTCGCGGCGCTTCATGTCTTCCGCCGCGTTCTCCTCGGCCTCGCGCACCATGCGCTCGATGTCCTCCTTGGGCAGCGACGAACCGCCCGTGATGGTCATCGACTGCTCCTTGCCGGTGCCCTTGTCCTTCGCCGAGACGTGAACGATGCCGTTCGCGTCGATGTCGAAGGTGACCTCGACCTGCGGGATGCCACGGGGAGCCGGGGCGATGCCGGTGAGCTCGAAGGTGCCGAGCGGCTTGTTGTCTCGGGTGAACTCGCGCTCGCCCTGGAAGACCTGGATCGCGACCGACGGCTGGTTGTCGTCGGCGGTGGTGAAGGTCTCGCTGCGCTTGGTGGGGATGGCCGTGTTGCGCTCGATGAGCTTGGTCATGATGCCGCCCTTGGTCTCGATGCCGAGGCTCAGGGGGGTGACGTCGATGAGCAGCACGTCCTTGCGCTCGCCCTTGAGGACACCGGCCTGCAGGGCTGCACCCACGGCCACGACCTCGTCGGGGTTCACGCCCTTGTTGGCATCCTTGCCCGTCTCCTTCTTGACCAGCTCGGCGACCGCGGGCATGCGGGTCGAGCCGCCGACGAGCACCACGTGCGCGATGTCGTCGACCTTCACGCCGGCCTCGCGGATGACGTCGGAGAAGGGCTTGCGGGTGCGGTCGAGGAGGTCCTTGGTGAGGTCCTCGAACTTCGCGCGGGTGAGGGTCTCGCTGAGCGAGACGGGGCCCGAGTCGGTCAGCGACAGGTAGGGCAGGTTGATGCTGGTCGAGGTCGAGCTCGACAGCTCCTTCTTGGCCTGCTCGGCCGCTTCCTTCAGACGCTGCAGGGCGATCTTGTCGCCCGAGACGTCGACACCGGTGGTGTCCTTGAACTGCTTGATGAGGTACTCGACGACCCGCTGGTCCCAGTCGTCTCCACCGAGGCGGTTGTCGCCGGCCGTGGCGCGCACCTGGATGGTCGAGAAGTCGTCGTCCTTGCCCACCTCGAGCAGCGAGACGTCGAACGTTCCACCACCGAGGTCGAAGACCAGGATGAGCTCGTCTTCCTTGCCCTTGTCGAGGCCGTAGGCGAGGGCCGCGGCGGTGGGCTCGTTGATGATGCGCAGGACGTTGAGGCCCGCGATCTCACCGGCCTCTTTGGTGGCCTGACGCTCGGCGTCGTTGAAGTAGGCGGGGACGGTGATGACCGCGTCGGTCACGCTGTCGCCCAGGTACTCCTCGGCGTCGCGCTTGAGCTTCTGCAGGATGCGGGCCGAGATCTCCTGCGGCGTCCACTTCTTGCCGTCGACGTCGAACGTCCAGGTCGTGCCCATGTGGCGCTTGACGCTGGAGATGGTGCGGTCGACGTTGGTGACGGCCTGGCGCTTGGCGGTCTCGCCGACGAGCACCTCGCCGTCCTTGGTGTAGGCGACGACCGAGGGGGTCGTGCGGAAACCCTCGGCGTTGGCGATGACCTTGGGCTCACCACCCTCGAGCACGCTCACGACGGAGTTGGTCGTACCGAGGTCGATTCCCACTGCACGGGGCATATGTGTCTCCTTGCTTGTGAGCCGGGCGGATGCCACGACTCGAGGTTGGTGCGAAGTCTGCTGCGCGGGTTGAGCCGCGATGACTCAAGGCTAGCGCAGGCCCATTCGGGCGTCAAGGAGACTTGATATGAATTGGCTCAACTTCGGGATGCCGTGTGGCGGGCACGCGGCGCGCTCCTCTCGCGGCGTCGCGGTGCCGGCATCCGGATGGCCCCGGGGTCACACACGGCGCCCCGCGGCCACACACGCCGCCCCACCACCACAACCCGCCCGGCCCACCACCACAACCCGCCCGGCACCGCATCCCACCCCACCGCACGCAGATGGCCCCAGGGCCACACACGACGCCCCGGGGCCACACCCGCCGCCCCACCACCACAACCCACCCAGTACCGCATCCCACCCCACCGCACGCAGATGGCCCCAGGGCCACACACGACGCCCCGGGGCCACACACGCCGCCCCAACCCCGCGAACGACGCCGCCCCCGCACCCTCAACGGGGCGCGGGGGCGTCGAACGGATGCCGAAAACCCGGCGTCGCGGCTCGGACCGCCGGAGCGCGCGGCGCGTGGATGACGGGGCAGGCTCAGTCGCGGTCGCGGTCGCGGCGCTGCGGCCGGTCACTGCGCTTGGCGGAGCGTCCGCCCTGGTCGGGGCGCAGGTCGATGAGCTGGCCCGAGATGCGGGTGTCGGCGAGGCGGTTGATCGTGTCGTTCGACAGGTCGGCGGGCAGCTCGACGAGCGAGAAGTCCTGACGGATCTGGATCGCGCCGAAGTCGTTGCGGCGCAGACCCCCCTCGTTGGCGAGGGCTCCCACGATCTGGCGGGGCTCGACCCGCTGACGCCGCCCCACCGCGATGCGGTAGGTGGCGAAGCGACCGCCGCCGCCGCGACGCTCGCCGCCGTCGCGCGACGAGCCGTCGCGGAAGCCGCCGTCGCGCGAGCCCCCGTCGCGGGAGCCGCCGTCGCGATCGCGGTCGAAGCGCGGCTGACGGATCGTCTCCTCCTCGAGCAGCAGCGGGGTGTCGCCCTGGGCGACCACGGCGAGCGCTGCGGCGACGTCGGCCTCGGGAACGTCGTGGTGCTCGACGTAGTGCGCGACGACGTCGCGGAATGTCGCGATCGCCGCGGTGTCCTCGAGGGCGGCCGTGATCGCGTCGTCGAAACGGGTGAGACGCGTGGCGTTGACGTCGTCGACGCTCGGCAGCGACATCTCGGTCAGCGGCTGGCGCGTGGCCTTCTCGATCGCGGTGAGCATGCGGCGCTCGCGCGGGGTGACGAAGCTGATCGCATCCCCCGTGCGCCCGGCACGGCCCGTGCGACCGATGCGGTGCACGTACGACTCGGTGTCGATCGGCAGGTCGTAGTTCACGACGTGGCTGATGCGCTCGACGTCGAGTCCGCGCGCAGCCACGTCGGTGGCGACGAGGATGTCGAGCTTGCCGCTCTTGAGCTGGTTGACCGTGCGCTCGCGCTGCACCTGGGCGATGTCGCCGTTGATGGCCGCCGCGGTGTAGCCGCGGGCGCGGAGCTTCTCGGCGACCGTCTCGGTCTCGTTCTTCGTGCGGGTGAACACGATCATGCCCTCGAAGTTCTCGACCTCGAGGATGCGGGTGAGCGCGTCGATCTTCTGCTGGTACGACACCACGAGGTAGCGCTGCGTGATGTTGGCCGAGGTCGTGGTCTTGGTCTTGACCGTGATCTCTTCGGGGTCGTTGAGGTACTGCGCCGAGATGCGGCGGATCTGCGCCGGCATGGTCGCCGAGAACAGCGCGACCTGTTTGGTCGAGGGGGTGTCGGCGAGGATCGTCTCGACGTCTTCGGCGAAGCCCATCTTGAGCATCTCGTCGGCCTCGTCGAGCACGAGGAACTTCAGCTCGCTGAGATCGAGCGTGCCCTTGTCGAGGTGGTCCATGATGCGACCGGGCGTTCCGACGATCACGTCGACTCCGCGGCGCAGCGCCGACAGCTGCTGACCGTAGCCCTGGCCGCCGTAGACGGGCAGCACCGAGACGCCCTTGATGTGCGCCGCGTACTTCTCGAACGCCTCGCACACCTGCAGAGCGAGCTCGCGGGTGGGGGCGAGCACCAGGGCCTGCGGATTCTTGTGGCCGGTCTCCATCTGCGACAGCACCGGCAGCGCGAAGGCCGCGGTCTTGCCGGTTCCGGTCTGGGCGAGACCGACGACGTCGCGCCCCTGCAGCAGCACGGGGATGGTGGCCGCCTGGATGGCGGAGGGGGTCTCGTAGCCGACGTCTTTGAGGGCCTTGAGCACAGCGGCATCCAGTCCCAGATCGGCGAAGGTGAGCTTTTCGGGGGCGGTGTCCGCCTCGGCGGAGGGGACGGGGGATTCGGATGCCATGACACCACGGTAGTCGGCTCGGACCCGCCGCGCGGGCATGGGGATAACCTGAACGCGCCCGTCGAGACGGCGCGGCGCGATCCCGGTGCCCCGGGCATCCATCGAAGGACGCTAGCGTGACCGACATGCCTTCCCCCGGGCCCGCTCCCTCCGCCGACCACGCCCGCCGACCCGTGCTCGCCTGGGCGCTGTGGGATTGGGGTTCGGCCGCGTTCAACGCGGTGGTGACGACCTTCGTCTTCAGTACCTATCTGGCGAGTTCGCTCTTCGTGGATCCCGCCGTCGTCGCGGCGGCGAACGGCAACGACGACGACCCCGCGCTCGTTCGCGCCCTGGCCGACAACGCCAGCGTCGTGGGAGTCGCGCTCATGATCGCCGGCATCGTCGTCGCGCTCGTGGCCCCCGTGCTCGGCCAGCGCTCCGACGGCACGGGGCGACGCAAGCTGTGGCTCGGCGTCAATACCGGGCTGATCGTGCTGGCCATGGCCGCGATGGTCTTCGTGGAGGGGTCACCGCCGTACCTGGTGCTCGGAGCCACGCTGCTGGCCGTCGGCAATGTGTTCTTCGAGTTCGCGAGCGTCAACTATTACGCGATGCTCACGCAGGTCTCCACGCGCGAGAACATCGGCCGCGTCTCCGGCTTCGGCTGGGGCATGGGGTACGTCGGCGGCATCGTGCTGCTGGTGCTGCTCCTCGTGCTCTTCATCCAGAGCTTCGGCGATCCGGATGCCGGGGGCGTGCTCGCCGTGCCCGAGGAGGGTGGTCTCAACATCCGCCTGGCGGTGCTGGCATCCGCGATCTGGTACGCCGTGTTCGCGATCCCGGTGCTGTTGCGCGTGCCCGAGATCCCGGCGCAGCGGCGGCAGGTGCGCGTCGGCTTCTTCCGTTCGTACGCCGTGCTGTGGGGGACGCTGCGCTCGCTCTGGCGGGACAGCCGGCAGGTGCTGCTCTTCCTCGTCGCCAGCGCCGTCTTCCGCGACGGGCTCGCCGGCGTCTTCACGTTCGGGGCGATCATCGCCGCGCAGGTGTTCCGGTTCAGCTCGACCGAGGTGCTCTACTTCGCCGTCGCGGCCAACCTCGTGGCGGGCGTCAGCGTCATGCTCGCCGGGCGCCTCGACGACCGTTTCGGCCCCGAAGAACGTGATCCTCGTCTCGCTCGCCGGCCTCATCGTGCTGGGGACGGCCATGCTGTTCATCGGCACGTCGCAGGCGGGCTTCTGGATCGTCGGCCTGGGTCTCGGCGCCTTCGTCGGCCCCGTGCAGTCGGCCAGCCGGTCGTTCCTCGCCCGAGTGGCCCCCGAGGGGCGCGAGGGGGAGATCTTCGGCCTCTACGCCACGACGGGCCGGGCGGTGTCGTTTCTTGCGCCGGGCCTGTTCGCGCTGTTCGTCGGTCTGACCGGCGACACGCGCCTCGGCATCCTGGGAATCGTGCTGATCCTCGCGGCGGGCCTGCTGCTGATGCTGCCGGTCAGGACGAAGGCCGCCGTCATCCGCTGACCGGACGCCCGCGTGCCGGATTGCGCACGTCGGTCGGGGGCGGGGATGCCGCGAGATCACGTGATCACGCCGAGATCACACGATCTGGCGCATGATCTCGCCCGGATCGCGTGACCTCGAAGCGGGCGCGGGCGGCCAGCGGGCACGAGCCGGCAGCGGGCACGAGAGGGCGGCGCGGGCCGGATCGTGCGCGTCGGTCGACGGCGGGGATGCCGCGAGATCACGTGATCACGCCGAGATCACACGATATGGCGCGTGACCTCGCGCGGATCGCGTGATCTCGCAGTGGGTGCGGGCCGCGGCGGGCACGGGCCGGCGGCGGGCACGGGCCGGCGGCGGGCACGAGCGGCCACGGACGCGGGGCGGCCACGGGCACGGGGCGGGCAGCTCGGCGACAGGCGCGCGCAGGGCGACCCAGGCCGCGGCGCGCGCGCGGCGACCCAGGGGCGCGGCGACCCGGCGACCCGACCCGCCAGATCGGATGCCGCGGTCTCAGTCGCGGGGCCAGGCGTCGGCGAACTTCGCCAGCAGCCGCGCGAACTCGGCCCGCTCGGCGTCGCTGAACGACTCGAGCGCCGAGCGCACGGCATCCCGCCGGCGTCCCCGGAAGCCCGTGACGAGACCCTGCCCCTCGGGGGTGAGTCTGACGCGGGTGCGGCGCGCGTCGTCGGGGTCGGGTTCGCGAGCGACGAGACCCAGGTCGACCGATTGCTGCACGAGCCGCGAAGCGCGCGGCTGGTCGACCCCCACCGCCTCGGCGATCTCGCCCACCGACAGCGATCCGGATGCCGCGACCAGGGCGTCGAGCATGCGCAGGCGCGCGGGTCCGCCGAAGCGACCGTGCGCCGGGTCCGCCCACGGCGGTGCGCCGCGACCCCAGGGCCCCCCGTGGCCTCCGTGCGGATGGTGGTGCGCCTCGGGCGGGAACGGCGGCCGCGGGCGCCGGCCTCGCAGGCGGGCGAGCGCCGCGGCGATCTCGTCGGCGGGGTCGGTGGGCATGCCCCGATTTTACATGTCGCTTGACAAGCATCTGGAATACATGTCAGAGTACATTCGTTGTCACATGACATATACCGGCGGATCGTCCGCCCTCGAAAGGACCCCCAATGAACACCCCCACACCCTCCCACCCCCGGGCGCTCGCCCATCGCCTCACGACGATCGGCCACTCGCTGCACCACCGCCTGCTCACGCAACTGCACGACAGCGGCATCCATCCCAAGACGCTGCTGCTGCTCGGCGCCATCGACGGACGCATCGACGCCCCCTGGGTCGCCGACCGGCTGGCGCGCGGCGGCAAGCGCGTCACCGCCCTGGCCGACCGCGGCTGGATCGTCCGCTCCGGGGACGGCTGGGCGCTGACCGACGACGGACGCGCCCTCCTCGACCGCGTGGATGCCGAGCGGTCGGCCCTGCTGGACGGCGTTCCGGCCGAGCAGCTCGAGAACCTGACCACGGCGCTCGACAGCCTCGCCGCGCTCCTCGGCGTCGACGACGACGAGACGGCCGACCGCAGCCCGCGGGCAGGCTTCCGTGTCGTGCCCGGACGCCGTGGCTTCGGCCCCGACCCGCGCCGAGCCTTCGGCCCCAACGAGCACCACGGCTTCCGCGTGGGTGAGCGCGGCTCCGCAGGCCGTCGCCCCGCACCGAGCCCCGGGCCCGTCCCGCGCGAGCGCGACGACCACGGCGTCGCCGACGACTCGGGCGCTCATGACCACGGCTTCCCCGAGCGGCCCCACCACCGCGGTGCGCACGGCTGCGGCGGCCCCGGTCACCGCCGCCACCGGGGCGTCGAGCGCGCATTCGAACGCGGATTCGATGCCGGGTTCCGTCGCGGTCGAGAAGCGGGCGGCGCGCCGTCGGATCCGCAGGCGTGAGCGCGCGCGGATGCGCCGTCGGCACGATCGGCGGTCGCGGCCGCTGACGCCCTCGGGCGGTGCGTCCGCGGGCGCCGTTTCCGGTTCCGGACGCGCGCCGGACGCCGCGTCGGAGGCGCCGGCCGCGGCTGACTCCGACCCAGCAGCGCCCGACGCCCCTCCGGCTTCGCTCCCCCGCACGCCGACACCTCCCCCGGTCACGGCTCCCGCCTCGCACCCGACGCGGCGACGACACGACGCGCTAGTGCGTTCTGCTCGATCGCGCAACATCCAAGACGTTTCGTGACCTTCCGTGTCGTTACGCGACGCTTCGAGACGCGCGCGCTGGTCGGTGTCGGAGGTCCGTTCTAGCGTCTCCTGGAATGCCGTCGGCACGCAGCGCTGGCGCAGTGAAGGAAACCCGCACCGTGACCACCATCCCTCCCTCTGCTCGCGCCGCCGCCCGGCCGCCGCGGCCCTCGTCGAAGCCCAACGGGCAATGGAAGATCGACGGCACAGCGCCCCTCAACGGCAACGAGGAGTGGAAGCAGGTCGACGACGGTCTCGCGGTGCGCGGTCGGATCGAGAACATCTACGCCGCGGGCGGGTTCTCGTCCATCGACCCGACCGACCTGCACGGCCGCTTCCGCGTGTGGGGCCTGTACACCCAGCGCAAGCCCGGTATCGACGGCGGCCGCACGGCCACGCTGAGCCCCGAAGAACTCGAGGACGCCTACTTCATGCTGCGCGTCCGCATCGACGGCGGTCAGCTGACGACCGAGCAACTGCGCGTCATCGCGGGGATCTCGCAGGAGTTCGGCCGCGACACCGCCGACCTCACCGACCGCCAGAACGTGCAGCTGCACTGGGTCGAGGTCGAGTCGATGCCCGAGATCTGGCGCCGCCTCGAGGCCGTGGGCCTGGGAACGACCGAGGCGTGCGGCGACGTGCCGCGCGTCGTGCTCGGCTCCCCCGTCGCGGGCATCTCCGCCGATGAGCTCATCGACCCCACCCCGCAGATCGACGAGATCACGAGCCGCTTCATCGGCGACCCGACGCTGTCGAACCTGCCGCGCAAGTTCAAGTCGGCCATCACCGGTCACCCCAACCACGACGTCGTGCACGAGATCAACGATGTCGCCTTCGTCGCCGTCGAGCACCCCGAGCTCGGTATCGGCTACGACCTGTGGGTCGGTGGCGGCCTGTCGACCACCCCGCGCCTCGGCGAGCGCCTCGGCGTCTTCGTCTCGCCCGACCGCGTCGCCGAGGCCTGGCACGGCGTGGCGCAGATCTTCCGCGACTACGGCTACCGGCGTCTGCGCAACAAGGCGCGCTTGAAGTTCCTGCTCGCCGAGTGGGGCACGGAGAAGTTCCGCCAGGTGCTGCAAGACGAGTACCTCGGCTACGCCCTCCCCGACGGTCCCGCGCCGGCCAAGCCGGCCGCCCCCGGCGATCACGTCGGCATCCACCGTCAGAAAGACGGCCGGTTCTACGTCGGTGCGACGCCGATCGTCGGCCGCGTCTCGGGCACGACGCTCGCCCGTCTCGCCGACCTCATCGAGGAGCACGGCTCGACGCGCCTGCGCACCACGCCGCACCAGAAGGTCGTCATCCTCGACATCCCCGAAGACCGGGTCGAATCCCTCGTCGCCGGTCTCGACGAGCTCGGTCTGCAGGCGCGCCCGAGCCTCATCCGCCGCGGCACCATCGCGTGCACGGGTATCGAGTTCTGCAAGCTCGCGATCGTCGAGACCAAGGTCAACGCCACCGCGGCCGTAGAGGACCTCGAGCAGCGCCTCGCGGGCTTCGACCTGCCGCACCCGATCTCGCTGCACGTGAACGGCTGCCCCAACTCGTGCGCTCGCATCCAGACCGCCGACATCGGCCTGAAAGGTCAGCTCGTCACCATCGACGGCGAGCAGGTGCCCGGCTACCAGGTGCACCTCGGCGGGGGTCTGGCATCGCAGGATCGCGACGAAGCCGGTCTCGGCCGCACCGTCCGCGGCCTGAAGGTGGCCGCCGACGGCATCGCCGACTACGTCGATCGGGTCGTGCGCCGCTTCCTCGACGAGCGCGACGCGGCTGCCGACGAGACCTTCGCCCAGTGGGCGCACCGCGCCGAAGAGGAGGCCCTGCAGTGAGCGTGTCCCTCACCCCGCGCGTCACCGCACGCCGCAGCCACGACGAGCTCAAGGCCCTGGCCGAACGGGGCAACATCGAACTCCGCAGCCTCGCCGACGACGAGGCGTCGCCCGCCGAGGTCGTCGCCTGGGTCGCCCGCAACTTCACCCCGGAGTCGGCCGCTGTGGCGTGCTCGATGGCGGATGCCGCGCTGCCGCACCTCGTGGCCGAGCAGCTGCCGAACGTCGACGTGCTCTTCCTCGACACCGGCTACCACTTCCGTGAGACCCACTTCACGCGCGACGAGGTCGACCGCGCCCTCGACGTGCGCGTCGTCGACGTGCTCCCCGAGCAGACGGTCGCCGAGCAGGATGCCGAGTTCGGCGCGCGGCTGTACGAGCGCGACCCCGCGCTGTGCTGCGCCCGCCGCAAGGTCGACCCGCTGCAGGGTGCGCTCGGCGGCTACGAGGTGTGGTTCACCGGCGTCCGCCGCGACGAGGCCCCCACGCGCACGCACACGCCCCTGGTCACGTGGGACGAGCGCAACGGCCTCGTCAAGGTGAACCCGGTCGCGGCGTGGAGCTTCGACGACCTGATCGGCTACGCCAACGACCAGAAGGTGCCGGTCAACCTCCTCCTCAGCCACGGCTACCCCTCCATCGGATGCGAGCCGTGCACCCGACCGGTCGCCCCCGGTGAAGACCCCCGAGCCGGCCGCTGGGCCGGCTTCTCGAAGACGGAATGCGGGTTGCACACATGAGCGCTGTGTCCACGGCATCCACTGCCCTGTCCACCCTCGATCTGCTCGAGGCCGAGGCGATCCACGTCATCCGCGAGGTCGTCGCCGAGTTCGAGCGGCCCGTGCTGCTGTTCTCCGGCGGCAAGGACTCCGTCGTCGTGCTGCACCTCGCGACCAAGGCGTTCGCGCCGGGCCGCGTGCCCTTCCCCGTGCTGCACGTGGACACCGGGCACAACTTCCCCGAGGTCATCGCCTTCCGCGACGAGACCGTGGAGCGTCTGGGGCTGCGCCTCGAGGTGGCGCGCGTGCAGGACTACATCGACGACGGCCGCCTGCAGGAGCGCGCCGACGGCACCCGCAACCCGCTGCAGACCCTGCCGCTGCTGGATGCCATCGCCGCCGGCCGCCACGACGCCGTCTTCGGCGGCGCGCGCCGCGATGAAGACAAGGCCCGCGCCAAGGAGCGCATCATCTCGCTCCGCGACGAGTTCGGCCAGTGGGACCCGCGCAACCAGCGCCCCGAGCTGTGGAGCCTGTACAACGGCCGTCACACCCCCGGCCAGCACGTGCGCGCCTTCCCCATCTCGAACTGGACCGAGCTCGACGTGTGGCGCTACATCCAGCGCGAGAACATCGCCCTGCCCCCGCTGTACTTCGCGCACGAGCGCGAGGTCTACCGCCGCGGCGACATGTGGAACCCCGTGGGTCCGTTCTCCCCGCCCCGCGAAGGCGAGACCGTCGAGGTCCGCACGGTCCGCTACCGCACCGTCGGCGACATGAGCTGCACGGGCGCGGTCGAATCGGATGCCGCCGACCTGGCATCCATCGTCGCCGAGGTCGCGCGCACCACCATCACCGAGCGCGGGGCGACCCGCGCCGACGACCGTCTCAGCGAGGCGGCCATGGAAGACCGCAAGAAGGGACGGGTACTTCTGATGTCGCTCGACACCCTCGAGGCCCCGGTCGAAACGACCGAGCCGACGCTCTTCCGCTTCGCCACCGCCGGCTCCGTCGACGACGGCAAGTCCACGCTCGTCGGCCGCCTGCTGCACGACGCCAAGGCCATCCTCGCCGACCAGCTCGAGCAGGTCGCCCGCACCTCGGCCGACCGCGGCTTCGCGCACGGCGCGTTCGACTTCGCGCTGCTCACCGACGGCCTGCGCGCCGAGCGCGAGCAGGGCATCACCATCGACGTGGCCTACCGCTACTTCGCCACGGGCACGCGGTCGTTCATCCTCGCCGACTGCCCCGGCCACGTGCAGTACACGCGAAACATGGTCACCGGCTCCACCACGGCCGACGCCGTCGTCGTGCTCGTCGACGCGCGCGCCGGAGTCGTCGAGCAGACGCGCCGCCACCTCGCCGTGGTCGCCCTGCTGCGCGTGCCGCACGTCATCGTCGCGGTCAACAAGATCGACCTCGTCGACTTCTCGGCCGACGTGTTCGAGGGCGTCGCCGCCCAGGCCCGCGCCGTCGCGACCGAGCTCGAGATCGACGACCTGCACGTCATCCCCGTGTCCGCCCTCGAGGGTGACAACATCGTCGACCGCTCGGCTCGCACGCCCTGGTACGACGGACCGGCGCTGCTCGAGCTGCTCGAGACGCTGCCCTCGGCCGACGAGGCCGCCCGTGACGGCGAGCCGCTGCGCCTCCCGGTGCAGTCGGTGATCCGCCCGCAGGGTGGACTGTCGCCCGAGCTCGCGGCCGACCCCGAGGCCGCCGCGACCCTGCGGGACTACCGCGCCGTTGCCGGGCGGATCTCGGCCGGTTCCGTGCGGGTGGGCGACGAAGTCGAGGTGTCGGGCTCGGGGGTTCGCACCGTGGTGCGCGGGATCCGGGTCGCCGGCGTTCCCGCCGAGAGCGCCGTCGCCCCGCAGTCCGTCTCGCTCGAGCTCGCCGACGACGTGGATGCCGCCCGCGGCGCCGTCATCGCCACCTCGGGCACCCTGCCCGCCCCGCGCCGCGAGGCCGATGTCGAACTCTTCCAGCTCGACGCGCGGCCCCTGACGCCCGGCGCCCGCGTGCTCGTGAAGCACGGCACGGCCACGGTGCAGGCGATCGTGGCATCCATCGACTCGCGCTACGACCTCGACGCGCTCACGCACGTCGACGCCGACCGGCTCGAAACCAACGACATCGGCCGTGCGCGCCTGCGCCTGGCCGCCGATCTGCCGCTGGAGCCCTACCGCGACAGCCGCCACGAGGGTTCGTTCCTCGTCATCCATCCGTCCGACGGCGCGACCCTCGCCGCCGGCATCGTGCGCTGACCGGCGCCCGAGAAACCCGCGCCCATCGGCGCACCCCAGCCCTGTGAAGGAGGCGACAGTGAACATACGACGCATTGCAGCAACGATCACGACCCTGGGAGTGGTGGCAGCGATGATGGCGGGCTGCGCCTCTTCGACGGCGGAAGCCACCGACCAGGGTCCCGCCGAGGAACTGCGCCTGGGCTACTTCGCCAACGTCACCCACGCGCCGGCGCTCGTCGGGCTGCAGGAGGGCCTGCTGCAGGACGCGCTGGGCGACACGAAGCTGTCGACGGAGGTGTTCAACGCCGGCCCCGCCGCCATCGAGGCCCTGTCGGCCGGCGCCATCGACGCGACCTACATCGGCCCGAACCCGTCGATCAACACGTTCATCCAGTCGCGCGGCGAGTCGGCGCGCATCGTCGCCGGTGCGGCCACGGGCGGAGCGGCCCTCGTCGTGCGCGACGGGATCGACAGCCCGGCCGACCTGAAGGGCAAGACCCTCGCCACCCCGCAGCTCGGCAACACGCAAGACGTGGCGCTGCGCGGCTGGCTCAAGGCGCAGGGCTTCCAGACCGACACCTCGGGCGGCGGCGACGTCACGATCACGCCCACCGAGAACGCGCAGACGTTCCAGCTCTTCAAGGACGGCCAGCTCGACGGCGCCTGGCTGCCCGAGCCGTGGGTGTCGCGCCTGGTCATCGACGCCGGCGCGAAGGTGCTGGTCGACGAGGCCGATGAGTGGCCCGACGGAGAATTCCCCACCACCGTGCTGCTGGTGCGCAAGGACTTCCTCGACCAGCACCCCGAGACGGTATCGAAGCTGCTCGCCGGTCACGAGGCATCGGTCAAGTGGATCGCCGACAACGCCGGCTCCGCGGCATCCGTCATCAACGCGCAGATCGCCGCCGACACCGGCAAGCCGCTCGCTGACGCCGTCATCGCCCGGGCCCTCGAGCACGTGACGTACTCGGTGGACCCGCACGCCGACACCTTCCAGACGCTCGTCGACCACGGCGTCACCGCCGGCACGCAGAAGGAGGGCTCGATCGAGGGCCTGTTCGACCTGCGGCTGCTCAACGCACAGCTGAAGGAGGCGGGCGAGACGGCGATCTCGGCCGCCGGCCTCGGCGAGGAGTGACATGACCACGGCCCGCACCGACGCCCCCGTCCCCGCCCCCGGCACTGCCGCGGCGACGGGCGCCGCCACCGCACCCGCGGTGCGCATCGAAGGCGTCTCGAAGCGCTTCGGTGCGGGTCCGGTCGTCCTCGACGACATCTCCCTCGACTTCGCTCCCGGTGAGTTCGTATGCCTGCTGGGCGCCTCGGGCTGCGGCAAGTCGACGCTGCTGAACCTCATCGCCGGCCTCGACCGCCCCACCGCGGGACGCATCGACACCCCCTCCGAGGGGTCGGCGGTCATGTTCCAGGAGTCCGCGCTCATGCCGTGGCTGAGCGCCCGCAAGAACGTCGAGCTGGCCCTCCGCCTCCGCGGCGTGCCGCGCACCCGCCGCCGCGACGAGGCACTCGCCCTGCTCGACACCGTCAATCTCGCGGATGCCGCCGACAAGCGCCCGCACGAGCTCTCCGGCGGCATGCGTCAGCGCGTGGCACTGGCTCGCGCGCTCGCGCAGGACCGGCCCGTGCTGCTGATGGACGAGCCCTTCGCGGCCCTGGATGCCATCACCCGCGATCTGCTCCACGAGGAGCTCGAGCGCGTGTGGCGCGCGACCGGTCGCACCATCGTGTTCGTCACTCACAACGTGCGCGAGGCCGCCCGTCTCGGCCAGCGCGTCGTGCTGCTCGGCAGCCGGCCCGGTCGTGTGGTCAACGAGTGGCGCATCGAGCGCACCGAAGGCCGCCGCATCGAGTCGCCCGAGGTCGCCGCCCTGTCGGTGGAGATCACCGACGAACTGCGCAAGGAGATCCGCCGCAATGCGCGCTGACACCACGGCCTCGACCGACGACTTCCGCAGCCTCGAGGCCGGCCTCGACAACCTGCAGACCACGACCGACACCGGCGCCGGGCGCTGGCGCACGTTCTGGTCGAGCGTCCTGCCGCCGGTGATCTTCGTCGTCCTGCTGATCGCGGCGTGGCAGCTCTACATCGTCATCGCCGACCCGCGCCCCGACAAGGCGCCCAGCCCCGCCGACGTGCTCGGCGCGCTGTCCTACGCGTGGGACACCGGCCGCTTGCAAGAGGCGGTGCTGACGAGCCTGGAGCGCGGCATCCTGGGCTTCGTCATCGCCATCATCATCGGCACCCCGATCGGCCTGCTGCTGGCCGAGGTGCGCCCGATCCGCCGCGCGGTCGGCCCGATCATCTCGGGCCTGCAGGTGCTGCCGTCGGTGGCGTGGGTGCCCGCCGCGATCATCTGGTTCGGGCTGACGGATGCCACGGCGTACTTCGTCATCCTGATGGGCGCCATCCCCTCGATCGTCAACGGCCTCATCTCCGGCGTCGATCAGGTGCCGCCGCAGCTGCGACGCGTGGGCACGGTGCTCGGTGCGTCCAAGTGGCAGCTCGCGACCTCGGTGATTTTGCCCGCCGCCCTCCCCGGCTACTTCGCGGGTCTCAAGCAGGGGTGGGCGTTCTCGTGGCGTTCGCTCATGGCGGCCGAAATCATCACGTCGGGCGGCACCATCGGTTTCGGCCTCGGCACCATGCTGCAGCAGACGCGCGACCTCGCCGACCTCGCCGGCGTGCTCGCCACGATCGTCGTGATCCTGGGCATCGGCATCCTGATCGAGCTCGCCTTCTTCGGACCCATCGAGCGACGCATGCTGCGCGGGCGCGGTCTGCTGCTGTCGGGAGGGGCGAAGTGAGCGGCTTCGCGGACGAGGCGGACGCCACGGCCGACACTGTCGACGCGCGCACGGGCGACGGCTTCGAAACGACGGTCCCGGATGCCACGCTGCTCGGCGCTCCGAAGACGGCCGGTGTCGCAGCATCCGGAACCGTCTGGCTCGTCGGCGCCGGCCCCGGCGACGCGGGCCTGCTGACCGTGCGCGGCCTTCGGGCCCTCGAGGCCGCGGACGTCATCGTGGCGGACCGTCTCGGTGCCCGGTCGGTGCTCGACGGCCTCGCCGCCGAGGGCGTGCACCTGCGCGGTGAGGTGATCGACGTCGGCAAGCTGCCCGGCCACCACGCCGTGCCGCAGGACGCCATCAACGCGCTCCTCGTGCGCGAGGCCCTCGCCGGCCGCACCGTGGTGCGCCTCAAGGGCGGCGACCCCTACGTCTTCGGCCGCGGCGGCGAGGAGCTGTTCGCGTGCCAGGAGGCCGGTCTCGACGTGCGCGTCGTCCCCGGCGTCACCAGCGCCGTCTCGGTGCCCGCGCTCGCCGGCATCCCGCTGACGCACCGGGGCGTTGCGACGAGCTTCACCGTCGCCACCGCGCACGATCAGATCACCTCCCTCAGCGGCGGGCGCGACCACACCGTCGTGCTGCTCATGGGTGTCGGCACCCTCGCGCACTCCGCCATGACCCTCGCCCGCGGCGAGCGCGGCGCCGGCTGCCCCGTCGCGATCGTGGAAGACGGCTTCGGCCCCCGCCAGCGCGTGACCGTCGGCACTCTGGCGACCATCGCCGCGCAGGCGGCCGAGCGCGGTGTGCGTTCCCCCGCCGTCGTGGTCGTCGGCGACGTGGTGCGCCTGAGTCCCCACGCGCCCGCCGCCCTGGCATCCTTCGATCTCACCTTCGACCCCCTCGCCGTTCCCCGAAAGGCCCCTTCGCTGTGACCTCGTCTTCTCTCACCTCGCTCCGTGTCGCGATCGTCGGCGCCGGCCCCGCCGGCATCTACGCCGGCAACATCCTCACGCGCGCGGTGACCGACGCCGGCGGCACGGTCGCTATCGACCTGTTCGATTCGCTGCCCGCGCCGTACGGACTCATCCGCTACGGCGTCGCCCCCGACCACCCGCGCATCAAGGGCATCGTCGACTCGCTGCACGAGATGCTCGACGCGGGCTCCACCCGCTTCATCGGCAATGTCGAGGTGGGCCGCGACATCTCCGTCGACGAGCTGCACGCGCGGTACGACGCCGTCATCCTCGCGACCGGCGCGCTGCGCGACGCGCCGCTCGACATCCCCGGCATCGACCTGCCCGGCTCGTACGGCGCGGCCGACTTCGTCGCCTGGTACGACGGCCACCCCGACGTCTCGCGCGAGTGGCCGCTGGAGGAGCGCGAGGTCGCCGTCATCGGCAACGGCAACGTCGCCCTCGACGTCGCGCGCGTGCTCGCCAAGCACGCTGTCGACCTGCGTTCGACCGAGATCGCCGACAACGTGCTGCACGGACTCGAGGCCTCGGCCGTCACCGACGTGCACGTGTTCGGGCGCCGCGGTCCCGCCGACATCAAGTTCACGCCCATCGAGCTGCGCGAGCTCGGCGAGGTGCCGAACGTCGACATCATCGTGCACGACGAGGACTTCGCCGATGCCGACCCCGCCCAGGCCTCCAACAACCAGCTGAAGGTCATGCTGCGGGTGCTGAACAGCTGGCGCACGCGCGAGCAGACCGGCGCGAGCCGCCGCCTGCACCTGCACTTCTACCACTCCCCCCTCGCCGTGCTCGGCGAGGAGCGCGTCGAGGGCCTGCGCTTCGAGCGCACCGAGCCGGTCGGCGACGGCACGGTGCGCGGCACGGGCGAGATCCGCGAGATCGCCGTGCAGCAGGTGTACCGCGCGGTCGGCTACTTCTCGAGCCCCGTGCTCGGTGCGCCGTTCGACGCCGTGCGCGGCGTGGTGCCGAACGTCGAGGGTCGCGTCGTCGAGGCCGACGCCGTCGTGCCGGGTCTGTACGCCACGGGCTGGATCAAGCGCGGCCCCGTCGGTCTCATCGGACACACCAAGTCGGATGCCATGGAGACCATCGGCCACCTGGTGTCCGACATCGAGGCGGGCGCGCTGACGGCCCCCACGGTCGACGGCGACGTGCTCGACTCTCTCGCCGAGCGCGGCGTGGAGTTCACGACGTGGGAGGGGTGGCGTCTGCTCGACGCGCACGAGCGCGCCCTCGGCGCCGCGCACGAGCACACGCGTGAGCGCGTCAAGGTCGTGCCGCGCGAGGAGCAGGTGGCGGTGTCGCGGTCGGGAGCGCTCGTCTCGTGACGTATGTCATCGCGCTGCCCTGCGTCGATGTGAAAGACCGGGCCTGCATCGACGAGTGCCCCGTCGACTGCATCTACGAGGGCGAACGCTCGCTCTACATCCACCCCGACGAGTGCGTCGACTGCGGTGCGTGCGAGCCGGTCTGCCCCGTCGAGGCGATCTACTACGAAGACGACCTGCCCGAGGAGTGGTCCGACTACTACAAGGCGAACGTCGAGTTCTTCGACGACATCGGCTCACCGGGCGGCGCGGCGAAGATCGGCGTGATCGCGAAGGATCACCCGGTCGTCGCGGAGCTGCCGCCGCAGGCGCATGACTGAGGCAGCCCCCGGCCGCGGGCCGGTGGACGACGGGAGCTCGAGCGGCGCTGCTCACGCGGCTGAGGCGGCGCCCGGCCGGGGCCCCGCACACGACCGGAACGCGGCCGGCGCCGCCCACGCGGCTGAGACGGCAGCCGGCCGAAGCCCCGCACACGACCGGAACGCGGCCGGCCCCGCTCACGGGGCCTCTGCTCACCCGGCGTCTGCTCACGCGGGCTCAGCCCACGGGGTATCCGCCCACGCGGGCTCAGCTCACGCGGCATCCGCCCACGCGGGCTCAGCTCACGCTGGCGCTGCCGCCGGGGTGTCGGCCGAGAGGCCGTCCGCCGACGTGCTTGTCGTCGGCGGGGGTCCAGCGGGGCTGTCGGCCGCGCTGAACCTCGCGCGCGCCCGCGCCTCGGTGGTGGTCGTCGACACCGGACGCCCCCGCAACGCCGCGACCCTGCGCTCGCACGGCTTCCTCACCCGCGACGGGATCTCCCCCATCGAGCTGCGCAAGCTCGCGCGCGAGGAACTGCTCGCCTACGACGGCGTGCGCATCCTCGACCGCTCCGCGGTGGCGCGTATCGAGAGGGATGCCGACGGCTTCGTCGCGTCGCTCACGGGCCGGGCCGCCGCGGCATCCCCCGCTTTCGCCACCCGCTCGGTCGTGGTGGCCACGGGCCTGCGCGAGACCCTGCCCGACGTGCCAAACCTGCGGTCGTTCTACGGCATGTCGATCTTCAGCTGCGCAGCGTGCGACGGGTGGGAGCTGCAGGACAAGCCCGTCGCCCTGATCGGCGAGACCCCCGACCTGGCCGACCGCGCACGGCTGCTGACGCGGTGGACGTCGCAGCTCACGGTGTGCACCAACGGTGCCGAGGTCATCGAGCTGGCCGATGAGGCCGAGCTCGCGGCATCCGGTGTCTCCGTGGAGCGGCGCGTGATCGCCGAGCTCGAGGGCGAGCGCGGTCAGATCGCGGCCGTGCGCTTCGCCGACGGTTCCGCGCTGGCCGTGGCGGGCGGCTTCGTGCGGCCCACGTGGCACGCGGCCCACGACTTCCTCGACCCGCTCGCCCCCGACTGCGACACCGACGGACACCTGATCACCGACCGCTCGGGACGCACGACGGTGCCGGGGCTGTACGCGGCGGGGGATGCCGCCGCCCCCGGGCCTCAGCAGCTCATCGTCGCCGCGGGGCAAGGGGCGCGGGTCGCCGCGGTGCTGGTGCAGGACCTGCTCGGGGTGCGTACCGCGCACTGACGCGGCGGGGCGGTGCCTCGGCGGGGCGGTGCCTCGGCGGGGCGGTGCCTCGGCGGGGCGGTGCCTCGGCGGGGTGGGCGTGGCGCTGTGGGACTGCGCCTCTGCGGGCGCCGCGACCACACGATCGGCGCGAGATCACACGGTGGGGCGCGGGTTTTCGGCACGATCGTGTGATTTCGACGAGCGCCACCGCCCGACCCCGCGCGCCCGCGGCCTGCGCAGGACCGCGAGATCACACGATCGGCGCGAGATCACGCGCTGCGTCGGGCCCTCGCGACACGATCACGTGATCTCGACGCCGGCGCGACGCACGCGCACCCGCCGCGGCCGGCGGGCGCGCGGCGCGGGTCAGCCGCCGAGCGACCCCGCATCGGTGGAGCCGACGTCGGTGCGGTGCGGCGGCGCGGCGCGGCGCGGCCCGGCGCGGGGTCGCGGTCGGCGACCCCGCCGCGAAATGACCGGCCCCTCCCGAGATCACACCCGTTTCGGTGGAAACACGCGTGAGCTCGGGAAACGCGAGTGATCTCGGCGAAGTCCGACGCCGCGCGCGGCCGGCCGTCAGCCGCCGAGCGAACCCGCGTCGGTGGAGCCGACGTCGGTGCGGTGGAAGTTCAGAGCGGAACGCGAGGCCGTCGGGCCGCGCTGGCCCTGGTAGCGGTTGCCGTAGGGGCCGGAGCCGTACGGGTTCTCGGCCGGCGAGGTGAGGCGGAAGTAGCAGACCTGGCCGATCTTCATCCCGGGCCAGAGCTTGATGGGCAGGGTCGCGACGTTCGACAGCTCGAGCGTCACGTGCCCCGAGAAGCCGGGGTCGATGAAGCCGGCCGTGGAGTGGGTCAGCAGCCCCAGACGGCCGAGCGACGACTTGCCCTCGAGGCGCGCGGCCACGTCGTCGGGCAGGGTCACGCGCTCGAACGTCGAGCCGAGCGCGAACTCGCCCGGGTGAAGAATGAACGGCTCGTCGGGCTCCACCTCGATGAGTCGGGTGAGCTCGGGCTGATCGACGGCGGGATCGATGAAGGGGTACTTGTGGTTGTCGAACAGCCGGAAGTAGCGGTCGAGCCGGACATCGACGCTCGAGGGCTGGACCATCGCCGGGTCGAAGGGGTCGAGGCCGAGGCGCTTCGCGTCGAGTTCGGCCCGGATGTCGCGGTCTGAGAGCAGCACGCCCTCAGCCTAGGGCGGCGTCCGTCGCCGTGCGGGCTCGTTTCGGCGGGTGACCCCACCCGTCCCCACCGCCTCGCCTGCCGGCGGCCTCGGCTGCGTGCCACGAAACCGTGTGACTGCAGGAAACCGGCGACCCACACGGGGGGTTTCGGCGAACGAGTGCGGTTTCGGAGCCTGACCCTCGGATGCCGAGGGATGCCGGCCGGACACTGTTATGCTGGCCGGGTTGCCGCACGGCATCCGGGGCTGTAGTTCAATGGCAGAACATCTGCTTCCCAAGCAGATAGCGCGGGTTCGATTCCCGTCAGCCCCTCAAAGCCCTCACGGGCGGCCGCAGGCCGCTCGGGAGGGCTTTCGTGTCGCCGCGAATCGAAGCCCTGGGTGGGCCCCTGCCGCCGAGGCTCCGCGCGCCGCGCAGCGGCGGGTGGAGAAGCGGGAGGGACGATTCCCGTCAGCCCCTCGAAAGGTCCGACGCACCGCCACAGGCGGTGTGGCGGACCTTTCGCGTGAGTGTCGCAGGAACTCGAAGCCGCAGCGTGTGGGCATACGCCGCCGCGGACTCGGCGCGCGGCGAGGCGTGGCCGTCAGACCTCGGGTTCCGCCGTGCGCGTCCGCCGCACGACACGGACGATCGCCAGACAGCTGACGACGACGCAGACCGCGTTCATCGCGAGCATCGCCGTGATGGACGGAGCGAACACACCCTGGTTCCGCCCGATGATGACGATCGACGCCAGCACACTGGTGAGTGCCGCCAGCGCGGCTGTGCCCACGAAAGCGACGCGACGCAGGGTGTCGATGACGAGCGCCACGACCAGCAAAGCGCCGATACCGCCGACCCACCACGCGGACTCGTCCGCCGTCAACTGGCCGCCGTACCGGCTCCAGCCCGAGCTCGCCACGAACATCGCGAGAGCCAGTGGAACGGCCACGGACACCTGTGCACGGAAGATCCTGCGATGGCGCATACGCGGCCTGTGCTTCTCACGCCACAGTCGCCGGGAGAGTCCCGCCTCCTCGTCGGTCACCGAAGGTCCGCGCGAGGCGCAAGAACGTGCATGCGCCGAGCGTATCGCCGGTGACTCGCCGGTCGTCGCTCTCAGCTGCGCAGGTGCGACGCGCCGTTCAGGTCGAGGATCGCGCCCGACGCCCACTGCGAGCGCGGCGCGCTGAGGTAGACCACGGCATCCGCCACTTCTTCCGGGGTCGCGACGCGGCCGAAGGGGCTCTGATCCCGGATGCCGTCACCCGCAGCCCCGGCGAGCTTCTCCTGCTGCCGGTCGGTGCCGACGAAGCCGGGTGCGACGCTGGTGACGGCGATGCCGTGCGGGGCGAGCGCGACGGCGAGAGACTGGCCCATGGCGTGCAGGCCCGCCTTCGCGGCGCCGTAGGCGGGGAACTCCGGCTCGCCGCGGAAGGCGCCGCGCGAGCCGACGTTGACGATGGACCCCGGAAGTCCGCGCTCGATGAGCGAGCGCGCCACCAGGAATGTCATGTTCGCGGGGGCGCGGAGGTCGACGTCGACCATCTGCTCCCAGACGCGGTGCCAGCTCTCGTAGTCGACGGTGGCGATCGGATGCGATGTCGAGGCGTTCGGAGCGATCGCGGCGTTGTTGACGAGCACATCGATGCGGCCGAACGTCGCGAGCACGTCGGTGACGACGCGCTCCGCCGTCTGCGGGTCGGAGAGATCGCCTCCGACGACGAGATGCCCGTCGCCGTGAAGGAGCGCGAGCGTGTCGTCCGCGGCATCCCGATCGTGGCCGTAGTGCACGGCCACGCGGTCTCCGCGCGCGCTCAGGGCGACGGCGATGGCCCGGCCGATCCCGCGCGAGGCACCGGTGACGAGAGAGTGCAGCATCGTCCCATCCTCGCGGATGCGTGCCCCGCCGGAAACGAGCGGCGACGCTCCTCGTCGAACCGAGCGTCCGGGCGGCGACGCGAAACGGCGACGCCGCCCGAACTGTCCGGGGCTCACACACCGGGGTGATGACCGGTCACGTCCGGCGTGGAGCACCCACGTTACGTCCGGGTGCGCGCGGGGCCCCCGGCTTGACGAGCTCCCCCGGCGGGTGCGGGGGTGCTCAGGCGCGGGTGAAGCCGTCGAGATCGGGGTCCCAGAAGGCGTCGGGGTTGTCGGTGTCGATCGTCTGCTCGTGCGCGATGGCGGGCGCCTGCGGGAAGCGCTTGTGCTGCCGCAGCTCCTCGGCCGCCCAGGCGAAGTCGGGCTCGTCGCCGGTCCAGTCGTGCGCAGGAGCGCTCAGGACGTCGTTGCCGACCCCGATGACCAGCTCGGCCTCTTCGGTGCCGCCGTCCCCCGTGACGATGGGGATGCTCACCGCCTCCGCCTGACCGTCGGCGGCGATCGACGCGGTGAGCTGGATGAGTGCCTCCGCCACGTCATCGGTCGTGGTCACGGTCTCGCCGGCGTACGTCACACATCGCATTCCCACATCGTGGCGGTCGCTGGGGTCGGGGTGCGGCCACTTGCACGCGGGGTCCCGCTCCGATAGGGGCCCGATGTCGGAGGTACGCGTTAGGTTGCCAGTCACGACGTGAGGAGCGATGGATGGCCGAGATTCCCGAGCTCATCGTCACCGATGTGCAGCGGTGGCGATCATGGCTCGACGAGCACGAGAGCTCGAGCGACGGCGTGCGCCTCGTGCTCGCCAAGAAGGGCACGACGACGCCCACGACGTTGACCTACGCCGAGGCGCTCGACGAGGCCCTCTGCAGCGGCTGGATCGACGGGCGCCGACAGTCTCGGGATGCCACCACCTTCTGGCAGCATTTCACCCCGCGCCGCAGCCGGTCGCTGTGGTCCACCCGCAACGTCGACATCGTGGCGCGCCTGGCGGACGAGGGGCGCATGCGCCCGCGAGGCGCCGACGAGATCGCCCGGGCCCGGGCGGATGGGCGGTGGGAGCGCGCATATGCGGGGCCCGCGACGATCGAGGTGCCGCCGGATCTGCAGGCCGCGCTGGATGCCGCCCCCGGCGCCGCGCGCCTCTTCGCCGCCCTGAACAAGACGCAGCGCTACGCGGTGCTGCACCCGGTGGTCACGGCCCCGAACGACACCGTGCGCGCCGCGCGCATCGCGCGCCAGGTCGCTCGCCTGGAGGAGCGGGACCGCGAGGAAACGACCTGATGCGTCGGCCCCCTCGGACACCACCGACCGCGCCGACGTCCGACGCACGGGCGACAATGGGCTCATGCGCGCGCGACGACTGCTGAGCCTGGGGGTCGTGGCATCCCTCCTCGCGGGCCTCGCCGCGTGCTCCGTCCCGTCACCGGACACCGCGCCGTCGGCGCCCGTGGCCGACCCCGATGCCCCCGTCGTCGCGTTCTACGGCGATTCCTACACGCGGGGGACGGGCGCGAGCTCGACAGACAAGCGCTGGTCGTCCATCGTCTCGGCCGACCGCGGCTGGTACGAGATCAACCGCTCCGAGAACGGCCTCGGCTTCGTCAACCGGCGCGAGGCGATGGGGCCCGGTCTCGACGACATCCCCGCGCTCATCATCGACGACGACCCCGACATCGTGTTCGTGACGATGGGCCTGAACGACACCTTCAGCTACGACCGGGCCGCCGAGCGGATCCGCGCCGCCATCGACAGCGACCTGCAGCGCCTCCGCGACGGACTGCCCGAGGCCCGCATCGTCGTGGTCGAGCCGTTCTGGTACACCGACGATCGCCCGGCCTCGGTCGACGTCATCGCGGGGTGGGTCGAGGCCGCGGCCGCGCGCATCGGCGCCGACCACATCGACGGCGCGAGCCGCTGGCTCGAGGGCCACGACGCCGACTCCGCCGAGAGCTGGATGGCCTCGGACGGACTGCACCCCGACGACACCGGGTACGCGGTCATGGCGGAGCGGATGGATGCCGCGCTCCGCGACCTCGATCCGCCCCTCTGACCACCGCGGGGCGGGCCGGGTGCCGAACAGGCTGACACCGCCTGCTGCCCGGCATCGTCGAGGACAGACGCCGAGGGGCACCCGGACCATCGCGGACGACCGGCTGCCCCACGATCGCTGCGCAGAATCACCGCCCGCGCGCCCTACACCCCGGATCGCCGCGGCGCTCGCCCCCCGAATCCCCACACGGCCGCCGCCGCGAGGATCAGCAGAGCCAGGATGCCGATCACATGCAGGATGAGCGACTCGATGCCGCGTTGCGGCAACAGGAAGCCGTAGGGCACCCACCCGTCTGTGACACCACGGACCAGCACGACGGTGATCCACACGAGGGGGTACGGCAGCACCCACCACAGCTGCCTCCACGAGAGCCTCGGACGGTCCGGCGAGAGCAGCACGTCGAACAGCACCACCGCGGGGAAGACGATGTGCAGCACGACACTGACCCAGGGCGGCGCCGATCCCGTGCCGGGCACCAGGGTGTTGTAGACGACGGCGACCACGATCAGACACGCCGCCCCCACGCCCCACGCGACCGAGAGCCACGTCGGTCGAGGGCGACCACCGAGGGCGAGGATTCCCACGGCGATGAGGACGAGCGCGGTGAGCGAACTCGTCTGATTCGTGAAGTATCCGAAGAAGTCGAACGGGTTGAGGTCGCCCACCGCGGCCCGCAGCGCGTAGGCGTAGAGCACGACCAGAACGATCGCCGTCCCGACGATGACGCGGGCGAGCGGCCGCGCGCGCTCGCTCGACGAGAGCTGAGCGGACGAGACGCGGGTCACCTCGGCGACGTTACCGCCGACCCTCGGGAAACCACCGAGAAGGCGTTCCTCCGACAGGGATCGTCAGGCGGGGATCGCCGTACGGGCACGGAACCACACCGTGAGCTCGCGCACCGCGCGGATGCCGGCATCCTCGTCGTCGGACTCGAGGTCGTCGAACGTGTCGCGGAATCCCTCGGGAGCCGGGGTCGTGGGGACCCCGATCGGTTCGTAGCCCATGGTCCACTCCGAGAACCGCCGCTCGTCGAGCTGCTCGGTGAGCAGCACCCGTACGTCGGTGTGCCGCGGATCGCGCCCGATCTTCGCCATCAGCTCGTCGACGGCATCCTGAGGCCCCTCGAGCACCTGGAAGAACCGCCCGCGGCGGTAGAGCAGCATGCCGGTGAGGTCGTGCTCGCTGTTCGAAGCGCGACTCTGGGCGAGCAGCTCGGCCAGCGCGGCGTCGTCGAACGAGTCGACGGCCGTACTGACGTAGGAGACGGAGACCAGGGATGTGCTCACGCGACCGCGCTCCCTTCGTCGGACGAACGCGGTGCGGGGACGCGCACCTGCGCGAGGGTGACCGGCGCCTCGAGTGGGGGCTGGCCGTTGGTGACGGCGGCCATCGCCTCGGTCAAGGCCGCGAAGCGTCCGACGACCTGCGACCGGCCGTCGTGGGCCAGGAAGACGCCGTCGGGCTGACGGTCGATGTAGCCGAGGAAGACACCGCTGCGGCTGCCCACGTGGAAGCCCTCTTCGACGCGAGCCCAGATGACTCCCGCTCGGGGCTGTTCGGGAGACTCCATGGCCGCCCTCCTTACACCCGAGGTGGAAACCGGGCAGAAGTGACGGTACCCGGGGGTTCCGACATCGAGCCGCCCTTGACAGACCGCCCACGGCTGCCGAACCGCGATTCGTCAGGCGATGGCCGCCCGGATCTGCGCGGCGTCGTCGGTGCCGCTCGCCTCGACGATGCGGCCGTGCTCCACCCGGTACATGGCGAATGACGCGATGTTGACCCGTCGGCGCGTCGGCGCGACGTGCGCGAACGGGCCGGTGTGGGTGCCTCCGCCGCGCAGATGGACAGCGAGCCGATCGTCCTCGACGAGCACGTGGATGCGCTTCCACTGCCAGTCGGGGAAGCCGTGCAGCAGCTCGGCGTACTCGGCGATCCAGGCCTCGGCTCCGGCCGGCAGGTGCGCCCGGCGGACACCGGGGTGCAGGAAGGCGCGGAGGTCGTCGAGATGGTGGCGGTTGAGGGCGTCGAGGACGTCGGCGAACCACTCGCGCATCTCCCAGGGCTCCACTCCCCCATTATCCGCGGCGGTTCGGGCACGGCGGGCGGATGCCGGGTGAGCGGGATGCCGTGAAGCGGGGCACCCTGTCACACCCGCGCGATGACCGTCGGCCGCAGGGGTCGACGATCGGCGCGGCCTCGGGGCCCACCGCGACGACGAGGCGGGGGCGAGCTGTGCCCACCCCCGCCTCGGAATCCTCGGTGGGAGCGTCCAGCCCGCCCCCACCGGGATCGTCACTGCTGAGCGTTGTATGGCGCTTCGACCGTCGACGTCACCTTCTGCCCACCGATCGTGGCCGTTGCCGTGACCGTCGCCATGCCGGCGGGGATCGACGCTTGCCGTGAATTGATGGCCGCGCTCACCGTCTGGTTCGGCTTGACCTCGGCGAACGTCTTCTTCCCGTACGCCGTGACGACCTCGATCTGCACCGGCACCGATGAACGGTTCACCGCCGTGACGGTGACGTACGCCTTGCCGCCGATCTTGCGGGTGGAGGCCGTGGCATCCACCTTCAGGGCCGCAGTTGCGGCCGCCGGCTTCAGCGCCGTGAAGGTGAGCTTGTCCAGGTTGGGCGCCCACTGCGACCGCAGCCCCAGTGTCGGGTACCGCTCCGAGATGAAGGTCCGGCCGTTGAAGTCCGGCGCTTCCTTCGACGCGAACGTGACGGTGTTCTCTCCGGCCTTCAGCTGGACCGGCACGGTGAGATCCCAGAACTGGTTGGCGTTGTAGCTCTGCGGGAACAGCACCTGCTGCACGGGTCCGCCGTTCACCGTGATGTCGGCTCGGCGGGCCACCGGATCGGGGTTGTAGTGCGAGGCGGGCGACTGCTCCTCGTTGGAGTAGCGCACCGTCATCGCGTACGTGCCGGCCTCTTCCACCGTCACCTTGTGGGTCAGGGTGTTGGCGTTGTTCTGGGCGCCGCCGACGGCGACGACCGCCTTGCCCCCGCTCGCGAGCGAGAGGTCCTGCACCCGCGCGGTGCCGTTGAGCGTGCCCGCTTCGGCTTCGACGGACTGCGTGGCGAGCTTGCCCCCGGATGCGCCGACGGAGACGCGGTCCAGGGCCAGGGTCCCCGTGGCGCCGACGATCTCGACCTTGTTGACACCGCCCACCAGGAACGCCGGGATCGTCGCGGTGTCGGTCACCGAGGCGATCTCGCTCCCGTTGACCTTGACCGTCCCCGTACCGCCGCCGAGAGTCTTCACCTCGAGCGACTTCTCGGAGTCGTCCTTGTTGTAGACCCAGAAGGTGACCGACTGGTTCGCGCCGACGTTCACCGAACCCGAGCCGGACACGCCGCCCCGGTCGTAGGTCGCCGTGGCGTCGTGGAGAACGGCGTTCTCGGCCTCGTAGATGGGCGTGTAGTTCGCGTTGGGCAGCGTCACATCGATCTTGTCGATGATGGCGGCACCCTTCGTCGCCTTCGTGCCGTCGAGGCTGCGCGCCGCGAGGGTGATCGTGTTCTTCCCGGCGTTGAGGGCGACCTTGGTGTCGGTGTGATCCCAGACGACCCACTTGTAGCCGAGGTCGGCGTAGATCTCCTGCTCGGCGCCGCCGTTGACGCGCAGGAACATGTTGACCGGACCCTGCTCCTCGTTGCGCGCCTCCTTGTTGTACGCATTCGCCAGGACGCTCAGGTCGTACGTGCCGGCCTGGGGCACCGTGACGTCGAAGTTCAGCGCCAGGGAGGAGTTGCCCTCGATTCCGCCGACGTTTCGCTCGCCGGAGGTGTAGAACTTCGCCACGTCGGCCGGCGACCCCTCGGGACCGTTGAGGTAATACGGCGCACCGGTGTGCCCGGCCGCCTCCGCCTCGTACACGCCGCGCCACGACACGGAGGGCTGCGAGGGCGAGGAGGTGTCGGTGCCGGGAGTGACGACGATCTCGTAGGCGGAGTCGGCGCCGAGCGCGGGCAGATCGCCCGCACCGAAGCCGAGCTCGACCGTGCCGCCGCGCACCGGAGCTTCGAACTCCTTCACCGTCTGGGGCTCGGCGGAGTCGCCGATCTGCCCCGTCCACCGGATGTCGCGGATGAGCACGTGCGCGCTGTCGCCGACGTACGACGGCAGGTTGTCGACGTAGACGGTCTGCGCCCCCGTGGAGCCACCGATGAGTGCCTTCACCTGCTTCTTGGCGTCGTCGATCGTCGCCACGCCCTGCAGGGTGTAGCTCACGTCGGGCTGAGGCGGGGTCACGCGGACGGTGTCGCCGGTCATGTTCCCGTAGGAGTTCAGCAGCCACCACTGGCCGTTGCCGCGATTGGCTTCGACGGCGGAGTCGGAGAGGTTGCCGTCGATGTTCCAGTAGGCGATGTCGGCGTCGATCTTGCTGTCCTCGATCGCGGAGATCCACTGGATCATCTGCGCGGGCACGGACGTGTGGTAGTTGAAGGCGTACTCGTTGACGTTGATGGGAAGCTCTGTGCCCTCCCACTTCGTCCCCGCGAAGAACCCTCTCTCCCACGTCCGATACCGGTCGACGCTGGAGCGGATGGTGGCCGGGTTGCTCAGCTCGTGCCAGGTGACGACCTCGGGAACGGTGTCGTTGGCGACGGCGTGCTTCATGAAGCCCTCGACCTGGTTGTACAGGATGCTGGTGTTGGGACCGGCGATGCGGGCATCCGGCAGCTCCGCCTTGATCGCCCGGTAGAAGTCGTCCCACGCGGCGAAGAACTTGTCGGGGTTGTCCAGCCAGCTGTAGCCCCAGAAGTTCTCCGCACCCCCGCCGTACATGTTGCCCTCGGGCTCGTTGAACGGCACGAAGACGATGTTGTCCTGGTATTCGGCGGGGAGCTGCTTGACCTGCTTCGCCTGGTCGAAGACGGACTGCTTGTACCAGGCGGTCTTCTCCGCGCCGTTGTTCCCGGGCACCTGATAGGGGAACCCGCGGTTGATGTCCGTCATGTAGATGTAGACATCGCCGTCGGAGGAGTCCGCCAGCGGCTTGACCACCTCGAGCGCGTCGGCGCCGGGGTGCTGGGGGCCGTCCTGCGCCTTCGTCGAGACGGTACGGAGCTGGATGCCGTCGATCAGATTGTTCGAGGGCAGACCGGGGCCGTACAGCCCGTAAAGGGTTCCCGATGCGCCGCCCATGAAGGCTCCGGTGCGCTCCCCCGCGTCGATGGACAACTCGCCGGGGGTGACGACCCGCACGCGCGCCGTCACGGCGGTGTCGGTCCCGTCGACCACGCCGTTCACGGTGAAGGTGCCGCGCTGCGCGTAGGCCGACGCAGGCACGTCGTCCCAGTTCACCAGCGCGAGGCGTTCCTGCCCATCGCTGAACCGCGCGCGCACGCCCGGGAGGGCCGGCGCCGTGCCGACGTTCGTGCGCACCTGCGTGGAGCTCTCGAGCACCTCGGTGGGCACGGGAGCGGACGACCCCGCCAGATCCCGCACCTGCTGCGGCGTGAGAACCGTGTCGTACACCTGGAAATCGTCGATCGATCCCTTGAAGAAGGGGTGCACGCCGGTCCAGAAGGGCTGTCCGATGTAGCCCGAGTTCGGCGAGCCCGCTCCGAACAGCGCCTGCGCGACGTCGATCCCCACCTCGGTACGACTCACCTCGAGGCCGTCGAGGTAGGAGATGAGGGTGTTCTTGTCGATGGTCGTGGTGACCTGGTGCCATTCGCCGGCGGGCAGAGGGGTCGTCGCGCGGGCGCCGATCTCCTGGCCGGTGGCGGTGGGCTTGGCGCTGGAGCGCGCCGTGCCGTCCTCGAACTTCGGCGTGTAGAACGTGGCGCTGTCGCGGTCCTTGCCCAGCACGTACAGCCACTCGAAGACGTCGCTGCCCTCCCACTTGACCCACGACGAGATCGTCGTGCCCTGCAGGTCTTCGAACAGGCCGGCAGGCACCGTGATGTAGGGCGCGGTCGTGGAGTTGGGCGCCCCACCCGTGAGCTGGAGCGCCTTGCCGCCGCCCTCACGGTCGACCAGCCGCGCGGACGCGGGGTTGGTGAGCACACCGTTGCGTCCGTCACCCGACGTGTCCTGCACGGTCGCCGTGACGGAACTCTGCCCCTCGAAGTCGTAGTCCAGGATCAGGTGGTCGGCAGCCGAGACCGTGGTCGCGGCGGCCTGCGCACCTTCGGGGACGGCGGGCTGGCCGATGGCGAGAGCGGCGACGGCCAAGCCCGCCGTCACTGCTGCGATGGGCCTGCAGGACGCAAGCCGCGGAGATGACCTCATGGGGTGTCTTCCTCGTCGTTGAGATGTGCGGTTCGACATCGAACCGGTTCGATGTTACTTTAGGGCAGTCGGGATGGGGTGGCAAGAACACGTCCCGGCGTTCTGGGCGCGCTATCGGCGGGCGATCGCGTGTCGATGCCGTCGCACTGGTCGAGACGTCCGCCGAGGTGGTGACGTCATCCGAGCGCGGTCCGACCCACGATCGCCGCCCGCTCGCCGCGCAGCTCCGGCGCGGGTCGTCGCTCACGTCCGCGAGCGCGACCGGTTCTCCCCGCGGGGGCGCCTCACGGGGGAATACGGGCGTTCAGCGGCGCATGCCGTGGCGCCTCTTCGGCAGGGGGCGCTCCGCTTCGCGCCGAAGTGCGTCGCATCCTCTCCAGGAGCTCGTACTGCTCGACGGTCACGATCGCCGCGACCGCTCGACCGCGACGGGTCAACAGGACGGGCTCGTCGCACGCCCCGTCCACGACGGAGGAGAGACGTGTTCGGGCTTCTTCTATCGCGATCCGCTTCACCATGTGGCAGCCCGGGTGGGGGACCCGCTGGACACCCGATCTGCGCGGAGGACCTGCTCGGGGCTGACGAGGACGAGTCGGCCCCCGTTCGCGCGGAAGAGCGGTGAGACGCCGCTCACGCCGCGTCCTCGCGCCGGGCTTCGCGCTCTCGGAGCGTGAAGTCGTGCGCGAACACCAGATACACGCTCGCCGTCCACGTGTAGGCGCGATCACGCAGTCCCTCACCGGTGATCGCGTCGAAATTCTCGGCGAAGCCGGACTCCTCGCACAGGGCGCGGAAGCGAGCGTTCACCGTGTCGGCCAGGTCGACGTGCCCCCCGCGGCGCAGGCCCTCCTCGATGAGCATGGTCGACGGCGCCCAGATCGGCCCGCGCCAGTACCCGTCGCTCTCGTACTCCGGCGTCAGGACGAGCTGGGTGGCCGGCCCCCAGGACGTCAGGTGGGCCTCGATGTCTTTCGCGAGCTGCGCGTTCACCTCGGGCGGCAATTGATCGCCGGCGAGCACGGGCAGTTGCAGGAGGAGACTGCTGCGCTTGCTCTCTCGACGGCTGAGCGCGCCGACGGCGAAGAATCCTTCGTCGTCGCGCAGGTCGCGCAGGAGCGCCGCGCGAAGCCGGTGCTGCTTCGCACGCCACGGCTCGCCGTCGTGGCCGAGCTCCTCCGCGAGTCCGGCGAGCACGCCGAGCTGGACGCAGAGGAAGGCGGCGAGATCGGGCGATTCGACGACCCGGTCGTGATCGAAGGCGGTCGAGTTGTCCCAGCCGCTGTCGTTGCCGTGCTGGTAGTACGGCAGCTCCCGCCCCGGTGCCGTCCTGTGGTCCAACCAGAACGAGGTCCAGCGGCTCAGGTGCGTGTAGATCTGCTGCAGCTCGTCCGGGGCGAGCGGTCGGCTCAGTCGTTCGCGGAGCCGCGTGAAGGCCCAGCCGTGAATCGGGGGTTTGACGAAGTTGTACAGCACTTCCGAGTGCGTGATCGAGTCGGGCATGGCACCCGAGGCGTCTTGGTGATCGAACGGGGCGAGGAACTGATCGAGGGCGGAATCGGGGAGCCCCGGCGCCAGAGCGAGGGCGTTGAACGTGTGATCCCAGCTCCACACCTTGTCCATCCAGTGCTTCGACATGAGCACCGACTCGCGCGTGACGAAGCCGGCGGGCGCGACCGTCGCCGACCAGAGCACGTACACCGCCCGAGCCACGGCCGGGGTCTGCGTCGTGCGCCACGCGGCGAGCGCGTCCAGGTAGTCAGTGAACTCCTCCCCCACCCGCCGGCACACGTCGTCGAAGCTCTCCCTCCGGGTGTAGGGGGGCGCCGCGGCCTCGATCTGCTCGAGGGCGACCTCCCAGCCGTCCTGGCCGCCCAGGATGAGCGCGCGCCAGTGCTCGCCCAGCGCCTCGGCGCCATCGGCCCGCGCCTCTCCCCGCAGGACGGTGAGTCGATATCGCCTCCCCGTCTCGTAGGAGGTGAACACGAACGACCCGTCCTTCGGCTCCCGGTAGAAGTAGGACCCGGTGAAGGGCGTCAACGCCTCTGCGGCATCCGCGATGGTGAACTCCCCCGCATCCCCCCGGAGCCGGAGCACATCGGACGACTCGAAGGCGGCGCGCGCCACCACCGTGTCGCCGACCAGCCAGTGCAGCTGCGCCGGATCGGAGCGGACCGTGCACGGCAGCGGACTGTCCGCGCGCGACGGCGCGAGGCGCAGGACGGCGTGCATGCCGGTGAGATGCGAGACGAGGTGCACATCCTCCGCGTGGGCGTGGAGTCCCACGACCGGGGAGAGGTTCATCCACGAGCCCCGGTAGCTGAAGGGGATCTCGCTCACGTCGAACGAGGGCAGGGAGGAGGCGGACACGGGAGCCTTTCAGGTCAGTCTTTGACGGCGCCGGCGGTGACACCGGCCGCCACGTACCGCTGCGCGACGATGAGGAGGACGGCCGCGGGAATGGATGCCACGACGGCCGTCGCCATGATCGCGTTCCACTCCTGGTTGTTGTTGCCGATGTAGCGGTAGATGCCGATGGTGATGGGTTGCATCTTTCCGCCGCTGTTCAGCGTCGACGCGAAGAGGAAGTCCGACCACGACCAGAGGAACGCAAAGAGCGACACGGTGACGATCGAGTTGCGGCTGACGGGGAGGACGACGGATCGGAAGGTGCGCCAGGTGCCCGCGCCGTCGATGCGCGCGGCGGAGATGAGCTCGTCGGGTATCCCGCGCATGAACGCGGTGAAGATGAGGACACCGAACGGCACCGCGAGGGTCGAGTCCGCGAGGATGAGCCCCGGGATGGTGTTCAGGATGCCGAGATTCAGGTAGATGGCGTAGAACCCCATCGCCATGATGATCCCGGGGATCATCTGCGCGATCAGAAGGGCGAAGCTGAGCGCATCGCCACCGCGGGGTCGGAGCTTCGCCAAAGCGAATGCCGCCGGCGCGGCCAGGGCGATGGTGAGCACGACGGTGCCGATCCCGATGACGAAGCTCGCTCCCAGGAAGGGGAGTTGATCCTCGACGACTCGCCGGTACCCCTCGAAGGTGGGCGACACGGGGAAGAGGTCCGGGGGGCTCTTGCGCATGTCGCTCTGGGGGGTCAAGGAGACGTTGACCATCCAGTAGACCGGGAACAGCATGATGGCGGTGAGGATGACACCGACGACGGTGACCCACCACGGTCGCGTCCTCATGTCAGACCTCCAGACGGCGCTGGGCGCGGATGTAGACGAGCCCGAAGACGAGGGCGATGAGGATGAGGAGATTGCCGACCGCCGCGGCGGGGCTGAGATCGGGCAGGGCCGAGCCGAACCCGAGGCGGTACGACCAGATGGCGAAGGTCGTCGACGTGGACCCGGGGCCGCCGCGGGTCATGATCCAGACGATGTCGAAGACTTTGAGGGTGTAGACCAGGCCCAGCAGGATCGTGATCGCCGAGACGGGCCGCAGCAGCGGGAACGTGATGCGCCAGAACCGCTGCCACGCGGTCGCACCATCGATCGAGGAGGCCTCGTAGATGTCCGACGAGATGTTCTGCAGGCCGCTGTAGAGGATGACGAGGTTGAAGGGCACGCCGATCCAGATGTTGGCGATGAGCACGGACACCAGCGACCACTGCGGCGAGGTCAGCCAGTTCACCTGACCGAGACCGATCGCGCCGAGGAGGGAATTCACCACGCCGGACTCGGAATTCAGCATCCACGACCACGCCGAGGCCGACACCAGCAGCGGTAGCAGCCAGGGCACGAGGAACAGGGCACGCAGGGTCGCCGAGAGGGGGAACCTCTGGAAGAAGAACACCGCCAGCGCCATGCCGATGGAGTACTGGAAGACGATCGACACCAGGGTGAAGGTGGCGGTGTTCGCGAGCGCGGGCCAGAACGTCGCGTCGCGGAAGACGGCGAGGTAGTTGGCCAGCCCGACGAAGGGGGCGTCTCCGGTGATGAACGAGCGGACCGTGTAGTCGCGAAGGCTCAGATCGAGGTTGCGGGCGAGCGGGTAGGCGTAGAAGACGATCAGGTAGATCACGACGGGGGCGAGGAACGCCCACGCGGCCCACTGACCCGTTCTGCGGGAACGACGGGCAGGGCCCGGGAGGGCGGCAGTGCGTGTTGCCGCCCTCCCGTTCCCACCACGTGCCGCTGACGCAGGGGGTGACTGGGTCAGGGTCATGTCGCTGCTTCTTTCCGGAGAGGGGTTCAGCCGGCGCTGACGCTCTGCTGCGCCGCGGTCAGGGCGTCCTGGGGGGACTGCACACCGGTCAGCGCGTTCTGGACGGCCGTCCAGAGCTGCTCCGAGATCACCGGGTACCGGGTTCCCAGGTTGTCGCCGGTGCGCGCCTGCGCCGCGTTGACCGCCTCGATCCACGGCTCCAACGTGGCGTCCTCTGCGAGCTGCGCCTGCTGCGCCTCCGGGGTCGCAGCGATGTAGTTCAGGGAGTTGTCGGTGTCGACGACATTGTCGGTGCTCGTCAGGCAGGACACGATCTGCGCCGACTTCTCGTACCGGGAGGGATCGCTCTGCACCGGAAGGGTCAGGAACTCCCCGCCCGTGGGAGCGGCGGCTGCTCCGCCGTCCTTCGCCGGGATGGGGATGACCTCGTAGCCGGCCTCGGCGGCCGCGGCCTTCTGCCACGTGCCGTTCTCGGCGAAGGCGAATTCACCGGTGAGGAATTCCTCCCAGCTGGTGGTCTGCGTGTTGTTGATCACCGAGTTGGGGGCCCACCCCTTGCTGACCCAATCCGTCCACAGCTGCACCGCCGAGACGGCATCCGCCGAATCGAGCTCGGTGAGTTCCGCACCCGAACCCCAGTACCAGGGAAGGAACTGGAAGCTGCCCTCCTCCGTTCCGATGGCGGAGAAGGTGATGCCCTTCTTACCGGAGGCCACGACCTTCTCGATCGCCGCGTTCAGGGTGACCCAGTCTTCGACCGACGAGATGTCGACGCCCGCCGCGCTCAGCACCTGCGGGTTGTAGTACAGGGCGAGAGTGTTCGCGCCGATGGGAACACCGTACGTCTCGCCGTCGACGACCGAGGCCCCGAGGATGTTCTCGGCGACATCGCCGACCTCGAGGTTGTTCTCGCCGGCCGAGGTCAGCAGCCCCGCCTCGACGAGGGTCGAGACGGCGGGGTTGTCGATCAGCAGGATGTCAGGGGAGTCGCCCTGCTGACCGGACAGGAGCGCTCGGCTGGTGAGGTCGCTCGTGTCGAAGCCGGTGCGCTCGACGGTGACGCCGGCGTCCGCCGCGCAGCTGCCGATCACCTTGGCCCATTCGGATGTCTCGTCGTACTGGGGGTAGGGATCCCAGAAGGTGAACGTTCCCGAGGCCTCGGTGGTGCTGCCGGTGACGCCGCCGGAGCATCCGGCGAGGACCCCCACGGCCACAGCGGCGAGGGCCGCTGTGCCGAGAGTGCGATGACGGGTCGTGAAAGTGCTCACTGCATATTCCTCTCTGAATGTGACTGCACTGTCTTCTGCAGGGACGCGTTGAACCGGTTCGACGTCAATCGACGGGAAACGGCTCGCGATGTCCGCCCGTTCAGGCGGTGCTCCCCCTGTCGGTGAGCTGCGGCTCGACGAATCGAACCACCGGCGGACCGTAGTCGGGTTCGGTGATGCGCCGGACCAGGTGCTGGACCGCGAGGCGTCCCAGCTCGTCTGGAGATGTCTCGACCGCCGTGTAGGGCAGGAGGAAGGTGCGTCCGAAGTCGCGCGAATAGAGACTGACGACGGACAGGTCCCGAGGGACCGCGATGCCCCGCTCCCGCAGGACGGCAGGCAGCGCCGCGATGGACGCGTCGTTGTGCACGATCAGGGCGGTCGCCTGCGGACGCGCATCGATGATGGCGTTCACGCTCCGCTCGATCCCCGGCTGCTGGGATTCGCCGTAGTGGGCGTAGAGGTGGATGTCGTGACGCGCCGCCCGCTCCAGCGCGGCTTCCCGGAACCTCCACGCGTACGCCCCGCCGCGCTCGAACACATGACGCGGCGGAGAGACGAGGATGATGTCCCGGTGCCCGAGCCCGTGCAAGTGGTCCACGATGAGCCGGGCCGCTTCGCCGAAGTCCAAGTCGAAGACGTCGAGTCCCTCGGTGTCGCGCGGCAGCCCGACCAGAGCGCCCGGCTGGCGCGCCTCGCGGAGGGGCTGCAGCCGGGGATCGTCGTGGACGACGTCGAGGAGCACGACGCCGTCGACCATGTTGGAGGACGTGATGCGTCGCACCGCATCGGGACCGTGATCGTCCGTGACCATCAGGATGTCGTAGCCGAGTTCCCTCGCCGCTGTGGAGACCGCGAGGATGTATTGCAGCATCGCGGGTGGGAACTCGTCGTCCTCGAACTGGACGAGCAGACCGAGCACCATTGTCTGCGCCGTGGCGAGTGCGCGCGCCCCGGCGTTGACGGTGAAGCCGAGCTCGCTGATGGCGAGGTCGATGCGCTCCCGGGTCTCGCGCGAGATCGGCCGGTTCCCGGAGAGCGCGTACGAGACGGTGCTGCGAGAGACACCGGCGGCCTTCGCGACATCGGCGATGTTGACCATGCCTCACCCTCTCCGTCGAACTGGTTCGATGGAACAGTATCCGGCGGCGACAGGGAGCGCAAGCGACAGGGGAGTTCCGAGCCGGCGCGCGTCGCCCATCGGATCCGGACGAGGACCCCCGCGTCCGCGTGACGACATCCGCCGACGCGGCCGCACGTTCCGGGCTCCTGCTTGCTCCCCGCAGACAGCGTCCCCTACTGTTACCGTTAACACCGGCGACGGAGCAGTCCTGCGGTGTCACGTCCTCACGGGAGAAGACATGCATCAGGCACCGCCGCGCCGACGCCGTTACGGTGCGCGCGCTCTCGCCCTCGCCGCGGTCGCCACCCTCGCGGCCACGCTCGTCCCGGGGCCGGCCACCGCTGCCGCCGCCCGAGAACGAAAAGTCCTGGCCTCAGGCCCACGGGACGGCGACGTCGACGGTTCCGTTGCCGATCGGAGAGCCCGGGGCAGATTTGACCGCGGTCCGTCCATTCCTCGCGGGGAGCTCGTAGCGCGCGATCGACCCGAAGGCGATGTCGTCCCCGCAACACGTGGGCGACTGAGATCCACTGGGCTGGGAAGAGCGGTCAGTTACGAGCGCGCTGCGTCCATCCCGGCGGGATCCATCACTGCGACCGCGACCGCCACCGTCGATGGCACGCGCGTCACCACGAGCAAGACCGCAGCGTATTCGGCGCGAAGCTGCGGCTGATCGCCTCGCTCCCGGTGCCCGCCCCTCCCCCAGCCGGAGGGCACCGGGAGCGAGGTCTCCCCCTGATGCATCACGGGGAGAGCACGGAGGGATGCCACTCGACCGTCGCGATCCGCGATGAGAGCCACGATCTCGGGGTGCGGGTTCGGCGGAGGTGCAGGCACGGCGATGTCGAGCGATCCGGACGGGTGACGGATACCACTGACCCCCGCTTGCGGGCGGAGCGGCGTCGAGCGGCCGGCGGGCGCGCATGCCGACCTCGTGCGCAGAACCCGCCATGCAGCCGAGCAGAGCGCAACGGATACCGCTCACCCGCGGGGACGGATCTGCGCGGCGAACGACAGCTCGACGGATGCCTCACACCCCGCGGACAGGGCCGAGCCTCGCCGCGGATCACCAGCTCGACGGATACCGCGGACCCCCCGGGAGGGGAAAGGGGATGCCACGGAAGCGCCGGTGTCGCCGGCGCGGTGCCCCGCGCGCTGTCAGCGCGTCGACGATGACGTGAGGGCGCGGAGGCCTGGCACGAGACGCCCCCCGCCGCGCGCGGCTCGCCCGCGGCGATGTCTGTTCCGTCCTCCGCCGGGCCCGCACATCGATCGACGCGCGCGGGCCCCGACGAGGCTCACTCGAGGATGAAAGCCCGACCGTTGATGAACAACGTGTCGGGTTCGCCGGCGGCGACCTGCAGGACGGCGCTGCTCTCGAGGTCCGTCTGGTCCCAGGCGGCGATGCCCGCGGGAGCGACCGCGGAGGTCACGAGGAGCCCGCGGGCGAGGATGGTGAGGATCTGGCGTCGGGCCATCGGGAGTTCCTTCCGAAGGGCTGTCGACATCGACGAGCCCTGAGCGGGTCCGGTGGTGGGCCGCCGGAGACGGACCACGATGTGTTCACTCTAAGCGCTCATGTTCTCGGTAACAAGAGCTCTCGGCGGGCTCTCAGGGCTCCGCCCCACCGCATCCGGCTCGCGTCGCGCCGGGCGCGGCTTTCGGGAACCACCGCCGAACGCCATCCGGCGCCCTCGCACACCGGGAGGGCACCGGGCGCACGCGAAGTGGGCCCCGGCCGAAGCCGGAGCCCACCCGCTCGCAGTGGTGACCCCGCCGGGGTCGGCCGCCGCGTCAGCCGCAGTTCCGCGCGCTGTAGGGCGACTTCACCTTCGTGGCCCCGCCGCCCGCGTCGGTCGCCTTGACCGTCACCGTTCCCGCCGGCACCGACGACTGGCGAACCGTGAAGCTCTGCGTGGTCGTCTTGCCCGGGGCGACGGAGGCGACCGTCTTGGACCCGAAATCGCTCGTGAGGGCGACCGACACCGGCGCATCGTCACGGTTGGTGACGGCTACGGCGAGGACGACCTTGCCCGACACGCACCGGGTGGACACCGCCGCCGTGATCTCCGGCCCCGGCGAGGGGACCGTCTGCGGCGCGACGCTCTCGAGCGTCGGGACGACCTTCTGCATCAGGCCGTCCGCACCGAAGCGCACCCGGTCGATCGTGGTCTCGCGGTTGGTGCCGTTGCCGTTCGGCATCGCGAACCGGTGGTACGCGATGTACCAGTCGTCCGTACCGGGCACGTTGATGATCGAGCTGTGCGCCGGTCCCTTGATGCCGAGCGACAGGTCCTTCTCGAGGATCACCCCGTGGTACGTCCACGGACCGTTCATGCTGGTCGCGGTCGCGTAGCCCACCCGGTAGTTCTCGGAGCCGGTGTCGTCGATCGAGTACGTGAGGTGGTACAGACCCTTGCGGTAGTTGAAGAACACACCCTCGCGGAAGTCGGTCAGACCGTTGATGCGCTGGTACGTCCCCGGCTTGATCGACTTCATGTCGTCGGACAGCTCCGCCAGGACGGGCGAGCCGTTGCCCCACCCGAGGTACCATTTGCCCGTCACCGGGTCGTGGAACGCCGCCGGGTCGATCGCCTGTCCCGAGGTGACGGCCTCGTTGTTGACGATCATCGCGTTCGGCTCCGCCGTGAACGGCCCCTCGGGGCTGTCGGCGATGGCGACACCGATCGTCTTGCGATCGAAGGTCGGGTTGTGACCACTGAAGTAGAAGTAGTACTTCCCGCCCCGCTCGATGATGGTCGGCGCCCACGCGTTGCCCGTCGCCCACGGCACGTTGCCGTTGGCTCCGTCGAGCGTCAGGAAGGGCTTGTCGGAGCGGGTCCAGTCGACGAGGTTCTTCGACTTCCAGACGTAGAACTCCTTGCCGCCCCACCCGTCGAAGCCGTCGGTCGTCGCGTAGATGTAGTAGGTGTCGCCGAACACCGCGATGTTCGGGTCGGCGTACAGGCCCGGCAGCACGGGGCTGTTGACGACGAGCGCTTCGATCTTCCACTCCGTCTTGGCGCCCGTGGAGGTCGTCACGGTGTAGGTGACGGGCGAGCGCATATCGACCACGGTGCCCGACGCCGGCGACGCCGTGGACCCGGGGACGAGGCTGAAGGTCGGAGCGAGCTTCGACACATCGGTGCCCTTGACCACCGGCAGCTTCACCGTGCGCGCCGCGTTGTCGACGATCGGCGCCATCTTGAGCTTCTCGGGCTGCGTCAGCGAGACGTCGACCAAGTGATCCTCGACGCCCGCGTTCTGCAGGACCTCGGTGCTCGACAGCGCGCGGTTGTACACGCGGATGTTGTCGTACCAGCCCTGGAAGTAGCCGTCTCCGCCGTAGAACGACCGACCCAGGTACCCGGCGAGGTTCGAGCCGAGCTCGCTCACCGTGGCGTTCAGCGCGAGGTTCTCGTCGACCTTCACGCCGTCGATGTACATGCGCATGATGCGGCCGTCGTACACGAGGTCGTATTTGTGCCACTGACCGCTCGAGATGGTGCCCGAGACGTCGGACTCCCCCTGCCACGTCGCCTTCGTGATGGCGTTGCGGGCCTCGTCACCACGGACCCGCAGGAACGAGTAGCGGTCCTGGTTCTGTCCGAAGGTGAAGGTGAAGAAGTTGCCGCTCGTGCGCTCGGACTTCACGTCCATCGACACCGTCATGGTGTTGCGACCGTCGAAGAAGCCGGTCGGGAACGAGGCATAGCCACCCGTGGCTCCGGTCAGGCGCAGGGCGGAGCCCTTCTCGGCATCCGTCGCGATGGATGCCGTGCCGGACGCGGTGAGGTCGGCGTCACCGACGGAGTCGGCGAGGGATCCGTTCTCGAAGGTGTACTCGGCGATCGGGCCCTGCTGCGGCTCCTCGGGATCGGTCGGCGTGACCGGCTGGTCGCCGTAGGCGGCGAGCAGACGCGCCTCCTCCGCCTTGGACAGGCGCAGGACCGACCCGTGACGGAAGGTCTGGTCGAACGAGAACTGGTCGGCACCCGGTCCGCTGCTGAGCTGACGGAATTTCAGGCTCGACAGCGTGTCGGCGATGTGACCGTAGTAGTTGAATTCGTCACCCATGACCGACCAGCGACCGTCGGGCAGCTGGTAGACCGTCAGGCCCTCCATGCGCGTGCGGAGCCCCGCGGCGGCCGCCTGTCCGGGCTCGATCTTGCGGGTCCACGGGCCGTCGAGCGACGGAGCTGTGTCGACGAGCGTGTCCCAGTCGGAGGTCGAGAAGCGGTAGTAGGTGTCGCCCTCCTTGGCGATGGTCGAGTCGATGATGTTGCGACCGCCCTGGCCGTCGCCCTTGGGGTTCATCGTCGTCCAGATCTCGGGCGTGGTGAACGTGACGAAGTCGCGGGTCTTCGTCAGGTACATGCGCAGCGCCCAGTCCGGGGTGTTGTTGTCGGTCTGGTCGCGCGCGGCCCAGTAGACGTAGTACTCACCGGTGGCCTCGTTATAGATGGCCTCGGGCGCCCACACGCAGCCGGCCTTGTCGAAGCCCGCGAAGACGATGCGCTGGTCGCTCCAGTTCACCAGGTCGGTGGACTCCCAGACGACGAGGTTCTGGCTGGCGTTCAGCTGGTCCCAGCCCGAGCCGCCCGCGCCGCCGCCTTCGGCGTGCAGGTCGGTGCCGATGATCCAGTACTTGTCGCCCTCGGGCGAGCGCACGAGGTGCGGGTCGCGGACGCCGAGGTCGCCGCCGAGGTTGGCGAGGATCGACCGGTTGTCGTTGAGCTTCTCCCAGTGCAGACCGTCGGTGCTGTGGCCGTAGAAGATCTTCTCGTAGCCGCCCTCGACGCCGAAGTGCGTCCACAGGTAGCCGGCCGTGTAGTCCTTGTCGAGGCCTACGGGTGCCGCCTTGACGGTCACCTCGATCTGCCGGGTGGCGGAGGTTCCGGATGCCGCTGCCGTCAGCGTCACCTTCGTGTCGGCGGCGCCGCGCGTCACGACGCCCGCGGCCTTGCCACCCGACGCCGAGGTCGTGATGACACCGGCGGGCGAGGCCGACCACGTGAGGGCGGTGCCGTTGACCGATCCCTTCGCGGGGAGCGTGATGTTGCCGCGCACGTCACTCGCGTTGGGGATGCTGATCGCGTCGAGATCGGCCTTGGCCAGTTCTGCGCTTCCCGGCAGGGGCGCGACGGTGACCGCGAAGGTCTTGGTCTCGGTGGCCGCGTTGCGAGTCAGCTTCGCCGTGAGGGTCGCGGTGGCCGCGGGCTGACCGGCAGCCGGACGCGTGACCTTGCCGGTCGCGCTCACGACGCCGGCGTTGCTCGTCGACCAGGCGATGGCCGAGCCGTTGACGCCGGTGGCGGGCAGGGCGAGGTCGGCGGTGACGGCGCTCAGGTCGCCGAGCGAGAGGGCCGCGGCATCCCGCTGCAGCCGCGTGGCGTCGGTCGGGACGAGGGCGGCCACCTCGGATGCCGAGAGGGCGGCGTTGTAGACGCGGAAGTCGCGCACGCTGCCCGCGAGGCGTCGGTCGGCGTCGTACACGGAACGGCCGATGTAGTTCGCCGTCGTCACCCCGCCTCCGATCGCGCTCGGCTTGGTGGTCACTCCGGTGGCCATGCCCACCTGCGTGCCGTCGAGATAGATGCGCGCGGTGTCGGTGGCGTCGTCGAGCGTGTACGTGATGGTCTTCCACACGTCTCGCTGCAGGTCGGCGTTGCTGTTGGCGGTCTGCTCCGTCTGCCAGTTGCCCGTGGCGATGGACGTCCGGTACGAGTTGCCCGTCGAGAAGAGGTAGCCGTTTCCGGCCCCGCCCGCGGTGTTGCCGAGGCCGTAGATGAAGTACGGCGTGCCCTGGTTGCCGCGGATCAGCACGTCGGTGCTGATGGTGATCGAGTCGAGCCCGGCGAGCAGGTTGTCGGGCAGGTCGACGTAGTCGTCGGTGCCGTCGAGGCGCACGCCCTCACCGCCTGTGAGGGTCGCCCCCTGCATGTAGGCGGCGTTGCGCCCCTTGCCGGAGACGTCGACGGCGACGGTGCCGCTCGTCTCCGTCAGCGGGTAGGAGGCGACAAGCCGGTCGTCGGCCGCGGCAGCGGGCTGCGCGGCGACGAGTGCGCCGGTCAGCGCGAGCGTGAGTGTCGTGACGCCCGCGAGCGCGCGACGGAAAAGGGTCTGCTCCATTGCGATCCTTCCAACCACCATTGGTCGAGGTCATGTCCGTGTTCCGACATGTTATCGCTCACAAGGAAGGGCGGCAAGGTGTGGTCGTCGGACGGCGCCCTCGCACGGCCTGCACCGCCCGCCATAAGGGGCGACGGGTGACCGAAGGGAATTTTTCCCCCACACGAATCGTGTTACCACTAACATTGCGCATGTCGGCCGCCGCCCGCCCGTCGGGTCCCTGCGTTCCGCGGTCCCGACTCGATGATCACGACCGTTTCTGCAGAGCCGCAGAGAGGAAACACTGATGTTCCCCATTCGAAAAGCGGTGGCGCTCAGCGCGACCGCGATGATGATCGCCAGCGGATTGGCGGTGATCTCCCCCACCGCCGCCTCGGCAGCAACCCTCGACTCGGCCAAGGTCCTCGACCTCCGCTTCGACGGCAATCTCACCGACGGCGGTCCCCACAAGATCGCGACGTCCATGTTGAGAGGGCAGGACACCTACACCACCGGCATCCACGACCAGGCGCTGAACCTGCGTGGTACCGACGCGGTCGGCCTCGGAACGAGCGCCGCGCTGCAGCCCGAGAAGCTGACCTTGTCGTTCTGGTTCAAGCCCGCACAGTCGATGGGCACGGGTGAGCAGGTCTTCACCTGGAACAAGGGCGTCTACAACTCGGCGGGCTGGTACCTGAGCTCCGAGAACGGCAACACGCCGCTCGCGCTGTCCATCGGCCCCGGCGCGGATCAGCCCTACAAGGTCGCGGTCAACGGTTCGCGTGACGCGTTCTTCCCGGCGGGCCAGTGGACGCACGTCGTGGTCACCTACGACCCGGCGACCAAGGCCGTCATCTTCTACCGCAACGGCGAGCAGCAGGTGTCCTCCGTCGCCAACGCCATCGGCGGAGGCGCCACCGGTGTGCTGACGTCCGAGAGCACCACGACCAAGTCCATCGGCTTCAACGGCCCCCAGTACAACGGCTCCTACGTCCGCGGCGCGCTCGACGACTACACCCTCTACAACGCCGTCGCCTCGGCATCCGATGTCGTCGCTCTCACCAAGGCGAACAACCCGTCCTTCGACCCGGCCGACGTCGCGCAGCGCGGTCTCGACCAGCTGTCCGTGCCGGCGAGCGCGTCGACCAGCTTCGGCCTCACCACCTCCGCCTCCAACGGCACGGCCTTCACCTGGACCTCCTCCGCGCCGAGCGTGATCTCGGTCGACGGCGGCCAGGCGAGCGTGACCCGGCCGAAGGACGCTGACGCCACCGTCACCCTCACCGCGTCGGCGACCTACGCCGGCAGCACGCCGCGGACCAAGACCTTCCAGGTCTCGGTGCCGAAGGAGGGTGTCGCCACCTCGATCTACGTCGACGACACCGACCTCAACGAGGTGCTCGTCACCGACCCGTATCTGCAGAACAGCAACGCCAAGATGGTCGACTGGCTGCTCACCCTCGACCCGAAGCGCTTCCTGTACTCGTTCGATCAGCTGGCGGGCATCCCCACGACCGCGCAGCCGTACGGCGGGTGGGAGCGCACCACCGGTGCACGCTTCCAGGGTCACTTCTTCGGCCACTTCGTGTCGGCGCTGTCGCAGGCGTACGCGACCGAGACCGACGAGGGTCGCAAGGCCCAGCTGCTGGCCAAGCTGACCACCGCGGTCGACGGCCTCGCCGCCGCCCAGGCCGCGTACGCGCAGAAGGACCCGTCCAACAGCGGATACGTCGCCCCCTTCCCGGTGTCGTACCTGCCGCACGGCGCCGACGGACTGATCGTGCCCTTCTACAACCTCCACAAGGTGCTCGCGGGGCTGCTCAAGGCTCACCAGTACGCACCGAAGGACGTGGCCGACAAGGCCCTCTCGGTCGCGAGCGGCTTCGGTTCGTGGCTGAATGTGTGGGGCTCGCGCCAGGCCAACCCGAGCGCGCTGCTCAGCACCGAGTACGGCGGCATGAACGAGGCGCTGTACGAGCTGTACAGCATCACCGAGAACGACCAGCACAAGAAGGCGGCCGAGCTCTTCGACGAGGTCTCGCTGTTCCAGCAGCTCGCCGCGAACCAGGACGTCCTGGCCGGCAAGCACGCCAACACCACCATCCCGAAGCTGGTGGGCGCCCTCAAGCGCTACACCGTCCTCACCGACAACCCGACGCTCTACGCCCGTCTGACGGATGCCGAGAAGTCCAACCTCGACATGTACCGTCGGGCGGCCGAGAACTTCTGGCAGATGGTGGTGAACGACCACTCCTACATCGGCGGCGGCAACAGCTACTCGGAGCACTTCCAGCAGCCCGGCACCCTGCACGAGTTCGCCACCAACGGCATCACCACCGGCTACGGCGAGCAGTCCACGGTCGAGGGATGCAACGAGTACAACATGCTCAAGCTCACGCACGGCCTGTTCCGTGTGAGCCCTGACGTGAAGTACGCCGACTGGTACGAGAACACCTACATCAACACGATCCTCGCGTCGCAGAACCCCGAGACGGGCATGATGACGTACTTCCAGCCGCAGACCGCCGGGTACGCCAAGGTCTTCGGTCGGAAAGAGGACGAGTTCTGGTGCGATCACGGCACGGCGACCGAGAGCTTCACCAAGCTCGGCGACTCGATCTACTTCCGCAAGGGGCAGTCGGTTTACGTGAACATGTTCCGCTCGACGGAGTTCTCGTCCGCGCCGCAGAACCTGAAGCTGACGCAGACGGCGGACATCCCGAATACCGACACGGCCACCTTCACGGTCGCCGCCCTCGACGGGGGAACGTTGGCGGAGGGCACCACCCTGCGCCTGCGCGTGCCGTCGTGGTCTCCGAACCCGACCCTGACGGTGAACGGCCAGACGCGTGACGTCGCCGCCGCCACCGACAAGGGCTACGTGGTGATCCCCGTCGCCGCCGGCGACACGATCGCGTACAAGCTCCCCGCCACGGTGCAGGTCGAGGCCGGCACGGAAGACCCCAACTGGGTCGCGTTCCGCTACGGCCCCGTCGTGCTGTCGACGGAGCTCAACCGGGCGAACGTCGAGGCGACCACGCCCGCGGGCATCCTCGTGCGCATGAGCGCCGCCGACAAGTCGGTCATCAACAGCGTGCGCGTCGGCGACGTCGAGGGCTTCAAGAAGGACATCGAGAAGAACCTCGTCCGTCAGGCGAACGGTGCGGACAACAACGGCCGTACCGTCATGAAATTCACGCTGCAGAACGTCGACACCGCCTCCGCGGCGCTCACCTTCGAGCCGTACTACAGCATGTACAACGCCCGCTACGCGATCTACATGAACCTCATCCAGCCCGATTCGGCCGCCGCGCAGGCGCTGATCAAGAGCGAGAAGGAGAAGCTCCGCGTCGACGAGACGACGACGGACGCCCTCACCTCGTTCGACAACAACAACAGCGAGGCGGGGAAGAACTACAAGTTCAACCGCTCGTCGGTGGGGACGTGGCTCGGGCAGCAGTACCGCGACGGCGAGATGTCGGCCGAGGCGTTCTTCCAGTACGACATGGCCGTCGACCCGTCGGCGCCGAAGAACTACCTCGGTGTGCGGTACTTCGGCGGCGACAACGGCCGGACGTTCGACGTCTACATCAACGACGTCAAGCTGAAGTCGGAGCGCGTCACCAATGCCAACGGAGCGAACTCGTTCTACATCCAGTACGACGAGATCCCGGCGTCGGCGCTGGCCGACATCGCCGCCAAGGACCGCTACAAGCGCGATCAGGCCGGCAACTACGTGCTCGACGAGAAGGGGAACAAGATCCCCATCGTGACGGTGCGCTTCCAGGGCACCGGCGCCAGCTACGTGGGCGGGGTGTACGGGGTCTACACGACCACGTCCACGACGTACGCGACCGACGCCGACCTGAACGCCCTCACGTTCGACGGCGGCACGATCAGCCCCCAGCTGACCGACGGAACGTACGGCTACACCGTGACGGTTCCGCGCGATGCGACCACGGCGACGTTCGACGCCGACCCGGCCACACCCAGCGGCCTGGTCTACGTCGGCGACATCCTGATCGACGACACGCAGAAGCGCACCGTCGCTCTGAACGCCGACGGCTCGCCGACGACGCTGACGCTGCGCGCACTGGCGCAGGATCACACCACGGCCAAGACGTACAGCATCCAGATCGTGCGGGCCGCGGCCTCCGCGATCAAGACGGAGTTCTCGGCGGCGACGCGGTGCGTCTCGGGCAAGGTGACCCTGACCACCACGGTCAAGAACACCAGCACGGTCCCGGTGTCGGTCGAGGTGACCACCGCCTTCGGCAAGAAGAGCGTCACGAGCCTGGCTCCGGGCAAGAGCGCCAGCCAGGCGTTCACGACCCGACAGACGTCGATCCCCGCGGGCGAGGCGTCGGTCACCGCCACCGGTCAGGTCGACGGCGCCCCGTCGACGGCGACGCAGAAGGCGGGGTACAGCGCCCGCAGCTGCGGCTGACATGTCGTCACCGGGCGGCTGACGCGTGAGGCGCAGCCGCCCGGCACCCACCCCCGGGGACGCCCCGGGTCACCCTCGACCGGTGACCCGGGGCGTTCTGTCGTGCTGGGACGGCGCGCCCGCCCGGCACGGCCAGAGGCGCACCGTCGTCCGACGATCGACTCCCCCGTGGACGACATCCGAACGGCAGGAGAACTCGTGCCGGCGGCATTCCCGGACCGCGTGCGTCACCCCCCCCCCCCCCCCCCCCCCCCCCCCCGCTCCCCGGCGCTGACTTCGGCCAAATGCACGCGCGCACCCACCCCACGCGTACACACGACGCAAGCCACCGCCGCACGCCTCAAGCCCGCTGACTTCGGCCATATGCACACGCACACCCACCCCACGCGTACACATGGCGCAAGTCACAGCCGCACGCCAGCGCCCACACCCCACCCCCGCTGACTTCGGCCATATGCACACGCGCACCCACCCCGCGCGTACACATGGCGCAAGTCACCGCTGCGCGCTAGCGCCCACGCTCAACGCCCGCTGACTTCGGCCAAATGCACGCGCACACCCACCCCGCGCGTACACACGGCGCAAGCCACGCCGCACGCCAGCACCCACACCCCACCCCCCGCTGACTTCGGCCAAATGCACGCCCACACCCACCCCGCGCGTACATACGGCGCAAGTCACGACAAGACCCAGCACCCACGCCCCACGCCCCCACCGCTGACTTCGCCCAAATGCACGCCCACACCCACCCCGCGCGTACATACGGCGCAAGTCACGACAAGACCCAGCACCCACGCCCCACGCCCCCACCGCTGACTTCGCCCAAATGCACACGCACACCCACCCCGCGCGTACACACGGCGCAAGTCACCGCAGGACGCGAGCACCCACGCCCCGCGGGAGGGCACCCGTCAGTGCGACACCGGAGGGGACGGACGGATGCCGCACCCGAGGACGCAGAGGCGCCCGGTGCGGATCGGCGCGGGCCGTCCCCGCCTGCGCACCGTCCTCGGGCACAACGCAGTGATCTCCGCCCCGCGTCCGTGGACGGGGGCGGAGATCACTGCTGTCGAGAGTCCGGGTCCTCTCAGGCGCTCACGAGCAGCTCCGGGCCGCGTAGGCGGTGCTGGTCTGCGTCGACACGGGCTTCCCATCGACCGTCGCCGTCGCCGTGACCCCCACCGAGCCCGCCGGGACGGACGCGGCGCGGGTGGTGAACGTCGTCGACGCGGTGGCGCCGGGGGCGACGGAACGCATCGACTTGGTGCCCCAGGTCGTGGTGAGCGCGACGTCGACGGCGTAGGCGCTCGTGTTCTTCACCGTCGTCACGAGCGTGACCTTGCCCGCGACGCAGCGCGTGCTCGCCGTCGACGCCACCGTGACCGGAGCGGTCACAGTGACCGTCGTCGAGACGGTGCGCAGTGACGGCTGCACCTCCTCGTCACGGGTCATGTCGAAGATCGGTCGATCGCCGGCTGCGTAGTGGATGCGGGTGATGCGGGTGTCGCGCCCGTTCCCCCCGACACCGTCGCCCCACGTGTGGTAGACGTACAGGTCGTTGCCGTCCTCGTCGGTCGTGACCGCGCCGTGGCCCGGGCCCTGTTCGTAGGTGCGGTAGTCCCAGACGCCCGCCGGCATCGCCTCGCTCTTGAGCAGGGGCATGTCGTACTTGTGCCAGCTGTTGATGTCGGTCAGGTCGCTGGACTCGTCGGCCCAGGCACCGCCGACGATGTACTTCGGGCTGACCCCGTCGCTCGAGTAGACGAGCGTGATCCGCCCGTTGCGCTGGATGGCGAAGGCACCTTCGGCCAGACGTTCCTCGAACGACAGGCTGGGGACGATGATGGGCACGGGGGTGCCGATGACGCGGGTCGGGTTGCTCGGGTCGACCTTCGCGATCCACGTGGCCGGGTCGCTGAGCGGCGCACCCTCGGGGGTGTACCGCTGCGACCACGCGTAGTACGCGGTGCCGCCCGACTCGAAATACGTCATGTCGAGGCTGATATTGCGCCCGAACTCCGCGCGGCCCAGCGGTGAGCCGTCGGACTTCAGGACGGCAGCCGGCTTCGACCAGTCGGCGGGGTTGCCCGGGTCGCCGCCGTCACGCAGCTGCATGATGTGCGCCTGGACCGTGTACCACTGCCCGCCCTCGTTCGACTGCGAGTTGGACGGGTTGAAGCACGGCGCGAACAGGATCGAGAGCTTGCCGCCGATCTCGTGGATCTCCGGGGCCCAGTAGCATCCGGCGATCACCCGGCCGTCGGTGGTGCGGTCACCGCGGGTGTAGCGATTGAGCAGGTCCACCTCGCGGTCGCGTCCGCCGTTGTCGTCGGCGAGCTGATCGATCGTGTCGGCGACGCGGATCGGCAGGTGCGCGGATGCGATGTTGTTGTTGTTGGTGTCATCGGTGGCGATGAACAGGTACCGCGTCTTGCCGTCGCGCTCGTACCGGTAGATCGTCGGGTCGGCGCGGTTGTACGCGAAGGGCTCCGCGTACTGACGCTGGCGCACGGTCCCGGACAGGGTGTAGGTGCCGGGTCCGGCCGTGGCGAGACGGTCGAGTTGCTCCTTGTTCCAGTCGATGCCGAGCTGTCCCGTCGAGCCGTCGGAGTAGGCGAGTTTCGCCTTCGTCTTGGCGAGGGATGCCGTGTCACCCGACGTGATGGTCTGCGGGTCGACGGTCACCCCCGTGTTGACCACTCGGCCGAGCCGGTCGGTCAGCGCCTTCGCGGTCGCGGCGGACACGGCCAGGGTGCCGGCGGGCCGGGCATCGGCCACCCGACCGGCGAAGCCGGAGAGGTCGGGGGCGGCCACCGTCAGTGCACCGCCCGCGCGCAGGTCGCCTCGGTTGCCGTCGGTCACGATCCAGGGACGCTTGCCGCCGTCTTCGGGCCAGAACGGCGCGGTGCGCAGTTCGGTGAGGGCGAGGTCGGTGACGGTCGTCGACTTGGTCGCGCCGGCGGCATCCGTCCACGACACAAGGTAGCGCTTCTCGGCGGAGTCGTAGACGGCGCGGGGGGCGATGACGCCGCCGGTCGTGCCCAGGTCGATCAGGCCGAGCTCGTCGAAGTCGGTCGCGCCGGCGTCGCGCGCCTTGAAGACGAGGGCGCTCGAGGATTCGGTGCCGTCCGCTGCTCCCCACTGCAGCACGCGCGTCGCGATGACGCCGATCGTGCCGTCGGCGAAGGTGAACAGCGACGGGTTCGAGATCCCGCGGTGGTCGATACGGTCGACCGCGAAGAACTCGCCCTCGGCGAAGACCACGCCGCCGTTCTTGTACAGCGGCGCCGCGTCGTTCACGGAGGTGCCCAGCGCCAGGTGGAGGCTGTGCGCCACGGAGTCGTGATTGGCGTCGTGCTCACCGGTGGCGTTGCGGGTGTACGAGACCAGCTGGCGGCCGGTCGATGCGCTCAGCACGGTCACCGAGAACGTCTTCTCGACGGTGCTCGCGCCGACGGAGATTCGCGCCGTGATCTGACGGACCTGGTCGGATGCCGTGGAGTTGGTGAGCTCCCGGGAGCCGAGGGTCGCGCCGTCCGCGCTCCACTGGATGTCGTAGCCGCTCACCTCGGGGAGGCTCGTACCGGATGCCACGACGGGCGGCACCACGAGAGCGGTGCGGATGCGCTCGGCGGCGTCGGCGTCGCTGTCGGCGCGCACGGTGAGGGTGGCGGTCGCGCCGGTGGCCGTGACACCCGCGAAGGCGGCGGTGGGGGTCAGGGTGACGGTGGCGTCCGGAGAACCCGCTGCGGGCCGCGTGACTCTGCCGTTCGCGTCGATCACCGCCGGGTTGCTGCTGGCCCACGTGAGCGTCGATCCCCCGGCTCCGGAGGTGGGCAGGGCGATGTCGGTGGTGACGGTGCCCGAGACCGGCGGACGCGCGGCGTCGGCGTCTGCGCGGGCGATGGCGGCCGCTGCGGGCGCGGCGTCCTCCTTCACCTGCGCGGCGGTCAACGCCTGGTCGTACACGTGCACGTCATCGAGCGCGCCGATGAAGAACGGGTCGGGGCCGTAGAACGACTTGCCGAGCAGACCCGAGAACGTCGAGGTGCCCACGGTCGCGGCGCCGGTCGCGCCGGTCGGGGTGGTCTGGGCCAGTTCGCCGTCGACGTACGTCGAGACGCTGACGCCGCTGCGCAGGACGACGGCGACGTGCGACCACCGGCCGACCGCCGCGGGGGCGTCGTCGGAGGCGCGCTGCTCGCTGCCGGCCTTGACGGCTCCGATCAGCCGCCCGCCGCATTCCGGGGTGGTGAAGAGGTAGCGGTCGGACGACTGGCCGAGCGTGTACGCCCAGGCGCAGCTCTGGTTGCCCTCCCACCGCATCCAGGCCGACATGGTCACGTCCGTGGTGGCGTTCGTCGTGAGACCCGGGGCGATCTCGACGAAGGCCGCGTTCGACCCGGCGGCCCCGCCGGGCAGACGCAGCGCCTTGTCGCCGCCGCCGCGCGGGCCGGCGACGACGGTCGCGCCCGTTCCGCGCACCGTTCCGGCGTGCGCACCGGCTCCGTCGCTGACGGTGCTGCCGGCCGCGACGCCGGCACCGACGGCGGCCGACGCCGAGAAGTCGTAGGACAGGATCGGGCTCGGGACCGCGGCGACGGCGGGGGCGGCGCTCGTGGTGAGCACCCCCGTCGTCAGCGTCGCGGCCACCAGGAGCGCGAGGGGACGTTGCAATCTCACGATCGGCTTCTTTCCGTGCAGGGGCATTCGGGGCGGGAGAGGGACGACGACCGAAGCGGGATACGCCTCCCCGGCGCGCGACGACCGCGCGGCACGGAGGAGGTCGACTCCCCACGCCGCGAGGGCGTGCAGGATCGTCGTGGTGAATCGGCGCCGAGCAGTGGATCGACGGATGCCGGAACGAGATCGAGGGCATCGTTCACCGTGTGCGAGAGCACGCTGTGCGTCGTCATCGACGCCCCCTTTCCGGTTCGTCGTCGAACCCGGCCACCCCGGCACGAGGCCGGGGAAGTGAACGGTGGTGGACCCACGCTAGCGAAGAATGTGTGCGCTAACAAGTACGGATCGGCCGCGAAACGACAGGGAACGGCCGCACGTGCGTACGTCCGGACGGCTCAGGCGCACCAGTTCGGGCGCGTCCCCCGCACGTCGGCGACCACGTCGCCCGACGACACGTCCACCACACGGGAGGTCCTCCCGAGCCACTCGGCGCGGGTCGGGTAGTCGTCGATGCCGGCGGCGGAGGGCACCAGGCCGACGGACGCGTAGCGGCCGCTCGGAGACACGCACACCTCGTCGATCCGCTCTCCGGGGTCGGAGCGGAAGACCTCGGCATCCGGCTGCGAGGCGGTCCGGCGCACGACGTCCGTCGCGGTCCACGCCATGGAGGACGATGCGGAGAGGAACACCGTCCCCGCGGAGACCTCGTCGACCGCCCCGCCGACTATTTCGGTGAGAGCGCCGTTCGTCAGGTCGAGGACGGCGGGGCCGGTGGCGCCGTCGACGACGAGCGAGGTCGAGGCGGGCAGCACCGCGCGCAACGACCCGACCTCGCCGAGCAGACGCGGGGGCGCCGCGCCGGTGGCATCCACCAGGATGAGCGACCCGACGGGCGTCTGTGCGACGAGGTAGGACGTGCCGGGGATGAAGACCCACAGGTCGGCCTGCAGAGGACGATCCTCGAGGTCGAGCGCGGCGCGCGCGCCGGCGTCGGGGTCGGCGGGATCGACGAGGAAGAGCGTGCTGATGTACTGCTGCGCGTCATCGCCCGTGCCCGTGAAGACGTATCCCGCGCGGCGGGCGTCGCCGGAGGCGCGGAGCAGACCGATCGTGCCGTCGCCGGGGAGGGGCAGCGCGACGGGCTCCTCCCCCGGCTCCGCCCGGGTGAGGTCGGCCCGTCCGTCGGGGTCGAGCACGGCGGCGACCACGCCGACGCCGTCGTCGGCGTACTCCTGGATGCGGGGCGCCGAGAAGACGACCTCGTCCGTGGCGGTCGAGAGGTCGTGTCGGACGATCCGATCGTCGGCACCGTCCGGACGATCGAAGGCGCCCCCTCGCTCGAGGGTGGTCACGGTCAACGGCGGCGTCGTGAAGTCGAACGCGGCCTCCGCCGTCGCCCCGGTCGCCCGCCCCGTCAGAGACGGGATGCGCACCCGGTAGTCACGGGCGTGGTCGATCGTGCCGGTGAAACGCAGGCGGATCGTGGACCCGGCCACCTCGACCTCGACCGGCGCCGCGGGCTCGACCCGCACCCCGTCGCCGGAGCGCGGATCGAGGGGCTGATCGGCGCGGAACACGAGCGTCACTCCCGCCTGCTGCACGGCGAGCGCGGTGTCGCCGTCGACGCCGCGGATGCGCGGTCCCCGCTCGAGTGCACCCGCGCCCAGCGCGGTACTGGCCGCGGCGAGGCAGGTCACCACGGCGACGGCGGCGACGACCCACCGGCGCGACGCCCGCGGGCGGGCGGCATCCCCCTCAGGAGAGATACGGATCATCGGGCTCCTCCACGGCGTCCACGGTGCCGGGGCGCAGGCGGGTCGCGCCGGCATCGTCGGTGAATGTCCCGGTGAGACGCACCCAGTCGCCCGAGCCCAGATCGCTCGGCAGGTCGGCGGCGACGACGGGGACGGCGAACAACTGCGCGTCGACCGTGCAGCAGGTGACGGCGTAGCGGCCGACGCGGACGGCGCCGTCGTCGTCGACGAGCAGGAACCCCGTGACGTCGGCCTGCTGCCCGACGAGGTCGTCGGCCGTGGCCCCGCTGCCGAGGATGCTCGCCCAGTCGCGCACCGAGAAGCGGGTGGGGTCGCTGCCGATCAGCGAGGGGCGGGGGACGTCGCCGGCCCCGTCCGCCGCGCTCTCCAGCGACAGCGCCCGCTCCGCGCTCAGGGTCGTGGGAGGCGCGGCCAGCAGCGCCAGCGCGGAGACGACGATGAGCACGCCGGTCGCGCCGATCGACAGCATCCGCAGCGGCCGACGTCGCGGCGCGTGGTCGTGGTCGTGGTCGTGGTCGTGGTCGTGGTCGTGGTCATGCTCCGACCCCCGGCCGGTGGCGGTCACCCAGACGGCCACCGCGAACAGGGCCGCTCCGATGATGCTCAACACCACGGTGAAGACGACATAGCGGGGGTGAATGTACAGGGTGAGGTCGCCGGCGGCGGCCAGCAGGAGCGTGGCGACGAGGCCGATGCCGCACAGGGCGAGACCCGCCCAGCGGGAGACGAGGTCAGACAACGAGGTTCACCACCAGACCGAGGGTCAGCGCGCCCAGCGCGATGAGGAGGGTGATCCCGGCGAGCGTGCGCAGGCGGAACGTCGTCGACAGCATCACGAGCATCTTCACGTCGATCATCGGCCCGAGCACGAGGAACGCCACGAGCGCCCCCGGCGAGAACGTCGACGCCAGCGACAGCGCGAAGAACGCGTCGACGTTCGAACAGATCGCGATCACGAACGCCAGCACCATGAGCGCCAGGATGCCGAGCACGGGGTGCCCGCCGATCCCGGTCAGCGTGTCGCGCGAGACGGCGACCTGGATGACGCCGGCGATCGCCGCACCGAGGAAGAGCGCCGGCAGCATGGCGGAGACCTCGTCGCGGAACATCACCGCCGCGCGCCGCAGCGTCGCCGGCTGCCGTTCGGAGGACGACGCCGACGCGCACACCGCGGCCCACTGCGGAGTGAGCAGGCGCTCCGGGGCGGGGTGCAGGCTCACGAGCCAGCCCACGAGATTGGCGAGCACGAAACCACCCACCAGGCGGGAGATCAGGATGCCGTCGTTCCAGCCGAACGCCTGATAGGTCGTGACGAGGGTGACGGGGTTGAGGATGGGGGCCGCGAGCAGGAAGGTCACGGAGTCGGCGACGGAGAACCCGCGCATCATCAGCCCGCGCGCCAGCGGGACGTTTCCGCACTCGCACACCGGCAGCACGACCCCCAGCAGTGACAGGACGGCCCGTCGGAGCACGCCCCTGCGCGGGATCACGGCATCCAGGACACGCGAAGGGACCCACAGCTGCACCGCGATCGAGATCGAGATGCCGAGGAAGACGAAGGGCAGCGACTCGATGACGACGCTCGCGGCGAGCGTGATGCCGTCGGAGAGGGCGCTCGGCAGGGAGGCGTCGACGTCGATCGTCACCCACCGCACGACGACGGCCATCACGACGAGCGACGCCGCGACGATCAGCGCCCGCCGCGGTCCGATGGCGGGCACGGGGGCCGCGGGCGGAGGCGGCGCCGGGGGCCGGGTGCGCGTGGAGGGCATGCTCTTGGTCCATCAGGGGCCGTCGCCGCGGCGACCCGGATCCGCCATCAGGCGGGTCCGGGTCGCTCGGGTCAGCGGCAGGTGGTCGCCGCGTAGGGCGCGGTCACCGTCGTCGTCGCGTCGCCGGCGGTCGCGGTCACACTGACCTCGCCGGCGGACATCGGGTTCGTCCGCGAGGTGAAGGTCACCGATGTGCTCTTGCCGGCACCGAGAGAGGCGATTGTCTTCGAGCCGTGCGTCGACTCCACCTTCACCGCGACGGGCGCCGTGCCGCCGTTGGCGATGCGGGCGATGACGATGGGCTTGCCCGCCGCGCACCGGGTCTCCGCCGTGGCCGTGACGGCCAGCGCGGGAGCGGTCACGACGACGTCCGCCGTGACCGTCAGCGCGGTCGAGCTGAACAGGCGCCGATCGGCGGCGTTGTACGCCGTCGAGCCGTTCGCCCCGGCCCACTGGTTGAGGTTGGCGCCGATGGTGCGCACCGTGCCGGTGATCGGGTAGGTGCCGGGCCGCGCGGTGTCGACACCCGACAGGTTCCACGTCACCGGCTGCGCGGCGGTGCCGCGGCCGTACGCCAACGTCACCTGCGCCTCGCGGGGAAGAGCGGCCGAGACCGTCTGCGCGTTCGCGCCCTGGGCGACGGTGGCGTCGCCGAGGTCGCTGGCGACGACCGCCGCGGCATCCGCCTTGCGGATCCCGTCGTACTGCCCGAAGGTCAGCGGCACGATTCCGCCGTGCTTGGTGCTGGGCGCCATCGAGAAGGAGTCGGACACGAGCTGCGTCCACCCGGCATCCAGGTTCGACGTCTCCATCGGCCGGTAGCCGGTCGAGGGGATGACGTCGACGTAGAGGTACCAGTGGTCTTCGCCGTGGCGCTGGAACACGGCCGGCCCCTCGACGCCACCGGCGTTGCCGCCCGACCAGACGGCGCCGATCCGCTCCTGCACGGTCGTCCACACCGTCGTCGGCTTCCACCAGTCGGTGGCCGTGGTCGACTCCATGTAGATGCCCCGGCCGAAGGCGTTGTCCTTCGTGACGCGGTAGGTGGTGCCGTCGTTCTGGATGACGGTGGTGTCGATGGCGTTGCCGCCGGTGTCGATCATCGTGCCGCCGTAGCGGTAGGTCTGCTGCGTGAAGTCGGTGGTCGCGCCCCACAGCACGCGCGAGTAGCTCGAACCCGTGTGCGCGCTGTTGTCGAACATCGTCGACGACCAGTAGAGGACGAACGCGCCGCTGCCGTCGGCGTTGTAGCCGGGGACCCACGTCGCCTCGGGCGCCCAGGCCATGCCGAGCTCGGCGACCTTGCTGCCGGCGGGCGACTGCGCCACGTCGAACTGGCGCAGATCGCTCCAGGTGACGAGGTCCTTCGACTCCCACACGTTCAGCTTCGTGCTGCCCTGCGTCTGCCAGTAGCACCAGTCGGTGCAGGAGCCGGTTCCGCGGTCGCCGCCGAACACGCGCAGGTCGGTGGCGATGATGTAGTACGTCTTCGTCTCGGGGTTGTAGGTCAGGTACGGGTCGCGGACGCCGGTGGTGCCCAGCTGCGACGCGAGGATCGGCTTGCCCCCGTTCAGCGGATCCCACGCCTCGGGGTCATCGCCCCGCGAGACGTCGAGATAGATCTTCTCGGCGTAGCCGTTGGCGTCCTCGACGAAATGCACCATCGCGTAGCCGAAGGCGTCGCCGGCGGCCCGGGCGGGCTGGACGGTGACGGGCACCGAGCGGGTGGCCGCCACTCCGCGGACCGTCGCGGTCGCCGTCAGCGACGAGGTGCGAGGCGCAGCGCCCGGCGCGGGCTGCTGAGCGGTGACGGTCGCGCCGTCCGCGAAGACGGTCAGACCGGGGTCGGTCGAGCTCCACGACACGCGGCCACCCGACGTGGGCAGGGTGGTGACGCTCTCGTCGACGGTGACGGGGGCGAGTCCGTCGACCACGGCTTGTGCTGCGCGCCGGTGCTCGTCGGAGTGGATCGACGCGTCGGCGGTCGACACGCGGGCGACCTCGTCGGCGCTCAGGGCCCGGTCGTACACGCGGAACGTGGAGACCTCGCCCTTGTACATGGGGTCGGGGTAGGGCGCGCGACCGATCGTGTTCAGGGTCTGATCGGTGATGTCGGCGGGCGAGAGGGTGGTGGGGGTGGATGCCACCTGCACGCCGTCGACGAAGAAGGCGATGCGCCCGGCCGCGCCGTCGATGACCGAGGTGAGGCTGTACCAGCGATCGGCCGTCAGGGCCGATCCGGACCGGGCGTTGACCTCGCCGCCGCCGCCGTTCGTGGTGATGACGGTGCGGGGGTTGTCGCGCACCGATGCGAAGTACGACCGCGTCGGGGAGTCGTTTCCGATGTTCCAGAGAAAGTTCCAGTTGTTCATCATCGACGCATCGAGCTTGGTCTCGATGGTGATCGTCGCCGATCGCGCGCCGGCGAGCACGTCGTTCGGCAGTCGCACCCAGCTGGCGGTGGGGCTGGTCTTCCCCCCGCCGGTGAAGACGAGGGACGAACCGGTCCACAGCGAATCGGCGCCGTTCACGACGGTGGCGGCGCCGAGCCCCGTGGGCGCACTGTTGGGCACGCTCGCACCGACGGTCTCGTCGAAGACGTACTCCGCGCGCAGGCCCGAGGACGGGATCGCGGTCTCGGCGACGGCAGGTGCCGCCGCGAGAGGAGCGAGCCCGCCCGCGAGGAGGGCGACTCCCGTGGCGAAGCCGAGGATCGCGCTCCGGCGACGACGGGGAACCGTCCGCCGGGGCGCGGCGGGGGCGGTCGGGTGCATGGTCATCACTCCAGCTCCTTTGCCAGGATGATCGGGGCCCCTGAGACGCAGGAACGAGTGGATGTTACCGCTCACCACAGAGCGGGGCAAGACCCGCCGGCGGAACGGGCCCCGCGCGACCGGGACCGCCGAGCGCGCCAGATCGCCCTGGGCAAACCGGTGGCGACCGGATACTGTGAGCGATAACACAGCACCCCGACGGTCATTCACTTAATGGAGAGTGGTTATGCCCCTGCCCTTTGCGGCGCGTCCGACGACGCCCCCCGAGCGCTTCGAAACCCCGCCCACGCGCACGCGTCGTCGGAGGGCCGCGATCGCCGCGAGCACCACGGCCGCCGCCCTGTGCGCGGGTCTTCTCACGCCGGGCCTCGCCGCCGCCGCCGGACCCGAAGACGCGCTGATCGCCGACTTCACCTTCGACAGCGGCACGACGAGCTTCACCGGCGCGGGTGCCACCGCCACCACGCGGGGCACGGCGCAGCTGGCGCCGGGGGTCGACGGCAATGCCGCGCAGCTGAGCAGCAGCTTCTGGCTCGACGTCGCCAAGACCGACGGCACCCCGCTGCTCGCCGGGCTCGACAACCTCACCATCTCGTACGACAGCAAGCCCAACGCCTCCGGCAACGTGGGCTGGACCGTGTTCGCGGCCCGGAACGCCGCCGCCCAGGCATACGCCCAGGAGCATTACCTCGGGTACCTCGACCGCACCTCCGGCGTCACCGTCGAGCGGTACGACAACGCCGGCTCCCGCAACACCGCGGGCAACCTCGTCTCGACCGTCGCCACGACGGAGTGGAAGCACGTCGACCTGGTGCTGTCGGGCGCGACGGCGCGCCTGTTCGTCGACAAGAAGCTCGTCTCGACGAACGCGGCGGGACCCGCCCTCTCCCAGATCCTCGGAGCCTCGGGCGGCGTGCTCCAGGTGGGCAAGGCCAACTGGGGCGGCGGCGAGTACTTCGCCGGTCTTCTGGACAACCTGCGCATCTACAACCGCGCCCTGACCCCGTCCGAACTCGGCGTCGGGGCCGTCGCAAGCGACCCCCGCTGCCGCCCTGAGCATCCCCGCTCGGATCACGGGTGATCTTCCGCCGTCCGTTCTCGGCAACGCGGTGACGTGGTCGGCGACCGGCCCCGGCGCCTCGCTCGTCTCGGCCGACGGAAAGGTGACCCGCCCGGCATCCGGTCCCGTCGCGGTGCAGCTGACGGCCGCGATCGCCGGCGTCGCGCAGCCGATCACCGCCTCGGCGCAGATCCTCGACGCCGGCGGCGACATCGCCACCTACGTCAAGACGGTCACGACGACGGGCGGCGTCAAGGACGACCCGCTCGCGTACGACGACGACCGCCGCTCCGACGCACTGTTCGTCTCGGCCCGGCCCGCGGGCGCCTCCACCTGGGAGCCGCTGAACCGCTCGCAGGCGATCCTCTACGCCACCTGGAACGGCTCGCAGAGCGCGAACCCGAACGCCCAGGTCGGCTCGCCCACCCTGATCCGCTTCGCCGACGGCAGCCTGGGCGCGGTGGCCGCGCAGAACAACGCCACCGACTCGGTGTACGTCTGGGACGCCCCCGACGGAGCCACCTTCCGCAACCAGCGCAGCGTCAAGCTCGCCTCGGACGGATCGATCGTCACGAACCCGCGCATCGAGTTCGACGCCGCGAGCCAGAAGTACAAGGCCTTCTGGACCGACGAGCTCACCGGGGAAGGCCGCGTGGCCCGGCTCGACGGCCTCACCGGCAGCAGCACCCCGACCGCCGCGACCAAGGCCGACCTGCGCACGCTCGGTGTGACCGGATCGGGCCTCCCCGACTTCGCAGCCCAGGCGCAGGCGAGCTCGTTCGCGCTGTCGAAGAGCGAGTTCGACGTGTTCTTCAAGAATTACGTCGACCTTCAGAACACCGGCGTCCGCACCCCGGGCGACGTGCAGGTCGAGAACGGCACGAAGGTGGAGGCGTCGACCCTGCCCGCCACCGTGACCCTCGACTACAACGACGGCTCCACCAAGAATCTGCCGGTGGCATGGGATGCCGCCGACCTCGCCGCGATCGACTCGCGCAAGGCGGGCGTGTACGAGGTGTCCGGAACCGTGCAGCAGACGGCCGAAGAGATGGTCAACGATGCGCGGGCCGATCCGCACCTCTTCTTCAACGAGGACGACGGCTACTGGTACCTCACGGGCTCGCACTACTCGATCCCCTCGAACGCGCCCGACGACCAGCTCATCGACGCCAACGCCTACCGCAAGATCGGCTTGAAGCGCGCGACGACCATCGCCGGCCTCAAGGACGCTCCCGAGCAGATCGTGATCGACCCCGACAACGGAACGCCCGGCAAGCAGGCTCAGTACCCCAACACCTTCTACGGCTGGGGCGGATACATCTGGGCGCAGGAGTTCCACAAGATCAACGGGCGGTGGTGGATCGTCGCCGGCATGAACCGCGGCTACGCGCCCACCAACGGCTGGTGCGACAACACCGTGCTCATCCCCTACACGGGCACCGAGGAGTCGCTGCGGAACGGCGGGCTCGTGAACCAGGCGAACTGGGGCGAGCCGACCATCCTCGAGGGCGCCGCCTTCGACGTCTCGTACCTCGAGCGCCAGGAGAACGGCGCCACCCAGGGCTACTGGGTGATGCCGAACGGCGGCCGCGTGCTCGTCGGCAAGGCCAAGATGGGCGCGACCGGCACCGTCCCGCTGCTCGACGGCGGACTGAGCGAGATCTACGCGCTCAGCCAGCCGTGGGAGTACGGCAAGCAGGCCCCGACGCCCTCGGACACGAACGAGGGCGCCGACCAGGGGATCGTCGAGGCGCCCTTCATGGTCGAGCACGGCGACTTCATCTACCTGACCTACTCGGGCGGCACCGTCGACAAGTACTACGACCTCGGCATGCTGCGCGCCCCGAAGGACGCGGATCTGACGAACCGCGCGAGCTGGACGCAGGTGCCCTCCCCCGTGCTCACCACGAACGACACCTTCACCGGCCGCATCGGTGGGGCGCCGCAAGCCGGAACCGGTCACAATTCCTTCGCGACCGACCCGGCCGGCAACCTCGTGCTCGCCTACCACGCCCGTCCCTACCCCGAGCCGCACTCGGGCGCCGCCGCCGGCGGCCTGTTCGACCCCGACCGCAACAGCTGGTTCAAGGCGGTCAACGTGCGCGCGAACGGCATGCTCGACCTGTCACTCACCGCCGCGCAGGAGGTCGCCCCGGCCCACCGCACGGTGACCGCGCGGGTGATCGTGGCCGCCGCCCCCGCCGGCGTGCAGGCGAGTGCGGTGACGCGCTGCGTCTCGGGCAAGGTGACGCTCGTCACCACGGTTACCAACACCGGCACCGCCGCGGTGTCCGGAACCATCGCGAGCAGCTTCGGCTCAACCACCTTCGCCAACCTCGCTCCGGGCAAGGCCGTCTCCAAGGCGCAGTCCACCCGCAGCGCGTCCGTCGACGCGGGCACCGTGACGGTGACCGTGCAGGGCATCCCCACCCCGGTGACCGCGGACTACCGCGCCACCAGCTGCAAGTGACCGGTCGAGCCGACTCGACGAAGCGGAGGAACGACGTGACGAGGAAGACGAGCGCGCCCGCCCGGGCCGCCGTGCGCCGACGCTGCGCGGGGGTGATCTTCAGCGCTCTCGGGTGAAGGGAGCGCCGACGCATCGGTCGGCGACGACCGACGACGCGGCACGCAGCTGCCGCGGAGAGCGACAGGGATGAGGGTGCGTCCGGGTACGGCCGGGCGCACCCTCTCGTTCGCGACTGCGCTTCCCGGCCTTCCGATGGCGCTGCCGACCACCGTTCTTGACAGCGATTTGGCTCCGACTTACCGTGAGATCGGCCGGTGTTTCCGGTAACAAGGCACCCACTGATCGCTCAGTGACCACCCCCGACCGCGATGGCGCGTGTCCGGCGCTCGTGACGTCGCCGTCCCGGGCCGAACATGCGGTCTCGCGTCCCTCGAGAGCAAGGACGCCCACCATGCGCACGCGCACACGTTCACCCCTGTGGAGGAAAGGTCTGGCCGTCACGGCCGCGCTGACCCTCTCGATGACCGGTCTGGGAGCCACCGCGACGGCCGCCCAGGCGGCCACCGGGCCGCAGCCTCTCCTCCATTACTCCTTCGACGACGGAACGACCGCCGACTCCAGCGGAAACAGCTGGAACGGCACGCTCCGCCAGAGCGGGGGCTCGATCAGCGGCGGCAGCCTGTCGCTCCCGGGCGGCGCCGCCAACACGGCGGCCTACCTCGACATCCCCACGGCGGGCCTCGTCGGCAAGAAGGACCTCACCATCTCGACGTGGCTCTCGCCGCGTTCGGGCAACGGCAACGTCGCGGCGGCCTTCATCGGCGCCGCTGTCGCCTCGGGCGCGAGCTTCTCGTCGGGCTACTGGCTGCTCAACCCCGCCAATCCCAGCGGCTACGTCAAGTCGGTCGTCACCGACTCCGTCAACGCGAGCGCCCCGTGGGGCACCGAGGTCGGCCCCGGCGCGACGAACGCCGCGACGTCGGGCGCACGCACCCCGGCCGGGCTGAGCCTCTACACGACGGTGATCAGCGGCACCACCGGCCAGCTGAGCGTCTACATCAACGGCACGCGCATCGCGCAGAACGCCATCGCACGCGACGTGTCCTCGTTCGGATCGTCGCTGGTGTCGTACCTCGGTCGCTCCACCTACAACGACGCCGGCTGGAGCGGGCTCGTCGACGACTACGCCGTCTACGCCTCCGCGCTCAGCGAGGCCGACGTGAAGTCGCTCTACAACGCGCAGGCGCTCGACCGCGCCGTCGCGGGCGTGAGCGTGCCGACCACGGCCCTGACCGATTTCACGGTCCCCACGACCAGCGCCGGCGCGACCGTCAGCTGGGCCTCCGACAACGCCGCCATCGCCGTCTCGGGCGGCACCGCCACGGTGACGCGTCCGGCAGCCGGTGCGGGTGACGCCGCGGTGACCCTCACCGCGACCTTCACCGTCGGCTCCGACACTCGCACGCAGACCTACCCCGTCCTGGTCGCACAGCAGCTCTCCGACGCCGAGAAGGTGTCGCGCGACCTCGCCGCCGTGTCGATCCGCAACCTCGACAACATCCGCGGCAACTTCTCGGTGCCCACCACCGGCGCCGAGGGCTCGAGCATCGCCTGGTCGATCGCTCCGGCGGGCGCGGCCAACGCGGAGCTGCGCGCGGGCGTCCGCGACGACTCGCGCACCATCGAGGTCAAGCGACCGGCCGCGGGCTCGCCCGCCGTCGACATCGAGCTCTCCGCCACCGCCACCAACGGCTCGGCGACCTCGAGCCGCACCTTCACCGCTCGCATCCAGCCCATGCCGGGCGGATCGCAGAAGACCGAGGCGTACTTCTGGACGTTCTTCACCGGCGAGGGCGACGGCGCCGAGCGCGTCAGCATCGCGGCCTCCAAGGGCAACGACGCACTGACCTGGAACACCCTCAACCAGGGCAAGCCGATCTTCAGCTCCACCGTCGGCACCGAGGGTCTGCGCGACCCGTTCATCATCCGCGCCCCGCACGGCGACAAGTTCTACATGATCGCCACCGACCTCAAGGTCGCGGGACTCGCCGGCGGCTTCACGACCGCGCAGATCTCGGGCTCGAAATACATCGAGGTCTGGGAGTCCGACGACCTCGTGAGCTGGTCGGAGCAGCGGCACGTCAAGGTGTCGTCGGACTTCGCCGGCAACACCTGGGCGCCCGAGGCGTACTGGGACGAAGAGCTCGACACCTTCGTGGTGTTCTGGGCGTCGAACCTCTACCCGACCACCAACGTGGCTGACCGCACGGGCGTCACCTACAACCGCATGATGTACGCCACCACCGACGACTTCGTCACCTTCTCCGACGCGAAGGTGTGGTCCGACGTGCGTCGCGGCAACGGCCTGGGCCTCATCGACTCGACCGTGGCGAAGAAGGACGGCGTCTACCACCGCTTCACCAAGGACGAGGCGAGCATGACCATCCGCCACGAGAAGTCCACCGACCTGCTCGCGACGATCTCGGGCACGCTGCCCGGCACCTCGGGACCGGCCGACCAGTGGACCCTCGTCGAGGAGCGCGTCGCCAGCGGCCTGCCCAACGGCGAGCCGGGTGGCACCTACTCCAGCGGTGAGGGCGCGAACATCTTCGCGGCCAATGAGGGCGACGTGAACGACCTCGACTGGTTCCTCTTCATCGACCAGCCCAACTACCACGGCGGGCCCAACCACTACGTGCCGTTCGGCACGAACGACCTCGATCAGGCCGGCAGCTGGCAGGCGCTGGGCAGCAAGCTCCGTCAGGGTCTGCCGCAGAACGCCGACGGCGGCAAACCGCGTCACGGCACCGTCATCCCGGTGACCCGCGCCGAGTACCAGAAGGTACTCGAGGCGTACGCGCCGAACATCGCGGTGAAGACCGTGGATGCCATCGACGTCGCCACCGATGCCGGCACCGCGCCCGTGCTGCCCCAGGCCCGCTTGACCAAGGCCGACGGTTCGGTGCAGACGGTCGACGTGAAGTGGGATGCCGTGGATGCGGCGAAGTACAACGCCCCGGGCACGTTCACGGTCTCGGGCGTCGCTCAAGACGACTCGCGGATGCCGGTCGAGGCCACCGTCACCGTGCGCTCGCTCGTGAAGGTGCAGTACACGGCGGAAGCGCGCTGCGTGGCCGGCAAGGTGCAGCTCGTGGTCAAGGCCGTCAACACCGGAGACGTCGCGGCATCCGTCGCCATGTCGTCGGCGTACGGCTCGAAGAACGCCACCGTCGCTGCGGGCGCCACCACCTCCGCCGTCTTCGCCACCCGCTCGACGTCTGTCGCGGCGGGCGAGGCGACCGCGGCGGTGACGCAGGGCGCGGCGAAGGCCACGATCGCGGCCCCGTACGCCGCGAAGTCCTGCGGCTGACCCCCGCACCGTCACCCTCGGGTGACGGTCCAGGCCCCGGTGGACTCCTCTCCACCGGGGCCTGTGTCGTTCCCGGGCTCTCGTGCCGTCAGCGTGCGCCGCTCCGACGGCGGCAGCGCAGCGGCGCGCCGGCGCCCTCCCGACGTGGTGCAGCGACGCCGCGAGACGGAATCCACCCGATGAGACGGCTGCACCCTGCGAGCGACGTGTCGGCGGGAAGCAGTCTCACGGCGCCACGGCCCCCGGGGCTTCACCCGGGGCTCGTCCCTCAGTGCGGGGCCGGTTCCGCCGTTCGGGGCCGAGGAGTGTCCGCCGGCGAAGCGTGAGCACCGCCCCGAACCGCCGGGCGAGCGCGAGACGCGCCCGCACGCAGATGTGCCCCGGTCTCGCCGCAGCCCACCGCTACGACGATTCCGGGGCACGATCCGTGCGTCGGTCGAACCGGCGCGCGGCACGCGTCCCGAGCGAACAGGACGCGCGAGTGCCGCATCGCCCCGGGGCAGTGCGGCACCCGGGGCGACGGGTCTTACAGGCCCTGGGCCAGGCGGTAGTACGCCTGGTTCCAGCGCAGCTCGCTCTGGAAGCCGCGGACCGTGGTGTCGTCGTCGATGACGACGAGCTCGGTCTTGGCGATCTCGGCGAAGTCGCGGAACACCTCGATGCCCACGGCCGTCGTCATGACGGTGTGGTGGGCGGCACCGGCAGCGAGCCAGCACGCGGCCGAGGTCGCGAAGTCGGGCGCGGGCTTCCAGACCGCGCGACCCACCGGGAGCTTCGGCAGGTCGGGCGCCTCGACGTTCTCGACGACGTTGGCGGTCAGGCGGAAGCGGTCGCGCATGTCGCTGAGGGCGACGACGATCGCGGGGCCCGGGTCGGCGGTGAAGACCAGGCGCACCGGGTCGTCCTTGCCGCCGATGCCGAGCGCGTGGATCTCGAGTCGCGGCTTCTGCGAGGACAGCGTCGGCGAGACCTCGAGCATGTGAGCACCGAGGATGCGCTCCTGCCCGGGAACCAGGTCGTAGGTGTAGTCCTCCATCAGCGAGGCACCGCCGGGCAGGCCCGCACCCATCACGTTCGCGACGCGCACGAGGATCGCCGTCTTCCAGTCGCCCTCGGCGCCGAAGCCGTAGCCCTCGGCCATGAGGCGCTGCACCGCGAGACCGGGCAGCTGCTTCAGCGCACCGAGGTCTTCGAACGACGTGGTGAACGCACCGAAACCACCCTCCTCGAGGAACGAGCGCAGGCCCAGTTCGATGGCGGCGCCGTCGCGCAACGGCTGGTGACGCGCTCCCCCGGGAAGCAGCTCGGCGACCACGTCGTAGCTGTCGATGTACTCCTGCACGAGCGCGTCGATGTCGGCATCCGATGCTGCCTGGACGGCCTCGACGAGCTCGTTGACGCCCCAGGTGTTGACCTGCACGCCGAAACGCAGCTCGGCCTCGGTCTTGTCGCCCTCGGTGACGGCGACGAAGCGCATGTTGTCGCCGAAGCGGGCGAGCTTGAGGGTGCGGGCGGCGGTCCAGCCGGCCGCAGCGCGCTCCCAGTCCTCGATCTGCTGGCGCACCGCCGGGTTCGAGACGTGGCCGACGACGGTCTTGCGCGAGACGCCGAGGCGCGTCTGGATGTACCCGAACTCCCGGTCGCCGTGCGCGGCCTGGTTGAGGTTCATGAAGTCGAAGTCGATGTCGTTCCACGGCAGTTCGACATTGGCCTGCGTGTGCAGGTGCAGCAGCGGCTTCTGCAGCGCGTCCAGACCCGAGATCCACATCTTCGCGGGGCTGAACGTGTGCATCCACGCGATCACGCCGATGACATCGTCGCGGCCGTTGACCTCCAGCGCCATGCGGCGGATGCTGTCGGAGTCCTTCAGCACGGGCTTCCAGACGACCTTCACCGGCAGACCGTTCAAGCCCTCGACGACGGCCTGCGACTGCTCGGCGACCTGCTTCAGCGTCTCTTCGCCGTAGAGGTTCTGGCTACCGGTGACGAACCAGACCTCGTAGCCGTTGAGGTCGTTCTTGAGCGGGGAGCGAGACATGCACATGTTCCTTTTGGGTGGGTGAGGCGACGGCCCTGGTCAGGGCGTCGCCGCGATCGCGGCGTGCTCGATGGCGAGACCCGCGCGGTATCGGGTGAGGTAGGCGGCGAACCCGGGGACGTCCTCGGGGTCCGGATCCAGCGACTCGAACGTCGTCTGAACGAACACACGGTCGGTGAGGTAGGTGTCGAGGGGGTGCCCGGCCGTATCGGCAGCGAACGCGGCGAGCACGGCGATGCCCCACGCACCGCCCTCCGACGCGGTGGCGGCCACGGCGACCGGGGCGTCCAGCGCCCCCGCGAGGAAGCGCTGCGCCACGCCGGCTGTGCGGAACACACCGCCGTGCGCGTACATGCGGTCGAGTTCGACGCCCTCTTCGGAGAGCACGCGCATCCCCAGCGCGAGGGTGCCGAACACGCCGTACAGCTGAGCGCGCATGAAGTTGGCCAGCGTCAGACGGCTGTCGGGGGTGCGCACGACGAGCGGACGCCCCTCGTGCAGGCCCGCGATCGGCTCGCCGGCGAGGTGGTTGTACGCGAGCAGGCCGCCGGCGTCGGGCGCCCCGTCCAGCGACTCCAGGAACAGCGCCTCGAAGACCTCGTCGGCGTCGAGGGTTCCGCCGGCGATCGCGGCGAACCGCTCGAACATCCCGACCCAGGCGGCGAGCTCGCTCGCACCGTTGTTGCAGTGCACCATGGCGACGAGGTCGCCCGCCGGGGTCGTGACGAGGTCGAGCTCGTCGTGGGCACGACGAAGCGGACGCTCGAGCACCACCATCGCGAAGATGCTCGTGCCCGCGCTGACGTTTCCGGTGCGGGGGGCGACCGAGTTGGTCGCGACCATCCCGGTGCCCGCATCTCCCTCGGGCGCGCAGAACAGCACACCGGGGCGCAGGACGCCGGACGGGTCGAGCAGTGCCGCCCCCTCGGCGGTCAGTTCTCCCGCCGCCTCGCCGGCGACGAGCACGTCGGGCAGGAGCCTGCGCAGTTCGAGACCGGGCGCGCGATCGGTCACGAGGCGGTCGAACTTCGCCATCATCGCCGCGTCGTAGTCGCGCGTCGCGACGTCGATCGGGAACATGCCCGATGCGTCGCCGATACCGAGCACACGGCGGCCGGTCAGCTTCTCGTGGACGTATCCGGCGAGAGTGGTGAACGAGTGCAGGTCGGGGATGTGGTCTTCCTCGTCGAGCACGGCCTGGTAGAGGTGGGCGATCGACCAGCGCAGGGGGATGTTGGTGCCCAGCAGCTCCGAGAGCACGCCCGCGGCGCGCTCGGTCGAGGTGTTCCGCCAGGTGCGGAACGGCACCAGCAGGTCGCCCTCGGCGTCGAACGCCAGGTACCCGTGCATCATCGCCGAGACGCCGGCCGCCGCGAGCGTTTCGATCTCGACCCCGTGGCGGCGCTTCACGTCGGCGGCGAGCGCCACGTACGCGGTCTGCACGCCGGTCCAGACGTCCTCGAGTGCGTAGGTCCAGTTGCCGTCGCGGTAGCGGTTCTCCCATGCGTGCGAGCCTGTGGCCAGCACGCGGGTGGGGTCATCGGCGTCGACGAGGCAGGCCTTGATGCGCGTCGAGCCGAGCTCGATGCCGAGCGCCGCCCGTCCGGACGAGATCGTCTCGGCGGCCGTGGTGACTGCCGCGCTCATCGGCGATCGTCCGTGCTCTGTCCGTAGACGTTCTGGTAACGGTTGTAGAGGGCGTCGATCTTGTCCTGCGGGATCGGGATGAGCGGACCTGCCTCACGGGCGATGTGCACCGTGCGGGCGACGTCTTCGAGCATGACGGCCGCCTTCACGGCATCCTTCGCGCTCGAGCCGATCGTGAACGGACCGTGGTTCTGCATGATCACGCCGCGCGAGCGATGACCGCGCAGCGTCTCGACGATGCCGCGCCCGATCGAGTCGTCGCCGATGATCGCGAACGGGCCGACCGGGATGGGGCCGCCGAACTCGTCGGCCATGGCCGTGATGACGCAGGGGATCTCCTCGCCCCGGGCCGCCCACGCGACGCCGTAGGTGGAGTGCGTGTGCACGACACCGCCGACCTCGGGCATGTGGCGGTAGACGTAGGCGTGCGCCGCGGTGTCGCTGGAGGGGCTGCGCTCACTACCGGGCGTGCCCGGAATGGCGTTGCCGTCCAGGTCGCACAGGATCATGTTCGACGGGGAGAGGTCGTCGTACGAGACGCCCGACGGCTTGATCACGAACAGATCGGCACCGGGCACCCGACCCGAGACGTTGCCGCCGGTCCAGACGATGAGGTTGTAGCGCACGAGCTCGTCGTGCAGCCGGGCGACGTCTTCGCGGACACGATCGATGGATGCCTGGACGTCGGGGGTGATGTCAGCAGGGGACGCTGCCACGATGTTCTCCTTGCGGGGGTGCGGGTCGACGACGATGCTCATTTTCGGCGCCGCGCGGTCAGCACGCGCTGCAGCAGGACGAACGCGAGCAGGATACCGCCGGTGATGATGGTGAGGTACTCCGGACGGATTCCGCCGTCCTTGGTGATGATCATCGCCAGGGCCGCGAGCACGAGCGAGCCGACGACGGAGCCCAGGACGTAGCCCGCCCCGCCGGTGAGCAGCGTTCCGCCGATGACGACGGCGGCGATGGCATCCAGTTCCCATCCGATACCCGTGACGTTCTGCGCCTTGCCGCCCACCTCGGCCGTGTAGACGACGGCCGCGAGGCCGGCGAGGGCTCCGCTCAGGACGTAGATGACGACCCGGGTGCGGGCGACGGGCAGGCCCATCAGCTGAGCAGAGTTCTCGGCCCCGCCGATGCCGTAGACCGTGCGACCCGTGCGGGTGCGGTGCAGGAGCCAGAAGGCGGCGACGACCACCACCACGGCCACGAAGAAACCGGGCGTGAGCACGAGGTCGTTGGTCTTGGGCCCGTCGTAGAGCTTGAGGTCCGTGGCGAGCACCAGGATCGGCGCCCCCTCCGGCGCCTGGACGGGCACCGTCGACAGGATGGATGCCAGGCCCCGGGCGAGGAACATCATGGCCAGGGTCGCGATGAACGGCTGCACGTTGAAGTACTGGATCAGCACGCCCGAGACGAGCCCGAAGAGGGCGCCGAACGCGATCATCAGGACCACGGCGAGCCAGCCGTTGACGCCGTTGTTCATCAGCATGACGCCCGACACCGAGGTGAAGGCGACAACCGCGCCGACCGACAGGTCGATACCGCCCGAGAGGATGACGATGGTCATGCCGACGGCGAGGATGATCGTCGGCGCGAAGCTGACGAGCAGGCTCGACATGGTGCCGGCGTGGAACACGCGGCCGTAGGCGAGCTCGGCGTACACGAGCATCGCCACGAGGAGCACGACGGCGGCCAGCGTCGGGATGGCGGACTGGCTGCGCCCCCACATGCGGGAGATCGCCAGTCCCCGCACCGGGACTTCGGTGCCGTGCGAGGGCGACGGGGGTGAGACGGTCGCGCTCATGCGACGACCTCCTTACGGGTACGGCGGCGTCCGGCCTGGAGGACGAAGGTCCTCACCCGCTCGGACTGCAGCAGGACGAGCAGCACGATGACGATGGCCTTGAAGGCCGGGGTCGCCGCGGCGGAGACCCCGAGGAAGAGGACGGTCTTGTTGAGGGTCGCGATCAGCAACGCCCCGACGGTCGACCCGAGGATGGAGAACTTGCCTCCCGCGAGGGAGGTCCCGCCGATGACGACGGCCAGGATCGCATCGAGCTCCATCTGGTAGCCGGTGCCCGAGACGTCGACGGTCATGACCTCCGACACCGTGAACAGACCACCGCCGGCGGCGAGGATGCCCGAGAGCACGTACACGGTGATGAGGATGGGGCGCGGGCGGATGCCGGCCAGCCGGCTGGCATCCGGGTTCACGCCGATCGACTCGATCATGAGACCCAGAGCGGTACGCCGCATGATGACGGTCACCACCACGACGATGGCGATCGCCGTGACGAAGCTGATGGGCAGTCCCAGCACCTGACCATTCGAGATCTGCTGGAACGGCTGGTTCTGCGAGTTGGTGTTCTGGCCGCCCGTGATCACGCGGGCGATTCCGCGGGCCGCCAGCATCATGACCAGCGTGCTGATGAACGGCTGCAGACCCACGATCGAGACCAGCAGACCGTTGATGAGGCCCAGGACCGCGCCGAGGAGCAGGGCGAGGGCGATCGCGGTGAACATGGCCCCGAACGAACTCGGGGCGTTGAGCGCCCGCAGCAGTTCCATGGCGGCAGCGCCGCCGACGGCCATGATCGAGCCGACCGACAGATCGATGCCCTTGGTGGCGATGACGAAGGTCATGCCGAGGGCGATCATGATGATCGGCGCCGAGACGCGCAGGATGTCGAGCACGTTGCCCGAGAGCTGCCCGGTCGTGGGGTTGATGCCGACGGCGAGGTAGGTCGGATCCTTGATGACGTTGAGCGACAGCAGCAGGACGATGCCGATGATGCCCCAGAACCACGGGGTCCGAAGCAGCGACTTGAGAACGGGCATCAGCGGGTCTCTCCTTCGGCGAGGGCCTCGGTCTGAGCCTCTGCCTCTTCTTCACTCTCGGCGGCGATGATCGACACGACGCGTTCCGCCGTGACGTCGGGGCCGTTGACGATCTCGCCGACCTTCTCGTGGTCCTTCATGATGACGATGCGCTCGGACAGGCGCACGACCTCTTCGAGCTCGGACGAGATGAACACGACGCTCATGCCGCCCTCGGCCAGCTCGGCGACGGTCTCCTGGATGTCGGCCTTCGCGCCGACGTCGATCCCGCGCGTCGGTTCGTCCAGCAGCAGGAGCTGGGGGTCGGTCGCGAGCCAGCGCCCCAGCAGGACCTTCTGCTGGTTGCCGCCGGAGAGGAGACGGATGGGACGATCGGGGTCGTTGGGTCGGACGCTGAAGCGCTCCATGTAGGTCGAGACGAGCTGGTCGACCTCTTTCGCGGGGATGCGGCGGAGCCATCCGCGCTTGGCCTGCAGGGCCAGCATGATGTTCTCGCGGATGCTGAGGTCGCCGATGATGCCGTCGTCGCGACGGTTCTCGGTCGAGTAGGCGATGTGGTTGCCGAGCCCCGAGACCGGCGAGCTGACGTTGACCTTCTTGCCCTTGAGACGCACGGTGCCCGAGTCGGCGCGGTCCGCCCCGGCGATCAGGCGGGCGAGTTCGGTGCGGCCCGACCCGAGCAGACCCGCGAACCCGACGACTTCACCCCTGTGGATCTCGATGTCGGTGGGCGCGAGAGCCCCGGCGCGGCCGATTCCCTCGGCGGCGTAGACGGGGGTCTCGCTGCGGTCGCGCGCGTCGACCTGGCGGTTGGAGCCGAGGGCGCGCAGGGCCTCGATGTCTTTGCCGATCATCTTCGAGATGAGCTGGGTGCGATCGAGGTCGCGGGTGAGGTACTCGCCGACGAAGCCGCCGTTGCGCAGGACCGTGATGCGGTCGCTGATGGCGTACACCTGATCGAGGAAGTGCGAGACGAAGAGGATGGCCACGCCCTGGTCGCGCAGACGCCGCATGACGGTGAAGAGCACCTCGACCTCGGCGGCATCCAGGCTGGAGGTGGGCTCGTCGAGGATGAGCACCTTCGAGTCGGTGACCATCGCGCGGCTGATGGCGACGAGCTGTTGGAGAGCGATCGAGATCGACGACAGCGGAGCACGGGTGTCGAGATGACCGAGGCCCATGCGGGTCAGCGCCTCTTGGGCGCGGCTGTGGGTGGCGCGCCAATTGATGCCCAGCGGTCCGCGGATCTCGTGACCGAGCATGACGTTCTCGCCGATGGTGAGGTTCGTGCAGAGGTTGACCTCTTGGTAGACCGTCGAGATGCCGGCGGCCTGAGCCGAGGCGGTGCCGGTCAGCCGGCGCTCCTCGCCGAAGATGAGGATCGAGCCGGAGTCGATCTGGTAGACGCCGGTGAGCGCCTTGATGAGGGTGGACTTGCCCGCCCCGTTCTCACCCATGAGGGTGTGGACCTCTCCCGGCAGCAGTCGGAACTGGACCTCATCGAGGGCTTTGACGCCGGGGAACGTGATCGATGCGCCGCGGACTTCGACGATCGGTAGGGATTCTGTCATCGCTGACGAACTTCCTCGCTGTACGGAGCGGGTAGGGAATGGGGAGCGGGGGCAGCCCGGCGGGCCGCCCCCACTCCGTGGGTCGTACTGTTCGAGCGGGCGGGACGGGGCTTAGAAGCCCAGGCCCTCGGACAGCGCGGTCTCGGCCGCCTCGGGCGAGTCGAAGATCGCGCTGTCGACGATGATCGTCTTGTCGACGGTCTCGCCGGCGAGAGCCTTCTGCACGGCCTCGACGGCGGTGTCACCGAAGAACGGGTTGTACTGAGCGACGAAGCTCAGCTGGCCGGCGGCCAGGGCCTCGAGCGCGCCCTTGGTGCCGTCGATGGTGGCGATCTTGACGTCGGTGCCCGGGGTCAGGCCCGCGGCGGACACGGCCTGCGCCGCGCCGATGCCCATCTCGTCGTTCTGGGCGAAGATGAACTGGATGTCGTTGTTGTTGGCCTTCAGGACGGTCTCGATGACGGACTTGCCCTCGTCGGTCTTCCAGTTGGCGGTCTGAGCGCCCACCTTGGTGAAGCCCGAAGCGCTGCTGACCTCGGCGTCGAAGCCCTCGTTGCGCTCGTTGACGACGGACAGGCCCGGGACGCCCTCGAGGACGAAGTACTTCGCGCCGCTCGGGAACGTCGACACGGCCCACGAGCCCACCGACTCCGCGACCTGCTTGTTGTCGGGGGCGATGCGCGTGACGTAGAGGTCGTCGGACGCGTCGACACCGCGGTCGAGGAGCACGACGGGAATCTCCGCCTCCTTGGCGAGCTCGAGCGACGACTCCCAGCCCGACGCCTCGGTGGCGGTGAGCAGGATGACGTCGACCTCGTCGTTGACGAAGGTCGCGAAGGCGTCGAGCTGCGACTTCTGGTCGCTCGGGCTGGCGGCGGGGGCGTACTTCAGGTCGAAGCCGGCGTCGGCCGTGAAGGCGTCCTTGATCGCCTGCTCGTTGGCGTTGCGCCAGCCGCCCTCGGGGCCGACGGCGACGAAGCCGACGGTGACGACATCGTCTCCCCCCGCGGCGTCCCCTTCGCCACCCGAGCTGGAGCCGCCGGCGCAGCCGGCCAGGCTCAGGGCGACGACGCCCGCTCCGATGAATCCGACGACGCCGCGCATGCGCTTCGAAATCGACATGTGTTCTCCTCCTTGAGATCTCTCCAGCATCGGGTTGGAGAGGAGTGCTGTGCAGCTTTGAGCGGCACTCTTGGTCAGGTCCAGTGTGCGCGCTAACAAAGCCGAGCGCAAGAGCGAGAACGAGAATGTTCGCGAATCAGATCACAACTCGATCACGCCGGTGCTCGCGAGCCGTCGGGACGGTCGCGCGCGGCACTACGCAGACGCCGCGGATGCCGTCGACTCGCGCACGATGAGGCGCGGTTGGATCATGTCGTGAGTGGGTTCGACGTCGCCTTCGATGGCGGCGATGATCTGCTGCAGGGCGAGTTCGCCGAGCTCCCAGAAGTCCTGCCGCACGGTCGTGAGCGGCGGCAGGAAATGACGCGCGTCTGACAGGTCGTCGAACCCGACCACGCTGATGTCTTCCGGAACACGGATGCCGCGACCGTGGAGCCCGTGGATGACGCCGAGGGCGATCTGGTCGTTCGCCGCGAACACCGCGGTGGTGTCTCCCAGGTCGGAGGACCGGCCGAACTCGTAGCCGAAATCGGAACTCCAGTTGCCGATGAGGAACGGTCCCTCTTCCAGCCCCGCCTCGGCCAGGCTCTCGCGCCATCCCTCCGTGCGCTCCCGGGCGTCGAACCAGTCCATGGGACCGGCGAGGTGAGCGATCCGGCGGTGACCGAGCTCGATCAGGTGCCGGACGGCCAGTCGGGCTCCCTGCCGTTGATCGACGCCGACCGTGTGCCACACCGAGTCGGCCTCGGCCTTGATCACGATGGTCGGGAGTCCGACGCTCTGCTGGCGCAGCAGATCCAACGATGACGCCCGGGGAGCGATGATGCACAGGGCGTCCACGCCCTGGGTCACCAGTTCCATCACACCGGAGTCCATCTGCGACGAGTCCTCGTCGCTGATGGAGAACGCGCTCACCGCGTAGCCCACCCCCCGCGCGGCCTTCTCGAGCGCACGCAGGGTGTTGTTGGGACCGTTCTGCACGGGGCCATCGATGACGACACCGATCCTGCGAGCACGCCGGGTCGCGAGGGCGCGGGCGATCGAGCTCGGCGTGTAGTTCATCTCCTCGATGGCCTGCAGCACGCGCGACCGCGTCGACTCGCGGATGTTCGGGTGATTGTTGAGCACCCGCGACACCGTCATGTGCGACACACCCGCGCGTCGCGCGACGTCGTAGATACTGGGCCGCTGCCACCCGCGGTCAGAGGACTGAGGCATTGAGGTTCATCCGATTCCGCCGGCGATCACGGGTGTACCGAAAATAACGGAACACGCGGCAGACTTCGGACAGCGCCCCCCGGCAAGTCGATCTGGCCACTCTATAGCACGCGAACATTTCGCTGGGACGGGCCTCACCACACGTCGCTCAGAGATCCCGCGGAACGTCTCTCGCGGGCCCAGGCGCGGGAGAGGGGGACGGCGAAGGCGAGGCGCGACGCCGGGCGCGGAGCAGGACGACGCCGAGAACGACGAGGAGGAGGGCACCGCCGCCGACGAGCCACGCCGGCTCCGCGCCGGTCGCGGGGAGCCAGCCCTGGCCGAGACCCGCCCACACCGACGACGAGCCGTCGGACGCGGGGGGCGGAAGGACCGACGGAGGACTCGGGAGGGGCGCGATCTCGACCGTGATGAAGAAGTCGTCGTCGTGCAGCGACCCCGTCGGACCGGCCGACATCACGGCCTCCCCGTGGGCGACGTCCACGGACTCTCGGCGCGGTCCGCACCGGCTCCCCGCGCGGGGGCGTTCTCGGACGAGACCGCCGACCCGGCGGACTCGGCCGGAGCGCCGGCAGCCGCTCGACCCTCCGCACGCGCGCGATCGAGGGCGGCCTCGAACCGGCGGCGCCGCCAGAACATCGCGGCGACGATGAGCAGGACGCCCAGGAGCACGAGCGCCTGCGAGACGGGGAAGGCCCACAGCGACGCATCGGTCGACCGGGGCGCCACCTCGACAGCATCGCCGCCGAGATCCGTGGCCGTCGGGACGACGTCGATGGAACCCGGAACGAAGATCGTCGGCCACACATCCGGCGTGGTCACCGTGAACGAGCGGGACTCGCCGGGCAGGAGCTCCTGCCGGGGGGCGCCGTCTTCGGGGAAGGCCGCCGAACCGGTGCCGATCGCCGCCGTTCCGGTGACGAGCAGGCTGGCGTTGCCGGTGTTCTCGACCGTGAACGTCGTGTGGGCGGCGCCGGGGCGGAACGGGTTCCACGACATGTCGTATGACGCGTCGATCCCCGTGACAGCGAACGACGGCACGATGTCGCCGGTGACGCGGGTCATGACGCGGAAGCCGACGCGGCTCTCCACGCCCACCTCGGCCCCGGAGGCGTCGGTACCGGTCGACAAGACCGACGCCGCGATACCCGCCGCGTGGTCGCCGGGAATGGCGTCGTCGGGCACCGTCGTGGTGAAGGGCACGACGACGATCGCGTTCGGGGCGACCGTGACGGTGTCCGCGATATCGATCCAGAGACCGGCGTCCACGGACTCCTGGTCGGAGGGCAGCATGTTGAAGCGCCCCGTCGGCGTGTAGAAGCCGTCCGCCGCGGTCAGCGCGAAGGTCACCTCCGAACGGCTCAGGTTGCGCACCGCCAGGAAGTCCTGGCGGGAGGCTCCCGGGTCCAGCTCCTGCTGGATGATGCCGCGCTTGTCCGGACCCGACTCATCCGCCGGCGTCACCGCCCAGGTGATGTCGGTGTCGGAGGCGGCATGCGCGGCGGGCACGCCGAGGAACACCGTCGCGACGACGGCCAGCAGCACCATCGTCGCCCGCATGAGAAAGGGGCGGTTCTCAGACATACCGCTTCGTCACTCTCCAGATCGTCATCGACCGCGGCGACCTCGTCACTCCCGCGAAACCGCGGGCCGAGTCCCTGTCAGGACCCGGCCCGCGAGTAACCGAGTTTACGGCTGGTCGGCTCAGAACACGTCCTCGAAGAGCGACAGGGTCAGCTTGGAGGTGTACGCACCCGGGGTGACACCGGCATCGGTCTTCAGCACCAGCGCGGCGTCAGCCGTCCACGACGTCTCTCCGCTCTCGCGGACGGTCGCCGACTCGAGGGAGGCGTAGAGCAGCTCCTGGCCGACGAGGCCGACGGCGTTCGGGCCGGAGTCCAGGGACGTGCCGACCTCGTCGCCCACGGCGATCAGACCGGTGTCGCCGTCGTCGACCGCTTGCGGGGTCCAGCCGAAGTGGTCGGCGGTGATGATGGCGCCGTCGGGGCCGACGAAGTCGGACGCCTGGCCGGTCACGTACCACCACGTGTTCGCCGGGATGTCGGCGACGTCGCGGGTGTCCGTGACGGTGACCGTCGGGAGGGTGCCGTCGAACTGACGCACGTCGGCGACGCCGGACGCGGTCTCTGCGAGCGTCGCCTTCGTGCCGGCGATGGTCAGGCTCAGGCTCTCCGCTCCGGTGTCGGCGATGTCGACGTTGACGTCGACGTCCTCACCGCCGACCTGCTCAGCCGCGGAGGCCGCACCGGCCGTTCCGATCAGCACCAGGCCGCCCACGGTCGCCACGGCGATACGCGCAGCAAAACCCTTGGAAAACTTCATTGTCAACTCCATTTCTTCATCCGACACCGACGTCGAACGACCACAACGCTCACCGGACGCTCCGGTTGCTACGGGAGGGATCCGGGTCACCCACGACCCGCGCACCTCAAATGTTAGCGAGAACAGATGGGGAAGACAAGACTCAGATCGTCTTCCCGACATCTGGGGTGGACCGTATGCCGGCGGACGCATACGAGCCCGCGCCGACGGGTGCGTCGGCGCGAGGAACGCGAGCTCCGCCATGCCGGTGAGTGCGCCCGGACGCCCGAGCGCACCCACCGCGCCGGCGTCGGTCAGCGGCAGCTGCCCGACGGTGCCGACACCGCGAATGACGTCTTGGCATCCTTCGTCGCACTGGCCACGGCGTCGATCGAGACCGTTCCCGCCTCGACGCTCGTCGCTCGCGTCGCTAAGGCCGTCGACGCCGACTTGCCCGCGGCCAGCGTCAGCTGCTTCGTCCCGAATGCGCTGGTCACCGTGACGTCGGCGGCGACGGCATCCTTGTTGGTCACCGTCACCATCTGCGTCACCTTGCCCGACACGCAGCGGTTCGCGACGACGGCCGATACCTGCAGGCCGAGCGTCAGAGCCGCCGAGGTGGATGCGGTGACGCGACCGTCGGTGTACCCGTCGTATCGGGCGGTCACGGAGCGGACGTTCGCCGGCACGTCGACCGTCGCGGAGCGCTGATCGAGCTTCACCGTCTGCGTCCATCCGTCCCCCGAGAAGGTGACGGTTCCGGCGACATCGCCCCGGTCGGCCGCGGCGACGGCGGCGGTGACGGTACGTCCGTCCCGGGAGAGGGTCGTGGTCGAGGCGACCGCCTTGACCGACGTCCAGTCCTGCATCGCGGAGAGGACCGACTGGCTCACGCTCACGAACGAGCCGTGGCGGGGGCTGGCGGGCAGGCCGCCGACCGGACGCACGTTCCAGTCCGCGCGACGCGACAGACGATCGGCCTGCGAGCTGCTCGCGATGGCCGCCCCGGTGGTGACGAAGGCGCGGTAGCCGCCCGCCCCGAAGTTGTCGACGAGGAAGGCGTAGCCGTCGCCCCCGGCGTTGTTCGGGTCACCCTCGTTCAGCTTGACGATCTGCGGCCCCTCACCGGCCTGACCCGTCTCCGGCACCGTCATGTTCGTATCGGTCAGCTGCCAGGTCGTCTCGGGGTCGGCGTTCCAGTTCGACCGCGTCGTCGGGGCGGTGAGGACCTTGGAGCGCTCGAGGAAGATGTCCTTGCCCGCCTCGAGGCCGTCGGCCGCACCACCCTCTTCGTTCTTGGTGAAGCGGTAGTAGTAGTCGCCGATCTTCTGCACCGTCGAGTCGATACGGGCGAAGCCGGTGTTCTGCCACTCGGTCGGCGGGTAGGTGAACGTCTTGAAGTCCCGCGTCAGGACGGAGAAGACACGGGCGTGCAGGTTGTCGGAGTTCGTCTTCGAGGCACTGCTGTACAGGCGCGACGAGAAGTGCACGACGTACGACTGCAGCGCATCGTCCCAGTACGCCTCGGGCGCCCAGGTCATGCCGGCCGCCGGCTGGTTGATCGTGATGCCCTCGTTCTTGCCGTTGGTGCGCGTCCACGTCACGAGGTCGGTGGACTCCCACACCTCGATCTTCAGCGAGCCGTCGGACTGCGCGGGGCCCCAGCCGGTGCCGCAGCTGATGCAGAGGTCGGTGGCGACCATGTAGTACTTGTCGCCGTCCTTCGACCGCAGGATGTACGGGTCGCGCAGACCCTTCGTGTCGGTCGTCGAGGTGATGACCGGCTGACCGCCGTTGACGGGCGAGAACGAGAAGAAGTCGTTGCCGTTCGTGGCCGCCTGGTAGATCTTCTCGTCGCCGTCGGACTTGAAGTACGCCGCCGCGTATCCGGCATCCGGAGCCCAGCGCCCCTTCTCGGCCACGGTGACCTCGAAGCTCTTCTGCGCGGTCTGGCCGTTGAGCGTGGCCGTGGCCGTCAGCGTGACCTTCGCATCGCCCGCGCCATAGGCGGGACGCGCCACGACTCCGCCGCCGCGGAACGGGTCGGCCGCGCCGACCGCCTGCGCCGCGTAATCGGCCTTCGTCGGGGTGACCAGGGCCGCGTCCGACGAGGCCCACGTGATCGCCGCGCCGTTGACGGCGCCCTTCGTGACCAGCGGCAGGTTCTCGGTCGTCCGGGATGCCAGGGAGATGGCATCCAGGTCGGTGGAGACGTTCGGCGCGACGACGATGACGTCGTAGGTCAACACCCCGAGCGAGCTCGTGGCGGTGAGGGTGACGGGGGTGTTCGTCGTGATGGAGCGCGAGACGACACCGGTGTTGGAGATCACGGCCGGGTTGGACGACGACCACGTGAGGGCGACGCCGTTCACCGAGCTCGCGAGGTTGAGGTCGCTCGACACGCTGTCGAGGGACGGGTTGGCGCGCAGCATGATCGCCTGGACGTCGCCGCGCAGCAGCGCCGATGTCGTCGCGGACTTCTGCGACGCCGTGGGCATGCTCGACGAGACCTGGTCGGCGGTCAGCGCCGAATCCCAGAACTTCACGTCGCTGACATCGGCTCGCAGCAGCGCGTCACCCTGGTAGAGCGAACGACCGAGGTACCCCAGCACGGTGCCCGACGGGATGATCGAGCTGAGCGCGTTGGTGTGCGAGAGCGTGGAGATGACGCTGCCGTCGCGGTAGAGCGTCAGCGTGTTCCCCGCGCCGACCATGGTCAGCGTGGTGAAGCCGGGATTGAGCCCGCCGCCCGCCGGCATGCGGCTCTCGCCGTTGCTGCTGCCGTTCTTCACGCGAATGGCCGCGAGCACCTGGTCGGTGTATCCGCCCTGCGCCGAGCGCGGGCTGAGGAAGATGTGGTTGCCGAGCTGCGTGGTGTTCCACGGCCCGACCCCGTCGCCGATCACCCAGCCGAAGTGGTTGGCGGAGGTCTGCGTCGAGACGGTGTACTCGACGGTGAAGTCGTTGTCGGTGCCGGTGACGAGGCCCTTCGGCAGGGCCGCGTAGCCGTCGGCCTTGAAGCGCAGCACGGCGTCGCCGGCGGCGTCCGCGAACGACGCGTCGGTGAAGCCGGTGAGCGACGCGTTGCGACCGTTGCCGGACACGTCGGTCAGCGTCGTGCCCGTGTGCGACATGTCGTAGTGCGCCGTCGGCGTCGGGACGTCGGCAGCGTGAGCCGCCGGCGCGACCAGGCTCATCGTGGAGGCGATGAGCACGCCGGTCAGCGACAGGCCGAGCCCTCGCGAGAACCGTGCGGCTCGGGGCGGGCGGGAATCGGACGATCTCATCGATGAGACCTCTCTGTGTGGTGCGGGGGGGTGACGCGATGGTGGGGGATCCGAATCGGGCGGAGCACGCCGGTACTCCTCGCCATCACGGTCGAGGACCGCGGGCTCCGTCGCCTCGGGTCAGCGCCCCCGCATCGGTCGTCGGGGGACGTTGGGCTACACGTTAGCGGTAACCCCGAGGGCCCACAACGCCGTCGCCCCACCCCCGCCCGACTGGGACCCGCCGGACGGGCATCGTCTCGCTACCGCGCCGACCCGCTGCTCGTGCGGGGCTCTCATGACGGCGCCATGCGGCGTTCTCGGAGGAAACCGCTGCCTCGAACTCTTGTCGGCACGCAATTGTGAGCGATAACGTAACGGCCAGAGCCCCCTCCCCCGAGGGACTCAGCGGGCTACCCGACCCCATGTCTCGAGGAGGAGACCATGACGAATCATGCAGGACCGAGGACCACGGGTTCTCGACGAGGAAGAGCGGGATTGGCTCTTGCGGCGACCGCGGCGTGCATCGCGTCGATGGTCACCGTCGTCACCCCCGCCGCGACGGCAGCGGAGACCGTGCCGGCTCCGATCCTCGAGTACGGCTTCGACCAGATCGACGCACGTCCCGCGGACGGTGCGATCATCGCCGACAGCGCCCCGGGCAACCACGCCGGCACCGTCGTCAACGGCGGAGCCATGAGCGTGGCCGGACCCACCGGCGCCGCGGGCGACCTCGCTCTGTCGCTCCCCGGCGGAGCCAGCAACGCCGCCGCGCCCCACGTGCGCATCGCTCCCGGGCTCATCCCCGCCGGCACCACCGACGTGACGATGTCGGCGTGGATCCGCTGGAGCGGCGCGCCGCAGTGCACGTGGCCGTTCACGCTCGGTTCGAGCGTCGACGCCCACATCCTGGCGACCACGCAGTGCGGCAGCTCGGGCTACGGCGCGATCAAGAGCGGCTACGAGGTGCGCGCCTCCGGCACCGCCCCCGTCGCGGCGTCGCGCTGGGTGCACATGGCCGTGGTCGTGGCCGGCGGCAAGACCGTCTCCACCTACCTCGACGGTGCGCTCGTCGGCCAGGCATCCACCACGCACACGGCCGCGGCGGCCATCGGCTCGTCGACCTTCTCGGGGTACCTGGGCAAGTCGTTCTACGGGCCGGACGCCTACTGGGCCGGCGCCATCGACGACGTGAAGGTCTGGACCTCGGCGCTGACCACGGGTCAGCTGCAGCAGGCCGAGAGCGACGTGCACGCGACGATCGCCCGCAGCGACGCCGCCGTCTCGCTCGGCGACACCTCGAACGTCACCGCCGACCTGGCCCTGCCGACCACCGGCGCAGGAGGCTCCACGATCTCCTGGACCTCGAGCGCCCCGGGCGTGGTCAGCACCACCGGCACAGTCGTGCGCCCCGCGGCCGGATCGCCCGACGCCACCGTCATCCTGACCCCCACCGCCACCCATGGCGGCACCGCCGTCGCCGGCGGCGGCATCACCGTGAAGGTGCCGGCGTACGCGCAGGGCGACAGCGCCCAGGCCGAGCTCGCCCGCGCGGTCGCCGACGCCGTCGCGGCCGACCCTGCCCTCGCGAGCCCGATCCGCGGCAACGTCACGCTGCCCACCAACGGCGCCGACGTGGATGCCACGAAGAACCGGGCCGGCGCATCGAACGCGACCATCACCTGGGCCTCGTCGAACGAGGCGGTCATCTCGAGCGTCGACACGGGCACCGCCCCGAACGTCATCGCCAAGGGTGCCGTCGTCCGGCCGGCCGCCGACACGCAGGTCACGCTGACGGCGACGGTCACCGTGCCCGGAGCCGCCGCGGTCACCCGCGACCTCGCGCGCACCGTCCCGGCCGCGGCACCGGTCGCGGCGAGCGACCTCGACGCCTACATGTTCGCCTACTTCACGGGCGACAACGTCGAGGGGGAGAAGATCCGCTTCGCCACCTCCGACGGCAACGACTCGCTGCGGTGGAAGACGCTCAACGACGCGCAGCCCGTGCTCACGTCGACGAAGGGCACGACGGGTCTGCGCGACCCCTTCATCCTCCGTTCCAAGGAGGGCGACCGCTTCTTCCTCCTCGCCACCGACCTGTCGGTGGGCACGTCCGGCTGGGGCGGCGCCACCGATCGCGGAAGCCACTTCCTCGAGATCTGGGAGTCCACCGACCTGGTCAACTGGGGTGAGCAGCGTCACGTCGAGGTCAACCTGCCGAACACGGGCATGACCTGGGCACCCGAGGCGATCTACGACGAGACCATCGGCGCGTACACCGTCTACTGGACCTCGACGATCTTCAGCGACGCCAGCCGCACGACGCCGGACGGCAACGGCCCGCAGATCCTCATCTCCACCACACGCGACTTCCGTGACTTCACCACGCCGCAGCCGTGGTTCAAGGCACGCGACGTCGCCGGGCTGGTGCAGGGGAACGGCCTCATCGACTCGACCGTCCTGAAGGAGGGTGACACCTACTACCGCTTCACGAAGGCGACGCAGAGCAGCGGGTGCCCGTCTCCCGACATCATCGGGCAGAAGTCGACGAACCTCCGCGCCACCACGGAGTCGGGTGCCTGGTCGCTCATCGACACCTGCATCGGCCGCAACGCCGGGACGCCCGAGGTCGAAGGGCCCGAGATCTTCAAGGCCAACGAGGGCGACCGCGCCGGGTACAAGTACTTCCTGTGGGTCGACAACTACGGCGGCCGCGGCTACATCCCGCTGGGGACGAACTCCCTCGAGGGCGACATCCAGTGGACGATCCCGAGCAGCTTCTCGCTCCCGGCATCGCCGCGACACGGTTCGATCCTGGCGATCACCGCGAAGGAGCGCGACGCCCTCGCGGCGAAGTGGAACCCCTCGCTGCTGGTGACCTCGGTCGACCCGGTCTCGACGACCGTGCCCGCCGGCTCCTCCGAGGTCACCCTGCCCGGCACGGTGCAGGCGACCTTCAAGGACGGACACCGTGAGACGGTCGCCGTGACCTGGGACACGGCCGACCTGTCGTCGCTGAAGAAGGCCGGTGACACCGTCCAGGTGCGCGGCCAGCTGGCGAACTCCGCGGCCACCCCGGCCGTGGCCACCATCACCGCGACGGCTCCTCCCGGACCCGCGGTCACGGCCGTCGCGTCCGCGCGGTGCGTCAGCGGCAAGGTGGTCCTGACCACGCGTGTCACCAACGACAGCGATGCGGCGGCGAACATCACCGTCACCTCGCAGTGGGGCTCGAAGACCCACAACGCGGTCGCAGCCGGCGCCACGGTCTCGACCACGACCACGGTGCGCGCATCGTCGGTCGCGGCGGGGTCGGTCCAGGTGACGGCGGCGGGGCCCACCGGGTCCCGGACGGTGGACGCGCCGTTCGCGGCCGTGAGCTGCCGCTGACCGCCTGAGCGGCCCACCGGAGGCGCGGGCGGGGAGGAGATCTCCCCGCCCGCGCTCGGCCCGCTCGCCGAGATCACCCGTTGTCCCCGAGATCACCCGCGATTGCGTCGAAAAGCGTGTGATCTCGCGCAGACGGTGTGATCTCGCGACCCGCACCCGAGCCTCATCCGCGTGCGCCGAGCTCCTGCGCGAGATGCCGCGCCCCGCGTACGGCGATGGCCACGCTCGTCAGCGTCGGGTTCATCGTGTTCGCGGTGGGGATCAGCGCGTTGCCCCCCACCACGAGGTTGTCGAAGCCCCACACCCGCGAGTACGGGTCGGCGACCGAGGTCTCGGCATCCGTTCCCGCGCGCATCGTGCCCATGAAGTGCAGGCTCGACCCGAACGGCAGCAGCCGCGGCTCGGCGATGAAGGTGCCGAGGGCGTCGCCCGCGCGGCGCAGCCGTTCGGTCGCCTCGGCGATCTCGCGCTCCTCGTCGGCGTCGAGCGAGTAGTCGATCGTGAAGTTCGGCAGTCCGCGGTAGTCGAGCTCGTCGTCCGAGAACGTCACGCCGTCTTCCACCCGCGGGAACTTGCGCACGCCGAAGCCCATGTTGACGTACCCCCAGCGGTTCTCGAATGCGGGGTGCGACGCGTCGAGCGGGAACGGCGGGTTCTCGGCGTACATGATCTGGGCGGAGTACGGGTGCCCGGGCTCGGAGAACGGGATGCGGTTGACCGCGGCGACCGGGTCGGCGGGGTTCGTGGCGCGGCGGGCGAGCTCGGCCTCGAGCTCGTCGTCCGAGACGAGTGCGCTCATGCGTTCGCCGTCGAGCGCGACGGTGCTGATGACCACGTGATGCTCGGTGAGGTAGCGCCCCAGAGGTGCGGGACGGATGCCGGAGGCCCACAGCAGCTGCGGCGAGCGGAAGGCGTCGGCGGCGACCACGACGGCATCCGCCTCGACGAACGATTCCTCGCGGGTGCGCAGATCCTCGACGACGAGACCGCGCACGTGCGTGCCGTCGTGCGCGATGCGCCGCACGAGGTGGAGGTCGCGCAGCTCGAAACGGGCTGCGGTGCCGGTGCCGGGCTCGATCAGGGGACCGAGCACCGTGTCGGCGCCGGCCCAGCGCATCGTGCCGTCGGGCTGGGGGTCACCGGCGACCGGGAGCGTGCTCACGCCGTACCCCTCGGGGAGCTCCGCACCGAACTCGCGGTCGAGCAGGGTGCGGATCGCCGCGCCGACCGGTGAGTCAGAGAAGGCGGCGCTCTGCTTGTGCAGCAGGTCTTCAGCGGTCGAGACGAGGTCTTCCCACTCGTCGTCGTCGATGAAGTCGAGCTTCTCGCTGAACGCCGGGCGCGGAATCGCGCAGGTCCAGTGCGATCCCTGGCCGCCGACGTTCGTCGCCCCGGCGGCCGCGGGGAACGAGCTCGCGTGCGCGGATCCCTCCCCGCCGAAGTCGAACAGGTGCGTCCCCTGACGGGCGGTGAACATGCCCTCGACGACGGCCGTCGCGGGGATGCCGAGCGCATCGCGGAACGCGCCGGACTGCGGTCCCTGCGACCGCTCGCGCGCCCGGGCCTTCTCGTCGGGGTCGGCGATGTTGCGGACGCTCTCGCCGGGACGCTCGGTGATCTGCGGGCCGGCCTCGAACATGACGACGCGCGCGTCGGGCAGCGATTCGAGCAGCACGCGCGCGTAGGCGGAGCCGATCGGTCCGCTGCCGACGATGGCGATGGTGGTTTCGGACATGTCCTCTCCTTCGAGTTCACACGGGCTGGCGGCCGGCAACGGGCGCGGCGGGCGCGGGCATCTCGTCCGACAGTCGTCCCGACGGGAGCAGCAGCGCGATGACGACACCGCACGCGTAGACGGCCGCGAGCCCGAGGAAGACGGGGGCGAAGACGTCGTGATAGACCAGCGCGATCTGCTCCTGCAACGCTTCCGGCATCGACCGGACCGCGGCGGGCGTGAGCGTCGCGGCATCCATCCCCGCCGGAAGACCCGCCGCGACGGCGAAGCCGATCACGCCGCCCACCACCGCGGTGCCGACGGCCGCGCCGATCTGCCGCACGAGGTTCGTGGTCGCGGTGACCGCGCCGAGGTCGTCGCGCGAGGCCGCACTCTGCACGACCGCGAAGATGAGGTTCGTGAAGGCCCCGGTCCCGATTCCCACCGCGGCCATGACCCCCATCGGCACCCACAGCGGGATGCCGGCGGGAAGCAGCGCCATCGCGACGAGGCCGAGCGCGGCGAGCGCCGTGCCCGCGATCGGATAGAGGCGGTATCGCCCCGAGCGGCTGACGAGCCACCCGGTCAGCAGGCTGCTCACGAGCATGCCCAGCACCGTCGCGATGGGCACGAGACCCGACACCGTCGCGCTCGTGCGGTACGCCATCTGCACGTAGGTCGGCACGTACGCGACCACCGAGAACAGGCCCGCCCCGACGACGAGCGAAAGCCCGAGGCAGACGAGGATGGTGCGGTCGCGCAGGATCCGCGGCGGCAAGATGGGGGCGGCGGCCCGACGCTCGATGGCGACGAGGGCCAGGATGCCGACACCCGCACCGACCGCGCAGGCGATCGCCGCGGGACGCAGGGCGTCGTCGCCGATCCAGGTCACCGCGAGGATGAGCGCCAGCAGCGACGCGGTGAACACGAGCGAGCCCGGCACGTCGAAGCGCGGGTGCGCGCCGCCGGGCAGCCGCGGGACGGCCGTGACCGCGAGCACGAGGGCGACGACGCCGACCGGGATGTTGATCCAGAACACCCACGGCCAGCTCCAGTAGTCGGTGATGAGCCCGCCGACGACGGGGCCGACCACGATCGCGATGGGGAAGGCGGCCCCGATGATCGCCATGTAGCGCGGGCGCTCGCGCGCGGTGGTGACGCGGGCGATGATCGTCTGCGACATCAGCTGGAGCCCGGCCGACCCGAGACCCTGCAGCACCCGCGCGGCGATGAGCCACCCGAGGTCGGGGGCGAAGCCGCACACCAGCGAGGCGACGAGGAAGGTCACGAGCGACACGACGAAGACGAGGCGCGGCCCCACGATGTCGCCGAGCTTGCCCAGCACGGGCAGCATCACCGTGGCGGCCAGGGTGTAGCCGACCATGATCCAGCTCATGTGCTCGAGCGCGCCGAGCTGCCCGGCGATCGTGGCCAGCGACGTCGAGACCACGGTGTGGTCGAGCGCACCGAGGAAGGAGACGGAGAGGAGGGCCGCGACGAGGACGCGCAGCCGAGTGCGGGAGAGAGTCATGCGAGGGCGCCCGTGAGACCGGGCGATCGACGCGACCGTGTGTGCCGCACCGGCTCCCTCACCGGGCGAACGGACTCGATGAGCCCCGACGTCCCCTCCAGTGTAGCGGACTTATGTCGGAATTCAACGTTTGTCGTCGGCGTCGACCACGTCCCGGGCCCTGCGGGCGATGGTCGCCAGCGGGCCCCCTCCCCCGATCATCTCGACGACCCCGTCCCGAGCGCCCCCGCGATCACCGCATGGGTCTCACAACGTCACCAGCGCGCCGTCGGCGGTCCGCACCGTGAGGTGGAACGCCGACGCCTCGCCCGACCGCACCTCGGCCACCCCGTCTCCCAGGCCGAGGGCGGACGACGTCGCGCGCAACGGTTCCGGGTCGGGCTCCGTCCGAACGAACGAGACGAGCTCGATCGACGGGATGTCGCTCACGCCCGGCTGCGGCGTCGTTCCCCAGTCGATGAGGAAGGGTACGTCGAGCCGCTGGTGCTCCCCGCGCGTCAGCCGCCATTCCAGCAGCGTCCCCGCCGGCGTCCGCCGCGAGAGAGGCTGCACGTCGCCGGGGTCGTAACCGGCCGCCCGTGCGGTCGCGACGGTCGCGTCGATGTCGTGGGGGTGGACGGCGTACGCCTGCACGACGGGAACGGAGAGCGCGTCGATGCCGAAGGTCCGGGGCAGGGCGGCCTCTGCGCGTGCGGGATCGGGCCCGATCAGCTCGACGTACTGCGGGCCCCGGCGCCCGTCGACGGTGAGCGCGACGAGCGCGTTGGCGGTCCCCGTCGGGTGCGCGCCTCCGGGCGCGGCCACCACGCCGGTCCGGTCGGCGAACCACTCGACGAGATCGGCGAGGTCGGGGCCGGCAATGACGACGTGGTCGAGGAGAGTGGGGATGGTCACTGTTTCGCTCCCTTCGGGGTGGGTACTTCGGGTTCGCCGAGCGAGAGCATCAGGCGGTTCGCCCAGTTGAAGAAGGCCGCGCCACCGATGACGTCGATGATCTCGGCGTCGTCGAGTCCGGTCGCCCGAAGCCGGGCGATGTCGGCCTCTCCGAACGCGAGCGGCGTCTCCGCCAGGGCGACGGAGGCCGCGACGACCGCGTTCCACCTCTCGTCGCCGAGATCGGCATCCACTCCCTCGTCGAGGAGGCGCTGCACGTCGGCTTCGCGACCCGATTCCCGGGTGGCGGATGCCGCGTGCACCGACGCGCAGAACACGCAGCCGTTGCGGCGGGACGTGGCGGCGGCGGCGAGCTCGCGCTCGGCACGGCCGATGCCCCCGGAGACGTTGTAGAAGATGTCCAGGTCGGTGAGGGTGCGGGCGCGCAGGGCCGCGGGGTCGCGGGCGAGCAACCGGAAGTAGGGCATCTTCGCGCGCGCCGGTTCGATGAGGGCATCGCGTTGCGCCTCGGACAGCTCGTCCTCGGCGACGGGGGCGAGCCACGGCACCCAGCCGAGCCCGCGTTGCGTGAAGGCGTCGGGGCGAGCGAGCTGGGGGTACTCGGTGACGATCTCGGTCATGTCAGACTCCTTCGGCGACGGATGCGGCGGGGGCGGCCTCGGCCAGCACTCTCAGCCCCCACGCGACGCGCAGCTGGAACGTGAGGAAGGCGACCAGCTGCGACAGCGAGACGATGGCGTCCGGGTCCCACCCGGCATCCACGAGCGCCCGCAGAGCCTCGCTGCGCGCCTCGCGGGGCCGGAACACGAGCAGGTGCGCGTGCGCGAGCGCCGCGGCCAGCCGCTTACCGAGCTCGCCGGCGACCGCGGCATCCGGTGTCCATCGCGGACCGTCCGTCGATTCCGGCTCGAGGCGCGGTTCACGGTACGACCCGAACGGGCCGGTCGCCGCGGCGGCGGTCGCAGCCGTGGTGACGATCGGAGCCAGCTCGGGACTCTCATCGCCCAGCACGTCGCCGTAGAACGCCGTGGCTGCGTCGAAGCCGTGCAGCTGCGAGACGAAGACCGCCACGGCATACCGCTCCGCGAGAGAGAAGGTGCCCGGATCGTCCGGCTCCAGCAGGGCCTCGAAGCTGCGCTGGGCGTTCTCGCGCGCCTGGGCGCGCTGACGGCGGACACCGTCGAGTGCGTCGCCGGGCGCGATACCGGCCAGGAGGTCGATGATGTCGGCGGTGGTCGTGCTCATGCGGGGCCTTCCGAGGAAGTGGATGCAGCGGCGAACGGCCGGTGCGCGCGCTGGAGGTCGGTTGCGGCATCCGGTCCGACGGCGAATCCGAGCCGGGGAGCGACCTCGTCCGCCAGCAGCTCGAGCGAACGGAGGGTCAGCTCGTGCGTCGCCGCGATCGAGTGCACCTGGAACGACACGTCGCTCGCCTCGGCGAGCGTCCGATCGGCGGACAGGGACGCGACGACCTCGTCCACCGTGCCGACATGGGTGTCGGTGAGACGCACGAGGTCGTCGAGCGCGACTCCGTCGGTGTCGATGCCGAGCACCGTCCGGGCCAGGTGACGCAGCCCGTCGCCCGCGAGCTCGAGCGCGCGGGTTCGATTCTCCGGGTCGACCACGAGTGCCGTCCGGGAGGCGAGCACCCGCACGGGCGCTCCGTGCGGCAGCGACGCGCGGTAGGCCTCGATGATGGGCAGCTGCAGATCATGCAGGGGCGCCGACGGCGCGTCCGCCGCGCGGGGCTGCGTGCGCGACAACAACAGGCCGTCGCCCCGCTGACCCGCGCGCCGGCCGCCGTCCACCGAGAACGTGGCCTGCCAGATGCGCTCCGAGAGGTCGCCGGCGTGCGGGTAGATGCGCGATTGCGAACCGCGCACGCCCCGCCCCTCCAGGGCGTCGAGGAGGACCTCGAGGTGATCGGCGAAGATCTCGCGCCGGCGATCCGACTCGCGCCCGAAGGCCGCGAACGACGACGGAGTCCCGCCGGTCGCGAGCCCGAGTTGGACGCGTCCGCCGCTGAGCTGGTCGAGCACCGCGGCGTCCTCGGCCACACGCAGGGGGTCGTCCAGCGGGAGGGTCACGACGCCGGTCGCGAGCGCGATGCGGCTCGTCCGCTGCGCGGCGGCGGCGAGAAGGACGAAGGGCGACGGCATCCCGCCCTCGTTCTCCCCGAAGTGGTGCTGCGCGATCCAGGCGGACGCGAAGCCGCTGCGCTCCGCGTGCGCGATCTGCTCCACCGCGAAACGGTAGCGGTCAGCGGCAGAGGCGTGTTCGAGCACACGACTGAAGAACCCGAGACGGGGGGCGTTCATGCGGGCACGTCGTCCTTCTGTTCGAGACCGGCGGCGACTGCCGCGTGGGTCGGTGGGGCGCCGCTGTCACGCAGGGAAGCGCCGGGGATGGCAGCGAGCAGCTCACGCGTGTACGCGTGCTGCGGGTCGTCGAACACCGCATCGGCACGGCCGTACTCGACCTGTCGGCCGCGCCGCAGGACGGAGACGGTGTCGGCGATCTGACGGACGACCGCGAGGTCGTGCGAGATGAACACGTACGTCACGCCCAGCTCGGCCTGCAGGCGGGCGAGCAGACGCAGGATCTGCGCCTGGACCGTGACGTCGAGCGCCGACACCGCCTCGTCCAGCACGATCAACTCGGGCTCCACGATCAGGGCCCGGGCGATGGCCACGCGCTGGCGCTGACCGCCGGAGAGCTCCCGGGGGTGACGGTTCGCGATCTCCGGCGCCAGGGCCACGAGCGACAGGTGATGCGCGACGCGATCGGCCCGCTCGGAGCGCGAGCCGATGCCGAAGTTCCGCAGGGGTTCGGTCAGGATCTGCGCGATGCTCTGGCGCGGGTCGAGCGAGGCGTACGGGTTCTGGTACACCAACTGGGTGGTGCGGTGGAAGGCGCGATGCGTCCGACGGCCGCGCAACGAGGTGACCTCCGTGCCGCCGACGCGGATCACACCCCGCGTCGGCTTGGTGAAGCCCGCGATGGATCGACCGGTCGTGGTCTTGCCCGATCCCGACTCCCCGACCAGCGCGTGCGTCGTGCCGCGCGCGACGGTGAACGAGACGTCGTCCACCGCGACCAGCGGGGACCGCCCCGCTCGGCGGAACTCCTGGGTCACGCCCGCGACCTCGACCAGTGGCACCGCACCGGGGGTGGATGCCGGGGAGGGCGGGACCCGTTCGACGACACGGGCGAGCGACGGGGCGTCGGCGAGGAGCGTTCGCGTGTACGCCGAGGACGGCGCCGCCAGGACCTGGGCCGTCGGGCCGGTCTCGTGCACCCGGCCGCCCTGCATGACGACGAGGGCGTCGGAGCGGTCGGCGGCGACCGCGAGATCGTGGGTGATGAACAGGACGCCGGTGCCCGTCTCGGCCCGCAGCTCGTCGAGCAGGTCGAGGACCGTGCGCTGCACCGTCACGTCCAGAGCGCTCGTCGGCTCGTCGGCGATGATCAACTCGGGCTGGAGGGCGAGTGCCGCGGCGATGAGCACGCGTTGGCGCATGCCGCCGGAGAGCTCGTGCGGATACTGCCGCGCCCGCACCTCGGGCTCGTCGATGCCGACACGCTCGAGCAGATCGATCACGCGGGCGCGGATCTTGGCGGAGTCCCTCCAACCGTGGATGCGGAGAGCTTCGCCGACGCTCCACCCGATGGTGGCCACCGGGTTGAGGGAGTTGCCGGGATCCTGGGGGATGAGACCGATGCACCGTCCGCGCAAGCGGCGCCAGCTCCGCTCGCCGAGACCCACCAGCTCGGTCGGGCCGTCGGTGCGCTCCGACAGACGGATGCTGCCGCCGGTGACGCGGCCGTTCGTGGCGAGCAGCCCGATCACCGACTGGGCGACGGTGCTCTTGCCGGAACCGGACTCGCCCACGAGCGCTGTGACCGATCCCGCCTCGACGTCGAACGAGACTCCGCGAACGGCATCGACCTCGCCGCGACGCGTGCGGTAGGACACGGCGAGGTCGCGGATGGACAGCAGCGGTTGCGCGCTCATGCGGCATCCCCTCCTCGAAGAGCCTGGCTGAGGCGGTTCGTCGCCAGCACGACGAGGACGACGACGACTCCCGGCAGCACGGTGAGCCACCAGGCGGTGGCGACGTAGTTGCGGCCCTCGGCGATCAGCAGACCCCATTCCGGCGTGGGCGGCGGCGCGCCGTAGCCCAGGAAGCCGAGCGTCGAGATCTGCAGGATGGCCGAGCCGAACTGCAGCGCGGCGAGCGCGATGACCGGCGTGAGCGAATTGGGCAGGATGTGACGCCACAGGATGCCGAAGAACGTGCCGCCCGAACCGTAGGCCGCCTCGACGTAATCGGTCACGCGCACGCTGACCACGCGAGAGCGGGCCAGTCGCGCGAAGACGGCGATCGAGGTGACGCCCACGGCGACCGCGGCGCTGGTGGTGCCGAAACCGAGCAGGATGACGACGCTCAGTGACAGCAGCAGCGCCGGGATCGCCAACAGGACGTCGACCACCCGCATGAGGACGTCGTCGACCGCGCCGCCCAGCGCACCGGCGGTCAGCCCCACGGCCGTTCCGACGACGAGTCCCACGAGCACCGCGACGAGGGCGCCGAGGATCGACTGCGATGCGCCGTAGACGACGCGCGCATAGAGGTCTCGGCCCGTGGCATCGGTGCCGAACCAGTGCTCCGCGCTCGGCGGCTGCAGAGCGGGCGCCACGGTCTCCAGGGGGTCCACCGCGGTGAACACCCCCGGGAGAACCGACCACAGCAGGGCGATCAGGATGATCGCCGAGGGCACGACGAACCCGGCGCGGGAGGCGACGACGCTCCACCGGATGCCGCGGCGGGGCGGCGCATCGGCGGGGCCTCTCCCACCGGACCCGTCGGCGACGGCGTCCGCGGTTGTCACAGCGGTCATCGATCTCCTCCTCTCGAGCCGGCGTGCGGCGCGCCGACCTCGGCCTCGATGAGCTCGTCGACGGCGTGCTCGGCGGCATCCGGGATCCGGGCCGGGGCACCATCGCCGCGCGTACGGCCGGCGGTGCGCAGTCGCGCGTCGAGGACGGGGTAGAGGAGGTCGACGATCAGGTTGATGACGACGAACGCCACCGTCGAGATGACCACGACGGCCAGCAGCACGGGGGTGTCGCGGTTGGCCACGGCCTGCGCCGTGAGCTGGCCGATGCCGGCACGAGCGAAGACCGTCTCGGTCACGACCGCGCCGCCGACCAGTTCGCCGAAGAGCAGGCCGGCCATGGTCAAGGTGGGCAGGAGCGCGTTGCGGGCGACGTTGCGCCAGAGCAGCCATGACGTGCTCGCGCCCCGCGCGCGCACCACGGCCACGAACGGTTGTTCGCGCACCTCGTCGATGGAGCGCATGAGCACCTGCGCCAGCGGCGCAGCGATGGGGATGGCCAGGGTGATGACGGGCAGGATCAGCGCCTGCACGGGGTTCGCACCGATCACCGGCACCAGGCCCAGGCGGAACGAGAACACCTGGATGAGGATGATGCCGATCCAGAACACCGGCAAGGAGACGAAGAGCGGGGGGATGCCGCGGAACACCCGGCGGAGCCCGCGACCGGCGCCGTACGTCGCGGTGACGGCGATCGTCACCGCGAGCAGGATCGCGAGCCCGAGCCCGAGCACGGCGAGGGTGAGAGTGGGCGGGAGCGCCGTCGCGATCAGATCGGAGACCGCCGCGCCGCTCGCGACGGAATACCCGAAGTCGCCGGTCACGAAGCCCGCGATGGATCGGGCGTACTGCACGACGAGGGGCTGGTCGGCCCCGAGAGTCTGACGGATGGCCTCGATCTGCTCGGGCGTGAGGCCCAGCTCGGGGCTGCCGTACCGAGCGATGACAGCGTCGCCGGGGAGCGCGGCCAGGAGCAGATAGGCCGCCGTGTAGGCCAGGACGAGCACGAGCAGCGCCTGGCCCACACGACGAAGGACGAAGGACATGGATACTCCGGATCGATTCGTCCGACGACCTCAGCTTGCGAGCCAGGTCGAGAAGAACGACGGCCGGCCCACCGACTCCGTCTCGAAGCCCCGGACCCGGCTCGTCAGGCCGAAGACCTGGGGCTCCTCGAAGAGGGGCAGGATGAGGGCGTTCTCGGCGAGGTAGGCCTGCGCGGCCTCGGAGGCCGCCTGACGCTCGGGCGTGGTGGGCTTGGACGCGATCGCCTGCAGGAGCGAGTCGAGCTCGGTGTCGCCCACCGTGCCGTCGGCCGGGTTGAGGTTCAGCAGCGTGTTGCGGTTCTTGGAGAAGTACTGGGACTTCAGGACGTCGAAATCCGCACGGCCGACCATCGAGTGGTACACCTGGATGGTGCTCTGATCGGTCGACGCCTTCGTCTGCGCGGCCTGATCGCCGGCGAAGAGCGAGACCTGGATGCCGAGCTCGCCGAGCTGCTCCTGGATGAGGGTCACGACCTCGCGGGAACGCGGCTGCGGCAACGCCTCGTTGAAGGTGAGGGTGAGTTTCTCGCCCTCCTTCTCCCGGATGCCGTCGGAGCCACGCGTCCAGCCGGCCTCATCGAGCAGCGCGGCCGCCTCGTCGGGGTCGTAGACGTAGGACGACGAGGTGTCGACATAGCCGAGTGCCGTCTTGGCGAGGGCGGCCGGTGGCCAGCGGGTAGTTCTGGGTGAAGAGGGTGTCGACGATCTTCTGGCGGTCGATGCCCGCGATGATGGCCTTGCGGACCCGGACGTCCTCCAGCCGCGGCTCGCGGAAGCGGAAACTCAGACCGTTGTTGACGCCGTTCGTGGCCGCCGCGTGCAGCGACAAACCACCCGCGGCGAACTGCGCCTCGTCGGGGGCGGGGATGTTGCGGGCGATGTCGGCCTGTCCCGCGACGACCGTACCGATCCGGACGCTGTCTTCGCCGGCGAGGATGTAGTCGATGCCGTCGAGGTAGGCGGGGCCCTGGTGGCTCGCCGAAGCGGGCGCCCAGTCGTAGTCGTCGCGCTTGGTGACGCTCGTCTGCGTGCCGATCTGCTCGGCGGAGATGACGAACGGACCGCTGCCGATGATCTCCGCGGCGTTGCCGGGGCCGAACTGCTCGCTGGTGCGATCGAGGGTGGCATCCGAGAGCAGGCCCGAGTTGATCGTCGACACCGCCTGGGCGAAGCCGGGCGAGGGTGCCGTGAAACGGAAGACCACGGTGTCGTCGTCGACGACCTCGCCGCGGTCGTAGTTGTTGATGGCCTCCGAGATCGGCAGCGCCCGGTCCTTGTCGCCCTTGCCGTAGAGGTCGATGTTCTTCACGACGTTCGCGGCGGTGAGCGCCGTGCCGTCCGAGTAGGTGACGTCGGTGCGCAGGTCGAAGGTGTACTCCGTCGCGTCGTCGTTGACCGTGTAGTCGGTCGCGATCCACGGCTCGAGCTCGAGGGTCTCGGGGTTCTGGTAGAGCAACCGGTCGGTGATGTTGTTGACGATTCCCCCGTTCGGGTAGAACCCCGCGGACGGCGGGTACAGCGTCGTCCAGGTCTGCGGCTCGAGGTAGGTCAGGGTGCCGCCGCTGACGGGCTCGCCTCCCTGATCCGACGCGGACGGGCTGGGGCTCGCAGAGCAACCGGCGAGAAGGGCGACCACGGCGAGTGTCGATGCCGCGGTCACGGCTGTGCGGGTCAGTCGTGACATGTGATCTCCAGAGGTGCCGAACAACGGCGGGCGAGGGAAGGTGCTGACGGGATGCCCACCTCATCACGACGAACGAACACATCTCGAACCGGACGGTCACGTTTCGTAACCCCGCTGCCGTCAGCCGCACCCCCGGAAACGAGCAGCCCGACGACGGGCGCGACGAGAAAGGTTCCGGATTGTGACGGTCGTTGTCGTTGCGTTACCGGGTTTGACCTCGCGTGTCGGCTGATGCCGTGCGGGCCGCGACGCTCCCCTAGCGTCGTGCCTCGCCCCGCTCGAAAGGATCACCGTGAGCCTCGCCGCCTCGCCGCCCCACCTCGACGCGCCCGCGCGCGCCGTCCTCGACCTCGCCGGACACCGTGTTTCTCGCGTCGCTCTCGGCGGGGCGCGGCTGACCGCCGGGGACGGGTGGGGCGTGCCCCGTGACCTCGACGTGCCCCGCGGCATCCTGCGGGCGGCCCTCGATGCCGGCATCGACCACATCGACACCGCCGACTCGCTCGGCCCCGCCGTCAGCGAGCAGATCATCGGCGACGTGGTGGGCGATCGCGCCGATGTGCTCGTGGCCACCAAGGTCGGGATGCTGCGGCCCGGTCCCGGGGAGTGGGGGGTGCTCGGTCGCCCCGACTACCTGCGACAGCAGGTGCACGCGAGCCTGTCGCGACTTCGTCGCGAGCGCATCGACCTGGTCTATCTACACCGCATCGATCCCGACTATCCGCTCGCCGATCAGCTCGGCGCGTTGCAGCAGCTGCGCCGCCAGGGGCTGATCGGGCATATCGGCGTCAGCCAGCCCTCCGCGACGCAGCTCGACGAGGTCCTCGCGCTCGAGCCCGACCTCGCCGCCGTTCAGAGCCTCTACAACGTCGTGGCGCGGGGCGACGCCGATCTCGTCCGCGGTCTCGAGCAGCGCGGCATCCCTTTCCTCGCGTACTGGCCGCTGCTGGGGCGCGGGATCGGCGCCGACCAGCACCGGGCGCTGTTCGCCGGCCTGTCCGCCATCGGCGCGCCGCTCGGCCTCGACGGCGCCCAGGTGGCCCTGGCCTGGATCTTCACCACGGCGCCCGGGGCGGGGGCGGTGGTGGGCAGTCGCTCCTCGGCCCATCTCGCGGCCAACGCGCGAGCCGCCGGCATCCGACTGGATGCCGAGACCTTGGCACGGATCGACCACGTCGTCGCTCGAGAAGTGGGCGATACGGCGTTCGATCCCCGACGATCGAAGGACGAGGCATGAGCGCTCGACACACCGTCGACCCCCTCGAGGTGTACACCGCGTGGGGCCGGGCCCGCGCGGAGGCCACCGTCGCGGAACCGGTCCGACGCGACCGCCGAGGCGCGGGGCCGTCGGTCCACGCCGCGATCGCCGCACGGGTCGAGCAGTTGCGTCCCGAGCTGACCGCCCTCGCGGTGGATCTGCACGCGAACCCCGAGGTCGGTTTCGAAGAGGTGCGCAGCGCCGCCCGGATCGCCGACCTGCTCGAGGCGCACGGGGCCGAGGTCGAGCGCGGCGCCTTCGCACTGCCCACGGCGTTCCGCGCCACCAGCGGAGCGGGCGGAGCGCACTTCGCCGTCGTCGCCGAGTACGACGCGCTTCCCGGGATCGGTCACGCGTGCGGCCACAACGTCATCGCGGCGATCGCCGCCGGCGCTTTCCTGGCGGCATCCGACGTCGTCCGCGACGGGCGCATCAGCATCATCGGCGCCCCCGCCGAAGAGGGCGGAGGGGGGAAAGAACTCATCCTCCGCGCCGGAGGCTTCGACGACGTCGATGCGGCGGGCATGGTTCACCCCTCGACGGGCGACGACGTCGGCGCGATCCTCGGCGGGGGCACCAGCGGCGTGCGCCGCCTCATCGCGACGTATCACGGCCGCGCCGGGCACGCGGCGCTCAGCCCCTACCTCGGCTTGAACGCCCTGGATGCCGTGGTCACGGCGTACCAGTCGATCGCTCAGCTGCGACAGCACATCCTGCCCGTCGACCGCATCCACGGCATCATCACCGACGGTGGCGCGGCGGCGAACGTCGTCCCCGAGCGCGCATCGGCGGAGTTCCTCATCCGCTCCGACGACATCGCCACCCTCGACGTCCTCGTCGAGCGGGTCGTCGCGATCCTCGAGGCGGCGGCGCTGTCGACCGGCACGCGGCTCGACCTCGACCTCGACTTCGTGCCCGCCTACCTCCCTCTCCGGCCGAACGTCACCCTCACGGAACGATGGGCGACGGCGCTGGAACGTCGGGGCCGCGTCGTGCCCCTCCGCCCGCGGACCGCCCGGCAAGGCGGCCCGTCGACCGACATGGGCAACGTCAGCTGGTTCGTGCCGTCGATCCACCCGACGCTGGGCCTGGGAGCGGCGCCCGGCGTCCTGCCCCACAACGCGGCCTTCGCCGACAGCACCGTGCAGCCGGCCGCCTTCGACGCCCTCGTGGATGCCGCAATCGCCCTGGCCGGGGCGGCGGCCGACTTCGTCTCGGACGAGGAGCTGCGCGCCGACGTCGCCGCGGAGTTCGCCGCCACCGGCGGTCGGCGGAGAGTGGCGCCGTGACCCTGCAGGACGTGCGGCCGCACCCGATCGACGACGCCGCGCCGGAACCCGGCGTCCCGGTCCGGTCGGGTCGCGGCAGTTCGTGGATCCGTGCCGCCGTGCGCACGCTGCACGAGCGGCCGGCGCCCGTTCGCCCAGGCGCTCAGGGGTTCGAGCTCATCGCGGTGTCGACGCCGTCTTGTCCTCCCGGGCGTCGTGCTGACGACGGTGTTCTCGTTCGGCTTGCGGTGGCTGCCCGCCCCATCTCGGAGAGCAGGGACGAGCCGCCCATTCCATCCACGCCGTCTCCGACGCATCGGCCGCAGCCCGCGCCCGTTCACCGTGGACGCAGGGCGCGAGAAAGAACGGATGCCGCTCCCGACACGGTCTGACCCCCGTCGACGGTGATCTCCGCGCCCGTGACGAAGGCCGCCGCGTCCGACAGGAGGAACGCCACCATCCCCGCCACCTCGTCGGCGGAACCCGCCCGACCGAGCGGGATGACGGAGTCGTTCGCGGCCCGGAACGCCGGCGGGGCGCTCGCGGTCATCGCCGTGTCGATGAAGCCGGGGTGCACGAGATTGACCCGGATGCCGCGCGGACCGAGCTCGGTGACGCAGGCGTGCGTGAGGCCGCGCAGCGCCCACTTGCTGGCGGTGTAGGCCGCCGTGTAGTGCCCGGTGAGCCCCGCGACCGAGCCGATGTTGACGATCGACGAGCCGGCATCCATCAGCGGAAGAAGAGCCTGGATGCCGAGCATCGCCCCGGTGACATTGACGGCGAAGACGCGATCCCAGTCGTGCCGGGTGAGCGTGCCGATGCGGGCGCGATGCGTGATCCCGGCATTGTTCACGAGGCCCCGCACCCGGCGACCCGCGAGCGCAGCGGCGAGCGCGGCCCAGCCCTCTTCCGATGAGACGTCGAGGCGGCGGTAGGTGACGCGGTCCGATTCGTCGAGATCGGGGGCCTCGGGGGCGACGTCGACCGCGACCACGTCGGCGCCCGCACGCGCGAGAGCGCGGGCCTCGGCGGCGCCCTGTCCGGCGGCGGCCCCCGTGACGACGAACAGGTTCCCGGTGAGCCCGGGGGTGCTCATCGCGCCCGCGCTCGCGAGCGCCCCCGCGCCCGCGCCACGGACGGCGCCGCCACCCGCTCCCCCACGACGTTCACGATCTCGCCCACGCCCTCGATCACGAGGCGCACCTCATCGCCCGGTTCGAGCGGTCGCGGGTCGAGCCCACCGCGGCGGCCCCACAGCTCGCCGAGGCAGCCGCCGTTGCCCACGGTCCCCGAGCCCAGCACGTCACCCGGCACGACCACCGAGTTGCGCGCGGCGTAGGCGACGAGCTCGGGGAACGGCCACCCCATGTTCGACACGAGGTCGTGGCCGATCAGCTCGCCGTTGATGAACAGCTCGGCTCGCACGGCGAGGAAGCCGTCGTCGTCGAGGTACGGCTCCAGTTCGTCGGCCGTGACGATCCACGGACCCAGCGTCATCGCGAAGTCCTTGCCCTTGGCCGGGCCGAGGCGCACCTTCATCTCGCGCGACTGCAGATCGCGCGCCGACCAGTCGTTCATCACGGTGTAGCCGAAGATGTGGGATGCCGCCGCTGCGGCATCCAGGTTCTCGCCGGTCGAGCCGGGCACCGCGCCGATCACGACCGCCAGCTCGAGTTCGACGTCGAGGCGCTGCGTCTCGGGGATCGCGACCACATCTCCGGTCGCCCGCACGGTGTGCGGGTTGGTGAAGTAGAACGTCGGCGCCTCGTACCACTCGGGCACGACCTCGCTCTTGCCGTCGACCGAGGCGCTCACGCCCTCCACGTGCTCCTCGAAGGCCACGAAGTCGCGGATCGACGCGGGCACGAGCGGGGCGAGCAGGCGCACCTCGGCGAGCGGCCGCGCGGCGGAGCGGTCCCGGCGTTCGAACAGCGCCGCAGCGGCCGACAGCCCCTGCGCGAGCACCTCCGCGACGCGCAGACCGTCGGGGAAGGGCACGACCTCATCGCCGACGACGAACCCCTCGCCCACGTCGGCGCCATCGGCCCAGCGCGCGATCCTCACGCGTGCACCCGGGTGCGCAGCAGCTCGGCGGCGTTCGCGCCCAGGATGCCGGTGACGTCCGACTCCGGAAGGCCCGCCCCCCGCACGAAGGCGACGGGGTCGTCGAGCCCCATGTCGAAGGGGAAGTCGCTGCCGAGCAGCACGCGGTCGGCGCCGGCCACCTCGACGAGCCAGCGCAGGGCCCGTTCGTCGTGGACGACGGTGTCGAACCACAGCTTCGACAGGTAGGTCGAGGGCGCGTGAGCGCAGCCGTGCGCCTCGGGCCGCACTCTCCACGCGCGGTCCGATCGTCCGATCGCGGTGGGCAGGTACCCGCCGCCGTGCGCGGCGACGAGGCGCAGGCCCGGATGCCGATCCAGCACGCCGGCGAAGATGAGGTGCGACAGCGCGACGGCGTTCTCAATGGGCTGCCCCACGGTGTTGGAGAGGTAGAACCGGTCGAGACGCTCGTCGAGCGAGCAGCCGAAGGGGTGGAGGAACACCACGGCGCGCAGCTCCGCCGCCCGCGCCCAGAACGGCTCGAGCCGCTCGTCGCCGAGCTCCACGTCACCGGCGAACGAGGAGATCTCGACACCAGCCAGGCCGCGCCCGAGCACCGCGTCATCGAGCGCGTCGACGACAAGGTGCGGATGCTGCAGCGGCACGGTTCCGAGCCCGACCAGCCGTTCGGGCGCTGCAGCGACGTGCTCGGCGATCAGACGGTTCGCCTCGCCGGTAGCCCAGGTCGCCAGGCCCTCGTTCGCCCACGGGTAGAAGTGGTTCGGCGAGGGGCTCACCCACTGCCGGTCGACGCCCTGCGCGTCCATCGCGGCCAGGCGCGCGTCGACCGAGGTCAGCTGCGGGAAGCGCTCGCCGATCATGCGGCCCGAGGCCTGCAGGCTCGGGAGCCCGTTGCGTCTCAGCTCGAGGTCGGCCGCGGCCTTCACCTCGTCGGGCACGCGGCGCTCGACCTCGGCGTGCAGCCCCGGCATGAGCAGGTGCGCGTGCACGTCGGTGATCTCACCCGTGTGCGCCGAACCGTGGTCGCCCGTGACGGCCGCGGTGCCGTCGACGACGCCGGTCACGCGCGGGCCGCCGTCAGCTGCGCCACCCCGAACATCAGTCCGCCCATGTCGGCGTCGCGGACGCCGTCGAGCTGCCACTGCCCGAGCTGCACCGACGCGTCGACGATGGCCTTCGCCCGCGCCACCCGGCGCTCGTGGAAGGCATCCCACAGCGCTTGGTCGACGGCATCCCTCTCCACGAGCAGCTCGCTGAGGACCGCCGCGTCTTCGAGACCCTGAGCCGCGCCCTGGGCGATGGTGGGCGGGCAGCTGTGGGCGGCGTCGCCGATGACCACGGCCCGACCGCGGTTCCAGGGAGCGTCGACGAGGTGCCGGGTGAACCAGGTGTAATTCGCGTCGGCGCCCGCTTCGATGTCGGCGCGGATGTGGTTCCACGGACCGTCGTATGCGCGCGACTGCTCGACCATGATGCGCCGGGCCTCGTCGGGCGCGACGAGCGAGCGGTCTTGCGCGGCCTCGACGAGGAAGGCGTACATGGTGTCGTCGCCGGTGGGGGTGTAGCCCGCGATGTACATCGGCCCGCCGTAGTACAGCTCGCTGCGGTCGACGTCGGGCGGCAGCGACACGAACGTGCGCCAGATGCCCATGCCGGTCTGCTCGGGCGAAACGTGGATGCCGATCATCTCGCGCACCGCGGAGTGCAGGCCGTCGGCGCCGACGAGCAGGTCGAACGTGCCCGCGGGCTCCCCGTCGACCTCGACGGCGACGCCGTCGTCGGTCTGCGAGACGCCGGTGACGCGGGTGCCGAAGTGCACGCGCGCGCCGTGCTTCTCGGCCGCGGCGAGCAGGATGCGGGCCAGGTCGGGGCGCGACATGCCCATCGTGGAGGGGTAGTCGGGGCCGCCGGTCTTGAGGTCGGGCAGGGCCGCGACGACCGGGGCGCCCGGTCCCGGGGCTCGCAGGTTGAGACCCTCGAACGCCTTGCCGGCGGCGGCCACCTCGTCCCACACGCCGAGCTCGTCGAACACCCGCAGGGCGTTGCCCTGCAGCGTGATGCCCGAGCCGCGCGTGGTGAGCGCGGGCTGGGCGTCGTAGAGATCGACCTCGACACCGGCCTTCGCGAGGAAGATGGCGGTGGCCAGGCCCGCGACGCCGGCTCCGGCGATCGCGACTTTCTGAACGGCGGTCATGTCAGAACCTCTCTGTTCTGGGGCGGGGGTTTAGAGAAGGGCCAGGGGGTTCACCGGGGAGCCGACGGCACCGGTGATCGGCAACGGGGGAGCTGCGAGGAAGAACTCCCAGCGTCCCGCATCGGCGCAGGCGTCGGCGAGGGCGTCGAGGTTCCACATCTCGCCGATGGTGAGCCCGAGGTTGGGGATGACGACCTGGTGCAGCGGCTGGAACGCCGGCACGTCGAACTCATTTGGCCGCACCTCGAAGCCCCAGGTGTCGGTCGCGATCGCGGCGATCTCGGTGCGGTGCAGCCACCCGGCCGTCGTGAGCGAGAGGCCGGGCGCCGGTCCGCCGGCGTAGTCGCCCCAGCCCTCGCGGCGAGCGCGGGTGTAGTGGCCGGTGCGCACGAGCACGATGTCGCCGCGCGCGACCTCGACGCCCTCGGCGGCGGCACAGGCCTCGAGGTCGGCGACGGTGATCGCGTACCCGTCGGCGAGCTCGCCGGTCTCCGGCGCCAGGTGGCGGCCCACATCGAGCAGCACACCGCGCGAGACGATGACGGATGCCGCGTGCTCGATGCCCGTGACCAGGTCGCCGTCGCTCGTGACGACGTCGCCCGCGCGGCGACCGTTCCAGGCGAACCCGTGGTCGAAGATGTGGCCGAGGCCGTCCCACTGCGTGGAGCACTGCAGGGGCATCGAGATGACGTCATCCGCCCCGCCGATGCCGTGCGGGAAGCCCTGGTTGCCGCGCTCGGCATCCGTTCCCGTGTCGGTCATCGTGTGCACCGGATTGGTCCGGCGGCGCCAGCCCTTCTGCGGACCGTCGGTGTCGAAGCGCTGCGAGAGCGAGATCGAGACGCCGTCGCGCACGAGCGCGGCTGCCTGGCGGCGCTTGTCGGCGTCGATGAAGTTCAGGGTGCCGAGCACGTCGTCCTCGCCCCAGCGGCCCCAATTGCGGTAGGCCTCGGCGCGCGCGGCGATCTCGGCCTCGGGGTTCTGCCGGTCGAGGTCGGCCGGGTCCTCCGACGGCGCCGGCCCCTGAGCCTGTCGAAGGGCCCCCCGACCCGCCTCCGGCCCCTGAGCCCTATCCGGTCCCTGAGCCTGCTCGAGGGTCACTTCGCCCCCTCCGCCACGCACCGCACGACCTGCGTGCCGAGCGCGCCGATGGTTCCCGTCATCACGTCGCCGTCGCGCAGGAACCTCTTCCAGTGCTGCCCGTTTCCGGCCGGGCTGCCGGTGAGCAGCAGGTCGCCGGGCAGCAACGGGTGGGTCTGGGATGCCGCCGAGATGAGCGCCGGTACGTCGAAGAGCAGGTCGGAGGTGCGGGCATCCTGCATCACCTGTCCATTCAGCTCGAGGCGCACGGGGGTGTCGGCGGGGTCGACGAAGCGGGCGGGAACGAGCAGCGGCCCGGTCGGGAGGAACCCCGGGGCGTTCTTGGAGCGGTACCAGTCGGTGCCGATCTCCTTCATGTCCTTCCGGAACACCAGGTCCCGCGTCGTGATGTCATTGACGATCGTGTACCCGGCGACGTGGTCGAGCGCGTCCTCGCGCGAGACGCGGAATGCCTCGCGGCCGATCACGACGGCGAGCTCCAGCTCCCAGTCGTGCACCTCGCTGTACGCGGGGAGCACGAGGGGCACGTCGTCGCCGACCACGCACGCGGTCAGGCCGATGAAGAAGTACGGCTCGCCGCTGCGGGCGCGCTCGTCCATCATGTCGGCGGCGAACGCGCGGGCCTCCTCGGGCGTGCGGTCGGTGTTCTGCGTCAGGCCCGCGGCCACCAGCTCGATCACGTGCTGGCGGTAATTGGCGCCGGTCTGCAGCACCTGCCGGGGCTCGACGGGCGCCGTGAGAGTGACATCGGAGAGGGGATGCCACTCCCCCGGCGCGTCGACCAATGCGGCGAGGCGATCCCAGTCGGGGTCGGCGAGGAACGCGTTGAGACCCCCGCCCAGCTCGTCGTCGTCGAGCGGGCGGATGCGGTCGCCGGCCACGAGGCCGACGCGCACGGCATCCCCGTCTCGGAAGCGTGCGAGGGCGAACGATGCGGTGGTCATGGTGGTGCTCACTTTCCCCGACCGGGATCGTCGCTCAGCCCCGGCCTTCGACCGCGTAGGGGTTGAGCAGGGCGTCCTTGATCTCGTCGGGCACGCCCTCTTCGGTGGCGCTGGGGCCGTCGGCGGGCGGGAACGACTCGGTCATCGACATCGGCATGCGGCCGTTGCGGTAGAAGTTGTTCGAGCCCTGCGACGGCTTCCAGGTGTTGGCCTCCCAGTCGGGCACGTAGTTGCGGTACCCGCCGGTGTTGAGCTCGATGCGCAGGCTCGAGGGCTCGCGGTAGTAGAGGAACGTCTGCTCGCCGATGCCGTGGATGTTGGGGCCGTACTCGATCGGGATGCCGTTCTCCATGAGCGTGTCGGCGGCGATGAGCAGCTCCTCGCGGGTGTCGACCCAGAAGGCGTAGTGGTTGATGCGGCCGGCGCGGGTCGAGCCGTCGAGGACGACGCCCAGGTCGTGCGACTTCTCGTTGGTCGTCAGCACCGAGAACACCGAGATGGGTGCCTCGTCGAGCACGGTGCGTGCCATGAAGCGGAAGCCGAGCGTGTCGACGTACCACTGCACGAACGCGTCGACGTCTTGCGTGGCGACGGTGACGTGATCGAGCTGGCGCGGGGCGCCGGCGACGGGGCTGCGCTTCTCGGGACGGTCGGGGAAGATCGAGGCCGTGTGCGGCTCGGCGCGGTGGCGCTCGACGTCCCAGTGCAGGGTCATGTTGTGGCCGAAGGGGCCGGTGAAGCGGAACGCGCGGCCGATGCCCCGGCCCTCGAACCACTCGCCCTCGATGCCCGCGGCCTGCACGCGCTTGGCGGCCTCTTCCAACGCCTCGGCCGACGACGTGCGCCAGGCCATGGTCTCGAGCGTGGGCTCGTCGCCCTTCGCCACGACGACGGAGTAGGCGTAGTAGTCGCCCCAGCAGCGGAGATACACGCGGTCGTCTTCGCGGGCGACCCCGGTCAGCCCCACCTGGTTGACGTAGAAGTCCACCGAGGCCTCGACATCAGGAGTCGTGATCGCGACGAACGACAGATGAGAGAGAAGCTTGATCATCTTCGATCCTTTCGGTGAATCGGGTCGTTCCGACTCTTTTTCCACTATCCGACCGAAGCCGATATCAGGGAAGCCGATCCTGTGGATGCCGGGTATCGGGGTGGCTTATTCGCTCGACCGTCTCGGGTGGCGGCTGGCGCGCGGCTGCCGGGGCGTTGCGCGGAGCGGCGGGGCATCGCGCGGAGCGGCGGGCGTCGCGCGGGCTGCGGGGCATCGCGCGGGCTGCGGAGCGTTGCGCGGGCTGCGGAGCGTTGCGCGGGCTGAGGAGCGTTGCGCGGAGGGAGGACGGCGCGCGTCCCCCGTGTGACGGCACATGTCCCCCACATTCGGCCACCCCCGGGGTCCGCAACCCGCCACGACGGGGACATGCTGCGACGAGGGCGGCCGTGCTCACCGGAGCGGATGCGAGATGACCGCGTCATCCGCCGACAGCTCGTCGAGGTCGGTCAGCGCAGCGCCCGCCTCGATGGCATCCACGATCCGTCGCAGCGCGAGACGCTCCGGGGACTCTCGACGGACGGGACGGGCCCGACGCCCCTCCTCGTCCTCGAGTACCACCTCGCAGAGCGGCGAGGCCGAGTCCACCCGCACCTCGATGCGGCACGGGCCGAGGGCGGTGGCGGTGAGCGCGCCGCCCACCCCGCCGCCGATCGCCCGGGTCACGCTTGCGCCGATACCCCCTGCACCGCGCAGGGCGACCGTCGTCGCCGAGGTCGTGTCGGCGCGACCGACGACGCTCAGCGGGCCGCCGGCGAGCACCCGCGCCCATCCGACCGCGTCACGCAGGAGCGCCGCGGCATCCGTCCGCCCGCCCCAGGCGTCGACCACGATGTGATGCGGCACGGCGGTTCCGGCGCGCGCATCGACGACGACATCGGGGCGCAGGCGGCGGCGCACGACCACGACCGGAACGCCGATCGCACCGAGTCGTTCGTGGACCACGGCCGGCGCCGGGTCGGGCTCGTCGACGACGAAGGCCGCCGCGTCGACGAGCCGCTCCCACCAGGCACCGCGCCCCTCGACCACGCGGATACCGCCGGCACCGTCGCCGAGGCGCACCCGAGGGGCGAGCTCGGCCACGGCCGCCCGGTACGGTGCCGCGTCGGCGAGCACGTCGTGCGGGGTCACCGCATGCCCCCCGCCCGCACCGCGGCAGCCGCCGCATCGGCGATGGTCGTGACGAACACCGCGTCCGCGCGGAGCTCGTCGTATTCCATCGCGGACTCTCCGCGCAGCAGTGCGGCGAGCGCCCGCCACTCGACCTCGTACCCGTCGCGTCGGTCGACGGGGTAGACCGTTCGCACCCCCTGCGCGTCGCGCACCGTGGTGCGGGCGCCGCCGACGTGGACGAACGGGGGCGGGAATTCGATCTCGACGCGAGCCGCCGCCGTCGCCACGCTCACGCGCCACAGCGAATCCGCGCCCTCCGGCAGCATGACCGCGGTGAATCGCACGAGCGCCCCGTCCGCCCGGAGCGCCAGGTCGAACCCGATCGGCGCGACGGGCCGCGCCCACACCAGCTCGGGAGCCGCGGGCAGGAGGTCGCGGACGAGGGGAAGGTCGTGCACGCCGAGACCGGCGACGAGCTGTCGCACGATCGCGGCGCTCTGCTCGGGGTCGTCGAGGTCGAGGGGCGGCCGCCGCGGCGGCGCCGCCGCGGGCAGGCGCTCCCCCATCGTCAGCGCGTGGTAGCGGTCGTTGGGCGAGAGGCACAGGGTCACGGTGACCGAGGCGATGCGCCCGTCCAGAGCACCGATGTGGTGAGTGGCGCGCCCCCACGCGGGGTCGAACAGGTGGTTGGCTCCGACGACGAGCAGAGCTCCGACCGCGGCGCACTCGGCGACGAGTCGCTCCGCCTCCGCGGCCGTGTCGGCGAGCGGCTTCTCGCAGAAGATCGCGCGCCGCCCCGCAGCGAGGCTGGCCCGCACGTGCGCCGCATGCTGCGCGGGAGGACTGCACACCGCGACGACATCGACGTCCGGATCGGCGAGGAGCGCGTCGATGCCCGTCGACGCCCGCGCGCCGAACCGCTCGGCGACGAGCGCTGCCCGCCCGCTCCCGGCGTCGCTGACGTGCACGAGCCGGAAATCGCCGCCGGTCCGCGCGAGCGTCGGCGCGTGCAACGCCGCGACGCCGGGGCCCGCTCCGATGATGCCCACGCCCCACGTCATCCCGGCCCCCTCGCCCACTTCAGCACGAATCACGCAGAAGTGTGTCTCTCACGGACTATAGACCACGGCTCTGCGGCAGCGGGAGGCCTCTCCTGTGTGAAAATCAACGCATGGCCAACGTGTCCACCCTGCGGTTCGGCGCCCAGACCGACGAGGTCACGAGCCTGTTGCGCATCGTCAACATGGTGCGCCTCGGTGACGCGGTGACCCGGCCCGAGATCGGACGCGTGACCGGCCTCGGACGCGGCGTCGTCGCCCAGCGCGTCGACCGCGCCGTCGAGATGGGCTTCCTCGAGGATGCCGAGTACGCCCCCTCCTCGGGGGGCCGCGCCCCGCGCACCCTGCGCTTCCGCACCGAGCGTGGACGCATCGTCGTGTGCGCCCTCGGCGGCCTGCACATCCACGTCGGCGTCACCGACCTCGACGGCGCCATCCTCGCCGAGGCCCACCGCGCGTGGGACATCGCGCGCGGCCCCGAGGAGACCCTCGCGACGGCCACCGCCATGGTCGACGAGCTGCTCGCCGCGGGCGACGGCACCCCGGTCTGGGCGCTCGTCGTGGGCCTGCCCGGGCCGGTGGACTTCGAGACCGGCCGCCCGGTCGCCCCGCCGATCATGCCCGGGTGGAACGGCTACGACGTCCGCACGGCGTTCGAGCAGCGCTACGACGCCCCCGTCTGGGTCGACAACGACGTCAATCTCCTCGCTGCGGGCGAGCGCGCCCGCCGTCGCGACGAGAGCATCGACCTCATCTACTGCAAGGTGGGCACGGGCATCGGCGCGGGGCTCGTCTCGCACGGGCGACTGCATCGCGGCGCGAACGGTGCGGCCGGCGACATGGGTCACGTCCGCGTGCCGGGCGCCGAGCAGGTGTGCCGCTGCGGCAAGACCGGCTGCCTGGAGGCCGTCGCCGGCGGATGGGCGCTCGTGCGCGACGCGCGCGCCGCGATCGACGGTGGGGCGACGGGCGCCCTCGCCGACGCCGTCGCCGCGGGAACAGAGCTGACCCCCGAGCACGTGGCCCGTGCGGCGGAGCGCGGCGACCCCCTCGCCATCTCGCTCGTCCAGGCCGCGGCCCGGCAGGTCGGGGAGGCGGTGGCCGCCCTCGTGAACATGTTCAACCCCGGCGTGATCGTGGTCGGCGGCGCGGTGGCGTCGACGGGCGAGCTGTTCCTCGCCGAGATCCGCCAGCGCGTGTACGAGCTGTCGCTGCCCCTGGCCACTCGCGATCTCGACATCAGGACCAGCGAGAGCGACAGCAGTGCGCCGGTGCGCGGCGGCGTCGACCTCGCTCTCGAGCAGCTGTTCGAGGTGTCTCTGCCCCGCTGGTTCGCCGAGGGACGCCCCACGGTGGCGGCGGTCCATGGTGCGAGCGTCCGACTTCTTCCTTAATTCGACATTATTGAGTAGCTTGTAGGCGGAAGCGCGCCGTGCGGCGCGCCGTGACACGAGGACGTGCCCGCCATGACCCTTTCCGCTCTGCGCGACGACGCGCTGCGCGCCACCGCCGACGGGGCCGAGGTCCGTCTGTCGCTGCCGTGGATCCGCTCGCTTCCACTGGCCGGCCTCCTCGAGCCGGTGGTGCAGATCGACGGACACGCGACCGAGCCGGCGATCGCCCTCGGCGCGCGCCGGGTCAGCGCCGCAGCCCTCGCCGACGAAGACGCCTGGTGGTACCTCCAGGACCGCGTCGTACTGCAGATCCCGGATGCCGTGAGCCCCGGCATCCATGAGGTGTCGGTGTCGTTCCGCCTCGAGATCCCCTATCTCCCCGGCGGACCGGACCAGCCGCTGCGCATTCCCTTCGCCTTCACCCGTCCGCTGACGACCGGCGCCGCCGCCGGCAGCGTGTCGCGCGATGTGGACGGCACCTCATGAGCCTCCCCGCGGGCTGGACGCTCTCCGCCAGCGCGTTCAATCTCACCCCCGAGGTCATCCGCGCCGAACGCACCGCCCCGGACCTGGCGCTCACGCTGGTCGAGCGGGACATCGCCGCCGCGATCGAGATCGAACTGGGTCAGATGTGGCGTGGATTCCCCGCGCCGTCCGCCGCCGACGCCGAGACCTTCCGTGATCGCCTGGCCGCCGCGGGCGGCCGCGTCAGCGTCGTCGGCGTGAGCATCGACGAGTTCGACCGCGGGCGCCGGCGGACGGATGCCGAGCGCCGGGCGTTCCTCGAACCGCAGCTGCGCGCGGCGGCTCAGGCCGGCGCCGCGGGCGTTCGCCTGCCGATCGGCCAGGCGGGCTCACTGCTCGACGATCTCGTGCCGCTGCTGGAGGAGCTCGACCTCGTGCTCTACGAGGAGGCGCAAGGGCACGAGACGCCCGCCGCCCGCCCGAACGCGTACGACCGCATCGCCGACCTCGACTCCCCGCACGTGCGGCTGCTGCTCGACATCAGCATGCTCATGCCGGCGCTGCCCGTGACCTATCTCGACGAGATCGAGCGCGGCGGCCTCCCCGCCGACCTCGTCCGGCGCCTCCGCGGCGAGTGGCGCGATCCCGCGACCCACGAAGCAGTGCTCGACCAGCTGCGCTCGGGCGGGGTGCCGGGGCCCATTCACACGTTGTACATGAACCTGCTCGTGCGGTTCGGGCGTTCGCGCGTCGCTGATCTGGCATCCGTCCTCCCCCTCGTCGGGGCGGTGCACCTGAAGTTCTGGGACCTCGTCGACGACGACGACCGTCTCTCCGACCCCCTTCGCGACGTGGGCACAGCCCTCGCCGCGGCGGGATTCACCGGCACGCTCTGCAGCGAGTGGGGCGGCCAGGAGTGGCTCGACGACGACCCGTGGGAGATGACCTCGCGTCATCTCGCCCTGGCCGCCGCCGCACTCTCCGCCCCACCCGCCGCGTGAGTCGCCACGATGTGTCGCCCCGAGCACGCTCGCGGCGACACATCGTGGCGACTCACGCGCACACGTACCGACCAAGAGGAGCAGTAATGACGATCAAGTGGAGCTACATGGATCACTGGCGGGCCCAGGGCCCCGCCGGGCCCTACGACCAGTGGCAGTCCAAGCTGGCCATGAAGCGCTTCCTGCAGCAGGTCGCCGCTGTCGGCTTCGACGCGATCGACACGTTCGACTTCCGCATCTGGCAGATCTTCGAGCAGTACGGCTCGGTCGCGAACTACCAGGAGTTCGTGCAGGAGCAGGGGTTGGAGCGCATCGTCAACACCTTCCACGGCGTGTACTACTCGCCCGACCGGTACGCCCCCGAGGTGCCGGCGACGCACCCCACGATCATCGAGGACTTCCAGCGGACGCTGGACATGTGGTCCGGCATCCAGCTCGACAACATCATCGTCATGCCGGGCTCGCGCTACTTCGACGAGGCGGGCGTGCCCGACGACGGTCTGAAGCACGCCGCCGACGTGTGGGGCAAGGTGGGCGAGCTGACGCAGCAGTACGGCGTCAACCTCACCTGCCACCACGAGTTCTACGCCGGCATCCGCACGCGCGATCAGATCGACCGCTTCTACTCGTACGCCGACCCGCGGTACGTGAAGTTCTTCGTCGACACCGCGCAGCACTGCATCGCCGACGTCGACCCCGTCGACGTGTACGAGAAGCACCACGAGCGGGTGACGGGTTTCCACTTCAAAGACACCCGGCACAAGGACGTCAACGACGACTACCGGATGTTCCCGGATGCCGAGGTCTCGGCGAAGACCACCGAGAAATGGTTCTACGAGATGGGCACCGACGAGGGGCTCGTCGACTTCGAGGCCATGATGCGCTCGGTGCGCGACCACGGCTACAGCGGCTGGATCAGCGTCGAGCACGACAAGGCCGACAAGCTCGGCGGCGACTACGCCGAGAGCACCGCCATCGCCCGGTGGTACGCGAAGAACGTGCTGGACGGCATCTACACCGAGGAGGTCGCGCGATGAGCGACGTGCGCTGGGCTTACGCCATCAACCAGTGGGACACCAACATCGACTCGTTCGTGCGCACGCGCGAACACGAGCGGGCGTTCAAGACCGTGTCGATCAGCGGCTTCTCGGGCGTCGAACTGACGGCGGAGAGCTTCGGGCCGTGGGAACCGCTGGGCACACCCCAGCAGCTCGCCGACCTGTACGGCTCGGTCGAGGGCTTCAAGGAGTTCCTGGCCTCGTGCGCGATCGACGCCGTGAGCAGCTACGTGTACGACCCTTCCGTCGGCTTCGAGGTCGAGATGGGCCGCGGGCCCGACCCGCTCGACCCCGCGGCGGTCGACCAGATCGTGCGCACCGCGCGCTGGTTCTCTGACGCCATCCGCCGGCTGGGCGGGAGCGTCCTCGTCGTGCGGGCCGCGCCGTCGGCCTGGCAGACCGGCGCGCTGTCGGCCGAGCAGATCGGTGTGCTCGCGAGCCTGTGGAACGCCGTCGGCGCGGCCATCGCCGCCGACGGTGTCACGCTGGGCCTGCACGTCGACTTCCTCTCGGCGCTCCGCCTCGACGACGGCATCTCGCGCCTGCTCGCAGCGACGGATGCCGACACCGTGGGCCTCGCGATCGACACCGCCGAGTACGCGATCGCCGGCATCGACCCGGTCGCCTTCTACCGCCGCCACGCCGGCCGCGTCGTGCACGTGCAGCTCAAGGACGCGCGCGAGACGGTGGACGACGAGGAGGCGTCGACGCCGCATGCGGAGCAGTTCATCCGCACCGAGGGCGGTGCACGGAAGATCCTCCGCTGGTTCTTCGAGCCGAGCGACGAACGCGCGCTGGTCGACTTCGAGGGCTTCGTGGGCGCGCTGGCCGAGCACGGCTACCGCGGCTGGATCGTCGTCGAGTCCGACCAGAGCCCCCACCCCGCCGAGAGCACGATGGTGGCCGGCTGGTACGTGCAGAAGGTGCTGCGCCCGCTCCTCGAGGGCGCGCGGGTCCGCGCCTGATTACCCGCCGCGCTCGCCGCGCTCGCCGCGCGCCGCCGCGTGAGGGGTCGATTTCTGTCGCCGAGGGAGCCCCCGGGGCGACAGATCTTGACCCCTCGCGCGGGTCGGCGCGGCGCGGCGCGGTAGCACACGGGGTGGGGATGCGCCGCCCCCTCGGCGACGGCGAGGGGGCGTGGAAGCGTGACGGGCATGGCATCCCCCCTCGCCCTGCTCCGCGACGACTCGCTTTCGCTCCTCGTGCGCGGCTACGACTTCGGCGCCCACCTCTGGCGCCGGGCCGACCGCGGTGCGCGCGCCGTGCCGTTCCGCCTGCTGGGGCGCGAGGCGCTGTTCGTGCGGGGCGAGGAGGGGGTGCGGCTCTTCTACGACGAGTCGCTCACCCGCCGCCACGGGGCGATGCCCGCGTTCATCCAGGAGTCGCTCTTCGGCCACGGCTCCGTGCACAGCCTCGACGGCGACGAGCACCGCCACCGCAAGTCGACCTTCGTCGACGTGCTGTACGACGACGTCGAGGTCGCGCGACTGCTCCCCGAACTCGATCGCGAGTGGCGCGGAGAGCTCGACGCGTGGATCGCCGGCGGCGAGCGCAGCGCGTACGAGGCGGCGGTGGGCGCCCTCGGTCGCGCGATCATGCGGTGGGCCGGCATCCCCGGCACGCCGGCGGCGCAGACGCGGTGGGCGAAGCGGCAGGCGCAGATCGTCGACGGGTTCGGCGTGCCGTACTCGCCCGAGTTCGCCCTGGCGCTGCTGAACCGCCGCTGGTCCGACCGGCACGCCGCCGAGCTGATCGAGGCCGTCCGCTCGGGCACCCTCGACCCCGCCGAGGGCACCGCGCTGCACGCCTGGGCCTGGCATCGCGACCGCGACGGCGAGCTGCTGCCCGCAAAACGGGCCGGGGTCGAGCTGCAGAACAGTTTCCGCCCGATGATCGCGGTCTCGCGCTTCGTCGCGTTCGCCGCGAAGGAGCTGCACGACCGCCCCGAATGGCGGGAGCGCATCGCGGCCGAGGCCGCCGAGCGCGGCACGCTGGTCGGCGGGGAGCTGGCGACGATGTTCGCGCAGGAGATCCGCCGCACCGCACCCTTCGTTCCGATGCTGCCCGCCTGGGCCGTGACCGACGTCGAGCTCGACGGCGAGCGCGTCTCCGCCGGCGGCCGGGTCGTGCTCGACATCCTCGGCACCGACACCGACACCCGCGAGTGGGAGCGCCCGTCGGCATTCGACCCCGAACGATTCCGGGGCGTCGACGACTACGAGGCTCTCGCGGCGTTCGTCCCGCACGGCGGCGCGGACGTCGCGACCGGACACCGCTGCCCCGGCGAGAAGCTCGCGATCGCCGGGCTCGCGGCATCCATCTCCGCCCTCAGCGACCCGCGCATCCGCATCAGCGGCCGGGGCCTCGAGGTGAACAGGCGACGGATGCCGACGAAGCCGCGTTCCGGTGGCCGTGTGCGCCGCGCGGACGCGCCGTCGGGCTGCCCGTTCCACCGGGGGTGACCTGCCACGAGAACAGGCTTCGCCCCGAGAACAGGGCGATCGAGGCCGAAACGGCCTGTTCCGGTGGCATCCCCTGTTTTCGTAACGCCGCTGCGGACCGCTGCGACCGCGCGCGCCACGTCGGCGCCAGCACGAGAACAGGCTCCGCGCCGGAAACAGGGCGATTGACGCGGCGGTTTCAGGCGGTCAGTGCAACACCGTTGTCTGGTGGGGTTGAGAGTAGTCGTTCAAGGGCTTCGGTGGGGGTGGCCCAGTCGAGGGTCATGCGGGGGCGGTCGTTGAGTTGGGTGGCGACGTAGTCGAGGTAGTCGGCGGTGTAGCCGGAGAGGTCGGTGCCTTTGGGGAAGTATTGCCGGAGCAGGCCGTTTGTGTTCTCGTTCGTTCCGCGCTGCCAGGGTGAGTGCGGGTCGCAGAAGAAGACCCCGTCGCGCAGGTCGGCTTCGACGGTGATCCTGGCGTGGGCGGACAGCTCCTTGCCTTGGTCCCAGGTGATGGATCGTCGCAGCAGGTCGGGCAGTCGCCGCATTTGTTGGATCATCTGATCGGCGACAGTCTCGGCGTCTCGGCGGGCGGGCAAGTGCAGCAAGATCACGAACCGGGTGGCGCGTTCGACCAGGGTTCCAATCTGTGACAGACCGTCCTTGCCGATGATGAGGTCCCCTTCCCAGTGGCCGGGGACGGCGCGATCTTCTGCTTCGGCGGGACGGTCGGAGATCATCACCATCCCGGGGATCTTTCCTGGCCCGGCCGCTGCGGCCGCTTGACGTTGGGTTCGGGCGCGGGGCTTGCGGGTGGTGCGGCCTGAGCGCAGCGCCCGTGTGAGCTCGTTGCGTAACTCACCGCGACCCTGCACGAACAGGGACCGGTAGATCGCCTCGTGCGAGATGCGCATGCTCTCATCATCCGGGAAGTCCACCCGCAGGCGTCGGCTGATCTGCTGCGGGGAGTGTCCCAGCCTCAACCGCCGCTGCACCTCGACCCGCAGCGAGAGCTGCGAAGCGAGCTTGGATGGCTTAGGGCGCGATAGGCGCCGATCCGCGCGGCCCTGCGCGGTCGAGGGTGAGTAGAACACCGACTGGGTGGGCGGGCGCATCGTGCGTTTCGCCCGGTAGCGCGGCAGATTGCCGCGATTGCGACGCAACTCCCGCAGCACCGTCGAGGGATGCCGGCCAAGGCCCCGAGCGATCTGACGGATCGATTCGCCCCGCGCCACTCCAACAGCGATCTGCTCACGCTCGAGAAGGGTCAGAAACCGACCCGAGGGATCAGACAACGACAACGGTGACATACCGCCAGCATCCCGAAACCATCTCTCCGCACCCTGCCGCGACGCGCCCGCCGCCCCCGCCGCATCCGCCGTCGACAATCCCGCCGCGATACCTCGCCAAAACTCCCGCTTCACACTCCGCAACACACTGAACACCGCCCACCCCCTCAATCAGGGTGTTGCACTGACCACTTGAGTGCGCCCGCCGAAAGGGCCTGTTCTCGTGGCATCCCCTGTTTTGATGACACGGCCGCGGACCGCAGGCGCCACCGCCGTCATGAGAACAGGCTCCGCCACGAGAACAGGGCGGTCGACTCCGAAACGGCCTGTCCCCACGGCATCCCCTGTTCTCGTGACACAGGATGCCGGGGCTCAGTGCGCCGAGCGCACCCAGCGCCGCCACTGCCCCTGCGGCGCGTACCCCCGCGCCGCCCAGGCGGATGAGCCGAGGGCGTTGCCGTCGAGCACCATCGCGTCGAACCGGCCCGCCCCGAGTACGCGCAGCCGGTGCTCGGCCGCGTCCAGGAGGAGGTGGGCGATGCCCTGCCGACGATGATCCGGGTGGACGGCGAGACGGTAGAGGTGGGCGCGCCATCCGTCCCAGCCCGCGATGACGGTGCCGATGATCCGACCGTCCGCGCGGACGACGAGTACCGCGTCCGGATCGCGCCGCAGCAGCGCCTCGACGACCGGGGCCGAGTCGCTCGGCCGCGCGTCGTTCTCGCCCGCGATCGCCCAGAATGCCAGCAGCGCGTCGACATCGGCGAGAGTGGCGGTCTCTACGACGGGCTGCGCGGGGTCATCGGTCATGGTCCCGACGATAGCGGCGTCGTCAGGCCCCACGGGACGACGGCCACGAGAACAGGCTCCACGCCGAAAACAGGGCGATCCGCCCGCCGAAACGGCCTGTTCCCGTGGCATCCCCTGTCCTCGTGACACCGCCGCGGACCGCTGCCCCCGCCGACCCCGCCACGAGAACAGGCTCCGCGACGAAAACAGAGCGATCCACGCCGAAACCGCCTGTTCCCGTGGCATCCCCTGTCCTCGTGACACCGCCGCGGCAAACGGTCTGCGGCTGCAGCCCCGCCGCGCGTCTTTCGAACGATGTGCCGTCTCTGGGGTGAGGCCGCGGGCCGCGTGCAGAGCCGGCTCGCCCTCGGGCGCCCACCCCGCCACTACACTGACAGCCCATGCCTGTACCGCGACGAGACGTCGAGCGCACGGCCGCCATCGTTCCCACCGGGTACCTGCTGACGAAGAGGTCACTCGCTCTCCGATACGTGGACGACGAGAATGGATGCCGCGAAGAGCCGCACGCCCACGTCGAGCACGCGGTGTTCTATCCGGAGCGCGCGACGGCGACCCTCGTCGCCGACGACCGCGAGTGGCCTCTCTCGCTGGGTCAAGGGCTGTGGGTTCCCGCCGGTACCGTCCACAGCGCGAGCCGGTCTCTGAAGTCCACACTGGCGGTGACATTCATCGACACGGGAATGGCGTCGGCCCCTCTCGACGAGGTGGGGTACGTCACGGTGGGCTCCGCTCTCAGGGAGCTCCTGCAGCACCTCGAGCTCACGGGGATGCCGCGCGCACAGCGTCTGCGCGCGCAGACGGTGTGCCTCGACCTCGTGACCCGCGAAACCCGACCTCACATCGAGCTCCCTCTCCCCCGCGATGAGCGAATCGCCCCGATCGCGGCATCCCTCGCGCACGACCCCGCCGACGACCGCTCGCTCGAAGAGTGGGCGACCCTGACCGCGCACAGCTCGCGCACCGTCGCGCGAGTGTTCAAAGCGGAGACGGGATGGACGTTCACGCAATGGCGGACACGCGCCCGCCTCGCCCTCGCCATCCGCCTCCTGGAAGACGGCATCCCCGTCGGGATTGTCGCTCGTCGCGTGGGGTACACGAGCAACAGTGCGTTCACGGCGGCTTTCCGCGGGATCCTCCAGCAGCCCCCTCGTGCCTATCGCGCGGGTCATCACCGCTGAACTGTCGCGCCAGCGTCACATTCTGTCCTCTGCACGACAGAGTGATTGCGTACGGTGTAGTTAGGTTTGCCTTACCTGATCACCGAACACCCGACTGGACCGCAATGTCTCTTCATCTCCGCTCGGCCGCAACCGTCGTTCTCGTCAGCGTCCTCGCGCTCGCTGGTTGTGCGTCACCCGCCCCGATCTCGCCATCGAACGACTCCCCCGACGAATTCCCGGTGACCATCTCTCACGCGCACGGGGAAACGACCATCCTCGCCGCCCCGGAGCGCGTCGTGGTCCAGGGAAGCAGCGCGGAGGACGCGGTCGCCGCCCTGGGTGTCGTCCCCGTGGCGGTGCCACACGAGTACGGCACGACGGACGGTTACACCGAGTGGTTCACCGATTACGTGACCGGTGAGCTCGGCGCCGATCTCCCTCCGGTGCTCACCGCGGACGGCGATGGCTCCTACGACCCCGAAGAGGTGCTGAGCTACGCGCCCGACGTGATCTTCGCCCCGTACTCGGGGATGACGGAGGCGGAGTACAAGCAGTTCAGCGACATCGCCCCGACGATTCCCTACGCACAGACGCCGTGGACGTACGGCGGCTGGTCGGATGTCGTGCAGCTCGCCGGCACCGTTCTCGGACGTTCCGATCGAGCGCGAGAGCTCATCGCGCAGACGACGGACACGATCAGCGCGGCCGCCGACGACCACCCCCAGCTCGCGGGACGCAGCTTCATCTTCGGCGAATGGGTCGAGGACGGCATGACGGACCTCGCGGTCTACTCGCCCGAAGACCCTCGCACGAACCTGCTCCGCGGATTCGGGATGATCGATGCCCCGTCGGTGAACGAGGCGGTGGGTACTTTCGCCGACCAGTACTACGGCTACGTCAGTCTCGAGAACGTGGACACCCTCTCCACCGATGTCTACGTCGGTTGGGCCAACAGTCCCGAGAAGATCGACCAGACCTTGGCCAATCCGCTCATGGCTCGGTGGGCACCGATCGCGGAAGGACGGTACTTCTACGTTCAGGACCCTCCGCTGTTGGCAGCGATCACCGTGCCGTCGGTGTTGAGCGTCCCGTGGGCGATCGACCAAGGGCTCCTCGACGACCTCTCGTCCGCTGTCGCGGGTACGCCCGCCGTCCGCGCGGCATCAGGATCCGCCGAATGAACGTGCGCGACACCTACCCGGGTCTCCCGTCGACATACGCGCCCCGCGTCCACGTCGCCGAGGTCACGGCGGTGGCCCGCGTCGGGGCGGGAATGGTCCGCGTCACTCTGGGCGGCCCGGAGATGAGCGACTACCCCACGACCGGCATCGGGGACGAGTACGTCCGTCTCTTCTTCCCCGACGAGCCCGACGAGCACGTACGACTGCCCTTCGTCGCCGGCCGCGGGTGGGATTACCCGGAAGGGGTCGAGCCCTCCGTCATGCGGACCTACACGATGCGCGCGCACCGCCCCGGCTCCGTGGACGTCGACTTCGTGTCGCACGAGGGTGGGGTCGCGGCCGCCTGGGCGGCACAGGCACGCGTCGGGCAGCAGGTCGGGCTCACCCCGCCCATCGCCCTCTACGACCGTCCCTCGTGGGCACGCCGCCAGGTTCTTCTCGCGGACCAGCCCGCCCTTCCCGCGGCTCTCCGGATCGCGGAACTGACCGGCGCCGCGATCGAGACGACGGTGATCGCCGAGGTGCCCACGAGCGAACATCAGCTCGGCGTGGAAGCGATCGGCATCCATCCCGCCTACGTCTGGTTGCGAGGAAGTGGGAACGGTCGCGCCCCGAGCGCGCTGGTCAGCGCCCTGCGCCGGGCAAACATCGACCAGGAGACGTACGTGTGGGTCGCGGGCGAGACCCGTCTGACCCGCGACGCCCGGAAGTACCTCCGACACGAACGTCGGCTGGCGGGCGAAGCGTACAAGTGCGTGGGGTACTGGACCGACCACGCGGAGGAGTGGGAAGCGCGCTACGAGCAGCTCGGGAAGGAGTTCCACGACCGGCTCGATGCGCTCTACGCCAGCGAGGGCGACGCCGAAGAGATCGCCGACCAGATCTCAGAGATGTACGAGACAGCCGGACTCTGAGGGATGCCGACCATCTCTCGCCGACAGTCCCCGACGGCCGCCGACGGCCTGCGGCTCGAGGCCCGCCGTGCGGGCCTCGTCACCGCGAACGGCCCTCGCATGGGCGGTCTGGTCGGGTGCGTCGTCATCCTCGGAGCCGCCGTCGTGCTGAGTCTCGGGGTGGGAGCGCGGGATATCGCCCTCCCGACCGTGTGGGCGGCGCTCACGCAGTTCGACCCCGCGAACGACGAGCACCTCATCGTCCTCCAGCTTCGCGTGCCGCGGACGGTCACGGCGCTCGTCGTCGGCCCCGCCCTCGGAATGTGCGGGGCGCTCATCCAAGCCTTCACTCGAAACCCTCTCGCCGACCCCGGGATCCTCGGCGTCAATGCGGGAGCGAGCTTCGCCGTGACCATCGCCGTAGGAGTCTTCGGCGTAACAGCCCCGTGGGGATACGTCTGGTTCGCGCTCTGTGGAGCCGCCGGTGCGACCGTCCTGGTGTACATGCTCGGCTCGCTCGGCCATCGACAGGCCGACCCGATCCGGCTGACACTGGCCGGCGTCGCGATCAGTGCTGCGCTCGGCGGCGTCACCACCGCCCTGACGCTGGCGAACCGCGACGCCTTCCAGGATCTTCGATTCTGGGGCGTGGGATCGATCGGAGGGAGAGACCTCGGCGTCGTGGTCGGCCTCTCCTGGCTCATTGTGGGAGGGCTGGTCTTGTCGCTCGCGGTGTCGCGCTCGCTGAACGCTCTCGCCCTCGGTGACGAGCTCGCCACGTCACTGGGCGTGCGCACCGGAACCGTGCGTGTCGGCGTGATCGTGGCGGTGACGCTGCTTGCGGGAACGGCGACGGCCCTCGCGGGCCCGATCGCGTTCGTGGGTCTGATGGTTCCGCACGTCGTGCGCTGGTTCGTCGGTCCTGACCAGCGGTGGATCGCCCTCTACACGCTCGTGTGCGGCCCCATCCTGCTGCTGCTCGCCGATGTGGTCGGGCGGATCATCCTCCCCAACGGCGAACTCCGCGTGGGCCTGGTCACCGCGATCATCGGCGCGCCCGTGCTGATCCTGCTCGCACGGCGCCGGATGGCGAGCGGACTGTGACAGCCTCTGATGCCCTCACCGCGGACGCGGACGCGAGAACCGATTTCGGCTATCGCGTCCTCATCTTCCGCCGGGGGCGACTCTCCGGTCGCTGGAGTCGTCGCAGCGCGATCGTCGGAACCGTTCTCGGTGTCACCGCCCTCTCGTTGACGATCGTGGCGGTCTCCGTCGGAACGTACCCGCTGAGCCTGGCCCAGGTCGCCTCCGCGCTCATCGGAACCGCGGACACCCAGACCACACTCCTCGTCACCGGGTGGCGGTTGCCGCGTGCGCTCTTCGCGCTGGCGTGCGGAGTGGCGCTCGCCCTCTCGGGTGCGATCTTCCAGTCGTTGACGCGCAACCCGCTGGGCTCACCCGACGTCATCGGCTTCTCTTCGGGATCGTATACGGGCGCGGTCGTGATGATGTTTGGGTTCGGGTCGACGCGATACCTCGACGTCGCCGCGGCATCCCTCGTCGGGGGATGCGCGACCGCGGTCCTCGTCTACGCGCTGGCGACTCGCAACGGAAGCGCCCAGCCTTTCCGTCTGATCATCATGGGGATCGGGGTCGGCGCGCTTCTGTCGTCGCTGAACTCGGCCCTCATGCTCTTCGTCGATGTCGACACCGCGATGCTCGCGGCCGTGTGGGCCGCCCGGGTCTCTGAACGGTCTCGGGTACGAGCAACTCGTCCCCCTCGCCGGAGTCCTCGCGATCCTCGTCGTCGCCCTCGCGGTCCTCGCGCCGAGCATCGGCCAACTCGAATCGGGCGACGACGCGGCGCGCGGCGTCGGGGTGCGTGCCAACGCCGTGCGATCGGCATCCGTCGTCGTCGGAGTCGCCCTCACGGCGCTGGTCACCGCCGCGGCCGGCCCCATTTCCTTCGTCGCCCTCGCGGCTCCACAGATCGCCCGGAGGCTGACGCGCTCTCCCGGACTGAACCTCACGAGCTCAGCCCTCGTCGGCGCGAGCGTCCTTCTCGCGTCCGACATCCTCGCCCAGCGCCTCGGCTTCCCCGTCGGCGTGGTCACTGCAGCCCTGGGCGGCGCGTACTTGGCGTGGCTGCTCGCGACAGAATTGCGGAGGACCCAGAAGATATGAGCACTCTCCTGCGCACCGACGACCTGCGTGTCGGTTACGACGGTCGTGTCGTCTGCGACGGTGTGACCATGGACATCGTCGCCGGCTCGTTGACCGCGATCATCGGTCCGAACGCGTGCGGCAAATCGACGCTGTTACGCGCCATGGCGCGCATTCTCCCCGCGAGCGCGGGGTCCGTGCTGCTCGACGGACGAGACGTCGCCGCCTTTCGGACGAAGGAGCTGGCGCGCAGCCTCGGGCTGCTGCCGCAGACGTCCGCCGCACCCGAGGGCATCCGTGTCGCCGACCTCGTCGCGCGCGGGCGGCATCCACACCAACGAGCGTTCGATCGGTGGTCGCAAACCGACGAGCACGCGGTCAAGCGGGCGTTGGAGGTGACCGGCACGACCGATCTCTCGGGTCAGCTCGTCGACGAACTGTCGGGCGGTCAGCGCCAGCGCGTCTGGCTCGCGATGGTGCTCGCGCAAGACACCCCCCTGCTCCTGCTCGACGAGCCGACGACGTTCCTCGACATCGCCCACCAGTACGGGCTCCTCGACCTGTTCCGACGTCTCCGCGACGACGACGCCCGGACGATCGTGGTCGTCTTGCACGACCTGAACCAGGCGGCGCGATACGCAGACAGCCTGATCGTCATGAAGGAAGGTCACGTCGTCGCCGCGGGTGCGCCCTCGGATGTCATCACGGCCGAGATGGTCGCGCATGTGTACGGACTCCCCTGTCGCATCCTGTCCGATCCGGAGACGGGCACACCGATGGTGGTACCGCTCGCGTCGCCGGGCGACCGGACGGGCCCGGATGCCTCGCGTGAGCCGAGGCGCGGGATCACGAGGCTGGGCGCGTAGCCGCCGCGCCTCACCCCTCGCCGTTGTAGTACGGCCAGGGGTTGATGCGGCGGTCGCCGCGGCGGTCGGGGCCGGTCAGCGTCACCTCGCCGGTCGCCGCCCACTCCACGCCGCGCGGGAACAGGCGGATGAACTCGATGCGGCGGAACGTGTCGATGTCGTGCCCGATGGTGATGGTGAACGAGCGCCCCGCCCCGTACTCGTTGATCCACGCCAGCGGCTGCTCGGTGTTGATCCCGGGCAGGGCGGCGATGCCCTCGGGCGGAATGTCGACGGGGTAGTGCGACATCGGCCACACCGGCGCCTTCTCGTAGGCCTCGAGGTCGTCGAACGTCGTCAGCAGCACCTGCGCGCCGTCGTACATCTCGACGCCGACGAGGATGTCATCGCCGGTGACGGTCCACGTGGCGTTGATGCCCTCGGTGATGGGATGCCGCGGCTCGGCCGTGTGCAGCTGCGCCTCGCCCCACGGGCGGGGGCGCAGGCCCGTCTCCCACGCGCTGAGCTTGGCGCCGCGCATGACGTTGTACTCCTCGGGGTAGCCCCAGCGATCCTCCTGGGCGGCGGAGCCGTGGAACCAGACGATGCCCTTGCCCTCGTCGTGCACGAAGCGCAGGATCGCGGCATCCGTCTCCTCGCCGAAGCCGACGGCCTTGTCGTGGTAGCCGTCGCGGCCCTCGAAGATGACGATGAGCACGTCGTACTTGTCGATGACGGCGGCCGGGAGCCCCCGCGGGTCCTCGACGACGCGCACCGTGAAGCGGCCGGTGTCCTCCAGCAGCGTGGTGATCCACTGGTTGTGCAGGCGGAAGCTGCGGTGGGCATTGTCGTGCTCGGTGGTCATATGCCCCGAGAGGATCAGAACGTCGATCACCGGGTCATCCCTTGTTCGAGAAGGCCGCGTCGAACAGCTGGCGCGGCGGGGTGATCTCGCCGAGCTTGCGGACGAAGGCGAGCGCCTCGGGCCCGCCGACGAGACGGTCCATGCCGGCGTCCTCCCACTCGACGCTGGTGGGGCCGTCGTAGCCGATGGCGTTGAGCGCGCGGAAGAGCGGCTCCCACGGCACGTCGCCGTGTCCGGTCGAGACGAACGTCCACCCGCGGCGCGGGTTGTCCCACGACAGGTGCGAGCCGAGCACGCCGTTTCGCCCGTCGAGGTTGGTCGTGGACTCCTTGCAGTGCACGTGGAAGATGTGCTCGGCGAAGTCGAGCACGAACGCGACCGAGTCCAGCTGCTGCCAGACGAAGTGCGACGGGTCGAAGTTGAACCCGAAGCTGGGGCGGTGTCCGATCGCCTCGAGCGTCTTCTTCGCCGTCCAGTAGTCGTAGGCGATCTCGGACGGATGCACCTCGAGCGCGAAGCGCACCCCCACCTCCTCGAAGACATCGAGGATCGGATGCCAGCGCTCGGCGAAGTCGCGATACCCGGCCTCGATCATGGCCTCGGAGGCCGGCGGGAACATCGCCACGTACTTCCAGATGCTCGAACCCGTGAAGCCGGTGACCGTCTTGACTCCGAGCTTCGCCGCGAAGCGCGCCGTGTTCTTGAGGTCTTCGGCCGCGCGCTGGCGTACGCCCTCGGCATCCCCGTCGCCCCACACGCGCGCGGGCACGATGTCGTGGTGGCGCTCGTCGATGGGGTCGTCGCAGACGGCCTGGCCGACGAGGTGGTTGGAGATCGTCCACACCTTCAGGCCGTTCTTCTCGAGGATGTCGAGGCGCGACTGGACGTAGTCGGCGTCGTCCCAGCGCGAGACGTCGATGTGGTCGCCCCAGCAGGCGATCTCGAGGCCGTCGTAGCCCCATTCGCCCGCGAGTCGTGCCACCTCTTCGAAGGGGAGGTCGGCCCACTGACCGGTGAACAGGGTGATCGGGCGAGCCATGGCAGGGTCCTTTCGAGGCGGGGTCGCACCGCGTGTGGATGCGCGGCACGGGTGCGAGGCGCCCCGGACGGGCGCGCGCGAGATGTCAGAGAGCGGGAACGGGTGCGCCCACGCGCGTCCAGGCCGACTCGGCGGCGCTGCTGCGCTCGACCGCGTCGAGCACGCGCTGCACGCTCAGGCCCTCGTCGAACGAGGGGTGCGGGTCGGTGCCGACGTCGATCGCGGCGACGAGGTCGACGACCTGATGGCTGAAGCCGTGCTCGTAGCCGAGCATGTGCCCCGCGGGCCACCACGCCGAGACGTACGGATGCTGCGGCTCGGTCACCAGCACCTGCGTGAAGCCCTGGCGCCCCTCGGGCGCCGTGCGGTCGTAGAACCGCAGGCTGTTGAGGTCTTCCAGGTCGAACGCGAGCGCGCCGCGGTCGCCCGACACTTCGATGGTGAGCGAATTCTTGCGTCCGGTCGCGAACCGCGTCGCCTCGAACGACACCAGCGCACCGTTCGCGAGACGGCCGGTGAAGAGGGCGACGTCGTCGACCGTCACGGCGCCCTTCTCCCCTGCGCCGGCGCCCTTGGCGAGCCCCATCGAGCCGTCGGCGGGCAACGGGCGCTCGGCGACGATGGTGTCGATCGTGCCCGACACCTTCTCGACGCCCTGCCCAGTGACGAACTGGGTCATGTCGATGATGTGCGCACCGATGTCGCCGAGCGCGCCGGAGCCCGCGTGCTCCTTCTGCAGGCGCCACGCGAGCGGCATCTCGGGGTCGACGAGCCAGTCCTGCCGGTACGCCGCGCGCACCTGCTGCACCGTGCCGACAGCGCCCTCGGCGATCATGTCGCGCAACAGCGTCACCGCCGGTACGCGGCGATACGTGAATCCGACCATCGACCGGATGCCACGGGCACGGGCCCGCTCGGCCGCCTCGGCCATCGCCTCGGCCTCGGCCACGGTGTTGGCCAGCGGCTTCTCGCACAGCACGTGCTTGCCGGCCTCGAGGGCGGCGATCGCGATCTCCGCGTGGGAGTCGCCGGGCGTGACGATGTCGACGATGTCGATGTCGTCACGGGCGATCACCTCGCGCCAATCGGTGGCCGACTCGGCCCATCCCCACTTCTCGGCGGCGGATGCCACGGCATCCGCGTTCCGGCCCACCACCACGGTCATCTCGACCGCGCGCGGCAGATCGAACATGCGGGGCGCCTGGCGCCAGCCCACCGAGTGCGCGGCGCCCATGAAGCCGTAGCCGATCATCGCAACCCGCAGGGGTCCCTGAGCTTGTCGATGGGGTCCCTGAGCTTGTCGAAGGGTCACGACAGCACCAGCTCGCGCTCGACCGGAACCCGGTTGGTGACGTAGCGGCCGGGGCCGCCGTCGACGCCCGGCATGATCTGCATGTAGAGCAGACGCATCGTGAGCACGACCTCGACGGTCACCGTCTCGCCCGCGGCGGGCGGGGTGTCGAGGTGGATCAGCACGTCGGGGCGGTCGGCGACGAACCACAGCGTCTCCGACTGCTCGGGCAGCTCCTCGACGCGGTACTCGCGCCCCTCGAGAGCGAAGCGGATGTCGTCCGTGGGCACCGCGACCCCGTTGACGGTGACGGCGACGTCGTCCACCGCCGACAGCCAGAGGCTCCGGTACCAGGGCAGCTGCACCGAGACGGCGAGGCCGTCGTCGGTGCGTCGGACGTCTTTCTCGGCGAAGAGCGAGTTGTGGGTGGCCATGGTGTCTCTCAGGCGAAGGTGTCGGTGAAGCTCTGGTGCGGCACCGGCGGCACCGGCTCGAGCTTCTGCGTGGTCTCGGGGCTGTACGGGTGGTTCGTCGACGGCACCGGCTCGTCGGCCTTCGGCATGAAGACGGGCTTTCCGTCGTCGCCGAAGTACATGAGGTCGAGGTCGAACGCGCCCTGGTTCTTCAGGCCGAAGCTCACCCAGTTCTCCTCGAACGGCGCGCGGGCGAGTTCGTAGCAGCGGAACTTCCAGAACTTCCACTCGCCGTCCTGCTTGAGGAAATCGATGGCGTACTTGCACCACACCCAGTGGGCCCAGACCTTCTTGCCGAGCACCTCGTCGGGCGAGTACATCTCGGGAAACGCCTCCGCGACCTTCGGGTCGGTGAGCCCCGACTCGGTGCCGGCCATCAGCCAGACGCCCTTGGCCGTCTTGCCGTCGGCGGCGACCTCGATCACCGGCGTGTTGGTGGTGTGAAGGATGAGCTTGCCCTCGGGGTGGGGGCGACCGCGGTGGTAGTCGGTGACGCTCTGCCACGTCGTGTACTGGCCGGCGTTGGTGTAGCGCGCACGGATGCCCTCGGTGCCCTCCTTCACCCACATCGGGATGATCTGCTCGTCCTCGAAGGCGTTGTGCAGGAACATGTAGCGGTTGAACAGGTTCTCGACCTGACCGCGGTCCTCGGCGCGCTGCGCGAGGGCGTGCGCGGCCTCGACCTGTTCGCGCAGGCGCGCGACTTCGGCGATGAGCTGGTCGACCGAGACGTCGGTGGTGGTGTTCGACATGGTGACTCCTTCGTGGTGCTGTCGTCACGCGGGCTGGTGCGCCGCGACGGTGTCTTCGATGGCCTGGCGCATGAGCGCGTGCTGCTTCTTGACGAGGTCGATGGGGTCGGCCTCGCCGAGGTCGGCGAAGGCGTGGCCCTCCCACTCGCTCGAGAGGTAACCCCGGTACCCGCCCTCGACGAACTGCTTCACGATGCGCGGGATGTCCATGGCGGGCTCTTCGCCGTCGGCGCCGATGTCGTAGAACTTCGCGTGCACGTGGAAGATCTGCGGCATGATGTCGAGCCACTCCTCCGGCGGCACGAGCCCGTGCATGTTGAACGCCAGGCGGGTGAACGGCCCGAAGCGCAGGAAGTCGACGCCCTCGCCCGACAGGTAGTCCTCGAACTTCTGGTTGCGCACGTGCATGGGCGTGGGCTCGTGCCAGATCTCCTCCATGACCGGGAAGTGCTTCTCGTCCATGCCCATCTGCCCGAGCGTGCGCAGCAGCGTCGGCGACAGCGAGTGCATGGTCGACGAGAAGTCGGCGGTGAAGCCGAGCCGGTCGCTGCCGAGCTCGTCGTAGACCTCGCGGATCTCGAGCACCTTGGGGTCGTTCGGGCCCGAGGGCGCGTGGATCTCGTAGCCGAGCCGCTGGTCGTACTTCTCGGCGAGGGGCAGCAGGCTCCGCAGCAGCTCTTTGCCGGCCGAGCGGATGACGACCGTCTTGAAGCCGAGGGTGTGCGCCGACTTCAATTGGCGGGCGAAGAAGTCGTGCTCCTCGTCCGGCGTCATATCGCGGTCTTTTCGGCGCCCCATGTCGAGGTTCGTGCCGACGGCGCTCGCCTCGAGCCCGTAGGTCTCGAGCGAGTCGAACCAGAGCTTCGTGAACTCCGCGTCGACGTCGGGGTACGAGCGCAGCAGCTGGGCGAAGTTGAACTCGACGCCGGGGCCGATGCCCTGATCGTGCACCTCTTTGATGAGTGTCTCGGGGGTGTAGAGCCCCGCGGCGAACTCACTCGTCATCGAGTAGAGAGTGGTGCCGAGTTTGATGCCTGTTCCGGCGATGCCGTTGGTGTCGTTCGTCATTTCCGGTCCTTGGGTCGGGGCGGGAGGGGGGACGGGGGGGGGCTTCGACAAGCTCAGCCACCTCTGCCGGGGTCCTGAGCCTGTCGAAGGGGTCCCTGAGCCTGTCGAAGGGGGTCCCTGAGCCTGTCGAAGGGTCAGACGCGCACGGCGTGCGCGAGGTGGGCGTTGAGGGCGCGGCGGGCGGCCACGGCATCCGTCACCATGTGCGAGCCGGCCTTCTCGGCCGCCGCACGCTGGATGACCTGCTCACCGCGGATGATCTCGAACGGGCTCTGCCAGTGGTTCCAGTGCCACCCCTCGTACTCGCTCGACACGGCGCCGCTGTAGCCGTTCTCGACCAGCAGCGTGATGAGGTCGGCCACGGGCACCGACGGCTCGTCGCCGTTGTCGTCGATGCCGAAGAACTTGCCGTGCACGTGACGGATCCACGGGAAGATCTCGAGCCAGTCGTCCACGCGCGCCGGCCCGAAGAGCCCGGTGCCGTTGATGCCGAAGTCGATGCCGAGGTCGGGGCGTCCGTGCTGGTGGGCGAGCCCGATGAAGCGGCCGAAACGCTGACCGTGGTCGGCCTGATCGGCGGGCGGACCCTGCTCGTAGTACTCGTCCCAGAGGGCGACGACCGCGGACAGCAGCTCCTCCGACGCACCCCGGCGGCGATAGGCCTCGATGAGCGAGGGCGCGAAACCGGTGACGGTGGCGCCCCAGTCCATCGTGAATCCGAGGAAGGGCGAGCCGACCTTCTCGTAACGGTCGCGCAGAGCCAGGATGCGGGGGTGCGAGGCGTACTGGTCGGCGTGCACCTCGAGGGCGAGCGTCACGCCGTACTCCTCGGCGATGGGGGCCAGGGCCTCCATCGAGTCGGGCGTGAGCGAGATCTGCACCCGCGCGATGGGGAAGCCGAGCTTGGCCGCCGCGGCGATCTGCTTGCGCATGTAGGCGATGAGCTCGTCCTGGTCCATGAGCCTGTCGGGGCGCAGGCCGATGTCGGCGTTGACCGCCAGCGAGGTGCGGACGAGCCCCACCTCGTCGATGAGGTCGCCGAAGCGGCCGGCGAAGTGGTCGTCGATCTCGGGGAAGCCGCGGAAGCTCGAGAACCCGATGATCTCCAGACCCGGCCCGAAACCCTCGGCCGCGGTCTTGCGGATGAGCTGGTCGAGGTCGTACTCGCGGCCGTGGAACGCACGGGTGAAGCTGTAGAGGGTGACGCCCTGGATGGGCGTGCCGAGCTCGGGTCCCTGAGCCTGTCGAAGGGGTCCCTGAGCCTGTCGAAGGGGTCCCTGAGCCTGTCGAAGGGGTCCCTGAGCCTGTCGAAGGGTCATGCGCGGGCCTCCTCGACCTGGCGGACGGTCATCGTCTTCGTGTCGTGCTCCTCGATGTGCAGCACCTGGTCGTCGGCGATGATGATGTACGGGATGAAGAGCTCGAGGTCGACGCGGACCTCGTGCTCCCCGGCATCCACGGAGAAGTCTCCCGACAGCACCGCGGAATCGGTCGGGAACCACCACTCCGAGGTGTTCGTCTTCATCTCGACGAAGGTGAACTCCTCGCCGTTCATCTCCCAGCGCAGCGACTCCGCGGGCGCTTCGACGCCGTCGACGGCGAGCTTCGCTCCGGAGATGCAGGATGCCGGCAGTGCCCGGTACCAGGGAAGGCGAACCTCCACCGACACCCGTCCCTCGCGGGCGGTGAGCGTGCCCTGCTCGATGATGCGATCCGGGATCACCATGACCTCCTCGTCGGTGCGGCCGATGCCGCGAACTTCTTTGTCCTTATTTCTGCAGTCTAATGTCTAATTTAGACATAAGCAAGGATCAAGCGGATGCCGAGACCGTCGAAGTCCGCTCCTGAGAGAGCACGGCCGCGATCTTGCGGGCTCCTCGCACGGCGAGCGCCACCGAGGTGACCGTCGGGTTGCACGCGGTCGCGGTCGGGATGACGCCGTTGCCGGCGACGAACAGATCCGGCACACCCCACACCTCGCTGTCGAGGTCGCACACGCTCGTGCCGTCGTCCACGAGGCCCATCCGCGTCGAGCCCTGGTAATGCAGCGACGAACCGAGCGGCAGCGTGAAGGGCCGATCGCCGACCGGGTCGCCGATGGCCTCGGCCAAGCGCACGATCTCCTGCCGCGCCCGCTCGATCACCCCGTGGTCCCGTTCGGTGAGGCGGTAATGGATGCGCGGAGCCGGCATCCCGTATCCGTCGACGTGTTCGTCGTCGAAGACGACGCGGTCGTCGGCCCGCAGGTCCTTCGCGCAGAACAGTCCGAGTCCCACGATCGACCCCGGCACGACCGGGTCGTCCTCGGCGAGCGGGATGGGCGAGGCGTCGAGCTGCATGATCTGGCCGTGGAACGGCATGTCGTCGGTGAACGGCACCCAGCTGACACCGCTGTACTCCGCGAGCCCGGCCGTCGGGGCGTCCTCCGCGAGCGGCGGCATGTCGCGCAGCCGGGAGGCGAAGACGACCTGCGCCTGATCGTTCAGGTAGCGCCCCAGTGCCTCCGGACGCACGCCCGACGCCCACAGCAGCTGAGGCGTCCGCAGCGCATCGGCCGCAACGACGACGAAGCGCGCCGCGACCCGGTGCTCCTCGCCCGATCGCAGATCGCGGACGATCACCCCCGCGGCGCGGCCGCCCTCGACGACCACGCGCACCACGAGGGATTCGTCGAACAGCGAGAACCCGGGGTTCTCCCGCGTCGCCTCGCCGAGCACCACGTCCGAGCCCGACCACACCAGGCGCCCCGTCGTCGCGACGGTGAACGGCGAGCGGCATCCGCTGCACCTTCGTCTCGTCGACGCGACCCGCGTCGACCGCGGTCGAGAGCCGTTCGCGCACGATCGCCCCGAACGGTGCCGAGTCGAAGGCGTGCGTGGTGACGCCGAGCAGGCGGTCGCCCTCGTCGAGCAGCTCGTCGAGATCGGGGAGGAACTCGATGCGCTCGCTGTCGTTCGGGCGCGGGCAGGCGCCCGTCCAGTGCGCCGACATGCCGCCGACGTTGCTCGACATCGCCACCACCGGCATCCCGTCCTCACCCTCGAAGGCGTAGCCGTCGTCGAGCAGGAAGGTGCCGGGACGCGCGCCGCGCACGCCGGCCCTCGCCGCGCCGGGATTGGCGACCTTCTCGCCGCGCTCGCCCGGCCCTTCCGAGGCCACCTGCGCGCGGGTCCGCTCAGCGGGGTCGGCGATGTTCTTCACGTGCGCGCCGGGTGGATCCGACACCGTCGGCCCCACCTCGAACATGGCGATGGTGGTTCCACGCGCGCGCTCCGAGAGGATGCGCGCATACGCCGAGCCGGTCGGTCCGCTGCCGACGATGACGACGTCGACCGCGGTCGGGTACTCCCGAGCGCTCATGCCGCGCGCGCGATCTCGACGACGTGCGCGACCGAGGCCTCCGACGCGGTGGTCGGGTAGTACTCCAGACCGACCGGCCCGTCGTAGCCGCTGTCGCGCAGCAGCCGGAAGCGCTCGTTCCAGTCGAGGTTCCCCGTGCCGGGCTCACCCCGGCCCGGGGCGTCGGCGAGCTGCACGTAGTGGATGAGGTCACCGGCGTTCGCCAGCTCGGCCTGCATGTCCTCGCCCTCGACGGCCGAGTGGTAGATGTCGTACAGCACGCCGAACTGCGGCGAGGCGACGCCCCGCGCGACGTAGACGGCCTCGGCGGTGCGGTCGAGCAGCGAGCCGGGGTGGTCGACGCGGACGTTGACCGGCTCGAGCACGAGGCCCACGCCCGTCCCCTCGATCTGCGCGATCGCTTTGCGGTAGATCTCGATGAGCTTGTCGAGCTGCACCTGTCGCTTCCACCCGCCGAAGCCCGTGCCGCTGCCGACGACGATGCGCGGGCAGCCGAGGTCCCGGGCGATCTCGACGCTCTCGTCGAGCGTGCGGAAGAACTCCGAGTGGTCCCACGGCGGGATCATGAACTGCGTCCGCGGTTCGGCGAGCTGCGCCGTCAGCTGCACGCCGGACTCCTGCAGTGCGGCCTTGAGGGCCGGCAGGTCTTTCGGCTTGGCGGGCGCATCGACACCGGTCGGACCCCACATCTCGACGGCGTCGAAGCCGGCCGCCGCCGCCGCGCGAACGCGGTCGTGGTAGTCGCCGGCCTCCGTGAAGAGGAGTTCGATGTTGGGGGCGAGTTGGTACATGAGCGGGTCTCCTGGTGGTCAGAACATCGGGTGATCGTGAGCGGCATGCGCCGGGACGGGTTGCAACACGTCCCAGTGCTCGACGATCCGGCCGTTCTCGAATCGGTAGATGTCGGCCACGGCCGCGACGGGCAGGCCGGGGAGGCTCGCTCTGACGTGCACCATCGCCAGGTCGCCGTCGACGAGGATGCGCTGGATCTCGAAGCGGGCGTCCGGGGAGCCGTCGAACTTCGGCGTCAGCATGTCGATCGCCGGCTGCGGGCCGTCGGGCACGTTCGGATTGTGCTGGATGTAGTCGTCCGCGACGAGGAACGCGAAGGCCGCCGCCACGCGCTTCTGCGTATAGAACAGGTCGCAGAACGCCTCGAACGCCGCACGATTGTCGGTCACGTCTCAGCCCTTCAGCCCGCCGGCGAATCCCTGGATGAATCGCTTCTGTGCGAACAGGTAGAACGCGAGGATCGGGATCATCGAGATGATGACGATCGCGAAGATCTGGTTCCACTGAGAGACCAGCGAGCCGATGTAGTAATACATCGCGACCGGCAGCGTCTGCGACTTGGAGCCCCCGAGGAAGATCAGCGACGTGAAGAAGTCGTTCCAGACGATGAGCCCCGCGAGGATCGCCACGGTTCCGGTCGCAGGAGACATCAGGGGCAGGACGATACGGAAGAAGATCTGCGTGCGGGACGCCCCGTCGATGGCCGCAGCTTCTTCGTACTCGGTGCCGAGCCCGCGGAAGAACCCGGCGTAGAGGAAGATCGCCAGCGGCATCAGCATCCCCGAGTAGAGCAGGATCATGCCCCACGTCGTACCGGTGAGACCGAGTGTCCGCGCGCCGATGTAGAGCGGGACGGTACCCAGCTGCGTCGGCAGGACGATCGCGACGAGGAACAGGTAGTAGACGCCGCGGCTCCACCGTCGGGTCGAGCGCGCGATCACGTAGCCGGTCAAAGAGCCGAGCAGCACCATCAAGACGATGCTGCCCGCCGTGATGATGACGCTGTTCACGAGGCCCAGCACGACGTTGGAGTTGCCCGTCGCGTTCAGCACCTTCGCGAAGTTGTCGAACGAGGGAGCCGTCGGCAGAGCCAGCGGCGAGGACGACACGCTTTCTTGGTCGCCTTTCAGCGAGATCGTCACGAGCAGGTAGAACGGTGCGAGATACAGCAGGGCGACGATCCAGAAACCGACTTCGCGCAGCGCTGAGAGTTTTGTGTAGCGGAACATCGTGCGTCAGTCCTCCGCGTTGCGGCCCTGACCGGCGCGCTGCTGCACGACGGCGAAGGCCAGGATGATCACGGTGAGCAACAGCGCCAGGGCCGCGCCGTAGCCGAAGTTGCCCAGTGAGAAGGCCTGCTTGTAGACCTCGGTGGCCAGAGTGGCGGTGGCGTTGGCGGGGCCGCCGCCGGTCAACGCCATGATCTGGTCGAAGATGCGCAGACCGTTGACGAGACCGAGAGTCGTGGCGATGGCGATCGCGGGACGGATCGAGGGAATGGTGACGTGCCAGAAGCGCTGCCAGAGGTTCGCGCCGTCGATGGCCGCGGCTTCCTCGATCTCGACGGGGACAGCGGCGAGGCCCGCCATGTAGATCACCATCGCGAAGCCGATGTTCTGCCACACCACGACGATGAGCACCGCCCAGATGGCCCACGCCGGGTCGGCCAGCCAGGTCTTGGCGTAGTCGCCGAGCCCGGCCGCCCGGAGGATGACGTTGAGCGGACCGTCGAACTGGAAGATGAACTTCCAGATGTAGGACGTCGCCAGCGGGCTGAGCACCACCGGCATGAAGAACAGCGTGCGCAGGATGTATCGGGTCTTCAGAACGCGGTTCAGGCCGACCGCGATCCCGAGGCCCGCCGCGTTCGACAGGATGACGGAAGCGAAGGCGAGGAAGAGCGTGTTGCCGAGGGCCGCGATCTTGGTGGGATCGGCGAAGATCCTCCGGAAGTTCTCAAACCCGACGAAGTCGAAGTCCCCGATTCCGGTCCAGTTCGTGAACGAGAAGAACCCGCCGACGGTCGTCGCGACGTAGTGGATGGCCAGGACCATCAGGATGCCGGGCAGGGCCCACCACCAGTAACCGAACTTCAACAGGCCCGGCCGGCGGGGTGGCCGCACCCGGCGGCGGTGACCGTTGCGTCGCGGAACGATCACCGCTTCGGTCTCGGATTGCAATGTCGCTGTCATGTCGCCCTCTGCTCCGTCGTCGTGGGGGATGCGCCGGCCGGAGCGCGAGCGCTCCGGCCGGCGGGGACTCACTGATCCCAGGCGGTGTCCAGCGAGGCGAGGACGCTCTCGACCGTGCTCTGCCCGGTCAGCAGTCCCTGCACGCCCGTCGCGAGGGCGTCGTAGACGGATGCGTTGGGCCAGTCGGAGTTGGCCAGCGGGGTGTAGTCACCGTTCTCGATCTGATCGGCGACGTCGGCGTAGATCGTGCTGGACAGGTCGAGCGACGACAGGCCGCTGACGGGAAGCAGCCCGGAGACATCGGCGAACAGGTTGGCCTGCTCGGGCGCGGCCACCCAGTCGAGGAAGGCGTTCGCGGCGTCCTTGTTCGCGGAGGCGGCGTTCAGCGACAGCGAATACGTGGGGCTGGCCACGCCGAAGGACTTGTCACCGGCCGTGGCCGGCGGGAACGCCTGGGCGACGAACTTCTGCTCGGGAGCGGCCGACTGCAGCTGCGCGGCGTTGGAAACGGGGCCGAAGAAGCTGATGTTCGTTCCCGACGTCAGGCCGTTGGTGATGGCGTCGAATCCGGCGCCTTCCGCCCCCGCCTGGAAGCAGCCCTCGTCGTACAACTTCTTGACGGTCTCGAGCGTGTCCTTCCACCCGGCGCTGTCGGCGAAGGTCACCTCACCGTCGAGTCGCTGCTGGTTCCAGTCCGGCGTCTCGGCGTACACGCGGGTGGCGGCGACGATGGATGCCGTGATGCCGGCGTTCGGCACGGTCGCTCCCGCCAGGACGAACAGGCTCTTCCCCGCCGCGCTCGCCTCCTGACACTGCGTGATCAGCTCGTTCTCGGTCGTGGCGAAGGAGGTGATGCCGGCCGCGGTGGCCGCCACCTCGTTGTAGATGAGACCGGCGTACGAGATGCCCAACGGCTGGCCGTAGATGGTGCCGTCCAGTGTCACGAGGTTTTCGCTGCCCGCCGGGATGACGTCCTTCACCGACTCCGGCAGCGGCTCGAGGAAGTTGGCCCTGGCGAGCGGGATGATGCTGCGGGTCTGGCCGCTCCCCGCCTCGGTCTCGAGGACGTCGGAGGCGTTGCCCGCCTGCAGCTGCGTGCGCAGCGTGTCGCCGTACGTGTCGTTCGGTTGGGGGTTCAGGGTGATGGTGACATCGGGGTTCGCCTCCATGTACTTCTTCGCCAGCGCCTCGAAGGGGCTTTCGATGTTGTTGGAGGTGGCGTAGGTGAGGGAGAACGAGTTCGATCCGCCCTGCGAGGCGTCGCCCGAGCCGGAGCCGGAGCACCCGGCGAGCACGAGGGAAGCGGTGGCGGGAAGAACGAGAAGACCTGCGATACGCGTGAAGCGGCGTTGCGGAGCCATGGGCCAGCCTTTCTGACGTCGTTGTCGGCGGTCCCTTCAGCGGAAGCGCCTGTGCTGTGTGACTCAGTATCGGCGCGATGCGCCAGAAAAGCACATAAGTCTTTGCGATGCGGCGCATAAGGGGCGGCGCCGCAGAACACGCATCGCTCAGAGATATACGCACTAGCACCGGCATAGACGTGATTGATACACTTTCGCCACAGCTCCCCCGACGAAGGATCACGACGTGGTGACCGATCATGCGACGCTCTCGCGCCTCGACCTCAACCTCCTCGTCGCGCTCGACGCCCTGCTCACGGAGCGCAGCGTCACGCGCGCGGCGGAAAGCCTGCACCTCAGCCAGCCCGCCCTCAGCGCCTCACTCTCGCGCCTGCGTACGCACTTCAACGACCAGATCCTCGCGCGTCGGGGCAACACCTACGAGCTGACCCCGTTCGCGATCCGTCTCACCGACCACACGAGCACGGCCCTCGAGGCCGCCCGGCGCGTCTTCGAGAGTCAGGCGTCGTGGTCGCCGTCGGAGTCCGCGCGGGAGTTCTCGATCTACGGGTCGGACTACGGTTTCGTCACCGTCGGCACGATCGTGTCGCAACTCGCCGCCGAGCGCGCGCCCGGGGTGCGCTTCCGCTTCATGCTGCACAATCCCGGCATCGTCGAAGACGCGGCGACCCGACTGCGATCGGCCGATGCGATGGTGATCCCCCACGGGCCGGTCTCGGACCTGCCCTACCTCGACCTCTGGCAGGACGACTGGCTCGCCGTCGTCGCCGACGACAACGACGCCGTCGGCGACGAGCTCACGATGCAGAACCTGGCCGACATGCCGTGGGTGCTGACCTTCCAGTCGCGCTCGGCCTTCACCTCGGCCGCTCGACAGATCCAGCAGCTCGGCGTCGAGCCGCACATCGAGGTCGTGCTGGAGAGCTTCCTGTCGGTCGGTCACTTCATCAGCGGCACACGCCGCGTCGGACTGGTGCAGTCGGCCCTGGCCCCGCACCTGCTGCGCATCGGCGGGATCCGCGTGGTGCCGCTGCCGTTCGTGGCGACTCCCATCGTGAGCGCGCTGTGGTGGCATCCCTCGCACAACCGGGATCCCGAGCACGAGTGGATGCGCGGCCTCTTCGCCGAGGCCGGTCGCGTGATCGCCGCGGGCCACGCGCCACACTGACCGCGCCACACTGACCCGCCCCGTCGCACGCCCGGCGTCCCGCGACGCGCGGCCTGCGCCACGCGCCACGCGCCCCACCCCGTCGCACGCCCGGCGTCCCGCGACGCGCGGCCTACGACTCTGCGCCCCGCGCCCCGTGACGCTCCGCCCGCGGCCCTACGCCCCGCGCCCCGTGACGCTCCGCCCGCGGCCCTGCGCCCCGCGCCACGCGAGCCGCGACCGTAACAGCGACAGCGACAGCGACCGCGTCGAGCCTCGGAAACACCCCGACGGAGTCTCGTGGACGCCCGACGGCTCGGCATCCGACCCCTCACCCGGTCCGGGCCGCACGCCCCTACGAGAGAATTCCCTCACACCTGTGGATAACTCTGTGGAGAGGTGTGCGTAAACCCCGGTTCTCTGTGCACACGCCCTGTGGAAAGTCGCCGCTCCGAGCGAAGCTTCGAAACTACAACCGCGTAATTCCCGCCCGCCCTTCGAGGTGGGGTCACGTGTCCGAGATACCCGGGCTCGCCCACCCGGCGGCGCGTCAGACCCCCGCCGTCACCGCCCGCATCGACGCGCGGATGAGGTCGTGCTGGCGCCTGACCAAGAGCAGCGGGTCGACCTCGCCGAGTTCGGCGAAGGCGTGACCCTCCCACTCGCTCGACCAGAAGCCGCGGTAGCCGCCCTCGACGAACACCCGCACGAGCTCCGGGTAGTCGATGGCCGGTTCCTGCCCCGCGTCGTCGATGTCGTAGAACTTCGCGTGCACGTGCAGGATCTGCGGCATGATGTCGGCCCACTCGCGCGGGTCGACGTGGCCGTGCATGTTGAACGCGAGGTGCGCGAAGGCACCGAGGCGGCCCGGGTCGAAGTCCCGTCCGCGCAGGTACGCGATGAACTCCTGCTGGCGCGCCTGCATCGTGGCATCCGTCGTCCAGATCTCCTGCAGCTTCGCGACCGCCTCCTCGTCGAGCCCGGCGCGCTGCACGGCCCGCAGCAGCGTCGGCGACATGGCGTGCATGGTCGACGAGAAGTCGGCGACGAAGCCGAGCAGGGGCGAGTCGAGCTCGGCGTACGTCTCGCGCACGCGCAGAATCGGCTCGGCGTTCGGCCCCATCGGGGCGTGGATCTCGTACGCGAGCTTCAGCTCGAGGTCTTCGGCGATCGGCAGCAGGCGACGCAGCAGCTCGGGCTTGGCGCTCTGGATGCGCACGAGCGGGAAGCCCAGCTTCTTCGCCCCCTCGAACATGAGCTTCGAGAACGCGAACTCCTCGTCGGGCGTCATGTCGCGGTCGCGACGCCGCCCCATGTCGAGATTCGCGCCGAACGAGCTGGCGACGAAGCCGTGCCGGTCGAACGCCGCGCGCCACGTGTCGACGAACGCGTCGGAGACGACCGGGTAGGTCGGCAGCACCTGGGATGCCACGATCTCGATGCCCGGGCCGATCCCCAGCTCCGCCACCCGGTCCAGCAGCCCGTCGAAGTCGTAGTAGCCGGCGCGGAACTCCGCGCTCGCCGAGTACAGCGTCAGGCCGAGGCGGAACGGATCGTCGTCGGCGGCCGGCGGCGGGGGCGTGACGTCGGACACGAGCGCCGGGGGCGTGGCATCCGCATCGACGACCGTAAGGGGTTTCACGTCGTGCACGACGTTCGGCACGTAGAGCCCCGGCCCGCCGTCCTGCCCGGGGGCGATCTGCATGTACGGCAGGCGCAGCTCGCCGTGCAGCACGACGTCGTGGGTCTCGCCGAGGGCGACCGGCTCGGGGCGGCGGGCGACGAGGAGGGGGTGCTCCTGCAGGAACCAGAGCCGTTCGCTCTGCTGCGGGAGTTCGTCGAGTCGGTACGAGGCGTCACCGAACTCGACGCGGAGGTCGTCGGCATCCACCTGCTCGCCGTCGACGGTCAGGTCGAGCGTCGTCACCGACGACAGCCAGAGGCTCCGGTACCAGGGGATCGTGAGCCGCAGCGCGAGTCCCTCGGGGTGCGCGCGCAGGCTGTCGTCGTGAATGAGTCCGTTGGGCATGACGTTCCTCAGATCCGGTCGGCGATCTGGCGGATGAGCGAGTGTTGGCGGCGCACCTGCTCGATGGAGCGCCACGGCTCACGCTCTCCCTCGTACTCGCTGGAGAGGTAGCCGGTGTAGCCCGCGTCCTTGAGGGCCTTCAGCACCGGCTCCCAGGGGATCTGCTTGTCGTCGAGCTCCTCGTCGATGTCGTGGAACTTCGCCTGGATGAACACGACGTTCTCGATCACGTCGAACACATCGTTCGGGTCGACGTGGATGCCGTCGAGGAACGCCGGGCGCTGGCCCGGCAGCTCACCGGGCTTCAGCGGAATCGGGCGGTCCTGGAAGATGCCGGTGTCCAGCAGCAGGCCGAAGTGCTTCGTACCGGTGCGGTGGATGAGGGCGATGTAGTCGTCGACGACCTCGTGCTTGATGGGGGTCGGTGAGTGGATCTCGGGGCAGATGATGACGTCGAGCTCTTCGGCGAGCGGGAGGGATGCCTCGACGACCTCGGTCCAGATCGGGTGCGGGACGAGATCGCCCGAGACGACCCCGATCTTGGGTCGCACGAAACGGAAGCCCAGGCGCTTGGCCAGGCGCAGGTCGCGCTGCAGGGCCGCCGTGCCCTCCTCGACCGTCATGTCACGGCCGTTCGGGCCGCTGGAGTGCAGGCGCGTGTCGATCCACGAGCCCATGTTGGTGGGCTCGAGCCCGTACTTCTCGAGCAGGGCGAACCACTGCTCGACCCACGCGTCGGTGGGGTTCGGGTAGTTCGGCACGTGCGCTTCGCCGAGGATCTCCAGGCCCGTCGCCCCCAGGTCGGCGATCGAGGCCATGGCGGTCTCGAGGTCCATGACCGTGCCGAAATCGCTCATGTAGCTGTAGAGCGAGACGCCGTATCGGAACGGGGCGCCGGGTGCCTCGGGCGCGAGCGTGACGTGCTTGGTGACCCGGTAGGTGCTCGGCTGGTGCTCCTGCGGGATGTACGACATCCGCAGCCGCAGCTCGATCGACAACTCGTGCACCCCGTCGGGCAGACCACCGGGAAGCGGCACGGTGATGATCGCGGCGTCCTCGAGCGGCCAGCGCACGCCGTCGCCGTCCCACAGCTCGGCGAGCGTGTAGGTCCCGCCCTGCAGGGTCCACAGCGGCACGTCGGGCGCGACGTCGACCAGACCCGGGATGCGGACGCCGATGCCGTCGATCAGCGAGGCCGCCATGCCGCGGTACGACGGCATCCGGACGCGGAACTGGAAGCCGGTGATCTCACCGCCCTCGCGGACGTTGCGGAAGCCGACGGACTGGATGAGGTCTCTTTCGAGAAGCATCGTCGCTCACTCTCTCTGTGGTTCGCTTCGACGCTACCCCGCTTTGGCCTCTTTCAGACATAAGAGGTTCTGATGCCGCGCATCACCCGCGGCTTCACACCTGCTCCCGCACCCGTCCCGCGTCCTGCGTCCTGCGTCCTGCGCCCACTCAGCGACCCCTCGTCCCACTTGTGCACAGACCATGTCCCGAAACCGGCTGTCTGGAGCACCCCCACACCGCGCAAAGTGGGACATACGAACCTCGCGTCGGGCTCCGCTCACCCACCGCACCCCATGTCCCACGAAGTGCAGCCCCAGCCGCCCAAACCCGCACGAAGTGGGACACGCGCGCCCCGACCCACGGCACAGCCCACCCACGGCTCAGCCCACCCACGGCACAGCCCACCCACCGCACCCCATGTCCCACAATGTGCAGCCCCAGCCGCCCAAACCCGCACGAAGTGGGACACGCGCGCCCCGACCCACGGCACAGCCCACCCACGGCACAGCCCACCCACGGCACAGCCCACCCACCGCACCCCATGTCCCACAAAGTGCAGCCCCAGCCGCCCAAACCCGCACGAAGTGGGACACGCTCACCCCGACCCAAGGCACAGCCCACCCACGGCACAGCCCACCCAGGGCACAGCCCACCCACGGCACAGCCCACCCACGGCTCAGCTCACCCACCGCACCCCATGTCCCGCAAAGTGCAGCCCCAGCCGCCCAAACCCGCACGAAGTGGGACACGCATGCGCGCGCCCCCGGAGCAAGAGGTAGCCCGGATGCCGGGACTCAGCGCTCCAGCACCACCGCGAGGCCCTGGCCCACGCCGATGCAGATCGCCGTGACCGCGACGCCGCCGCCGCGGCGCTTCAGCTCGTGCGCGGCGCGGGCGATGATGCGCCCACCGGAAGCGCCGAGCGGGTGTCCGATCGCGATCGCGCCGCCGTTCTCGTTCAGCGTCGACGGGTCGAGCTCGGTCCACAGCTTCGCGCACGCGAGGGACTGCGACGCGAACGCCTCGTTGAGCTCGACGAACGACACGTCGCTCCACGACCGGCCCGCGCGGGCGAGCGCGCGGTTCGCGGCCTCGACCGGGGCGACGCCGAACACGTCGGGGTCGTTGCCGAACGCGGCCCGACCGGCGATGCGCGCCAGGGGCTCGGCATCCAGGGCTCCCTCCGCCCCGAGCAGCACCGCCGAGGCGCCGTCGTTGATGGGCGAGGAGTTGCCGGCCGTCACGGTGCCGTCCTTCTGGAACGCCGGGCGCAGGCCCGCGAGTACCTCGGCGGTCGAGTCGTCGCGGATGCCCTCGTCACGGGCCAGCTCGTGCCCCTCGACCTGCACGATCTCGTCGGCGAACCGGCCCTCGGCCCACGCGGCGGCGGCCAGGCGGTGGCTGCGGGCGGCGAAGGCATCCTGCTCCTCACGCGAGACGTCGTAGATCTGGGCGAGCTTCTCGGCGCTCTCGCCGTTCGAGATCGTCCAGTCCTTCCGCAGCCGCGGGTTGGTCATGCGCCAGCCGATCGAGGTGTTCCACATCGTCTGGTTCGCGGCGGGGAAGGGCCGCGGGCTCTTCTCCACCACGAAGGGCGCGCGGGTCATCGACTCGACGCCGCCGGCGAGGATGATGTCGGCATCGCCGGCCTCGATGGCGCGCGAACCCTGGATCACGGCATCCAGCGACGAACCGCACAGGCGGTTGATCGTCGTGCCGGGCACCGACGACGGAAAGCCCGCGAGCAGAGCGGCGAAGCGCGCGACGTTGCGGTTGTCCTCGCCGGCCTGGTTCGCGTCGCCGAAGATCACGTCCTCGATGCGCGCGGGGTCGATCCCGGTGCGCTCGACGACGGATGCCATGACGGTGGCGGCGAGATCGTCGGGGCGTACGTCGGCGAACGCCTTGCCGTGCCGCGCGAACGGAGTGCGCACGGCGTCGTACACGAAGGATGCGGGCATGGCTCAGGCCTCCAGTTCCAGACCGAGCAGCGCCTCGATCTCGTCATGCGTGTTGTCGCCGAACAGCTCGCGCACGCGGAAGCCGTCAGGCGTGACGTCGAAGACGCCGTGGTCGGTGTAGACGCGCGAGACGCATCCGACGCCGGTGAGGGGGTAGGTGCACACCTCGACGAGCTTGGGCTCGCCGCCCTTCGTCAGCAGGTCGGTCATGACGTAGACGTCCTTCGCGCCGATGGCGAGGTCCATCGCGCCGCCCACCGCCGGGATGGCCCCGGGCTCGCCCGTCGACCAGTTGGCGAGGTCGCCGGTCGCCGACACCTGGAACGCCCCCAGCACGCACACGTCGAGGTGCCCGCCGCGCATCATCGCGAACGAGTCGGCGTGGTGGAAGTATGCGGCTCCGGCGAGCGCCGTGACCGGCTGCTTGCCCGCGTTGATGAGATCCGGATCCACCCGCCCTCGCTCGGGCGCCGGGCCCATACCGAGCATGCCGTTCTCGGTGTGCAGCACGATCTCGAGGCCTTCGGGCAAGTAGTCGGCCACGAGGGTGGGCGCCCCGATGCCCAGGTTCACGACGGCGCCCTCGGGAATGTCGGATGCCAGTCGGGCGGCGAGGTCGCGCCGGGAGATGCGGGTGGTCACTGTGCTGCCCTTTCGTCGGTGCGCGGATCCGCGCCGCGGGACTCGGCCTCGGCGGTCCACACGCTCATGCCGCACCCTCCTCGGGTGCGAGGGGCCGACCCTCGATGTCGACGCCTCCCACGAACTCGCCGTCGCGCAGCCACGGACGCTCCCCGACCGCGACGACGCGGTCGACGTACAACCCCGGGGTGATCACGGTCTCGGGGTCGAGCCAGCCGAGCGGCACGATCTCGTCGACCTGCACCACGGTGGTCGTCGCAGCCGCGGCCATGATCGGCCCGAAATTACGCGCGGTCTCGCGGTAGACGAGGTTGCCCCAGCGGTCGGCGGCTCGCGCGCTGATGAGCGCGACGTCGGCGTGGATCGGATACTCGAGCACGTAGTCGCGGCCGTCGATGCGCCGCGTCTCCTTGCCCTCAGCCAGCTGCGTGCCGAACCCGGTGGGGGTGAAGAAGCCGCCGATGCCGGCGCCCGCGGCGCGGATGCGCTCGGCGAGGTTGCCCTGCGGCACGAGCTCGAGCTCGACCTTCCCCTCGCGGTACAGCCGGTCGAACACCCATGAGTCGCTCTGCCGCGGGAACGAGCAGATCATCTTGCGCACCTGGCCCGCCGCGAGCAGGGCCGCGAGGCCCGTGTCGCCGTTGCCGGCGTTGTTGTTGACGACGGTGAGCTCGCGCGCGCCGTGCGCGATGAGCGCGTCGATGAGCTCGACGGGCTGCCCGGCGCGGCCGAAGCCGCCGATCATCACGGTGGCACCGTCGGGGATGCCGGCGACGGCCGCCGCGACGTCGGGCACGGTCTTGTCGATCACTTCGCGCCTCCCTCGTCGGGAGCGGATGCCGGAACGTCGGCGGGCGCCGAGACCGGGGTTCCGGCGGGAGCGGATGCCGAAACGTCCGCGGATGCGGACGCCGGGGTTCCCGGGGTCGCGTTCGATGCCGCGCCCGGAGCCTGGTCACCGGGCAGGGCGCCGAACACCTCGGACGCGATGCGGAACGCGGTGTTCGCGGCCGGGACACCCGAGTAGATCGCCGCCTGCAGGATGACCTCGCGGATCTCCTCGATCGTCAGACCGTTGCGCAGCGCCGCCCGCAGGTGCATCGCGAGCTCCTCGTGGTGCCCGTGCGCGATGAGCGAGCTGAGCACGGCGACCGAGCGCGAGCGGCGGTCGAGGCCCGGGCGCGACCACACATCGCCCCAGGCCACGCGCGTGATGAAGTCCTGCCAGTCCGCGGTGAGGTCGGTTGCGGCCGCGGTGGCGCGGTCGACGTGCGCGTCCGACAGCACGGCGCGGCGCACGGCCATGCCCTGGTCGTAGCGTTCCTGATCGGTGGGCATCAGGCGTCCTTTCCAGAAACGGATGCGAAGAACGACCGCAGCAGCGCCGCCACGGCCTCGGGTTGTTCGGCGGGCGGCAGGTGCCCGGCGTCGTCGATGCGGGCGATGCGGCCGTCGCGCACGCCCTCCGCGATCTCGACGGCCTTGGCCTCGGGCGCAACGGCGTCGACGGCGCCCCAGGCGGCCAGGACCGGCACCTCGATCCCGCTCAGCGAGGACCGCACGTCGTACGCGGCGAGCGCCTCGCAGCAGCGGGCATAGCTCTCGTCGTCGGCATCCTGAAGCGCGTGCAGCAGACGACCGGTCAGCTCGGGTCGTCGAGCGATCGAGTCGGGCGCGAACCAGCGCTGCGCGGAGGGCACGATGAGGCTCGAGGTACTCTGCGTCCGCGACTGCGCCGCGCGATCGTGCCAGGCGGCGGGGTCGCCGAGCTGGGCTCCGGATGCCACGATCGCGGCGCCCCGCAGACGCGAGCCGTGCCGCAGGGCGAGCTCGAGGCCGGTGGCCCCGCCGAGCGAGACGCCGGCGTAGAGGAAGGTGTCGTCGGGAACGGCCCGGGCGACCGCGTCGGCGAGGTCGGCGACCGTGAACGGCTCCCGCGCGACGGGTCCGGCGCCGTGGCCCGGGAGGTCCCAGGCGGCGACGCGGTAGTCGTCGGCGAGCAGCGGCACGACGTCGTCCCACAGGATGGTCGACGTGCCGAGCGAGGGTCCCACCACCACGAGCGGCGCCTCGGCGGGCCCGACGGGGGCCGTCAGCGAGATCAGCGGAACCGCACTCATGCGCCCACCCCGCACGCGTTGTTGCCAGATCCCGGGCGGTCTCGGCGATCGCCCGCGGTTCCGGCGTCGCCGCCCTCGCGCGCGCCCGCCGCCCCGCCGCGCGCGAGCCGCGGCGCCAGTCCGACGTACGCCCGCGGGTCGAGCAGGGCGTCGACGTCGAGCCCGGCGGCCTCGGGCAGCGCCCGGAGCCGCGCGGCCAGGCCATCGGAGCCGTTCAGCAGCTCCGCGAATCGCGCAGCGCCGATCAGCGGCACCAGCACGCCGCGCAGGCGCTCGCTCACGACGCGTCCGCCGGTGATCCCCGCGTTCCGCGCCGCCGCCACGGCATCCACCCGCAGGTGCGCCGCGAGGGAAGAGGCGTGCCACGACGCCCCCAGCGCCAGCCGCAGCAGGTCGCGCAGCGTCGGCCACTCGGCGTGCCACGCGCCGTCGGGGCGCTCGTCGACGGCGAGGGATGCCGCCAGGTGCAGCGTCGCGCCCAACTGCGGCGCGCGGAGAGCGGCGGAACGGATGAGCACCGCCTCCGCGGGGTTCTGCTTCTGAGGCATCGCCGACGATCCGCCGCCGACGCCCTCCGAGACCTCGCCGATCTCGGTGCGGCTGAGGGTGGCGACGTCGGCGGAGAACTTGCCGAGCGCATCGAGCGCCTGCACGAGGGCGTCGCCGAGCTCGGTGACGGGCCAGCGCGTCACGTGCCAGGGCGCGTCGGGGGCGTCGAGCCCCGTCGCCCGAGCGTAGGCCGCGGGCAGTGCGGCCGCGGCATCCACCGATCCGGTGATCTCGACGAACGACGCCAGCGTTCCGCCCGCACCGCCGAGTTGCGCCGGGAAGGTCAGCGCATCGAGACGGGATGCCGCGCGCGCGATCGCCTGCACCCACGTCGCCGCCCGGGCGCCCACGGTGGTCGGCACGGCGTGCTGGGTCAGCGTGCGCGCGACGGCCACGTCGTCGGCGTGACGCCCGGCCAGCTGCCGCAGCCACTCGGCCGTGTTCCCGAGCGAGGCGCGCACCTGCTCCACAGCGCGGCGCGCGACGATCATGAGGGCGGTGTCGAGGATGTCCTGGCTCGTCGCGCCGCGGTGGATCCAGGGGCGGTGAGCCGCCGGCACCTGGTCCTTCAGCATCCCCACGAGCGGGATCACGGGGTTCCCGCCCGCCACCGAGGCCGAGAGGAGTGCGTCGACGTCGAGCGTCGCCGACGGGGCACCGCCCTTCTCGTCGAGGCCGAAGACGTGGTCGATCTCGGCACGAGCCTCCTGCGGCGCCACGCCCAGCTCGGCGTAGGCCGCGACGAGCGCGCACTCCGCCCGCACGAGGGCGTCGAGCACCGAGGCATCCGACACGAGGGCATCGTGACCGACGGCCACCGGCGTGAGCAGCCCGCGATCGAAGGCCTCAGAAGGCAAGGAACACCGTCTCTTTCTCGCCCTGCAGCCGGATGTCGTGCCGCAGACCGCCGTCGGGCGTGCGCGTCGCGATGAGGCTAGCGCGCTCCTCCGACGTCAGTGAGGCCAGCAGCGAGTCGGCGGCGAGCGCGGCCTCATCGGCGGGCGAGTAGATGCGCGTGTGGAGCTTGTCGGGCAGGCCGCGGGCGAACACGATCGCGGCGAAGAAGCCGGGGCGGCCCTGGATGCCGCCGGGCTCGCGCGTCCAGAACTCGAAGTGCCCCTCGTCGTCGGTGAAGGCGCGACCGAAGCCGGTGAACGTGTGGTCGTCGCGGCGGAACGCGCCGCGCGCCCGCGGCACCGAGCCGTCGGCATCCGCCCCGAAGATCTCGATCAGCGCGTCGGGGATGGGCGCCCCGGCGCCGTCGTACACGGTGCCGCCCAGCACGATCGCCCCGGGCGAGTGCGGGAACGCGACCTGGTGCTGCTTCGGGAACTCGAGGCCGTACGCGAAGAAGGGGCCGACCGTCTGGCCGGGGGTCGGGCGGTGGGTCTTGGCGGGCCCTTCGACAGGCTCAGGGACCCCATCGACAGGCTCAGGGACCCCATCGACAGGCTCAGGGACCTCTCCGTGAATCGATGTCGTCGTCATCTCACTCGCCCTCCTGCTCGAAGTAGGTGGCATCCGGTCCGTCGACGACGATGTCGAAGCGGTACCCCGTCGCCCACTCGGGCGAGGTGAGGTCGTGGTCGTAGACGCCGACGAGGGCGTCGCGGTCCTTCTGCCGGTGGATGCTGTTGTAGATCGGGTCGAGCGCGAAGAGGGGATCGCCCGGGAAGTACATCTGCGTCACGAGTCGCTGCGTGAAAGACGAGCCGAACACCGAGAAGTGGATGTGCGCCGGACGCCACGCATTGCGGTGGTTCTTCCAGGGGTACGGCCCGGGCTTGATCGTGGTGAAGCGGTACTCGCCGTTCGCGTTCGTGACCGCGCGCCCGGCGCCGGTGAAGTTCGGGTCGAGCGGGGCGGGGTGCTGGTCGCGCTGATGGATGTAGCGCCCGGCGGAATTCGCCTGCCAGATCTCGATGAGCTGATTCGCGATCGGCCGCCCCCACGAGTCGAGCAGGCGCCCCTGCACGCTCATGCGCTCGCCCAGCGGCTCCCCGGCGTGCTGCAGGGTGAGGTCGGACTCGATCGCGGCGACGTCGCGCTGCCCGAACGCGGGCGAGAACAGCTCGATCGTCTCGGGGTCGACGAGCTTGGGGTTCTTGGTCGGATGCCGCAGCACACTCGAGCGGTACGCGGGGAAGTCGTGCGCGGTGGCGGCGACGCGCTCCCCGGCGGCCTCGAGCGCGGCGAGCTCGGCGTGACGGGCGCGGATCTCGTCGACGATCTCGGACTGCGACGCCTGGTCGGGGGCGGCCAGCAGCGTCTCGGGCGCCGCGGCGGGGGTGTGGGACATGGGGTCTCCTTCGACGCCTCCATCGTCCGACACCGCCCGGCGGGAAGCCAGACCGTTCCCACTGAATGGGAGTCGTGGCATCCTGGAGTCGTGGCCAACTCCCCCTCCGGCGACTCTGTGACCGACCGGCTCGTGCGCATCCTCGAGACGTTCACCCCCACGCGCACCGCCCAGACGACGGCCGACATCGGCCGGCGGGCGGGCCTGCCGAGCTCGTCGGCGCACCGCATCGTCAACGAGCTGGTGGATGCCGGCCTGCTCGAGCGCGACGAGGAGCGCCGCGTCCGCGTGGGCATGCGGCTCTGGGAGTTGGCGACGCGCTCGTCGCACGCCCTGCGCCTGCGCCAGGCGGCCCTTCCGTACATGGAGCGCGTGCAGCAGCGCGTCCGCGAACACACGCAGCTCGCGATCCTCGAGCACGACGAGGCGCTGTTCCTGGAGCGTCTGAGCGCTCCCGACTCGGGCGCCAACATCACGCGGGTCGCGGGGCGCCTGCCGGTGCACGCGTCGTCGTCGGGCTTGGTGCTGCTGGCATTCGCCCCACACGACCTGCAAGAGCGAGTGCTGGCAGGCCCCCTCCCCCGCGTCACACCCGAGACGATCGTCGACCCGGCGGCGCTTCGCCGCACCCTCGCCGAGATCCGCACGCTCGGCCGCGTCATCGCGCCCGGGTACGTCGACGAGGTCTCGACGGGCGTCGCCGTGCCCGTCCGCGACGAGACCGGCGCGGTGATCGCCGCTCTGTCGGTGGTGCTGCCGCGCGACGCCGAGACGCAGTTCGCCCTCGTCGAGTTGCACCGCGCCGCCCGCGACACCGAGCGCGCCCTCGGCTACCGCCGCTGACCCCTCCTCCCCCTCCCGCCCCTCCTCCCCCTCCGGCCTCCTCGCCCGCCGCGCCCACTGCCCGCCGCGTCCGCCGCCCGCCGCGTCCGCCGCCCTCCGCGGCTCGCGCCGCGCGCCGCGCCCCTCCGCGCCTCGCCGTGCCGCCCGCCGCGCGCCGCGCCGCACCCCCGCTGACTTCGGCCAAATGCACGCCCCCACCCTCCCGCGGCGTACATTTCCCCGAAGTCATCGCCCGCCCCCGGCCCACCACCCGCGCGGTACCCCGCCACCCGCGCCGCGCCGTGCCGCCCGCCCGCCGCGCCACCCGCTACACCGCGCCGCGTTCCCGCTGACTTCGGCCAAATGCACGCCTCCACCCTCTCCCGGCGTACATTTCCCCGAAGTCACCGCCCACCCCCGGCCCACCACCCGCGCGATACCCCGCCACCCGCGCCGCGCCGTGCCGCCCGCCCGCCGCGCCACCCGCCGCACCGCGCCGCATCCCCGATGACTTCGGCCAAATGCACGCCTCCACCCTCTCCCGGCGTACATTTCCCCGAAGTCACCGCCCTCGACACGACGCTCATCGCCAGCGATCTGGATGCCGCGCGGCATCCCGATCAATGGGAGTCAGCTAGCCAGAAGGATGCGCTGCGGGCACCATCGACCACAGCCACCGTCGAAGGAGACGCCATGACCACCACCATCCGCACCCGCGTCGCCATCGTCGGCGCCGGCCCCGCCGGCCTCCTGCTGTCGCACCTGCTCGAGCAGGCCGGCATCGAATCGGTCGTCATCGACCAGCGCTCGCGCGACGAGATCGAGAGCACCATCCGCGCCGGCATCCTCGAGCAGGGCACCGTCGAGCTGCTCGACACCATCGGCCCGGCCTCGCGCGCCCGCACCGTCGGCCATCGCCACGACGGCATCGAACTGCGCTTCGAGGGCGAGGGGCACCGCATCGACTTCGGGGCATCCGTCGGCCGGGCCGTTTGGCTGTACCCGCAGCACGAGGTGCTGAAGGACCTGATCGCCGCGCGACTGGAGGCGGGTCAGGACGTGCGCTTCGGCATCACCGCCGAGAGCGTCGAGAACGGGGAGCGGCCGCGCGTGATCGCCCGCGACGCCGACGGCGCCCCCTTCGAGATCGAGGCGGAGTTCGTCGTCGGCTCCGACGGCTCGCGCAGCGTCGCCCGCGCAGCCGTCACCGGGTCGAGCACCGGCGGCTACTTCCGCGAGTACCCGTTCGCCTGGTTCGGCATCCTGTGCGAGGCCCCGCCCTCGAGCGAGGAGCTCATCTACAGCAACTCCCCCGACGGCTTCGCCCTGGTCAGCCAGCGGTCGGCGACCGTGCAGCGCATGTACTTCCAGTGCGACCCCGACACCGACACCGCCGCGTACAGCGAGGCGCAGCTGTGGGACGAGCTGCAGAAGCGCGTGCCCGGCACGGAGCTCAAGCAGGGGCCGATCTTCCAGCGCGACGTGCTGCGCTTCCGCAGCTTCGTCGCGCACGAGCTGCGCCGCGGCCGCGTCGCTCTCGTCGGCGACGCGGCCCACACGGTTCCGCCCACGGGCGCGAAGGGCATGAACCTCGCGATCGCCGACGTGCGGTTGCTCGCCGCGGCCCTGCGCGATCTGCTGCTCGCCGGCGACGAGCGCCTGCTCGACGCCTACCCCGAGACGGCCAGCCGCCGCATCTGGAAGGCGCAGCACTTCTCGTGGTGGATGACGAGCCTGCTGCACGTGGCCCCGGATGCCACCGACTTCGACCGCCGCCGCCAGCTCGGCGAGCTGCGCACCGTCGTGGAGTCGGAACACGGCCGCGCGTACCTCGCCGAGGCCTACTGCGGCTGGCCCCTCGACGGCTGAAGCCGCCCGGCCCGGCCCGGCCACGCCCCGCACGCGTCCGTGCAAGGGAACCGGCCGAAGCCGCCCGGCCCGGCCCGGGCCTCGCCCGGCACGCGTCCGCGGAGGGGAACCGGCCGACGAGTTCGGGCGGGACCCGCCGTGCGGGGCGCGAAACAGAAGCCCCACACGGGAAACGCACCCCGACTCGCACGCCGAGTCCCCGGCATCCACTCCCCTGCCCGCCCAGGTGAACCGGCCCGCGCGTCATGGAGCGGGATCCCCCGGTCGGGGCGCGAACGACACGCCCCGGGCGGTCACACCCGCACCGGCGCCCCAGCGGACGCGTCACGCCGCGACGCACCCCCGGTCGGGAACGCCACGCGACCGCGCCGGAGCGCGGAACACTCAGGCGTTGTCGGACGTCTTGGGGAACGGGCTCGGCACCACGGGGTGCGTGCCGGTGTAGCCCTCGCGCTCCGCCGCGAGCTCGGCGATGCGCGTGCGGCAGGCGTACCAGCCGATGACGATGCCGATCACCGCGACGACCGTGGCCACCAGCGTCGCCGGGGAGTCGATGAACACCAGCACGAGCACGCTCGCGAGGAACACCAGCGTCACCCAGTTCGTGTACGGCGCCCCGAAGAGCCGGAACGACGGCCGAACGAGCTCACCGCGGTCGGCGAGCTGCTTGAGCCGCATCTGGCAGATGATGATCGTCGCCCAGGTCGAGATGATGCCGACCGAGGCCACGCTCAGCACCGTCTCGAACGCCTCGGCGGGGACGAAGAAGTTCAGCACGACGCCCAGCAGCGCCACGGCCGCGGTGATGGCGATGCCGCCGTACGGCACGCCCGCCTTGTTCATGCGGGCCGCGAACTGCGGGGCGGAACCGGCGATGGCCATCGACCGCAGGATGCGTCCCGTGGAGTAGAGCCCCGCATTCAGCGACGACAGCGCCGCGGTCAGCACGACCATGTTCATGATGACGTCGACGCCCGGCACGCCGATCGAGGCGAAGAAGGTCACGAACGGGCTCTCGTCGGCCGAGTAGGCCGTGAACGGGAGCAGCAGCGACAGCAGCAGCACCGACCCGACGTAGAACACCGCCACGCGCAGCACCACCGAGTTGATGGCGCGGGGCATGACCTTCTCGGGATTCTTCGTCTCACCGGCGGCGGTGCCGATCAGCTCGATCGAGGCGTACGCGAAGACGACGCCCTGCATGAGCAGGATGGCGGGCAGGATGCCGTTGGGGAGGAACCCGCCGTTGTCGGCGATGAGCGAGAAGCCGACGGGTGAGCCGTTGGGCGTGCCGAACACGACGAAGTAGATGCCGACCAGCAGGAACGCCACGAGGGCCGCGACCTTGATGAGGGCGAACCAGAACTCGAGCTCGCCGAACACCTTTACCGAGACGAGGTTGACCGCGAGCACCACGATGAGCGCGATGAGCGCCCACAGCCACTGCGGGACGGCGCCGATCCAGGGGACGTACGTGCCGAAGAAGTTCATGTAGACGGCGGCGGCGGTGATGTCGACGATCGTCGTCATCGCCCAGTTGATCCAGTAGAACCACCCGGACACGAAGGCGGCCTTCTCGCCGAAGAACTCGCGCGCGTACGACACGAACGACCCCGAGCTCGGCCGGTGCAGCACCAGCTCGCCGAGCGCCCGCAGGATGAAGAACGCGAAGACGCCGCACACGGCGTACGAGATGACGATGGCGGGACCGGCCTGCGCGAGGCGGCCACCGGCGCCGAGGAAGAGCCCGGTGCCGATCGCACCGCCGATGGCGATCATCTGCACCTGACGCGACGACAGGCCCTTGTGATAGCCGCTGTCCTCGAGCTCGACGGTCGAGGTGTGGATCGGCTCGGCGGAGTCGCCCGAGCGGGGAGTGGAGTCGGTCACTCTCCCATCATTCGATTTACGCAGCGCCTGTCCAGCGTCCGCGCCGAATCAATCCTCGTTCGAGCGTTCCGCGACCCACCGGGTCAGCGCCCGCTCGCGCTACCAGTCGACGACGCCGTGGAGCGCCCTGTTCACAGCGTCCCCGGCATCCGGATGCCAGGGGTCAGAGCCACTTCTTCCACTTGAACGTCAGCCACAACCCGACCGACACCGCCACCATGAGTGCCAGCGCCATCGGGTACCCGAACTGCCAGTCGAGCTCGGGCATGTTCTTGAAGTTCATGCCGTAGACCGCGCCGACCAGCGACGGGCCGAAGAGGATCGCGGCCCACCCCGAGATCTTCTTGACCTGCTCGTTCTGCTCGAGCGACGTCTCGGTCTGCCGCTGCGTGACCAGGGTCGCGTTGACGGTCAGGGCGTTGTCGAGGATCGCCCGTAGCGCCGTGAGCTTCTCGCACTGACGCAGCACGTGGTCGAGCACGTCGCGCAGCGCGCGCTGCAGTTCGATGTCGACGCCGTACTTCTCGGCGCCGCGCAGCAGCGACTCGAGCATGTCGCGCAGGGGCTCGACGGCTCGCTGGAAGTGGATCACCTCGCGCGCGAGCTGGTAGATGCGCTGCGTCAGCTCGGCACCGCCGGTGCCGAACAGCTGGTCCTCGATCTCGTCGACGTCGTTCTGCAGGCCGCGGGCGACGGGATCGTACTGGTCCACGACCTCGTCGAGGATCGCGTACAGCACCGCTTCGGGCCCGCGGGCGAGCAGGTCGGGGTTCTTCTCGAGGCGTCGGCGCACCCGCGACAGGTCGGGCACCTCGGCATGGCGCACGGTCACGACGTAGTCGGCCCCGATGAACACGTGCAGTTCGCCGAACTCGACCGTCTCGCTGGCGTCGATGTAGCGGGCCGGGCGCAGCACCGCGAACAGATTGCCGCCGTAGCGTTCCAGCTTGGCGCGCTGGTGGCCGGTGAGGGCGTCCTCGACGGCGAGCGGGTGCAGGGAGAATTCCGCGGCGACGCGTTCGAGTTCGTCGGCAGACGGGCGCAGCAGCCCGATCCAGGCCATTCCGCCGTGGGCCTCCATGTACTCGAAGGTCTGGTCGAGGCTCGTGGGATTCTCGATGCGGTGACCGTCGACGTACACGGCGCTGTCGATGATGGGCATGCTTCCGTTGTACCCCCGCGGCCTGTGCCGTCGGTTACTTCTTGGGGTCGTTGCCCCAGTTCATCAGCGAGTAGCGCCAGTCGGTGTCGGTGATGTCGCCCTTCGGCTTCTGTGCGCTGTGGCGCTTGACGTAGCCGACGACCTTTCGCATGTGCTTCAGGTCGTCGTCGGTCAGGTCGGCCTTCTTCTTCTCCAGGATGCGCACGATGTGCCGGCCGCTCTCGTGGCCGGTCGATTCGCCGCCGTCCTTCTTCTGTCCGACCGACTTCGACTCGTCGGTGTCGAGCCACTTCTTCAGCTCGCTCGCGGTCATGTTGACCGCCTCGTCGAAGTCCTTGCGGGTCTGGTCGTCGTCGTCGCTCATGCCGTCATCCTCGCGAGCCTCCTCCGGCGTCGAGGCCCCCTTGCGCGGACGGCGCCGCGATGGCATCCGTTCAGCCGGTGCTCGACGAGCGGGTGCATCGCCGTGCCCTGTCACGACACCGCCTCGCCCCCGCCGTCAGCCGACGGGTTCGCTCAGCGGCTCGTCGGCGTCGGGTCCTGGATGCCGTACGGCAGCGCCCCGGCGGGCCGCGGCGGCGACCGCGCCGATGCTGGCCGCGATGACCAGGGCGATGCCCGCGATCTCGAGCCAGGACAGGTGCTGACCGAGCAGCAGGAAGCCGGCGATCGACGCGGTCGCGGGCCCGAGGCTCATCAGGATCGCGAAGGCCGCGGCCGGGAGGCGTCGCAGCGCCACGAGTTCGAGGGCGTAGGGGATGGTCGACGACAACAGGGCGACGGCCGCCCCGAGGGCGAGCAGGTCGAGGCGCAGCAGCGCCGGGCCCGCCTGCCAGATGCCGAACGGCAGTGCGATCACCGCGCCCACCGTCATCGCGAGCGCGAGCCCGTCGAGACGGGGGAACTCACGGCCGACGCGCGCCGACGCGAGGATGTACAGCGCCCAGCTCACGGCAGCGCCCAGCGCGAAGACGACCCCCAGCGGATCGAGTCGGTCCCAGCCGCCCGCCCCGAGGGCGATGACGCCGGCGAGGGCGAGCCCCGCCCAGAGCCACCGGGCGACCCCCGTCGCCGTGAGGATCGACAGGGTCAGCGGACCGAGCACCTCGATGGTGACCGTCACCCCGAGCGGCAGGCGCTCCAGCGCCAGGTAGAACAGCGCGTTCATGGATGCCAGCACCAGACCGAATCCGACGACCGAGCGCCACGCGAACGCACTGTGCCCGCGCAGACCCGGCCGGGCGATGACGAGCAGGAGAAGCGCCGAGAAGACCAGCCGCAGCATGACGATGCCCAGCGGGCCGGTCTGGGGGAACAGCATGACCGCGAAGGACGCGCCGACCTCCTGACACGCCAGGCCCACCAGCACGAGCGCGGCGGCCGAGCCCTGCCCGCCGCGTCCGGTCATCCGGCGGGGGGCGCGCAGATGGCGTTGGCGGCGATGCTCTCGCGCATCTGGTCCGCCGTCCACGGCAGCCCCGCCTCGGGCATGCTCTGGCCCTGCGCGGCGGGGGCCTTCGAGGCGATCGCCGCGAGCTCCCACGCGAGCCAGGCGCCCGTGTTCTCGTTGCCCGCCGAGTTGTTCAGCACGACGGCGACCGACATCCCCGTCGTCGGGTCGGCGAAGGCGCCCACGATGTAGCCGGGCGTGGAGCCGAACTGTCCGATCAGCGACCCCGCCTGATAGGCCCCGCCCGCCGCGGTGAACCACGTCGGCTGGTCGGCGGAGACCGGTACGGGGTTGGCGAAGCGGTCGTTGCCGTCGGGCAGAAGGGCGCCGGTGGCGAGAGCCTGCGCGTACCGTCCGAGGTCGCGGATGTTCGTGACCCCTCCGGATGCGGCGGCGCCGTAGCTCGACGACATCGTGGTGAACTCCAGCGGTGCGGCGCAGTCGTAGGCGCCGTCGCCGTTGGGCTGCGACCAGTGGCCCGTGAGCGACGAAGCGCCGGGAGGGGCGGCCTCGGGCGCGGGAATGGATGTCGATTCGAGGCCGAGAGGGGTCGTCACCCGCTCGGCGATCACCTCGGCGAGCGACTGACCGGTGACCCGCTCGACGGCGAGGCCGGCGAGCAGGAAGTTCGTCGGCGACGACGCGAACGACACGCCAGGGTCGTTCAGGCGCGGTTTCGCGATCCCGTACGCCATCAGCTCCCGCGCGCTCCAGACGCGGTCGGGGTTGCCGAGCACGAGACCGTCGAGGCTCGAGGTGTACGAGGCGAGGCCCGACGTGCCGTCGCACAGTTCGCGCAGGGTGATGTCCTCGTATCCGGGCACGTTGCTCACCCACTGGGTCAGCGGGTCCTCGAGCGAGAGCCGGCCGTCGGCGGCGAGGCGGTAGAGGGCGTCGCACGTCATCGCACCGGTGACGTCGGCGGCACGGAACTGCAGGTCGTCGGTCACCTCGGCTCCGCCGGGGCTCTGGGTTCCCACGCCGGAGATCCAGCTCCCGCTCCACGGCGCCCAGACGCCGACGATGGCGCCGGTCGAACCGGTGGCGGTGATCGCCGCGGTCACGGCGTCGCGCATCTCGGTGACCGTCGCTTCGGGAAGCGGGGCGTCCACCTGCGCCGGGATGTCGATCGACACCGATATCTGGCTCGTGCAGCCGCTCAGCGCGACGGCGAGCACGGCCGCACCGGCGATGGCGACGGCCGCGGAACGATGCCACCTCGGCATGTGAACCCCCAGCGTTTCCGCGCACGACGAAGCGCGCTCCCGATGCATTCAAACACACGGCACGGGAGCGGAACTGTCGGTTGCGCCCCCGCGTCGTCACGTCTGCATCACGACTGCCCGTCGGCTGCACCAGAAGGAGAAGAAGGGGTTAGGCAAACCTAACCTTTTGCGTATGATGGCCGCATGAACGTCGTCATCCCGTTCTCCGCGGCCCTGAGGGAGCGCTCCAGCAGCGCCCACTCGCCTCGTGAGTGCGACGGCTTCATGACCGATCTGCTCACCGGCGCCGGCACCCGTGACGACTACATCGCCCTCATCGCGCAGCATTGGTTCCTCTACGCCGCCCTCGAAGAGGCCTCCGCGCGCATGCGCGCCGACCCGGTGGCATCCGTGTTCCTCCGCGACAGGCACTCTCGCCTGCCCGCTCTCGAAGCCGACCTCGCGTTCCTCATCGGAGAGGACTGGCGCGACGAGATTCACCCGCTCCCCACGACGCAGGCGTATGTCTCTCGCATCCGACGGGTGGCGGCGACGTGGCCCGGAGGCTTCGTCGCGCACCACTACACCCGCTTCCTCGGCGACCTCTCGGGCGGCCCGTCGATCGGGCGCCTCATGCAGCGCCGCTTCGGGTTCGAGACCAACGGCATCGGGTTCCTGCTCTTCGGCGACATCGCCGACCCCAAAGCGTTCAAGAGCGTCTATCGCGAACAGCTCGACGCCGCCCCGTGGGACGACGCCGAGAAGGAGCGCGTCATCGCCGAGGTCCTCGTCGCCTACCGCTTCACGACGGAGTTGTTCGCCGACCTCACCCGCGCGAAGGCCGTCGGCGCCGCCTGACGCTCAGGCCTCCCGGGCTACCGAGGCATCCTGCCGCGAGAGCCACGCCTGTTTCATAAAGCGGCGCACGTCCTCGTCGACCCGGATGTCGCCGGGGCGGAGCGGCCTCGTCAGGTAGAGGCCGTCGAGAGAGGTCAGGCGGCTGAGGGCGACGTAGGTCTGCCCGGGGGCGAAGGCGCCCGAACCCAGGTCGACGACCGCACGGTCGTAGGTCTTGCCCTGCGACTTGTGGATGGTGACCGCCCACGCGAGTCGCAGGGGAAACTGCGTGAACTCGGCGACGATCTCGCGCGACAGGTTCTTGGTGCCCGGGTCGTAGGCGTAGCGGTACCTCTCCCACACGGCCGGTTCGACGTCGTGCTGGATGCCGTCGACCTCGACGCGCACGCTGTCGCCGGCGATGCGGGTGACTGTGCCGATCGTTCCGTTGACCCACCGCGGCGCCTCGCCGAACTGCCCGGCGTCGTTGCGCAGGAACATCACCTGCGCGCCGACCTTCAACGTCAGTTCCATCTCGGCCGGATAGTTCGCCTCACCCCGGCCGAAGTCACCCGAGATCTCGCCGTTCGCCGTCTGCGTCCGCCCCACGAGCTCGTCGAGGTGGCGCCGGTTGATCGTGTTGACGCGGTCGTTGCGGGTGGCGAGGGTGATGACCGGGTGCTCGCCGTCGGCGGGATGCGGGGGCGTGCGCGCTCCGGCGGTGTTCAGGATGCCGGCCATCTCGGCCGTCACGCGTCCGTAGCGCACCGCGTTCAGCAACGTCTTGAACCCGGGGTCGGACTGCCGGTGGATCTCGACGAGTTCGTTCACGTGCAGGTCGGCGCCGTGCCGCCCGATGTCGATGAGCCCGTCGCTCGCCGCCTCGCCCGACCACACCTTCGCGTCGAAGAACCAGAACGAGCGGTAGTGGTCGCGGATGTAGCGCATCTCGTCGCCCCGCGGCGGGACGGGTGCCAGCTGGTAGGGATCGCCGAACATGACGATCTGGGTGCCGCCGAACGGCTCGGAGCGACGACCGCGGGCCTGGCGCAGCGAGCGGTCGATGGCATCCATCAGGTCGGCGTTGACCATGGAGATCTCGTCGATGACGAGGGTGTCGATGGCGTTGAGGATCTTGCGGGTGGCGTCGTTCTGGTCGATGTCGCCGTTCGCGATGAGCCCGATCGGCAGACGGAACAGCGAGTGGATCGTCTGCCCCTCGACGTTCAGCGCCGCGACGCCCGTCGGCGCGCACACCGCGATCTGCTTCTTCGTGTTCCACGCCAGGTGCTGCAGCAGCGTCGACTTGCCCGTGCCGGCGCGGCCGGTGACGAAGACGTGCTCGCGGGTGTCCTCGATCAGCCGGAACAGCGCCTGCTGTTCGGCGGAGAGAGGCGGCGTGGTCACCGGCCCATGCTATTCCGCGTGATCGCGACGGGGCGGAGACGAGCCGACAGGGCCGCCCGCCGGCTCGGTGTGGAGGAGCAGCCAGCGCGCTTCGCCCGAGAGCACGTCGGCGACGTGACTGCGGAACCGCGGGCACTGCGCGATGTCGTGCGACCGGCACCGCAGCGCGTGCTCGGTCATCGCCCGCGCCTCGGCGATCTCGGCGGCGCGGCGGTCGAGCTCGGCGACGTGCTCCTCGAGCACCCGGTGCCGGTCGGGGGCGTCGTCGTCGAGCAGCACGCGGATCTGATCGAGCGAGAGCCCCGCCGCCTTGTTGCGCAGGATCACCGCGATGCGCACGGCGTCGTCGTCGCCGAAGCGTCTGCGCCCGGCTGGATCACGGGCGGGGTGCAGCAGCCCCGCGTCCTCCCAGTGACGCAGCACGTGGGTGTCGAGCCCGAATCGCGCCGCCGCCTCGCCGATGGACTCACCGCTTGACTTCATGTCGACATGAAGTCACACGATGGACGCGAACACAAGCGGAAGGAGCCCATCGTGTACGACGCGATCATCATCGGAGGCGGCCCCGCGGGCCTGCAGGCGGCGCTCACACTCGGCCGGATGCACCGGCGCACCCTGCTGCTCGACTCGGGCGAGTACCGCAACGGCACCGTCCGGCACGCGCACAACCTGCTCACCAACGACGGCCGCGATCCGGCGGAGCTCCGCCGCCTCGCCCGGGCCGAGATCGCCGCGTACGACACCGTGGAGATCCGGGATGCCACGGTCACCGATGTCGTGCGCGAGGGCGACGCTCTGACGGTGACGGTGGACGGCGACACCCTCCGCACTCACGCGGTGATCCTCGCGAGCGGCGTGGCCGACGAGCTCCCCCCGATCGCCGGCCTCGCCGACCACTGGGGAGACACGGTCGCCAACTGCCCGTTCTGCCACGGCCACGAGTTCGCAGGCCGCCCCGTCGCCGTCGTCAACGCCTCGCCGCACGCTGCCGTCCTGGCGCGCATGCTGGAGCCGGTGGCATCCGAGGTCCATGTCGTGGCCCCGACCGACGTGAGCGCGGTCGAGGGCAGGGACGACGGACTGCTCCTGCGGCTGGGTGACGGGACCGCGCTCGAGGTGGCCGGCGCCTTCGTCGCGCCGACGTGGACCGTGCGCGGTGAGCTCGTCGACTCACTCGGTCTCGAACGCCAGGAATCGGGCGCCGTGCGCACCGATGCGTTCGGACGCACGAGCGTCGAAGGCGTCTACGCGGTCGGCGACATCGCCCAGCCCGACCACCTGCCGGGACCGATGTTCTCGCTCGCGGCGGCGATCGCCGGCGGGCAGCTCGCGGCCGTGGCCGTCGTGCAGTCGCTCGTGGCGTAACGCACGCGGCACCCCCACAGGACTCCTTCCTACACTGGAGGCGTGAGCAACGCCGGCGGGGGCACCGCGACGCCCGAGGGCGTCCGCGGCGTGGGCGCACGTCCGCGGCTCGAGATCCCCGTGATGGTGTTCATCGGCGTACTGCTCCTCGCCGCCCTCGGCGCGGGGGCGGCGTCGCTGTACCGCGAGTTCTACAGCCCGCGCGCGTTCGTGCTGCACTACCTCGACCTGCTGCAGGACCACCGCGCCGCCGAAGCCCTCGCCGTCCCGGGCGTCGCCATCGACTCGACCGAACTCGAGGCGGCGGGTCTGCCCGCCACGGCATCCGAGGCCCTCCTGCGTCCCGACGCCCTGCAGACGGTGACGAACGCCGTGGTCACCGGCGAGAGCGTCGAGGGCGACCGCACGCGCGTCACCGTCTCCTACTCGGTGGGCGGATACTCGGGTACCACCACCTTCGACGTCGAGCACGACACCGGAAGCACCCTGCTTCCCCGCTGGCGCTTCGCCCGCAGCCCGCTCTCGGTGATGAACCTCTCGGTCCAGGGTTCAATGCGTTTCGCGGTGAACGGGTTCGACGTCGACAAGCGGCAGGTCTCGATCGAGGGCGCCGACGCCGACCCCACCGCCGCCCTCCCGCTGCTGGTCTTCTCGCCCGGGTTGTACTCGGTCGCCGTCGACACGGCCATCTCGTCGACCCCCGGTGTCGCCGTGCTCGCCGACGCGCCGCTGGCCGGGATCCCCGTCGACGTGGAGGCGCAGCCGACCCAGGAGTTCCTCGGGGTCGTGCAGGAGCGCGTCGAGGACTTCCTCTCCTCGTGCGCCGAGCAGAAGGTGCTGCAGCCCACCGGCTGTCCGTTCGGCTTCACGGTGCGCAACCGCATCGACGACGAACCGTCCTGGTCGATCGTCCGACAGCCGACGGTCACCTTGCAGCCCGACGGCGCGGGGTGGCGCATCCCGCCCGCGGAAGCGGTCGCGCACATCGAGGTCGACATCCGCTCGATCTTCGACGGCAGTGTCCGCACGGTCGAGGAGGACGTCGACTTCACCGTCGACGGGCAGATCACCGTTCAGCCCGATGGGTCGGCGTCCATCCTCGTCGGTGGGTCCTCCTCCGACTGAGGGGCTGACGGAGCAGCGCCGACGGACGGATGCCGCGCGCACAGCGGCGGAACCCTCGCCCGACACGCCGCCACGCGGCATCCACCGCTCGGGTGCGGTCCCCGATCCCCGCCGTTGCGCACACGGGGGGGCGGCACGGGGCCGCGGCGGCGAAACCTTCGCTCAGCGGCTCCCGCGGGCGGCCACGCGCGCGTCGCGGGCGGCGAGGCGCGCCAGCTCCTCGTTGTAGGCGTCGAGCTCGGCGTCGCCCACGCGGTCGACATGCCGGTCACGCCGCTTCTGCTGTCGCTCGTCGCTGCGACTCCACTGGATGGCGACGGTGATCGCCAGGAGGAGGGTGGGGATCTCACCGACTGACCAGGCCACGCCGCCGCCGACGTACTGGTCCTCCAGCGGGGTTCCACCCCACGTACGGCCCATCGCCCCGAACCACTCCGACACCATCAGGCCGGAGTTCATCATGATGGCGATGCCGAAGAAGGCGTGCATCGCCATGATCGCGATGAGCACGAGCAGGCGCATCGGGTACGGCAGGCGGAACGGCACCGGGTCGGTCCCGACGAGGCTGAGCACGAAGAGATACCCGGTGACGAGGAAGTGGGCGACCATCCAGATGTGGCCCACGTGGTCGTAGAGCGACCACCGGAACAGGTCGGTGTAGTAGAACGCCCACAGCGACCCGATGAACAGGCCCGCGGCGACGTACGGGTTCGTCAGCACCTTCGCGACCGGGTTGTGCACCGCCCACAGGATCCACTCGCGCCCGCCGCGCGACCCGTCGTCGCGCTTGCGGATCGCCCGGGCGGCCAACGTGACCGGGGCACCGAAGACGAGCATCAGCGGGATCGCCATCGACAGCAGCATGTGTCCGATCATGTGCATGCTGAAGAGGTAGTCCTGATACACGTTGATCGGTCCCGACGTCACCCAGAACACCCCGAGCATCCCGAGGCACCATAGCACCGTGCGGTGGATCGGCCAGGAGTCGCCGCGGCGTAGGAGCCGCCAGACCCCCGCCAGATAGAAGAAGACGCCGAAGGCCACGATCATGGTCCAGAGCAGGTCGACGTTCCACGCCGTGAACCACCGCTCCAGGGTCAGCTCGGGCGGCAGCGGAGCGCCGGTGAGCACCTCGGCGGGGGTGGTGCCCACCAGGGGCGCCTCCGCGGGCGGGGGTGTGCGGGCGAGGGCGGCCGCGACACCGCTGGCGATGCCCATGAAGACGAGTTCGAGCGTGACGACGCCCCAGAACCGGGCGGACCCGGGCTCGTCGGCCATGCGGGAGATGAGCCGCCGCCGATACCAGGCGCCGAGCACCCCCATGGCCAGCAGCGCGACCACTTTGACCAGCACGAGCGCGCCGTAGGCCGACCAGAGGTTCTCAAGGCCCAGCAGGCCGATCGACGCGCGCACCGTGCCCGAGACCGCGACGACGACGAAGGCGACGAGCGCGACCGAGGAGTAGCGCAGCAGGGTGGTCTGGAGTTGCCCCCGCGACATGACCGGGCGCACGACGACCAGCAGGATGAGCCCGCCGAGCCAGGCCGCGGCGGCGATGATGTGCAGCACGAGCGAGGTGACCGCGGCGTCGTGGCTGGCCTCGGTGCCGGAGTGGCCCTGCGTGCCCATCGGGATCAGGGAGGCGATCGCCAGGATGGCGACGATCAGGGTGGGGATCCACGAACGCACGGCGAAGGTCAGCACCGTGAGCACCGCTCCGGCGATCGTCGTGATCAGCCAGGCCTGCCCCGGCGGACTCTCGACCAGGAAGCGCCCCAGCTGCTGCCCGAAGACGGCATCGAGGGTCGGGGTGGCGTTCAAGACGTTGAGGAACGTCATGTATCCCGTCACGGCCGCGGCGACCGTGAACACGGCCGCACCGATCGACGCGGTGTCGAGCGCGACCTCGAAGGGTCGCTCCCCCGCCGGGAGGGCGAACAGGGCCAGAACCAGCGACCCGACCATCGTCGCCGCGGCGAGATTGACCGTCATCGCGGCGATCGGAAGGCCCCAGCGCACGACGGGTCCGGCGTCGGCCAGCCGGCCGGGTGCCGCGCCCCCGCCGAAGGCGAGTCCGGCGACGACGGCGACGACGGAGACCGCGACCAGGATGACGGGTCCCGCGACACGCAGAAGTCGGGGATTCACCCGACCAGCCTACGTCCCGCGGGGACGGCAGAGGGGGGATGCCGCTGGGCATCCCCCCTCGAAACCTCGCGGTCGTCTTACTTGACGGCGGCCTTGAGCTTGGAGCCCGCGGTGACCTTGACGCGCTTGCCGGCGGGGATCGAGATCTCCTCGCCCGTCTGCGGGTTGCGGCCCGTGCGAGCCGAGGTCGCGACCTGCTCGAAGGCGATCCAGCCGGGGATCGAGACCTTGCTGCCCTTGGCGACCGCCTCGGAGACGGTGGAGAAGAGGGAGTCGAGCACGCCCGACACGGCGGACTGGCTCTGCCCGGTCGCGCTGGCGATGCTCGCGACGAGCTCGGTCTTGGTGATGGACTTGTCGGCCATGTGGTTGTCCTCCAGACGGCGGCGAAAGCCGTCTCTCGTTACTCGGACGAGGAGGAATTCTCCTCGGTGGTCGGGAGACCGCCTCGACAGTATCAACCGAACCGCGGAATCACGCGGATCTTGACGCATTGAGGCGCTGATCCGGCGGCGTGTCGTGGTGCCGGAGGGACCGACGTGACCCAAGCGACGGATGGGGAGCGAGCGAGTCGGAGCACGCGCGTCGGGGCTGAGCGGGTTAAGTCAGAGCGCTCCGCGGGCGAATCTTGACGCCGCTCACCCCGTGTTCCCGGGGGATCCGACCGCACACACGTCTTGCGCGACACACCGGAAGTATGATGTGCCGCACGAATCGCGGGGCCCCGACCCCTTCCGATTCCTCCAGCTGACGGCGCTGACCTGGGAGGGGACCATGCCCGGAATGGCCACCTCGATCGAGGCGCGTACGGCACTCCGCGCGGCCGGCACGACGACCGCACTGCGCCTCTCGCCCGGCCACGGCGTCCCTTCCGCGCGCCACCTCGCCCTGCTCTCGGAAGCGGAACTGCCCGAGGCGCCCGCCGTCTGGACCGACACCACGGCCCTCACTCTCGCAGCGCTGCTGGCCGCTCGCGCACGGCGCGACGCCCTCGCCGACGGCGCTTCCGTCGTCACCCGCTACTTCGACGATGTCCGCCTGACGCGCCCCGCCTCGCTGTCGTCGAGCGTGCGGTCGCAGCTGTACGCCAGTGTCGGCGAGTACTACAACGCGCTCGGCTCACCCCAGATGGGGGCACGATTCGGCGCGGAAGCGCTCCTCTTCGCCGACTCCGACGCGACCCGCTATCGAGCGCTGACGGTGCAAGCCCTGGGGCACGCCCTGAACGGCGAGTACATCTCGGCGGAGACGGCCCGCGCGGAGGCGAGCGAGCTGTTCGAGGCGAGACGGTGGGATGACGCGGAGACCGCCTATCTGGTGGTGCTCGCCGACGCGCTGATCGCCTCCGCCCGCCTCGACGTCGGCCGGCTGCTCGAAGCCGCCGGGACGATGCGCCGCGTGCAGCCCGAAGACCCCTACTGGGGATACTCCGCGCGCGCGATCGAGGTGATGGCGATGATGTTCCGCCGCGACCTCGGCGCCGGCCGTGCCGAGGCTCGCCGACTCCTGCACGGCAGTCGCCGGCTCAGCAGCCATCGCGTCATGAGGTACTTCCTGGTCAGCGTGCTCTCCGACATCCTGGTCGCGCAGGGCGAGTCCCGCGAAGCCCTCTCCGTCCTCGAACCGTACGAGACGCCGGAGGGCCACGGGATCTGCTTCTCGATGCAGCGCACCGCGGCCCTCCTGCGCCTGGGGCGCGAGCGCGAGCTGCTGCTCGAGACCGAGGGATGCGTGGCATCCGAGACCGATCACTGCCTGCGCACGCTGACGCCGCTGCTGGTGCGCCGCGCCGTCGCGCTCCAGCGGCTCGGCTTCACCCGGCGCGCACGCCAGAGCATGGAGGCTGCGCTCCATCTCATCGTGCGGACCGGCTCGTCGGCGACGCCGTTCCTCATGCTCCCGTTCGAGGAGACCCGGGCGCTGATGGACGCCGTTGCCGCGGAAGACCCCGAACTCGCCGACATCATGCCGTACCTGCGCGCAGCGCTCGCCCAGGTGGCCACTCCCGACACCCAGGCGCGCCAGCCCGTCACGGCGACGGTCCGTCTGACTCGGACCGAGCTCGCCACGGCCGACCTGCTCCTGGGGTCGCTCAGCCTCGTGGAGATCGCACGCAAGCGCGGCGTCTCGCTGAACACCGTCAAGAGCCAGGTGCGCTCGATCTATCAGAAGCTCGGCGTGACCGGGCGGGCGGAGGCCGTCGAACGCCTGGCCGCCGTCGACGCCTGACAACGACGAAAGGCGGGGGTTCCGTGAGGAACCCCCGCCTTTCGTGCGGGTGTCTGGTGCTTACCAGGACGACTTGGTCACGCCGGGCAGCTCGCCACGGTGGGCCATGTCGCGGAAGCGGACGCGCGAGACGCCGAACTTCGTGAGGACGCCACGGGGACGGCCGTCGATGACGTCGCGGCTGCGCACGCGCGCGGGCGACGCGTTGCGGGGGAGCTTCTGCAGACCCACGCGCGCGGCCTCACGGGCCTCGTCGGTGGCGGTCGGGTCGACCAGGGTCTTCTTCAGCTCGGCGCGCTTCGCGGCGTAGCGCTCGACGACGACCTTGCGCTGCTCGTTGCGCGCGATCTTGCTCTTCTTAGCCATGTGCTTAGCGCTCCTCTCGGAAGTCGACGTGCTTGCGGACCACGGGGTCGTACTTCTTGAGCACGATGCGGTCGGGGTTGTTGCGGCGGTTCTTGCGCGTCACGTAGGTGTACCCCGTGCCGGCGGTCGAACGCAGCTTGATGATCGGACGAACGTCCTGAGCCTTCTTCGCCATTACAGCTTCACGCCCTTCGCCTGCAGGTCACGGACGACGGACTCGATGCCGCGAGCGTCGATGACCTTGATGCCCTTCGCCGAAACGTTGAGCTTGATGTTGCGACCCAGCGACGGAACGAAGTAGGTCTTCTTCTGCACGTTCGGGTCGAAGCGGCGCTTCGTCCGGCGGTGCGAGTGCGAGATGTTGTGACCGAAGCCGGGAACCGCTCCAGTCACCTGGCACACTGCTGCCATGGTGATGTCTCCTTCTGTACCGTGACACCGGACGGTGCCACCCAAGATCCCTTGTCTGCACCCCGCCTGAGCACGACGAAAAGCCACGTTCAGGAGATGGGATGCGAACTGCGTGCTGGAGTGCGCGCAGACAAGGGGTCAGTCTAGCACGGGCGGCTCGCCTGCCCCGAGCCTGCCGAAGGGTCGACTCGACGAGCGGCTGCTTCGGCGGCGCCACGCCCCCACCGGAACGGCGAGACCGTGGCATCCCCGTCGATCCAGAAGCGCCAGGGGAAGAGGTCGGTGCCGGCGACGCCCGCGACACCCACGCGCGGCCCGGTCGCCACGACCGTCGGTGCTGCGTCGGGCAGCAGCAGCCGCGCCCGCGCACCCGCACGCTCCGCCCCGGTGACGGCGTCGATGCCGTCATGCAGGGGGTAGCGCAGGCCCACAGCGTCACCGAACCGTCCGGGGCCGCGGGCCAGATCTCGCGCGGCGCGGACGACCCCGCGCCGCGCGAGGCGGCGCCGTTCGGCGATCTCGGCCCCCTCGACCACCTCGCCGGCGCGCAGCAGCACACCGCCGGCGACGCCGTCGGGACCGCACACCACGTTGACGCAGGAGTGGATGCCGTGACTCAGGTACACGTAGAGGTGTCCCGGCTCCCCCCACATGGTGGCGTTGCGCGCGGTCGGTCCGCTGCGCGCGTGCGAGCCCGGGTCGGGCCGGTCGCCGGTACCGAGGCCGTGATAGGCCTCGACCTCGGTGAGACGCACGACCACCCGCTCGGCGTCGACGACCGTCTCGAGCAGGGCGCCGAGCAGCCGCGGCGCGACCTCGAGGGGCAGCGGCGACAGATCGTCGCGCGAGACGGGTCGCGTCACTGCGGCGGCACCTGACACCACGACAGGTCGAAGCCCTGCAGAGCCACGATCTCCTGCCCCGTGTCGACCTCCACCAGGTGGGTGAGCAGGCGTTCGGGCAGCGGGAGCTGATACCGGTCGAAGGGGTTGTCGACCGCCCGCGGCGCGATCAGCACGGCGACGTAGCGCCCGCTGGGTGAGACGCACGTCTGCAGCACGGTGTCGGAGCCCGACACCTCGAGCAACGACCGCACGGCGCCGTCGGTGTCGACGTGCGCGACGGTGGTCGAGCGCGAGACGCCGTCGGCGCTGATGTCGGCGAAGGAACGGATGGTGCCGGCGTCGGCTCCGGGCACGGGGGTGGCCCGCCCCGTCAGACCCGGCGGATCGACCGGCTGCACGAGGGCCCGCTCCGACCCGTCGGTCAGGTCGATCTCGCGGATGCCCTCGAGCCGTTCGACGACCGCGATCGACGACCCGCGGGCGATGCCGTCGATCGAGACGGCGCTGCCCAGGGGCGCCGCGTTACCGCCCTCGGCGTCGGTCAGGAGCAGGCGCGAGTCGAAGGTCAGCACGAGCATGCTGTCGGTGTCGGGGACGAAGCGGTAATCGGCGATGCGCACGTCGCCACCGTTCAGGCCGACCTCGGTGGGGGCCGCGTCATCGGCGGCCGACGCCGTGAACAGCCGGCTCTCGCGCCCCCCGGCGGCGCTGAGGTCGGCATCCGAGAAGGTGAAGCCGACGCGCTCGCCCCGATCGGCGGACTGCAGGTTGGTGACGAAACCCGGCCCGGGCAGGGCGATGTCGCGCTGGTTGCCGCCATCGGGGTCGGTGACGATCACGCGGGCGGTGTCGCCGTCGCGCACCGAGATCACGAGGTGGTTCGCCGTCGCGCGGAAGTCCTCGATGTGCGGGTGCACGAACACCGGCAACCCCGCCTCGCCCCGCAGGTCGGTGCGGAAGATCGTGTCGCCCTCGGGCGTGCCGCGCTGCATCAGGTACGCCTGCAGAGGTGGCGTGCGGAACGTCTCGGTGAGGGTCGATGAGGGCCCCGCCCCCAGCCCACTCACCCCGTTGACCGTGATCCGGTAGTCCGTGTCGTCGCGCAACGGCAGGGTGAAGCGCACCCCGACGCTGCGGCCGGCCGTGTCGACGGTGAACGGCGTCGCGGGCTCCACCTCGACCTGAGAGGCGTCGACGGTCTCCAGCGACTGGGTGGTCGTGAGGATCACGCGCGACCCGGATGCCGCGACGGCGGCCGCGGGATCGACCTGCACGTCGGTGACCCGGGGCCCCTGGGCGACCGCCACGACGCCGCCGACACCGCCCACCACCACGAGCGCGACGAGCACGGCGGCGAAGGCGATCGCGAAGCCGCGTCCCCGCCGGCGGCGCGCGCGCGTGCGCCGGGAGTCAGTACTCATAGGGATCTGCCGGTTCGTCGATGGATGCCACCTGCTCGGCGTGCACCTCGAGTCGGCCGTCGCCGCTGGATCGCACCGTGCCGGTGACCGTCACCCACTGCCCGGTCGCCGGCGCCGCCCCCGACGCCGCGACAGGCAGACGCGCGGTCTGGGCGTCGATGACGCAGTGCGTGATGACCAGGCGGGTGAGGTCGAAGCTGGCGCCGTCACCGCCGGGGGTGATGAATCCGGTGAGGGTGACGGGTTTGCCGTCGAAGGTCTCGGGGTTGGTCGCGTGGGCGAACACCGCCGACCAGTCGCCGATTCCGAACCGGGAGGTATCGCCCGACGCCGCGAGGGTCACGACGTCGGAGCCGGCGAACAGCGGCGGGGCTCCCACGTCGCGGGAGACGGCGAGTTCGGTCGACAGCGATGCCGCCGGTGTCAACAGCACCGCCACCACGGCTCCCGAGGCCAGGACGCCGCCGGTGAACGCGGCGATGCCGGCGGGCGTCAGGCGCGGGCGGGCGGCCAGGTGCTCGTGAGCGGCGTGGTCGTGCTCGTCGAGGGGGTCGGCGTGCTCGTGGTCCGCGTGGGCGAACGCCTCGCGCCGCGCCGAGGCGGCCGCCGGTGCGTGCCCGTGCTCGTGATCGTGCCCGTGGTCGGCCTCGGCGCCGAGCGGCAGCGTGAACGAGGCGACCGCCCCCACCAGCGCGAGGAAGGCCATGCCGACGGCGAACCACGCCGAATCGGGGTTGATGTAGAGCGCCATGCGGCCGGTGAGCCACAGCGTGATGGTGGTGATCGACAGGCACGCGGTGAGCCCCACGCCGAGCCAGCGGGTGGCGAGGGCGGCGGATCTAGACAAGGAGGTTCACCACCGTTCCCAGCGCGAAGGCGAACAGCACGACGACCACCGTCATCCCGACGAGCACCCGCGTGGTGAACGTCGTCCGCAGCAGCGCCATCATCTTGAGATCGATGATCGGGCCGACCACGAGGAAAGCGACGATCGAGCCCGGGGTGAACGTCGAGGCGAACGACAGCGCGAAGAACGCGTCGACGTTGGAGCACAGCGACACCACGATCGCGAGCAGCATCATCGCCGCGATCGACAGCGCCGGGTCGGATCCGATCGCCAGCAGGGCGCTGCGGGGCACGAGCACCTGCACGGCACCGGCGAGGAGGGAGCCGATGATGAGCGCCGGCATGACCGAGCGCAGCTCCACGACGAACTGCGCGAGCGTGCGGCGGCCGCGGTCGCCGCGCTCCTGCACGATGATCTCGCACGTCTCGAGGAAGCGTTCGGTGAGCAGCCTGTCGGGATCGGGATGCCGGCTGTACAGCCACCCGATGAGGTTGGCGACGAGGTACCCGCCGATGAGGCGCGCGACGAGGATGCCGTCGCTGAAGCCGAACGCGGCGTGCGTGGAGATGATGACGATCGGGTTCACGATCGGCGCCGCCACGAGGAAGGTCAGCGTGTCGGAGACGCCGAAGCCGCGCATGAGCAGGCCACGGGCGAACGGCACGTTGCCGCACTCGCAGACCGGGATGAACATGCCCAGGAGCGACAGCACCGCCCGGCGCGCCCAGGGCGCGCGCGGCATCCACCGTTCGATCGTGCCCGGAGGCACCCACACCTGCACGATGATCGAGAGCACCACGCCCAGGACGACGAACGGCAGCGACTCGATCAGCACGCTCAGCGCCAGGGTGAGTCCGTCCTGCGCGCGCGTGGGCAGGGGCGCGGCGAAGAAGGCCGGGGCGAGCGCGTCGACCAGGAACAGCGCCGCGACCACGACGACACCCAGGCCGACAGCGACGAGGGTGCGGGAAGCGCCCGAGCGCTGCGACGGCGGTGCCGTGGTGCGACTACTCGTCGCCACGCTCGCGAGTCCGGTCGCGGGCGCAATCCGCGCAGATGCCGAAGATGTCGACGACGTGCTCGGCCTCGCTGAAACCGTGCTGCGCGGCGGTGCGGTGCGCCCACTCCTCGACGTCGGTCGCGGCGATCTCGACCGCTTTGCCGCACGACCGGCAGATGAGGTGGTGGTGGTGACCGCGCGTCTCGCACGCGCGGAAGAGGTTCTCCCCGTCGGGGCTCTGCAGAGAGTCGGCGTCACCGCGCGCCGCGAGGCCCGCGAGCGTGCGGTACACGGTGGCCAGGCCGATGCCGGTGTTCTCGTCGCGCAGGGTGGCGTGCAGCGTCTGCGCGCTGACGAACCCGCCTGCACCCGACAGGGCTTCACGCACGCGTTCGCGCTGCCACGTATTGCGCTGAACCATGGCCGCGAGTCTATCGGCGCGATCGGTGAATCGGCTGGGCGTCGTCGACCGTCTTCCGCCCGGTCGCTCCACCACCCCCCGGACGTGGGGCGCGCGGCCTCCGGGCGCGTGGCGCGCGGCCCCCGGGTGCGGGGGCGCGCGGCCCCCGGGTGCGGGGCGCGGCCCCCGGGCGCGGGGCGCGGCCCTCCGGCGTGGGACGCGCGGCCCTCCGGCGTGGGGCGCGCGGCCCCCGGGCGCGGGGCGCGGCCCTCCGGCGTGGGACGCGCGGCCCTCCGGCCGAGGCGAGCGCCGCTCGCGATCGTGGGGCGCGCGCCGCCCGCCGCGGTCAGAAGGCGCGGGTCGTGCGCTCGCGACGTGCGCCGACCAGGCGGCACACGAGATAGATCGCGAACGAGATCGTCGTGATGTACGGGCTGACCGGCAGAGTCCCCGCGACGGCGAGGAGGACCCCGCCCACGGCGGAGACGAAGCCGAACAGCGCCGCCAGCACGGGCACCGAGAGCGGACCGGATGCCACGCGCATCGCGGCCGCGGCGGGGGTGACCAGCAGCGCCATCACGAGCAGGGCGCCGATGATGTGCACCGCGACCGCCACGATGAGTCCGAGCAGCAGCATGAACGCCAGGGACACCGCGGTGGTGGGCACCCCGCGCGCCGCCGCGGACTGCGGGTCGAGCGAATCGAACCGCAGGGGACGCCAGATGAGCAGGAGGGCGACGAGGACCGCGACGCCGATGACGACCAGCCAGCCGAGCTGCTCGCTCTGCACCGACACGATCTGACCGGTGAGCAGGCTGAAGCGGGTGGCGCTGCGGCCGTTGTAGAGCGACAGGCACAGGATGCCGACACCCAGCCCGAACGGCATGAGCACGCCGATGATCGAGTTGCGGTCACGCGCACGCGCGCCGAGCAGGCCGATGAGCGCCGCGGCGATGAGCGAGCCCACGATCGACCCCGAGACGACGTCGAATCCGACCAGGAGCGCCACCGCTGCTCCCGCGAACGACAGCTCGCTGATGCCGTGCACGGCGAAGGCCATGTCGCGCTGCATGACGAAGACGCCGATGAGGCCGCCGACGAGGCCGAGCACGGCACCCGCGTAGACGGAGTTCTGCACGAGCTCGAGGATCGCGCCGTACTGGCTCACCCCGCCGAAGAGCGCGTCGCCGACATCCGCCCAGTTCATGCGTGGTCCTCGTCATGGTGGTGGTGATGGGCTTCATCGGCATCCGGTGCCCCCACGACGATGAGCTGCCCGCCGGCGCGCACCACGTAGACGGGGGCGCCGTAGAGGGCGCTGAGGGTCTCAGTGGTCAGCACCTGCTCGGGCACACCCAGGGTGAAGCGGCCGTGGGCGATGTAAAGGATGCGGTCGACCCGCGACAGCACGGGATTGATGTCGTGCGTGACCAGCAGGACGGCTGCGTCGCGCTCGCGACGATGCCGGTCGATCAGGCGGACGACGGCCTGCTGGTTGGCGAGGTCGAGGCTGGTCAGCGGCTCGTCGCACAGCAGCAGCGCGGGGTCGTCGGCCAGGGCCTGGCCCACCCGCAGACGCTGCTGCTCGCCGCCGGACAGGAGCCCGACCGGACGGTCGCCGAAGGCGCTCGCCCCGACGGCTTCGAGCAGGTCGTCGATGCGCGCGCGGTCCTTCTTGCGCGACAGCGGCAGGCCGAGCCGATGCCCGTCGACGCCGAGGCCCACGATGTCGCGGCCCCGCAGGGGTGTCTCGCGCGGCAGCGGACGCTGCTGAGGGATGTACCCGATGCGGCGGTTGCCCGCGCGGCGCACGGGTGCGCCGAGCGCCTCGATGCACCCCGCGCTCAGCCGCTCGAGGCCGAGGATCGCGCGCAGCAGCGTCGTCTTCCCCGAACCGCTGGGCCCGAGCACCGCAACGAGCTCTCCGGGCTCGACCTCGAGGTCGAGCCCGGACCACAGCTCGGTGCCGCCCCGCTCGAGCGCGGCGCCGCGGATGCGCAGCGGCGCTCCGGCGGTCACGCCGCCAGCGCGTCGGACAGCGCCGTGATGTTGCTCTGCATCCACGAGATGTAAGTCTGACCCTCGGGGAGCGTCTCGGTGAACTCGATCACCGGGATGTTCTTGGACTTCGCCTCGTCCACGACCTGGGTCGTCTCGGCGCCGCCGGTCTGCGGGTTGACGATCATGACGCGGACCTGACCCGAATCGAGCAGCTGCAGCGACTCGAGCAGGGTCGCCGGCGGCACGTCCTGGCCCTCCTCGACCGACTCGCTGAACTCGTTCGGCGTCGCGTTGTCGAGCCCGGCCGCGTCGATGAGGTACACGGGCACCGGCTCGGTCACGAAGACCTTCGCTCCGGCATCCTTCGCCTTGATCTGGTCGAGGGAGTCCTCGAGTCCGGCGATCTCGCCCGTGAAGGCTTCGGCGTTGGCCGTGAAGTCGGCCGCGTGGTCGGGGGCGAGTTCGCCGAGGTGCTCGGCGATCTCGTTCACGAGGTCTTCGACCGTGTGCGGGTCGTACCAGACGTGCTCGTTGAAGCCCTCGATGTGGTCGTGGCCGTCGCCCTCGGCGTGGTCGTGGCCGTCGCCCTCGGCGTGCTCGTCGGCGCTCGCGCTCGGCTCGGCGGTCGCCTCGTCGCCGTGCGCGTCGTCGTGCGACGCGGCGCCCGGGTAGTCGTGGTTGAACTCGACGGCCGTGATGACGGAAGCGGTGGTGCCGCTCGCCTCGATCAGGGACTCCATGAACGAGTCGTAGCCGGCGCCGTTCTCGATCACGAGACCGGCGTTCTTCAGCGTCAGCTGGTCTTGCGCGGTCGCCTCGTACTCGTGGGGGTCCTGCGACGACGAGGTGATGATCGAGGTGACGTCGACGTAGTCGCCGCCGATGGCCTCGGCGATCGAGCCGTACACGTCGGTGGATGCCACGACGGCGATCTTGCCGTCTTCGGCGGCACCCGAGACGGAGGAGGAGGGAGCACCACCGGCGCAACCGGCGAGCGCGAGGACGGAGGCAGCACCGAGCACGGCGGGGGCGAGAATGCGACGGGTCATACGGACACCGTAACGGCGGTGATAATCGTTCTCAAACTCAGCGGGCAAGCCAAACGATGTTCTCAGCAAGACGCCCTCTCCGCCGCGCAACACCTCTGCCGAACTGTCCCGCGAACGTCCTGGGTCCCGCCGGTTTGGCGGGGGCGCATCGGGAGTCTCCCGGCGTTTACTGAACGCATGACCGACAACGACCTCCCCGTCATCGCGCATTGGTTCGACGGCGCCCCCGCCGGTTCCGCAGGCGGGCGCACCGCACCCGTCTACAACCCGGCGACCGGCGCGGTGCAGGCGCACGTCGCCCTCGCCGACGAGGCCGACATCGCCGCCGCCCTCGCGTCGGCCCAGCGCGGCTTCGACGTCTGGAGCGGCTTCTCGATCGCGAAGCGCCAGAGCGTGCTGTTCGCCTTCCGCGAGCTGCTGAACGCGCGCAAGACCGAGCTCGCCGCGATCCTCACCGCCGAGCACGGCAAAGTGCTCTCCGACGCGATGGGCGAGATCGCCCGCGGCCAGGAGGTCGTGGAGCTCGCCACCGGGTTCCCGCACCTGATCAAGGGCGCCTACAGCGAGAACGCCTCCACCGGCGTCGACGTCTATTCGCTGAAGCAGCCCCTCGGCATCGTCGGGGTCATCAGCCCCTTCAACTTCCCCGCGATGGTGCCGATGTGGTTCTTCCCCATCGCCCTCGCCGCGGGCAACGCCGTCATCCTCAAGCCCAGCGAGAAGGACCCCTCGGCATCCCTGTGGCTCGCGCAGCTGTGGAAGGAGGCCGGGCTCCCCGACGGCGCCTACACGGTGCTGCAGGGCGACAAGGTCGCGGTCGACGGGCTGCTGCACTCCCCCGAGGTGCAGTCGATCTCGTTCGTGGGGTCGACCCCCATCGCCCAGTACATCTACGAGACCGCGGCGAAGAACGGCAAGCGCGTGCAAGCGCTGGGCGGCGCGAAGAACCACATGCTCGTGCTCCCGGATGCCGACCTCGACCTCGTCGCCGACTCGGCCGTCAACGCCGGGTTCGGCGCCGCCGGCGAGCGCTGCATGGCCGTGTCGGTGGTCCTAGCCGTCGAACCCGTCGCGGACGAGCTGGTCGCCAAGGTCACGGAGCGCATCGCCAAGCTCCGCATCGGCAACGGCGCCGCCGACGTCGAACCCGACATGGGTCCGCTGATCAGCGGACAGCACCGCGACAAGGTCTCGTCCTACGTCGACATCGCCGAAGCCGACGGCGCTCGCGTCGTCGTGGACGGCCGCGGCTACACCGTCGACGGCCACGAGGACGGGTTCTTCTTCGGCCCCACGCTTTTGGACGCCGTGCCCACGTCATCCCGCGCCTACACCGAGGAGATCTTCGGCCCGGTGCTCTCGGTGGTGCGGGTGGCCTCGTACGACGAGGGCCTCGCCCTGATCAACAGCGGCGAGTTCGGCAACGGCACCGCGATCTTCACCAACGACGGCGGCGCCGCCCGCCGCTTCCAGAACGAGGTGCAGGTCGGCATGATCGGCATCAACGTGCCCATCCCCGTGCCGGTGGCGTATCACTCGTTCGGCGGGTGGAAGAAGAGCCTGTTCGGCGACGCCAAGGCGTACGGTGTGCACGGCTTCGACTTCTTCACCCGCGAGAAGGCCGTCACCAGCCGCTGGCTCGACCCCGCCACCCACGGCGGCATCAACCTCGGCTTCCCCCAGAACAGCTGAGGCCCTCCGCCCGTCCTCGCGTGAGGGGTCAGAAAGTGTCGCCGCGAGCGCGCCGGGGCGACACTTCCTGACCCCTCACGCGCGTCACTGACGGGTCATGCGCGGGCAGGGCGCATCGCAGACGGGGGCGGCGCGCGGCGAGGGCGGATCATGCGCGGGGCGACACTTCCTGACCCCTCACGCGCTCGGCGTGTGCAGCTCCAGCGCGGCCCAGAGCTCGGCGCGACCGGCGAACGTCGACAGATCGAGCTCGATGACGCGTTCGAGCTGCGCGATCCGCGCCTTCAGCGTGTGGCGATGGATGCCGAGCGCCCGCGCGGCCGGATCCCAGGCGCCGTTCGCCTCGATCCACGCGCGTGCGGAGTCGCGCAGCCGTCGGCGTTCGTCGCTTGCCAACGCGTCGAGCGGTCGCAGCAGGCTCTGCGCGAGCAGCTCACCGCCGCCCTCGCGCAGCGCTCCGACCAGGACGCGCCCGGGCAGGGCGTCCCACGCGTTCACGCGCCCCGGCACCGCGGAGCGCGACGCATACGCGGCCTGGCGAACGGCCGTCGCGAAGGACTCGCCGGGGGCGTGCGGCGACGAGCCGACGCGCAGACCGCGCCGTTCGACGAGCGCCGCCACCCCCTCCCGCGCCTCGTCGCCGTCGCCGTAGATCACGACGACGTCGGCGCCGTGTCGGGCGTGGAACAGGTGTTCGGGCGTCGCCGCGACGATGTCGAGCTCGTCGAGAAGACCGGCCGCATCCGCCGCCCCCGGTGCCACCGCGACGTGCGTCGAACCCGCCGGCAGTCCGCCGAGCGCGATGTCGGCGACCTTCCGGGCGGCACCGGCCTGCTCGCTCATCAGCAGCTCGACGACGCTCTCGCGAACGCCGCGAAGTGCGCCCTGCAGCTGCCGCTGCTGCTCCAGCGCCACGCTGGCCAGCGCCACCACCGTTGCGACCAGGTCCTTCCCGGCCGGATCGAGGGGTTCGCGGGCCCCCACGGCGAGCACCCCGCGAAGCCGCGAGCTCTGCCCGATCGTCTGCAGCAGCGCGCCGTCGGGCGGGGGGATCAGCAGGCTCGCGGCCGTGCGTCGTTGCAGCAGCATCCGCACCTCCCGACCCACGGCGGCTTCGAGCGCCGGTGGAACGGGATCGAGGCCGGGCAGCGCGATGCGCGCCCCCGCCGCGTCGTAGAGCTCCACCCAGGTGCCGAGCAGCCGGGAGAGCGTGCGGAGGATCTCGCGCAGCCCGTCGTCGCGCACCGCGGCGCGCGCGACCGACCGCTGCGCGTCGAGCAGCCACGAGAAGCGCGCGGCCCGCTCGGCCGCGATGAGGTCCGCCACCAGCCGGATGATGCCGATGAACGGTACGGGCCCGGCGATCTGGATGATCGGCAGCCCCTCGCGCACGCACGCCGCGACGACCGCGGCGGGGACCTCCGGATGGATGATGTCGACCGCGAAGCCCAGCCCGGCAGCCCCCAGTTCGCGCAGCCGCCGGCAATAGGCCGCGACCTCCGCGGCATCCGGATCCGACGCGAACTGCGCGCCATTCGTGAGCAGCAGGTTGCCCCGCTCGAGCCACGGGGTGGGGTCGAGCATGTCGGAGCTGTGCACCCACGAGATCGGGCGGTCGAGTGCGTCGTCGGTGATCGGCGTGAGCGGGCGCAGGTCGAACGCGTCGGCCTCGAGGAGTCCGCGGAGGGATGCCGGCATGAGTGGCCAATCTGTCGAGCGTGGGACGAGGTTACCGACGAATCCGTGATCGGCGTACGGCGACGGCCCGTCGCACACTGGTGACATGGCGACTCCTTCGACGACCACCCGCAATGCCGAGATCAGCGAGCGCGACCGCCGGAGCGTCTTCCACTCGTGGTCCGCGCAGGCGGCGCTCGCCCCGCTGCCCCTGGCCGGAGGGTCGGGCGTGGAGGTGTGGGACGCCGACGGGCGGCGCTACCTCGACTTCTCGAGCATGCTGGTCAACGTCAACATCGGGCATCAGCATCCCCGCGTGGTCGCGGCGATCCAGGAGCAAGCCGCCCAGCTGACCACCGTCGCGCCCGCCCACGCGAGTGAGACCCGGGCCCACGCCGCCGAGCTGATCCTGAAGCGCGCCCCGGAGGGCTTCCGCAAGGTCTTCTTCACGAACGGCGGCGCGGATGCCAACGAGAACGCCATCCGCATGGCCCGCCTGGCCACCGGGCGCGACAAGGTCGTCTCCCACTACCGCTCGTACCACGGCAACACGGGCGCAGCCATCGTCGCCACCGGCGACTGGCGACGGATGCCGAACGAGTACTCGCGCGCTCACGTGCACGTCTTCGGCCCCTACCTGTACCGCTCCGAGTTCTGGGCCGAGACCCCGGAGCAGGAGTGCGAGCGGGCGCTGCGTCACCTCGAGCGCACCGTGCAGGCCGAGGGCCCCGACACCATCGCGGCGTTCCTGTTCGAGACCATCCCCGGCACCGCCGGCATCCTGGTCCCGCCGCCCGGCTACCTCGCCGGCGTCCGCGCCATCGCCGACCGCTACGGCATCCTGCTCATCCTCGACGAGGTCATGGCGGGCTTCGCGCGCACGGGCGAGTGGTTCGCGTTCGATGCCTTCGATGTGCGTCCCGACCTCATCACCTTCGCCAAGGGTGTGAACTCCGGCTACGTGCCCGTCGGCGGCGTCATCATCTCGGATGCCATCGCCTCGGTGTTCGACGACCGCGTCTTCCCGGGTGGCCTGACGTACTCGGGCCACCCGCTCGCCGCGGCCTCGATCGTCGCCGCGCAGGAGGCGATGGCCGACGAGGGTGTCATCGAGAACGCCCGCCGCATCGGCGCCGAGGTCATCGGCCCCCGCCTGCACGCGTTGGCCGAGGAGTCGCCGCTCGTCGGCGAGGTGCGCGGCAGCGGCGTGTTCTGGGCCGTCGAGCTCGTCGCCGATCCCACCACCCGCGAGCCGCTCGCCGCCGCCCGCGTCGGCGCGATCAAGGCCGCGATGCTCGAGCGCGGCGTCCTCGGCTTCACCGCCGACAACCGCGTGCACGTCGTGCCGCCCGCCGTGATCGGCGACGCCGACGCGCACCGCGGTCTCGACGTGCTCGCCGACGTGCTGCGCGCGGAGGCCGGCCGGGGCTGACCGGCGCGGTCGCGGCATCCGCTCAGCCTGGCGACCGCGGACCGCGGCGTCGACCGGTCGCCGAGCGTCATCCCCCGGTCCGCGCATGCCCGCGCGGGGCGGCGGTCGTCGACGTTCCGCCGGGCCGACGGCGGCACGTCCCGCGCCGACCCGCGCACGGAACCGGCCCCACCGGGCGCTGATAGCCGCGCGGGGCGGCGGCCGACGCCGTTCCCCCGGCCGACGGTGGCGCCGACCGTCGCGCGTGGGCGCCGCCGACGGCTGTGCGGCGCGGTCTCTAAGAACCTTCTCGCATTGGGCTTAGTCCTCCTTTATCGCGTGTCGTGAGCATGGGACCGCGGGCAACCCCCCGCGGACGCGGCGCACCTCGCGCCCGACCACCAGGAGGATGCTGTGGTCTACCGGATCGCCCTGTCATCGCACGACTCCGTCGGGCTCGGACACGTACGACGCAACCTCGCCATCTCGCACGCCCTCACCCGGATGCTGCCCGACCTCCTCGGGCAGGAGGTCACCGGGGTGCTCGTCACCGGCCAGGCCTCGGCGACCGCCTTCCCCGCGCCCGCCGGGTGGGACTGGGTCGTCGTGCCCAGCGTCTCGGTCGACGAGAGCGGGTACCGCTCGCGCCACCTCGCGACGGACATCGAGCGGGTCACCGCCATGCGCGCCGGCGCCGTCACCGGCGTGCTGCGCGCCTTCGCGCCCGACCTGTTCATCGTCGACCGCCACCCGTTCGGCGTGCACGGCGAGCTGCGCGATGCGCTGCGGGAGCTGCGGGCCGTCCATCCGTCGTGCGCGACGGTCCTGGGCCTGCGCGATGTCCTCGACCGTCCCGCCGCCGCTCGCGCGGAGTTCCGTGCCCTCGGCGGGGCCCGCGCCGTCCGCGAGCACTTCGACGCGGTGTGGGTCTACGGCGACCCGGGGGTGCACGACCTGCGCACCAGCGGCGAGACACCGCCCGGTCTCGCACCGCTCATCAGCTACACGGGCTACCTCGCGCACGGCCGGCCCACCGGGCCGCCCCCCGCAGCCGACGGCCCCTTCGTGCTCACCACGGTCGGGGGCGGCTCCGACGGCGTCGAGGTCGCCGTCGCGGCGGCCGCCGCGACCGTCCCGCACGGGCATCGTCATCTGGTCGTGACCGGCCCCCAGATGTCACCGGCCGATCGCGACCGCGTCCGCCGCGCCGCGACCGACCCCTCGGTGGAGGTCGTCGAGAGCGTGCCCCACCTGCCGGCCCTGCTCGAGCGCGCGGCGGCGGTCGTGACGATGGGCGGGTACAACACGGTCTGCGAGGTGCTCCACACCTCCACGCCCGCCCTGGTCGTACCCCGTTGCGGACGCCGCGACGAGCAACGCATCCGCGCCCGCGCCCTCGAGCAGAAGGGCGTCATCGAGACCGTGGACGCCGACCGCCTCGACGATCGGGCCGTCACCGAGTTCTTCCGCCGTACCCACCTGACCCGCTGCCCGCGCGAGGGCGTCCAGCTCGACGGCATCGCCGAGACCGCGGCGCTCGCGGCGCAGCTGATCGCCCCGTCGACCCGAGGAGTCACCGCTCATGCCGTCTGACACGTCCCCGCTCATCGGATACGTCCTGAAGATGTACCCGCGCTTCTCCGAGACGTTCATCGTCACCGAGATCATCGCCCGTGAGGCGCTCGGCGAACGGCTGGAGATCTTCGCCCTGCGCCCCAACGACGACACGCGCTTCCACGCGGAGCTGGCGCGGGTGCAGGCCCCCGTCCGCGCCGTCCCCGTGCCGCGGCGACTGTCGTCGGCCTGGGACGGCCTTCGACGCGCGCAGACAGACGCCCGTCTGACCGCCGCCGTCGCCCGCCATCTGCCGGAGCTCCTGTCCGCCGACGCCGACGACGCACTCCAGGCGGTCGAGGTCGCCCGGCAGGCCCTCGACCGCGGAGTGACGCACCTGCACGCGCATTTCGCCTCGACGGCGACGACGGTGACGCGGCTGGCGGCGCTGCTCGCCGGCATCCCCTATTCCTTCACCGCGCACGCCAAAGACATCTTCCACGCCGACGTCGACCCCCGGGACCTCGAGCGCAAGCTCCGGGATGCCGCGTTCGCGGTGACCGTGAGCGACTTCAACCTCGAGCACCTCCGGCACCGCTTCCCTTCGTCGGGGTCGATCGAGCGCGTCTACAACGGTCTGGACCTCGCCCGGTTCCCCTTCGTCGCCCGCCGACCGCGTCAGGGGCCGCTGCGGCTGCTCGCCGTGGGGCGGCTCGTGGAGAAGAAGGGGTTCTCTCTCCTCATCGACGCGGTCGAGCGCCTGCGCGACGAGGGCCGGGATGCCACGCTCGACATCGTCGGCGACGGGGAGCTCGCCCCGCAGCTGAGGGCGCAGGCGGCGGGGTCCCCGGCGATCCGCTTCCTCGGTCCCCTCCCGCAGGGCGAGGTCTCGGCGCATCTACGCCAAGCCGACGTCTTCGTCGCGCCCTGCCTGGTCGCGGCCGACGGCAACGCCGACGGGCTGCCCACCGTGCTTCTCGAGGCGATGGCCAGCGGGGTCCCGTGCGTCTCGACGGCGGTCACGGGAATCCCCGAGATCATCCAGGACGGCCGGACCGGCATCCTCTGCGTCCCCGGCGACGGAGATTCACTCCTCGCGGGTCTCCGGCGCGTCGCTCGGACGGACTACCCCGTCGAGGCGACCACCCGCCGCGCCCGCGGGCTCATCGAGCGGGACTTCGACGCGACCCGGCAGGCCGCGCGCCTCGCCGCACTCACCGCGGCCGTCGCCGCCGACGACCGGAAGCGGGTGGCGTGATGCGCGTGGCCTATCTGGTGGCGGACCCCGGGGTGCCCGTGTTCGGCACCAAGGGCGCGAGCGTCCACGTGCAGGAGATCGTCCGGGCCTTCCGGTCTCGTGGCGACGAGGTGACGGTGTACGCCAGCCGACGGGGCGACCGCGTGCCGGCCGACCTCACCGGCGTGCGCCTCATCGAGCGGCGTGTGACGGGAGCGGACACGGCGCAGCGGGAACGCGGCATCCAGGATGCCGCGCAGCACCTGAGCGACGCGATCCTCGCCGACGGATGCGACCTGGTGTACGAGCGGTTCTCGCTGTTCTCGGCGGGCGGCGCCCGGGTGTCCGAGACCCTGGGCGTGCCCGGCGTGCTCGAGGTCAACGCGCCCCTGGTGCAGGAGCAGCGCCGACACCGCGAGCTGGTCGACGAGGCCGCCGCGGTGGCGATCGCCGAGCGGGCGCTCACCTCGGCCGACGTGGTCGCGTGCGTCTCCGAGCCGGTCGCCGCGTGGGCGCGGGCGCAGGGCGCGCGGCATCCGCTGGTCGCTCCCAACGGCGTCGACACCGACCGCATCCGTCCCCCGTTCAGGCGCCGGGCGGCGGACGCCGCGCCCACCGTCGGCTTCGTCGGGACCCTCAAGCCCTGGCACGGAGTGGACGTCCTCGTGGATGCCGTCGCCGAGCTCACCCGCCGCGGACGCCGCGCACGACTGCTCGTCGTGGGTGACGGCCCCGAGCGCGCCGGCCTCGAACGGCGCGCCGGCGCCCTCGGCGTGGAGACCGAGTTCACCGGGGCGGTGGCGCCCGAGCAGATTCCCGACATGCTCGCGCGGATGGACATCGGCGCCGCGCCCTACCGCGCGCACGACGACTACTTCTCGCCCCTCAAGGTCTACGAATATCTGGCGGCGGGCGTGCCCGTCGTCGGGAGCGAGGTCGGGCAAGTGCCCGCGCTCGTCCGGCACGGTCGCACCGGACTGATCACCCGCCCGGGCGACGTCGATTCCCTCGCCGATGCGCTGCAGACGCTGATCGACGACCCCGCGATGCATCGGCGCCTGGCCGATCAGGCGCGCCAGCAGGCCGTGTCCGAGCACGGGTGGAGTGGGGTGCTCGCGGGGATCCTCGGGGCGCTCCACCCGGCGGTGACCTCGTGAAGAGCGCCAGGACCCCCGCCCCGCGGGCGCTGCGACGCAGCCTCGCGATCGTGCGCCCGCACCTGCGCGGCAAAGCATCGCTCATCGTCCTCGGGATGGTCGCGCTGCTCGCCGACGTGGTGTTCCGCGTCCTCGAGCCGTGGCCGCTGAAGTTCGTCGTCGACTCCGTCTCGGTGAGCCTGGGCGCATCGACCGGCGCCGCCGCCGGGATCCCCCAGGCCTCACTGGGGCTGCTCGTGGCCTGCGCCGCGCTGCTGCTGGGACTCATCGTCCTGCGCGCGGTCTCCGCGTACGCGAGCACCGTCGCCTTCGCCCTCGTCGGCTCCCGGGTCGCCACCGAACTGCGCGCCCGGGTCTTCGCCCACGTGCAGTCGCTCTCGGCCCGCTACCACTCCACGGCGTCGTCGGGCGATGTCGTGCAACGCCTCGTGAGCGACATCGGGCGGCTCCAGGAGGTGGCGGTCACCGCGGGTCTCCCCCTCGTGGGCAACATCCTCACCCTCGTCGTGCTGGTCGTGGTGATGTCGTTCATGGATCCCCTGCTGACCCTGGTCGTCGTCGCCGCAGCCGCGCTGTACGCGGTGTCGTCCAGGCGCAGTTCGCAGCGCATCACCGCGGCGTCCCGCACGACGCGCAAGGGCGAGGGCGCGCTCGCCGACACCGCATCGGAAGCACTCGGCGCCATCCGCGTCGTGCAGGCATACGGCCTGGAGAACCGGCTGGCGGGTGCGTTCGCCTCGGGCAACGACCGTGCGCTGACGCAGGGCGTTCGCGCGCGGCGCCTCGCAGCCGGTCTCGAGCGCCGGACCGACGTCATCGTCGGTCTCGCCACGGCGGCCGTGCTGATCGGCGGCGGGTGGCAGGTGCTGTCGGGCAGCATGACCCCCGGCGACCTCGTGGTCTTCGTGGCCTACCTCAAGCTCGCGATGCGACCGTTGAAAGACCTGGCGAAGTACACCGGCCGCATCGCACGGGCGGCGGCCTCGGGAGAACGCGTCGCCGACCTGCTGGCCGAGCCGGTGGAGATCGCCGACGGCCCGCACGCGGCCGACCTCCCGCGGCTGCGCGGCGAGGTCGCCTTCGAGGCGGTGCAGGTCGACGACGGGCGCGGCGAGACGGTGCTGCGGGATCTGACCCTGCACATCCCGGCCGGTCAGCACGTCTGTCTGCTGGGTCCGTCAGGCGCGGGCAAGTCCACTCTGGCCGGCCTGCTCGTGCGCACCGCGGACCCCCGCGCCGGTCGGGTCCGGCTGGACGGGATCGACATCTCCCGCGCCACGGTGGCGAGCGTCCGCTCCTCGGTGTCGCTGCTGCTGCAGGAGTCCGTGCTGTTCGCCACGTCCGTGCGCGAGAACATCCGCTACGGACGCCTGAGCGCCACGGACGCCGAGGTGGAGGACGCCGCGCGACGGGCCTTCGCGCACGACTTCGTCTGCGCGCTGCCCGAGGGCTACGACACGGTGCTCGGGGCACGAGGCGGCACGCTCTCCGGCGGCCAGCGCCAGCGGATCGCCATCGCGCGCGCCCTGCTGCGCGACAGCCCGGTGGTCGTCCTCGACGAAGCGACCACGGGGCTGGATCCGCATGCCCGCACTCTGGTCGCCGAGTCGTTGCGCGAACTGACGAGGGGGCGCACGACCGTGTCGATCACGCACGACGTCACGCAGGCGCTCTCGGCCGATCGGGTGGTCTGGCTGGAGGGTGGACGCATCGTCGAGGACGGCGCACCGCACGATCTCCTCGCCGGCCACGGCTCGCGGCTGAACGCCTGGGTGCGTCACGCCGAGGACGAACGAGCAGCGCACGCCGGAGCGGGGTCGCAGACGTGAACGCCGTGGACGACATCGCCGCCCGCGACACCGACCTGCCCGGAGCCGCGACGCTGCTCGACCCGGTGTCGCTCGCCCACATCCTCGGCGCCCCCGTGCAGGTGCGACACCTGCGCTACAAGCCGGGCACGAGCGTGCTGACCGCCTTCACCACTCCGGCGGGAGCGTTCTGGGCCGGCGCGTGGGCAGGGCCCGACAAGCCGGAGTCGGCGCTCGGTCGGAGCGCGGAGGTCCGGCCACTGCCCGGCGTCCCCTGGGCCGTATTCGGGCCTGCTCGCAGCGACCGTGTGCTCGCCCGGGCCGTGATCGACGCGCAGCGGCGCGAGCCCGCATGGGCGGATGCCGTGATCGTGCGCCACAATCCCGGCCGGCGCCTCGTCGTGCGCCTCGGCGGCGAGTACGCCAAGACAGCTCCCGGCCGCGCGCCCGCGGCGCTGCGGCGAGCGCGGCGGCTCGCGGAAGCGGGGCTCCCCACCCTCCTCCCCCGCCTGGTGGCGGCCGACCACACCTGGGCGACGCCCTCATGGGGCATCGGCGACCTCGCCACGACGATCTCTCCCGCACACGCGCAGGCCGCCGGGAGGGCTCTCGCCCGGATGCACGCCCTCCCCGTCGACGGCGCCGACGACGCCGACGACCCCGGCGCGCGGGCGGGCAACGCCGCGCGCGCGATCGCGAGCGTCCTCCCGTCCGCGGCGCGGAGAGCCGTCGGTCTGGCCCGGCACCTGCCTCCCCGGCGTCAACGCGCCGTCGTGCACGGCGACTTCAGCGCCGACCAGGTGCTGCTCGGCGCGGACGGCGAGATCCGGCTGATCGACCTCGACCGGATGGGTGCGGGCGAACCCGCCCTCGACCTGGCCGGATTCGCCGTCGAGGAGTTCCTGCGCACCGGAGACATCTCGATCACGAACGAGCTCGTCACCGCCTACCGTGCGGCCGGAGGCCCCGTGACCGACGAGGAGTGGCGCGCCTGGACCCCGCTGTGCGCGCTCACACGGGCGATCGAGCCGTTCCGCCGCTGCGAGCCGGGCTGGTGGTCGACGGTGGCGGAGCGGCTCGAGCGTGCGGAGGACCTGCGGTGATGCCGGTGCCGCGCGAGGTGCGCGACGCCTTCGGCACGTGGACGGTGCGCCGCGCCTGGCCCAGCTCACGCGGATACGATCTCGAGCTCGAGCACGCCGACGGCCGCATCCGTGCGGGACGCTGGCGGGACGGACAGCAGGAGCTCTCGCCCGTCGGGCGCGACCGCCACCTCCCCGCCCGTGCGGAGGCTGCGGCCGCGGGGACGGTGATCTCCTGGCGCCGAGGACGACGCGCCGTGCTGCGGACGCACGACGACTCGGGCTATCTCAAGGTGGTCCGGCCGGAGGCGGTCGCCTCTCTCGCACGCGCGCACGCGGACGCCGGGTCGTTCCGCGGCGGCTTCGTCACACCCGAGGTCACGGTCCGTGACGCGGCGGGCTGCGTGCACCTCTCGCGCATCAGCGGGCGCACCCTGCACGACCTCGGCGCAGACGCCCGCCTCACAGACGACGACGTCTGCGCCGCCTGGTCGGGGTGGGCCCGGGGCTGGGGGGAGGTGCTCGCGATGCCACCCGGGGGTGAGGGCGCAGTCCACACCCCCGACGACGAGGCGGCCGTCCTTCTGCGCTGGCGCGATCACGCCGTCGCCGCCGGCTCCCGTGCCGCGACGGCGGCGGCCTTCGACCGCGCGGCGCAGGCCCTCCTCGTCGACGCCGGAGGACACTTCGTCCCCGCGCACCGCGACCTGCACGACAAGCAGGTGCTGTGGGACGGTCGCCGCGCCGGCCTCATCGACCTCGACACCGCGGCGCGGGCCGAGCCCGCCCTGGACCTGGCGAACCTGCGAGCCCACGTGGCCTGGCGCCACGCGCAGGGACGGATGTCGGCATCCCGTGCGGAGGCGGCACGGTCCGCGGTCGACCGCGTCGCGAGTCGGGCGGGGGTCGACCCGCGGCGGATGAACGCGTACGAGACGTCGAGCCGGTTGCGCCTGGGCGCGGTGTACCTCTTCCGTCCCGCCTGGCACGCCACTGCCCGGCGATGGCTCGCACTGCACGCCGGTCAGACGAGGCGGTAACCCACCCCGCGAACGGTCTCGATACGGTCGGCGCCGAGCTTCTGGCGCAGGTAGCCGATGTAGACATCGGCCACATTCGACCCGGGGTCGAAGTCGAACCCCCACACGCGGCTGAGGAGCTGTTCCCGGCTGAGCACCTGACCGGGGTGGCGCACCAACTCTTCGGCGAGGGCGAATTCCCGAGCCGACAGGACGATCTCCCGTCCGGCGACGGCGGCGGTGCGCTGGCGCACGTCGAGCACGATGTCGCGGTGCCGGAGCTCCAGCGCCGCCGCCGCCGGTTCGCGGCGGATGCGAAGGCGGATACGTGCGACGAGCTCGTCGAACCGGAACGGCTTCCCCAGGTAATCGTCGGCGCCGCCTTCGAGACCGGCGACGGTGTCCTCGAGCTCCACGCGCGCGGTGAGGATGATGACGGGCACGGCCGAGCCGGAACCCCGCAGGTGCTCCAGAACCTCGAATCCGGTCATCCCGGGGAGGTTCACATCGAGCACGACAAGATCGAACTCCCCCGACATCGCCAGATCGAGGGCCTCGCGCCCGTTCCCCGTGACCCGCGTCGCGTACCCCGCCGCGCGCAGTCCCTTGTCGATGAACGCCGAGATCCGGGTCTCGTCATCGGCGATGAGGATGGATGCCATTTCAGCCCTCCCTCCGGTTCGACGTGCGGACCGTGTCGGGGAGCGGTGGACGCGGGGGAACGGCGATGCCGGGCTGGCCCGGGCCCTCTCGAGCGGCCACCGCGTCGACGACGGGGACGCTCAGGACGAACTCCGCCCCCGGGCCCTCGGCGGGGTCCTGCACGCGTGCGGTGCCACCGTGGCTCTCGGCGATCGCCGACACGATGCTGAGGCCGAGCCCGCTGCCGCCGGCGCCGCGCCCGTCGTCGCCGACCCCGCGGTGGAAGCGGTCGAAGATGCGCTTGCGCTGGTCGGCGGGCACCCCCGGGCCGTGGTCGCGGACGAACAGCTCCAGCGCGGCCCCGCGGCGGCGGCTGCCGATCAGCAGGTCTCCCCCGCCGTGGCTCGCGCCGTTCTGCGCCAGTTGCAGCAGCGCCTGGGTGATCCGGGCCGGGTCCACGAGCGCGTACGCCGCGGCGGTGCGCCCCAACTGCACCTCGGCGCCCTCGATACCGCGCGCCTTCACCGCGACCCGCTCGACGAGAGCGCCCATGTCGGTCACCTGAGGGCGCATCGGGCTCGGGCCGCGAAGCGCCGCCTCCTAGGCGAGGTCCTGCACGAGGCGCCCCATCCGCGCCAACTCGTCGAGCACGAGCGCGCGCGTCTCGCGGACGTCGACGGGATTGTCGACGTCCATCACGTCGAGGTGGCCGCTGACGATCGTCACCGGCGTCTTCAATTCGTGCCCGACGTCGCTCAGGAGCATGCGCTGGGCACCGAGCGCGTCGTCGAGGCGATCGAGCATGTCGTTCATCGTGGCGGCGAGGGCGGAGACGTCGTCGTTGCCCTCCACGGGGAGCCGCTCCGCGAGCGACCGCGCCGACACGCGCGCCGCCGTCTCGCGCATGCGGCGCAGGGGCTGCAGCAGACGCGCCGCGACCAACCCGGCGCTCGCGGCGATGACGATGAGGACGACGGCCGCGGCGATCAGGTAGACCCGCGCGGCGGCGTCGAACTCCGACAGTTCGCCGTCGAGGTCGTAGGCCGTCACGAACAGGACGCGCGAGGGCTCCGGCGAGCCGTCGATCGCGATCGGCGCGGCGAGATACCGCCAGGCGACGCCCTCCTCGGCGTACGTCCCGATGACGGGGTCCTGCGCGGCCGCCGCGCTCACGTGCTCGACGAAGCCCGGGGCGCTCCGCAGATCCACATCGAGGGGGACGCCGGGGATGAACGCCGCGACCCCGTCGATGACACCGAGCGCGCCGGTGTTGTCGTCCGGATTGATGCGGGTCACGGTCGCCTCGAGAGCAGCCGTCGATGACGCCCACGGGGTGTCGCCGGTACCGACGGCGACGAGCGCGCGCGCGGACTTCTGCGCCGCCTCGAGCCGGTTGTCGACGGCGGCGAGGATCCGCGCGCGCTCGACGATGTAGACCGCCGCCCCCACCGACAGCAGACCGATCGCGGCGACGACGGTGATGACGATGACGATGCGCGTCCGTACCGTCCACCCGGCGCCCGTGGCGGACGCGTGGGCGGTTCCCATGGTCCTCAGTATGCCGTCGGTCGCCACCGCGGCCGATCGAAATAAGAACGCTCTCATCATCGTCTTCCCCCAGCCTTACGGGCTCGCGGGAGAGTGAGAGCACCCCGACGAGGAGGAGTTCGCAATGTCACGTCGCGCCTGGATCGGCACCGCCCTGATCGCCGCCGCCGCGGTGGGCGCGGTCTGCACCACGGCGGCCGTCGCCACCGCCTTCGAGCCCCGCACCGTCGCCGAACACGTGCTGCCGGGGGGAACCCTCACGGGCGGCCCCGCCGCGGTCACTCCGTCGTCGACACCCGCGCCCTCCCTCGTCCCCGGCGAGCAGATCTCCGACCCTCCGGCGGACCCGTCACCGGCGCGCCCGGCCCCGGTCGTGCCGCAACCCGTGGACCCGCCCGCGCCGCAGCCCGTGGACCCGCCCGCGCCGCAGCCGGTCGCCCCGGACGATGATGACGACGACGACGACAGCGACGATGCCGATGACGGTGACGTCAACGACGACGGCGACGACGACTGACGGCGGGTGAAGCGGTGATCGGCGGGGTCATCGTCTCGGAGGCCATCGCCGACTCCCGGCGCAACGGGCCGAGGGTGGCCGGCGCCCGCACCGGCGTGGGGACATCGGCATCTCGCCGTCGGCACCCGCGGCGTCGACCGCCGCGCAGATCAGGGGTCGGCGCCCAGGGCGTCGACCGCCGCACAGATCAGGGGTCGGCGCCCGCAGCGGAGAACGCCGCGCGGCTCAGCGCCCGGGGCCCTCGGCGTCCGCCGCCGCGCAGATCAGCGCACCGCCGCGGCTCAGCGCCCGCGGGCTCGTCGTCGCCCCCGCCACGCCTTCCACGCACCGGTCGACCACAATGCCCAGACCACCAGCAGAGGCTGGAAGAGCAGACGGATGCCGCGGGCGAGATCGGTGTCGAGGCCGAACGCATCGGTCCCCCGCATGAACTGCTCGATGTTGCCGGGGAGGATCGCGACGAAGAAGGCCGCGACGATCCAGCCCACCGCCACACGGAAGCGACCGAGGACGAGGAGGGCGAGGCCGAGCGCGATCTCGACGACCCCGGATGCCATGACGGTGACGTCGACCGGAAGCGGCAGCCACGATGGCACCTGGGCGACGAACTCGTCGCGCGCGAACGTGAGGTGCGCGGTGCCCGTGAACAGCAGCGCGACGCCGAGCAGCCAGCGGGCGAGGGTGCGGACGATGCTCACCCTCTGAGGGTAGGTGCGGATGCCGGGGGCGCGGCCGCTCGCCCCGCCTCGGGCCCCGGCGCGCCCCTCCCCACGTTGAGTGTCCAGAACACGCCGCACGCAGGCCCCCCTCGACGGCGTGTCTTGGACGCTCAACCATCTCGACGCGAGACCGCGCCGCAGCCTGTCGGAGGCGACGTGCGCAGCGAGACCCCGGTCGAGTGTCCAAGACACGCCGCGTGCTCCCACACAGGGACGGCATGTCTTGGACACTCGACGCTCTGGATGCCGCCGGGGGCGCTGCGACGGCCGCGAGCTCGCCGGAGGAGAGATCAGCGGCGCAGGATGCGGTGGGCCAGGGCGTTGCCGAGGAGCTGGCCGGCCTGCACGATCACGACGATGATCGCCACGGTCACCCACGTCGCCTGCTGATTGAACTGCTGGTAGCCGTAGATGATCGCGAAGTTTCCGAGCCCGCCGCCGCCGATGTAGCCCGCCATCGCCGACATGTCGACGACCGCGATGAACATGAACGTGTAGCCGAGGATCAGCGGGGCCAGAGCCTCGGGGATGACGACGCCGAACAGCACGCCGATGCGGCGGGCCCCCACGGCCCGGGCGGCCTCGACGGTGCCCGGGTCGACAGCGACGAGGTTCTGCTCGACGACGCGGGCGATCACGACCGTGGCCATGATCGTGATCGGCACGATCGCGGCATCCGTCCCCAGGGTCGTCCCCGTCACGGCGCGGGTGACCGGGGCCACCGCGGTGAGGAAGATGATGAAGGGGATCGGTCGGATGACGTTGATCACGAGGTTCGCGATGGCGAAGACCACGCGGTTCTCGAACAGGTTGCCGGGCCGGGTAGCGTAGAGCAGCGCGCCGATGACGAGACCCGCGACGCCCGAGATGAGCAGCGACACGGCCACCATGTAGACGGTCTCGCCGATGGACTGCAGCAGCACCGGGGTGAGGGTGTCCCACTTGTTCATGCGCGGGCCTCCACGGTGGGCACGACGACGTCGGTGTGGGCGCGCAGCTCGGCCACGATGGCGTCCAGGTTCTCGGCGTGCACGCGGTAGGTGAGGGTGCCGAGCTGCTTGCCGAGCACGTCGGTGACACCGCCGTAGACGACCGAGTGCCGGGCGCCGTGACGGTGGAACACCTCGGAGACGTCTTCGCTGGTGAACTCGTTCACCTCGACACTGACCAGGTCGCCCCCGCCCGCGGCGAGCGCCGACAGCGCCTCGCCCGACGGCACGCCCTGGGTGACCGCCGCGACGAAGCGCTTGGTCAGCTCGGCGCGCGGGTGAGCGAAGACGCGATACGTGTCGCCGCTGTCGACGACGCGGCCGCCTTCCATGACGATGACCTGGTCGCACAGCTCGTGCACGATCGAGATCTGGTGCGTGATGACGACGATGGTGATCCCCAGGCGTCGGTTGATCTCGCGCAGCAGGTCGAGCACCTCAGCCGTGGTCTGCGGGTCGAGCGCGCTCGTCGCCTCATCGGCGAGCAGGATGCGGGGGTCGGTCGCGATGGCCCGGGCGATGCCGACGCGCTGCTTCTGGCCGCCCGACAGGCGCCGCGGGTACTGCTTCGCCTTGTCGCCGATGCCGACGAAGTCGAGCAGCTCGGCGACGCGCTTGTCGCGGTCGGCCTTCTTCCACCCGGCGACCTTGAGCGGGTAGGCGACGTTGGCCGCGACGGTGCGCGACGAGAAGAGGTTGAACTGCTGGAAGATCATGCCGACGCGGCGCCGCAGGTCGCGCAGCTTCGCCTCGGATGCCGCCCCCACGTCGACGCCGAGCACCTCGACGGTGCCTGACGTCGGCTGCTCGAGGCCGTTCAGCAGGCGCACGAGCGTCGACTTGCCGGCGCCGGAGTAGCCGATGACCCCGACGATCGACCCCTCCTCCACCGTCAGCGACACGTCGTCGACGGCGGTGGAGGAGGTGCGGCGATCGGTGCGGAAGCTCTTGGTGACGCTCCGCAGCTCGATGACCGCGGTCATCCCTTCTGGGCCTTGAGGGCGTCTTCGAGGCTGGTCAGCTCGTCCTGCAGCTGCGCGCCGGTCCATTCCGTCTTGAACTGCAGGTTGCCCTGGTTCAGCTCGGTGACGGCTTCCTCGACCTCGGGCGAGTGGTAGGCGGCGACGAGCTTCTCCCAGCGGGGGTCGTCCTTCTTGTCATCGCGCGTGACGAAGGCGTTGATGTAGGGCGCGAGCTGCGGGTTGTTCAGGTCTTCCTTGAAGATGATGAGCTCGTCACCGAGCCCGCCCTTCTGCGCCTGGGTGTTGTTGACGATGGCGGCCTGGGCGCTGCCGTCCTTCAGGGCGGTCACCGTCTGGTTGGTGTCGACGGGGAGCAGCGTCACCTTGGTCGTCTCGATGTCGGCGGGCGTCGACAGCGCGGTGCCGCCGTCCTTCAGGGTCAGCAGGCCCGCGGTCTGCAGGTTGAGGAGGCCCCGGGCGAGGTTGGTGGGGTTGTTCGGGATCGCGACGGTCGCGCCCTCGGGCAGGTCCTTCACGTCGGTGTACTGCTCCGAGTACAGCGCGAGCGGGTACACCGCGGTCGCGCCGACGGGCACGAGCGTGCCGTTGTTCTCGACGTTGAACTGCGACAGGTAGATGAGGTGCTGGAACAGGTTCACGTCGAGCTCGCCGTCCTGCACGCCCTGGTTGAGCTGCACGCCGTCATTGATGGTGCGCACCTCGAGGTCGATGCCCTCGTCGGCGAGCTTCTGCTTCAGCACCGTCCAGTGCGCCTCGTTGCCGTCGTCGGCGCCGATGACGATGCGCGAGGAGTCGTCTCCCGCGCCGGAACCACCGGCGCAACCGGTGAGGGTGAAGAGGAGAGCTGCAGCGGATGCACTGAGGATCGTGGCCAGGCGTGCGGTGGTGCGTGAAGTCATAGCTCCACGCCACCACATGCATACGGGATGCCCAAGTCGGAGCGTTACGGCTCGTCATGCGATGTCACGCGGGGAAACCGATTCGACGGATCGACCGGAACGTGCTCACCGCCCCGCGGCGGCGTGCGCGGCGATCTCGGTCGCCGTGAGCGCGCGCGTGTAGACCGCGGCGTACTGGATCGTGCCGGTGAAGAAGCTCGAGGGGTTGGACGTCCAGTTGGTGAGGTTTCCGCAGCCGATGCGCCAGGAGCCGGTGTATTTCTGCCCGGTGGTGGTGCTCGGCGAGGTGCCGACGAGGGCGCCGTCGACGTAGAAGGAGGCCCCCGCGCTCGAGAGCGTGGCGGCCACGTGGTGCCACGCCCCGTCGGCGTAGGAACGCCCCTCAGGGGTGGACAGGACCACTCGCGCGTTGGGGAACAGTCCGTAGTTGAGGCGCCCGGACGTGTCGATCCAGATGTGCCGGTCCCAGTAAGTGTTGTCGGTGGTCGCCCCGTCGCCGTAGCCGATGATCTTCCCCGACGTCCGCGACGTCGTCGAGAACCAGGCCTCGGCCGTGAAGAAGTCCGGGTCGTTCCGCTGCCCCTGGGCGGGCATGTAGAGACACTGCGACCCGTCGAAGACGACCGCGCGGCGCGGTTGATCGCGGGGGCACGCCACGCTGCTCGTCGTCGTCATCGCCTTGCGATAAATGCCGGTGCGGTTCGGGCCCGCGATGTCGGCCTCGATGGTCAGCAGGTTCAGGCCGAGCAGTCCCGTCCCCTCGACCGAATAGGCGGCGTGGGTGTCGCTGCGCCCGACACTCTGCGCAGCGCCCCGGCACGTGAAGTACGTGTTGGTCGCGGTGCTGTTCGTGTCGTTCTTGACCGACGCGGCGAGAGCCGCCTGCGAGGACGAGACGGAGGTGAGCACGACGACGGCGATGATCGTGACGACGGCGATGGGCACGAGCACCCACCCGCGTGCGCTCCGGTCGGGCCGCACACGCAGCCCGCCCTGCACGGGAAGCGGGTCGTCGGCGCGGACCAGCAGGGAGGCCAGGAACGGAACCATGCAGAACGCGATGAGCATCACCCGCACGGGCCAGTCGGGGTCGGGCGTCGGCGAAAGCGCGTAGGCACCCGAAGGGAGCTGGTCGGTGGACAGGATGACGCCGTCCTCCCCGCTGACCAGACGCGTCGCCCCCGCCAGCACCGGGAAGAGACCCGTGTTGACGATGTGCATCAGGGCCCCGGAACCGTCGTCGGCGGCGCGGAAGTCCATCATCTGCACGTTGAACCACGGGCGCAGCCACAACGACAACCCGCTGACGGCCACCGACCAGCCCGTCAGTCGCAATCCGACCCGCCATCCGCGCCGCTTCCCGCCGATGAGCCGGGCGACGGTCTCGACGACGATGCCGGCGAGGAACAACACCGGCGCGGCCTTGAGCAGGAAGCCGAGACCGGGGACGATCGCGACGACGGTGCCCACGATCTGATCGGGCTGGAGCTGCCACGCGTCGGGCGAACCGTTGAGGTCGCCCTGGGTGATGAACCGCCCCTCCTGCACACCCACGATGCGGTGGGTGACGGTGCGCCCGTCGACGACGAAGGTGATGACGTCGCCGACGGCGTAGGCGGGCTTGGGGTGCGCCACGACCAGTGTGCCGACGGGCGCGGTCTCGGCCATGCTCGCCGTCTCGATCACGAACAGGCGGGCCCCCGTCAGCGACAGCACCGTGGCGACCACGGCCGCGAGGAGCGCGATGAGAATCGCGGCCGCGAGCTGGGCTCGGCGGCGTCCTCGGGTCGTGGTCGCCACGATGTCGGTCATCGGGTACAGCTCTCCCGGATCAGGAGTTGAAGGTCCAGGTCAGCGCCTGCGACGCCTTGAGCCCCTGGTAGGTGTTGTCGGCACCGGCGGGGAGCGTCACCGCGAAGGTGAACGGCACGGTCGCACCGGGGTCGACCGAGGTGGCGGTGGTCTTCGCGAGCACGTCGACGGGGGCGCTGAAGCCCGAGAGCGAACCGGAGTAGATCGTCGTGCTGCCCGAGGTGATGACGAGGGTCATCTTGGTGCACAGGTCGGTGGCCGAGCCGTTGACGGAGCCGTTGGCCGACTGCGCGCAGGCGCCGGGGGTGAGGCTGAAGGTCTTCGCGGCGACCGTGCCGGTGTTCGTGATCGAGATGTTGCTCGTGACGGTCTGGCCGGGGACCATCGTCGTGCTGCCGCCGTACTTGTTGATGGTCGAACACGTGGCGGCGTTGGAGGAGATCGAGCCGCCGTCGGTGCTGTTGCAGCGCACGGTGCCGTCGGCGTTGGACTCCTGCATGCTGAGCACGCCCGTGGCGGCCGTGTTGACCGTGTTCTGGATCGACGCGGTGAATGCGGCGACGGTCGGCGAGAGGCCGAGGGCCAGGATGAGCGAGGCGACGCTTCCGGCGAGGACGACGGGAAGGACGAGGCGGCGGCGACGGGCGGCCGAGGGCGAGCTGGTCACGAGGTGTTCTCCTAGGTCGGTGTGGACGGCATCTCCGCCGCATGTCCGACGCTAAGGAGCCGACCGCGAGAGAAAGTGAGCGAGACGCGAACACACACTGAGGCATTCCATAGGTTTTTCCCTGTCGATTCCTCCTGATCATTCTTGCTCAAGAAAGACCAAAAAGATGCACGTGAATAGATCGAAGGTGGTACCTTACGCCTCCCCCAATCGGTCGACCGTCGACCGTTCCGTCGGTGGAGAGGCATGCCGGCCACACCGAGCACTCCAGCCACGCGAGCCACGCGGGCCACGCGGGCCACGCGGGTCGCGCGACCTGGACACCCTTCGACGCGACCGGCGAGAGAGCGGACGGGATTGCTCAGTTATGAGACGTCCCTGGGGATGGACTAGATCCGACGCATGTGATCCAGGCGATTTGACGACGCGCGAATCCTTCCCGTTCGGATGGTTCGTCAAACCGTGTGATCAGCTGCGCGAGATCCGATTTCTTCGCACGACCCGTGGAAGCCAAGCGCGAGATCCGGGTAGTCGGCATGCAGCCGTACCGCTGGAGGCACCCATGAGAGTGCAGTGATTGGGAAGGACGAGCCTTGTCCCGACCCCGGCGTGACAGCACCGCAGACGACTTCTGTCGACCGCCGGATGCGCTTCGAGGTCAGCTGGTGTGCTTCGCCGGATTCGAGCAGACAGTCGTTTCGCGCATATGAATCGTCCGTCCCTCGGACCCTTTCCACTTCTTCGTGATGACCTTCCCGTCGCCGTCATGATCTGCTTGCCAGCGCAGCTGCCCGTCTATTTGCAGGTAAGTCTTGAAGATCGAGCCGCCGTGCTGCGCAAAGTCTCTCGTCCACCAGATCTTGCTCGTTGCGTCACGTACGTAGACGTTCGACCCATGATGGCGGCAGAGGTCCGGGCTCCGCACTGGCAACGGCGGCCGGGCGGGATCTGCCATCAGCGCCCTGAGCCCGATAAGAGCAGGACCGACACCGACAATACGAGGCAGGTTTTCCGCGAACCATCGGAAAGCATCCTCGCCGCTATCAGCGAGGGAGCGATGGAGGTTGGACCCGCCATATCTAGCTGTAAAAGCACTGACGGGCGCATCATGCACCCCAGCTCCGATGACTAGGAGTTCACTCGGGTTTGTGCGCAAGACATCCGTGGCGACGCCTCCCGCCCGATCCGCAACCACCCTGTGGATGATGGGCTTCACACCGAGAACATGCGCGAAGCGAGCGAGGTTTTCGAGCAGTGCTGGGTCCTCATCAACGAGGTCGTCTGCGAGGAGAATCTGCACGAGGCGGTGGGCCTTGGGGGGAAGCGCCACGAGACCGGGCACCTTGGCGATGCTTTCCGCCATCGTGGTTGTGGAATGAAACCATCCGACATCGAGCCAGGCGCCTTCAATCACCTTCTTATCAACGTCGCTCGGGAGCACGGACAGCACCCCGACCGCACCCATGCGGGGGAACTCGACCTCACCGTCGATGATTCTCTCATCAGCGTCGGCGAAAACGGCACACAGGAGAGCGGAACGCACCCGGGCAGCCTGGGAGGCGTCCAAACCTTCCGCCGAAGCAGCCGGGTGTCCCGGCAGTAGGACAGTCCCTTTCGTCTCCGCGAGCATGCGGACAAGGGCCTCATGAGCCCGGGCGGGGTCGACTCCGCTTATCGGTTGCGCGAGCACATATCTGAGCTGGTCAAGTCCGCGTCCACCCGCGGGTATACGCACCGGCGCCGCCTCGTCGGAGGTGAATTCGCGAGATCGAGAAATAGCTTCGTGTAGCGGATGTGGGCTCCCATGCGCAACGAGCGAGCCCGTCAAGTGGATGGGGTTCTTGACGAGCTCGCGGAGGTCGACCGCGGGCACGCCGCTACCGCTTCAGCGCGTGCCCGAGCGGGATGGGCAACCGGAGGAGTTCGTGAAGCGGCATGGCCGCCAGGATTGCCAGAACTTCGCGCCTCAGCTCAGACTCTCCTTCAGCAGTCACTTCGGCGTCGATGGCCATCCCCTCCCTACCAGTGGTGGGAATCACTCGGGCGCTGGGGGCCAGCTTCCCGTCTCGGGTTTCGAGAATGTGAGTGAGGGGAATGCTGTTCTTAGTCGCCCAGGACACGGCCACTTCGAGGACTCGACCACGAAGGGTGCGATTCCATCGCCGCTTCAAGGGCTCAGCCCGATTGGTCACGAGGCGGAACGCTTGAGCTCCTTCAGTTTGCTCAAGTGCCGACGTCAGGTCCGTAGCGTCAGAGCCGTGTTGCGCGGCGGCGAACTCGCGCATTAAACCGAGCAGTTCTTCTTTAGAAAGGGTTTGCACCGCGACTTCGTGCTCGGTGGTCGTACCGGCCACGCGGGCGGTACGACGGGTGACACGGTCATAGACGTACCCGACGGAAGCGTCCGTGTCCTGGATGGCGCGCCACAAGTCAGTCTTTAGCGTTGCGCCGCGCAGATCGGGCGACGCCGGCCGCGCGACTAGTCTGAGCGCAAAGTCGTTGGGTGTGCGGGTGACGGCGACGAGACCGGCCTCCTCCGCGGCTTGCGTAATCTCGCGGAACGACCCGAACTCAGTTTGCTCAACGGAGAACCCCGGGAGCATCGTCCTCATCCGCGCGGAGACACCAGCCGCGAGTGGGACCTTGCCCGCTGTCTCAAGCTGCGCAATCGCGTCCACCAGAAGGGAAAGCACCTCGGCGGCGGTGAACTGCCGAGGGGCGTCTGTTGACGCCACCTCGGCAGTCCCGCTTCTGTTTGAGGTCTGAGAAGCTGGACTACCAGATCCCGGAGGAGCATCGACAGAGGCCTGCGCGTGGGCCTTAGAACCGCGTATGCGGTTGTCTTTCTCTCTCGACGGGTCGGTCATGTCCAGCTCCTCGCGTAGTTTCCTTATCCTCAGGAGCTACCTGAAGATGACGCGAGAAACAGTTGCCGAACCTTCACTACCACCATGAACGACTGTTCACCTCAAGGGCGACGCACCCCAGCCCAGAAACCCTCAGTCAATAGGTAACAGGCGTCGTGCGCTTGCGGTAGATCAGGAAGCCTTGCCCTGCAAGACGTCCATTTCTCTGTTCCTCATACTAGCCGCACAGGGCAACCGGTCAAGACGTCTGTGTAGATCGTGTCAGTCGGGCCACCTGGATATCCGGTCGAGGACCCACTGACCGGCAGCTCCTCACCGGCTTTGACGGATGCCCCTCACGTCTCGAGCTCGTCGGCGTCGGCTCGCGCTGCAGTCCTTGCGCGTGCCCTCTCGATGGTGGCGCACGGACCTTCGAGAGGCCTGATGCGACGCGGCCATGAGCTCACAACGCTGTGCAGCAGTGGGTCGCGCCACGGTGCGATGGATCTCAATGCAGGCCGCGCGGGTCCATCTTGCGCCGCAGCGCAAAGGCTGGCGCTGGCGCGGAGTGCGTCCCACGTGAGGGATCAGCGCCCTCGTGGATGTCGCCCCTGGGCCGCCCAGTGACTCTGAGCCCGGACCCGACGACATGGTGCCGCTCTCGATGGATGCAGGCTACGAAGCCCTATCCGACGCCTCTCTTTAGAGCGGGGCGGCCTCAGCCACCCATCCGTCTTCGTTGTCGATGAGGCCGTACGGCGGGTCGTCCGGATTTTGGGAGAACCTGACAACGACATGCTGCTCAGCTACTGACGGCGGCTGGTTGTCGACGATGATGATCTGCGCAGATGGATGGGCAGAAAGCCAGTTGTCCAGGTGACGATAGATCTTCTCAACGATGTTTCGACCGCTGGCGGAAATAAGTGCCGTCATCTCGGCGCCTCCTTCCTCACCCGCCTGAGGAGTGACGGGCGGTCCGGACGCATTGCCCGGGATGAGGTTCTTCTGGGGGGAGTCGATGATGACGAAGCCCGGGTGACCGCTTCCCATCTCAAAGGCCAGTTCGAACAGGGCGAGCTCCCAAGCCAGGGCGATGAGAGTCATCGCACCTGAGGAGCCCACCTTGTCGTACCGCCGCCCGCGTACGTGAGGCACGAGGTAGCGGTCGACGTGAACGAGGTCAACCTTTGGGTAATCGAACTCCCGCAGTATGGCGTGAAGCCGGTCGCCCACCCGAGCAAGGACAGTGTCGCGCGGCGTCGACGAAGCAACGTACTGCGCCTTTCGCGCCTTTGCCTGCTTGAGCGCGGCGGCCGTCTGCAGGAGTTCAACCTCCTTCTGCTGGAGTTGCAGCAGCATCTGGCGGGCACGACACAACGACTCAAGGACGACACGGGCATCAGCGGCTGATCGTTGGATCGAGTCACGTTCAGCTAGGAACGGCGACGCTACGTCGACCGAGATTTTGTCGAGCGCAGCCTGCGTCTCACGAACTCGGAGGTTGGCCGCTGCCAGCTTCCGACGTAGCGCGTCGCCCTCGGAACGCACCTCTCTGGAGAAATCGAGGAGTTGGTTCAGCCGCCGAACGAGGTTGCGCCGTTCTGCGCTGATATCCAGGGGCTCCTCGGCTCCGTCGTCACCGTCACCCACATGCGAGTGGCACGGTGTGCAGCGTCCGTCGACAACTTGCGGGGCGGAGGACAGTCTGCGCTGGCAAGCGGGACAGGTCACGATTGTGAGCGAATCAGAGAGGTTCTGAGACTCGGCCACGAGATCGAGTCTTCGAATCTCATCCGCGTACTGCGCACGAAGCGGTTCCAGTCGTTTGGCGAGCGCATCCCGGTCTCGTAGCTGAGCTTGAATGGCTTGCGCTTCCTGCTCGCTCGCCGAGAAGGACTCCCGAAGCTCCGCGGTGAACTCTCCCCGTGCCGCGATGGACGAGTCGATGACCTGCCGCCGAGCGTTCAGCTCGGCCATCCGAACCCGAACCTCGTCGAACTCAGTTTCGATCTCGGCGATGGAGGTGTAGCCCGCGTCGTCCATGAAGCTGCGCAAGGTTTGGACGGCCCGCCTGAGTTCACGCTCCTCGGTACCGAGTTCCTCCACAGCCCGGGACAAGACGGACTGCTCGTTGTCAGAGACGCCGAAGAAGATGTCCACGACCTGGTTCAGCTTTATGAAGCGGTGCGGCTGCCGCTCATACGCCAGGTCTCCACTGTCGAGGCGCCGGTTTGTCAGGAACCACAGGGGCTGCAGGTCGCGAAAGCTGAGAGCGCTCGTTTTGGACTCGTCCTGGGTTGGTGACTGATCGAGTCGTAGTCCACTCAGCCCGCAGAGCTGAAGAAGGTAATGGGACAGCGACTCGGGATCCGCGGGGTCCGAGGTGAAGGACCGGACCGGTGTATCCGGCATCGTTGCCAGATCACCGGTGTAGAGGTACGCCTTCGTGGCCTTGCCGCCGAGCGCGCGTTCGATGACATAGCGGGCGGGCGGACCGCCTGGAACGGGCACGTCGATGGCGAGCTGGGCTGATCGCACGTTGACGAGCACCTCGTCATGCTCCGGATGCTCCTTCCCACCGAGGCACCAGTCTATGAATTCAAGAACAGTGGTTTTACCGGTACTGATGTCGCCCGCAATTATGGACAGGTTACTGACTTCCTGGTTGCCGTCTCCATCCGCAAAATTGACAAGGTAGGCCCGCTGTGGGCCGACTAACCGAAGGGCGCGAATTCGAAAGGCGGGCACGGCCCGTAACCCATTCGAAAGGTGCTGTCCGGCTGGGGGACGCGAGCGCGGATATCTCTCGCTGATGTCCTTCGTTCGTCAGCTCACTTCGCGTCCTGAACCGATCCGCGCCGAGCGGCGGCGAGGCGGGGGGGGCAGCAGCAGCCACCGGCGAGCTGAGGTCCGTGGCGCCTCCCGCCCTCGACGGCTGCCTCAGAACATCTCGGTGTCCCGGAGGGAAGCCGCGGCACGGTGCGGGCCCCCTCCCGCGTCCAACCACTGGGCGATAGACAACCCGTCCAGCTCTTCATCGGGCGCGGTCGCCAGAGTGCTGACGCTGACTGGATAATCGTCGCCGAGCGCGGCGAGCACGACCGCGAGGCCACGCAATGGCTTGTTCTGCTGGTCGAACTGCCAGCACGGATACCTATACCGGACGTTGCGCATGCGCCCCGTGTACAGCTCTGCTCTGTCGCGTAAGTCTTCGACCTCGGCGACGCCGACCGACATGTCGCGAGCCACGGCAGTGCCCGTCAGCCAGGTTGACATCTCCGCGACGTCAACCTCGGACGATGCGGCGAGGTACGCGTCGTTGTCACGGAGCGCGTCCGCGGTGAACGCGGAAGACGGGCACACCGGCCGAGATTGCGAACACCATTTCCCTCTCGGTGGCGCGCGGCATGGCTTCGGCGATGTCCGCTTCGGTTGTGGCGCGGTGCGCACCGCGACTTCTGGCGTGGTCGATGCGGCGGGTGATCAGCCAGTCCCCCTGCGGGTACGGCCACGCCCTGTCCGCACAGAGCTCGCACGTACGGGTGGACTCCGATTGAGCGGCGGAGATCATCCCCTCGATGTCCTCGCCCAGCCGGACAACCCGGTATTCGGGCGCGATGGCGGCAACCTCGAACCGAGCGTAGTGGCGGACTTGTCATACTCATGGGATGCCCGCCCTCAATGTCTTCATCAGCTGGTCCGGCGAACAGACCCGAGAGCTCGGTCATGTGTTGAAGGCCTTCCTCGACGCCGCCTTCGCGGGCCATGTGGAGACCTTCCTCTCTGACGCCGACATCGCCCCCGGCGAGCGCTTCCTCTCCGTCATCAACGCCCAACTCGACGGCGCCGATCTCGGCATCCTTCTCGTCAGCCGGTCGAATCTCATCTCACCCTGGCTGCTTTTTGAAGCGGGCGCTCTCGCGGGTAAGACCAGTCGTGGGAGCGTCATTCCGGTGCTGGTCGACCTCGACCGCAGCGAGCTCATCTCCCCCCTCGACCAATTTCAGAACGCATTGGGCTCGTCCAGAGCCGACCTCGATAAGCTCTGGAAACGACTGCAGCAGGCCACCGGCGGCCTGCCAAACGATCATTCGCTCAAAGTCCTCACCGACGACGGATGGCCCGCCTTGGAAGCGGCTTTCGCCCTAGCCGCGGCTCCTATTGACGCCGCGGACGCCCCACGCCCGCGAAGCCAGGAGGAGGTGCTCGAAGAAATCCGTCTCGGCGTCAACTCACTCGTGCGCCGGGAGAGGGGCTTCCTCGACTGGCCACAGACACACCGGGGGTTGATCGACAACAGCGGGTTGAAGATAGATGTCGGCCAGCGACTCTTCCACCCGGACTTCGGATCCGGAGAGGTCATGAACATCACTGGCGAGGGAGATAAAACGGTGCTCCATGTGGCTTTTACAGCCGTAGGACCGAAAAAGCTCCTCAAGAAGCTCGCGCCGATCACCTTGGATGGGGCGGGCTGACGCTATCCGCTCGGCTCGACGTGCTCACGCGCAGCGACTTGGCGAACTGCGTCTCGCCCTCGCAGTCCTACGGGCCATCGAGCCCTATGCATCTCGCCCAATCTCGCCGGTCTCGCGCGCGATTGGAGCCGTACTACCCGGGCGAGGAAGCAAGCGCCGGCCCCGGCAACAGATTCGACCGACAATCGAGCCGCAAGCCTCTCAGCCGCGGCGGATTCGACAGCACGTCCTGTCCGGCTCTGCTTGCACGGCCGCGTGACATAGTCGCTCTAGTCGGCGCCCAGCAACCTGCCAGGCTTGACGTCACGATCAACGTGGACCAAACGGTCCGACAAGATGGCGGACAAGGCCATCGAGGTCCGGATAGATCGTGGACGAGGTCAGGCCCTTCGACGCCAAGTAGTCCCGGATCTGCGGCTTGGCTTTGGACGCGATGCGGAAGGTGAACAGCGGGACGAGGTTCGCCTCATTGCGTTTGGTCTTCACGTCGTGGCGGGAAGGCAGTCCGATGACGGAGGTGGCGCGCGCGATTTCCGATGCTCTCCAGTCCGTCGGCATCGCGCCAGTGAACACCGCCACGACATCGGTCGAAAGGATCGGACCTGCCTCTAGAACAAACCCGGCCCTCTGCGCACGCATGCGCTCGTTCAGGGCGGGCGGGAACCACGTCCAAGTCTTCGTACCTGTGCCCCAGTCCACACGGCGACGTTCCTCCTCGTTGGTCCACGCGTGCCAGAACGGGACCTCCGTGTCTTGGGGGAGGGTCTGGTCTGGTTCTGCAATACCCGTCTTGGTCCGCGGCGCCCGCCCCCAACCCAGTACTAGACCGTCGGAGCCGTCCAAGGAGGGATCGGCCTCGACCGCGAACCACGCCGCGACCTCCGGGTCGGTTGTCGCGTCCAGTAGGCGGGTGGGCGCCCCATGATGTTGCAGGGTGGCGAGGAACTCGAGTGGTCGATGCGACGACGTCCCCCAGGTCGCGGCGGCGGCGAAGGTGTCGATTTCGGTTTCGATGAGTCGGTCCTCGTCGACGACGCCGTCGTCGCCGAGCCGACGGTAGAGGGAGCTGTGCACGGACCAGCCGGCATTTTGCTGCCCACGCCAGACCAGCTGGTGGGCGCGCTGCTTCTGTTGAATCGTCGCGAAAGCGCTTAGCAGAGCGTCCACGGATGTGATCTCGACGGCGCGGTCATTGAAGAACGACTCGGCGGTGCGGGTCGCCCGGGGAGAGGTGGCGTGCCCGCTCTTGGCGGCGCGCAGATGCGCTTCGCTGTAGAGCGCGTCTACCGACGCGGACTGCCCCAGGTATTTGACTGTGGAGGCCGCCGACTCCCAAAATGACGCGGGCAGGCGGGTGGACGGTGCGAGCGCCGCGAACTGCGCCAGTAGCTCGGGAGGAAGTTGAGGAGGCGGGACAGAGGCAGCGATGCTACCCAGCAGCGCCTGCGGGAGCGTGGACAATGAAACCATCGACGCCGCTGTGAATTGCGACACCAAGGCCGGATCGAGCTGGAACGCTTGCTGAGCACCGAGGGCAGCGAATTTTCTCAGCACCTCGTCTGTCGCGGGTAGTGACCCCGTGGTTGACGCCGACCCCGTTGGTGGAGCTTCGCGCACGGTGTCGTCCGCCTCACCGGCCCCGCTGTCGTCTGCGTGTTCGTCCATGGTGTCACGGTAGCCGCCCTCGGCTGCTGCACCTCGTTCTGAGGCGGTGCTGGCCGAGATAGCCCCAGCTGATACTGCTTCAAGCCCGCCCGCGAGCGGCTCCGACCTGCTGTCGCAGGACCGGGGGACGCGGTCGTGTCCGCTGGCACGCCTCGCTCCCACGGCGCTTGCGCGCTCGCGGCCCGGCCACCTCGCAATGGCGCCGCTCGATGCGCGGCTACCGTCGAAGCCGGCCGCAGAATTCGAGGCTGGCCCACGCGACGGCGCTTGCGGAGACGCTCAAGCCGCCCGAACTCCGAACCCAACCTCGCTCTCAGCTGTACGGCCCGAGCGCGAGGAGGCACGGTCACGCTCGATGACGAGACCCGCACCAGACATCGAGCGCCGGCGAGGCGCCTGTTGGCGGGCCGCGCGCATGCTCGCCGGGTAGCGCTGCAGTCGTAGCTGCACCCGCCAAGACCAGCACCAACGAGCATCTCGAGAGCCTCACTCTTATGGCCCAACTGGTCGTCGATGGCGGGACCCGGACGGGTGGCCAGGCGATCTGCGGCTTCAGCCGGCACGGCCGTGAAGGCCGTCGGACGGCCGACCGCCAGGTGCAGCAGTCCACGCACCATGGCGGCGAACAGGCGGAAGATGAGCATCACGACCCCTACCCTGCGGCGACCCCGACCGGTCCCCCCACGCCTTCGCCGCGGTGACGTCCGCCATCCCCTGACGGGCGCGAGGGCTGCACCACGATCTCGACTCGGGCGTCAAGACTGGTGCGGTTGCACACTGCCCGCGAGAGTCTGCCGACGCGTGCGCGGTATCACCTGTCGCCCGATAGGACCACCACGCCGCCCACGGTCCTACGGGACGGCCGACCGCGAGGTCGATATCGGCTGTCCGTCTTCTGCGAGACAGGGACCACCACGAAGTGTCCCCCTTCGTTGCTTCGTGGTCTCCCGCGCTTTCGGACTTTGCAAGCGAAGCCCTGCCGTCTCGATCCGGAACCGCTGTCGTGGAGAGCATCGAGAAGGCGTTGGGAGGGTCCTCCTTCGTCCACGGAGACGCAGTCGCTCGCGATATCGCGCGCATTGCTCGCGCTGCCATCAAGCCTGACCTCGGCGAGCCTTTCGCCGACGCAGAATCGTTCATCCTCCGTACGTTGGTCGACTTGCTCAGCCCGCCATACGACGTCTCCTACCTGCAGCCGCTCATTCGTATAGCGGAAACACAGGCGCGGGGGTTGGACGTGATGACTCTGAACTACGACCTGACCGTGGAGACTGCCGCGACGGCATTGGGCGTGAACGTCAATCGAGGAATTGAAGGTTGGCGCCCGGGACAGCCGCTCGATTTCGACCAGGTGGATGGAACGCTTAACCTGCTCAAACTGCACGGATCACTCGACTGGCGAGAAACGGAACGGCCGCATGGGTTTCAAGCGCTTCTCGCCTCTCCCACACTAGAAATTGTGGCTCCCGGTGAAGTCGACAAGCCTGGCCGCAACATACGGGCGACTCCGTGGATCGTGGTTGGTGATCGCGAGAAACTCGCGACGGATGGGCCCACCCTGCTGTTGAATGCAGCGGCACGGGTGGCGCTGAACCGCGCTGACCATCTCGTGGTTGTGGGCTATTCGTTCAGTGACCCACACATCAACTCCATGATCCGTGACTGGTTGAATGCCGATGAACGCCGGACCATCACGATCTTGGACAAGACGCGACCACGCGAACAGGCGTATCGAGAGATTGTGGATTTTCGGTCTGCGCTCATCGCAACGCACGCACATCCCCAGGATCGGGATGGCACCCCACGTACCCCTCGAGTGCATCTCGTGGAGGGGGGCGCCCGTGAACTCGAGTCCGCCTTGTCTGAGACCCCGCGAGCCCTGCCGACCCCAGTCGCGGTCGTGTCAATTCACCGCGAGGGTGTGAACTTCCGCATCGACATCACGTGGCGCGGTCACGACCTCACCGATGCTCGGATAAACATCCTCCCCCCGCGGTCCGGCATTGTGGGGGCGCGGACCTACATCGGTTACTCGACGTCGCCGTTCGAGGGTGCGGCAAGGCCGCCGTGGGACGGGGGCACAGTAGTTTCAGGCATCGCGCACGACGAGACTCGCTCGATTTATGTCGCGGGGAGCGTGGATTTCCCGCTGAACCTCCGCGTCACAGGCGCAACCATTGTGGGGTCGGAGTTCTGGGAGGAGTCGCTCGAGCGACCGACAGCCTCCTAGCTCACTCCGGTGGCAGTGATCCCGCCTTCCATTCGGACGAGGTCTACTCCGTGACCGGTGAGCTCGGCAGTACACAGAGATCCCCCGAGGTCCCGAGTGTCCGTCTGTGAGGTGTCCAGGACGGCCCGACAGCGTCACCGATAGCCTCAGCGGCTTCACCGAGGTCAGCTCGCCTATCTCGGCGGCCACGCCAATTTAGAAGCGACTCATCCGCCGGCATCAGCGAGAGTGGGATTGGCCACACCTTGCCCCCCAGGGACGTCGGGGGCGAGCCGTGCTGCGTCTGCGCGGACCCTGTTCTAGTGCCCGTCCGCGACGTCGTCTATGTGATGGCGACCGTCATCGCCGCAAGGCACCGTGGCATCCAGCCCTCGCGCCCAAGTCCCCAGATCATCGGTACCCGAACGCAACACCGGGAGGATCTCGCGCAGTCCCCCGAGACAGAGCGGCTGACCTTCAGCGTGGGTAGAGCTGTACTCGGAGCGCACGTTCGAGGCGAGCTATCGTTCGCAACTCCGGCCATGAGGCACCCGCCAACACCTTCCGGATGATCTTCTCGTTCACGCCGGCGGACGCTGCAACGCTCCGCGCACTCTGACCCGCCATGGCCTTCCGCAAGTTCGCTGCCAGCAGGCGAGCCGTTTCCGCGTCCCGGTCGGAGCATGGCGCGTCGGGCCACGCTGGGCACAGCTCCGACGGAACCGCGCGATGCGGTGGACGATCAGCCATCGCCGCGGTTCTCGGAGTCGGTCGAAGCCAGAAGTCGCGAATGATGCGCGGGCGTCACCGATCCGGAGGTCCGGTTGCGACGAAGCCTCGAGTGGCATCGGCACGCCGCTCCAACTACCTCGCACGTCACCCGCTTCGCGCGTAGGTGCTCTAACCCTGGACGCTTGGATCGATTGCGACGACCTGAACCAACTCCCATGACGCAGATCATCTTCAAGGTGTCAATTTCCTAGATCCCGTGATGTCTCACATCAGTCGAGCAGCAGCGCCGGCTCCTCGAGCACGGATGCCACATCCGCGATGAACCGCGAGATGCCGTCGCCGTCGACCACGCGGTGATCGAACGAGCCCGACACCGTCGTCACCCAGCGGGGACGCACCTCGCCGTCGACGACCCACGGCTTCTGGCGGATCGCGCCGAGCGCGATGATGCCGGCCTCGCCGGGGTTGATGATCGGGGTGCCGGCATCCACTCCGAACACGCCGATGTTGGTGATCGTGAACGTGCCGCCGGTCTGGTCGGCGGGGCTCGTCTTGCCCTCGCGCGCGGTGAGCGTCAGGTGCTCGAGCGCCTTGGCGAGCTCGCGGGTGTTCATGCTCTGCGCGTCTTTGATGTTCGGCACGAGCAGCCCCCGCGGGGTGGCTGCGGCGATGCCGAGGTTGACGTAGTGACGCACGCTGATCTGCGCGCCGGCGTCGGTGTCGACCCAGGCGGCGTTGATCATGGGCGTGCGGCGCAGCGCCCAGATCACCGCGCGGGCCATGATCAGCAGCGGCGAGATCTTGACGTCGGCGAAGTCGGGCGAGGCCTTCAGACGCTTGACCAGTTCCATGGTGCGTGAGGCGTCGACGTCGACCCACACCGACACGTGCGGAGCCGAATAGGCGCTCGACGTCATCGCGTTGGCGGTGGCCTTGCGGACGCCCCGGACGGGGATGGACTCCTCGCGGGGGTCCTCGACACGAGCGGGAGCCGCCGGCGCGGCGACGGAGATCGTCTCCTCGCGCACCTCGCCCCACGCGGGCGTCTCGATGTTGCGGAACACACTCGCCTGCTCGGCGTGCTTCAAGACGTCGTCGCGGGTCACCTCGCCGGCGGGACCGCTCGGCGTCACGGTGGCGAGGTCGACGCCGAGGTCGCGCGCGAGCTTGCGGATCGGGGGCTTGGCGACCACCCCGACCGACGCCTTCACCGGGCGCTCGGCGGACGGTCCCTGAGCCTGTCGAAGGGTGCGTCGCCGCGACGACACCGCGCCGCCCGTGCCGTAGCCGACGAGCACCGCGCCGCCGGGGTCGCTGGGCTCGGGAACGGTGGTCGGGGCCGCGGGCGCCGCGGGCGCGGCATCCGCAGACCCGATCGTGATGATCGGGGCGCCGACCTCGACGGTCGACCCCTCGGATGCCAGCAACTCGCCGACCGTGCCGGAGTACGGCGAGGGCAGCTCGACGAGCGACTTGGCCGTCTCGATCTCGACGATCACGTCGTTGACGGCGACGCTGTCACCGGGGGCGACGCGCCACTGCACGATCTCGGCCTCGGTGAGGCCTTCTCCGACATCGGGGAGAACGAAGGTCTGATCGGTCACGGTGTGTCCTTTGCTCGGGAGCCAGCTTGTCACCGGCATCGCCGCAACGGAATGCGGAAGAGGCGGTCAGTAAGCCAGAGACCGGTCGACGGCCTCGAGGATGCGGTCGGCGTCGGGCAGGTACGTGCCCTCGAGCTTCGCGGGCGGGAAGGGAACGTCGAAGCCCGACACGCGCAGCACCGGCGCCTCGAGCGCGAAGAACGCCTTCTCCATGACGGTGGCGGCGATCTCGGAGCCGAGCGAGGTGAAGCCCGGCGCCTCCTGCGCGTAGACCATGCGGCCGGTGCGGCGCACGGAGTCCAGCAGCGGGCCGTAGTCGACGGGCGAGAGCGAGCGCAGGTCGATGACCTCGCAACTCGTGCCCTCGCTCTCGGCGAGCGCGGCCGCCTGCAGCAGGGTCGTGACCATGGCTCCGTGACCGACCAGGGTCACGTCGGTGCCGCGGCGCACGATTCGGCTCGCGTGGAGCGGCAGAGCCGGCGCCGTCGTGTCGACCTCGCCCTTCTGCCAGTACTTGGCCTTGGGCTCGAAGAACACCACCGGGTCGGGCGAGTCGATGGCCTGCTGGATCATCCAGTAGGCGTCGTTCGCGTTCGAGGGGCTGACCACGCGCAGGCCCGGGGTGTGCGTGAAGTACGCCTCGGGGCTCTCCTGGTGGTGCTCGACCGCGCCGATGTGCCCGCCGTAGGGGATGCGGATGACGACGGGCATCTGCAGCGCGCCCTCGTGGCGGTTCGTGAGCTTCGCCAGCTGCGAGGTGATCTGGTCGAACGCGGGGAAGACGAAGCCGTCGAACTGGATCTCGAGCACGGGCCGGAAACCACCCATCGCGAGGCCGATCGCGCTGCCGACGATGCCCGATTCCGCCAGCGGCGAGTCGATCACGCGGCGCGGCCCGAAGTCTTTCTGCAGGCCCTCGGTCACGCGGAAGACGCCGCCGAGCGGGCCGATGTCCTCGCCCATGAGCAGCACGCGGTCGTTGGTCTCGAGCGCGCGACGCAGGCCCGCGTTCAGCGCCCGGCTGATCGGCAGGTTCTCGCTCACTGGGCGCCCCCTTCCATCGACGCCTCGTAGTCGTCGAGCCAGCGCTGCTCCTCCTGGATCAGCGCGTGCGCCTCGGAGTAGACGCTCTCGAACATGTGCGACCGCGGGATCGCGCCGAGCTCGTTGGTGCGCACGCGCACGTCGTTGGCGAGCGCAGCCCCCTCGGCATCCGCATCGTCGAAGAACTGCTGCGAGGCGCCGCGCCCCTCGAGGTAGGTGCGCATGCGGGCGATCGGGTCGCGCAAGGCCCACGCCTTCTCTTCGTCGAGGGTGCGGTACTTCGTGGGGTCGTCGCTGGTCGTGTGTGCGCCCATGCGGTAGGTCATCGCCTCGATCGCCCGGGGGCCGCCGCCGGCGCGGGCCTCGTCGAGGGCGACCTTCGACACGGCGTAGCTGGCGAGCACGTCGTTGCCGTCGACCTGCAGGCTCGGGATGCCGTAGCCCTCACCGCGCTTGTACAGCGGCGAGCGCGACTGCGTGGCGACAGGCACCGAGATGGCCCACTGGTTGTTCTGGAGGAAGAACACCTGCGGGGTCTGGAAGCTGGCCGCGAACACCATTGCCTCGTGCACGTCGCCCTGGCTCGACGCGCCGTCGCCGTAGTAGACGATGACGGCCTCGTCGCGCTCGGGATCGCCGGTGCCGCACTTGCCGTCGAACACCAGCCCCATGCCGAAGCCCGCGGCGTGCAGCGTCTGCGCGCCGAGCACGAGCGTGTAGATGTGGGTGTTGCCGTTCTTGGGGTCGGTCGGGTCCCACCCGCCGTGCGTGAGTCCGCGCATGAGGCGGATGATGTCGAGCGGGTCGACGCCGCGGATGCGGGTGACCACGTGCTCGCGGTACGAGGGGAAGATGTGGTCCTGCGCGCGCGCGGCGCGGGCCGAGCCGACCTGCGCCGCCTCCTGCCCGAACGACGGCGGCCACAGGGCGAGCTGGCCCTGGCGCTGCAGGTTGGTCGCCTGCACGTCGAACGCGCGGATCGAGACCATGTCGCGGTAGAAGGTCTCGAGTTCGGCGTCGGTCAGGGCGTCGATGAGCGGCAGGTAGCGCTCGGCGGCGGGCGTCGGCGCCAGCGTGCCGTCGGCTGCCAGAACGCGCACGAGAGCGGGGTCGTCGAGCGGGGTCATTCCCCCACGCTAACGCCCGGCCCATGCAGGCGACCGCATGAGGTGCACAACGGATGCCGGAATTCGCCGTCGACGTCTGACAACTCGGTCGCGTGGTGTGCGTGCGCGCGTGCCGTGCAGCGCCGAGCCGAGCCGCGCCGCGCCGAGCCGTACCGCGCCGCCTGAAGTTGACTTCGAGGAAATGTTCGCGCGGAAGCACCCCGCGCGTACATAAGGCCGAAGTCAACGAAGGTTTCACGGGCCTGAAGGGCGGGGACCTCGCCCGTTGACTTCACCGAGATGTACGCGGGAAACGATCCCGCGCGTACCGAAGGCGCACGTCACCGGAGAGGGGGCACCGGCGTCAGCGCGGCACGGTCGGCCGCGTCAGCGCGGCGCGGTGGCGGTGGCGACCTCGACGACGCGGTCCAGTGACTCCTCTTCCCCGATGGAGATGCGGATGCCGTCACCCGCGAACGGGCGCACGATGAGCCCGGCCGCATCGAACGCGGCAGCCACCTCGACGGTGCGCTCGCCCGCAGCCAGCCACACGAAGTTGCCCTGCGCGTCGGGAACGTCCCACCCGGCGTCGCGCAGGCGATCGACCAGTCGGTCGCGCCGATCCGCGATGACCGAGACCCGGTGCAACAGCTCGCTCTCGGCATCCAGGCTCGCCAGCGCCGCGGCCTCGCCGGCGGCGGTGACCGACAGCGGGATCGCGGTGCTGCGGGCGGCGTCGAGCACCGCCTCGTTGCCGATGGCGTAGCCGACGCGCAGGCCCGCCAGGCCGTAGGCCTTGGAGAAGGTGCGGAGCACGACGATGTTGGGGCGGTCGAGCACGGCGCGCACGCGCCCGCCCTCGACCGAGCCGCGGTCGGTGACGAACTCGCCGTAGGCCTCGTCGAGGACGATCAGCACATCGCGCGGCACGTCGTCGACGAAGGCCGCGAACTCGTCGTAGCCGACGGTGGTGCCGGTGGGGTTGTTGGGGCTGCAGATCAGGATGACGCGGGTGCGCTCGGTGACGGCGGCGGCCATGGCCGGCAGATCGTGGCGGGCGTCGGCGGTCAGCGGCACCTGCACGCTCGTCGCACCCGTCACCGCGACGAGCGAGGGGTACGCCTCGAACGACCGCCAGGCGTAGACGACCTCGTCGCCGGGGCCGGAGGTCGCCAACAACAGCTGCGCGAGCAGCGAGACGCTGCCGGCACCGACGTGCACCTCGTCGGGCGAGACGCCGTACCGCGCGGCGAGACGCTCGCGCAGGCGTGCGGCCGTGGCATCCGGATACCGGTTGAAGGCACCCGCGGCGGCGACCGCTTCGAGCACGCCGGAGAGGGGCTCGAAGGGGTTCTCGTTGCTCGAGAGCTTGAAGGCGTCGGCGCCGGCCGGGCGGCCCTGTCGGTACGCGGGCAGCGCGGCGATCTCGGGACGGATACGGGGCAGGACCTTCTCTTCGCTCACCCCGCGAGCCTATCCGCGGGGCCTCCGGTTTCGTCAGGCCTCCCTCCTTCCTGAACCGATGGATGCCGGCATCCGCGGCGCCCTCACGCCGCCTCGATCGCTCGCAACGCCCTGCCGTCCGGCGTCGGCACGTGCCAGGCTGGAGGCATGCGCTTCGTCGTCCGCGTCGCCGTCAACGCTTTCGCCATCTGGATCGTCACGCTCCTGCCCGCGTTGCAGGTGCGTCTCATCCCGTTCGCGCCCGGCGACGGGCTGCAGGTGCTGCTCACCCTGCTGCTGGTGGGCCTGATCTTCGCGCTGGTGAACAGCATCGTGGGCACTGTGGTGAAGATCGTGGCGATCCCGCTCTACATCCTCACCCTCGGGTTGATCTCGCTCGTCATCAACGGCTTCCTGCTGTGGCTCACGGCGGTCATCACGGAGAGTTGGGACTGGGGTCTGCGCACCGGCGAGTTCTGGCTCACGGTGGTCGCCGCGCTCCTGATCGGCATCATCAACGCCGTGCTGGGCGGCATCCTGCGCTCACGCCGGGAGGACCGCGAACGCCGTTGAGGCCCCGTTCGGGTCGGCGCTGCAGCCCTGAGCGTGCCGACGGGCAGGGACCCCGCCCGCGACCGGAGGCGAGGAAGGGCCGAAGCTCCCTCGTGCGGAATCGACGCGTGCGGTCGCGCCGCGCTCCCGCCATGATGGAACGATGACCGCCACCGCCGACGCGCCCTTTCGCGTCGTGTTCGTGTGCAGCGGGAACATCTGCCGATCGCCGATGGCCGACGTGGTCTTCCGCCACCTCGCGGCATCGGCCGGCCTCGGGGCCCGCATCGCTTCGAGCTCCGCCGGCACCGGCGACTGGCACGTCGGCGAGCGCGCCGATCACCGCACCATCGCGGCCCTCGACCGGCTCGGCTACGACGGCGCCACGCATCGCGCACGGCAATTCCAGTACGCCGACTTCGCGCACAACGACCTCGTCGTCGCGCTCGACCGCAGCCACGAGCGCGTCCTGCGCGGCTGGGCCCGCGACGACGACGACGCCGACAAGATCGCCCTCCTGCAGTCGTTCCTTCCGGATGCCGAGACCCTCGACGTCCCCGACCCGTACTACGCCGGGGCCCCGATGTTCGACGAGGTGCTCGGTATGATCGAACGCGCCAGCCGCGCTCTGTTCCGGCAGCTCGAGCCCGCCATCCGTTCCGCGGGCTGACCCTTTCGCGCGATCCTCGGGAGACCCGTGTCCTCTCTGCCTCCGCAGCCCCTCAGCCCGCTCGACGGCCGGTACTTCGCCACCGTGTCCGAGATCGGCGACTACCTGTCGGAGGCGGGCCTGAACCGCGCCCGCGTCGAGGTCGAGGTGGAGTGGCTGCTCGCGCTGACCGACCGCTCGCTGTTCGGCACGTCGCCGGTGTCGGATGCCGACCGGGCCAAGCTCCGCGCACTCTACGAGGACTTCGGGGCCGACGAGATCGCCTGGCTCGCGGCGAAAGAAGCCGTCACGCGCCACGACGTGAAGGCCGTCGAGTATCTCGTGCGCGACCGCCTCGACAGCCTCGGCCTCACCGCCCTCGCCGAGCTGACGCACTTCGCCTGCACCAGCGAGGACATCAACTCCACCGCCTACGCCCTGACCGTCAAGCGTGCGGTCGAGCGCGTGTGGCTGCCGAAGCTCCGCGCCGTCACCGCGGCCCTGGCCGAGCTCGCGGTCCAGCACCGCGACGCCGCGATGCTCTCGCGCACCCACGGCCAGCCCGCCACGCCCTCCACCATGGGCAAGGAGATCGGCGTCTTCTCGTGGCGCCTCGAGCGCGTCATCCGTCAGCTGGATGCCGGGGAGTACCTCGCCAAGTTCTCGGGCGCGACCGGCACCTGGTCGGCGCACGTCGCCGCCGAGCCCGACGTCGACTGGCCGTCGCTGACCCGGGAGTTCATCGAGTCGCTCGGCCTGGGTTTCAACCCGGTCACGACGCAGATCGAGTCGCACGACTGGCAGGTCGAGCTGTACGACCGCGCGCGGCACGCGGGTGGCATCCTGCACAACCTCGCCACCGACATCTGGACCTACATCTCGCTCGGGTACTTCACCCAGATCCCCGTCGCCGGGGCCACCGGCTCGTCGACGATGCCGCACAAGATCAACCCGATCCGCTTCGAGAACGCCGAGGCGAATCTCGAGATCGCCGGCGGATTGTTCGCCACGCTGGCATCCACCCTCGTCACGAGCCGCCTGCAGCGCGACCTGACCGACTCCACGACGCAGCGCAACATCGGCGTCGCCTTCGGCCACTCGCTGCTCGCGCTCGACAACCTGCAGCGAGGGCTCACCGAGATCTCGCTCGCCGAAGACGTGCTGCTCGCCGACCTCGACGTGAACTGGGAGGTACTCGCCGAGGCCATCCAGACCGTGGTGCGCGCCGAGATCGCGGCCGGTCGCTCGCAGATCACCGACCCCTACGCCCTGCTGAAGGACCTCACGCGCGGCCGCCGGGTCGGCGCCCCCGAGCTGGCCGAGTTCGTGCGCGGCCTCGACATCGGGGATGCCGCGAAGGAGCGCCTGCTCGCCCTCACGCCCGCCGCGTACGCGGGGCTAGCGTCGCGGGTGGTCGACTCGCTGTAAGGCGTGGGGTGGCGCGCGCGTCACCCTGCGCTTCCGTGCCTCGCACCCCCGTTGAGTGTCCAAGACACGCCGCTGGGACCCGTGTGACAGCGGCGTGTCGTGGACACTCAACGCCTGTTCGTCGCGCGGTTCGAGCAGAAACTCCTGGACGCCGCGACGACCTGCCCCGTAGTGTGTTGACGTCAACATCCCCCCGACCCCCGGGTCGCTCAGCGCCGCAGTGCCGCGGCGCGGATCGGAACAGACGCGATGACGCCTCGACGCCCGCTCATGCCCCGCCTGCTGGCCGCCGCAACGGCTGCTCTGCTCGCCGGAGCCCTGGGATCCCCCCTGACCGCGACCGCCGCCACGGGAGTCGCCACCGACCCGAACGACGGGGTGCCGCGCACCGACCCGCCGATCACGTACACGAACTTCCAGCCCCTCGCCGACCCCGGCGCCGGTTCCGCGAACTACTTCCAGCCCAAGTGGTACGACACCGACGGGCGTCACATCCAGGCGCACGGCGGACAGGTCGTCACGACCGAGGAGAACGGGCAGACCGTCTACTACTGGTACGGCGAGGACCGCACGAACGGGTACTGGAACAGCCCCGGCGTCGGCGTGTACCGGTCGACGGATGCCGTGAACTGGACCAACCTCGGCACGGCGCTGCGGAGCATCTCGACCCGTGACGACCTGCTCACGCCGTACTTCGAGGAGCTGTACGACACCGTCGACGAGAACGGCCAGCCGCGCACCGAGAAGATCGACGCGCTCGCCTACCACCTGAATTCGACGCAGAACTCCGACGACACGGCGATCTTCGAGCGGCCCAAGGTGCTGCACAACGAAAAGACCGGCAAGTGGGTCATGTGGTGGCACGCCGACGGCCGGACCGAGCCCGGCGGCAGCACCTACGCGCGCTCCATGGCGGCGGTGGCCGTGGCGGACTCCCCCGCGGGGCCCTTCCGGATGACGGGCGCCTTCCGCATGCCCAACCGCGCGAACTACCAGGCCTGCACGCAATACGCGGTGCCCGGTCAGGCGCGGGACATGACCGTCTTCCAGGATGACGACGGCACGGCGTACATCTCGTACTCGTCGGAGGAGAACTACACCCTTTACGTCGCCGAGCTGGATGACACCTACACGAACGTCACCCACACCACCGACCGGGACACGCTCGGGGTGAAGCAGTACTCCGAGGACGGGCGCTACCCGTACATCTTCGCCGACGGCACCCCCGAAGCGCCGGTGCGGGGCGAGGACTTCCAGATCGTCAAGGAGTGCGGACACCTCGAGGCCCCCGCGATCTTCGAGCGCGACGGCACGTACAGCGTGGTGACCTCGGGGGCGACCGGGTGGGCGCCGAACCCGCAGACGCACTACACGACGCAGAACCTCATGGGAACGTGGATCCGGGGCATCGAGGCCGGCGACGTGCACGAGAACACGTACTACAGCAGCATCCCCGACGGCGGCGACGGCCTGCTCTCGGTGGGCGACACCCGTCGCACGACGTTCGGCTCGCAGACCACCAACGTCTTCGAGCTCGAGCCCGGCAAGTTCGTCTACATGGGCGACCGCTGGAATGAGGGCAGGGCCGACTCCACCTACGTCTGGCTTCCCCTCACCGTCGGGGAGAACGGCCGCTTGGAGATGCACAACCCGGCGGCGGAAGACCCCGCGCGCTACGGCACGGGGTGGGATGCCTCGTACTGGGATGACAAGGGCTTCGGCCACGGCACGTGGAAGGTCGTCGACGACCGCCTGCCCGACAGCGTCCGCCGCGGATCCACCACCAGCCTCCCGACGTCGGTCGCGGTCGACGTCGACGGTCGCCGCACCGACGTGGCGGTGACCTGGTCGTCGCTGGACACCACGCGTCTGGGCACCCGCACGCTCACCGGCACCCTCGCCGCCGACGCCGACTTCACCGCCGGGCGCACGTTCACCCGCACGGTCGACGTCGCCGAGCCCGGGATCGTGCAGATCGCGCCCGAGGCCGGGGTCTCGGCATCCCACCGGAACGACCTCGCCCGCACGGTCATCGACGGCAGCACGGCGAAGGGCTGGGACGACTGGTCGGGCAGCGGCTACCCCCGCGACAGCTGGCTGACGTTCGAGTGGGAGACCGCTCGCACGATCGACTCGGTCGTCGTCGACACCTACAAGGACGGCCCCACCGCCACCTGGCCCTCGCGCATCGAGGTGCAGTACCGCGATGCGAACGGCGCCTGGGTGCCGTCCACCGTGGCCGCCGACGTCGTTCAGGATGCCGCGAAGCCGGCCCCCGTGGTGACGCTCGACACCCGCTCCCTCGCGCCGATGAGCGCCCTGCGCCTGCGCATGACCACGCAGACGAACACCTGGCAGTCCATCGCCGAGGTGTCGATCTGGGGCCAGGGGACGCTGAACGTGTGCCGTGCCTCCGACGCGTCGGTGACCGCCTCGTTCTGGCAGACCCGCTACGAGACCATGGCGCCCGGCCTCGCCTGCGACGGCCGCCGCGGCACCTCGTGGTCGACGTGGAGCGACACCGCCCTGAAGGACAGCTCGACCTTCACCCTCACCACGCAGAAGACCCACGGCATCGGCAGCGTCGAGTTCACCAACATCGAGGGCAACGTCACCGGCGTGACCGCCGAGTACCGCACGCCGGAGGGCGCGTGGACGCCGGTCACGCCGACCGGCACGGCACCCTCGGTCGTCAACAACACCAAGACCGTGCTGAGCTTCGAGCCGGTCCGCGCCACCGGGCTGCGGCTCACCTTCGCAACCCCGGGGTCGTACCTGAAGATCCCCGAGATCGTGGTGCCCGAGGTCGAGGTCGCGGTGGCGCCGAAGACCACCGCCACGGTGACAACGCGCTGCATCGGCGGACGCGTGACCGTCGTCACCACGGTGCGCAACGACGACACGAAGCCGGTCACCGCCGAGGTCTCCTCACCCTGGGGCCAGCGCACTCTGACCGCGATGAAGCCCGGATCGTCGGCATCCGTCGCGCAGGCGACGCGAGCATCCGCCATCGAAGCCGCCTCGGTGACGGTCACCGCGACGGCCGGCGATGCCCGCGGCGTGCAGACTGTGCCCGTCCCGGCGGCCACCTGCCGCTGACCCGACCTCCCTCCGCCCGGCCCGCGATCGCTGATCGCGCGGCCGGGTCAGGGTGCGCGCGGGGGCCGAGGTATCGCGCGAGCCGCGGCGTGCTCTGAACGCTCACCACGCTCGCGGGAGAATGGATGCCATGCGCGCGATGATCATGGACGCCCTGGCCGAGCCACTCGAGGTGCGTGACGTCGAGGCGCCCCGCGCTCCGGCCGACGGCGTCGTCGTCGAGGTGTACGCCACGGGCCTGTGCAAGAGCGACTGGCACGCGTGGGTCGGCCACGACGACGTCGCCCTCCCCCACGTGCCGGGCCACGAGCTCGCGGGCGTGATCATCGAGGTGGGCGCCGCCGTGAAGCGCTGGACGGTGGGCGACCGCGTCACCGTCCCCTTCGTCATGGGGTGCGGCGCCTGCGAGTGGTGCCTGAGCGGCAACGCGCAGGTGTGCCCCGACCAGCAGCAGCCCGGCTTCACGCAGTGGGGCTCCTTCGCCGAGCGGGTGGTGCTGCGCGCCGCCGACACCAATGTCGTCCGCATCCCCGACAGCGTCTCCTTCGAGGCGGCGGCGGCCCTCGGATGCCGCTTCGCCACCGCGTACCGGGCACTCACGGCCCGCGCCCGCGTGCAGGCCGGCGAGTGGATCACGGTCGTGGGAGCCGGGGGCGTGGGCTTGAGCGCCGTCATGATCGGGGCCGCCCTCGGTGCCCGGGTCATCTCCGTCGATCGCACGCCCGCGGCGCTCGACATCGCCCGTCGGCTCGGCGCCGAACGCACGCTCGTCGCCGACGGCTCCGACATCCCCGCCGCTGTCCACGAGATCACCGGCGGCGGAAGCCACGTCTCGATCGATGCGGTGGGCAGCGCGCAGACAGCGCGGGATGGCATCCTGAGCCTCCGGCGTCGGGGTCGCCACGTGCAGGTCGGCCTGCTGCCCACCACCGACGGGATGACCGCCATGCCCATGGCGCGGGTGATCGCCTGGGAGCTCGACCTCCTCGGCAGCCACGGCATGGCCGCGGCGGATTACCCCGAGATGCTGTCGCTCATCGAGAGCGGCGCGCTGCGTCCGCAGGAGCTGATCGAACGGGTGGTCGGCCTCGGCCAGGCGGCCGACCTGCTGCCCACCATGGACACCGCGTCACCGGCGGGGATGACGATGATCGACCCGCGGCGGCCCTGACCAGCCCGCGGCCGGTGTGAGCGGCCCGCGAGCGGTGTGAGCTCCCGGGCGTGGAACCGGCCGAGGCGCGAGCGCGTGCACGCTTCCAGTGACGAGCGGAGGACCAGGGGCGAAAGGAGGACAGGTCGCGCCGAACACACCCTCCGCTCACCCCACGCCCTCCCCCCACGACGCGAAGCACGAGCACGGGCACGGGCACGCACGGGCATCGCCCAGCGGTTCGCGGGAAAGATGCCGATCGAGCCCTGATCACCCGGTCGGGAGGCTATTCGGGCTCCGGCCCCGTTCGGGAGCGAGAGGGATGCCGTCAGGCCTTCGGCGACGACGGGCCGTCGCCGGGGTCGGCGGAAGGCTCGGCGTCGACGGAGCGCTCCGTCGCGGGGGCGGCGCCCGGGGTCGTCGCGCCGGGGGTCGCGGCATCCGAGGCGTCCGTGGGAAGCAGCAGCGGACGATCGACCGTCTTTGTGACCGTGGAAGGGTCGATCACGAGCAGCATGAGGGCCACGCTCACCAGGACGACGATGAAGGTCGCGCCCGCGGCGACGAGTGCCACGACGAGGGCGTTCTGCAGCTGGTCCGCGGGGCGCGTCTGGAAGAAGCCCATCGACATCAGCGTGACGAACCCGGCGAACAGGGCGGCGACGAAGGCAAGCCCGAGAAGCTGGACGGGCTTCATCAGGTCTTTACGCGTGGTGGGCTTGTCGGTCATGACGCGGCCTCCTCGGGGGATACGGCCGGAACGGGCTCGGGGCGGCGGGGCGAGAAGCCCGCGATGGCGAGGAACACGGCGATGACAGCCGCGTATCCGCCGAAGAGTCCCACGGCGATGGTGATGCCGGTCAGCGTGAACGAACCGGCACCGGTGATGTCGTAGTCGAGCGCGTACTGCATCGGCGTCAGCAGCAGCACGACGGCCAGCACGAGACCCAGGATGCCGACGAGCACACCGTCGCGCACACCGGCGGTGCGGCCCGCCTTGCGGTCGCGCAGAGCGCCCAGCAGCTCGATGAGTCCCGACACGATGGCCCAGGCGATGACGACGCCGAAGAAGACGCCCGTCGTGCGCCAGCTGCCGACGCTCGTGACCAGACCGGCGATGATCGAGACGGATGCCAGCAGGACCGGGATCATGCGCTCGTCGCGGGGGAAGACCAGCCAGGCCGCGAGCGCGAACACGAGCCCCGTGGCGAGCGCGAAACCGCTGAACACGCCGAGCCCGAGCGGGGCGGAGTGGTCGGAGGAGAAGGTGACCATGATCGCCGCGAGGGCGGCGAAAGCGGCACGCGCGAGCTGCAGGTGGCGAACGTCGAAGGCTCGCGGCGAGGAGGAAGTGGTCACGGAGGGTCCCGGAGAAGCGGAGTGGATGCCGTCCAGTCTATTCCTCGGCACCTGTGCGGCCCCCGGGGAAGCTCGACGCCGAGGGACCGTCGGCGCGGGGGCGGGCGAGACGCGTCGGCAACGCAGACTCGTCTCGGGTTGACGGGCGCGTGGACCGGTGGGTCACCCGGTCAGACGCGTCGGCCACGCAGACATGTCGCGGGTCGAGGGGCGCGTGGACCGGCGGGTCACCCGCCCAGCGCGTCGACGCCGCAGACACCTCTCGGGTCGAGGGGCGTACGGACCGGTGGGTCACCCGCCCAGCGCGTCGACGCCGCAGACACCTCTCGGGTCGAGGGGCGTACGGACCGGTGGGTCGCCCGGTCAGACGCGTCGGCGACGCCCGGCGCGGATCACGAGACCGGCGGTCAGTGCCACGAGTCCCGCTGCCGCGCCCCACAGCGCGATCTCTCCGCCCGTGGCCGGGAGAGCGCCCGGGCGGAGGTCATCGGCATCCGATCCCGGGGCGGCGGGTGCGGGGTTCTCGGTCGCCGTCGGCACCGGGGTCGCGGGCGGGGCCGGTGTTGCCGTGGACGGGGGCGTCGGAGCGCCGGTGCGCGCGGGGATGTCGACCGAGACGATCATCGCGTCACCGTTCGCGTCGACCGTCGGCCCGCCCTGCACTGCCAGGGGAGCCGAGAGAGCGGATGCCACCAGCACCGCCGCCATCGTTCTGATCATCATTGAGTCGAACCTCCTTCCGTGATTATGGCGTGAATGGACCGCTGAGCACGATGAATGAACCATCAATCACCCCGGTGGCGAGGTCGAAACGGCATCGCTCGTCGTATCGATCCGCCGGTCGTGCCCGGGGCGCCGGTCCTGCCCCGCTCACCAACCGGGGAAGGGAGCCTGTTCGAACGCACGCGGGGTCGGCAGCCGGTGCGTGCGCCGCGAAGCTCGGGCGACGAGCGCCGGATCGAGCCGGAAAGCGCCCAGAGGAAGCGGGATCGCCGCCGGGGACAGCACCCGCACGACCCGCCCGTCGGGGGCGAGAGCGACCGACCAGGTCTCGACGGCGGCTCCGGGCCGGACCTCGGCGTCGCCGACCGGCGCGGGCCGGACCCCGTCGCGCGGCGCGGGCGGCATCCCGTCCCCGGTGGGCGGTGTCGGGGCACCTTCGGGCGGCACGGGCGGCATCCGGGCCCCGTCGCGCGGCGCTGGCGGCATCCCGTCCCCGGTGGGCGGCGTCGCGGCGCCGTCGGGCGGCTCAGGCGGCATCCCGTCCCCGGCGCGCGGCGCGGGCGGCATCCCGTCCCCGGTGCCGAGGAGGCGCCGCAGGTCGCCGCGTGAGCGTGGATCCAGCGCCAGCTGCACGTGCGCGAGCGGGTCGAGAAGGCGCCGACGCTCCGACGGGGACCGCGGCAGGTACCGGCGGTCGGGGCGGTGGGCGAGGACACCGGGACCGGAGAGCGAGGTGGCCGGATCGTCGAGTTCGCGCGCGATGACGAGCTGCCACAGGGCGCGCGCGATCGCCGTGCGCTGCGCCGTGCCGTCGCGACCCCACCCGCCCCCGACGGTCTGCACGGTCGTGTCGTCGACCGCGGCCACCGTGACGGGGCCGAGCGTGCCGACATCGACAAGACGCAGCGTCAGCTCGAGGTCGGCATCCGCCCACAGGCGACGCACCTCCGGCGCCGCGTCGACGGACGCCGCGGGCACCGAACCCGTCCACCAGCACCAGAGCGCGTCTTCCACGACGACGGCTCTCCACGCCGCGTCGAGGGCCGCACCAGGATCGACTCCCGCGCCGAAGCCTCCGAGGAGCGGAGGGTGCACGAGCGGTTCGTCGGGACGCGCGTCGCCGGAGCGGGCGACGGCGAGGGTGTACGGCATCCATCCCTCCGCCGAGCCGCAGGCGTCGTCGCGACGCGCGCGCACCCAGAGACGCTCGCTGTCGTCGTCGTCGGGGGCGAGCGGAAAACCGGGGAGCGCGCGCTCGGCCGGGTCGACCCACCCGAGGGCGCTCGGTCGGAGAACCGGCGCTCCCTCGTCGGCGAGCTGTCGCGCCGTCGCCCGCCGCGTCGTCAGCTGACCGTGATCGGCCGACCACCAGTGCCGGCGTACGGCCTCGTCGACGAGGCGCTCGTCGACCCCGTCGGCGAGGTCGACCACGACCGCGTGCGCATCAACGCCCGCCGCCGCCGGCATCGCGATCTGCAGGTGCTGGAAGGTCGACGGGAAGGGCGGCGGATGCCGCAGCCGCACGGGGCGGGCGACGAGATCAGGCATGCGGCAGCGGGAACAGGTTGATCCGCGACTCCGGCAGCGGCTCGTCGCGCCACCCCAGCTCGACCGCGATGCGTTGCACGCGGCCGTGCCCGAGGAAGGGGAAAGCGGCCGGGGCGTTGCCGATGGTGCCGGGAGCGATCACCCGCACGACGCGGAGCCCCGCGCTCGCGACGTCGGGCGTGGTGATGTCGACGACGATCGGCTCGATGTCGGCGCGCTCGAGCCCGGCGATCATGGCGACCCGGGAGCGCTCGGCCATCCGCGGAAGCATCTCGACCGACCGCGTGGTGGCCGGTTCGAGCAGGGGGCTCATGCGGCGGCCCGCCCGCGGGTCGAGGTAGACCTGCTGCTGCACCATGAGGTCGTCGCAGTCGTGCATGTCGGCGCGGAAGTCGTCGAGGTAGCGGCGGTCGGCGCGCCAGGGTTTGAAGGCGCGCCCGTTCAGCTCGCCCTCCGTCATCACCCTCCAGTGCAGGCCGTCGGCGTGAAGCAGGTCGCGCGAGCCCTCCTGGAGCGTGTACGCCTCGGTGAGGGCCTTGGATGCAGCGGATGCGAAGTCGGGCCGGGCCGAGAACCCCACGTTGACCAGCGCATCGTCGTCGTCGTGCACGATCGCCGCGGCCACCGGAACATCGAACTCGTTGTCGAGATGCACGAACGACGCCCGCGTCCCCGCGGCGAGCGGTGGCGTCGGCACCCCCTCGACGCGGGGCAGCGGCTGGGCGTTGAGCCACCACACCATCGTCGCGTGACGCTCGACGACCTCTTCGATCGCGCTCGTGACGGCGAAGTCCTCGCTGGGTCCCGCGGCGATCCCCGCGAAGGCGCAGAAGTTCGTCGGGGGCGCTGCCGCGACGTCGGCCGAGTACCAGTTGACGTAGACGAGGGATGCCGGCACCCACACCTCGCGTCCGGTCAGCGCCGAGCGACCCGGCACCCAGTGCACGGGCAGGTCGGCGTCGAGCGGCACGAACGGGAATCCGGGGGCGGCGTACTGCTGCTCGCTGTACAGCACCAGCCGGCGGGGATCGAGTGCGGGGACGCCCGCGCGACGCAGCTGCGCGAAGGAGCCGTGGCGCACCGGCAGCGTGTCGAGGATGTTGCCGCAGTACCGCTCCACCGACTCGCCCACCGCGGCGTGGTGCGCCGAGTCCGCGTCGTCGAAGGCCGAGCCCTGGCACAGCACGTTGTTGGCCCACGAGGTGACGGCGCGAATGTCGGCGACGTCGGCCTGGCGGGTCACCAGCCCCGAGGGCACGCGGCCGTGGTGGCGGACGTCGCGGATGCGCGTGATGACGCCGGTGCGCTCGTCGATCAGGTCGTCGACACCGTGCGGGCGGTGACGCGTGCGCCGGTGCGGCAGGGGCAGTACCGGGTGCGCCGCGCGGCGCACCTCGCCGTCGTCCAGCCACAGCTCGTGCACGACATCGCCGGGGGCCTCGTCGAGGGCGGCGCCCGCGACGGCCTCGGCGGCGGCCGCGGCCAGCTCCCACATCGCGTCGAGCAGACCGGGCAGGTCAGCGGCATCCGGTCCCTGATCGCCTCCCACGGCGGGAGTGCGCAGGGCGCGGTGCACGTCGGCGTTACGGGCGGATGCCAGGCGCCGGGCCGCGGCGTCCTCGTACGACGCCCCGACACCAGGCGTGACGAGCGGGCCGACCCACAGTCGCCCGCGGGACAGCTCGACCGGCAGCCAGGGCACGCGCAGGTCGTGGCAGATGCGGTCAAGGTCGACGAACTCGCGTTCCCGGCCGCCGCGGAGGGCGACGACGAGCAGCCGGGATGCCGAGAAGGCCGCGGTGGCGACGGTGCGCGGTGCCGCCTCGGGGGCGGGCTGAGCGTCGTCGTCGGGGCGCAGGCGTGCACGGGCCGCGGTCACGACGTCGTCGTCACCGGCGAGCACGGCTCGCACGGCCGGGCCCGTCGCGGGGCGTACGGCGGGTGGGTATGCCATGGCGGCGGTGCCCGGAGGTGCGGCGTCCGGCCGGGCGGCGGCGAGCAGGGGACGGAGTCCCTCGGCAGCCGCGGCGAACTCGGCGCCGACGAGGTCGTCGCGGCCCTCGTGCCAGGCCCACACCAGCACCTGCACGACCGCGGCGGGGACGTCGACGATGTGGTGACGCTCACCGACCGTGAGCAGGCTCCGGCGTTCGTCGAGGGGACGGATCTCGACGCCGGTGCGCGCCGGGCGGGCATCGACGATGAGCGGGGCGGGGGTCATGGGGTCTCCTCGGTCAGGGGTGCGGTCCGGTCTCGTCGACGAGCTCTGGGCCTTCGGGATGCCAGGGGCGGCAGGGTCTCGGCCGGGCCACCCACGAGCTCTGGACCTTCGGGATGCCAGGGGCGGCAGGGGCCGGCCGGGTCACCTGCGAGCTCGGGGCCGCGGGGCGCCACGGGCGGCAGGGTCTCGGCCGGGCCACCAGGGGACGCCCGGGGGCTGAGCCCGTCGAAGCACCCTCGAGCCGTCGGCCCGGGCTCCGTCGACGAGCTCGGGGAAGCGCGAGGCATCGGTGCGTGTCGTGACGGCGGACGCGCGGGCCCGGCGTGAACCGGACCCGCGCGCCGACGCTCACGCCCAGGCGAACGACGTGGCCACGTGGCCGTGGTGGTTCGAGTTCGGAGCGAGCACCGACTCGGCGGCGCGCTGCTCCTCGACAGCGACGATCGTGATCTGCGACATGTGTGTCACCTCCTCTCGGGTTGCGGATGTGCGGGTGAGGTCTCGGTGGCGCCGTCGACGACGGCGCGATAGCGCGGCGACCGCGCACGCAGATCGTCGTGCGGAGCACTGTCGACCACGCGGCCGTCGTCGACGAACAGCACGCGGTGCATCGCGCGCATGAGGGTCGGCCGGTGCGTGATCGCGATGGTCGTACGGCCGGCGCGGGCGCTGGAGAGGGCGGCGAGGAACTCCGCCTCGGTGGCGGTGTCGAGGCTGGCGGTGGGCTCGTCGAGCACGAGCACCGACGGGTCGCGCAGGAGCGCGCGGGCCAGCCCCAGCCGTTGCCGCTCACCGCCCGACCACGTCGCCCCGCGCTCGGCGAGCACCGTGTCGAGGCCCTCGGGCAGCCGCCGGACGTGCTCGGCGAGCCGCGCGCGCTCGAGCGCGTTCCACAGGGTCGGGTCATCGGCATCCGGGGCCAGCAGGTTCTCGCGCACGCTCGCGCGGAACACGTGCGGCTGCTGCGGCACCAGCACCACGCGCCGCCTCGTCTCAGCCCCGGCCTCGGCGGCGGTGTCGATGTCGTCGATGCGGAGCGTGCCGTCGCTCCCGAGCAACCGCGCGAGGACGAGGGCGAGGGTGGTCTTCCCCGCGCCGCTCGGCCCGACGACGGCGACGTGCTCGCCGGGATCGATCCGTAGGTCGGCCTCGGCGAGGGCGGGGGATGCCGTGCCGGGGTACGTCGCGGTGAGAGCTCGGGCATCGATGGAGCCGGAGAGGCGCACCTCGCCGCGGGAGGCCACCGCGGGATCGGGGGGCCGCACGTCGGGGGCGCTCAGGACCGTCTCGACCCGGCGCGCCGCCTCGGCCGTCTCGCCCACGCGGCCCAGGGCCCCCGCGGCGATCCCGGCGGGCCCGAGAGCGGCGGCCGCGAGCACGACGAGCGGCGGCGCGACCGCGGCATCCATCCCCCCGGCGACGGCGGAGCCCGCCAGCAGCAGGGTCGTCAGCAGCACGACCACGGTCATCGCGTCGGTGCACGCCTGCTCGGCCCCCGCACGCATCGCGAGGCCGCGGCGCGTGCGCTGCACCGCGCCGGTCTCATCCGCCACGGCATGCGCCTCGATGTCGACACGGCCCAGCAGCACGACGTCGCGCGCCGCTGACCGGGCGGCGAGCACGCGCGCCGACACGCGAGCGAGAGCGGCGCGCAACGCCTCGCCTTGCCGGCGGGCACGGCGGACGAACACCAGCGGGATGAGCACCAGGGCGACCTGGGCCGGCACGAGCAACAGCCACACCGGCCCGAACAGCACCGCGGCGGACGTGTCGATCACGGCGCACGCGAGCGCGCCGGCCGTGACCTGGGCCACGGTGTGGGCGGCGAACCACTCGAGCGACTCCACGTCGCCCATCGCCGCGGCGACCGTGTCGCCGGTGCGGCGGCGGGCGAGACCGACGGGTGCGAGGCGCGCGATCGTGCGGTGCACGTCGATGCGCAGCGCGTCGATCACGCGGTACGCCAGCACGTGCGCGAACCACTGCTCGCCCCACGCCGCCAGACCCGCGACCACGACGCTCGCGACCACCGCGGTCACGAGGGCGAGCGCCAGGGCGCGTCCGGCGTCGTCGGCGGTGACCAGCGACGCCGCCGCCGAGACCGACAGCACCGACACGGCGACGCTCGCGAGCATGCCCACGTTGACCACGGCCACGACGCCCAGGAACAGTCCACGGCGGCGGCGGAGGTACGGCACGAGCAGCACGAGAGGGCGCAGGGCGGTCATACGGGGGCTCCCTGCGATGCGTGTGCGGGGGCGTCGGAGTCCGGAGCCTCAAGAGTGGTGTCGTCGGCCGAGCCGTCGCCCTCGCGCGCGGGCTCGCGCCCCTCCGCCGCGAGAAGCCGCGCGTACGCCCCGTCCCGGGCGCGCAGCACCCGCGGATCGTCGGCCTCGACCACCCGGCCGCCGACGACGACGATCACCCGGTCCGCCGCCTCGGCGACGGCCAGGCGGTGCGTGACCGCGACGATCGCGTCGTCGGGGTGCGCCGCACGCAGAGCCCCGATGAGCCGCGCCTCCGACGCCGGATCGAGGGCCGAGGTGGCTTCGTCGAGCACGAGGACGCGGCGCTGCTGCGCGTCGCCGCGGGCGATGGCGACGCGCTGGCGCTGGCCGCCGGAGAGCACGCTCCCGCCGTCGCCGAGCGCCGTGTCGAGGGCGAGGGCCGTCTCACCGGTGCCGATCCCGGACCGGGCGGCCACCGCCGCGAGGTCGACGGCGCGGCCGGCAGCGCCGAGGGCGATCTCCGATCGCACGTCGCCGGTGAACAGCGCCGGATCCTGCGCGACGAGCGCGACGCGCGCCCGCAGGTCCTCCGCCGTATCCGCCCGTCGACCGCCGAACGAGATGTCACCGGCCTCCGCCGGGAGCACCCCCGCCAGCACGGCGGCGATCGACGACTTCCCCGCCCCGGTCGGGCCGACGACGGCGGTCAGCCCGGCATCGATCCGGAAGGTGGCCTCGGTCACGGCATCCGTCTTCGCCCCCGGATGCCGTGCCCGAAGGCCCTCGACGACGAGCGGCAGCGCCACGTCGGCCCTGTCGACCGGGAGCACATCGCACCGACCGCGGTCGGCGGCGACGAGGTCGAGCACCGGCGGCCCCGAGAAGGTGCCGAGATACCCGGCGTGCCAGGCCGCCGAGAGCTCGCGCAGCGGCCGCACGAGCTCGATCGACAGCAGCAGGGCCGCGAACACCGCGAACCCGCCGAGCTGCTCACCCCGCGCGGCCACGAGCACCAGCACCAGAGCGGGAACCGCGAGCAGGGCGAACTGCGACAGCCCCGACTCGACGAGCGAGACGCTGAGCTGGCGGAGGGTCCGGCGCAGGAGGGTGTCGGAGGCGGCGGCGAGCTCGCGCTCGCGACGCTGCTCCTGACCGAACGCCACGAGTGTCGTCATGCCGTGCATCGAGTCGACGAACTCGGCGTGCAGGTCTTGGTAGGCCTCCCAGTGGTCGCCGCCGCGCTTCGCGAGCACCCGGTCCCACAGTCGCGGCGCCAGGGGCAGCAGGGCCGCGGCGAGCACGGCGACCGTGCCGATGAGCGGGTCCACGAGCACGAGCGCCGTCCCGACCCCGGCGAACACGATGCCGGTGACGGCGAGTTGCGGCACGTACGACGACAGGTACGCGTCGAGGTTCTCCACCCCGTCGACCACGGTGGCCTGATCGCCGCCGCTGCGCCCGTCGCCGGGGCGCGTGGCGGAGCGTTCGATCAGCGCGGCGAAGGCGCGGGAGCGCAGATCGCGCTTGACGGCATCCATCGCCCGGTGCGCCACCGCGGCGCGCACGAGGGCGAGCGCGGGCCGCACGAGCAGGACCGCCGCCAGCGCGGCGAGCGCCGGTGCGACATCGGCGTCGACGAGGGAGGTTCCGCGCAGGAGGGCCGCGAACAGGTGCGACAGCAGCAGCGCCTGAGCCGCCCACGCGAGCGAGATCGTCACGCCGACGGCGACGAGCCCGGCGAGGGAGCCGCGGTGGCCGTGCCAGAGGCGCAGCAGTCGGAGGTGGATCATGTCAGCGAACCTTATTGAGAATGGTTATCATCTAGACCCATGACCGTAGAAGCCCGCGTCACCGCCGTCAAGTCGACGGCGCGTCCGCGTTCCCGCTCGGTGCGGGCGGGAGCGGCGATCGGCGCCCTGTGCGCGCTCGTTCCCGTCGTGCTCGTGCTGGGGATCGCGGTCGGCCAGGTCGTGCTCTCGCCCGGCGACGTGGTCGACGCCCTGCTCCGCGGTGCGACGGGCGGGTCCGCGACGACGGATACCGCCCGCCTCGCCGACACCGTCGTGTGGCAACTACGGGCACCGCGCGCGCTGCTCGGCCTCTGCGTCGGCGCGATCCTCGCTCTCAGCGGCGCAGCCCTGCAGGCGGTCGTGCGCAATGACCTCGCCGACCCGTACCTGCTCGGCATCACCTCGGGCGCGTCCCTCGGGGCGGCCGCCGTGATCGCCCTGGGTCTCGGCGCTCTGGCCGGCACCGTCGGCACCTCGGGCGGTGCTTTCCTCGGCGCGCTCCTCGCCCTGATCATCGTGCTCGCACTCGTCGGCCCCCGTCGGCGGCTCGGATCGGGCCGCCTCGTGCTCGCCGGCCTCGCCGTGGGGTACGCCCTGTCGGCCGTGACCAATCTCGTCGTGGTGCTGTCCGACAATCGCGACGCGATCCGCGCCATCACGTTCTGGATGCTCGGGTCTCTCGGCCAGGCCGCGTGGGACGACCTGCCCCTCGTCGCCTTCGCGCTTCTCGCGACCCTCGGCGTGCTCGTGATGTGGGGACGCCGATTGGATGCCATCGGACTCGGCGACGACGTCGCGCGGGGCCTCGGGAGCGACCCCGACCGCCTGCGCCGCAACGTCGCGATCGTCACGGCCGTGGCGATCGCCGCCGCCGTCGCCGTCAGCGGCGCGATCGGCTTCGTCGGTCTCGTCGTGCCGCATCTCGCGCGCGGGCTCGTGGGCGCGACGCACCGTCTGCTGCTGCCGACGAGCGCGCTTCTCGGTGGCGTGCTGCTCGTCGCCGCCGACACCCTCGCCCGCACGGTGCTCGCCCCGCGCGAGATCCCGCTCGGCATCCTCACGGCCCTCCTGGGCACCCCGCTGCTCCTGCTCCTCATCGCGCGCCGCACCCGCGACGCGTGACACCACCCGAAAGGAACCCATGTCCTCGCCCTCGCGCCCAGCCCTCTCCACCGCCGCCCTCGTGGCATCCGCCCTCGTGCTCGCCGGCTGCGCCGCACCCGCCGCGACCGCCCCGCAGGCGTCGGCCGGAGGGGGATATCCCGTCACCGTCACCGACTGCGGCGACGACGTGCAGATCGCGAAGCGCCCCGAGCGCGTGCTCACCGTCGGCACCGCGGCGGTCGAACTGCTCGACGCGGCGGGCGCCAGCTCGGCCATCACCGCACGCACGGCGGAGTTCGGTGCGGCGTTGCCCGCCACCCTCACCGACCCGCCGTCCGGCGACCTCATCATCGATCCCGCCGATCCGACCACCGAGGCGATCGTCGGCGCGACCCCCGACCTCGTCTTCGGCTACGGCCTCTTCACCGCTGACCCGGTGCAGGTGAAGGCCGCCGGGATCCCCGTCCTGACCGTCCAGGGCGAATGCGGTCACGACGCCACCACCGAGACCGGGAGCGTCGACCTCGGAACCATCACCGCCGACGTGCGGCGCCTGGGCACCGTCTTCGGCACCGAGGCGACGGCCGATGCGGCCGCCGATGCCCTCGACGCGCGTGTCGAGACCGCCTCGCGCCCCGCCACCGGCGACTCGGCCGCGTGGGTGTACTACTTCTCGTCGGAGGACCCGATCTCGGCCTACGGCGGCACCGGCATGCCCGAGGCGGTGCTGACGGGCGCGGGCCTGTCCAACGTGTACGCCGACCAGACGGACGCCTACTTGACCGTCTCGGCCGAGAGCCTGCTCGCCGCCCAGCCCACCTGGCTCGTGCTCACGTACGGTCTGTACGGCGAGAGCGAACAGCAGGCGCGCGAGAAGCTGCTCGCCGAGCCGGGCATCGCCGATCTGGATGCCGTGAAGGCCGGCCGGATCGTCATGGTCAGCGCCGACACGTCGAGCCCGTCGCCGGCCGCGGTTGCGGGGCTGGAGCAGATCGTCGCCGGGACGAATGGCTGACGACGGGATGCCGGAGGGGGCACGCGGCGCGGGCGCAGCGCCGGCCGAGGCGGCGGGGCACGCCGCGGCTGAACCCCACCGGCATCCCCCGCTCCTGTCGGCCGACGGCATCGCCGTCGCGCACGGCCGTCGCCGGGTGGTCGAGGGCGTCTCGCTCGCCCTCGCCCCCGGCGAGCGCGTCGCCGTGGTCGGACCCAACGGCGCGGGCAAGACGTCGCTGCTGCGGGCCCTCGCGGGGCTGGCACGTCCGGCGGCCGGCACCGTTCGGCTGAACGGTCGCGACCTCACGACCCTTCGCGAGCGCGAACGCGCGCGGCACATCGCGTTCGTCGCACAAGACGAGCACACCGACCTCCCCTACCGCGCGCGCGACGTTCTGCTGCTCGGACGCGCGGCGGGCCGCGGCGACTGGCACCGCTACGACACCGGCGATCACGCGGTCGTGGCCGAGGTGGCCGCGCGATGGGACCTGACCGATCTGCTCGACCGCACGCTCGACGCACTGTCGGGCGGCGAACGGCGGCGGGTGCTGCTGGCCCGGGCGTTCGCGCAGCAGGCCGACCTCCTGCTGCTCGACGAGCCGACGAACCACCTCGACCTGCGCCACCAGCACGCGCTCCTCGCTCATCTGCGCGACACCGGCGCGACCGCGGTGCTGACCCTGCACGATCTCGACCTGGCCGCGGCCTATTGCACGCGCGTCGTCCTGCTCGACCGGGGTCGGGTGCTCGCCGACGGTCCCCCGCACGAGTCCCTCTCGGCCGGGCGGGTGACGGAGGTCTACGGCGTGCCCGCCGCCTCGGTGCGCATCGCGGGTCGCGCGCGGATCCTGATCGGCTGAAGCCCCCGCGCCTGCCCGGCGGGTCGCGGATCCTCGGCGTGACATGCTCGCCCCGTCCCGGGTGCTACCGTGCGGGGGTGATCCCGGATGCCACGACCCCGCGCCTCATCCACGTCTCGGCCGCGGTCATCACCGACGCGGACGGTCGCCTGCTGCTCGTGCGCAAGGCCGGAACGACGGCGTTCATGCAGCCCGGCGGCAAGCCGGAGCCTGGCGAGACGCCCGCGGAGACGCTCGCCCGCGAGCTCGAGGAGGAGATCGGTCTGCGGCTCGACCCCGCGCACCTCGTGCCGCTCGGCAGCTACACAGCGACCGCCGCGAACGAGCCGGGCTTCGAGGTGGTGGCCGAGGTGTTCCGCGCCGACATCGGCGACCAGCGTCCGGTGCCGGATGCCGAGATCGCAGAACTCCGCTGGGTCACCGCCGCCACGGCATCCGGAATCGAGATCGCCCCGCTCGCCCGCCAGTACTTCCTGCCCGCCTGACACCGCGGCGCCCGCCCGGCCGGCGCTCCGCGTCGAGCCCGCGCAGGGTCTGCGCTCAGTGAGACCCCGACCGGGACGCACGGACGCGCGACCGAGGAGGCTGAGCCCGTCGAAGCCTCCGGCCCCTTCGACAGGCTCAGGGACCTCACGTCGGCAGGCTTGAAAACCTCACACGAGCCTGCACGCAGGAGGCTGAGCCCGTCGAAGCCTCCGGCCCCTTCGACAGGCTCAGGAACCTCACGTCGACAGGCTCAAGAACCTCACACGAGTCTGCACGCAGGAGGCTGAGCCCGTCGAAGCCTCCGGCCCCTTCGACAGGCTCAGGAACCTCACCTCGACAGGCACAAAACCTCACGCGAGTCTGCACGCAGGAGGCTGAGCCCGTCGAAGTCTCCGGCCCCTTCGACAGGCTCAGGAACCTCACGTCGACAGGCTGAGGAACCTCACGCCGCGGAGCCGCGCGGCATCCTCACCACGAGCTCTTGCGGTAGTCCTTCAAGAAGATGCCGAACAGGTCCTCGCCGGCTTCGCCGCGCACGATCGGGTCGTACACGCGCGCGGCGCCGTCGACGAGGTCGAGCGGGGCGTGGAAACCCTCTTCGGCCAGGCGCACCTTGGTGAAGTGCGGGCGCTCGTCGGTGATCCAGCCGGTGTCGACCGCGGTCATCAGGATGCCGTCCGACTCGAACATCTCGCGGGCGCTCGTGCGCGTGAGCATGTTGAGCGCCGCCTTCGCCATGTTCGTGTGCGGGTGGCCGGGGCCCTTGTAGCCGCGGCCGAACACGCCCTCCATCGCCGAGACGTTGACGATGTACTTGCGCTTCGCGGTGGATGCCGCCATCGCGGGACGCAGGCGGCTGACCAGGAGGAACGGCGCGGTCATGTTCGCCAGCTGCACCTCGAGCATCTCGAGCGGCTCGACCTGGTCGACGTGCTGCGTCCAGCTGTTGATGCGGTCCTCGTCGGGGATGAGGCCGCCCGCGTCGATCGCGGTGCCGGTCATCAGGCGCTCGAGCGACGAGGAGCCGGCGGCCATCGCCTCGGCGGTGAGTTCGTCGGCCGTGCGCGCCGCCGATGCGAGGATCGGGTGCGACGACACCGACTGCGCGAGCGCGAGCGGGTGCGCGTCGTTGGTGTGGCCGAAGGTGAGCAGCTCGGGCAGCGGGCCGTCGGGAAGCGGTGCCAACTCGGCATCCACCAGGGGTTTGTACGCACCCGGCGAGCGCCGCACGGTTTGCGCTGCGTTGTTGATGAGGATGTCGAGCGGACCCTCGGATGCCACCGAATCGGCGAGCCCGATCACCTGGGCGGGGTCGCGCAGGTCGATGCCGACGACCTTGAGGCGGTGGATCCAGTCCGCGCTGTCGGGCAGCGACGAGAAGCGCCGCACCGCGTCGCGCGGGAAGCGGGTGGTGATGGTCGTGTGGGCGCCGTCGCGCAGCAGCCGCAGCGCGATGTACATGCCGATCTTCGCGCGGCCGCCGGTCAGCAGCGCCCGGCGCCCGGTCAGGTCGGTGCGCGCGTCGCGCTTCTCGTGGCTCCTCGACGCGCAGTCGGGGCAGAGCTGGTGGTAGAACGCGTCGACGAGGGTGTAGTCCTCTTTGCAGATGTAGCAGGCGCGGGCCTTGATCAGCTCGCCCGCGAACGGCATCGACGTGCGGGCGGCCAGCGGGATGCCGCGGGTCTCGTCATCGATCCGATCCGGGGCCCCCGTCGCGGTGGCGGCGACCACGGCGCGGTCGGCCTCGGCGATGCGCTGACGCTTCTCTTTGCGCGACTGCCGCTTGACGTCCTTGTAGAGCTTGCCGGTCTGGCGGCGCAGGGCGATGTAGGCGGGGTCGTCGTGGTCGAGCGAGGAGGCGGCGTCGATGACGCGCAGCGCGATCTCGAGCTCGAACGGATCGATGGATGCCGACCGCGCGGCATCGCGGTCGGGGCTCAGCAGTGTTTCGGGCACGGGGCAGTGTATCGGGGGCTTGCTGAAGAGTGGGTGGGCCGGGCGTGTCGCGCTCTGTCGCCGGCCCTTCCCGAACGGTGACTTGCGCCATGTGCACGCGACATGCCCCGCGCCGCGCGCATACGGCGCAAGTCACGGGAAAACTCGATGACTTTCGCCATATGCACGCGAAACCGCCCACGCCGCGTACATACGGCGCAAGTCACGGGAAAACTCGGTGACTTGCGCCACGTGCACGCGACATGCCCCGCGCCGCGCGCATACGGCGCAAGTCACGGGAAAACTCGATGACTTTCGCCATATGCACGCGAAACCGCCCGCGCCGCGTACATACGGCGCAAGTCACGGGAAAAGTCGGGGCGACGGACGGGAGCCCCAGCCCTCCGCCCCCGTACCGCGGGCGCCGGTCACGGGGAAACTCGGTGACTCGCGCCATATGCACGCGAAACCGCCCGCGCCGCGTACATACGGCGCAAGTCACGGGGAAACTCGCGGCGACGGGCGGGAGCACTCACCCCAGCCCTCCGCCCCCGTACCGCGGGCGCCAGTCACGAGGAAGCTCGGTGACTTGCGCCATATGCACGCGAAACCGCCCGCGACGCGTACATACGGCGCAAGTCACCGGGAAAGGGAGGGGCGCGCGGGGCGCTCACGTCTTCGGAGAGGGAGGGGCGCGGGGCCACGCTCGTCGACGGGAAGGGGAGGGCGCGAGGGAGTCAGCGCCGCGGCGGCGCCACTGACCCCCGCTCGATGAGCTTCTGATCGAGCACGCGCACGACGGGCGGGGCGACGTCGCCGCGCACCCGCCGCAGCAGTAGCCGGGCGGCCTCGGCGCCGATCTCGTGGATGGGTTGCGACATGACCGTGACGCCCGGGGTGGACACCCACGTCCAGTCGGCGTCGTCGAACGCGATCAGCGACAAATCGGTCGGGATGCCGAGCCCCAACTCGCGCGCGACACGGAACACCTGCAGCGCGATGAGGCTGTCGGAGCCGATGATCGCCGTGATGCCCGAGCCGTCGGTGAGCAGCCGCCGCGCGATCGTGTCGACGCCGTCGCGGCGGGCGTTCAGGTGCACGAACGACGCGGGGTCGGCCACCCCGGCATCGGCGAGCGCGCTGACGAACCCGTCGACGCGTTCGGCCACCGACGACATCGTGAGCATCGCCCCGGCGCGATAGACGTCGTCGTGCTCGAGGGTCGAGATCAACGCGATGCGCCGATGGCCGGCATCCAGCAGGAGTCGGGTGGCGGTGCGTGCACCGCTGCGGTTGGCCGCGATCACGGCATCCACCTCGACGCCCTCGACCACCCGGTCGAATAGCACGACGGGGCGGCCGGCGTCGATGACGCTGCGGAGGTTGGTCGGGTCGACCGAGGAGGCCGGTGCCAGGAGCAGCCCGTCGACGCGCTTGGCGAGCTGCACGGCGATGGCCTGCGCCTCGACGACGGGGTCTTCGTCGGAGTTGGAGAGGATGAAGTCGAGCCCGGCAGCGCTTGCGACATCGGATGCCCCCCGCGTCGCCTGAGCGAAGAACGGGTTCTCGATGTCGCCGACGACGATGCCGAGGGTATTCGACCGGCCGGTGCTCATCGTGCGGGCGAGCGCGTTGGGGCGGTACCCGAGCCGGTCGGCCGCGGCGAGCACCCGGTCGCGCACGCTGTCGCTGACGGCACCGTAATCGCCGAGCGCGCGCGCGGCGGTGGCCTTCGCGACCCCGGCCGCGCCCGCAACATCGGCGACCGTCACCTCGCGGCGGATTGCACCCGTGTCGCTGTCGTGAGACATCGCTTCGCTTCCGGAGTCGTGAGTTGACGGTTCCCGCCATCTTGGCGTACGTTGCGGGAAAACAAATTGAGACCGGTCTCACCCTAGCCGACTGAGACCGGTCTCACCGCAAGAAGCACCGCCGCTCCACCTGCACCACCCGCATCACGACTGCACCTCGGTACCGCCCGCGTCGCACCACCCCCGCTCCGCCTCCCGGGACCGCCGCTCCACCACAGCACCGCCGCTCCACCGCGACGCACCGGCCCATGCCCGCGCCGCTCCCCGCGACCCACCCGAGCCTCACCGCTCGCGTCGCGTCATCCCGTGCCCCACCTCCCCGCATCCGAGAGGACCCACCGTGATCACCCGCAAGAACCTGCGCCGCACCCTCGCCGGCGCCCTGGTCGCCGCCGCCGCCATCGCCCTCACCGCCTGCAGCGGCACCGCCGCCTCGTCGTCCGGTGAAGACAACCCCTACGACCTCATCACTCCCGGCCAGATCCGCGTCGCCAGCCTCGGCGACTCGAAGCCCTACACCTTCACCGACGAGACCGGCGAGTTCACCGGCTTCGACGTCGAGCTGTTCAAGGACGTCGCCTCGCGCATCGGCGTGGAGGACGTCGTCTTCACCGGTCAGGACTTCTCGGGCCTGCTCGCGGCCGTCTCCAACGGCCAGTTCGACGTGGGCGTCGCCGCCATCGGCATCACCGCCGAGCGCGAGAAGACCGTCGACTTCTCCGACGGCTACCTCGCCGGCTACCTCACCGTGATGGCGAGCCCCTCGGCCGGCATCGCGGATGTCGACGATCTCGCCGGCAAGCGCCTCGGTGTCGTGCAGGGCACCCTGCAGGAGGCCTACGCCGTCAAGAACTTCACCGACACCGAGCTCGTACGCTTCCCCGACAACAACTCGGCCATCTCGGCCGTCAACAGTGGCTCGGTCGACGCCCACTTCCTCGACTACGAGGCCGCCAAGGAGTATGCCGCCCAATACGGCCTGGTGAACGCCATCGACATCCCCTCGTTCGACGCCCCCGCCGGCTTCGCGATCGCCAAGGGACATGACGCGTTCAAGGACGCCCTGAACGAAGGCCTGCACGCCGCGATGGAAGACGGCACCTGGAAGGAGCTGTACCAGAAGTGGTTCCCCGGCTCGCCGATGCCCGAGCAGTACCTCCCCTCGTCGGAGCAGACCTCGAGCCCCTCGCCCTCGGCGAGCAACTGATCGGCCGCCCCGCGGCCATCTGAAAGGAGCCCCCGATGGATTGGCTCGACAACCTCGTCAAGACGTTCCTCGATTTCGAGGCGATGGCGCAGGTCCTCCCCCAGCTGCTGGGCACCGGCCTCGTCAACACCCTCGTCATCTCGGTCTGCGCCACGGTGATCGGCATCGTGCTGGGCATGATCGTGGCCATCATGGGCATCTCGCCCTCGCGATGGCTGCGCACCCCGGCGCGGATCTACACCGACATCTTTCGGGGGCTCCCCGCGATCCTCACAATTCTGCTGATCGGTCAGGGCTTCGCCCGGCTGAGCCAGCAGCTGTTCGGTCCGTCGCCGTACCCTCTCGGCATCCTGGCCCTCTCGCTCATCGCCTCGGCGTACATCGGCGAGATCTTCCGCGCCGGCATCCAGAGCGTCGACCGCGGTCAACTCGAGGCCTGCCGCGCCCTGGGCATGAGCTACGGCAAGGCCATGCGCCTGGTCGTAGTGCCCCAGGGCGTGCGGCGGGTGCTCCCGGCGCTGGTGAACCAGTTCATCGCGATCGTGAAGGACTCGTCGCTGGTGTACTTCCTGGGCCTGCTCGTGTCGGAGCGCGAGCTGTTCCGGGTGGGTCAGGATGCCGCGGTGCTCACCGGCAACCTGTCGCCGCTGGTCGCGGCGGGGGTGTTCTACCTCGTGATCACGGTTCCGCTGACGCACCTCGTCAACTACTTCGACAACCGCTTCCGCACGGGCCGGCGCAAGCCCACCCCGCCCAAGAGCGGCCTCGACGAGGTCGAGGAGACCACCCCCGGCCCCGCCCTCACGTATGGAGCGAACACATGACGTACACCTCCCCGGTCCCCGTCACCGACGGGCACCTCTACGAAGGCTCGAGCCTCGAACTCCGCGACCTCACGATGGCGTACGGCGACATCGACGTGCTGCGCGGGGTGAGCATCGACGTGAAGCCCGGCACCACGACCTGCATCATCGGCCCCTCGGGCTCCGGCAAATCGACGCTGCTGCGCGGAGTGAACCGCCTGCACGAGCCGAAATCCGGCGATGTGCTCCTGGCGGGCGAGAGCGTTCTCACGCAGAAACCGGATGCCGTGCGCAAACGCATCGGCCTGGTCTTCCAGCACTTCAACCTCTTCCCCGACCACACCGCGCTCGAGAACGTCGCGCTCGCCGTGCGGCACGTGAAGGGCCTGTCGGCGGCCGAGTCGCGCCGGATCGCCGCCGAGCGTCTCGCCGAGGTGGGTCTGGCCGAGCGCAGCGATCACCGCCCGCGCGACCTGTCGGGTGGCCAGCAGCAGCGCGTCGCGATCGCGCGGGCCCTGGCCATGGAGCCCGAGGTCATGCTGTTCGACGAGGCCACGAGCGCCCTCGATCCCGAACTCGTGAAGGGCGTGCTCAACCTCATGGCCAACCTCGCGCAGCGGGGGATGACGATGCTCGTCGTCACGCATGAGATGGGCTTCGCCCGCAAGGTCGCCGACCAGGTCGTCTTCATGGATGAGGGACGCGTCGTCGAGGCCGGCACCCCCGCCGACCTGTTCGAACGGCCGCAGAGCCCGCGCCTGCAGCGCTTCCTCTCGGAGGTGCTGTGATGACGGCCCGCACCCCCGCGGCGGGCACCGGCAGCGCGCCCATCCGCACCGCCGTCATCGGTTTCGGTGTCTCGGGCCGTGTGTTCCACGCGCCCTTCCTCGAGGCTGACCCTGACTACCGACTCGACCTCATCGTCACGGCGAATCCCGAGCGTCGCGCCGAGGCCGAGTCCCGGCATCCGTCCGCCCGGGTGGTCTCCGACGTCGACGCCGTCTGGGCTGCGGCGGCGGAGCTCGACCTCGTCGTCATCGGCTCGCCCAGCGGCACCCACGCGTCGCTGGCGGAGCGGGCACTGGATGCCGGTCTGGACGTCGTGGTCGACAAGCCCTTCGCCGTGACCGCCGACGAGGGCCGCGCGCTCATCACGCAGGCCGAGCGCCTCGGCCGCACGCTCACCGTGTTCCAGAACCGGCGATGGGACGGCGACTTCCAGACCCTCCGCGCCCTGGTCGACAGCGGCGAGCTGGGCGAGGTGCGGCGCTTCGAGTCGCGCTTCGAGTGGTGGAAGCCTGAGCCGCCGACCTCGTGGAAGACCGAGGCCGGCGTCACCGACGGTGGTGGCATCCTGTACGACCTGGGGACCCACCTCATCGACCAGGCCGTGCAGCTGTTCGGCCCCGTCGACGACGTGTCCGCCGAGGTGCACCGGCGGCGCGAAGCCACTGCGGCCGACGACGACGTGTTCGTCGCGCTGCGGCACGCCTCGGGCACGATGTCGCACCTGTGGATGAGCGCCGTCGCGCCGCTCACGGGACCGCGGTTCCACATGCTCGGCTCGCGCGCCGGCTACACCACGTGGGGTCTCGACCCGCAGGAGCCCGCGCTCATCGCGGGCGCCCTCCCCGGCGACCCCGGCTTCGGCGCGGTGCCCGAGGAGCGCTGGGGCACCCTCGGCGCCGGCGACGAGACCCGGACGCACCCCACCCTGCCCGGCGACTACGGCGCGTTCTACCGCGCGCTCGCCCCGGCCCTCCGCGGCCACGGGCCGCTCCCCGTCGACCCAAACGACGCCGTCGCGGTGCTCGAGATCATCGAGCGCGTACACGCCGCGGCATCCGTCTCCGCCTGACTCCCCCCGGAAGAAAGACACCTCCATGACCAGTCTTCATCACGTCGCCGTCGTCGGCGGCGGCATCCTCGGCGTCTCCACCGCCGCGCACCTCGCGCGCGCCGGTGTCCACGTCACGCTCGTGACCGAGGGAGCCCTCGCCGACGGCGCCTCCGGGCGCTCGATCGCCTGGCTCAACTCCTCAGGTGACCGCTCCGCCGCTTACCACTACCTGCGCATCGCGGGGATCGACCGCTACCGCTCGTGGCGTGCTCACCACCCGGGCAGCGAGGCGTACCTGCGCTTCGACGGCGCGCTCAAATGGGCCGGCCCCGGCGAGAGCTTCCGCGAGACCTTCGACTTCGAGCGCCGCAACGGCTACGACGCGGTCTGGGTCGATCGCGCCGACATCGCCTCGGTCGCCCCCGACGTCGACCCTGAGGCCGTCGCCGCCGAGGGCGCGATCTTCAACCCCGGCGAAGGCTGGGTGAACATGCCCGACCTCATCGCCGCGCTCGTGACCGACGCCGTCGCCGCCGGTGCGGAGGTGCGCGAGAACGTGGGCCCGGCGCGCGTCGACGTGCAGGACGGCGTGGCGACGGGTGTCGTGCTCGCCGATGGCAGCCGCATCGAGGCCGACCACGTCGTGCTCGCGACCGGTCCCGCCGTTCCCGCCGACCTCGCGGCCCTCGGTGTGACGATCCCGGATGCCACCCCCGCGGCTTTCGTGCTCTTCACCGACCCGGTCGACGTTCCGGTGCAGACCGTGCTCAACACGCCGCGCGTCGCCGTGCGGCCGACGCCCGACGGGCGTCTGGTGCTGGATGCCGACTGGGCCGAGCAGTCCGTGCAGGTCGCCGACGACGGCTCGCTCACGGTGCCGGACGAGTCGGTCGCGGGCCTGCTCGAAGAGGCGTCGCGCGTGCTCGCTGGTCATCCGCAGCTGACGGCATCCCGCGTCGGCGCGGGACTGAAGCCGATCCCCGGCGACGGCGACCCGGCCGTGGGCGAGGTTCCCGGCATCCAGAACCTGTCGGCGCTGTTCACGCACTCGGGCGCGACGCTGGGGCTGATCCTCGGCGAGCTCGTCGCCGAGGAGATCGTCACGGGCGCGCCGTCGCCGCTGCTCGACGACTTCCGCTTCGCACGGTTCGTCGGCGTGCAGGCGCCCGAGCCGGTCGCGACCGGCGCGTGGACGCCGGTCGCTGACGACTGAGTCGTCGTGTGAAGGAGGGGCGCGGCCGGGAGGGCGCGCCCCTTCGGCGTTTCCGGCCCGGTCGGCTCCGTGGCGGTGACCCGGTCGGTTGGCCGCTCCCGCCCCCCTGACCGCGCGAGAACACGGGATCTGTGGAGAACAGGTGCCGACGCCGCGCCAGTCACGGGAAACTCGGTGACTTGCGCCATATGCACGCGAAACCACCCGCGCCGCGGACATACGGCGCAAGTCACGGGAAAACTGGATGACTCGCGCCATATGCACGCGAAGTACCCCGCGCCGCGGACATACCGCGCAAGTCATGGGAAACTCGATGACTCGCGCCATATGCACGCGAAACCGCCCTCGCCGCGTACATACGGCGCAAGTCACCGGGAAGGGGAGGGGCCCGCGGGTGCGCACGTCACCGGGAAGGGGAGGGGCCACGGGGTGCGCACGTCACCGGGAAGGGGAGGGGCACGGGGACGCACCGCAGCGCGGAGCGGCGATACCCCCGCGTCAGCCCTCGCTCGGCCCCGCCGGGCGCCCCGCCGCCCCCGCGCCGCCCTCGCCGAGCCAGCGCGTGTGCGCCTTCAGCGCGTGGAGCACCGCAAGGCGCACCGCCACATAGACGGCACCGCCGATCAGGGCGAGGCCGAGGCCCCACGTCAGAAGCAGGATGAGCACGTGCGGTCCGGCGAGTGAGTACATCGGGCGAGCCTACGCGCGCGCGTCCTCCGCGACCAGGGTCGACGCGGGCCGCGCCGCCACACGCGACCGGTCGTACTGCAGCAGCCACCGCTGCGCCGGAATCTCGACCAGCCTGTGCATCGCCCACGCGATCGCCAGCGCGATGCCGAACGCGGCGAGCGCGAGCAGCAGCGCCCGCTGCCACGGAAGCTCCGGATGCCCGCCGGGCCACCCCGACGACACCGACGCGATCACCAGCAGGTGCACGAGGTAGAACGCGAACGACACCCGCCCGAGCTCCTGCCAGAGCGGCCGGGCGAGGAACGTCGAGCGTCCGCGGGCGTCGGCGTTCGCGAGCGACGCGATGAGCAGCGCGTAGAACCCGACGGTGGCGGCGAGGCCGGGGTGCACGTCGGTGCCCGGCAGCATCGGCGCCTCCGACAGCGCGTATCCGGCGACGGCCAGGGGCAGCGCGATCGACAGGCGCAGCGGCATCCATCGTCCGCGCTTCAGCATCAGCGCCACGGTCATGCCGACGACGAACTCCGGCAGGCGCAGGAGGGGAGTGGATGCCGACGACAGCACGCCCGGAGCGAGGGCGGCGATCTGCGGGGCCAGGGCGACCAGAACGAGGGATGCCACGACCACGACCGTCAGTGCGCGATTCGACGCCCGCACGAGCGGACGGATGAGGAGCGGGAAGCCGAGATAGAAGAAGGCCTCGCACACGAGCGACCAGCTTGCGGGGTTTCCCGCCTGCCACCAGTCGGGCACCCAGCCGTTCACGAGGAAGACGTTGGCCATGAGCGGTGCGGCGCCGTCGGTTCGGATCTCGGGCACGAGGGTCGCGGCGGCGAGGAGCGCGAGCCCGACGCCCACGACGTGCAGCGGGTAGATGCGCGCGACGCGGTGCCACCAGAACGAGCGGGCGCTCTGCTGCGGCTTGTAGCCCCACGCCAGCACGAAGCCCGAGAGGATGAAGAAGAGCGTCACGCCGGTCTTGCCCGCCTCGAAGACGAAGCTCCACACGTCGCCCGCCGTACCGGCGATGTACTGCACCGCCATGATGTGGTGGCCGAAGATGAGCATCGCCGTCGCCCACCGCAGGCCCGTGAGCGAGGGCAGGGTGCGCACGCGGTCGAGGGGTCCGGGGGCCGTCGCCAGCGGGGGCGCGGTCATCGTGGTGGTGATGGTCGCCTCCCGTGTCGCGTGCGAGCGCGACGAGATGCCCGTCGACGACACCGTTGGGGGGTCGACCTGAGCACGTGGAGTCGCGCAGACCTTGAGAGACGGTACTCCCCCGTGGTCGGGAGATCCCCGATAGGGGGTAGGGGTTGACGGGCGAGCGGGAGGCACACTTGACGAATGGCCCGGCGAACGATTCTCCTCAGCGTCGACGGCACCCTCCTGGTCGAGATCGACTCGCCGATCCGCGCCTATGCGGCGATGCGCGAGGGCAGGGAGGAAGCACCCCTGCCCGTTCCCGACGACGCCGATGTGACGGCCGACGGACGCTTCTTCTTCCGCCCCGACGTGCACCGAGCCCTTCGCGAGTTCGTCGCGGACGGTGTCGATGTCGTCTGGAACACCGGCCGTCTCATCGACCCGCGCGCGCTGCAGGCACTGGCCGCCGAGATCGGGCTGGAGGATGCCGTGCGATTCCCGGATGCCGCCGAACTTCCCGCGCCGCCCACCGACGACCGCGTCGACACCGGCCCGAACGTGATGTGGGAGCACTGGAAGGTGCGGGCGCTGGTCGAACGCGCACGCACCCTCCCCGAGGGCGATGAGGTCGTCGTGGTCGATCCGATCCTCGACCTCGAGGGAAGCCGCCTGCCCGACGGCCTCGCTCGGCGGACGAAGAGACCGGATGCCGCGGGTATCGGCGGCATCCATGTTCCCGACACGTGGGGACTCGACCTCTGGGGCGTCGAGATACTGCGGGAGTGGGTCGCCGGTGGGGCCGTGCCGCGGGTGTGGCAGTACGCCCTGCGGTGACACGGCTCGCTCAGCAGCCCCGCTGAGGAGCTGCTCTGGGCGACTCGGGCCGGACGGAGCCGCCCAAGCCGTGCCGCGCGAGGCTCAGAGCCGCTCGGTCAGTCCTCCGCAGGCAGCGCCCGTTGCGCCACCACCCGTCGCGCCTCCACCACCGCTTCGGCGAACTCCGTGTCGGGGTCGTCCATGACGATCGCCGTGGCCCGCGCGTGCGCGCTGACGACGTCGTACGGCGACGCCGCCGCCCGCTCGACGGCTGGTTCGGCGCGGTATCCGATCGCCGCGAAGGCCCGGCTGAGGCTCCGCTGGGTGTCGTGGTCGCCGCGGCCGAACTGCGTGGCGAGCTCGTCGGCGAGCGCCTCGTGCGCGTCGTCGGGAACGAGACCGGATGCCGTGCGCCACGCCGCCCGTGCCACCTCGGGGTGCCGGTCGCGCAGCACCGCCGGCGTGATCACGGCGAACGCGGCGGGATCGCCGATCTTCGACAGCGTGTGCAGCGCCTGACTGCGTGCCTGCGGCACGTCGGACCCCACCTCGGGCAGCAGCGCCGCGACCGCCCGCGCGGGGTCGTGCCGCGTCAACGCCCACGTGAGCATGTCGCGCACGAAGAAGTCGCTCTCGACGGCGCACCGGGCGACGAGCTCGGCGATGTAGCTGTCGTGGGGCCGCGTTCCCGCGGCGAGCGCCGTCTGCAGCCGCGCGGAGGCGTCGGAGTGCGCGAGGGCGGCGCGGAGGCGATCGGCGGGCGTGGAGTCGGTCATCGTGCGTCCAGCGTTTCACGCCGTGGAGTCGGGTGGCATCGAATCATCCGCGTAACACGGTACTGACAGTCTTCATCCACCGACGCTCGAGGACTCACCCCGCGTCGACAGATCGACATCGCGGGCGACACCGCGGGAAGGATCCAGGCCCGTGACACCGCCCGCGCCGCCCCGCGCGCCCCTCGCCGTCGCCCGCGAGACCCACGAGCAAGTCGGAGTGTCGCGGTGACGGCATCCCTCGCCGCGGGCGTCCCTCGCGCGCTCGTCGAGATCTGCGTCGACGACCTCGCCGGCGTGCTCGCCGCCGAACGCGCGGGCGCCGATCGCGTGGAGCTCTGCGCCGATCTGCTCGAGGGCGGCACCACTCCCAGCCTCGGCATGATCCAGACGGTGCTCGCGTCGGTTCACCGCGTGGGCGTGCAGATCATGGTCCGCTCGCGCGGGGGCGACTTCGTGTACTCCGACGACGAGCTGCGCGTGATGGTCGCCGACACCCGCGCGATCGCTGCGCTGGCCGAGACGAGCAGCGTCCGCGTCGGCATCGTCTTCGGCGCCCTCACCGCCGAGAACCGCGTCGACGTTCCGGCTCTCGCCGCCATCCGCGAGGCTGCCGGCACCGTGCCGGTCACCTTCCACAAGGCGTTCAACGACACGGTCGACCTCGTCGACGCCTACGAGACCCTCGCGCAGCACGGCGTCGAGCGGGTGCTCACTTCGGGCGGGGCTGCGACGGCGGAGGAGGGGGCCGACGTGCTCCGCGCCCTGCACGCACGGTCGGACAACTCCCGGATGCCGATCGTGCTGGCCGGCGGATCGGTGCGCGCCCAGAACGTGGCGGCGCTGATCGCCCGCACGGGGGTGCGCGAAGTGCATCTGCGCGCACAAATCGCCTCCGATCGCGGGCACCTCGTGACCGACGAGTCGGTAGTCCGTGACACGGTCGCCGCCGCTGCCGCGAGCGCGCTCCCGCCGCACCCGGCCGTGGTCGCCGACGGGGGGCTGATACGCAGCTCCCGGATCCAGGCCGACACCGCGCAGCCGTCGAACCCGGCCGTGGTCGCCGTCGACATCGGCGGCACCTCCGCCAAGGGCGCGCCGGTCGACAGCGACGGGCGCGTGATGCCTGGCTCTCCGGGCCCGGCCGACGGTTCGCACCCGGCCGTGGTCGCCGTCGACATCGGCGGCACCTCCGCCAAGGGCGCGTTGGTCGACGTCGATGGACGCGTGCTCCGCGGCGCTCGCATCGCGACCGGTAGCTCGGGCGCCGAGACGGTCACGCGGATCGCCGACCTGCTCCGCGACCTCATGAAAGCCGCGGATGCCATGGGCCGCACCGTCGTGGGCGCCGGTGTGGTGAGCCCCGGGCTCATCGACAGCGCCACCGGCACCGTCCTCTACGCCGCGACGCTCGGGTGGACCGACGTGCCCCTCGCGCGAATCCTCAGCGAGGCGATCGGCCTCCCCGTCGCGGTGGGTCACGACGTGCGCGCGGCGGGCGCAGCCGAGCGCGCCCTGGGCGCCGCCGCCGGATCGGGCGATGCCGTCTTCGCCGCGATCGGCACCGGCGTCGCCGCCGCGATCACCTCGGACGGACGCGCCGTCGAGGGTGCCATCGCGGGAGCCGGCGAGCTGGGCCACATCCCCGCCGTCCCCGGCGGAGAGCTGTGCACGTGCGGACAGCGCGGGTGCCTCGAGGTGTACTTCTCGGGCGCGGGCCTCGCGCGCCGCTACGCCGCAGCCACCTCACTCCTCGGCGACGACCTGCTCGTCGAGCCCCCGGATGCCGCCGCCATCGCCGCCCGCGTCGACACCGACCCTGTCGCGGCGCGCGTGTGGTCGGAGGGACTCGACGCCCTCGCGACGGGGTTGGCGACCCTCACGCTGCTCGTCGACCCCGAGGTGATCGTGCTCGGTGGTGGCGTCGCGCAGGCCGGGGACGTGCTCGTCGACCCCCTGCGCGCGCGCCTCGCCGCGGCCCTCGCCTGGCGCGACGCCCCGCGCCTGGTCACGGCGGCGCTCGGTTCGCACGCCGGCCGCGTGGGCGCTGCGATGCTGGCATTCGAGGCCGCCCAGCGGTCCGAGGTCACCCGCTCGTGGGTTGCGCCGGTCGTGCTGGCCGAGCCGCATCCGCAGCCGTGACGAGCGGAGGGGCAGCGGCGACGGGAGGACGCCCCGACGGCATCCATCCTCCGCTCACCCCACGTCCTCCGCTCATCACGCGCGGGGCAACGACCACCGAGCCGCCGACGCTCACTCCGCGGCAGCCACCCAAGCCGGCCGCCGCCGTCACCCAAGCGGGCCGCGGCCGTCGCCGGAGCGACGCCGCAACCGAAACCATGCCCAAGGACGTGACGAGCGGAGGAGCAGGGGCAAACGGAGGACGCCCCGACGGCATCCATCCTCCGCCCACCCCACGTCCTCCGCTCATCACGCGCCCGGATGAGCCCGCCCGACGCCGCTACGTCCGGCCGACGCGCCGCTCGACGAGCTTGCGCGCGACGTCCATGAAGCTCGGCGCGTATTTCGACCACTCCTGGTCGAGCTTGCGCACGTCGATCTTGCCGGTGTGGAGCAGTTCGCAGATCTTCATCCAGCTCTCCCCCGTCGCCGCGGTAAGCGCACCGGCCACCGCGGCGTTGACGACGATGCCGGCACCGGGGATCAGCTTGAGGAAGCTGGTCGCCAGCGCCCGCCCGGCGACCTGCACGCCGAACTGGGCGAGGGCTCCCGCCGACAGCATGGTCTTGACCTCGAGGTCGTAGATGGCGGCGATCCGCCCCATCATCGTGAGCTGGATCGGCGCCAGAGTGAGAGCATCCGAGACAGGAAGCGGAACGGTCGCAGCCCCCGCTGCCGCTGCGGCCGCCGTGGCGATGATCGGCCGGGCCATCTCGCGCTTCCACGGGAGGTTGAGGCGCTGTGCGATGCGAAAGGCGTCCTTGTCGCGCTCGGGAGCGAGGGCCAGCGTCTCGGTGACAAGGTCACCGAGGCCGTGCCCCTTGCCCTTCCCGTGCCGGTCTCGGGTGGAGGTGAGGATGACGCGGCGATACGGCACATCGATGCGTTCGCCGGTCGTCTGGTCGACGGGGTCGTGGAGCCAGTCGACGAAGGCCTGCACGTCTTTCGCGACGCCCTGGCTGCCGGTGAGCGGATTCTTGATCCAATCGACCTTCGTGAGCACCAGGATCACCGGCAGACCCCGGGCATCCAGCTCGCGGATCATCGCGATGTCGGCGGGGGTGAGCCGGTCGTCGTTGGCCTTCACGCAGTACCAGACGACGGAGATCTGCTGATCGCCGGACTGCGCGGCGATGGCGTCGAGGTGGTTCCGCAGCTGCTGGTCGGGAGGAATGGGCGAGCCGATTTCGAATCCCTCGACATCCCAGATCCCCAGCGAGTCGTCGCTGTAGAACTGCACACCCCTGGTGACAGGCAGGCCGCGGCCGACCTTCGCCCAGTCGCGGCCGAACACCGCATTGACGAGCGACGACTTCCCGACGCCCGAGCTCCCGACGATCGCGAGATTGAATCGGCCGTACCGGGACTTGGCCTCGGACGTCGCCTGGACGAATGCCTTGTCGTCGAGGTCGGGTTTGTCCGCGTTCTTCTTCGCCATGGTTTCGCCTCACAGGGGAATCGCGCGTGGTCATTCCGCGGGAGCGGATGCCACGAATCTACGGCGCGGGGCGTTTTTCGCCGTCTCCTCTTGCGCCGACACGGACGCGCCTCACGGTTGCCGCCGCATCCCCGTCCACCCGTCGCCGTCGCGGAGGAACACGATCCGGTCGTGCAGCCGCGACGGCCGCCCCTGCCAGAACTCGATCTCGCGCGGCTCCACGCGGTACCCGCCCCAGTGCGGCGGCCGCGGCACGGCCTCGTCGTCCCCGAACCGCTGCGACACCGCCGCCATCTGCTCCTCGAGAAGAGCACGGGATGCAACGGGCTCCGACTGATGGCTCGCCCACGCCGACAGCTGCGAACCGCGCGGCCGCGACGCGAAGTAGGCGTCATCCCGCTCCGCCGGCAGGGGCGTCGCCGTGCCGAGCACGATCACCTGCCGCTGCAGCCCATACCAGGGGAACAGGATCGACACCGCCGGGTTCCCGGCCAGCGCCCGCCCCTTCCGCGACTCGCGGTTCGTGAAGAACCACAACGCGCCGTCGTCGTCGATCCCGCGCAGCAGCACCGTGCGCGAGGTCGGCGCGCCCGCGGCATCCACCGTCGAGACGACCATCGCGTTCGGCTCCGGGAGGTCTGCGGCATCCTGCAGCCAGCGCCGCAGAAGAGCGAGAGGGGATGCCGTGAGCGCGGCGTCGTCGAGCTCGTCGAGCGTGTAATCGACGCGGTGGGCGAGGGGGTTCTCGGTCATCGAGCGGTCCTCCAAGGCGGGTGCGGGAGGCCCCATCGTACGGCGGCGGGGGCTCACGGTGGTCGCGCGGAGTTCCCGTGCGCGGGGTTTCGGTACCCGTGCGCGGAGGATCGCGCGCCCGGGGCCGTGCGCAGCGGAGGAATGGACGCCCGGGGCCGCGACCAGGGGATCGCACGCCCGGGTCCGTGATCAGCGGAGGACATGTGACAGACGGAGGACGCGTGCGCGGCATCCGTCCTCCGCTCGCCCCCGGTCCTCCGCTCAACACGCGCCCCGGCCGGAGCGCCGGGAGGCGCCCGCCGCGAACGGTGGCGGCACCTCACGGCACCGTCTCGGTCGCCTTTTCTCTGGTTAACAATGGTTAATTCGGTTAACCATTTGACGAGCCCGTTCGGCACCGCTTAGCGTCTGTGCGAAACGAGCTGACACCGATGTCAGCCGCTGCCTCACGGCGGCACGCACAAAGGAGCGCGTGTGAACATCTGCCCGACCGGAAACCGATTCAGAACCCTCGCCGCCGTAACCACCGTGGCGGTGACGACGTCCCTCGGGGTCGTCGCGATCGCCCCCGCCCACGCCGATCCCCTCCCCGCGGTGCGGCAGTCCGCGGCATCCACGTCCGCGGCATCCGTTGGACTCGGCGACGAGCAATACCGTCCCCAGGTGCATTTCTCGCCCGAGAAGAACTGGATGAACGACCCCAATGGGATGGTCTTCCACAAGGGCGTCTATCACCTGTATTTCCAGCACAACCCCTACGGCGACCGGTGGGGGAACATGAGCTGGGGGCACGCCACCAGCACCGATCTGCTCACGTGGACCGAGCAGCCCCTGGCCATCCCGCAGACGCTCAACGAGCAGGGCCAAGCGATCGAGAGCATCTTCTCGGGCTCCGTCGTGGTCGACGAGAACAACACCTCCGGGTTCGGCGACGGCACGAACCCACCGCTCATCGCCGTCTACACGAGCGCCTACGAAGCGGCCCACCCGACGCACGCAGGACTCCAGGCGCAGTCGCTCGCCTACAGCCTCGATGACGGCTACACGTGGACGAAGTACGAGCAGAATCCGGTGCTCGACCGCGGCTCGGCGAACTTCCGCGACCCCAAGGTGTTCTGGTACGACGGCCCCGGCGGCGCGTACTGGGTGATGGCCGCGGTCGAGGCGCTGGATCACAAGGTCGTGCTCTACAAGAGCACCAACCTGAAGGACTGGGATTACCTCTCCGACTTCGGCCCCGCCAACTCCACCGGCGGCATCTGGGAGTGCCCCGACCTGTTCGAGCTGCCCGTCGACGGCGACCCGAACAACACCAAGTGGGTCATGGTCGTCAACCTCAACCCGGGTGCCGTCGGGGGCGGCAGCGGCGGCCAGTACTTCGTCGGCGAATTCGACGGCACCACCTTCACCAGCGAGAGCACGCAGGGTGCGCAGGACGTCCCGGCGGGCGAGGTGTCCGCGGGCTTCGACGACGGCACCTTCGACGGCTGGACGGTCGGCAACGAACCCGGCAACTGGAAGGACGGACCGTGGGGTCTCACCCCGGCATCCGGCGCCCTCGAGGGCCAGAGCGCGGTGACCGGCTTCGTCGGACCGGGTCTCGTCAACGGCTTCCACGACGGCGACTGGCCGGTCGGCACGCTGGAGTCGCCGACGTTCACCGTGTCCGACCCGTACATCAACCTCCTGGTCGGCGGCGGACGGCATCCGCACGTCGACGGCACCCAGCTGACGAACGACCCGCCCGCGGGCACGACGGTGTTCGACTTCGAGCTCCCTGACGGCCAGACCCTGGCCGATAGCGGGTGGCAGCTGACCGGCGACTTCGCCACCGACCCGGCGCGCAACCCCTCCACCGCCGGCGGCGACTACTACCTGGGCGCCAAGCGCATCAACACCTGGGAGGGCGGGCCGCGCGGCGACGACAACACCGGCGAGATGCTGTCTCCCGCGTTCGAGCTGAATGGCGACTACGTGTCGTTCCTCATCGGTGGCGGCAAGCGCACCGACGGCACCCTGCAGGCCGAGCTCGTCGTCGACGGGCAGGTGGTCCGTTCACAGACCGGGCCCGAGGCCGGTGCCCTGAACTGGGTGTCGTGGGATGCCGCGGAATTCGCGGGGAAGCAGGCGCAGATCCGCATCCGCGACGAGGCCACGGGCGGCTGGGGGCATCTCACCTTCGACCACGTCGTGGTCGGCGATACGCCCGCCCAGGTGCGCAGCGATGAGACGAGCGTCAACCTCGTCGTTGACGGAGAGATCGTGCGGACCGCGACCGGGGCGAACAGCGAGAACCTCGACTGGGCGAGCTGGAACGTCGCCGAGTTCACGGGCCGACAGGCCAGCATCCGGGTCATCGACAACAACCGCTTCGGGTGGGGACACATCCTGCTCGACCAGGTGATGTTCGCCGACCAGGCCGCGCCCACCCGGCTCGAGAGCTACGACTGGCTCGACTGGGGCCGCGACTACTACGCCACCGTGACGTACTCCGGCACCCCCGACACCGATTCCCGCGTCATGCAGGGGTGGATGAACAACTGGGACTACGCCAACGACATCCCCACCTCCCCCTGGCGCAGTTCGATGGCTCTGCCCCGCGAGGTCGCGCTCACCGCGACCGCCGAGGGTCCCCGCCTCACGCAGAAGGTCGTTCCCCAGATCGACGGGCAACTGGATGCCACGAATGCGCAGACCCGCACGAATGTGGCGGTCGACGGCCCGACGGATCTGCAGCTGAGCGGTGATGTCGTGAAGGTCGACCTCACCCTGCGTCCCGGCGACGCGGCGCAGGCGGGCATCACCGTCTTCGGCGACGACACGTCGGGCACCCGCATCGGCTACGACACCACCAGCGGACGCGTCTTCGTCGACCGGCGCGACTCGGGCAACGTCGACTTCCACCCGGCCTTCGCCTCGGTCGAAGACGCACCGGTCGCCCTCGCCGACGGCACGGTCACCGTCGAGGCGTACCTCGATCGCGCGTCGGTGGAGCTGTTCGCGGCGGGCGGGCGCACCACGATCACCGACCAGGTGTTCCCGAACGCCGAGGCCGACCGCATCAGCGCGTGGTCCGAGGGCGGGACAGCCGTGATCGAGCGGATCAGCGTCACTCCCCTCATCCCCACGATGTGGAAGAACGTCGAGGCACCGGGCGCCCCCACCGCCGTGACCGCCACCCCGCAGACCGGTGGCGCCACGGTCTCGTGGACGGCTCCGGCCGGCGACGGCGGGTCTCCCGTCACGGAGTACCGCGTCTATCAAGAGGGGGTGGATGCCGCGGTGGCGACGACCACCTCGCTCACGGCATCCGTCACCGGCCTGAAGCCCGGCACGACGGCGCGATTCGCGGTGACCGCGGTGAACAGCGCCGGAGAGTCGGCGAAGTCGGAATGGTCCGCGCCCGTGACCGTGCCCGACGGCGCGAAAGCCAAGCCGGGCAAGGCGAAGCTGTGGCACGACAACCTGTTCGCCGACGGTGATTACGCGGTGAAGATGACGCTGCTCAAGGGAGAGAACGCCACGGTGTTCCGCCTGTACGAGAACGGGACGCTCATCGCGACCGTCCCGCTGGAGTACCGAGGTACGGCCCCCCAGTCCGCGAAGGTCGAGGTGTCGGGCAAGAAGAACGGCACGTACGTCTACACCGGCGAACTGGCCAACTCGAAGGGCGTGACCGCGACGACGAGCACGACGGTCAAGGTCACCAAGGCACTGCCTGCCACTCCCGTGCTCACGCACGACAATCGCGACGGCGACGGCGCCTTCACCCTGACCGCCACCCTGCGCTCGGGAACGAACGCGACCAGCTACCGGTTTCCTGGAGGGAGAGACGGTCATCGCCGAGGGCGCGCTGACCCCGCGCACCCCGTTCGCGCAGACGGCCCGGACCCCGGTCACCGGGGCGAGTGTCGGGACGCACACGTACCGCGTCGAGTTCACCAACGCCGTCGGCACGACGACGAGCAAGCCGCTGACGGTGGAGGTGCGGCGCCCATAAGGGAGGGCGCGGGAGCGGATGCCAGGGGGCTGGCATCCGCTCTTTTCTCCCGTGGGGGCGCGGCACGCTGTTACCCCATTTTGCTTTTTGGGCCGCTCGATTCCCCGTCTTCGGCACTGCTCGACCTGATTGACGCGGCACACCCGATGGACGCCTCATATGTATTCTCCGTGCGACCCGGGCGCCGTGCTCGTCCTCCCCTGACGAGCTGGCCGGGGGGGGGGAGGTATATCGCCCCCGATAACCCCGGATGCGCGGCGAGATTCCGCATGTCGATGATCTGCCGCCACGGCTGACCGTCGAAACACTCGCGAACGGGCGCGGGGATCTTCGCGACGGCCTCGCCGATGCGGATCAGTCCCATCTCGACGGCCCACTGCGCCCGTACATCGTCGATCTCGCTCGCGCGTCAAGCCTCCCGGCCGCGTCAGATCGCCCCGGTGGAATAGGCAGCCGCCTCCCCTCGTTGGGATGCCGTGGCCCTGTTCCCCCGTGAAAGGACTCTCGTGAGCCTGTTCAGCCCCACCACCGTCGGCGCCGTCGACGTCCGTAACCGTGTGTCGCTCGCCCCGATGACCCGCCTGCGCGCCGGCGCCGACGGCGTTCCCGGACACCTCGTGGCGACCTACTACGCGCAGCGCGCGGGCATCGGCCTGCTCGTCACCGAGGGCGTCTACCCCAGCGACGAGTCGAAGGCGTACCCGGGTCAGCCGGGCATCGTCACCGACGCGCAGGCCGCCGGGTGGGCGAAGGTGGCGGATGCCGTGCACGCCGAGGGCGGCATCGTCTTCATGCAGCTCATGAACGGCGGACGCGTCACGCACCCCGCCATCACCGGCACCGACCGCATCGTCGCCCCCTCGGCGATCGCGATCGACGGCGATGTGCGCCTCGCCGACGGCTCGAAGGTGCCCTACGCCACGCCCCACGCCCTCGAGACCGCGGAGCTCGCGACCGTGCGCGACGAGTTCGTCGCCGCCGCCCGCAAGGCAGTGGATGCCGGCATCGACGGCGTCGAGCTGCACGCGGCCAACGGCTACCTGCTGCACGAGTTCCTCTCCCCCGCCTCCAACCAGCGCACCGACGCCTACGGCGGATCGCCCGAGGCCCGCGCCCGCTTCGTCATCGAGGTCGCCCAGGCCGTCGTGGCCGAGGTCGGCGCCGACCGCGTCGGCATCCGGATCTCGCCCGCCCACAACATCCAGGACGTGTGGGAGAAGGACGACGCCGAGACCCGCGCCACCTACGAAGCCCTCATCGCCGGCCTCGCGCCCCTGGGCCTGGCGTACCTGAGCGTGCTGCACGCCGACCCCGCCGGCGACCTGATCCAGGACCTCCGCCGCGCCTTCGGCGGCACGTTCATCGTGAATTCCGGCTTCTCGGCGGTCACCACCCGCGACGAGGCCGTGTCGGCGGTCGCCGACGGCATCGCCGACCTGGTTGCCGTGGGCCGCCCGGCCATCGCCAACCCCGACCTCGTCGCGCGCTGGGAGCAGGGCGCCGACGAGAACGAGGTCGACCAGGCCACGGTCTACGGCGGCGGCGAGCGCGGCTACACCGACTACCCCGTGCTGCAGGGCTGACGCGGAGAGAGGGCCGGGGCGGCGGTCCGCCTGACCGCGGACCGCGAGTTCCCCCTCACACGGTCGATGTGCGACCGAGGGCCACGGAGGATCGTCCCCCGTGGCCCTCGTCTCATTGCCCGGCGTCAGAGGTGAGGGTAGGCCTCGACCGTGCTGTCCAGCGGCACGCTCCACAACGGAACGTTCCACGCGACCGTGCCGCCCGCGGGCACCCGATCCGTGTAGGTGAAGTTGACACCGACGATCTTCCCGCCGCCGTCGCGGGCGAGGAGGTCGACGCGAACCATGTCCTGGTCTTCGGAGAACTTGCTGGTGAGGGTGCCGTTCACGGTCAGCCAGTCGAATTCGGAGCCCGTCGTCACCTCGCCCACGGTGAAGGTTCCCGTCTCATAGGTCGGTGAATACGTGGCCGCGTCGGAGGTCGGTCCGCGCACCTCGATGCGGTCGATCTGCGCCGATCCCACGTTGAAGAACGTCCCGACGTACCACGAGGTGCCCGTCAGGATCGTGCTGTAGTCGGTGCCGGTGTCGATCAGCACGCCGTTCGCGTCGTAAGCCTCCACATCGATACCGGCATTGCCGTACACGTAGTCCTCGTTGGGGTTGGTGAGCTGCACGGCGTACCACCCCACACCGCTCTCGGTGTCCATGCCGAAGGCGGTCTCCCCCACCACCAGGTCCTGGGCGGCCGCGGCCGGCTCCTGCGCGGTGCTCGGCGCCTCGCCGGTCGACCCCTCCTCGACCACGTCGGAGCTGCCGATCTCCCCGGTCACGGTGCTGTCCACCGCGTCGCTGAACGCACCGGCCACGACCGCGATGAACACGGCCGCCCCGACGATCGTCCCCACGACCGAAACGATGATCGCGGTCACGCCCTGCCACTTGGGCTTATCTTTCTGGAAGAGGGCGACGATGCCGAGGATGAAGCTGATCGGGAGCAGAATCCACCCGACGATCAGCGCACCGGGAATGCAGGCGAAGATGAATCCGACGGCGGCCACCGCGAGCGCCACGATTCCGAGCACGTTGCGCGCCTTCTTCTCGGATGCGGGCGCTGTCTGCGGCACGACCTCGTGACCCGTGTGAGCGGGATCGGTCACAACGGGGCGAACCTGGTCGGTCCACTCGGCGCCGTCCCAGTAGCGCTCCTGCCCATCGACGCCCGCGGGGAACCAGCCTGCGGGTGCGGTCGGAGTTGTTGAATCGGTCAAGATGTTTTCCCCCACGGAAAGGGTCACGTCGAAAGCCGTGACCAGAGTAGAAATGCTCCCCGGAGACGGGCGAGCCGCGATCAGTCTACGAAGCGCTCAGCGGATTCATACCTGACGCCCCAGGCGCACTCAGGCTTCAGCGGGCGTCGGCATCCTGCGACTCGGCGAGCGCGCTCGGCGGGCCCGCCGACTCGAGCGCCGCGACCGACAGCCGGCGGCGGTCGATCTCGATCCCCTCCGGCCGCGCATCCGCGCCGGCGGCGGCGGCGGTCTCAATCCGCTCCGGCCGCGCATCCCCGCCGGCCCCGGGTCGGCCGGCGGCGTGTGGGGTCCCGCGGTCGAGCGGGTGCATCTCAGCGGACGGGACGGTACCTCCGCATCGACGCACCCGACCCGAACGACCGCTGCTCCACCAGCTCGAGCGTCATCTGATCCCGGATGCCATCCAGCAACCGCGGCCCTCGCCCCGCGATCACCGGGTGCACGACGAATGTGTACTCGTCGATGAGCCCGTGCGCGGCGAGCGCCGCCGGCAGCTGCACACCGCCCAGCGCGATCCCCCGGCCAGAACGCTCCTTCAGCGCCCGAACGGCCTCCACCACATCGCCGCGGATCAGCTCGGCATTCCAATCGACAACGTCGAGAGACCTGGATGCCACGACCTTCCGCATCGGATCCATCACTTCCGAGAACGCCACCTCGCTGGCATCCATCCACTCGGGCCACTCCCCCGACTCCGGTCGACGCCACGCCCCCTGCATGAGCTCGTACGTCACGCGGCCGTAGAGCAGGGTGCCCGAGCGGCGCAGCTCGTCGGTCCAGAACGCCATGGACTCGGCGTCCGGCGGCAGGCCCGCCTCGTGGTGGACGCAGCCGTCGAGGGTGACGTTGATGGCGTAGCGGAGGGGTTGGGTCATGTCGCTAGCTTCCTCGCCGGGACTCCGCCGCGGAAGTGCCCGCCGCCGCGAACCGCCCCGCCTGCACCGCGAACGCCTCCGCCAACTCCGGCGGCCCTAAGACCTCCATCGGCACCTCGAACCGCCCGAACGATGCGGCGAGCGCACCCCACGACCACGACCCCACCTCAAGTGTGCAGCGGTCGTCGTCGACGGCTGTGACAACACCGTCTCCCGCGAAGGGCAGCACGTCGCGAGCCGGCGCATGCAGCAACACCGTCCCCCGGCAGGGCCACTCGTTCACGTCCGACCCCTTGAATCGCGCCGAAACGAACGCGTCGACGTCGCCGCCCGGCACGACCCGCGGCGTGAACGGCGCCCCCGACGGCATCCGCGGTCGCACTCGATCCGCCGAGTACAACCGCCAGTCCTCCCGGTCGAGGTCCCACCCGAGCAGGTACCACCGGCCCTGCGACGCGACGAGGTGATGCGGCTCCGCCCGACGGGCCTGCGCGTCTCCCTCGCCCCGCGGTAGGTAGTCGAAGCGCACCGTCACCCGGTCGCGCAGCGCCTGGGCGAGCGACAACAGCACGTCGAGCGGAACGACCGGCGCTGGCGCCTCGCCCGCACGCCCGACCGTCGTCACCTCGACCGCGTCGAGCCGATGCCGCAGCCGCGACGGCAGCACCTGCCGCATGGTCGCGAGCGCGCGCACCGCCGCCTCGCCGATGCCCGCCCCCAGCGCCGGGGCCGCACGCAGCGCGATCGCGACCGCGAGCGCCTGATCGTCGTCGAACAGCAGCGGAGGCATGTCGCTGCCCGCTTCGAGGCGGTAGCCGCCGTCGGGGCCCATCGTCGAGCCGATGCGGTAGCCCATCTCGCGCAGACGGTCGATATCGCGCCGCACCGTGCGATCGCTGACCTCAAGCCGCGACGCCAGTACCGATCCCGGCCAGTCGCGCCGAGCCTGCAAGAGCGACAACAGGGTGAGCAAACGAGACGTCGTGGCCATGGCATCCACGATATTTCGAGTACCGGACAGAACCCGACCTACATGGCTGAGATCTTCGATGTACGAGCCCCGCGGGCCGACACATCGAGGAGCAGACATGTCCGTGCAGACCACCACCCACCTGAACTTCCGCGGCGACGCCCGTGAGGCGCTCGCGTTCTACCAGTCCGTCTTCGGCGGACACCTCGTCGTCACCACCTACGCCGATTTCGGGATGCCGGCCGAGACCCCCGGATCCGACAAAGTCGTCTTCGGCCTCGTCGCCGCCGAGAACGGCTTCCGCCTCATGGGCTACGACATCCCCGACCGCACCGAGGGCGGCATCGCCGGCGGCGGCGCCACCCACCGCGAGAACAACACGACGATCACCGACCAGGCGGTGTTCGTCGCGATCAGCTCGCCCACGCTCGAGGAGTTGCAGGGCTACTGGGATGGGTTGGCGGCGGATGCCACGATCGTCGAGCCCCTGGCCGCATCGGCGTGGAGCGCGGGGTTCGGGATGCTGACCGACCGGTTCGGTGTGACGTGGAGTGTGTCGGTCGCGGCGGAGTGACGTTCAGGGTCGCGGCGCGCACCTGCTTCGCGTCGCGGCCGCCCGCCGGCTCTTAGATGCCGACCGCTCGAGCGACCTCATCCAGGATCTCCGCCGCACCTTCGGCGGCACCTTCATCGTCAACTCCGGCTTCTCGCGCATGACCACGCGCGACGAGGCCGTCACGGCCGTCGAGGAGAACATCGCCGACCTCATCGCCGTCGGTCGCCCCGCCATCGCCAACCCCGGTCGAATCGCGCGCAACAATTTCGCGCTGAGCGCCCGTGGGGTATGCACCGACGTTTGGCCCATGCTATGAGACGCCTCAGACATCCTGGGGCGGCGGAACCGTGGAACCTACGGCGCTTGGACAGGAGGTGAGCTGGATTCTGGACCGGTATCCACGACCGTGTCCCAGACGCCGACCTTGCCACCGAGTGCTTGGAACGGATCCTCCTCGGCGTATCGCAAGCTCGCGTTCTCGAACTGGCGGAACTGGTGAATCGCGAAGTTAAGGTGCTGCGTGTTGAAGACGCCGAGGTCCGCGAGCATCGTGAAGTCGCCGATGGTGAGACCCGTCACTCGTTCGAAGAGCGCAGGATCGAGCGAGGTAATGACGTCGACCAGTGCGCTCTCGCGATGGTCAGTGAGGTACATGAACACCGGGACGCGCGCGATGAACTTTTGCAATTTCTCTCGAATCTCCTTCCGCTTGTTCGCGTTCTCGCGTGCCTGTCGCTTGTCATCGTCGTCGAGCGGCTCACCCTTCTCGGCTTTCTCGCGCTTGGTGTCTTTGAGCTTCTTGTTGGCCGTAATGATTTTGCCAACTTCGGTCGAGAGGTTGCGGAAGTCTTCGATCTGCTCGAGCGACGCGAGTAGTTCCGGGCTGCCGAGAAGTCGTTGCAAGGTCGCATCGTTGACATCGACAAGTAGGGGCGAGTTCCATCGCTGCGCCAACGCCGTCGCGCCGATTCCCGCAGACGCCCAGTTGAGGACTTCGGTGGCGTCGAGCTTGGCCATACGTGCGCCATCAAACGCGAAGATCGGCAGGTAGTTGATGAGCTCGCCTAGCACCTTCTCCGGCTGCTCCTTCTCACTATTGGCGAGTTTCGTGCCGTACTCCGCGAGGAGGCTGAGCGCACGATTCGGATCGAACTCGAACACGTAGCAAGTGGGTTTCACAACCTTCTTGGGCTCGCCGGCCCGGGAGATAGCCCACGGTGACTGCACTCTGAACGCTGCCTGGAAGTACGACTCGGGGCTTTTAAGGCTGCGGAGCATGAAGATGGCTCCCCATTGCTTGATGGTGACGCCGGTCATGAGCTTGCCGCACGACAGAGTAATCGAGCCCGCCCTACCGTCACGCTCTGCCGACGCGATGGCATCCTCGACGGGCTTCTTCGCCTTCGCGCCCTGGCCAGCGCGCGCGCCCGCGGCGACGTGGATGACGAAGTCCTTGAAGTACGGGTGCCCCTCCAGGAGATCCCTCATCGCACAGCAAGCTGCGACATCGTCCATGTACCAAACCGAGTGTCGGATGCCGTATGCAAACCGGCCCGACTCGTAGGGAAACGGGGGCTTCTGCCCGCTGATAATGTGCGTCTTCTGCTGGTCGGACAGCTTCCCGCGCAACATCTCGAGGAACTCCAGCACACGGTCGGAATCGGCAAAGCCGTAGTCGTACTTTCCGCCGCCATCCTTCTTCGCTGCCCGAAAGTACTCATTCAGCGAGAAGCCGTTAAACTCACCGTCGTCGGCCCACGCTTCGGCGGCGGCACCCATGCGGTAGGTGTACATCTCTATTCGCGGAAGGTCCAGGTACGGGTTCTCGACGTCAGGATTCGACCACCGCTCCTTCTCCTTCTGCTCGTCGATGTACGTCCAGTTGAAGACCTGGTCTTCGGTGAACTCGCCATTCGTGATGGCTCGGAACGGGGTGCCGGACAAGTAGAGGTAATGCTTCGCCTTGAGCCCGAAGTCTTCCTCGACGAGGTCGTCCTCTGGCGCCTCCTCTTCGGCAAGCGCCGTCTCGGACGGGTCATAAAGGTCCCGGGCGGTCTGCCGCCAAGCACCGAAATGATACTCGTCGATGAAGATGGCGTCCCAGTCAATAAGGTGGATCGTCTCGTTATGCTTCTTGATCCGACCATCCGCCGTCTTGCCCTTGAGGTCTTGGAGAGACGCGAACCAGACGAACGGAGCTGTACTGGATGCGATCTGGTCGGCGTCGTCGCTGTCAACGGTACGGTCGACGAACCTCCAGTCCGCGAAATCCACGTGGGACGCAAGGTCGTCCTTCCAGGCGGATTGCACGGCGGGCTTGTAAGTGAGCACGAGCACTCTCGACCAATGCATGTCGGCGGCCAACTTGTAGGCCGTAAACGTCTTGCCGAAGCGCATCTTCGCGTTCCACAAGTAGTGCAACGCACCACTCTCGCCGGCGTGCTGTTTGAAATACCGAGCAGTCTCATCGACTGCGTCCTGCTGCTCGGGGCGAAGGCCAAAGTCCAGGATCCGCTTCACGTCGTACGGGCGGTTCTGCCTAACCGCGACAATGGCGGCACGCACTTCATCAAGGGTGCACTCGAACCATTCCTGGTCACGTCGTACGCCTGCGTCAGTCAGGACATTGTGGACTGCATAGTCGCGGAAATACGTGCCCTCCGACTTATCGGCAAGTTCATCCAGGAGGATGTCGACACCGGCCAGTCCGGGGAACATCGTCCCGGCCCACTGCTTCACGCGCTGCTTGCCTTCGCCGAGGGTGGTGTCGCCGACCTTAATGCGCCCGGTGCCCGTGATGATGGTCCCGTTCACGTCTCGGGACCATTCGACATCGCGACCGCCGTCGGCCGTGACAGCGTAGATGCGTTTCGGGACGGACGGATCGTTCGGGTTGACGCTCACTCGTCCACCACCTGTGCGTTGGCCGGCATCTCTCTTACCTGCGACTCGATGAACTCGATCTCGTCGTCGGTAAGTCCATACCGCTCGTAAAGCTTTTCGTCCGTCCACTGGCGATCCATGGGGAGGTCAGGGATGAACGAGTACACGCCCCGTGCGGCATCCTGCGTCGACTTGCGCAGCGACACGAGAAACCGTGCGAAGCGCGACCGAAGGTAGGCCGCATACCATTCCGCCTCCGCCGACGTTTTGAACCTTCCAGCTACGAGATAGGTCTCCGAAGATGCGGTGCCGGGGCCTCCAACGATTGGACGGCCGAGAAACATCGTCTCGACCGCGGAGCTGGTCCCTTGCACTCGAGTGACGAAGACCTTCCAGTCATCGATCCACGCGTCGTTAAGCGGAATCGTCGAGCGTTCAACCCATGACACCCGTTGCGAACCGAACAGCTTGACCGCGTCGGTCAAGCCTGTGGGCGATGGCGCGCCGTGAAAGTTGGTCGGATACCCGAACGGCTTTCTGCTGGAAACGCGTGACTCAAGAGTCGGCTCACCCTTCGCTCGAACCTTCTCCAGGATGCTGATGGCCTCATTGCGCCGGACGAGCACATCGTAGGCATTCAGATATCGCGCCACCGGCTCCCCGACGGGTTTGCCATCCCACATCGTCTGTATCGTGCATGGCCCGTTATGATCGCGGCTCCAGAGAAAATACGACACCCCGCCGCGCACCTTCACTCCGGGAAATCCGTCGTAGAGCTTGGGGTAGTCGACGAGGTGCTGCATGTGTCGGTCGTTGAGCATGCGGTCTCGATACTTGTCGAGGCCTTTGCCCCCGGCAAACCATCGTGAAGGTGTGATCATCAATACGTAGCGCGGATTCATGTCGATGGCGGCTTCGACGAAGTTCTGGTAGATCGGCGTCGCACTCGTGCCGTGGCCACCGTCCTCCATTTGGAATGGAGGGTTCCCGACGATGACGTCGAACTTCATGTCTTTCAGCTCCTCGGTCGGGTATGCCCCGTGGATGAATGAGTATGCGTAATTCTCGCGATTCTCGCCGCGCTCGATGTCTTCCGAAGCGCCACATATGACGCAGCGTTTGTTCTTGAACGTGTGAAACGCGGGGACAAAGGGCACGTTTCCGTCCGGCGTATCGAACTGCACGACAGACACTTCTCCGGACGCATCTCGCGAGTAGTACAGGCTTCGACGCGCGACAAGACCTGTCATCTCTGTGATCGACGTTCCGAACAGCATGTTCCGGAAGATATGGTCGCGACGTTTTTCGAAGTCCGGTTCCCACTCCGCCAGTCCCGCCAGGAGACGAGTCGCGATCTCGCGAAGAAAGACCCCGGACTTTACGAACGGATCCAGCCACTTGAGGTCGGGGTCGCTCCACACCGACGGCGGAAGAATATCGAGCATCTGGTTGGCGAACTTGGGCGGCGTGGGAACCTCGTCGTTCGAGAGTTGCGCTAGGCAATCGAGGATGTCGGGGATGTGTTTCCGGCTCGTGGCGAGGACGGTCATCGCGAGCCTCCCGCCGACGCCGTGGGTTCCGGACTAGAGCGGAGATCCCGGTAATGCACTGGCGCGCCGTCTCGAGGTGCGAACAACGCGAAGAGGTCACCGTCTTGTGCGTCCAACTGCGACCATTCGCGTGTGAACGTGCCGGTCTTGCCAGGCTGGTAGTCGACGAGCGTGATGTCGCCGCGTCGCAGCATGGAGTCGCCAAGGACGATGTTCGTCTCCAGGATGACCTCGACCGCGTCCGAAAAGCCCGCGGACACTGCACGCGTGTTCATGTCATTGTCGATGTGGGAGGTGATCACAGCACGCAGACGATCTCGAGACTCTTCGACGTTCTCCTCGTTGATGTCGACGGCGTAGATGCTGGCCAGTGCGCGGAGAATGCGGTGTTCATAGCGCTGGCCCGTTCCGTACCGCTCCGTCGTCACGAAAGCGAGTTTGCGCTCGAGAATCTCTTCGAGAAAGTTCCCGGACCCGCAGGACGGCTCGAAGAACTTGCGGTCGGTGTTGCCTGGGTTTTGAACGGACGGGAACATGTCGGGCACAAGATTGAGCATCGCGTTGACTTCTCGCTGATGTGTATACACCTCCGCGAGGTTTCGAACACGATCCCGAGACTTGATCTGACTACGCAACGCTCGCGCTAGCTGCTGGTTCGCTTCACTCACCGCTGGCACTTCCCCACCCTCGCCGGGCCTACGAAAGCGCAGCGTCTCATTGCTGCGCTGCGGCCAACATTACGCGGCACACCCGACATCGAACCCGCAGCGGGCGGGTCAAGTTCCCCACGCACCGCAGGCCGCGAGCCAGTCTCGAGCCATCCTGCAGCGATACTGCAGGATGGCTCGTGGGGAAGAGTCCCCACGTATGTCGCAGTGGAGCATTCGGAGTGGACACCGGCTATGGGCGCAGGTAGCGAAGCACAGAACCGCACGGTGAAGGACTGGTTAATCAGCGTCGACCGCGGCCAACTGCGTCTGCCGAGCTTCCAGCGAGGGGTGGCGTGGGAGCCCAAGCGGGTCGTGTCGATGCTGAACACCGTCATCCACGACCTCCCTCTCGGGGTCGCGCTCGTGCTCAACGTGGGCGACAGAGAGCAGTTCGTCTCTCGCCCTTTGAAGTCGGCGCCGGAGACGAGCGAGTCGGTGACCGAGCACCTCCTGGACGGTCAGCAGCGACTCACCGCCCTGTACCGCGCGCTTCGCGACAAGGACGAGAAGCTCACATACTTCCTTCACGTTCCGGAGCTCGATGACGACCCGCGCAACGATGACGACGATGTCTCGGTCCGCGTGGAGCGGCGTTGGTTCAACGGCAGCGGGACATGGTTCCCGGTGTGGGTTGACTCGCCGCGGGAGTGTCTCCGTCGGGGCCTCGCCCCCGTACGTCTCCTGGATCCTGCTCGCGACGAGGTCACCAACTGGGTGGACACGGCGACGAGCCACCTGGAGCCCGGCGCAGATGTCACGGAGATCTCCGTCTTCAAAGAGATATCTGCGAACGTGACCGCGTTACGCGACAAATTGAAGACGCTAATAAACGCGAAGCGTTAGACAGTCCGGCACCCCAACCTGCCGTACCTCCGCCTTCCGGCGACGACAAGTAAGGACACTGCGCTCAGCGTGTTCGTGAACATGAACACGAACGCTAAGCCGCTGAAGGCCTACGACATCGTCGTTGCGGAGCTTGAGGGTGCGACAGGTAACCGGCTGAAAGAGATGGAGTCAGCACTCGATGCTGAGCACGCGAGGCCAAGGCACTTCCTCTCACTCGATAACGCGGTTCTCCAGACCTCGGCGCTGCTTCAGCACAAGCTCCCAAATCAGCGGGGCTACTTCGACATGGACTACGCAGTGTTCGTCGAGAACTGGCCCCCGGATGAAGCGCGGGCTCGCCCGGGCGATTCATTTGATGGAGTCGCTTCGGATCTTTGACGGCGAGCGGCTGCCTTCCGCCGTTCCGTTCCCTGTGATCGCTGCGCTCCTCGCCGATGCCCCGGAGGATGGGGAAAGGCGCGCCAGCGTGGATCGACTGATGCGTCGGTACGCGTGGCGGTCGTTCTTCACCAACCGTTACGAGGCGACAGCCGCTACGCGGGCGTTCGCTGACTATCGCGGCCTCTCGGCGATTCTGGGGGCACAGGCGATGACAGCGGCGTCCCCGTGTTCAGCGACGACCTCTACCCGCTGCCTGGTGCGCGGGAGCTGATGAGCGCTCCCTGGCCGCGCAACAAGAACTCGCTCTCGCGCGCCGTGCTCGCGGCGTCGAACTACCTCGGTGCCCGCGACTTCGCGGACGACACCGTCATCTCGGCGGCGAACGTGACCCGACGCGAGTATCACCGCGTGTTCCCCAACCAGCTCCTTACCGAAGCTGGCACCGGCTCGATGCTCGCGCTGAACTGCGTGCTCATCACCTGGAAGACCAACCGGACCATCGGCAGGTCAGACCCCATCGCGTACCTCGAGCGACGCGCGGAGAGCGCCCCTGACCCGCGCGACGTCCGCGACCGTCTCGACTCCCACCTCGTTCCGTACGAAGCGGTCGCGTCGGCCGGACCGTACGACCAGCCCGCCGGAGCGGAGCTGCGGGACGCGGTGAAGCCCGACTTTGAGGGCTTCCTTCGCGAGCGCGCAACGCTGATCGAGCGCTTAATCAGTGCCGTGTGTCAGGGTGCGCAGCCGCACTTGCGCGACCTCCGCGAGGCGTAGCGCAGAACTGCTCAGGTGTCGCGGGTGACGTACCGGAGTACCCGCCGCCAGTCAACGGTGACGCGTCCTCTGGACCTCCGCCACCCACTGCTTGAAGAGCCAGTGATCGAGCGCGGATTCGCCGTACTCGATGTCGAGCACCACGGGGTACTCCGCGGTGTACCCCGTGGTGCTCCTCGAACTCGGAGCACGACTCGGTCACCGCGAAGTCGTACCCCCGGGCGCGAAGCGCGGATACCTGATCGACCGTGTTCTTCTGCGCGATGGCGAGCCCCGCGGCGTGAGCGCGCTGTGCATAGGTTGCGGCGAGGGCGAGGTTGTCGTCGACCGTGAGGGCTCCGCCCGACCGCGGGTACGAGTCGAGATTGTCGATCTCCACTGCAGCGAAGCCGTCGGCAGCGCATCCGTCGATCCACTCCCCCACCAGCTCGGCGAGCGCAGCACGCTTGTCAGCGGTCGAGGTGTCGAAGAGGTACTCGTCGGGCCACCCCTCGTCGACGAGCGGGCCGGCCCCGGTCTGCACGAATAGCTCGGGGTGGGCCACAACGAAGGCTTCGGACTCGTCTGGCTGGGTCTGGAAGCCGTTGACGTAGCAGATGTCGTACCCCGCACCGGAAGGATCGGCGGTTCGATCGCGCTCGACGATCGTGACCCCGGACGGTGGCGAATATTTGCCGCCGAGCTGGTAGTCGAACCCGCCCGACGTGTCGGGCAGGCGCACCGCCCGCGCGGCACCCCCACGCCCGGCAGCTGCCGGGTTGTCGCTCGAGGGCGAGCAGGCGGTCGAGAGAAGACATAGCGCGAGCACAGCGACCGCCCGCATCAGCGGTAAGTGCCTGGACATGGATCTAGTCTGCTCAATGGCGACCAGTTCATGGGCCGCTCCCTCACCCCGGCCCGAAGCGGTGCGATGGATTGAGATCTTTCCCGAGTAATCACAAGTGCCCCTGACCAAGAATCTGCCATCTCGATGGCAGATTCGAGCGTCGCGTCTGATAGACGTGGGGGTTAATGCGCGTTGGATGGCGGGTCAAGAGTGCCGAGGGGGTCGACGTGGTCGTGAAGTTGAATGTGAGCAGGACTCAATGGGCGGTTGGGAATGGTTTTTTCCATAGCGGCCGAATCGAGTCATCCGCCAGCGCGGTGGACTACGTGTACGACTGCGGCGCCCTCGATCGGGCGCCTAATCAGGCCTCACTACAACGGGAGGTCGGAGTCAGCGCCGAACGGACGCAGCACATCCGCCTTCTGTTTCTTTCGCACTTCGACTTCGACCATGTGTCCGGGCTGCCGTCCTTGATCGCTGGCGCAACAGTAGACCGCTTTTTCATACCCATGGTCCCTGCCGTTGAAAGGTTATTGACTTTCGCAGCGAATCTGACATTGGGCCTCACCGAGGCCCCGCCAGATGTCCAGGGTTTCTACGAGGAGCTCATCATCAATCCGCCTGGCGCACTGACCTCTTTGACGCAAGGCCAGGCAGAGCCAGCGAGCGTTGTGGTGATCGGACCCACGACATCTGCAGATATCCCACTCAATCGGGGCGTGACAGAGGCCCCGGAGGGACTGACCAGGGATGAAGTTGCTGGAGCTCAGCTTGATGCGAACCTCATACTCGACGTCGAGCCCGCACGGATAACCGCGTCGACGGATGGGGAAGTTGTTTGGGAGTGGGTGACCTTCGTGGCCCAGCAGGCCCTAGATGCTTCTCCAGCGTTCGTCAGTGCGCTCATCAGGGCCAAGCTCATCACAGACGCCAGGGATCTCGATCAGCCTGCTCAGGTCAACGACCTCGTACGGAACCATAGGGAGCTTCTGACGGATGCTTACGAGGAGGCCATGCGAACCGTCGGATCCTCGTTCAACAAGAACTTGACATCTATGATGTTGTATTCCGGGCCTCCGCCTAATTCGCGATCGCGTGTCTACAGGGCACGTGCTAACCCCGCCGAGCGCGCAGAAATCGGGGCCTGGGGGCCTCGGCCAGGATGGCTGGGTTTGGGAGACGCGGATCTGCGGTCGAAGGCTCGCGTGAACGAGGTCAACACCGCGTTCCACAGCCGTAAACCCCTCGTGGGTACTTTTGCTCCCTCGCATCATGGCGCGCGCGATGACTGGAAAATCGAGTTGCTTCAGGGGTTTGATCCCGATCCCACGCGCCTTCCAACCCACGTGTTCGGAGCCTCTGGAGCATATGGGCACCCGCACGATGAGGTGATCCGCGGTATTAACGAGGCGGGGGCGACGACGGTAGTGGTGGGACTACGCGAGTCCTCGAGGTGGACGGAGGCGCTCAGCGTCTACGTCGGAGCTAAAAAATGCCGCAAAAGAGCGTGTCGGTCCGGTCTTTATGGGCACTGAAAGAATGACCGGCTGGGACTGTCCGAGTGGAGCACCATAAGGCATGGGCGTTGGCGTCGGGTCAGGGTTTGCTCGACCCCGGTGCAGGACAGGGCCGTCTTCCCGACAAGTAGAAGCACCCTCCCTGAGCGGGACAACGTAGGACGATACATCGCCGGCACAGTCCCGTGTCCGGCCGCGACATCTGCTCGAACAACGACACAGTGGCCCCCTGTCGGAGCGAGAGACTGCGGAGTCGCCAAGCGACTGACTCCTCTACCGGGAACCGCCCGCTGACCGAACAACCGCAACCCCACGCCGTCACGCGAGCCCACGGCATCCATCCGCCAGAGTCTGCTCAGCTCGGAAACACCGGCCTCGCATCCACCGGCCGCGCCCCCTCATACCAAGCCGTCAGCTGCAACGTCTCCAGATCGGCGAACCGCCGCCCGGAGATCTGCAACCCGATCGGCCGCCCATCCGCCGTGAACCCGCAGTTGATCGACGACGCCGGCTGACCCGACATGTTGTACGGCAGCGTGAACGCGATGTGCGACATGGCCTCGCTCGCGTCGAAGCCCCACGGCATCGGCCACTCGGCGGGGAAGGCCGCCATCGGGGCGACCGGGGCGAGCACGGCGTCGAACGGCGAGGTCGCGGCGACCGTGCGCTTCTGCAGCTCACCGAACGTCTCGTACGCCTCCAGGGCACGACGGCCCGTCATGTCGGAGCCGGGGTGCACCCACTCGGCGATATAGGGCAGCACCGCGATCTTCGCCTCGTGCGACAGGCCCAGGTAGGTGCGCCAGAAGCGGATGCGCCAGAAGTCGTCGATGTCGCGCAGAATGCCGTCGTCGATGAACGCCGGCAGCTCCACGACCTCGGCTCCGGCGTCGGCGAACGTGTCCGCCGCGCGCAGCACCGCGGCCCGCACCTCCGGATCGACGGGCATGCCCGCGCCCGGGTCGAGGTGCACGGCGATGCGGCGCCCCCGCACGTCGGTGTCGAGGTCGAGCCAGTCGATGTCGGCATGCGGAAGCGAGGTGTAGTCGCGCTCGTCGGGGCGCGCGACGGCGTGCATGCCGAGCGCCACATCGGCGACCGTGCGCGCCAGCGGACCCGCCGAGCGCCCGAAGTAGGGGTTGTCGAGCGGGATGCGGCCGTTGCTCGGCTTGAGGGTGGCGACACCCGTCCACGCGGCGGGCAGCCGCACCGAGCCGCCGATGTCGGTGCCCATGTGCACGACGCCGAAGCCGGCCGCGGCGGCCGCTCCCGCGCCCGAGCTCGAGCCGCCGACCGTCCACTCGGGGTTCCACGGGCTGCGGGTGATGCCCGACAGGCTCGACACCCCCGACGAGAGCATGCCCCAGTCGGGCATCGTGGTCGACCCGACGATGACCGCACCTTGTTCGAGCAGGCGCTCCACCACGGGAGAGTCGCGCTCGGGCACGACACCGGCCGTCCCGGCGACACCCGCGTGCGCCGGAATGCCGGCGCGCACGAAGTTCTCCTTCACCGTGACGGGCAGTCCGTCGAGCGGACCCCGCTGCTCGCCGCGCTCCCACCGCGCGGCGGAGGCCGCGGCATCCTGGAGCACCTGGGCGGGATCGAGGTCGGTGAAGGCGTTGATGACGCCGTTGCGGGCGGCGATGTCGGCGAGCACCGACTCGGCGGCATCCACCGGGGTGAGATCCCCCGACGCGTACGCCGCCGTCAGGGCGGCCCCGGTCATCTCGATCGCGGGGGTGATGGTGGGCTGCGCGGTCATCGCGTCTCCTGCACGTGGCTGATGGTCGGAGTCGCGTCGATGAGAACGCGCGTGTACTCCTGCTGGGGGGATGCGTAGACCGACTCGGTCGGACCCTGCTCGACGATCTCGCCCTTGCGCATGACCGCGACGCGGTCGCACAAATACCGCACGACGTGGAGGTCGTGCGAGACGAAGATGAGGGTCAGACGGTACTCGTCCACGAGGTCGGCGAGCAGGTTCAGCACCTGCGCACGCACCGACACGTCGAGGGCACTCACCGGCTCGTCGGCAACGAGGATGCGCGGCCGGCACACCAGCGCCCGCGCGATCGAGATGCGCTGGCGCTGACCACCCGAGAATTGGTGCGGGAAGCGGTCCACCGCATCACGCGGCAGGCCCACCGCCTCGATCATCTCGGCCACGGCATCCGCCCGCTCCTTGGCGTTCATGGCGGTGCCGTGCTCGAGGTTCGCGGCGTTCAGCAGCGGCTCGGCGACGATGTCGCGGATGCGCATGCGCGGGTCGAGCGAGGCCATCGGGTCTTGGAACACGATCTGCAGGTTGCGGCGCAGCTCGGCCAGGTCTTTCGCGCCGGCCTTCACGAGGCTCCGGCCCACGACCTCGAGCTCGCCCGACGTCGGCTGGTCGAGTCCCGACAGCAGACGCAGCAGGGTCGACTTGCCCGACCCCGACTCGCCCACGATGCCGAACCGGTCGCCCGCGGCGATCGAGAACGAGACGCCGTTCAGCGCCTTCACCTCGCGCGGGGCGGTGAACAACGACGTGCGCGGCGACTTGTAGACGCGGGTGAGGTTCTCGACCCGCACCACGTCGCCCGCCACCTCGGGGGCGGCGGCGGTCATGCGCGAGACCGCGTGACCCGGGCGGTAGTTCGCCGCGGTGGCGACCGTGAACAGCTTCCCCTGATCGTCGGTCGCGGAGAGATCGGATGCCGCGAGCAGCCCGCGCGTGTACGGGTGCTGCGGGCGCGTGAAGATCTGATCGATCGTGCCGCGCTCGACGACCTCGCCCTTGTTCATCACGAGAACCCGCTCGCACGTCTCGCCGACCACGGCGAGGTCGTGCGTGATGAAGAGCAGACCCGTATCGCGGCGCTTCACGGTCGCGAGCACCAGGTCGAGCACCTGCTTCTGCACCGTCACGTCGAGCGCCGTCGTCGGCTCGTCGCACACGAGCAGCTCGGGGTCGTTCGCCAGCGCGATGGCGAGCACCACGCGCTGCCGCTGGCCGCCCGAAAGCTGGTGCGGGTACGCCTGCGCAGCCTCGGCGGGCGACGGGATGCCGACATCGTCGAGCAGCTGCAGGGCGCGGGCGGTCGCCGCACGGCGGTCGCGCTGCGTGCCGTGCACGATCATTGCCTCGGCGATCTGGGGACCCACCTGCATGAGCGGGTTGAGCGCGGTCATCGGCTCCTGGAAGACCATGGCCGACCGCGTGCCGCGGATGCCGGCGAGCTCACGCTCACCCAGGTCGACCAGGTTGCGCGGGTCGCTGCCGACGAGCACGCTGCCCTCGGCCCGGAGGTTCGCGGGGAGCAGACCCATCACCGCGAGCGAGGTGAGCGACTTGCCCGAACCCGACTCGCCGATCAGTCCGACACGCTCGCCGCGCTCGATGTGGAACGACAGCTCCGACACGAGCGTGCGGTCGCCGGAGCGGATGGTGAGGCCCGCCACATCGACGGCGCGACCCTCCACCGGAGGGGTGCCCACGGGGCCTGACTGCAGAACGGTGGACATCATCGACTCCTGAGTGTGGGATCGAGCCGGTCGCGCAGACCGTCGCCGAAGAGGTTGAACCCGAGCACGGCCACGGCGATCGCCAGACCCGGGAAGATGATGAGGTAGTCGTTCACACCGAGGAACTGCTGCGAATCCAGCAGCATGCGGCCCCACGACGGGGTGGGCGGCATCGTCCCGAGACCCAGGAACGACAGCCCCGCCTCGGCGAGCACCGCGATGGCGAAGTTGACCGAGCACTGCACGATCAGCATCCCGCCGATGTTCGGCAGCACGTGCCGCAGCGCGATCGCGATCTCGGGACGGTTGGCGGCCTTCGCCGCGAACACGTAGTCCATCGACATCACCTGCAGGGTGCCGGCGCGGGCGACCCGGGCGAACGCCGGTGCCGAACCGATGCCCAGGGCGATCATCGCCGTGACGGTGCCGCCGCCGAAGACCGCACCGAACACGATGGCCAGCAGCAGGCCCGGGAAGGCCATGAGCACATCGCTGCCGCCCATGACGAGCACTCCGGCCCGCTTCGGACGCATCCCGGCCAGGATGCCGAGCGGCGCGCCGATCACCAGGCCGATGGCGACCGCGATCGTGCCGACCAGCATCGTGATCTGCGCCCCCGCCATGACCTGCGAGAGCACGTCGCGGCCGTACCGGTCGGTCCCCATCCAGTGCGCGCCCGAGGGCGGCTGCAGGCGATCGGATGCCACGGCCATCGTCGGGTCGTACGGCGTCCACACGAGCGAGACCAGCGCGGTCAGCGCCACCAGCACGATGAGGGAGCCGCCGATGACGAGGCCCGGCTCGAGCGGTCGGTGTTCGCGGCGGACGCGGACGGCCGCCTCGGAGACGGTGCCGGGGGCCGGACGGTCGGTGAGAGGAGTCGTGGACATCAGGCCCTCCGGAGACGGGGGTCGATCGAGGTGTAGGCCACGTCGACGAGGAAGTTGATGACGACGACCGCGAGCACGAGCAGCAGCACGATGCTCTGCACGGCCAGCAGGTCGCGGTTGGCGACGGCGTCGACCAGGTAGCTGCCGAGGCCCGGGATGGCGAACACCCGCTCCACCACGACGGCGCCGACGAGAAGGCCCGCGAGCTGAACGCCCACGACCGTCAGCACCGGCACCGCGGCGTTCTTGAGGCCGTGCCGCACGAGCGCGGCGTTGGCCGTGAGTCCCTTCGAGCGGGCGGTGCGCAGGAAGTCCTGACCCTTGATCTCGAGCACGGCGGAACGCACGTACCGGGTGAGGATCGAGGCCTGCACCGACCCGAGGGCGAGCACGGGCAGGATCGCGTACCGCAGCACGTCGGGTCCCCACCGCCACCCGCCGGAGGGGAGCAGCCGCAGCTGGATCGCGAAGACGGCGATCAGCAGCATCCCCACGAGGAAGCTCGGGAGGGCGACGCCGACCTGCGAGAGAGCCGACACCACCCCACCGCTGGCCTTGCCATGGCGCATCGCCGAGAGCGTGCCCAGCGGCACGGCCACGACGAGGGCCACGACCATCGCGAGCACGACCAGCAGCAGCGTGACCTGGGCCCGCTCGACCAGGGTGGGTCCGATCGGCGCCTGCGTCACGTACGAGGTGCCGAAGTCACCGCGCAGGATGCCGCCGATCCACTGCAGATACTGCTCCCACAGCGGTGCGGTGGTGCCGTACTGGGCACGCCAGGCGTCGAGCTGCTCGGCCGTGGCGTCGGTCCCGAGGGCGACCGTGGCCGGGTCTCCGGGCATGACCCGCAGCAGCAGGAAGACCAGCAGCGTGGACACCCAGACGGTGGCCAGGAAGGTCCCTGCGAGCTTGAGAAGACGGAGAGGCACGGTCGCCCCCTTTCAGGATCGAATCGGGTGGGTCAGTTCCAGGCGAGCTTCGTCATGTTGAGCGACTCGGTCACCGCGTTGGGCGCGATGCCCTGCAGCCCGGCATCCGCCACGACGATGTTCGGGAAGAGGAACAGAGGGAGGGATGCCACGTCTTCGGCGGTGATCTTCGCGACCTTCTTCATGCCCTCGACCCACTCCTCCTTCGTGCCCGCGTCGGCCGTGGCAGCGATGGGCGCGATCTGCGCGTTGTCGTAGCCGATGTAGTAGTCGGGGTCGTTGAACACCGTGAGGATGTCGCGCGGCTCCACCGCAAGGATGACCGTCATCTCGTAGTCGTCCTTGGTGAAGACCTCGTCGAGCCACACCGCGGGGAACTCGAGGGTCTCGATGGTCGCGGTGACGCCGATCTCGGCGAGCTGCGAGACGACGACCTCGGCGACCGCCGTGGCGTACGGACGCGTGGGCACCTTGAACGTGACCGACAGGTTCTCGGCACCGGCGTCGGCGAGGAGCTCGCGCGCCTTGTCGGGGTCGTACGGGTACAGGTCGTTCAGGTCTTCGTAGTACGGGTCGGTGGGGGGCACCATCGCACCGATGAGCTCGCCGTAGCCGGCCCACGCGGCATCCAGAACCGCCTGACGGTCGATGCCGTACGCGATCGCCTGGCGCACGCGCACGTCGTCGAAGGGCGCGGCCTGGTTGTTGAGGCCGAGCAGGATCTCGCCGTTGGACGAGCCCTGCAGCACCTGGAAGGCGGGGTCGGGTCTCGAACTGCGAGACGAGGTCGGGCGCCTGCATGTTGTAGAGCATGTCGACGTCACCGGCGCGCAGCGCGTTGGTGCTCGCGGTGGCGTCGGCGAAGTAGCGCAGCGTGATGTCCTGCATCGCGGGCGCCTCGCCCCAGTAGTCGTCGCGCGCGGCGAGCGAGATGTGGTCGCCCTGCACGCGCTCGGTGATGGTGAACGGGCCGGTGCCGACGGGGGTGTTGGCCAGGTCGGCGACGCCGTCGGTGTCGAACATGATGCCGACGGTGCCGGCCATGTTGTACAGCCACGAGTTGCTGGGCGTGGTCAGGATGACACGGGCCTCGGTGGGCGAGACGACCTCGACGTGGTCGAGGAGGGCCATCTTGCCCTGGTTGATGGTCCAGTTCGTCTTGACCCGCTCGAGCGAGAACTTCACGTCGTCGGCGGTGAACTCGGCGCCGCTCGAGAAGGTGACACCTTCCTGAAGGGTGAAGTCGTAGGTGAGGCCGTCGTCGCTGACCGTCCACGCGGTCGCGAGCTGCGGGGCGAGCTCGCCGTCCTGGTCGATCGAGACGAGGGTCTCGTAGACGTTGTTGAGCAGCACCTGCGGGATGGCCGCGCCCGAGGTGGTGGTGAGGTCGAAGTTGACCGGTTCGCCGGTCAGTCCGATGGTCGCGACGGGGTCGTGGGCGGGACCTTCGGCGGGTGTGGTGCTGCCCGCGCACGCGGTGAGCGCGAGCGCGAGCGCAGCCGCACCGAGAGCGGCGGCGCCGGAGCGGCGGGAGAGAAGAGTCACGGGTTACTCCTGGGTAGGGGCGTCAATGGACGACAGAACCGGTTTACTGGTCTGACCAGTAATCGAACGATAGGATGACGCCCAGAGCGGAGCAAGCCAGGAAACAGACTGTTTACACGGCGCGTCCTCCACCGAAATCGAGGGACAAAAAGTGGCGTTCACCCCCGTTCAGAAGGTCAGCGCGTACGAGGGAATCGTCGAGCAGATCGAGGCCGCGGTCGACTCCGGCGAGCTTCAGCCGGGCGACCGCCTGCCCGGTGAGCGCCGGCTCATGGAGGACTTCTCGGTCAGTCGCGCCACCGTGCGCGAGGCGCTGCGCGTGCTGCAGGCGACCGGCGTGGTGGAGTCCCGCCCGGGCGACCCGCGGGGGCCGGTGATCGCGGCCTTCACCCCGCGTCTGCTCGAGAAGTCGCTCGGCCAGCTGTCGCGGAGCGCGACCAGCCGCGCCGAGCTGCTGCAGTTCCGGCTGTTCCTCGAGGGGACGGCGAGCTTCCTGGCCGCGCAGCACCACACCGACGAGCAGATGGACCGCATCGACGAGAACTCGCAGCGCTTGCACGACTGCGTCGATTCCGGTGACGTCACCCTCTACCCGGATCTCGTGCGCGCTTTTCACGACACCATCCGCGCGGCCGCGCACAACAGCCTGATCGCGGTGTGCGGCAGCGTCGTCAGCGAGACGATGACCGACCTCATGGGCGGGCGCATCGCGTCGCATCGCGAACCGACCGCTCTGCTGCGGCGCAGCGCCGCCGACGGCACGAAGCTCGTGAACATCATCCGCTCACGCGACGCGCATGCCGCACGCCAGGCGAGCGTCGAGAGCATCTACCGCTTCTACGAGGCCGATCTCACCGTCGCCGAGCGCGAGGCCGTGCGGGCGGCCTTCTGACCCGCCCGCACGGGCTCGGCGCCACGACCACCGCTCCGGCTCAGCCCTCCGACCCGCGCGCGCGCACGGCCGCCGCCACCCGCTCCACGGCGAGCGCGGTCGCCGCCGTGCGCAGGTCGACGCCCTCCGCCGACGCGCGGTCCGCGACGAGCCGCCACGACTCCCTCATACGCTGCGCGAGGCGGTGCTCGACGTCGGCGGCATCCCACCACCATCCCTGCCGCGCCTGCACCCATTCGAAGTAGCTGACGACGACGCCCCCGCCGTTGGCGAGCAGATCGGGCACGATCTCGATCCCGCGATGGCGCAGCGCGGCCTCCGCCGTCGAGGTGACCGGGCCGTTCGCCCCCTCGACGATGATGCGCGCGCTCACGCGGTCGGCGTTCTCGTGGGTGATGACACCCTCGACGGCGGCGGGGATGAGCACGTCGACGGCCTCGGTGAGCACGTCGGCCGCGGCGAGCGCATCGCCGTCGGGGAATCCCGCGACGCTGCCCGTGGCATCGACGTGGGCGGCGAGCGCGGGCAGGTCCAGGCCGTCGAGGGCGCGTGTGCCGCCTCGCACGTCGGCGACCGCAGTCACTCGCACGCCGGCGCGGGAGAGCTCGAGGGCGGCGCCCCGACCGACCTTGCCGAACCCGTGCACCGCCGCTGTCGCCTCACGCGGGTCGATCCCGGCACGCCTTAGCGCGAGCAGTGCGACGGTGGCGACACCCAGCGAGGTGGCGGCGGCCCGGCCCTGCGAGCCGCCGAGCGCGAGCGGTTTGCCGGTGACGACGCCCCACCCCGCACCGCCGGCCGGCGCGGCATCCATCATCCAGGCCATCTCGTCGGCGCCGGACCCGACATCGGGCGCCGGGATGTCGGTGTCCGCCCCCGTGATGGGGGCCACGGCCCGGGCGTAGCGGCGCACGAGACGCTCGTACTCGCCCCGTCCGAGGCCACCGGGGTCGACCGCGATCGCACCCTTCGCACCACCGAACGGCAGGTCGAACAGCGCGCATTTCCACGTCATCCACATCGCGAGAGCGCGCACGGTGTCGAGGTCCGCGTGGGCACTGAACCGGATGCCGCCCTTTCCGGGGCCGCGCGCGAGCGAGTGCTGCACGCGGTGACCGGCCACCATCTCGGTCGTGCCGTCGGGACGCCGCAGCGGCAGCATGACGGTCATCTCGCGGTGCGGCACGCTCAGCACCGCGTGCAGGGCGGGGTCGAGGCCGAGCAGACGGCTCGCCGCCTCGAACTGCGCCCGGGCGTCGCCGAGCGGGCCGCGCGCGCCCCCGCCGGCGCGGTGCAGACGCGCGGCGATCGCGGCGGCGGGTGCGGTCATCATGTCGCGATGGCGGGGGACGGGGGGCACGAGGGTGGTCGACACGGCCGGTGTCCGATCCGCGTCAGCGCGCCGAGGCGAACTCGGTGAGCACCGCGTCGATGATGTCGAGGCCTCGGTGGGCCTCGTCATCGGTGATGACGCACGGCGGCACCACGTGGATGCGGTTGTCGGCGACGAAGGGCAGCAGGCCCCGGCCCAGCAGCGCGGCTTTGAGGGCGCCCATGGTCGCGGCCGAGACCGGCGTCCGCGTCTCGCGGTCGTCGACGAGCTCGATCGCCCAGAACACGCCGCTCCCGCGCACCTCGCCGATCAGCTCGTGACGCTCGGCGAGTGCGGCGAGTCGCGGCCCGATCACCTCGGCACCCACGCGCCGGGCGTTGTCGATGATCCCCTCTTCGCGCATGGCGCCGACGGCGGCGACGATGCTCGCCGCGGCGAGGGGGTGACCCGAGTACGTCAGTCCGCCGGGGAAGACGCGGTCGTCGAAGTGAGCGGCGATCGCGTCGGAGATGATGACGCCGCCGACGGGCACGTAGCCCGAGTTGACGCCCTTGGCGAAGGTGATGAGGTCGGGGGTGATGCCGTGCGCGTCGAACGCGAACCACTCCCCCGTGCGCCCGAATCCGGCCATGACCTCGTCGAGGATGAGCACGATGCCATAGCGGTCGCAGATCTCGCGGACACCGGCGAGGTAGCCCTTCGGCGGCGTCATGACGCCCGCCGTGCCGGGAACGGACTCGAGCAGGATCGCGGCGATCGTCGACGCCCCCTCCGCCTGTACGACCCGCTCGAGGTGGTGCAGCGCTCGCGCGCATTCCTCCTGCTCGGTGGTGGCCCAGAACTCCGAGCGGTACAGGTAGGGGCCGAAGACGTGCACGTGGCCGCGGGCGTACTCGTTGGGGATGCGGCGCCAGTCGCCGGTGGCGACGATCGCGGCACCGGTGTTGCCGTGATACGAGCGGTAGCGCGAGATGACCTTGTCGCGGCCGGTGAACAGGCGGGCCATGCGGATGGCGTTCTCGTTCGCGTCGGCCCCGCCGTTGGTGAAGAACACCTTCGAGAAGCCCGCGGGAGCGACCTCGCAGATCATCGCCGCGGCCTGTGCGCGGGTGGCGTTCGCGTGGGCGGGCGCGACGGTGGTGAGCAGCTCCGCCTGCGCCTGGATGGCCGCGACGACCTTTGGATGCTGGTGGCCGATGTTCACGTTGACCAGCTGGCTCGAGAAGTCGAGGTACTCGTTGCCCTCGGCATCCCACACCACGCATCCGGCGCCCGACACGATCGGCATCGGCGCGAGCGAGCCTTGGGCCGACCAGGAGTGGAAGACGTGGGTGCGGTCGGCCTCCGAGATGTCGGCGTTGGGCGTGGCGGGGGCGGCGTCTGCGATGAGTGTCATGGGTCCTCGATGCTCGGAATGGTCGTCGCGTTCATCCTGCTCTCGCAAGCGGACCGATACGATGCCGATGTGTCGTTCGCCTTCAGCCCTGATCGACCGAACGGCAGATTGGAAGAAGAGGGGATGCCGCGTGCCCGCTGACCTGCGCTCACTCATGGCCGACCCCACCTTCCGCCTGACGCCCCTGGCATCCGTCGACGAGTCGACCCTCGCGGCTCCGCTCGCGTGGGCGCACAATTCCGATCTGCCCGACCCGACGCCGTGGCTCGAGCCGGGCGGCCTGCTGCTCACCGACGGCGCGCCGTTCCTCCCTCCGCACAGCGCCGACCCGGGCGACTACGTCGCGCGCCTGGTCGGTCTCGGGGTGCGTGCTCTCGGCGTCTCGGTCGGCATCCTCCTGTCGGAGGTGCCGGCCCCACTGATCGAGCAATGTGCGCGGCATGGTCTGCCGCTGCTGGAGGTGTCACGTGAGACGCCGTTCATGGGCATCATCAAGGCGGTGTCCGATGCGACGGCCGCCGACGAACGCGCGCGCCTGGAACGCTCCCTCCTCGCGCAGCGGCGGGTGGCGCGGGCCGCGCTCCGCCCCGACGGACTGAGCGCGATCCTGCGCGAACTCGAGCAGGCGCTGCAGACGTGGGTCGCGCTGTTCGACGCGGCCGGGGCGCGCGTGCTCGTGCCGCAGACGAGCGGTGTCCCCACCGCGCTCGAAGACGACGTGAGCGAAGCGGTCGGCACCGTCCTGGCCGGCCGACGGGCGGCGGCCGCCCGGGTGAGCCTCGGCGGGGTGGGCGAGGTGATGCTGCAGACCCTGGGCCAGGGCGGACAGCTCCGGGGAGTGCTCGCGGTGGGCATCGCCGGCGAATCCTTCGACCGGGCGCGGCAAGACCTCGTCGACAGCGTGATCGCCCTCGCCAGCATCTCGCTCGAACAGAGCAGCACGCTCGACATCGCACGTCGGCGTTTGCGCAGCGGCATCCTGGAATTGCTCGCCGCGGGCGTGACGGGGGTCGCGGGCGACACGGTGCGTCACCTGTGGGGGCGTCTGCCGGCGGAGCCGATCCGCGTGGCCCGCCTCGCCGTCGCGCACTCGGATGACGCGCTCGACACGCACCCGTTGATCCCGGCGCTCGAGGTGGTGGCCGAGAAGCGTCCCGGTGCGCTGTTCTTCGCCGAGCAGGGCGAGCACGTCGTGGCCGTGTTCCGCGACGGCGACGACGCGGGGCTCTTCGACGCGGCGGCACCGCACGGTCCGACGGGCGGGGTGTCGTCGCGTGTGGGGTGGGATGACTTCGCGGTGGCGCTCACCGAGGCGCGTCGCGCGGAGGAGCGCAGCTCGGCGCGACAGCCCGTCGTGTTCTTCGACGAGCTCGCCGGTGCGGGAATCCTCGGGCATCTCGAGCAGACGCGCGCGCACGAGGTCGCCCGCCACATCCTGCTCCCCCTCGCCGACGACGTCGAGCTCCGGCGCATCCTCGAGGTGTGGCTCGAGCACAACGGCTCGTGGGGACCGGCGGCCGACGAGCTCGGCATCCACCGTCACACCCTGCGCCACCGCGTCGACGGCGCAGCCGTGCGTCTCGGGCTCGACCTCGACGGCTTCGCCGGCCGCGCCGAGCTGTGGAACGCGCTGCAGCTGACGGCGGAATGACGAACGCCGAGCCTCCCGCACCGACGCGTGAGTCGCCAGGATGTGTCGCCGCGGCATGACCGGAAGCGACACATCCTGGCGACTCGCGCGAGGGGGCAGGGAGCCTCAGCTGTTCTGGGGGAAGCCGAGGTTGATGCCGCCGTGGGTGGCGGGGTCGAGCCAGCGGCTGGTGACGGCCTTCTCGCGGGTGAAGAAGTCGAAGCCGTGCACACCGTACGCCTTGGCGTCGCCGAACAGGCTCTTCTTCCACCCGCCGAACGAGTGATACGCGACGGGGACCGGGATGGGCACGTTGATGCCGATCATGCCGACCTGCACCTCGTTCTGGAAGCGGCGGGCGGCTCCTCCGTCGTTCGTGAAGATCGCGGTGCCATTGCCGAACTCGCCGCTGTTGATCAGGTCCAGGCCCTCCTCGTAGGAGGAGACCCGCACGACGGAGAGGACGGGCCCGAAGATCTCCTCCGTGTACGCCCGGCTCGTGGTGGGGATGCCGTCGATGAGGGTGGGGCCGAAGAAGAAGCCGTCCTCGTGGCCGGCGACTTCGTAGTTGCGCCCGTCGACGACGATCTTGGCGCCGTCGGCCTCGGCGATGTCGACGTACGACGAGACCTTGTCGCGGTGCACGTCGGTGATCAGCGGACCCATGTCGGGCTCGACGCCGTCGACACCCGCGCCGTTGCCGATGCGCAGCTTCTTGATGCGCTCGGTGATCTTCGCGACGAGGTCGTCGGCGACGGGCTCCACCGCCAGGACCACGCTGATCGCCATGCAGCGCTCACCGGCCGCACCGTAACCGGCGTTGACGGCGGAATCGGCGACGAGGTCGAGGTCGGCATCCGGCAGGACGAGCATGTGATTCTTCGCCCCACCCAGGGCCTGCACGCGCTTGCCGTTCTTCGACGCGGTCTCGTAGATGTACTGCGCGATCGGCGTCGACCCGACGAACGAGATCGACTGCACGACCGGGCTGGTCAGCAGACCGTCCACGGCGAGCTTGTCGCCCTGAAGGACGGTGAACGCGCCGTCGGGGAGCCCGGCTTCCTTCCACAGCTTTGCCATCCACAGCGCCGCCGACGGGTCCTTCTCGGAGGGCTTCAGCACGACCGCGTTCCCCGCCGCGAGAGCGATGGGAACGAACCACAGCGGCACCATGACGGGGAAGTTGAAGGGGGAGATGACGCCGACTACACCCAGCGGCTGCTTGAGGGAGTAGACGTCGACGCCGGTGGAGGCGTTCTCGCTGTAGGCGCCCTTGATCAGGTGCGGGAACCCGGTGGCCAGCTCCACGACCTCCTGGCCGCGGAGGATCTCGCCCATGGCATCCGAGACGACTTTGCCGTGCTCACTGGTCACCAGGCGAGCCAGCTCGGGCTTTCGGGCGTTGAGGAGCTCGCGAAAGGCGAAGAGGACGGCCTGGCGCTTGGCGATCGAGTAGGTCGACCACACGCGGAACCCCGCCTCGGCGGACGCGATCGCCTGATCGATCTCGTCCTGGTTCGCCAGAGCCACCTCGGCCTGCACGGCACCGGTCGCGGGGTTGTACACGGGCGCCGTCCGGCCCGAGGTCGAGGCACGCTCCGCTCCGTCGATCCAGTGCGAGACCACCGCGACGTCGACCAGCGACTGATTTGCCATCCTGTCCTCCTCTATCGGCGCCGTCAGGCGCAAGAGCGACAGTACGGCCGTCCCGGTTCCGCGCATTCTGCCGTCTGGTCGAACGGTCGCGGTGCGGTCCGACACATCGGCAGAGGTGCCCGCGGCAGAACCGAAGTCGCAGGCAGTCAGTCGGTCAGCTCCGCGGCTGGTCGAAGACGGAGAACACGTTGCCCTCCGGGTCCGTGAACCCCTGCACCTGGCCGGTGCCCGCCTCGTCCTGCCCGCCCGCGACTGGGACGTCCGGGTGCTCCGCGACCCCGTCAGCGGCACGTCTGGGCGACGCGGGTGGCGGTGACGAGATAGCCGCAGGACGGTTGAGCCGTCCCGAGCACGCCGCGTCGAAACCGAGCGTCCGCTCGTGGAAGTCGGGCGGCCGCTGCCAGGTCCGAGACCGGTGAGACAAGAACAAGATTCGGCCGTGACGCCGAGGGGGCCGGGTTCTCGACTACATCCCCGGCGCCATATCCGCGAACCGCGAATAGTGCCCCTGGAACGCCACGGTGATGGTGTCGGTCGGACCGTTACGGTGCTTCGCCACAATCAGGTCGGCCTCGCCCGCGCGCGGGGAGTCCTTCTCGTAGGCGGCCTCGCGGTGCAGCAGCACCACCATGTCGGCATCCTGCTCGATCGAGCCCGACTCACGTAGGTCGCTCAGGGCCGGCTTCTTGTCGGCGCGCTGCTCAGCGCCACGGTTCAGCTGAGAGAGGGCGATGACGGGAACCTGCAGCTCCTTCGCCATCAGCTTCAGCGCACGCGAGAATTCACTGACCTCTTGCTGGCGCGACTCGACGCGCTTGCCGCTGGTGAGCAGCTGCAGGTAGTCGATGACGACCATCTTCAGACCCTCACGCTGCTTGAGGCGACGGCACTTGGCGCGGATCTCGACCAGCGTCATGTTGGGGCTGTCGTCGATGTAGAGGGGGGCGTCGTTGATGCGGCCACGGGTGGCGGCGACGGTGGTCCAGTCGCGGGAGTCGAGCGTTCCCTTGCGCATGCTCTGCAGGGGGATCTGCCCCTCGGCGCTGAGCAGGCGCATGGCGATCTCGCTGCGACCCATCTCGAGCGAGAAGAAGATGCAGGGCGCGTTCGACTTGATGGCGGCTGCGCGGGCGAAGTCGAGCGCGAGCGTCGACTTACCCATGGCGGGGCGGGCGGCGAGCACGATCATCTGACCCGGGTGCAGGCCGTTGGTCAGCTGGTCGAGTCCGGCGAAGCCGGTGGGGATGCCGGTCATCGACCCGTCGCGACCGCGAGCGGCTTCGATCTCTTCGACCGCGGCATCCACCGCCATCGTCAGGGGGATGTAGTCCTCGGCGCTGTCGTCGCCCGAGACGTTGTAGATCTCGGCCTGGGCGCTGTTGACGAGCTCGACCGGGTCGCCCTCGCCGGCGTAGCCCATCTGCACGATGCGGGTGCCCGCCTCGACCAGGCGGCGCAGCATCGCGCGCTCCGAGACGATCGACGCGTAGTACCCGGCATTGGCCGCGGTCGGCACGATCGAGGTGAGCGTGTGGAGGTAGTCCGCTCCCCCGGCGCGCTGCAGCTCGCCCGTCTTGATGAGCTCGTCGGTGACGGCGACGACGTCGGTGGGCTCGCCGTGCGAGTAGAGCGTGAGGATGGCCTCGAAGATCAGCTCGTGCTTGGGCACGTAGAAGTCGGGACCGCGAAGGGTCTCGATGACATCGGCCACGGCATCCTTCGACAAAAGCATGCCGCCCAGCGCGCTCTGCTCGGCGAGCATGTCGTGCGGGGGCGTGCGCTCGGGGCGCGGTGCTTTTCCGAGACGTTCTTCGGCGATGTCAGCGATCGACACAGGCTCTCCTTCTGATCTCGGGCGCCCCGGCACCGCTTCGTCGCGCGGGCGCGAACGGAGGGAGGTGGCGAGTGGTGGAACGTCCTCGGAGGCATCGAATCACCCACGTCCGACATCGACGCGCGCGGATGGTGACCGGTGTGCCCGAAGGGCTGCCCCCACGCTAGATATCGCCTCCTCCCCATGCAAACAGGCCTGTGGATAACTCTGTGGAGAGTGTGCGGGAAACGCCGCCGTGTCTGTGCACAACTCCTGTGGAGAACTCGGTGGATGAATGTGGATTGCGGCCCGTATGGGCATCCTGACCTGGGCTTTTCTTGTCCACAGGATGTGTGGGGAAATCCGGGTTGAAGTAGGCCTTGAAGGTTCTCCGACTTGACAAACGCATGTGTACAACTCGGGGGATAACTCGGCCGAGGCCCTACCGATCGTCGGCGTCCTGTCAAATCTCGGCGACGCGCGGCGTGTCGCCGTTTATCCAGCGGCCACGGACGAATCACGCAGAGTTCACCCCCGACACTTTCGCCCGGATGAACTCGGGCGTATCGTCGCCGCTCTGGAGGAGTCGGCGATTCACCATGGGGGGCGAATCATGGATGCCACGTGGCGGTCAGGGGCGCCGCGCATACTGCGCGTGTTCCTGTTCGGCCTGCTCGTGGCCCTCGCCGTCGCCCTGATCTCTCTCTTCGCATCCGCCTCCTCGGCGTTCGCCGCCGACTCCGGGTCGGGTCTGCTGGGCGGCGCCGGTACAACGGTGAATGCGGTGACCGATACCGCCTCCGATGTCGTGGAGCCGGTCGCCACCGACGTGGTCGAGCCCGTCGCCACCACCGTCGTGGCGCCGGCTGCCGCTGCGGTGCCGCCGTCGGTGGCCGACGTCGTGGAGCCCGTCGCCGATGACGTCGTCGAGCCCGCCGCTCACACCGTCGTCGACCCCGCTCCCACCGCCGTCGTGGAGCCTGTCGCTACCGCCGCGGTCCAGCCGACAACCCTCGTGGAGCCCACGACAGACGTCGTCGAGATGGCCGCACAGGCGGTCGTCGAGCCCGTGGCGGCGGTCGTCGTGAGCCCTGTGGCCGACATGGCCGGTGAGTCTGTGGCATCCGTCGCTCAGGTGGTTCCGGCTTCGGGAGCGGACGTCGTCGCGCCGGCCACCGACTCCGCCCTTGCCGTCGTCGCCACCGTCAGCGCGGTCGTTCCGGATGCCATCAGCGAGGTCGTTCCCGATGCCATCGGCACGGGCGGCGCGGTCGTGGACACCGTCGGCACCGCCACCACGATCCTCAGCGGCGCGGGGGACACGGCGAACACGGCCGTCACCGGCACCCTCGGTGCCGTCACGGGTGTCGTGACCGAGGTCGCTTCATCAGGCGTGGTGGGCGCGGTCGTCGATCCGGTCGTCGACACCGCCGAGTCCCTCCCCGTCGTGGGTGCGGTGGTCGAGCACACCGGGCTCGGCGCAATCGTCACGGATGTCGCCGGCACCGTCGACGAAACCCTGCCGGTCGTCGTGGGCACGGTGCCCGAGATCTCCCCGATCGTGCCCGCGGTTCCGGGTGGAGCCGGCGGGCTTCTGCCGTCCGCACCGGGCCGCACGGCTCCTCCCGTGACGCCGACGGCACCCGCGGGCAGCGAGACGCCGACCGCGCCGGACGCCATCGCCCCTGCTCTTGCGGCACCGACGTCTCCTGCACAGACCGCCACCGTGTCCGCCCCGGCGCCGACGTCGGCCGACCGCATCGCGCGCTTCTTCGACGCCGTGGCGACGGCATCCGTCCCCTCCTCGGCGGATGCCCCGTCGCCCTCCGACGGCTCCCCCACCGACGACGTGGTCGCTCTGACCCTGGGTGCGGGTGCGGGCGCCGGATCTTCGGCATCCACGGGCTCGGGAGCGGGCGGTGCCACCGCCGCCACCTTGGAGCCTGGCGCATTCTCGGCGGCTCTGGCCCTTCTGGCTCACGGGGGCGCCGTCGACGACGACCTCCCCGCCATCCCCGTCTACGACACCGACGCTTCTCCTGACTGAGGCCGGTCGCGCCGTGCTCCGCACGGCAGACGATCCCGCGCGCACGCGCACCCTCACTCACCTTCAGGAGAAACTCTCATGCGCAAGATCCACTCGCGCGTCCTCATGGGCGCGCTCGTCGGGGGCGGCTTGGTCGTCCTCGGATGCGGCGTCGCGAACGCCGCGGAACCCTCGGGGGCCGACAGCCTGCTCGGCGGCAACCAGGGCGTCGTTGCGGTCGACGCGCCCGTGACGGTCGGCGGCAACGCCGTCTCGGTCGTCGGCGACAGCACCAGCACGGATGCCACGACGTCGGACGGCTCGGACGGCTCAGGTGGTTCGGCCGGCTCCGTCGGCGACGTCAGCACTGACGGCGCCGACAGCCTGCTCGGCGGCAACCAGGGCATCGTCTCGGTCGACGTCCCAGTGACCGTGGGCGGCAGCGCCGTCTCCGTCGTCGGCGACAGCGACAGCGACAGCACGGATGCCACCACCTCGGACGGGTCGGACGGCTCAGGCGGCTCGGCCGGCTCCGGCGGCGACGTCAGTACCGACGGCGCGGACAGCCTGCTCGGCGGCAACCAGGGCGTCGTCTCGGCCGACGTTCCGGTGACCGTGGGCGGCAACGCCGTCTCCGTCATCGGCGACAGCGACAGCACGGACGCCGACACCTCAGGCGGCGGCAGTGACGGCGGACAGGCAGGTGACGCCACCACCGACGGCACCGACAGCCTGGCCGGCGGCAACCAGGGCGTCGTCTCGGTCGACGTTCCCGTGACCGTGGGCGGCAACGCCGTCTCCGTCGTCGGCGACAGCAACAGCACGGATGCCACCACCTCGGGCGGCGCCAGCGGCGGCGGGCAGGCAGGTGACGCCACCACCGGCGGCACCGACAGCCTGACCGGCGGCAACCAGGGCGTCGTCTCGGTCGACGTTCCCGTGACCGTGGGCGGCAACGCCGTCTCCGTCATCGGCGACAGCGACAGCACAGATGCCACCACCTCGGGCGGAACGACCGACGCAGGTGGCTCGGCGGGCTCCGTCGGCGACGTCAGCACGGCCGGCGCGGACAGCCTGCTCGGCGGCAACCAGCTGATCGCCCCGATCTCGCTGCCCGTCACCGTCGGAGGCAACGCCATCTCCGTCGTCGGCGACAGCACCTCGGAGGACACCACCACAACCGGCGGCGCCAACGGCGGACACGCGGGTGACCCCACCACGGGCGGCACCGACAGCATCCTCGGCGGCAACCAGCTGATCGCCCCGATCTCGCTGCCCGTCACCGTCGGCGGCAACGCCGTGTCGATCATCGGCGACAGCCACACCGGCGGGTCGCACACCGGCACCCCGGCAACGCCCGGAACCCCGGGGAACCCCGGCACGCCCGGCACCCCCGGCACCCCGGGGAACCCCGGAACCCCCGGCGCTCCTGGCACACCTGGCACCCCCGGCACCCCGGGGACTCCCGGCAGCCCCGGCACCCCCGGAGCCCCCGGAACCCCCGGCACCCCCGGAACCCCCGGAACCCCCGGAACACCCGGAACACCCGGAACACCCGGCACGCCTGGCACCCCCGGAACGCCCGGCAACCCTGGCACCCCCGGAAGGCCCGGCAACCCGGGGAACCCCGGAACGCCCGGCAACCCGGGAAACCCCGGAACGCCGGGGAACCCCGGCACCTCGGCAACGTCCATGCCCGTTCAGGGCACCACGGCGTCGGTGAGCTCCGCGACGGGGCTGCCTCTGGCATCCGCTCCTCGGACGCTCGCCGTGACCGGGAGTGACCTCGGCGGTGTGTGGGGCCTGGGCGTCGGTGCCCTCGCCCTGCTCGTCACCGGACTGATCGCGAGGTCGCGCCGGAACCGCATGGCCTGACGAACAAGCGCGCGACGCCGCAGACGCCGGCTGCCGGGGCCCACCCCCGGCGGCCGGTGTCGCCGTGCGCAGCCGAGCCGGCTAGAAGGCGCGACGGTGAAGAACTGCCCACCGGCCGCGGCGAACCGGTGTCTGAAGGCGGCTCAGAGCGCCCCGCCGCGCCGCTCCCGCTCGAGAAACGCGACGGTGTCGGGATGCTGCGGATCGTCGAGGATCTGCGACGGAGGACCCTGCTCGACGATGCGCCCCCCCTTCATGAACACGATGCGATCCGCCACCTCGCGGGCGAACGACATCTCGTGCGTGGCCATGAGCATGGTGGATCCGCGGTCTCGCAGCACGCGGACGAGGTCGAGCACCTCGCCCACGAGCTGAGGGTCGAGCGCCGAGGTGATCTCGTCGAGCAGCAGCAGTTCGGGGTCGGTCATCACGGCGCGCACGATGGCGACGCGCTGCTGCTGCCCGCCCGACAGCCGGTCGGGGAACTCGCGGGCCTTGGCACCCAGCCCGAGCTGTTCGAGCAGCTCGGTACCGCGGGCGTAGGCCTCGGGCTTCGGCATCCGGTGCACTTTGCGCGCGGCGAGGGTGACGTTGTCGATCACCCGCAGGTGCGGGAAGAGGTTGAAGTGCTGGAAGACCACGCCGATGCGGGCGCGGGCGGCATCCTGATCGATCGTCGGGTCGGTCAGGTCGTCGCCGCTCAGCAGGATCTGCCCGTCGTCGACGCGCTCGATGAGGTTGATGGTGCGCAGCAGCGTCGACTTGCCCGACCCCGAGGCGCCGATCAGCACGACCACCTCGTGCTGCTCGATCGAGAGATCGATGCCGTCGAGCACCACGTGATCACCGAATGCCTTGCGCACGCGCAGCACGTCGAGCACGCTCACACCACACCGCCCATCTGCTCGCGCTTCGCCAGTCGCGCCGAGACGTAGTCGGTGAGGCGGATCATCGGAAGCGCCATCGCCACGAACAGCAGAGCGGCCACGATGTACGGCGTGAAGTTGTAAAGCTGGGCCGCCTCGATCTGTGCCGCGCGCACGGCATCCACTGCTCCCCCGAGCACCGAGATGAGACCGACGTCTTTCTGCATCGACACAAAGTCGTTCATGAGCGCCGGGACGACCTTGCGCACGCCCTGCGGGATCACGACGATCCGCAGCGTCTGACCGTGCGTCAAGCCCAGCGAACGGGCCGCGACGCGCTGCGACGGGTGCACCGCCTCCATCCCCGCGCGCAGCACCTCGGCGATGTACGCCGAGTACGTCAGCACGATCGCGACGGTCCCCCACAGCACCGCGGGCACGCGACCGAAGACTCCCAGCGCCGGCAGACCGAAGCCCACCAGGTACAGCACGATCAGCAGTGGGATGCCACGGAAGAGGTCGGTATAAATGGTCGCGAGCGCGCGGAGGGGGAAGAACACCGGGCCCCGCAGCGAGCGCAGCATCGCCAACGTGATCCCGAGGATCGCCGCGGCGATCGCGGCGACGATCAGCACCTGGATGTTGACCCACAGGCCGGTGAGGATCGCGGGGAAGACCGCGATCGCGATGTCGACGTCGAAGAAGCTCCGCCGCACGTCTTCCCAGCCGGGGCTGGAGAGGATCGCCCAGCCGACCACGACGACGAACACCACCGAGCTGACCAGCGCGATGAGCACCGACCGCGTCGACTGCCGCCGCCGCGTGGCACGCCGTGCGAGTTCGAGCTCGCTCGGGTGCCACGCGGTGGCCGACGGGGATGTCACGACTGTCAGCCGAGCACGGGCGCGTCGACCGCGTCGGCGAGCCACTTCTGCTGCAGCTCGTCGAGGGTCCCGTCGGCGCGCAGGGCGTCGACCGCTTCCGACACCGGCGCGGTCAGAGCCGACCCCTTCGGCAGCACGAAGGCCAGTTCGTCGCCGCCGGCGGAGGAGTCGGGCAGCTGACCGACGACCTCGCCGTCGTCGAGCACGGCACCGGCGAGGTAGAAGGCGGTGGGCAGGTCGACCACGATGGCATCGACCTGGCCCGCCTGCAGGGCGGCGACGGCGTCGTCGTTGGAGTTGAAGACGCTGAGGTTGGCGGTACCCAGCTGCTCCTCGGCGACCGAGTAACTCGTGGTCGCGCTCATCACGCCGACGGGGACGTTCTTGAGTTCAGCCACGGTGGTGGCGGATGCCGCGGGCGACGACCCGGTCGTCACGACGGCCTGCGTCGTGGTGTAGTACGGCGACGAGAAGTCGACGGCCTGCTTGCGCTCCTCGGTGATGGAGAACTGCTGCAAGTTGAGGTCCCAGTCCTTGGCCCCGGGAGCGATGGCGCTGTCGAAGGTGGAGCGCACCCAGACGACGTTCTCTTTGTCGAAGCCGAGCTGCGTCGCGACCGCGTCGGCGACGGCGGCCTCGAAGCCCTCACCCGAGGCGGGGTCGTCGTTCTCGACCCACGGCGAGAACGCCGGCTCGCCCGTCGCGATGGTGAGCTTGCCGGGGGTCACCGTCTGCAGGGCGCCCTCCGAGGCGGGCGCTGCCGGATCGGAGCCGGTCGGCGCGAACGCGCAGGCGGTCAGCGAGAGGGCGGTGGCGGCGACGACGGCGGTCAGGGCGGCGGTGCGACGCAGGCGTGCGAAAACGGTCACGGTGTCTCCTCGTGGACGTATCGGGGTCATCCCCGGAGTGCTGTGTGGTGCATATGGTATCGAGCGCATGTTTCGGTGTCGCTCAGCGGAGAAACGCGAAGACTTGCGGCGGCGCTATGCCAGACGCCAGTCCTCGAAGCTGAAACCAGGCGACACGACGCAGCTCACCACGACTTCCTGCTCGGCCGCGGGTCGCGCCGCTTGCCACACCCCCGCGGGCACGGTGTGCTGCAGCACGTGCCCGGCGGCCAGGTCGGGTCCGAGCGTCACGACGTGCACCTCGCCCGGCGCCGCTCCGTCGCCGCCGAGCGACAGCTCGAGCGCCCCCGGTCCATGCCAGAGCCACAGCTCGTCGCTCGTGACGACGTGCCAGGCGCTCTCTTCGCCCGGCGTCAGCAGATAGTGGATGCACGTCGCGGCGGGCCGCGCCCCCGTGGGGGTGTCGACCTCGTAGGTGCCGGTCCACATGCGCCGGAACCACCCGCCCTCAGGGTGCGGCTCCAGGTCGAGCAGACGGGCGGTCTCGGGGCGGTCGGTCATGCGCGAACTCCGGTCTGTGTCGTGAACCCCGCCGAGACCCATCGGGCCTCGCCGTCGATGAAGGTGGCAGCCGCCGAACCCGCGCCGCCGACCACCAGGTGCTCGATGGTGTCATCGACCTCCGACATCGGGATGTCGAAGAAGGCGAGGTCGGCCACGGCGCCGACCGCGAGGTACCCCGTGCGGGCAGGTCCGGTGTCGAGACCCATCGCGTGCGCCCCGCCGAGCGTCGCCGCGCGCAGGAGCAGCGGCGCCAGGTCGCGGTTGGAGTACCCCTGCGTCCGCGCGAGACGGTGCAGCACCGACACGTCGGCGAGCAGATCGAGCGAAGGGCTGGATGCCAGCGAGTCGGTGCCCACGGCCAGCGCGTTGCCCTCGACCAGGTAGGCCGCCACCGGCGGCTCGTCCAACCCGATCACCGCGTTGGAGCGCGGGCACAGCGCCACGCTCGTGCCACGCGCCCGCAGGATCGCCCGGTCGCGGGCAGTCATGTAGACGCCGTGCGCGACGTGACAGTCGGGCCCGAGCACACCCAGCTCGTCGACGAACTCCGTCGCGCCCGTGCCGAAGCCCTCGTCGCGCAGGGCCCGGAAGCTCTCCGGCCGTCGCGCCTGCCAGGGCTCCGCCTCGCCGTGCTCGCGCTCGAAGGCCGCTTCGCCGAGGTGCAGGTGCAGGCGACTCCCCCGCTCGCGCACGATGTCGGGGATCTCCAGCAGCGGCTCCACGTCGAGGGAGTACGGCGCGTGCGGCGACAGCCCCGTCCCCGGAGGGGCGGGCAGTGCGTCGAGCCGCTCCCGCACCTCGTCGCGGCCGCGCTCCGCCCACGCGGCGTTGGTCCAGCTCATCACCTCCCAATAGGTGATGCCGTGCAGCCGTGCGTCGTGCAGCGCCGACGCTGCGGCGACGTCGGTGGCGATGTCGGCCACCGCGGTCGTGCCCGCGGCGATCATCGCGAGCGCGCCGGTCCTGGCATCCGCGGCCCAGTCGCGACCGGCGCGGTAGACCGGGGTGAACGCCTCGTCCCAGTCGTCGAAGCCGTCGTACGAGCCGCGACCGAGCTCGGCCATGCCCGTGTACTGCAGGTGCGAATGCGCGTTGACCAGTCCCGGGGTGAGAACGCCCGGCCAGTGCACCTCGTCGAAGGCGACCCCGCGGAGGTGCAGTTCACGCCGAACCCACCCGCGGTCGCCGACGTGGCGGATCCTGCCGTCGGCCACGGCGATCGCCCCCTCGCGGATCGGCGGCGCCGTGATCGGCAGAACGAGGGATGCCGAGTACAGCACGACGCTCACCCGTCACCGCCGCGGTATCTCGGCGAGCGCCAGTCGTCGAGCCCGTCGACGTCGAGCGCGCGAGGCGGGTCGATCGCCGCACCGCGGACGGCCAGGGCGGTACGGGCGACGAGGTCGTCGACCTCGGACGAGATGGCATGAACGCCGGGCCCGGGTCGACGCGCGAGCAGCTCCCCCAGCGCCGCGAGCTGCACCGAGAACGACAGGTCCATGATCTCGATGGGGTTGCCCTCGGCCGCGGTGATGTTGACCGCTCCCCCACCGCCGAGCAGCAGCGCCGCGCCCGCACCCTTCTCACCTGCGTCCCCGCTGACTTGCGCCATATGACCGCCAGGAGCCCCGTCCGGCGAACATTTCGCCGAAGTCAACGACACAACGCCCTCCGCACCCACACCCTCCCCTCTGACTTGCGCCAAATGACCGCCAGAAACCGCGTCAGCCGAACATTCCGCCGAAGTCAACGACACAGCACCCTCCGCACCCACACCCTCCCCGCTGACTTGCGCCAAATGACCGCCAGGAAGCCCGTCCGGCGAACATTTAGCCGAAGTCAACGACACCGCACCCGGCGCGCCCGCACCCGAGAGAGCGCCGTCGAGGATGGCGCCCGGCCCCGACGACGGTCGAGCGAGCGGGACGACCTCGCCGGGCACTCCCCCGGCCACCGCGATCGCGCGCGCGACAGCGGCGATGTCGGGTGTCACCGTCGCGGGGACGCCCGTCGCCGAGACGACGAGGGCACCGGATGCCAAGGTGACCGCCGGCCCCGTCACGAACCCGTCGTGCCGGGCCTCGAGCGCGCGCACCGGGTCGGTCTCGGCCACGCGTACCTCGACGCCGAAGGCGCGCAGGTGCGCCGCGACCCCCTGCCCCACGGGACCGTATCCGAGCACGAGGGCCGGCTGGTCGGTGAGCGCAATCCCCCGCTCCTCGAGCAGGTCGGCGATCGCGAAGACGCACGACTGCCCCGTGCCGTACCGGTTGTCGAACATCGTCTTCATGCGGGCGTCGTTGACCGCCATCACGGGGATGCGCAGGATGCCGGCATGCTGCATCCGCCGCAGGGGTGTGAGGCCGCTCGTCGTCTCTTCGCACGCGCCGATCCAGCCGTCCAGCAGGGCGGGGTCGTCTTCGTGGGCGAGACGGATGAGGTGCGCGCCGTCGTCCAGCAGCACGTCGATGCCCGCGCGAAGGAACGCGAGCGCGGCGACGCGCTCCGCGTCGCCGGAGAGATCCGGGTCGGCCGTGACGGAGAAGCCGCGCGATCGCAGCTCCTCGGCGACCGCGACATCGGTCTCATCGGGGTGCGCGTACACCGACACCTCGGCACCGCGCTCGCGCAGCAGCAGCGACAGCACGGCCGTCTTCGGCTCGAGCACCATCGCCACACCGACTCGCAGACCGCTCAGGTCGAGGCGGTCGGCCATCGCCCGAGCGACGGGCATGTGCATGCGGGCGAACCCGATGCGGCCGGCCGCGTCCCCGCGCTCCGGCAGGGTCGCTCCGTCGAGCAGCGTGGTGCCGGCATCCAGATCGAACTCGACGCGGCCGGGAGCAGGCGAAGGACTCGGGATGCCACCGAGCCGCGCGAGCAGATCGTGCAGGGCCGGCGCGTTCTCGCCGCGCACCGCGAAGGGTCGACCGGCGATCAGGAGGTTCGTCTCGCGCGCGAAGCGCCGTACGAGGCGCTCGGGTTCGCGGCTTTCGGTCACGGCATCAGCCTAGGGTCGCGGCATCCGGGCGATGGACGGGCCGGGAGACGCGCGGCTGGCCCCAATGGGCGAGGCCGCCGAAGCCGTCGCCCGTCCTGCGCGGAGGGGGCGGCGGTTTCCCCACCCGAGGACGGGAAGGGTGCGCCGTGAAGCGGTGCGCCGGTGGCCCCGGGGCCACGCACGGCGCCCCGGGGCCACCCGCGCGCCCCGAAAGCACCGCACCGCCCCGACCCCGCCTCGCCCGACACGCAGAACCGCCTCGCCGCCACGCGGAACGGCCGCCCCACCGCCCGACCCACAGAACGACCCCACCCCACCGACACGCGGACCGGCCGCCCCACCCCACCGACACGCCAAACGACCCCGCCCCACCGACACGCAGCACGGCCACCCCACCCCACCGACACGCCAAACGACCCCACCCCGCCGACACGCAGAACGGCCCCGCCCTGCCGAAGCAGGAACGGGGCCGTTCTCGAGAGTGCAGCGAATTACTTCGCGGCGACCACCTGGAGGGTGATCACGGCGGTGACGTCGTCACGCAGGCGAACGGTCGCCTCGTGCTCGCCGACCGACTTGATCGCCGAGGTGATCTGGATCTTGCGCTTGTCGAGCTCGCCGAGACCGGCGGCCTTCACAGCGTCGGCCACGTCGGAGGGCTTGACCGAACCGAAGAGGCGACCCTCGTTGCCGGCCTTGACCGACAGCTTGACGGTGTTCGACTCGAGCGAGTTCTTCAGTGCCACGGCGTCTTCGTGGGCGTGGATCGCGCGGGACTCGCGAGCGGCGCGGATCGACGCGACCTGCTTCTCGCCACCACGGCTCCAGGCCACGGCGAAGCCCTGCGGGATGAGGTAGTTGCGGGCGTACCCGTTCTTGACCTCGACAACATCACCGGCGCTACCGAGCCCGGTGACCTCATTCGTGAGAATCAGCTTTGCCATCGGGTGCTCCTTAGCGGCCGGCGCCGGCGTAGGGCAGGAGAGCCATCTCGCGCGCGTTCTTGATGGCGCGGGCGATCAGGCGCTGCTCCTGCACGGAGACACCGGTGATACGACGGGCGCGGATCTTGCCGCGCTCCGAGATGAACTTGCGGAGGGTTGCGACGTCCTTGTAGTCGATGACGCCGACGCGGATCGCCTTCGCGGGGGCTGCGTTCTTCGCGCCCTTCCGCGGCTTGCGGCGGTCGCCAGTGGCCTTGCCAGCCATGCTTCCTTCTTTCGTGTGGTTCGGATGCCGAAGCGGTCACGCGGACCGGGGCATGGCATCCGGAATTTCGGGGGTCGTCGCGCCGAGAGGCGCAGCGAAGATCAGAACGGGGTGTCGTCTCCGTAGGAGCCAGGAGTGCTCCACGCGTCCGCGCCGCTGTTGCCGCCGCCATTGCTCGAGCCGGGGGTCGACCACGGCTCGTCGTTCGACTGCTGCACCTGCGGGCGCTGGCCGCCGCCGCCACCACCGCCGCCACCGGCGGCACGGGTGACCTGGGCGGTCGCGTAGCGGAGCGAGGGGCCGATCTCATCGACTTCGAGTTCGATGGAGGTGCGGTTGTTGCCCTCGCGGTCCTGGTACGAACGCTGCTTGAGGCGACCGGTCGCGATGACACGGCTGCCCTTCGTCAGCGAACCGGCGACGTGCTCGGCGAACTCGCGCCACACCGAGGCGCGCAGGAAGAGCGCCTCGCCGTCCTTCCACTCATTCGCCTGACGGTCGAACGTGCGGGGGGTCGACGCGATGGTGAAGTTCGCCACCGGAAGCCCGTTCTGCGTGTAACGCAGCTCGGGGTCAGCGGTGAGGTTCCCCACGACGGTGATGACGGTTTCGCCGGCCATCGTCGTTACTTCGCAGCCTTCTCGGCGGACTCGACCTTGCGGGGAGCGGCGGCCTTGCGGGCGGCCTTCTCTTCGGAGCGCTTGGCCTCGGCGGCGACCTGTGCGATCGCTTCTTCGGCGCGCAGAACCTTGGTGCGCATGATCTGCTCGTTCAGCTTCAGCTGACGGTCGAGCTCGTTCGTGGCCTCGCTGGTCGCGACGAAGTTGACGACGGCGTAGATGCCCTCGTTCTTCTTGCGGATCTCGTAAGCCAGGCGACGGCGGCCCCAGATGTCGACCTTGTCGATGGTTCCTCCATCGGCCGTGATGACCTTGAGGAATCCGTCGAGCTTCGGAGCGACCTGGCGCTCGTCGACCTCGGGATCGAAGATGACCATGAGTTCGTACTGGTGCGTCACTAACCCACCTCCTTCGGACTAGAACGGCTGACGGGCATTTCCCGGCAGCAGGAGGGTGTGTTGCACGTCGTCACGGGCTCACACGCGCAGAGGCGTCGCCGGACAACCTTCGTAGTCTAACGGATGCCGCGGGCACCCCGGAATCGCGAGGTCGGGGCCCGTGTGGGGTGGGGTTCCGGGACGTCGAGCGTTTCGGGGCGAGCTTCGGGCACGGGGGCGCGCAACGGGCGCCCAGAAGAGACGCAACCCGCCCCGCAGGCGCCTCCAGCGCGCCCCCGCCGGTCCGCCTCCGGCGCTGCCCTCCCCGGCCACCAGACCCACCCCTCCCCGATGTCGGACGGTCCCGATACGGTCGGAAGAGGGGAGGCGACACATGACGACACCAGCGCAGCTCGACACCGCTCCGCTGACCGGTCCCGTCGACAAGGCGGCGGTCCGCGCGTTCACGGCCGAGCTGCGCACCCGCGGGGCTCTGCGAGGACGCACCCTGTCGATCGTCATCCTCTCGCTCGTGGGGCTGGCGTTCGCCCTCGTCGTGGTCCCGATCTTCCTCTCCATCGCGGTCTCGTTCGTCGCGGGCGACAGCGGCGATCCGCTCGTCGCCCTGCCGCTCATCGTCGTCCTCGCGATCGTCGTCATCGTCGCGGTGACGATCCTGCGGGGCTTCGGAGCGGCGGCGGTCCGCCGGTACCGGCTCGATCGATTCGCGCGCGCCAACGGCATGACCTGGCATCCGGGGTACTCCGACCCGCCCCTGCCGGGGATGATCTTCGACATCGGCCGCGACCGGGGCACGCACGACCTGATGCGGCGCGAGACGCCGCGATTCGTCGAGGTGGCCAACTACAGCTACGAGACCGGATCGGGCAAGAACAAGCAGACCCACCGCTGGGGCTATGCCGCGCTGCGCCTCGACACTCCGCTCCCCCACATCGTTCTGGATGCCGTGGGCAACAACGGCCTGTTCGGCGGCTCCAACCTGCCGGTCACCTTCGGCCGCGCGCAACGGCTCAGCCTCGAGGGCGACTTCGACCAGCACTTCGCGCTGTATTGCCCCGAGGGCTACGAGCGCGACGCGCTCTACCTCTTCACGCCCGACGTCATGGCGCGGTTCATCGACAACGCCGCTCAGCTCGACGTCGAGATCATCGACGACTGGCTGTTCCTCTACTCCCGGCGCGACCTGTCGACGCTCGACTCGGCGACCTGGCAGTGGGTCATGTCGACCATCGCCGCCCTCGACGACAAGCTCGCGCAGTGGGCACGATGGCGAGACGAGCGGCTGACCGCCACTCCGACGGGCGGCGCCGCGGCATCCGGCCTCCCGCAGCCCTCGACCCTGCTCACTCCCCCGCCCGCGGGCGTCGCGGCGCCCGGGCGACGCCTGCGCCGGGGCTTCTCGTGGGTGACCGTCGTCGTCGCGCTCGCCGTCGGCGGGTGGTGGCTCTTCAGCATCGTCGTCGACGTGCTCGGGAACTGACCGCGGCGGGTCAGACGTTCGGCGGAGCCTCTGGAGCCGCGGGTCGGTGACTTCGACAGGATCGGCCACCGCACTCCACGACGACGCTCGGCCGCCGTCGACACGCGCGGTCAGTGCGCCGACCACCCGCCGTCCATCGTGTAGCTCGCGCCGGTGACCATGGCGGCGTCGGGTCCGGCCAACCACAGCGCCAGCGAGGCGACCTCGGCGGGTTCGACGAGGCGCTTGATCGCGGCATCCTTCAACAGCACCGTCTCGAGCACCTCCTCCTCGGCGATCCCGTGGCTGCGGGCCTGGTCGGCGATCTGCTTCTCCACCAGCGGCGAACGCACGTAGCCCGGATCGATGCACACGCTGGTCACGCCGCGCGGACCGCCCTCGAGTGCGGTGGTCTTCGACAGACCCTCGAGGCCGTGCTTGGCCGTGACGTAGGCCGACTTGTACTCCGATGCCCGGATGCCGTGCACGCTCGACACGTTGAGCACGCGGCCGAAGCCGCGCGCGTACATGCCCGGGAGTGCCGCGCGGATGAGCAGGAACGGTGCCTCGAGCATGAGCCGCAGCATGAACGAGAAGCGCTCGGGGTCGAACTGTTCGATGGGACTGACGTGCTGGATGCCGGCGTTGTTGACGAGGATGTCGACGTCGAGCGTCAGCTCGCGCAGCGCCGGGGTGTCGGAGAGGTCGACCGCCCAGGCGCGACCACCGATCTCGGTGGCGACCCGGTCGGCGCCCTCGGCGTTCAGGTCGGCGACCGTGACCTCGGCACCGGCGCCGGCGAAGGCGCGTGCGATCGCCTCGCCGATACCGCTCGCGCCCCCGGTGACCAGGGCGCGCCGGCCCGTGAGATCCGCGCTCATGCGGCTCCCTTCGCGGCGTCGCGACGCGTGCGCTCCGCGTCGGCCGCGTCGATGTCGCGCAGCGAGATGCCGCGGGTCTCCTTCAGCGACAGCACGGCGATCGACGTCACGATGCACGCCACGACGATGTAGATCGCGATGGGCAGCCACGAGCCGAAGTCGCGCAGCCATTGCGTCGCCAGGATCGGAGCCAGCGATCCGGCGAGGATCGCCGTGACCTGCGCGCCGAGCGAGACGCCCGAGTAGCGCATGCGGGTGGGGAAGAGTTCCGCCATCACGGCGGGCTGCGGGGCGTACATGCCGGCGTGGAAGACGAGCCCGATGGTGACCGCGAGCACGATGACCACGGGGTTGAGCGTGTCGAACATCGGGAAGGCGAAGAACGCCCAGGTCGCGCTGAGGATCGCTCCCGCGAGGTACACCGGGCGGCGGCCGATGCGGTCGGCGAGTCGGCCCAGCGGCGGGATGACGAGGAAGTGCACGACGTGCGCGATGAGAAGCGCAAGCAGCAGCTGACTCGTGTCGTACGAGTGGACGATCTTCAAGTAGACGATCGAGAAGCTGACGACGATGTAGTAGACGATGTTCTCGGCGAACCGCACGCCCATCGCCTGGACGACACCCTTCGGGTACCGGCGCAGCACCTCGACGACACCGAACGAGGTCGCCTTCTCCTGCTCGACCTGCGCCTTGGCCTCGAGGAAGATCGGCGCTTCCTCGACGTGGCGGCGGATCCAGAAGCCGACCAGCACGATCACCGCCGACAGCCAGAACGCGATGCGCCATCCCCAGTCGAGGAACGCCGCCGGGCTCAGGACGAACGACGTGATGAGCAGCACGAGCGTCGCCAGCAGGTTGCCGACCGGCACAGCCGCCTGCGGCCAGCTCGACCAGAACGCACGGCGGCGATCGGGGCTCTGTTCCGCGACGAGGAGGACCGCTCCTCCCCACTCGCCGCCCACGGCGAAGCCTTGGATGAAACGGAGGGCGACGAGCATCGCCGGAGCCCAGTAGCCGACGCTCGCGAAACCGGGGAGGCATCCCATCAGGAAGGTCGCGGCGCCGACGATGATGATCGTCGCCTGCAGCGTGGGCTTGCGGCCGAAGCGATCGCCGATCTGACCGAAGACGATGCCGCCGAGGGGTCGCGCGACGAAGCCGACCGCGTACGTCACGAATGCGGCGATGATCCCGTCGAGCGGCGAGCCCGACGAGGGGAAGAAGAACGTGCCGAAGACCAGGCTGGCGGCGGTGGCGTAGAGGAAGAACTCGTACCACTCGACGACGGTGCCGGCCATCGAGGCGGCGACCACCCGGCGGATCCGGTGGGTGGAGGGCTCGGCGCTCTGTCGCGCGCGGGTGGGGGTGTCCATGCTGCTCCTTCGGTGTCGACGGTGACATCCGCGGATCAGTCTGAGCGGGCGGCGAAAGCGCGGCAATGCCCAAGCCTGCGCTGGGGCTGTGCAGAATTGCACACATGGATGCCCCCACTGTGCGCGCAGACGACCTCCTCACGCTGCTGGCCGTGTCGCGCACCGGCCGCTATACGGCGGCAGCCGCCGTCCGCGGCGTCGACCACACCACCGTCGCCCGCCGTATCGCCGCGCTGGAGGACGCTCTGGGCGGCCGCGTGGTCTCGGCATCGGGACGCGGATGGGAGCTGACGGCGCTCGGTCGCCACGCGGTCGAGACGGCGGGCCGTATCGAGGCGGCCATGTCGCACCTGGCCGGCGGCGGAGACGAACCCGACCCGGTGTCGGGCGTCGTCCGCATGTCGGCGACGGACGGCTTCAGCGCGTACATCGCCGCCCCCGCCATCGCGGCACTGCGCCGGCGGCATCCGTCTCTCACCGTGGAGATCGTCACGGCACAGCGACGCGCCACCCTGCACCGCCCCGGCCTCGACCTCGAGGTCGTCGTGGGAGAACCGCAGACCTCACGCGGCCAGGCGGTGGAGATCGGGCGTTACACCCTGGGCATGTACGCCTCGCGGGCATACCTCGAGCAGCTCGGACGGCCGCGCACCCGGGACGAGCTGCAACAGCACCGCCTCGTCTACTTCGTCGATTCGATGCTGCAGGTCGAGGCGCTCGATCTTCCCCGTCGTGTCGTCCCGCGCATGCGCGACGGGGTCAGTTCGACGAACGTCCTGGTGCAGGTCGAGGCGACGCGCGCGGGGGCCGGCATCGGGATGCTGCCGTGCTTCGCGGCCGACCGGCACGATGATCTCGAGCGGCTCCTCCCCGACGAGATCGCCGAACGACTGCCGTACTGGATGATCGCGCGCGACGATGCCCTGCGCATCCCCGCCGTGGCCGCCCTGGCCGAGGCATTGCGGGCGCAGACGGAGCGTTCGCGAGCGATGCTCGAGGGCGTGGATCGGCCCTGAGCGTGCGCGGGGCGTCGCGACGACGGCATCCACCACATCTCAGGACGCACGCACCGACGGCAGCACGAGCGAGAGGCGGGCGCGATCGTCGTCGATGACGAACGAGACGGTCGCTCCGATGGCGCTCGCGTCTTCCCGCAGGCGGCGGATCCCGCTCCCACTCGATGTCCGCGGGCCCTGCCGCGCGTCCCGCGGCACCGGGTTGGTGATGGTGACGGTCGTAGTCGACGTGCGACCGTCCACCGAGATCGCCACCCGCGCACGTGCCGGGTGGGCGTACTTCACCGCGTTGGTCAGACCCTCGCGGATGGTGCGCAGAACGAGCGCCGCATCGCCGACCCCCACGGAGAGATCCGACGGCAAATCGGTTTCGATCCGGAGTCCGGCTCGCTCGACGTCGCCCGTCAGCTCCTCGAGCCGATCACCGAACGAAGCCGCCGGCGGCTGACCGCGAAGCCCGTCCAGCGCCTGGACGAGCGCCTGCGAAGCAGCGTGATTCTGCTCGCGGATGGTCGCGAGGGCCTCCCGGACTTCCTCCTCGGTGAGGTCGGCCGTCTCGATGCTGCTGACGAAGAGATTGATGAGGGCCAGGTTGTGACCGAGGTCGTCATGCAGAATCCGCGAGATGCGAGCGCGCTCCGTGGCGGCGGCCCGCTCGGAGATACGGGGCGCCTCGCGCAGCACGTGCTCGAGCTCGCGGCCGGATTCCGTGTCATTGCGGCGCTGGTGCGCGGCGATGATCCCGGCCCCGCCGGCGCCGATGGTCAGGAGTAAGGAGATGGACGCCACCACGGTTGCGAGTGCCGCACCGACCGTGCCCGCCCCCAGAGCGACCGCAACGAGGAACTGCCCTGCGCCGGCCGCCACCCCGGCGAGCACGAACCACGCCGTCACGCGGCGAGGCGGTCGCTCTCCCGACCCGTCGAAGCGGGGCGGTCTTCCCCGTTCGCCATGCGGAGAAGCTCCCGCGTCGAAACCCGGCCGCATCGTCGATGTCACTGCAAGTTGACGCGCGGCCCGGTTCCTCCCCCGCTGCGCACCCGCATTGTCGATAGCGTGGCCCCAGGGCGGGCTTGTACGTCGCACACGGCCCGCACGCGCGCCCCCGTGGGCGAAGAAAGAGGGAAGTCGGTGCCGGTGTCTCGCCATCCGAAACGCGTGATCGTCGTCGACGACGATCAGCTGGTCCGCACCGGCATCCGCCTGCTGTTGCGCGGGAGCCTCGAGGTGACCGTGGTGGCCGACCTCTCCGGTCGGACCGGCCTGCTCCCCGCCCTCGCCGAGTACGACCCCGACGTCCTGCTGATGGATGTCGTGATGCCCGAGGAGTCCGGGCTGTCGCTGGCGCGCCGGGTGAGGATGCTCCACCCCGCCCTGCGGATCGTGCTGATGTCGTCGATCGGCGATGCGGCACTGCACGCGGACGCACGCAACGTCGGCGTCGACACCTTCATCCCCAAGACGGCTCCCGCCGCTGACCTGATCGCCGCGCTCGTCGGTGAGGAACGGAGCGCGCCCATCGACCGCGCCGTCCTGTCGGATCGCGAATTGCAGGTCGTCGAGCTCGTCGCCGCGGGCGCGAGCAACGAAGAGATCTCGCTCACTCTTCATCTGAGTCCGAACACGGTGAAGACCTACGTTTCGCGGGCGATGGACAAGACCGGGACGAGCAACCGCGTCCAACTCGCTCTGTGGATGCAGGCCGCCACGGGAGACCGTCTCGTCGAGGACCCGTGACCGCCGCGCCGTCCGTCGTCACCGAGTGACGAGCCAGGCCACGATCGCGACGGCAGCCCAGAAGGGCGCGACGACAGCGGATGCCACGAGGGCACCGCGGAAGAACGCGACGGCCTCCCGGTGCTCGCGCTCGCCCTCCCGTCCGACCGGTGTCCGCGTCGGAGGCGCGTCGATCCCGACGGTCCGGACCGACTCAGCCCGTTCCGGGCGGTCGGTGTCGAGCGCGGGCGCCGATCGGGTGGAGTCGGTGCGAACGGTGCGAGGGGCGTGCATCTGCGGCATGGGAGAGCTCTCGATCGGCGGAGCCGGGCTCGCCCGTACGGCGAGTACGCGGGCCCGGAGAAGGTCGTATCGCGTGAGTCAATACGGGTCCGGTCGACGACCACGGCCGGATGATCGCCCGTCGCATGCGGGTGATGCGGAGGCCTCCGTAGCCCGAAGTTGACGTCCGGGCGCCCCACTTCCCGGCGTCCGTCTCCCGCCCGCTAGCTTCAGGACGTCGCGCGGAGCGCGCACGGTGCCCTTCGCTCCCTCCGCACGCGTCACCGAAATCCCCCGACACCTCACCCCGCGCGGAATGCCGATTCACCCGATGCTCCAGGAGACCTCGTGGCCCCCACTTCCTCACTGCCTCTTCGCCCCGAACGGCCTCTCGGTCGTCCCGGACGTGTTCGTCGGACGCGTCACGGACGGATGCGAGCGGTCGCCGTGACCGCGATGTCGCTGCTCGCGACGACCCTCGGCCTTGCCGCTCCGATCATCGCGGCACCCGCCGCAGAGGCTGCCCCCTCCTGTCAGCCGGCGACCATCTACGCGAACACGCCCACGGGGGCCGGTCGTCCCCTGCTGAACGAGTACTCGACCACCGGAACCCTGCTCAGCTCGGTCCCCCTGTCGGGTGACTACTACGACATCGCTTTCAACGACGACGGCACCACCCTGTACGGGGTCCGCGAGAGCATGCTGTGGCAGATCGACGCGACGACCGGCAGCGAGGTGGCCGCCATCCCCCTCACCGGACTGCCCGTGGGCTATGAATCGAACGCCCTCAGCGCCCTGCCGAACGGCAGCCTGCTCACCGGAAGCAGCAGAACGACCCAGATCTTCCAGATCAACCCCACCACCGGCGTCGCAACTCCGTTCCGGGCATCGTTCCCGGCCGGCTTCGGCTCCGCGGGCGACTTCCTCTCCCTCGCCGACGGTGACATCCTCGCCGTCGGAACCGGGACCGGCGTCAGCACCCCTGTTCCGCATCAAGCCCGACAACTCGGTCGTGGAGATCGGGACGGTACCCCCCACCTTCAGCGCCGCGCAGTCGGCCGGTGTTATCTACCTGCCCAGCGGTTCGGGGGAGATCTACGCCGTCCAAAGCCTGCCCACGTCAGCATCCACGGCACCGATCGCCGTCACGAGCATCGCCTCCACCGGCCTGTACTTCTGGGGTGCAAGCTCCCCGCAAGACAGTGGACTGTGCGCGGGCCTCGCGCTGACCAAGACCGTGTCGCCGTCGGCATCCGGTCCCTACGTCGCCGGCCAGACCGTGATGTTCACCTTCAAGGTGGAGAACACCGGGGGTCTCGCCGTGCGCGACCTGCGCATCATCGAGGGATCGTTCTCCGGTACGGGACAGCTCGGCACCGTCACCCCCGCAACGGTCGGCTCCCTCGCTCCCGGCGCAACGGCCACATTCACGGCCGGATACACGCTCACCCAGGCCGATGTCGACGCCGGTTCGCTCTCGAACACCGCGACCGCCTCCGCCCAGTTCTCCCGGCGTTCGACCGTCACCTCCGCCGCCTCGACCGCGGCCCTGCCCATCCGCTCCGCACCGGCCCTCACGCTCGACAAGGCGATCGCCGCCCCGCCGGGCACGATCTTCGCCGTGGGTGACACCGTCCCCTACCGCTTCACCGTGGAGAACACCGGCAACGTGACGCTCTCCGGTGTCCGCATCGTCGAGAACGCGTTCTCGGGTTCCGGCACGATGAGCGCGGTCAGCCCGGCCACCGTGGCGCCGCTGGCCCCCGGAGCATCCGCGGTGTTCAGCGCGAGTTACGTCGTGACCACGGCCGACGTCGCGGCGGGCTCCGTGACCAACACGGCGACCGCAACGGCATCCGCGCCCGATAGGACCCTCCTCGCATCGGCACCGTCGACGGTGGCCGCGCGCATGGCGGTCGTCCCGAGCCCCAGTCCCACCGCGGTCCCGACACCGGCGCCGACGAACACGTCCGGTTCCGGCGCGGTGCCGCAGCCGTCGACGTCCGCGTCGGCGGGAGCGTCCGTCGGGCGCCTGGCCTCGACCGGCGGAACCCCGGCGCTGCCGGCAGTGATGATGGGAGGCGGCGCGCTGATCGCGGGACTCGCGATCGTCCTTCTCCGCCGCTCGCGTCGAATGCGCTGATCCCGCTCCCGTCGCGGGGTGACGAAAAGGGGCCGGATGCCATGGCATCCGGCCCCTTCCGAGTCACGGGATCACCGCGCGGCAACCCCGATGGGGTCGCCCGTGCGAGCGAGGTCGGCCTCGAGCTCGCGCACGATGGGGATGACCGTCTCGCCGAATCGCTCCAGCTCTTCCTGGAAGTGCAGGAAGCCGAGCAGGAACAGGTCGACGCCACGCTTCTTGTACTCGATGATCCGCTCGGCGATCTGCTGCGCGTCGCCGAAGAGCTGCGTGCGGAAGCCGTCGTTGTACTGCACGAGGTCGTCGAAGGTCGAGTCGGCCCACATGCCCTTCTTGTCTGTCGTGGCGTTGCCGGCCTCCTGCACGCTCTTGCGGAAGCCCTCGACCGCTCCGCCATCGGCGTGGGCGATGATCTCGCGCAGCTGCTGCTCGGCCTCGGCCCGGCTGTCGCGCTGGATGACGAATCCGTTCAGACCGAAACGCGTGCGGCGGCCGTGCTCGGCGGCGATGCGCGTGACGTCGTCGTACTGCTCGGTGAACCCGTCGAAGTCCTTGCCGTTGGAGAAGTACCAGTCGCTGTACGCACCGCCGTTGAAGCGTGCAGCGGTCGAATTCCCGCCCTGGAATATGTCCGGGTGCGCGCGCCCGGGTACCTCGTACGGGAACGGCCGCAGCGTGAAATCGGTGATGTCGTAGTATTTCCCGTGGAACGAGAACTTCTCCTGCGTCCACAGGCCCCGCAGCACCTGGATGAACTCCGCCGCGCGCTCGTACCGTTCATCGTGCTCGAGCCACTCGAGGCCCAGGTCGGTGTATTCGTCCTTGAACCAGCCGCTCACGACGTTGACCGCCGCCCGGCCGTGCGAGAACTGGTCGGCGGTGTTGATGAACTTCGCCAGGACGGCCGGATGCCAGATGCCGGGGTGGATCGCCGAGATGACCTTGAGCTTCTCGGTGGCGAGCAGCAGGGCGAGGCTGATCGATGTGGACTCGTGCTGCTGTGCCGCGCCGTAGCTGGAGGCGTAGCGCACCTGGCTCAGCGCGTACTCGAAGCCGACCCGCTCCGCGGTCCGCGCCAGCTTGACGTTGTAGTCGTAGCCCCAATCGGTACGCTGCTCGATCGAGCTGATGACGAGCCCGCCGCTGACGTTGGGCACCCAGTAGGCGAACTTCAACGGCTCGTGGGTGGGGGTGGTTTCGGTCATGGCATCCTCCTCGCGGATCGGAACCCGGCAACCGTCGCACCCGCCCGCCGACACGTCAACGACATGTGACGGCCCGTTTCGCCGTGTGACGCTCCCTCTCTCTCAGCCCGTGAGGATGGATGCATGACATCCTCCCAGCGCGTTCGTTTCGGCTACTGGACCCCGATCTTCGGCGGGTGGCTGCGCAATGTCGACGACGAGCACACCCCCGCGTCCTTCTCCCACATCGCGGAGATCGCCCGAGCCGCCGAGGAAGGCGGTTTCGATCTCACGCTGATTCCGGAGCTGAACCTCAACGACATCAAGGGCGTCGAAGCGCCCTCGCTCGACGCGTGGGCGGTGACCGCGGCCCTTGCGGCGGTGACCTCGTCGCTCGAGCTGATGACGGCGGTGCGCCCGGGCTTCCACAACCCGTTCCACACCGCGAAGCAGGCGGCGACCATCGACGAGATCAGCGGCGGCCGCTTCACGCTCAACGTCGTCTCGGCGTGGTGGGCAGAAGAGGCCAAGCAGTACGAGGGGCTCTTCAGCGCGCACGACGACCGGTACGCGCGCACCATCGAGTGGGTGGAGGTATTGCGGGGCCTGTGGTCGCAGACGCCCTTCGCGTACGAGGGCGAGTACTACCGCACCGAGGGCACGTACACCGAGCCGAAGCCGCAGGTTCAGCCGCGGCTGTACGCCGGCGGCGAGAGCGAGGCGGGACGCACGGCCATCACCCGCTTCGCGGACGCGTATCTGACCCACGGCGGCACGCTCGACGAGCTCGAGACGAAGGTGGCCGACATGCGCCGCCGCCGCTCCGAGGCCGGCGCGACCCCGTTCGAGGCGTTCGGCATGGCGGCCTACGCGATCGTTCGCGACACCGAGGACGAGGCGCAGGCCGAGATCGATCGCATCACGGACGTGCGCGGGGGAGCGGCGTACGGGTCGTACCAGGACTTCGTGAGCAAGTCGAAGCTCGACACCCAGGTCGATCTCAAGGAGTACTCGGTGTCGAACCGAGGCCTCCGGCCGAACCTCGTCGGCACCCCTGACCAGGTCGCCGAGCGAATCGTGGCGTTCGCCAACGTGGGTGTCTCGACCCTGCTGCTGCAGTTCTCGCCGCACCTGCCCGAGATGCAGCGTTTCGCCGCCGAGGTGATCCCGCGCGTACGGCGTCTCGAGGCGCAGCGCGACGCCTGAGGTCAATGCCGCGCGGGCCTCGACCCCGCTGGGACAGGTGCCGCGCTCGACGCCGCGCTACCTCCGCGCGACCCTGTTGAGTGTCCGAAACACGCCGCGCGGGCCGAGGTCGATGCGGCGTGTTGTGGACGCTCAACGCCCGATGACGCCGGACGGTACCGCAGCCGGACCGGGCGCACCGTCACTCGGCCCGTAGAGGCCGCCGCCGGAAGCTGCCTACGCAACCTGTCGAGTGTCCACAACACGCCGCAAGTGCCCGGTGGCACGCGGCGTGTCTTGGACACTCGACGCCAAACGACCCCGAACGGCGCCCAGGATCACCGCACGACGCGCGAACGGCCGTTCTCGACCGATCGCGCGCCTATACCGCCTATCGCGCGCCTACACCGCGCGGAGCGCCTGCTCGAGGTCGGCGATGAGGTCTTCGGCATCCTCGAGACCGATCGAGAGACGGATGAGACCGTCGCCGATACCCAGGCGGTCGCGGGTTTCCTGTGTGAAGCCGAGGTGCGTCGTCGTCGCGGGGTGCAGCGCCATCGAACGTGTGTCGCCGATGTTCGTCATGCGGCTGAACAGGCGCAGCGCGTTGAAGAAGCGTTCGGCACCGTCCCGTCCACCGCGCACGGTGAAGGAGAACACCGAGCCCGAGAGTCCGCCGTAGTCGCGGACCGCGAGGTTGTGCTGCGGGTGCGACGGGAGTCCGGCGTAGTCGACGCTCTCGACGGCATCCTGGCCCTCGAGCCATTCGGCGATCGTCCGCGCGCTGGCGAGGTGCTGGCGCATGCGGACCGACAGCGTCTCCATGCCTTGCTGCAACAGGAAGCCATTCAACGGCGAGAGAGCGGGGCCGGTGTCGTTGGCGATGCCGAATCGCAGGTAGAGCTCGAACGCGCGGTCGCCGAATGCGTCGACCAGCGACGCGTGCTCGGCGATGGGCGTCTCGGTCAGCCCACGGTAGGGGCGATCGGATGCCGCCCAGTCGAACGTTCCGCCATCGACCACCGCCCCGGCGAGGTTCGCTCCATGCCCCGACAGGAATTTGGTCGCGGAGTGCACGACGATGTCGGCACCCTGTTCGATCGGGCGGATGAGGAACGGGGTCGCAATGGTGTTGTCGACGACGAGGGGGAGACCGTGTCGCTGGGCGACGCGAGCCACCGCGGCGATGTCGACGATGTCGTTCTTCGGGTTGGGCAGCGTCTCGGTGAAGATTGCCTTCGTCTCGGGACGGATCAGCGCGTCCCACTCGGCTTCGTCGAGCGGGTCCCAGACGTACTCGACCGTCACGCCCATGCGGGCGAAGGTGCGGTCGAAGAGCACGCGCGTGCCGCTGTAGATGCTGGCCGTCGAGACGATGTGCTCGCCGGTTCCGGCGAGGCCCAGCAGCGCCATGGTGATCGCCGCCTGGCCCGATCCCACGACGAGCGCGCCCGAACCACCCTCGAGCGATGCGAGCCGGCGCTCGGCGACCTGGTTGGTGGGGTTCAGGTTGCGTGAGTAGAGGTGACCGAGGTCGGCAGCCGCGAAGCGATCCGTCGCCTCTTGAAACGACGCGAACCGGTAGGCAGCCGACAGATGCACCGGCGTGATGCGAGACCCGTGCGTGAGATCTTCGACCTCGCCGGCGTGCACCTGGCGCGTGGCGAAACCGAAACCGTCCCAGTCGGAGTAGGGCGCTGCGGGCTCAACCACGCGAATTCACGACCTCTCGCGGCAGCAGCGAGCCGAGCCAGCGGGCGATCTCCCGCGGTCCGGAGCGCGGAGCGGTGGCCTCGACGTCGGGGTTGTAGTTGGTGTTGGTGTTGACGTCGTACGTGACCGTCCGACCGTCGCGCGTCTCGATGAACTCGATACCCGCGATCCCGATGCCCTCCGCCGCGAGGAACGCCAGGTAGCCGTCGATGAGGGCCTGGTCGACGTCGTCGCGACGCCGGAACAGCGGCTCGGGCTCGACGCCATCGGCGCCGGGCAGCGCGCACGCCTCCGCCGGGCACAGCTCGAAGCTGCCGGCGCTGGTGTCGACGCGCACGGCGTACACGAATTCACCGGCCACGAACTCGGCGCGGGTGACGAACGGGGCCTTGGCGACCAGCAGCTCCTGCAGCAGCGTGATGCCGTCGGGAGAGGGCTCGAAGGCGGGGGAGTGGACCCACTCGGCGAACTCGGCGAGCGAATCCCACCGGCGAACACCCAGACCCTTGCCGCCCTGGTTGTGCTTGCTGATGAAGGGTGCGCCGAAGTCCTCGGCCGTGGCGACGAGGACGTCGGTGCCGAAGACGGCGACCGTGCGGGGCACGTCTATGCCGGCGTGACGCAGCGCCGCGTGCTGCGCGACCTTGCTCACCTCGAGCTCGAGCACGTCGGCGCCGTTGATGACCGTGCGGCCCCAGGACGAGAGCCAGCGGAGGACCGCACGCCCGAACTCCTTGCTGTGCGCGTGGTCGCGCGTGTGCGCGGAGGCGCTCAGGCGCGACCAGAACACGCCTTCGGGCGGCTCGACCGCGAGGTCGATCGATCCGTCGGTGAGCAGCCATTCTTCGAACGGCACCCCCTCGGCTTCGAACGCCGCGGCGAACGGCGGAATCCACTGGGGGTTCTCGTGGATGACATAGATCTTGCCCGACATGCCGCCAGGCTAACGCGAGCCTCCGACATCGAGATGAACGGGCTGTCACGTAGGGTCACGTCGCCGGCGATCCGTGCTCGGGCAGACGGTGCTCGGCATCCGGACTCTGTATCGTGTCAAGGCTGTGCCAGCGGGAAGGGATGCCATGACCTCCGACTACATCGATGCGAACCGCGCCAACTGGGACGAGCGTGCGACGCTCCATGCGGCCCGCGACGGCTCGGGCTACGGAGTGCAGCGCTATGTCGCCGACGCGGACGCGCTCTCCGACGTCGTCCGCTTCGACCTGCCACTGCTCGGCGACATTGCCGGTCGGCGTACCGTGCACCTGCAGTGTCACATCGGCACCGACACCCTCTCGCTGGCGCGCCTGGGTGCGCGGGTGACCGGCCTCGACTTCTCCGAGAACGCCGTCGTCGAGGCTCGCCGTCTGGCTGACGAGGCCGGTGCCGACATCGACTACGTGCAGGCCGACGTCCGGGATGCCGCGAAGGTGCTGCCCCGCGGAACGTTCGACATCGTCTACACCGGTATCGGCGCGCTGTGCTGGCTGCCCTCGATCACGGAATGGGCGGGCATCGTGGCCGATCTGCTGGCTCCCGGGGGCACGCTGCATCTTCGCGAGGGGCATCCGATCCTGTGGTCCATGAACGAGACGCTCCCCGGTCTGTCGCTGGCTTTTCCCTACTTCGAGCAGAGCACGCCCCTCGAGTGGGATGACGAGAGCACCTACGTCGAGGTCTCCGCGCCACTGACGTCGACCCGCACATACGAGTGGAACCGGGGCCTCGGCGAGATCGTCACCGCCCTGCTCGACCAGGACCTCCGCCTCGACGCGCTCATCGAGCACGACAGCGTGCCGTGGGAGGCCCTCCCGGGCCGCATGACCCAGCGCCCCGACGGCGAGTACGCGCTGGCCGCGCAACCCTCGGTCATGCCGTTGAGCTACACGATCCGCGCATCGAAGCCGGCATGAGGCCCTGCGCACCGATGGGGTGATTCCGTTTCCCGGGAGGGTGGAGTTATCCACACCCCGCCCTCCCGGCCTGCCCAGCTTCCCTAGGGTGTGTCGCATGCGATATTCCGTGGATGCCACCGGCGTCGCAGACGTCATGTCCGATGTCTCGGCGCACCTCGATGACGTCATCGAGGCCGTCGCGCAGACGTTGATCGCGGTCGACGACGCCATCGCCTCACTCCGCCCCGACGCTTCCGACGTCAGGAAGGTCCTGGTGTCGGTCTTCTCGACCCGCCGCCGGAGCGGTCCCGGCATGGCGTCGTACGCGGGTGATGTCGCTCGGAGAGTGCAAGACGCCACGCTCGCCTACATCGCGGGCGACGACGAGATGGCGGTGCAGACGGATGCCGTGGCGAAAAGTACCGCTGAGACCTCCTACAGACGCGGCTCCGGATCGGTCGTCTTTTGAGCGCCCTCATCGATGTCGGCGCCGTCCCCGACCTTCCTGTCGACCCGGCTGCTCTCATCGCTGCCGCAGACGCCATGGCGTCGTCAGGACGCACGGTGTTCGCGTGCGTCGCCGATGCCTCCGCGAGGTGGCGGACATTGCCCCAGGTCTTCGACACCCCTGACACCGGCCGCGCCGTGAGCGCGATGCAGCCAACGGCTGCGGCGGCCACCGACTTCAGGGACACCTCCGTAACGGCATCCCTCGCTCTGAGCACGCTGGCTGAGACGCTGGCGGCGCTGGAGTGGACGCGCACTCAGCTCATCAGCGATATCGCCGCCCACCGCGCCACCGTCCTGGCGTATCGCAGAAGCGAGACCGGCTCCCGCGACGACCCGAGTGATCCTCTGGCGGGATGGGGTCCCTACGGGTTCTCGCAGAACGCGGAATTGCAGGAACGATGCGCGAGCCTGCGCGCACTCGTCTTCGCTGCGCTGGAGGAGTGCGAGCGCGACCTCAGTCGGATAGGCGACGCCGACGGGGTCTCGCCGATGACATGGACGTCGAGTTCTCCGAGAATTCCATCGCTGACGTGGGGTCAGAAGAGCGCCGCTTTCTGCGCGACGGTTTCGATGAAAATCCTTCAGCGTCTCGCCGATAGCGACATGGACGCCGTCGCGGAGCTCCTGCGTGAACACCCCGACTGGGAGCGGATGCTTCGAGCCCATCCACCGGGGGCCTCGGACGTTGCCGCCTGGTGGCGGACCCTCGATAGCGCGCGTGCCGACGCTCTCATCTCAGGAGCGCCGCTCATCGTCGGAAACCTCGAGGGAGTCGACTATGCGTCGCGCGACGATGCGAATCGACTGGCGTTGACGCACGCGATCGCAGCAGCCCGAGAGGCGCTGGAAGCGGAGCGTAAGAGAGACGATCCCGCGTGGAACCCCGTCGGCGGAGCGGGTGGGGGGCGTGATTCTCGACTGAAGATCCTGCGAGAGCGGCTGGACAACCTTCTGAACATCGAGGTGGCCCTGGCATCCCCACCGAACCGAGCCCCGCGGTCTCTCGTTTCGCTCACATCGGACGATCCTCCGTTAGCCGCCGTGTCGATTGGCGACCTCGACGATGCTACGAATGTCGCTTACGCCGTTCCTGGAATGGGGACGACGACGAAGGACATGACGGGCTGGGCAGCTGCTGCGCAGAATATCCTCGACGAACAATCGCGCGTGTCCCCGGTGACGAGAAACGCGGTCGTCGCGTGGATCGGTTACGAGACGCCTCCGATCCCTCTCAGCCAGGGCCTATTCCAGGTCCTCGACGACGCGAATGCCGAACAAGGCGGGCTGCAGCTCAGCCGGGCTCTTAGCGGGTTGGTCGCCGCTCGACCGGATGGTCCGGCGCTCTCGGTGATCGGCCACTCGTACGGCACGACGACCTCGGCAATCGCGTTGACCCTGCCCGAGACACCGGAGGTGGACGCCTTTGTCGCCGTCGGTTCCGCTGGCCTCCCAGCCGCCGTGGATTCGGCGGCCGACATCCGAGCGAACGCGGTGTACGCAGGACAGGCTCGGAACGTCATCCCCGTGATGGAGAACGGGCAAGGGGATCAGTGGGCCTGGACGGGTAGGACAAGTCCGGCGCACCCGATAGATCCCGTCTCACCGTCCTTCGGCGCTCAAGCTTTCGCACCGACGGTGACAATGGAATGCATCCCGTCACCGACCACAGCGCTCTTGTCCCGGCGGGTCAGGGTTGGGGGTACTTCGACAAGGGCACCGAAGCGCTTCGTAACGCCGCGCTCGCGACAACCGGTCAAGGTGGTCGGACAACGCCAGCGGTCCCGAAGGGCCCGAGCCCCGGAGAACCGTTCTGGAGGGACGTCATGAGAGCACCGGGAATCGGACTGTGAGCGCGAGAGTTGCACGTGCATTCGTGACGGTCGCCGTAGCGGCCTCACTCATGACGGGCTGCACAACGACGGAGGAGAACGAGTACATGACACCCGAACAGGCACGGGATCAGACCATGAGCGTGCTCGACGGAACCATGGCCGCCTCCGGTGCCACGGGTTGGGTGCGGGATGCCCAGGGCGAGCCCATCCCCCAGGATTGCCAGATCGATGACCGCCCCGGCGTCACCTTCGGTCACGGTGGATACGCCGGCACGCCCGGAACCGACCCGGCGGCCGACGCCCAACGCGTCGTGGACTACTGGACGTCGATCGGAATCGATTCCCGCGTCGTCACCGACCCGGTCATCGTCGTGTTCGGTTCAGGGGGACCGGTCAAGGCCATCTCCTTCGCCACGTCTCCCACCTATGCCATCAGCCTCGGCGGCATCTGCGTGCCCGGTAACCCGCTCGATTACTACGGCGGGCTCCCCACCCCGCCTCCACCCGCACCGTAGGGGTAGAACGCGCGCGGCACGCAACGCTGGCCGCGCTGCAGCCACCCCAGCGCACGGGCTCGAAGCGACGCTCGTGGTCGAGCGCGAAAGGGCCGAACGCGCGGGCCGGTTCTGCAGGGACGACGACCACACCGCGCGACTACCCTCGGGCGAATCGGCGGAGCCTGGGGGGTGAAACCACCACACCGCGGCCATCGCGCGTGCCACGCTGGCAGTTCGAACGACACTGCGTGCGGAGGTGCTCACCATGAACGAAACAGTCGACCTCGCGGTCATCGTCGGAGTCTTCGTCGCTCTGATCGGCATCGGCATCGGCCTTCTCGTCGACCCGCTGCGACCACGGACGAGCATCACCGCCGGGCTTTCGATCACGCTGATCGGTTTCCTGGTGGGCGGCCTCGCACCCAGAGCTGTGCTGTCGGTACCGGTCCTCGTGACGGCTTTCGCCCTCACCGCCTTCATAAGCGACCGTCTCTGGCGGGCCGCCCTTACTCGCGAACGGTCTGCACCCCGAACGCCACCGCCTCCGGCTCCGTCAACATCCGCGACCGGATGAGGAACCGCATGCCCGTCGGACCCTCCACCGAGAAGCCGGCGCCGCGGCCCGGCACGACATCGATGGTGAGGTGGGTGAACTTCCAGTACTCGAACTGCGACTCCGACATGTAGACCTCGATCGGGTCATCCAGACCGACGTCGATCGCGCCGAGGCGCACGTCGCTCGGGCCGGTGAGGAACATCCCCACCGGGTAACACATGGGAGAACTGCCGTCACAGCAGCCACCGGACTGATGGAACATCAGCGGGCCGTGCTTCGCCGTCAGGTCGCGCAGCAGTGCGGCAGCGGCATCCGTCACCTCGACGCGTGAGAACTCCGGCATCCGTTCTTCTCCTTGCTCTGAGTAGTCATGTCCCGCCCGGTGCGAGCGGGGTGTCCCCGGCCGGCACGAACGGGGACGTTTCGGCCGCCGGCGCCCCGCCTTCAGCGGCGGACGGACACTGTGTCCCACCTCGTGCGACGCGAAAGTCCGAAAGCGCACGGCCCGGACATGGCGCTCCACGTGGTGCCGCAATCCCCGACAGAGGACGACGCGCCGGAGCCGTGTCCCACTTCGTGCGAGAAAGCGGCGGCGAACTCGCACAAAGTGGGACATGATCAGGCGGGCACAGCGTGCCTCCGGGTGCCGCCAGCCCCCACGAGCGCAGGAGCGCGGCGCCGGGGCCCGCGAGCCCCGGCGCCCTGCCGATCAGAAGAAGCCCATCGCCCCTTCGGCGTACGACACGAGCAGGTTCTTCGTCTGCTGGTAGTGGTCGAGCATCTTGAGGTGGTTTTCGCGGCCGATGCCCGACTGCTTGTACCCGCCGAACGCGGCGTGCGCGGGGTACTGGTGGTAGGTGTTGGTCCAGACGCGGCCGGCCTCGATCGCCCGACCCGCGCGGTAGGCGATGTCGCCACTGCGGCTCCAGACACCGGCTCCGAGACCGTACAGGGTGTCGTTGGCGGTCGAGATGGCGTCGTCGAAGTCGTCGAACGACGTCACCGACAGCACCGGTCCGAAGATCTCCTCCTGGAAGATCCGCATGTCGTTCGTGCCCTCGAACACCGTCGGTGCGACGTAGTAGCCGCCCGAGAGGTCACCACCGAGGTCGACCCGCTCACCGCCGGTGAGCAGCTTCGCGCCGCCCGCCTTGCCGATGTCGATGTACGACAGGATCTTCTCGAGCTGGTCGTTCGAGGCCTGCGCGCCGATCATCGTCTCGGGGTCGAGCGGATTGCCCTGGCGCACCTTCTTGACCCGCTCGAGGCCGTCGCCGAGGAACTGGTCGTAGATCGACCGCTGGATGAGTGCCCGCGAGGGACACGTGCACACCTCGCCCTGGTTCAGCGCGAACAGCGTGAAGCCCTCGAGCGCCTTGTCGTAGTAAGCGTCATCGGTGGTGCGAGCCACGTCCTCGAAGAACACGTTCGGGCTCTTCCCGCCGAGCTCGAGCGTCACCGGGATGAGGTTCTGCGACGCGTACTGCATGATGAGGCGGCCGGTCGTGGTCTCGCCGGTGAAGGCGATCTTGCGGATGCGCTTGTGCTGTGCGAGCGGCGCCCCCGCCTCGATGCCGAACCCGTTGACGATGTTCACGACACCGGCCGGCAGGAGGTCGCCGATGATGTCGAACAGGAACAGCAGGGATGCCGGGGTCTGCTCGGCCGGCTTGATCACGACGCAGTTGCCCGCGGCGAGGGCCGGAGCGAGCTTCCATGCCGCCATGAGGATGGGGAAGTTCCACGGGATGATCTGCCCGACCACTCCGAGGGGCTCGTTGAAGTGGTACGCCACGGTGTTGTCGTCGAGCTGGCTGAGGGAGCCCTCCTGCGCCCGCAGCACACCGGCGAAGTAGCGGAAGTGGTCGACGGTGAGCGGGATGTCGGCGGCGAGCGTCTCGCGCACCGGCTTGCCGTTCTCCCACGTCTCGGCGACGGCGATCTTCTCGAGGTTCTGCTCGATGCGGTCGGCGATCTTGTTCAGGATGACGCTGCGCTCGGCGGGCGTGGTCTTCTTCCACGACGCGAACGCCTTCCATGCGGCATCCACCGCCCGGTCGATGTCGTGCGCGTCACCGCGACCGACCTCGCAGAACGGCTTGCCGGTGACGGGAGTGATGTTCTCGAAGTACTCGCCGCTGTGCGGCTCGACCCACTCGCCGCCGATGTAGTGGCCGTACCGCGAGCGGTACTCGGCGACGGATCCGCGGGTGCCGGGGGCGGCGTAGACGCTCGAGACGCCTTCTTCGACGATGGTCATGCTGGTCTCCTTCGACGGTCATGAATCGCCGCGGTCGAGTGTGGGGCGGCGATGCGGCGACCGTACGCCGACAGAGGTTGCATCCGATTGCACGCGGTGGAGCGGCGTGCGCCGAGATCACACGATCCGCCCGAGATCACATGCCGTTCCGCGCCAACACGGGTGATCTCGGCGAGATCATGTGATCTCGGCGAGGGCCAAGCGACGGCGCGGCCGGGGCGCGGGCGCGCTCGGCACCGTCGGCGGACCCACGCCGGTCTCACCCGCGATCGACGGATGCAACGACCCCGCGGCCGTGGCATCCGTTCTGCCGGCGCGGACGACGGGTGCGCAGCCGCCGCGGGCCCGCCACTACGCGTCAGCGTCGGCGAGCACCGCGCCGCCAGACCCGCCCTCTACGCGTCAGTGACAGCGAGCACCGCGCCACCAACCCCGCCCCTTCCGCGACGGCGTCAGCGAACACCGCGCCGCCAAACCCGCCCTTTACGCGTCGGCGTCGGCGAGCACCGAGCGCAGTGGCGGCACGTTGACCTCGTGCAGGTCGACGTCGTCGAGACGCTCGATGCTCTGTACGCGCGGCGCGATGGCGCGGTCGTCTGCGACGATCCAGCTACCGACGAGGAGGAAGCGGTCGTTGCCGGCCGTGATGGGACCGGTCAGCGCGAACGTCTGGTGCGTCGGCGTGAGGAAGGTGACGCGCACGGGCGTGCCGTGGGGGAGCGTGGACGGGTCGACCACGTCGGCCTCGAGCGCCGGTTGCGGGGCGTCGATACCGAGGTCGATGCGCTGGATCTCGGCGCTGGTGGCGAGGATGACGTCACCCACCAGCGGCTGGCCGCCGACTCCGATGCGCACGGTGCCCTCGAGGGCGTACAGACCATAGCGCGGAGAACGCACGATCACCCGCGCGACGTCGCCCGCCTTGACCTCGGCGAGCGCCTCGCGGATGCGCCCCACGTCGCGACGGGCGCGAGCTGCCGAGAAGATGTCCAGCGCGTTTTCGTCCATATGTTCAGCGTAACGAGGGGCTCCGACATCGGGGGTCGGCTCCGGCCCATCACTGCGCGCCGGGGACGCCGTCGCCGCCAAGCCGCCCCTCGTCCTGACGCGCAAGGGGCGACAAGTCGCCCCGCACCCTCACTCCCGCTCCAGTCGCTCGATCCGCGCGACGAGTCCGGCACGCTTGGGCGAGCGGGCGGGCAGCATCGACAGACACAGCCTCAGCACTTCCTCGTCGTCGTGCCCGTCCGCGGTGTCGGCGAAGGCGAGCAGCACATCGACGCCCGCCTCGGCCATCAGGGTCTCCCGCAGGGCCGCGCGCACCGACTCCCGGAGCTCGACGATGCCCGGCGCATCCGACTGGGGGAGCACGGGGCCCGCGCAGGCCGCGAGGGCGACGCGATGAGCACCCCGGTCGAGCAACGAGAGCACGTGCTGCGCATCGGTCTCGATGACGTCGGGCAGACGGTACGGTCGCGATGCGGGTACCAGCGACGGTGCGAAGGGAACGAGTGCACGCCGCAGCCGCACCATCTCGGGCCGCAGGGTCTCGACAGCGGAGTGGCCGTACACCGCCTCGCTCAGCGCTTCGGCCGACATGCCCTCTCGGTGCACGGCGAGCAGCGTCAGGATCTCCGCGTGTCGAGCGCTGAGTTCGAGCCCCGACCCTCCCACTTCCAGCAGTGCCCGGTCGCGGCCGAGCGTGTGCAAGACCATCCGCGACGGCGACGCCCTCCGGGGCGGAGGGGTCGACTGCGCCCGCAGCCGCGCCACGAGGACCTCGTTCTCGATCGCCCGGGCCGTGGCATCCACGAGCAGCTGCGCCTGCGGGGTGACGGCCTCGGGTCCGCCGGTGACGTCGATCATGCCGAGCAGGCGACGCGTCTCGGGGTCGTGCACGGGCGCTGCGGTGCACGACCACGGCTGCACCAGGCGATTGAAGTGCTCCGCACCGCGGATCTGCACCGAACGCCCCAGAGTGAGCGCGGTTCCCGGTGCGGAAGTGCCCACCACTTCCTCGGCCCAGTTCGCCCCGGCCACGAAACCCATGCCGCCGGTGAGCGTGCGCACGTGCCGATCGCCCTCGACCCACAGCAGACGTCCCGCCGCATCGCCCACCGCCACGACGACGCCGGACTCCTCGGCGGTGCCAGGCAGGAGAAGCGCCCGCACCATGTCCATCACGCCGGCGAGAGGATGCTGTCGCCGGTACTCGTCGAGTTCCTCGCGGGAGAAGTCGAGGGTCGGCAGACCCTCGGGGCCGACGAGGGATGCCAACGACCGCCGCCACGATTCCCGCACGAGCGGTCGCACATCGGCGAGTCGCCGATCGTCATTGCCGGCGAGGAGTTCGTCGTGGGCACGCGCGATCATCAGGCCCGAGTTCTCGGGGGAGATCGAAGGTCGCGACCACGGAGAGGGCACGTTCTTCCCATCGACGGTGACGGAGGAGTCTTCAGTGTAAGTCCCCCTCTCGCCGGACGGGAGGGGGCGTCATGCGGTTCTCAGGCACGACACGCGTCCCGGGAACGTCAGCGGCGACGCCGCAGGCGTGGACTCCACCTTGCCGACCCCCTGATAAAAGGCGGGCATCCCGCACTACGCACTACTGCGTATCGCGTGGTACTGTCCGAGGCAGACAAGCGAAGGGGGCCGCGTGGATACGACGCAGCTGTTGAAAGGGGTGCTGGATGCCGCCGTGCTCGCGGTCGTGCAGCACGACGACGGGTACGGGTACGACATCGTGCGGCGCCTGCGGGATGCAGGACTGGGCGAGGTGGGGGACGCGTCGGTCTACGGGACTCTGCGCCGGCTGTACTCCGCGGGGGCGCTGTCGAGCTACGTCGTCCCGTCCGACGGGGGACCGCACCGCAAGTACTACGCCATCAATGCCCAGGGCCGCGAACTGCTCGATGCGCAGCGCGACAGCTGGGCGCACTTCTCGTCGGCGATGACCACGCTCCTCGACGACCGCACGTCCACCACGAAGCTGCGCACGATCGGAGACGCACGATGATCACCACCACGCCGGTCCGCGACGACATCCGCGCGTTCGCCGCTGCGGTGCGCGCGCATCTCGACGACCTCCCCTCCGACGACGTCGACGACCTGCTCGACGGTCTCGAAGCCGATCTGTCCGATCAGGCCGCCGAGGCGGGCGACGCCTTCGAGCTTCCGGATGCCACGACCTACGCCGAAGAACTCCGTGCGGCCGCGGGACTTCCTGAGCGCAGCGTGCGGACGGGCGGGAAGCGAACGCCGGTCCTGCAGATCGTGCGCGACGGCTGGCGCGAGACGGGCTCCTTCGTGCGCAGGAGTCCCGCGGGAGCCTGGCTGCTCGACCTTTCGACATCCCTGCGGCCGCTGTGGTGGGTCCTTCGCGCGGTCGTGCTCTACCTCTTCATCGCCCCGTTCCTGTGGTCGGGGTATGGCTGGATGACCGGACCGGTCGCCCACTTGATCGGTGCCGTGCAGTTCCCGGGCATCGTGCTCATGACCGCCCTGCTCCTAGTGAGCGTGCAGTGGGGTCGCGGCAGATGGGCACCCAACGCCATCGTCCGCGGACTGCGGACGACGGCGACCGTCTTCGCTCTCCTGCTCGCGCCCTTCACGGTCGCGGGCCTCGGCAGCAGCCTGCAGAACATGGTGTGGGCATCCTCGAACGACAGCATGGCGGCACCCCCCTCCACGCCCGGCCTCTCGGTCGACGGCGAACGGATCCGCAACATCTACGCCTTCGACGCCGACGGCAATCCGATTCCCGCGGTGCAGCTCTTCGACCAGGACGGCGACCCACTCACGACCGTCGGACGAGACGGGGGAACCCAGCGCTCTGACTCGTACTTCTCCGGGGGCGGCGGACCCGTGCCCGTGCCGTACGTCATCCCGGGCGGCACCGACGCGTGGAATGTCTTCCCCCTGCGCGAGATCCCGGCCGGAGAACAGACCTGGGACGAGGCGTACGACCTTCGCAACGCCACCCTGCTGCCGTTCCCCTTCGACCGCGTCCAGCCGCTTCCGAGCGCCGCGGCGCCCACGGCGAGCGCCACTCCGACCGCGGAACCGTCCCCGACCGCCGAGCCGACCCCGACCACGGTTCCGGGCACGGCCACGCCGTGAGCGACGAGCCGCGCATCGTGAGCATCGATCTCACTCACCTGGTCACGGCGGCGCTCGCGGCGCAGCGACCCGGGGAGGTCGATGCGGAGGAGTGACCTCCGCGACCCGTCAGGGGCGTGGTCCGGCGTGTGGGGGCACGCGGAGCACGTCCCTGACGTCGTATCCGCACGCCCTCGCCGCCCCGAGGCCACCGATCGCGCCCCGGGGCCACGGACGACGACCCGAGGGCCGCACGGCCCTCCTCAGTCCCGCGCGGCCCACCACTCGCGCAGGCGCTGCTCGGCGACCTCCTCGCCCACCACGCCCTCGTCGAGGCGCAGGTCGAGCAGGAAGCGGTACGCCTCGCCGACCTCGCGGCCGGGCGTGAGCCCCAACACCTCCTGGATGCGGTTGCCGTCGAGTTCAGGGCGGATCGCGTCGATCTCCTCCTGCTCGCGCAGGGCGGCGATACGGGCCTCGATGTCGTCGTAGGCGGATGCCAGGCGCTGAGCCTTGCGCTTGTTGCGCGTCGTCACGTCGGCGCGCGTCAGGATGTGCAGGCGTTCGAGCTCGTCGCCGGCGTCGCGCACGTAGCGGCGCACCGCGGCATCCGTCCACGCGCCCTCGGCGTACCCGAAGAAGCGCAGGTGCAGCTCGACGAGCCGTGCGACGACCGTGATGGTCGCCGCATCGAACCGAAGCGCCTGCAGGCGCTTGCGGGCCATGCGCGCGCCCTTGACGTCGTGGTGGTGGAACGTGACGCCGCCGCCGTCTTCGAGGCGCCGGGTGGCGGGTTTGCCGATGTCGTGCAGCAATGCGGCCAGGCGCAGGGGCACGTCGGGGGCGGCATCCGGATGCCGGCTCTTCTCGAGCGCGATCGCCTGTCGCAGCACGGTGAGGGAGTGCTCGTAGACGTCTTTGTGGTGGTGGTGCTCGTCGACCTCGAGGCGCAGCGCCGGTACTTCGGGGAGGAACTCCTCGATCAGACCGGTCTCGACGAGCACGCGGATGCCGCGGACCGGGTCGTCGGTCTGCAACAGGCGCACGAGCTCGGCCTGCACACGCTCGGGGCTGACGATCGCCAGAGACGCACGCAACTCCGCCACGGCCTCGAGCGTCTCGGGGTCGACGGCGAAGTCGAGCTGCGACGAGAAGCGCGCCGCGCGCAGCATGCGCAAGGGATCGTCGCCGAAGCTGACCGCGGGGTCGATCGGGGTCCGCAGGCGCCCGGCGATGAGGTCTTCGACGCCGCCCGTGGGGTCGACGAGCTGACGGGCGGGTACGCGCAGGGCCATCGCGTTGACGGTGAAGTCGCGGCGGGACAGGTCGGCCTCCAGTGTGTCGCCGAACTCCACGGTGGGCTTGCGCGTCACACCGTCGTAGCTGTCGGCGCGGAACGTCGTGATCTCGACCTGCTCCCCCTTCACGCGGGCACCGATGGTGCCGAAGGCGCGGCCGACGTCCCACTGGGTCGACGAGACGGGCTTGACGAGCGCGAGGATCTCGTCGGGGCGGGCGTCGGTGGTGAAGTCGAAGTCGTGGGTGGTGCGGCCCAGCAGCGCGTCGCGCACGGGGCCGCCCACGATCGCGAGATCCCGCCCCGCTTCGGCGAACGCAAGGGCGACGGTGACGACCACGGGGTGCGCGGCGAGCTCCTCGAGGCGCGCGAGACCCTCCGCCATGTTCAGCATGCCTTCGAGCCTATCCGGGGGCGCCGACAGCGCTTTTCAGCCTCCGCCCCCGCGGAGGCCCTGAAGCCGGTGGGCCGAGGCCAGGCGTCTTCAGTCCGCGAACGCGAGGAACCCCGTCACCAGCAACTCGCGCACGCGAGGCAGCAGATCGGCGCGGAGGTGCGCGGCATCCACTTCCATCAACTGCGCGATCGCGTCGATGAGCGGTCCCACGGCCAGGTCGCCGTCGCACGCGCCCACGAGCGCCGCGAGCGCCGGGTCCACCTCGATGCGCCGCGCGAACCCGCCGCCCTGGTGCAGCTCGATGACCGACGGATCGGCCTCGCCCGGCCGATGGTGCCGCGCCTCGGTGACATCGGGCGCGACCTGCAGCACGCTGGTCGACAGATCGTCGTCGTCGAGGAGCGCCGCGCGGTCGTGTGCGGCCAGGCACGCGGCCAGGTGCGGTCCGAAGGCGGCCTCCCCGCCGCCCGCGACGCGCTCGTACCGCGCCAGCGTCGGGCCGCCGGCCAGGGGCTTCCGCAACAGCACGTATCCGAACCCGATGCCCGTCACGCCCCGACGGGCGAAGTCCTCGAGCCACGCATCGATGAGCCGCGCGTAGGCGGGTGTGCCGGGCACGGTGCCGCCGTCGCGCACCCACAGCTCCGCATACGCGAGGGGGTCGAGCACCTCGCGCTCGATCACCCAGACGTCCATGTCGTCGCCGACCCAGGAGCGCACCCGGTCGAGTCCCGACTCGTCCGCGCGGTATTCCCAGTTGCCGAGCGACTGGGCGACACCGCCGGGGGAGAGGTGCGCGCCGACGCCCGCGACGACGGCGGCCACGAGCGCGTCGCCCTCCAGCCCGCCGTCGCGGTACTCGTATGCCGGCACCCCCTCGACGCGGGGCGTGATGACGAACGGGGGGTTGGATGCCACCCGGTCGAAGGTCTCGCCGGCGACCGGTTCGAAGAGCGACCCGTGCCGTGTCTCGATCCCGTCGACGCCGTTCACCAGCGCGTTCAGCCGCGTGAAGCGCAGGGCGCGCTGGGAGATGTCGGTCGCGACGACGTGCGCGACCAGACGACGCAGGCGCAGCGCCTGGATGCCGCATCCGGTTCCGATGTCGAGGGCCGTCCGCGCCGGGCGCGTCAGCTGCAGGCGGGCCAGCGTCTGCGACGCTCCGCCGACGCCGAGCACGTGGTCCTCGGGGAGCGGGCCCTGCAACGCGGCCTCATCGAGGTCGCTCGCGATCCACCATTCGACCTCGCCGCTGTCGTCGGCGAACGCCTGCGGGCGCACGAGCACCTCGGGATGCAGATCGTCACCGTCGACGCGCGCGAGCCCGAGGGCCACCGCGCCGTCCACGCCCACCGTGGGGAGAGCCGATTCCGCCTGCGCGCGGCTCACCGCGAGGCCGAGCGCCCACAGCCGACCCAGCACGGCGAGCGCATCCGTCCGGTTCGCGAGAGCACGTTCGGCCGGGCGACGCAGGCCCCGGGCCACGGCGTCGTCGGCCTCCGTTCCCCAGGCATCGCGGAGCGCGGCACTCGCGTAGCCGGCGCCTCGCAGATCGAGGGAGAGCGCGTGACAGAGTCGGGGGTCCGGTTCGGGGAGCACCGGTCCATTCAACCGTCTGGGCGAGGCTATCGGCGGGCGTGAAGGGACTCGGGCCTAGACTCGTCGCGATGCGAGGCCCCCTCGTGCCACCCGACGTTCGTATGACCGTGACTTCCCCGCCTCCGGGCCCACCCGTGCTGCGGCGCCCTCTCGCGCGCCGACTCCTGGCGACCCTCGCCGCCGGTGCCCTCGTGCTCGGTGTCGTGCTGCCCTCCGCTGCCGCGGTCGCCGCGACCCCCGACCCGACGCCCGCGGGCGACACCACCCCGTCAGTGCTTTCGGCCGCCCCGGCGGCGAACGGCATCCTGCGCCCCGGTGACCCCCTCTCGGTCGTCGTCACCCTGTCGGCGGGTTCCACCGCCACGTCGGCGACCCCTGTCGCCCTCTCAATCGGCTCGGCACCACTCGGCGACGACGTCGCCCTCGACCGCTGGCTCGACGGCGACGCCACGGGCCAGACGATGCAGCAGGTCGCCGTCGGATCCGTGGATGCCGCCGACCCGGGCGCGCAGGCCTCCACCACCGTGACCCTTCCGCCCACCGACCCGACGTTGGCCGCACGCCCCGCAGGGGTCTACCCGGTGCTGGTCGCGGCGGGGGGTCGGACGGCATCCAGTGTCGTGGTCGTCCCCGCTGACGGCACCGCGACACCGATCGCCCTCGTGGTCCCCATCACGGCAGCACCCATGACGCGGGGTCTGCTCACCGGCAATGAGCTCGCGGAGCTCACGGCGGTTGACGGCGCCCTGTCGGCGCAGCTCGACGCCGTCGACGGCACTACGGCCACCCTGGCGGTCGACCCGGCCATCCCGGCGGCCATCCGCGTACTCGGCTCCGCCGCCCCGCCCACCGCCGTCGCGTGGTTGCAGCGCCTGCTCGCCCTGCCCAACGACCGCTTCGCCCTCACGTACGGCGATTCGGACGTGGCCGCCCAGGTGCAGGCGGGTCTCGGCGCCCCGCTGGGCCCGACCTCGTTGCAGTCGTACATGGTCGAAGCCGACTTCACGCGGCCCGCACCGGCGGTCTCGGCCGTGTCGAGTCCGGAGCCTGCCGCCTCGTCGAGCCCGGGACACCCCACGTACCCATCGCTGTCGACGCTGCTCGACATCGGCACCGCCCGATCGAATGTGTTCTGGCCGGCCACAGGCTCGGCGGGGCCCGAGACGGTGGCCGCTCTGGGCGCCTCCGGCACCCCCGAAGAGCCCACTCGCGTGCTGCTGGCTTCGTCGAACGTCTCCGGGGCGCGTCCCGCCACGGGCGCGGTGGGAGGGGTGTCGACCCCGGTGTACGACGCCGAGGTGTCACGCGCGCTGACCGCCGCCGCGGGGGAGAACGACACGACGCGACGGGGTGCCTCCCTCGCCGCCGCCCAGGGCTACCTGGCTGTCGCACGCGCCGCTGCCGGCGACCAGCCCGTTCTCGCGGTCCTCGACCGCGGCACCGACCGCTCCCGAGTGAGCCTGCGCGCAGCCCTCGGCCTCGTCTCGGCCGCGCCGGGCTTCGTCGGATCGACACTCGACGCCGTCGCGAGTCGACCGGCATCCGAGATTTCGCTCGCCGCGCCGTCCGTCGACTCCTCCCGCGTCGCCGAGGTGGGCGAACTGCTCGCCGACGAGCAGGCCGTCGACCGATTCGCCACGATCCTCGCGCAGCCGGAGCTTCTCACCGGCCGCGAGCGCGCCGAACTCCTGCAGGTCATCAGCGTCTCGTGGACGGGGGATGCCGCGCGCTCGGCCGTCGCCGACCACCGCGCCGGCACGCAGACGACGCTGGGCTCCGTCGGCATCCTCTCCTCCGACTTCCGTCTCGTCAGCTCCAGTGCACCGCTTCGGCCGTGGGTGCGCAACGATCTGCCGTGGCCGGTGACCGTCGTCCTCGCCGCCCGTCCGAACGACGCGCGACTCCGCGTCCAGGACCGCACCACGGTCGAGGCGCAGGCAGCCGCGAACACGCGCGTGGAGGTGCCCGTCGAAGCGCGGATCGCCAACGGCGAGGTCGCCGTCGACCTTCAGCTGTACAGCCCCACCGGCGAGCCGGTCGGAGCGCCCCAGCGCGTCGACGTCGAGGTGCGGGCCGAATGGGAGAGCATCGGGCTCGTCGTCATCGTCGCGCTCGTGATCGGCTTCCTCAGTCTGGGCGTCTGGCGTACGGTCGCGCGCCGCCGCCGTGTCCGCGCCGGTGCGGAGTCGGCCTCGACTCAGGATGCCGATGCCCCGGTGGACGGGATCGGGATCAAGGACCCGGATGCCGACGGCCGCGGCCACGCCGAAGGCGACGCCGAAGACGCGATCGACACCCCCCACATCGAGCAGGAGACACGACCGTGAGCAGTATCGGACGGGCGAGTGTGCTCATCGGCGCCGGCACGATCGTCTCGCGGGTGACCGGCCTGCTGCGGATCGTGGTGCTGGTCGGCATCGTCGGCTCGGTCGAGAGTTTCGCGGGCGACGCGTTCGGTCTGGCCAACTCGCTGCCGAACAACATCTACGCGGTCATCTCCACCGGCGTGCTCACCGCGGTCATCGTGCCGCAGATCGTCAAGGCGGCGGCGCATGACGACGGTGGCCGGGCATTCGTGTCGAAGTTGTTCACGCTGGGCACCCTGATCCTCCTGGTCGTCACCGCGATCGCCATGATCGCTGCACCGTTGATCGTCGCCCTGTACACCTCGGCGGACGCGTCGCCCGATCAGATCGCCCTGGCGACCGCGTTCGCCTATTGGTGTCTGCCGCAGATCTTCTTCTACGGGCTGTACTCCCTGCTCGGCGAGATCCTCAACGCGCGCAACGTCTTCGGGCCCTACACGTGGGCGCCGATCGTGAACAATGTCGTGTCCATCGTCGGCTTCGCCGGGTTCCTCTGGGTCTTCGGCGGGCCGAACCCTGCGGTGAGCCAGTGGACACCGCTCATGATCGGCCTCCTCGGCGGCATCACCACCGGCGGCATCGTGCTGCAGACCGTGGTGCTGCTGGTCTTCTGGCGCCGCGCGGGCCTGCAGCTCCGCCCCGACTTCCACTGGCGAGGTGTGGGCCTGCGCAACATCGGCCGCCTGGCGGGCTGGACCTTCCTGATGGTCATCGTCGGCCAGCTCGCGGGCATCGTGCAGTCGCGCGTGCTGTGGCAGGCCACGGGAGACGGACCCGCCGTTCTGGCCACGCAGAACGCCTGGCTGGTGTTCATGCTGCCCTACTCGGTCATCGTGCTCTCGATCGGGACGCCGTATTTCACACGCCTCAGCGAGCATGCCGCAGCCGGTCGCGACGACGATGTGCGGGCCGACATCGTGAGCAGCATCCGCGTGCTCGGCCTCTTCATCGTCGCCGCGACCGCCGCTCTCGCGGTGGCTGCCGTGCCCGCGTCGCGCGTGTTCACCAACACCTCGGGTGAGGCTCTCGCCGCAGCTCCCGTGCTGCTGTGCTTCCTCACGTGCCTCCTCCCGCTCGCGGTGCTCTTCGTCGTCCAACGCACGTTCTACGCCTTCAACGACACGCGCACCCCGTTCTTCTTCACTCTCGTGCAGGGGGTCCTCGTCGTTGTGACGGCGATCGGTGCCGGCCAGCTCCTCGCCGCCGGCATCATCCCGATCGGACAACTCGCAGCAGCGATCGCACTGGGGCAGTCCTTCGCCAGCATCGTGCAGTTGGTCATCGCCACCGTCATCCTCCACCGTCGTCTCGGCGGCATCGGGTTCCGCGAGTGGGTGGTCCCTCTCGGACGATTCGCCCTCGTCGCCCTTCCCGCTGCCGGCGCCGGTTGGGCCGTCGTTCTGGTCTGCGGAGGAACGGAGGGGTGGATCTCCGACAGCGAGCTGGGCGGTGCCGTCGGAGCGGCCTTGATCGGCTCGGTCGTGCTCGCGGTGTACCTCGGCATCCTGGCCCTCCTGAGAGCGCCTGAGCTCGAGCCCGCGCTCGCACTCGGTCGGCGGTTCCTCCCCAAGCGCTGACCCCGCGGCCGTGGAATAGCCCACGGCTAGCATGGGTTTCATCCGACGGAATCAACGAGAGGAAGGCGCAACCGTGCGTCACGTCATCATCATCGGATCGGGCCCGGCCGGCTATACGGCAGCCATCTACGCCGCCCGAGCCAATCTCGAGCCCCTCGTCGTCGCGAGTTCCGTCGAAGCCGGCGGCGACCTCATGAACACGACCGAGGTCGAGAACTTCCCGGGCTTCCCGGACGGCATCCAGGGTCCCGACCTCATGGCCAAGATGCAGGCCCAGGCCGAGCGTTTCGGCGCGCAGGTGCTCTACGACGACGTCGTCTCGCTCCAGCTGGACGGCCCCGTCAAGACGGTCACCCTCGGCAGCGGCAAGGTCGAAGAGGCCGTGTCGATCATCTACGCCACCGGCTCTGCGTACCGCAAGCTCGGCCTCGAGGGCGAAGAACGCCTCTCCGGCCGTGGGGTGTCGTGGTGCGCCACGTGCGACGGCTTCTTCTTCCGTGACCGCACCATCGCGGTCGTCGGCGGAGGCGATTCCGCCATGGAAGAGGCCAACTTCCTGACGAAGTTCGCCTCCAAGGTGTACGTCATCCACCGCAAGGACTCGCTGCGCGCTTCGAAGATCATGCAGGAGCGCGCCTTCGCCAATCCCAAGATCGAGTTCATCTGGAACAGCGCGGTCGACGAGATCCTCGGTGACGACGCCGTCAACGGTGTGCGTCTGCGGTCGACCGTGGACGACACGACGCGCGAGCTGCCCCTGGACGGTCTGTTCGTGGCGATCGGCAACGATCCGCGCACGCACCTCGTGCACGACAAGCTGCAGCTCACGGACCAGGGCACCATCTGGGTGGACGGCCGGTCCTCTCGCACGTCGGTCGAAGGCGTCTTCGCCGCCGGCGACGTGATCGACCCCACCTACCGCCAGGCCATCACCGCCGCGGGCAGCGGCACCGTCGCCGCCCTCGACGTGGAGCACTTCCTCGCCGCCCGCGGCGAGGCCGGCGAACCCGCCGTGTCGGAAAGCCCCATCGAGGGCCTCCCCGACGCCGCGGTCGTCTGAGGAACAAAACCGCGCTCACCGGCGTTTTCATCTACTGACGCTTCCATCTAAGGAGAAATGCAATGACTGCCAAGGCGACGACCTCCGCCACGTTCGAGCAGGACGTCCTGCAGGCTGACGGCCCCGTGCTCGTGGACTTCTGGGCCGAGTGGTGCGGCCCCTGTCGCATGGTCGCTCCCGTGCTCGACGAGATCCAGAACGAGAACGCGGGCAAGATCACGATCCTCAAGCTCAACGTCGACGAGAACCCGGACCTCGCGATGAAGTACCAGATCACCTCGATTCCCGCGATGAAGGTGTTCCAGGGCGGCGAGGTCAAGACGACCATCATCGGCGCCAAGCCCAAGTTCGCGCTCGAGCAGGACCTCGCGCCGTTCATCGGCTGACACGTCTTCACGAAAGTCCCGGGTCCGAACGGATCCGGGACTTTCGTGTATCCGGATGCCGAGCCCCGGCCGCGATCGCGCGGTATCGGTACGTCAGTGGTCCACGCCGCGCGAGCGAGGCCGCGTGTGGCGTTCATGGCCCCGAATCGCAGGTCGGCTCCGACCGACCGTACGCAGATCGAGGAAGTCAGCCGGTGACAGCCCTCAGGACGGCCCTCAGGACGCGTCAAGACGGACGCTGGCGTCCCACCGTCGGTGGGGCTCCTCGTCGCCCAGAATGCGCCACACCGCTCGCGTCAGAGGGGGATAGTCGAGGGAGATCTGCCTCAGCACCCGATAATTGCGCGAACGGTTCGGACGCTGGCCACCGTTCTCGGCGATGTTCTCCGCGCGGAGCGTCAGGACGACCAGTTCATCGACGCTCGGCAGGTCTTCCATGAAGTCCCACGGGTCCTCACCGCCGCGCAGGCGTTCGTGGATGAGGACCGCCAGCTCGTCGGACGCCTCGGCGCGCAACAGCTCGAGGCTGGCACGGCGGCGGATGGTGTCGTCGTTCGCTGTCACCATTCCAGCGTACGTCGAGCGGCCTACCCGCGGACCCGTCGAGCGCGTTCTCGCATCTATCGCCTCAGGGAGCGTCAGCCCGTGTAGGCCTCTTCCCCCAGCGTCGACAAGATGCGGTTCAGGTCCTGAATTGATGCGAAATCGATGCTGATCTGGCCTTTTTTCGCGTTCAAAGACACGCGGACCTTCGTGTCGAACCGGTCGCCGAGCCTCTCCGCGACCTGGTCGAGGCCGGCCTGACGGGTGCCGGACCGCGGCTTCTGGCGTACGGGCACCACACCGGGCATCTTCGCCGCCGCCTCCGCTGCGCGGACGGAGAGGTCCTCGTTGACGATCTTGTCCGCGAGCTTCTGCATCTCGCGAGGGTCGTTCAAAGAGAGGATGGCGCGCGCGTGTCCGGCACTGAGGACGCCCGCCGCAACGCGCTGCTGCACGGGGACCGGCAGCTTCAGGAGTCGAATGGTGTTGCTGATCTGAGGCCGTGAGCGGCCGATCCTCGTTGCGAGCTCCTCCTGCGTGATGCCGAAGTCTTCGAGCAGCTGCTGATATGCCGACGCCTCTTCAAGCGGATTCAGCTGGGAGCGGTGCAGGTTCTCGAGCAGCGCGTCGCGGAGCAGGTACTCGTCGTCCGTTTCGCGGACGACGGCCGGAATGCTCTCGAGACCCGCCTCTCGCGACGCGCGTGTGCGCCGCTCGCCCATGATGAGTTCATACGTCCCGTCGCCCTTGTCGCGCACGACCACAGGTTGAAGGACGCCGAACTCGCGGACGGAATGCACGAGTTCAGCGAGATCGTCGGCGTCGAAATTGGTTCTCGGCTGCCGTGGGTTCGGCACGATGGATGCCGGATCGATGTGAATGAGCCGCGCACCCGGAACGGAGACCAGCTGGTCCGCTTCTCCGACCGCCTTCACAGAGGCCGCCTCGGATGACCCGGTCTTCTCCGCCGCGGATCCGCCGGGGAAGAACACATCGACCGGTCGCGCCTCCGACGGTTCGGCGGTGGGGATGAGCGCGCCAATACCGCGGCCCAGGCCGGTCCTCTTTGCCATCAGGAATCCTTCTCGGTGGTGTCGCGAGCGACGATCTCGACCGCGGCTTCGCGGTAGGCGATCGCGCCCGCCGACTGGCCATCGTAGGCGATGACAGTCTGTCCGAAGCTCGGCGCTTCGGACACGCGAACCGATCGGGGAATGACCGTCTCGAGCACCTCACGTGTGAAGTGCGACCGGACCTCGTCGGCGACCTGCTGGGCCAGCCGCGTGCGCCCGTCATACATCGTGAGCAGGATCGTCGACACATGAAGAGTCGGGTTGAGGTGCTTCTGGATCATCTGCACGCTGCCGAGGAGCTGACTGAGACCCTCCAGCGCGTAGTACTCGCACTGGATCGGGATCATGACCTCGTCCGCTGCGGTGAACGCGTTGATCGTCAGCAAGCCGAGTGACGGAGGGCAATCGATGATGACGAAGTCGAGATGGTTGTCCTCGATGGCGAGGTAGTCGCGGAGGGCGCCGCGGAGGCGGTGCTCACGTGCGACCTGCGAAACGAGTTCGATCTCCGCGCCGGCGAGGTGGATGGTGCTGGGCGCACACAGAAGCCGGGGGCTTTCCGGGCTCGTCTGGACGATGTCGACGAGGGGAACCTCATTGATGAGCACGTCGTAGATGCTGGGGGTATCCGCGTGGTGTGCGACGCCGAGCGCTGTGGACGCATTCCCCTGCGGATCGAGATCGATCACCAGCACGCGAGCACCGATCGACGCGAGCGCTGCGGCCATGTTCACCGCTGTCGTCGTCTTACCGACCCCGCCCTTCTGATTGGACACGGTCAGGATGCGTGTTCGTCCGCTGAGCTCGACCTCGACCGCCTCGAGCGCGCGTCGTCGCGCGGACAGATCGGCGATCTCACGGGCGATGGGGGAGTCATCGAGCGAAAACGAGGATGACGCCTCACCGGACTGTTTCACGTGAAACACCTCTCACCGTCGCCAACTCGCTCAGTCTACCCGCGGGATCCGACATCACCCGCCGACCGCGCCAGGGGAGCGCGACGCGGAGGGGCCGCCTGTTCCAGCCGACTCGGGCCGCAGCGCGGGCGGTGGCGCCGCACACGAAGCGCGGACGCTGCAGCAGCGCCCGCGTTGCCGCCTCGTCGCCTGCGACAGGTGAGCTGACAGATTCCGACGGTGTCCACCTCACCGACGGCCGCTGCAGTCCTCCGACATCGTCGGCGCTCGGCAACCCGCGACGGATCCCTTCTTTCCTTAATGCGCCGGGTTCCTTCACGGTAGCCGGTGTGGGTGCAGATCCTGACGGTTCGCGACGGTGCGTCGGATGTTTCACGTGAAACGGGGCGGCCGAGCTCCACCTTCAGCAAACCGGTCCTCGGGGCGGGGAATCGTCTCTGTCGTTCGTGCCAATTCAGAAGCACGTGGTCTACGGTCTTGCGCGTGGGCCGTGCCCTCGCGGCTCCCGTTCGCCGTCGAAACCACCCACGATGGCCGCGGCAGATCTTCGATGAAATGCGAAGTGCGGCGCGATCGAGTTTCAGTGGGCTTACTGCTCGTTCCCAGAACCGTACTGGTCTTCATTCAGACCAGTCGCTGTCATCAGTTAAGGGTGCGCCCATCGCCGCGCTGAACCCTCCGCCTATGACCGCCGTTCGGGTGATCCGGGCAGCGCGCTGAACGGTGGCGGCAAGTGCGGCGCGTTCGGTTGCGGTTCTTTCCACGCTGCCTCTTCTTCCCGCGCCCGCCCTGTCGGGTTCGGAGCGGAACACGAGTCTCAGCGCCTCACCACGACCGGCGGGCCGGTATCGACCGCGCAGTGAGATTCATCTCGGATAACCGCCAGTCCATTGGCGTGGTGAGCGGCACGTTTCACGTGAAACGCCGCCTGTCAGTTCTCGGGCACTACAAGCGTGCCGTTCCGCACTCCGCCCGGGTGATGTCAGCGGGACCTTCATCCCACCGTGGCGGGACAGCGGCCCGTTCCGGTCGGCTCCCAAGAGATCAAGCCGAGCTGGTTCGGCACTCGATTCGACGCGGAGTCCCAGCATCTTCAGACCCGGGGGCGCATCGGCCCAAGCGTCTCGGCCGCCGCACCAGCGTTGACGTTTCACGTGAAACGTCGCTTGCCATGGGATCGGGCGGCACCTCCTCCACCACCAATGGCGTTGTGATCCCACGCCATCCCCGGCACAACGACCAACCTCTCCCCACCTCTGCATCATCGTTCTGCCCCCACGGGTCGCTCGGGCCACCTCCGGCACTGGCTCAGGATCGGGTTATCTCGATCACAGTCATGTCACCGCACGCTCTGGACCGACGGCACCTCGATCGGGTGGCTACCTGAAGTACTCCGAGGGCGGATGACACATCTCACAACCTTTGCCGAGACCGCCAACGCGCCTCGTGCGTGCGATGTCGCCCGCGACGTCACCATCACCGACCACCTCCTCCCGGCACAGCGTTCGGCGCCCGACCACAGGCATCACACACGGGTGCACTTCAGGAGGTCGTGATCGAGGAGCGCTTCGCCTGGCACCCCTCGCTGCGCCCGGGTTGCAAACCGGACGGTCCCTCGTGACGGACGTTTGTCAAGGATCCACTGGGCGCGGGGTCGTCGCGCTGAGCAACACCGATGCACCAAGCCGACTCCATCGCCTCTCATGCCGGCAGTCCGTCGCAGCCAGGCTGCGCGACAGCGGCACTGTGGTCGTTCTTTCCGAGCGTCACGACGCCGTTCGTCAACCGGCACACTCATGCGGACCGCACATAGGGCGATCGAGGGGTTGCGCCGCGGAGGCCAATTGGGCCTTGGTCGCCATGTGCGCCGCGGCTGCGGAGGTCCGTTGTTCACGGGATGGCCGCGGCATCTATGCAGACGCCCCCACAGCGTGCCGCGGAGCGTCAAACGCGATCCAGACGGAGCAGCCCACCCCGGGGCCACACGGCATATTCGCACATGAGTCATCAGCGTACGACTGCACGCACTCAGATGCCGCGGCCAGCGATGTGTTGACAAGACCGACCATGCCGACGATGTGCCGCCACGCGCAGCGGCGGTCTGATCTTCCTTGACGCGCAGTGCAACACTGTGCGTGTGCGCGACGGGGCCCGCCGCCCTAACGCTTCCGAGCACGTTCGGAAAAAACACTCTGCTGTGCCACGCATGGCGGCTCACGCTGTCACGACCACATCGCCGCTTCGTTTCACGTGAAACATCGATTCGGCGGCCGGCTGCAGGCCGTCAAGGGAGACTCAGCTCATTATGGGGGGCTCGCGCTCCAGCTCTTGGTCGCTGCGTCAGCTGACGGATGAACTGGCTTCGAGGCACCCCACGCCAGTGCTCCACATCCACCGCCGGACTCGCACATGCCGCGTCGCCCTGACACAAGGTTCACCAACACCAGATTCCACGCGAGGTGGTCGACCATGCCCCATGGTCGTCGGACGCCGAATCGGCGGCGCGGGATGACGCGACCGAACGGGGGAGGGGAGAAGGCATGGATGTCTGCACCTTTCCGTGAATCAATCGCCCTCCGGCTCACGCACCCTCTTCGGATGCGGGGCGCGGTTCGGAATGACATTCGACGCGCGTCGTAATCGGACGGCCGACGCCTCAGCCTGCAAGGCTCACGCTGCACCTGGACCTCGACGATCTGGCTGTACACATGGCGTTCTCGACTCGCCACCACTCGACACCCGCCGTTCGCTTCCCTCCTCGACGCGCTGAACCGCACTGGCTGCTCAGCGCCTCTGCCCATGGTCGAGGCAGGTCTCCACCGATGGCGAGCACCCCCGTCGGGGTAGCTCTCCTTGGGTGGCAAGCGTGTCTGTTTCACGTGAAACACGATGGACGCGGGGCACAACGACGTCGCGGTCAAGCGCGGGGGTCCGTGACGTGCGGACAATGGCGCGGACGGGTTGGCGCTCGTCGTCCCCTCACCCGTGCAGATCCGACCAGGATTGATCCGCCTGCTGCGATACCGGCTCGCGGGTCGCATGCGAGTCTCACATCGGCCTTCGAGCGATCGAAGGCGGGACCCGTGATCTCCCTCTGGCGATCCATGCACGTTTACCGATCGCTAACAGCGCGCGCCCACACCTCCACGACACCATGTGACGGACCATCGGCATCCCATGTTTCACGTGAAACGACGCCGACTGTCTGCCCGCGATGTCATGCAAGCCGTCGTCACTCGCTCACCCCATCATGAACCCCGCGCACAGATGCACGCATGCGGCGGTGCTCGCGCGGACACCCCGGCGTCCCGACAGCTTCCGGGGGAGCTGATCCTTGCGAACCCCACGTCTCGCGCTAGACATCCATCCACTCGGCCGCCGCTGCGGACCGCGGTCACCCCGCGGCCTCGCCTTCGCTAAGGGAAGCTTCCCAAACCCCGTGATTCGACGCCGAGACACTCGGCGAGCGACGGAGCCGTGCAGGGGGAGCGGGTGGGCCCGGGGCGCCGAGAACGATGTCCCAGACCTCGGAAGCGCCAAACCGGCGCACGCCCTTCTTCATCGTCGGAATCCCGAGCGCCCCTCGGCGTCGGTCCCAACCCACGCTGTACCCGTCGGATCTCACTCTCACCCCGGCGAACGACGGCAACCGGCTACCTCGGTGTTGAGGCACGGACACAGCCTCAACGATTCCTTACACCGCCTGCATCCGCTCGATACCGGCGCCGATCACCGGGGGAGCGCAGCGTGTTGCTGCGACGGCGAACATCGACGACGCAGAATCACGGTGCCCGTGCTTCTCTCACGGGCGGCTTCGCCCGGACCGGCCACGGCTTGCTTACTCCCCAGCGCTGGGTATCCGACTCAACGGTACGTGACGATGCGCAGCCACTGGGGATGAGAGAGCGAGCGGACCTCACCGTGGAGATGAGTAGACGAACCCACGTCCGCGTTTGCACAACGCACGACGTCGCGTCCGCCCGCCCTCACGTCGATACGACGCGCACCACCGTTGCCTGCGAACGAGGCCGAAGGAGGAGAACGAACGGCGCCGAAGGCACTTCAAGAGAACGAGCTCCGGACCAAGGCTCCGTCGTGCATCGGGATGTGCGCCACCGGCGCGACGCCGATCGACGCGCGCCCCATCGGATGCGGCTCACGCGGACGACCGCGACACACCAGCTATCGAAGAATGCGAGGTGTCCAACGCGAACAGGACATGTTTACATGTTGACAGGGTCAGCGGGTGACGGTTGCCAAGAAGACGCGGGTGGGCTCATCGAGAAGCCCTTCACCCACCACCTCGACGGCCACGTCCTGCAGACCGTACTTGCGGATCTGTTTGGACGCAGCCTCGATCTCGCCCGCGACGTTCGCGCCTTTCAGGAAGACCAGTCGTCCACCCGGGCGTACCAGGGGAGCGGTGAACGAAAGAAGCGTGCGCAGGGCACTCACCGCCCGCGCGGTCGCCACGTCGAACACCCGACCGCGCGCCCACTCCTCGCCGCGCATCCGTTCGACCGACACATTCTCGAGACCGAGGTCGGCGACTTGCTCCGTGAGCCACGCGGTTCGGCGCTCCATCGGTTCGATGAGCGTCCACTCCACGTCCGGCCGCGCGATCGCGAGCACGAGCCCCGGAAGACCTGCGCCCGACCCGACGTCGACGGCGGACCCCGTGAAGAACGGAGCAGCAATCGCACTGTTCAGGATGTGACGCGTCCACAGACGCGGAACCTCCTGCGGGCCGATGAGCCCGCGTTCTTCACCGTACGCCGCGAGGTTCGCGGTGAACCTCCGGGCCGTCTCGATGCGGTCTCCGAAGAGTTGTGCGGCTGCATCGGGCTCCGCTTCGAGGTGTTCCGGCATCCTGAGCTCAGCCTCGTCGCAGAACCGTGTGTCGCTCCGCGCCCTCGCCGAAGGACTCGGAGGCGTAGCCGCGGTCCGCCGCGATGTCGTGCACCAGCTTGCGCTCGTAGCTCGACATCGCGGGGAGCGAAGCCTGCGACGCGCCCTCCTGGAGACGCGCGATCGCGCGGTCGACCAGCGTCTCGAGCTGACGCTGACGAGCGTCGCGGGACCCACCGATGTCGAGAATCAGACGGGAGAAGCGACCCGTCGAGCTCTGCACGGCGAGGCGGGTGAGCTCCTGCAGTGCCTGCACCGTGTCGGGGTGCGAGATGCTCTGGAGCGCGTCGGCGTCGTCCGCCTCCACAGACACGTAGGCCCGGCCGGCGCGCACATCCAGGGCGAGATCGCCGTCGATGTCAGCGATGTCGAGCAAGCCCTCGAGGTAGTCGGCGGCGATGTCGCCCTCCTGCTCGAGCTGCTCTTCGGTGGCGGTGGTCTGCTCGGGTGCGATCTGATCGGACGTCGTCATCGTGATCTCCGGTGGTCAGGAGGCGGGTGTGGATCCGGGGGCGCCGGCGGTTCCGCCCGCCGCACCCGCGTTCTTGGCGGACTGCTGCTTCTTCGCCCGCTGCTTACCGACGGGCTGCTGACGTTTGGGAGCGGCAGCGCGCGCACGCTCGGCTTCTTCCAGCAGGCGCTGCTGCTCGGCCTGGTACTTCTCCATCGGCACGACCTTGCCCGACGAATCGATGGCCTTGCCCTTGCGGGCCAGACGCTCTTCGCGTGCCTTGGCGGCGTCGGAACCGGGAGTCGGCATCTCGCGAATGACGATGAACTGCTGCACCATCGTCCACAGGTTGCTGACGAACCAGTAGATGACGACGCCGAGGGGGAAGAAGACACCGGAGAAGATGAAGGCCAGCGGCAGGATGTAGAGCATGATCTTCTGCATCTGGTACGCCTGACCGGTCTTGGCCTCGGGCGACAGGTTCTTCGAGATGATCTGCAGCTGCGTGAAGAACTGCGATGCGATCATCAGAACGACGAGGGTCAACAAGATCGCGACGGTGATCTGACCATCGGGCTGACCCCACGCGGTGACCAGGTTGACATGCATGGATGCCACGTCGAACAACCGGGCGTCGTAGAACTCGCGCGTCAGCTCGGGGGTGAGCAGGCCCACACCACCCTGGTTGTTGGTGGCGTGCTTCGCCACGTCGTTGAGCACGCTGAAGAGTGCGAAGAAGATCGGCATCTGCACCAGCAGGGGCAGGCAGCTCGAGACAGGAGTGGTGCCGTGCTTCTTGTACAGAGCCATGGTCTCGCGGCTCATCGCCTCGCGAGAGAGCTGATCCTTCTTGCCGCGGTACTTCTCCTGCACCTTGCGCAACTCGGGAGCGATCTCCATCATCTTGCGCTGGCTCTTGATCTGCTTCACGAAGAGGGGGATCAGTGCAGCACGGACGATGAGCACCAGGCCGACGATCGAGAGCACCCAGGTGAGGCCCGCGGCCGGCGCCATGCCGAGCGCGGTGAACAGGGAGTGCCACCCCACGAGCACGAGCTCGACCGCCCATTTCAGCGGCCAGAGGATGGTCCCAATGAGATCGAATTGCACGATCAGTCCTTTCGGGCGGGCACGACGAAACCGTGCCGTGTGAGTTCGTGACGGAAGGCCCGGTGAGGACGGACGTCGTCGATGCCACCCTGAGCCCAGGGATGACAGCGTGCGAGGCGGGCGGCGGTGAACGCGACGCCCTTCACGAGTCCATGCTGCTGCACGGCGCCCACCGAATAGGCGGAGCAGGAGGGGTAGTACTTGCACACGTCGCCGTAGACGTGCGAGATCGTCGCTCGATAGGCGTGGAGCAGAACGAGTCCGGCGTTCCGGGGGAGGAGCGGAACGGATGCCAGCACCACATCGGCGGTGAGCCGACCGGAGCCGGTGGCCGATGTCGGAAGGGTCGAGACGCTCATGCCGACGCCTTCCGTTCGAGGCACCTCACGACGTCCGCGCGAAGCGTCGCATAATCGGCCGTCGCCGCCGAGGGCAGCGCTCGGATGACGACCGAGGCGCCCCCGCGAATGGTCGGGAGCGCCTCGGCGCACACCGCCTTGAGGCGGCGACGAATGGTGTTGCGGGTGACAGCGGAGCCGACCTGTCGGCTCACGATGAAGCCGAATCGCGGTGCAGTGGACTCATCCGACACTCCGACGTAGGTCACGGTGTGCGCTCCGGCACAACGAGAACCCCGTCGGACTGTGGCTTTGTAGTCCGATCCGCGGGTGAGTCGGTTCGGCTTCGCGAGCACCGGGTCTGTCAGGCCGAGAGCTCGGTGCGGCCCTTGGCGCGACGCGCCGAGAGGATGCCGCGGCCGGCACGCGTGCGCATGCGGGCACGGAAGCCGTGCTTCTTGGCACGACGACGGTTGTTGGGCTGGAAGGTGCGCTTGCTCATGGGTCACTCCGGAGGTGGTGTCGCCCGATGCTCTTCTGCCGGGGACGGGGTCGGGACTGCCGTATAGGCATAAGTCAACCGACTAAGGCTACGTCGTACCGGCCGTTAACTCAAACCGAGAACGCGACCGCCCATTATCCCCAGGGGTTGTCCACAGGCGTGGCAAAGACACGCGGACGGGTCTTACAGTGGATTTTGCTCCGCGAGAGCCGCGAACTAGCGTGGCCCCGGAAGTTATCCACAGGTTCGGCGCGACTCGTCGATCGCCCGTCGCGTCTAGATCCCGGAGGGGATATGTCTTTGCACGAAGTACCGGATGTCCCCGTCTGGTCAGCCGTGCTGGACCATCTTCTCACCGACGATCGCGTCACCCCGCAGCTGCACGGCTTCCTCAATCTGGCCGTCCCGCAGGGTGTCATGGGCGGCACGCTCTATCTCGACGTGCCGAACGATCTGACCGCGGCGCAGTTCAACAAGCGCATGCGCGCGCCGATCCTCGAAGCGCTGGCTCACGTGCAGGGCAGCGATCCCGACATCGGCATGTTCCGGGTGGTCGTCAACCCCGACATCGTCGAGTCCCACCGGACGCCGGTCACCCCCGTCGGCGACCGGACCCCCTCGGTGCCCGCGATGCCCGCGCACTCCAACGTCATCGACCAGGTGCCCGAACCGATCGTGCCGGCCTCCCGCAACGACACGCGCCTGAACCCCAAGTACACCTTCGACAACTTCGTCATCGGGCAGTCCAATCGGTTCGCCCACGCGGCCGCGGTCGCCGTCGCCGAGGCGCCGGCCAAGGCCTACAACCCGCTCTTCATCTACGGTGATTCGGGGCTCGGCAAGACGCACCTCCTCCACGCGATCGGCGACTACGCCGCGAGCATGTACGCCGGCATCCGCGTCCGGTACGTGTCGAGCGAGGAATTCACGAACGACTTCATCAACTCGATCGCGAACAACCGCGGCTCCGCCTTCCAGGCGCGGTACCGCGACGTCGACATCCTCCTCATCGACGACATCCAGTTCCTGCAGGGACGCGCGGAGACGCAGGAGGCGTTCTTCCACACGTTCAACACCCTGCACGATCACGACAAGCAGGTCGTCATCACCAGCGACCTGCCGCCCAAGCAGTTGACCGGGTTCGAAGATCGCATGCGCAGCCGCTTCGAATGGGGCTTGATCACCGACGTCCAGGCACCGGACCTCGAAACGCGCATCGCCATCCTTCGAAAGAAGGCGCAGAGCGAGCGGCTCCTCATCCCCGACGACGTTCTCGAGTACATCGCCACGGTCGTGTCGTCGAACATCCGCGAGCTCGAGGGTGCCCTCATCCGCGTGTCGGCGTTCGCGAGCCTGAACCGTTCGACCCTCGACATGTCGCTCGCCCAGACGGTGCTCCGGGACATCATCGACCAGGACGACGCCAACGTGATCTCGCCGACCGACATCATCACGGCCACGGCGCAGTACTTCAAACTCTCCGTCGACGATCTCTACGGCTCGAGCCGGTCGCAGGCGGTGGCGACCGCACGTCAGATCGCCATGTACCTCTGTCGTGAGCGCACGAGCCTGTCGCTGCCGAAGATCGGCCAGCTGTTCGGCAACCGCGATCACACGACCGTGATGTACGCCTACAAGAAGATCAGCGACCTGATGAAGGAGCGCAGATCCATCTTCAACCAGGTGTCGGAGATCACGAGCCAGCTCGGGCGCATGCGCTGAGCGCCGATCTCCAGAGGGGCCTTTTCCGCGATCACGGAAAGGGCCCCTTCGCCGTTTTCGCCCGCTCATCAGGCATATAGACGCTCTCAAGACACATCTTTCAGGGGGTTCTACACAGTGTGGAAAACTTGTGGATAACTCGCATTTCCTGCGGATGAGGTGTGCACGAACCTGTTAACTCTGTGGAGGAGGCATGGCCGCCCGCTGCCCTCGATCCTGTTAACACACGCCTCTGTCCGCAGGTCGTCCACAGCCGGAGACGCCGTCTTCGCCTGCTGTTAACACGCGTGTCGCGAGTTATCCACACTCTCCACAGCGGTTAACAAGATGAAGACTTGAACTCTTCGTTAAGGCAGATTCGATGACCTTGCCGTGCCGACGACGCTCGACGTGCTCGTCGCGAAGGGGGCACTAGCATGGGTAAGCCATACCCGCCGTCAAGGGAGCGCCCGTGAAGTTCCACGTCAATCGCGATGTGTTCAGCGAAGCCGTCTCGTTCGTGGTCAAGCTCCTGCCCCAGCGCAACCCTCAGCCGATCCTGGCGGGTGTTCTCATCGAGGCCGGCGAGCAGGGTCTGACCCTGGCTGCATTCGACTACGAAGCGTCCGCGCGCACCACGATCGAGGCCACCGTCGACGAACCCGGCACGATCCTCGTCCACGGTCGACTCCTCAGCGACATCGCCAGCCGTCTGCCCAATGCCCCGATCCAGATCGCAGTCGACGACGACGGCGGCATCCTGCTCACCTGCGGTTCGGCGCGATTCACTCTCGCCTCCATGCCCGTGCAGGAATACCCCGCCATTCCCGAGGTGAGCGGTGAATCCGGGCTCGTGCCCGCGGACGAGTTCGCCACCGCCATCGCCCAGGTCGCCTTCGCCGCCTCCCGCGACGATGTGACCCCCGTCCTGACCGGCGTGCAGCTCGAGGTCACCGGTACGCAGCTGAGCCTCGTCGCCACCGACCGCTATCGTGTCGCGCTTCGCGAGATCCCCTGGGACGGCGGGTCCGCGGCATCCGATGAGCCCACATCGGCGCTCGTGCCGGCACGAACCCTGCAGGAGGTCGGCAAGACCTTCGCGCACGGCGGCGACATCTCGATCGCGTTCTCGGGGTCGGGCGACCGCGAGATCATCGCCTTCTCGTCGGGCAACAAGACCGTGACATCGCTGCTCATCAAGGGCAACTTCCCCCCGGTCCGTCGGCTCTTCCCCGCGCAGACCGAGCACCACAGCGTCGTGAACACCGCCGACCTGGCCGAGGCCGTTCGCCGCGTCGCGCTCGTGCTCGATCGCTCGGCTCCGCTGCGGTTCACCTTCGGCCCCGACGGTGTCTCGATGGACGCCTCCGGCACGGAGCAGGCGCGCGCGACGGAATCCGTCGACGCGACGCTGGTGGGCGATGAGGTCACCCTCGGGCTCAACCCGCAGTACCTCCTCGAGTCGCTCGGCGCGGTGCGCAGCGAATTCACGCGCATCACCTTCACCTCGAGTGACAACGCCAACAAGCTCAGCCCGGTCCTCGTGACCCCCCAGACCTCGGTCGACAAGGGCGGCGAAGGCACGTTCAAGTACCTGTTGCAGCCCAACCTCCTCCTGCGCTGAGCCCGGTCCCGTCGCCGTGTCGGAGGTGGCGGGTAGTCTGACCCGGTGATCGTGGAGCAGCTCGGACTGAAGGACTTCCGCAATTACGCGGGTACCGATGTCTCGCTCTCCCCCGGGGCGAACGTCTTCGTCGGGCGGAACGGCCAGGGCAAGACGAACCTCGTCGAAGCCGTCGCCTACCTGGCCACGTTGGGTTCCCACCGTGTCTCCACCGACGCGCCGTTGGTCCGTGACGGAACGGATGCCGCGATCGTCCGCGCGCGGCTCGCCCACGGTGAGCGGAGCGTGCTGCTGGAGCTGCAGCTCAACCGCCAGGGCGCGAATAAGGCGCGGGTCAACGGCGTGAACGTCCGCACCTCCGAGCTGCCGCGGTACGCGCAGGTCGTGCTGTTCGCGCCCGAGGATCTGCAGATCGTCCGGGGCGATCCCTCGGCACGGCGACGTTTCGCCGACCAGCTCATTGTGCAACGCACACCGCGCATGTCCGCGGTTCTCGCGGACTACGACCGCGTGCTGCGTCAACGCAGCGCGCTGCTCAAGTCGGCGCGCGCTCGCGGCCTGCGCGCCGATGCCCTCGGAACCCTCGACGTGTGGGACGACAAACTCATCACCCTCGGCACCGAGGTGATCGAGGAGCGTCTGGCCCTGGCATCCGATCTGTCCGCGCCCGTGGCCCGCGCGTACGCGGCGATCGCCGGCGCAGATCACGACCCTCGACTGACGTGGGCGCTGTCGGTGGGCGGGGGAGACCCCGAAGAAGGGTCCGCGGCCGCGGCGGACCGATCGTCGGCCCCCCTCGCCGAGCAGTTCCGCGCCGCGCTGGCCGCGCGCCGCCCGGCCGAGCTCGAGCGCGGGCTCACCCTGGTCGGTCCGCACCGCGACGACCTGGTGCTCGAGGTGCGCGGACTGCCGGTCAAGGGATACGCCTCTCACGGGGAGTCCTGGTCGGTCGCGCTCGCGCTGCGCCTGGCATCCGCCGAGCTCCTCCGAGCGGAGTCGCGCCTGGGCGACCCCGTCCTGATCCTCGACGACGTGTTCGCCGAGCTCGACGCGGGCCGGCGTGCGCGCCTGGCTGAGCTGGCGGGCGGATACGAACAGGTCATCGTGACGTCGGCCGTCGAAGAAGACGTGCCCGACGCGCTGCGCGCGCACGTCGTGCGGGTCGAGGCGGGCCGGATCGAGGAGCCGGTCGATGAGTGACGAGCCCGAGCTGCCCGAGACCCTGGCCACCTACCTCCGTCTGCGCGGACTGGAGCCCTCCCCGTATCGCAAGAAGAAGCGTCGCCGACGGACGGACGACGGGGACAACGCCCCCTTCTCTCCCGGTCGCGATCCCCGGGGTCTCGGAGATGTGCTCTCCGCGCTCACGCAGTCGGCCGGCTGGGAGCCCCAGCTGTCGCGTGAGGACCTGGTGCGTACGTGGGACGAGGTGGCCGGCGCGGACACCGCGGCGCACACGCGGCCGGTGGCTCTCGACGCCGGAACACTCACCGTCCAGGCCGACTCCACCGCCTGGGCGAAACAGCTGCAACTGATGCGCGCGCACATCCTTTCCGAGATCATCCGACGTTTCCCCGACGCGGGCGTCGAGGCGATCCGGTTCGTCGGACCCGACGTCCCCTCGTGGAAATGGGGGCCCAGAGCCGTTCCAGGCCGTGGTCCGCGCGATACCTACGGCTAGACCATGGTCGATCCCGGATCGAGGTGATTTCTCCCCGCAACGGGCCGCACACACCGTTCGACGAGACCGGGCGCGATAGGATGGAGGTTCCGACGAACCGATCTGGAGCGCGCGTACTCATGACGTCCGAAAACCCCGACAGCGTTTCCGAGGAACCCGAAGCGTCCCCGACGGCGAAGGTTCCCAACGAGTACGGGGCAGACGCCATTCAGGTGCTCGAAGGACTCGAGGCCGTTCGCAAGCGGCCCGGTATGTACATCGGTTCCACCGGCGAACGGGGCCTGCACCACCTGGTGCAGGAGATCGTCGACAACTCCGTCGACGAGGCCCTCGCGGGTTACTGCGACACCATCGACGTCACGATCCTCAGCGACGGCGCGGTGCGCGTGATCGACAACGGTCGCGGCATCCCGGTCGACATGCACCGCACCGAGGGCAAGTCCACCGTCGAGGTCGTCCTGACCGTGCTCCACGCCGGCGGCAAGTTCGGCGGTGGCGGGTACGCGGTCTCCGGTGGTCTCCACGGTGTCGGCTCCTCGGTCGTGAACGCGCTGTCCACCCGCCTCGAGGTCGAGGTGCAGCGACAGGGGCACGTGTGGCGTCAGTCGTTCCGCGACGGTGGGGTTCCCCTCGCCCCGCTGGCGAAGGGCGAGGAGAGCGAGAAGACCGGCACGTCGATCACGTTCTGGCCGGATGCCACCATCTTCGACACCGTCGACTTCGACTACGACACCCTCCGCACGCGCTTCCAGCAGATGGCGTTCCTCAACAAGGGACTGCGCCTGAGTCTGCGTGACGAGCGACCGCAGTCGCTGATCACCGAGGGTGAACCCGGCGAAGAGGTCACCGAGGCTCGTCACGACACGTTCCTCTACGAGCGCGGTCTCGTCGACTACGTCGAGCACCTCAACCGCGTGCGCAAGGCCGACGTGGTCAACGACGAGATCATCGAGGTCGAGTCCGAAGACACCGAGCGCAAGATCGCGCTCGAACTGGCGATGCAGTGGACGACGGCGTACACCGAGAACGTCTTCACCTATGCCAACACGATCAACACGCACGAGGGCGGCACCCATGAAGAGGGCTTCCGCGCGGCCCTGACGACGCTCGTCAACCGCTACGCGCGCGCGAACAACCTCCTCAAGGAGAAGGACGACAACCTCACCGGTGACGACATCCGCGAGGGGCTGACCGCCGTCATCTCGGTGAAGCTCTCGGAGCCGCAGTTCGAGGGCCAGACCAAGACCAAGCTCGGCAACACCGAGGCGCGCGCGTACGTGCAGAAGGTGGTCGGCGACAAGCTCGGCGACTGGTTCGACCGCAACCCGAGCCAGGCCAAGAACATCATCCGCAAGGCGATCGATGCCGCGACCGCCCGTCTGGCCGCCCGCAAGGCGCGCGAGACCGCCCGCCGCAAGAGCGTCTTCGAGTCGGCGGCCATGCCCGACAAGCTCAAGGACTGCACGTCGAAAGACCCGTCCATCAGCGAGATCTTCCTCGTCGAGGGTGACTCCGCCGGCGGCTCCGCCGTGCAGGGCCGCGATCCCCACACGCAGGCGATCCTGGCACTGCGCGGCAAGATCCTGAACGTCGAGCGCGCGCGCCTCGATCGCGCCCTGGGCAACAAAGAGGTCCAGGCGATGATCCAGGCCTTCGGCACGGGCATCGGCGAGGACTTCGACATGGCCAAGGCGCGGTACCACAAGATCGTGCTCATGGCCGATGCCGACGTCGACGGCCAGCACATCACCACGCTGCTGCTCACCCTGCTGTTCCGCTACATGCGCGGTCTCATCGAGGCCGGATACGTCTACCTCGCACAGCCGCCGCTGTACCGCCTGAAGTGGTCCAACCACCCGCACGAGTACGCCTACAGCGACCGGGAGCGCGACGCGATGCTGGTCGACGGCCAGGCATCGGGCCGACGGATCCCGAAGGACAACGGCATCCAGCGCTACAAGGGTCTCGGCGAGATGAACGACCACGAACTGTGGGAGACCACGATGGACCCCGAGACGCGGACGCTGCGCCAGGTGACCATCGACGACGCGGCCGCGGCCGACGAGATCTTCTCGGTGCTCATGGGCGAAGACGTCGAGTCGCGCCGGAGCTTCATCCAGCGCAACGCCAAAGACGTCCGCTTCCTCGACATCTGATCTCGTCCCGCACGACGAACGACGACGCCCTACGAAACTGAGAAGACATGGCTGACGACATCACGCCCGAGCCCGACGACGTCCGGTCGGATCCCGCGCACAACCACGGCAAGATCGACCAGGTCGACCTTCAGCTCGAGATGCAGCGGAGCTACCTCGACTACGCGATGAGCGTCATCGTCGGCCGCGCGCTCCCGCGCGTCGAGGATGGTCTCAAGCCCGTGCACCGTCGCGTGATCTACGGCATGTACGACGGCGGCTTCCGCCCCGACAAGTCCTTCTCGAAATGCGCCCGCGTCGTCGGCGAGGTCATGGGTCACTACCACCCGCACGGTGACGCCCCCATCTACGACGCCCTCGTGCGCCTGGTGCAGCCGTGGTCGCTGCGGTACCCGCTCGCTCTCGGGCAGGGCAACTTCGGCTCGCCGGGCAACCAGGGGGCGGCCGCCCCGCGGTACACCGAGACGAAGATGTCGCAGCTCGCGCTCGAGATGGTGCGCGACATCGAAGAAGACACGGTCGACTTCGAGGACAACTACGACGGTCAGACGCAGGAGCCCGTCGTCCTGCCCTCGCGCTTCCCCAACCTGCTGGTCAACGGCTCCGTCGGCATCGCGGTCGGCATGGCCACCAACATCCCGCCCCACAACCTCCGTGAGGTCGCCGCCGGCGCGCTCTGGGCGCTGGAGAATCCGGATGCCACGCGCGAAGAGCTGCTCGAGGCGCTCATGGAGCGCATTCCCGGGCCCGACTTCCCGACGGCGGCGCAGATCCTCGGTACGCGCGGGATCAAGGACGCCTACCGCACCGGCCGCGGCTCCATCACGATGCGGGCCGTCGTCAACATCGAGGAGATCCAGGGCCGTACGTGCCTGGTCATCACCGAGCTGCCGTACCAGGTCAACCCCGACAACGTCGCGGTGAAGATCGGCGACCTCGCACGCGAGGGCAAGATCACCGGGATCGCCGACATCCGCGACGAGACCTCGGGCCGCACCGGGCAGCGCCTCGTCGTGGTGCTCAAGCGCGACGCCGTCGCGAAGGTCGTGCTGAACAACCTGTACAAGCACACGCAGCTGCAGGAGAACTTCGGCGCCAACATGCTCGCCATCGTCGACGGCGTGCCGCGCACGCTCTCGCTCGACGGCTTCATCAGTCTGTGGATCGACCACCAGATCGACGTCATCGTCCGCCGCACCCGCTTCCGCCTGCGCAAGGCCGAGGAGCGCATGCACATCCTGCGCGGATACCTCAAGGCGCTCGACGCCCTCGACGAGGTCATCGCGCTCATCCGCCGCTCCCCGACGGCCCAGGATGCCAACGAGGGACTGCAGAAGCTCCTCGACATCGACGACATCCAGGCGCAGGCGATCCTCGACATGCAGCTGCGTCGCCTGGCGGCCCTGGAGCGCCAGAAGATCGTCGACGAGGCGACCGAGCTCGAGGCCCGCATCGCGGACTACAACGACATCCTCGTCACGCCCGCGCGTCAGCGCACGATCATCCGTGACGAGCTCACGGCGATCGTCGACCGTTTCGGCGACGACCGCCGGACGGAGATCCTCCACGGGTTCGACGGCGACGTGTCGATCGAAGACCTCATCGCCGAAGAAGAGATGGTCATCACCGTCACCCGCGACGGCTACATCAAGCGCACGCGAAGCGACAACTACCGCTCGCAGCACCGCGGCGGGAAGGGCGTGAAGGGCGCACAACTGCGCGCCGACGATGTCGTCGAGCACTTCTTCGTCACCACCACGCACCACTGGCTGTTGTTCTTCACGAACAAGGGCCGCGTCTACCGCTCGAAGGCCTACGAGGTGCCGGAGGCGGGTCGGGATGCCAAGGGTCAGCACGTCGCGAACCTCCTCGCGCTGCAGCCCGACGAGGAGATCGCGCAGATCCTCGACATCCGCGACTACGCCGTCTCGACGTATCTCGTGCTCGCCACCCGCGGGGGCTTGGTGAAGAAGACGCGCCTCGCCGAGTACGACACCAACCGACAGGGCGGCGTCATCGCCATCAAGCTCCGCGGCCAGGCGACCGAGGACGGCGACGAGGGCGAGCCGGGCGCGGCCGACGAGCTGGTCAGCGCGCTCCTCGTGGACGAGGGTGACGACATCCTGCTTATCAGCCGTCTGGGCATGTCGCTGCGCTTCTCCGCCACCGACAGCGCGCTGAGGCCGATGGGCCGGTCGACGTCGGGCGTGAAGGGCATGGACTTCCGAGAGGGCGACAGCCTGCTCTCGGCATCCGTTGCGAAGGACGACGAATTCGTCTTCGTCGTGACCGAAGGCGGCTACGCCAAGCGCACCGCGGTGACCGAATACCGGATGCAGAACCGCGGCGGTCTCGGCATCAAGGTCGCCCGCCTCACCGACGATCGGGGTGTCCTCGCCGGCGGAATGATGGTGTCGGAGGGCGACGAGGTGCTCGTGGTTCTTGCCAGCGGCAAGGTGGTACGCTCTGCCGTGGCCGAGGTACCCGCCAAGGGTCGCGACACCATGGGTGTCGTTTTCGCCCGTGCCGGTGGCGACGACCGCATCATCGCGATCGCCCGCAATGCCGAGCGGAACCTGGCCGAGACGACGGAGACGACCACGGAGCCCACCGCATCCCCCGCGGACGAGGCCGCCGCCTCCGCCCCCGAGACCACCGAGGAAAGTACTGACGCATGAGCACGGTAGCTGACAAGCTCGCGAAGAAGTCGACGCACAAGACCCCGGCGAAGCAGGTGCGTCTGCGCCTGGTCTACATCGACTTCTGGTCGGCGGTGAAGCTGTCGTTCCTGGCGGCGGTGGCCCTGGCCATCGTGACGGTGGTGTCGTACTTCCTGCTCTACCTGGTGGTGGCTGCGACGCTGCTTCCGAAGCTCGACGAGTTCTTCATGAGCTTCACCGACGGCTCGGCGAACCTGTCGCAGTACGTGGGGCTTCCGCAGGTCATGGCGTTCGCCGCGATCATCGCCATCCTCAACCTCGTCGTCGTGACGGTGCTGGGCGCCGTGATGGCGGGGATCTACAACCTCGCGGTGAAGGTGACGGGCGGCCTGCTCGTCGGCTTCACCTCGAACTGACCTCGATTCGTGAAAACCTCGGGATTCCGGTAAAGTCTTCGAGGTTGACATCACGTCAGCGAGACGGGGCTATAGCTCAGGCGGTTAGAGCGCTTCACTGATAATGAAGAGGTCCCAGGTTCAAGTCCTGGTAGCCCCACCCCTCCCCTCGCGGGGCCTTAGCTCAGCTGGTAGAGCGCCTGCTTTGCAAGCAGGATGTCAGGAGTTCGAATCTCCTAGGCTCCACAATCGAAGATGAGTCGTGAGATGGGCGGCACGTGAGTCGCTCACGAGAGACATCTCCACGAGAAAGAGCCCGGCCATCGGCCGGGCTCTTTCGTTCTGTCGTGCCAGAGATGCTGATGGCGTTGGTCGCGATCATGCAGCCGGCGTCGGTGTGGACGAACGTGGGGTGGTCGTCGGCGATGGGGATGAAGCGTTTGCCGCGGTGTCTAACGCCTGTACCGAGGTGATGCATGCGTCTGGCGCGGCGGCAGCCGATTCGCCCGTTGACCACCGCACACGAGGCGCTGAACCGGTCGAGCCTCCGGCGTCTCAGTCGTCGCTCCTTCCAGCCAGGAGAACGTGGCCAGTCGCGTCCCTACGCGGTTCGACTCAAGAGGAGACGCGCGGTTCGACTCAATATGACATGGGTCATTCGACCCATGGCAGGACGACAAATACTTGGAGCATGTCTGCCCCATCGTTTGAGGAGGAGCCGCACGTACGTTGGCTCGTGCGCACGGAGCGAGGACTTTCGGCGTCGGACTCCGCGTTCTTCGACGCGCATGACGGGCTGCGCGAACTGGTCTTGCACTTCGATGCCCGCCGGTCGGCGCCCGTGCGCGGCCTCCTCGTGACGGGCCGCGATTGGTTCCGGATCGAGGTCGGACCCGCCGGCACCGACCGGCTCACCGTCGAGCTCAGTGCGACGAAGGTGCCCCCTCCTTACGGTCTCACCGCTCGAGAACTCGATGTGCTGACCCTGATCACCCTCGGTGAGACGAATCAGTCCATCGCCGATTCCCTGGCGTTGAGCGCGAGCACGGTCCGTTCGCACGTGGAACACTTGCTGTCGAAACTCGGCCAGCGGCGTCGGAGCGTCCTGGCCACGATCGCCGTCGAGGAAGGATTGCGACGGATCTCGGAACCGCGCCCGGCGCACACGGCTGCCGCGAACGCCACAGCCTCCTCCGGCGTGCGCCGCGTGTCACCGAGCTTCTTCGCGCCCCGACGGCCTCTCGTGATCGGCGCCGTGGCACCCGACGGGGGCACGGGCGCAGATCTTCGGCGCGGCGCACAACTCGCCCTCGAGACGATCAACCGCCGCGGCGGCGTTCGTGACCGACCGATCGAGCTGCGGTGGGCGGCGGTACCCGTAGACGGAGATCCGGTTGCCGTGCTGGACGGCTGGGATGCTGGCGCGATCGATGCTCTCACCTACTTCCACGGTGCGGGTTCCGCGGAGCGGTTCCTTGAGAACGCGGGGGAGCGGGAGATCCCCGTCCTGCACAATGTGCACGACGGACCGGCGGGCCGTCATGGGCCCTTTACCTATCGCATATGCCCGAGCGTCGACGTCTATGGGACGGCGTTCACCTCGTTCGTGAGAGATGCGATCAGACAGCAGAGGATCCCTGCCGGCGATGGCCGCGTCGTGGTGCTCGGCGAGGACCCCGGTGTCGTCGGCCCGATCCGTCGCGGTCGCGGCGGAGCGCCGATCAAGGGAGTCGACCTCGTCGAGGCCCGGGACGAGGCGTCGTGGCGATCGGCGGTGCAAGACCTGCGGAACGACCCGCCGAGTGCGGTGCTGCTGGCCTCCTTCGACCCTCATCTGGTCTCGATTTTCCTCGAGGCTTTCGAGGCGAGCTCATTTCCGTCGCTGCTTTTCGGATTGTGGGTGCCCGGCACACCCGAGCTGCGGGTACCACCGCCCGAAGGCTTCGTCTGGGCGAGCAACAGCGGCCGTCCGCGCGACGCGATCAGCGCGAACTTCGAACGCGACTTCGCGCACATGCACCACACGACGCCATGGCTCACCGCTGGTCTGCAGTTCGACATGGTGGGCGTCATCGCCCACGGCTGGGCAACCGCGTCGCGCCTCGACCTGTCGACGAGCGTCATCGAGGCGATCCGGCGCAACGTGCACCGGGGCGTCAACGGGGGCTACTACTTCGGCGACCGTTCCCACGACTGCTTGTCGTTTCCGTCGCAGATCTCCGATACCTCTCTCGGACATCCGCGGCTCGTCTACCAGCACATCGGCGGTGTCAGCCGGCGAATCGGACCGACGGCTTTCGCAGACACAAGAACGCGCACCCCGGGGTGGCTCACGGTCTCGTGAAGAAGTGACGTATTGCTACGGAACGAGGCGAAGCCTCCTCGCGGAGCTTCCTATCGTTGCGCCGTCCCCCTTGCATCGTCACCCCACAGATCGAAGGCGAGATCATGTCGTCCCTCCTCCACCGCGCCGGGATCCTCTTGGCCGTCGTCAGCGCAAGCACGCTGGCGTTGACCGCCTGCTCCGCGCCCGGCGAGACCGCCGATAACAGCTCCATCGTCTACGCGACAGGCAAGGACATCTCGTGCCTGGACCCCCACGTCGGCGGTGACATGCCGCAGGCGAGTATCGCGGCGCAATACCTCGACTCCCTGGTGTCGCAAGATGCGCAGGGCAACATCCACCCGTGGCTCGCGACTTCCTGGGAAGTGTCGCCGGACGCTCTCACGTGGACATTCCATCTGCGAGACGATGTGACGTTCACCGATGGAACGCCCTTCGACGCCTCAGCCGTGAAAGCGAACCTCGACCACATGGTCGACCCGGCGACACAGTCGGGTACGGCCGGGGGCTACCTGAAGCCGTATGAGAGCACCCAGGTAGTGGATGACACGACTGCCGTGGTGACGCTGAACCGTCCGTACGCCGCGTTCTTGGAGGTTCTCGCTCAGCCGTTCCTCGGTATCGAGTCGCCCACCGCGCTCGCTCGGCCGCAGGAGGAGAACTGCGCCTCGCCGGTCGGCTCCGGCCCCTTCAAGATCGTTTCGTACACGCCCCAGCAGGAGGTCGTGCTGGAGCGCAACGACGAGTACAACAGCGCTCCGCCGTATGCCGAGCACAGCGGCCCCGCGTCCATCGCGAAGATCACCTGGCGCATCATTCCGGAGAACGCCAGCCGATACGGCTCGCTGCGCACCGGGGACGTCGACGTGATCGACTCGCTCCCGCCCGAGAATACGGAGGAAGCCTCGGGAGACCCGAACGTCGTAGTCAGCCGCTACGAGCGCCCGGGCAACCCGACCTCGCTGCAGCTCAATGTGACCCGCGCGCCCTTTGACGATCTGTCGGTGCGACAGGCCTTCCTGCTGTCCGCAGATGCTCGCACGAGCATCGACAGCGTGTTCCTCGGCACCGCGACATACGTAGGTGGCCCGCTGAGTTCGGTCACTCCTTTCTACTCGCCGGACTTCGAACACGTCTACGACCTCGACCTCGACAGAGCCAATGCGCTCCTCGATGCGGCCGGCTGGACCGCGCGAGATAGCGACGGCTATCGCACCAGGAACGGCCAGCGACTGAGCATCTCTTACCCGTACACAGCCGCCGACAACCCTGCCGCTCTCACAGATCTGATCACCCAGATACAGGCGAACGTCAAGAAGGCGGGCTTCCACCTCGATGTGCAGCAGGCCGACTCGGCGACCACGACGAAACGCAGCAGCACCTTTGACTACGACCTGCGTACGCAGTACTGGAACACCAATACCCCCGATGTGCTGCGAATCGTGTTCTCGACGGAGTACCTGCAATCCTCGGGCTGGGTGCCGAACGGCTCGGGCTACAGCAACCCTCAGCTCGACGAGATTCTGAACGATGCGCTCGCGACGACGACGGTCGACCAGCGCCGGTCTCTGTACGACGACGCCCAGAAGATCATCAGCGATGCCGCCCTGCAGGTGACGTTGTACGCGCAGAGCACCGATCTCGCGAGCCGGAAGGATGCGGTCTCGAACGTCGTCGTCGAGCCGTCGCTGTCGCTGCCATACCTCTACGACGCGCAGGTGGTCGGCTGATGACCGGGGTCCGGGCCGTGGTCTCGCTTGTACGCGGGACCACGGCCTCCCGTTCAACCGGTGTACCCGAGTCCGTGTCCGGAATCACAAGCGGCCGCACCTGGCTCCGCCGCGTGCTCGTGCGGACCCTCGGGTCGGTGCTCGTGGTCTGGGCCGCTGTGTCGCTCGCGTTCCTCGCGCTCAAGCTCATCCCCGGCGACCCCGTGCTGACGATCCTCGGCGGCCCCGGGTCCGCGCCGAGCGAGGCGACGATCGAAGCCGCGCGCGTGCAGTACGGGCTCGATCAACCCGTCGTCGTGCAGTACCTGAACTACCTGGGGGACATTCTGCACGGCGACCTCGGGATGTCGTACGTGAAGAAGTCGCCCGTCATCACCTATCTGCTGCCGCAAGTGGGACCGACGCTCCAGCTCACGATCGCGTCCATCGTCGCCGCATGGACCCTGGCGCTGCTTCTCGCACTGTTCACCGTCCGGCGCGGGCGGTTGGCTGATGCAATCGGTCGGGGAGTGGAGGTCGTGTTCGCCGCGATCCCCCCTTTCTGGATCGCGCTCGTGCTGCTCGTGGTGTTCGCGTTCACGCTGCGCTGGGTGCCGCCATCCGGGTCGGACCCGCGAACGATCGTCTTGCCGGCGCTCGCAATGGCGATTCCCCTCGCCGGATTCCTCGCTCAGGTGACGCGTGAGGCCCTCGACGACGCCCTGGCCCAACCATTCGTGCTCACTGCACGCGCGCGAGGGGCGGGGGAGTGGCGGGTCCGCGTCGTGCACGGTCTCCGGCACGCACTCCTCCCTGCAATCAGCCTGTCCGGCTGGGCGGTCGGTTCGCTCATCAGTGGCGCCGTGGTCGCCGAGGTGATCTTCGCTCGACAGGGACTCGGCCGCAGCCTCGTGGATGCGATCGTCGCGCGCGACTCCCCGATTGTCGTTGCAGTGGTGCTCTTCATCAGCCTTGTGTATGTCGTCGTCAATCTCGGTGTCGACGTAGCGTCGCGCATCGTCGACCCCCGCATCGTACGGACGGAGTCGGAATGACCACCCCCACATCCCCTCTCGACGATCGCGCGGCTGTCGCGGCGTTCGTCGACCGCGGCGGGATCGTCGCCCGGTTGCGCGGAGTACCGGTCGGCGTCGTGATCGCGACCCTCTTCCTGCTGACGCTCGCCGCGAGCGCGCTCTGGCCATCGCTCCTGCAGCCACACGACCCGTTCGCTGTCGAGGCGGCCAGAAATCTGCAGGCACCGACCAGCGACCACCTCTTCGGCACGGACCAGATCGGGCGCGACGTCTTCTCCCGGGTGTGGTCGAAGGTGCCGGTCAGTCGCTCGCCGTCGGCCTGGGTGCGACCGTCGTCGGGCTCGGCGTCGGAGCGCTCCTCGGCGTGACCGCCGCGGTGGCCGGGGGCCGGGTGGATGCCGTGATCTCCCGCGTCGTGGAGGTGATGTTCGCGTTCCCGAGTCTGTTGCTCGCCCTCATCTTCATCGCAATCGCGGGGCCGGGCCTCGCCACCGTCGTCGCCGCCGTCGGTCTGGGCTCCGCGCCAGGGTACGCGCGCATTCTGCGCGTGCAGACGCTTCAGGTGCTGTCGTCCGGATACGTCGAGGCGAACGTGGGCCTGGGCCTCACGCCCGCTCGGATCCTCGGCCGGACGATTCTGCCGAACGTCGCCCGACCACTGCTCGCGTTGGCCACTCTCGGCGTCGGTCAGGCCATTGTGTGGGCTTCGGCCCTCAGCTTCCTTGGGCTCGGGGCGGCGCCGCCCGCCGCTGAGTGGGGCACGATGCTCTCCGACGGGCGCAACTACATCCAACTCGCCTGGTGGATCGCCGTTTTCCCAGGGATCGCTATCTCGGCGAGCGCGCTCGCCACGAGCGTTGTCGGCCGTTACGTCCAGCGCCGTGTGGAAGGGAAGGTTTGATCGTGCCCACATCTGAGGTGCACACCGACATCTACGTGGCCGCCACGGCGTCCGCTCCGGTCGAGCTCATCCGCGTCGAGGGGCTCGATATCGCCTTCCAGACTCCGCGGGGAATCGTTCCCGTCGTCCACGATGTCTCGCTCCGCCTCCAGGCGGGTCGAACGCTCGCGCTCGTCGGCGAGTCGGGCTCCGGTAAGACCGTGACAGCACGCAGCTTGATCGGCCTCAACGGAGCGGACGCCCGGGTGACCGCCACCCGCCGCGATGTGCTCGGCCGGGATGCGAGAGCCCTCGGCGAACGCGACTGGCGCCGGATCCGTGGGCACGAAGTCGGTTACGTCCTCCAGGACGCACTCGTCTCTCTCGACCCGCTGCGCCCGATCGGTCGCGAGATCGGGGAGGTGCTGAAGCTGCATCGGTTCGGCGGACCCCGGGCTCGCCGCGAGAGGATCATCGAGGCGCTCGGCCGCGCCGGCGTTCCCGACCCGGAGTTCCGCCGTCGGCAACGGCCAGGGGAGCTGTCAGGAGGTCTGCGTCAGAGAGCCCTCATCGCGCAGGCGATCGCTCTGCAGCCTCGACTGCTCATCGCCGATGAGCCGACGACAGCACTCGACGTCACCGTCCAGGCGCAGGTCCTCGACCTGCTCGACGCCCTCACGCACGCCGGGACCGGCATAGTCCTCATCTCCCATGACCTCGCCGTCGTCAGTCGAGTCGCCGATGAGATCGCCGTTATGCAACATGGCCGGATCGTCGAGTCCGGCACGACGGAGCAGGTGCTGCTCGATCCGCAGCATGCGTACACGAAGCGGCTGCTCGCGGCGGTGCCGGGCGCGCACCCGAAGGGGTCTCGGCTTTCCGATGCTCCGGTCGCGCGCGTCCAATCGCGGAGGGAGCGCGCAGATCGACTCGATTCGGTCGCGCCGGGCATCGCTGCGAGCGGCTTGATCAAGGAGTACCGCGGACCCGACGGTACACGTCGGCGTGTCGTAGACGACGTGTCGTTCACCGTACGGTCCGGGACCACCTTGGGGATCGTCGGCGAGTCCGGGTCGGGGAAGTCGACCGTCGCGCGTATCGTCCTCGGCCTCGTCGCGCCGGACGCGGGCACCGTGGAACTGGGCGGCTTGCCCTGGGTGCCGGGCCGCGAGCGCGACCGTCGCACTCTTCGGCCCGAGGTCCAGCTGGTGAATCAAGACCCACTGAGTTCGTTCGATCCCCGCCACACGGTGCGACGCATCCTGCTGAACGCTCTCGAGGCCGGCGGGACCCCGCGCGCAGAACGGACAGCGCGCGCGATCGAACTGCTCGACCAGGTAGGCCTTCCCGCCGCGACCGGGCCCCGCCGCCCGATCACCCTGTCCGGCGGACAGCGTCAGCGCGTCGCGATCGCCCGCGCTCTCGCACTGCAGCCTCGCATCCTCGTACTGGACGAGCCGGTATCGGCCTTGGACGTCTCGATCCAGGCGCAAGTGCTCGACCTTCTGGCGGACCTGCAGCGTGAGCTGACGCGGAGCTACCTGTTCATCAGCCACGATCTCGGTGTCGTGCGCCACATCGCCGACGATGTACTGGTCTTCAAGGACGGCCGCGTCGTGGAGCGCGGCAGCGTGGAATGCGTCTTCCGCGACCCTCAGCACGACTACACCCGTCAGCTGCTCGCGTCGGTCGTCGACCTGCCGCGGCGCTCTCAGTAAGGACTCTGCACCATGGGTAGCGAACTCATTCTGAACGGGTTCGAGATGAACACCGTCAGCCACATCAACCACGGGCTGTGGGTGCATCCCGACAACCGCCGGCACCAGTACACCGATCTCGAGTACTGGACCGAGACGGCTCAGTTGCTCGAGCGCGGTTTGTTCGACGCCATGTTCATCGCCGATGTCGTCGGCACCTACGATGTGTACGGCGGAAGCCGAGATGCGGCCGTCGAGCGCGGCATCCAGATCCCCAACAACGATCCGTTCCTCATCGTGCCGGCCATGGCGGCCGTGACGCGGCATCTGGCTTTCGCGGTGACGGCTTCGACGACGTACGAGCCGCCGTTCGGCAATGCGCGCCGGTTCTCGACTCTCGATCACCTGACGAAGGGCCGCGTCGCGTGGAACGTGGTCACCGGTTATCTGCCGGACGCGGCGCGCAACTTCGGGTTGCGCGAGCAGGTCCGGCACGACGACCGTTACGAGCTCGCGGAGGAGTTCCTGGACGTTTTGTACAAGCTCTGGGAGGGCTCGTGGGAAGCGGATGCCGTCGAGCGTGACCGTGCCGCGGCACGCTACACCGATCCGCGCAAGGTGCATGAGATCGGACACGTCGGAAAGTACTTCACCGTCGACGGGCCGCACCTGTCCGAACCGAGTCCGCAACGCACACCCGTGATCTACCAGGCCGGCAGTTCAGGCCGCGGGAAGGAGTTCGCCGCGCGCAACGCGGAGGGCGTCTTCGTGTCTGCGCAGACGCTCGCGGGTGTGGCGGCCAATGTCCGTGAGATCCGCGACCGTGCTGAGGAGATCGGTCGCGGTCGCCATGCGGTGAGAGCCTTCGCGGGGCTCAATCTGATCATCGGGGAGACAGAGGCCGAGGCCCGGCTCAAGAAGGAGGAGCTGCTCGGGTTGCGCGACATCGAGGGGTACCTCGTGCATTTCGGCGGTGGCACGGGTATCGATGTCGCAGCACTCGCGCCCGGCCAGGTTCTGCAGTACTCCCGCCGTGGGCATATCGAGTCGTACGAGAAGGAGATCACGAGCCTCGAGAGCAGCGACACCGGTCGGACGATCGTCGAGCGATTCGCGTTCCCCGAGCGCGACGAATTCTTCGTGAGCGGTACGGCCGCGCAGGTCGCCGACCGCGTCGAGGAGATCGCCGAGGCGACCGGCGTCGACGTGGTTCAACGTCGTCCAGTACGTGTCGCCGGGGACGTTCGCGGACGTCGTCGATCTGCTCGTGCCGGAGCTTCAGCGTCGAGGACGCTACCGCACCGCTTACCCGCCGGGGTCCCTTCGGGAGCGCTTGTTCGGCGCGGGTCCGCTGCTCCCCGAGACGCACCCGGCCGCCGCGTACCGGGGTGCGTTCCGCTCCACGGATCCATCAGTGAGCGCGGGAACGACCACACCGATGACCGCGGCTCGATCCGCAGAAGGGGCGAACGCATGAGTGTCGTCGCCGACGAATCTCGCTACGCAGCTCTGGCCGAGCGATACCGGCCGATCTTCGCCCGGATCGCCGAGGGGGCGACCGCCCGTGAACGCGATCGGCGTCTCCCGTTCGATGAGATCGAACTCTTGCGTGCGGAGGGGTTCGGCGCGGTAGCCATTCCCGTCGCGTCCGGCGGCGCAGGGGCCACCGTGGTCGAATTGTTCCGACTCCTCATCGAGCTCGGCGAAGCGGACTCCAACCTGCCGCAGCTTCTCCGTGCGCACGTTTCGGCAGTCGAGGGGTGGGTGAGTCGACCGCATGACCCGCGGAGGGAAGTGTGGCTCGCGCGGGTGGTTGACGGGGCGCTGCTCGGCAACGCGACGAGCGAACGTTCCTCGGCCGGAGTCGGCGCATTCAACACGCGCGTGCGGCGCACCTCCGACGGACTCCGCCTCGATGGCGCGAAGCACTACAGCACCGGCTCGCTGTTCGCGGACTGGATTTGGGTCGCCGCGCTGGATGACGACGACAAGCAGGTCAGCGTCATCGTGAACGCTCGTGCCGACGGGGTGGACCGGAGAGACGACTGGGACGGCTTCGGGCAGCGAGTGACGGGCAGCGGGACGACGACGTTCGCGAACGTCGCCGTCGATCCAGCCGACCTGACGCCGATCGTTGCTGCGCCGACGCACACGACCGCGTTCCTCCAGCTCGTCCTCCTCGCCGCCCTCGTCGGAGTCGGGCGTGCTGCGCTTCGGGATGCCGTCGGCTTCGTGCGCACCCGCACGCGCGTGTACAGCCAGGGACTCGCCGACCAGGCCGCGGACGATCCGCTCGTGCAGCAGGTCGTCGGTCGGATCGCCGGACTCGTGTACGCAGCAGAAGCGACCACGCTTGCCGCGGCCCGGGTCGTGCAGGCCGCGCACGAGGCGGTGGCGAGCGACGCGCCGGATGCCGCCGACCACGTTCGACTCGCTGAACTCGCCGCCGTTCAGGCGCAGTCCACAGTGACCGATGCCGTGCTGACGGCGACGACGAGTCTGTTCGAGGTGGGTGGCGCGTCTGCGACGAGCGAAGCGCGAAGGCTCGATCGGCATTGGCGTAATGCGCGCACGCTCTCATCGCACAACCCCGTCGTGTACCAGCAGCGCGCGGTCGGAGCCGAGCTGTTGCGCGGAGACGGACTCCTGTATTCCTGGCACATCGGTGAGGGCCGCCGGGAGCGATGACCCGCCTGGGCCCCCATCTGTTCCGCGGCCGCAGGAACGCTCGCGGAGCTGCCCGGCGAGCGGAGATTGACGTTCTGCTGGGAGGGGATGGTGCGCATCGCGACGGGCACCGACTGGTCCGCCCTAGACGCGTTCCATGCGCGCCTGGGTAGTGTCGCCGACAGCCCGGTCGTGACGCGCAAGCCTGCAGGCGGCGGTGGCGATCGGCGACGGCACTCGTGCAGGACTGGATTCGCTCGGGCGGGAATGACGGATTCCCCGCGAGCACGCTGATGCCCACGCCGCTAGTGTGTCGCAATGGACATGCGAGTCGCGGCGTACTCCGTCATCACCGACGACGCCGATCGCTTGCTGCTCGCGCACTGGGTCGAGGGTCGTCGTTCGGCGTGGACGCTGCCGGGTGGAGGGTTGGAGCCCGGAGAAGACCCGGAGCACGCCGCTCGCCGCGAAGCCCAGGAAGAGAGCGGATACTGGATCGCCATCGACGAGCTGCTCGGCATCCATTCGCGGGTCATCCCGGCCGCCTCGCGTCTTGACGTTGATGCGGCGGTACCCCTGCGCACCCTCCGAATCGTCTATCGCGCACACGTCGTCGGCGGACGACTGCGTCACGAGATGGACGGGTCCACGGATCGAGCGGTGTGGTTCACGATGCCGGCGGTGCGCAAACTGCGCCGCGTGCAACTCGTCGACATCGCGCTGCGAATGGCGAGACTCCCCGCGTCGACTGGTGTCGACGCGGCGCGTTGATTCTCCGAGTGCTCGTCGATCGCGAGTTCCCGCCATCCGCGGCTCCCCGGGTGGACGGCATCACCCCCGGTCGGCGCTGATGTCCGCGACGACGGCGCCGTAGGCGGCGATCAGGTCGTCGGCGTCGACGAAGAGGCTGTAGCCGTGTGCGCCGGCGCCCATCGCGATCCGGGTGCCCACGATTCGTTCATCCGCGTATACGGGCCAGGCGGTGCTGCTGCCGATGGGCACGATCGTGCCGCGCTCGTACCCCGTCGCCGCCCGCGCCAGCTCGGGCTCCGGCAGGCGGAGCTTGTTCACGCCCACGAGGGCTCGGAGCTTCGGCCAGGAGATCGCCCGATCGCCGGGGATGAGTGCGAAGAGATACGTGTCGTCGGAACGCTTCACGACGAGCGTCTTCACGATGGATGCCGACGGGATCCCGAGCAGTTCGGCGGCCTCGTCGACGCTGGACGCCTCGGGACGTTCACGCACATCGACAGAGAGGCCGCGCTCGCGCGCGGCCTCTCGGACTCTCGTGGTGGGGTCGCTCACGCGTCCGGCGCGCGCAGCGGGTCGTCGGCCACCCACAGCTCGTCGTCGGCGCGCAGGGTCTGCCACGCGGCGTACGCGACACCGGCGGCTGCGACGACGCCGAGGATGATGGCGATGACGCCGCCGGCGCCGATGCCCTCTTTCTGCGACGGGAGCTTCTTGGCGAGGCGCTTGGTGGCCTGCTTGCCGTACTTCTCGGCCCGCTTGGCGTACTTGTGGGTGTCGAGCTCGAAGCCCTTGCCCTTGGCGAGGCGGTCACGTGTATCGCCCGCGGCATCCCAGACAGACAGAGCTCCGCCCACGACGGCGCCGGCAGCCGGGACCACCTTGTGGCTGAGGAAGCGGTTCGTGCCCTTGACGGTCTTGTCGACGTACGGCGCGGCGTACTTGCCGTAGCCGTCCTGCACGGCGGGGACGAGGTCTTCGCGGCTGAAGCGACCGAGCTGGTGGCCGGCTTCGCGAGCGACCTTCCCGCTCTCGCCCAGCAGCACCTGCTGCGACTCCCACACCTTGGCGGCGTGCTTCTGGAGCTTGCGCAGTTCCTTCTTGCTCTTGCGGCTGAGGCCCACGGCTGATCCTCCCTATCGATGGGATGTACGTTGCGTTCATCTTGCCAGAACGGGCCGCCCGGCCCGCCGACCCTTGCAGATAACTCTGAGAGAATGTACCCATGGCACACCACACCGCCGTCGCGACCCTGCACACCAACCACGGCGACATCGTCGTCAACCTGTTCGGAGACCACGCTCCCCGGACGGTCCGCAACTTCATCGGCCTCTCCGACGGGACGCAGGAGTGGACCAACCCGGCCACCGGCGCCAAGGGCGAGGGTCCCCTGTACACCGACGTCATCTTCCACCGGATCATCCCCAACTTCATGATCCAGGGCGGCGACCCCCTCGGACAGGGCATCGGCGGCCCCGGTTACACGTTCAACGACGAGATCAGCCCCGAGCTCGACTTCACCGCGCCCTACAAGCTCGCCATGGCCAATGCCGGTCTGCGTCGCAACGCGATCACCGGTCAGGCGGAGGGGACGAACGGTTCCCAGTTCTTCATCACGACCGACCCCACCCCGTGGCTGCAGGGCAAGCACACCATCTTCGGCGAGGTCGCCGATGACGCCTCGAAGGCCGTGGTCGACGCGATCGCGTCGGTCCCCACCGCCGCCGGCGACCGTCCGATCGAGCCCGTGGTGCTCCAGTCGGTCGACGTCGTCTCGGTCTGACTCTCCGGGCGGCGGCGGGTGTCCACCACTGAGGAGTTCCGGCGCAACAGCGACAACTTCTGCTACCGGCATCCGGATCGGCAGAGCTTCGTCCTGTGCCAGCGGTGCATGCGCACCGTCTGCTCGGAATGCCGCACCCCCGCCGCCGTCGGCGTCATCTGCCCGGAGTGCATGGCGCAGCAGCAGGCGGCGCAGACGCCCGCCCAGAAGAAGGCGGAACGTCGCTGGGCGTCACGGTCGATGACGGTGGTCGCCACGGGTCGCCCGCGGGTGACGCTCGCGATCGTCGCCATCACCGGGCTCGTGTACATCATCGGTCTGATCCCCGGGCTCGGAGGGATCGTCTCCAGCCTTCTGGCGTTCAACAGCTACTTCGTGCTGCCCCAGGCCGGCGTCTTCCAGCCGTGGCGCCTCTTCACCGTCGCGCTCGTGCACGACGGCTTCTTCCACGTCGCCCTCAACATGGCGGCTCTCTGGTTCATCGGTCGCAGCCTCGAGCCACTGCTCGGGCGCGGCCGTTTCCTCGCGCTCTACCTCTTGGGCACCCTCGGCGGCTCGGTCGCTGTGACGCTGCTCGCGCCGGGAGTGTGGACGGTCGGGGCATCGGGAGCGATCTTCGCCCTCTTCGGCGCGCTGCTCGTGATCGGCCGCCACATCGGCGCGGACATCCGGGTGATCGGCATCCTCATCGCCGTCAACTTCGCGTGGCCGTTCGTCCTCGCCGCCATCAACGCCATCGGTTCGGGAGACTTCATCGCCTCCCTCACCGCGGTGGGGATCTCGTGGCAGGCGCATCTGGGGGGCCTGGCGGCCGGGGCGCTCGTGGGCCTGGTCTACGCGCGTACGCGGGCGGCGTCGCAACGAGGCGTGCAGATCGGCCTTCTCGTCGGGTTGGGCATCGCGCTGATCGCGCTTCTCGCGATCCCGGCCTTCACCCTCGGGTAGGAGTTATCCACAGCCCCGTCCACAAGTGGGGATGAATTACACGCGTGTAAGTCAGCGCCACCGGGTAGTCATCAGGAAGCCGACAAAGGCGATGCCGAAGCCGATCACGAGGTTCCAGGCGCCGATACCGGGAATGGGGAAAGTTGAGTTGCTCAGGTAGAACACCAGGACCCACACCAGGCCGATCAGCATGAGACCGATCATGATGGGCAGGAACCACACCGGGTTCGGAGCCGCGTTGCCGTCGTTGCGTTCAGCGATCGGGTCGTCGCCCTTGCCAGTTCGAGCCATGGGCCACAGTCTAATGCTCAGGTGTCGCCGAACCCACGGAACTAGACTGCACCCCGTGCACACCGACACGCAGCCGCAGACCCGTCGCGCCCGGCGCGCGGCGTCCGAGACCGCGCCGGCACCCGCACCCGCGCGCCGTCGGGGTGTGTCGGTGATCGGCGTCATCGGCGACCTGCTCGTCACGGCCGGAGTCGTCGTGCTGCTCTTCGTGGTGTGGCAGTTGTGGATCGGCGATGCCATCATCGGGGCGCAGTTCAAGGACCAGGGCAAGGAGTTGAGCGAGCAGTGGGCGGCGGATCCCGTCCCCCCGCTTCCGAGCGCATCCGCCGCGCCGGCCGAGCCCGGCCAGCCCGCCGGGCCGGCGACGGCCGACCCGCCCGCCCTCGAGCAGCCGGCGGATGCCGAACGCTTCGGCGTGGTGCACATCCCGCGTCTGGGACCCGATTACCACTTCACCGTCGCAGGAGGGGTCAGTGCTTCACGCACGCTCGACCCGATCGGCCTCGGGCATTACCCCGATACCGCGATGCCGGGCGGAGTCGGCAACTTCGCCATCGCCGGCCACCGCGGAAGCCACGGGGCGCCCTTCGCCGACCTGCCCTCGCTGCGCGTCGGTGATGCCGTCGTGATCGAAATGCAGGAGGGCTGGTTCACGTACCGGTTCCGCAACCTCGAGTACGTCCGTCCCGACGGTGTGGACGTGCTGCTGCCGCTCCCGCAACAGCCCCAGGTCGAGGCGACCGACCGCGTCATCACCATGACGACCTGCAGCCCTCGCTACGGTTTTTCCGAGCGGGCCATCGCCTACGGCGTCTTCGAATCGTTCACACCGCGCACCGACGCGGGCCCGCCGCTTTCCCTCACCACCGGAGTCGCCTGATGTACGGAGCCCTCTGGCGAGTCCTGCCCGGTCCGTGGTGGGTGCGCCTCTTGATCGTCCTCGTGCTGCTCGCTGCGGTGCTCTACGGACTCTTCTTCTACGTCTTCCCCTGGGTGAGCGACATCGTCTATCCCCAGGAGGTCACGGTCGAGTGAGGGCGTGGCGCGTCGCGGTCGTCGACAACCGCGACAGCTTCGTCCACACCCTCGCCGGCTACGTCCGCGACCTGGGAGCGGAAACCGTGATGCGCCCGGCGGACGAGCCGGAACTTCCCGGCCGCATCGTTCGCGACGTCGATGCCATCCTCATCTCCCCCGGCCCCGGTCACCCCGACGACGCCGGTTCCTCGGTCGAGGTCGTGCGAGCCGCATACGCGGAGGGCGTTCCCGTCCTCGGCGTCTGCCTGGGCCACCAGGCCATCGCGACGGCGTTCGGCGCGAAAGTGGGACACGCTCCGGAGCTGCTGCACGGCATCACGAGTGTCATCCGTCATAGCGGCGCGGGCGTGTTCCACGATCTCCCCGACGGGTTCATCGCCACGCGATACCACTCGCTCGCCGTCGACCCGGCATCGCTTCCTGCCGACCTCGAAGTGACGGCCCGGACCGAGGGGGGAGTCATCATGGGCCTCCGGCACCGCGCCGCGCCCATCGAGGGCGTCCAGTTCCACCCGGAGAGCGTGCTCACCGAGGGTGGGCACCTTCTGCTCGGCCGTTGGCTCGAGGACGCGGGGCTGCCCGGTGCCAGGAAGCGCGGCGCCCTGCTTCACCCGCGTGGGGTCAGGAACCCGTGCACACCGTCAGCGTGATCTCGCTGTGGACGGGCACCTCGCCCGGTGCCAGCGATTGCGTCGCAACCGTCGGGGGCGTCGTGGCGCGGCATCCGGGGTCGTCCTGCGTCCGGACGGTCAACTGCTTCTCTTCGGACTCCAGCTCGCGCCGGGCGGCATCGACGGTGTATCCGGTGAAGTCGACGATCACGACCTGACCGCTGGCGACGATGAGGTTGACCGTCGTGCCCTTCGCGACAGCCGTACCCGACTCGAGAGAGGACGAGATGACCGTCCCTTCGGCGAGGGCCGGGTCGTTCTGCCGACGGATCGACCCGACCGACAGTCCGGCCCCTTCGATCGCCGAGCGCGCCTCGTTCTCGTTGATGCCTTCGAGGGTCGGAACCGTTGCGGTGTCCGGTCCGGTGGAGACGTAGAGAGTGACCTTCTGGCCGGCCGCGACGGTCGTGCCCGCCTCGGGAACGGTGCTGACCACGTTGCCGGCGGCGATGTTCTCGTCGGGTTGGTTCACGCGCGCCGTGGTCAATTGCTGACCCACCAGCGTCTCCGCCGCGCGGTCGTACGACATGTCGACGACGTTCGGCACGCTGAGAGACGCCGTCGGTACCTCCCGGGCCGGCTGGATCTGCATCACCCAGATGAGCACGGCCACCAGCAGCACGGCGAGCACACTGACGCCGGCCCAGATCCAGGCCACGGGGGGCCCGGCCTGCGTGCGGCGCATCGTCGTGTCCGTGCTGAGCTGCCGGAGCGAGCGCGCGGTCTCGGCCGCCTGCCGCGGGTTGGGCCCGTACAGCTCATTCGACAGTGCCGACATCTGCCGCTTGGTGGGCGCCTTGCCGTCGATCGTCTCGTCGAGGGCCTCGCGGAAGCTCGCGGCATCCTGTGGACGCTGGAACGGGTCTTTGGCGAGGGCGCGCAGCACGACGGCATCCAGCGCTCGAGGGATCGAATCGTCGATCTCGCTCGGCGGGAGCGGGGCTTCGCTGACGTGCTGATAGGCGACAGCCACGGGGGTATCGCCGCGGAACGGCGGTCGCCCTGTGAGGAGTTCGTATAGGACGACGCCGGTGGAGTACAGGTCGGCCCGGGCGTCGACCGACTCGCCCTTGGCCTGCTCGGGCGAGAAGTAGGCGGCGGTACCGACGATCGCGGTGGTCTCCGCCACCGTCGACGACGAGTCGGACACCGCGCGGGCGATGCCGAAGTCCATGACCTTCACCCGGCCGGAGTCGGTGATCATGACGTTGCCGGGCTTGATGTCGCGGTGCACGACCCCGGCGCGGTGCGAATACTCGAGGGCTTCGAGGATGCCGTCGACGTAGCGCAGTGCATCGTCGGTCGGCACGTTGCCCTGGGAGATGACGTCCTTCAGCAGACGACCCTGAACGAGCTCCATCACGATGTACGGAACGGGATGCTCGACCCCGTCGACGCCGACCTCGGCGTCCTCGCCCGCGTCGAACACACGCACGATGGTGGGGTGCGCCATGCGCGAGGCCGCCTGCGCTTCGAGGCGGAAGCGCGTGCGGAAGGCGGCGTCGCCGGCGAGGTCCGATTTCAGGATCTTGATGGCCACCGTGCGGCCGAGCGTCTCGTCGTACCCGCGGTAGACGCTCGCCATGCCGCCGCGACCGATGAGGTCGTCGACGCGGTAGCGCCCGGACAGGACGCGCGTCTCAGTGGTCACGAAAGAAGCTCCTGGGCGTGAAGGGGGCGATCAGTTGGTCGGCGACGGGGTCGGGCTCGTGGTCGGGCTCGGGCTCGCGCCCCCCGTGATCGACGCCGACGCCTCGCCGGACGGCCCGGCCTGACGGTCGCCGATGCCCGAGCAGCTGACCGTGTAGGTCACCCGCAGGGTCTGGCCGGCGGAGTTGCTCACCTTGAGCGCGGCGTTGCGCGCCTCGGGCTTGAAGGATGCCGTCGACTGCCCGTTCGTGTTGAACGTGCCGTTCGTCGCGGTGAAGTTGTACGAGGTCACCGAGCCGGTTCCCGACGGGCACGTGTACTGCTGCCACGCGACCTGGATGTCGCTTCCGGCCGAGACCGACGAGCCGGGCAGAGTCGGCGTGCCAGGCGTCTCAAGAGGAGTCTCGTCGCCGTAGTACCGGACCGTGATGGTGGTGCCCGCATCGACACGTCCGGTCGGGTTCACGTCGTAGATGAGTCCCACGTCGTCCGCCGAGGTGGCCGCATTGCCCACCTGGCAGTCGGCCACGAGGTCGTTGTCTTCCAGAATGGCCCGGGCGTCGTCGCAGGTCTTGCCCTGCAGTCCGAGCGACGAGACCTCGACGCGCTGAGACGTCGGTGTCGGCGTCGGTGTCGCGGACGTCTGGGACGGCGTCGGCGTCGCGGTGGGAGTCGGGCTCGACGGCGCGGGCGTGGGCTCGTCCTGGTTCGAGAGCAGATTGAAGAGCGTGACCGCCAGCACGAGGGCGAGCAGGGCGATGAGCGCGACGAGCGGCCACGTCCAGCGCGACCGCTTCTTCTGCGGGGCCTGATCTTCTTCGATGTGCTCCTCGGTCACGAGCGACGTGGCCGCGGCGGGCGTGGGCATGAGCCGCGTTGCGGCGGCCGTCTGACCCGCGGTCAGCAACTGCGTGGCCTCGTCGACGGCGGCGGCACCTGCGGCGACGGCCGGCACGGCGGCGGCGGCGGCGGCGAGGTCACCGCGACGGAGGGCCGTGGCGGCGCGGGAGACGGCGGCCGATGACGCCGGCCGATCCTCCGGCTTCTTGGCGATCATGGCCATGACGAGGTTCTGCACCGGCACCGGGACGGTGGCGGGCAGGGGCGCGGGCTGCTCGTTGATCTGCGCCATCGCGATGGCGACCTGCGACTCGCCCGTGAAGGGACGCTTGCCGGCGAGGCACTCGTACGCGACGATGCCCAGCGAGTACGTGTCGGTGGCCGGCGACGCCGGGTGACCCGATGCCTGCTCGGGCGACAGGTACTGCACGGTGCCCATGACCTGCCCGGTGGCGGTCAGGGGCACCTGGTCGGCGATGCGGGCGATGCCGAAGTCGGTGATCTTGACGCGTCCATCGGGCGTGATCAGCAGGTTTCCCGGCTTGATGTCGCGGTGGACGAGCCCGGCGGCGTGCGCGGCCTGAAGAGCGGCGGCCGTCTGGGCGACGATGTCGAGGGTCTTGTCAGTGGAGAGCGACCCGTCGCGTTCGAGGATGGTCGACAGGGCTTCGCCGGGCACGAGCTCCATGACGAGGAAGGCGCTGCCGTCTTCCTCGCCGTAGTCGAACACGCTCGCGATGCCCTCGTGGTTGACGAGGGCCGCGTGCCGGGCCTCGGCGCGGAAACGCTCGAGGAAGCCGGGGTCGCCCATGTATTCGTCTTTGAGGATCTTGATGGCGACGGTACGTCCGATGACGTGGTCGGTCGCTTCCCAGACCTCGCCCATGCCGCCGATCGCGATCCGCGAATCCAGCTCGTACCGCCCGCCGAAGGTCACACCCTGTGTCGGTCTCATCGCCCCAGCACCGCCTCCATGACCTTCTTCGCTATCGGGGCGGCGATCTCGTTGCCGCTCCCGTTCTGCCCCTGGCCACCACCGTTCTCGACGACCACGGCGACGGCGACCCGGGGGTCTTCCGCCGGCGCGAAGCCGGTGAACCAGAGAGTGTAGGGACGGGAATCGTTCTCCGCGGTGCCGGTCTTACCCGCCACCTGGACCCCGTCTATTCTTGCATTCGATGCCGCGCCGTCCTGGACGTTCGCCGTCATCATGGTGACCATCTGTGCCGCGGTCGACGACTCGAGAGCCCGACCGAATTCGGTGCTGGTGCCCTCGCTTGCGACCGACAGGTCGGGCCGGATCACGCGGTCCACCATCCGCGGGTTCATCACGACGCCGTCGTTCGCGATACCCGCCGACACCATCGCCATCTGCAGCGGCGTTGCGCGCACGTCGCCCTGACCGAAGCCGCTCAGAGCGGTCTGGGGCGCGTTGGGCGTGGCCGGATAGGTGGATGCCGTCGACCGCAGCGGGATCGAGAACTCGCTGTTGAAGCCGTACTTCTCGGCTTCCGCGCGAATGGCGTCGTCGCCGAGTTCGACCGCGAGCTCTGCGAAGGGGATGTTGCAGCTCAAGCGCAACGCGGTCGCGATGGTCACGGTGTCGCCGCCGCCGCATGACCCCCCTCCGGCGTTGCTGACGACGTTGGTCGACTCGGGCAGCGTGTACGCCGAGACATTGGGGAACGTGGAGTCGGGCGTGTAGCGGCCGGATGCGAGGGCCGCTGAGGCCACCACGAGCTTGAACGTCGAGCCCGGAGGGTTGAGGTCGCCCTCGATGGCGCGGTTGTCGAGCGGTTTGGCCGCGTCGGCGACGAGCTGGTCGTATGCGGCGTTCACGGCATCCGTGTCGTGGGACGCGAGGGTGTTCGTGTCGAAGCTGGGCTTGGACACCATGGCGAGGATGCGGCCGGTCGAGGGCTCGATCGCGACGACGGCGCCCTGCTGGTCGCCGAGTGCGTCCCACGCGGCCCGCTGTACGTCCGCGTCGAGCGAGAGCTCGACGTTGGCGCCGCGCGGCAATTGACCGGTCGCGGCGCGTTCGATGCGCGAGAAGTAGTCGGCGTTGTCCGATCCGCTGAGCACGCCGTTCTCGGTCGCCTCGATGCGCGTCCGCGAATCGAGCACCGGGTTCACCCACCCCGTCACGGGCGCCCACATCTCGGCATCCGTGTACTGGCGCTGCCAGCTGTACACGTCGTTCGAGGGGACCGAGGAGGCGATCACCGTACCGCTGGCGATGATCGAACCGCGCTGCACCTCGTAGGAGTCGTACAGGGCGCGGGTGTTCCCCGCGGTGTTGGTCAGGGCGCCGGCCTGCACGACCTGGATGATGCTCGTCGAGGTGAACAGCGCCAGGAACATCGCCAGCATGACGATGCTGAGGCGTCGGAGCTCGGTGGTCACGGTGCCTCCTCCCTCATCGGGGCGTCGGTGAGCAGGGGGTGGCGCATCAGCCGATCACCACCCGGGGGCGACTGCGGACGGCGTCGGAGATGCGCAGAAGGAACGCCACGATGATCCAGTTCGCGATGAGCGACGACCCTCCGGCGGCCAGGAAGGGGGTGGTCAGGCCCGTCAGGGGGATGACCCGGGTGACACCGCCGACCATGATGAACACCTGCAGCGCGATGGTGAACGAGAAGCCCGTGGCGAGCAACTTGCCGAAGTCGTCCTGGCCGGCGAGCCCGATCCGGATGCCGCGGCTGGTGAACACCATGTAGAGCGCGAGTATTGCGAACAGGCCCACGAGGCCGAGCTCCTCGCCCAGGCTGGGCACGATGTAGTCGCTCTGCGACAGCGGCGTGATGTACGGACGCCCCTGCCCGAGCCCGGTGCCGAAGAGGCCGCCGTGCGAGAGCCCGAAGATGCCCTGGACCAGCTGATAGCTGCCGCCGTCGCGGTCGATGACCTCCGGGTCGAACGCCCCCAGCCAGTTGGCGAAGCGGCCCTGGACGTAGGGCAGCACGCGAGAGGCCAGGAAGGCACCGGTCGCGACGAGGATCAGACCGATCAGGACCCAGCTCGTCTTGCCGGTGGCGACGTAGAGCATCGCGACGAACATGCCGAAGATGAGCAGCCCGGTGCCGAGGTCGCGCTGGAGCACGATGATGCCCAGCGAGACGAGCCAGATGATGAGCACCGGACCGAGTTCGCGGGCGCGCGGCCACGTCATGAAGAGGAAGCGCGTGCCGGTGGAGGTGAGGCTCTCGCGAGTGCGCACGAGGTAGCCGGCGAAGAAGATCGCCAGGCAGATCTTCGCGAGCTCGCCCGGCTGGAACGACACGAAGCCGAGCGATACCCAGACGTCGGCGTTCTGATCGGTGCCCAGACCCGGCACGAACGGCAGGAGCAGGAGAAGGATACCGACGAGACCGAAGAGATAGGTGTAGCGGAACAGCACGCGGTAGTTGCGGACGAAGATCAGCACCGCGAGCGCGGCGATCATCGCGATGACGGCCCACGCGATCTGGCGGTTGCCCGTGGCATCCCAGCCGGTGAGGCGCTCGGCGAGGTCGATCCGGTAGATCATCGCGATACCCAGACCCGTCAGGACGGTGGCGATGGGCAGCACGAACGGATCGGCGTCGCGGGCACGCAGGCGGAGCACGACGTGCATGACGAGGGCGAGCACCGCGGGAACGGCGGCGAGGATGAGGAAGCCCGTCTCCACCGCACCGGTCGCGCCGAGCTGCACGAGCGAAACCGCCGCGCCGTAGACGGCGATGGCGAACACGAGCAGTCCCAGCTCGCGGTTGCGCTGCGTCGCCGGGACGCGGATCTTCTTCAAGGCCCGCATGACGGCGGTGTCGGTGGAGACGTCCTCCGTCGACCGGGTGAGCTTCTGATTCGTCATCCGCTGACCTCCTCCGCGGGGCGCAGACGATCCACGATGCGCTGGGCGTCGGCGAGGGAGCTCGCCGAGATCGTGGTCTCGACCGTCTGCCGGTCGAACTCCGACAGCTCGTCGAGGGTGACGTCGGTGTCTTCGTAGACCGTCGAGAGCGAGAGCGGACCGATGGACTGCTGGATGCCCCGGTAGATCACGACCGAGTCGTCGTCGGTGCCGACGTAGTACCGCGACTGCGTCCACGTGTATCCGCCGTACAGGCCGAGTCCGAGTCCGACGAGCACGATGATCAGTGCGGCGAGCCAGCCCAGGCGGCGGCGGCGCGCGCGGCGCCGGTCTTCTTCGATGAGTTCCTCGAGGAACTCCGCGGCGGGCTCGAAGTGCGTCGGCTCGTTGGCGACCTGACGCGCGTGGTGCAGCCAGCCGGCGCGGCCCGTGCGGGCGGCCGGGACGACGACACCGCGAGGATTGGATGCCGAGCCGACGATCGTCGGGGTACCGATGAAGACGGGATGCTGGCCCCCCACGTCGACGAGCACCACGGTGACGTTGTCGGGGGCACCGCCGTCGAGCGCCTGCTTCAGCAACGCGTCGGCCGTGCGCGCCGGAGGCATGCCCAGCGCGAGGGTCTTGGCCGTGTGGTCGTCGTCGACGACACCCGACAGTCCGTCGGAGCACAGCAGCCAACGGTCGCCGTCCTGCGTCGGCATGATGAAGCTGTCGACTTCGGGGTCGGGGTCCATGTCGCCGAGCACGCGCATGAGCACGGAGCGACGCGGGTGATAACGCGCTTCTTCCGGAGTGATGCGGCCGGAGTCCACCAGCCGCTGCACGAAGGTGTGGTCGGCGGTGATCTGGGTGAGCGTGTCGTCGCGGTAGAGGTAGATCCGCGAGTCACCGATGTGGCCGATCACGGCGTAGTCGTCGACCATCACGAGCGCGCTGACCGTGGTGCCCATGCCCGCGAGCTCGGGACGACTCGCGACGGTGTCGATCAACTCGGTCGCCGTGTCGGCGAGGGCCTCGCGAATGGCGTGTTCGGCTTCGGTGGGCGAGCGGAACGGCTGGTCGAGTTCGGTGAGGCGACCGATGGCCAGGCTCGAAGCCACGTCGCCGCCCGCGTGACCGCCCATGCCGTCGGCGACCACGAAGAGGTTGGACCCGGCGTAACCGGAGTCCTGGTTGTTGGAGCGCACCTTGCCCGTGTGGGAGATGGCCGCGCTCGAGCCCTGGAAGACCATGGAGGTGGCTTACGTCCTCAGCTCGAACGTCGTCGCGCCGACCTTGATGGGCGCGCCCACCTTGACCTGGACCGGAGCTGCGACGCGCACCCCGTCGTGGGTGGTGCCGTTGGTCGAATCGAGGTCCTGCAGCATCCACTGATCGCCCCAGAGGACGAGACGGGCGTGGTGGCTGGAGGTGTAGTCGTCGCGGATGACGAGACCCGACTCGCTCGAGCGGCCGATGGTCAGGGGCTCGGTCCCCAGCGGCAGTTCGAGACCCGCTTTGGGTCCGCTGGTGATGACGATGCGTGAGACCGCCGAGGTCGTGGCCAGGCTGCCGGCCGGGGCGGGAGCCGGAGCGGCGGGACGTTTGACCTGGGTCGTCACCGCGTCGGGGGAGGCGACGGGCGCGGCACCGGCCGGAGCGGGGGGTGCCGCCGGCTCGGGGAGCTTGCGCACCTTGACGCCGAAAAGGTCGGCGCGCAGCGAGTAGACGACCCCGAACACGAAGAACCACAGCAGCACGAGGAACCCGCCCTGCAGAAGGAGAAGAGTCAGTTGACTCATGAGTGGGGTCCCCGTTCCCGGACGTCGAAGATGCTCGTGGCGTCGGGCGCCTGTGGGCGCCGCGGCGGCTGCGCCTGCGCGACCACACGGAACACGATATTGGTGCGGCCGATCGAGATCGTCGAATCGGGCGGGAGGGCGGCCTCGGAGATCTTGCGCCCGTTCAGCGTGGTGCCGTTGGTCGAGCCCAGGTCGCGCACCATGGCGCGCTCGCCGTCCCACAGGATCTCGACGTGTTTGCGGCTCGTGCCGGCGTCGGGGATGGTGATGTCCGCGTCGCTGCCGCGACCGATGACGGTCCGGGATGCGGTGAGCGGGTGGCGGGTGCCGTCGATGTCGACGACGCCGCGCCAGGCGATGCGGCCCTCGGTGGTCTGGGAATCGACGCGAAGTGTCCCGGTCGACAGGGAGGCGTCGCGCTCGATGGAGATGGCGACGGGACCCGCGAAGGAGTAGCCCTGCTCGCGTGCGTGCTTCTTGACCAGCGTGTCGAGCTCGGACACGAGGGTGGATCCGAGAGCGCTCATCTTCTCGTCGTCGGCGGCCGACAGGCGCACCGCGAAGGTGTTCGGAGCGAGGATGCGGTCGCGTGTGACGACGACGGCCTTCTTGTCGAGCTCACTGCGCAGCGCGGAGGCGATCTCCACCGGCTGGATGCCGCTGCGGAAGGTCTTCGCGAACGCGCCATTAACGGCGCGCTCGAGACCTTTCTCGAAACTGTCGAGTAGTCCCACAAGACTCCTTCGGGCGGCAGACCAGTAGGCACATCGTAGTCAGCACGGCTGGGCAGGTGATGGAAGGCCGCGTCGTGGTCCGCATTTCGTGACGCGGTCCTGGCCGTGATATTCTCGGGAAGTTGGTCGCGTGGCATCCTGGATGCCGCGCATGCGCGAGTGGCGGAATAGGTAGACGCGCTGGCTTCAGGTGCCAGTGCCTTCACGGGCGTGGGGGTTCAAGTCCCCCCTCGCGCACACAACGAAGAAGGCCCCGGGTTCATCCCGGGGCCTTCTTCGTTGTCTGCGGGAGCGGGAGGGCGTGAACCCGTGCAGGGGTGGGCCCCGCCGCCGGCCCCGCGCAGCGCATCCGTCGGGGAGCGTCGTTCCCCCACCCTGTCAGAGGTGGCGCCGGAGTCCTCCCGTGGGCCTTTCCCAGGCCAGCACAAACGGGCTCGACGGGCGATTCACTGCTATTCGCTCACGGCCCGGCACAAAGAAGGCACGCGCGCACGGCCATACGGCTGCATGGCCGTGCACCGACTTTCCGCCCGAAAGCGGAAGTCGATGTCGCGCACGCCTCGCTCCCCACGCCTCCGGCATAGGCCGACCGAGAGGATATGAAAGCGCCGTCGGATCTCCCGCGAATCATCACGACGCCGTGACATGCGGAGTGAATCTCGAAATGACCCGGGGGAGTCGTCGGGCGTGCCCCTCAGTAGCGGGACCGCGTTGCTCCTTGTGAGGCGTATGCGTCGAGGACCGCATCGCTGATGCGACCACGGTCAGACACCTGGAGATTGTTCGCGCGCGCCCACTCCCTGATGGCGCGGCGCTTCATCGTGCGCTGCGACCGTGTCAGATGACGAGCGTGTTCGAAGCCCTCCGTCCGCGCAGCTGCAATGAACGGTGCCAGTGCCTCGCGGAGCTTCTCGGCGTTCGCTCGCGTCAGATCGATGGAGTACTGAACCCCTTCGAGCGCGAACGAGACCGGGGTGGAATCCAAGTCCAACTCGGATCCGTCCAGGTCATCGAGACGACGAAATACCTGCTCGAGTGCCATTGCACTCCCCTCCCATTGTGCCCCCACACGAGACCAATCATACCGAGCACTTCCGATCTTTGATGGGGACTTTCTTCGAATTCGCTATATGGGTATTGATCGATCGGGGTCGCTTCTGTTCGCGATCGACAAACAGCGTCGATCGGGGAGGGGCGACGGCCGCCGGAGCGGCCGCACACGTTCCTCACCCAGAAATCCGGTCCATGCGCAACCCACCTCCGCGAATGCGTTCCTGGGAGGACCCTGGATACAACGAGCGCTCCGCCCCGAGCGGGCATCGGTTCACACTCGCGAAAGGAACAACAATGGGATTCTTCGGATTTCTTCTCCTCGGCCTCATCGCCGGCGCCATCGCCAAGCTGATCCTCCCCGGTAAGCAGGGCGGCGGCTGGTTCGTCACGCTTCTGCTCGGCGTCGTCGGCGCCCTGCTGGGCGGGTTCCTCGGCTCGCTCCTGTTCAACGCGCCTCTCCAGGACTTCTTCTCCATCCAGACCTGGCTCCTCGCCATCGGTGGCTCGATCATCGTCCTGCTCATCTACGGCCTCATCGTGAACCGCCGCGGCGCCACGCGCTGACGTCGGTTCCAGAAAGGCCCGGGGCGGTGGGACCGCGCCCCGGGCCTTTCTCCGTTCGCGGGCACGCCGCTCCCCTCGGCACCGCGCGCGAACGAACCACGACGTGGTACCCGAGCTCGTCAACCCAGCGGCGCGTCGGCACCGGACGCCCTACCGTGAGCGGATGCCACGAGACACGACCTCCGCCCTGACCCTGGCCCGTCGCATCCTGCAGACGGCCTCAGCCGACGTCGAGTCGACCGAGGCTGCCGCTCTTTCCGACGAACCCGACGGGCTGCACCAGCACCGGATTTCCGTCCGACGACTGCGCAGTGTCGCAAAGGCTCTCGCGTCGACCACCTCCACCGGGCAGACGCGCGAGCTGAGCGCAGCGTTGGCCCCGTGGGGTCGGACGCTCGGGGAGGCGCGGGATGCCGAAGTCCGCGCAGACCGTGCCGAGAAAGCCCTTGCGGAGTGCGGTATCGATGATGCCGATGCGCGTCGCCGCCTGGTGGGCGATGAGCGCGCTGCCTACCGCCACCTGCATGATCGGGTCGTGGAGGAGAACGCGACCGAGGCCGGTCGTACCCGGACCCGAGCGGTGCGCGAAGCCGGCTTGAGGTTCGACCTCGACGATCCGGAGGTTCCCGCCCAAAAGGTGGTCCGCCGTCTCCTCCGCGCGGAGGTCCGTCGCGTATCGCGCGCGGCGCGACGCAGCGATGACTCCCTCGAGCGGCTGCACGCCGTGCGCAAGGCGGCACGGCGGACGCGCTACCTCGCGGAAGCGATCGATCGGGCCGACTCCGATGTGGTCGGCGCCGACGGGCGCCGCCTCGGACGCGCAGCGAAGCGAATCCACAAGCTGCTGGGCGAACATCGCGACGAGCTGCTGCTCGCGGATCGGGCGACCCGGCTCCGTGGTCGCGCTTTCACGGCGCAGGAGGAGACGGGGCCGTACGACGCGGTCGCGGGGGCCGCCTCGGCACGGGCCGCAGAGCATCTCGAGCGCCTCCCGAAAGCCCTCGAGAAGCTGAAGAAGGCGGCGAAGCGCGTCAGCTGACCGATTCAGCGGTCGTCCGTCCTCGAGATCGGGACCGCTTCGGAGGCCCGCAGCGGGTCACTCCAGAGTCGGCGGGAGTACGAGGACGACATCGTCGCCGTCGTGCCGGTCTTCGACGAAGCCCAAGCGGGCGAGAACGTCGAAAGACGGCGCGTCCGTCGCGGCGACGCAGGCGTACAGCGGCCGCTCGGCCTCCTGGGTGGTCAGCAGTCGCAGCGCCTCGGTGGGCGCGTCGACGTCGGCGTCGGGGGAGACGGCGAGCAGGATCTCCCGCTCACCCTCGACGTCCATCGCCGCGGCGATACCGACCACCGCGTCATCCTCGAGGATGGCATGTGCGGCGACGTCGGGCCGTTCCGTCCAGGCGTCGAATGCCGGCCGATCGTCGAACGCCGCCCGGCGCCACGCGGACCGGCTGGCACGCGCGGCCGAGAACGCGGCATCCCGATCGACGTCCTCGAGTTCATGCAGGTGGATGCGAGGCATGGCGACACGTTAGCGGCCCTCGAACGCCGCCCGGACGCTCTTGTGCGCTCACGCGTAACCGTGCAGGGCGAGGAAGGTCCACGTGGCCCCGTTCGCGTCGCGGGCGGTGATCTGCGCACGGAGGTGACGGAAGAGCGCCTCGCGCGTGCCGTCGGTGACGCTCCCCCAGCCGTCGAGGTTGCGTCGCAGCACGAGGTCGGTCTGCTGCAGCGCTCTCATGTAGGGGATGTTGCGAGACGCTGACGCCATGTGAGCGTAGAAGGCCATCACGGCGGCGACGTAGGCGCGAGAGGTTTCGGCGTCGCGCACCCGATCGACGAGATCGACGGCGACGGTGATCTCCTCGTCGGTGCATCGCGGCACGGCCAAGCGAAGCGCGCCGGCGATGGTGTGCGCGGCGTACTCCCGCATGTCGGTGCGAGCGCGATCGGACAGCGCGGAGACGCGGGTGTATCGATTGGCTGCGATCTCGACGAGGCCGATCCTTTCCAGTTTCTGAAGGGCCTCGCGCACGGGCGTGCGGGAGATGCCCATCAGCTGCGCCAATTCGACATCGCGCAGGCGGTCACCGGGTTTGAGACGGCCGTCGACGATGGCTTCACCCAGGGAGCGGTACGCCTCGTCGACGAGAGCCGAAGCGCGACGGCGATCATTCATCACGCGGAGTTTACGGGTTCCGTTAGCACAGAACATCGTCATATCTGACGGAATCTCCGTTTTCGTGTCGCGCGCGCGCCCCGACGCCGGTATTGTCATCTCGTCACGCCTCGCGTGACATATCCGGGGGGATCCGTCGACGCCCGGGCTTCGAGCATCGCTCAGCCCGGGCGTCGTATGGGCTCGGATCGCGTTCGGCTCCGTGTCGGCCCGCGCAACGTTTGTGTCACGGACCCGTGCGCGTTCAGATGTCCGCCGTTACCGTGGGGGCACAGACCGGCGCGCTCGGCGCCGGCTCAAGCGGAAAACGGCATGACGATGAGCACGCAGGGCACGGTCAAGTGGTTCAACTCGGAGAAGGGCTTCGGCTTCATCGCCCCGGATGACGGCGGTCAGGACGTGTTCGCGCACTACAGCGCGATCCAGTCCGGCGGCTACCGCTCGCTGGAGGAGAACCAGCGCGTCGAGTTCGACATCGCCCAGGGTCCCAAGGGCCTGCAGGCGGAGAACATCCGCCCGCTCTGAGTCGCCGAGCCCGGCGAAACCCCACCGGCCGACCGTCGTCGGCCCGGGACGTGTCAGGTGTCCTGCCGCACCAGGTCGATTCCTGCTGCGGCGAACTGCCGGATCGTCGCGTTCGGCAGGAACGCCCGCGTCAGGGCGGCGCCGATCCGGGTGAGGTCGGCTTCGTCGCGGTACAGGAGATACATCGTCTCAGCGCACCGCTGCCCAGGCGGTACGCGCGTCGGCGAGGGCCTGCGTGGCATCGGTCGCAGCTCGGGCCGCGGAGAGGTGACGGCGCGCCCGTTCGAGGCGGAGGCGGTGAGCGATGCGATTGTCGTCGTCGTGTGCGGCATCCTCGCTCCCCGCGTCGCGCCGCTCGGCGGATGCCAGTGCCGCGCGGGCGCAGGCAAGGGTTCCGGGGAGTGCAGCGCGTGCGGCCTCGACACGACGACGCACGCTGACGGCGTCGCCGAGGAGGTGGTCGCGTTCCTCGCGCAGGCGCGCGACGGTGGCGATGGTCTCGCGGGGGCGCCGCGCCGCGGAGCCGGCGGCGTCGTCGAGCTCGGCGGTCGCGGCGCGGAGACGCTCGGCAGCGTCTTCCCGGCAGGCCTCGGGTCGCGAGGTCGCCACCTCGATCGCCTCATCGAGTTCGCTGCGCGCCGCTTGCGCCTCGGCGACGGCGTTGTCGGCGGCCTGCAGGGCGACGCGATGATCTTCCTCGACCGCGCGAAGGTGACGATCGGCGCGATGGAGAGCCGCGATGGCGTCGCGCAGATGGCCGGGCGCGGAATCGTTCGTCGCGCGGGCGAGGGCGGCATCGGCATCGGCCAGCGCAGCCGACGCCCCCTCGGCGGCAGACGCGGCGTCGGCCCAATCCAGCTCGTCGAAGCGCGCCCGCAGAGCCGCGAGCAAGGGCCCGGGATCGCCCGACGTCGCCGCCACCTCGTCTCGGCGGCGGCGGGCGGCGGCGAGGAGCCGGTCGGGCGTGCGGTGAGAGCCTGCCCACTCCGTCAGCCGTGTGCGCGTCTCCGCGACGCGCTCGTGCTGGACCGCGAGGGCCTGGCGCACACGTCGGGCCTGATCGCGGCGGCGGGCGGCGACACCGGTGTCGGCGTCGAGGGTGATCACGTCGCTGTAGCCCCGGTCGCGGACACGGTGCGCCGTCGCGCGCGAACGGCGGAGGTCGGACGGCACATCCGCCGATTCGAGCGCATCGGCGGCCTCGAAGTCGAGGTCGAGACCGTCGACCGCGTCATCGAGCGCGAGCAGAGCCGCCGCGGCTTCGGACACCGCCTGCGAGGCCGCGGCCCGGACGCGCCGTGAGCGGCGCTGCGCGCGCACGACGACGATCACCGTCAGCACCAGGAGGGCGGCCGCGGCGACGATGATCGCTGCCGGTCCCACCCACCCGAGATCAGGCATCGGCGTCCGCTCCCGCGATGGGCGCCTCGTCGACGAGCAGCAGAGCGCGCAGCTGATCGACGTCGTCGACCGCGGCCTGGGCTCCCTCCGCCTCGTGCGGCCAGCTGAAACCCCACCTCACGAAGATCACCGGGACCCCGGCATCCTGACCACCCTCGACATCGTGATGACGATCGCCGATCAGGACGGGTCGCGAGACATCCGCGCCAGCGACCTCGAGCCGGCGCAGTGCCTCGCGCACGATGTCGGACTTCGCGCTCAGCGTGCGTTCGTCGAGAGTCGCGCCGACCAGGGCTTCGAGGTCGGGCGCGAGGCCGAAGTGGTCCATGAGCGCGACGACCTGCACCTCGGGCTTCGAGCTCGCCGTCGACTGCGGCACGCCCGCCGCGTGCAGATCGTGCACCAGCTCGGCGACGCCCGGGTACAGCTGTGCGCTGACGGTGTAGCCCTCGCTCTTGTTGAGGCCGCGGTAGAACGCCACGGCTTCGACGGCTTGCTCGGGGCTCATGCCGACGTTGACCTGGAACGACTCGAACATCGGCGGGCCGATCCAGCGGGACAACTCTCCGCGCGTCGGCGGCGTGCGCCCGAAGTGGTCGAGGGTGATGGTCAGGCGGCGGAGGATCCCCTCCGACGCATCGACGAGTGTTCCATCGACGTCCCACAGGACGCACGAGAAGGGAGAGCGTTCGGGCATGCGCCCACGCTACCGGCGCGGCATCCCGCCTCGTCGACCGGATGCCGGGCGGAGATCCCTCGATCGCTTCAGGCCGAGGCGTAAGCCTCTGTCCCCGCCTGCCTCCGGTGTGTGCTCAGAACAGGCGTGGAGCGCCCGACTGCACGCCCTTCATCTCGTCGTAGTCGAGAGTGAGGCACCGGATGCCGCGGTCGGTGGCGAGCACGCGGGCCTGCGGCTTGATCTCTTGCGCGGCGTAGACGCCGGTGACCGGGGCGAGCAGGGGGTCGCGGTTGAGGAGCTCGAGGTAGCGCGTGAGCTGCTCGACGCCGTCGATGTCGCCGCGCCGCTTGACCTCGATGGCCACGGTGCCGGGGCCGTCGTCGTTGCGCAGCAGCAGGTCGACGGGGCCGATCGCCGTGGGGTACTCGCGACGCACGAGGGTGAGGTTCTCGCCCACGACCGACACCTGCTCGGCGAGGAGCCGCTGGAGGTCGGCCTCGACGCCGTCTTTGATGAGGCCCGGGTCGACGCCGAGGTCGTGCGCGGTGTCGTGGACGATCTCGTGAATGCGCACGAGGAGCGCGTCGCCGGTCTTGGCGTGCGTGACGCGCCAGCGCTGGATCACCCCGTCCTCGACGTCGACCTCGTCGGGCTGTTCCACGGTGAGCGCGCAGGGCGGGCTCATCCAGTTGAGCGGCTTGTAGGAGCCGCCGTCGGAGTGCACGAGCAGGCTGCCGTCACCCTTGTGCACGAGCAGTCGGGTGGCGAGGGGCAGATGCGCGTTGAGGCGGCCGGTGTAGTCGACGGAGCAACGGGCGATGACGAGACGCACCGCCCCATTGTCCCAGGAGTCGCGCCGGATCGTCGCCGCCTCCCTTGCCGCCCGGGGCGGGCGAAGGAGTGCGTCTGCGCTGCGGTCTGTGGCGCTTCTCGCTCAGTACTGCCCACCCGGCCACATTCCGTCGGGCAGGACGAAGCACGGGGAGAAGGACAGGATCTGCACGAAGGTCTTGTCCACGGACAGGGCGACGAGATATCCCTGCCCGTTGCTCCCGATGACGTGCGCTCTCAACTCCCCGTCTGTCGTCAGATCCGTCTCTGTCCGGTAGGAGGAGCGATCGTCGTACGCTCGTGCGATCGCTTCCGTGACGGCGGCGCCGTCGTACGTTCTGTCCGTGTTCAGAACGACCTTCGTCTGCCCAGACCACTGGTAGCTGCCTTCCTCGGTGCAGGACATGAGCACGCCGGTCGGTTTCTGGTCGACTGCGGAGACTTCATCGGCGGGGACGAAGCCGGCGAGCGTCATCTCCATCTCTTGAGCGATGCTCTTCGCTTCATCGACCGTGAGGCTCGTCTCCACGGGGGCGTCTCCCGTCTCAGGGGTGCATCCGATCGTCACCAGGACGCACGCAGTGAGGACTGCGAGGCCAGGGCGACTTCGCATCATTGGACCTTTCGAAGCATGTTGGTGGCGAACGGACCGGTGTTATCGCCGACCGACACGAGAACTGCCGTGAAACACCTCGAGCCGAGCACGCTGCTCAGTACTGCGTGCTTGGTGACATCCCCTGAGGCAGGACGAAGCACGGCGAGAAGGAAAGAATCTGCACGGAAGCGCGGTCGACGCTCTCGTTCACGAGGTAGCCGGCGCCATATGACCCGGCGACGTGGACCCCGGGCTGTTGGTCGACGGTCGGGGCCGATTCGGCCTGGAACCCCTTCTGGTTGTCGTATGCCGCGAGGATGACGTCAACGAGGTCTTGTGGATCGATCGACGCTCCGTCTTTGTAAACAACGTCCGTGCGCCCCGACCACTGGTAGCCGCGGTCGCGATCGCAGGAGATCAACGCGCCTGTGGATCGCTGCTCGACGGACGCCACTGCCTCCTTCGGCACATAGCTGGCCAGCTTCACCTCCATCTTCTGGGCGATGGACTTCGCTTCGCTCAGGGACAGGGATCGGTCTACTTTGCCGGCTCCTTCGGTTGGGGCGCACCCGCTCAGTGCCGCGAGCAAGACCGAGAACGTTGTCAGAACTGTCGTGGTGCGCTTCATTGGTCCAGTCCGATCTGCAGGTCGCTTGCGATACCGGAAGGTTCGCCGCGGCTGCGTATGCGCTCGGCCGTCGGTGCGCCCCACCTTCACGGCGGTGGCGCTCATGACCTCATCCACGCCAGCCGATCAGTACGTGTCCCCAGGTGACATGTCCGCCGGGAGGTGGAAACAGGGCGAGAAAGAGGCGATGCGAACGCCGGTTCGGTCAGGGTCCTCGGACACCAGGTAGCCGGCCCCGGCAGGCCCGACGATGTGGGCCCGGGGTTCGCCATCGGATGTCCGCTCTACCGATGCGGCCAGCGTCCCTCGGCCGTCATAGGCGGCGACGATGTCGGACGTCATTGCTGCGGCATCCACACGCTTTCCGGCCACGATGCGGACTGTCGTCGAACCCGTCCACTGATATGTCCCCTGAGTGCTGCAGCGCAGCAGCACGCCGGCAGAGCGCTGGTCTGTGTACGCGACGAGATCCTGAGGAACGAAGGCGGCGAGCTCCCTTTCCATGACTTGCGCGACATTCTTCGCCTCGGTGACCGTGAGAGATTCGTCCACATTCGATCCTTCGTTGGTGGAATTGCAGCTCGCGAGTAACAGGATGACGATGACCCCCAGAACAAGCGTGTTGAGAGGCCGGTGTGTCATTTGCGAACCTCCCGGTAGATGTCCTCGAGAGCGGAGTGATTCTCCGCGTCTCGACTGGCGATGAGGTTGTGATTATCGATCGGATGGGTCGTCATGGGGATGGACGGCGGCCCTCATCCAACGACCGGCGTGTGAGGAAGGATCGCCGCCGTCTCGGCAGCAGTCGTGGTGGATGCCATTTCGCCGTCCGCCTGCACGTAGGCGAGAGCGATCCGACCTGCCGCGATCACGACGTCGCCGCCATGCTGCACCGCTCCGCGTCCGGTCCGTCGCCGGATGTCGGTCGCACCGTGCAGTGCGGCGAGGAGGCCTCGCTCGTTCGCTAGGACGTGGACGACCCGGTCGAGGGCGGCCAGGCCGTCGCTCACGGCCTGCCCGAGCGACTCGAGCGCGGTCGCCACGGTGTCGGTGGTCGAGAGGAACCCCGCTACGTCTATCGAATACCGCCCACTCATGACTCCACGGTAGGAAGAAGCCGGATGCGGCGACGGGGCGTTCACCGATCTGTGGATAACTCGGCGAGGGACCGGCATCCGATGACCTGGGGGTCGAGGTGTCTCTCGCAGGCGGACCGCGAGGGCGGTGGCGAGTTCGCGAGGCCGTCTCCTCCGGTCACGTTCCCCGAGGAGCACCACGTGCGCTCACTCGCGGCGCGCGGGTTCCTCGACGGGTTCGGTCACCGGGAGCGGCTTGGCGGCACCCGAGAACAGCCCGGATGCCACGATCAGCCCGACCACGATCAGCAGGGTGTTCAGCAGGCCGATGTGGTCGCCGATCCACCCGAGGATCGGGGGGCCGCAGAGGAACGCCACGTACCCGATGGTCGCCGCGGCGGCGACGCGCGAAGCGGCCTTCGCGGGGTCGTCGGCGGCGGCGGACATGCCGATAGGGAAACCGAGCGAGGCGCCCAGGCCCCAGAGTGCCGCACCCACGAAGACGAGTGGACCGAACGGAGCGAGGATGAACAGCAGCAGACCCGCGGCCGCGGTGACGGCGAGAATGCGCAGCACCGGAACGCGTCCGAAGCGGTCGACGACGGGACCACCGACGATGCGCCCCAGCGTCATGGCGACGGAGAAGACGGCGAGCACCGCGGGACCGGCCTCCTCGGGGGCCCCGTGACCGTAGACCACCGCGGAGGGCAACCAGTCGTTGGCGCTCCCCTCGGCGAAGGCCATGCCCAGCATGATCACGCCGAGCGTGTACGTGCGCGGCTCACGCCATGCCTGCAGCGAGACGGCGAGGCGCTCGCGCCAGTGCGCGCGCTCCTCGTCGGCGGGAGCGTCCATCGCGACGGGGGTGTGCGGAACATTGGCCACCGCGACGAACGCCACGACGATGACCACGACACCCATGGAGACGCAGTGGGCGACCACGGGGATACCGGCGCTCACCGCCACGAACCCGAGGCCCGCGCCGATCACGGTGCCGAAGCTGAAGAAGGCGTGCAGGAGCGGCATGATGGTGCGGCCCGTGGCCTTCTCGAGGGCGGCGCCCTCGACGTTCATCATGACGTCGACGGCGCCATTGCCGAACCCGAACAGGGCGAGACCCACCAGGGCGACGCCGAAGAGCTGCAAGGAGTCGGCGCCGAAGCCGATGATGGTGAGCCCGACGCCGCCCAGTGAGAGGGTGACGAGCATGCCGGTGCGTGCACCGAGACGCGCCATCACCGCGGGGGCGATCGACAGACCGATGATGGATGCCACTCCCATGCCGAGCAGCAGCAGGCCCACGCCGGAGTTCTCGATGCGCAGAGACTCGCGGATGGCCGGCACCCTCGACGCCCACGTGGCGACTCCCAGTCCGCAGGCCAGGAAGATCGCGCAGATCGCGATGTGCCAGCGCACGAGCTGGGAGCGGGTCAGCGTGGGATGCATGAGGCCACTGTACCGAATCGATTCGAGATTGATCGAATCGATTCGGCATCCTGTTGCGCCGCGGGTAGCATCACCTTGTGAGTTCCCGTCGCGCGACCATCAGCGATGTCGCCCGAGAGGCCGGCGTCTCACCCTCGACCGCATCGGTGGTCTTCAGCGGCAAGACGCCCACCTCCCAGGCGACGCGCGCCCGTGTGCTCGCCGCGGCCGAGAGCCTCGGCTACACCGGCCCCGATCCGCGTGCGGCGTCGTTGCGGCGCGGCCGCTCCGGCATCGTCGGCGTCGTCTTCGATCAGCACCTCGGCACGGCGTTCCTCGATCCCGTGACCACCCACATGATGGACGGTCTCGCCGACGGCGTCTCGCGCCTGGGCGCGGCCCTCCTGCTGCTCAGGGACGACGGCGTGACGGTGAGCGAGCCGTCGCTGCACACCGCTCCCATCGACGCCGCCGTGCTCATCGGGTGCAGCCCGCGCATGCGCGACTCGCTCGAGATCGTCCGCGGTCGCGGCATCCCGGTCGTCGTCGTCGAGGGCGACGCGGGCGAGGGGATCCCCCGCGTGCTGCTCGACAACGCCGACGCGCAGCGCGAAGCCGCGCGTCACCTCGCCGGACTCGGGCACCGGGACGTCGTGATCGTCACCCTGCCCGTGGACGCCTCCCGGCGACGCGGATGGCTGGCCGATGACGCCGCCATCGGCGTCGACGTGACCGCCGACCGTCTGCGGGGGGCTCGCCAGATCTTCCCCGACGCGCCCGCGCTCGCCGCGGCGACCAGCTCGATCGACGAGGGCGCCATCGCCGGTCGCGCGATCTTCGCCGACCCGGCGCACCGGCCCACGGCCGTCATCGCGCAGAGCGATCTTCTGGCCGCGGGCGTCATCCGGGCGGCCGAAGAGGCCGGATTGCGCGTGCCCCAGGACGTCAGCGTCACCGGCTTCGACGGCGTCGTCGTCGACGGGCTTGCTCCTCACATGCTGACGACCCTCGTGCAGCCCGCCACCGCGAAGGGCCGCGCCGCCGGGGAAGCGGTCGCGGCGATGCTCGAGGACGCCGTCCCGTCGGGACTCGACCTCGAATGCGTCTTCCGGGTCGGCACCACGACAGGACCGCCCGCCCGTAGGTGAGGTCGTCGGGTACGTGGGTGTCTCATGCTCCGCATAGAATAGGTTCGACACCCCGAGAGCCCGGGCACCTGCCCGTCGACCCCGAGGAGGCCCGCGCATGTTGATCTTCCTCGGCGCGTTCGCGGCGCTTCCCCTGCTCCTGCCGTGGCTCGTCTCGCGTATCGGACCCCGCGCGTTCTACGTCGCCGCCGTCCTCCCCGCCCTGGCATTCGTCCATGCCATCGTGCTGGCTCCCTCCGTCTTCGCCGGCGACATTCCGTTCGAGGAATACCGCTGGATTCCCGCGATCGACGTCTCGCTCTCGATGCGCATGGATGCACTGGGCTGGCTGCTGACCCTCGTCGTGACCGGCGTCGGTGCGCTCGTCATGCTTTATTGCCGCTGGTACTTCCGCGGCAAGACGCAGGGCGTCGGGCAGTTCTCCGCGGTGCTCCTGGCCTTCGCGGGGGCGATGTACGGGCTCGTGCTCACCGACGACATCGTCGTGCTCATCATGCTGTGGGAAGCCACGAGCGTGCTGTCGTACCTGCTCATCGGCTACTACCACGCCCGATCCGCCAGCCGGCGAGCGGCCCTGCAGGCGCTCCTGGTCACGACCCTCGGCGGCCTGGTCATGCTGATCGGCGTCGTGCTGGTGGTCGTCGAGGCGGGTACGTCGAGTCTGTCGACGATCCTCTCCGAGCCGCCGACGGGCACCATCACCGACATCGCCGTCCTCCTGCTTCTCGTCGGCGCGCTGAGCAAGTCGGCCATCTTCCCGTTCCACTTCTGGCTGCCCGGCGCCATGGCCGCGCCGACCCCGGTCAGCGCGTACCTGCACGCGGCGGCGATGGTCAAAGCCGGCATCTACCTCATCGCACGCCTGGCCCCCGGCTTCGCCGAGACGCCCTTCTGGCGCCCGACCCTCATCACGCTGGGCGTGTTCACCATGCTCCTCGGCGGGTTCCAGGCACTGCGCGAACGCGACCTCAAGCGCATCCTCGCCTTCGGCACGGTCAGTCAGCTCGGCTTCCTGACGGTGATGCTCGGCTACGGAACGCGGGATGCCGCCCTCGCCGGCGTCGCGCTGCTGCTCAGTCATGCGCTGTTCAAGTCGTGCCTGTTCCTCATCGTCGGCGTCATCGACCGCCAGCTCAACACCCGTGACATCGGTCAGCTCTCGGGCCTCTGGCGTCAGGCGCCGGTGATGGCCACGGCCTCCCTGATCGCGATCGCGTCCATGGCTGGTGTCATTCCGACGCTGGGCTTCGTCGCGAAGGAGACCGCACTCACGGCTCTCCTGCACGAGGCCGAGGCCGGCGCGGGGTGGGGCGTCGTCGCGCCGCTGGGCATCGTGCTCGGGTCCGCCCTCACGGCGGCCTACGGCATCCGGTTCCTCTGGGGCGCGTACGGGACCAAGCGCGACGTCGAGACGACCGACTGGCCCGATCCGCCCATCGGCTTCCTGTCGGCGCCTGTGCTGCTGGCCGCGGCCACGCTCGCGCTCGGTGCGCTGTCGCCGATCGTCGACCTCTGGCTCGCGCCCTACGCCGACGCACTGCCGGAGGCGACGCCTGGCGTGCCCGCCCCCGATTACCCGTACCACCTGGCACTCTGGCACGGCCTGGAGCCCGCGCTGTTCATCTCGCTCGGGACGCTGGCGCTCGGCGCGGGTGTGTTCTGGCTCGTGCGCAAGACGCAGCTCCACAAGCGCCGTCGCGTCCTGCCCTTCACCGCGAATGACGCCTACAACCTCACGCTGCGCTCCATCGACCACTCGTCGGAGTGGATCACCGCGCGCTTCCAGCGCGGCTCGCTGCCGTTCTACGTGGGCACGATCTTCGTCGTCCTCGTCCTGGCCGAGGGCACAGCCCTCCTGGCTTCGCGGGAGTGGCGCGCGCAGCTCGACGCCTGGCAGTCACCGGCGCAGCTGATCTCCGCTCCCATCATGATCGCGGCCGGCATCCTGGCGGTGCGGGCGCGCAAGCGCTACACCGGCGTCGCGCTCGTGTCGGTGACCGGACTGGGCATGGTGGTGCTCTTCGCCACGAGCGGCGCCCCCGACCTCGCGCTCACCCAGGTGCTCATCGAGACCGTGACCCTCGTGGTGTTCGCCCTGGTCCTGCGGCGCCTGCCCGCGCGTATGGGCGAGCAGAACGAGTCGGTCGCGCCCCTCGCCCGGGCCGTCCTGGGCGCCGGCGTCGGCCTCACCATGGCGCTCGTCGCCATCGTCGCCACCGGTGCCCGGCAGGACCTGCCGATCTCGCTCGAGTGGCCCCCGCTGGCCTATGAGATCGGGCACGGGCGCAACGTCGTCAACGTGGCACTGGTCGACCTGCGCGGGTGGGACACCATGGGCGAGCTGTCGGTGCTCGTGCTCGCGGCGACGGGCGTGGCATCCCTCGTCTTCATCACCGACCGCAGCGACAACCTCGCCCGCCGCTCCGGCACCGCGCGCAGCGTCGTCGGCCTCGGCCGCCGTCGGCCGCTGGTCGAGACCGACCAGGGCGTGCGTGCGCAGCGCGTCGGCGAGACCGGCGCCCCGCGCGCCTGGCTGGTGTCGGGTGCGAAGGTGCAGCCCGAGAACCGGTCGATCCTGCTCGAGATCGTCATCCGGGTGCTCTTCCACTCCATCATGATCGTGTCGCTCTACCTGCTCTTCGCCGGCCACAACCTCCCCGGCGGCGGGTTCGCGGGCGGTCTCGTCGCGGGAATGGGCCTGGTCATGCGATACATCGCCGGCGGGCGCTGGGAGCTCGGGGCCGCCGCGCCCACCGACGCCGGGCGACTGCTCGGTGCGGGCATGGTGATCGCGGTGCTGTGCGCCCTGACACCGCTGCTGTTCGGCTTCGCCCCGCTGCAGAGCTTCACGTTCGAGGGTGAGTTGCCGCTCATCGGCCACTGGGAATTCGTGACGAGCACCATCTTCGACATCGGCGTGTACCTGGTCGTGATCGGCCTCGTGCTCGACGTGCTGCGCAGCCTCGGCGCCGAGGTCGACCGGCAGTCGCAGCTGCCCGAGGACGCGGAGGTGGTGACCTCGTGAGCATCTCCCTGGTCCTCATCATCGTCATGGCCGTGCTCTTCGCCTGCGGCGTGTACGCCATGCTCGAACGCAGCCTCACCCGGGTGCTGATCGGGTTCCTCCTGCTCGGCAATGCGGCCAACCTGCTGCTGCTGGTCGTCATGGGCGTCCCCGGTCGTGCCCCGTTCTACGACGGGGGCGAGACGGATGCCGCCGACATGTCCGACGCGCTGCCGCAGGCCCTGACGCTCACCGCGATCGTCATCACCTTCGGCATCTCCGCGTTCCTGCTCGCGCTCATCTACCGTTCCTGGCAACTGGGCCAGGCCGACACGGTCATCGACGACGCCGACGACCTCGCTCTGCGCGCGCGCACGAACGAGGAGGTCGAGGATGCCATGGATGAGGAGTCGCGCTCCGACGACGATGACGTCACCACCGACTTCGTCGGCGACGTCGCCTCGCCCATCCGCGTGCTCAACCAGGGCGACCTGTCGTCCCTGGTCGACGACGCGCCGGTCGACCGGGTGGCCGTGGGCCGCGAAGACGACCGCAGCGACTTCCAGGACGGTGATCGCTCATGAGCGCGCTCGTTCCCCTGCTCGTCGGCATCCCGCTCATCGGCGCCGCGATCAACCTCATCTTCGGCCGTCGCAAGAAGGTGCAGATCGTCGTCTCCGTCGCCTCGCTCGCGGCGGTGCTCGTGCTGGGTGCGATCCTGCTCGTCGCCGTCGACACCAGCGGCCCCCTCGCGGTGGCGATCGCGGGGTGGGACATCCCGTTCGGCATCGTGCTGTACGTCGACGTCCTCGCCGCGCTGCTCGTGGTCATCACCAGCATCGTGCTGCTCGCGGTCCTGCTCTTCTCGATCGGTCAGGGTGCTGCCGACAACGACGAGGACACCCCGGTCTCGATCTTCTATCCGGCCTACCTCATCCTCGGCGCCGGGATCTTCAACGCCTTCATCGCCGGCGACCTGTTCAACCTCTACGTCGGGTTCGAGATCCTGCTGGTCGCGTCCTACGTGCTGATCACCCTCGGCGGCACGGAGTCGCGCATCCGCACGGGCGTCGTGTACATCGTCGTGTCGCTGGTGTCGTCGATCCTCTTCCTCGCCGCGATCGCCATGGTCTACGGCGCGCTGGGCACGGTCAACATGGTGCAGATCAGCGAGCGCATGGCACTGCTGCCGCAGGACACGCAGACGATCCTGCACCTCATGCTGCTGCTCGCCTTCGCCATCAAGGCGGCGGTCTTCCCGCTGTCGTTCTGGCTGCCCGACTCCTACCCCACCGCTCCGGCGCCGGTCACGGCGGTGTTCGCGGGCCTGCTCACCAAGGTCGGCGTCTACGCGATCATCCGTACCGAGACGCAGCTCTTCGTCGGCAACGACATCAACTTCCTGCTGATGATGGTCGCGCTCGCGACGATGATCGTCGGCATCCTGGGCGCCGTCGCACAGGCTGAGCTGAAGCGCATCCTGTCGTTCACGCTCGTCAGCCACATCGGCTACATGATCTTCGGGCTGGCGATCAACACACCCCTCGCGATCGGCGCGACGATCTACTACATCGTCCACCACATCATCGTGCAGACGACGCTCTTCCTCGCGGTGGGCCTGATCGAGCGGCGCGCGGGCAGCACCTCGATCCTCAAGGTGAAGGGCCTCATGCGGGGGGCGCCCGTGCTCGCCGTGCTGTACTTCCTGCCGGCGATCAACCTCGGCGGCCTCCCGCCCTTCTCGGGCTTCATCGGCAAGTTCGCGCTCTTCGACGCGGGCGCCCAGGTGGGCACGCCCGTCATGATGGTGCTCATCGTCGGCGGCGTTGTCACCTCCATCCTGACGCTCTACGCCCTCATGCGCGCGTGGAACTTGTCGTTCTGGCGCGAAGACGACGACTCCGCCGAGACCACCGAGCGCATCGCCTACCTCGGCAATGCCCCGGCCGCGGCGATCTCGACCGAGCGCCGCACCATTCCCAGGATCATGACGATCGCCACCGCCGGCATGGTCGCGGTGACCCTCTCGCTCACCGTCTTCGCCGGGCCGCTGCTCGACATGTGCCTCCGGGCGGGGGAGCGGGTGGCCGAGGGCGTCTCGCTCGTGCAGCTCCAGGAACAGGCGGGTGAGGAATGAGTCCGTCGCGTCGATCCCAGGTGTCGCTCTTCCTGCACCAGTTGCCGTTCCTCGTGTGGCTCGTCGCCCTGTGGATGCTGCTCTGGGGCCAGCTGACCTGGCTCGCCCTCATCACCGGCCTCGTCATGGCGGTGTTCGTCACCCGCGTGTTCCGCCTGCCGCCGGTGGAACTCTCCGGCCGCATCAACCTCTGGTACGGCCTCGTCTTCGTCGTCACGTTCCTCGGGGCGGTCGTCAAGGGCTCCCTCATCGTCGCATGGCAGGTGCTCGACGTCCGGCGGCAGCCGGGTGCGGCGATCATCGCGGTGCCGCTCCGGGTCGACGACGACGTGATCATGGCGCACACGGCGGTCACGGCATCCCTCATCCCGGGTTCGCTCATCGTCGACGTCGATCGCGAGAACCGCACGCTGTTCCTGCACACCATCGGGGTGCGAAGCGAGCAGGATGCCGAGCACCAGCGCCGCATCGTGCTCGGGTGGGAAGCGCGCATCACGCGAGCCGTGGGGTCGAAGGAGGAGCTGCAGGAGCTGCGGGCCCGCATCGCCGACAGCTCGGCGCACCACGCCGACCCGACCGCTCGAGGGCGGAGGGCCTCGCAATGACCACCGTGCTCGTCGCCGTCATCCTCGTCGTCTTCGCCGTCGCGGCCGTGCTCGCGCTGATCCGCCTCGTCATCGGACCCTCGATCCTCGACCGCGCCGTCGCCGCCGACGTGCTGCTGACCGAGGTGGTCTGCATCCTCGGCGCCGACATGGTGATCAACCACCACACGCGCTCCCTCCCGGCGATGCTGGTGATCGCAGCCATCGGCGTGTTCGGCTCGATCGCGGTCGCCCGCTTCGTCGCGCGGAAGGAGAACCCGAGATGAGCATCGAGGCCGTTCTCGACACCATCGCGCTCGTGCTCGTGCTGATCGGCGCGGTGCTCTGCCTGACCGCGACCATCGGTCTGCTGCGCTGGCGCGACGTGCCCACGCGCCTTCACGCCGCGACGAAGCCCCAGGTGCTCGGCGTGCTGCTCATCGTGATCGCCGTCGAACTGACGCTGCGCTCGTGGGAGGCACTGGCGTTCGGCATCCCGATCGTGCTCATCCAGTTCGCGACGGCTCCGCTCGCCGCGCACATGGTGGGCCGCGCGGCCTACCGCAACCGCACGACCGACGAGGCCAACCTGTTCGTCGACGAGCTGCACCACAGCACCGAGCAGCCCGGAGCGACCGGAGCCGAGACCCGGCCCGAGAGCTGAGTCAGACGCCGGCCTCGCGCACGTCGCGCAGCGCCTCGGGCGACGGGCTGCCGTCGGCGGGCTCGGGCGTGCGGGTGCGATGGTCGAGCTCGCGCGCCTTGCGCTCCTGACGGCGGCCCTCCGCGAGGAAGGCCAGGCGGTTGAGGCACTCGTGGTTGCGCAATGTCAGCAGCGGTTTCCACAGCAGGGAGGGCAGCACCGACGCCGCGCCGGAGACGGGTTCTTCGAGGATCGTCACCGCGATCCCGTCGCCATGCTCGCGCACGTCGATGCGGATGACTCCACGGCCCAGGATGCCGGCCTCCGGCCGCAGCCGCAGGCGGCGCGGCGGGTCCCACTCCACCAGCTCGGTCTCGTCGTGGATCATCACGGGCCAGACGCCGAGGGAGTGGTGGATGCGGGCGCCCTCCCGGGGCCACTCGGGGTCGACGTCGCGCATGCGCGCCGCGCCCACGACCCACACGGGGTAGAGCCATCCGTCGGACAGCACGGCGAAGAGGTCGTCGGGGGTGCAGTGCATCAAGCGCGTGTTGCGGGCGGCCATGGCATCCCTTCATGAGGCGTGCCTCGAATGTAGGGGACGGATGCCGGAGGGCCGGTGGGACTTGACGCGTCGGGCGAATGATCTGGTCGCTGCAGACGCGTGCGGTGTTCGGGGCATCCGCGGGTGGGGGCTCGCGCCGGTTCGGGGGGTGCGGCTCGCGCCGGTTCGGGCCGTGCGTGATGAGCGGAGGGTGGGGGAGGAGGGGAGGACGGATGCCGGGAGTTTCGTCCTCCGTTGGTCCCTGGTCCTCCGCTGGTCACGGGCGGCGCCCGCGGGGCCGAGCGGGGTGCGTGAGGAGCGGAGGGCGGGGGACGAGCGGAGGACCGCGAGCCGGGCATCGTCCTCCCCGGGTCCCTGGTCCTCCGCTCGTCACGAAGGCGCAGACGGGTCAGTCGCGCGTGATGTCGGTGACCACGCCCTTCGCCAGGCGGAGGCGTCGGCGGGCGCGGCGGGCCACGGCGGAGTCGTGCGTCACGACGACGAGGGTCAGGCCCTCGGCATTGAGCTCCGTGAGCACATCGAGGATCTCGTCGCGCATGCGCTCGTCGAGGTTGCCGGTCGGCTCATCGGCCAGCAGCACCCGCGGCTGCTTCGCGACCGCGCGGGCGATCGCGACGCGCTGCTGCTGGCCACCCGACATCTCGCCGGGGCGATGGTCGGCGCGGTCGGCCAGGCCGACGCGGGCGAGGGCCTCCGTCACGCGCCGCCGCCTCTCGTCGCGGTCGAGTCCGAGCGGCTCGAGGCCCATGTCGACGTTCTCGGCGGCGGTGAGGGTGGGGATGAGGTTGAAGCCCTGGAAGACGAAACCGATCTCCTCGGCGCGCAGCCGCCCGAGTTGTGCGGGGGAGGCCTGCGCGATGTCGACGTCGCCGAGCATCACCGAGCCGGTCGACGGGCGATCGAGGGCGCCGAGCATCTGCAGCAGCGTGGACTTGCCGCCGCCGGTGGGTCCCTGGATGGTGACGAAGTCGCCCGCGGCGATGTCGAGGTCGACCCCGGCGAGGGCCTGCACGGTGCGGTCCCGTTGGCGGTAGGTGCGGGTCACGCCGCGGAGGCTGAAGGCGGTGGTGGTGGCGATGAGGGTCATGGTGTTCTCCTTCGAAGGACGGGGGATGCCGCTCACGCGACCGAGCGGAGGGCGGCGGCGGGGCTGAGACGCGCGGCGCGCCACCCGCCGAAGGCACCGGCGAGCACACCGCCGAGCACGGCGATGCCCACGGCCGCCACGACGACCACGGGGGTCACCGGTGCACTGAGCACGATGTCGGTCGCCTGCGCGGCGGCCTGGCCGAAGCCGCCGGGACCGCCCATGCCGGGACCGCCCTGCCCGCCGGGGCCGCCGGCCGGGGTCGCCGACGTCACCGAGATGGTCGGCGAGATGACGTTGACCAGCAGGATGCCGCCGAGCCCGAGGAGGAGTCCGGCGATCCCGCCGATGAGGCCCTGCGCGAGCGATTCGCCCGCGACCTGGCGCACGATGCGGCCGTTCGACCATCCGATGGCCTTGAGGGTGCCGAACTCGCGCGTGCGGCGGGCGACGCCCGAGATCGTGAACAGCACGGCGAGGGCGAGGGCGACCAGAAGCACCACGACCGACAGCCAGGTGCCCAGGTTGGAGATCATCGCCGACGCGCTCGACAGCGACCCCGAGACGCTCGCGGCGAGCTCCGACTGCGAGCTGACCGTGGCGTCGGGCAGCGCGGCGGTGACCTCGCTCTGCACCGCGTCGATGGCATCCGCCGATGTCGCCTGCACGTACACGGTCGAGACGACATCGCCGACACCGGCGAGCGTCTGGGCGACGTCGAGAGGAAGGTAGACGTTGGCGGCCGTGTCGGCCTCGGCGGAGGCGGATGCCACGATGCCGACGATCTGGATCGCCGTGCCGGCCACATCGACCGTGCCGCCGACGGACAGACCCGCGCTCGCCGCGTAGGTGGCGTCGACCACGGCCACGTTCGCGCCGGCGTCGGAGGCGTCGAGTGCGCGGCCCTCGCTGACGGTGACCGAGGAGAGCGGGCCGACGGACGCCGCGGGGTCGACGCCGAGCACGCTGAACGAGTCGATGCCGAACGCACTGCCGCCCTCGCCGCCGGGGCCACCGCCGGTGGGCGGCTGCTGCGGCATCCCTTCGCCCTGTGCGGTTTCGGTCTGGGCGCTACGGTCGGGCAGCTGGCCCGAGAACGTCGTGTTGGTCAGCGACAGTGCGCCCGTGGCGGCCGAGACGCCGTCGAGGCCGGCCACCGTCGGCACCGTCGAGGCGTCGAGCGTGCCGCGTCGCATGTCGGTCATCAGCCGAGACTGGCTGAGAGCCGTCGTGCCGTCGCTGGTCTCACCCTCGTCGGCGCCGAAATCGAAGCGCGGCCCGCCGCCCTGACCGGGCTCGGTTTGCGCGCCGGTCACGGTGAGGTCGGTGCCGACGCCGTAGACCGACGACAGCGCCTGCGACTGCGCGTCGCGCACGCCCGCCGAGAGGGCGTTGACGACGATGACGAGGGCGATGGCGATCGCGAGGCCGACCGCGACGATCACGGTCTGTTTCGTGCGGCCGGCGAGCTCGCGCCGCAGGTAGGTGCCGTACATACTTCTCCTTCCGGACGCGGGGTGCGGCCGTCTCAGGAGACGGTAGGAACGGCACCCTCACCGCTCCCTCACGGTTCCTATGAAGCACGTATGTCGCGTGACACGGGCGGCGGGGAGCGTGCATGCTGGCTCTCGTGACCTCCCGCCCCGCCCCACTCGCCCGCCCCGACGGCTCACCGATCCGCGTGCTCGTCGTCGACGACGAGGCGAACCTCAGCGACCTGCTCCGCATGGCGCTGCAGAACGAGGGCTGGGAGGCGCGCACCGCCGCGAACGGTCAGGAGGCGCTGAACGTCATCCGCGAATTCGCCCCCGACCTGCTCGTGCTCGACATCATGATGCCGGGGCTCGACGGCATGGAGCTGCTGGCTCGGGTGCGGGCGGCCGGTAACGACGCGCCGGTCCTGTTCCTGACCGCGAAGGATGCCGTCGAAGATCGCATCGCCGGCATCTCCGCGGGGGCCGACGACTACGTCACCAAGCCGTTCAATCTCGAGGAGGTCATCGTGCGGTTGCGCGGCATGGCCCGCCGACACGTCGCAGCGGTCGCCGACGCCGATCCGCGACTGCGCGTCGGCGACCTGTCGCTGGACGAGGAATCGTACGAGGTCGAGCGCGGTGGCATCCCGATCAAACTGACCGCCAAGGAGTTCGAGCTCCTGCGCTATCTGATGCAGAACCCCCGCCGCGTCCTGAGCAAGGCGCAGATCCTCGATCAGGTGTGGAGCTACGACTTCGGCGGCAACGGCAGCGTCGTCGAGATCTACATCTCGTATCTCCGCAAGAAGATCGACACGCTCGGCGAGCCCCTGATCCACACGGTGCGCGGGGTCGGCTACACGATCAAGGCGTCATGACGCGGGCCCGCTGGACGCTGCGGCGCACCCTGGTCGTCGGCACGAGTGTGCTGGTCGCCCTGGCCTTCGTCGCGATGAGTCTGGCGACGATCGTGGCGCTGCGCTCCTTCACCCTCGACCGTCTCGACCAGCAGGTGAGCGAGGGACTGTCGTTCGCGGTCGATCGCGACGGGTTCTCGCCACCCGGCGGGGGCTCGCGCCCGGCGGGGCTGGATGACGACCGGCCGGCGCAACGCATCGGAACCCTGCAAGCGGTGATCGGCGGCGACGGCGCCGTCGAACGCGCGGGCTATACGCGGGCCGACGGAACCCCGGTCGCGCTCAGCGACGAGCAGATCGCGACTCTCCGCGCGGTACCCACCGACCGTACGCCCACCACGGTCGATCTCGGCGGCGATCTCGGCGCCTTCCGCGTGGCTGCGGCCATCGACGACGGGACCACCGTCGTCGTCGGCAGCTCGCAGTCCGACGTCACCGCCACCACCTCGGCGTTGACGGTCATTCTCGTCGCCGTGTCGGCCGTGACGTTGCTGATCGCGGTGCTGGGCCTGTCGCTCTTCGTCCGACGCAGCCTGCGCCCGCTCGACCGGGTGGCGGGGGTCGCCCAGCGCGTGGCGACCCTCTCGCTGAGCGCGGGCAGCGTCGACATCCCCGACCGGGTCGAACCCGCCGACACCGACGCGGCGACCGAGGTGGGCCGGGTGGGCTCGTCGCTGAAACGACCTGCTCGGACACGTGCAGTCCTCCCTCGCCGCGCGGCACCAGAGCGAGGAGCAACTGCGGCGGTTCATCGCGGATGCCAGTCACGAGCTCCGGACGCCGCTGGCGAGCATCCGCGGCTACGCGCAGCTCTCCCTCGGCGAAGATGCGCCGATGACGCCGACCCAGGCCCGCTCGTTCGACCGGATCGAATCGGAGGCGCAGCGGATGGCATCCCTCGTCGACGACCTGCTGCTGCTGGCACGGTTGGATGCCGGCCAGCCGCTGCGCCGCGACGAGGTCGAGCTGACTCTTCTCGCGGTGGATGCCGTGAGCGACGCGCAGGCGGCGGATGCGACGCACGAGTGGCGCCTCGACGTCACCGACGACCTCATCTCGGTGACCGGCGACGAAAACCGGCTGCGGCAGGTCGTGGCGAACCTGCTGCGAAACGCCCAGACGCACACCCCGGCAGGGACGACGGTGACGCTGTCGCTCGCGCGCGAGGGGACCGAGGCGGTGCTGCGCGTGGTCGACACGGGCCTCGGCATCGATCCGGGTGTGGCCGATCGGCTCTTCGACCGCTTCGCCCGCGCCGACGACGCGCGCAACCGGGATGCCGGGAGCACCGGGCTCGGACTCTCGATCGCGCAGGCGATCACCGAGGCGCACGGCGGCACGATCACGGTCGAGAGCGAGCCGGGGCGGACGGTGTTCGAGGTGCGACTGCCGGCGTGAAGCCGAAGGCTGCGGCCTCGGCGCGGGCTGGTCGGGCCCCTCGGGTGCCGCTTGTCTCCGGTCCCGGCGGATCCTGCTCTTAGGAACGCCCAAGGTTCGGTGAGGGACCCGTTTGGGTGGCGCCGCCACCATCGTGGCCGTGCCCCCGGTCCCGTTCTCCGCTTTCCGCCGTCCCGCGAGGGCGACCACCGCATGTCGCGCTCGCCCACGTCTCGCGCGGGGAGAGCACCCGCGACATGACCCGCGGTGACGGCATCGTCTTCTCCCTCACCGGACCCGACGACTCCCCCTCGCCCTCGAACGCCGCCGAGCCGGGGCGCCCCCAGCACGAATTCCGCCCGTGAGCAACGCCCTGGGCACTGCGCCGAGACACGCCTAGCGTTCGGTCACCTGTGCCCCCCAGAGGACCCCCCATGTCTGTGCCTCCCGACGCCGACTTCGTCGTGCTCACCAGCCGTCTGGCCCCCGACCGTGACGGCGGCTACGCCGTGGCGGTCGCCGCCCGTCTCCGCCTCCTCCGTTCGATCGGAGTGGCGCGTCCCCTGCTGTTGACGTTCGACGTCGCCGCCGCCGACGACCGCGCCGAGGTGTCGCGAGACGATGCGCAGGCGGAGTTCGAGACGCGGAATCTCTTCCAGGAGCTCCGCGACGACTCGTCGTGGCTGTACGGGCAGGCGCGCGACGGCCGGCCCGACCCCGAGACCGCCTATCGCGTCATCCGAGATGCCGCGGGACGCGAGGTGGTCTCGCTTCCCGTGATCAGCGGCGACCCCGGTTGGTATCTGACGACAGCGCCCGTCGTCGTGCCGGGAGAGCAGGGCCCTCGAACGGTGGCAGGGTTCAGCGAGCTATGGCGGGCGTGGCTGACCCGGGTGGTGGCGCAGCTGCGTTCGCGCGCCGGCGACGACCAGCGATGCATCGTCCTCATCTGCGAGTCCAAGCAGCTCGGCGAAGTGATCGCCGATTGGGCGGATCCGCACCTGCGCATCGTCCACACCGTCCACAACTCGCATCTCGCGCCGCCGTACGAGCCCGGGTCGGCCGTGCGCGACGACGGGTGGCGCCGATGGCTGGGCCTCCTCGACCGCTTCGACGCCGTGGTCTGGCCCACGGCCTCGCAGATGAGCGACGTGGCCGCGCGCTTCGGCGGGCACGAGGGTTTCGTCGCCCTGCCCACGCCGATCCCGGCGACGCCGACGGTGGCTGCCGAGCCCGACCTCGGTCGTCCGAGGCGAGGAGCCCGAGAGGTGCTCATGGTGAACCGGCTCGTCGCTCAGAAGCGCGTGGACGCCGCGATCTCGGCATGGCCGCGGGTGCTCGAGAACGTACCCGACGCGCAGCTCCACATCTACGGCGACGGTCCGCTGCGCGACGTGCTGCACACCCTCGTCGAGGAGCGCGGTCTGACCGAGAGCGTTCATCTGCACGGATTCTCCGACCATGTCCGGGATGCCATGCGCACCTCCGCGGTCTTCCTCTCCACGAGCGCCTTCGAAGGGCAGAACCTCGCCATCGGCGAGGCGTTGACGAGCGGCCTGCCCGTCGTCGCGTTCGACGTGCGGTACGGCCCTCGGGAGTACGTGGGCACGGGGGGAGTCCTGATCCCGCCGGACGACGTCGAGGGGGTCGCGGCCGCCCTGACGGAACTCCTCACCGACGACGCCCTGCGGAGCGAGGTGGCCGGACGTGCCCGCGAGGAAGCGCGGCGGCTGAGTCCCGAGAGGGTCGGTTCGGAGTTCGCGCGTGTTCTCGGCGACGTGGTCGCCCGCCCGGCGCGGCGGCGGGATGCGGCCTGAGCCGAGCGGGAGGGAGCGCGGTTCCGGCCGGGTCAGCCGCGGGGTGCGGCCCGGTCCCTTCGACAGGCTCGGGGCCGCGGATAAGACTCCGGGAGCCGCCGGACATCACCGGACACCGCGGAACGGGCCGGAGCCGCCGGGACCCGCGTCAGCCGATCAGGCTCGGCTGCAGGTCCTTCAGGGTGCGGTGATGCGTCATCCGCGTCACGCCGATCGCCGCCACCAGCACGCCGCCGACCATCCACGTGCCCAGCACCAGCAGGTCCGGCCCGACGCGCGAGAGGTCGCCGCCGTACATGACCTGCCGCATGGCATCCACCACGTACCCCATGGGCAGCACATGATGAAGCGCCGCCAGCGGCGCGGGAAGCGTCTGCCACGGGAAGGTCCCGCCGGCGGTGACGAGCTGCAGCACCATCAGAACGAGTCCGAGGAACTGCCCGACGGAACCGAGCCAGACGTTCAGCGCGAGCACGATCGCCGCGTACGTCGCCGAGGCGAAGAGCAGGATGCCGAGGGCCGCAGCCGGGTTTGCGAACGAGAACTGCAGTGCGATCGCGAGCACCGTGAACAGCCCCACCATCTGCAGGGCGCCGAGTCCCGCCGGGGTCAGCCAGCCCGCGAGCGTCACGCGCACGGGAGACCGCAGCGCCGTGATCGCGCGCTTCGAGACGGGCTTGACGATGAGGAACAGCGCGTAGATGCCGATCCAGCCCGCCAGGGCGGCGAAGAACGGGGCGAGACCGGCGCCGTAGTTCTGCGCCTTCGTCAGGGCGCTCGTGCCGACCGCGACCGGGTCGGAGATCGCCTGGGCCTGGGCCTGCCGGGTCGCATCGTCGGAGTCGGGGATCTGCTCGACCCCCGCGGCGAGCCCGTCGCGCAGTTGCGTCGCCCCCGTCGAGAGCCGGCCGATGCCGCCGTCGAGCTGGGCGGCGCCGTCGCGCAGCTGAGCCGAGCCGTCGCGAACCTGCGCGGCACCGGATGCCGCGGTGCCCGCGCCGTCGGCGAGGGCCGAGGCGCCGTCGGCCGCGCTCGCCGCGCCGGTGGCGACGGTCGCGCTTCCCGCGGCGACCTGCCGGGCTCCCGCGTCGAGCTGGTCGATCTGGGCGACGGTGTCTTGCACGCGTTGGTTCGCCGTGGCGAGGCGGTCGCCGACCGGGTCGAGCCGGGCGAGGATCTCGTCGATCCGCGCCTGGTCGAGGCCCGCGTCGGTCAGGGCCCGCGCGATGTCGGCCCGCGCCTGGGGCAGCAGGGAGGCAGCATCGCCGGCGGCAGAACCCACCCGCTGGGCGGCGGCGTCGATGCGGTCCACGCCGCCCGCGACCTGCTGCGCACCGGCGGCGACCTGCGCGGAGCCGTCGCGCAGCTGGGCGCTGCCGTCGCGCAACTGGTTCGCGCCGGCCGAGAGCTGCGCGGTGCCGTCGGCCAGCTGCGATGCGCCGTCGGCGAGGGTCGCCGAGCCGCTCGCGAGCTGCGCGGAGCCGTCTTTCGCCGTCGCCAGTGCGTCGACCAGCTGGGTCGCCCCGGTGGTGGCATCCACGAGTTTCAGGCGGATGGTGTGCAAGGCGTCGAGCAGGGTGAGTCCCGCTTCGTCGATGACCTTCTGCGCGACGGATGCCTGGATCCGCGCGACCGCCTGCGTGCCGATCGTGGAGGCGAGGTAGTTGTTCGCGTCGTTCGTGCGCAGTTCGATGTCGGCCTGGCGCGGGCTGTCGCTCGACAGCGAGGCCACGGCATCCGTGAAATCGGCGGGCAAGATCACGATGAAGTCGAAGTCGCCCGCATGCAGGCCCGCGTCGGCCTGGTCGGACGAGACGCGGTGCCATTCGAACGTGTCGCTGTCGACCAGCTGCTCAGCGGCCTCGTCGCCGAGGTTGCGCTGCTGCCCGTTGACCTCGGCGCCCTGATCGTCGACGACGAGCGCCACGGGGACGTTGGAGAGGTTGCCGTAGGGGTCCTGGTTCGCCCAGAGGTACAGCCCGCCGTACAAGATCGGCACGGCGAGCAGAGCGATCAGGGCGATGACCGACATGCGCGTGGACGTGAGGCGGCGCAGTTCCGCCGTGATCATCTGCGGAATCTTCACTTCGCGACCTCCCGGGCGTCGATGGCGGTGCGCGAGGCGTGCCCGGCGATCACCAGCACGGCGTAGCCGCGCTCGGCGAACTCCTCGGCGATCCGCCACCAGTCGAGCGGTTCGCCACCGTGCCGATCGGGGGCGACGAGCACGAGCCCCTCGACGTCGGCGCGGAGAGTCGCCAGCTCGAGCAGCAGCCGGATGCGCGCCGACGGCTCGACGGTGCCGATGGGCAGGCCGGCGATCGCGTCGAGCCCGATGCCCGCCAGCCAGCGGGCGGCGGCGAACGGGGTGGGCGCGTGACCGGCGAACATCAGCTCTTCGGCGACGACGCCGGTGACCGAGACGTTCGGCTCGGGCTCGGAGACGATGGGCGCGTCGACGAGGGCGATGCGGCGGCGCAGGGTCCTGGCATCCACCCGTCCGTCGACGGTGACGGTGCCGCGATCGGTCTTCATGCGGCCGGATGCCACGAGGCCCAGCACCGTGGGACGCTGCTCGGTCTCCGCGACGACGAGGCTCGCGCGGCCGGTCTCGAACGCCGTCGAGGTCTCGGGCAGGGCGCTGCGGCCCTTGGCGACGGCGTCGACGACGATCTTCACGACGCCTCCAGATCGGGGTGGTCGGCGAGCAGCGCGCGCGCCTCGGTCCACGAGAGCCCCGCGATGCCGAGCACCGCGCAGACGGCGATCGCGCGTGCGGTCGCGCTCTCGGCGTCGACGCGCGCGACGACCGTGCGGCCGGTCTCTTCGAGCAGGCGCGACAGCGTGGGGGCGGGGAGGTCGGTGCGCAACTCTCCGGCCTCTTGTCCGCGGCGCACGATCTGGGCGATGCGGCGGCGCAGCGGCGCGAGGGCCGCGGAGGTCTCGGCGAGGTGGGCGTCGTCGAGCGCGAGGGCCGCAGCGGCTTGGACGTGCGCGGCTTCACGCCAGAGTTCGGATGCCAGGCGGGCCAGCGCGACGCGCGAGTCGGCGTCGTCGATGCCCGCGGCGATGGCGTTGAAACGCTCGGCGCCGGCGGCGATGACCTCGCGCACGATGGCGTTGCGGTCGTCGAAGTGGCCGTACAGGGCGCGGCGGGAGAGTCCGGCGCGGCGAGCGATGGTGTCGATCGACGCGCGCGGGTCGTGTCCGATGGCCGCGGTGGCGGCGTGGAGGATGCCGGCGCGGTTCTCGACGGCGTCGCGGCGGGTGGAGGTGCTCACGACGGCCCAGTGTACGCCGAAGTTGCACACGTGTGTGTAGTTTCTTGGGCCGCGACCCGCGCGCCGCCGCCGCGCCTCACCCTCGGCCGCCGCCCCCTCGCTGACTTCGGCGAAATGTACGCCGAGATGCACTCGGGGCGTGCATATGGCCGAAGTCACCGATGCCGGGCGTCGAGCGCCTCGCTGCGGGTCCGGGCCCCGAGCGCGTCGCGGCGATCCCGGGCCCCGCGCGCGTCGCGGCGGGTCGCCCGTGCGCCTTTCCTCGTTGACTTGCGCGAAATGTACGTCGGGGCGCACTCCTCGCGTGCATATGGCCGAAGTCAGCGATGCCGGGCCCCGAGCGCCTCGCGGCGGGTCGGGCTCCGAGCGCGTCGCCCGCGCTCCTTTGATCGTTGACTTGCGCGAAATGTACGTCGGGGCGGACTCCTCGCGTGCATATGGCCGAAGTCACCGATCCCGGGCCCGAGCGCCTCGCGGCGGGGTCGGGCCCCGCGCGCGTCGCGGCGGGGTCGGGCCCCGCGCGCTCCTCGCGTGCATATGGCCGAAGTCACCGATCCCGGGCCTCGAGCGCGTCGCGGCGGGTCGGGGCGTCGAGCGCGTCGCGGCGGGTCGGGCTCCGAGCGCGTCGCGGCGGGGTCGGGCTCCGAGCGCGTCGCCCGCGGTCCTTTGATCGTTGACTTGCGCGAAATGTACGTCGGGGCGGACTCTTCGCGTGCATATGGCCGAAGTCACCGGGGGGGGCGACGCCGAGCGCACGAGAGCCCGCGACGCTGCGCGCCGCGGGCTCTCGTCGAAGGTGTGCGTCAGTCGGTGCCGGAGTCGAACGCAGCGGACTCTCCCGCGGCGTCGGTCGCTTCGGCGAGGCGCTCGCCGTCGGCCGAGAGCGGTGCGGCGGGCTCGGTGATCTCGTGGGCGCCGCCCGCGGCGACGTCGCCGACGAGCTCGCCGGTCGGGCCGCCGATGAGGCCGAGGCTCGCGTACTGCTCGAGCCGTGCGCGCGAGTCGGCGATGTCGAGGTTGCGCATGGTGAGCTGGCCGATGCGGTCGACCGGGCCGAAGGCGGCGTCGCCGACGCGCTCCATCGAGAGTTTCTCGGGCGAGTACGACATGCCGGATGCCACGGTGTCGAGGATCGTGTAATCCTCACCGCGGCGCAGGCGCACCGTGACCGACCCGGTGATGGTCGATCCGACCCACTTCTGGATCGACTCGCGCAGCATGAGCGACTGCGGCTCGAGCCAGCGGCCCTCGTACATCAGGCGACCGAGACGCCGCCCCTGCTCGTGATAGGTGGCCAGGGTGTCCTCGTTGAGGATGCTGTTGACCAGGCGCTCGTACGTGAGGAAGAGCAGCGCCATGCCGGGGGCCTCGTAGATGCCGCGCGACTTGGCCTCGATGATGCGGTTCTCGATCTGGTCGCTCATGCCGAGGCCGTGACGGCCGCCGATGGTGTTCGCCTCGCGGACGAGCGCGACCGGGTCGTCGAAGCGCGTGCCGTTGATCGCGACCGGGCGACCGGCCTCGAATTCGACTGTGACGTCTTCGGTCTCGATCTCGACCGCCGGGTCCCAGAAGCGCACGCCCATGATGGGCTCGACGATCTCGAGCGAGACGTCGAGGTGCTCGAGCGTCTTGGCCTCGTGCGTGGCGCCCCAGATGTTGGCATCCGTCGAGTAGGCCTTCTCGGCGCTGTCGCGGTAGGGGAAATCGTGGGCGACGAGCCATTCGCTCATCTCTTTGCGCCCGCCCAGCTCGGTGACGAAGTCGGCGTCGAGCCAGGGCTTGTAGATGCGCAGCGCGGGGTTGGCAAGCAGGCCGTAGCGGTAGAACCGCTCGATGTCGTTGCCCTTGTAGGTGGAGCCGTCGCCCCAGATGTCGACGCCGTCCTCCTTCATCGCGCGCACGAGGAGCGTGCCCGTGACCGCACGGCCCAGCGGCGTGGTGTTGAAGTAGGTGCGGCCGCCCGAGCGGATGTGGAACGCGCCGCAGGCGAGGGCGACGAAGCCCTCTTCGACGAGCGCGGTCTTGCAGTCGACCAGGCGCGAGACCTCGGCGCCGTACTGGGTGGCGCGACCGGGGATCGACTCAATGTCGTCTTCGTCGTACTGCCCGAGGTCGCCGGTGTAGGTGCAGGGGATGGCGCCCTTGTCGCGCATCCACGCGACGGCCACCGAGGTGTCGAGACCACCCGAGAACGCGATGCCGACGCGCTCGCCGACGGGAAGGGACTGAAGGACCTTGGACATGCTCTCGATTCTATTGCGGCGCGATGACGAGCCCCGGTGCGGTGCGACGACCCGGGGACCTTCGGTGCAGGGGAGGAGGGGTCAGCCGACCGTGACGCCGGTGATGGTCACCGGGTTCGCGGGGGCGCCGTCGGGGCCTCCGGTTGCCGTGCCGCCCGCGGCGATCTGCTGCACCACCGACAGGCCCTCCGGCGACATCGTGCCGAACACGGTGTAGTTCGGGGCGAGTTCGGTGTCTTCGTATACGAGGAAGAACTGCGACCCGTTGGTGCCCGGGCCCGCATTGGCCATCGCGACGGTGCCCGCCGGGTAGGTCTCCGTCCCGTCGAGCTCGTCGGCGAAGCGGTAACCGGGGCCGCCGCGTCCGGTGCCGGTGGGGTCGCCGCACTGCAGCACGAAGATGCCCGAGGTGGTGAGCCGGTGGCATTCGGTGTTAGAGAAGTACTGCTGCTGCGCGAGCGAGACGAAACTCTCGACCGTACAGGGGGTGCGCTCGCCGTCGAGAGTCAGCGGGATGTCGCCCGCCGAGGTCTGCAGCACCGCCTGCACCTCGCCGGTGGGCTGCTCGGTCCCCGCCGCCGGCGGTGTGACATCGACGGCGGGCTGGCCGGACGACGGGTAGGAGCAGTCGCCCGAGACGGCGCCGGCGCTCGGCGTGCTCTCGCTCGAAGGGCTCGTCGCCGGAGCCGGCTCGGTCGACGCGCAGCCGGCGAGCAGGAGCAGGGCGGAGGCGGCGACGGCCGCGGACATCAGTCGAATGCGCACGTGCACCAGGGTAAAGCGTCTACTTGCTGCGGAGCGCGACCAGGTCGAGCGCCGCTTTCTCGAACCAGCTGCCGGCGGCCGGTCCGCCGTTGCATTCGCCGTCGCTCTCGCCCGGACGCTTGATCCACAGCAGCGCGTCGAGGCCACCGCTGCCGGAGACGGCCCGCGGCGTCGTGCCGAGGCCGACCCCTGAGGGGTTGCACCAGTCGCCGGTCCAGCCGCGGCCGTTGCGCGAGGTGTCGATGACGTAGCGGGCGGTGCCTCCCAGCAGCGTCCGCAGGCTCTCGGCGTAGCGCTGCTCGTCGGCGGTGAGCTTGAAGTTGGAGACGTTGGTGGAGAAGCCGCGGGCGCTCGCCACTCCCGCGGCACGCAGGCGCTCCGCCATCGTCTCGGCGGGGATCCAGTTGGAGTTGCCGGCATCGATGTACGAGGGGACCCCCGCGTCGGCCAGGACGCGCACCGCGTCGGCGATGAGACCGAGGCGGTCTCCCTGCCCGTCGCACTGTCCGAGCATGGACAGTGCGTCGGGTTCGACGATGGCGACGGAGGGCGTTCCCCGCAGCGTCTGCGCGATGAGGCGGGTCCACCGCTGGTACCCGGCGGCGTCGAATCCCCCGGAGGAGTAGAAGTCGCAGTCGCGGGCCGGAATCGCGTAGAGGACGAAGACCGCGGTCTTCTTCTGCTGGATCGCGGCTCCCGACTCCGCCCGCAGCACGCGCACGAGCGCCGCGTCGTCGTACCACTCGCCCAGCCAGACGGCGGTCGGCTGGCTCGCGATCACCCCGATCTGCTTCGCCACGCTCGTGCGCCCGGCCGCCGCAGCGGCCTTCTGGGCTTCGGCCGCGGCGGAGTACGTGGGCATCGCCGGACCGGATGCCAGGGGGTTGCTGCTCGGAGTCGTCGCGGACGAGACCTCCCGTGCCGAAGCAGGCGCCCCGACGAAGAACGACAGGGCGGCGGCGAGGGCGCCCGCGATGAAGCGACTCCTCCAGGACCTTGGAGACATCGGCATATCTTGGTGCTTTCTTCAGGCAAAACGGGTGATTCATTATGCCTATGCAAAGCTTTTTCCGGATACGGCCCACGGCTCCGAGGCGCGAGAGACGCGACGCGCGGTACGCATCACGCGAAAAGATCGGTCGGTCGCCGGCGCCGCTCCTCGTCGGTGCACCGCGTCGCAGTCCGGCCTCGGCCGACGACGCGGCGGCCAGCCGGGGCCTTCTCCGCCTGACGTGGTGCGCGGATGACGGCGCGATGACGAGCACGTCGGCTTCCCACAGCCATCCCCCGCGTCGCCGCCGCGCTGACCGGAGGGGCGGAGGGCATCGACCGCGGCGCACGCACGCGAGCCGGCCGTGGATAGGATGCGGACAGCCCCTGAGCGAAAAGGATGGACATGCAGCGCAATCCTCACGAGCTCCACCCGACCGTCGACGTCCGTCAGCCCGAGCGACGTCGCATCCTTCAACTCCTCCTCGGGCTCGTGGTGTTCGTCGGATCCCGGGTGCTGACCACGCTCGCGGCCGTGCTCGTCTTCGCGGTGACCGCTGAAGCGACGGGCGTCGTCTCGGTGGGGGAGATCCTCTCCGCGCCGGGACCCGCCGCGCCCGTGGGTTTCCTCGTCGGAGCGGCATTCAGCATCCTGGGCTTCGTCCTCGTGGTGCGCTTCGTCTCGCGCCGGCGGGTGACGGAGTTCTCCCGTGCCGGTGCGGTCTCGGAGATCGGAATCGGGCTGCTCGTCGGTTTCGGCGTCGTGGCGGCGACGGTCGGCCTTCTCGCGGCGATCGGCGTCTACCGCGTCACCGAGGTGCAGCTCGGATGGGGCGTGCTCACCGGGATCATGTTCGGCGTCGGCCCCGCGATCGTCGAGGAGATCTTCTTCCGCGGCTTCCTGCTGCGCATCCTCGACGGCTGGGTCGGGTCGTGGGGCGCTCTGGCGATCGTCAGCGTGCTTTTCGCACTCGTGCACTCCTTCTCGTCGCCCGCCGGGCCCGTCGCCGCCGTCTACGTCTTCCTCTCGGCGAGCCTGCTGCTCAACATGGCGTGGTTCCTCACGCGTCGCCTGTGGCTGCCCATCGCGCTCCACCTGGCGTTCAACGCCTCGCAGAGCGCGCTGTTCGGTCTGAACGTGTCGGGGTCCGAGGCCGGAGACGGCCTGCTCCGCGCCGAGCTGTCGGGACCGGAGTGGCTCACCGGCGGAGTCATGGGCGGAGAGGGGTCGCTCGTGCTGATCGTGATCGCGCTCGCCGCCGGTGTGGTCATGGCCGTGGCCGGAGTTCGCCGGGGCGCGATGCTCCCGCGCGCATCGCGCAGCGCGGCATCCTGATCCGGGGACCGTCCGACCTGGTCAGGTGCTCCGGATGCCGCGTCGGCGGCCGACCGCGACCACGACGAAGGCGAGGGTGATGATGGCCAGGGCGATGACGATGATGTACATCACGACATGCCCCCAGCCGCCCGTCTCGGGGTTCAGGAACGGGTAGGGGTACCAGAACGGCGCCTTCGTCGTGGGGTTCGTGATGAGCGGTGCGCGCAGCAGGGTGTAGATGATCCACGCGATCGGGAAGATCGCGGCGCCGAACGCCGCCGCCCAGGGCAGGCGCCGGCGGTTCGGCCCGATCAGTACGTCGAGAAGGAGGAACAGCGGCCCCCAGACGTGCATGACCTCGTTCGACCACGCGACCGTCTCGGGCTGCAGCGGCAGATCGCGCAGCAGCAGGTTGTAGACGACGCCCGTGGTGATCATGTAGGTCGACACCCAGGCGAGGGCGGCGGCGACGGGGGCCGGATCGACGTCGGTGGTGCGGCGTCGCACGAGGAACCGGATGCCGAGCAGCACCAGGACGACGCACGCCGACACGTTCGACAGGATGGTGAAGAAGCTGAAGAAGTTGGCGATCACCGTCGCCACGTCGCGGCCGCGGGCGACGGCTTCCGACACGCTCGCCGCGAATTGCGCGAGAACCGCTGCCGCGATCAGCACCGCGACGGCGATGCGCGCGACGTTCCATCCGAGGGCCCATTCGCGCGAACGCAGCATCGCCTCAGGCTACCCGCGCCCGGCGCGCGGCGCGTCCGTCGACACCTCCCGGCTCATCCGCCCCACGACGGACCGCGACGCTGTCGCTCACTCTCGGATGAGGCGGCGGGCGACGTCGACGAACCGCCGGAGCCCTTCCTCGAGGTGCGCCTCGTCCGAGGCGAACGAGAGGCGGACATGTCCCTCGCCGGACGGACCGTACTCCGAGCCGGCACGCAGCAGGACGCCCCCTTCGGCCAGACGCTGCACGAGCGTCTGCGAATCGACGTCCGTGTGCACCCGCGGGAAGGCGTAGAACGCGCCGGCGGGACGGGCCAGGTCGATGCCCGGGATGCCATCGAGGTGCCGGACGACGAGGTCGCGGCGGCGCTGATACGTGTCGCGCATCCGCGCCAGCTCGCCGGGAGGGGTACGCAGGGCGACGAGGCCGGCGTCCTGGACGAACGTGCTGAGCGCGCCGTTCAGGGTGCGGTGCACCAGATTGATGCGTGCGGCGTGCTCCTCGTTCGCGACGACGTAGCCCAGGCGCCACCCGGTCATCGCGTACGACTTCGAGAACGTGCCGACGAGGACGACCTGCTCGCGGATGCCGGGGAGGGCGGCGGCGGAGAGGAAGTCGGCGCCGTCGAAGACGATGTCGCAATACGCCTCGTCGGAAACGAGGATCAGCGACGGGTGCGCGGCCACGATCTCGGCGATCTCGGCCAGCTCGGCCGCGGTGTGGACGGCGCCGGTGGGGTTCGCCGGATTGCACAGCACGAGCATGCGTGCGTCAGCGGCGAGGGCGCGCAGCCCGACGAGGTCGATGCGACCGGTGGGGGTGGGGGCGAGCCACACCTGTTCCGCGCCGATCATGGCCAGGTGGTCGGTGTAGAGCGAGTACGTCGGCTCGGGCACGATCACGCGATCGCCCGGACTCAGCAAGGCGAGCATCGTCGCCGCCAGCCCCGCGCTTCCTCCGTGCGTCGTGACCACTTCGGCGGCGCTGGTGGGCCGGCCGGTGCCGGCGGTGATGTGCTCGGCGAGGGCGCTGCGCAGCGCGGGCGCTCCGGTCAGGGCTTCGTAGCGGGTGCGTCCGGCGCGCAGGGCGGTGACCGCGGCGGCAGTGATGGCGGGGGAGGTGTCGGCGTCGGGCTCACCCATCGCCAAGGAGATCGCACCCGCCGGCACCGCTCCCAGCCCGGCGGGGCGGCGGGAGGCGGCGGTGATGCGGTCGGTGACGGTGGGTGAGGACGTGAGGGCGGGGGAGAGCAATGTCACTCCTGGGGGGAGGGTGTGCCGTCGTGTCGGGGCACGACGAGGGGCGGGGCGTGGGTCTGGCAGGCGGGGGTGGCCGTGAGGCCGCACACCCAGCAGAACGAGCGGAGGGAGGGCGATGTCATCGGTGTCCTCGATGCGGTGCTGGGGGCGGAGGCCGTTTCCGACCTCCGCCCTCCGGTCACTGGATGGGCTTGCGTGCTCCGTCGTTCATGAAGAGAGCGGCGATGCCGCTGCCCACGGCGGTGAGCACGACGTAGTAGGCGGGGATCGCCGTCTGCCCGGTCGCCGCGATCAGGCTCGTCATCACGAGCGGGGCCGCCCCGCCGAAGATGGCCGTGGCGATGTTGTAGCCCAGGGAATACGCGGTTCCGCGCACGCGGGTGGGGAAGAGCTCGACGAGACACACCGCGATCAGGGCGGAGTGACCGGCGAAGCACAGGGCCATGAGCGCCGCGCCGAGGACGGCGAGTCCGAAGTCGCCCGTCGAGGCGAGGGCGTACCCGGGGATGGCGGCGATCGCCGAGGTGGCGGCGGCGGCGAGCATGACCGGCTTGCGGCCGATGCGGTCGGACAGGCGGGCGAGCGTCGGCATCGCGACGAGCATGACGACGATCGACAGCGAGGTGATGGCCAGACCGTTGCCGGTCGTGAACCCGAATTCGCGCGTGAGGAAGCTCGGCATGTAGTTGAAGAGGATGTAGTAGCCGCTGCTGTTGAGCAGGGCCAGCGCCACGGCGAAGAACACCTTGCGCAGGACGCTCTTGTCGCGGATGGTCTCGGCGAGCGGGTTGTGCGCCACGTCGTCGTTCTTCTTGGTCTCCAGGAATGCCACGGTGTCGTCGAGGCTGCGGCGGATCCAGAAGCCGAGAAGGCCGAGGGGCGCGGCGACGAGGAACGGCACGCGCCATGCCCACTCCTCGAGCGAGCCGGCGGGAAGGAAGGTCGCGAGGGCGACGCCGAGACTGGTGCCGCACAGCATGGCCAGGTAGGAGCCCACCTGGGGAAGGGAGGTGAGGAAACCGCGGGACTGGTTCGGGGCGTTCTCGGCGACGAACGAGTAGGCGCTGGCCACCTCGCCGCCGGCGGAGAAGCCCTGGATGAGACGCAGGAGCAGCAGGAGGATGGGGGCAGCCACCCCGATGACGGCGTAGCCGGGCAGGAGGCCGATGCCGACGGTCGCACCGGACATGAGGGTCAGGGAGAGGACGAGGGCGGGGCGGCGTCCGATGCGGTCGGCGATGGAGCCGATGACCAGTCCGCCGATCGGGCGGACGAGGAACGTCAGGGCGAAGATCCCCCAGGTCATGATGATGCCCGCGGTGGGTGCGGTGGGCGGGAAGAAGACCAGCGCGATGGTGCTGGCGAGGAATCCATAGATGCCGTAATCGAAGAACTCGACGAAGACGCCGGCGGAGCCTCCGAAGACGACCTTGCGGAGTTGCTTCTTGCTGAGCTGCGTCTGCGGTGCGGCAGAGGTGGTGGTCATGCGCTCGCTTTCTGTGCGGGTGAGAGGGTGGAGCAGGTTTGGGAACGGTCGAAGAGACCGCAGGCGTCGTACATCGCGGCGGCCCGCCGACGCAGATCGGACAGCGACGTGTCGATGTCGGCGAGGCGACGCACCGCGTCGGCGCGGTCGACGAGTCGCAGACGCACGTCGTCGCCGGGGCGGACCTGCGCGAGCAGGTGGTGCGAGGCGCGCGCGACGACGACGGCGACGGGGTAGCCGGCGGTCATGGGGCGCCCACGCTGGAGGGCGATCAGCCCGCCCGCCGGGGGGATCTCCACCGCACCCAGCGGGACACCGCGCGAGAGGATCTCGTCCGAGGCGATGCGCCGGAACGTCGGGCCTTCCAGACGTGTGCCGGCCTGGTCGCTGTCCGTGCCGACCGTGAAGACGGTGTGGGGCAGCGCATCGATCAGGCCCGGGAACTGTCCGGCCTCCGGGCCCGCGAGGACGTCCAGGGTCCACGTGTGCGTGTGCTCCGGTGCCGGCGCGTTCAGGCGGAAGAGGGGGAGGAAGGGGGGCAGGTTGACGTCGGCGTCGTCCACCTCGACCGAGTCGCCGACGGCGAGTCGACGACCGCGCCCCAGCAGGGGGTCGACGGCGACACTTCCGCGGAACAGGTCGCCGCGCATCGTCCCGTGGACCGCGAGGTACGAATGCACTCCGGCCCTCGCCGGCTCGATGCGCACTTCGGCGCCGGGCCAGGTGAGCACGGGCGTGCGCAGGGGCAGCTCGACGCCGTCGATCGTGGCGGCGCCGACGGCACCGGTGACCGCGATGAGTGCCGTCGTCTGCGTGCGGACGCCGAGGGGAGTGAGGGACGTCTCGAGCACGGGTGCGCCGTCGCCGTTGCCGACGAGGATGTTCGCCGTGCGAGCGGACACCTGGTCGGCAGCGCCGTTCACCTGGATGCCGAGATGAGCAGACCCGAACCGGCCGAGATCGGTCACGGCGGCGCGGGTGGCCTCGAGGACCGTGAGACTCGCGGTCATCGCCGACTCCCGACGAATTGGGGCTCGGTCGCGGCGAACTCGGCGGCCGAGATCGGACGGAAACGCAGGATGTCGCCGGGCTGGATGGCGACGAACTCGGGGCGCTCGGGCGCGATGAGGCGCAGCGGGGTGCGACCGATCAGTCGCCAGCCTCCGGGAGCGGGAATCGTGTAGAAGGTGCCCTGATGACCCGCGACGGCGAGCGAACCGGCCGGAATGCGGATGCGCGGTTCGGGACGTCGGCGGATCGATGATGCGAACGGCGACCCTTCGTGCAGCGGCGCGCCGCCGGGTGCCCCGTTGAACGCCACCCGCCAGGACGCCGAGGAGTGCTGATCGACGAAGTCGTCGGGCGTGATGCCCAGTTCGTCGGCGACCGCGACCATGTCGGGGCCGGCGTCGCCGCCGTAGAGGATCGGGATGATCCACTCGCGGCCGGGAGCCGTCCCACGGGCCGGGGCGGCACTCTCCGCGAGCAGACGGGAGGTCAGATCGGCGACATCCGTCCGGAGCGGGTCGAACTCCACCACCAGGGTGTCGAAAGTGGCGATGATCCCCTCCACACCGGGGGGAGTCGACGCGCGCAGCGAGGCGCCGAGCCGGTGGGCGGCCTCCCACCTCTGCGTGACGTGCGGTGCATCGGATTCGACGAGGAGGGCCGAGTCCCCGTACGGCGTGACGCGGGCGGCGTTCATGGGTTCAGGACCTCCCGCAGCGGGGCGATGCGGGCTCCGCTCTCGCGGAGCGTGTCGCGGATGCGGAGGGCGAGGGACACCGCCCCCGGCGTGTCGCCGTGGAGGAGGATCGAGTCGGCGTCGGCCGGGATGACGGTGCCGTCGACGGCCGTGATCGTGTCCGTCTCGACGAGCTGGGCGAGTCGGTCCAGGATCTCTTCCGGATCGTGGAGCACGGCCCCGGGCCGGCGTCGCGAGACGAGCGTTCCGTCGGGCTCGTACGCGCGGTCCGCGAGGACCAGGCGGGCCACGGTCAGCCCGCGCGCGCGGGCGATGTCGACGATCACGCCGGGAGGGGTCACGATCGGCAGTGTCGGGTCGAACTTCTCGACCGCGTCGACGATGCCCGTCGCGTAGGTCCGGTCGGTCATGCTGAGGTTGCCGAGGCGTCCGTGCGGCGTGACGTGTTCGAGGGGGACCTGCTCCGCTCGTGCGAACGCCGAGATCGCGCCCAGCTGATAGAGCACGTCCTGACGCACTTCGTCGGCGGTCATCTCGATCGTGCGGCGGCCGAACCCGCGACGGTCGTCGAACCCGGGGTGGGCTCCCACCGCGACTCCGAGATCCCGGCACCTCGACACCGTCGACTCCATCACCGCGGGGTCTCCGGCGTGGAAGCCGCAGGCGATGTTGGCGGACGTGAGCAGAGGAAGCAGCTCGGCGTCGTCGCCGAGCCCCCAGGGGCCGTACCCCTCGCCGACGTCGGCGATGAGATCGATGGTGCGCGTCATCTCTGCTCCTAAAACACAAACGGTGTTGCGTTTATGCTGCGGCGGCGGAGGGGGAGATGCAAGCGCGACGCAGAAACTTTCAGCGCCAGAAACACGGGTGAAACATCGCGGATCCCTTCGAGACGGTGATCCGAGATGATGGGTCTCGTGCATGAAGTGAGAGCTGTGTTAGCTTTTCTTCGTGCTTTGAGGAAAGGACCACCCGTGGCGAGAAGGCCCCGCAAAGACGTCGTGCGAAACAACCGGGCGATCCTGCGCGCGACCGGTGAGCTTCTCCGCGATGATCCGACGGGGGTGAACATCCCCGCCGTTGCGGACAGGGCCGGTCTGTCGGCGCCGACGGTGTACCGCTACTACGCCTCCACGGACGCCCTGCTGGGGCGTTACATGATCGAGGTCCTCGCGCAGCTCAGGGACTTCTCGCACGAATGCGAGGCCCCTGGCATCCATCTGTTCGCCCAGGTCCTGACCGAGTGGGGATCGATCATCGAGGTCTACGGGTCCGGACTGGTGCAGTTGCGGTCGCGTCGCGGATATCTCGAGCGTTTGGACGCGCAGGATCCCTTGATCGCCACCACCCGGGAGGCGTGGGAGCGACCGCTGCGACGGCTGCTGAAGGCGGAGCAGATCGAGGAGGACCGCTTCGAGAGCGCCCTCTTCCTCCTGAACCTGATGTTCGACCCCCGCGATCTGCTCGACCTCACCGCACGCGGCCATGCCATGCCCGACGCGATCGAGCTGATGCGGATCGCCTATATCGCCGCTCTGCGCGAGTGGCGTTCTCTCGACGCCGTGCGCGTCTGACCTCCCCCTGACAGAAGGAGACCTCATGCCCGACCCCCGTTACACCGCCCTCGCGGCCCTCGGTGCGGCGACCGTCTACGAGGCCAACGGGCAGCGGGGTGCCATCGACCCCGCGATCAAGCCCCTGGACCCGACGTCGCGCGTGGCCGGACGAGCGGTGACCATCCGTTTGGAGCCGGCGGACAACTGGTTCATCCACGTCGGTCTTCTCCACGCGGGTCCCGGCGACGTTCTCGTCGTCGACGCCGGGGGCTACGTCGAAGCGGGTCCCTGGGGCGACGTCCTCACTCTCGCAGCGCAACAGCGGGGCCTGGCGGCTCTGGTCATCGACGGTGCCGTTCGCGACAGTCAGGACATCATCGCGGCGGGCTTCCCCGTCTTCACCCGCGGTGTGTGCATCCGCAAGACGACCAAGGTGCAGCGCGGAGACGTCGGCGTCCCGGTCACGATCGGGGGACAACTCGTGCATCCCGGCGATGCGATTCTCGGAGACGCCGACGGACTCGTCGTCGTCCCGGCCGTCGAACTCGATCAGGCCATCGAGAGGGGGCACGAGCGGGAGCGCAAGGAGAACGAAATGCGACGACGGATCCTCGAGGGAGCCACCACCCTCGATCTGCTCGGTCTGCCTCGGCCGCGCTAGCGTCATCGATCGTCACCGCCGGTCATTGCGCGGTGGGCGAACCCGTGGCCGACGGCGCGGCGCCCGAGCGTGATGCGGCGCGCGACGGCGGTGCCACCGCTCTTCATCGTGCGGGCGCGGGCTGATGCGACATCTGTGAGACGTCTTGCCTCACAGGGGGAGTCGTGCCACACTGTCATGTATGAAACAATCTGTCTCAGAACGTGGCGTGACCGATCCCCGCCACCTGCGCAGCAGAGCGATCATCGAAGATGCGGCGATCCGGCTCCTGACCCGCGAGGGGCCGTCGGCCGTGACCCATCAACGCGTCGCCGCCGAGTCCGGGGTGGGGAGAGCCACGGTGTATCGGCACTGGCCGACGACCCGCGAGTTGCTCCTCCACACGATTCTGGGCAGTGAGCTCCCGTTCTTCGTCGACCCCACCGTGCCCGTTCGCGACTGGCTGGTGGCCAGCTTGCGGACCCTCGTCGACCGACTGACCCTGCCCGAAGTCGGCGTCGCGACGTTGACGCTCATGCATCAGGCCCTGTGGGACGAGGAGGTCGCGGTCCGTCGGGACGAGTTCTTCGAGGAAGTGGAACGCCGACTGTCCGCGAGCTTCGACCTCGCGCGCACCGCTGAGGGGCTGCGCCCCGCTCTCGACGTGCGTGCGGCGACGGCCGCCCTGATCGGGCCGCTCATTCACCTGACCCTCTTCCGCAACTCCGAGGTGTCGGATGACCTGCTCGCGCATCTCGTCGCCGATGTTCTCCGGGACGAAGCCGCCGTCGGCACGCACGTCGCCGGAGCTGGGTCCTCCAGCCCCATCTGAACCGACCGGAACCGGGAGTCCATCGTGAACAGCATCAGCAGCGCCCTTCCCCTGCCGGACCGGTGGCATCGCCCGCTCGTCGTCGTCGCTGCGGCGATGGGAGGTCTGGTCCTGGTCACCGGCGTCGCCGCGGTGGTCGACCCACGCGAGATCCTCGGTCAGAATGCCTGGTTCAAGCCGATGAAGTTCGCGATCTCGCTGGGACTGTATGCCATCACGATCGCGTGGATGATCGGACAGTTGCGGCGATGGCGACGCGTGGCCGACATCGCGGGCACCGTGACCGCCGTCGCGATCGTTGCGGAGATCGTGATCATCACCGGCGCCGCAGCCGCAGGCACGACGAGCCACTTCAACGTCACCACGCCGTTGAACAGCACGCTCTGGGTGGTCATGGGTGCCTCGATCGCGGCGCTGTGGATCGCGGGGCTCGCCGCCGCGGTCGCACTCGTGCTCAATCCGACGCCCGATCGCGCACGCACGCTCGCCGTCCGCGCCGGCGTCGGCATCGGGCTCATCGGTATGGCCGTCGCCTTCTTCATGACCGGGCCGACCGAGGCGCAACTGGATGACTTCGAGGGGATCGTCGGGGCGCACGCCGTCGGGGTCCCGGACGGCGGCGCGGGGCTGCCCTTCTTCGGATGGAGCACGGAAGGAGGCGACCTGCGGGTACCGCACTTCGTGGGCATGCACGCGCTGCAGCTGTTGCCGCTGGGTGTCCTCGGTCTGGAGCTCGCCGGGAGGAGAATCCGCGTCCTTCGCGACGCACGCCTGCGGCTCGAGCTCGTCGCGGTCGCGAGCGTCGCGCTCCTCATCCTCCTGGGACTGCTGACCGGCCAGGCGCTCGCCGGTCAGTCCGTCGTCGCCCCCGCCGGTGGGTTCCTGCTCGCCGGTGTCGTCCTCGCGGCCGCGACCTTCGTCGGGGTCGTGGCCGTGTTCGTGCGCGGCCACGCACGGGTGCTCCGCGCTCCGACCGCGGTCTCTCCCTGATCCACTGCACCTCTCTCCCCCCGCTTCTGCAGAGCGCCCCACTCGTCGTGTCGCGCACCGTCGAGCCGTGCGGAATCGAGCGGGCGCGGGGTCCGGCCCGAGCCCGGCGATGTCGGACCCGCTCGATAGGATGGGGTGTACCGCCGGAATCAGACGCGAGGAGCGCACATGCCCGGAATCGTGATCGTCGGCGTCCAGTGGGGCGACGAGGGCAAGGGCAAGGCCACCGACCTGCTCGGTGAGCGTACCGACTGGGTGGTGAAGTTCAACGGCGGCAACAACGCCGGGCACACCGTCGTCATCGGCGACGAGAAGTACGCGCTGCACCTGCTGCCGAGCGGCATCCTGTCTCCGGGGGTCACCCCCGTCATCGGCAACGGTGTCGTGGTCGACCTCGAGGTGCTCTTCAACGAGCTCGAGGCGCTCAACGCCCGCGGCCTCGACACGAGCCGGCTCAAGATCAGCGCCAACGCGCACCTCATCACGCAGTACCACCGCACGCTCGACAAGGTCACCGAGCGCTTCCTCGGCAAGCGCATGATCGGCACCACCGGGCGCGGCATCGGCCCCGCCTATGCCGACAAGATCAACCGCGTCGGCATCCGCGTGCAAGACCTCTTCGACGAGAACATCCTGCGGCAGAAGGTGGAGGGGGCGCTCGACCAGAAGAACCACCTGCTGGTGAAGATCTTCAACCGCCGCTCGATCACGGCCGACGAGATCGTCGAAGACCTGCTGTCGTACGCGGAGCGCGTGCGTCCCATGGTCGCCGACACGTCGCTGCTGCTCAACGATGCCCTCGAGGCCGGCGACGTCGTCGTGTTCGAGGGCGGCCAGGCCACCATGCTCGATGTCGACCACGGCACGTACCCGTTCGTGACGTCGTCGTCGGCCACCGCCGGTGGCGCATCGACCGGATCGGGCGTCGGTCCCAACCGCCTCGACCGCATCGTCGGCATCGTCAAGGCGTACACGACGCGCGTCGGCTCGGGTCCGTTCCCGACCGAGCTGTTCGACGAGAACGGCGACTGGCTGCGCTCGCGCGGCTTCGAGTTCGGCACCACCACCGGTCGCCCCCGTCGGGTCGGCTGGTACGACGCCCCCATCACCCGGTATGCGACGCGCATCAACGGCATCACCGACCTCGTTCTGACCAAGCTCGACATCCTCGGGGGTCTCGAGCAGATCCCCGTGTGCGTCGCGTACGACGTCGACGGCGAACGGTTCGACGACCTGCCGGTCAACCAGACCGACTTCCACCACGCGAAGCCGATCCTCGAGTACTACCCGGGCTGGAGCGAAGACATCTCCACCGCCCGCACGTTCGATCACCTCCCGCAGAACGCGCAGGACTATGTGCTGGCGCTCGAGAAGATGAGCGGCACCCGCATCTCGGTGGTCGGTGTCGGCCCCGCGCGCGACCAGGTCATCGTGCGACACGACCTCATCGACTGATGCGTTTCTGGGTCGGCGCCTACGCCCCCGACACGGGGTCGGCGGAGGGCATCGGCATCCTGCAGGCCGGCGAGGCCGACGCACCCGGCGCCGGGGGTCCGCTCGGGATGGTGGGCACGGCGGTCGCGGCGCCCGGCTCGCCCTCCTGGATCGCCACGCATCCGACTCTCGACGTGCTCTACGCCGCGCTCGAGTCCGACGGCACGGTGCAGGCGTACCGCCGCACGTCCGAGACGCGCCTCGCGCCGGCGGGCCCTCCCGTGGAGGCGGGTGCGGCTGTCTGTCACGTCGCCGTCGCGCCCGACGCGTCGTTCCTCGTCGCGAGCTGCTGGGGCGACGGTCGCGTGGTGCGGATCGACCTGGATGCCGCGGGCCGACCGTCGCGTCCGTTCGTGGCCGAGGAGGCGAACGACCCCTACGGCTCCGCGCCGGGCGAAGACACCGTCTCGACGGGTGCACGCGTGTCGGGTGCCGTCGTGCCCGATCTCGCCGCCGCTGCCCGTGCGCTACGCGCGGCGGCCGGCGAGGAGTTCTCGCACCTCGTCCCCGCGTACGACGAGGTGCCCGAGACGGATGCCGAGTCGGAAGAAGCGGCGGCCGGCGCCCGCGTCTCGCGAGCGCACCACGCCACGTTCCTGCCGGGCGGACTCATCGCCACCACGGACATGGGGCTCGACCTCGTCCGTTTCTGGCGGCCCGGGGTCGGCGCACTCCGCCTGGCGCAGGAGGTCGTGCTGCCGAAGGGCAGCGGTCCGCGGCACGGCCTCTGGCACCCGTCGGGCCACCTCTACGTCGTCGCCGAACTCAGCCGCGAGGTGTTCGTCCTGGCCGCCGACCGCACAGGCCGGTGGCACGTGATCTCGGGCCAGCCGCTGCTCGGCACCCTCGATACCGACACCGCCGCCGAGCTCTGCGCGAGCCGCGACGGATCGACGCTGTACGCCGGCGTGCGGGGCAGCGACACCGTCGGCGTGCTCGCGGTGCGCGGCGCCGGAAACGCGCTGCAACTGACCGCGCTCGCCGAGACCGGAACGCACTGGCCGCGACACCACGTCGTCGTCCACGACACCCTCCTCGTCGCCGGTCAGCGAGCGGACGAGATCGTGTCCCTGCCGCTCGATCTCCGGACCGGCGTTCCGGGACGGGTGCGCCACCGCACGCCGTCGCCGTCGCCGACGCGCCTGCTACCGATGCGCTGAGCGCCTCACACCCAACGCTGCCGTGGGGGCGGTGAGCAGCGCACCTCGGGCGCTCCGCGGGGCACGCCGCCTGTGCGATCCGGACGCCTTACCGGGGTGCGCCACACGGCGCCGCCTCGCCGGGGTGCGCCACGCGGCGCCCCCTCGCGGGGTCCGACCCACCGGGCCCGGCACGGCGCGCGCCGCTCGCTCGTCGTCCAGCGCCTCAACCGGAGCGGGCGAGCTACTTCTTGGCATCCTGTCTCGGGATGACGATCTGCTTGACGATCAGCAGGACCGACGCCGTGACGGGGATCGCCACGAGAGCGCCGAGCAGGCCGAGCAGGGTGCCCCCGACCAGAGCGCCGATGACGACGAGGGCGCCCGGGATCGAGATCGTGCGGCTCATCACCCGCGGAGTGAGGAGATATGCCTCGAGCTGCATGTAGACGAGGTAGGCGATCGCGAAGATGAGTCCCGCGGTGGGGCTGACGATCAGCGTGAACAACGTTGCGGTCGCCCAGAACAGCACCGAACCCACCAGGGGGATCAGAGTGATGCCGAAGGCGAGGGCCGCCAGCAGCGCCGCGAACGGCTGTTGCACGATCGTCAAGACGATGAAGGCGAAGACGGCGTTGCACAGGGCGAGAACGACCATGCCGGCGAGGTAGCCACCGACCGAGTCGGTGATCTGCCCGGTCATGTCGGCGACGGTCGCGCGGCTCCGGGCGGGCGTGAGGCGGACGAGGCTGTTCTTCATCCGGGGCAGGGATGCCAGGAAGTACAGACTCAGGACCAGCACGATGATCGCCCCCGAGATGAACGCGCCGATGCTGATGCCGACCTGCAGGAGGCCGCCGCCGACGGCGGCGATGTTCGTCGGGTTGGTGACGAAGCTCTGCACCTCTTGCAGCATGTCGCCGAGACTGTCGCCGAAGTTCGTCTCGACCCAGCGGACGGCGTCACTGTCGATCACATCGTTCACGAAGGCGGGGATGTCGCCGATGAACTGCTCGACCTGGCGCACCACCGGTGGGATGAGGAGCCAGAGGGAGCCCGCGAGGATCAGGGCGAGCCCACCGAACACGATCACGATCGACCAGGCGCGCGAGAGCCCCCGGCGAACCAGCATCCGAACGAGGGGGTCGAGGGCCAGGGCCACGAACAGCGCGATCGCGATGTAGATGAGGACCGTCGAGAGGTTCGACAGCGCGAGCGCCAGGAGGATGGCCGTCAGGCCGCCGAGGGTGAGGAAGAACCCCGCGGCGTACGGGCGGGCGACACCGGTCCAGACGGGCCGGTCGCGGGAGGTCGGCACGCCGGCCTCGGCGCCCGCGGACGTGGGATCGGGACGCGTCGATCGGCTCATGGTCACACTGTAGGTCTCACGGGTCGTGGCGCACGGACCATAGACCCACACGGTAGGGTCGGAGCGATCTGGGAGGACACATGACCGACGCCGACCCCTCGACGATCCTGCAGGGGCTTCGCGGCAGCATCGACAACATCGACGCCGCGCTGATCTTCCTCCTGGCGGAGCGCTTCCGCTGCACGAAGCAGGTGGGTGTGCTCAAAGCGCAGCACGGGATGCCGGCATCCGATCCCGCTCGCGAAGAGCAGCAGATCGCTCGGTTGATGCGTCTTGCCGAAGACGCCGACCTCGATCCCGCGTTCGCCCAGAAGTGGTTCAACTTCGTCGTCGCCGAGGTCATCCGCCACCACCGCTCGGCCGCGGCCGAAGCCGCGGACTGAGTTTTCGGCTCCGCGTCGCGCGACCCGTCCCGAAGCCGTTTCCCGCCCGTCGGGCGGGAAGCCCGTTCGGCGGAAAGCTCGTTCCGTGGGAAGCCCGTTCGGCGGAAAGCCCATCGGGCGGGAAGCCCGTCGGGCGGTGAATCCCCGGCTCAGGCGATCGACCGCGCCGCGGTGAAGCGCGTGATGAAGCCGGGGTGGTCGGCGGGCATGGCGAGGACCGAGTCGGGGGAGCGGCCGGCGAGCTGCGGGAATCCGGCGTCGGCGACGAGGTCGTCGTCGAGCGCCTCGAGCTCCGCGGCGACGAGAGGCCACGGCTCGTGGCTGTTCGCGGCCCAGATCGTCCGGCCGAGGTGACGTTCGTGAAAGCCCCAGCGGGCGGTGAGGAAGCGGGAGAGGGGTGAATCGACCGGCTCGGTTCCCAGGGCTGCGCGCAGACGTGTTCCCGGATGCCGGGTGCCATGCCGCCGCGAGCGGTACTCGATCCGGGGCCCGTCGCTGCGCACCCCGGCACGCGCCCAGCGGTACGGCAAGCCGAACAGCGCGCGTGCGGCCAGGACCGGGGCCAGGTGCTCCGCTTCGAGGGTGCGGAACACCACCCCCCGACGGCCCTCGTCGTCGACGGCGTAGGTGCGCACGTTGATCTCGGTGAACCTCCCCACGAACGGCACCGCGGGCAGCGGCAGGAAGCGGAACTCGCTCAGAACGAACGGGACGAGCCCGACCCACGCCGACCCGTCGTGCACATCGGGGCGGGTGCCGGGCGGCAGAAGGGGCGCGACCTCGCCCGGATCGACGCGCCAGTGCACGAAGACGGCGCGGCTCCATCGCTGCGCGATGACGGCGCGGCCGGGAAGGTCGGGTGCGTGGCGCTCGGTGGTCACCGGGTCATTCTGACCCCGGTGCCGCGGTGCGGAGGGAGACTGGACAGATGACCCCGTCGTCTGGTGCGGACCCCCGGCTCGTGGCATCCATTCGCGAACTCCTCGCGGCGCGCGACGCCGGGAAGACCATCTGCCCGTCCGAGGCCGCCCGTGCGGTCGGCGGTGACGACTGGCGCGACCTCATGCAACCGGCGCGCGACGCCGCGCACGAGCTGGTCGGTCTCGGCGAGGTCGAGGTGACGCAGCGCGGCGAAGTCGTGGACGTGACCACGGCCCGCGGCCCGGTCCGCATTCGCCGGACGACCTAAAAGCTCAGGCTGTGCCTCGCGGGGCCCCCGAGGAACCGCACGTCGGAGGGCGCGGCATCCTGTCGCCGGCGGGTGCGGGGCGGCGCAACTCGCAGTTCGGCGCGAAAGTCGCAGCTCTCGGCGCTCGGTCTGCGAGATCAGCGCTCTTCTGCACGTGCGGGAGCGCCCCCGACCACGGGGTTGCGGCCGCGGTGCCCTCGTGGTCGTTCAGCTCGCAGCGTGCGACGGGCGGTCTGCGAGGTCGGCGTCGCACGGCGCCATGCGCCCGACGACGAAGGGCGCGGGGCCGCGCAGCTCGCAGTTCGGCGCGGATCTCGCAGCTTCCCGCGCTCGATCTGCGAGATGGGCGCGGGTCTGCGAGGGTCGACGGGCGCCCGGCGCCTCAGACCGCGGGCTCCGGCGGTGTGCGCGGGGCGGGGTCGGCGGCGCGAGGAAGCTCCAGCGCCACCTTCTTCTCGAGCACGTCGACCGCCTCGTCGCTCAGCCAGATGAGTCCGTCGAGCTCCTCACGGACGCGTCGATAGGCGAGCTGCCGCTCGTTGGGTGTCGCGGCCTGGTCGGTCGCGACGCTGAGCAGCTGCTTGGCCGTATCGAGGCGCTTCCGCTCGTCGGTCGTGAAAGCGGCGTCCTTCACTCGGCGGGCGTCCCGCTCGGCGACGTCGAAGGCGACTTCGTAGTCGGTGACGGCCTCGCGGTATTCGCGCAGGCGCTCGCTCAAGAGCGTCTCGCCGTCTCGCGGGCGCAGGTTGTCGGCGGCCTTCTTCGCCCGGAGGAACGCGGCGGTCAGCGGCTGCCGGCCATCGCTCATCGCGGGGAAGCTGATGAGCTTCGCCGCGTCGAGCTCGTATTCGAGCCAGCGGTGGGTCACGGCATCCTGCGCCTCGGTGACCCGGCGCTGGTCGTCGGTGATGGGCGCCGGTGCGGCCGCGGCGACCGGGGCCGGCGCGGAGCCGGCCGGCGCGGAGCCGCCCTGCGCGCGGATCAGTTCGATGCGCTCGCGATGGCGACGACGCTCGGCGAGTTCACGCCGTTTGCCGGCCGCGCCGACGGCGCCCATCGTCATCCCGAACAGGGGGAAGACCATCCACCAGTGCGATCCGAGGAAAGCGAAGAACTCCGTCACGGCGTCATGCTACGCCGGTCGCCGATGACCGACTCAGGATGCCGGCGGGTGCGGCCGGTCGCGGGCGGGGGGCGGCCACACCGGACCGCCGTTCGGCGTCGGGCCGGGGCTCGGAGCCGGTGGCTCGCTCGCCGGGTCGGTCTTCACGGTGCGCTTCGCGCCTCGCTCCGTCCAGCTGCGCGCTGCGGCGCGTCCCATCGAGTCGAGGGAGCGGGCGAGGGCACGCTGCGCGGTGTCGGCGAGATCGGATGCCACTCGACCCCACGCGTCACCCGCCTCGACGCTCGGCTGCTGGGGACCCCGCCGGGCTGCCTGCTCGGCACGGTCGAAGGCGTGCGCGGCCCGGCGGACCGCGTCGCGGTACGCGAGGAACTCGGCGGGCTCGAGGCGGGTCTGCGGCGTCGCCGGCCGCAGCCACTGGGCTCGCTCGTGCGCGCGCAGGAACTCGGCCAGCAGCGGGGAGCGCGGGTCGGTCATCACCGGGTAGTCGATCGCGAGCGCGAGGTCTGTCTCGTACGCCATCCACCGGGCGAGGATCGCGTCGTGTTCGGCGAGGAGGCGCACGATCGGCAACGGGGCCGTGCCGGAGCGGATGGCCGGGAGCATCGCCTTGGCCGCCTTGACGCCCGCCCGGCGGGCGCGCACCTCGGCCGCGGCCGCACGGAGATCGCGTTGCGCGTCGATGAGGCGGGCGCGAGCTGCGGCGACGACGTCGGCCGAGACGCGGGATGCCGCGCGTTCCGCCTGAGCGCGCACCACTTCGGCGTCGGCGACCTTGACGTCGGCGCGTCCGCGGGTGACGGCGAGTCGCGCGTTCTGCAGGTCGAGTTGCGCGGCATCCAGCTCGAGCCGGCGCGCAGCCGACTTGCTGAGCGGGCGCGACGCCCACGCACGAGCCGCGCGGTCACCGGTGGTCGTGACGCCCGGGGCGCTCGCGCCGGCGGTCAGAACGCGACGACGCGTTCGGCGCACGCCGACCCAGCCGACGGTGCCCGCACCGGCCGCAGCGGGGCCGATCCACCACCAGTCGGCGAACAATGCCAGCAGCGGTTCCACGCCCCCATGCTACGTCGGGCTTCCGACACCCGGCTGGGCGTCAGGCCGGGATACGCATCGCCGTCCTGCCCGGGATGGCCGGGTGAATCTTCCCTCTCGGGGCGATGGCTGCGAGAGTGGGACCGTTGCGACGGGGGGTCGTCATGAAGGTCATGCTCGTGATGTGGTCCGACGGCAGCTACGAGGGTGGTGACGCAGAAGAGGACTACGCCGCGTGGGCGCGGTTCGAGGAGTCCCTGCGCGCGGACGGGGTCGTGACCGACACCGGCCGCTTCGGCCCGGCGGGGGATGCGCGCGCGACCGTCACGTCGATCACCCGGCATCCGGATGTCGCCCCGCAGCCCTCTGAGGCGCTGTCGGGGTACTACCTGCTCGAGGTCGCCGACCTCGACGCCGCGGCCGAGTATGCGCGTCGCGCCCCGCTGTACGGGACGGTCGAGATCCGCCCGTTGGTCGAGTACTGACGCCGTCCGTGTGAGGGTGGGGGCATGATCACTCGGCTCGACCCGGTCACGACCGACGAAGACATCGACGACCTGCGTCGCCGTATCGCTGCGACGCGCTGGCCCGACGACGTGGGCGACGACTGGTCGCGGGGGACGCGGCCGTCGGCGCTCCGACGCGTCCTGGATGCATGGGCCAGGTTCGACTGGTTGAGCGTCGAGGAGCGACTGCGATCGGAGCGCCACCTGCTCGTCGGCGAGCCCGGCCGTCGCGTCCACCTCTGGCGCGCCGGCACACCGGGCGCGCCCGCCGTCGTGTTGATCCACGGCTGGCCCGACAGCTTCCTCCGCTTCCGCGGCGTGGCGGAACGTCTCGCCGATTTCGACGTGGTCGTGCCCAGCATCCCGGGGTTCGGGTACAGCGACCCTCCCGGTCGAGACGAGGGCGGACCACGGTGGAATGCCTCGCGCATCGTCTCGGCGGTCGAGGCGATCGGCGTGGGCTCGTTCGCGGTACACGGCGGCGACCTGGGCACGGCGATCGCCGACCAGGTCGCGCTTCTCGACCCCGACCTGGTGTCGGGCCTGCATCTGTCCGACGTCCCGCTGTGGCGCGCCCAGGGCGACCCGCACCTCACCTCGGAGGAGAGGGGGTGGGTGGATGCCACCGCGGCGTGGGAGCAGAGCGAAGGGGCGTATGCGGCTGCGCAACGCACCAAACCGCAGACCCTCGCGGCCGGACTCACCGACTCCCCGGCGGGACTCGCGAGCTGGTACCTCGAGAAGTTCCAGGCGTGGGGGGAGGGCGACGTGTTCGCGCGCATCCCCCTCGAACTGATTCTCGAGAACCTGTCGCTGCACTGGTTCACCCGCACGGCGGGGAGTGCCGCCCGGGTTTACTTCGATCGGCGGCGCTTTCCCCCCACCGGCGGACGCGTGACGGTGCCGACGGCCTTCGGCCTGTTTCCGCACGACATCGACCACGGTGTCGAGTCGTTCGCACGGCGGTGGTATCCCACTGCGCGCTTCACGCGGTTCTCGTCGGGTGGGCACTTCGGCGCCATGGAGCACCCCGACCTGTTGGCAGGCGACCTGCGAGCGTTTCTCTTGCGCAGGTGAGCCGCCGGTTCCGTCGCCTCGCGCGTGCGGAAACGACGCAGGGTGAGCCCTCGGGCGGACCGTGCCCGGGTGGGCGACTCAGCCGAGGATCAGCGAGATGACGGTGGCGCCCCCGCCGGTGAGGATGAGCGCGGCGATGACGATCCACGCGGTGACCTTGACGCGGCGTTGATGCTTGTCGCTGAACGCGGCCATGTCGTCGTCGTCATCGGTCATCGCGCGACTCCTCTCGGGTGGTGGTCGTGGTGCGTGTCGAGACCGGCGTCGCGCGGCCACCGTGGACCGCGCGACGCGCCGGCTCAGGCCACGGGCTCCGCGACGGTCGGTCCGAACACGGCGGGCAGCGTCTCGTTCGACAGGCGGCGCAGCTCCGACACGGGCACGGTGAAGACGTCCTGGATCTCGAGGGCCGCCTCGGTGCCGGGCTCGACGTCGGTGACGCCGATCCGGAGCACCGGGTAGCCGCGGCCGTCGCACAGGCCCCGGAACTTCACGTCTTCCTCGCGGGGGACGCTCACCAGCACTCGGGCGGTGGACTCGCTGAACAGGGCGGCCGTGGCATCCACGCCGTCGCGTTCCATGAGCTCGGTGAGCCAGACGCGGGCGCCGACGCCGAAGCGCATCACGCCCTCGGCGAGGGCCTGGGCCAGACCACCCGACGACAGGTCGTGCGCGCTCGAGACGAGCGACTGCGACCCGGCGGCCCGCAGCAGCTCGGCGAGCTTGCGCTCCTGCGCCAGGTCGACCTTCGGCGGACGGCCGCCGAGGTGGTCGTGGATCGTGCCGGCCCACTGCGATCCGTCGAGCTCGTCGGCGGTGACGCCCAGCAGGTAGAGGTTCTCACCGGCATCCTGCCAGCCGCTCGGGATGCGGGCGGCGACGTCGTCGATGATGCCCATGACGCCGACGACCGGGGTGGGGTGGATCGGCTGGTCGCCGGTCTGGTTGTAGAACGAGACGTTGCCGCCCGTGACCGGGATGCCGAGCTCGAGGCATCCATCGCTCAGGCCCTCGACGGCCTGGCTGAACTGCCACATGACCTCGGGGTTCTCGGGGCTGCCGAAGTTGAGACAGTCGGTGACGGCGGTGGGCACGGCGCCCGTGACGGCGACGTTGCGGTACGCCTCGGCCAGGGCGAGCTTCGCGCCGTTGTAGGGGTCGAGCTGGTTGTAGCGGCCGTTGCAGTCGGTGGCGATCGCGAAGCCCAGGCCGGTCTCTTCGTCGACGCGGATCATGCCGGCGTCGTCGGGGAAGCTCAGCGCCGTGTTGCCGAGAACGTAGTAGTCGTACTGGTTCGTGATCCACGAGGTGTCGGCGAGGTTGGGGCTCGCGACGAGGGTCGTGAACTGCTCGCGGAGGGTCTCGGCATCCGTCGCCCGGGGGAGGGATGCCGCGGAGTCGGCCTGGAGCGCGTCGATCCACGTCGGGTAGGCGACGGGGCGCTCGTAGACGGGCCCGTCGACCGCGACGGTCGAGGGGTCGACGTCGACGATGCGCTCGCCGTACCAGTCGATGACGAGTCGGCCGTCTCCGGTGACCTCGCCGAGCACGCTCGTCTCGACGTCCCACTTGCCGACGACGGCGAGGAACGCGTCGAGCTTCTCGGGCGCGACGATCGCCATCATGCGCTCCTGCGACTCCGACATGAGGATCTCTTCGGGCGTGAGCGAGGGGTCGCGCAGCAGCACCTTCGACAGCTCGACCTTCATGCCGCTGTCGCCGTTGGCGGCGAGCTCGCTCGTGGCGCACGAGATACCGGCCGCGCCGAGGTCTTGGATGGCCTCGACGAGGTCGTCGCGGTACAGCTCGAGGCAGCACTCGATGAGCACCTTCTCGGCGAACGGGTCGCCCACCTGCACCGCCGGGCGCTTGGTGGGGCCGCCGTCGGCGAAGGTGTCGGATGCCAGGATGCTGGCGCCGCCGATGCCGTCGCCGCCCGTGCGGGCGCCGAACAGCACGACCTTGTTGCCGACTCCGGTGGCGTTGGCCAGCTTGATGTCTTCGTGCCGCATGACGCCGACCGCGAGGGCGTTGACGAGCGGGTTGCCCTGGTAGACGGCGTCGAACACCGTCTCGCCGCCGATGTTGGGCAGGCCGAGGCAGTTGCCGTAGAACGAGATGCCGCTGGTGACACCGTGCACGACGCGAGGGGTGTCGGGGTGGTCGATGGCGCCGAAGCGCAGCTGGTCCATGACGGCGACGGGGCGCGCACCCATCGAGATGATGTCGCGCACGATGCCGCCGACGCCGGTGGCCGCGCCCTGGAAGGGCTCGATGTAGCTGGGGTGGTTGTGCGACTCGACCTTGAACGTGACCGCCCAGCCGTCGCCCACGTCGACGACGCCGGCGTTCTGGCCCATGCCCACCATCAGGCGGGTCTTCATCTCGTCGCTGACCTTCTGGCCGAACTGGCGCAGGTAGATCCTGCTCGACTTGTACGAGCAGTGCTCGCTCCACATGACCGAGTACATCGCCAGCTCGCCACTGGTGGGGCGGCGGCCCAGGATCTCTCGGATCTTGGCGTACTCGTCATCCTTCAGGCCGAGGGCGCCGTAGGGCTGGTCCTTCTCGGGGGTGGCGATCGCGTTCTCGACGGTGTCGGCCAGGGCCGTACGGGCGTCGGAGGGGTTCGGGGTGGTCACGCGGCTGAGCTCCAAGAATCGCAGGGGCCGGACGGTGATCAGTCTAGTTGGGTGGCCCGACATTGCCCGGGTGTGGGGGCGGGACAGCCGCCGGGTGTGCGCACAACCTCCGTCACGGACGCAAACTCAGCGCGTTCCGTGACATCCGGGCTGAGGTTGTGCGCATCGCTGAGGTTGTGCAGCTCGAGTCACGGCAGGTGCGGCGGCACGACCTCCTCAGAACCGTGACGAGTTCGGCATCCATCAAGTCGTCCTCACCCGAGATGCCGAGCACGATCACGCGGGTTTCGCGAAGCGCACGGAGTGCGGGTTCTCACGGGTCATCGCGCTCCTTCGGGCACATCCTGTCGCGGCATCCCTCCACCTGGACGCCGCGCCGGCGGTAGTCTTCCGAGCGTGTACGACGACTTCGGACTCTGAGACGGCCGCACGGCCTCGCGCGACTGCCACCCCGGCACTCGCATCTTCAAAGTTCCCACCGACCGCCCCGGGCGCGGTGGGATGGTTCGAAAAGGATCGTCGTCATGTCTTCATCCGAGCTCGCCAACATCATCGGCCTCGTCGGTGTCGCGCTCGTCGTCGTCACGTATTTCCTCCTGCAGATCGGCCGCGTACGGGTCGACCAGTTGCGCTACTCGCTGCTGAACGCCGTCGCGTCGGTGCTGGTGCTGGTCTCGCTGGCCGCGCACTGGAACCTCTCGTCCGCCGTGATCGAGGGGTTCTGGCTGCTCATCAGCGTGTACGGCTGCCTGCAGTGGGTCCGCACGCGTCGCCGTCGCGAGACGTCCGCGTCGTAACGACAACCGCCCCGGCCGCCCCCGTGGCGGCGGCCGGGGCCCCTGTACACGCCCGACGTAGGCTGATCAGCGCTCACCTCGGGCGGGAAGGACCGCCGTTTGCACATCGTCATCGCCCCCGACAAGTTCAAGGGCACCCTGACCGCGGTCGAAGCGGCGGATGCCATGGCTGCGGCCGTCCGCGAGCGGTGGGCCGCCGCGGTGATCACCGTCATCCCCATGGCCGACGGTGGCGACGGCACGCTCGACGCCTTCGGAGGGGCGAACCGTCGCACCACCGTGACCGGGCCGCTCGGCCTCTCCGTCGATGCCGGCTGGCGTCTCGATGGTGACACCGCCGTGATCGAGTCGGCAGCGGCATCCGGGCTCGTGCTCGCCGGAGGAGCAGCGGCGAATGACCCGTGGAACGCCACGAGCCGCGGCGTCGGCGAACTCATCGCGCTCGCCCTCGACGCCGGGGCGACCCGGGTGCTGGTCGGCATGGGCGGCTCGGCGATGACGGACGGCGGGCGCGGGGCCATCGAGGCGCTGGGAGACCGCGTGCCCTTCCCCGCGGGCCGGGTCGTGGTGCTCACCGACACGACGGTCACGTTCGCGGGGGCCGCGCGGGTGTTCGCACCGCAGAAGGGGGCCGACGGTCCGATGGTCGCGCGCCTCACGGCGCGCTTGGAGACGGATGCCGCGGACTGGGCCCGCTGTTTCGGGGTCGACGTGCGGGGCGTGCCGCGCACCGGAGCGGCGGGCGGGTTGTCGGGTGCCCTCGCGGCGGCCGGGGCGGAGCTGGTCGACGGGGCGGCGTTCGTGGCCGAGACGCTCGGGTTGGACGCCGCGATCGCGGCCGCGGATCTCGTGCTGACCGGCGAGGGGGAGTTCGACGCGACCACCCTGGCGGGCAAGGGCCCGGGCCACGTGCTCGCCCTCGCGGCCGCGCGAAGCGTGCCGGCCCTGGTGGTCGCGGGCGTCGTCGCTGCCCCGGCGGGGACCGCGACGGCGTTCTCCCTGACGGAAACCGTCGGCCGGGAGCAGGCCTGGTCCGACCCGATCGACGCGGTGCGCCGCACGACGGCGACCGCCCTCACGCACCTGGACCTCTGACCGAGGGGTGCGCCGGGCGGCCGCTATTCCATGGTGCGCACGGCGTCGCCCGACGGCGTCGGCGTGACGGTGAAGCCGTCGAGGTTGCCCAGGGCGCGCCGGACTCCCTCTTCGGCGCGCGCCGCGGTTCGTGCCGCGCCGACCAGGTCGGGCGCGGCGACTTCCACCGTGGCAGAGCCCGTGAGACGGTGCCCGATCCACCGCAGATGGACGTCGCGGACGGCGTGGATGCCGTCGACGTGAACGAGGGCATGCTCGGCGCGATGCACGAGGTCGGGTTCGACGGCATCCATCAGACGCGCACCGATCGACTTCACCGTCCCCCACAGCAGCACCATGATCGAGATCGAGATGAGCAGGCCGATGAGCGGGTCGGCCAGCGGAAACCCCAGAAGGACGCCGACGGCGCCGAGCACGACCGACAACGACGTGAAGCCGTCGAGGCGGGCGTGCACGCCATCGGCGACGAGCGCGGCCGACCCGATTCTGCGGCCCACGCGGATGCGGTAGATGGCCACCGCTTCGTTGCCCGCGAAGCCGATCAGGCCCGCCGCGACCAGGAGCCAGGGGTGCTCGACCGGGCGCGGGGTGAGGAAGCGGTCGATGGCCTCCCACCCGGCGATCACCGCCGACAGGGCGACGACGAAGACGATGAACATGCCGGCGAGGTCTTCGGCTCGGCCGTATCCGTAGGTGTGCCGACGGGTGGCCACGCGGCGTCCGAGGACGAAGGCGATCCAGAGCGGGACGGCGGTGAGGGCATCGGCGAAGTTGTGGATGGTGTCGGCGAGGAGCGCCACCGAGCCGGTGAAGGCGACGACGACGGCCTGCAGGACCGTCGTGCCGAGAAGCACGAAGAGGCTGATCTTCAGCGCGCGGATCCCGGCGGAGCTCGCCTGCATGGCGTCGTCGATCGCGTCGGCCGGATCGTGCGTGTGCGGCACGAACAGGTCGTACAGGAAGTCCTTCGCTCCCCCGTGCGGATGCGCGTGGTCGTGGTGGTGGTCCGCGTGGTCGTGCTGGTGGGGGTGGTGGTCCGCGTGGTCGTGGGGTCCCGCGTGGTCGTGGTCGTGGTCGTGGTCGTGGTCGTGGTCGTGGTCGCGCCCGCGCCAGCGATCGTGGGTGTGCGCATGATCCGGCGCCCCGGGCGGGCGCGCGCGATCGCTCACGTGCCGACCCGCCCGCCGAGGTGGTGCGCCGGTGCGCCGACGACGTGCTCGGCCTGATTGACCGCGGCGATGACGAGCTCCGACGCGTGCTCATCGGTGAGGCGGTAGAACACGGTCGTGCCCTCGCGCCGCGTCGAGACCATGCGGGCGAGTCGAAGCTTCGCCAGATGCTGGGAGACGCCGGCCGGGCTCTTGTCGACGGCCTCGGCGATGCTGTTCACCGACATCTCGCCTGCGCCGCGCAACGCCAGGATGATCTTGACCCGCGTCGCGTCGGCGAGCATCGCGAACACTTCGACCGCGAGCTCCACGTATTCCGACTCGGGCCCCAAGCTCGCTGGCTGGTTATCTACGTGCATACGCAGATATTAGCGCTCCGGTCTTCGATGTCAGAGCCCGTCGTGCTTCATCGCCTGCACCAGCCGCACGTTGCGATCGAACGCCGTCTCGCTGAACTCCGAGGAGTAGTTCAATCCATACGGCCACATGTGGCTCCCGCCGCAGTTGATCCGTGCATCGTCGCCGTCCCACGACCTCAGCAGCGGCAGTGCCGCGGGCCAGTCCTGCGCGTCGCATTTGGCCTGGAAGTTCCATGCAGTGCCGACTCCCACGGTGTGCGACATCTCGTGCAGAGCCGTCCCCTCGACCATGTACGAGCGGTCGGCGCCGAACCGGACGTCGCCGTTGATGGTTGCGTCGGCGGTGGCGACGCCCGGAGCGTACGACACGCGAAGGTGAAGCTGGGTGTTGTTGAACCTGTTGAAGCGGGCCACCGCGCGGTCCATCGCGTCGGTGATGCGGGCGTAGGCGTCGATCTCGTCAGCCGACGGGTTCGACGACTGCGCGAGCGTGTAGGTGATCTTCGACACGTTCGGGTCGGTCAGGCGCCAGCGTTGGACGCCGGTGCCGTTGCAGGCGACCTGTGCGAGCACACCGCCGTCGATCGGTGACGCGGTGCTCTCCAGGCAGAGGCCGTTGGACCTGTTGCGGATCTCGGTCCAGCCCCCGCCGACGTCGGTCAGCTGCCACTGCTGCCCGGTGCCCGTGCCGCACGTCCACTGGTGCACGCCCGGGCCGCTGTTGCGCGTGTCGAGGCAGAGACCGCTATAGGTGTTCTTGATCTCGGCATAGCCGTTGCCGCGGTCGGCGATCCCCCACAGCTGGTTCTGCCCCTCCATGCACGTCCACTGGCGCACCTCGGCGCCGGGGGTCGTGTCGTAGTTGTAGTCGTCGAGGCAGAGGGTGTTCTGCTGGTTCCGGATCTCCTGGTTGGGGCCTGTTCCCACCGGGGCGACAGGCGTCCCCAAGCAGCGCGTGGCAGCGAACGGTGCGCTCACGGTGCGCGAGCCCGAGGCCGCCGTCGAGGTGACCTGGACCGTGCCCGCCTCCACCGCGGCGGCGCGGACCGTCGTCGAGGTGGAGACCGTGGCGCCCGCCGCGACCGCGGTGTGCGTCTTGGATGCCCACGCCGACGTGATGGTGATGGTCGCCGGCGCGTCGCTGTCGTTCGTCGCCCGGGTGACCAGGAGCACCTTCCCGGCCGCGCATCGTGCGGATGCGACCGCGCTGACCGCGGGCCCCGTGTCGGAGGCGGCGGCGGGTGCCGCGGTCCCGAACGTCGCGAGGGCGATGACGACCGCCAGCAGCGCGGCGCCGAGGGCTTTCGCCGTCGCGGCACTCGTGAGGGAGCGGAGTCCCGTCGGGGACGTCGTCGTCCGTGACATGCGGTGCCTTTCGCGTCGTCGGGTCGCCCCGGCGGTGGTCGGAGGGGGAGACGAGAGCGTCGTGTCGTGACGACCCGGTCTCCTCCGCAGGGCTGCGGCACCGTCGGGTCGGCGCCCGCTTCGCAAACATCGCTGTTATCGCTCACAAGCCTTGTGATCGCCAGTCAAGTGGACGCGGCTCCGCGGTGTCAAGTGCGCCCGGCGCTTCGCGGAACGTGCACGGACGGGCGTGTCCGACACCGGGGGAGCGCCGGCCGGTCGGGGCCTGGATCGCGGTCCCCCGGGGGAGCACAATGGTGACATCGGGAGGACCCCATGGCCGTGCAGACCCTTCGCACCACGTGCGTGATCGCCGGTGGCGGACCGGCCGGAATGGTTCTCGGGCTGTTGCTCGCGCGACGCGGCATCCGGGTCACCGTGATCGAGAAGCATCGCGATTTCCTCCGCGACTTCCGCGGCGACACCGTGCACCCCTCCACCCTGCGCCTGCTCGACGACCTCGGCCTGTTCGCGCGCTTCGACCGACTGCCGCAGTCGCACGTGCGCCAGTTGCGCCTGCCGACGGAAGCCGGACCGGAGGTCGTCGTCGCCGATCTCACACGACTGCCGACGCCCCACCCCTACATCGCGATGGTTCCGCAGTGGGACCTGCTCGATCTGCTGGCCGAAGCCGCCTCGGCCGAGCCGACCTTCACCCTGCTGCGCGAGCACGAGGTCACGGGGGTGCTGCGGGGCGGCGGGAGCGTTCGTGGGTTGACGTTCCGCTCGCCCGAGGGTGACGGCGAGGTGCGGGCGGATCTCACCGTCGCGGCCGACGGCCGATGGTCGACCGTGCGGCGCGCGCTCGATCTGCCGCTCCGGGAGTTCCCCGTGCCGTTCGACGTGTGGTGGTTCCGCATCACCACCGACCAGCGGCTCGCCGACGTGCTCCTCCCGCGCATCCGCCGGGGCCGGATCGGCATCCCCATCCCGCGCCGAGGGTACGTGCAGGTCGCGTGGATCGCGCGCAAGGGCACGGATGCCGCGCTCCGCGCCGCCGGAATCGACGCGTTCCGGGCCGATGTCGCAGAGCTGCTGCCCGACCTCGCCGGCGACACCGCCTCGATCGCGACGATGGACGACGTCAAACACCTCGACGTGCGCGTCGATCGCCTGCGCCGCTGGCACGCCAACGGTGTGGTCTGCATCGGCGATGCGGCGCACGCCATGTCGCCCGCCGGGGGCGTGGGCATCAACCTGGCGGTTCAGGATGCCGTAGCCGCGGCGCGACTGCTAGCCGGGCCGCTGCGGCGGGGGTCGTTGGCGGGTCCGCGGTCGGGGCGCCTGCTCGCTCGCGTCCAGCGGCGCCGGCGGTTGCCGACGGCGGTCATGCAGTCGCTGCAGCGTCTCGTGCACTCCCGTGCGATCGCACCGGTGATCGAGGGGCGGAACGCCGCGATCCTGCCGCGCGCCGCCGGGATCCTGCTTCGGATCGTCCCGGGTCTGAGTGTCATTCCGGCGTTCCTCGTCGGCATCGGACCCCGGCCCGAGCGCGCGCCGCGGTGGGCTCGTCGCTGACGCCGGTACGCCCCTCCCGCGTGTCGCGACGGTCAGCGGTGTTCACAGGCGCGGAATACGTGGGCGACGCGTCGTCAACGGAGGTTCGGCCGGGTTGTGACGAACTCCCCCCTCGGGGACGATCGCGCGCGCAGGGATCGGCGGGGAGAGGGCGCGTCAGGCGACGGTCTTCGCGATGCGCACCCGGATGTCCTTCATCAGCGGCTGGTCGCTCTGGCGGCTGTAGTCGTCGGGTCCGAGCAGCACGTTCAGCTCAGGAAAATAGCCCGCGGCGCTGCCGCGCGGGGTGTCGTACTCCAGCGCCCGGAAGGCCGTCACGCTCCGCACCGACCCGTCGCGCGAGGTGGCGACGATGTCGACCAGATCGCCCTCGGCGATCCCGCGCTCCTTCATGTCGCGGCGGTTCATGAACACGAGCTCGCGGATGTTGCGCACACCGCGGTAGCGGTCGTCAGCGGAGTAGATCGTGGTGTTCCACTGGTCGTGCGAGCGCATCGTCTGCAGCACGAGCACGTCGGCCTCTTCCGGGATGACGTCGGGCAGCGCGGCATCCGAGAATTCCGCCTTCCCCGAGGGCGTCCGGAAGACGCGCTCGCGGGCGGGCTGAGGGATGCGGAAGCCGTACGGCTGCCGCACGAGTTCGTTGAAGCCCTCGAAGCCGGGCAGCACGCGCGACATGGTGTCGCGGATGCGGTCGTAGTCGCCGACGTACCAGTCCCAGGGCGTCGCCGAATCGGGCATGGTCGCCCGGGCGATCCGCGCGATGATCTCGGGCTCGCTGAGCAGGTGCGGCGACGCGGGCTTGCGGGAGCCGCGCGAGAGTATGACCGCGCTCATGGCATCCTCGGTCGAAATCGACTGGGGCCCGCTCTCCTGCTCGTCGCGCTCGGTGCGGCCGAGGCAGGGGAGGATGAGCGCCTGCTTGCCATGGGTGAGGTGGCTGCGGTTCAGCTTCGTACTGACGTGCGCGGTCAGCTCGCACCGGCTCATGCCCTCGGCGGTGAGCTTCGTGTCGGGAGCCGCACGCACGAAGTTGCCGCCCATGCCGAGGAACACCTTGAGGTCGCCGCGATGCAGGGCAGCCACGGTGTGGACGGTGTCGAGGCCGGGTTCGCGGGGGGAGGTGATGCCGCACACCTCGTCGAGCTTCGCGAGCCACTCCTCGGTGGGCTTGTGGTTGATGCCGCACGTGCGGTTGCCCTGCACGTTGCTGTGTCCGCGCACGGGCGACGGCCCGGTGCCCAGCCGCCCGACGTTGCCGCGCAGCAGCAGGAGGTTGACGATCTCGCGGACGGTGTCGACGCCGTGCTGGTGCTGGCTGACGCCGAGGCACCAGCTGATGACGCACCGCTCGGAGGCCAGGTAGACGGCGGCGGCGGCGCGGATCTCGGCCTCGGTGAGGCCGGCCTGCTCCACCAGCTCGCTCCACGACGTCGCCTCGACGAGCGCGCGGTAGTCGTCGAACCCGGACGTGTACTCATCGAGGAACGCCTGGTCGAGTGCGGTCGGGTCGGTCTTCGACGCCTCGAAGACGACCTTCGCCATACCGCGGACCAGGGCCAGGTCGCCGCCGGGGCGCACCTGCAGATTCATCGTGCTGGTCGGGGTGGAGTGGAAGGTGGCCATGTCGACGATCTCGTGCGGCACGATCGTGCGGGTGGCCGCGACCTCGCGGAGCGGATTGACGTGCACGATCTGCGCGCCGCGATCGATCGCCTCCGCGAGACTCGTGAGCATGCGGGGGGCGTTCGACGCCGCGTTCACCCCCAGGATGAAGAGGGCGTCGGCGTTCTCCCAGTCCTCGAGGTCGGCGGTTCCCTTGCCGGTGGCGAGGGATGCCGTGAGCCCGCGGCCCGAGCCTTCGTGGCACATGTTCGAGCAGTCGGGGAGGTTGTTCGTGCCGAGTTCGCGGGCGAACAGCTGGTACAGGAACGACGCCTCGTTGCTGAGGCGACCCGAGGTGTAGAACGCCGCCTGGTCGGGGGACTCCAGCGCCGTCAGCTGCTGCGCGATGAGGCGGAACGCGTCGTTCCACGAGATGGGGACGTAGTGGTCGGTGGTGGCGTCGTAGACCATCGGGCCCACGAGGCGTCCGGCGTCCTCCAGCTCGAAATCGCTCCACTGCGACAGCTCGGTCACCGAGTGCGCGGCGAAGAACTCCTTGCCGACGCGCTTGTGCGTCATCTCCCACGTGACGTGCTTGATGCCGTTCTCGCAGATGTCGAGGGTGACGCCCTTGTCGTCGGGCCACGCGCACCCCGGGCAGTCGAAGCCGCTTTTCGGGTGGTTCATCGTGAACATTGCCTTGGTGCCCGCGACCGGTTGACGCTGCTCGAGCAGCACCTTGCCCACGGTGAGTGCGGCCCCCCATCCGGCGGCCGGGTGCTCGTACGCGCCCGTGCTCGACCAGTCGCCGTCGACCCGCGGGCCGAGGCCCCCCTGACGCGGCTTCTCGGTCGTCAGTCCGAAGGACTCACCCATCTTCGACCCTCCGATGATCGTGGCGCCGGGCTCGTGGCATCCGGACGTGGTCAGCGTACGCTCGCGACCTCTTCTGCTGCGGGGGTTGTGGATGGAACCCGAATGCGATCAGCGCGGGTGTAGAGGTTCATGCTCGACCCGCGCACGAACGCGGCGAGGGTGAGCCCCGCGCGCTCGGCGAGCTCGATGGCGAGCGAGGAGGGCGCCGACACGGCGGAGAGGATCGGGATGCCGGCCATCACGGCCTTCTGCACCAGCTCGAAGCTCACGCGGCCCGACACCTGCAGCACGGTTCCGCGCAGCGGCAACCGGTCGTTCAGCAGCGCCCACCCCACGACTTTGTCGACCGCGTTGTGTCGGCCGACGTCTTCGCGGGCGACGAGCAGCTCGCCCGTCGCGCCGTCGAACAGTGCCGCGCCGTGCAGCCCGCCGGTCTTGTCGAACGTCTTCTGCTGCTCGCGCAGGCGGTCGGGGAAGGCGGCGATGTCGTTCGCGGACACCTGGATGCCGTCGGAGGACACGTCGTAGCTCGACACCTTCTCCACAGCGTCGATGGATGCCGTGCCGCACACGCCGCACGAGCTCGTCGTGTAGAACGACCGGGCGATGTCGCGGGACGGCAGGGCCACTCCCGGGGCGAGGGTCAGATCGAGCACGTTGTAGGTGTTGCCGTCGGCGCCCCCCGTTCCCGGCCCTCCGCAGTGGATGGCGCGAGCGAACTGGTCGCCACGATGAAGGACGCCCTCCGACACCAGGAAGCCGGCGGCGAGTTCGACGTCGTGACCGGGCGTGCGCATGGTCACCGACAGCGGGGCGCCCGCCACCCGGATCTCGAGCGGTTCTTCGACGGCCACGGCATCCGGCCGCTGCCGGTTCACCCCGTCGAGGGTGATGCGCGTGACGCGGCGGGAGGCGGTGAGGCGGCCCATCTCAGAACCGCGCGACCGGGAAGAAGGGGGACATGGATCGAGCGTAAGCGCGGTCTCGACGGGCGGGGGCGGTTCCCGCCGCCCGTGGGGTGGCGTGGCGGGGGTGATGAGCGCCCCGGGGTGACGAGTGTGACGACCGCCCCGCCCGTGATGGGTGCCCGTGCGTGGCGGGGCGGCACGGGCCCAGCGAACCAGCGTAGCGAGCGGAGGAGCAGGGCCGAGCGGAGGATGCAGTCGCGGCATCCGTCCTCCGCTTCTCCCCGGCCCTCCACTCGCCACCGGTCGGCGGGGCAGGATGCCGCCGGGGGCCCGGAATTCCGCGGGTGAAGGCCGTACGTATGCGCTCGCATACAGATCCGCCCGAATTTTTCAAGCTCAGACGTGACGTTATCCGGGCCCGCTACGTCTTAGTCATGTGGGCCGAAGCGCCCACCCCGGACACCCGGGCCATGACATCGGAAAGGTATACGGACATGGCTACTGACGCCCCCACCACCCCCGCTGCGAAGAACGTCCCCCAGGCGGCGTCGCGTGTGAACCGTCCCGTCGGCGGTCAGCAGACGCACACCGACGGCAAGACCACGATCGCCGATGGCGTCGTCGGCAAGGTCGTCGGCATCGCCGCCCGCGAGGTCTCGGGCGTGTACGCCCTCGGTGGCGGCGGAGCCCGTGCGCTCGGCGCCATCCGCGACGCGATCAACGCGACCGACCTGACGCAGGGCGTCAAGGTCGAGGTCGGCGAGACCCAGGTCGCCGCCGACGTCACGATCGTCGTCGAGTACGGCGTGCCGATCCAGGAGGTCGCCGACGAGGTGCGCAGCCGCGTCGCCGCCGCGATCGACCGTCTCGTGGGTCTCGAGGTCGTCGAGGTCAATGTCGATGTGAACGACGTCCACATCCCGGGCGACGACAACAGCGACGACGACAACGAAAAGCGCGTCCAGTGAGCGCCACGACGAAGGGCGCCCTGTTCGGGCTCGTGCTCGCCCTCAGCGCCCTCATCTTCGGATTCTGGGGCTTCATCCTCGTGGCCCTCTTCATGGTCATCGGTGCGGTCGTTGCGCGCGTCACGGCGGGTGAGCTGGACTTCCGCAACATCGTCAACGCGTTCACGGGTCGGAGCACGTCGTGACCACCGTCACGGCTCCCTCCGCGGTCGGCAGCCGCTCGTCGGCTGCCGGCCGCGGCCTTCCGGCCGGTCGCGTGAATGTCGCGGATCGGGTGCTGCAGAAGGTGGCTGAGCGCGCGGCCGCCGATGTGATCGGGGTGGATGCCAAGAATGTGCGCGTCGAGATCGTCTCGGCTCGTGATACCGCCGTGGTGCGCGTCACCTCGGCGTTCCCCGTGCCGCGGCTGGACGACACCGCCGCGGTGAACGCGGCGACCCCGGTGCTCGAGACCGCCCGCGCGGCGCAGGCCGAGCTGCGCTTGCGCCTGACCCGGTTGTTCGGCCGGGAGGTGTCGCGCGTGGACGTGACCGTCTCGGGCGCTTCCGCCCCTCAACGAAAGCGAGTGCTGTGATGAGCGACTCCGTGCTCCGCACCGTCGTGCGCCGTGAGACCCATTCGCCGCGCACGGTGGCCATGCTCGTCGTGGTCGTGCTGCTGCTTCTCGCGCTGGCGTACGCCGCCGTCGAGATCATTCTGAGCCTCACGGGCGCCCAGCCGCTGCTGGTCGCCCCCGGCCCCGCGCTGGAAGCCGTCGTGGCCGCGCCGACCGCTCTGATGCCGGCCGCGTTCATCGTCGCGGGTGTCGTCCTGGCGATCCTCGGTCTGATCGTGCTCGTCCTGGCTCTCAAGCCCGGGCGTTTGTCCAAGCACGAGATGGGCCTCGGACAGCGTGCCGTCGTCGTCGACAACGGCGTCGTGGCATCCGCTCTGGCGCAGCATCTCAGCAACGAGTCCGGCATCGCCCGCGAGGACATCGTCGTCGGCGTCGCCCACCGCACCGTCGACGTGACCGTGCGCCCGCCGGTCGGCATCCCTGTCGATCAGGGAGACCTGCAGCGCACCGTCGACGCCGAGATCGCCACCTACAAGCTCACCCCCTCCGTCCGCACGGTCGTGCGGGTGCAGCGACCCGACACGAAGGAGTCCTGATGAACGCCACCCGACGCGGTCTGAACCGCTTCGTGCTCTTCCTCGTCGCCCTCGTGCTGCTCGCCCTCGGCGCGCTCGCCCTCGCCGTGGGGCTGCTGCCCGACGGGGCGACCACCTGGACCACCGTCATGGGCGGCTTCCAGGGCTGGCTCGTCTCGCTCGGTCGCGAGTCGGCGGGATGGGGCGCGGTCGCGGCGATCGTCGTCCTGGCGATCATTCTGATCGCGATCGCCGCGTCCGCCGTGCGCGGCCGCCGTCAGGCGCCGCTGCAGTCCACCGGCAGCGCGAACGCCGAAGGTCGCATCACGATCACGGACGGGTTCGCGTCGGAGGCGCTGAAGAACGCCCTCGCCGAGCGTGACGAGATCCTCTCCTCCAAGGTCACCGCGGGCGAGGTCGGCAAGGAGTCCGTGCTGCACGTGTCGGTCACCCCCCGCCAGAACACCTCCCCCCGCGAGGTCGCGGAGCACGTGGACACCCTCGTCACCAACCTGGCGACGCTGACGGGGCAGAACCTGCGCGCCTACATCTCCATCCACAGCGGGCTCCGCGCGAAACTCGCGCGCGACACGACCCGCGTGCACTGACGAGCTCCCGAGGAGAGGTCATGACCACCATCGACACCACCGTCGACACCCCGGATCTGAACGCCGCGGCATCCTTGGCGGCGACCGCGGCGGCATCCGTTCCCGGCGTGCACGCGCTCGGGAGCTTGATCGGCCGCGCCTCGGATGCCGTCCGCGAGCGCGTCGGCCTCGCCAGCACCGCGCCGGGCGTCAAGATCGACACCGACCGTGCGGACTCCGTCTCCGCGACCATCTCGCTCGTCGTCGACTACCCGCACAAGCTGCGCGAGGTCTCCGAGGCGGTACGCACCGCGGTGCGCTCGGCCCTCGAGCCCCTCGGGCGCGGCACGATCGACGTCAACGTGATCGTGACGGGTGTCTTCGGACCGTTCGACCGCGACGTCGTCGACGAAGCGGAGGAGAAGGCGGATGCCGTGGCCGCCCGCGCATCGGAAGCGGTCGACGACGTGAAGGCGCGGTCGAAGGACCTCGCGGCTCAGGCCTCGGCCGCGGCCGAGGACGTGAAGGCGAAGTCGAGGGATGTCGCCGCCAGCGCGTCCGAGACAGTCGACGCCGCCGTGGCGAAGACGAAGGACGTCGCCGCCGGTGCCGCAGCCGCCGTAGATGAGACCGTGAAGGCTGCGCGCGAGCGCGTCGCAGCCACAAACGCCGACGCGGATATCGCGGCCGCGGATCGCGTCACGGACGGCCTCGAGCCGTCGCGTCCCGCCGCGAACGCAATTGAGGATGATCGGGGTGACGTGAGCGACGTGGTGGCCGAGGCACTCGAAGACGCTGCGATCGACATCGCGATCGCCGCCGACGAGGTGCGCGCCGACGACACGACGCCGGCGACGGACAGCGTGCAGTCAGTGGTGGAGGACGACCGTCCCCGCCCCTGACCGACGGATCACGACAGGGCGCTCCGGCTTCGGCCGGGGCGCCCTTCGCGTTTCTCGGCGGATCGCATTGCGCGGCGCGACGGACGGTCGACGCAGCTGCGGGACGGCGTCCGCGGCGAGATGGCCGGGCGGGGTGTCTCGGATGGACGAGGGTCGCAGCGAAGCTGTCACCGAAAGTGGACAACCGTCGCTGCGCAGCCCTTTCGGGAAGCGCATGCACGCATGATGGGCAGCGTTCCCCTTCGGTACGTACCCGTTCGCCGAAGTCGACGAAGCGGTGAGCGCGGGGGCGCCTCTCGACCGCATTCCTCGATGACCTCCGAGCGTCGGCCGTCCTCACGAATCGATTGCTCATGAAGCGTTTCCCCACGACGGCCTCCGTCAGCGCGTTGGCGATCGGGCTGATCGCGTCCGGGCTCGCCGTCGGCACGGCCTCGCCGGTCGCGGCGGCGGCCTGCACCGCGACCCCCACGACCTGGACCGACTTGCAGGACGCGTTCGCGAACGCGCCCCTGTCGGGCGGCGTGATCTGCCTCGGGGCGGACATCTCGGATGCCGCGGCATCGCCGATGACCGGGGCGAACATGCTGCTCAGCCAGCCCGGCGGATCCGACCTCGTCTTCGACTTGAACGGTCACAGTCTGACGCGGGTGCTCAACCGCGGGGGCTCGAACAGCGATGTCGCGGGCATCAACGTCGACGCGGGGAAGACCCTGACCATCGACGCCACGGGCGGCGGTTCCCTTCTCATCAGCGGGGGAGCGTACTCGGCCGCGATCGGCGCATCCAACGGCAACGACCTCGGCACCATCATCATCAACGGCGGAACCATCGACGTCTCCACTCTGTGGGACGGCGCCGGCATCGGGGCAACGAACTTCTCGATGATCGGGGGTGGTTCGATCACCATCAACGGCGGGGACATCACCGCCACCACCTACAGCTGCGGCCCCGGCATCGGAGCGGGGGAGTACGCCAGCGTCCCCGCCGACATCACGATCACCGGCGGCACCGTCACCGCTCACGGCACGTGTGGAAGTCCGGGCATCGGCGGGGCGGGCGGTGCATCCGGCGGGAACATCACCATCACCGGCGGCGTCATCACGGCGACCGCCACCCAGGGCGCCGGAATCGGCGGCGCCATCGACAGCCCCGGTGCGAACATCACGATGTCGGGCGGTGAGCTCACCGCGTCGACCGTGCCCAACGGCGGATACAACGGTGCGGCGCTCGGCACGGGGTACACGTTCGGCAACGGGCCGCTTCGCGACCCCGGGACCCTCACGCTGATCGGCGCCGGCGTGCCGACACCGACATCGGGGTCGAGCGTGCGCGCGTCGTCGCCGATGGCGACGGTGCAGCCCGGTGTTCCCGGGGTGACGTTCACGCAGACCACCGAGGACGGGACGGCGACGGACGGTCCACGGACCCATATCGTCTTCGCTCGCCCGGTCGCCCCGCAGATCACGACGCCCACGGTCGCCGACGGCACGGTCGGGGCGGCGTACTCGCAGACGCTCGACGCCACGGGCACCGGCCCGCTGACTTTCGCATTGAGCGCCGGGGCCCTGCCGCCCGGATTGACGCTGGACCCCGTGGCCGGGGTGATCTCGGGTCAGCCGACGCAGGCGGGGTCGTTCACTTTCACGGTCGAGGTCTCCGGCCCGGGCGGGACGACGTCGCGCTCGTACACGGTGATGCTCGCCGCTGCACCGTCGTCCACACCGTCCGCAACGGCTACACCGTCGGTCACTCCGGCGCCCGCATCCCCCTCGGCCGCTTCGCCGGCGGCCGCGTCACCCGCGGCCCCGAAGAAGCTGGCCGCCACCGGCGCAGACACCGCAGGACTGATCGTCGCCGGGACGGCAGGGGCGGCGCTGCTGCTTGCCGGGGCTCTCGCCGGCGTCCTGCGCCGCCGTCGACTCAACTGAACGCGGCTCGTCGTCGCACCGAAACGAATCCGAGGACAATTCATGCGCACCACCAAGGCTCTCGTTCCCGTTCTGGCGCTCGGCCTGGTCGCCTCCGGCGTCGCCGTGGGCGCCGGAGCACCGGCGATGGCCGCCGCCTGCACCACGACCCCCACGACCTGGACCGACCTCCAGGACGCGTTCGCGAACGCGCCGCTCTCGGGTGCGGTGATCTGCCTCGGGGCCGACATCACGTCGCCCGCGTCGCCGACCGCCAATCTGTCGCTGAATCCGCCCGTCGGGTCGAACGTCGTCTTCGATCTGAACGGCCACTCCTTGACGAGTGTGCTCAACCCCGGGGGGCCCAGTTCCCCCGACGCGGGCATCGATGTCAGTGCCGGCAAGACCCTCACCATCGACGCCACGGGCGGAGGATCCCTGACGATCAGCGGGGGAGTGCTGTCGGCCGCGATCGGCGCCCACAACGGCGATGACCTCGGGACCATCATCATCAACGGCGGGACGATCAACGTCTCGACGGTCGGAGACGGCGCCGGCATCGGGGGAGCGAACTTGTCCTTCTCGGGAGGCGGCTCGATCACCATCAACGGCGGCGACGTCACCGCGACGACGAACAACTGCGGTCCCGGAATCGGGGCGGGCGAGTACAACACCGTCGCTGCAGACATCACGATCACCGGCGGCACCATCACCGCCCACGGCACCTGCGGAAGTCCGGGGATCGGTGGGGCGGCCGGGGGATCCGGAGGGAACATCACCATCACCGGCGGCGTGATCACCGCGACCGCCACCCAGGGCGCCGGCATCGGGGGCGTGATCGACAGCCCCGGCGCGAACATCACGATGTCGGGCGGTGAGCTCATCGCGTCGACCGCACCCAGCGGCGGAGCCAATGGTGCGGCGCTCGGCTCGGGGTACACGTTCGGGAACGGGCCGCTTCGCGCCCCCGGGACCCTGACGCTGATCGGCGCCGGCGTGCCGACGCCGACGTCGGGCACGAGCCCCCGGGGTTCGTCGCCGACCGCGACGGTGCAGCAGGGCCCTCCGGGAGTGATCTTCACCCAGACCACGCAGGATGGCACGGCGACGCAGCCGGCGATGACGCACATCGTGTTCGCGCGGGTTGCCCCGCCGCAGATCATCACACCTTCGGTCGCCGACGGCACGGTGGGTGCGCCGTATTCGCAGACGGTGGATGCCACGGGCACCGGTCCGCTGGCCTTCGGCGTGAGCGCGGGGGCGCTGCCGCCCGGGTTGACGCTGGACCCGGTGACCGGGGTCATCTCGGGTCAACCGTCGCAGGCGGGGTCGTTCACCTTCACGGTCGAAGTCTCCGGTCCGGGCGGGACGACGTCGCGTTCGTACACGGTCACGTTCGCCGCCGCGCCGCAGCCGAGCCCGACCCCGTCCGCGCCGACTGCGCCGGCATCCATGCCCTCGGCGGCCGCCGCTGCGCCGACACCCACGGCATCCCTGAGCGCGAAGAGGCTCGCCGTGACCGGAACGGACAGCACCGGCGTCATCGTCGCGGGTGTCGCCGGGGTGGTGCTGCTGCTGGCCGGGGCCGTCGCCCTCGCCGTTCGTCGCCGTCGGCGCAGCTGAGCGGCGAAGGGTCGCCGGCGCCCAGCGTCAAAGGGTCGCCGGGGCCCAGCGTCCAAGGTCAGCGGGCGCCAGCGTCGAAGGTCGGCGTGCCCCAGCGTCGAAGGTCGGCGGGGCCCAGTGTCAAAGATCAGCGGGCCCCAGCCTCGAAGGTCAGAGGGGCGCCCGCCCAGGAGCGGGCGCCCCCTCGCTGTCAGTTCGCCGTCGCGTTGTCGTAGGCCCGCTGCGCGGCCTGCTGCGCGTCGGCGAGAGCCTGCTCGGTCGTCTTGTCGCCGAGCAGCGCGGCCGTGATGGCGTTGTTCAGCTCGTTCTGGATGTCCTGCCCCGCGGGCGACGAGCCGAACGACTTCCCGTTCTCGACGACGTCGTAGTAGGTCGAGATCACCTGGTCGAAGCCCTCGTCGCCGGTCGGCACGACGAACTCATCGCGGATCATCGTGTCGGCCTCAGGCGACCCGGTGAACAGGCCCGTGTTCAGTCCGCCCTTGCTCTCGATGGTCGCGGCCCGCGCCTCGCCCGCCGCCATCCACGCGTCGGTCGAGGTGAGCTCCGTCATCCACGCGCAGGCCGCTGCCGGGTTCTTCGCGCCGACGGGGATCACGAACGCGGTCCCCGACGCGAGCGAGAACGGCTCACCCTCGGCATCCCGGAACGGAACCGCCTGCAGCGACATCTTGTCGCGCGTCGCGCTGAGCACGTTGGGGTACCACTGGTTCGCGACCTGTGCGCCGACCTGGTTCTGCACGAACTGGTTCGCGTCGCCGAAGGTGTCGAACGAGTCGGTGAAGCTCTTCACCGCGGCGTAGCCGCCCTGCGCATCGGTGATGTGCTTGAGCGCGTCGATGCCCGCCGCGTTGGAGGCGTCGTCGAGGGTCGGCTTGCCGTCGGCATCCGTCAGCTGTCCGCCCATTCCGAGCACCCACAGGCCGCCCTGACCGGTGGCGACCGGGTCGAAGCCGAGGCGCGTGGGGGTGCTGCCCGAGGCCTGGTAGATCTTGCCGATGGCGGCCAGCAGACCGTCCATGTTCGACGTGTCGAACTCGTCGGGGGTGACGCCCGCTTCATTCAGCACGTTCATGTTGAGCAGGATCGCCGGCGGCTGGTAGAACTGCGACACCGCGTACACGGCATCCTCGTACGTGACGTCATCGACCACGTTCTGGTACCACCGCTCGGTCGGCTCGACCCCCTTCGCCTCGAAGCATGCGTCGAGCGGCATGAGCAGTCCCTGGGCGGCATACGTCGTGACGTAGCGGCGGTCCATCTGCACGACGTCGGGCACGTCACCGCTCGCGATGCGGGTGGTGAACTTCTGGGCGTCGAAGGCCGTGGCATCCAGGGTCACATCGACGTCGGAGAGCTGCGCGGCCGCGTGGTCGAGGCGCGATTGGCCGACGTCGTCGGCGTTCTCGAAGCCCCATGCGGCGAGGGTACCGCTGGGCTCGGCACCGAAGTCGACGTCGGCGGCTTGCTCGGAGGCGTCGCCTCCGCCGCTGCAGGAGGCGAGAAGGGTGATGGATGCCGTGACGGCGGCGACGCCGGCGAGGGAGCGCATTCGCATGATGGGTGTCCTTTCGAGACAGGGGGGAACGGTCAGCCTTTGCGGCCCTGGGTGGCCACGCCCTCGACGAAGTAGCGCTGGCCGAAGGCGAAGATGATGAGCATCGGCAGGGTCACGAGCAGCGAGGCGACCATGACGTACTGGTAGTCGCCCTGGCCTCCGGCGCTGGGGCTGTACTTCGTCATGGCGTACGCGATGCCGAGCGGGGCGGTGAAGTCCTCGACCGACCCGGCGTTCAGATAGATGAGCGCGGCCTGCAGGTTGTTCCAGCTGGCCTGGAACTCGAACAGGAACACGATGATGAACGACGGGATCGACAGCGGCATCGCGATGCGCCAGAACAGGCCCCACGCGCTGCATCCGTCGAGGCGCGCCGCTTCGAACAGCTCGCGCGGGACGCCGAGGAAGAACTGCCGCTGCAAGAAGATGTAGAAGGCGCTGCCGAAGAGGTTCATGCCCCACAGCGGAACCCACGTGCCGAGCAGCCCCGTCTCCTTCCACACGAGGTAGATCGGGATCATCGTCACCGCACCCGGCAGCATCATCGTCGCCAGCACCAGCCCGAAGAGGAACCCGCGGCCGGGGAAGCGGAAGTACGCGAACCCGAACGCGACCACCGAGCTCATCACCGCGACGGTGGTGGCGGCGAGCAGGGCGATCGCGACGCTGTTGAACATCCAGTTCAGAAGCGGCAGCTGACTCCACACCTCGGCGTAGTTGCCGGGGGTGAACGTCTTCGGGATGAGGGCGTTGTCGAACACCTCGCCGCGGGGCTTGAGGCTCGCCGCCAGCAGCCACGCGAACGGGTAGAGGAACAGCAGCGCGAACAACACCAGCACGACGGCGAGCAGCACGCGGCCGGCGAGGGTCTTGGGCTGCTTCAGCGCCCGACGCCATTTGGGAGGACGGGCGGTGGATGCCACGAGCTCGGGCTGGGCGTTGGCCACCCCGGGCGTCTGCAGGGTGGTGGCCATCAGCGGTCCCCCTCGTAGTAGACGAAGCGGTTGCCGAGCCGCACCTGCACGAGCGTGATGAGCAGGATGATCACGAACAGCAGCCAGGCCATCGCGGCCGCGAAGCCGAAGTTGAACTGCCGGAACGCCTGCTGGAAGAGGTAGATCGCGTAGAAGAGGGATGCCTCGGGCGAGGCGTTGCTCTGATCGCGCCAGAACAGCAGATAGGCCTGGTCGAAGACCTGGAATGCCGCGATCGTCAGCACGATGACGTTGAAGAACATGGCACCCGAGATCATTGGCAGCGTGATCGAGAAGAAGCGGCGGATCGGTCCCGCCCCGTCGATCTGCGCGACCTCGTAGAGATCGACGGGCACGTTCTTGATGGCGGCGAGGAAGATCACCATGGTGCCGCTGACCGTCCACAGCGCCATGATGACGATGCTGGGCTTCACCCAGGCGGGGTCGACGAGCCACTGCGGACCCTGGATGCCGACGGCCCCGAGGGCCTGATTGATCGCGCCCGAGTTGCCGTTCAGCAGCAGGAAGAACACTGCGGCCGTCGCTACGGCCGGCGTCATCTTGGGCAGGTAGTAGAGCGTGCGGAAGACGCCCGCGCCGCGACCGACGCGGCTGAGCAGCAGCGCGAGGAACAGGGCGAAGGCGATCTCGAGCGGCACCGCCATCACGGCGTAGAACAGGGTGTTGCCGAGCGACACCGCCACGCGCGGATCTTCGAACAGCTGGGCGTAGTTGCTCGCCCCCACGGGACGGGCGGCGCCGATCGCCAGGTTGTAGCTCGAGAACGAGATGACGAGGCTGTAGATCATGGCCCCGGCGGTGAAGACGAGGAACCCGATGATCCACGGGGAGATGAAGAGGTAGCCCGCGATCGCCTCGCGGCGGTTGTACTTGACCTTCTGGCGTGGCTGGCGGCGGTCCTTCCGGGGGGAGGCGGCGGGAGCCGAGGAGGACAGCGTCACCGGTACGACCGGTGAGGGGACCGGGTGGGTGTCTTTTCGTTCATCGTCTTCTCCTCTCGCGCAGGGTCTCGCCATCGAGAGCCGCTTCGCCAGGTTCGAGAAGTGCTGACTTCTCGTCGAGGCCGTTGCGCACCGCGCGCACGAGTGGCAGGGTGTCGGGGCTCAGATGCACGGCATCCATCGCTCGCGGCGTCACTTCCTGGTCGGCTGTGATGCGGTTGTGGCGCGGCGCGGCGCGGCGCGGTGGCTGTGGTGTGGTGCGGCCGTGGCGCGGCGCCTGTGGCGGTGCGGCTGTGGCGGTGCGGCGCCTGTGACGGCGGGAGGACGTGGGGGTGGGGAGGGCGCGAGGGCGGGATCCGGTCCTCCGCTCGTCACATGTCCTCCGCTCACCACCACCAGAGCGGCGGAAGCAGCGTCAGAGCGCCCGCAGGTACCGCCGCGTCATCCACGCCTGCACCTGGCGTCCGAACGGTGCACCGACGCGGGTGAACCAGCGGCCCGGCGCCGAGAACGCGACGATGTCGAACGCCACTTCGCCCGACGGCTGCAGTGTCAGCGTGAAGCGCTCCTCCCCGCGCTCGGGATGGCCCGGCAGCGTGCCGTACGCGAAACCGGCGGACGTGTCGGTGCGCTCGGCCCACACGACGAGACACGGGATGCGAAAGCTCAGGATGCCGAGCCCCAGGCGCATCGTCACGCGGGTGCCGACGCGGAACGGCGTCTCGGACGCCTCGACCCGCGCACCTGCCCGCCGCTGCGCCTCGCCCGCGAGGAGCGCGTCGGCGGCTCGCTCGAAGTCGTCACGACCCTGCCCGATGACTCGGTGCGTGCGCACGTGGTGGTACCCCGGGGGCAGCTCGCCGGCGGTCGCACCGACCTCGTCGTAGGTGAGGTCGTCCATGCAGCCACGGTAGAGCGCCGTGCGGCCGCCGGGGCGGGGTTGCGGTGTGCGGTGGGCGGAGTTGCGGCGGGTATGGCTTGTGGCGGTGATGAGGGGAGGACCTGTGGGAAGGGGAGGATGCGGGGGCGGGTTTCGGTCCTCCGCTCGGCACCTGTCCGCCGCTCGTCACCGCACGGCACGGCTCAGCACGGCCAGCACGTCGCGGCGGCGCGGCGGGTGACGCAGGGCTCGCGGCGTTGCGGGCGGCTGCGGCGGCGGCGGTGGGCGGCGTCGGTTGGGCGGCGGTGGCGGTGGTCGACGCGGTTGCGGTGGGATGAGGGGAGGACGTGGGGGGAGGGGAGGATGCGGGGGCGGGTTGCGGTCCTCCGCTCGGCACCTGTCCTCCGCTCGGCACCTGTCCTCCGCGCGGCACCGCACGGCGCCGCCCCGCCCCGCGCCGCCCTGCCCCGCACCGCCCCGCCCCGTCGCAGCGCTCAGCGCCGCGTCCCGCCCAAACAGCGCCGACGCGCGGGAAGCTCCCCCCTACGCTGGAGGCATGCCCGTGATCGACGTCGCCGAGCACCTCGCCGCCGTCCTCGAGGCGGTGGTGCCGCTCGCGCCCGAGACGCGCGACGTCGCCTCCGCGCGGGGCCGGGTGCTGCGGCATCCGGTCTTCGCCGCCGTCGACGTGCCGGGGTTCGACAGCTCGGCGATGGACGGCTTCGCCGTGCGCGAGGTCGCGGGGGTTCCGGTGACCCTGCGCGTCATCGCCGACCTGCCCGCCGGTACCGACGCGGACCCCCGAATGGATGCCGCAGACGCGGCGCGGATCATGACCGGGGCGCCCGTACCGACCGACGCGGATGCCGTGGTGCCCTTCGAAGAGACCGAGCGCGGCCTCGCCGGGGGCCTCGAACCGGTCACCGTCCTCGTCGCCCCGAGAGGCGCGGGCGCGCACATCCGCCGCCGCGGCTCCGATGTGCGCGCGGGCGACCTCGTCGTCGACGCGGGAGTCCGGCTCAGCGCCGCGCGGATCGGTGCGATCGCGGCATCCGGGGTCGGCACCGTGTCGGTGGCGCGCGCGCCGCGCGTCGCGGTGGTGTCGACGGGGTCGGAGCTCGTGACCCCGGGTGAGCCGCTTCGCCGCGGGCAGATCCCCGAGTCCAACAGTGCGTTGCTCGCCGGTCTCGCCGAGGAGGCCGGGGCCGAGGTGGTGCTGCGTACCAGCGTGGGCGACGACGGCGACGGCCCGCGACAGGCCATCGCCGCCGCCGAGGCCGCGGGTGCCGACATCGTGGTGTTCTCGGGTGGGGTGAGCGCGGGGGCCTACGAGGTGGTGAAGAACACCCTCGGCGACCTCATGCGCTTCGACACCGTGCGCATGCAGCCCGGCAAGCCCCAGGGCTTCGGGCGGACTGCCGCCGGCACGCTGCTGTTCGGCCTGCCGGGCAACCCGGTCAGCGCCGCCGTGTCGTTCGAGCTGTTCGTGCGGCCGGCCCTCGGTGCGCTCGAGTCGGCCGCCGACCTCGGCCGCGCGACGGTGCGCGTCGCGCTCGCCGCGGGGTGGCGCGGGCGCGCCGACAAGACGCAGTACGTCCCCGTCGCGCTCGACCGCACCGACCCCGCCCGGTGGCTCGCACGCCCGACCGCGCGCGGAACACGCGGTCTCGGCGAGGCCGACGCCCTGGCCGTGATCCCTCCCCGCGCCGACGATCTCGCCGAGGGCAATCCGGTGACGGTCTGGCTGTGGTGAGCGTCGACGCGGTCCTGCTGGCCGGCGGGCGCGGCTCGCGCGTCGGCGGCGCGGTCAAGCCGCTGTTCGAGGTGCGCGGCTCGACGCTGCTTCGGGCGGCCATCGACGCGGTGCGAGCGGGCGGAGCGCGGCGCGTCATCGTCGCGGCCCCCGTGCTCGACGACGCCATCGAGGTGACCTGGGTGCGCGAGGATCCGCCCTTCGGCGGGCCGGTCGCCGGCATCGTGGCGGCTCTCGACGCGGTGGATGCCGACGAGGTCTACGTCGTCGCCTGCGACCTGCCGACCGCCGGTCCGGCGGTGGCGGCACTGCCCGACCGGCTGCCGCCCGGGGTCGACGGGGTGTGTCTCGACGACGGCCGACGCCAGTGGCTCATCGGCCGCTACCGGACCGCGGCGCTGCGGGCGGCGGCATCCGGTCTGCCCGACCGAGGTCGTGACGCGTCCATGCGGGCGCTGCTCGGCGGGCTGGCGATCGCCACCGTCGCGGCCTCGCCCGACCTGACGCGCGACATCGACACGTGGGACGATCTAGAAGCCGCCCGAGGAGGAGCCATGACCGAGTCCCGCACCCTGCCGCCCGAAGCCCTGAACGACTGGAGCGCCGCGCTGGCGGAGCGTTTCGGCCTGGTCGAGGGCGACATCCCCATCTCGCTGATCCTCGATCTGGCGCGCGACGTCGCCAACGGCGTCGCCCGGCCCGCCGCTCCGTTGAGCGCGTTCGTCGCGGGGCTCGTGGCGGGCCGCGCCGGCGGGTCGCCTGCCGACACCGAGGCCGCCGTCGCCGCGGTGGTCGAGATGGCGAAGGGCTGGGGCGAGCGCGAGTGACGCGCCTGAAGGTGGAGGTCTCGGTTCCCGAGAGCCACGTGGATGCCGTGATCGAGGCGCTCGATCGTGCCGGCGCGGGGCGGATCGGCGCGTACGACCGCTGCACGACGTTCTGGCGGGTGTCGGGCACCTGGCGGCCGCTGCCAGGGGCGACACCGTACGACGGCGAGGTCGGCGAGGTGCAGCGCGGTGAGGAGTTCCGTGTCGAGGCGTTGTGCGACGCCGCCGACGCCCGGGCGGTTCGCGATGCCGTAAGCGCGGTGCACCCCTACGAAGAGGCCGTGATCGTGTTCCTCCCGGTCTACGATCCCGACGGCGCGCACCCGGCTGAGGCGTTCCGCCGACGCCCGACGGCGCGTCGGCGCTCACGGGCCGACGTATTCACCCCGGGGTCGTAGCCGCATCGCGGGCTCGGCGTACTCGGCGGCGATGTGGGCGATCCACCCTGCGGTGCGCCCCAGCACGAAGATCGTGCTCGCCGCGTCGTCGGGCAGACGGGCGGCGGATGCCAGGGCGGCCAGCGCCAGGTCGACGTTCGGCCGCGAGCGGGTGCGGTGCGTGACGGCGTCGTCGAGGCGGCGGACGGCATCCATCGTCCGTTCGCCGTCGCGCAACCGCGCGATCAGGGGGAGGAGCGCGTCGGCGCGGTCGTCGATGCCGTCGTAGAGCGGGTGCCCGAAGCCCGGGATGCCGTGCCCGTGCTGCACCGCCTCGGCCAAGGCCCGCTCCGCATCCATGCCACGGCTCACCCGCGAGAGCAGGTGCGCGGCGCGCGTCGCGGCGGCGATGTGCAGCGGCGAGTCGGCCGCGCCGAGGGCCGCGCCGACCGCGGCGTAGCCGTCGGCCCGGGCCGAGGCGGCCACCCGCGCGGCGAAGGTCGACACCGCGAGGTCGTGGTCGATGAGCAGGACGAGGGCCGCGTTCACCGCCGCGACGGCCGCGTCATTCGTCGCGCCCCAGGCGCTCACGAGCGAGCGCGCGATGTCGACGTGCGGGTCGCCGCCGAGGGCGACGGGTAGGCCGGTGAGCAAGGTCCACCCGATGCGGTGCAGCGTGGCCGCCGAGGTGTCGTGGCGGAGCGGGTCGTCGGCGGCGAAGCCGGTGAGCGCAGCGCGGAAGCGGTCCATGGCGCCCGCGTGCGGCGGCAGGGCGGCGATCATCTCGCGCGCGCTGCCGATGGCCGGGTCGGGTGCGTCGGTGCGCTCCGCGCCCCACAGCCACGCCACGACCTCGGCGAACGGCTGAGCGGCGAGATCACGGGCCCGGCGACCGCGGTACAGCAGCTCGCCGTCTTCGATGTCGGCGATGTCGGTCTGCACGACGGCCAGCGGCATCCCGGTGGTGGGGTGGGCGGGAGCGCGCGTCGCCGTGCGCCGGCGGCTCGCCGCGAAGGCCTCGACCTCGAGCGCGTCGAACGTCGAGCCATTCGCGTGGCGTTCGCGGGTGAGCAACCCGCGCGAGACGTACGCGTAGACGGTCTCGGGTTTGACGCCGAGGCGGGCGGCGACCTGGGCGGCCGAGAGGCGGGGGAGAGGGGATGCCATCTTGATCCGATCAACGTTGACGCTGTGTTGGTCATGTTCGCACACTGAGCGCATGAGCGATCTGATCGATGTGCCCCGCGGCCTCAACGGCGTCGTCGCGGCCGAGACGACCATCAGCGACGTTGACGGCGACGGCGGGTTCTACCAGTACCGCGGCCGATCGGCGGTGGAGCTGGCCCGCACCCGCTCGTTCGAAGACGTCTGGCAGCTGCTCGTGGTCGGTGGGCTGCCCGACGACGCCGAGCGTGCCGCCTTCGCCGCGCGCGTCGCCGCCGCCCGCACGGATTCTCGGATGCCGGCGCTCCTCGCCGCGGTCGTCGAGCGCACCGACCAGCCGCTCGCCGCCCTTCGCGCGGTATGGACGCTCGCGGCATCCGCCCGGGGGTCTTCCGCGCTGTTCGATCTCGATGAAGCGGGCCGTCTCGACGAGGCGGTCTTCTTCGCGGCGATCGCTCCGGTCGTGCTCGCCGCGACCGTGACGCGGCGCCCCGGCGCCGCCGACGTCGCACCGGCGAGAGCCCGGACGGGCGGCGGTGTCGTCGCCGACTACCTCGAGCGCGTCACGGGCGAGATCCCGGATGCCGCGCACGTGCACGCTCTCTCGGCCTACCTCGTCGCCGCGATGGACCACGGCTTCAACGCCTCGACCTTCACAGCCCGGGTCATCGCCTCGACGGGGGCCGACATGGCATCCTGTCTCACCGGAGCCCTCGGAGCGCTCTCGGGCCCGCTGCACGGCGGAGCCCCGGCGCGCGCGCTCGACAGCCTGGATCGGGCGGGCGACGGCCCCGGGGCGTGGATCGCCGGGGAGCTCGCGGCGGGGCGACGGCTGATGGGGTTCGGGCACGCGGTGTATCGCACGGCGGATCCGCGCTCGGAACTCCTGCGCGAGGTCGCCCTCGGGTTCGGCGGGTCGCGTGTGACGCAGGCGCTGGCGTTCCAGGTCGAGGCGGAGCGGCAGCTGGCGGCGCGCCGGCCCGCGCGCCCGCTGCACGCGAACGTCGAGTTCTACGCCGCCGTCGTGATGGAGCAGTGCGGCATTCCGCGCGCGATGTTCACCCCGACCTTCGCGCTCGCCCGCACGATCGGATGGACGGCGCACGTGCTCGAACAGGCGCGCGACGCGAAGATCATCCGCCCGTCTGCGCGGTACGTCGGGCCGGCGTACGCGGGGGAAGGCGTCGAGGTCTGAGCGCTGGGCAACGAGCCCACGACGCGGGCGTCGTCGCAGGCGAGTCAGTTGCGCTGACGGCGCCCCGCCCTCGCCGCGAACGCGTCGATGGCGTCCAGGATCTCCTCGCTGCGCCAGAACGGTCCGAGCTTGTGCTCCGCCTTGGAGCGCACGATTCCCGCGTCGACGAGCGCCCTCAGCGGCGGGTACACGTTCGGCTGCGAGATACCGAGTTCCGCAGCGGCGGTCGCGGAGTCGAGCACAGGTCGGTGGGCGAAGACGTCGAGCAGTCGCCAGGCGCTGGAGTCGCGACGGACGGTCAGTCGGTCACCCCACGCCGCGCGGATCTCGTCGATGGCGGACACGAGTTCGCGACTGTTCGCGATGGCGCGGAAGGCCGCGGATGCGAAGGCCCGCACAATCGGGTTCGGGTCTCCCCGGCGGTAAGCGGTCAGCGCGCTGTGGTATCCGTCGACGTCCGCCAGGAGGCCTGCCGACACGGGGATCGCGACGTTCGTCGTGACGCCCCGGTATCGGAGCATCGACTGCGCCAGGGCTCGCCCCGTTCGGCCGTTGCCATCGGTGTACGGGTGGATCGTCTCGAACTGTGCGTGGGCGATCGCGACGGAGGTGAGCGACGGCACATCCCAACGGGCGGCGAAACGAGCGACGTCTTCGACGAGATCCGCGACGCGTTCGTGGTGTGGAGGGACGAACTCGGCGTCGACGGGTGAGTCGCTCCGGGTGCCGATCCACACCTGTTCCGTCCGATATTCGCCGGGGGTGTGCCGTGGCTGCGACTCCATCAACACGCGGTGCATCGACGCGATGCTGTCGGGCGTGATCTGCTCGGCGAGCTCGAGAGCCGCCTGCAGCGAGCGGGTGTTCGCGGTGATCAGCTCAGCGTTCCGGGATCCCTTTGCGCCGAGCTCAGCGGAGAAGATCGCACGGGCGGATGCGGTGAGATTCTCGATCTGCGACGAGGACGCGGCCTCCGAGCGCAAGAGAACGGGTGCGAAACCGGCGACCCGGCTGCCGAGCTCGGCGTCGAACCGCGTCAGTTCAGCCGCGGCTTCCTCCGCCTCTGCGGCGATGTGGGGCATCAGCACAGGATGCAGGGAGGCGATCGACGGGGGCACGGATGCCTCGTAATCGACACGGGCATAACCCGCGCGCGCGGCGCGGATGCCGATGGCCGCAGCCGGCACCCATCCTCGCGTTTCGTGGTCGACGGGCGGCCAGGGAGTGTCACGCTGCTCGCCTGCGGGGCCAGCGTCGGGGGACGCCGTCCGCTCGCTTTCGGCGGCGGCGTCCACAGGTGTCGGCTGCTGTTCAGAACTCATAAGAGGCTGCCCCGTTTTTCTGACTTAGGGCACTATCTCATAAAAACGGGGCCATCGATTATGCCCTCCACACTCCGCCTACTCGAACACCACCGTCCATGACACCGCGCGGGGCCAGAGGGCGTGGCGCGGCAGCACGTCGGGCCCGCATGCGCGCGACCCGAGGCCGTGCTGGGCGGCGTCGAGGTACAGCCACAGGCCCTGCGACGGCGGCAGCTCGTGCGCGTGCGCGACACCGGTGCGTTCCTGCGCGGTGTGGCGGTCGAGCTGGAAGCCGGGGAGCCCGGTCGAGCCCGAGGCGACGGCGCGCAGGTGCAGCGGACCGAGGTCGAGGGCGCGCAGACCCGGGCGGTGCCCGGTCTCTTGCGGGCGGCCGTAGGCGACGCCGAGCTCGTCGACGGCGGCCTCGAAGCGGCCGACATAGGCGGCCTCGGCGCTGTCGCTGTACGACTCCGCCGGTCCGGTGCCGTACCACCGTGCCGGCTCGTCGGCGAGGGCGCCGGGCAGACCGATGCGCGCGCCGACGCGCGGCCAGGTGCAGTCCCACGGGCCGAACGGGCGGATGTCGGTGTGCAGCCGCAGCCCGTCGCCGTCGAGGCGCCACGCGAACGTCGTCTCGATGCCCTGCGCGCTGTGGGCGGCCATCGACCGCACGCGCTGCACGAGCCCCTGCTCGGTCCGCTCGACCGACAGCACGCGGTGCTGCAGGCGGTCGAGGCCACGCTCGAGCCACCGCACCGACGACGCCGGGGTGCTCTCGTCGCCGCGCCCGTTCGTCAGCGCCGGGTCGGCGGTCTCGTACGAGCCCTGCCCGTCGAGCTGGTCGTTCTCGGTGGGTGCGCGCCACAGCTCCGGCAGCGGCCCCGACACCTCGAGGTCGCGCCAGCGCACGAGCGCGCCGCGTCGGTCGAACACCGCGTCGCCCAGCGCGTCGCCGCGCCAACCGCCCGCGGCCGCGCGCGCGGGGCGCGGGGGAGCGGCATTCACCTGCACTTGCGCGCGCGAGACGACATGCCCCGCGGCCCCCCACGCCGGAGCATCGCGCCACACGGCCTCGAGCGTGATCCAGCGCTCGCCGGTGGCATCCGGGATCCCCGCCGCTGGCAGCTCGATCACCGTCTCGGCACCCGGCGACAGGATCGGCGCAGGGAGCGCGCCGTCGGCGACCCGGATGCCGTCGTCTTCGACCCGCCAGCGCAGGTCGAGGTGATCGGTGCAGAGGGAGTGCTGCCGGTTGCGCACGCGCCAGGAGCGCCCGCTGACGTGTTCGAGCGTCACCGGGGCCCATACCGCGGCGAGCTCGCCCAAGCCGGGCGAGGGCGTGCCGTCCGAGAGCACGAGGCCGTCCATCAGGTAGACGCCGTCGTGCACGGGCTCGCCGAAGTCGCCGCCGTAGGCGAAGAACTCGGTGCCGTCGGCGGTGCGGGTGCGGATGCCGTGGTCGCGCCACTCCCACACGAACCCTCCGTGCAGGCGGGGGTACTGCTCCACCATCCGCTCGTAGTCGGCGAGCGAGCCGGGGCCGTTGCCCATCGCGTGCGCGAACTCGCACAGCACGAAGGGCTTCGCCCGCTGGCGTGCGCCCTCGGCCGGGCCGATCTCGTGCACGGCCATGGTCTGATCGCCGCACACGGAGGCGATCTCTTCCATCGTGGGGTACATGCGCGAGTAGACGTCGGTGTACGCCCCGCCGTAGTCGCCCTCGTAGTGGATGGGGCGGGAGTCGTCGCGCTCGCGGATCCACCCGGCCATCTCGGCGAGGTTTCGGCCGGTGCCCGACTCGTTGCCGAGCGACCACATCACCACGCTCGCGTGGTTCTTGTCGCGCTCGACCGTGCGGCGGACGCGGTCGAGGCACGCGTCGCGCCAGGCGGGGTCGTCGGCGGGGTTGCCCGTCCACTCGACGTCCCAGAACCCATGGGTCTCGAGGTCGCATTCCAGCACGACCCAGAAGCCGATCTCGTCGGCCAGTTCCAGCACCCGCGGGTGCGGAGGCTGATGCGCCGTGCGGATCGCGGTGATGTTGTGCTGCCGCATGAGCTCGAGCTCGCCGCGCACGTAGTCCTCGTCGAACACCCGGCCGCGGTCGGGGTCGGTCTCGTGGCGGTTCACGCCGCGGAAGATCAGGGGGCGGCCGTCGGCGAGCAGCCGGTCGCCGGCAATCTCGATGCGGCGGAAGCCGACGCGCAGGCGCACCGTCTCGGCATCCGTCGACACCTCCACGTCGTAGAGGCGCGGGGTCTCCGGCGTCCAGGCGTCGACGGCGTCGATCTGGAGCGGGACCACCGCGCCCTCTGAAGCCCAGGTCTCATGGATGCCGAGCTCGAGCACCGTCACGGTCACGGGCCAGCCGCCGCGGGGGCGCACGTCGAGGGTTCCGACGCCGGTCGCGGGGTCGCGGTCGCCGCGTACGAAGACATCGTCGAGGCCGTCGGCGGGCCGGCCCTGCAGCGAGACGCTGCGAAAGATGCCGGGCAGCCACCACTGGTCCTGGTCTTCGAGGTAGCTCGCGGCCGACCACTGGTGCACCCGGACGGCGAGCACGTTCTCGCCGTCGACGAGGTGGTCGGTCACGTCGAACTCGGTCATGAGCCGGCTGCCGGTGAACCAGCCGATCTCGGTGCCGTTCAGCCACACGGTCGCGAGCGACTCGACCCCCTCGAAACGCAGCAGCGTGCGTCCGTCGGGGCAGAACGAAGGATGCCAGTCGAAGGTGCGCCGATGGTCGCCCGTGGGGTTGGCGTCGGGCACGTGCGGAGGGTCGAGCGGGAAGGGGTACCGGATGTTGGTGTACGTGGGGTGCCCGTGCCCGTGCAGGCCCCAGTGCGAGGGCACGGGGATGCGGTCCCACGCCGAGACATCGGCGTCGACGGCCGCGAACGGGGGCGGGCCGTCGAGGTCGTCGCCCGGGTCGGCGTCGTGCAGAAGAAAGGCCCAGTCGCCGTCGAGGCTCTGGACCGGGGCGTCGGATCGCAGCCAGGCGCGCGGGGGGAGGCGGGTGTCGGATCCGGGGGTGGGATCGCCGAGGTGAGTCATCGGTCCTCTCGGAGGGCGTCGGGGTCGGCCACGACGGTGACGTCGGGATGCCGTTGCAGGAACGAGGCGGGGATGTCGGCGGTGACGGGGCCGGTCAAGGCGGCGCGCAGGGCGGCCGCCTTCGCGGAGCCGGCGGCCACGAGCACGATCCGCCGGGCCGAGAGGATCGTCGCGACGCCCTGGGTCATCGCATGGGTCGGCACCTGGGCGAGATCGCCGCCGAAGTGCTCGGCGTTGGCGCGGCGCGTGCTCTCGTCGAGCTCGACCACGCGCGTGCGGGTCTCGGCATCCGAACCGGGCTCGTTGAAGCCGATGTGACCGTTGCGTCCGATGCCCACGATCTGCACGTCGACGCCCCCGGCGTCGGCGATGGCGCGCTCGTACGCCGCGCCGTCGGCGGCGGTCGAGCCGCTCGGCACCCGCACGTTGTCGGCCGGGATGCCGAGCGGCCCGGCGATCACCGAGCGCACGTAGGCCGCGTACGAGCACGGATCGGATGCGGCGAGCCCGACGTACTCGTCGAGGGCGAACAGGCGCAGCCCCTCGGTGCGCAGCCCCTCGGCCCGCCGTCGGATGAGCGAGGCGTACAGCGCCAGGGGGGAGGATCCCGTGGCGACGCCGAGCACGCCGGCGGGGGCGACGCTCGCGACGATGCCGGCGGCGACCTCGCCGATCTCGTCGGTCGCGCAGACGATGACGCGCGTGGTCGGGGAGACGGGAACCAGGGCGGGAGGGAGGGTCACGCTCACTTGATCGCGCCCTTGGCGATGTCGCCGATGAACTGGCGGGCGCCGATGAGGAACACGATCAGCAGCGGCAGCACGGCGAGCAGGGCCCCCGCCATGACCATGCCGTAGTCCTGGCCGAACGCGGTGTTCAGCTGCGCCATCGCGACCTGCAGGGTCACCTGGTTGGGGTTGGTCATCACGACGAGCGGCCACAGGTAGTCGTTCCACGCGGCGATGAAGGTGAAGATGCCGAGGAAGCCCAGGCCCGGGCGGATCAGCGGCAGACACACCGTGAACCACTGTCGGAAGAAGCCCGCACCGTCGAGCACCGAGGCATCCATGAGTTCGTCGGGGATGGATGCCACCATGTACTGCCGCAGCCAGAAGATACCGAACGCGTTGGCCGCGGCGGGCACGATGAGCGCCTGAAGCTGGCCCACCCAGCCGAGGTTGGTCATGGTGATGAACTGCGGGATGACGGCCAGCTGCATGGGCAGCATGAAGGTCACGAGAGTGATCGTGAAGAGCGTCCGACGCAGCGGAAACTCGAACTTCGCGAACGCGAAGGCGGCGAGCGAGTCGAACACCAGCACGAGGAACGTCACGCTGCACGCGACGATGACCGTGTTGAGCAGCGAGCCCGCGAAGTCGATGCGCGAGAAGACCGCACCGATGTTGTCGAACAGGCGGGGTCCCGGGACGAAGGTCGGTGGGGTCGTGTAGATGTCGCTCGTGGAGTTGCTGGCCATGACCACGAGCCAGTACAGCGGGAAGAGCGAGACGACCGCGCCGGCGGTGAGCACGCCGTACAGCAGCACGCGGCCGGGGGTCGCCTTGCGGCGGCGGCGCACGGGCACACCGGCGGTGGTGATGTGCTCGGTGACCGTGGCGGGCGGGGGCGTGGTGAGGGTCATGCGCGGGCCTTGTCTTCCTTCTTGCCGGCGGTGAAGCGCCAGCTGATGATGGTGAAGATCACGACGATGAGGAACACGCCCCACGCGATCGCGGCGCCGTACCCGAAGCGGTTGTAGCTGAAGGCCTGCTGGTAGAAGTACAGGACCATCGTCAGACCGCCCTGACCCGCACCGCCGCTGTTCGGGTTGGTGGTGCTCGAGCTGGCCGTCAGCACCTGGGCTTCGGTGAAGCTCTGCATGCCGGTCACGGTCGAGACGACGAGCACGAAGATGATCGTGGGGCGCAGGAGCGGCAGCGTGATCGAGAAGAAGCTGCGGATGGGGCCGGCGCCGTCGAGCTTGGCGGCCTCGTAGACCTCGCTGCCGATGGACTGCATGCCGGCGAGGAAGATGATCGCGTTGTACCCGGTCCACTGGTACGTGATGAGGATCGAGATCGTCAATTGGATGCCGAAGGGCGTCGACAGCCACTGCACGCCGGGGAGCCCCAGTGAATGCAGGGCGGCGTTGGCGAGCCCGAAGTTCTCGCCGAAGATCGAGCCGAACAGCACCGCCATCGCCACGACCGAGGTGATGTTCGGTACGAAGTAGGCGATGCGGAAGGCGGTGCTGAAGCGGACGGCGTTGTTCAGCATGGCGGCGACGGCGACCGCGATGATGAGCATCGGGAACGTCGACAGGACGAAGATGACGAAGGTGTTGCGCACCGACAGCCAGAACGTGGGGTCGGTGAACAGGCGCGTGTAGTTGTCGATGCCCGTCCACTTCGCCGCGCCCAGGCCGTTCCAGTCCTGGAACGACAGGACGAGCGAGTAAACGGTGGGGAAGAGGCCGAAGCCCAGGAAGAGCAGGAAGAAGGGGGCGATGGCCGCATACATCGGCCAGTGCCGGATGAGGCCCCGGCCCCGGGGGCGCGCGCTGGGGCGCACCCCCGAGGCCGTCATGACGCGCGTGGCGGATGTCACTTAGAGCGCTCCCACACCTGCTGGGCGGCGGTCAGTGCGTCGTTCCACGCCTGCTTCGGGTCCTTGCCCTGCGACTGCACGTTCGTCAGCTCCGTGATGAAGGGGGCCTGCAGCTCGTTGTCGATCGGGCTGGTGTAGCTGATGGGCATCTTCTCGGACGCGGCCTGGAAGACGTCGGTCGTGACCTGGCCGCCGAAGAACGGGTCGGGCTCCTGCAGGGCGGGCTGGCTCAGTGCCGCGGTGGAGGACGGGAAGTTGCCCACTTCGGTGTACGTGGTGGCCTGGTTCTCGGCATCCAGGAGGTATTCGACGATCTTGACCGCCTCTTCCGTGTTGCCCGTCGAGGCCGGGATCGTCAGGAACGAGCCGCCGATGTTCGCCGGGCCGCCAGGCATCGCGGTGACGTTCCACTTACCCGAGGTGTCGGGCGCGTTGCTCTTCATGTCGCCCTGGTACCACGCGGCGCCGAGGAGCGTCGGCAGAGATCCGTTGTTCACCGCGGCGGCCCAGTCGGGGCTGCCGTCCTGGATGCCGGCGACCAGGCCGCGTTCGTTCGCCTCGATCGCGGTGTCCCAGGCCTTCTTCACCTGGGCGCTGTCGCCGAGGAACTCTCCGTCCTGCGAGACCATCTTCGTCTCCCCCTGGCCCATGACCTTGGTGAAGACGTCTTCCATCGAGACCTCGAGGTACGCGCCGGTGGCGGCCTTGAGCTTCTCGCCGAAGGCGAAGTAGTCGTCCCAGGTCTTGGTGGCCTCGGCGACGGCGGCCGGGTCGGTGGGAAGGCCCGCGGCCGCGAGCACGTCGGTGCGGTAGTACAGCGCGGTGGGGCCGATGTCGGTGGGAAGGCCGATGAGCTTGCCGTCCGCGGTGGTGGCCTCGGCGAGCTTCCAGGCGGGGAAGTCGGCGAGCTTGTCGTCGATGCCGAGGGTCTTGAAGTCGGTGAACAGGTCGGCCTGCTGCAGGAAGTAGGGCATGTCCTCGCCCTTGATCCCCGTGATGGAGGGGATGCCGCTGCGGCCGGTGAAGACGGTGACGAGCTTCTGCTTCACGTCGTCGCCGATGGTGGTGACCTCGAGCTTCGCGTCGGGGAACTCGGTCTTGGCCGCGTCCACGACGCTCTCGCCGATGCCGCCGGGCCAGGTCCACAGGGTCAGGGGGCCGTCGGAGGATCCGCCGGCACCGCCGGAGCAGGCCGAGAGGGACACGGCGGCGACGGCGGCGACGGCGACGGTGCCGAGCGCGCGTCGGTGGCGCGGGGTGAGGGTGATCATGAGCGGTTCACTCCTAGATTCGGGTGCGGTGTGAGGACGGGGTGGGGCGGGGTGGGGCGGCGAAAGGCGATGCGCCGTCGTGCAGCGCGGCGCGGAGGAAGGCGAAGCGCGCCGGGTCGGCGGCCGCCGGGTGGGCGTCGAGCCAGGGGAGCAACTCGTCGAGACGGGGAGCGGCTGCCGCGCCGCCGGGACGCGACACCGTGATGGCCGCGACGAGGGTGGCGAACTCGACGCGTTCGCGAAGCGTCCACGTCGTCAGCTCGGCGGCGGCCAGCGCGCCGCCGAAGACGTCGCCGGCGCCGGTCGCGTCGACGAAGTCGATGGCGACAGCGCCGATCTCGACCTCGGTTCCGGTCGCCGCGTCGACGGCGATCACGCCGTGGCCGCCGCGGGTGACCACGGCCAGGGGTACGCGCTCGGCGAGAGCGCGGGCGGCTGCGCGGGCGTCGTCGGCGCGGGTGTACGCGCGGGCCTCGGCCTCGTTGGGGAGGAAGGCGTGGCATCCGTCGAGCACGTCGAGGGCAGCGAGGTCCCAGTCCTCATCGGCATCCCAGCCGATGTCGGCGAAGACCTTGGTGCCGGCGGCGGCGCGCTCGCGCACCCACTCCGACACCGAGTCGTCGATGTGCAGAGCGGCTACAGGAGTGACGGGCGCGTTCTGAAGGAGGGATGCCATCGGGGCAGCGGGGCGTCCGCCGGTCACGAGCGCACGGTCACCGTCGTAGTTCATCGCGGCGGTGACGGGCAGGGCCCAGTCGGACACCTCGCGGATGCCGTCGGCGATGCCCTCGTCGGCGAGTCGCTCCCGCACCAGGCCCGAGAGGGCGTCGGTGCCGGCGTCGGCGCAGAGCACGGTGTCCACGCCGAGGCGAGCCGCGGCGATGGCGTAGTTGGCGATACCGCCGGGGCCCCAGCCGAACGCGGGGGTCCAGTGCTCCTCGCCGAGGCGCGGGGCCGTGGCCAGGTCGGCGAAGACCAGATCGAGGAAGAGCTGCCCCGCCGTCAGGAGGCGGGGGGTGGGGCGGGATGCAACCGTCATGGCCCCTCCTCTCTGCGGTGACGACCGGGGGCGTTGCACCGTTTATAGCACCGAGCGATCAGGACCGCGCAAATTTTTGCGTGTAAACATTTTGTTACTGAGCGATTTTGAGCGCTATGGTGATCGCACCATGAAAGACGTCAGAGATCGCGAGATCCTCCAGCACCTGCGTTCCGCTCGGGCCGCCACGGTCGCCGAGCTCGCCGAAGCGACCGGTTCGAGCATCGCCACGATCCGTCGCGATCTGCAGCGCCTCGACGAGGCGGGGCTGCTGCGCCGCACGCACGGCGGTGCGGTGATGAGCGAGGGCGACGCCCCGTTCGCCACCGTCGAGCCGGTCAACCGCGAGGGCAAGGAGCGCATCGCGCAGGCCGCGGCCGCGACCATCCACGACGGTCAGGCCGTCATCCTCGACGTCGGCACGACGACGTTGCAGCTCGCCCGCCTGCTGCGCGGCCGTGCGGTGACCGTCATCACCAACAACCTCGCCATCTACGACGTGCTGCGCGACGAGCGCGAGACGCACCTCGTGCTGCTTCCCGGCGACTACGACCCGGTGTATCGCAGCGTCGCCGGCCACCTCACGACCGAATCGCTGCGCCTCATCCGCGCCGATCATGCCTTCCTCGGCGTCAGCGGCATGTCGCCGCAGGGCGATCTGCGCGACACGACCCTCGCGCAAGTGCCGATCAAGCAGGCCATGCTCGCCGCGTGCGACGCGGCGACGGTGCTCGCCGACCACAGCAAGTTCCCCGGCAGCGGCGCCGGGCGTATCGCCCTGCCCCTCGCCCTGCGGCGGCTCATCACCGATGCGCCGCTCGAGGGCCCGATCGTCGAGTCCCTGGGCCGACGGAATGTCGAGATTGTGACCGCATGAAGCTTGCCATGATCGGTGGCGGAGGATTCCGCACCCCTCTGGTCTACCGCGCCCTCCTCCTGGATCGCGACCCGGGCCGTGTCGATGAGGTCGCCCTCATCGACACCGACGGCACGCGGCTTCGGACGATGGCCCGCATCCTCGAGGATCAGGCGCGGGACTTCCCCGACGCGCCGCGCGTGAGCGTGCACACGGATGCCGAGGAGGGCCTGCGCGGCGCCGACTTCGTGTTCTCGGCCATCCGCGTCGGCGGCATGGCGGGTCGGGCGACCGACGAGCGCATCGGCCTGTCGCACGGGGTCATCGGCCAGGAGACCGTCGGTTTCGGCGGTATCTCCTACGCTCTGCGCACGCTGCCGGTGGCCATGCAGCTCGCCGAGCTCATCCAGCGGGTCGCCCCCGACGCCTGGGTCATCAATTTCACCAACCCCGCCGGCGTCGTCACCGAGGCCATGGGCCGCGTGCTCGGCAAGCGCGTCATCGGTATCTGCGACTCACCGATCGGCCTCGCCCGTCGAGCGCTCGGAGCCCTCGGCATCCGCGATTCGGCCGACGTCGAGATCGAGTACGCGGGCCTCAACCACCTGGGCTGGCTCACCGCTCTCCGCCGCGACGGCGTCGACCTGCTGCCGGAGCTGCTCGCCTCGCCCGAGCGCATCGAGTCGTTCGAGGAGGGGGCGCTGTTCGGCGCCGACTGGATCCAGACGCTCGGCGCGCTGCCCAACGAGTACCTGCACTACTACTCGTACCGGCGCGACGTGCTGCAGGCCGACCAGTACGCCGCGACCACCCGCGGGCGCTACCTGCTCGACCAGCAGGCCGGCTTCTGGGACGAGGCTGCGACCGCCCCCCGCCCGCACGCCGCCTGGGAGGCCTGCCGCCACGAGCGCGAGGTCACCTACATGGCAACCAACCGCGACTCCGCCGGCATGGGCGACCGCGATGAAGAAGACCTCGTCTCGGGCGGGTACGAGAACGTCGCGATCGCGCTCATGCGTGCGATCGCCTACGACCAGTCGGCCCGTCTCATCCTCAACGTCCCCGGCGGCGGCGTGCTCGCGGGCCTCGACAGCGAGGCCGTCGTCGAGGTGCCCTGCATCGTCGGCGCCGACGGCCCGCGCCCCATCGAGAGCGCGGCCGTCCCCGCCTTCGGGCTGGGGCTCGTCACGACCGTGAAGTACGTCGAGCGGCAGACCATCGAGGCCGCCCTCGGTGGTTCGCGCGCGGCCGCCCTGCGCGCCCTCGCCCACCACCCGCTCATCGACTCGGTACGCGTGGCCCGCGCCCTGCTGGACGACGCCGGCTCCAGCTTCGCCGACCTGTCGTACCTCCGCTGAACCCGGGGGTGCGGCGCCGGCCCGAACGGCACCGTACCCCCGCACCACGCCACACCCTCCCCGCATCCCGCGTCGCGCGGACACGAACCGCCGCGCCCCCCGAACCGGAGACCACCGTGCACCAGAACCTCACGCTCGTCGAAGAGCGCATCCACCGCGTCCTCACCGAGCGCATCGTTCCCGCCGTCTACTCAGCCCGTGTCCCCGTCGCACTGAAAGCCTGGATGGTGCCCGACGAGCCCGTCCCGGCATCCGAGGCCCTCGCCGCCGACTACGCGCCCTTCGCCGTCGGCGACAGCTGGGGCCGCGCGTGGTCGACATGGTGGTTCGAGGTCAGCGGCGAGATCCCGACCGACTGGGCCGGCCGCACGGTCGAGCTGCTGCTCGACCCGGGCTTCCAGGGCGACTGGCCCGGCAACCAAGCCGAGGCGCTCGTGCACACCGCCGACGGCGTGCAGGTGAAGGGCATCCACCCCCGCAACCACTACGTGCGCCTGACCGACGAGGCCGCCGGCGGCGAGCCCGTGCACTTCTTCGTCGAGGCCGCGGCCAACCCCGACATCCTGGTCAACGACTTCATCCCGACGAAATTCGGCTCGAAGAAGACCGCGCCCGAGAAGCCGATCTACACCTTCCGCACTGCCGAGCTCGCCGTGTTCGAGCCCGAGGTGTGGGGGCTGCAGTTCGACGTCGAGGTGCTCTATCAGCTCATGAAGGAGCTGCCCGAGACCGAGCCCCGCCGCCACGAAGTGATGCGGGCGCTGGAGCGGGCGCTGAACGTGCTGCGGCTCGACGACATCGTCGGTACCGCCGCCAGCGCGCGCGCCGAGCTGGTCGACGTGCTCTCGCGCCCGGCATCCGCCTCGGCCCACCGCCTCTCGGGCATCGGTCACGCCCACATCGACACCGCGTGGCTCTGGCCCATCCGCGAGACCAAGCGCAAGACCGCCCGCACGTTCTCGAACGTGCTCGCCCTCGCCGAGCAGTACCCCGACTTCCGCTTCGCCGCGTCGTCGGCGCAGCAGTACGCGTGGGTCAAGGAGCGCTACCCGCACGTGTGGGAGGGCATCAAGGCCGTGATCGCCGCGGGCCAGTGGATCGTCGTCGGTTCGCAGTGGGTCGAGCCCGACGGCAACCTGCCCAGCGGTGAGGCGATGGTGCGCCAGATCACGCAGGGCATGCGCTTCTTCCGCGACGAGCTCGGCGTCGAGACGCACGGCATCTGGCTGCCCGACTCGTTCGGCTACACCGCCGCGTTCCCGCAGATCGCCAAGCTCGCGGGGCTCGACTGGTTCCTCACGCAGAAGATCTCGTGGAGCCAGACCAACAAGTTCCCCCACCACACCTTCTGGTGGGAGGGCATCGACGGCTCGCGCATCTTCACGCACTTCCCGCCGATCGACACCTACAACTCCACGCTCGAGGGCGAGGAGCTGCACCACGCCGTGCGTCAGTTCCGCGACAAGGGCAAGGCCACGACCTCGCTCGTGCCCTTCGGCTACGGCGACGGCGGTGGCGGACCCATCCGCGAGATGATGGAGCGCCAGCGCCGCGTCGAGTCGCTCGAGGGCTCCCCCCGCGTCGAGATCGAGCACCCCGACGAATTCTTCGCCGCAGCCCAGGCCGAATACACCGACGCCCCCGTGTGGGTCGGCGAGCTGTACCTGGAGCTTCACCGCGGCACCTTCACCTCGCACGCCCGCGAGAAGCGCGGCAACCGTGAGGCCGAGAACCGCCTGCGCGAGGCCGAGCTGTGGTGGACCGCCGCAGCGCTCAAGGGCGCCGAATACCCGTACGAGGCGCTCGACCGACTGTGGCAGGGCGTGCTGCTGCAGCAGTTCCACGACATCCTTCCCGGCTCCTCGATCCAGTGGGTGCACGAGCAGAACGAAGAGGACTACGCCATCGCGCTCGCCGAGCTCGAGCGCTCGATCGCCGAGGCGCTGGCCGCCGCGGGCCTGTCCGCCGCGGTCGTGAACTCCGCCGACCACGCGCGCCGGTCCCTGGCCCTGGATGCCGACGGCACCCCGCTCGCGCTGGTGGAGACGCCGGCGCTGGGCGTGGCATCCCTCGTCCCGGTCACGCCCGCGCACCCGGTGACCGCCGAGCGCGACGGTGACGCCATCGTGCTCGACAACGGGCTCGTCCGTGTGACCGTCGATGCCCGCGGGCTCGTCACCTCGATCGTCGACCTCGCCGAGAACCGCGAGCTCGTGCCCGCCGGCCGTGTCGCCAACCTGCTGCAGCTGCACCAGGACCTGCCGAACGCGTGGGACGCGTGGGACATCGACGCGCACTATCGCTACACATACGACGACCTGGATGCCGCCGACGCGGTCGAGCTGGTCGTCGACGGCGACCTGCGCGCCCGGGTCGTCGTGACCCGCTCGTTCGGCACGTCGCGCCTGACGCAGACCATCGCGGTGAACGCCGACGACGCGCGCGTGCACTTCGCCGTCGACCTCGACTGGAACGAGCGCGAGAAGCTGCTGAAGGCCTCGCTGCCGTTCGTCGTGCATGCGCACCACCACAGCGCCGAGATCCAGTACGGGCATGTGCGCCGTGCGACCCACACGAACACCTCGTGGGAAGACGCGAAGTTCGAGGTCATGGCGCACCGCTGGGTGCACGTCGAAGAACCCGGTTACGGTATCGGCGTGACGAACGACGCCACCTACGGCCACGACATCACCAGCGCACCGTCGGGGCGTCGGGAGAGGTCGAGACCGAGGTGCGCCTGAGCCTCGTGCGCGCCGCGAACTCGCCCGACCCGATCCAGGATGCCGGTCACCACGTGTTCCGCTACGCCGTGCACCCGGGTGCCGACATCGCCGCGGTCGTGGCATCCGGCTACGAGCAGAACCTGGCGCTTCGCCGCCCCGCGGCCGAGGGCACCGTCGAGCCGTGGAGCGTCGTGCGGTCAGACAACGAAGGCGTGCGCATCGAGGCCGTCAAGCTCGCCGACGACCGCTCGGGAGATGTGATCGTGCGCGTGTACGAGGCGCTGGGCCGCCGCGCGGCGACGACCCTCGTGCCCGGGTTCGCCGTCGCCTCCGTCGAGGAGGTCGACCTGCTCGAGCGCCCGCTCGGCGACGACATGGCCCGCTCGCGGCGCCTCGCGCACGAAGGTGACGCGATCGCCCTCGAGCTGCGTCCGTTCCAGGTCGTGACGCTCCGGTTGACGCGCGGATGACGGCCACCATCCCGACCTTCGCGCCGTCGTCCCCGTCGCGGCTCAGGGCCGCCGTGCTCGCCGTGTGGTCGGTCGGGGTCGTCGCCTACGTCGTGTCGATCGTGAACCGCACGTCGCTCTCCGCCCTGGGCATCGAGACGGCCGACCGGTTCGCGATCACCGCGGCGACGCTGTCGCTGCTGGCCGTCGTGCAACTCGGCATCTACGGCGCGCTGCAGCTACCCGTCGGTCTGCTGCTCGACCGCTTCGGCGCGGGAATCGTGCTGACGGCGGGCATGGCCGTGATGGCCGCCGCACAGGTGCTCCTCGCCGCGGCTCCCGACGTGGGGGTCGCGATCGCCGCGCGCCTCTTGATGGGCGCCGGTGAGGCCGCGATCTTCCCCGGCGTGCTGCGCGTCATCGGCATGCGCTTCCCGCGCCGAATCGCCCCGACCGCGGTGCAGGTGACGGGGCTGCTCGGCCAATTCGGTCAGATCATCAGCGTCGTGCCCTTCGCGGCCCTCGTCGGGCTCTCGGGGTGGACGGCCGCCTTCCTCTCGCTCGGCGGGGTGACGGTGTTGACGGCGGTGCTGGTCGCGGTCATCGTGCGCGAGCGTCGCCCGGCGGTGGTCGAACGCACTCCGGTCGCGCGCGCGGTACGCGAGGCGTGGAGGTCGCCGGGCACCCGCCTGGCGTTCTGGGTGCACTTCGTCACGTCGTTCTCGGGCAACGCCTTCGCGATCCTGTGGGGCTTCCCGTTCCTCGTCGCCGGGCAAGGACTGGATGCCGGCACGGCCGGCGCCCTGTTCTCGGTCTACGTCGTCGGCGGCATCGTTCTGGGGCCGCTCGTCGGCGCGGTGTCGGGACGCTTCCCGCACGCCCGCACGGCGCTCGTGGTGTCTCTCGTGGCGGTGCAGGCGTCATCCTGGGCGGCGGTCCTGGCGTTCCCCGATCGGGCGCCGCTGCCGCTGCTCGTCGTGCTGGCCCTCGCGATGTGCGCCGGGGGACCTGCCTCGATGGTCGCGTTCGACATCGTGCGCGACCACAACCCGCGGGAGCGGCTGAGTACCGCGTCGGGAGTGGTTAACGGGGCCGGCTTCTCGTCGAGCATCCTCGTCATCCTGGCGATCGGGGCGGCGCTCACCCTGCAGGCCGGCGGGGCGGAGTACTCGCCCGCCGCCTTCCGGCTGGCCGAGCTCGTGCAGGTGCCGTTCTGGACCGCCGGGCTGCTGCTCGTGTGGCGGGCTCAGCGGGCGGTGCGCCTGTCGTCTGCCCCCGAGGCACCCTGACGCTCTCCCGCACATCGTCCCGCCCCGGACGATCGGTCGGATACCGCGGACGAACGGCCCGGCTTGTAAGGCCGTGGTCCGCAACGATCGGAGCATGACCACCACCGCCCCCGTTCCCACCCCCGTCGCCGGGCCGTCCGTCCTGCGGTATGGCGGTCTCATCGTCGTGATGCTCCTGAGCTTCCTGCTCGTCACCGCCGAGTTCCTGCCCAACGGCGTGCTCACCGAGATGGCCGCGTCGCTCGGGGTCACTCCCGGTCAGGCCGGACAGACGGTCACCGTCACGGCGCTGGCGGGGCTGCTGTTCGCCCCCACCATCGGACTGCTGCTGCCGCGCCTCGATCGCCGCACCCTGCTGGTCGGCGCGGCGGCGGCAGCCGCGTTGTCCAGCCTCGTCGTGGCGCTCGCTCCCAGCCTGCCGGCGATCCTCGTCGCACGCTTCCTGCTGGGAGCGGCGATCAGCTCGTTCTGGTCGATGTCCATCACCGTGGCGGCGCGCCTCGCGAGTCCCGATCGCATCGGCCGAGCCCTCATGTTCGGTTCGGCGGGGGTGTCGCTGGCCACGGTCGCCGGCGTACCGATCGGCGTCGCCCTCAGCGAGCTCCTCGACTGGCGCCTCGCCTTTCTCGCGATCGCGGTCGTCACCGCCGCAGTCGGGGTCGCGGTGCGCCTCGCGCTGCCGCCGGTGCCGCCGGCCGCGGCGTCGAGCCTCGGCATCCTGCTCGACACGCTGCGTCGCCCCGGCGTCGGCGGCGCCATGATCGGTCACGTGCTCGTCGTGCTCGGCCACTTCGTGGCCTACACGTACGTGCGTCTGTCGCTCGAGCGCATTCCCGACATCGATGCCGGCACGATCGTGCTGCTTCTCGCGCTGTTCGGGGTGGGCGGCCTCATCGGCAACATCGTCGTCGGCGTCGTGGTCGACCGCGCCTTCCGACGCCTCGCGGTCGCGGGACCGCTCGTGATCGCCGCGTCGATCGCGGCGCTCGTGCTGCTGCCGGATGCCGTGGTCGCCGTCGCGATCGCGGTGGCGGTATGGGGCTTCTTCTTCTCGTCGTGGCTGATCATCGTGAACACGTGGGTGGGCCACTACATGCCCGACCGCCTCGAGGCCGGCGGCAGCCTGATGGTGAGCGGGTTCCAGCTCGCGATCGTGATCGCGGCGGGCGTCGGCGGCATCCTCGTCGATGCGGCGGGGGTCGTGACGGTGGATGCCATCGGCGTCGCGCTGCTGGTGGTCGGAGCCGTCCTGTTCGGGCTGTCGGTGCGGGCCCCGCGCGCCGGGCGGGGCTGAGCTGCGGCGGAGCTCCGCCGGTCCACCGGCTCTCCTCGCGACCGGCTCAGCGGTCAGGTGGCCACCGACCGCCGACCCGCCCGCCACGCCGACGGCGCGACGCCCGTGTGGCGGCGGAAAGCGCGGCGGAACCCCTCGTCCGAGCCGTAGCCGAGGGCGCGCGACGTCTCGGTCACCGGGGTTCCCGCCTCGAGCAGTTGTCGCGCTCGCCGCATGCGCACCTCGGTCACGTGCGCCGCGGGCGACGTGCCGAAGACCTCCCGGAACCGTGCCGCGAACACCGAGCGCGACATCGCCCCGAGCGCGGCCAGGTGGTCGATGGTCCACTCCCGCCCGGGATCGGCGTCGACGGCGGCGACGACGCGCGCGAGGAACGGGTCGGTGACGGGCGGAGGCCACGTCGCGTCGCGCCCGGCTGACGCCCACGCGCGCAGGGCCGAGAGCAGCACCGTCGCCACCATCAGCTTGCAGATGGTCTCGTCCCCCTCACGGCCGGTCGGCGCGCCGGGGGCGGGCAGGCCCAGGTGCGCCGCGAGCCCGGCGGCCGCGGGTTCGGCCCGGGCGAAGCCGCTGACGAACAGCACCGGCGGGAGCGCCATGGTGTCGGGCGTCGGCGTGACCTCCAGCGGCACGACCGTCACCTCGGCGCCCGACCGCGACACGAGTGCGAGGGCGAGGCATCCGAGCGAGATGAAGGCATCGCCCGCGAGCAGCGTGCGACCGTCAGCGGGAACGACGGCGGCCGCCCCTGTCGAGGCGTCGAGGGAGCAGGCCGACCTTTCCGCCGCGTGACCCGTGAGCTCGCCCGTGCGGACGTAGATCAGCGTCGCCGCTCCCGGCGCCAGCGTCAGGCTCTCACCCGCCCCGACCGCCCGCTGCCCGGCGCGGCCGGGACGCACGTCGATTGCGGACAGGGCACGTTCGAGGGCGAGCTCAGACGTCATGCGTGCAGCAACCCACCGGACAGCGCACCTATTCCGCGCCGGCGCCCGCGTCAGTTCAGCAGCTCGAGCCCGCTGAAGAAGCCGATCGAGATCGACAGCAGCCCCGCCGCGACGCCCGCGATGAATCCGGCCGCGGCGAGCTCGCGCGCCATGCGGGCGTTCAGACTCAGGATGCCGCACACGAACGACACCCCCGCGAGCACCCACATGCCGATCTGGATCCACGCGAGGTTGTCGAGCTCCGAGATGGTGCTCGCGGTGACGACGAACAGGTACCACGCGATGACGACGGCGCCCGTCACGATCGCGACGACTGACGCGATGCGCAGATCGCCCTTCGGCGTGGGCGGCGGTGGGGGTTCGTCGCGCGGCGGGACGCCGGTCGCCGGTTCCAGCGAATCGGGGAGATCGTCGTCTGCCATGCGCTGATCCTCCCAGGTGAGGTGGCGGGCGGCGAGCGGTTGCGCTCGGGCTAAGCGCGGACGACCTCGACACCAGCCGATGAGAGAGCTTCCGCGTCAGAATCTGGCAGGGTGGCGTCGGTGATGATCGTGGCGAGCTCGTCGAGGCGGAGCGCGCGGTACTTGGCGAACCGTCCGTACTTCGAGCTGTCGGCGATGAGGATGGAGCGTTCGGCCACCTCGACGGCGGCACGCTTGGCCTCGATCTTCGCCTCCACCGGGGTGGTGACGCCGTGGCCGAGGTCCCACGAACTGGAGGAGATGAAAGCCAGGTCGAGAGACAGTTCGGCCAGGGACAGGCGGGTCAATCGCCCGATCGTCGAGAGGTTCGTGCGGTCGACCCGTCCGCCGACGCAGATCAGGTCGGCGCGGGGATGGTCGATGAAGGCCTGGACCGTCGCGAGGTCGTTGGTCACGACGGTCAGGTCGGTCACGTGCTCCAGGAACGGCCGCATCGCGTGGGCCGTCGTGCCCGCGTCGAGGTAGACCGTCATCGTGTCGCGTACGAGGGTCGACGCCGCCCGGGCGATCGCGGTTCTTCTCAGCGATCTCGCTCGACGCCTTCTCGGCTCGTGACGGCTCCCACACCAGGCGGGGAGCGAGCTTGGCGCCACCGGTCGTGGCCTGCACCAGACCCTGCTCCTCGAGAACCGCGACGTCGCGCCGAACGGTCATCTGGCTGACCCCGAGCAGGTCGCTCAGCTGACGGAAGCTCAGCACCCGCTCGCGATGCAGGCTCTGCACGATGCTCGCGCGCCGCTGGTCGGGGATCATCGGGGAGGCGTCGGTCATCCTGTTCCTTCAGTCCCGCTCAGCTTACCGACGCGGGTTCCGACCACGGGGTGCCCCAACGTGCCGTGAGTGCCCGCACCTGGTCGGGGGCGATGAGTCGACGCGGCATCCCGTGCGTGAGGAGCGTGATGCGACAGGCCTCCTCGAGTTCGATCGCGCTGTCGACGGCGCCCGCGAGGTCGACGCCCCCCACGACGGCGCCGTGGTTGGCCAGCAGCGCGGCACGGAACGGATGGGGGCAGTCGCGAATCAGGTCTCCCATTGCGGGGTCGCCCGGCGGTACATAGTCCAGCAGCGGCACCTGGCCGACCCGCATGAGGGCATAGGGGGTGAGCGGCGGCACGGCGCTGTGGTCGGCCCACGGTTGCAGGCACGACAGCGCGACCGTCGACGGCGAGTGCACGTGGACGACCGCGGTGTGTTCCGGGGTGCGTTCGTACATCGCCACGTGCAGGGAGACCTCCTTGGAGGGGCGCACAGCACTGCGCGCGACCCCGCGCGCGTCGAGGACGGCGATGTCGTGAACGGTGAGCTCGCCGAGGCGTGTGCCGGTGCCCGACATCAGCAGTCGATCGCCGTCGCGCACACTGACGTTGCCCGAACTGCCGGGGCTGAGACCGGCGTCGACGAGTGTGCGTCCGGCAGCGATCAGATCGTCGATAACGCTCATTTCAGGGCCTTCCATGCGGTGGTGAAGAGGTCGTCGGCACCGAAGTTGCCGCTCTTGAGGGCCACGGCGACCGTGATTCCGGATGCCGTGACCCCGGCGCTCCAGCACACGCCGGCCGCCAGACGGGGGCCGATCTCGAGTGCGGCGATGCCCAGCTCCTGCACGACCGCTCCGCTGGTCTCTCCGCCCGCGACGATGATGCGGTGCACGTCGCCGGCCCCGACGACGGCGGCGACCAGACCCGACAGCACGCGTTCGACGGCGGCGGACGTGTCGCTCTCGCCCACGCGCACATCGGTGGCATCCCCGACCGAGTACACGAGGGGCAGAGCCTCGGCGGGAAGGGCCCGCACCCACGCAGACAGGCGAGCGATCTCGACCGTCGGCTCGGTGACCGCGGCGTCCAGATCGATCCGTTCCGCCGTCGCCCCGTTCTGGCGGGCGTGGGCGATCTGGGAGCGGGTCGCGGCGGAGGCCGACCCGCACACCACGAGGCGCCCGGGACCGACGCTCGGGAAGACACTCGCGCGCGAGGTAGCGGGCGCCGGGAGCCCGGCGGCCAGCGCCGCACCGCCCGAGATCACGCGCAGGTGGGGGGTCGCGGCGGCGATCGTGGCGAGGTCGGCGTCCGTGACGGCATCCGGGATGACGTACCCCGCGGGTGCGAGGTCGATCTCAGCCCGGAGGGCGGCGGGGCCGCGGCGCACCACCGAGAGGGGGATCTCGGTCAGGGTGGCCCGGGTCTGCGGGCTCAGAATGTCGCGGACGCGTGATCTGGTCATCGGCGTGAGCGGATGGTGCCGCATGGGCGAGTCCTCCAGGAGGTCTGCGCCGACGTACAGGCGGCCCTCCCGCACGGTGCGTCCGTTCGCGGGGAAAGCGGGCACGACGACCGTGCGGTCGACGCCGACGCGACCGGTGACCGCGTCGAGGACGGGACCGATGTTGCCCTCGTCGGTGGAGTCGAACGTCGAGCAGTACTTGACGTAGATGCGCTCTGCGCCGGCTGCCTGGAGTCGTGAGAGTGCGCGCAGCGACGACGAAACCGCCTCGCCCGCCGGCGCGGTGCGTGACTTCAGCGCCACCACCGCGGCGTCGTGATCGCGGGGAATGTCGTGCTCGCCGACCACCACGGTGGTGCGCAGGCCGCGCTCACGCAGAGCGATGGCGAGATCGGTCGCTCCGGTGAAGTCGTCGGCGATGGCTCCGATGTACATGCAGGACCCTCCGTCGGTGTCTCATCCCTGGGGTAATGACAGTCTATGTGAATATTTGAGAGAATACTTTGACAATTTGTGAGACACGGTTACAGTTGCGAAGCATCGCGAGCTGTTCGACGCTCGCCCCGCTTCGAACGACGTCAAAGGAACAACGGTGATCCACAGCACGGCACAGCACCGTCCAGCCCCGATCCGCATCGCCCTGACCGGCGCCAACGGGGGATACGGACGCACCCTGCTCGATCAGCTGCGACGCCTGCCCGACATGCGGGCCGTTCAACTCATCGACCCCGACGTGGACGGCGTCCGGGCCATGCTGGCCGATCTCGGTGTACCCGCCGACGGCGTCACGACGGTGGGGGATGCCGCCGATACCGCCGCAGCGGTCGAGGCGGGTCGTGTTGCGGTGGTCGCCGACGCCGCGCACGTCTCGTGGCACCACGTCGACGTGCTCGTCGAGGCGACCGGGCGTATCGATGCGGGCTACGCGTACGCGGACGCGGCCATCGGCGCCGGTGTGCACGTCGTCATGGTGAGCAAGGAGGTCGAGACGGTCGCCGGGGTCGCCCTCAGCGCCCGCGCGCGGGCCCGGGGAGTGCGGTACCTCCCCGGCGATGGAGATCAGCCCGCGAACCTCCTGCGTCTTGCGGCATGGGTGCTGGCGACGGGCTTCGACATCGTCGCCCTCGGCAAGTCGGGTGAGTACGACCTCGCCTTCGACCCCCGGACAGGTGTGGTCGACCAGAACGGTGTGGAGCAGCACGCCCCTGCGTTGGCCGAGCTCCTCGACAGGGGAGACGACCTGCCTGCCACCCTCGCGGCGCGGGCGGCAGCCGTGGCGGGGCTCAAGCGGGCGGCCGCGGCCGACTCGTGCGAGATGAACGTCGTCTCCCTGTACAGCGGCGCCACGGTCGACGTCGAGACCATGCACTATCCGGTCGTGCGTCCCGATGAGCTCGCCGACGTCTACGCCGAGCGCGCAGACGGCGGACTGCTCGCTTCGACCGGTGTGGTCGACGTCTTCTCCATGCTGCGTCTTCCCGGCGAGGCGAGCTTCGCGGGCGGCGTGTTCGCCATCGTCCGCACCGGCGACGCCGTCACCTGGGAGATCTTGCGCGGCAAGGGCCATGTCGTGAGTCGCGACGGCCGCTACGCGTGCATCTACTGGCCGTACCACTTCATGGGGGTCGAGACCCCCCTCACCATCGCGGCGGCCGTCGATGACACAGCGGTCGTTCCGGAGCCGCGGCAGCACACCGTGCTGGCGGCTCGCGCCGCGACCGATCTTCCCGACGGAACGTCGTTCCGCGTCGAGGGGCACCATCACGAGATCAGCGGAGTGGCTCCCGTTCTCGTCGACCCGGATGCCGGGGAGATCGCGCCCTACTACCTGCTCTCCGGTGCTCGCTTGCGCACCGCCGTCGCCGCGGGCGCCCTCGTCCGCTTCGACGACCTCGACGGCGTCCACGATGCCGTCGCCGCCGCCTATCGCTCCGGGCTCACGCTCGGCGCCTGAATTCCCCCCTCGACCCCAGGAGATCGACGACGATGCACCGTGACCAGACCCTTTCCGCCCCGCCTCGGGGGATGACCGCATGAGCGTGGAGATCATCGCCCTGATCGTGCTCGTCGCGGTCTTCGCCATCTCCGCCATCCGCAACGTGCACATGGGCGCCCTCGCGCTCGTCGCCGCGTGCGTGATCGGCGTGCTCCTCGTCGGAGAGTCGCTCGACGACGTCCTCGGCGGCTTCCCGGTCGATGCTCTGCTGATCCTGCTCGGAATCACCTATCTGTTCGGCATCGCACGGGCGGTCGGCACGATCGACTGGCTGGTCGACCGCTCGGTCCGCTTGATCGGCGACCGTATCGCCCTCATCCCGTGGGCCATGTTCGCCGTGGGAACGTTGGTCGCCTGCCTCGGCACCTCGCACGCTGCTTTCACCCTCGTGCCGATCGCGATGAGTCTCGCCCACAAGCACCGCATCCACTCCACGATGATGGGGATCGCCATGAGCTCGGCGATCGTCGGTGGAGCGCTCGCACCGACGAGCATCGTCGGCATCACCGTGCTGACCGTGGCGACCACGGCCGGCATCCCCTACAACGCTGCGCTGATGTTCGGCCTCTCGGTCGGTATCAACACCGTGATCGTCGCCGTCGCCTTCTTCCTCTTCGGCGGGCGCGAACTCCTCTCCCGCGGTCGCGCGGCCAAGACGGTCGCGGCCGACCTCGACACGGGCGAGACCGGAGGTGTGGGCGGCACGGGACTGACGACCCGCCCCGGCGGCGGGACTGCCGTGCTCGAGCAGACGGCGATGCAGAAGCTGACCGGCTACCAACTGGCGACTCTCGTCTCGATCCCGGTCCTGGTGATCGCCTTCTTCACCCTCACGCTGAATGACGTCGACCTGAATCTCGGTGCCGTGGCGCTGACGCTCGCTGTCCTGCTGGCCTTCATCAACCCCAAGGCCGGCCGCGAGGGGCTGGCGAAGGTCGACTGGAACACCATCCTGCTTCTCGGCGGCATCATCACCTACGTCGGCGTGCTCACGCGGCTCGGCGCCATCGATCAGCTCGGAGAGTTCGCCCGTTCGGTCGACGAGCCGCTGATCGCGGCCTTCGTCCTGTGCGTCATCGCCGGTCTGGTGTCCGCCTTCGCGTCGACGATCGGCATCATCGGTGCGCTCGTCCCGCTCGCCGTGCCGCTGCTGCTGCCGGGCGGCGGACTCGAGATGACGGGCTTCATCTACGCGCTGGCGATCTCGGCATCGCTCGTCGACTGCGCACCGTTCGGGACGACCGGCGCCACGATCGTCGCCTCTGCACACGAGGACGACAGGCCGCGCCTCTACCGGCACCTGACGATCTGGGGTCTCTCCATGGTCGTGATCGGCCCGGTGATCACGATCGCGCTCTTCGTGGTTCCGTTCCTGGGCGGCTGACCCCGCCTGTCCGCCCCGGGAGAGGCCCGGACCGTCCGTGCCACGGTCCGGGCCTCCGCTCGTCTACCGCCCTATGCTTCGGACGATGAGAACCATCGGCATCGACCTCGCCGCGGGGGCAGCGGGCACCGCGCTCGCCGAGATCGTCTGGGCCCCCGGCTCGGCCCGCCTGACGCGCCTCGAGGTCGGTGTGCAGGATGTCGACATCGTGGCTTCCGTGTCGTCGGGCGATGCGTGGCTCGGGGTCGACTGCCCGCTCGGCTGGCCCGACGCCTTCGTCGACTTCGTGCAGGCCCATCACGCCGACACGGCACCGCTGCTCGGGCCCGTCCAGGGTCATGCCCAGTGGCGCCGTCCCCTGGTGTACCGGCACACCGATCACGTGGTGAAGGACCGCATCGGCCGGTGGCCCCTCAGCGTCTCGACCGACCGGCTCGGTGTGACCGCCCTGCGGGGAGCGGGTCTGCTGCGTCGCCTCGCCGAGGCCGGCGTCGCCGTCGACCGGGCGGCGGAGGGGCGCTTGTTCGAGGTCTACCCGGGCGGCTCGCTGCGGCTGTGGGGGTTCGACACCACGGGCTACCGGGTGGATGCCGCGCGGCGGGCGGTCCTGCTCGACACTTTGGCGCAGCACGCTCCGTGGCTCGACCTCGGTCCCTTCGCCCCGGCGGCCGTGGCCAAGGCGGACGCCTTCGACGCCGTGATCGCCGCGCTCTCGACGCGGGCCGGTGCGCTCGGATCGTTCGACCCGCCGGCATCCGAGATGCTCGACACCGCTCGCCGGGAGGGCTGGGTCGTGCTCCCCAACGCACCGCTCGACCTGCTCGTCCGATAGCGCCACGCTCGCGCGCGGGCCTGCTCGAGCCCGGCGTCGATGAGTCGCAGCCGACGCGCACCACTGTCGCTCGGGTCGCGAGGAGCACTCCCTCACGGATTGCAGGCATCGCAGCACGCGGGGTCGGCCGCTCGCTCGGGTCGCAGACGTTCCCGCTGTTCGGGGCACGCGGGGCAGCCGTCGACCTCCTTCCGCACCTGCGATGTCGCGGCACCGCAGGCGGCGCACGGGAGACCTCGCACGACGCCGAGGGGCCCGAAGCCCGCGCACCCGCACCCGGGGCAGCGCTCTCGGAGCCGCGCGGCGAGCATCCACGACAATCGCCGCAGGGCACGTCGTCGCTCGGGATTCATGTGCGCCCGCAGGTCGGGCTCGAGCTCGACGGGACCGCGGCGCACCCGATCGAGGATGACGGCGGCATCCTGGACGCCCTTGACGAGCTCCTCGCCCGTGCGGACCACGACCCCCTGGTGGGGGAACCCCGCCCGCGAGAGGTAACGGCGGGCCTCGCTCTCGTTGCGCACGACGCGCCGCGGGGTGACGTGGGTGTGCCGACGGAGCCGGTGACTCACATGGATGCCGTGATCGACGTCGACGAAGACGGCGAGTTCCTCGTGCAGCATCGGTCCGAAGCCGCCCAGGGCGGGCGCGTACGACGCCTCGGTCGCGAGGCCCGCGGCGGTGCCGAGTTCGCGGGCGGCGCCGCGGGCTTTGGTCAGCGCCGCGTCTTCCGGAGTGAAGCGGCGCGGGATGTCGCCGGTGAACGTGCCCAGGGCGTCGGTGTCGAGCGCCGTCGAGGGGCGCACCTCGGCACCGAGCCAGCGGGCGAACGCGGGGGCGAAGGCCTCCTCCTTGCCGTGCAGGGTCCCGAAAGCCACGGTCGCCCCGGCGAGAGCAAGCGACGGCGGTGCGAGCGAGCGGGACATCATGGTGTGCGACATCAGGCGAAGTAGTCCGCGCGGCTGACGGCGGTCGGCGAGACGAACATCACTCCCGACGCGTGGTCGAGAACGGGACGGATGCCGGCGACGATCGCGTCCGCCTTCTCGGGCGCGACCACCGTGACCAGCAGTGTCAGGGTGTCGTGGTCGTTGAACAGCAGGCGACCGCCGCGGGGGCCGTGGTGTCCCACCCCGGCGACACCGGTGATCGCCGTGTAGCCGCGCGCGCCCAGAGACTGCATGAGGTCGGTCACGTCGGCGACGTCGTCGGTGGCGACGACCACCTCGATCTTGGTCATCGGGGTCAGTTCGGACACGCTCATCAGTGGATCTCCTCGGTGGTGGGTCGGTGTCCGTGCGTGGCGGTGACGCCGGAGCGGTCGGTGGTGTCGAGGTCGTCGGCCTGCCAGCCGTACCGGCCCCAGCGCATCCAGCCGGCGCTCGCGTGCTCGCGAACGCGCAGGGCGATCCAGCGGTTGGTCACGAGGGTGCGGACGGACTCGGAGGCGTCGATGATGTCGTTGACCCGCGCGAGGGGGGCTTGGACGAACACCTGCAGACGGATCGGCTCGTGCCGGGCCGCGCGTCCGACGCCCACCGACTGCCAGGGCAGCCCGAGGCGCAGGTCGCCGCCGTATCCCGAGAGCACGCCGACCGTGCCGACGACGTTGTGCAGGGGCTTGGGGCCGGCGCCGAAGCGGTCGGGCGCGACGGTCGAGGCCGTGTACTGGGCGTTGATCCACTGCGCCACGATCATCGGCGCGGTCAGGATCGTCTCCAGGCCCGACCCATCGGGGTCGGCGGCGGCGTCGTAGCTGTGCAGGAACGCCCGGCGACCGAGGTCGACGCCCGCGGTGATCGACCGCGGACCGACGATGAACGCGGCGTTGCCCGCCAGACCCCACTCCGCATACGCCTCGGCCCAGTCCGCCGACCGGCGTTCGGTGTCGCGGAGCGCGTCGTCCGGACCGCCCGCCCCGGGCAGGCCGGCACTGCGCTCGGCGGTGTTCTGGATTCGCGCGTGCTCGAGCTGTCGGGTCAGCTCGAGCACGGCGGTCTCGTGCGTCGCCGGGATGGCCCACGGCTCCAGCAGGGCGACCTCGTCGGTGACGGTGTCCATCTGCGCGGCGACGAAGAGTGTGTCGGCGGGGATGCGGATGCCGCGACCCGCCAGCGCGGCACGCGTCTCGGGGTCGTTGAAGATCATCGCCGCCGCGCGGGCGTTCGGCTCGCCCTCGTGGCCGCCGCACGCCCCGCACTGCAGGGCGGACGCGAACGGGTTGTTCGACACCGTGGCGCCGTGCCCGCACAGCAGGACGATCGGTGCGAAGCCGCCGGTCAGACCCATCATGCGCAGCGCCGTCTCGGCGTAGAGCACTCGCTCCTCGAGCGTGAAGACGACGTTCGCGTCGACGTGGGTGTGCGGCTTCGGAAGTCGCACCCGCGACACCAGCGCCCGCCAGCCCTCCGGCGCGAGAGTCCTCACCGCACTCGCGGCTCCCAGCAGCCACCCGGCGGTCTCGGCGAAGGCGTAGGGCGCGACGGCCGACTCCTTGAGCGCGTCGACGGTGGCATCCCGCTCCACGCTCGCCGTGCGCCGCCGCTTCCAGCGGGCGATCGCGTCGCGTTCGACGGACGACTCGGTGATGGCGACGCGGGGCGTGAGCAGCACCGGGCACGACGCGACCTCGGCGGAGCCGTCGGCGGGCCGGAACGAGATGGGCGCCGCGAAGAACCCGGCGAAACCGAGGGTCTCGATGTCGCCCCGCTCCTCGAGGCGCCGCCGGAAACTCTCGGATCGCGTGTCGATGCAGAACACGGCCTGGGCGAGCGGCCGGCGAGGGGGTTCGCTCGGGCGCACCGCGGGAACCGTCGCCGGGACCAGATCGCGCGCGACGCCTCGTTCGAACGCCTCCTGCCAGACGCCGAGACGGGCCGCGGGGTCGAGAAGCGCCAGCACGGGGGCGAGAGCACGGCGCACGCCGGTGTCGATCGGGTCGACCCCGAGGGCGCGGGCGACGGCCTGCACCCGGGTGGTGTCGCCCGCGGCGGCCTTCTCGCTCGGTGCAATCTTGGGCAGTACGGCGTCGGAGGGCAGCAGGAGGCACTCGAGCGTCGTGCGGATGGCGACGAGCGCGACCAGGTCGACACCGGGGGCGGTGGTGTGTCTGACGAGCCCCGCCCAGCCCGGCTGTGCGAGCACGTGCGCGCGGAGGAACGACTCCGCAACCGGCCCGTCGATCTCCCACCGCCGGAGCGCTGCGCCGATCGCCTCGGCGGGGTCGACGGGAGAGGTCCGGATGCCGTGGCGCACCCGGCGTGAGAGCGTCGGGTCGAGCCCGGCGAGGCGCCGCCACGCGCTCCACATGCTCTCGCCCGTCGCCGTCCGGGACCAGGGCGCGGTTCCGAGCGCGCTCGCGATCCACCGGCCGGTGAGGTCGTCGATACGCGCATGCAGGCGGGGCGAGAGTCGCGCAGCCGGGGTCGGCTCCGGCGCGGCCGCGGTCATCGGGGGAGCGACCAGCAGGTCGTGTCCGAGGACCTCCTCGACCGTGGCGGCTGTGCCGCCGATGCGTAGGGTGCGGGACGAACGTGCCTCGGGCACGGTGAAGCGCAGGGCCGCGTGCAGGTCGGACGGGGTGATCCGGCCGCGGCCGTACAGGTCGCGGAACCGCTGCTCGGGAAGTGACAGCAGGATGCCGTGCTCGCGGGCGATCCGCTGGATCGCCTCGTCCCAGTCGAGGGACTCGTAGGCGGCGACGGGGTTGCGGGCGATGAAGGTCTCGAGGGGGAAGTGCGGCGAGATGCTGCGGCCGGCGGCGGCGACCCAGCCCCGGATGACGGCGGGCGAAGGAGAGGAGGCGAGGGCGGTCATCAGAATCTCCGGTACTCGAGGGGACCGTCCACGGGTGCGGGGGTCCAGGACGTGTCGATGCGGGGCGGGGTGGGGGGCAGCGGTGGACGGCCCCACGAGAAGGCGAGGGCGAAGAGGCGATCGCCGATCCGGCCGGACTGACGCGCGGCGAGGGCCGAGGCGGCGGCGATCACGAAGACGACGGCGGCGACGGCCGCGGGGGCGGGGTCGGCGGCCTTCGCCGGCACGAGCTCCTCGGCCGCGGGGAAGACGACCGCGATGTAGGCGGCGGTGAGCGCCACCAGGCCCGTGAGCAGGGCGGCCCGTGCACCGACGGGTGAGCCGCTCCCACCGATGCGCGCTCCCGCGGTCGTCGCGGTGGCCCCGGCGAAGAGCAGGAGCACCGCCGCCCCGTGGTCGGCCGCTCCAGAAGCGACCAGGGTCACGGCCCCGGTGACCAGGACGGCGGCGGCGCCGAGGATCGCGCCCCGGGCGGAGCGCGTCGATCGCGCGCTCGCGCGCAGCTTCACCGCGTGCTCGACCGCGGAGCCGGCGCCCAGGAACAGACTCGCCTTGAAGAGCGCATGCCCGATCGCGTGGACCAGCGCGACGCCGAAGGCGCCGAGGCCGCACGCCAGCAGGAGGAAGCCCATCTGCGCCGCGGTCGAGTGCACGAGACGCCCCTTCACGTCGGGTCGCGTGAGCATGGCGAGGGTGGCGATGATCATCGTGATCGCACCGGCGGCGGCCACGACCCACGGACCGACGGCGGAGGGGACGCTCGCGGTACGCAGGAGCAGGAGCGCACCGGCATTGACGAAACCCGCGTGCAGGAGAGCCGACACCGGGGTGCTCGCCGCCGCGGTGGCGGGGAGCCATCCGTGCAGGGGGAACGACCCGGCGCGGGCGACGGCTGCGCCGGCGACGAGGACGCTCACGGTCGCCGCCGCGCCGGGGTCGAGGGTGGCGAGGGCGGCGAGCGAGGTCGATCCGGTCAAGGCGACCGCGACGACCGTCGCCGCCCAGAGGGCCGCGTCTCCGGCGAGCAGCGCGACGGCGCTGCGCGACACCGCGACGCGGGTCTGCGGCCCGGCGCCGCCGGTCGAGACGAGGGCGATCGTGCTGACGGTGCCGACGGTCCACCCGGCGGCGAGCAGCACCACGTCGTCCGCCGCGATGGCGGTGACCGACCCGACGGCGGCGAGGGACGACAGCGCGAAGAAGCCGCGCGAACGGGGGTCGCCCCGCAGGGTGCGGCTCGCGTAGGTCTGCACGACCGCGGTGAGGGCGACGACCAGCAGCATCAGGGCGGCGCCGGCGATGTCGTCGTCGGTGGCGAGGGCCGAAGCGAGGCCCACGGTGGCGAACACCGTGGCGACGGCAGCGGGCCAGGTGGCGAGCGACCCCGGGGTGCGCCGACGCGCGACATCCGGAAGGAGGGCGGCGACGACCGCGGCGACCAGCGCGGCGATCGTGAGCGGGGCGAGGAGCGACATGCGCAGCACGTTACATGCAAAAAATTGCGTGTGTCAAAAAACAGGCAACAGATAACCGGTGCTTTGATTCCGGTACTGCGAGTTCGTATGCTGTGTCGATGACGACATGGACGTTCCTCACCAACCACGCCCATGTGTTCATCTACGTCGCACGCGATCCCGGCGCCCGTGTGCGAGAGATCGCGGATGCCGTGGGCATCACGGAGCGAACGGCGCACGGCATCCTGGCCGACCTCGTGGATGCCGGCTACCTCAAGCGCGAGAAGGAGGGGCGACGCAATCGCTACGAGTGCGTCGAAGACCTCCCCCTGCGCCACCCGATCGAGAGCGATCACCCGGTGGGCGCGCTCCTGCAGGCATTGCGGGGCTAGAACGCCACTGGGTCCAGGTCGCCGGGCGTGGAGCAACGCTCTTCTGGAGACCGGGGGAGCCCCACCCGCTGGCGTCCCTCGCCGCGCCGGACGCGTCAGAGCATTGGAAGCCGCCGCGGCCGCGGTCCGCGCGGGAACACCGCGTCGATGCGATCGATCTCGGCGTCGCTCAGTCGCAGCTCACCCGCGCCCGCATTGTCGTCGGCGTGCGCCGGTGTGGATGCCTTGGGGATGACGAAGACCGACGGCCGTCGCACCAGGAAGCGCAACGCCACCTGGCGCGCAGTCGCGCCGTGGTCCGCGGCGATCTGCGCGAGCACACGGCCGCCCGGCGACCGCGGTCCCGGGAAGTCGCCGTGGCCGAACGGGCTGTAGGCGACGACGGCGACATCGTGCTCTTCGCACCAGGGCAGCACAGCGTGCTCGATGGCGCGCTCCTCGACGTTGTAGAGCACCTGGTTGCAGGCCAGATGCCCCTCGCCGCCCGATCGCCAGGCTTCGTCCAGGTCGGCCACGTCGAAGTTGCTCACGCCCCACGACCGGATCTTGCCCTGTTCGCGCAGCTGCTCGAAGGCGGCGAAGGTCTCGTCGAGCGGGTGTGGTCCGCGCCAGTGCAGCAGGTAGCTGTCCAGCCGATCGGTGCGCAGGCGCGAGAGCGTCCGCTCGCACGCCGTGATGACGCCCCTCCGCGACGCGTTGCTCGGCAGCACCTTCGACACGAGGAACACCTCGTCGCGGCGCCCGGCGACGGCCTCCCCGACGACGATCTCGGCGTCTCCGTACATCTCGGCGGTGTCGATGTGCGTCATGCCCCGGTCGAGGCCGCGCCGCAGGGCGTCGACCGCCGTGGGGCGGTGGCCGTCGTCGATGAACCAGGTGCCCTGCCCGATGGCCGAGACCTCGGTGGGGAGGGGGCCGAACGGTCGCCGCTCCATGACTACGCGGGTTGCTTCTCTGCCACGACGTCGACCTGTTCGAACGAGGTCACGTCGAAGAGCACGCCCGTGTTCTCGTCGAGCGCTTTCGCGACCTCTCCCGACAGGTGCGCCTGGCGACCGTCGTCGTCGGGGAAGGCGTCGAAGATGCCGAACGAGGTGGCCCCGAAGCGCAGAGCGAACCACCGCACGGTTTTTGGCTCTCCGTCGACGATCGACAGCCCCTGGTTCAAGAAGGCGACGACGTCGTCCTCTCGGCCGGGTCGCGCCTCGAGACGGACGAGCAGTGCCGTGCTGACCTGTGTCGCCATGATGCGGCTCCTTCGTTCGGTTGGTGTCACCGCCACGTAAGAGCGCCGCGTGAGGTGGGGTCTGATGATGCTCGCCTCCGCCCCACCCGCACCCATCGCCTTGACGGGTGCCCCGTGGCCTGGAAGCGCCCCGACCGCCAGGGGCACGACCTGGATGTCGACACGGTGGCATCCGCCGTCCGCCCCGGCGGGCGTCAGAGCAAGGCCCGCGGCCTTTTCGACGCGGGCGCGCGGATCGCCCAGCAAGGAGGGCGCCCGGGTTGACCCGTCGTGGTCGCGCATGCCATTGCGCTCCGGACGACGGTGGTCTCTCATGGTCGACATGGCCCAGGACGCGCAGACGATCAGTTCGAAGCAGTTCCATCTCGAGGTCGGAGTCGACGACTGGCGGGTCGTGAGCTCGGGCGCCCAGGCGGTGTTCCGCGCCTCGTCGCTGCGGCACGCGGCGAGCCTCGTCGACCCCATCTCCGCGGCGGCGGAGGAGCACGGCATCCTGCCCGACATCGATGTGCGGCCGGAGGCGGTCATCGTGCGGGTGCCGCCGTGGGCCATCGGCGGGATTCCCCCGGCCGCGCCGCGTTTCGCCGCAGCGGTGTCGGCGGCGGCGGCCCGACTCGGCCTGCGAGCCGACCCCGGCGCCGTGCAGTCGGTGAGCATCTACATCGCCCAGCACTCCGAAGCCGATGTGCGCCCCTTCTTCCTCGCCGCACTCGGCTACCTGCCCGTCGGCGAGACCGACGCCGTCGAGGCCCTCCGCACTGCGCCGGATCTGGCGTTCAACCCCGTCACCGGCGACGAGCCGAAGCGTGGACGCAGCCACTTCGACGTGTTCGTCCCCGCCGCGCAGGCGCAGGCGCGCGTGGATGCCGCGCTCGCCGCCGGAGGACGACTCGTCGACGACTCGCAGGCGCCGGCGTTCTGGACCCTCGCCTCGCCCGACAACCACGGTGTCGACATCGCGTCCTGGCTTGACACGGACGGTTGAGGCTGCCGGCATCCACCTCTTGTCGTTCGCTCCCAGCCGCGCTAACGTACAACCAAATGGTTGAACAACAAACGGATGCCGACATCGACCGGGTCCTCCACGCCCTGGCCGATGCCACCCGGCGCGACATCGTGCGGCGCACGCTCGTCTCCGAGCAGTCGGTGACGCAGCTGGCGGCCGCGTACGCGATGTCCTTCGCGGCGGTGTCGAAGCACATCGCCGTGCTGGCCGAGGCGCGGCTCATCACCAAACGGGCGGAAGGGAGAGTGCGACTCGTGCGTGCCGACCCCGCTGCCCTCGAGCGGGTACAGCGACTGCTGCGCTCCTACGAAGACCTCTGGCGTGGACGCATCGACCGTCTCGACGCGCTCCTGGCCGAGCCGGACGCCGAGACACCGGATGCCACGGCATCCCCCCTCCGCACGACCCGGGCCGCCCAGCCCGGGTCGCCGGCATCCACCCCACCCACCGAGAACTGAACCGACGAAGGAGTCCGTCATGCCCGTCACATCCGTCGAGAGCGACGCCGAAGCTCTCACCATGACCCTGGTCGCCGACTTCCCAGTCGCCCCCGAGCGCCTGTGGGCGGTGTTCACCGACCCGCGTCAGCTCGAGCGCTTCTGGGGCCCTCCCGGATGGCCGGCCACCTTCGAGGCGTTCGACTTCCGCGTCGGCGGGCGGGCGATCTACTCCATGACCTCGCCGCAGGGCGAGAGCGCGGGCGGGGTGTGGGAATTCACGGCGATCGACGAGCCCCGCGGCTTCGAGGTGATCGACGCGTTCGCCGACGAGAAGGGCCAGGTCATCGAGGGGATGCCGTCGATGCGGATGGTCTTCTCGTTCGACGCCACCCCCGAGGGCGCGCGACTGACGAACGTCACCCACTTCGCCTCCGCCGACGCGTTGGAGCAGGTCGTGGCGATGGGCATGGTCGAGGGCATGACGCTCGCGACGAACCAGCTCGACGCCGTGCTGCAGGGCCTGCGGGATTTCGCGCAGGGCAAGGGGACGCAGCTCGAGATCCTCGACGACCAGCACGTGCGCATCACCCGACTCATCGACGGTCCGCGCGAGCTCGTCTGGCGCGCGCACGTCGACCCCGACCTCATGCGGCAGTGGATGCTCGGCCCGGACGGCTGGCGCATGACGGTGAGCGACGTGGATGCGACGGTCGGCGGCCGCTACCGCATCGCCTGGGAGCCCGAGCCCGGCACGGAGGGCGAGGGCTTCGGCTTCGACGGCGAGACGCTGCTCATCGACGAGCCGCGCCGCATCGTGCAGACCGAGCACATGACCGGCACCGACTACCCCTCGACCACGAACGACCTGTCGTTCTACGAGGAGGACGGCGTCACCCTCGTCACGCTGCTGATCGAGTACCCGGATGCCGCCACCCGCGACGCCGTGCTCGCCACCGGCATGATCGAGGGCATGGAGAAGAGCTTCCAGCGGATGGAGCGCTTGGTGCTGGTCTGACGGCGACCGAGCTCGGACGGGCGGTGCCCTTCAGCTTGCTCGAAGCGGGAGGCAGAGATCGCCCCGACACGAACCTCCGCATCCCACGTCACGAGACCGGGAGCGTCCCCACGCCGCGAGGGAGCCCGCGGAACTCCCTCGCGGCGACGTCATCCTCGCGAGCCAGCCGGTGCGGAACGGTTCGTCCCCCTGGCGCCGCGGTATGGTTGCGTCCGGCCGGTGAGAACTCGCAGTGGGCTCGGTCGCGTCCGAGCTCACCTGACCGGACACCGCTTTCGCGCCCGTGCGTGGATGCGCGGGTGCCGGAACCGGCTCGCCTTCGATGGGGCGCGCGCCGGGTACCGGCCGGCGAGAAGGCGATCAGTGCCGTCACCGGCGGAAAGGAAGACGTGCTCGAATTCGACGCCCTCGTGATCGGCGAGGCGCTCATGGACATCACCCGCACCCCGCTGGGCGGTGACGCCGAGCACGTCGGCGGAAGCCCCGCGAACGTCGCCCTCGGCCTGGGCAGGCTCGGCCGCTCCGTCGCGCTCCTGACGCAGCTCGGTGACGATGACCGCGGCGATCGCATCCGCGGGCACCTCGGCGCCTCCGGCGTGCAGGTTGTCGGCGCTCCGGCGGATCACACCTCCACCGCGGTCGCCACCATCGGCCCCGACGGGAGCGCAGAATACGACTTCGACATCACATGGGGTCGGTTCGAATCCCCGAGCGACCTGACGAGCCGCGTCATCCATACGGGTTCGCTGGCTGTGTTCCTGGCGCCCGGGGCGGATGCCGTGGACGAGGTGCTTCGTGCCGCGCCGGCCGGCACCACGATCACGCTCGACCCCAACATCCGCCCCGCCCTCGTGGGCGCGCGGGAGCCCGCCGTGGCGCGGTTCGAAGCGCTCGCGCGCCGCAGCCAGGTGGTGAAGATGAGCGACGAGGATGCCGACTTCCTCTTCCCCGGCGAGAGCATCGACGCGGTGCTCGATCGGTTGCTCCACGGCGCCGTGAAGCTCGCCGCCGTCACTCGGGGCGCCGCGGGGTCGGTGCTCGCCAGCGCTCACGGTCGCGTCGCCGTTCCGGCGCCGCGGGTGAACGTGATCGACACGATCGGCGCAGGCGACACGTTCATGGTGAGTCTCATCGACGACGTGCTGAGCGATCCGGATGCGACCGGCGGTGGGCTCGACGAGGACGCGCTCACGCGGATCGGAACGCGCGCGGTCGAGCTGGCCGCGATCACCGTCGCTCGGGCAGGAGCTGATCTGCCGACGGCCCGCCCGGCCGCGACAGGCGCGTGAGGGCGGATCCGCCGGGGCGATCGCGTCTCCGGCGGATCACGCCGGAGGAGCCGCCCGGCGCACCAGTTCGCGGATGCGCTGCTCCACCTTGGCGGTCACCTCGAGCACCGCGAACGAGACCGGCCACATCGGGCCGTCATCGAGCTGCGCCGTCTCGTCGAAGCTGACCGTGCCGTAGCGCGTCTTGAACTTCGAGGCCGGCTGGTAGAACACGACCACCTTGCCGTCCTTCGCATAGGCCGGGAAGCCGTAGAACGTCTTCGGATCGAGGTGTCCGGCCTCTTCCATCACGATCACGTGCACCCGCTCGGCGATCGCACGGTCGACGCCCTCGAGCTTCTCGATCGCCTCGAGGCAGGCCTCGTTCTCCTTCTGCAGCTTGGCCAGGCCCTTCAGGCCCTTCATGGCCGCGAGCTCCTCGGCCCGCTGCTTCATCGCCGCGCGTTCTTCGTCGCTGAATCCGGTGGCCATGGCATCCGTCCTCTCGGGTCTCACGGCAGGGTAGCGCGCGTCGGGGCGGATGCATCCTCGGTGATGTGCGCAACCTCAGCCGGGTTCGGTCGTGGGCGACGGAGTTTGTACGTATTGCTGAGGTTGTGTGCGGCCAGCGCGCGGTCATCTTGCGGCGGGGCCGTCGGCACGGGGGCCGCAGGGTGCGCGCGCATCCTCGGCGATGTGCGCAACCTCAGCCGGGTTCGGTCGTGGGCGACGGAGTTCATGCGCATCGCGGAGGTTGTGCGCGGCCCCGGTGCGGAGGCTGTCCCACGCTCGCGCGACCTCAGGCCTGCCGCAGCCCTTCCTCCAGCGCGACCCAGGCGAGCATCGCGCACTTCACGCGCGCGGTGTACTTCGAGACGCCCGAGAGCGCGGCGGCGTCGGCGAACGTCTCCTCGTCGAGAGGGACCTTGCCGCGCGAGCGCAGCGCCTCGCGGAACTCGGCGATCAGCGCCTCGACGTCGGCGCGCGGCATCCCTTCGTCTCCGCCGTCCTCCCGCAGCAGTGCGACGAGCATCGAGGCCGACGACTGCGAGATCGAGCAGCCCGCGCCCTCCCAGGTGACGGATGCCACGCGGTCACCGTCGACGTCGACGCGCAGCGTGATCTCGTCGCCGCAGATCGGGTTGCGCTGGTGCACCGTGGCGCTGTGCGCGCCGGGCTCGGCCAGACCGAACCCGCGACGGTTCTTGGCGTGGTCGAGGATGAGCTCCTGGTATAGCGCTTCGAGGCCGCTCACGCGCCGACCTCGATCCGACCCCGGCGGGCCAGACTCCCCCGCAGCCCGCTCATGCGCCGACTCCCGCCGTCGTGACGCCGAAAAATCCGCGCACGCCCGACACCGCGTCGAGGAACGTGTCGACCTCGGCCTCGGTCGTGTGGATGGCGGCGCTCGCCCGCACCGATGCCGTAAGGCCGAACCGGCGGTGCAGCGGCTGCGCGCAGTGGTGGCCGACGCGCACGGCGACGCCGCGGCTGTCGAGGAACTGCCCCACGTCGTGCGCGTGCACCCCGTCGACGGCGAAGGCCTGCAGAGCGACGCGCTCGGCGGCATCCGTGTCTCCGAGCAGGCGGATGCCGTCGATCGAACGCAGCCCCTCGCGCAGGCGCCGCTCGAGTGCGGCCTCGTGCGCGTGCGCAGCGGCGAGGTCGTGCGCGCCCAGCCAGCGCACGGCGGCCGCCAGCGCCACGGCCTGCGACACCGGCTGCGTCCCGGCCTCGAAGCGCTGCGGCGGCGGGAGGTACTCGGCCTCATCCAGGGTGACCGTCGTGATCATCGACCCGCCGGTGGTGAACGGCGGCAGCGCCGCGAGAATCTCCTCACGACCCCACAGCGCGCCGAGGCCGTACGGGCCGTAGACCTTGTGCCCCGAGAACACGGCGAGGTCGACACCGGATGCCGGGAGGTCGAGCGCGAGGTGCGGAGCGGACTGACAGGCGTCGAGCACGGTCAGCGCACCCACGCCGCGGGCGAGGGTGACGAGCTTGGCGACGGGATTGACGATGCCGAGCACGTTCGAGACGTGCGGGAAGGCGACGATCTTGGTCCGCTCGCCGATGAGGTCGGCTGCGGCGCGCATGTCGAGGGTGCCGTCGTCGTGCACCGGGATGTGGCGCAGGCGCGCCCCGGTGCGGCCGGCGAGCTCCTGCCACGGGATGAGGTTGGCGTGGTGCTCGGCCTCGGTCACGACGATCTCGTCACCTTCGCGCGGCGCCAGCGCTCGGGCATCCGCCCCGCCGCGGCCGAGGGCGGCGTAGCCGAGAGCTCCCGCGATGAGGTTGAGGCCGGCGGTCGCGCCGGAGGTCCACACGAGCTGCTCCGGCTCGGCGCCGACGAACTCGGCGACGGTCACGCGGGCGTCTTCGAACAGCTCGGTCGCTTCGGCGGCGAGTGTGTGTGCGCCGCGGTGCACGGCGGAGTTCGCGCGCTCGAGGAAGTCGCGTTCGGCGTCGAGCACGGCACGGGGCTTCTGGCTGGTCGCGCCGGAGTCGAGGTAGACGAGCGGGTGGCCGTCGATCTCGGTCTCGAGGAGGGGGAAGTCGGCGCGCACGGCGTCGACATCGAAGGAGAGTGTCACCCCTCCAGGCTACGGCGCGCGCGGCGGAGAGGCCTCAAGGTGTCTTGGATCAGGTGCCAGCGCACGCCACGCGTCGTGCAGCAGAACTTCGCACCGCCTCGTGGATGCCGGCGATCGACGTCAGCACCAAGCCGACCGGGGCGTGAGGAGCAGGCCGGGGCCACGGCGAAGCCCCCGCACCGGGTGCGGGGGCTTCGCCGTCATCACTTGCCGTAGTTCGCGCGGATACGCTCGAGCAGGTAGTCGCGGGCGGTGATCGGCTCCCACGCCCCGCTCGGGCTTTCCATCACGACGTCGCGGTCCGCCTGCGCGAAGTACGCGATGCTGTACCGCGCGTCCTGGTTGTCGCCGGCGCGCGGGCCGCGCACGCGGTGGAAGTTCGACGGCAGGGCGTCGTCGCTCCAGCGCATCAGCATGTCGCCGATGTTGCACGTGATCGAGTCGCTGGTGGGTTCGACCGGCGTCCACGATTCGGTGGCCATCTCACGGCCCGGAAGCACCTCGAGACCGCCCTGTCCGTCGCGCTGGTACAGCAGCGTCAGGACGTCGAAGTCGGTGTGCGCCCCGGCGCGCCACGGCGCGTCGTGGTCGCGCGCCTCCGGCGGCACGGCGAAGTAGTGCAGCAGGCGCAGCGCGCTCTGGTAGTTCGGCGATGCGGGGTCGTGCGCCCTCTCGAAGAAATCGGTGTCGAAGGCGAGCTTCTGCGCGAAGCACGACAGCACCTTCATGGCCAGTGCCCAGGAGCGGCGCTCGAAGTCCAGCACGGCATCCCGGAACCCGGGGAGCTCCTCCTCCGTCGGCCAGAGACCGTCCATGTGGGGGAGGGTGACCTGGTACGACTCCTTCTGATCGGGCACGCCGATCGAAGGGCGCACCTGGGACCGGAATTCGTACCCGGCATTGTCCTGCTTGCGCAGCGGGTACTGGTCCTTGATCTCACGGGGCAGCGCGAAGAAGCGCTCGGACATCTCGAAGGCGCGATCGATGACCTCGGCGGGGATGCCGTGGTTGACGATCTGGAAGAAGCCGATGTCGGTGGCCGCCGCCCACAGCTGATCGGCGATCTCGTCGCGGCGACGGTCGAAGTCGCTCAGGTCGATGCGGCGCAGCTCGCGCGTGCTGTCGATCGTGCCTTCGCCGCCCATGCGGCGTTCTTTCTCCAGCTCGATGAGGGAGGTGTTGTCGTTCATGATGATCCTTTTCCGCCCGAGGGCCGAGGAATCGACGCACGGAGGGTGCGCCCGGCGCGAATACATGTAATCCGTCGCCCGCAGGATCGATCATGCGCTGCTAACGCCTCGTTGGCGCTTCGCGCGCGTGAATTACATGTTAATTTGCGCCGATCGCCGGCGTCGGACGGCCAGTGAGCGCACGTGGGCGGCCGCCAGCTCACCGGCGGCCTGCGCGTCACCGCGGCGCACGGCGGCGACGATCTGCTCGTGCTCGGCGATCGCCGGGTCGCTGTTCTGGGTCTTGCCCCACATGTCGGCCGAGATGAGATGCCCGAGCGCTTCCAAGCGCACCAGGGCCATCGCCAGCGGCTCGCTGCCCGCGTGATCGCGCAGCAGCGCGTGGAACCGCACGTCGAGGGATGCCATCTCGGCCGCCTCCGCGCCACGCTCCTGCGCGCGGCGCGACTCGTCGATGAGGGCGTCGAGTTGATCGATCACCTCGGCGCCCACGCGGGTCGTCGCCCGTCGGGCGGCCAGGGCGTCGAGGCTCTCGCGCAGCTCGAACACGTCGTCGACGAGGTCTTCGTCGAGCGCGCGGACCCGCGCCCCCGCATAGGGCACGTGCACGGCCAGACCCATCGCGATGAGCTGCTGCACCGCCTCGCGCACCGGACTACGACTGACGCCGAGATCGGCCGCCAGCCGGGGCACGCTCAGCGCGGCGCCCGGGGGGATGTGTCCGTTCAGCACGCGTTCCTGTAGCCGCTGGTACACCTGCTCCGCCAGCAACGGGTCTTCGGTCGTCGTCACATCTTCCCCTTCAGCGGCGGCGGCCGCTCGAACCATACGCTAGACGCCCGCATCGAGGCGTCGGAACAGAAGGAGCTGCCCGACACCGGGCGACACCGAGCGACTCCGTCCATCCGTCGACCCCCCTCGCGAGATCTTCAACCGCATACGTCGATCGACTCCTGCTCGCCCTCGCTCGATTCCGAGCGCCGAGACTCCCGTGCCTCGCTCGGATCGCGGCATTCCTCACGTTCCGGTGCGGGCGGGACGGGGTGGTCTGTCTTGGAGGTCCGTGAGTGCCGCGGTCCTGAGCGACGCGACGGCGAGCTCGACGATGCGGCGGGTCGCCGTGGACAGGTGCGCCCCTCGGCGTTGCACGAGCGCGATCGTGTCGTACAGCGGATCGTCGAACGAGGTGACCGTGAGACCGGAAGGAAAGGCGGGACCCTCGGCGATACGTCGAGACACGATGGTGTCGGCCGAGCCCGTCGCCACCAGTGCGAGTGCGGTTTCCACGTGCTCGACCTCGATCGCGGGGTCGATGGTCAGGCCCGCGAGCGCGGCTCGGTCACGCAGCTGACGACGGGTCGGGTCACGCCAGCCCGCGTACGCGTCGTACAGCACGAGTTTCGCCGCACACATCTCGTCGATCGTCACCGGACCGTCCGCCGTACGTCGTGTAGCGGAGACGTACACCACTTCATCGCGTGCGAGCGGGCGGACGTCGAGCCCTGCCTCGTCGACCGGGAGCACGACGAGGCCCGCCTCGATCTCGCCGGAGGACACCGACTCGGCGACGAGCGCGGAATTGAGTCCGACGAGTCGGACCTTCACACCGGGATGGAGGGCGTGGAAGCGCTGAACGAGGTCCGAGAGGTCGTAGTAGGCGGCGTTGCGGAGCACGCCGAACGTGCAGGTGCCCGTCTTGAGGTCGGTCACCGAATGAACGGCATCGAGTCCGCCGTCGACCGCCTCGACAGCGAGTTCGGCGTACCGGGCGAGTGCGATCGCCGCCTCGGTCGGCCCGAGTCCCCTCCGGCCGCGCACGAACAGCCGCGTTCCGACCTCCCGCTCCAACCGTGCGACGAGCTCGGATATCGACGCCTGCGTCGTCGCGAGCTCTGCGGCTGCGGCGGTGAAAGAACCGAGCCGGTAGGCGGCGAGGAAGGCGACGAGCTGCGTGATGGTCACATGCCAATGGTAAACCCGATGTTTTTGATCGTTTGATACGCCGTTGTGCGATGCCTGACGCACCCCTAGCGTGCTGGTATGCGCTACAGCTCACCCGTGCTCGACCGCCTCGCCGGATCCTTCGTCCACCTCAAGCAGCCGCTCATCGACGCTCCCGCCGCGCAACGCGATCCTGCGGTGGCGGAGACCGTGTCCCGGATGCTGCTCGACATCCAGCGACGCGGCATGGATGCCGTGCTCGACTACGCACGCGACCTCGACGGACACGACGGGCGCGACATCGAGCTGACAGCTGCGGAGATCGCGTCGAGCGGAGACCGCCTGGACCCGGACCTCCGCGCCGCCATCGAGCTCGGGTCCGAGCGCACCCGTGCCTTCGCCGCGGAACAGCGCGCCAAGCTCGTCGATTTCGAGGTCCAGCTGGTCCCCGGCCTCGTCACCGGGGCACGGTACATCCCCATCTCGCGGGTGGGTGCGTACCTTCCCGCCGGCCGGTTCCCGCTGACGGCCAGCGCCTTCATGACGGTGGGCGTCGCGAAGGAAGCGGGCGTTCCGACCGTCGTCGCCTGCTCGCCGCCGCAGCCCGACGGCGCCGCGAACGACGCCGTCGTCTATGCCGCTCACCTCTCCGGCGTCGACCGCGTCATCGTCCTCGGCGGCGTGCAGGCCCTCGCCGCGATGGCGTACGGCCTGCTCGACGACCTGCCCGTCGACATGCTCGTCGGCGCCGGCAACGCCTACGTGGCGGAGGCGAAGCGGCAGCTGTTCGGCACCGTCGCCATCGACTTGCTCGCGGGTCCCTCGGAGGTGGCGGTGATCTCGGACGACAGCGCCGACCCTGAGATCGTCGCGGCCGACCTCCTCGGGCAAGCCGAGCACGGTCCCAACTCCCCCGCGGCACTCGTGACGACGTCCGAGGCGCACGGACGCGAGGTGATCGCCGCCGTCGACCGGCAGCTGGCGGTGCTCGCCACCCAGTCGATCGCAGGCCCCGCGTGGCGCGATTACGGCGTGGTGACGGTCGCGACCGACCGTGAGGTCGCGGCGACGCTCATGGACGATCTGGCGCCCGAGCACCTCGAGGTGATCACGCGAGAGGACGAGTGGTACCACGATCGCCTCCGCAACTACGGGTCGCTGTTCCTCGGCTCGTGGAGCACCGTGGCGTACTCCGACAAGGGCATGGCCGGCACCAATCACGTGCTGCCGACCGCGGGCGGGGCGAAGCACAGTGCCGGGCTGTCCGTGGCGCGCTTCGTCAAGCCGCTCACCTACCAGCGGATCGCCCGCGAAGCGACGCTCGAGCTCGCGCCTGCCGTCCAGACGATCTCCGACTCCGAGGGCATGGCGGCGCACTCGGCAACCGCCACGATGCGGTTGGAGCGCCTCGAGCGATGACCGTCACCGTGGGCGGGGCGCGCGCGGCGAGTGCGTCGTCCTCGGTGTCGAATCCCACGAAGGCGAGTCAGGCAGCGGATGCAGCGCACCTCGAAGAGGCCACGACAGGCGGACGTGTCGCGCAGAGCGCGGGCGCAACCGCTCGGTATCGGATGCGCCTCCGGAGTCCCTCCCCTCCGCCGGGCGGTGCTTTCGTGACCTTCGCGCCCACACGTCGCCGCGACCTCGCCATCCTGTGCGGCGCGGTCGTCCTGCTCATGTCGGCCGTCTCCCTGGCGAACCTGTCGGTCCCGGTGCTGGCGAACAGCTCGATGCATGCGACATCCACCGAGCTCACGTGGTTCGTCGACGCGTACGTCATCGCCTTCGCCTGTCTGCTGCTGCCGGCGGAGATGATCGGGGCCCGTTTCGGCGAGGAACGTGTCCTGATCGGGGGCCTGGCGCTCTTCGGCATCGCGAGCACCGTCGCGCTCCTCGCGTCGGGCATGCCGCTGCTGATCGGCTCTCGCGCGCTGGCAGGGGTGGGCGCGGGCGTGGCGCTGCCGCAGACACTGTCGATCCTGTTGCACCGCAGCGGCATGATGCGGCGGGCCACCATCGTGGCGACGTGGACCGCATCGACGAGCTTGGCGGGCATCGTGGGCAACGGGCTGGGTGGACCTCTCGTCGCGTCCAGCGGCTGGCGCAGCGCTTTCGCCGTCACGGCACCCCTGGCGCTCCTGGCCATCATCCTCGTGGTCAGCGTGGTCGGCCTCCGCGCCCGAGCTGATGTGCATGCGCCGCTCGACTTCGCCGGCACGGCATTCTTCGTCGTCGCGGCCGTCGCCACCCTCGTTGCGGTGATCGAGGCGCCGAGGCTGCTCGGCACCCCCGTCCTGCTGGTGATCCCGATCGTCGTCGCCGCTTCATCCGCGGTCGCCTTCGTCGTCTCGCAGAGGCGCGCGAGCCATCCCCTGCTTCACGTGGCGATCTTCCGAGACCCGTCCGTGCGCGCGGCCTCGCTCGGCATCGCCGCGACGTTCATCGGGCTGTTCACCCTGTTCTCCCTTCACGCGCACCTGGTGCAGACGGTGCGAGGCTTGAGCGCGGGCGTCAGCGGTCTCTCGCTCGTGCCGATCTCGATCGCCATGTTCCTGGTCACCTACGCGACCGTGCCGCTCGTGCACCGCTGGGGACTCGGTCGCGTCGTCGCGGCGGGCCTGCTCAGCTCGAGCATCGGGTTCGTCGGCGTGATCGTCTGGGGCGCGAACGGTCCGTTTCCGCTCTACGTCACCGCGCTCGTGGTGATCGGCATCGGCGGCGGGCTGTGTTCCTCGCCTCTCTCGACACGGTTGACGATGTCGTATGGACGTCACGGCGGACGCGCGGGCGCGGGTATCAACAGCACCCTCCGCGAACTCGCCTCGGCGGGCGGCGTCGGCGTCGCCGGCGTCGCCCTCGCCTTCGCGATCCCCGCGGGCGCTTCGTCGTCGGATGCCGTGGCGGTCGCCTCCGGATCGGTCGGCGCGTTCTGGTTCGTCGTCGTCATCCAGCTTCTGTCACTGGCGGCGATGGCGCTCGACGCGCGCATCCTGCCCGTGTGGCGTGCGAGACGGGGTGGAGGGCGATGATGGCCCTCCGCGCGACCGCGCCACGTTCCCGGTGCCGGGCGCGATCATCGTCCCCGCTGCGACGGGGGGTGTGCTCGACATCTCGATGATCCCCCTCGTACCCGCGGTCCGGCTCCCCGACACACGATCGGATGCCGCCGTCGAATAGCCGAACAAAAGGCGTACCACCCATCATCCAGTCGGCCCTCTGGCCACGGGGTGGTCGTTGGTGCGCCCAAATTTTCGCGCTCTTTTTTTCCCAGATCAGGAAAGCAATCTTGTTTACAAAACCGTAGCAATTGAGTCGCCAAATCAGCGATGTATACGGATACATTGGCCGCATGCCTTTCACCCAGAAACGACTCATCACGGTCGTCGCCGGAGCAGCAGCGGTGGCGGTCGCCCTGACCGGATGTGGCGCGGGAACCCGCACCACCAACGAGAACTCGACGGAGGTTGCATGCGACTACACGCAGCCCGAGTCCGCGACGACGGTCAACGTCCTCGCCTACAACTCCTCCGCCATCGACCCCTTCACCGACACCATGGTCGAGAGCTGCTCCACCGGGAATGTCACGCTCGTGCACGACCCCATCGACTTCGGCGGACAGGTGACGAAAACGACCGCGACCCTGTCGGGGGACTCGGGCACGTACGACATCCTCGAGAACTACGGCTTCGCCATTCCCGGGCAGGCCAGCGAAGACAAGCTCGTGCCGCTGAACGACCTCTTCGACAAGTACAGCGAGAAATACGCGCTCGACGAACTCAGCGAGTCGATGCTCAGCGCCCTGACCTATGACGGGCAGCTGTATGCGCTGCCCATGCAGGGCCAGATGTTCATCCTCGCCTACCGCGAAGACGTCTTCGACGAGCTCGGCCTGGAGGTGCCGACCACGTTCGGCGAGATGATGTCGGCCGCGCAGGCGATTCGCGACGCCGGCACGATGGAGTACCCCATCGCCCTGCCGTGGCTCGCGACGTCCGACGTCTCGACGAGCTTCCAAGCGATGATGAACTCGCTCGGCAGCGACTTCGTCGACACCGACGGCAACGTCACCCTCGACACCGACGAGGCCCGCACAGCGCTCGGGATCATGACCGAGCTCAAGCAGTACATGGACCCCCAGGTTCTGACGTTCGACCAGCCCGCCGTGCAGCAGCAGATGTTCAACGGCACGGCCGCGATGTCGATCATGTTCTCGGGTCGCATGAGCGACCTGACCCTGGAGGCCAACAGCGAGTACTTCGACGACATCGCCTTCGCCGCACCGCCGAAGGCGACGGCCGAGGCGGAGTACGCGTACAACCGCGTCTCGATCGACGGGTGGTCGATCCCGTTCAACACCGAACTCGACCACGACATGCTGTTCGAGATGATGGCGTCCTCGGTGGGCGAAGAGGCGTCCGCCGCCTCCGTGCCCGCCGCCTACCCGGCCCGTGCCGGCATGGTGACCGACGAGAACTCGCCGTACGGTACGGCCGCCAACGAATCGATCGTGTCGGTGATGCCGGCGATCGTCTCGCCGATCCTGGCCGACGTCTCCGTCGCCACGACGGACACCCTCGCCAACATCCTCCTGGGCAACATCTCGATCGAGGACGGCCTCGCTCAGATGCAGACGCAGGGCGAAGGCGTCCGCTGACGCACCGTCCCACATAACCCGATCCCGCCCGTGGTCGGCCCGCACCGGCCGGCCACGGGCCCCGACGAGAGGAACGCGTCCCCCCAATGAAAACGCGTGAATTCTGGTACCTCATGGCCCCGAGCCTGCTGGTGATGGGCGGGCTCCTCGCGTTCCCGCTGTTCCGCACGGTGCAATGGAGCCTCGAGGAGGTCGCCTATGGTACCGGCGGCAGCTTCATCGGCTTCGACAACTACGCCGCTGCTCTCACCGACGCGCGCTTCGGGCGGGCCGTCGTGTTCACGATCTCCACGACGCTGATCGTGACGGCGATCCTCCTCGTGCTCGGCTACCTGATCGCCGTCGGTCTGAACCGCCTCGGCAAGACCCGCCCTCTCGTGTTGGGCATCTTGCTCGTGTCGTACGTGCTTCCCTCGTTGGTGGCGGCGGTCGCCTTCTCGTGGCTGTTCAACGACAATTTCGGCGGCGTCGTGAACCGCCTCATCGAGTTCTTCGGTGGTGAGCAGGTCCTGTGGTTCACCGACCCGTTCTGGAATCAGGTCCTCATCATCGCGAACGAGGTCTGGACCTTGCAGCCGTTCGCGATGCTCATCATCCTCGCAGGTCTGCAGGGTGTTCCCGAGGAGATCAAAGAGGCCGCACGCATCGACGGGGCCAACGGTTTCCAGACGCATCTGCACATCATCATTCCGACGATCCGCGGTGTGATGGGCTTCGTCACCCTGATCGCGATCATGGACGTGCTGCGCGTCTTCGACAGTCTCGTTGCGCTCTCTCCACAGGCATCGGTCATCGGCAACGAGTCGATCCAGCTCTACGTCTACTCGGTGGCGTTCGCCAACGGCGCGCAGAACCTCGGCCTCGGTAGCGCGATCAACGTGCTGACCATCCTCATCATCCTCGTCATGCTCATCCCGTTCATCCGCGGGATCTTCAAGGAAGCGAAGGCCGCACGATGAGCCTCACCACTGCCGAACTCCGCTCGACCACCACGACTGCGGGGCCTGTCGTCTCCGCGCGCCGCAAGCGGACCCGTCCACCGCTCGTGACCGGCATCCTGCTCGGAGCGCTCTGTCTGCTCTTCATGAGCCCGTTCATCTGGATGCTGCTCTCGGTCACGAAGCCGACGGACATCGCGTTCAAGAACCCCCCGGTCCTCGGGGGCTACACCCCCACCTTCCAGGCGTTCGTCGACCTGTGGGAGACGACGTACTTCGCGAGTTATCTCACCAACACGGTCGTCGTCGCCATCGTCTCGACGATCATCGCCCTCGTCATCGGCGTTCCGGCCGCGTATGCCCTCTCGCGATTCCCGAGCTACGTCTCGGCGATCCTGCTCGTTCTCGCGCTCGTCTTCCGCTCGCTTCCGCGCTTCGCCGTCGTGCTCCCGATGTACGACATCAGCCGCGCGCTCGGCATCTACGACACCACGTTCGCGATGGCGATCGCCCTCGTGGCCATCAACCAACCGTTCACGATCTGGCTGCTGCGGAACTTCTTCGCTGAGATCCCGAGGGAGCTCGACGAGGCTGCCATGATCGACGGGTGCACCAGGATCGGGATCCTTCGCCGCGTGATGATTCCGCTGATGACCCCCGGAATCGCCACCGCGGGCATCTTCGTCTTCCTGTTCGCGTTCCAGGAGTACCTGACCGCCGTCGTGCTCACCGACAGCTCGTCGAAGACGGTGCCGGTGTTCATCGCCACCCAGCTGGGGCAGACGCTCCCGATGCTGCAACAGGCCGGAGCGGCTGCCATGCTCCTCACCCTCCCCGTCGTCGCCATCGCCTTCGTCGCGCAGAAGTACTTGGTCGCCGGACTCAGCGACGGCTCGGTGAAGGGATGACGGGGGCGAACCCGCGATGAGCGTCACGAGTCACGATGTCGCTCGGCTGGCGGGCGTCTCACAGGCGACCGTCTCACGGGCGCTCAGCGATCACCCGAAGGTCTCGCCGCGCACCAAGCACCTCGTCCGCGAGGCCGCCGCACAGCTCGGCTATGTGCCGAGCGAAGCCGGGCGCTCGCTGTCGTCAGGACGCAGTCGTCGCGTCGGTCTGCTCGTCACCGATCTCGACAACCAGTTCTACGCCCAGCTCATCCCTCCCGCCCACCGCGAACTGGAACGCTACGGCTATCAGCTCATGCTGCACACCGAGTCCGGTGAGGACGCCGCGATCGCCGACCGCCTCATCGCGGGGGGTCTCGCCGGCGTGATCCTCGCGACGGCGACGCTCGATTCGGCCACGCCCGCGCGCCTGCACGACCGGTCCGTGCCGTTCGTCTACTTCAACCGCACCGGCTCCTTCGTCGAGGCCGATGCCACGGTCGTCGACCCCGTCCCCGGGCACGAGGCGGCGGTCGAGCACATCGTCGCCGCCGGTCATCGTCGGGTGGCGGCGATTCTCGGTCCCGAGAACACGAGCACCGGACGCGCTCGCGAGGCGGCGCTGCGCAACGCCCTGCGTCGGCACGGCATCCACCTGCCCGCACACCTCGTGCGTCGCGGCGGTTACGACACCGAGACCGGTGACCGCGCCATGACCGAGCTGCTGGCCGATGCTCGACCGACGCTCGTCTTCGCGGCGAACGACGTCGTGGCGATCGGTGCGCTGAACGCCCTACGGCGTGCGGGAGCGGTCCCTGCGCGCGACGTCTCGATCATCGGGTTCGATGACCTCCCACCGGCTCGGTGGGACATCATCCAGCTGTCGTCGATCGCATACGACCTCGAGGCGATGATGCGCGAGACGGCCCGGTTGATCACCGCGCGGCTGGAGGGCTCGACGGACGCCTTCCACTCCGCGACCTTCTCCACCAGATACGTCGACCGGTCGACGGTCGGGGTCCTGCCGTCCGCGGGGGGTTAGATCAGCCCATCCGGTTCCGTCTTCCCCCCCCGTATCGCCACCGCATCTTTCACCACCGCAAGGAGAACCCATGCCCCTCGACCCGATCGCCTATCAGCCCTACGCGGACCCCGATGACTTCATCCGGGAGGTGACCGACCTCATCTGGGTGAACCGTTCGATCAGTTACATCCGGGAGAACTACGAGCCCGACTCGATCGTGCACGGCTCGCTCGGAACCTCGACGACTCGCGACGAGGTCATCGAGGGCTCCCTGATGCGGATCTCGGCGACTCCCGACCGCACCGGTCAGGCGGAAGACGTCGTGTGGGAGGCGCGCGGCGACGATGCGTTCCTGAGCTCGCATCTGGTGTTCTCCGGCCACCTGCACTCTCCCGAGGTGAGTCGGACGATCGCCAACTGCCTGTACCGCCGCGGGCGCATGGTCGAGGAGTGGGTCGTGCGCGACAGCCTCGCCGGGGCTCTGTATCACGGTCTCGACGTCGACGAACTGGCCCGCGCGCAGTCGTTCCGCGGGTACAGCGGGTCGTGGTTGGAACCGGCGCCGGTCGACCCCATCGCCGCGGGCGACTCGGGTCCGCGCCCCGACGACTACCGTCCGGAAGTCGAGCGGGTGCTGGAGCTCATCGACGTGGTCTGGAATCAGCGCGACCTGCATCAGGTCGAGCAGTTCTTCGACCGCGACCTGACGCTCCTCACCGTCGGCAACCGCACCGTGATCCGCCCCGAGGGGTACCGTCGAGCGCTTCTGCGATTCCTCGAGGCATTCCCCGCCGGGCAGTTCGAGGTGCGTGACATTCAGACCAACTACGACGTGCGATACGCGGGCCTTCGGGTCGCGGTGACGTGGAAGTTCACGGGCGACTATGTCGGCAGGTCGAATTACGGCCCGCTGACGGGCAAGCCGGTCGATGTGCTCGGCATCTCGCAGTTCACCTTCCACAACGGCAAGCTCGTTCGCGAGGTGCGGTTGTGGGATGACATCGCGTTGCGGGCGCAGATCGCCGGCATGCGCGGCGATGAGCCCCTCGAGCTCGCGAACATCTACTGAGGTGCGCACCCTGCGAGCGGCGGCGGTGTCGCCGGACGTCGTCCTCGGCGACGTCGATGGCAATGTCGGACGTGTCGCCGATGCGATCGCTTCGGCCGCCGCTCGCGGTGCGTCCCTCATCGTGGCTCCCGAGCTGGCGCTGAGCGGCTACGTCTTCGCTGACGCGGCGGAGGCGCGCACAGCTGCCCTGGATCGTCACGATGATCGCTTTGCGCTGCTGCGTGCCGCGCTTCCGGAGGGTGCGACGGCGGTGGTCGGGTACGCCGAGGCGACGTCCGGTGCGCTCTTCAACACCGCCGTGGTGTTCACGCGGTCGGCATCGCTGGCGCACTATCGCAAGTCGCATCTCTGGGGCATCGAGCGGGCGTTCTTCGAGCCGGGGGATTCCGCCGGCACCGTGGTGGAGTCGCCGGTCGGCACTCTGGGCGTCGCGATCTGTTACGACAACGAGTTTCCCGAGGTTCCGCGCCGGCTCGCACTCGCGGGTGCTGAGCTGCTGGCGCTCCCGGTCAACTGGCCCGCGGTGGCCAGGCCGGCCGGGGAACACCCTCCTGAGATCATCCAGGCCATGGCGGCGGCGCGGTCGTCCCGGTTGGCAACGGTGGTCGCCGATCGTCGCGGTGAGGAGCGCGGTGTCGCCTGGACCTCGGGGAGTGCCGTCATCGACGGCGACGGCTGGATCGCGGCCCATCCCGACGAGTCTCACGTCGCCATCGCCGACCTGGACATCCCCGCCGTCGGCGACAAGCGCCTTCCGCCGCACAACGACCTGTTCGCCGATCGGCGGCCCGAGCTGTACTGATGCGCCGGTGCAGCGGGCAGACGATGCCTCGTCGTCGGAGGCGACTCGACAGCCCGCGGCGTCACACCACCAGCCGGTACCCCATTCCCTGCTCGGTGAGCAGGTGCCGGGGTGCCGACGGGTCGGCCTCGAGCTTCTTGCGCAGCTGCGACATGTAAAGCCGGAGGTAGCCGCTGTCGGCGACCTGCTCGCTCGCCCAGATCTCCTTCAACAGCGTCTGCCGGGTGACGAGCGACCCCGGATTGCGGGCGAGGAACTCCAGCATCCGCCACTCGGTCGGCGTCAGGTGCACGCGGATTCCCGCCCGCAGCACCGCCTTCGCGGCGAGGTCGACCTCGACGTCGCCGAAACGCACGACGGACTCCCCGGATGCCGGGATCGACCGCCGCGCGTGGACCCGGAGGCGCGCGAGCAGCTCGTCGATCTGGAAGGGCTTCGTCACGTAGTCGTCGGCGCCGGCATCCAGGGCCTCGACCTTGTCGGCCGAACCGGTGCGGCCCGAGACGACGATGATGGGCGCGGTCGTCCACCCCCGCAGCGCGTGGATCACCTGCACGCCGTCGAGGTGCGGCATCCCGAGGTCGAGCAGCACGATGTCGGGGTGCGCCTGGGCGGCGAGGGTGATGGCCGCGGCGCCGTCGGCGGCGGCGACCACGTCGTAGCCGTGTGCGGCGAGCGTGATGCGCAGCGCGCGCACGAGCTGCGGGTCGTCATCGGCGATCAGGACCTTCACGGGGAGTCCTTTCGGGATCGGGATGCCACGGGCACGACGCCCGGCCTGGAGGAAGTGCGGTCGGCGGACGCGGGCGGGCCGGATGCCGCGGGCTCGTCGCCCCGGACCGCAGGCGAGCGTCCGCGGGTCACGGATCGTCCGAGCGGTGCCCTCGGCGTGGCGGAGTCGACCGTGTACGCATCACCTTCGGGTCGATCGGCGGCCACCGGCAGGGCGACCACCATCGTCAGACCGCCGCCCGGGGTGTCTTCCGGGGTGAGCGTGCCGCCCATGCCCTCGGCGAAGCCGCGCGAGAGCGCGAGGCCGAGGCCCAGGCCCGCGGTGTTGTCGGTGTCGCCGAGACGCTGGAACGGCGAGAACATGTCGTCGCGGCGCTCCGGGGCGATGCCGGGCCCGTGGTCGATCACGCGGATCTCGGCCGTGCCGCCCAGCCGGCTCGTGGCGATGCGCACCCGCCGGCCCTCGGGCGTGTGCCGGTCGGCGTTGGTCAGCACATTCACGAGCACGCGCTGCAGCAGCACCGGGTCGGCGCGCAACGGCGGCAGGTCGGAGTCGAGGGCCAGCTCCACGGCATCCGGACCCAGGTCGAGTTCGTCGAGGGCGGCGAGCACGACGCCGGCGGCATCCACCTCGGTCAGCGAGACGGCCAGCACACCCGCCTGCACGCGGCTGACGTCGAGCAGGTCGGTGACGAGCACCGACAGGGTCGCGAGGCTCTCGTCGGCGGTCTCGAGCAGCTCGCGGCGGTCGTCGGCCGAAAGGGTGTCGCCCGCGGCGCGCAGGCCCCCGAGCGCGGCGACGGCGGCGGCGAGCGGTCGACGCAGGTCGTGGCTCACCGCCGAGAGCAGAGCGCTGCGCACCTGGTCAGTCTCGGCGAGGGCTCCCGCCTCCGCCGCGGTCTCCGCCAGATCGGTGCGCTCCAGGGCGGCGGCGAGCTGCGTGACGACGACGTCGAGCAGGCGGCGTTCCGCGGCATCCAGCACCCGGCCGTGCAGCTCGAGCATCGCACGGCCCTCACCGACGGGCACGGCGGTCAGGCGTCCGTCGCGCAGCGGCTCCCCGTCGGTCGCGAGCACCGAGCCGTCGGACGCGACGAGCCGCACCCCCGCCATGCCGAAGGCCTCGCGCGCGCGGCTCACGAGCGCGGGCACAGCACTCTCGCCGCGCAGGACGCTGCCGGCGACCGTGGCCAGCAGCTCCGACTCGGCCACCGCCCGGCGGGCGGCGCGGGCGCGGCGGGCGGCCTGATCGACGACGATGCTCACGAGCACCGCGATCACCACGTACAGCACGAGCGACAGCGCGTGGTCGGGGTCGCTGATCGTGACCGTGTAGAGCGGGTCGATGAAGAGGAAATCGAGCGTGACCCCCGACAGCACCGCGGCGAACACCGCCGGCCAGATGCCGCCCGTCAGCGCCACGACCACGACCAGCAGCTGATAGGCGAGCACATCGGTGGTGATCGAATCGTCGGTGCCCGTCGCGATGAGCAGCCACGACAGGAGCGGCCCACCGGCCAGGGCGATGAGGAAGCCGAGGATTCGCCGCTTGGCGCTGAGTGCCGGACCGGTCAGGCGCGGCAGGGCGAAGCGCCCGCCCGCCCGCGCGTGATTGACGATGTGCACGTCGATGTCGCCGGAGGCCCGGATGACGGTCGCGCCGATGCCCGGGCCGGTGAGCGCCGCACCCAGGCGACCCCGCCGACTCACGCCGATGACCAACTGCGAGGCGTTGACCGAGCGCGCGAACTCGACGAGCGCGTGCGCGGTGTCGTCGCCGACGACGTGGTGGTAGGTGCCGCCGAGCGACTCGACGAGGGCGCGCTGCTCTTCGAGCGCGCCGGGGGAGCCGCCGCGCAGGCCGTCCTGCGTCGACACGTGCACGGCGAGCAGCTCCCCGCCCGCCGATCGCGCCGCGATTCGTGCACCGCGGCGCAGCAGCGTCTCGCCCTCGGGGCCGCCGGTGAGGGCCACGACCACGCGCTCGCGCGCCTGCCACGCCCCCTCGATGCCCTGCTCGAGGCGGTAGCGCTGCAGGGCCGAGTCGACCTCGTCGGCCAGCCACAGCAGCGCGAGCTCGCGAAGTGCCGTGAGGTTGCCGAGACGGAAGTAGTTCGACAGGGCGGCATCGATCCGCTCCGCGGGGTAGACCGATCCGGCCGCGAGCCGGTCGCGCAGCGACTGCGGTGCCAGGTCGACGACCTCGATCTGATCGGCGGCGCGCACCACGGCATCCGGAACCGTCTCGCGCTGCACGACCCCGGTGATCTTCTCGACGACGTCGTTGAGCGAGGCGATGTGCTGCACGTTCACCGTCGTGATCACGTCGATGCCCGCGGCGAGCAGCTCCTCGACGTCCTGCCAGCGCTTGGCGTTGCGGGACCCGGGGGCATTGGTGTGCGCCAGTTCGTCGACGAGGGCGATCTGCGGATGCCGTTGCCGCACGGCATCCAGGTCCATCTCGTCGAGCGCGACCCCGCGGTGGGCGACCGCGCGCCGCGGGACGACCTCGAGACCCTCGGCCTGCGCGGCCGTCGCGACACGGCCGTGCGTCTCGACGATGGCGATGACGACGTCGCGGCCTTCGGCGCCGAGGCGGCGGCCCTCCTCGAGCATCTCGTACGTCTTGCCCACGCCGGGCGCCGCGCCGAGGAGGACCCGGAGGCGTCCGCGCTTCACGCCGCGCTCCTTCCGCGTCGACGCGCCGGGTCAGCGTTGAGTGTCCAGGACACGCCGTATCCGACCTGACCCAGCGGCGTGTCTTGGACACTCGACAGGCGGGAGAGCGCCCTCGGCGTCGCGTTGCGCGTGGGGCGGCGAGGGACGTTGAGTGTCCAGGACACGCCGCATCGGACCCGGCCCAGCGGCGTGTCTTGGACGCTCAACAGGCGGGAGAGCGCCCTCAACAGGGTGGGGGCGCCCGCCCGCCGCGCACGGCGCCGCCGCCGCGCGGGCGGCGGCGCGACGGCGGCGGGGGACGCGGCGACAGCCATGTCAGCGATTCTCGTCGCTCACAGCGCGTCGAGCGCGCGGTTGACCTCGAGCACGTTGACGCGCGGGTCGCCGAGGTATCCCAGGTCGCGGGGGAGCGTGTGCTCCGCGACGAGCGCCTCGACGTCGGAGACGGGGATGCCACGGGCCTCGGCGACCTGTGCGGCCTGGCGTTCCGCGTTCGCGACGAAGATGTCGGGATCGAGGCCCGAGGCCGAGGCGGTGACGGCGTCGGCGGAGACCGCCCCTGCACCGTTCAGCGCCTCGAAAGCGGAACGGTTCGAGGCGATCGCGGCGATGAGGTCGCTGTTCTCCGGCCCCAGGTTCGAGCCGGTCGAGGCGGCGGAGTCGTAGCCCGCCGCGGACGGACGCGACTGGAAGTACTGCGGGAGCGCCTGGCCGTCGGCATCCTGGAACGACTGCCCGAGAAGCTGCGAGCCGACGACCGTGCCGTCGGCCGAGCGCACGAGCGATCCGTTCGCCTGGAAAGGGAGGGTGACCTGGCCGACCGCGGTGATCAGCAGCATGTAGCCGACACCGAGCAGGGCGGTGAAGACGAGCATCGCGCGGACGGCGACGCCGGCGGTACGCAGGGTGGTGCGCATGACGGGGCCTTTCAGAAGCCGGGGAGCAGGCTCACGACGAGGTCGATGAGCTTGATGCCGAGGAAGGGGACGATGACGCCGCCGAGCCCGTAGACGAGCAGGTTGCGGCTGAGGATGCTCGACGCGCTCGCCGCGCGGTATTTCACTCCGCGCAGGGCGAGGGGGATGAGCACGATGATCACGATCGTGTTGAAGATGATCGCGCTGGTGACCGCGGATGCCGGGGAGTGCAGCCCCATGATGTTCAGCACCGCAAGTCCCGGGAAGACGCCCATGAACATCGCCGGGATGATCGCGAAGTACTTCGCGATGTCGTTGGCGAGCGAGAACGTCGTGAGCGCGCCGCGCGTGATGAGCAGCTGCTTGCCGATGCGGACGATGTCGATGAGCTTGGTCGGGTCGGAATCGAGGTCGACCATGTTGCCGGCCTCTTTCGCGGCGGAGGTGCCCGTGTTCATCGCGACGCCCACGTCGGCCTGAGCCAGCGCCGGAGCGTCGTTCGTGCCGTCACCGGTCATGGCGACGAGGTTGCCGCCCTGCTGCTCGCGCTGGATGAGGGCGAGCTTGTCTTCCGGCGTCGCCTCGGCGAGGAAGTCGTCGACCCCCGCCTCGGCCGCGATGGCTTTGGCCGTGAGCGGGTTGTCGCCCGTGATCATCACGGTGCGGATTCCCATCGCGCGCAGCTCCTCGAAGCGCTCGCGCAGGCCGTCTTTCACGACGTCTTTGAGGTGGATGACGCCGAGCACGCGGCCCTCGCCGCCCGACAGCGTCGCCACGACCAGGGGCGTGCCGCCCGACTGGGCGATGGCATCCGTCTCGCTCTGCAGCTGCGCGCGCAGCGCCTCGGGAACGGGAGATCCGGATGCCGCGAGCCAGGCCACCACGGCGGATGCGGCGCCCTTGCGCACCTGTGTGCCGTCGGCGAGGTCGAGGCCGCTCATGCGGGTCTGCGCTGTGAAGGGCACGGGCTCCGCGCCGCGGGGCATCTCGGCGACGATCCCCTGGGACGCGGCGAGCTCGACCACCGAGACGCCCTCGGGCGTCGGGTCGGCCTGCGACGACAGCGAGGCGTACTCCGCGACGAGCGGCGCGCCGACGCCGGGCATCGGGACGAACGCCGAGGCCCGCCGGTTGCCGTAGGTGATCGTGCCGGTCTTGTCGAGCAGCAGGGTCGTGACGTCTCCCGCGGCCTCGACCGCGCGGCCCGACATGGCGAGGACGTTGCGCTGCACGAGGCGGTCCATGCCGGCGATGCCGATGGCGCTCAGCAGCGCGCCGATGGTCGTCGGGATGAGGCACACGAGCAGCGCCACGAGCACGGGGATCGACACCGGGGATGCCGCATACGAGGCGATCGGGTTGAGCACGAGCACCACGACGACGAACACGATCGACAGGCTCGCGAGCAGGATGTTCAGCGCGATCTCGTTGGGCGTGCGCTGGCGCGAGGCGCCCTCGACGAGCGCGATCATGCGGTCGACGAACGTCTCGCCGGGCTTCGACGTGATCTTCACGACGATCCGGTCGCTGAGCACGCGCGTGCCGCCGGTGACGGCGCTGCGGTCGCCGCCCGACTCGCGCACGACCGGGGCGGATTCGCCCGTGATCGCCGATTCGTCGACGGTCGCGATGCCGTGCACGATGTCGCCGTCGCCCGGGATGAGCTCGCCGGTCTCGACGAGCACGATGTCGCCGACGCGCAGGTCGCCCGACGGGACGTCTTGCGTCGCGGCGCCGGATGCCGAGGGGTCGGCGGCGGAGTACGAGACGACGCGGCGGGCCGAGGTGGTCGTTCGCGTCTTGCGCAGCGTCGCGGCCTGCGCCTTGCCGCGGCCCTCGGCCACCGACTCGGCGATGTTCGCGAAGAACACCGTGAGCCACAACCACACGGCGATGCCCCACGTGAAGCCGAAGGGCAGGCTGGCGTCGGTGCCGCCGAGGAACGGTTCCGCGACCGCGATGAGCGTCGTCAGCGCCGCGCCGACCCACACCAGGAACATCACGGGGTTGCGCCACTGGGCGGCCGGGTTGAGCTTCTTCGCCGCGCCCGGAAGGGCGGCGACGATCTGCGCGGCGCTGAACGCGCGGCGGGGCCCTTCGACAAGCTCAGGGACCGAGCGATCGAGCGCAGGGTTCGGCCCTTCGACCGGGTCGGGGACCTGGGAAACGGTGGCGGTGGACATCAGAGCGCAAGTCCTTCGGCGAGGGGTCCGAGGGTGAGGACCGGGAAATAGGTGAGGGCCGTGACGATCACGGCGACGCCGGCGAGCAGGCCCGCGAACTGCGGGCGGTGCGTCGGGAGGGTTCCGGCGGTCGAGGGCACGGCATCCTGTGCCGCGAGAGCACCCGCGAGGGCCAGCACGAACACGATCGGCAGGAACCGCCCGAGCAGCATCGCGACGCCCAGCGCGGTGTTGAACCACGGGGTGTTCGCGGTCAACCCCGCGAAAGCCGAGCCGTTGTTGTTGGCCGCCGAGGTGAAGGCGTAGAGCACCTCGCTCAGGCCGTGCACGCCCGGGTTGAGGATCGAGGTGCTCTCGACGTCGGAACGGATGCCGGGAACCCCGAAGCTCAGCGCGGTTCCCGCCAGCACGAGCGTCGGCGTGACGAGGATGTACAGGCTCGCGAGCTTGATCTCGCGCGGCCCGATCTTCTTGCCGAGGTACTCGGGCGTGCGGCCGATGAGCAGCCCGCCGACGAACACGGCGATCACCGCGAGGATGAGCATGCCGTACAGGCCCGAACCGACGCCGCCGGGGGCGACCTCGCCGAGCATCATGTTGAGCATCGGCATCCCGCCGCCCAGCGCCGTGTAGCTGTCGTGCATCGAGTTCACGGCACCGGTCGAGGTCAGGGTGCCCGTGGAGCCGAACAGCGTCGATCCGAAGATGCCGAAGCGCACCTCCTTGCCCTCCATCGCGCCGCCGGCCAGTTTCGGGGCCGTGCCGGCGCCGGCCATCTCGGCCCACGTGAGCAGAGCCGTGGATGCCACGAAGATCGCGCCCATCACACCGAGGATCGTGTACCCCTGCCGGTCATCGCCCACCATGCGGCCGAAGGCGCGGGGGAGGGAGAACGGGATGACGAGCATGAGGAAGATCGAGAGGAGGTTGGTCCAGGGCGTCGGGTTCTCGAACGGGTGCGCCGAGTTGACGTTGAAGATGCCGCCGCCGTTCGTGCCGAGCAGCTTGATGGCCTCCTGGGATGCCACGGGCCCGCCCGGGATCGACTGTGCGGCGCCCGCGAGGGTCGTGGCATCCGTGAAACCGTTGAGGTTCTGGATGACGCCGCCAGCGAGCAGCGCGACCGCCGCGACGATCGAGAACGGCAGCAGCAGACGGGAGGTGCCGCGCACCAGGTCGACCCAGAAGTTGCCGATCACGCCGCTCCGGCGGAACGCGAAGCCGCGCACCAGGGCCACCGCAACTGCGATGCCGACCGCCGCCGAGACGAAGTTCTGCACGGTGAGCGCGGCGAACTGCACGGTGTACCCGAGCGTCGCTTCGCCCGAATAGGACTGCCAGTTCGTGTTGGTCACGAACGAGACGGCCGTGTTGAACGACAGCGCCTCACCGGGCGCCTCGAGGTCGAAAGAGTACGGCAGCAGCGGCTGCAGGCGCAGGAGGGCGTAGACGAACACGACGCCGACGAACGAGAACAGCAGCACCGAGCGCAGGTACGCCTGCCACGTCTGGGCGCTGCGCGCGTCGACGCTGATCAGACGATAGATGCCGCGCTCGACGGCGAGATCGCGCTCGCCGGTGTAGATGCGGGCGATGTGGTCGCCGAGCGGGCGATAGGCCAGGCCCAGGGCGGCGATCAGGGTGAGGCTGGTCAGGAGGAGGGACCAGATCATTCCGGCATCCATGTCAGAACTTCTCCGGACGCACGAGGGCGACCACGAGGTACACGGCGGCCGCGACCGCGAGCACGGCGGCGAGGATCGAGAAGAAGATCATGGCCGGTCGCCCCGGCTTTCACGGGCCGCCGGGGCGGACGAGGAGGTGGCGCGGGGCGACGAGGTCCGGGCCTCCGGGCCCAGCTTCTCGACCCCCTTCGCGACGAGGGCGATCAGCGCGAAGAGCGCGACGATTGCGGCGAGGAAGACGGCATCGAGCACGACGACTCCAGGTTCGGGTGGTCCGCGGGGTTCGCGGGCGCCGCGGGGCGGCACGTTGGTCGATCCAACTCCGCCGGGTGGCGGCATCCGGGCGTCCTCACGGTTTCCCTACGGTTCGCGGGCGGACGCATACGGGGTGCTCACGCGCCGGGCGCCGGGCGCCGGGCGGGAACCGGGGGTGTGACTGCCACGGGGATCAGCGTCCGGTCGCGGTTCGTGGGCGCCTGCCCCGGATGACGCAACGCAGGAGACGTGGTGAGCGCGGGCCGCGCGCCGCAACTCCTCCGTCGTGTCCGGGCCGGGCGCCGACCCCCCCCGGCCACCGGGCGCAAGATGGAGGTATGCCCTCTCCCGACAGCCCCGGCGTGCGGGTGATGGCTGGCCTCGTGATCCCCGCCGCCGAGCTGTCATGGCGCTTCTCGCGGTCGTCGGGACCGGGCGGGCAGGGCGTGAACACGGCCGACTCCCGCGTGGAGCTGAGGTGGGATGCCGCGGGCTCCCGCGCCCTGTCCGCCGTGCAGCGCGAGCGGCTCCGGCAGCGGCTGGAGGGACGCCTCATCGACGGGGTGCTGATCATCGTGGCATCCGAGCACCGAAACCAGCTGCGCAATCGCGACGCCGCGCGGGAGCGCCTCGCCGCGATCGTCGCCGACGCGGTGCGTCCGCCGGCCCCGCCGCGGCGCGCGACGAAGCCCACCCGCGGTTCGAAGGAACGCCGTCTGCAGGCCAAGCAGCGTCGCACCGACGTGAAGCGCATGCGTCAGCGGCCGACGGACTGACCTGTCTGCGGTGAACGGCGCGTGAGTGTCGCCGACACCGCCACGTTCTCTTCCGCGCGTGCGGGTGGTCGAGACCGGCGATCGGAGCAGCCGACCGGAACGCCGACGCCCCCACCACGAGGGCGGGGGCGCCGGAGGGGCTCAGGATGCCGAGCCGGACGGGGTCTTCTTCGCGCGGGGCGCGGGGGCCGCGGCGACGGGGCGTCCGCTGCGGGACTGACCCGGGAGGGGGCGCGAGCGGCGGCCGTAGATGAGCTCCGACGAGTCGAGCAGCCACGGCACGAGCGTGATCGAGACGCCGTGCACGAGCATGAGCTGCTGCGCGAGTCGGCGCGAGCGGCGGTTGTGGAGGATCGACTCCCACCAGTGGCCCACGATGAACTGCGGCAGGTAGACCGTCACCACGGCCGAACCGTTCTTCTCGCGGTACCGCTTGATGAACGTCGACACCGGCGATGTGTACGTGCGGTACGGCGACTCGATGATCACCAGCGGCACCGGGATGTCGTGCTCGGCCCACTCCCGCTGCAGCTTCGCGGCATCCTCGTCGGTGATCGCCACGTGCACCGCGAGCGTCTTGTCGTGCTTGGCGGCGAGGGCGTAGTCGATCGCCTTCATGACGGGCTTCTGCAGGCGGTTGACCAAAACGATGGCGACGTCGCCCGACGACCCGAAGTGCACGGTGTCATCCATCCGGATCTCGTGCTCGACGTCGCGGTAGTAGCGATTCACCCCGACCATCAGCGTGGCGAGGATGGGGATGGCGATGAAGACCAGCCACGCACCGTGCGTGAACTTCGTGATCGTGACGATCAGCAGCACGAGCACGGTCATGGCCGCGCCGACCGAGTTGATCCACAGGCCCGAGATGGCCGAGCGCCGCTCGTAGGCCGCCGACTGCTGCTTGGCCGCCTCGGGGGGCAGGTCGCGCAGCCCTCGCAGCACGCGGCGCCAGTGCCGGACCATGCCGAGCTGGCCGAGTGAGAACGAGACGAACACGCCGATGATGTACAGCTGGATCAGGGTCGTCAGGTTGGCCTGGTAGACGATCAGCACGCCGATGGCGACGATGCCGAGGATGATCATGCCGTTGGAGTACACGAGGCGGTCGCCGCGGGTGTTGAGCGCCTTCGGGGCGTAGCCGTCGCGGGCGAGCACCGATCCCAGCAGCGGGAAGCCGTTGAACGCAGTGTTGGCCGCCAGCAGCAGCACGCACGCGGTGGCGGCCTGGATGATGAAGAAAAAGATGCTGCCCGCACCGAAGGTCGCGGCGGCGACCTGGGCCATCAGGCTCGGCTGCGGGTTGTTGGCGCAGTCGAAGCCGATGAGATGGCAGGGGTTCTCGGCGTAGTGCACGTTCGCGATCAGGGCGAGGGCGGTCAGACCGGCGAACAGCAGGATGGCGATGCCGCCCATGAGCGTGAGCGTGGTCTGAGCGTTGCGGATCTTCGGCATCCGGAACGCGGGGACGCCGTTCGACACGGCCTCCACACCCGTCAGGGCCGAACAGCCGCTCGAGAACGCGCGGAGCACGAGCAGGATGAGGGCCGCTTGCGTGAGCGACTCCGCCTCCACGGCGTACTGCGCGCTGGAGGCGACGGGGGCGTCGCCCGCCAGCGTGCGCGCCAGGCCCACGACGATCATGACCGCGACCGAGCCGATGAAGAGGTAGGTCGGAATCGCGAAGACGCTCGACGCCTCGCGCACGCCGCGGAGGTTGACGATGACGATGAGGATGACGAACCCGACGGCGATCTCGACGCGGAACGGGTTCAATTCCGGCAGCGCCGAGATGATGTTGTCGACACCGGATGCCACCGACACGGCCACCGTGAGCACGTAGTCGACCAGCAGGGCCGCCGCCACGACGACGCCGGGGATCTCGCCGAGGTTCTTGCTCGCGACCTCGTAGTCGCCGCCGCCCGAGGGGTAGGCCTTGATGAGCTGGCGGTAGCTGAGCACCACCACGACCAGCAGCACGACGACCGCGATCGCGACCCACGGGCTGAGGGTCAGCAGGGCCGTTCCGCCGATGAGGAGGATCATCAGCAGCTCCTGCGGCGCATAGGCCACGGAGGAGAGGGCGTCGGAGGCGAAGATGGGCAGCGCCATCTTCTTGGGCAGCAGCTGCTCGTCGAGCTTTTCCGACGTGAGGGGCTCGCCGATCAGGATGCGTTTCGCGATCGGCGTCTCTTCGCCGTCAACGCGACTTTCGTCAGTCACGGCGCGCGACATTACGCGTACTGGGGGTTCTGCGCAATCCGGCGCGCTCGGCGTTCACCGTCTGGTCGCTCGTCGGCAGAGGCGGAATGAAGCCCCTGTCTCCGCGGCATCTCCTCCGCAACGATCCGTCGCCGTCGCCCGTCGCATCCGCGAACGATGCGGCATCCCGGCTACCCGGTACGACTACGACCCGCAGGAGTGACTCGCACAGGCCGCGACGAAGGCGGCGAGGGCATCGGCGCCGCCGTGGTCGGAGGCGCTGACGGTGACGACGGCGTCGCCGGCGAAGATGACGAGCTGGCCGTGCGCGCCGTGCAGCCGCCAGGCGTCACCGGGTCCCTCCCATCCCGCGAGGGCGTAGCGGCGGTAACCGTCCGCGTCGCTGCCCGTGGTCACCCAGTCCGCGTGCATGGCATCCACGATTCCGGCCGAGACGAGGCGTCGTGCGTCGAAGATCCCGCGGTCACGGAGGAGCAGGCCCAGCCGCGCCATCTCGTCGGTGCGCAGGGCGATGCCCTCGCCGCCGAGCACGCGGCCGTGCGGGCAGCGGCGCCAGGTGATGTCTGCGAGGCCGAGGGGCGCGAACAGGCGCGTGCGCAGGTACGCCTCGACGTCGCCCGTGCGCTGAGCGAGGGCGTGCATCGCGGTGTAGGTGCTCGCGTTGGAGTACTGGAAGACCCGACCGCGCGACGGACGGGACAGGAATTCGGCGGCGAGGTCGGGCCAGTCCGTCATCATCGTCTCTGAATACGCGAAGTCGATGCCGCTCGTCATCGTCAGCAGCTGCCATAGGGTCGCGGCGGCGGCGGTGGGCAGCAGTTCGCTCACCGGGGTGTCGAACGTCACCAGCCCCTCATCCGCCGCGATGCCCACGGCGAGCACAGCGATCGCCTTGCAGACGGAATGGATCTCTTCGCGCGAATCGGGGGTCCACCGCCGTGTCGCGACGTCGTCGCCGACCCGCACGTGCAGGCCATGCGCGGTGAAACCGGTGTCGTCGATGCGGGCACCGATCTCGTCTCGGAGATGCTCGGCGCGGGTCATTCCCCCAGTCTCCCGCGCGACGCGGGGGTTTTCCCTATGCTCGCGACGTGAATGACATCCTGGGATCGGGCGTTCTCGCGGTGCTGGCCGGCGCCGTCGTGGCGGTGCTCGCCTTCGTGCCCTTCGTGGCGATCAGCTACCGCCGTCGCGGCGGGCTGACTCTCGCGCGCACCGCGCTGTGGGCGGGCGCCGCGGTGTACTTCTGGGCGATCTGGACGTACACGCTCGTCCCGATGCCCGAGACCGACGACTTCCGCTGCCGCGGCGTGAACCTCCGCCCGTTCGAGTTCGTCGACGATATCCGCGCCGCCGTCGCGGTCTCGGGCCGCTACCTGACCGATCCCGTCGTGCTGCAGGTCGCTTTGAACGTGCTGCTCTTCCTCCCGCTCGGCTTCTTCCTCCGGGTGCTCGGGGGGCGCGGCATCCTGATCGCAGGACTCGCCGGACTGGGGATCTCGGCCATCATCGAGACGACCCAGCTCACCGGGGTGTGGGGGATCTTCCCGTGCGCATATCGCGTCTTCGACGTCGACGACCTCATCGCCAACACCTCGGGGGCGCTGCTCGGCTCGCTCGTGGCGTTCGCCGTGCCGGCGCAGCATCGCGGGGCGAGGAAGGCTCCGGATGCCGAGACCCCGCGCCCGGTGACCCGTCGCCGTCGTGTGCTGGGCATCGTGTGCGACGTCGTGGGCGTCGGGCTCGTCGGCTTCGCGGTGTCGGTCGTGGTGCAGGCGGCGATCAGCCTCACCCTCGGGGAGTCGGCGACCTTCTCGACCGACGAGGTCGCCTCCCTCGCCGGCACCGTCGTCTCGGCGGGGCTCTGGCTGGTCGTGGTGCTCGCGACGGGTCGCTCGATCGGCGACCTCGCGACGCGCGTGCGCTTCACCGACGGCGTGCTGCCGCGGTGGGCGGCACGGCCGCTGCGTTTCGTCACGGGTGCCGGGGCGTTCACCGTGCTCAGCGCTCTGCCGGCGCCGTGGTCGCTCTCGGCGTTCGCGCTCGGACTCGCCACCGTCGCTCTGCTCTTCGTCTGGCGCGACGGCCGGGGACTCACCGGATGGCTGGGCCGTCGCCGACTCGTCGACGACCGGGCGGGCGTGGTGAGCCCGACGGTCGACCGTGATCATGTGGGTCGTTGAATCGAGAATGCGCGGCGCGGAGAGGCGAATGACAAGGTTTGTCATCTTGTTGAGACTTCGAGGATGGCGACCATGAACATCTGGGTCTGAGCGTTCCTGAGGATGACGCTGCGCCAACCCCCGAGGCCGATCCGAGGACCGGCATCCCGTCGGCGTCGACGGGGAGAACGAACCGCACGAGCAGGAGACGACAGATGAGCACCAGGACCATCACCGGCAACCTCGCGGTCGACCCCGAGGCCGTGCAGGCGGGTCGCGTGCAGATCGTGAAGCTGCGCGTGATCGAGAACACCGGCGAGTACCGCGCGGGGGAGTGGACCCCGCACGAGGCCCCGACGACGCATTTCGTGGAAGCAAAGTTCGAACTGGGCGAACACGTGCTCGCGTCGCTGCACAAGGGTGACGCGGTAATCGTCGTCGGCCACGAGCGCACAGTCGCATGGGGCGAAGGCGACGACCGCCGCCACGGCCGCGTCCTCGAAGCCGACGCAATCGGCTCAGACCTCTCCCGCGCGACCGCCGTCGTCACCCGCTCCCCGCGCGCGCCGCGCGGCGGCGCCGCGGCTGAGTAGCAACCACGCACGTAATCAACGGGGCTTTATGGGAGGGCGGCGCGTCCCGTCTGGGCGAGTCACCCACCCGCCGTTGGTGACTTTTGCGAAGTCTAGGTTCGCGTACCCGCGGTCGGTGATGGTGGCGTCGGAGAAATTAATGGTCCCGCTATTGGTGATTGTCGTGTTGTCGACGTTTACGACCCCGCCGTTGGTGACACTCGCGAAGTCGAGGCTCACGGACCCGCGGTTAGTGATGGTCGCGCTGGCGAGGAGCACGTACCCGCCGTTGGTTATGGTCGCGCCGGTGAGGTTCACGGACCCGCGATCGGTGATGGTTGCGCCGGAGAGGTATACGGCCCCGCGGTTGGTGATTTTCGCTTCGGCAAGAATCACGGCTCCGCCGTTGGCGATAGTCGTCAAGCTGAGGTCCACGGTGAAGTCGATGTGCGCACCGGCGAGATTGAGGACGCGGTTGTGCCAGCGGGCTGGCCCATCTTCCCGGAGATGTGTGCGGATGACGGCGTAGCCGGCTTGTTTGACGGAGACTTCCTGCGGAGTTGTGCGTTGAGCTTCGCGACGCTCGGAGGGGTCTAGCTGGTCGTGTTCTTCCTCGCTGAGTGGACCGAGCATCTCGTCCGAGCGGGGCGCGCGGAGGTAGCCGGTGAGGACCTCGATGCACACCTGCACCTCGTCGGATTTCCCGAACGCATCCCAGTCGTCTGCGAGGGCGCCTAGGGCAAAGAGGGCGGCCTGACGGTTGACGGGTGCGGTGTCGCTGAGGAGCTTGACGGTCGTGACGAACCGTTCCCGCAATGCTCTCTCTGTCTCGATGCGCCGTTGCGCGTCGACCTCGTCGCGCCGCGCTTGCTCCCGTTCCCTGTCGTCGTGAAGCCGTTCCCGATCGCGTGCCGCCGCCTCGAGCTCCTGACGGTGGCGGGAGAGGCTGAGGCCGACGCCGACGAGTGCGATGGTCCCGCCGAGCGCGAACAGCACGGCAGTCGTTGCCGGGCCGAGGAATGCGGCACGTTCTTGTGAAGTGAGGTCGGGGAACCAGTTCGCCAGCAGGCGGTCAGGAACCTTCAGGAGGAGGACGCCGCCGACGATGACGTAGAGAACCACACCAGCGGTGACGAGCGTGCCAAACCGACGCCACCACCGCACTCTCGTGACCGTGCCGTTCGGGCTCTTGGCGTTGCTGCGCTGGTCGGGGTCCACAGCACGATTGTGGGGCACGAACGGCTATCAGTTCGTCGCCCGACGACGCCGGCAGTTTCGCGGGGGAGGGGCGTGGTCCGGCCGAGGCCGGCCGGTGAGGGGCGTTCCCTCACGCTCCCCGGTGTTCCGCCTGCGGCGGGGCGCGAGCTCCGCCCGCGCAGCGGTGACGGAGCACCGCCGGAGCGAGCCGCTACGCGGCCCGGTTTCCCCGTTTTCTTCACCTCTCCGCGGTTTCAACCTACTTCGCTCCATCGGCTACGTGCCGTCTTTCTCGGACGCGGTCGCAAGCTCCCTTATTTCGCCCGAGAAAGACGTCACTCCGCCGCCTCCGCTCAGTTGGTTTTCACTCGCCGGAGAGGCAAAGAAAAACGATCTGGAAGACGACAAAAGCCCCGTAGTAATGGAAGTACCACGGGACCCGTCGCCTTCATGATCGCACACCGATCAAGGAGAAACCATCGTGAGCATCACCACCGGAACCGGGACCATCGAGCACATCGACCCGACCACCCTCGTCATCGAGGCGAACGTGCGCACCAGCGCTCCCGTGACGAAGGATTTCATCGCGTCGATCCGCGAGAACGGCGTCATCACCCCGATTCTCGCCCGCCGCGACGAGCACGGAAACGTCATCGTCCGCGCTGGTCAGCGCCGCACCCTCGCAGCCCGCGAGGCCGAGGTGCCTACCGTCCCCGTCTACGTGGTGGAGGGCGACGACACCACCGCGGACCGGATCATTCAGCAGATCATCGAGAACGACCAGCGCGCCGACCTCAGCACCGCGGATCGCACCGCCGCGTGGGCGCAGCTGGCGTTTGAGGGCATCAGCGCCGCGCAGACCGCCAAGCGCACCGGCACCAAGACCGACGCGGTGAAGAAGGGGCTCGCCGTCGCGGAGTCCGCCACGGTCACGTCCGCTCTCCACGAGCACGCGCTGACGCTCGACCAGGCCGCGGTGCTGTTGGAGTTCGAGGACGACGCCGACGCCCGTGCGCACCTGATCGAGGTCGCCACCACCGACCCGACCCAGTTCGAGCACACCGCGCAGAGCCTCCGCGACGACGCCGCGGAAAAGGCCAACCTCGCCGCCGTCGAGCAGGAACACATCGACAACGGGTTTCAGGTGCTCACCCGTGGCGAGGCGTACGGGGAGGAAAGCTCGTGGGTGATCCTTCGCAAGCTCCGCACCGCGGAGGGCGAGCAGGTCACCGCCCAGCACATCGCCGCCGTCCCGGCGCGCGGGGTGCTGATCGAGGTGAACTACTACGGCGAAATCAATGCGACGTACCTCGTGCAGGACCCCACCGGGGCCGGTTTCGTCTTCGCCTACCCCAGCGACGTGCCCGCCGAGCCGCTGACCGCGGAGCAGATCGAGGAAGAGCGCGTGGAGCGCTCCGCCGAGCGCAAGGCGCTCATCGCCAACAACAAGGCGTGGAACGCCGCTGAGACGGTGCGCCGCGAATGGATCGCGACGTTCCTGTCTCGCAAGACGCTGCCGAAGGACGCTGACCGGGTGATCGCGCTGGGCCTGACCGCTCACCGGTTCTCGGTGTCGTCCGCGATGTCGGGCGGCAATGACCTCGCGCACACGTTCCTGGGCGTCGAGCGGCCCTCCGGTTTCCGCACCGACGCCCTGGCCGCGCTGGTGGAGGCCAACCCCGGCAAGGCCCGCCTGGTGGCCCTGGCGGTCGTTCTCGCCGGGGCTGAGTCCAACACCAGTAAGGAATCGTGGCGACGCGGCGACGAGCGCGCCGCCGCGCTGTTCCGCCAGCTCGCCGCGTGGGGATACACCCTCTCCCCGGTCGAGCAGATCGTCACCGGCGACACCACCCCCGCCGAAGCCGCGGGCCTCGCCTGACCAACCGGACGGGGACCGGCTCACGCCGGTCCCCGTCACCCGCGGCATCACCCTGCCGCATCACCCCCTTTTCTCACCCTCTTTCTCACCCCGCGGCATCACCCTCAGCTGCACAGGAAGGCGCACCATGACCACCACCACGACACCCGCCGTCGACGTCGACGTGTGGGGACACACCGCGGCGCTGCGCGAGGCGGAAGCCGCCGTTAACGCCGCCACGGCATCCGGCGACGTCGACCGGATCGCCGCGGCCGCGCACGCGCTCATCGTCGCCGCGGCCGCGCACGGCTGGCCCACCGCGACCGCCCTGGTGTTTACCTAATGACCGGTCCAGTCGCTCACGTATGGGGGCTGTGGCGCGTGGTCGACGTCGCCGGGCGCGTTCTGCGCGAATGGGAGGACGAACCCGGCGACATGACCGACGAGTCAGAAGAAGAGCTTGTCGCGCTCGACCTCATCACCAACCGGGCCGCGACGCTGCACGCCACGGACTACGGCACCCCGACGGGCACCGCGGCGACGGTGCTGCACACGCTCACGCTCTGAGCATGGCGGCGGGCCGACCCTGACCGGGCCGGCCCCGCACGAGGGGGAGACCCCCTCGACCCCCCTCCAACGAGGGTCGCGGGTTCCCCGCTCGAGCACGGTCAGCTGCGCGGCCGCGGCTTGTACTTCTTGCCCGCGCGAATGTTGACGTTCTCGATGACGCCGACGACGGCCAGGCCCGCGGCGACGAGAAGGATGATCGCCCACCCGAGCACGTTCAGCCACGTGCCGGCGAACACCGCCGCCGTCTGCTCCGCCGCGATCGCGAAGAGCATGAACGACGCACCGAACCACACCATGCCGTTAGACACCAACGCCGCCTGAGCGAGCTTCGACCGCTTCTGAGACATGCGCACACCATCGCACCGGAGGCTGTGTGCGTCCACGGGTTGCGTGACCTGTCAGAACGTTGCGCAGGGGGCTCCGAGGATGGTGCAGCGTGTCATTTTGGGGGGCGGCGGAGGAACATCGCCAACACTTCGCGTGCGGTTTTGCCGACAGGGCCTGTATTGAAGGCCGCCACGTACACAATCGGCAGACCGAGCAAGCTGACAATAATTGCGGCCGGTGAGAGATCCACCGCCAATGAAGCGACGTCGAGCATCGCGTCTCCCAACTAGCGCCAGCCAGGACAGGCGTTGATGGTAGACGGTTGCGTAAGTCGAGAATATTTACCGGCATAAGAGCCCGCGGAGTTCGGACTACGTAGCGTCCTCCTGGGGACACGTAGATTTCCGAACATCCGTTGTGCTCGCCGGTTGCTTCCGGCACTCCCGGTGCCGTCCACTTGGCCACCTCGGGTCCCGCCCGAAGTGGCAATCTTGCACATCATCCGGGCATCGCGCCTCAAAATGATGATGTGCGGGCATCGCGCCCTCACTCGTTGGTCGTTCCCAGCATCTCGCCAGTTACGAGGGTGTTGAGTGTCCGCTCCCAGCATCGCGCCGGTTACGTAGGTGTAGCTCCTCTTCCGGACTCAATCCGGTTGAGTATCCGCTTCCAGCGTTTCGCCGGTTGCGTGGGGTGTTGCTCCTCTTCCAGACTCAATCCGGTTGAGTATCCGCTTCAGGCGTTTCGCCCGTCGCAGCCTCCTCCGGACTCAATCCGATGGAGTGCGTTAACCATACGGCAAGAGAGACCGACCGGTTCGCAAACGGGCGGCGTGTCGCGCCGCTAACGGCTTCCCCGGCTGGTGCGAGGTGCGCGGTGCGAACCGATTAGTTCGGGCCGGGGCGGTCGACGCGGGCAAGTGCTCCGTGCTTCAGTATGACCCTGAGCTGATGAGGTGACAGGTTCGCCCTTCGCGGCGTGCAGGTCACCTGGACTAGGAGGATGCAATGGGCGTAGCGGAATTTTTGTCTCGGGGAGATGTCGTCAATGTGGTCCTAACCGAGGAGGCGTATCCCTTCGTTCGTGACGAAGAGGAACGCGCGCGCCTGAATCTCGACCGCAATGGACTGCAGGGTCGAGTGGTCTTCGCCGATCAAGTAGGACTGCACGTGCACAGCCACGGTGGCCGGTGCATGCCCTTGTTCGAGGGCGACAGCAGCAAAGTCGAGGATGCCGACCTTGACGAAAGCCGCGGCACATTTTTTCCTTGGGGCTCGGTGGTCTCCGTGGTCAGAGTTACCGATTCCGCGCAGTACGAGGAGAGCTGGCAGAAGCATGAACGCGATGAACAGGCGTTCTACAACGCAAATGGATCATGGGCCGAGTCCGGTCATGAGTTCTTCTCGTGGAGAAACTCCATTTCTCAGACGGCCTATGACGCCGCGTACAACGGTCCTGACCGCGATTAGTCGCTGCACGCGGGCTCGAGCACGGCGTAGCCAGTAGTGGTGCGGAACCAATCCGTTTCGCTCGCTTAGGGACGCTCCCAGCGGTAATCACTGACCCAGAGGCCAGGGATCACTTCGCGATCGCCCACATGCGTGAACGCCAAGCCTTCGTAAAGGTTTCGAGCCGGCCCATTCAGAAGTCCGGTCGACACGACGATGCGGGACCCGTGAGTCATCGCGTCGCGGACGAGTCGACGTCCGATACCGAGTCGGTGGGACGTGGGATCGACCACCAACCGGTGGATATCCACCTCATCGTCCTCAACGTGGAATGCGATTGCACCCCTGATTGACCCGCTGCTATCGCGATCCACGATCCACCAGAGCGCGGCAGCGCGCAGGTCCACCTCAGTCTCATGAAGAGCAGGAATGCGCTCATCACCGATCAGACCCGCTTCCACCTGGTAGGCCGCGCGCTGGATCCGCAGGAGTGCAGCCACATCGGCGTCGGCCAGAGCTGCGCTGCTGTCGTCCACGGGTCAACTATCGGGCATCGGCGCCGCGAGCGTGATGGTGGTGCAAAACCGATCGGTTTTGCGTCGCTTCAGCGGTTGCTAGCGTCGAGGCCCCCTGAGGATGACGATGACGCCGTAGACGACCATTGCTACGCCTGCCGTGATGATGACTGGCCCGTAGGTTCCGGCAGGGATCTGCAGGCGACCGAACGGCTCGTTGTCCGGGATGAACCCTGTAACAGCGGCCCCGATGCCGATGACCACAACGCCCATGATCAGTAGGAGCCAGCGGACTCTGGGGGGATCTGTCGCCACACGTGAATGCTGTTGGCAATCTGCCTCCCGCGCAACTGTCGGTGGTGCGAAACCGATCGGTTTCGCACCACCCCCGCGGCCCGTCGACCTGGTGCGGAATCCCGCGCATCGGCATGGTGCAAAACCCCCGTGCAAAAGCCGAACTGATTCAAAACCCGATCTGACCCTTACGCGCCAGCCGTTCGGGCGTCGGCGATGCGTCCGGTGAAGAGGAGCAGGGGTGCTTCTCGAGCAGTGCACCGGCGTCTCGCTTCCACCCCGCCGCCACCACCGCGCATGAAAGGGCGGTGCCCCGGTGCACCCGGATCGGCCGCCCGCTACGTTGGCCGCATGAGAGAGGCACTGACGCCCGCCGACGCGCGCATCCTCGCGCTGGAGTCCGACGTCGTGCACGGACATGCCCTCAAGCTGCTCGTGCTCGAGCCCGGCGAGGCACTGGATCTCGAAGCGGTGCGGGGCAGTGTCGCGGCGCGGCTGGCCGCGTTTCCCCGGGGCCGTCAGGTCGTCATCGACGACGGTGACGGACCCGCGTGGGTCGACGTCGACGATGTCGACCTCGCGCACCACGTGCGCCGACACGCGGCGCAGGACCCCGTCGAGCTGCGCGCAGTGGTCGGGCGATTGATGTCCGAGCCTCTCGATCGGTCCCGTCCGCTGTGGACGGTCGACCTCGTCGGCCCGCTGACCGACGGGCGCGAGGCGGTCGCGGTCCGCCTGCATCACGCGCTCGCCGACGGGCTCACCGCGGTGCGCTTCCTCGAGTCGGTGATCTTCGAGCCGCACGACGCCCCGGCGCACGAGGTCGGTGTGCGTGACCCCGCAGCCCGTCCGACGCGGTGGAGCGAGTGGGAGCGGATGCCGATGACCCTCGCGCGCGAGCTCGGTCACCCGGGTTCGCGCTCGCCGTTCGACCGTCCGATCACCGCGCGGCGCGCGCTCGCCTTCGTCGACGTGCCGCTCTCCGAGGCGCGGTCCGTGGGCGCCTCGCGTCCGCAGCACGCGACGGTGAACGACGTGCTCCTCGCCGTCATCGCCGGGGCGCTGCGGCGGCGCCTCCTGCACCACGGCCACACACCCCGCATGAATGCCCAGGTCCCGGTGAGCCTGCACGAGAAGGGGGAGGATGCCGCGGCATCCGGCAACCGGGATTCCTTCGTCGACGTCGGACTCCATCTCGACGAGCCCGACGACCTGCGCCGACTCGATCTGCTGAGCGCGCAGATGCGCGTCCGCAAGCACGCCCACGACGCCCGCTCGCTCGACGAGCTGTTCCACGCGCTGGCCGCCGCCGGACCCGTCGGTACGCGGGTGCGGAGCCTTGCCGACGATCCGCGGGAGTTCGGCCTCGCGATCTCGAACGTGCCCGGGCCGCGGGTGCCGGTGGCCATCGCCGGGCGACGCGTGGGACACGTGTACACCTCGTCGGAACCGGGTCCGCGTCATGCCCTGCGGGTCGCCGCGATCTCGAACGACCGGTGGCTCGGTGTGGGGTTCTGCGTCGATCCCGACGCGGTGCCCGACGTCGAGCTGCTCGCCGACGCCGCACACGACGCGTGGGAGGCGCTGCGCTCCGGCTTGCACTGACCGCGGATGCCGGGGCCGGGGGCGCACAACCGCGGAGCTCTTGGCCGACACGCCGGTGGGCGGTGCCCCGCTCCAGCGAGTCCGGGAATCCGCCCGCCGTTAGGCGCAATTGCAGGCGTCGCGGTCTTGACGCGGGAGCACCACCGCCGTCGAGCACCGCAGTCTCGGCACCGGGCACGACGGCCGCCCGAGCGCCGCAGTCTGGCACCAGAGAACCACCGCCGCCGAGCCGCCGACGTCTCGACGCCGGAGCACCACCGGCGCTGCGCCCCCCGCGCCGCTTAGGCTGGCAGGGAGGGAGTCGGATGTCGTCGAGAGCAGGGCGCGCGCAGCGCGTGGGTCGCGGTGTCGCCGCGGCATCCCTGGCGACCTTCGTCGCAACCGTTTCCCACGCCTCGGTCGGCGCCGCACTACCGCCGGTGCTCAACGTCGTCGTCGCGCTGTGTCTGGCGGTGCCGGTGTGCGTGCTGCTGGCCGGCCGGGCGCTGTCGTGGGGGCGGTTGTCGATCGCGGTCGTGCTGAGCCAGGCGCTGTTCCACACGCTGCTCGCGCTCGACCTGCGAAGCGGTGATGCACCCGCGGGTGCCGGACACCATCACGTGGCTGCCGCCCTCGTGGATGCCGCGGCCGCACCGCACCTGCACGCGGCGGATGCGGCCACCTCGCCGTGGATGTGGGTCGCGCACGCCGTCGCCGCGCTCGTGACGATCGCGGCTTTCGGGCGGGGCGAGCGTGCCGTTCAGGCCGTCGTGCGTTTCCTCGCGGCGGCGATCCGCGCGCTGAGGCCGTTCTCGGGGCTCCCTCCGGTGGGGGATGCCACCGGGCCGGCGCCCGAGCCTCTGCTTCTGACGACGGCGATGACGGTGTTGTCGCCCATGAGGCACCGGGGTCCGCCGCTCGCGGCGTGACCTCGACCCCTCATCCCGCGCGAAGCGCCTCCTCGGCGTGCGCATTCTCAGAAAGCAGCATTCATGTCTCGCAAGACCTCTCTTCGTCGTGCCCTCGTGGGCCTCGCCGCCGGTGCGGCCCTCGCCGTCGCCGCCCCGCTCGCGGCCTCGGCGCACGTCACCGTCAACCCGAACACCGCCACCCCCGGCAGCTACGCCACCGTCAACTTCCGCGTGCCCACCGAGTCGGAGACGGCATCCACCGTCAAGCTCGAGGTGACGCTCCCCACCGACACCCCGCTCAGCGCCGTCCTCGTGCAGCCCGTCGCGGGATGGACGGCGACCGTCGAGAAGGGCGCACTCCCGGAGCCGGTCGAGGTGGACGGCAACACCATCTCGGATGCCGCGCTGAAGATCGTCTGGCAGGCCGACCCGGGCGTCGGCATCGGCCAGGATCAGTTCCAGATCTTCTCCGCGGTGCTGGGGCCGGTGCCCGACACCGGATACCTCGTGCTGCCGGCCGCGCAGACGTACTCCGACGGCACGGTCGTCGATTGGGCGGCCACGCCCGACGAGGTCGCCGCCGACGACACCCTGGAGCCGGCACCCGTCCTGTACGTCAACGACACGCCGCCCACCGCCGGCCACGGCGGCCACGGCAGCCACGGCACGGCGACCGCGGCCCCCGCGATGGAGCACGAGACGGCGGCGGCATCGTCCGACTCGTCGGGCGTCGCGCTGGGCCTCAGCATCGCCGCGCTCGTGGTCGCCGCGGCGGGCGCCGTGCTCGGCGCCCTCGCGTTCGCGCGTCGCCCGAAGCGGAGCTGACCGTGGCATCCCGGACGCTGCTGCGCCGGGCGCTCGCCGGGGCGGTGGTGGTCGCTGCCGCGATGACCGCCGCCCTCGGCGGGGCGACCGCCGCCTCCGCCCACGACTCGCTGGTGTCGTCTTCTCCCCGCCGAGGGTGACTCGGTGTCGTCGCTGTCGGAGGTGCGCCTGGACTTCAGCGCGAACCTCCTCGGCGCCGACGGCGGCAACATCGTCATCGTCGTCGGCCCCGACGGGCGCCACTACGAGAGCGGGTGCGCGGAACTCGCCGGGCCGACGCTCACGCTCCCCGTCGCCCTCGGTGCCCCCGGCGACTACTCCGTCGAGTGGCGAGCCGTCTCGTCGGACGGGCACCCCGTCTCGGGTGTCATCCCGTTCACCTCCACCGGTGAGAGCGTGTCGGCCGGCGCCGAGACCTCCCCGTGCGCGAGCGCGGCGGGGGTCGCCGAAGAGACGGCGCCGGAGGCCACGGGCGGCATGTCGGGCGTCACGCTCGGCCTGCTGCTCGGCGGCGGCGTGGTCGTGCTGGTGGGCGTGCTGATCGTCGTCATCCTGCGCACCCGCACGCGCGAGGACTGACCGGCACCCGAATCACGGATGCCACGACCCGGCGCCCGCAGGCCGGCCGGGTCGTGGCATCCGGGGTGAAAGGTACCGCTCGTTCGGAATGCGCGGTGCTCCGGCGGGCGTCCGCGGTCCTCCGGTCGGTGAGGCTGGACGACGCGAACAGCTGGCGGATGCGGTCACGAGAACAGGGGATGCGGCGAGAACATGCCGATGTGCGCGGGATCGGCCTGTTCTCGTCGCATCCCCTGTCGTCGCGACGGGGACGGACGGGCGTGTCCTACAGGCTCTGGCCCGGAACCGAGAAGGTGTCGCAGGCGTTCACGCCGCTGTCGTAGCCGACGTCGAACCAGCGCGTTCGCTGCTCGCTGGAGCCGTGCGTGAAGCTCTCGGGGTTGACGACACCGCCGGATTCGGCCTGGATGTGGTCGTCGCCGACCGCCGCCGCCGCGGAGAGTGCGTCGGTGATCTGCTGCGGCGTCGGCCGCTGCAGATACGGCGTGCCGTTCTCGTCGACCTGCTCGCCGGCCGCGGCGACCCACGCTCCGGCATAGCAGTCGGCCTGCAGCTCGGTGCGCACACCGTTGCTGTCGGGGCCGGTGCCGTTGTTCGGGTACTGCTGCATGACGCCGGTGAGGTTCTGCACGTGATGGCCGTACTCGTGCGCGAGCACGTACAGCTGCGCGAGCGGCCCTGCGGTCGTTTCTAACTGCTCCCGCAGGATCGCGAAGAACGTCGGGTCGACGAACACGGCCTCATCGGGCGGGCAGTAGAACGGACCCGTCGAGTTCGACGCGGTGCCGCACGAACTCGACGTCGCCCCGTCGACGATGATCAGTTGCGGCTCGCGGTATCCGTCGAGGCGCTCGGCCCAGAACTGGTCGATGTTGAGCGACGCCGCGGCCAGAAGGCAGGCGTCGTCGCGGTTGGCATCCTGACCGGTCTCGCAGTTGGCAATCTCCTCGCCTCCGCTGCCCGGCCCGGCGGGAGCCTGGCCGCCGCCGAGCAAGGGCGTCAGATCGGTGCCGGTGAAGGCCGAGAAGAGCAGCACGATGATCGCACCGAGACCGACGGTGCCGCCGCCCACGGCAGCGACGGTTCCACCCCGCCGGCGCGCTTTGTTGCCGCCGACCCGCGCATTGTCATTGAACGTCACGGGGTCACCGTACTGGGTCGCACATTTTTCGCGACAGGGGCTGGCGTCGGCGGCCGCGGAGGGGTGCGAGCGGCGCCGACGACGTTGGGACGAGCTCGGCGGGGTGCCGTCCCTGGCGGGACGCCGCCTCAGGGCCGGGGTCAGCCGGGGCGCTCGCCGGAAGCTTCATCGGATGAAGCATCTCAGCATGCCTTTACGGTGCTATTGCTTCGCTTTTCGAATCATCTGTTGACGCTGCTTCGTCACCGAGACGACGATCGACCAACGGGCGAAAGCCCGGCGAACGCGTTCTGTGAGACCGTTCCCCGACCCCCGCTCCGCCCCCACGGAGCGGGGGTCTTCTCGGGCGCGAATTAGTGCGACCGGCGAGCTGCGCAGGTTCGGACGCGATGCGCAACCCCTCCCCGGGGGTGCACTCGCACGCGTATCTTCGGTGCCCGAGCAGCAGCGCAGCCCCGGCGTCCGCTCCTCGTTGTACGACAACGATCGGAGTTCGCCCATGTCCTTGACACGCCGTACCTTCCTCGCCGGATCGGGAGCCCTCGCGCTCCCCTTCCTGCTCGCGAGTTGCGGATTCGTCCAGACCGCCCCCGCCGAAAGACGCCAGGGCACCCTCACTTTCACCACCTGGGGAACGGATGCCGAGTTGGCGGGCTTCCGCGCCGCCATCGCCGCGTTCGAAGCAGCGAACGAGGGCGCCACGGTGGAGCTCAATGCCGTGCCCTACGAGCAGATGTTCACGAACATCGACGCGCAGCTGCAGGCGGGCAACCCGCCCGACATCTTCCGCGTGCCCTACTACACGTTCGGCGCCTATGCCGGTCGCGGCCAGCTGCTCGATCTCACGCCGCTGCTCTCCGCCGACCGCCAGGGCCAGTTCACCCCGCAGGCGTGGGCCGCCGTGCAGAACGGGGACGGCACGTTCGGCCTGCCGCACCACACCGACACCTCGGCGATCCTCGTCAACCTCGACCTGTTCCGTCAGGCGGGCATCGACGCGTCCGAGATCCCCACCTCGGCCGACCAGGCGTGGACGTGGGACCAGCTCGACGCGCTCGGCGAGCGCCTGCGCGCCGGGCTCCCCGCCGACCGCTGGCCCTGGGCGTACAACTGGCAGGGCAACGGCGTCACCCGCTGGCTGAGCCTGCTGTTCCAGTCCGACGGGGCATTCCTCGAGTCCGACCAGAAGACGCCGGCCATCGACTCCGACGCCGCTCGCGAGACGGTGGCGTTCTCGAGCTCCTTCTTCACCAAGAACTACGTGCCGGCGAACAACACGATCGCGTCCTCCAGCTACGCGGCCGAGTCGTGGTTCTCGCAGTCGGTCGCAATGGTGTGGTCGGGCGCCTTCCAGATTCCGGATGCCGAGCAGACCGCCGACTTCGAATGGACGGCGACCTTCGCGCCCCGAAATGTTCGCGCCGGCAGCGACTTCGGCGGCAACGCGCTCGTCGCCACCGCGAACACGCAGCAGCCGGAGCTCGCGGCGGCGTTCCTGGAGTTCGTCACCGACGCCGACCCCATGCGCGACTTCTGCCGCGCGGCATCCCTCCTCCCCACCCGTGCCGACCTCCTGAACGACGACCTCGAGTTCGACGTGCGCCCCGACCTCGCGCCGGTGTTCGCGGGGCAGGCGTCGCTCGTGCAGCCGCAGGACGTCGCGCAGGTCGCGAGTCCGTCGATGTCGGCGATCATCCCGGTGCTGAAGGAGCAGCTCGATCTCGCCTTCACCGGAGCACAGGATGCCGCGACCACGGTGACCAACCTGCAGTCGGGCATCGGAGCGGCCACCGGTGGCTGACACGCTCGCCATCCCGGCGCCGCGGACGCAGCAGACTCGACGTCCGCGGCGGCCGGGGGCGCGGCGCGAGGCGCTCGCCGCCTACGGCTTCGTCGCACCGAACTATCTGCTGCTGCTGGTGTTCGTGCTCGTGCCGCTCGGGGGTGCGTTCCTGGTCAGCCTGCAGCGCACCGACGGCTTCGGAGCGGGGGAGTTCGCCGGGCTCGACAACTACGCGCGCCTGGCGAGCGAGCCGTTGTTCTGGCGAGCGCTGGGCAACACGCTGCTGTTCACCGCGTTGGTCACGCCGCTGTCGATGCTGCTCGGGCTCGTGGCGGCGACCCTGCTGAACACCGCCCTGCCGGCGCGCCCGCTCTGGCGCTCGCTGCTGATCCTGCCGATGGCGGTGTCGGGCGTGGCCACCGCGCTCATCGGCGTGCTCATGTTCGATCAGAATTCCGGCATCCTGAACCGCCTGCTGAGCGCCGTCGGACTCTCGCCGGTGACCTGGCAGTCCGACCCCGTGCCGGCGTTCGCCACGATCGTGCTGGCGACGGTTTGGTGGCGCACGGGCTTCAACATGCTCATCTACCTCGCGGGGCTGCAGGGCATCGGCCCCGACCTGTACGAGGCGGCGACGCTCGACGGGGCGAACCGGCTGCAGCGGTTCCGCCACGTCACCGTTCCGCTGCTCGGGCCGACGACGTTCTTCCTCGTCGTGCTCAACGTGATCTTCTCGTTCCAGGTGTTCGACATCGTGTTCGTGCTCACCGGGGGAGGCCCGGGCGGGGCCACCTCGGTGCTCGTCACCTACGCGTACGAGACCGGCTTCGTCACGCGCGACCAGGGCTACGCGGCCGCGATCGGCATGGTGCTGTTCGTCTTCGCCCTGGTGTTCGCGGCGGCGCAGTACCGCGCCAGCCGCACGAAGGACGTGGTCGAGTGAGCATCGACGAGCGGGTGGCATCCGTCTCTCCCGTGGCGCCGCCGACCGTGACCGCCGGGCGCCGGGTGGCCGTTCGGTCGCGGCGCGGCGGACTCGTCGTGCGCACGCTGATCGTCGCGGTGGTGGCCCTTGCCGCGATATCGCCGCTGTACTGGATGCTCGCCGTGGCGTTCTCGTCGCGGGCCGAGCTGCTCGGCGGGCGGGAGCTGCGGCTGTGGCCGCGGGAGGTCACGTTCGAGAACTTCGCGCGCGTCTTCTCGTCGTTCCCCGTCGCGACCTGGTTCGGCAACTCCGTCGCGATCGCGGTGGTGGTCACGCTCATCTCGGTCACGACGAGCCTGCTCGCCGGCTACGCCTTCGCGCAGCTGCGCTTCCGCGGATCGACCGCGCTGTTCTTCCTGGCACTGGCGACCCTCGTGCTGCCGGTGCAGGTGATCATGGTGTCGCTGTTCCGCATCGTCACGGCGTCGGGCCTCTACGGCACGTACTGGGCGGTGATCCTGCCGGTGTCGGCATCCGCGTTCGGGCTGTTCCTCGCGCGGCAGTTCATGCTCGGCATCCCTCGTGAACTCATCGAGGCCGCCCGCTTGGACGGCGCCGGACACCTGCAGACCTTCACGCGCGTGGTGCTGCCGCTGTCGAAGCCGCTCATCGCGGTGCTGGTGTTCATGAGCCTGCTGTCGTCGTGGAACGACTTCGCCTGGCCGCTCATCGCACTCCGCGAGAACCGCCTGTTCACCCTGCCCATCGGCCTGCTGTACCTGCAGGGGCAGTTCGGCAGCGACTACGGGGCGACGATGGCCTACGCGCTGCTGAACGTCGTGCCGATCGCGATCGTGTTCCTCGTCTTCCAGCGGTACTTCGTGGCGGGCTTCGCGCGCAGCGGCATCAAGTGACCGGCGCGTCCGGTGCCTTCGACAGGCTCAGCCACCTGGCGGGGGAGGGGGCCCTGGGTCGGCCAGCGGCCCCCGAGCTCGTCGGAGGTCCCTGAGCTCGTCGGAGGGAGCGCGTAGCGGCATGCGGGACCCGGTGGCTTCGACAGGCTGAGGCACCCGGCGGGGGAGGTCCCTGGGCTTGTCGAAGGGACCGCGTAGCGGCATGCGGGACCCGGTGGCTTCGACAGGCTCAGCCACCTGGCGGGTGAGGTCCCTGAGCTTGTCGAAGGGACCGTTTAACGGCCCGCGAGGCCGGGTGGCTTCGACAGGCTCAGCCACCTGGCGGGGGAGGTCCCTGAGCTTGTCGAAGGGACCGGAACCAGCCGAGCCCGCGATCTCAGCCGAGGAACTCGCGCGCCGCCACGACCAGGTTCTCGACACCGCGGTCGATCGTCGGCTGCATCACCGGGGCGAAGAACGGCGAGTGGTTGGTGGGGATGTCCCGCTCGATGGTGCCGCCGGCGAGCGCATCGGCGAAGACCTGCGGGTCGACGCCGCCCCAGAACCAGAACACCAGCGGCGCGCCCGACGTCCGCGCGAACCACGACACGTCCTCGCTGCCGGTGAACATGCCGGGGTCGACGACCGACGCCTCGCCGAACGAGCGTCGGAACGCTGCGGTGAGGCGGGCCGTGGCATCCACGTCGTTGATGGTGGGCGGGAGGGTGTGGTCGGTGGTGATCGTGGGCTCCTGCGCGGCGCCCGATGCCTGCGCCTCGGCGCGGATGATGCGCTCGACCTTGCTCATCACGCGCGCGCGGGCCGTGTCGTCGGGGTAGCGCAGGCTCAACTCGAGCTTCGCCTCGGCGGGGATGATGTTGTTCTTGAGCCCTGCGTGGATGGACCCCACGGTCACGACGGCGACGTCGCGCGGGTCGACCTCGCGTGAGACGACGGTCTGCAGGCGCATGACGGTGGCGGCGGCCATGACGATGGGGTCGATCGTCGAATGGGGGCGCGAGCCGTGGCCCCCGCGGCCGTGCATGACGACGGTGAGCCCGTCGGATGCCGCCATCTGGGTGCCCGGGCGCACGCCGATGACACCGGCGGGGAGCGGCGTGACGTGCTGGCCGAGCACGATGTCGGGCGTCGGGTAGCGCTCGAGCACACCGTCGGCGATCATCGCCTGCGAGCCGGCGCCGTACTCCTCGGCCGGCTGGAAGACCGCCACGATCGTGCCCGACCACTCATCGCGCGTCGCGACGAGCTTCTCGAGCGCGCCGATCAGCGCCGTGACGTGCATGTCGTGCCCGCACGCGTGCATGACGGGCACGGCATTGCCCGCGGGATCGGTGCCGCGCGCAGTGCTGGCGTAGGCGAGGCCGGTCTGCTCCTCGACGGGCAGGCCGTCCATGTCGGCGCGCAACCAGACGACCGGGCCGTCGCCGTTGTCGATCCGCGTGACCACGCCGGTGCGCCCGACGCCCTCCTCGACGGGAAGTCCGAGGTCGGTGAGGTGCCGGGCGATGACACCGGCGGTCCGCGTCTCCTGGAACGACAGCTCGGGGTGGGAGTGCAGGTCGGTGTACAGGCTCTCGAGGTCGACGCTCATGCCCCGAGCCTAGTTCGCGGCCTGACTCTCATGCCCTGGGGTGGTGTGCGGCGTCGCGGGGTCGTGGGGGGCGAGGTCGGGCCGCGCGCAGCAGGATGCGCACCGCGAGGCCGCGAAGCGCTACCGGATGCCGCGGGCCCCCGCAAGCCGTCCGATCCGGTCAGGTCGGGCGGCGAGGCTGACCGCATGACGACGACACACTTCGACTACCTCATCGTCGGCGGCGGGATGGTCGCCGACACTGCAGCCCGCGGCATCCGTGAGCTCGACGCGGACGGAACGATCGGCATCCTGAGCGACGACGTGGACGAGCCGTACACGCGCCCCGCCCTCAGCAAGAAGCTGTGGACCGACGACGAGTTCACCTGGGAGAAGGTGCCGCTCGGCACGGCCGACGACACCGGCGCCGACATCCGGCTGCAGACGCGCGCGACGGCCATCCGCCCCGAGGCGCATGAGGTGGATGCCGACGGCGAGACGTTCTCGTACGGCAAGGCGCTCATCGCGACCGGCGGAAAGCCCGTGGCCCTGCCCGTCGAGGACCACTCGGACGGGGAGCGCGCCCTGACGTTCCGCACCGCCGAGGATTACCGGCGCCTGCGCGCCCTGTCGACGGAGGTCGGGCGCATCGCGGTCGTCGGCGGCGGGTACATCGGCTCCGAGCTCGCCGCGGCGCTCGTGCAGAACGGCGTCGACACGGTCCTCGTGCACACCGGTGCCGTCCTCGGCGACAGCGTCTTCCCCGCCGCCCTCGCCGAGCGCTTCGAGAAGCTCTTCCGCGACGCCGGCGTCGAGATCGTGGCCGGGTCGAAGGTCGCCGGCGGAGAGGTGGATGCCACCGGCGCCCGCCTCGAGCTCGACAACGGCGACGAGGTGCGGGCGGATGCCGTGGTGAGCGGCCTCGGCATCGAGGTGGCATCCGACCTGGCGGAGCAGGCCGGGCTCCACGTCGACGACGGTGTCGTGGTCGACGCGCAGCTGCGTGCGTCTGTCGACGATGTCTACGCCGCGGGCGATGTCGCCAGCTACCCCGACCGCCTCCTCGGCCGCCGCCGCGTCGAGCACGTCGACAACGCGAACGAGCAGGGCAAGGCCGCCGGCCGGAACCTCGCGGGTGCCGCCGAGCCGTACATGCACACGCCGTACTACTACTCGGCGGTGTTCGGCATCCGGTACGAGGCCGTCGGCACGCTCGACTCGTCGCTCGAGACCGTCGAGGACTGGATCGACCCCGAGCGCGGCGTCGTCTACTACCTCGACGACGACCGGGTCGTCGGTGTGCTGCTGTGGAACGTGGAGGATGCTCGGGATGCCGCGCGAGCCGTCCTGGCCGAGGCGGACGGTCTCACCCGGGACGACCTGATCGGCCGCATCCGCTGAGGTCATCGATGTCGGTGCGACGCGCGGGCTAACCTGGACCGACGTCGCGAGCCCCGCGGCGAGCGAGATCAGGAGCACCCATGGCGGCCGCCGAACTGCGCCTCTCCCTCCCCGAGGAGGCGGCGCGCGATGCCGTCGCCGCGGCCCTGTCCGAGCAGGGATTCGATGCGAGCCGGACGCCGACGGCGCTCGTCGTCTCGAGCGGCTCTGCCGGCACACCTGATGGGTTCGAGGTGCATCTCTCCGCGGTGCCCGAGGGTACGCTCGCGGTCTTCGACTCCACGGCTGCCCCGGGCGGCGGCGCAGCGGCGCGGGAGGCAGCGCGCCTCGTCGGTGCCCGGCTGGCGCAGCAGGGACTGCTCGCGTTCGCCGCACCCGCGGCCGGAGCGCTTCCGCCCATCCCCGCCGCGCCGTCGTCGTCGGGATCTGCGACCGCGGCGGTGGCGGGCTACCCCGGTGCTCCGGCGACGACGGGGTACGCCACTGCGCTGGCCGAGCGTCCGGCCGCGCCGGACGCCGTGGCATCCGGACACACCAACGTGACCGCGATCGTGGCGATCGTGCTGGGCTTCATCGTCCCCCTCGCCGGTGTCGTGACGGGCGCGATCGCCCTCTCGCAAATCAAGCGGACCGGCGAGAAAGGTCACGGCCTGGCGATCGGCGGCATCGTCGCCGGCAGCGTCCTGACCGTCGTGTCCGCCGGCCTCGTCGTCGCTGGCCTGGGGCTCGGATTGTTCGCCGCCGGATCCGGTGCGGTGGCCGATCCCTACGCACCGCCGGAGGAGGGCGGGGTGTCCGTCGCGCCCGACGAGCAGGCGCCGTTCGACCCCTCCGGTCTGGTCGTCGGTGCGTGCCTGGACGAACTCGCCGGGGGCTTCGTCACCTCCGACAACATCGTGGACTGCGCCCAACCGCACTCGTACGAGGCGTTCGGCGGCTTCGACGTCGCGGGCGGGGACTATCCGGGCGACGCGGCGATCGAATCCGCGGCCCTGGACGGGTGCGAGGCCGCCTTCACCGGCTACGTCGGGGCGTCGTACCAGGACTCCCGGCTGGACTACTACTACGTGGGGCCGACGCAGCAGACGTGGGAGGTCGGAGACCGCGAGATCTTCTGCCTGCTCTACGATCCCGAGGCTGTGGAGACGACGGGGTCGCTGGCCGGTTCCGGTCTCTGAACGCGTGCTGCCGCGCGCGGTCGCACTGAGCCGCTCCGGCCGTACGCAGGTCGCTCACCGCGACGGCCGGTTCACCGGTGCCCGCAGGCGCGCGAGCCGTATCCAGCGCTCGCCATCTCGTCCATCGTGTCGGTTGCGCCCACCCTCGAGCGCGTCGGCAGCGGTGGCTGCACGAGGAGCGCGGCCCCGCGCCTGACGCGGAGGGTGGCCCGTGTCCGGGCGGGCGATGCCGCGCGCCTGACGCGGAGGGGCGGCCCGTGTCCGAGTGGGCGGGGCCGCGCGCCTGATGCGGTGAGGTGGCCCGTGTCCGAGTGGGCGGGGCCGCGTGCCTGATGCGGTGAGGTGGCCCGTGTCCGAGCGGACGCTGCCGCGCGCCTGATGCGGTGAGGTGGCCCGTGTCCGAGTGGGCGGGGCCGCGTGCCTGATGCGGTGAGGTGGCCCGTGTCTGAGTGGGCGGGGCCGCGTGAATGCGCATTCGACGCCGGCGCGAGCGTCGGACGCCGCCGCTCCGCTGTGCGTTTTCGGGCCCATCCGCGACGGGCGCGCTCTGCGCCCGCGGGACCGCCGTCGCGCCGCGGACGCGTGTTCTCAGCGCGGAGGAAAATCCGTCAACTGGAGGCAGAACGCGCCCGATGTCGCTACATGATTGAGCAATCAGCTGCCTGAAATGTGCCTCTGCCAGGAATTCCGCCCAGTTTTCGCCGAAGTGTTCCTGCGTCTCAGGTGGTCGTGTACTGTGAAACCACATAACAGACCACTACTGACTAGGTATGCAACGATGCTAACAACGGACACTCGTCAGGTCGAGCAATGGCGCGAACTGACCTCAGCTGTGGCAGGGGCCGACGCCGTCGAACGCGACGCGCTCCTGACCGATCGGGCCAAAGCCACCCGCCGAGAGATCATCAAGATGATCGACAAGGCCGGCCAGGGGCACATCGGCGGCGACCTCTCGGTGACGGACATCCTCACCGTCCTGTACAACGCCGTGCTGCGCATCGACCCGGCCACCCCCGACCTGGAAGGCCGCGACAGGTTCATCCTGAGCAAGGGGCACTGCGCCGCCGCTCTGTACGTCACACTCGCCAGCGCCGGCTACTTCCCCGCCTCAGCGTTGAGCACGTTCATGGACGCGGACTCCGCCCTCAACGGCCACCCGAACCGCAACAAGGTGCCCGGCGTCGAGACGAACACCGGCCCCCTCGGACACGGCCTTCCCGTCGCCGTCGGTCAAGCCCTCGCCGCCAAGCTCGCCGGCAACGGAGCGCGGGTGTTCGCCGTGATGGGCGACGGCGAGATGCAGGAAGGCAGCAACTGGGAGGCGCTGATGACGGCAGCCCACTACGGCCTGGACAACCTCACCGCCATCGTCGACCGCAACAGGCTCCAGCAGGGCGCGCGCACCGAGGACACGTCCTCGCTCGACCCCCTCGACGAGAAGCTGCTCGCCTTCGGATTCGAACTGCGCAGCGTCGACGGGCACGACTACGACCAGCTCCTCGGCGCGTTCGCGCCGTCGAGCACCGGCAAACCCGTCGCCGTGATCGCCAACACGATCAAGGGCAAGGGTGTGTCGTTCATCGAAGACCGCGTCGAGTGGCACCACAAGGTCCCGTCGGCCGAGCAGGTCGCCCTGGCAATGGAGGAACTGGCATGAGCAGAGAAGTCGCCTCGAGCACGACGGTCGCCGAATACGACAACCGCACCGCTTTCGCTGAGGAGCTCGTCGAGCTCGCGCGTACCGACGAGCGCATCGTCGCCGTCTGCAACGACTCCGTCGGATCGTCGAACCTCGGTGCGTTCAAGTCCGAATTCCCCGACCGCCTGATCAACGTCGGTATCGCCGAGCAGAACATGGTCGGCGTCGGGGCCGGCCTCGCCAGCGCCGGGTACATCCCCTTCGTCTGCGCTGCGGGTCCCTTCCTCACCGGACGCGCACTCGAGCAGGTCAAGGCCGACGTCGCCTACAGTCAGCACAACGTCATCCTCTGCGGCATGTCACCGGGCATGGCGTACGGCGAGCTCGGCCCGACCCACCACTCGGTCGAAGACCTCAGCTGGCTCCGCGCCCTTCCGGGGCTCGACATCGTCGTCCCGGCCGACCGACACCAGACCCGTCTCGCCGTTCGGCAGGCCGTCGAGAACCCGCGCCCGACCTACATCCGCGTCGGCCGGTTCAAGGTGCCGGACGTCTCGTCCGACTCCTCGGGTCTCGAACGCGGCACGTTCCAGACCGTGCGCGACGGCAGCGACGTCACCCTCATCGGTACCGGAACCACCGTCTCGCGCGCCCTGGAAGCCGCGGATGCGCTCGCGGAGAGCGGTTTGTCGGTTCGCGTGCTCAACGCCGCCTACCTCGCCCCGCTGGACATCGACGCCATCACGGCCGCAGCCGGGCAGACACGCGCCATCGTCACCGCCGAAGAGGCCAATGTCGCCGGTGGCCTGGGCGCGGCGGTCGCCTCCGTGGTCTCGCAGCTGCCGGCCGGTTCGCGACCTCCGGTGCGCATCCTCGGGCTTTCGGAATTCGCTCCGACGGGCAACACCGCGTGGCTCCTCGACCACTTCGGTCTCACCGCCGCTCACATCCGGGACGCGGCCGAGGACGCTCTGAGCGATGGGTGAGCTTCTCCGCGACGACGCCGTGGTCGTCGCGATCGACCAAGGGACCAGCTCGACGAAGACTCTGGCGGTCGACCTCGCCGGCGACATCGTCGACTCGGCGCTCATCGAGCTGCGTCAGCTCCACCCGGCTCCGGGCTGGGTGGAGCAGGACGCGGAGGAGATCTTCGACAGCGTGCGCCGCACGCTCGAGATGATCGCCGGGCGGATGGGCGACCGCGTCGCGACGATCGGTCTGTCCAACCAGCGCGAGTCCGCTGTCGCGTGGAACCCCCGGACCGGTGAGGCGCTGAGCGCCGTCATCGGGTGGCAGGACCGGCGTACCGCCGACACGGCGCGCCGCTTCACCGCAGACGACCACGGGGAGTGGGTGCGTCGGACATCCGGCCTTCCGCTCGATCCGATGTTCTCCGCTCTGAAGTTCTCCTGGCTGCTCGACGAGATCGACCCGGATCGTTCGCGCTGTGCACGAGGTGAGATCGCTCTCGGCACCGTCGACTCGTGGGTGATGTTCCGGCTGACCGGCGAGCACCGCATCGAGATCGGCAACGCCAGCCGGACCCAGCTGCTCGACATCCGGACGGGCCGCTGGGACGACGGGCTCCTGACGCTGTTCAACATCCCCGCGGAGGCGCTGCCCCGTATCGCCGCGTCGGACGAGGCGTCGCGGCCGGTGGCCGGCATCCGGGGACTGCGTGCCGATGTTCGCATCAACGCCGTCCTCGGAGACTCGCACTCGGCGCTGTTCGCTCACGGTGCGCGCCGTCCCGGGTCGGTCAAGGTCACCTACGGCACCGGGTCGTCGATCATGGGCCTCTCGGACACCGGCGGCGATGAGTGGAACTCGACCGCGCTGGTCGAAACCATCGCGTGGTCACGGGGAGGGCACGTGGCGCGGGCCTTCGAGGGGAACGTGCTGTCGACGGGTGCGACCGTGCTGTGGTTGTCGCGACTGTTCGCCTGCGACGTCGACGAGCTCGACAAGCTCGCGCGCACGGTTCCGGATGCCGCCGGCGTCGCGCTGGTGCCCGCGTTCGCGGGCATCGGAGCACCGTGGTGGAACCCGTCGGCGAAAGCCGTCATCAGCGGCTTCGATCTCGGCACGACTCCGGCCCACGTCGCCCGCGCCGCCTTCGACTCCATCACCCTGCAGATCGAGGACGTCGCCAAGGCGGCGGAATCGATCACGGGCACGGCCATCGACGCTCTCCTGGTCGACGGCGGTCCCGCACGCAACGACTGGTTGATGCAGCTGCAGGCCGACACGAGCGAGCGCGCGGTCATGCGTCCCGACAACCCGGCGCTGTCCGGGCTGGGGGTGGCGCACATGGCGGGCCTCGCCGCGGGCCTCTGGACCGACGAACGGCTCGACGAGATCCGTCCCGCCATCACCGCCTTCACCCCGAACGCCGGACCGGCGGCCGCGGAGGAACGCCGGCACACCTGGCTGGACGCTCTGGGGCGCTCCTTGGGTGTCGACACCCCCCGCGTCAGCGAACCCTCCACCCTCATCTGATCCCCTCGTCCTGCTTGCGAAGGAGCACGCAATGACCACCACTGTGGCGTCCCCGATGTACGCCGGGCACTTCGCCGGAAGAAGCGCCGTCATCACCGGCGCCGGTCGCGGTATCGGTTTGGCGGTGGGACGCGCGTTCGCGGAGAGCGGCGCCTCGGTGCTGCTCGTGGACCGCGACGCCGTCGTGGAGGATGCCGCCGAACAGCTGCGGGCCGATGGGCTCGACGCTCACGGCATCCGCGCCGACGTCACCGACGAGGCGGCCATGCGCGGCGTCTTCGCCGAAGCGGACGAGCGGTGGAGCTCGCTCGACGTCCTGGTCAACAACGCCGGCATCATCACGATCTCCGACCTCGACGACCTTTCCCTCGACGATTTCCAGCGGGTTCTCGCGGTCAACACCACGGCGATGTTCCTCGGATGCCGGGAGGCGGCGCCGCTGCTTCGCCGCAGCCGTTCCGGAGTCATCCTGAACGCCGCGTCGGGGCAGGCGCGGCAGGGGTTCATCTTCACCCCCCACTACGCCGCCAGCAAGTTCGGCGTGATCGGCCTCACGCAGTCGCTCGCGAAGGAGCTCGCGAAGGACGGCATCCGGGTCAACGCGTACTGCCCCGGAATCGTCCAGACCGACATGTGGGACTACAACGATCGCGAATGGGGCCGCCGGCTCGGCCACTACGCCCCGGGCGAGCTCATCCGGGAATGGATCGACGCGATCCCCCTGAAACGACCCGCGGAGGCGAAGGACATCGCCAACCTGCTGCTCTTCCTGGCGTCCGACGCCGCCGAGTACATCACCGGACAAGCCGTCAACATCGACGGCGGCATGTTCATGAACTGACCCACGAATCGATCATCCAACGGAGCATGAAATGACCTCAGCCATCGCACAACCTCCCACGTCGGCGACGCCGACGACGAAGCGCTCCCTCGCGACCTACCTCCACGGGAGCGGCGGCAGCCTGATCGGCCTCATCGGTCTCTTCGTCATCCTGTCGATCTTCGCGCCCAACTTCTTCACGGTCCGCAACTTCGTGAACGTCGTCGACCAGGTCACCGTCCTCGGTGTCCTCGCCATCGGCGCGACCCTCGTCATCATCACCGGCGGAATCGACCTGTCCGTGGGCGCCATCCTGGGTCTGTCCACCATGGTGCTCGGCTGGCTGTCGCACGATGGGGGGTGGCCGCTGCCCCTCGCCATGCTGGCGGCGGTCGCCGTCGGCGCCGCGGCCGGCTTGATCAACGGTCTCGGCGTGACCAGAGCGATGCTCCCACCCTTCATCGCCACCCTCGCGATGATGTCCGTCGCCCGAGGGCTGGCGAACATCATCACGGACGGTCAGCAGATCGTCGGGTACCCGGAGTGGTTCTTCAACCTGTCCGCCGACCGGTTCCTCGGCTTTTTCTCCGTGACCATCATCGTCGCGGTCCTGCTCTACGCCCTGACGTGGGCGTACCTGAAGTACCGCACCGGGGGCCGCTCCATCTACGCCATCGGCGGCAGCTCCGAGGTCGCTCGTCTGTCGGGAATCCCCGTCAAGCGCGCCACCACCTGGGTGTACGTCACCGCGGGAGCCCTCGCCGGCGTGGGCGGCATCATCCTCGCCAGCAGGCTCGACTCCTCCCAGCCGACCGCCGGAACCGGCTACGAGCTGGACGTCATCGCCGCCGTCGTGATCGGCGGCGCGAGCCTCACCGGCGGGTCGGGGAAGATCACCGGCACCATCATCGGCGTCCTGATCATCGGTTTCCTCCGCAACGGACTGAACCTCCTCGGCGTCTCGCCCTTCCTCCAGCAGATCGTCATCGGTCTGGTCATCGCCGTCGCCGTGATGGCCGACGTCCTGCGCCGCCGGCGCGCCTGAGTCCCCTCCCCACACCATCGGAAAGCACCGGTGCACCGAAGAAGGTGAACCGGCACAAAGAAAGAGGAAAGAATGCTTCGCAAGATCGCAGCGGGTGTCACGGCGGTTGTCATCGCCGCATCCCTCACCGCCTGCTCGTCCTCCGGCATCGGCGGGGGTGACGACGGCCAGAAGACCATCGGTCTGGCCGTCGCCAACCTGCAGGCCGACTTCTTCAACCAGATCCGCCAGTCGGTCGAAGCCGAGGCCGCGGCCGAAGGTGTCGAGGTCATCGTGTCGGATGCCAAGGGCGACTCCGACACCCAGGTCAGCCAGATCCAGGACTTCATCACCCAGAACGTCGACGCCATCATCTACATCCCCGCGGGTGCGACCGCGGCCACCGTGCCCGTCCGCGCGGCGAAGGATGCCGGCATCCCCATCGTCACCGTCGACCGCAACCCCGAGGGGGCACCGGGAGACACCTTCATCGCCACCGACAGCGTCGCGGCCGCGCAGGCTCTGGGCGAGTGGGTCGTCGAACAGACAGGCGGCACCGGGAACGTCGGCGTCGTGCAGGGTCAGATCGGCACCACCCCGCAGGTCGCCCGCGAGGAAGGCTTCACCGCCGCGCTCGAAGGATCCGACCTGAAGATCGTGGCCGAGCAGGCGTCGGCGCAGTGGGCGCAGGACGAGGGCTACGACATCGCCACCGACATGCTGCAGTCCAACCCCGACATCAGCGTGTTCTTCGGTCAGGCCGATGCGCTCGCGCTCGGCGCGTCTGCGGCGGCTCGCGCCGCCGGCGTCGACGTTCTCGTCGTCGGGTTCGACGGTGACGTCGCCGGCCTCGAGGCCGTCCGGGACGGCAACCTCGCCGCGACCATCACGCAGCCGACGCAGGGGATGGGCAAGCTCGCCGTGCAGTCGGCGGTCAAGCTCATCGACGGCGAGGAGCTGCCCGCTGAGCAGCTGCAGGAGGGCGTGCTCACCACGCCCGAGAACGTCGAGCCGTTCATCGAAACCCACCCGTGACCGGTGGGGTCCCCGGGCCGACACCGGCCCGGGGACCCTCCCCTCACCATTCCCCTGCGCGTGCATTGGAGAAGGACATGCCCATCGAAGACACAGATCGGGACCTGGTCGTCACTGGCGTCTCCAAGATCTACCCCGGCACCAAGGCGCTCGTCGACGTCGACCTGCGTATCCACCCGGGCGAAGTCGTCGCCCTCCTCGGCGAGAACGGAGCCGGCAAATCGACGCTGTCGTCGATCATCGCCGGCGTCACCACCCCGACCACCGGCTCGATGACCTGGCAGGGCGAGCCCTACGCCCCCGCGAGCCCCGCCGAGGCCATCCGCGTGGGGATCGGCCTCATCCATCAAGAGACCCGCCTGCTGCCTGACCTGACCGTCGCCGAGAACGTCGTCATCGGTCGGTGGCCGACGCGAAGCGGGTTCGTCAACACCGCTGAGATGAAGCGCGTCGCAGAGAAGCACCTGCGCCGGCTCGGTTTCCAGGGCTCGATGGACCTGCTCGCCCGCGACCTCAGCGTCGCGGGCGCGCAACAGGTCGAGATCGCGAAGGCGCTGACGCTGGATGCGCGCCTTCTCATCCTCGACGAGCCGACCGCCGCCCTGGGCCAGGCGGAGACGGACGCCCTTTTCGAGACCGTGAAGTCGCTCCGGGAAGAGGGAGTGTCGTTCATCTACGTGAGCCACCGACTCGCCGAGATCGCGGTCATCGCGGACCGCATCGTGGTGCTGCGGGACGGCCAGAAGATCGCCGAGCATGCCGAGGCCACCGTCCACCCCGACGAGCTCGTCGCGCAGATGGTTGGACGCTCGGTCGATCGACTGTTCCCCGACATGCCCGCGCACCGCCCTGAGGTCGCGCTCACGGTGGAGGGCCTCACCGGCAGCAACGGACGCTTCGAGAACGTCAGTTTCCAGGTCCACAAGGGAGAGGTCTTCGGCATCGCGGGCATCGTGGGGGCCGGGCGAACCGAGCTCGTGCGTGCCATCGGCGGCGCGGACGGCGTGTCCTCGGGACGCATCGAGCTCGACGGTGTTCCCCTGCGCCCCGAACGCCCCAAGGATGCCATCGCCCAGGGCATCGTCCTCATCCCCGAGGACCGCAAGCATCAGGGTGTCATCCTCTCGCAGAGCATCGAGGAGAATCTCGTCCTGCCGAACATGGACCGGGTGCGCGGCGCGCTCGGAACCATCGCCCCGAAGCGGGTCCGGGCGTTCACCGACGAGATCATGAAACAGATGAGGGTGAAAGGCCAGCTCGCCCTCCCCGCATCCTCGATGTCCGGTGGCAATCAGCAGAAGATCGTCATCGGCAAGTGGCTGGCTCGCGATCCCAAGGTCGTCATTCTCGACGAGCCGACTCGAGGCATCGACGTGGGTGCGCGCGCCGCCATCTACGACGTCATCCGCGACCTCGCGGCCCGGGGAACAGCCGTCATCGTCGTCAGCAGCGACCTCGACGAAGTCCTGGGGCTCGCGAGCCGAGTCATGGTGCTCGCTCGCGGCCGCAACCAGGGAATCCTCCCCAGCGAGGACGCGACCGCCAACGCGGTGATGGCGCTCGCCACTCGCTGACCCTTACGTCTTCTCATCGAACGGAGTACACACATGACCACGCACTACCCCGGCGTCACTTTCGCGCTGGACGGGAAGACCGCCCTCGTCACGGGTGGGGCCAGCGGGATCGGCCAAGCCATCGCCATCGTCGCCGCCGAGTACGGCGCGGCTGTCGGACTGGTCGACCTCCCCTCAGCAGACTTCTCCGCGACCATCTCCGCGATCGAGGCATCCGGCGGACGTGCCATCGCCGCCCCCGCCGACGTCACGGACCCGGACTCGATGGCCGCCGCCGTGCGCAAGATCGAAGACGAGCTGGGACCTCTGACGCTCGCCGTGAACGCCGCGGGCATCGCGAACGCCGCCCCCGCAGAAGACATGGAACTGTCGATGTGGAAGCGCCTGTACGACATCGACGTCACGGGCGTCTTCATCTCCTGCCAGGCCGAGGCGCGGGCCATGCTCGCGCACGGTGAAGGGTCCATCGTCAACATCGCGTCGATGTCCGGATCCATCGCCAACCGAGGATTGACGCAGGCGCACTACAACAGCGCCAAAGCAGCGGTGATCCATCTCTCGAAGTCGCTCGCCGCGGAATGGGCGACGCGGGGCGTGCGCGTGAACGCCCTCAGCCCCGGGTACACCATGACGCCGATGAACAGCCGCCCCGAAGTCGCCGAGCAGGTGGCCGTCTTCGCGTCGGAGACGCCGATGCAGCGCACGGCCCAGCCCGAGGAGATGGCCGGCCCCGCCGTGTTCCTGCTCTCTCCCGCTGCGTCGTTCCTCACCGGGCACGACCTCGTCGTCGACGGCGGCTTCACCATCTGGTGAGCAGGCGCCGACCCACTGCGAAACGAATGAACGGTGCGCCAGAACTGAATGGATAATCAGAGGACCACCGAATCGAGAGGTCGTTCTCCCATGGCACTTGCCACCATTCCCGAAGCCGTCGCGGCTCTCCGAGCCGGGCGGGCAGTGATCGTCGCGGATGACGAGGACCGCGAGAACGAGGGCGACATCGTCTTCTCCGCGGAACTCGTCACCCGCGATGTGGTGGCGTGGACGGTGCGAGTCAGCTCCGGCTTCATCTGCGCACCGCTCACGCACGCCATCGCCGACGAACTGGACCTCCCGCCCATGGTGGCGAACAACGAGGACCCCCGCGGAACCGCCTACACCGTGACCGTCGATGCCGCTGACCGACTCGCGACGGGCATCAGCGCCACGGATCGCGCCCACACGCTGCGCCTGCTCGCCGACGAGGGGACGAAAGCGGCTCACCTCACCCGGCCCGGCCATATCCTCCCGCTGAGGGCCGTCGAGGGCGGCGTGCTCGAGCGCGACGGTCACACGGAAGCGGCCGTCGATCTGATGATGCTCGCCGGACTCCGCCCCGTCGCCGGTATCGCCGAGATCGTCGCCGAGGACGGCGAGATGATGCGTCTGCCCGGTCTGCTCGAGCTGGGTCAGCGCGACGACGTGCTGGTCATCACGGTCGCCGATCTCATCAGGTTCCTCCGAGACCGCTCGGGTGACCGCAGCAGCATCGGAGCGGTCTGATGGCACGCGTCTCGGCCACGCGGGTCTCGCCCGACCGGCTGCCCCTCATCACCAAAGTGGCGCGTCTTTATCACGAGCGCGGCGTCCGTCAACCGGAGATCGCCCGGCGACTGAGCATCTCCCAGTCCAGGGTGTCGCGCTTGCTGAAAGAGGCCGTCGAGTTGGGCATCGTCCGCACCGTGGTCGTTCAACCCCCCACGGTCCATTCCGACCTCGAGGACGAGGTGCGAGACCTCTACGGTCTCGCCGACGTCGTGATCGCGGACAGCGCGTCCGACGACGAAGCCTCCATCCTCGCGTCCATCAGCGGCGCGACGGCCGCCTATTTCGAGACGACACTCACCGGTCACGACCGGGTCGGGATCTCGTCGTGGTCGTCGACCCTGCTCGCCGCCGTCGACAAGATGGTGCCGAAGAACGTCAGCACCGCCAGTGTGATCGTGCAGGTTCTCGGCGGGTTGGGCGCGCCCACCATCCAGGTGAAGGCGACGCACCTCGTCGAACGTCTGTCCGCGGTGACGGGAGCGGTACCCGTCTTCTTCTCCGCCCCGGGTGTGGTCGCCAGCGAAGTCGTGCGAGACGCCATCCTCGCCGACACGTCTTCTCGTGAAGCCGTCGACGAATGGAGCAGGCTCACGGTCCTCGTCGCGGGGATCGGCAGCATCGCCCCGTCGCCGATGCTGAAGGATTCCGGCAACGCGGTGCCGTCCGGCGAGCTCGCCAAGCTCAGCGAAGCCGGCGCGGTGGGCGACATCTGCCTGCAGTTCTTCGACGCCACCGGCCGGCTCGTCGAGACGGACTTCGGCACCCGCACCGTCGGCATCAGCGCGGACGAGATGCGCAGGATCCCGCGCCGGGTCGGCGTCGCCGGCGGCGAGAGGAAGTGGGAGGCGATTCGCGCTTCCCTCGCCGGACGGTGGATCGACGTCCTCATCACCGACGTCGCCACCGCTCGGTGGCTCGTCGCCAACCCCATCGCCGAGACAGCGGGCGACGGCGGTCCGGCACGAAAGCCGGACCCGATCACCGCATGAACGTTCGTCGGGGCGATGGTGGGTCGCCCCGACGAACACCTTTTCGCGAGCGTTCCCCGTCGGCGGCGGTCCCCGCGACGGCATCGACCTCGCGCTGACCGCCCGCCGCGGGTGATCGCCTCGGTCGCCGCGGTTCCCGGGTGACGTCGCACATGCGCTCGTCTGCGACTGGTCCCCGCCTCAGTGCGCGAGGGGCGCGGTGGAACCGCGGTCGACCAGCTCGAAGGGCAGCGTGCCCCGACCGGGGGCGGGCGGGCGCCCGTCGAGCGCATCGAGCACCGCCTCGGCCGCGCGTTCACCTTGGCCGCGCGCGAACTGGTCGATCGTCGTCAGGCCGAACCAGCGGCCGAGGTCGTGGCCGTCGACGCCGATGATCGAGACATCCTCGGGGACGCGCAACCCCAAGGCGCGGGCGGCGAGGATGGCCCCGATCGCCATCTCGTCGGATGCCGCGAACAGAGCCGTGGGGCGCTCGCCGCGCGACAGCACCCGCGTCGCGGCCGCCGACCCGCCGTCGATGGTGAAGTCGGCTGGCTCCACCTCGGCGGCGGTGACGCCCGCCTCGGCGAGCGACTGTTCGAAGCCGCGGCGCCGCAGCGTCGGCACCGACGACGCGGCATCCGCCACGGCATCCGCTCCGATGTGGGCGAGATGCCGGTGTCCGAGTTCGAGCAGGTGCGCGGTCGCGAGTCGGCCGACCGCCAGGTCGTCGACCGTGAGGGTCGTCAGCAGGGGATTGGGTCCGGCGATCGCGACGATCGGCACCCCGAGGCCTCGCAAAGACGCCGATTCCTCGGCATCCGATTCCAGGGCGATGGTGATGACGGCGTCGATGCGGCGGCGCCGCAGGTGGTCGTCGAACACACGCCGACGCTCGCCGGCGTCGGCGCTCACGCTGTAGAGGGTGATGTCGTAGCCGTGGCGCACGAGCGCGTCGGAGATGCCCGCGAGCACGGTGCTGAAGAACCACCGGTCGAGGAACGGCACGACGACGCCGACGGCCCGCGTGCGTCCGGTCGCCAAGCTCGACGCGGCCGCCGACACGACGTAGCCGAGTCGATCGGCTGCCGCGAGCACGCGCTCGCGGGTCACGCGCGACACCGGCCCGCGGCCGCTCAGCGCCCGCGAGACCGTGGCCGTCGACACGCCCGCGGCGCGCGCGACGTCGTCGATGCCGACCACGGTCTCGTTCGTTCTCTGTGGAGCGATGGATGCCGCGGCTCAGGCCGCGGCGATCCAGACGGTCGTGTCGGTGGGAAGGCTGTGGCCGTCGACCGGACCGCTGGCCACGAGAACCTCGCCGGCCGGCAGCGCGACAGCCGCGTCGCCCAGGTTCGCGATCACGGTCAGCGTGCCGTTGCGGAACGCCACCACGTCGTCGCCGTACCCGTCGAGCCACTCGAGACCGCCCGCGCCGAGGTTGCGCTCGCGGCGCTCGGCGAGCAGCGCCTGGTACAGCGAGAGCGTCGAGGAGGGGTCGTCGACCTGCGCGTCGTGCGCCAGCTCGGCCCACTCCGCGGGCTGGGGCAGCCACGACGCACCGGTGGTGTTGAAGCCGTACGCGGGGGCGTCCGCGGTCCACGGCAGCGGCACGCGGCATCCGTCGCGGCCATACCGCTCGCCGTTCGTGCGGAACCACGTCGGGTCCTGACGGGCGTCGTCGGGCAGGTCGATCACCTCGGGCAGGCCGAGCTCTTCGCCCTGGTACAGGTACGACGAGCCGGGAAGGGCGAGCATGAGCGACGTGGCCGCGCGGGCTCGGCGGAGCCCCTTGACGGGGTCGGGCTGGCCGGGCGACTTCGGACCGATGCCCGCGCCCTGCGGGTTCTCGGCCGTCAGCGCGAGACGCGACGCGTGACGCACGACGTCGTGGTTCGACAGCACCCACGTGCTCGGGGCGCCGACGGCGCCGTACTGCGCGAGCGATTCGGTGATGACGGCGCGCAGGGCTGCGGCATCCCACTTCGTCTCGAGGTAGTGGAAGTTGAACGCCTGGTGCATCTCGTCGGGACGCACCCACAGCGCGGTCTGCTCGACCGTCGGCAGCCACGCCTCGGCGCACAGCGCGCGATCGCCGTCGTACGCGGCGAGCACCTCGTGCCACTCGCGCCACACCTCGTGCACACCGGCCTGGCCCCAGTACGGCACTTCGGCGGTGTCGCCACCCATGGAACCGCCCTCGGGGTCGGGCGTGAAGTCGGGCAGTCCGTCGGCCTTGATGAGGCCGTGCGCGACGTCGACGCGGAAGCCGTCGACCCCGCGGTCGAGCCAGAAGCGCAGCACGTCGCGGAACTCCGCGCGCACCTCGGGGTTGGTCCAGTCGAAGTCGGGCTGGCTCTCGTCGAAGATGTGCAGGTACCACTGGCCGGGCGTGCCGTCGGCCTCGGTGACGCGCGTCCACATTCCGCCGCCGAACACGCTCTCCCAGTTGTTGGGGGGCAGCTCGCCGTTCGCGCCCTTGCCGTCGCGGAAGATGTAGCGGGCCCGCTCCGGGCTCCCCGGCGCGGCCTTCAGCGCCTGCTGGAACCACTCGTGCTGATCGCTGGAGTGGTTCGGCACGAGGTCGACGATCACGCGGATGCCGCGCTCGTGCGCGCCCGCGAGCATCGTGTCGAAGTCGGCCAGGGTGCCGAAGATCGGGTCGACATCGCGGTAGTCGGCGACGTCGTAGCCCGCGTCCTTCTGCGGCGACGTCTGGAAGGGGCTGAGCCAGATGGCATCCACCCCGAGGGTCTGCAGGTCGTCGAGGTGCGCGGTGACGCCGGGGAGGTCGCCCAGGCCGTCGCCCGACGCGTCGGCGAACGAGCGGGGGTAGATCTGGTAGATGACGGCGGTGCGCCACCATTCCGCTCCGGGCGCCGAGGCGAGTTCGGTACGCGCGTCTTCCTGCGTGAAAGTCATGCGGCAACGTTAGTGCAAGCGCTTGCAGTGGTGTCAAGTGGCGGGGGTCCGGGCGCGGCGCCGCGCGGCGGCGACGTCGCGCGCGGCGCGGCGCGGCGTGCCGCTGGCGTCGCGCCTTGGCGGTGACTTGCGCCGTATGTACGCGCGGGGTGGGTGTGCGTGTGCATTTGGCCGAAGTCAGCGGGAGCTGGGCGTGGGCCTGGACGGGCGGGTCGTGGGTCCGGGCGGGCAGGGCGTGGGCCCGGGCGGGCGGGGCGTCGATGCCGGCGTGCCGGCGTTGCGTGGCGGCGACGTCGCGCGCGGCGCGGCGTGCCGCTGGCGTCGCGCCCGGCGGTGACTTGCGCCGTATGTTCGCGCGGGGTGGGTGCGCGTGTGCATTTGGCCGAAGTCAGCTGGAGCTGGGCGTGGGCCCGGGCGGGGCGGGGCGTGGATGCCGGCGTGCCGGCGTTGCGTGGCGGCGACGTCGCGCGCGGCGGTGACTTGCGCCGTGTGTACGCGCGGGGTGGGTGCGCGTGTGCATTTGGCCGAAGTCAGCGGGGGGGCGTGGGCGAGGGGGCTGGCATCCGGCGGTGAGGTGCGCCGTGTGTACGCGCGGGGAGGGTGCGCGTGTGCATTTGGCCGAAGTCAGCGGGGGGTGGCGTGGGCGAGGGGGCTGGCATCCGGCGGTGACTTGCGCCGTGTGTACGCGCGGGGTGGGTGTGCGTGTGCATTTGGCCGAAGTCAGCGGGAAGAGGGGAGGGGCGGTCCTGGGACAGGGGGGCGGCCCGGGGGAGGGGCGCGACGGGGGAGGAGTCGCCGACGGTCGGGGAGGAGTCGAGACGGTCGGGGAGGAGTCGCCGGCGACCTGGGGGACGAGAGGGAGGGGCGGCTAGGCTGAGGCCGTGCCCGACGCCTCCGCCCTCGCCCGCGCCGAATCGCTGATCGGCAGCATCCCCGACTACCCGCAGCCGGGCATCGTCTTCCGCGACATCACGCCCCTGCTGGCCGATGCCGCCGCGTTGCGCACCACGATCGACGCGCTCATCGAGCCCTTCGAGGGGCGCTTCGACGTCGTCGCGGGCATCGAGGCGCGCGGCTTCCTCCTCGCCGGTGCCGCGGCCATCGCGGCCGGGAAGGGGCTCGTGCCCATCCGCAAGGCCGGGAAGCTGCCCCGCCCCGCGGCGACCGTCTCGTACGCGCTGGAGTACGGCACGGCCGAGATCGAGATGCACGACGACCTCCCCGCCGGCACGCGCGTGCTGCTGCTCGACGACGTGCTCGCCACCGGCGGCACGCTGGAGGCCGGACGCGAGCTGGTGGCGCGCCTGGGCGCAGAGGTGGTGGGCACGGCGGTGCTGCTCGAGATCGATGCGCTCGGCGGTCGTGAGGTGCTCGGCGGCGATGTGCATGCGGTGTTCCACGTCTGACCCCGGCCGCATCGCGCGGTCTCGGCGCGGTCCCCGATCCTCGCGGCAGAGCGTCGCCGATCTTGCGCATCCGGGTCACCGGCGTTGCGGTTCGCGAACAGAACGCCCTCCCGGCGCCGGTCGCTCGATTGACTGATGGCGTGACACAGCAACTGCCGCGCACGCGCGCCCATGCATCGAGGGGGGAGGCACGCGTGTTCCCGGCGGTCCACCGGTCGTGGGAGGCCGTGGCCAAGCAGGGGCTCGTCGCCACGCTCGTGGTCGTGGCCGCCGTGGCGAGCGCGGCGGTGCCGTGGCTGCTCGTGACCGATCCGGCGCGGATGTGGCAGGGGGTCGCGCTGGCGCTGGTTCTCCTCGCAGTCTCGGCCGCCATGGGCCGCTGGCCGATGCTGCGGCGGTGGGAGATCGTCGTTCCCCTGGGCGACTTCCTCGCGATCGGTCTCCTGCGCTACGGAACGGGCGACAGTCAGTCGGTGTTCCTCGCGATCATCGTGCTCCCGGTGATCTGGATCGCCGCCGGTCCCGGCCGCTGGCGCGTGCTCGTGCCGCTGGCCGGCGTGTGCGCGACGCTGCTGCTGCCGATCGTGTTGTCCGAGTACCGCGGCATCACGCCGAGCGAGTTCGTGCGCCTGCTCATCGCCATGCTGGTGTACGCCGCCGTCGGTGCGGTCGTGAACGAGCTGTCGCGGCGCTCGCTGCGCAAACTCACGTCTTCGCAGGACCGGAGGCGCATCGCGGAGGCCGAGGTGACGGCGGCGGCCCTGGTGCAGCGCTCGCTCCAACCCGATGACGGGTCGGAGCTGCCGGCGGCCTTCCGCATCGCGGGGGCGTGCGTCCCGGCGCGGACCGTGGGCGGCGACTTCTTCGACTGGTACCCCACGCCCGAGGGGGGTGCCGCCTTTACCCTCGGCGACGTCATGGGCAAGGGCGTCGGCGCCGGCATGATCGCCGCGGCCGTGCGCACCGTCATCCGCAGCAGTCTCGACGACATCGACCCGGCTGCGGCGTTCTGCCGCACCGCGGTGGGTCTGCGCACCGGCCCCGCCGACCTGATCGGCACCCAGTTCACGACGTGCTTCCACGCGCGCATCGACGCCGACGGCATCCTGTCGTGGGTGGATGCCGGCCACGGCCTGACGGTGCTGAAACGGGCCGACGGCAGCGCCGAGTTCCTGCGGTCGGGCCATCTGCCCCTCGGTGTGGGGGCGAGCTGGGCGAGCTCGCGCACCCGGCTGGGGCCGGGCGACACCCTCGTCAGCGTGAGCGACGGCGTGCTCGACCTCTTCGGAGGGTCGCTGGACTCGGTGGAGAGCTACGCCCGATTCCTCGACCAGCACGACGACATCGACGCCCTTGTGGCCGACCTCGTCGATCGCGCGGCAGCCGGAGAGCAGGAGGACGACGTCACGGTGCTCGCCGTCACCTGGTCGCCGCGCTGAGGACGGCACGGACGCGGGGGCTCGTACGATGAGCCGGGTGACGCCGCCTCCCCGCTTGAGCCCGCTGTACCTCGCCGGGTTCACCACCGCGTTCGGGGCGCACGGGGTGGCCGCGGCCCTCGGGACGGAGACCGACGAGATCGGACTGACGTTCTGGGCGCTCGGACTCATCCTCGCGCTGTACGACATCGCCGAAGTGATCCTCAAGCCGCTGTTCGGCGCGCTGAGCGACCGCATCGGCACGAAGCCGGTGATCGTGGGCGGTCTGCTGGTGTTCGCGGCGGCGTCGGTGCTGGGCGCGTTCGCCGCGAGCCCCGTGCTGCTGGCCGTCGCCCGTCTGGCGCAGGGCGGAGCGGCGGCGGCGTTCTCCCCGGCATCCTCGTCGGCGGTGGCGCGGCTCGTCGGGCCCGGGCAGGCGGGGCGCTCCTTCGGCCGCTACGGATCGTGGAAGAGCCTGGGTTACGCGGGCGGCCCGATCCTCGGCGGCGTGCTCATCCTGTGGCTCGGTCTGCCCGCCCTGTTCGTGGCGCTGGCGGTGCTCGCGGCGGCCGCCGCGGCCCTGACCGCCTGGCGCATCCCCGCGCTGCCGGTGCTGCCGAAGCAGCGGGTCACCGTGCGGGAGCTGGTCCGACAATCCACGGCCCCGGCCTTCCTCGGCCCGGTGGTCCTGCTCGCGACGGCGACGGCCACCCTCGGGGTCGCCGTCGGCTTCTTCCCGCTCGTCGCCGCGCAGCTCGGGGTGAACCCCGTCGTCGGGATGGGGGTGGTCAGCGTCATCGCGGTCGTCTCCGCGGTCGCGCAGCCGCGGGTCGGCGGCATCCATGATTCGGCCGCACACCTCGTCGGCCCCACGATGACGGCCGGCGCGGTGCTTCTCGTGGGTGGCCTCGCGCTGGTCGCGGTCGCGCCGTCGCTGCCGTCGCTCCTGACTGCTGCGGTGCTGGTCGGGCTCGGTGTCGGCATCATCACGCCGCTCGGGTTCGCCCGCCTGGCGGCCACCACGCCCGCGGACCGGATGGGCCGCGCCATGGGCAGCGCCGAACTGGGCCGCGAGATCGGCGACGCGGGCGGTCCGATCCTGGTTGGCGCGGTCGCCGCGGCATCCGCTCTGCCCCTCGCGCTCGGCGCGATGGCGGTGGTCGCGGCCGGCTCGGCCGCGGCGGGCGGTCTGCTGGCTGCCCGCGACGCGCACGGCGCAACGGCGAAGCCCACCGAGGGGTGAGGCCGACCGGCGGCGACGCGCGCGCCCTGGGGCCGACCCGTCCGCGCCGGTGACGGACAGCACTGTGCCGGGCGTCGCGTCAACCCGCTTCGGGTACCGCCCGGATCGGACCTACGGTCGGCCGAATGAGCACCGAGACCTCCGATCAGCCCTCCACCCTCCGGCGTGGGATCGGCGGTCCGCTGCTGTTCGCCTTCATCCTCGGCGACGTGCTGGGGGCGGGGATCTACGCCCTCATGGGGGTCCTGTCGGAGCGGGTCGGCGGGATGCTGTGGGCACCTCTGCTCGCAGCCCTCCTGCTCGCGCTGCTGACCGCCGGCTCGTACGCCGAGCTCGTCACGAAGTACCCGCGCGCAGGGGGTGCGGCCGTCTTCGCGGAACGGGCGTTCAAGAACCCGCTGGTGTCGTTCCTCATCGGCTTCAGCATGCTGGCGGCGGGGGTCACCAGCGCCGCGGGGCTCTCCATCGCCTTCGCGGGCGAGTACCTCTCGACCTTCGTCGACCTGCCCGTCGTCCCGGTGGCCATCGTCTTCCTCGCCGTCGTCGCGGCGCTGAATGCCCGTGGCATCCGCGAATCCCTGGGTGCGAACGTGGTGATGACCGTGATCGAGGTCAGCGGTCTCGTCATCGTCGTCGTGGTCGTGGGCGTGCTGATCGGCGGGAACGGCGGCGACCTCGCGCGCGTCGCGCAACCGCCCGAGGGGACCGGTGTCGCCGGCGCCGTCCTGGCCGGGGCGGTCATCGCCTACTACTCGTTCGTGGGCTTCGAGACCTCGGCCAACATGGTCGAGGAGGTCACGGAGCCGTCCAAGGTCTACCCGCGCGCGCTCTTCGCCGCCCTCGCGACGGCCGGCCTCGTCTACGTGCTCGTGGGTCTGGCCAGCAGCATCGCGTTGCCGCCCGACGAGCTCGCGGCGTCGAGCGGGCCGTTGCTCGCGGTCGTCGAGGCGAGCGGCGTCGGTGTGCCGTCGTGGTTGTTCAGCCTGATCGCCTTGATCGCCGTGGCCAACGGTGCGCTGCTGACGATGATCATGGCCAGTCGGCTCACCTACGGCATGGCCGAGCAGGGCCTGCTGCCGCGAGTGCTCTCGCGCGTCCTGCCCCGCCGGCGCACGCCGTGGGTGGCGATCATCGCCACGACCGCGGTCGCCATGCTGCTGACCCTCGTGGGCGATCTCAGCCTGCTCGCCGAGACGGTCGTGCTCCTGCTGCTGTTCGTCTTCCTCAGTGCGAACATCTCGGTGCTCGTGCTGCGTCGCGATCGGGTCGAGCACGAGCACTTCCGCGTGTGGACCTTCGTCCCCGTGCTCGGCATCGCCTCGTGTCTGCTGCTGCTGAGTCAGCAGAGCCTGACGGTATGGCTCTTCGGGGCGGTGCTGCTCGCGGTCGGCGTGGCCCTGTACCTCCTCGCGCGGTGGGGACGTGTCCGCGAGGATCGGCGCGCGGACCGATGACGAGGCGTGCTTACCGGTAGTGGGTCACCCACGTCCAGATCGCCGGTCGCCGACGTGCGGAGGTGTCGCGCAGGAGATCGACCGCTCGACTCGCCGGAACCGGCTCGGAGATCGTCCCCGCCGAGGACGGATCGCGTCGTGGCATACCGCCGCCCTCGCGCACCTCGGCGACGAGATCGACGACCTCCGCGGCCGTGGGCCGTGCGCCCGGATCGGGGTCGGTCATCGCCGTCAGCAGGGCGCGCCAGCCGGTGCCGAAGCGGTCGGGGATGTCGGGGTCGTAGGCCAGCGGCGCGAGGACGAGGTCTTGGATGGGCCCGCCGCGCAGGGGAGGCTCGCCGGTCAGCGCCTCGAGGGCCAGCAGCCCGAGCGCGTACACGTCGGACGCGGACCGCACCGCTTCGCCGCGCAGCTCTTCCGGGGTCAGGTACGCCCGCCCGCGCGCGGGGTGCGGATCCTCACCCCGCAGGTGGGTGATGTCGAAGCCGGTGAGGACCGCCGCGAAGGGGCGCGTCGTGTCGCGCCGAGGACGCAGGAGCACGTTCGACGACGCGACCCGTCCGTGCACGATGCCGAGGTGATGAATGGCGGCGAGGCCACGGGCGACGTCCGACACGACGGCGGCAGCCGCATCCGGGGCGAGCGGGCCGGTCTGCTCGACGAGCCGGCGGAGTGACGGCCCGCCGATGAAATCCATGACCACGTACGCCTTGCCGTCGGCGGTGATCTGGGCGTCATACAGAGTGATCAGCGACGGGTGATCCAGCGCGGCGAGGGTCCGGGCGCCCGTCAGCCTCCGGGGCTGCGCGGCGTCGACGGTGAACACGGCCACGGCCACGTCGCGAGCAAGGATGTCGTCGCGCGCGCGGAAGACGCGTCGGCCGCGGTCGTGCGCTCCGATCGGTTCGAGCAGCCGGTATCGCCCCGCGAAGACATCGCCGAGGACCGGGATGGACGACGCGCCTCTGCCCGCTCCCCGCCGCGCTGCGCGGCTGCGATCTCGGAGTGTCGGCTCCGTCACACGACCGTGTCGCCGTTGTCGCGGGTGCGACGCGTGGTGACCTGTGCGCCGTTCGCGGGGTCGACGGCGGTGCGCGTCGTCGACTCGACCGACCGGCGACGGAGGAGGAAAACCAGGCTGAGCACGAAGACAACCGCACCGGCCACCATGAGGATGTATCCGATGAGGGTGAGATCGGCGACGCCGCCGAGGTCGAGGTTGACCGCGAACGCCAGGATGGCGCCGATGACGAAGAGGGCGATGCCGCTTCCGATTCCCATGAGAAGTCCTTCCGAGCTCTGCGGGGCAGGGGCCGCTCGGGGCAGAGTCCTGCGACGCACCCCGTCGTGGTCGCTCAAACGCTACTGAGCTAAACCGGGTCGGGCTCACCCATGGCACGATGGCGGAGGGGGGTGCATAATGGACGATCTTCAGCGGCGGGCCGATGCCTTCGCCGCGCTCGGCGATCCGAGTCGCCTCCGTATCGTTGACCTGCTCAGCGTCGGCGACATGTCTTCCAGCGAGATCGCGTCCGCGCTCGGGATGAAGTCCAACCTCGTCGCCTTCCACGCCAACGTCTTGCGGGAGCGCGGGATCGCGCAGCGGATCCGCTCCGAGTCGGACGGTCGACGCAGCTACCTCCAGCTCATCCCGGACGCCTTCACAACGCTCGCCCTGGAGCCCAGACCCGTCGCCGGGCGGGTCGTCTTCGTGTGCACCGCCAACTCGGCGCGGTCGCAGCTCGCTCGAGCCATCTGGGCTGCCCACAGCTCGATCCCGGTGGCCTCCGCGGGGACCGACCCCGCCGACCGGGTGAACCCCGGCGCCGTCGACGCGGCACGTCGCCACGGCATCCCCCTGGATGAGGCGGCGGTCCCGCTCGCGCTCGACGAGGTCGCGCGGTCGAGCGATTTCCTCATCACCGTGTGCGACCACGCCCACGAGAAGCTGGGCGGCCGCGACGACGTGCACTGGTCGATCCGCGACCCTGCGCGCAGCGGCAACGCCGAGGACTTCGACGACACGGTCGCGGAGCTGCGTTCGCGCATCGCGCGGGTGGCCCGCCAGCTCGCGGTCGCCTGAGCCCGGCTGGGCTCCTTCGGCCTGCGTGGGCCCGCTCGCCGCTCGACCTTCGCGGGCGCGCGCGGCCCGGGAACGGCGTGGGCCCGCTGGCCGCTCGACCTTCGCGGACGCGCGCGGCCCTGGAACGGCGTGGGCTCGCTCGCCGCTGCGGCGGGACCGCGCGGACGGACTCACCGTCGCGGTTGCGCCGCTGCGGCGGGACCGCGCGGGCAGCGCACCGTTGCGGCAGCACCGGGCGGACGGCGGACCGGGCGGGATGGGGGTCGCCGGACGTGCGCCACAGCACCACGCGCCGCGGGAGGCGCGCTCCGCGACGCGCCGCGGGAGGCGCGCTCCGCGACGCGCCGCGGGAGGCGCGCTCCGCCTCAGCGCATCACGCTCGCGCCGAGCTCGACGGGGCTGCCCTCGATGTTGCCGACGATGCCGCGGATGACGCCCGAGCCGTCCTCGCGGCGCAGCCCGTCGTACCAGGCCTGGGTCGCCTCGACGTCGAAGGCGTGCGTCTCGTGCGCGCGCTTGCGGGCGCGCAGCACCAGATCGCCCGCCCGCTCGGTGCGGATGCGCTCGTAGCGCTTCAGCGAGTCTTCGATGCCGAGCGTGGCGGTGGCGAAGACGATGCCGAGGGCGAAGCTGTCCTCGAGCGCCGAGCACGCGCCCTGCCCGATGTCGGGGGCGGTGTTGTGCGCGGCGTCACCGAGGATCGCCACGCGGCCCCGCACCCACGTGTCGAACGGGTCGATGTCCCAGATCTCCACCCGGTTGAGCGACTCGTCGGGGTCGATCCCGTCGAGAAGCGCCCGCACACCGGGCGCGCCCCACGACCCGAAGGCCTGCTCCATCGCGGCCATGCGGTCTTCGACCACGCCCGAGGGGCCGGGCACGTCGACGAAGAAGTAGAAGCGGTCGCCGGCGACCGGCATCACGGCGCAGCGCTTGCCGTCGCCGACGTACGTCGTCCACTGATCCACCGGCCCGATGCGCTCGTCGGCGGCGACGAGGCCGTTGTAGTTGACGTAGCCGGAGTAGGTGCGTTCGGGCCGGATGCCGGTGGGCTCGGTGACGTAGTCGCGCACGATCGAGCGGGCTCCGTCGGCGCCGATCAGCATGTCGGCGGTGTCGCTGGAGCCGTCGGCGAAGGTGGCGGTGACCGTCTCGCCGTCGTCCGCGACGGAGACCACCTGCTTACCGAGGTGGATGTGCGTCGAGCCGACGGCATCCATCATCAGCTGCTGCAGGTCGGCGCGGGCGACGGGGTAGGGCCGCTGGCCCGTCTGCTCCGTCACCGGGGCGAGGCTGAAGCGGCAGAGCTCCTCGCCGGTGTGGCCGTCGTAGTAGGCCATGTCGTCCATGCGGCCGCCCAGAGCGGCGACCTGCGGTCCGAGGCCGAGCCAATTGAGTACCTTCACGCCGTTCGACCACAGCGACAACGCCGCGCCGACCGGGCGGTTCTCGCGCATGCGGTCGTACACGACGACCTCGTGGCCGAGTTTCTGCAGGGCGAGCGCAGCGGAGGTGCCGCCGACGCCGGCGCCGATGACGATGACCTTCATGGGGCGTTCTCCTCAGCTGCCGCGGTAGGTCGAGTAGGCGAAGGGGCTGAGCAGCAGCGGCACGTGCAGGTGCTGCTCGCCCGAGACGGTGAAGGCGATCGTCGCGATCGGGTGGAACGACGAAACGCCCCGCGAGCGGAAGTACGCGCCCGTCGCGAAGGTCAGCGAATAATCGCCGTCGTCGAGCCGGTCGGGGCCGAGCGCGAGGCGCCCGTCGGCATCGGTGACGGCCTCGACGATCGTGTCGCCGCCCAGTCGGGCCAGCGTCACGGCGACTCCGGGGGCGGGCGTGCCGGCCGTGGCATCCAGGATGTGCGTGGTGACGTGGGTCATTCGGCGTCCTCGGGCTCGGCGGGCGCGTCGTCGGCGAAGGTCGTGCGCAGGCGCAGCAGGGCGATCTCGGCGAGCTGACGTGTGGCTTCGATGGTCTCGGCGTCGGGGTCGTTGTCGAGACGCCGCTCGAGCTCCGCGCGCATCTCGCCCGGGGTGCGACCGGCGGCCCGGATGAGGAAGACGCGGCCGAAACGCTCTTCGTACAGGGCGTTGCCGGCGGCGATCGCGGCGACGTCGTCATCGGCGGCGTGGGCCATCGAGCCCTGTTCGCGACGGGATGCCGCGGCCTCGGCACCGTCGCCCGACACCTTCGCGCCGATGCGCGGGTGGGCGTGCAGCGCTGCCTCGAGGTCCTGCGGCGACCAGGCCGCGGCGAGGTCGCCGGCGTAGGCGGCGAGGGCGTCGACGTCGGCGTAGGGGCGGGCGGCGACGACGGCGTCGACCCACCCCGGGATGTCGGCCCAGACGCGGGCCACGGCTGCGGCATCCGCTTCGTCGAGGGCGTGGAAGTGCTGCAGGTGCATGTCGCCAGGCTAGGCGGCGCGCGTTACGACGCTGTAGCGGGATGTGTCGGCGATGTTGCTGTGGGGAACATTCGGGCCGGCGTGGGGGCTCTGCCTGGTCGTCCGCGAGGGGGCGCCGGGAGTGGCCCCGGGGCGCCGGAAGTGGCCCCAGGGCCACGTCCGCGCGGGGGGTCGTCGGAGCCCGCCCGGCCTTGTGCGCGGGTGGCCCCGGGGCGCCGGAAGTGGCCCCGGGGCCACGTCCGCGCGGGGGGTCGTGGGAGCCCGCCCGGCCTTGTGCGCGGGTGGCCCCGGGGCGCGGGAAGTGGCCCCGGGGCCACGTCCGCGCGGGAGACCGCCGCCGCCCCCGGCGTCAGGCGTGCACGATCAGCCAGTGCGCCACGGCATCCACGTCGCCGGTGTTGTGCAGGCGGTGGGGGACCGAGCAGGGGTAGCTGATCGCGTCGCCGGCCCGGAGGATGACGCGCTCGGCCTCGAAGTCGATGGTGAGTTCGCCCGCGACGACGGTGCCGACCTCGTACCCCTCGTGGTGGAAGAGCCCGTCGGCGCCGTGCGCGGCGGCTCCCGGCGGGTAGATCGATTCGAAGTAGTCGACGCCGGGGGAGGTGCCGGGGGTGAGGCGGCGGAACGAGACGCCGCTGTCGAGCACGATGTCGGGCGACTGCCCGGCGCGCTGCAGGGTGAAGCCCGAAGGGCCGACGGGCTCGGTGGGGCGGTCGGATGCCGGATCGAAGGCCGCGACGAGCGGAACGCCGAGGGCGTCGGTGATGGCGATGAGCCGCGAGACGCTCGGCTGCATCACCCCGCGTTCGATCTGCGACACCGCGCTGGGGGAGATGCCCAACGTCTTGGCGAGCGCGCGGGCCGAGATACCGCGGGCCTGGCGGAGGTCGCGGACGCGGGCGCCGACGGACGTGGTGGCGTCGGATGCCGCGCTGCCGGCGTCCGCAGGCGCGGACCGCGCGTCGGGGTCGGTGATGGCGGCATCCGGATCGACGGCGTCGGCGAGGTGGGGGTGCGACATGCACCGAGTCTAGAAGCGTGAGGGGTGTGAAGGATCGACTTCACATGCCCGTTACAAACGCGAAACCCCCGCGGTCGTGTGAACCAATAACTTCACATACGTGCACCACTCAGGCCGCGGACTCCACGTCGTGGCATCCTTCGCCCCGAGAGGAACGACATGACATCCACACCGCTCACCGGCCCCCACGATCTCGTGGAGGCCGCCGGCCACCCCCACGGGGGCGGCAACATGAAGCCCCAGTACGACGACCGTCTCGCCAACGAAGACCTCGCACCGCTGCGCAAGCAGAAGTGGTCGAGCTACAACATCTTCGCCTTCTGGATGAGCGACGTGCACTCCGTCGGCGGGTACGTCACCGCCGGCTCGCTCTTCGCGCTCGGCCTGCAGTCCTGGCAGGTGTTCGTCGCCCTCATCGCGGGCATCGTCATCGTGCAGGTCTTCGCCAACATGGTCGCCAAGCCCAGCCAGAAGACGGGCGTTCCCTACCCCGTGATCAACCGCGTGGTCTTCGGCATCCGCGGCGCCAACATCCCCGCGATCATCCGTGGCCTCATCGCCATCGCCTGGTACGGCGTGCAGACGTTCCTCGCGGCGGAATCGCTCAACATCATCTTCCTGAAGTTCGTGCCCGGATCGGCCGCGCTGCTCGACGTGTCGTTCGCGGGCCTGTCGGCACTCGGCTGGATCTCGTACGCGATCCTCTGGGTCGCGCAGTTCCTGCTGTTCTGGAACGGTATGGAGGTCATCCGCCGCTTCATCGACTGGGCCGGTCCCGCCGTCTACGTCGTCATGATCGTCCTCGCCGTCTACCTCGTCTCGCAGGCCGGCATCCAGAACATCTCCTTCACCCTGTCGACGACGCAGCTCGACTTCTGGGCGTCGATCCCCGTCATGTTCGCCGCCATCGCTCTGGTGGTGTCGTACTTCTCGGGCCCGATGCTCAACTTCGGCGACTTCGCCCGCTACGGCAAGAGCTTCGCCGCGGTGAAGAAGGGCAACTTCTGGGGTCTGCCGATCAACTTCATGTTCTTCTCGCTGCTGACCGTCATCACCGCCTCGGCCACCGTGCCCGTCTTCGGCTCGCTCATCACCGACCCGATCAAGACGGTCGAGCAGATCGACACGCCCTTCGCGATCCTGCTCGGCGGCCTGACCTTCGTCACCGCCACCGTCGGCATCAACATCGTCGCCAACTTCATCTCGCCCGCCTTCGACTTCTCCAACGTCGCCCCGAAGAAGATCTCGTGGCGCGCGGGCGGCATGATCGCCGCCGTCGGCTCGACGTTCCTCATGCCCTGGAACTGGTACTCGAACAGCGATGCCATCCACTACTCGCTCGGCGTGCTGGGCGCGCTGATCGGCCCGCTGTTCGGCATCCTGATCGCCGGGTACTACATCGCCGCCCGCCAGCGCGTGAAGGTCGACGCGATGTTCACGATGGATGCCGAGGGGCCCTACTGGTACCGCAACGGCTTCAACCCGAACGCGGTCAAGGCCGTCATCGCCGCGGGTGTCCCGACCGTCGCGATCGCGATCTTCCCGAAGCTCTTCGCCGACCTGGGTCTGTTCAACATCTCCGCGATCAGCGACTACAGCTGGTTCATCGGCTGCGGCCTGGGCTACGTGCTCTTCCTTCTCTTCGAGCGTCTCGACCCCCGCGTCCCGACCTTCGACGGCGAGACCGAGGGCATCTCCGACGGCACCGTCGACGGAGCGGCCGCGACTGCGGCATCCGAGCCGGCACCCATCTCGGCCGAGGTTCCCGTGCAGGCGTCGCCGAACGCACCGCGAACGGATGCCACCGCGTGAGGATCCTGCTCATCAACCCCAACACCTCCCGGGCGATGACCGCGAAGATCGCGGACGCCGCCCGGGGGGTGGCGGGACCCGACGTCGTCATCGACGCCGTGTGCCCCGCGACCGGCGCTGCCGCGATCGAGAGCCACACCGACGAGATCGCGGCGGCTGCCGCCGTGGTCGAGCTCGTCGCCGCCGACCGCGACGGCTCCGACCCCGCCGACGCGTACGTGATCGCCTGTTTCGGCGATCCCGGCCTCGACGCGGCGCGGGAGCTCGTGGAGGTGCCGGTGATCGGGATCGCCGAAGCGGCGATGCACCTGGCCGCGGTGTCGGGGCGGCATTTCGGGGTCGTCACGACCCTCAGCCGCACCCTCGGCCGCGCGCACGACCTCGTGTCGCGCTACGGCATGGAGCGGGCGTGCGTGTCGCTCGCGGCGACCGGCATCCCGGTGCTCGACCTCGAGGACACGGGGTCGGAGGCGGTCTCGCTCATCGAGCGGTACGGCGCCGAGGCCGCCGCGGGCGGAGCCGACGTGATCGTGCTCGGCTGCGCCGGCATGGCCGACCTGTGCACCGAGCTCACGGCCCGCCTCGGCGTGCCCGTGGTCGACGGTGTTGCGGCGGCCGTGGGCATGGCATCCGGGATGGTGCGCATGGGCCTCGGCACGAGCAAGCGCGACGAGTACGCGCGGCCGCCGCGGGGGTTCGCCGGTGTCGGTGCGACGGAGCCGGCGTGCGCAGGTGGCCCCGGGGCCACTTCTGACGCCCCGGGGCCACTTGCGGCGCCCCGAACCGCGGGCGCGGACGCCACCGCCCCGACCACCGCGGGTCGTGCGCCTTCTCCCCAGGCCGTGAATCTCGGGGTTTTCGCATGAATGTTGATGACGGTTACATCAGTGAAACGCGTGGCGCATAGCGTGAATGCCATGAGCACTCGGATCGCCGCCCGCCGCGTCTACCTCGACGGCGCGTTCGCACCCGCCACCGTCGTGATCGACGACGGGGTCATCTCCGCCGTCGAGGCGTTCGACGCGGCGGCCGACACCGTCCTCCCCGGCGACGCCGTGCTGCTGCCGGGGTTGGTCGACTCGCATGTCCACCTCGACGAACCCGGCCGCACCGAATGGGAGGGCTTCCTGACGGGCACCGCCGCCGCGGCGGCGGGCGGTGTGACGACCGTGGTCGACATGCCCCTCAACAGCTCGCCGGTGACGACGACGGTCGACGCGCTGGATGCCAAGCGGGCCGCCGCCGCGGGCAAGCTCGCGGTCGACGTGGCCTACTGGGGCGGTGCCGTGCCCGAGAACCTCGGCTCGCTGCGTGCGCTCGCCGACGCGGGCGTCGTGGGCTTCAAATGCTTCCTCTCGCCCAGCGGCATCGACGAGTTCGGCCACCTCGATGCGGAGCAGCTGGAGCGCTGCCTCGCCGAACTGGCCGCCTTCGACGGGCTGCTGATCGTGCACGCCGAAGACCCCGCGCACCTGCACGCCGACGGCGAACTCGGCCCGCGCTACAGCGACTTCGAAGCCAGCCGACCGCCCGAGAGCGAACGCGCCGCGATCCAGCGGGTCATCGAGGCCGCCCGCCGCACCGGTGCCCGCGCCCACATCGTGCACGTCTCCGACGGCGGCGCGCTCGACGACGTGCGTGCCGCGAAGGCAGAGGGCGTGCGTCTCACGATCGAGACGTGCCCGCACTATCTCACCCTCGATGCGTCGGCCGTTCCCGACGGTGCCGGCGCGTTCAAGTGCTGCCCGCCCATCCGCGGCGGCGACAACCGCGATCTGCTGTGGGCGGGTGTCGTCGACGGCACCGTCGACGCGATCGTGAGCGACCACTCGCCCGCCACCGTCGAGCTCAAGGGCAACCCCGACTTCGGCCTCGCCTGGGGCGGGATCGCGGGGCTGCAGACCGGCCTCTCGGCCGTGCACTCCACCGCTCGCGCGCGAGGGCTGTCGTTCGAGAGCCTGCTCCCGCTCATGACGACCGGTCCGGCGCGCATCGCCGGCCTCGAGGGCCTCGGCGTCATCGCGGCCGGCGCGCCCGCCCATCTCGTGGCCTTCGCCCCCGAAGAAGAATTCGTGGTGGATGCCGCCACCCTCGAGTACCGCAACCCGGTCACGCCCTGGCACGGCCAGACGCTGACCGGTGTCGTGCGCGAAACGTGGTTGCGCGGCGAGTCGGTGTATCGCCGCGGAGCGCCGGTGACCGAGCGCGAGGGGCGAGAGATCCTCCGCGCGGCCGCGGCGGTCGAGGCGTGAGCGGCGTGACGTCCCTGCCGACCGCCGGCGGGACGCAGGCCTCGACACCCGTCCCCATCCTGCAGCCCGGCGTCGGCGCCACCCCCGGCGACCACTACCTCCGCGCCACGCCCGAGACCGTCCTGTGGGGGCGGCTTCCCTGCGCCGGCGATGCGCCCGTGCTCGAGATCGCCTCGGGTGAGAGCGTCACGTTCGACACCGTGAGCCATGAGGGCATCCTCGACGATCAGGGCAAAGACCCTGCGGCCTATTTCGCCGCCCACGGGGTCGCGCCCGAAGCGGTGCTCGACGACGCGATCGAGATCGCGGCATCCGTCTCGCGCGACCCCTTCGCCGACGGACCGCACGTCGTCGTCGGGCCGGTGCACGTGCGCGGCGCGAAGCCCGGTGATCTGCTCAAGATCACGGTCGAGACGCTGGTGCCGCGCGTTCCCTACGGCGTGATCTCGAACCGTCACGGCAAGGGCGCCCTCGTGGGCGAGTTGCCGCGTGGTGAGCACAACGTCAGCGTGTTCGCCGCCGTCGCCGAGCGCGACGGTGCGTTGTACGGCACCCTGCCGCTGGTCGACGGCGCCGAGCCCGTCGTCGCCTTCCCCCTCGCGCCGTTCCTCGGCACGATGGGCGTCGCCGTCGCGGGGGAGGAACGTCCGCACTCGGTGCCGCCCGGCACGCACGGCGGCAACATCGACATCAACCTCCTCGTCGAGGGCACGACGCTCTTCCTCCCCGTTCAGGTCGAGGGAGCCCTGGCCTACGTCGGCGACCCGCACTTCGCCCAGGGCGACGGCGAGGTGGCCTTGACCGCCCTCGAGGCGTCGCTGCGCGCCACGCTGCGCTTCGAGGTGATCCCCGCCGACTCCGCGCGCGCCGCTTTCGGCGAGGTGACCGGACCCCTGGTGCGCACGCCCGACTATCTCGTGCCCACGGGCATGGACCCCGATCTGGATGCCGCGATGCGGGCGTGCGTGCGTGCGTCGCTGTCGCTGCTGGGCAGCCGCTGGGGCATGGACGAGCACCTCGCCTACGCCTACCTGAGCGCCGCGACCGACTTCGACATCTCGCAGGTCGTCGACATCGTCTCCGGCGTGCACGCGCGCATCCGCGAGGCGGACTTCGCGGGGGTTCCGAGCGCGGAGCCGGAGCCGCTGGCATCCACCGGCTCTTCCGCTCCCGCGTCGGAGACACCCGCGCGCGACGACGAGGGAGGCGCCGCGTGACCCCCGCGCTGGCCGTCGCCCTGGCCCGTGCCGAGGCGCCGTCGCCCACGACCGACAGGAAGAATCGAGTGTCCGCGAAACGCCGCCTTCAGACGGCTGTGTGCCGAATGCCGCGGACACCCGACGCGCGACAGGAAGGGGCGGGGCGTTGACCGTGGACATGCCCGCAGACCTGCGAGACGCCTTCGACGCGTACGAGCGCGCCATCATCGCGAACGACCTCGACGCCCTCGATGCCTTCTTCGCGCCCGGTCCCGACACCCTGCGCGGTGACGCCGCGGGGCTCCTCGTCGGCCACGACGCGATCAGCGGGTTCCGGTCGCTGCGCGGCGGCGTCCCGCCGCGGCGGATCGCCGAGATCCACTACCGTCCGCTCGCGACGGCGAACGAGGGCGAGAGCTCGGACGGCGACATCGCGCTGCTGATGTCGGTGTCGCAGTTCGTCGGCGGGGGCCGCGGCCTGCAGACCCAGGTGTGGGAGCGCGTCGAGGGGCAGTGGCTCATCACCGCCGCTCACGTCACCCCGCGCACCCCCGCCCTCGACCGCACGATCTGGCGGAGCGTCGGCGACCCGTTCCTGCAGGGCGCGTGGGAGGGGCCGCTCGAAGGGCTCACCGTCGCCGTGAAAGACCTCTTCGCGATCGCCGGCTTCCGCATCGGCGCGGGCAACCCCACGTTCCTCGAAGAGGCGCGGCCGGAGAAGGCCACCGCGCCCGCCGTCGCCGACCTGCTCCGTGCCGGGGCGTCGTTGCGCGGCATCGCCCGCACCGACGAGTTCGCCTACTCGATCGCCGGCGACAACGTGCACTACGGCACCCCGCCCAATGGCGCGGTGGTCGGAGCCCTGCCCGGCGGGTCGTCGGGCGGACCGGCGTCGGCCGTCGCGCTCGGCCACGCCGACATCGGCCTGGCCACCGACACCGCCGGCTCCATCCGCGTGCCCGCCTCGTACCAGGGACTGTGGGGCCTGCGCACCACCCACGACCTCGTGCCGCGCCAGGGCATGCTCCCGCTCGCGCAGTCGTTCGACACCATCGGCTGGCTCACGCGCGACGGCGAGACGCTGCAGCGGGTCGCCGACTGGTGCCTCAGCTACGACGGGTCCGCCTCGACCGAGAACGTCTACGGCGCCTCCGGCGACGACCTCCCGTGGCGTTTCCTCGTTCCCGACGAGATCCTCGACTGCGCCGACGCCGCCACGCGGGAGGCCTTCTCGAAGCTCTTGGCCGCCTTCGCGGCATCCGACGATCCGCCCTCCTTCCGCGCCGTGCACACGGGCGACCTGGATGCCACCTTCGCCGCCTTCCGCACCGTCCAGGGCGCCGAGGCCTGGCGCAACGACGGCGACTGGCTGCGCGCGCACCCCGGGGCGGTGGGGCCCGCCGTCGCCGAGCGCTTCCGCGTCGCCGCGCAGATCACGGCCGCCGACGAACGGGCGGCGCGGGCCGAGCTCGACCCGCTCGCGGCGCACCTGGCCGAGCTCGTCGACGGCGCCGTGCTGATCTTCCCCACGGTTCCCGGGCCCGCCCCGCAGCGCACCGCCGACGTGCATGCCGTTCGCGCGGCGACCCTGCGCATGACGGCGCCGGCCGCCGTCGCGGGGCTCCCGGCGGTGTCGGTGCCGTTGCTGACGGTCGATGGTGCGCCCGTCGGCGTGTGCCTCGTCTCGCGCGCGGGCACCGATATCGCGCTCGTGCGTCTCGCCCGCCGGCTCGCCGCCCTCGTGGCATCCGGTAGCCGATCATGACCCCGATCCCTGCGCGGTCCTCGAGGAGTGCGACCTCCGCGGCCCACGCCCCGCGGCTTCCCGGTCGGCGCGACCGCTCGGCCCGCCAGGGTGCGCGAGTCCGGTCCGCGCTCCGCACACCGGTGCCCGCCCGGCCGGATGCGCCGGTCCCTTCTCCCCTCATCGCCCGCTCTCGTCCCACGGAGACCTCGTGAACAGCACCCTCCCCGGCCCCATCGACCCGCCCGCCCGCCTGCTGATGGGCCCCGGCCCGATCTCGGCCTACCCGAGCGTTCTGCGCGCGATGGGGGCGCCGCTCGTCGGCCAGTACGACCCGTTCATGACGGCGACGATGAGCGAGACCCAGGAGCTGTACCGCCAGGTCTGGGCCACCGACAACGACGCGACGGTGCTCATCGACGGCACCAGCCGTGCCGGTATCGAGGCCGCGATCCTCTCGCTCGTGCGTCCCGGGCAGCGCGTGCTCGTCCCCGTCTTCGGACGCTTTGGCCACCTGCTGGCCGAGATCGCCGAGCGTGCGCTCGCCGAGGTGCACACCATCGAGGTGCCGTGGGGCGAGGTCTTCCCGGTGTCGGCGATCCGCGAAGCCGTCGAGCGGGTGAAGCCGCATCTCGTCGCGTGCGTCCAGGGTGACACGTCGACGACCATGCTGCAGCCGCTCGACGAGATCGGCGAGATCTGCGCGGCCCACGGCGCACTCTTCTACACCGACGCCACGGCATCCCTCGGCGGCAACCCGTTCGAGATGGACGCGTGGGGCCTGGATGCCGCGACCGCGGGCCTGCAGAAGTGCCTCGGCGGACCCTCCGGCTCGGCGCCGATCAGCCTGTCGGAGCGCGCCGTCGAGGTGGCACGCTCCCGCGCGCGGGTGGAGGCGGGCATCCGCGAGGAGGGCGATGCCGTGGCATCCGACTTCATCCGCTCCAACTACTTCGATCTCGCGATGATCCTCGACTACTGGGGCCCGCGACGTCTGAACCACCACACCGAGGCCACCACCATGCTCTACGGGGCCCGCGAGTGCGCCCGCGTGCTGCTCCTCGAGGGCCGCGATGCGGTGATCGCGCGACACCAGCTGCACGGCGACGCGATGCTCGCCGGCGTCCAGGGCCTCGGGCTGACGGTCTTCGGCGACGTCGCACACAAGATGACCAACGTCGTCGCGGTGGAGATCCCCGACGGAGTGACCGGCGACGCCGTGCGCGCGGAGCTGCTGAGCGACTTCGGCATCGAGATCGGCACCTCGTTCGGACCGCTGCACGGCCGGGTCTGGCGCATCGGCACGATGGGGTACAACGCGCGAACCGACGCCGTGCTCACCACCCTCGCCGCGCTCGAGGCGGTGCTGCGCCGTCACGGCGCGGCGGTGCCGGCGGGCGGCGGTGTGGAGGCGGCGCAGGGCGTGTACGCGGGAGCGCGCTCATGACGTTCCTCGCCCGTTCCGTCGGCGCACCTCAGTGGCCGGAGCCGCGCACGGGTGGAGGGCTCCCGTGAGCGCAGCCACCCGCCTGCAGGTCGCCCCCGAGCGCATCGCCTCGGCCGCACGCCGTGTCATGGGCCGCTGCGAAGAGCTGGCGCGCGTCACCGCCACGCCCGGGAGCATCACGCGGGTCTACCTGTCGCCCGAGCACGCCCGGGTGAACCGTCTCGCCGCCGAGTGGATGCGCGAGCTCGGCATGAGCACGCGTCAGGATGCCGCGGGCAATCAGGTGGGTCGCCTCGCCCCTGCCGGCGCTCCGGACGCCCCCGCACTGCTGTTGGGCTCCCACCTCGACACCGTCCCCGATGCCGGACGCTTCGACGGGATCGTCGGCGTGCTGATGGCCCTGGAGGTCGTCCGGCTCGTCCGCCGCGTCGACGACGAGGGTGCGGCATCCAGTCCGTTCCCGTTCGCGCTCGAGGTCATCGCCTTCAGCGACGAGGAGGGCACGCGTTTCGGCAAGGCGCTGCTCGGCTCGTCGGCCGTCGCGGGGCAGTGGGACGAAGCCTGGTGGAACCTCACGGATGCCGACGGCTACACGTTGCGGCAGGCCTTCCGCGAGTTCGGTCTCGACCCCGGCCGCATCGGCGAAGCCGCCCGCCGCCCCGACGAACTCGTGGGGTACCTCGAGGCGCACATCGAGCAGGGGCCGGAACTGCACCGCAGCGGGCAGGCTCTCGCGGCGGTGTCGTCCATCGCGTCCGCCCGGCGGTTCCAGCTCGTGGTCGAGGGCGAAGCCCGGCACGCCGGTGGCACGCCCTACGACATGCGCCGCGACGCGCTGCTCGGGGCGAGCGAAGCGGCCCTCGCGGTCGAGCGCATCTGCCGCGGCGAGCACCACATCATCGGCACGGTCGGGCAGCTCGAGGCGTTCCCGGGGGCGGTGAACGTCGTGCCCGGTGAAGCGCATTTCTCCCTCGACCTGCGCGGGGAGTTCGACGCCACCCGCGACCACACGTGGGACGAGATCTCCCGCGACCTGGATGCCATCATGGGCCGTCGTGGTCTGCGCTGGCACGCCCGCGAGGTGCACAGCGCGCCGGCCGTCTTCTGCGCCCCCCTGCTGCAAGACGTCGTGCGAGCGGGCATCGGCGGCGAGGCCCCGACCCTCTTCAGCCGCGCCGGCCACGACGCCATGTCGATCGGGGCGATCACCGAGGTCGGCATGCTCTTCCTCCGCAACCCCGACGGCATCAGCCACCACCCCGACGAAGCGGTCACGGCCGTCGACGTCGCGGCGGGCCTTCGCGCCTTCGCGGAGGCGGTGCTGCACCTGGGGGCGGAGCCGCGTTGACCACCGCACCGGACGAGCGTCGTCTCCGGCGAGCAGGTCGAGCGACACCGTGCTCGCCGGCGTCACCCGCCCCGAGCCCGGGGAGGGAGCGGCCACTCACCACGGATTGGCCCGCGTCTCTTCGAGGGCATCGGGGCGAGAATCGACTCGTGACCGACGCTCCTGGCATCCTCGAACTGCTCGCCTTCGCCGCCGAACCCGGCGGCGGCAATCCCGCCGGGGTGGTCCTGGAGGCCGCGGACCTCGACGACGCGCAGATGCAGCGCATCGCCGCCGACCTGGGACACCCCGAGACCGCGTTCGTCACCGCGCGCGACGGGCGGCGCATTCGCGTCCGCTACTTCTCGCCCGACGACGAGGTGCCGTTCTGCGGGCACGCCACCATCGCGACCGCCGTCGCACTCGCCGAGGTGGACGGTCCGGGGGAGTTCGTCTTCGACACCGCCGCAGGGTCGGTCGACGTGACGACGGAGCCCGGTCCGGACGGCCGCGTCGTGGCCGGGTTCACGAGCGTCGAGCCGTACGTCATCGATCTGGAGCCCGAGGTCGCCGACCGTCTCCTCGCCCTCCTGGGCGTGTCTGCGGACGACCTCGACGAGCGGATGCCGCTGGCCCAGTCGTTCGCCGGAAACCTGCACCCGGTGGTCGCCCTCGCCTCCCGCGACCTGTTCGATTCGTTCGTCTTCGACGCCGCGGCGATGCGCGCACTCCTCGACGAGCGCGGTTGGAAGGGCACCGTGATCGTCGTGCACGTCGCCGGCGACATCGTTGACGGGCTCGTCGCCGAGGCGCGAAACCTCTTCCCGGTCGCAGACATCACCGAAGACCCGGCGACGGGCTCCGCCGCGGCCTCGCTGGGCGCCTACCTGCGCGACCGCATCGGGGTGCCCGCACCGTTCGGCTTCACCGTCGAGCAGGGGCGGCACATCGGCCGGCCGAGCGTGCTGGCCGTGGAGGTTCCGCCGGTCGGCGGCATCCGGGTGCGAGGTGGAGCGACGCCGATCTGACGATCCGCTCGTCGTCCGCGCACCGGCACATCGGCAAGCGCTCGCAGAGGACGCGAGCCGGAGCCCGCGGTCACCGGACCACGCTGCCTTCGTCGCGAGGCCCCTATTCCGCGGGCGCCTCGGACTCCGCGCTGGACTCGGCCTCGAAGTCGAAGGAGCCGAGCGACTTCTCTTGCAGGAATGCGCACAGCTCGGCGGCGATCTGCAACTCGTGGGTGAGGGCGTTCAGTTCGAAGCTGGTCAGATCCAAGGGGCTGTCGGACTGTTCGATGACGACGTGCCAGTTCAGGTCGTCGCCCGTTGACCGGGGCTCCATCCAGACCGTGTGGGGGGCATTCTCCAGGGGCACGATGACGAGACCGGTGTCCTGGTCACCCGGTGTCTCCTGCACGACGACGCGAACGGCCTCGGCACCGCCTCTGACCTCGACGAACTCCGCCACCCAGTGCTCGAGGGTCTTCTTGCTGTGGAAGGGCATGGGTCCTGCTCCTGGGAAATGGGGAAACGACGAACCCGCCCCGTCAGGGGCGGGCTCGTACCGGGGTTTCAGCGGTGGTCACGCCGCAGCGGCGAGCTGCACGCGGTGGGCGTCTTCCTGCTGCTGCCAGGTCGAGGCGTTCAGCAGGAGCCCGGACGACATCGCGGCTTGGTCGGCGAGCTGACGGAGGTAGCCGCCCGAAAGGCGTTCCGCGTCGGCGGAGGAGTACTGGAACCGCAGCGAGATGGCCGGCTGGATCCAGAGAGTGGTGCGCAGGTGACCGGACTCCGCGTCCGTCCAGGTGATCGTGAACGATTCGCCGCGCCGGAGCTTCGTGGAGAGCACGACCTGCAGGTACTGCAGCAGACGGTCGTCGATCACGATCGGCTCGGGGTTCGAACCGTAGAAGAGCTGGCCCATGGTCGGTCCTTCCTGTGGGGTTGCGAGATCAGAAGACGAGAGGGGTGACGACGGCGATCGCGACGGTCGAAACCAGCGCCGCGGCCGCACTCACGCCGATGTACAGCCGACGAGCGGCCACATCGGCGGGGGAGGGGACGAAGGTGGTGCGACGCAGACGCGTCGCGTGTGCTGAGGGGAATGCGGTGCTGGTCACGGTCCTGATCCTTCCGGTGCGGCGGACAAGTACTGCCCGGTGATGATCAACCTAGCAGGTAGTCAACGAGCTTAGGTAATCTTGTTGAGTGTCACCAGGGCTGAAGATCAGGAGAGGTGAAGATCAGCGTCAGAACTTTAGGGCGCTAGGTATGATGGAAGGAAATACGACCTCGGGAGTGATGGATGAACGCTGAAACGGGTGAGACGTCCCCCCTCATGGCAGCGCTGGCGCTGTACAGCTGGGAACGAGACGACGCAGCCGCCCGTGCGCGGAAACAGCTCGGGGTGAACGAGCTCGACGCCAAGGCGCTCGCGTATGTCAGCATCAACCCGGGCGTGCGGCCCTCCGAACTCGCCACGCACCTCGGGGTGACTTCAGCGGGTATCACCACGCTCGTCGAGCGCTTGGTCCGCCGTGGCATCATGCGTCGCGAGCCCGATGAGAACGACCGCCGTGTCAATCACATTCACCTGGCGATCGACCTCGAGAAAGAGCCGTGGTCTCAGCTGGCGCACTTCCAGAACACGTTCCGGAACATCATCGAACAGCTCGATCCGAAGGTCGAAGAAGATTTCGCGGCATTCATGCGGCACGCGACCCTCGCGGCGAAGGAGCAGGTGGCGCGCGTCGACCGCGCCGCAGTGACGGGCGTTCCGGCGGCCTGAATCAGGCCTCGGCGTCAGCCGCCAACTGCGCCATGTGTTCGACGGACTTGCGCTGGAGGAAGGCGCACAGGTCCGCGGCGGCGGTGAGTTCGCGGCAGAGGTCGTATACGGCGTTCGGCGCGAGCTCCGTCACGTCCGGCTGCGCTTCGAAGGTGACGCGCCAATCGGGGGCACCGACCGCCATCGGCGCGAGGTACACCGACGTCGTCGCGTTGGACAGAGGGAAGATGACGAGGCCGTCGTCGACGCCGTCGACCGGCTCCTGATCGGCGACGTACGCCGCTACCGCGCCGGCGGATCTGATCGCGGCGAATTCATCGAGCCAGGCCTGCAACGTGTCTTTGCTGCGAAACGGCACTTTCTGCACCCTTTCCTCGTGTCCGCAGGCGGTTCCCCGCCAGCAAAAGCCTACGACATTGTGGACCGAGGCCATCAAAGGGAAAGGGTCGATTCCCATGCCGGGAAAGGGACCGATGCTCCCGGAGACGAGGAGCCGGTCCGAGCGCCTGACGGCGGTCTCGTCACCGCCCGCCGGCGAGCCTCCACACCCGGTCGCGAGAGAACGGCAATTCATACCCGCGGCGCCCGAGGGCGCGAGACACGGCGTTGCCGATCGCCGCTCCCACCGGGTTGTAGGGTGATTCGCTCATCGACTTCGCCCCGAACGGACCGAGGCTGTCGTCCGTGTCGGCGAAGTACACCTCGGTGTCGGGGACGTCGGCGAACTGCGGCACACGGTACGTGCGGAACACCGGGTTCTGCACCACGCCGTCCTCGACGTACACCTCCTCGTACAGTGCTCCGCCGAGCGCCTGCGCGACGCCGCCCTCGACCTGGCCGCGGCACTGCGCCGGGTTGATGACGACGCCGGCGTCGGCGGACTGAATGGACTGCAGGACCTTGACGGTGCCCGTCTCGGGGTCGACCGCCACGCGCGCCGCGTGCACGTTGAACGCGAGCGATCGGAGATCGCCGTACTCCGCGCCGTCGGCGGTCAGTCCCTCGGGGCTGACGTACCCGGCGGGTGCGGCGGCGATGATCCGCGCCCAGGTGACGACCTCGCCCCCCACCAGGACTCCGGATGCCACGAGCTCGGCGCCCGCGGCATCCGCTCCCGCCAACTCCGCCGCGATCTCCGCCATCCGTCGTCGCAGTGCCGCGCACGCACCGAAGAGCGCCTTGCCCGCGACGACCGTTCCGGCCGAGGCGAAGGCGCCGGTGTCGTGCCGCACGGCGTCGGTGTCGGCGGCCCAGAGCTCGAGGCGGTCGAGGGGCGCGTCGAGCACTGTCGCCGCGATCTGACGGTGCACGGTCGAGGTGCCGTTGCCGAACTCGGCCGTGCCGACGCGCAGCAGGTACGTGCCGTCGGGGCGCAGGGTCGCCGTGGTGTGCGCGATGTGCCCGCGCGGCGCCATGGTCGCGATCATCGCCGCGGCCATGCCCTCGCCCACGAGCCACCCCTCGGGTGCCTCGACGCCGTTGCCGCGCTCGAGGGCGTTCTGCGCGAGGTCGAGGCACTGGTCGAGGCCGTAACTGCCCCAGATCAGATCCTCTTCGTACTTCTCGTCGTCGTCGGGGTGCAGCGGATGGCCCGCGCGGACGGCGTTGATGCGGCGGAGGTCGAACGGGTCGATGTCCAGCTCGAGCGCGAGCGCATCGAGAGCCGACTCGACCGCGAAGACCACCTGCCCGAGTCCGTAGCCGCGGAACGCGCCCGACGGCGGGTTGTTCGTGTACACCGCCTCGGCGTCGATCCACTTCACCGGCACCCGGTACAGCGTCGTCGACTCCGCGCACGAGTGGAACAGCACACCGATCGCGTGGTTGCCGTACGCGCCGGTGTCGCTGAGCACGTCGAGCTTCATCGCGGTGAGGGTGCCCCCGGCATCCGATCCGAGGGTCACCCGCACGCGCATGGGATGCCGCAGCGATGCCCGCACGAACTGATCGGTGCGCGAGAACTCGTAGGCGACGGGGCGGCCGAGCTTCAGCACGGCCAGGGCCGTGAGGTCTTCGGTGAAGATCTCCTGCTTGCCGCCGAAGCCGCCGCCGACTCGTGCCGCGAAGACGCGAACCCGGTCGCGTTCCAGGCCGAAGATGTGGGCGAGCTCGTCGCGCGCGAGGAACGGTACCTGCGTGGAGGAGCGGATGACGAGCCGCCCGTCGTCGTCGAGCCACCCGACGGCGCCGTGCGTCTCGAGGGCCGCGTGGGTGACGCGCGACGAACGCCATTCACCCGTCACGGTCGTATGGCTGGCGGCGAGAGCCGCGTCGATGTCGCCGCCGTGGCCGGTGTGGAATCCGGCGACGACGTTGCGCCCGGCTGCGAGGACGCGCTCCTCGGGAGTGCGGTCGGGGTGCAGCAGCGGCGCACCCGGGCGGCGGGCCTCCTCCGGATCGAACACCGCGGGCAGCACGTCGTACGTGACGAGCACCGCGCGGCATCCGGCGTCCGCGGCCTCCGCGGTCTCGCCGATCACCGCGGCGACGCGCTGGCCGACGTGACGGACGACGTCGTCGAGCATGCGGGTGTCGTCGGGATCGTCGGTGCGGTGCTCGTGGCGGCCCGTGGAGTACCGCACGTCGGGGACGTCTTCGTGCGTGAAGACGGCGACGACGCCGGGGACCGCGAGGGCGGCCGCGGTGTCGATCGACACGATGCGCGCGTGCGCGTGCGGCGAGGTGACCACGCGCAGCACGAGCGGCGGTCCGCCGGGGACGGGCTTGTCGAAGGTGAACGGCTCACGGCCTTGCACGATGCGGCGCGCGGCCTCGGGCACGGTCGAGGTGCCGATCCGCCCGGTGCCCGCACTCGGCCCGGCCCCCGCACTCGGCCCGGCCCCCGCACTCGGCCCGGCCCCCGCACTCGGTCCGGCGTCGTCGGCCTCGCCGACACCCTGGTGACTTGCGCCATATGTACGTGCGGCCGCGTCCTGGGCGTGCATATGCCGCAAGTCAGCGTCGGTGCCCTCGCCGGCACCCTGGTGACTTGCGGGGTGTGTACGTGCGGTCGCGTCGTCGGCGTGCATATGCCGCAAGTCAGCGTCGGTGCCGTCGCCGCAGACGCGGGGGGCGCCGCCCGCGGGGGCGGTGTCGCACCGGGGGCCGGTCTCGCGCACGGGCCCGAGCACCGACGCGCGGATGGCGTCGCGGATCGGGCGGTACCCGGTGCAGCGGCAGAGGTTGCCCTTCATCCGGCGGTCGAGATCGTCGAGGTCGCCGGATGCCAGCGTCGAGGCGGTCACGCTCATGCCCGGCGTGCAGAAGCCGCACTGGAAGCCGAAGCCGTTCGCCAGCGCCTCCTGCACGGGGTGGAGCTCGTCAGCGGGGGCGAGTCCCGCGGCGGTGGTGATCGCGCGCCCGTTCAAGCGCATCGCCGGAATGATGCACGAGTGGGTCGGCGTGCCGTCGAGCAGCACCGAGCACGCGCCGCAGTCGCCCGCGTCGCAGCCCTTCTTCACCTCGACATGGCCGGTTTCGCGCAGCAGTGTGCGCGCACTCTGACCCGGCCTCGGATCCGCCTCGATGGGGATGCCGTTGACCTCGAATCTCACGTGATGGCTCCTCGACGGAGGGCAGCTCGCCGGCGAGCGTGCCGTACTCCGGTGTTCTGGTCGATGGGGGACGCGTCGTGGGGGGTCGCGCGGGACTCGGTGACGGATCCTCCGGAATTCGGCACGGCGCCGGATCCGGCGGTCACGCCGCGCCCTCCTGCAGCGTGCGCGCGAGCCCCTGGCGCACCCGCTCCGCGAGTACCACGCTCACGCCCCGCCGCCAGTCGGCACTGCCCAACGGGTCGGTGTAGAAGTCGTGCGCGGTGGCCACGGCATCCCGCAGCTCCCCGGCGCCGGGGATGCGACCGAATCGCAGCACGCGGGGTCGGCGCACCGCCGCCGTGACCACGAAGACCGCCGAGCCGTCGGGGTCGACTCGGGCGGTGACGACGGCACCCGATCGACCGAGCTCGGCCAGCGCGATCTTCTGCAGGCCCACCCGGGACGCGAGGGCGCGCGCCGGGACGTCGAGGGCGCGCACCACCTCGCCCGGGGCGAGGGAGGTCGCGGCGTTGTCGACGACGAGGTCGGCCACGGCGATTCGGCGCTCGCCGCCGTCGGGCGTCCACACCAGGGCCGTGGCATCCAGGGTCGAGAGCATCGCGATCATCGCTCCCGCCGCGAACGCCTGGCAGACGTTGCCGCCGACGGTGGCGGTGTTCCAGATCTTGAACGACGCCAGCAGCGCGTCGGCGGAGGGGCGGGCGAGGGCGAGCGAGGTCCAGGCCGCGGGCGCCTCGTGCTCGACCCACGCCAGCAGGCGCGCGATCGTGCAGGTCGCGCCGATGCGCAGCCCCTCGTCGGTGATCTCGATGTCGGGCCACTCGAGGGTGGTGAGGTCGACGAACCCCGTGGTTCCGGGCTGCGGCTCGCTCATCAGCCAGGTGCCGCCCGCCATGACGACTTCGCCGGGTGCGAGGGCGAGGTCGTCGCGCGTGCGCGCCGAGCGGAAAGAGGTGATCGTGGTGATGTCCATGCGTCAGCCCGCGACGATTCTGCCCGACCACCGACCGTTCTCGAGGCGGTAGTGCTGACGCGTGCTCTGCCCGAGCGGGTCGCCGCGCCAGAAGGCGAAGGTCACCGGACGCACGCGGAAGCCCACCCACCGCGGCGGAGGGGTCAACGTGGGGTGCGACTCGTCGAACTCGGCCCACAGGTGGTGTCGCTCCGTCTCGGGCAGACGGGCGTTCTCGTCGGTGTTGAGCCACGCGAGCAGTTGCAGGTAGCGCGAGCGCTGGGCGTAGGTCGCGGCCGCGTCGGCGGCGCTCACGCGCTCCACGATGCCGCGTACGACGAGCTGCCTGCTGAGGTCGGGCCAGGCGATCGACATCGCCGCGACCGGGTTGGCGGCGATCTGCGCGACCTTCGCGCTGGCGGAGTCGGTGTGGAAGTACAGACCCGTGTGGTCGCGGTCGCTCACGAGCACGTGCCGCAGTGAGGGGAGGCCGTCGCGCCCGATGGTGGCGAGCGACGCCAGCGGACGCAGCTCGCTGTCGTGCGGGGGCAGCCATTGCAGCATCAGGCCGAACGGGTCGTCGACGAGCGTGTGGATGTCGTCGACATCGGAGCCGAACGTGGTGCCTGCCGTGATCATGCCGACCTCCGGGGTTGCTGCGGGTATCGACGAGCGTACGGAGCGCGCGTTTCCGCAGTGTTGCCGCCACGAACATTCGCGGAAACACGCGCTTCCTACACTTCCCGACATGACCGTGCTGCCCGTCATCGCCGCGTGCCCCAAGCGCATGGAGTACGGGCCCTGCGGCGGCGTCGGCTTCGACGGCTCCTGCGAGATCGACGCCGATCATCGCTGCGCATTCCTCGCCCGCCCGACCGTGCCGTGGACGGGTGTCGACCGCGCGACCGTCCCGGCCGTCGCCGGCCGTACCGCCGCCGCGTCCGCCACCCTCGCTTCCCTCGGCACACGCCCGTGGGTGATCGCCGACCTCCCCGCGCGCGCGTTGAGCGTGGCATCCATCGACGCGTGCGCGGGCATCCTCGGCGGAGAAGTGGATGCCGTGCTCGCGGGCGACGCGGGGAGCGCGCGCGTGCAGTTCCCGCCCGCCTACCGCGCGCACCTGCTGCAGCGACGAGGGCTGCGCGTATGGACCGGGCTGAACATGCGCGACCGCAACCGCGTCGCGATCGAGGGCGAGCTGGCCGCCCTCGCCGTGGAGGGGGTGGCCGGGGTGCACTGCGTGACCGGGGACCACACCCGCACGGGGCACCGCCCGGACGCGGCGCCGGTGTTCGACCTCGACTCCACGGAGGCGACGGCGCTGGCCCGGGCGGCCGGGCACGTCGTGTCGGTCGCCGCGTCCCCCGCGGCCCCTCCCGTCGACCGACGGGCGGCGCGCCTGCGCGAGAAGCAGCGGGCGGGCGCCGACGTCTGCTTCGTCAACCACGCCGGTGGGGCGGGTGCGGTCGCCCGGTTCATCGACGAGGTGGGCGACGGCATCCGCTACATCCCGTGCGTGCCGGTCGTCGTCGACCACGCCTCCGCCGACCTGCTCGAGTCGTTCACGACGCTCGTGCTGCCGGACGGGTTCCTCGCCCGCGTGCGCGGAGCCCGCGACCCGCGCGCCGAGGGTATCGCCCTGGCCGTCGCGCTCGCCGAGGAGATGCTCGCGCTGCCGGGAGTCGTGGGCGTCAACCTCTCGGGCGGGCGCGACGGCGGCGAGGAGGCGTTCGCGGAGGCGCTGGCGGAGATCGCGCGGCGGTTGCGCTGACGGGCGGTTCCTCCCGGTCGAGCGACCCCTGCTCCGCGTGAGGTCAGAGGTCGTAGCCGAACGCCCACAGGTCGAGGAACCGCCCGGGCGCCACCTCGACCGGGTACTCGCGCTCGGGCATCCGTCGGAATCCGAGCTTCAGATAGAGCGCGTGCGCACCGAGCATCTCGGCGCCGCTGTTCATGACCACACGATCCGCGCCGCGCTCGCGCGCGAGGGCCATCACGTGCCGCGTCAGCGCCTCGCCGACTCCGCGCCCGCGGGCGGACGGGGCGACCGCGAGCTGGCGGAAGTCGAGCTCGCCCTCCTGTGCCAGCGGCGAGAGGCGCCCGCCGGGGCGGGGAACCCAGACGGTTCCCACCAGCTCGTCGCCGTCGAGCGCGACCCACACCTCGCCCTGCGCGACGCGGCCCTCGACATCGGCCAGCGACGCGAGGTACCCCTCGGTGAGGCCCTCGTAGCTGGTGCGATAGGCCTCCGCGGTCAGGCGTCCCGCCTCGGCGTGCTCGTCCGGAGCGACCGGGCGGATGGCGAGGGTGTCGGGGCGCGGCTCGTGGCCGGTGGCGAGCGAGGTGGTCATGGCATCCATTCGATCAGAATGTCGTGCGGTGCGGTGCGGTGCGGTGCGGTGCGGTGTTCTGGCGTCGTGTCGCGGCGTGGCCCCGGGGCGGTGGATGTGGCCCCGGGGCCACCTGCGGTAAGCGGGCGCGCGTTCTCTGCGGCGCGGTGTCGTGGCGTGGCCCCGGGGCGGTAGATGTGGCCCCGGGGTCACCTGCGGGTGAGCGGGCGCGCGTTTTCTGCCGCGCGGCGTCGCGGCGCGGTGTCGTGGCGTGGCCCCGGGGCGGTGGAAGTGGCCCCGGGGCCACCTGCGGTGAGCGGGCGCGCGGCTCGCGCTTCGTGCGGGCTTATGTCACCGCGCGGCGTCCAGCGGGTGGCCCCGGGGCGGTGGAAGTGGTCCCGGGGCCACCTGCGGGCAGGACGACAGTGGCCCGGGCCACCGGCGACGAGAACGACACGGCGCCCGGGCGAGCCCGCGTCGAACGCGGGTGCCCTACGGCTCGCGCGTGCGGCTCGGCGCGAAGCCGAAGTGCTGGCGGTAGGCCCGCGCGAAGCTGTCGGCGTCGAGGAAGCCCGACGCATGGCACGCCCACTGCACGCTCTCGCCCTGCTCGAGCAGCACGCGCGCGTGCTCCAGCCGGTGTCGACGGATCTCGGCGGCGGGCGAGGTTCCCGCCTCGGCGAAGATCGCCTGCACGGAGCGCACCGAGAGGTGGGCGTCGGCGGCCAGCGTCGTGGTGGAGAACAGCGGGTCGGTCATGCGCGACGCGATCGACCGCTTCATCTCGTGGAGGAGCCGTGCGCGCGTCTGCGCCCGGGTCTCGCGCGGTGCCGGTGCGAGACCAGCCGCGCCGCCCGCGGGCCCGCTCAGCGCCGCGAAGCTCAGCAGCACGTTGTCGGTGCCGGCCAGGGGCCGCGTCGACCAGCGCACCGGCCGGACGTCGCCGGCCTGCGTGACGAACCACTCCGAGGCGGCGACCGGCTGTTTCGCGTGGATGATCGGGCACTCGTGCTTCGGGTACGGCGACCCGTCGGGGCGATGACGGTGCAAGAGGTCGTGGCTCGCGCCGCCGAGCAGGTCGGTGCCGTGCCGGTGGCCGAGGAAGCGGGCGGCGGCGTCGTTGGCGAGAGCGACCCGTCCGCGCCCGTCGATCACCCAGAGGGGAAGCGGGGCATCGCGCAGCACGGTCGACAGAAACGTCGCGTCGTGCGGCATCCCGTCTGTGACCGCGTCCATGGCCACCACGGTAGGCGGCGTGTCGGCGCGCCCCTGTTGCCCGGTCGTTTCGTGCGTGTGAAGCCTGCCTCACCGTGCGCAGATCGTCGGGTGACATGCGGGAAAAGCCTGTGGACGGAGGTGCTCTCGCCTCGACAGTGGGCTTCACACCCGATCGGTGACCCGCCCGATCGCACGACTTCACGGAGATGGATATGACCGACTGGAATGCACGTCGCGACCACGCGACCGACACCGTCCGCAGGGCCGTCGCACGGTCCGAGCACTCGTGGGCAGACCTCGCAGCAGCGCTCGACCGCCCGCTGCTGTGGACCATCGCGGCGCTTCTCGGCTCGCACGCGCTGCCCGCCGACCTCGCCGCACAGGCCGGTGAGCTGCTCGCGCTCGACGACGAGACCGTCGCGACGCTGCAGGAGCAGCCCTACCGTGTGCGCGGCGACGAGCTGCGCGCCGACCCCACGATCTACCGCTTCTACGAGCTGCTCGGCGTCTACGGCCCGGCCCTCAAGGAGGCCATCCACGAAGAGTTCGGCGACGGCATCATGAGCGCGATCAATTGCAACGTCGAGATCGACCGCCGTGCCGACCCCGACGGTGACCGCGTGCGGATCGTCATCGACGGCAAGTTCCTGAAGTACCAGTGGTGACGGGGAAGAGGACACAGCAATGAGCTACGTAGCCCCGAAGGACTTCGCCGTCAAAATGATCGACGCCGGCCAGGCGAAGGTCTCGCTGTCGGCCCGTGACACCCTCATCCGCGCCTACATGGCCGGGGCGATCCTCGCCCTCGCCGCCGTGTTCGCCGTCACCATCAGCGTGCAGACCGGGTCGCCGTTGATCGGCGCCCTGCTGTTCCCCGTCGGCTTCGTCATGCTGTACCTGCTCGGTTTCGACCTGCTGACGGGCGTCTTCACCCTCGTTCCCCTCGCGTGGATCGACAAGCGGCCGGGGGTGACGCTCGGCAGCGTCCTGCGCAACTGGGGCCTGGTCTTCCTCGGCAACTTCGGCGGGGCGATCACCGTCGCCCTGCTCATGGCGATCGTCTTCACCTTCGGGTTCTCGTCCGACGTGAGCGAGGTCGGCAAGGCGATCGGACACATCGGCGAGGGGCGCACCGTCGGGTACGCCGAGCACGGCCTCGCCGGCATGCTGACCCTGTTCGTGCGCGGCGTGCTCTGCAACTGGATGGTCTCGACCGGCGTGGTCGGCGCCATGATGTCGACCAGCCTCCCGGGCAAGGTCATCGCCATGTGGATGCCGATCATGCTGTTCTTCTACATGGGCTTCGAGCACTCGGTCGTCAACATGTTCCTGTTCCCGATCGGCCTGATGCTCGGCGGTGACTTCACCATCGGCGACTACCTCATCTGGAACGAGATCCCGACCGTGCTCGGCAACCTCGTCGGCGGGCTCACCTTCGTGGGCCTGGTCATCTACGCGACGCACGCGAAGACGGCGCCCGCCCGCACGCTCCGGGTCAAGGCCCGCGTGTAAGGCACCGGCCGTCCCGGCGCGGATGCGGCCCCGGCGCGCGATGCGCGGGGCCGCTTTCGTGCGCGTGCCGAACTCCGGAGAAACATCGCGGCGCGAGCGGCGAAGCCCGCGTGAACCGGCGGCCCGTGCGACTTCTCCGGAGCTCGGCACGGGATGCCGCGACCGCCTCAGTGCATCAGCATCCCGCCGGTGACGTTGATGGCCTGACCCGTGAGGTATCCGCCGGCCGGCGACGCGAGGAAGTGCGTCACTCCCGCGACGTCCTCCGGCATCCCGAGCCGTCCGAGGGGAGACCTCGCGCTCCACGCGGCGATGTCCGCTTCGGACCGGGTGTCGGCGCCCATGTCGGTGAGCACGTACCCGGGGCACACGGCGTTGACGGTGACGCCGTGGCACCCCCACTCCTGCGCCCCGGCGCGGGTGAGGGCGACGACCGCGGCCTTCGAGGCGGCGTAGTGGGCCTCGCCGCCGCCGCCGAGCTTGGCGGCCATGCTGGCGATGTTGACGATCGCGCCGCCGCGCGCCTCGAGCATGACCGGGGCGACCGCCTGCATGGTGACGAGCGTGGCGCGGGCGTTGACGTCGAGCACGCGATCCCAGTCCTCGACCGTGATGTCGAGCAGGGGCACGTGCTGGAAGATCCCCGCGCAGTTCACCAGCACGTCGACACCGCCGAGTTCGGCGACGGCGTCGCCGATCGCGCGGCGCGTGTCGACCGGGTCGAGCAGGTCGACCGCGACGAACGTGGATGCCGACCCCTCGGCCGGTGCGCGACGATCCAGCACGACGACCCGGGCGCCGTCGGCGAGGAAGCGATCGACGATGGCGGCGCCGATGCCGCCGGATCCGCCCGTGACGATGACGCGCTGGAACATGAAACCTCTTCTCGGGGGGAGGGACGTCGGGTACGCCCCGGCCGCACGGTACGCCCGCGGGTGGACGGCCGGGCGACGGCGCTGTTTCGGTGACGTAACGCGCCGGGCGGGGCCCGCGCCTCGACCGGTGTTCGACGGACATGCCGCGAGGGAGGAGCCGGTACCGCGCGGCCGCCGTCCACGGGCCGTGGGCGTCGACGGTGCGGATGACGACGAAGCGCTGAGCCGCGAGGATCGTCGCCCCCCGCCCCCGCCCCCCGCCCCCCGCCGCCCGCCGCCCGCCGCCCCGCCCTCCGCCGCCCGCTGCCCGCTGCCCGCTGCCCGCTGCCCGCCGCTCACTGCCCGCCGCCCGCCGCCCGACGCCCGCCGCCCGCCGCTCACCGCCCGCTGCCCGCCGCCCGCCGTTCGGGAGAGGCCACGCGTCCATGGGCGAGGTGCCCGCGACGCCCGTGTTTCCGCGCGGTAACGCGTGCTCGGCGCGCGGCCGATCGCCCGCGCCGTGCCCGTACGCTCGCTCTCGGCGCCCGGCTCGTCCGGCCATCGGACCGACCGCGTGGCATCCGGCCGCCGTGGACGCGGAGACACCGGGCGGCGCCGTCACCGCGCCGAACGATCGACCCAGGAGAACCGTGAGCGACACCGTCCACCCCGCGATCACCGACCCCCACGTGCGGGCGCACCTCGCGCGGCTCGCCGCTCAGGCGGGCACGATCCCCTCGGGGGCGACGGATGCCGACGGCGACGACGCCGCGCGCATCGCCGAGCTGCGGGCGAATCCGTCGTGGGTGCGCCTGCCCGATGACGAGCACGTCGAGTCGATCGACACGGATGCCGAGGGCCTCGCCCTGCGCCTGTACCGCCCGCGCGCCGGGCACCGCGGCACCCTCGTCTTCGCCCACGGCGGCGGCTGGGTCGCCGGCAACCTCGACAACAACGACGCGCTGTGCCGCGCGCTCGCCGTCGCGACCGGCACGCAGGTGCTCAGCGTGGACTACCGACTCGCGCCCGAGCACCCCTTCCCCGCCGGCCTCGACGACCTGGACCGGGCGCTGCGCTTCGCCTCGGGCGGAGCGGGTGGGCTCATCGATCCCGCCCTCCTCGGCGTCGCGGGACACAGCGCCGGGGGCAACCTCGCCGCCGCACTCGCGTTGCGTTCGCGAGAGGGCCGGGCTCCCGGCATCCGGATCCAGGTTCTGCTGTGCCCCGTGCTCGACGCCCCCGACCTCGACCGGCCGAGCTACCGCGCCCACACCGACAACCTGCCCCTGACGGCGAAGGGCATGCGGTGGTACTGGGAGAAGTACCTCCGGGATGCCGACGTGTCGCCGCAGCGGTCCTTCTCTGTGCCGGAGCCCGACGCGGCCCGCGGGGTGGATGCGGGCGCCCCCGCGCCGAGAGCGGATGCCGGCGTCTCCGCGCCGGAGTCGGGGGCGCACTGGGGGGTGCATTCCGGCCACACGGTTGCGGGGGCGGGTGCGATGCCCGGGTCGGGCGCGGATGGCATCCCGATCGAGGCCGCTCCGCTGCGCTCGCCGGAGCTGACCGGCTCGGCTCCGGCGGTGATCGTCGCAGCCGCCGTCGACCCGCTCTCGGACGAGGCGGAGGAGTACGCCGAGAGGCTCACGGCATCCGGAGTCCCCGTCGACTTCGTGCGTCGGGCGGGCGTACCGCACCTGTTCCTGGTCTTCCCCTCGACCCCGGCCCGCGATGAGGTGCTCGCCGACATCGCGCCCGCCGTGCGTCGCGCGTTCGCCTGAAGTCTGCATCTCTCCGGCCCCGAGTGGCCGCGAACCGCCCCGGGTCCCCCGGTCCAGGCGCGTAGAAACTCACCAGGGCCGCCCCGCGCCCCGCGGCTTGTCCGCCCTCCGCCGGGGATGCGGCGGAGACGCGCCGGGGCGCTCGTCGCGGGATCGCAGTCGCTGCGGCCCCTGCAAACGACCTGCCGCACGCTCGGAACACTGCGGAAACACGCCATTGTTACCGTCATCAACATGTCGCTCCTGGTCACGAACGCACGCCTCATCACGGTCCCCGCGGGAACCGACGACCCCGGCTACATCGAGCGCGGCTACATGCTCGTGCAGGACGGGCGCATCGCCGCGATCGGCGCCGGCGACCCCGACCCGGGCGTCACCGCCGACGAGATCCTCGACGTCGACGGCAAGTTCGTCGCCCCCGGCTTCGTCTCGTCGCACAGCCACCTCTTCACGAGCGGCTCGCGCGGCCTCGGCGTCGATCAGACGCTCTACGGCTGGTGCACCTCGATGTTCAGCGTGCTCAACAACGCCTCGCCCGACCAGAGCTACTGGGCGACCCTGCACGGCTCGCTCGACTTCCTCGCCAACGGCGTGACCACGGCGTACAACTTCACCGATCCGCTCCTGCCCTGGGAGCCGATGGTCGAGGGCAAGCGCGCCGACGGCGGCGGCACCCTGCGCGACCACGCCTGGCACACCCGCCAGGCCGACGGATGCTACGACGCCGGGCTCCGCTTCGTCGACTCGATCGCCCTGGATGCCACCGTCGGCACCGACGACGAGATCTTCGCGCGCTTCGAGGCCTCCCTCGATCACGTGCTCGCGATGGACCCCGACATCGCCCTCGGCGCGTCGATCATGGGCCAGGTGCAGTGGTCGACGCGGCCCGACGCCGCCGAGATCGAGGTCGCCGTCATGGACCGCTTCGGCGTCACCAACCAGGCGCACTTCCTCGAGACCTACGAGGCGATCGAGCACCAGCAGACCAAGTTCCAGCTCTACAAGAACGCCGGAGCCCTCCGCCCGGGCATGATGTTCGGCCACTTCATCCAGACGACGCCGGAAATCATTCAGGATGCCGCCGCCGGCGGCGCCAGCATGTCGTGGCAGCCGGCGTCCAACGGGCGTCTCGCGTCGGGCATCGCCCACGTGCCCGAGATGCTCGATCTCGGCATGAAGGTCGGCATGGGCCTCGACGACCAGGCCTGCACCGATGTCGCCGACCCGTGGCAGAACATGCGCATGGGCATGTTCATGCAGCGCGCCCGCACCCACGACCCGTTGTCGATGATGCCCGAGCGAGTCCTTCGCCTCCACACCCTCGGCGGGGCGGAGATCATGGGCGTCGACGACCGCGTCGGCAGCCTCGAGGTGGGCAAGTTCGCCGACTTCGTGGTCGTCGACCCGCGGCTGCCCGACGTCGGGCCGCTGTGGAATCCCGTGCGCAGCTACGTCCTCGCCTGCGGTCTGCGCAACCTGCAGCAGGTCTACGTCGGCGGCAAGCTCGTCAACGAGAGCGGCGTCTCGACGAACCCGCTGGCGGTCGAGGCCTCGCGCGTGCTGCACGAGGAGCTGCCGGCCCTGGCGGAGGAGTTCGGCGTCATCCTCTGACCCGCTGACCGCCTCGGTCCACGGTCGCCGAGACCGGTTCGTCTCGCGAGCCGAACGGCGGAGTTCGTGCCCGCCACGCCGCCGGCCGACCCCGCGCGGCGTGCCGGCGCCGACGCCCGCCGTCGTGCCCGCTGCGGGCCCCGCGGTGTGGGCACGCGCGGCGAGCCCCGGGTCCCCGTGGCGTGGCACCCTGGCCACATGCGCAGAGAGATATCGGGGCTGGACGTGCACACCTCGCACGCCGACGTCGCCGGGCGGGACATCCTTCTGTGGCACCACGGCTCGCCGCAGACCGGGGCGATCCTGCCACCCGTCCACGCGGCTGCCGACGGCCGAGGGCTCGCTGTGGTCTCGGTCGCCCGTCCGGCGTATGCGGGGTCTGCGCGCATACCGGGTCGCACCGTCGCCGACGTCGCGACGGGCCTCCGGCCGGTGCTGGATGCGCTCGACGTGGCATCCGTGATCTCCGTCGGCGCATCCGGCGGGGGACCGCACGCGCTCGCGTGCGCTGTCGCCATGCCGGAGCGCGTCCGCGCGGTGGTCGCGTTCGCGTCCCCGGCGCCGTTCACCGGTGGCGACGCCTGGTTCGAGGGCATGCGGGCGCCCGGCGGCCTGCGAGCCGCGACCGAGGGGGAGCATGCCCGCCGACGCTTCGCGGAGACCGACGTGTTCGATCCCGCGCAATTCGTGGATGCCGATTTCGCGGCGCTCGAGGGGGAGTGGGCCGGGCTGGCACGCGACGCGGGCGCGGCCGAAGCCGACGGCCCCGACGGGCTCATCGACGACGACCTCGCTTTCACGCGGCCGTGGGGTTTCGATCTCGCCGATGTCACGGCATCCGTCCTTCTCGTGCAGGGCGAGCGCGACCGTGTGATTCCGCCCGCGCACGCGAGGATGCTCGCATCCGCGCTGCCGAGCGCCACCGTCGACCTGCACCCGGACGACGGCCACGTCTCGATCCTGCGTCACCTCGGCACGGCGCTCGATACCGCGACCGCTTGAGTGTCCAGAACACGCCGCGAACCCTTGCGCCGATGCGGCGTGTTCTGGACACTCAACGGTCTCGGCGCCGCCGCCGCCGCCGCAGCCGCAGCAGCGCCTCGCCCACCGCGGCGATGGCCGTGGCGCACACCAGCGAGACCGCGATGGTGATGAGCGCGGCGGCGGGGCCCGTGGCATCCAGGGCCGCTCCGGCGATGACGCCGCCGATGGGCACGCCGAGCGACATGGCCGCGGTCGGGTAGGCGAGGGTCTCGGTCACGCGGCCTTCGGGGGCGCGAGCGGATGCCACGAGGATCCCCGACACCATCACCGGCGACACCGTGAGTCCGAGCGCGAGGATCGCGACGAACAGCAGCGGAGCCGTTCCCTCGGCGAGCGGAAGCAGGAGCGCCACCGCTGCGGCGAGCCCCGCGAAGCCGATGAAGCGGGCGGCGGGCGACATCCGCCACGCCCTCGCACCCGTGATGATCGAGCCCACGGCGATGGCGCCGGCCAGCGCGCTGAACGCCGGTCCCGCGAGCCACGGCCGCTCGCTCAGCTCGGCCCAGCCCACCACGCCCACGTCGAACGCGCCGAAGACCCCGCCCAGCGCGATGCAGGCCAGGGCGATCGGCACCACCCCGAGGGGCGGGAGCACGAGGCGGCGCTGTGCGGGGCCGGGGCTCGGCGCCGGCTCCGTGCGCCGCTGCGACGCGAGCCAGACCCCGCCGATGACGCCCAAGGCCAATGAGCCGACCATCGCCACGGCCGGGTCGAGCGCGGCCGCCACCACGGTGATCACGGGCGGACCGCTGATGAACACCACTTGATCGGCGATCGTCTCCAGCGCCAGGGCCGCCCCGCGCTGCGACTCGGGCGCGAGCACGGTCCAGCGCGCCCGCACGGCCGAGGTGAGGTCGGGGGTGGCGGCGCCGGTCACGAACGCGGCGATGAGCCACGTCCAGAACGGCGCTCCCGCCAGCACGAGGGCGAGCAGGACGGATGCCGCGAGCACGAGGCATCCAAGGGACACCAGGATGACGCGACCCTGGCCGAACCGGTCCATGCGCGACGACCACAGCGGCGCGGCCACGGCCATGCCGACGACGAGGGGCGCCACCACGACACCCGCCGACGCGAAGCTGCCGGTCGCGGCCGACACGAGCAGGATGATGCCGAGCGAGAGCGTCGCGCGCGGGAAGCGGGCGAGGATCCCGGCGGCGACGAACCACCGCGCGCCGGGCAGGCGCAGCACCTGCCCGTACGCCCGGACGCCCTGCGCGGTGTCGGCCGCGGCGCTCACGAGCTCGCACCCCCGCGTGCACAGCTCCTGCGGATCGGCCGTTCAGACCGCTGCCCGGGGGTGGCAGGCCCTCGATGCAGGAGTTGTGCCGGGAGGCCCCGACGCTCCGGTCGCAGGGCACTGCGCGGCGCACAACTCCCGCGCGACGTCGTGTCGGCCCGGACGGACGAGCCCACGGGCTGCATCTGCAGGAGTTGTGTACCCCGCCGTGCGGGAATCACGCCGTGTAGTCGAATCGGCTGATCTCCTCGAGCGCCTCGACGACGAACGACACGCTCTTTTCGAACATCTTCGCGCCGGCCTCGGCGTTCGCCCCGGTCGGGTCGCCGAGCACGCCGGTGGGGCCGAAGTCGTTCGACAGCCAGCCGAAGGTCACGGGCTTGGAGTTGAAGCCGATGTGGCGGAACTCCCCGATGTGCGCGGGCACCGTGGCGTGGAATTTCGCGGGGTCGACGAGCTCGGGGCGCAGGTGCATGATCATGCTCGTCTCGCCGTAGCCGGCGTGAATGCCGGTGCCGTGCTCGTCGGGGGTCCCGTCGGTGCCATCGAACGAGGGCACGAGCGAGGCGGGCATGAAGAAGGTGCGCAGGCCGAAGCGGCGGCGCAGTTCCCGGTTCGCGACGTTCAGCAGCGCGACGTTGCCGCCGTGGCCGTTGACGAAGACCAGCGTGCGGGCGCGCGTGGTGAGGATCGATCGGCCGATGTCGACCACCGTCTGCAGCATCGTCTCGGGGGTCAGCCACAGGGTGCCCGGTGCCCACGAGTGCTCGTCCGACTTCGTGATCGACAGGGTCGGCAGCTGCCACACGTCGAGGCCCTGCTCGGCGGCGCGCGCGACGGCGGCCGTCGCCGCGGCCTCGGCCACGATGGCATCCGTCGCCAGGGGCAGGTGCGGACCGTGGTGCTCGATCGCGCCCGTGGGCAGCACGAGGATGGACTTCTCGGTGAGCGCCTCGGCCGCAGCCGGTCCGCTGAGCTCGGCGAGCAGGCGCGTCATCGGATCGCGCCCTTGCGCGGACCGTCGTACGACGGGTTGAGCTTGCCGGGGTTGAGCAGCCCGTTCGGGTCGGTGACGCGCGCGGTCTCCGCCGTCTGCTCGACGTTGAAGTCGACGTTCCACTGGTGCGGGTTGTGCACGCCGACCCCGATCGCGTTGAGGTCGGCGATGCCGCGGTACACGTCTTCTTCGCTGACGTAGGGCGCGGCGAGCATGCCGATGGGCCACTGCTTGGTCGACTCGATGTGCAGCTTGCCGCCCGGGAACACCGCCTCGACGGCCTCGATGTCGTCGGCCAGCGGGCTGCCGGCGACCTCCAGGTGGAACACCTCGTGCGGCTGGCTCTTCTGGTACCACTCGATGGGGTGGTTGTAGCTCAGCATCGAGATGCGGATGCTGGCCTGCGGCCCTTCGCGCACGGCCTCGACGCGGCCGCCGGCGCCCTCGACGATGGCGGTCACTTCCTCGATGAGGGAGGCGTCGATGATCGCGCGCAGGCTCGATCGGCCCTCGGGGATCGCCTCGTCGGCGGGGAGGGATGCCGAGATCTCGGGCCCGTCGCCGGAGACGAGACGCGGGGTGGGGTCGAGGTTGCCGATGGTCTGCAGCACCGAGAGCGTGCCGGCGAAGTCGGGGAAGCTGGCCCAGAGTCCGCGCCACTCGCGGAGCGGCTCGAGGCGGACGGTCGCGCGGACGATGACGCCCGCGGTGCCGTAGTTGTGCACGTACTTCTGGGCCTCGTCGCCCTCGACGTGGTGGATCTCGTCGCTGCCGTCGGCGTGCACGACGTCGAGCGCGGAGACGAAGCCGCGGTCGTTCGAGCCGTGCTCGATCGAGCCCGTGCCGCCGGAGCCGCCGGAGAGGAACCCGCCGATGGTCGATTGCGCGGTCGAGGGGTACATCCACAACGCCTGGCCACTCGCCCACGCGGCCTGTTCGAGCAGCACCATCGGTGTGCCGGCCTCGGCGGTGATGAAGCCGTCGCCGACCTCCACGATCGCCTTGGCGCGAGTGGTGTCGATGACGAGGCCGCCCTGCATCGGGATGCCCTGCCCGTAGTTGCCGGTGCCCTTGCCGCGCACGGTGATCGGAACACCGTGACGGGATGCCGCGGCGACGGCCGTGGCGATCTGCTCGGCGTTGCCGGCGAAGACGACGAGGTCGGCCAGACCCAGTGGGAGCTTCGCGGCGATGATCGGCGACATCGGCGAGCCGTCGACGCTCGCGCGCTCGCGCACGCGCGGTTCGGTGCTGACGGCGGCGGGGCCGAGCAGGTCGAGCAGTTCGTCTTCGAGGGAGAGGACGCGGGTGGCGGTGTCGCTCATGGGAATTTCTCCGGTGGAACGTGGGGGTGTGGATGCCGGTGGCGGAGGTGGCTGAGCCTGTCGACGTCACCGGGGTGATGCGGGGGTGCCGGTCCCTTCGACGGGCTCAGGGACCTGGGATGCGGGGGTGCCGGTCCCTTCGACGGGCTCAGGGATTTGGGGTGCGGGGGTGCCGGTGCCTTCGACGGGCTCAGGGATTTGGGGTGCGGGGGTGCCGGTGCCTTCGACGGGCTCAGGGATTTGGGGTGCGGGGGTGCCGGTCCCTTCGACGGGCTCAGGGACCTGCGGGGCCGAACGCTCAGGTGGGAGGCGGTGGCTGAGCCTGTCGAAGCCTCCGACGGGGTGACACCGGACAGCCCGGCCCGCATGAGGCGGACCGGGCCGGGGCGGTCAGAACCCGATCGAGGTGTCGATGAACTCGTTCGTGTACAGGTCTTCCGGGGTGTAGCCCGACGCGGGCGGGGTGCCCAGGTCGGTGTAGACCTTGCTCGCCTTCTCGAAGAAGTCCGCGAAGCGGGCGTCGTCGAAGTTGCCGTAGGTCGAGTCGGTGCCGTTGCCGACCAGGCCGAGGTCGACCTGCGTCTTGACGGAGTAGTCGGCGACGCCCTCGGTGTAGGTCCAGCCGGTGGCGTACTGGTCGACGAGGTCGAGGATGAGCGCGTTCGCCGCGGACGGGTCCTCGTAGTAGGCGACGCCGGCCTTCTGCAGCACGGGCACGAGCTTGGTCAGGCAGGGCGACAGCTCGTCGAACTGGTCGGCCTTGACCGACATCGACGACTGGTAGGTCTGCCAACCGGCGTCGTGGATCAGCGCGAAGTCGACGGGCTTGCCCCAGGCCGAGACCTCGTTCTCGTAGACGTACGGCTCGGCCGAGGCGAAGCCCTGCTGCATGTCCTTGCCGCCGGCGGCGACGAAGTTGGACGGCGTGCCGTCGTACGAGCCGTCGAGGATGGCGGCATCCGCGAGACCTGCGCTCTTGAGGTACTCGATGTAGGCCGAGCCGTCGAAGTAGCGCCACACGCCGCCGTTGGCCGTGAGGGCCCCCTTGACGTCATCGATCGTCTTGACGTCGGGGTAGGTGGTGGGGTCCCACATGACCATGGTCGGGCTGATGTCCAGCGGCGCCATGACGGCCTTGGTGGGCGTGGTGCCCGACAGCTGGATCGCCTCGTCGGTGCTGACGTAGCCGAGGGTGATCGCGTCGTCCTGGTACATCTGCGCCGAGACGGTCTGGAAGCCGATCGCAGGTCCCCCGGCGCGGATCTCGACGTTGACGCCGGTGAACTCGCCGTCCGACATCAGGGGGCCGCTGACGGCCTTGGTGTTGGCGTCGACCGTGTAGTCGTCCTTGAGCAGCTCGTAGAGGTGACCGTGCTCGGCCTCCGGGTTCCAGTCGGTCTGGATGACGATGGTGGAGGGGCAGTCGGCCGAGAGGTCGACGGAGCCGATCTCCATGTCGGCGGCGGTGGGCGCGGTCTCCGCGGCGCTGCCGGCGCAGGAGGTGAGGGTGAGGGCGATCGCGACGGCGCCGGTGACGGCGGTGCCGCGGACGAGGGTGGAGCGCTGCATGCTGGTTCGCTTTCTGTGACGAGGGTGTTCTCGGGTGCGGGTGTTTTCGGGTACGCCGGACACCGCCGCGCGCACGGCGCGCACGCGCGGCATCCGGAAGGGGAGAGGTGCGGGTCAGGAGGCGCTGTCGTACCAGCGGCCGACGGCCACCTTCGACAGCCAGCCGAAGAAGGCGAAGATCGCCACTCCGAGCAGGCACGCCGCGAGGATGGCGGCGAAGAGCTCGGCGCTCTGCAGGCGCGACTGGTAGTTGGAGATCAGCGAGCCGATGCCCGGCTCACCCCGCCGGAAGAAGTAGTCGCCGACGATCGCGCCGATGACGGCGAGTCCGGCCGAGGTGCGCATGCCGACGAAGATCGAGGGGAGCGCCGCGGGGAGGGTGAGCTTGGTGAGCACGGTCCACTTGTTGGCCTTCTGCAGGCGGAAGAGCTCGCGCTGCGACTTGTCGACCGACTGCAGGCCGAACAGCGTGTTCGACACCATCGGGAACAGCGCGATCAGCACGCAGACGATGACGCGGGCGAGGAACTCGTAGCCGAACCAGAAGCCGACCAGCGGCACGAGCGCGAGGATCGGGATGCACTGGAGCATGACGGCGTAGGCGTAGGTGGAGCGCTCGACCCAGCGGGCCAGCGACATCGCGATCGCCCAGCCGATGCCGATCACCATGGCGATCGCGAGCCCCGACAATGCCACACCGGTGGTGCGGAACAGCGCGATCCAGATGTCCGCGCCGACCTGCGGGTCGAAGAAGCCCTTCGTGAACATCTCGTGCGGCATCGGCATGAGGAAGCCCTTGCCGGATGCGGCCAGACCGATGGACACGGCGTACCAGACGCCGAGGAGCACCACCAGCACGGCCAGTGGAGGGGCGATCAGGGCGAGGCGGGCGCCGAACCCGCGGGTGCCGGCCTTCGGGCGGGCGGGCGGGGGCGTGAGCGGGGGAGTGGATGCCGCGACTGCGGGCGACTCGACGGAGACCGGTTCTGCCGATGTGGTGCTCATGAGTGTCCTTCCCGGAGGGCGTGGGAGACCTCGCCGACGAGCTTCGCGTACTCCGCGGTGTAGCGGATCTCGGGGTCGCGGGGCATGTCGAAGGGGACCTCGAAGGTGTCGACGAGGTGGCCGGGGCGTCCCGACATCACGACGACCTTGGTGGAGAGGTAGATGGCCTCGGAGACCGAGTGGGTGATGAAGAGCCCGCCGAACTTCTGCTCGACGAAGATCTTGATGAGCTCGTCGTTCAGGCGTTCGCGGGTGATCTCGTCGAGGGCGCCGAACGGTTCGTCGAAGAGGAAGAGCTCGGGGTCGAGGGTGAGGGAGCGCGCCAGCGAGGCACGCATCTTCATGCCGCCCGACATCTGCTTCGGCAGGTGCTTTTCGAAGCCCTTCAGGCCGACCAGGTCGATGGCCCACTGCGCCTTCGGGGTGCGCACGCGCTTGGGCTGCCAGTTGAGCTCGGCCAGCAGTTCGACGTTGGACTGGACGTCGCGCCAGGGGAGGAGCGTCGCGTCCTGGAAGACGTAGCCGATGCGGTCGGTGTTGACCGTCGCCGTGCCCTCGCTGGCGTGCTCGAGACCGGAGGCGATGCGAAGCAGGGTCGACTTTCCGCAGCCCGACGGACCGACGACGCTGACGAACTCTCCGCGGCTGACGGTGAGATCGACACCGGAGAGGGCGGTGGTGCCGTTGGGGAACGTCATGGCGACGTTGTGGAAATCCAGGATCGGCGCGGTGGGATCCGCGACGGATGCCGGGGCGGGGGAGGCCAAGGTCACGGGGGCGCTCACTTTCCGTTCAGGGGCGGTCAGGATGCCGTCGCGGGTGCGGCGGGGCGGGTGGGTTCGGCGGCCGGTGCGGCCGCGGATGCGGACACGTGGGCGAGAGCGGTCGCCGTCTGAGTCGAGACGGTGGTGCGGCTGACGAGGCGACCGCGGTGGATGACCACGCGGTCGGCGCTGGCGAAGGCGACGGCATCCCCCAGCGAGGCGGCTTTGACGGCGACGAGGTCGGCGCGCGCGCCGGCGACGGGACCGGCGAACGGCAGGCCCATCACGTCTCGGGCGCCGACGGTCACGGCATTCATCGCCTCGTCCGGCGGAAGGTGGCCGGCGCTGACCAGCAGGGACGCGGTCTCGAGGTGGTCGCAGCGCCCGACGGGGTTGAAGGGGTCGCGCACGTTGTCGGCCCCGGCGGCGACGCGCACCCCGGCGGCCTTGAGGCGGCCGATGGGGGCGATCCCGCGGGGAACGGCGTGGTCTCGGCCCCACCCCTGCAGGTAGAGGTTGGTGATGGGCAGGGCGATCACGCCGATGTCGGCGGAGCGGATGCCGTCGGCGAGCGCGGCCAGGTCGGCCTCGGCCATCATGCTGAGGCGCACGCAGTGCCCGGCCGTGCGCGGGCGGTGCCAGCCCGTCACCGCCCGCGCGTAGGCGGCGAGGGTGTCGGCTCCGGCGAGGCTTTCGTCGGTGTGCAGGTCGAGGCCCACGTCGCGGCGCCGGGCCAGGGCGACCAGTCGCTCGAGGTCGGCGATCGGGTCGTCGGCGAGGTGCGGGGCGCCGCCCACGAGATCGACGCCGGCGTCGAGCGCCGCTTCGAAGACGTCGTCGGTCACGGTGGGGCCGCCGAGGGCGACGAGCTCGATGTCCATGAGCCCGGCGAGCTCGTCGCGCAGGCGCACGAGCGCGCGCACTCCGGTCAGGGCGTCTTCGCCGCGGAGCAGGTCGACGTGCGTGCGGATCGCCGTGATGCCGGATGCCAGCATCCGCAGCGCCGTGGCGCGCGCCCGGTCGAGGGTGTCGTCCTCGTCGAGCGTCAGGGCGAAGGCGTGCCAGCTGTCGATCGCGCGCTCGAGGTCGCCGAACGGGGGCTGAATGGCATCCCACGACTGCGCCTTGTCGAGGTGGGCGTGGGGCTCGGCGCCGGCCGTAGTGACCAGGTAGCCGTTCAGGTCCAGAGACTCGCCGTCGGTGTCGGGGAGGGGGCTGCCCGCCGGGACGACCGCGAGCACCTCGTCGCCGTCGATCGCGATGTCGACGACCGCGCCCGAAGCGAGGCGCACGCCGCGCAGGGCGGCGATCGAGGGGGCGGGAGCGGCGGACACGAGAGCCTCCGGGAGGGCGAGAATGCAGGCTTCGAACGGGGAACCGCGACAGACGGGTGAGTAGTCGGGGTGGCTGCCGGGTGAGCAGTCGGGGTGGCTGCGTCAGTGTTGGTGTGACCAACATCCGGTGATGATCCGATGCTAGGAACCACGCGTTTCCGCTGTATTTCTTCGGCGTGACCCTCGTGACAAACCTCATCCGCAGGCGGTGCCGCCCCGCCGTGACGAGGTGAAAGGATCTTCGAGGCGCCGCTCGCCCCCGCCCCACCTCCCGGAGTCCTCGTGCCCTCGACACCCGCCGCGCGCGCCGTCGCGCCGATCCCGGTGCTGCTCGCCACGCAGCTGCTGTTCAACGTCGGCTTCTTCGCCGTCGTCCCCTTCCTCGCGCTCGTGCTGAGCGACGATTTCGCACTCGCCGCGGCCGCGGTCGGTCTGGTGCTGGGGGTACGCACGTTCGCGCAGCAGGGCATGTTCCTCGTGGGCGGGGTGCTCGTCGATCGCTTCGGCGCGCGACGCACGATCCTCACCGGCTGCGCGGTGCGCGTGCTGGGCTTCGCCACCCTTGCCCTGTCGTTACTCGCTCCGACGCCGCAGCTCGCGGCGTTCGTCGCCGGAACGGTGCTGACGGGACTGGGCGGGGCGTTGTTCTCGCCGGGGATCAACGTGCTCGTGGCGGATGCCGAGCAGCGCCGCGCCCCCGCTCGATCCGGCTCCCGTGCCTCGCTGTTCGCATGGTTGAGCGTGGCGGGCGAGCTCGGGGCGGTCATCGGTCCCCTCGCCGGGGCGGCGCTGCTGGGGTGGGGCTTCGTGGTGGTGGCCTTCGCGGGCGCTGCGTTCTTCGTGCTCATCGGCGTGTTCCTCGCCGTCGCGCTCCCTCGGCGAGCGGCTTCCGCGCCACCACTCGGTGTCCATGGCCGGTGGTGGTCGCTGCGCGATCGCCGATTCGTCGGCTTCTCGGCGGTGCACGCCGCCGACCTGCTCGCCTTCAATCAGCTCTATCTGGCATTGCCGCTGCAGCTCAGTCGCGCTGACGGGGGCGCGGGCCTGGTGGCGCTGATGTTCGCATGGGTGTCGGCCCTGACACTCGTGCTGCAGCTGCCGGTGTCGCGGTGGTGCCTCCGAATCGGCGCCGCACGTGCGCTGCGAGCCGGATACGGGGTCTCGGCCGCCGGCTTCGCCGTGATCGCCGCGTCCGCGGTGCTCCCGCTCGCCGCCGCCGCGCAGATCGTCGCGGTGTTCGTCGCCGCCGTGCTCGTGATCCTCGGGCATCTCACGACGAACCCCACCGCGCAGGGCCTCGTCCCGCGGTTCGCGGGTGCACGTCCCACCGGGTCGTTCTTCGGGTTGCTCTCGACGTGCGGCGGCGTCGCCGTGCTCGTCGGCAACATCGTCGTCGGGGCTCTGCTCGGCTGGTCCGACGCCCCGGCGGCCGCCTGGCTCTTCCTCGCCGCCCCGCTCGTCGTCGCCGCGATCCTGGCGCCGCCGCTCGCGGCATCCGCCGGACGGAAGGGACCTACAGCTCGAGCGTGATCCGCTCGCATGCGGCGCGCGAGACGCACACCATCATCGTGCGGTTGGCCGCCTGCTCCTCGGGCGAGAGCACCGAGTCGCGGTGCTCGACCTCGCCGTCGACGATGGCCACTTCGCACGTGCCGCATGTGCCGACGCGGCAGCTCGAGGGGATGATCGCGCCGGCCTCCTCGACGACGTCGAGCACCGACCGCTCCGGCGGCACCGTCACCGTCACGCCCGACAGCATGAGGTCGACCTCGAACGGCTCCGCCCACACCGGCGGGCCCAGCACCTTCGCCTCGAACCGCTCGACGTGCAGGCTCCCGCCGGGCCAGGCGGCCATGGCATCCTCGAGTCCTTCGAGCAGCCGCGCGGGACCGCACGCGTAGACGACGGTGCGCGCGACCGGCGTGCCGAAGCGCTCGCCGAGGTCGAGGCGTCGGCCCTCATCGGCGGCGTAGATCTCGACCCGCTCGCCGTAGCGCTCGACGAGATCGTCGACGAAGGCCATGGTCGCGCGCGAGCGACCGGCGTACAGCAGTGTCCAGGCGGCCCCGGCCGCCTCGGCGGCTTCGATCATGGGCAGGATCGGGGTGATCCCGATGCCTCCCGCGACGAAGACGTAGGTGCGGCCGGCCGTCGGCGCGAAGAGGAAGTGGTTCGCCGGTCCGCGCACGCGGAGCGTCGCGCCCTCGACGGCGTTCTCGTGCAGCCAGACCGACCCCTCGCGCTCGCGCAGCACGCCGATGCGCCACGTGCCGCGCTCGGCGACCGAGCCGCACAGCGAGTACTGCCGCTCGATGCCGCCGGGCAGCACCACGTCGATGTGCGCGCCGGGCGACCAGTGCGGCAGCGTGCCGGTCGTGCGCTCGAGGTCGAGCAGGACGATGCCGTCGGCGGCATCCCGCCGCGCGCGCACCACCGTCTCGAACGTCAGGCCCCCGCTCATGCGCCGGTACCGTCGTGGTCGCCGGTGCCGTGCACGATGTCCTTCACGATGAGCAGACGGTAGGTCGTGCCGTCGGGCGAGTGCCATCGGTGGGGGGTGCCGGAGCGGCAGTACACCGAGTCGCCCACCCGCAGGGTGCGCTCGCCGTAGACGCCGAGCGAGATGACGATCGACCCCTCGAGCACGGTGAGGAACTCGTCTTCGTCGTGCACGTAGTGATCGCCCGGTTCGGCGTTCGAGCCGGTGAACTCCAGCGGTTCGAAGCGTCGGGGGCCGGTGGCGAGCAGTCGCGCGGTGCCCTCGGCGTAGGGGCCGATCACGCCGTCGTCGGCCCCGACGAACGACGGTCGGGAGTCCTGGTCCGTTCGCGGGGGCTCGGAGGCCGCGATCAGCTCGACACGGCTCGTGCCGAGCGCCCGGGCCAGGCGCTCCAGGCTCGCCATGCTGGGTCGGGCGAGACCGCGCTCGAGCTGACTGAGGAAGGGGTGCGACAGGGTCGCCGCCTCGGCGAGCTGGGTCAGCGTCAGGCCGCGCGCCTTGCGCAGGCCGCGCAGGTGCGCGCCGAGCAGCTCGTCGCCGGTGGGGGCGTCGTCGACATCGATCGCGGGGGCCATGGTGGTCATCGTCGCACTCTCTCGTACAGGTGGGCGACGATCTGGTCTTCGTCGGCGGTGAGGAGTCGTCCGTCGTCGACGACGAGACGTCCGCCGACGACGACCGTTCGGGGCTTCCGGCCCGGCGCGGCCCACAGGAGCCCGGCGACCGGGTCGGCGACGCCGGCGTTGGCGACACCCGAGACGTCCCACAGGCACAGGTCGGCCGCGGAGCCGGGCATGAGGCGCCCGAGTTCCGGACGACCGAGCCCGTCGGCCGACCCCGTGGTGGCAAGGGCGAGCACCTCGGATGCCGGCAGCTGCGACCCCACGAGGGCGGAGACCTGCATCGCGAGGCGCGCGTCGGCCAGCAGGTGGCCCGCGTCGTTGCTGCCGCCGCCGCTGGTTCCGAGCCCGACGGCGAGCCCGGCGTCGCGCAGGCGTCGCACGGGCGCGACCCCCCACCCCATCGGCACGTCGCAGCCGGGGGCGTGGGTGGCGGAGACCCCGGATGCCGCGAGGCGGCCGATCTCGGCGTCGGTGACGTCGCACAGGTGGGCGAGGGTGACGTCGGGGGCGAGCCAGCCCCACTCCTCGAGCAGGTCGAGGGGTCGGCGGCCGTAACGCTCCCGGGCGATCTCGACGTCGACGACCTCGTTCGCCTGGGTGCGCCGACGCAGCCCGTGCTTCTCGGCCACCTCGCCGAGCAGCGCGAACGTCTCGCGCGGGTCGCTGTGGACACCTGCCGGTCCGACCGCGACCTGCAGCATGCCGTCGTCCGAGACGCCGCCGTGGACGCCCGGGAGCAGCGCCCGCACGATCGCCTCGGCCGAGGCGGCGGCCTCCTGCGGATCGTCGCGCGCGGCTCCCCGCACGAACACGAGGCGCGCACCGAGGTCGGCTGCGGCAGCCGCCGCCGCCCGCGCCATGCCGACCGTGTCGGCACCGCGGGGCCACGTCAGGTGGTGGTCGGCGACGGTGGTCACCCCGCTCAGCAGCGCCTCGGCGAGCCCCGCTCGCGCGGCGAGCCCGGTCAGCTCGGGATCGACTCCCGCCTCGGCGTACGCCGAGGCCATCGCGGGCAGCCACTCCCGCATCGGGATGCCGCGGGTGCCCGGGAGCGTGCGGAACGCCGTCTGCAGCAGGTGGTGGTGGGCGTTGACGAGCCCCGACGTCACGACGCACCCGGTGGCATCCACGGTCGTGGCGCCGGAGGAGTCGACGGCGGCGTCGACGATCACCCCGTCCACGATGGCGACGTCGCCGGTGCGCACGCGCCCCTCGGCCTCGACCACGGCGACGGCGCCGCGCACGATCATGGTGCTCATGCGCTCCTCACGGCGCAGGAGTCGTCCGACATCCGTGCGGGCCCACCGTGCAGCCGCGGACCGGTGCCCTCGCGCAACGGGCGGGCGCCGGCGGCGTTGCGGGAGGCCACGATCTCGGCGATGGCCGACAGGGCCGTCTCTTCGGGCGTGCTGGCGCCCAGATCGAGGCCGAGCGGGGAGTGCAGCCGGGCGAGCTCGGCATCCGTCACCCCTGCTGCTCTCAGCAGGCCGGCCCGGCGGGCCACCGTTGCTCGCGCGCCCATGGCGCCCACGAAGCCGACCGGCATGCGCAGCGCGGTGCGCAGGGCGGGCACGTCGAGGCGCTCGTCGTGCGTCAGCACGCACACGGCGGTGCGCTCGTCGACGTCGTCGAGCGTCGCGAGCAACTCGTGGGGCGCGGCGACCACCAGCTCGGTCGCCTCGGGGAAGCGTTCGGGGGTCACGAGCAGCGCCCAGTCGTCGCAGACGGTCACCGCGAACCCGGCGGCCGCCCCCACCCGGCACAGCGCCGCCGCGTGCTCGCCGGCACCGAGGATGATCAGGCGCGGTGCGGCCGGGCGGTGCAGCACCAGCGGCTCGCCGTCGAGGTCAAGCCGCAGCGTCGCCTCGCGGCCGGCTCGCGCCGCCTCGAGCGCGGGCCGCACGGTGTCGTCGATCGGATAGGCCACGACATCGACCGCCCCGCCGCAGGCGAGGCCCGCGGCGATGGGGGTGACCGTGCCGTCGTCGGTGAAGCCGAAGCGCGCTCGCCGCACCGATCCGGTGCGCAGCGCGTCGAGGCCGAGCATCACGGCATCGCTCTCGACGCAGCCGCCCGAGATCGAGCCGATCACGCGCGCGTCGCGCGTCACGGCCAGAGTGGCCCCCACGCCGCGGGGTGCGCTTCGCACGACGGCGGTGACCGTGACAGCTGCGACGGGCACCCCGGCATCCATCAGCGGCACCAGGTCGGCGGCCAGATCGAGCATGCGGTCGACGGTAGCCGGGGCGTGTTTCACGCACGCTACGCTGTCGTGACCATGCCCCCTGAGCCTGCCGACCACGTCTCCGGGCTGGTGCTGGCCGCCGGTGCGGGGCGGCGCTTCGGTGGCCCGAAGGCCCTCGCGCGCACGCCCGCCGGGGCTCCGTGGGTGGCGCTGGCGGTGCGTGCTCTCGTCGAGGGCGGATGCCGTGACGTCACCGTCGTGCTGGGCGCGGGCGCCGACGAGGCGCAGGCTCTCGTCCCTCGCACCGCGCGGATCGTGCGCGCGGAGGACTGGGCGGAGGGGATGTCGGCTTCCCTGCGGAGCGGGCTGCGTGCCCTGGCCGGCGGCCCCGCTGTCGCCGCCGTGGTCGTCCCCGTCGACACCCCCGACCTGCTCCCCTCGGCGGTCGCCCGGGTGATGCGCCGCGCGCGGCCGGAGGCTCTCGCGCAGGCGACCTACGCGGGTCGACCCGGTCACCCCGTGCTGCTGGGGCGCGCGCACTGGAAGCCGCTGTCGGGGCTGATCCGGGGAGACATCGGCGCCCGCCCCTACCTCATCGCGCAGGGCGCCGACCTCGTCGAGTGCGGCGACCTCTGGGCGGGTGCCGACGTCGATTCGCGCTGATCGGCTCGAGAGCCGAGCCGATCGGGGGTCGGCGGGCCGCCACGGCGGCGGCGAGGCGGGCGCGGCCCGCGCGAGGGTCGTCCGAACCCGTCGGCGCCGGCGCGCTCAGTCCGCGTCGGCGGCAGCGTCGTGGGCGGGGGAGAGCACTCGCCGCAGGAGGGCGACGCACGAGGTCATCGCGACGCGGGGATCGAGGATCCACTGGGTCTGCAGACCATCGAGGGCCGCGACCGCCAGGGTCACCAGATCGCGCGCGTGTTCGGGGGAGAGCGCACCGCCCCACTCGGCCTGGATCTTGTCGGTCAGATGACCGCGCATCCGCGTGAATCGCGCGCGGAAGAATTCTTGAGCGGGGTGCTGTTCGGTCGTGCTCTCGGCCGAGAGCACCGCGTAGAAGCGCACCAGGTCTGCGCGACGTTCGTTCGTCGCAGCGGCCAGCTCGAGGTAGTCGGGCACCGGCATCTCGTCGATCCCCCGGCCCTCGGGGTCGCGCAGCGTGCCGTGTTCGTCGTAGAAGCGCTCGAGAGTGGCCAGGAGCAGCTTCTCCTTGGTGGCGAAGTGGTGCAGGATCGCGGACTGCACGATGCCGGCGTCCGCGGCGATGCGGGCGAGCGAGGTTCCGCGGTAGCCGAATCGGCCGAAGTTCTGCACGGCCGAGGTGAAGATGGCCTCCCGGGTCGAGTCGCCTTGAGCGACGATCCGGGGGGCGCGAGGCATGGCTCTCATCCTAGGGCGGCGGTCCCGCGGACCGCCGCCCCAGGATCCTCAGCGGACGCCGCGGATCACGGCGATCGCCGCGGCGCCCAGCAGGGCGAAGACCGCCGCGCCGACGTAGAGCGCGACGTAGTTCTGGCTGCCGGGCGTCGCCCCGATCAGCAGAAGCACCGGCGCGAGCACGGGGGCGACCGTCTGGGGCACGGTGCTCGACAGGTTGAACACGCCCATGCCCTTCGCGGCCTCCGTGTCGGAGTCGGGCAGCACGTCCGAGACGAGCGCGTAGTCGACGCCCATGTACGCCCCCTGCGACAGACCGCCGATGACGACGCCCAGCAGGAACCCGTCGAAGCCGGTGGCGGTGGCCACCACGATCATCGCGGCCGCGTAGCCGAGCGAGGCGGCGATGACGAAGACCTTGCGTCGTTTCACGATGTCGCTCAGCCAGCCCGCGAGGAGGCTGCTGACGAACACGCTGGCGGCGAGGGCCAGCATGGAGATGAACAGCAGATTCGGCAGCGCCTCCTTGGGCAGGCCGAGGTGGTCGCTGAGGAAGTAGGTCTTGTACGTCGTCAGCAGGGCCAGCGCGGTCCAGACGAGGAAGCGACCCACCCACGCGAGTCCGAAGGCCGGGAAGCGGAACGGGTTGATCCACAGCGCGGTGAAGATGTCGGCGAGACGGAACCGCCCGACCTCCGCGCGGGTGCGCGGCGCTTCCTTGAGGCCGGCGACGAAGACGACCACGAGAACGAGGGCGAGCGCGGCGGGGGCGAGGAACATCCAGACGCCCTGCGTGCCCGTCCCCTGCACGAGGAACGTCCCGGCGACGGCACCGACCTGACTGCCGGAGCCGAGCCACGCCGACACCCGACCGCGCTTGTGCGCGGGGACGCGTTCGGGCAGCACGGCCACGGTGGCGGCGAGGGCGGTGTTGAAGCCGACCTGCGCGATGCACCACGCGACGGCGATCATCGGAATGGTCGTCGCCGCTCCGAGGAAGAACGTCGCGATGATCCCCACCAGCACGCCGCCGAGGATGAAGGGGCGCCGCTGACCGAAGCGCGAGGTCGACTTGTCGCTGAGGCGCCCGAAGATCGGGTTGGCGAACAGCGCGCAGGCGGCGCCGAGCCCCGCGATGAGCGAGAGGGATGCCGCCTTGTTCGCCGGATCCACGTCGCCGACGCGAAGCGAGAGGGTGACGGCGGCGGGGGTCATGAGGGCGATCCACACCCCCAGTTGGCCGAGGACGTAACGGGTGATGAAGCCGGCGCCGACGTGCTGGCCCGTCAGCCGCATCATCCGCTCGGCGGTGCTCTCGGCCGTGCTGCCGGCGGCCGCCGGGACAGGATGCTGTGTCTGTGTCATGGTGTCTCCTTTGACGAGGGGGAAGGGGGTCAGGCGGGGGTCGTGAGGCCGTGTCCGTAGGGGAACAGCGGTGCCTCGGTGTCGAAGGGCACGTCCTCGCGCGAACGCTCGACGGCGGCCATCGACGAGGGGAGCTCGAACGGCAGCCGCCCCTCCGCGCGCGCCTGGCCGAAGAGCACCTCGAGGTACGCCCGGTCTCCGCTGCCGAACGATCCCGTCACCGCCGCCGCCGCGGCGACGACGTCGGTGAGGATGGCCGGTCGGTCGAGGAACACGTCGACGACGGTGGGGACGGCGCGGCAGAGCGCGTCGATGTGGGCGGCCTCGTCGGGCGAGAACTCGAGCGAGCCCTGGTGGAAGAACGTCTCGAAGTAGAAGGTCTGTCGCACCTCGCTCGGCGCTTTCACGCGGAGGATCGCGATGTCGGCATCCCGGGGATCGTCCGCCACCTCGGCGAACTCGGCGAGGATCGCCCGGTCCACGCCCTCGGCGTAGACCCGCAGACCGGTGCGGAAGGGGAGCACCGCGCGGCCGGTGTCGCCGTTGGTCAGGACGATGATGCTGCGCTGCTGGGCCGCGTGACCGGCCGCGACCGCGTCGGCGGCCCCCGCGACGGCGCGTGCGTGGTCGAGGTCGAGGAACGGGTCGTCGAAGAGGCCGAGGGCGAACTTCACCCGCAGCAGCCGCCGCACCGACTCGTCGATGCGCTGCTCGGCGATCTCGCCGCTCTCGACGAGGTCGACGACGATCTCGGGGCACTTCTCGCCGCCGAGCTGATCGGCTCCGGCGTCGAGGATCTTCTTCACGCGGGTGCGTGCGTCGGCGTGCTCCATGCCCCACGCCTTCGGGGGCAGCTCCCGCCCGGGGGTGGTGTACCCGTGCACGAGGGCCCAGTCGGTGCAGATGACCCCGTCGTAGCCGAGCTTCTCGCGCAGGAGACCGGTGAGGATCTGCTTGTTGAAGCCGAACCCGACCTCCTCCACCGGCTCGCCGTCGAGGACGAGCCCCTCGGGGAGGCCGTAGTAGGGCATGATGCCCGCCGTGCCCGCCGCGATCGCGGCACGGAAGGGCTCGAGGTGGTAGTCGAAGTTGTCGCCGGGGTAGACCTGCTCCCGCCCGTAGGGGAAGTGCGCGTCCTCGCCGTTCTTCTGGGGACCGCCTCCGGGGAAGTGCTTGGTGGTGCAGGCCACCGACGTCGCACCCAGCTCGGCACCCTGGAACCCGTCGAGGTACGCGCGCACGTAGGCGGAGGCGAGCTCGGCATCCTCTCCGAACGTGTGGATCTGCCGCGCCCAGCGCGGCTCGGTCGTGAGGTCGACGGTGGGGTGGAGTGCGGCGCGGATGCCGACGGAGGCGTACTCGGCGCGCGCGATGTCGGCGAACTCCCGGACCGTGTCGACGTCGCGGAGCGCGGCAAGGCCCAGGGGCTCCGGCCACTTCGAGAAGAACGCGGAGGGGAGCGAGGCGCCGACGTTGCGGACGAACGCATGCCGCGGATCGGTGGAGAGGGTGACGGGGATGCCGAGTCTCGTGCGCGACGCTGCCTCCTGCAGGGCGTTGCTCCAGGCCACGGCCTGCTCGACGCTCTCGAGCTCGAGCACGTTGAAGTGGGTCATGTGCTTCTCGCCGAGCAGGTCGCTGGTCGCCGTCTTGTTGTAGCGCTCGGCTCCGACGATGTCATCGTCGGGGGTGTCGTGCTCGACGACGACTCCGCCGCGTCCGGACTCGATGACGGACTGGAACATCTGGCCGGCCTTCTCGGCCAGCGTCATCCGCGACAGCAGGTCGTCGACGCGGTCGTCGATGCTCGCGGTCGGGTTCTCGTAGACCGCCATGATGCCGTCGTGGTCGAGATCGCGGAATCGCGTGCCGTCGGGTGCGGTGAGCGCCGCGGCGGTGGGGGACAGCGTGTCGGACATGGGAACCTCCGGAGTGATCTGCACTGACTGTATGAACAGTCAGTCTGTTTGACAAGGAAGAAAAATGCGGGCGTTCGATCCGAAGAACGGCCGAGCCCGCGCGGCACGGCCCCGCCCCGCGCGACGCGGGACGAGGCCGTGCAACCGGGTCAGGCCCGCTGCAGACCGCGCACCGGGCTGACGGACTGCTCGGCCTCGTGGTCGGGGCCGAGCGGGATGCCGCTGCGGTCGCGCAGCAGCAGGGTGGCGAGGAAGCCGATGACCGTCATGCCGGCGAGGTAGACGGTGACCGCGTTCGTGCCGCCGGTCGCGTCGACGAGCGCCTGAGCGATGGTCGGGGCGAAGGCCCCGCCGAGGATCGCGCCGATCGCGTACGAGATCGACACCCCCGAGAAGCGGATGGATGCCGGGAACAGCTCGGCGTACAGCGCCGCCTGGGGCCCGTAGGTCAGGCCCAGGCCGACCGTGAGCACGACGAGGCCCAGGGCCAGCATGCCCACGCTGCCGGTGTTGACGAGCGGGAACAGCAGCAGCACCCCGACGAGCTGGGCGGCCCAGCCGACGAAGTAGGTGTTGCGGCGGCCGATCTTGTCGCCGATCCACCCGCCGATCGCGGTGAAGACCAGCCACGACACGGCCGAGAGGGTGACGGCACCGAGCACGTCGGCGGTGGCCAGCCCCACCGGCCCGTTGGGATTGGTGGCGTAGCGCTGGATGTACCCGCCGGTGGTCATGTAGCCCACGGCGTTGTTGCCCGCGAACACGAGCGCGGCGATGATCACGAGCACGGCGTGCTTGCGGAAGAGCTGGACGATCGGCGCCTGGGTCTTCTCCTTGCGCTCGCTCAGCTCGACGAACACCGGGCTCTCCTCGACCTTCTTGCGCACGTAGTGGCCGACGAGGATGAGCACGAACGACAGCAGGAACGGCACGCGCCAGCCCCACGCGAGGAACGCGTCGCCCGGCGCGATGAGCGCCATCAGGGCGAGGATGCCGCTGGCCAGCAGCAGACCGAGCGGCACGCCGAGCTGCGGGGAGGCGCCGAAGAGGCTGCGCTTGGTCTTGGGGGCGTGCTCGACCGCCATGAGCACCGCGCCACCCCACTCGCCGCCGGCCGAGATCCCCTGCAGGATGCGCAGCAGGATCAGCAGGATGGGGGCGGCGATGCCGATGACGTCGTACGTCGGCAGCACGCCGATGAGCGTCGTGGACGCGCCCATCAGGATCAGCGTCAGCATGAGGACGATGCGACGGCCGTACTTGTCGCCGAGGTGACCGGCGAGGAACGCGCCGAGCGGGCGGAACAGGAAGCTCAGCCCCACGGTGAGGAACGACAGGATCTGCGCGAACCCGGGCCCGGCCGGGGCGAAGAACAGCTGGCCGAACACCAGGCCCGCGGCGGTGGAGTAGAGGAAGAAGTCGTACCACTCCACGGTCGTGCCGACGACCGTGGCGAAGACGACACGGCGACGGTCCGCCGCGGTCGAGATGGTGCCGGTCGGGGTGAAACCACCCGAGCGGCGTGAGGATTCAGCGGACATGCAGGACTCCTTGGACATCGTTGTCGACGCCGCGACGTGACCGTCGCGGCGGGTAGGCAGGGATTCAGCGTTGGGACAGTTGCGGGACCACGGCGAGCCGTGGGCCGGGAGCGGCCGAGGCCGCGGCGACGAAGTCCTCGAGCTGGTCGAGGTCGTCGAGATGATGGGCGTCGATGCCGTAGCCGCGCGCGATCGCGCACGGGTCGAGGCCGTCGATGTCGAGGTACCCGCCGTCGGGGACGTCCATGATGCGCGAGAAGCGCTGGAGCGCCCCGTACTCCTGGTTCTGCGCGATCACGAAGGTGACGGGGATGCCGTAGCGCGCCGCCGTCCACAGCGCCGCCGGCGTGTACTGCATCGCCCCGTCGCCGATGAGCGCGATCACCGGGCGGCCCGGGTCGGCGAGCTGCACGCCGATCGCGGCGGGCAGTCCCCAGCCGAGACCGCCGTTCGCGGGGAAGTAGTACGACTGCGCGCGATCGAACGTCAGGCGCGCCCACAGGGCATCCGCCGAGGTCCACTCGAGCACGATCACGGCGTCGTCGGGCTTCGCGCGGTCGACCGCGTCGAGGATCGCCGGCGCCGAGTACCGTCCGTCCGTCGCCGGAGGAGCGGCATCCGGGGCGAAGGCGGCGCCCGCGGGCGACTCGCCCTGTCGGACGCGGGATGCCAGTCGCGCCGCGGCGTCGACGGGGTCGCCGACGAAGATCGCGCCCGCGGCGGCCCGCGCCGCCTCGCCGGGGTCGGAGGTGACACCCACCAACCGTGTGCCGGGGGCGAGGGGAGCCCCCTCCACGAACTGGTGGTACCGGAACACCGCGGCGCCGAGGGTCACGACGAGGTCGTGGTCGGCGAGCACGTCGGCCACCGCCCCGAGCCCGGTCGGCAGGATGCCGCGGAAGTGGGGATGCCGCGTGGCGAACGGTGCGCGAGACGGACTCGGCGCGACCCACACCGGCAGGCCGCGGCGCTCGCTGAGTGCGCGCGTGGCCGCCCATCCGGCATCCGTGTCGACGCCCGGTCCGAGCACCAGCACCGGTGACGACGCGGCGTCGAGCTGGGCCGCGATCTCGTCGAGGTGCGCGTCGGCGAGCACCGGGGCCGCCGCCACCGACCGCGACGCGAGTCCGGCGGCGACGCGCTCGTCGGCGGGGCGCGCCCAGTCGTCGAGCGGGACGGAGACGGAGGTGGGTCCGGTCGGCGCCGACAGCGCCAGCAGCGCCGCCTGCGACACCGCCGCGGGCACGTCCTCCGGCCGCAGCGGCTCGGCCGAGAACTTCACGAGCGGATCCGCCAGGCGCGTGGCATCCACGTTCGTCAGCATCGCGTTCAGCGGCACGTAGCGGCGGCTCTGCTGCCCCGCGAGCACGAGCACGGGAGCGTGCGCGGCGGCGCTGTTGGTGAGGTTGCCCATCGCGTTGCCCGTGCCCGACGAGGAGTGCAGGTTGACCACACCCAGCGACCCCGACGCCTGCGCGTAGCCGTCGGCCATCGCCACCGCCGCGCCCTCCTGGAGGGCGAGGACGTAGTCGATGTCGTCGGGCAGGTGCTTCAGCATCGTCAGCTCGTTGGAGCCGGGGTTGCCGAAGATCCGGGTCACACCGCGTGCGCGCAGCACCTCGTAGAACGCCTGGGCGACGTCGGGAGTGGACATGGGGGATTCCTCCGCGAGATCAGAACGGGTAGGTCGCGACGTCGGCCTGCATCGTGACCCACTGGGTCTCGGTGAACGCCTCGATGTTGGCCTCGTGCCCGCCGAACCGGGCGCCCGTGCCCGAGGCGCCGACGCCGCCGAACGGAGCCTGCGACTCGTCGTCGACGGTCTGGTCGTTGATGTGCAGGATGCCGCTGGGGAGGCGATCCGCGAGCTCGTAGGCGCGGAACGCGTCCTTCGCCAGGATGCCGAGGGAGAGGCCGTAGTCGCTCGCGTTGACGAGCTCGACGAGTTCGTCGACGGAGCCGAAGCGCGTGACCGGGGCGACGGGGCCGAAGATCTCCTTCTGGAACGCGGCGTGCTCGGGGGTGACGTCGGCGAGGACGGTGGCCTCGAAGAACAGCCGGTCGTAGCCGCCGCCCGCGGTGACCCGCGCGCCGGCATCGACCGTCTCGCTCACGATCGCGGCGATCTTGTCGCGCTGGCGCTCGTCGATGATCGGTCCGAGCGGTACCCCCGTGGAGGGGTCGCCCGCGGGCAGGGCGGACGCCTTCGCGCTGAGGACCTCGACGTACTCGTCGTAGATGCTGTCGTGCACGAGGTGACGCCCGGTGGTCATGCAGATCTGGCCCTGGTGCAGGAACGATCCCCACGCGCCGGCGGATGCCGCCGCCGATACATCGACGTCGCCGAGCACGACGAGGGCATTGTTGCCGCCGAGCTCGAGGTGCGCGCGCTTGAGCAGCTGTCCCGCGCGGGCACCGATGATGCGCCCCGCCTCGGTCGACCCGGTGAACGAGATGATCGGCACCGCGGGGTGCTCGACGAGTGCCGATCCCACCTCGACGCCGCCCGGCAGCACCGAGAACACCCCGGCGGGAACACCGGCCGCCTCGAGCACGGCGGCGAAGAACAGGCCGCCGCTGACGCTCGTGCGCGGGTCGGGCTTGAGCACGACGGCGTTGCCGAGGGCGAGAGCCGGGGCGATCGAGCGCGCCGACAGGATGCCGGGGAAGTTGAACGGCGAGATGACGCCGACCACGCCGACGGGGCGGCGACGGCTGAGGCTCAGGCGCGGACGGGCCGAGCGCAGCAGCTGGCCGTACGGCATCATCGCGGTGGCTGCGGCGAGGTGGAACTCGTTCGCGACGAGGCTGGCCTCGAAGTGGGCCTTGCCCTGCGCGGAACCGGCCTCGTCGCTGAGCCAGCGGGCGAGGGTCTCGGTGTTCTCCTCGATGATCGCCGCGGCGCGACGCATGGCGGCGGCGCGCTCCTCGGCGGGGGCGGCGGCCCACGCGGTCTGCGCGCGGCGCGCGGCGTCCACCGTGCGGTCGAGGTCAGCGGCGGTGGCTGCGGCCACCCGGCCGATCGTCTCGCCGGTCGAGGGCGAGACCACCGCGGCGGTGTCGGGCGTGCTCACCCACGATCCGTCGAAGTAGCGGCCATCCCAGGTCTGCGGGTCGAAGAACGTCATCGGTCAGTCCCCTTTCGGTGTGTCAGTGCGTGAGTGCGGCGGCGCGCAGGGCCTTGTCGGCGAGGGCCGCGGAGGCCTCGTCGACGGCGGCGCGTTCGGCGTCGTCGAGGTAGTCCAGTGGCGTGGGAACGACCGCGCCGTCGCGCACGACGGCGAGCAACGTCGTGTGCGAGTCGTTACTGTCGCCGTCGCGTCGCCACACCGCGACCGGCACCGGCACGCCGGCGGCGAGCTGCGCGATCGTGCGGGCGGAGCCCACCGGCGTGGTCCACCCGGAGCTGCGGCCCGGCCGCAGGTCGGACCACCGGCGGAACCAGCCGCGGGCGTCGGCGTCGATCCGCGCGCGCTGCGCGGCGTCGAGGGCGAGCGGAGCGCCGTCGAGGGTGACACCGCTCCACACGAGCACCTGACCGTCGCCGTGCTCGCCGATCACGAGGGCGTCGAGGCGGCCCGGGTCCACCTGCAGCTCCCGCGAGATCGCGGCGATGAAGCGGGCGCTGTCGTTGAGGCAGTAGCCGAAGATCCGCGCGGGGTGGATGCCGCTGGTGTGCGCGAGGCAGGTGGCCAGCACATCGGCGGGGTTGGTGACGATCATGACGAGGCCCGTCTCGCCCGCGAGCGCCTCGATGGCGGGACGCACCGCGTCGAGCACCCCGAGGTTGCCCTGCAGGAACGCTTCCCGTGTTCCGTCCGGCGTCTCGGGGAGCGAAGCGGCGAACACCACGAGGTCGACGGGCTCCTGCTCGGCCGCGCGGTCGAGCGGCACGACGACGAGCCGGGCCCGCGTGCGTCCCGCGACGATCTGCGCTTCGCGCATGTCGATCGCGTGCGCCTGCAGCACGTTCTGCTTGAGGTCGAACAGCAGGATCTCGTCGTAGTCGTCGCTGAGCGAGAGCTGATGGGCGAGGCCCGCACCGGTGAGACCGGATGCCCCGAGGATCGCGACGCGCCGCGGCGACCATGTCTGCGTCATTGCACTCTTCCCTTCGCGCGTGTTCGTGCGCTGTTCTCGATTCAAGACGCCGGACACCGAGAGGTCCAGACGAAGGTTCGGATGCCGACCATAGAATCCCTCTATAAAGGTTCGGCGGAAGGGCGAGCACATGGCATCCATCGATCTCGATCTGCTGCGCACCTTCGTGGCGATCTACGAGCGCCGCAGCCTCACGCGGGCGGCCGGAGCGCTCAACGTCACCCAACCCTCGGTCAGCTACGCGCTGGGCCGGCTGCGCGGGGAGCTCGGCGACCCCCTCTTCGTCCGCTCGGCCCGGGGGATGACGCCGACCGCGCGGGCGGAGCAGCTCTACACCGTCGCCCGGTCGTCCATTGACGCCATCGACGACGTCGTCGCGGGGCGGGAGTTCGACCCGCTCACGGCCCGCTCCCGATTCCGCGTGGCGCTGACCGACATGGGCGAGTACGCCTACCTGCCGCCCCTCATGGAGCGCATGTCGATCGAGGCGCCCGGCGTGAGCCTCGACGTGGTGCCCATCGACGTCGACGCGGTGGACCGCTGGATCCTCAGCGGAGAGGTCGACGCCGCCGTCAGCAGCGCCGCCCCCACGGGGCGCACCGTCACGACCGACCTGTTCACCGAGACCTACGTCTGCGTGGCGACCTGGCCCGACGATCTCGTCGGCGTGCCGGTCGAGCCCGCCGAGCTGGCGACGCTGCGCCTGGCCCTGATCGACTCGTCGTCGGGTCACGACCGCGTCGGCCGGGCACTCGACGAGGCGGGGATCACGCCGCGCGCGGTGCTGCGGGCGCATCACTTCTCGACCCTCCCCGAGACGCTGGTGCGCTCGGGTGACGCGGCGATCGTGCCGCGACGCGTCGCGGCGATGTTCGCGCGGCGGTGGCCCCTGCGGGCGCGTCCGCTGGGCGAGCTGGTCGAGAGTTTCGACGTGCGGCTGTTCACCAACGCCGCCCACCACTCGACCGCGGGTCGCCGGTGGTTCTTCACCGTGCTGGAAGATGCCGTGCGGGCGTTCGCCGCGGAGTCCTCGGGCCGGGAGGACGGCACGCGCGGAGACCCGCCGACCGGTGCGCCGCCGGCGTCACGCGCGCCGTAACCCGCCGCGCAGCGCGAGGAGGACGAAACCGAGGGCGAGGGCGACGGCAGCTCCGGCGAGGACGGAGGCGGATCGCGCCCCCACGGCATCCGCGAGGGTCCCGAGGACGGGAGAGCCGAGGGGGATGCCGCAGAGCGTGACCATCGCGAACAGCGCGTTGACGCGGCCGCGCAACGCCCGCGGGGTGACCAGCTGCACGAAGGCGGCGCCCTGCGCCATGAGCAGCATGGAGGCGATCCCCGCCGGGACGAGGCCGACCGCGTACAGGGGGAAGGTCGGCAGCGCACCGGTGGCCGCGGTGAGGAGGCAGACGCCGAGGGCGGCCGCGGCGATCGAGCGGGGAGTGACCCGACCGAGCACCGCCGTCAGGGCAGCCCCCGCGATGGTGCCGACCGCGAGTGCCGACCCGAGCAGGCCGACGCCGGTCGCCCCCGCGGAGAAGTCCTGCGTTGCGGCCAGGGTCGCGATCGACAGGATGTTGGGGGAGATGAGGCCCGCGACGGCGGTGAGCGCGAAGACGAGGCGCAGGCGCGGTTCGGTGAGGACGAAGTGCACCGCGTGTCCCATCCCCGCGGGAATGGCCTCGTCACCGTCGGGGTGGCCGTCGCGCCGGCGGGGCAGCCGGGTCAGCACGAGGGCGAAGACGCCGAGGGCGGTGGCGCCGACGACGAAGGACGGGCCGTTCCCGAATCCCGCGATGAGGAACCCCGCCGCGCTCGGACCGACCAGCCGGCCGAGCTGGAAGAACAGGGTGTTGAGGCCGACGGCGTTCGAGAGGACGCGGGCCGGCACGATCTCGGTGATCACCGTGGGGCGCATCGCGCTCTCGAGCGCGGAGCCGAGGCCGTAGACCGCGGCCAGAACGAGCGCGAGGGGAAGGGTCATGATCCCCAGCAGGAGCGACGTCGCCTGCGCGAGCCCGACCAGGGCCATCGTGCTCTCCCCGGCGATGAGCAGGCGACGCGGTCCCCACCGGTCGGCGAGCACGCCGATCACGGGGCCGAGGACCAGGAGCGGGACGAATTGGATCGCCGCGGTGATGCCGAGCACCGCACCGCTGCCGCCGCTGAGATCGAGCACGAGCAGGCTCTGCGACGTGCCCAGCATCCACGAGCCGATGAACGCGACCTGCGCACTGGCCGCGTAGGCGCGGAAGGCGGGGACGGCGAAGCTCGCGATCGCCGAACGCCCGGGCCGGGCGGCATCCTCTCCGCCCGCCAGGGCGCTCACCACGGTTTGACGATGGAGGTCGGGTCCGCGTCGTATTCCTGGTCGCGGTGGAGGAGGGACTCGTCCACGGTGGCGTACAGGATGCCGTCGGCCTCGGGGGCGAGTGGTTCGGCGATGCTCTCACCGAAAGGTCCGAAGATGCGCGTGGAACCGCCGCCGCTGAGAATGCGATCGCTCTCGCCCTCCGGGAGCTCGAGCAGCTCGAGGTAGGCGGCGCCGGCCACGATGGTCGGGGCGAGGGTCACGACACCGCCCTCGGCGGCGTACTGCGAGCTCGCGGCCATACTCGCCTCGGCGCTCATCGGGACGAACCCGGGATAGAGCCCGAAGTGCGGCCAGGAGGCCACATGGAGTTGCTCGTTCTGCGACAACAGGGCGTGTCGGAGGAGCGGACGGCGGTTCTCCGAGCAGTTGAGGGCACCGATGCGGCCGATGGAGCTGTCGACGACCTCGAGATCGGCACCGGATCCGGAGGCGAAGATGTCCCACTCGACCGCGGACGGCTTCAGCTTCCGCCGCTTCATGGTGGTGATGCCGTCGTCGCTGATGACGTATTGCGCCATGTAGAGCTCGTCGCCCACGCGTTCGCTCAGACCGAGGACGACGGTGATGCGCCCCTCTCGCGCCGCCGTCTCGATCCGCCGATGCTGCGCGCTGCCCGCCACGAGCGAGTTCTCGAGGTAGCGCTGTCGGAACGGCGCGCGGTAGTCCTCGTCGCCGAACCACATGAAGCTGGGGTAGCCCGGCAGCCAGGTCTCGGGAAACGCGATGACACGCGCGCCGTGGGCGGCCGCCTCGGCGATCAGGGCGACGGTCTTGTCGGTCGTGCCGTCGAGGTCGAACCACACCGGCTCGGACTGCACGGCTGCGAGGGTGATCTGGGCCATGGGGGCTCCTTCGGGGACGGTCAGGCGCCGGCCAGCAGGGCGCGGCGGGCGAGGCGCCTCTCCTGCTGCAGGCGAGGGTCGGGGACGGGAGCGGCGGCGAGCAGCAGACGCGTGTAGTCGTCGGCCGGCGTCTCGGTCACGGTGCGGGTGGGGCCGAACTCCACGATCCGGCCCTTGTTGAGCACGGCGACCTCGTGTGAGACCTGGCGCACGACGGCGAGGTCGTGCGAGATGAAGAGGTAGCTGACGCCGAGGTCGCGCTGCAGTTCTGCCATGAGGTCGAGCACCTGCGCCTGCGTGGTGAGATCCAGCGCGCTCGTGGGCTCATCGCAGACGACGAGTCGCGGCGACACCGCGAGCGCGCGGGCGATCGCGATGCGCTGGCGCTGTCCGCCCGAGAACTCCCGGGGGTAGCGGTCGACGGCGTTTCCGGGCAGGGAGACGCGGTCGAGGAGGCCGCGGACGATGCCGTCCGCCTCGGCCCGCGTCATCCGGCGAAGCGCCAGCAGCGGTTCGGTGAGGATGTCGCCCACCGTCAGGGACGGGTTCAGCGAGCTGTAGGGGTCTTGGAAGACGACCTGGATCTGCGTGCTCACCTCGCGTCGACGGGCGAGCGGCAGGTGCGTGATGTCTCGCCCGTCGTACGAGATGTGTCCCCCGGCCACGCGGGTGAGGCCCAGGATCGCGCGTCCGATGGTGCTCTTGCCGGAGCCGGATTCGCCGACGAGGCCGAGCGTGCGTCCGGGCTTCAGCTCGAACGAGACGCCGTCGATCGCGGTGTACGCCGGGGTGAACAGACCGCGCTTGCGGTAGGTGACGCGCAGGTCGTTCACGCGGAGTGTCCCGTCGGTCGCGGGCGCGGGTGTCGTGGTGGTCATCATCGGGTGCTCGCCTCCTCATCGGCATACCAGACGGCGTGTTCGTCGCCGCGCATCGCGGGGTTCGCGGCGAGCAGGCCCGCCGTGTATTCGTGGCTCGGGCGATCGAAGAGCTCCTCGACGGCGGCGTTCTCGATGATGCGCCCGTGCAGCATCACGATCGCGCGGTCCGCGACGTCGGCGACGACACCGAAGTCGTGCGTGACGATGATCATCGCCATCGTCCGCTCCCGGCACAGCTCGCGCAGAAGCTCGAGGATGTCGGCCTGGACGGTGACGTCCAGTGCCGTGGTCGGCTCGTCGGCGATGAGCAGCTCGGGCTCGGCGGCCAGGGCCATGGCGATGCAGACGCGCTGGGCCATCCCGCCCGACAGCTCGTGGGGGAACGAGCGGGCGACGCGCTCGACGTCGGCGATCTTCACCTGCGCGAGCAGCCGGCGCACCTCGTCCCGGCGGGCGCGGCGGTCGAGCGTGCGGTGCAGCCGCAGCGACTCGTCGATCTGGTGCGCGACGGAGAACGCCGGGTCAAGGCTCACCATCGGCTCCTGGCCGATGTAGGCGATGCGACGGCCGCGGACGTGGCGCAGCTCGCTCTCGGGGAGGGTGAGCAGATCGTCGCCGTCGAGCACGATGCGTCCCGCGGTCGCCTCGACGCCGGTCGGCAGCAGACCGATGATCGACATGGCGGTCATCGTCTTGCCGGAGCCGGACTCGCCGACCAGGGCGAGGATCTCGCCGCGCCGCAGCTCGAACGACACATCGGTGAGCAGGGGCGTCTCGCCGGCGGCGGCAGAGAGCCCGACGACCGACAGCATCGAGCCCCGCTGGTCCACCGGGGTGGCGTCGGCGGGAAGAGGGGTCCGCGCGACCATCACGCCGCGCCCGGTGCCGGCGTTTCCGGGAATGGCATCCCGCACCGCGTCTCCGACGACGGTGAACGCGAGGATCGTCAGCACCAGGACGAGACCGGAGGGGACGAGCATCCACGGCTGCTGGTTGATGTAGGTGTTCGCGTCGGCCACGGATCCGCCCCAGCTCGGCGCCGGGGGAGGGCTCGCGAGCCCCAGGTAGCTGAGGCCCGCCTGCGTGAGCAGCGCGAGGCTCAGCACGATCGTGGCTTGGACGATCAGGGGGTTGCGGACGTTCGGCAGCACGTGGCGGGCGATGATCCGGGGCGAGCGCAGTCCGTAGACCTTGGCCGCGTCGACGTACAGCTCCGCGCTCGTGGCGGCGGCGCCGTCGCGGGCGAGTCGGAAGAACACCGGCGAGACGATCAGGCCGAACACCGCCATGGCCGTGTACACGTTCTTCCCGGTCACCGCGAGGATCGTGAGCAGGATGACGATGACCGGCACGCTCTGCAGCAGGTCGATGATGCGCGCCGAGATGGCATCCCAGCGGCCCCCGCGGAAGTAGCCCGCGGTGAGCCCGGCCGGCACGCCGATGACGAAGGCGACCACGAGAGCGAGCAGGGCGCCGAGCAGGCTCACCTGGCCGCCGTGGAGCAGGCGGCTGAGGATGTCGCGCCCCAGGCCGTCGGTTCCGAGCGGATGCGAGGCGGTCGGGAGGGCGAGCGTGTTCGCCAGGTCCTGCTTGACCGGGTCGTAGGGGGTCAGCAGCGGCGCGGCGATCGCACCGATCACGACGATCGCGATCCACAGGAGTGCCAGGACCAGCGGAACCGAGATTCGTGGGCGGGCGCGGCGGGTCCGGACAGTGGGGACCGCGGGCGCGGGGGAGAGGGCGGTGGACATGGTCACCTCAGTTTCGGGTTGAGCCAGGCGGAGACGAGGTCGGTGAGGAGGTTCACGGCGACCACGAGCAGGGTCATGACGACAACGACCCCCTGCATGAGAGGAACGTCGAGCTTCGACACGGAGGCGAAGATGAGGCTGCCGAGCCCGGGGAGCGCGAACACCTGCTCGATCACGACCGCGCCGCCCAGCATGCCGACGAACTGCAGGCCGGTCACCGTCAGGATGGGGCCCGAGGCGTTGCGCAGCAGGTGCTTCGTGATGATCGACGTGCGGGACACGCCCTTCGCGCGCAGGATGCGGACGAAGTCGCGTCGTGCGAGATCGGTGAGGCTGGCGCGGGTCTGCAGGGCGATCGCGGTCGCCGAGGCGAGCCCGAGCGCGATCGTCGGCAGCGTCAGACTGCGCAGCCAGCCGTTGGGGTCGTCCTCGAACGGGACGTAGCCCGACGGGAGGAAGATCGGCACCCAGATCGCCAGGCAGAGCACGAGGACGAGCGCGAGCCAGAAGTTGGGCAGCGCCATGCCGACGACCGAGACCAGCTGCACGGCGCGGTCGACGAGGCCGCCGCGCACCGCGGCGAGCACCCCCAGCCCCACGCCGACGACCAGGGACAGCAGGGTCGCGGCGAGGGTGAGGCTCAACGTGACGGGGATGCGGGCGGCGATGGTGTCCAGCACGGGGGAGTGGTCGTAGAAGCTGGTGCCGAAGTCCCCCCGCAGTGCCGCGGTGAGCCAGTCGAGGTAGCGCTCGAACAGCGGACGGTCCAGGCCTAGCGCGTCGCGCAGCGACGCGAGCTGTGCGGGTGTCGCGGTGTTGCCCAGGATCGTCGCGGCGGGGTCGCCGGGGATGAGCGGGACGAGCAGGAACGTCAGCAGCGAGACGAGGAGCACGAGGGGGACGGCGATCGCGAGACGGCGTCCGATGACCGAGAGCACGGGATTCTCCTTCCGGAGGAGGAACGCGGGGGTGGGGGTCGGGGACGGGGCTCGCGGCCCCGCCCCCGACCGCGGGGCATCAGGAGATCGGCGACCAGGCGTAGATCCAGGGGTAGCCCTCGCCGGGCCACAGCTTCACCTCGACGTTCTTCGAGGCGTAGACGATCACGTCGGCGTAGTACACCGGCAGGAACCACGCGTCGTCCGAGACGATCTGGGCGATCTGCTGGTACAGCGACGTCTGCTCGGCGGGGTCGCTCGACGCGGCGGCCTGGGCGTACAGGCTGTTGATCCGCTCGTCCGACGACTTGTAGGGGTTGAGCACGCCCGTCGGGGTGACGATGGGGGCCAGCGTCGTGTACATGTCACCCTGGGTGTACGTCAGGGCGTACGCGGGGTCTTTCGCGGCCTGCACGTTGGCGAAGAAGTCGCCGTCCTGGTCGATGGTCATCGTCACCCCGACCTCGGCGAGGTACCCCTGGATGGCCTGGACCATGGCGTCGTGGATGCCGGGGACCGCGGTGACGGCGAACGTGAAGCCGTTCGCGTACCCGGCGTCGGCCAGCAGTTCCTTCGCCTTCTCGGGGTCGAACGGGTAGGCGTCGTCGAGAGCCGGGACGTTGCCGGTGGTCTGGGTTCCGAAGTACTGGTGCGCGGGGCTGCCGTACTCGCCGACGACCGCCTTCGTGATCGCGTCGCGGTCGATCGCGTAGTTCAGGGCCTGGCGCACGCGGACGTCGCCGAGAGCCGGCTGATTGGTGCCGGCGCGGTCGCCGAGGACGAGTCCCCAGGTGTCGGTGGCCTGCGTGACGATCTGCAGCCCCGCCGACTTCGCCGCCTCGGCCGTCGTCGTGTTGCCGAGGGCGATGTCCATCGTGCCCGCGCGCACCGCGTTCAGCGTCGACGACGGGTCGGTGAAGTACTTGTACTCCAACGCGTCGTACGAGAAGGCCGAGGCATCGCCCCAGTAGTCCGCGTTGCGGACGAAGCGCCAGTGGTCACCCGACACGGTGGCGTCGGTGTCGAGCACGTACGGGCCGGTGCCCGCCGGCTCGGTGGCGAGGTCCGGGCTGCTGAGGTCGGCCGGGCTGACCATCATGCCCACGTTGTGCGACAGGAGGTCTTCCATCGCGGGGAAGGGCGCCGACAGCGTGATGAGGACGGTCTTGGCGTCCGTCGCGGTGATCGTGTCGATCGCCGCCGCGTTGCCGATCGCGGGACCCGAGACGGTCTTGACGCGCTCGAGGTTCGCCACCACGCCGGCCGCGTCCAGGGCGGTGCCGTCGGAGAAGGTCACGCCGTCGCGCACGGTGAGCTGGAAGCTGGTGGGGGAGAGGTACTCGTACGCCGAGGCGAGGCCGGGCGTGTAGGTGCCGTCGACGTTCTTCGTGATGAGCGTCTCGTACGCGGGCTGCAGGATCCAGATCGAGGGACCGGAGTCGGCCAGGTACGGGTCGAAGCTCACCGCGCTGACGGTCGTGGCGATGTCGAGCTCGTCGGTCGAGGAGGCCGACGACGACCCGGCGCAGCCCGCGAGGGCGGCGGTGACGGAGAGCGAGAGGGCGATGGCCGCCGTCACGCGGAGAGGGCGTGGCATGGGAGGAGCTCCTTCGGGTGGGTGATGCGCGAACGCGTCGAGGTGGGGTGGGTCAGGGACAGGCGGACGGAGTGGGGCCGTTCAGGTGCTCCCACGCGGCGGCGAGATCGAGCAGGTACTGCTCGTCGTCGGGGCGGGTGGCGAGCAGGCTGAGGGCAAAGGGGCGGCCACCCGGCAGCGTGCCGGCGGGCAATGCCAGGGCGGGGTGGCCGGACTTACTGGCGAGGAATGTCGCGAGCGGACCGGGGAACAGCACGGCGTCGACGCCGTCGACCTCGCGGAGGTGGTCGAGCACGCGCCGTGCCGCGTCGTGCTCGTCGGCGCGGAGTCGGTTGCGCAAGGCGCGGTCGGCGCTCAGGTCCACCCGTGCGGAGGCCTCGATGTTGTCGATGCCGTAGGGCTGCTCGTGGGGCGTCGCGTCGCGGTAGTGCGCGTAGAGCGCGTCGAAGTCGCGGACGGGGGAGCCGGCGGGGAGGGCGTCGAAGTAGTCGCCGACCGAGTCGCGGAAGTCGAACGCCGGCACGAGGAGGTCGCTGGGCCCGTCGACGGGGATCGCCGTGGTGGCGGGTCGCAGGTCGGCTCCCGCGTTCACCAGCGTCGCCACCGCGTCGGCCCACGCGCTCTGCGCGTCCGCCTCGGGGCCGGCGAGGCAGAGGGCGATGCGCGCGCCGGCGAGGCGGTCGGTGCGGAGGGCGTCGAGGTACCGGCGATGACTGTCGGGGCGCATGCCGCCGAGTGCGGCCGCGAGGTGGGCGACGCGCAGCGCCAGCGGACCCGGGGTGTCCTGTGCGAGGGTGATCGGCAGTGCTCCGCGCCGCGACAACAGCCCGACGGTGGGACGCAGACCGTAGACGCCGCAGTTCGCCGCCGGAACGAGGATCGACCCCGCCGGTGTCGGTGCCGATCGTGGCGTCCACGAGGCCGGCAGCCGCGGCCGCGGCCGATCCCGAGCTCGATCCGCCCGTCGGGAAGCGGTGCCCACGGGGGTTGCGGGGCGATCCTCCCCGTGCGCTGTACCCGCCCGGGGCGGCGAAGGTGACCCAACCGCAGAGCTCCTGCAGGTTGGTCTTGCCGACGATGCCGGCGCCGGCTCGACGGAGGTTCGCGACGATCTCGGCATCCTGGTCCGGAACGGACTCGGCGAGCGCGCGGGACCCCGCGGTGGTCGGCAGGCCCGCCACGTCGATGCTGTCCTTCACCAGGACGGTCATCCCCTCCCGCACCGAGGTCGAGGTCGCCGACGCGCGCGTCTTCCACTGCTCGTCGACCGTCGCGACCGCGCCGAAGCCCGTCGGCGCGGTGTCGAGGGAGCGGATGCGCGCCAGCACGGGGTCATCGACGCCCGGTCGGCCGAGGGTGGGGAGAGAGATCACAACAGTCCTTTGCGAATTTGGGAACTGAGAGGATCTAAACAGACCGCTGCGTCACGTAATTAAGGACCACGTGAAACGTAATAGGTCCTCAACATGCCGGAAATATAACGGGGCGCGGCGGGCATGATCCCCGCTATTACCCGAAACTTCGAACGTCGCGCAGGCGACGGCGTACATAATTTTGCGAAGCGAATGACATTAATTGCTCCGCCCGAGTAGAGTGCTGAGGTGTCTTCCGATCAGTCCGCCGTCTCGGCGTTCCAGCAGTACGTCCGCGCGCGCATCCTGGAACACCTGCGTCAGAGCGGCGAGGCGAGTCGGACCGTACTGGCGGAGGTGACGGGGCTCTCCCGTCGTGCGCTCGGCGGCATCGTCGACGACATGAAGCAGGCCGGGCTCGTCGACGAAGCCGACGCCGACCGCGGACCCGACCGCGGGGTGGGCCGCCCCGCGCGGGTGTTGCGCCTCCCGGTGCGACAAGAGGTCACGCTCGCCGCCGACATCTCCCCCGACAGACTCCGGGTTGCGCTGGTCGACTCCGCGGGAGCGATCCTGTCCGTCGCCGAAGCGAATGCCGATATTGCGCGGGGTCGCTCGCAGACGGTGGGCACCCTCGTCGCGCTCGCACGTTCACTCGATCGCGACGAGGGGCGCCACCCGGCGCGCGCGGTTCTCGGGCTTCCGACGATGGTGGACTACGAGCGTCAGCTCGTCGATCCGGCCGGTGCGCGCGCGCTCATGCCGAGCTGGACCGACGGTGCGACCGTCGACGAGTTCTCGTCGGCGCTCGGGCTCCCCGTCACCATCGCCAACGGGGCGACGCTGGCGACCCTCGCGGAACTCCGCCTCGGGGCGGGGCGCGGGAGGAAGAACTTCATCGTCCTCGGGATCGGTCACGAGGGGATCGGCTCCGGCATCGTCGTCGAGGGTCGCGTGTTCGAGGGGGCGCGCGGCTTCGCCGGTGAGATCAGTCACGTCAGCGTTCACGCCGACGGCGTCATCTGTCCCTGCGGGCAACGTGGATGCCTCGCCGCCGAGACGGCGAACCAGCTCCGGCTGTTCCTCCAGGCGCGCGGGGTCGACATGAACGCGGAGGCGTACGAGGAACTGTCGACCGCGTCGGCGCAGGGCGACCCTGCCGTGCGGCGTCTGTTCGCCGACATCGGCTGGCAGATCGGCCGTGCCGTCGGCAGCGTCGCCAACGTCTTCGACCCCGACGCCGTGATCATCAACGACACCCTGACCGAGGTGGGCGACGACGCGGTGACGCAGAGCCTCGTCCGCAGCATCACGCAGCACACCCACCCCGGCATCACGGCGGGGATGACGGTCGTCGCCTCCGACCTGAAGCACACATCGATCCTCGCGGGGGCGGGACTGCTCTGAGTCCCACGCGCCGCACGATGCGCACCCGGCCGCCCCGGGATCAGCGACGACGCGGCTCAGGCCATGGTGAGGCGCGCGTTCAGTCGGCGCACCCGTCGGGGCTGCAGGCGAGCCCCGCGGTGGCCTCGCGCGGTGCCGTCACGACCCGCGCCGCGGCGGCGATCTGCGCCCGCAGTTGCGCGGCCGACGCGGTGGGGCTCCCGATCTGCACGAGCTCGTCACCGCGCCGCAGCAGCAGCATCGGGTAGCTGTGGACGCCGAGATCGGCGAGCCAGTCCTGGTCCCGTCGGGCCTGCCCGGCGATCACGTCGTCGTCGAGCTGCTGCCGCACGGCGTCGGCGTCGAGTCCGTGGTCGTCCGCGATGGCGGCGTAGGTCTCGGCATCCGAGAGGCTGCGACCGTCACGGTAGAACGCCGCCTGCATGGCCGCCGCCATCTCGAGCGCGCGGTCATCGCTCGCGCTCGCGCGCAGGGCGGCGAGACCGCGGGCCGCGGCATCCGAGTCCAGCAGCGTGCGGCCCTCGCTCAGGAGGCGCTCGTAGTCGGGGCCGAAGGCGACCCCGGTCAGTTCGGCGATGCGGGCGTTCGCGTCGGGGATGTGCCCGAAGCGCCCGATCGGGGCGGAGTTCGCGCCCGAGAACAGAGCGCCGTGGACCACGGTGATCCGGATGTCGTCATCGGCGGCCAGCTCGTGCAGGGCCGGCGCCATGCCGTAGCACCAGCCGCAGTAGGCGTCGAAGACGTAGAGGAGGTCGTGCATGGGGTGTCCTGTCATCGGGGGGCGGCTTCGTCGAACGCGTGACGCGCGTCGAGCACGTCTTGCATGTGGGCGCGTGCCCAGTTCTCGACGGCGAGCAGCAGAGGGCCGAGGCTCGCACCGCGGTCGGTGAGCTCGTAGATCGCGTGGGGCGGGCTCGTGGGTTGGACGGTGCGGGTGAGCAGACCGTCGCGTTCGAGACCCTTCAAGGTCTGGGAGAGCATCTTGGGGGAGATGCCGGCGACTCGTCGTGCGAGATCGCCGTGGCGCGCGGGTCCGTCCGAGAGGACGCCGATGACGAGAATCGTCCAGCGGTCGCCGATCCGGTCCACCAGCTGCCGGCTGGGGCAGTCGGGGTTGTACGGGTCGAAGCCGAGTACCTCGTCCATGGGCGTCCTCTCGATCGGTCGGGATTCAGTAAGCCACAGAGAAGCGCGCGCGGGGGTGAGCGTGCTGCTCGATCTCGTCGGCGAAGGCGATGGCGTAGTCGGCGCCCGAGATCGCCGAGGTGCCCTCGGCATCCGCCAGCAGCACGTCGCCGCCGAGGCGGAAGGTTCCGGTGCGCTGGCCGGGGTTCCACGAGCCGAAGGTGGCGGCGGGGCTGAGGTAGAACCAGTCGAGGGCGGCGTCGCTGCCGCGCAGCGCGTCAAGGATCTCGCCGTGCGCGAGGGCCTCGGGCACGAAGGCGGCGGGGAACTCGTCGGTGTCGACCAGGCGCGGGCCGCCTTCGGCGACGGCGAGCGAACCGGCGCCGCCCACGACGCCGAGGCGCGCTCCCGCCGCCAGCGCGGCGGAAACGACCGCGGGCAGGGCGGCGATCAGGTTCGGCTCGCCCTCCTGACGCGCGGTCGCGGGCAGGGCGACGACGATGTGCTGCGCGTCGGCCGTGACCTCGCGCACGAACGCCTCGTCGAAGATCGACCCGGCCACGGATGCCGCGCCCTCGGCGGTCTCGCCGCCCGAGCGCGAGACCCCGACGACCTCGTGGCCGCGGTGGGTGAGCTCCGCGGCGATGTTGCTGCCCGCGTAGCCGGTGGAGCCGAAGACGACGACCTTTGCCATGATGTTCCTATCTTTAGGGGAGTTAGTACCCAAAAGATAGCACAGATGACGGCGACGGTGCGCGGCACGGCGCGTCGGGCCGCCCGACGCGGTATCGTCACCGACCAGACGGGCGCGACGACGCCCCGTCCACTGCCGTCGAGCACATTTCACATCTGTGAAACACAGGCGGTCGATGACGCCCATAGGGTCGGCGCGACGTTGCGCGACAGGAGGATGCCGTGAGCCACGTGTCGTGGAAGATCATGGAGACCCTCACCGCCGACGCGCCCCTGCCCGAGCGGCGCCGGCGACTGGGGCGCCAGCTGCTGAGGGCCGTGGCGGGAGACACGTTCGTGTCGTACCGGTGGACGTCGGCCGGTCCGTACGCCGACCCCGTGGGGGTGCAGTTCGACGACGAGAACCTCCGCGCGTACGACGCGCGCTTCCGGCACATCGACACGATGACCCCTCGGTTCCTCGAAGTCCGCGGGGCATCTGCCATCAGCCCGCAGCGGGACACCCGTGACGAGTTCGTCCGCGACTTCCTGTTCCGCTCCGGCATGTTCCACGGCATGAACTACTTCGCCCCCCATCCCGTGGTCGGATCCATCGACCTGCGGGTGTGGCGCTCGCAGCGGCGCGGCGCCTTCACCCCCGACGACGTCCGCAAGCTCCAGGCGATCGGCGACCTCATGCACCGGCTCTGGAGCACGGAACCGCTGGCGACCTCCGCCCTCACGCCGCGGCAGAGGGAGATCGCGACGTTGGTGGGCGAGGGACTGACCGACCGGGCGATCTGCGACCGGCTGGGCATCTCGCTGCCGACCCTGCGCACCCACCTCGCCCAGGCGTTCGCCAAGACCGGAACCCAGAACCGCACCTCGCTCGCGATGGCGGCCCGCGCCCCTCGTCATTAATGACGATGTCGGCGCGCTGACGCGTCGAGAATGCTGGGTCGCACGCAACCGTTCCAGCATTCCGGGAGAGAAATGTCCACATTGCGCACGGGGGTCTCGCCCCTGTCCCGACTCGATCGCTTCCCCCGGTGGGGATTGAGCGCGATCTCCGTCCTCACCATCGGCCTGGGCATGCTCTTCGTCCAGTACGACGTCTTCAACATCAACGTCTCGTTCGTGCAGACGTGCGCCCAGATCATCGGCGGCTGCACCCCGGCCACCGCCGACCAGTTCATCGGCCTGCCCATCTTCCTCAGCCTCGTCGGCTATGGCATCGGGGCTCTCATCCTGGGGCCGATGTCCGACCGCTTCGGACGCCACCGCCTGCTCATCATCGCCATGGTGATCACGGGACTCGGCTCGCTCTTCTCGACCTTCGCGGGGGATGCCACGAGCTTCAGCCTCTCGCGCCTGATCACCGGCATCGGAATCGGTGCCGACCTCGCCATCATCAACGTGTACGTCAGCGAGATCGCCCCGCGGCGCATGCGCGGTCGCTACACGAGCGTGCTGTTCTTCATGGCGGCCCTGGGGGCTGCGCTCGGCATCTGGCTGGGTCTGTTCCTCACCACCCCCATGACGCCGTGGCCGCAGGGTCTGCCCTTCGCCCTGGCATCCGACACCTTCACCGCCGGGTGGCGCTGGGTCTACGCGGTCGGTGCGATCCTGGCGGCGTTCTCGATCGTCCTGCGCATCGCCCTGCCCGAGTCGCCTCGCTGGCTGGCCAGCCGCGGACGCGACGACGAGGCGGCCGTCGTCGTCGAGCGCATGGAGAAGCTCGCCACCCGCCGGCACGCGCTCCTGCCCGCCTCGGAGGGCGACAGCGACACGACCGAGGTCACCGTCGGCGGGACGTTCTCGGCCGTGCGCGAGCTGCTGACCTCGCGCGTCTACCTGCGGCGTCTGCTCGTCATCGGCATGGCGTGGCTGCTGGGCTACATCACCCTCTACGCCTTCGCCGGAGCCTTCACCTCGGTGCTCGTGCGGCAGGGATACGCCCCGGCGGAGGCCGGCATCGTCAGCGCCGTGGGACTGACCGGCTTCATCCTGGCGGCGATCGTCGCCCGCTCGGTGGTCGATCGTGTCGAGCGCAAGTGGTGGATGCTCATCGGCGGTGCGATCACCGTCGTCGGCGCGCTGGTCGTGGTGGGCGGCGGCGGGGCGACCGCGGCGACCTTCCTCGGCGCCATCGTGGTGTTCTTCGGCCAGAACATCTGGGTTCCGGCCCAGTACGCCCTCACGGCCGAGAGCTTCCCGACGCGTTTCCGCACGACCGCCTACGCCCTGGCCGACAGCATCGGTCACGTCGGCGGCGGGCTCGGCGTCTTCCTGCTCGTGGGCATCTTCTCGCAGTTCCCGCTGCTCGGGTCGCTGCTGGGGCTCATCGCCTTCCTCATCGTCGGCGCGCTGGTCAACCTCCTCGCTCCCCGCACCCGTAACCGCTCGCTGGAGGAGATCTCCGCATGACGTCGACGCGAACGGCGATGTCCGACGACCACGGCATCTGGACGCAGCGGGCCGACGAGGCATCCCTCGCGTCGCTCGAGAGCTCGGACGCGTTCCCCCTGGCCGTCAAGGCCAACATCGCCGTTCGCGGACTGCGACGCTCGGCCGGATGCCGCGTCCTCGACGTGGCGGCGGAGGATGCCGACGCCCCGGTGGTGGCGGCTCTCCGCCACCACGGGGCGGTCGTGATGGGCATGGCGAACATGCACGAGCTCGCCCTCGGGGTGACCTCGGACAACGCCGCCTACGGCCCGGCGCGGGTCCCGTCGGCCCCGCACCTCTCGGCCGGCGGCTCGTCGGGCGGGAGCGCCGCCGCCGTCGCCGCGGGGCTCGTGCCGCTGGCGCTGGGCACCGACACCGGTGGGTCGGTCTCGATCCCGGCCAGCAACTGCGGTGTCGTGGGATTCCGCCCCAGCACGGGGCGGTGGCCCACGGCGGGGATCGTGGGCCTGTCGTGGACCCGCGACACCCCGGGGGTGTTCGCCGCGACGGTCGTGGAGGCCGCGCGCGTCGACTCCTGGGTCACCAGCAGCACGGCGGCACCCCCGGTCGAGCGGCCGCGGCTCGGCATCCCGACCGCGTTCCTTCACGACCTCGACGCGCGGACCGAGCAGGCGTTCCACCGCACGCTCGACGCGTGGCGACCGGGCGTCGATGTCGTGGAGGTGGACCTCTCGGACGTGCTCGTGCGCACCCGCCCCGCCGAACCGCTCGTCGTGGGCTGGGAGGCTCCACGCGAGCTCGCCTCGGCGGCCGCTCGGGCTCTGCATCTGGCGCCCGACGAGGCGTTCGCGGCGCTGCGGTCGGGCGTCGAGACGGCCGATGTCGCGGCGTTCCTCGACGCGATCGCCGAGCGTCCGGTGACGGCCGACGAGTACGCACGGGCACTGTCGCTGGTGCTCGACGCGCGCCGGCTCGCGGCGGACGCGATGGACCGCGACGGTGTCGACGCACTCGTCTTCCCCACCACGCCGGCGCCGGCCCCGCCGTCCGGCGGCGGCGCGAGCACCCGGCACCGCGACCGCGACATCTCGGTCTTCGAGCTCTACACCCGGCACACGGGACCCGGAACGATCCTCGGCGCGCCGATGGTCACGATCCCGGCGCTCGCCGAGGACGTTCCCGTCGGCGTCACCGTGCAGGGCCGACGTTTCGACGACGCGCGCATCCTGACCCTCTGCGCGCAGCTGCAGAGCGTCCTCCTCGAGGCGGCGTCCTCGCGCTCGACGGTCGGCGCCGGACGATGAGAGCCGCCCGCGCGGGAACGACCCGCGCGGGCGTCTCTCACTCGCTGCGCGCGGCGACCCGCGCCACGCGCGGCGCCGGGGAGGGCGCTTCGGCCGCGGTGGGGCGCGCCCCACGCATCTCGAACCGTTCCGGACTCGGATCGCCGCTCCGGTTCCGCGCGGCGCGCCACCTCACGGCCAACGCCGCAGGTGCGAGGGCGCGCTGATGAGGACGCGCCGGCGCGCCATCATCGCGCCACCTCCGTCGCGGCAGTCGCCGAGGAGGCCTGCCGCTCGACGTCGCGCGCTGCCTCGACGCCCGCCGGGCGTGAGGGGATCAGGAAGGTGGCGATGACGCCGACCACCAAGAACCCGGCGGCGAGGACGGCGCCGAAGGCCACGGCATCCGTCATCGCCTGACGCGCCAGGTCGGCGACGTTCTCGAGGCCCGGTACCTGACCGATCGGCTCGATGGCCGCGCCGGCGCTGTCGGTCACGGCATCGGCGAAGTCTTTCGCGTCGGAAGGGGCATACCCGCTGGCCTCGAGCCTGTTCTGCAGTCCCCCGCCCAAGGTCGAGAAAAAGACGGTCGTGAGCGCCGCGATCCCGAGCGCCGAGCCGAGCTGGCGGAAGGTGCTCTGGATGCCGGAGCTCTGGCCGCCCTCTTCGGCGGGCACGTCGGCGAGGACGACATTGGTGACCTGCGCGGTGGCGAAGCCGACGCCCACGCCGTAGAAGAAGAGGACGACCGCGATGAGCAGCCACGAGGCGTCGGTGACAGCCGCGACCAGACCGAGGCCGGCGAGGCCGAGCACCTCGAGCACCAGCCCGAGTCGCACGAAGGCCAGTGCGCTGACGCGGTTGGAGAGGGGGAAGCTGATGCCGCTGGCGACGAAGCTGCCGATCGCGATCGGGACGAGGGCGAGGCCCGCCTGCAGAGGCGAGTAGCCGAGGGTGAACTGCAGCCAGAGGGGAAGCACGGCGATGATGCCGAACTCGCCGAGCCCGATGATCAGGGTGGCCACGTTGCCGTTGCGGAAGGACGCGATCGAGAACAGGCGCGTGTCCATGAGCGGCTGGTGGCGGCTGCCCGGGCGGCTGAGCCGCGCCTGCCTCCATACGAACAAGGCCAGAAGCAGCGCCGAGGCGACGAGCGCGACGAAGGCGGGGGACAGGCCGGAGTCCCAGCGCACGCCGAAGACCTCGAAGGCGTTCTCGCTCATGATCCAGCCGTAGACACGACCCTCGACGAGCCCGAACGCGAGCAGTCCGAGACCGCTGACCGAGAGGGCGGCGCTGATGACGTCGACGCCGCCACGCGAGCGGGCGGGCTGGAGGAGGAACAGCACGCCGATGACGACGATCACGATCGTCAGCGGAATGTTGATGCCGAACGCCCAGCGCCACGACGCGTGCTCGGAGAGCCACCCGCCGAGGACGGGGCCGAGCGCCGTGGCGGCGCCGATCGTCGAGCCCCAGACGGCGAACGCCTTGCCGCGCGCGGCGCCGACGAACATCGCGTTGAGCAGGGCGAGCGAGGTCGGCAGCACGGCGGCGGCGCCGATGCCCTGCAGGAAGCGGGCGAGCACGAGGATCTCGCCCGTGGGGGCGAGACCGGCGAGCAAGCTCGTGAGACCGAAGACGACGACGCCGGCGAGGAATACCGTCTTCGCCCCCCACAGGTCGGAGATGCGACCGACGACGAGCAACAGCGCGGCGAAGACGATCGCGTACGACTCCTGGATCCACTGCGCCTGGCTCGAGTCGATGCCCAGGTCGTCGATCACCGAGGGGGTGATGACGTTGACGATCGTCGTGTCCACGACGATCAGGGCCACCCCCAGAGCCACGGCGATCAAGCCGACCCAGCGGCGCGCGTTCTCGGATCGTGGCATTGTCACTCCTCAAATAGTTTCACCGTAGAATGGTTCCTCGGGAGAATAACTTGATGAAGTGATAACCTGCAAGTCCGATCGCAGGACGTCGGGACGGGGGCTTCATGGGTGACGACGACGCCGCTCAGGCGCTGGACCCGGTTTCGCACTCGGTCACGGACGCACTCCGCGCCTACGGTGCGACGTATTCGCAGGTCGCTCGAGCCTTCGCCGCATACGCGGGATTGCACTCCACGGACGCGGCGGCGATGATCGAGATCCTCGGGGCCGAAGAGCGCGGCACGCCGCTGTCGCCGGCGAGACTGAGCGACCAGATCGGACTCAGCTTCGGTGCCACCTCGACCCTTCTGAACCGGCTCGAAGCGGTCGGCCATGTAACCCGCAGCCGCACGCAGGCGGATCGGCGGGTCGTGACACTGCACTCGACACCCGAGGTCCAGCGGCTCGCCGACGAGTTCTTCGCGCCTCTCGGGCGGCGCCTCGACACGATGCTCGCCGGGCACTCGCCCGCGTTCCTCGCTGAGTTCTCAGCGGTGCTGATGGCGATGAGGGATGCCACCGACGAGTACATCTCGGAGGGCCCCGGGAGCGAGAACGCGTCCGCCGGGCGACACGACTGAGCCGGCCCGTCTCCGCGTCTTCCGGTCCGGTGCAGCCCGCATCGTGCCGCAGAAGAGGTCGTCCGCGCTGGGGAACGATTCATCACACGCGTGTGCACGGGATCGAGAGGCCCGCTGCCGGCCGAGGCCTTCGCCGCGAGGCGTCGAAGAAAAAATGTCGGGAGACGTGAAAGACGCGGCACGGTCGCGGCCATGAGCACAGTGCACGCCGCGATGATCGCCCGTTCACCGGAACGGGCCGCGGTCTCACTGGAAGGCCTCTCCTCATGAACATCAAAACCCTCACCGCGGTGACCATCGCCACAGGCGTCATCCTCGTCGGCGGTGTGGGGTTCATCGGCGGGACGGCGGTCAGCGCCCTGCAGAACACCGTCGCGCCGAACGACAGCACCTTCATCGACGGCGTCCCCGCACCCGACGACGTCATCGACGCACCCGTGGCTCCCCTGATCGCCACGCCCAGCCAGCTGGCCGCGGGTGCGGTGACGCTGGAACCGGGTCAGGCGCTCCTGGTCGTGCTCGAGGCCCCTCAGGGACGGACCTTCCCGGGCACGGGCGGCTCGGACGACGAAAGCATCGTTCAGTTCGAAGCATCCGACGGGACCGGCGACGCGGCGTTCTTCGCTCAGAAGCCGGGCAAGACCTCGGCGTGGATCGCGGGAGCCGACGGCCAGCGCGTGAGCTTCGACGTCACCGTCGCGACCCCCTGACCCGGAGGTCTCGCGCCGCCCTCCTCCCTCACTCCGTGCGGGTCTCGGCGCGCGTGGTGACCCGCGCCACGTGCAGCGCCAGGTAGAGCACCTCGTCCTCGGTGAGGCGGGCCCCGCCCATCTCGAGCAGGTAGCGCACGCGCTGCGCGCAGGCGTAGGCGGCGGGATGCGAGGCGCGGATGCCGCTGAGCAACTCGGCGGAAGGGTCGTCGAACAGCGCGTCGGCGTCCAGACGCACGAAGAGGTACCGCAGGTGCGTGACGAAACGCGCGACGTTCATCGACTCGGCATCCAGGGTCACCCCCATCGACTGCGACACCACCTCCAGCACCCGACCGATGCGTTCGGTCATGTGGATGGTGGGGGCCATGCCCTCCGACGCGAACGCGGCGTTGACGAAATGCAGCGCGAACGAGATCGCTTCGTCGGCCGGCAGCACGGCGCCCAGGCGTGCGGCGGCGAGATCCACCGCCTCTCGCCCGACCGCCACCTCGCGGGGATACAGCTGCGACACCTCCCAGCGCAGGGGGTAGTCCATCTCGATCCCCTGGCGCACCCGATCGATGGCGAACGCCAGGTGATCGGCGAGGGGGAGGATGAGCGCCTGCGACACGCGGATCCCCAACCGGTCGTGGGCGCGCTCGGCGACGAGGGCGGCGCACCGCACGACGTCGAGGGGGATGTCCGACAGGTAGGCGGCGATCCGCTCGACCGGATGCCGGGAGTCGGGCCGGAAGACCTGGTCGATGACGGTGGTGTCGTCGAGGCGCTCGCCGCGCTTCCTCCCGTGAGCGATGCCCTTGCCGAGGACGACGATCTCGACATCGTCGTCGCCGCGCACGATGGCGGCGTTGTTGTTCAGAACCCGGATGATCTCCATTGCATCTTCCTTGGATGCCGCGGCGGGCCGCGGGGCGGGCGACGCGGTGGGGGGTGGTGCCGGTGGGCCCCACCCCCCATTGTCACGCTTCGGCGGTGGCCGCCGACTCCAGCGCGCGACCGCGCGTGGCGATGACGTCGGCGTACCAGTACGACGACTTCTTCCGGGTGCGCGCGAGCGTGCGCAGGTCGTCGTCTCCGCGGTCGACGTAGATGAAGCCGTAGCGCTTCGCGGCCCCCTGGTGGGTGGAGACGAGGTCGATCGCCGACCAGGGGCAGTACCCCAGCACCTCGACGCCGTCGGCGATCGCCAGGCGCATCTGCTCGAGATGACGCTGCAGGTAGTCGATGCGGTAGTCGTCCTGGATCGAGCCGTCCTCCTCGGGGGTGTCGAACGCGCCGAGGCCGTTCTCCGTCACCAGCAGGGGCAGGCGGTAGCGGTCCCAGAGGGCGCGGAACGTGGTGCGGAAGCCGACCGGGTCGATCTCCCACCCGAACGCATTGGTCGGCAGGTTCGGGTTCTGCGTGGCGCGGTACAGCCCCACCTCGCCACGGACCATCTGCTGGTCGCCGGGGCGAGCCGCAAGGTCCGCCGACGTGCCCGTGGATGCCGCGACGGTCTGGGTCGCGTAGTAGTTGAACGCCACGAAGTCGGGGCGAGCGGATGCCAGGTCCTCCAGGTCGCCCGGCTCGATCGTCGGCTCCCACCCGCGCTCGACCAGGTACGCCCACGCGAGCGAGTTGTACCGGCCGTGCACGGCGAGATCGGTGTAGAGCCAGTTGCGCACCGCGTTCCAGTCGTCGGCGGCGACGACGTCGTCCGGCTTGCTGGAGGCCGGGTAGACGTAGGCGATGTTGGGGGCCGGGCCGATCTTCGCCTCGGGCAGCATCCGGTGGCACAGCGCCATCGCCCGGGACTGCGCGAGGAACATGTGGTGGTTCTGCTGGTACAGATCGCGCTTCGCGTCGGCGGCGTCGCCCGTGCTCACCCCGAGGGCGGTGCCGTGCAGGATCATCATGTTCTGCTCGTTGATCGTGAGCCACCAGCGCACCTTGTCGCCGTACTCGCGGTAGAGCACCTCCGCGTAGCGCACGAACGCGTCGGCGGTCGCCCGGTTCGACCACCCGCCCTTCTCTGCGAGCGCCTGCGGGAGGTCGAAGTGGTACATCGTCACGATCGGCTCGATGCCCCGGGCCAGCAGCTCGTCGATGACCGCGTGGTAGTGCGCCACGCCGAGCGGGTTGATCTCGCCGTCGCCGTCGGGGATGATCCGCGTCCAGGCGATCGAGAAGCGGTACGCCCGGAAGCCGATCTCGGCCATCAGGGCGATGTCCTCGGCGTAGCGGTGGTAGTGGTCGCTCGCCACGGCGTAGGCCGTACGGTCGGCCCGGCCGACGTTGTTCGCGTCGATGACCGAGGGGCCCTTGCCGTCCTCGTCGATGGCCCCTTCCACCTGGTAGGCCGAGGTCGATCCGCCCCAGAAGAAGTCGGCGGGGAAGTCGGGGAGCTCGCGGTACTGCATCAGATCCCCTTCGTCGCGACGAGGGCCGGTGCACCCGCGGCGGCGGCACCCACGCCGTGCACCTCGAACGCGCCGAAGTCGGTGCTGTTGATCACGACGACCGGGGTGATGGCATCCAGTCCCGCCGCGCGGATCGCCGCGAGGTCGACGTCGACCAGGGGTGCCCCGGCCGCCACGGTGTCGCCGACCGCGACGCGCGGGGTGAAGGGAGCGCCGTCGAGACCGACGGTGTCGATGCCGATGTGCACGAGCAGCTCGGCCCCGTCGGCCGTCTTGATGCCGTAGGCGTGGCCCTGCGCCACGACCACCTCGCCGGCTGCGGGCGAGACGAAGGCGCCGTCGGCGGGTCGCACGGCGAAGCCCTGCCCCATCGCGCCCGAGGCGAACGCCTTGTCGGGCACCTCGGAGAGGGCGACGATCTCGCCGCGCGCGGGGGAGAGCACGGTGAGCGACGCGTCAGCGGGCGACGCACCAGCGGGTGCCGCCTCGACGGGGGCGCGCTCGGCCGCGGCGGCGGCGCGGTCCTTCGCCAGGTCGGCGCGGCTGAACCCGAAGAAGTAGGTGCCGATGGCCGAGAGCACGAAGGCCACGATCGTGCCGACGATCAGCCAGAGGAAGTTCGTCGGGTCGCCCGAGGGATCGATGCCGATCGGAAGGGTCAGCAGGCCGGGTGCTCCGGTCGAGAACACCTTGACGCCGCCCGCGCCCACGATCGCGCCGCCGATGGCACCCGAGATGCCCGCGACGAGGAACGCGCGCTTGCGCGGGAGGGTGATGCCGTAGATCGCCGGCTCGGTCACGCCGAACACGGCGGCGAGCGTCGCCGAGAAGCCGAGGGCCTTCGTCTTCTTCTCGCGCAGGCGCAGCGTCACGCCGAGCGCGGCACCGGCCTGGGCGAGCACGGCCGGGAAGGCGGCGGACTTCATGTAGTCGAAGCCGGTGTTGGCGATGTTGTTGATGAACAGCGGCACGATGCCCCAGTGCACGCCGAAGATCACGAGCACCTGCCACAGGCCACCCATCAGGATGCCGAGCACGATCGGCGAGAACTGGTAGGCGCCGGTCATCAGGTCGGCCATGAGGGCGCTGACCCAGGTGCCGGCGGGACCGATGGTGAGAAGCGTCACGGGGACGACGATCACGAGGCTGATCAGCGGCGTGATGAAGCTGCGCACCGCCTCGTGGATGAACCGGTTGGCCAGGCGCTCGACGTACGACAGCAGCCAGACGGCCAGGATGATGGGCACGACCGACGAGGTGTAGGTCTGCAGCAGCACCGGGATGCCGAGGAAGTCGACGGGGTTGCCGGCGCGCAGGTACTCCAGCATCGTCATCGGCACGCGCTCGCCGTCGATGACCCAGGTGACGTTGACGAGGTTCGTGTAGATCAGGGCGCCCGCGACGGCCATCGCGGTGAAGACGTTCGCGCCGAACTTGCGGGCCGTGGTGACGGCGAGCAGCATCGGCAGGAACGCGAAGAACGCGTCGGCGGTGGCGAAGAGCACCTGGTACGTCGTCGACGACGAGGGCAGCACGCCCGTGGTCGAGAGGATGATCAGCAGGCCCTTGAGGATGCCCGTCGCCGCGAGCACGCCGAGGATCGGCGCGAAGATCGCCGAGACGACGTCGATCACCCGCGAGAGGATGCCGGCCTTCTGCCCGCCCCCGTCCGCGGCGGGGTTGCGGTCCCCGTCGGTGAGCGACGCGGGCAGGCCCGCGTACACCTTGGAGACGTTGTTGCCCACGACGACCTGGAACTGCCCGCCGTTCTCGACGACGGTGATGACGCCCGGCAGCGCGGTGACGGCATCCTTGTCGGCGCGGGCGCGGTCGCGCAGGGTGAAGCGCAGGCGGGTCGCGCAGTGCACGACTCCCGCGACGTTGTCTTCGCCGCCCACGGCGGTGAGGACGTCGCCCGCCAGGGTCGAGTAGTTGACGGTGGCCATGACCGTACTCCTTGTCGTTCGTCATCGAACTCGCGGAAAAAAGGCAACAAAAAAGGCCCGAACTCTGACCAACGGTGTTGGTCGAAGCTCAGGCCTTGCCTCGCTCGAAACGAGTTACATACCAGTGCTCGCATCACGAAGATGCTGAGGTCACATTACACCCGGTCGCGCCGCTGTCAAACGGAAAGATCTCGGCTTCCGGCCCTGTCTTCGGATTCCCGCCCCACGAGGTAGTCGACGTTCACGGTCGAGAGCTCGTCGAGCATCCTCTCCCAGGTGTCCGGGGCGGGAGAGTCCAGGAACTCCCCCTCGAGGAGCCGGTGAGCGCACGACGAGTGCACGAGGCGGTACGCGAAGTCGACGGCGGCGACGGGGTCCGGGTGGCGGATGACGTCGCGATGACGCAGCACGGAGGTGGCGAACAGGCGGCGGGCGCGCAGGCTCAGATGGCGGCCGGCTTCGAAGACGGTCGCATCGCTCAGCCCCACGAGCATGATCGCGCGCAGAGCGTCGGGATTGAGCTGGAATCCCCGGCCCATCGCGATGGTCATGTACCGGATGGTGGCGCGCGGGTCCTCGGCGACCTCGGGCGCCATCTCCACGACCGAATCCACGAGTCGACCCTCCACCTCTCGGAGGAGCTCGCGCTGCGTGGCCAGCAGCAGGCGTTGCTTGTCGCCGAACCGGCGGTAGAGGCTGCCCACGGAGACGCCTGCTGCGGCGCTCACGCTGCTGGTCGTGAGTCCTTCCGCGCCGGCCTCGCCCAGCACGCGTATCGCCGCGGCGAGGATCCGGTGCTCCGTCTGCCGGCTGCGGGCCTGCTGGGGTCGTGGGTGCGCCCGCGGTGCCGACGTCATCCCTCGAGGATAGCCGCTGCGACGTGAGTGATCACTCGCGTTTATGACCGCGATAGATCGGACGGTCGACGGGAGTATCGACCTCTGACCCGCAGTCATGTGAGCATTGGCTCGCATTCATCGGACGCGCCGTCCCGACGATGCGTCCGGTCTCATGTCCACGGATCCGTACAGGAGAGTTCGATGACGAACATCACCACCGAGAGCACCGCCCTCGTTCGCGACCAAGCCCGCGTCAACCCGGTCACCGGACGACCCGCCGGGTTCCGAGAGATCACCCTGCTTCTGGCGGGGAGTTGCCTCTCGGTTCTGGGGGCCGTCCTGCTCGCCCCGGTCCTCCCCGCGATGGCCGCGGAGTTCGCCGCCGTGCCCGGTTCGACGGTCCTGGTCCCCCTGACCCTGACCGTCCCGGCGCTGTTCATCGCCCTGTTGGCGCCCCTCGCGGGAAGCCTGGCAGATCGCTGGGGCCGCAAGCGCGTGCTCGTCGTCGCCCTGTTCGGCTACGCCGTCGTGGGGACGGCGCCCCTCTGGCTCGACTCGTTGATCGGCGTCCTCGCTTCTCGCGCGCTGGTCGGCGTCGCCGAGGCGTTCATCATGGTCTGCTGCACGGCATCCATCGCGGACTACTTCTTCGGGGCCCGGCGCGCCCGCTATCTCGGGCTGCAGGCCGCCGTCACCACCATCGCCGCGACGGTCCTCCTCGCCCTCGGCGGTGCGCTGGGCGCCTCCGGGTGGCGCGCGCCGTTCTGGCTCTACGCGGTCAGCGCGATCATCGCCGTGGCCGCCATCGTCGTCATCTGGCCCATCCGGCAGAACGACGACGGACGTGAGCAGAAGGCGGAGCGTCTGGCGCCGATGCAGTGGCGGCCCCTCCTCCTTCCGGTCGTCGTGTCGTTCGCCGCAGGAGTGCTCTTCTACGCGCTCATCGTCGAGCTGTCGTTCCTGCTCGCCGAGCGTGGCGTCACGGCGACGGCGACCCTCGGGAGCCTCGCCGCCCTCGCCTCCCTCGCAACGGCCGCCGGCTCGTTCCTCTTCCAGCCGCTCGCGCGGCTGGGGGTGCGCGTCCTGCTCTCGGCGTCGTTGGGGCTGACCGGTATCGGGTACGTCGTCGTCATGGTCGCCGGTGGTGTTCCCCTGCTGATGGTCGGTGCGGTGGTGGCCGGATTCGGCGGAGGGCTCCTGCTGCCGACCCTCATCACGTGGGCGATCTCGGGCATCCCTTTCGAGCTGCGTGGCCGGGCGAGCGGAGTGTGGACTTCCTCGCTCTTCCTCGGCGAGTTCATCTGCCCCCTCGTGGTCGCCGCGCTCGCCGCGGCCACGGGCTCCCTCGCCGCAGCGGTGGGGATCATCGGCGTCTTCGGAATCGTCCTCGGCGGCCTCGTCGCCGCTTTCCTGCGCGGTCAACGTCCCCTGACGGGGGATGCCCGGTGACCGTCGCGACCACCCCCGGGTCCGGGCGGCTGCCGACGGGTGCGGCCCCCCAGCACGAAAAGAAGAAGGAGACCGAATGACAGCGTCCATGTCGCTCAGCGAGGCCGAGATCGCCTCGGTCATCGCCGGGCACCGGTTCAGCGAGTTCGCGCACGCGCTCGACAGCAAGGACTGGCAGGGGTATCAGAGCCTCTACAGCGCCGACGGTCAGCTCCGGCTGCCGTGGGGCGACCCCGTCCCGCGCGACCGGCTCGCGGCCGAGACGGAGGTGAACCTCGGCCGGTTCGCCTGCACCCACCACATGATCACGAATGTGCTCGCCGTGCAGGACGGCGGACGGATGACCGTGACCGCCAACCTCCACGCGGCCCACATCTACCCCGAGGAGGCCGGGAAGGCCGCGTGGATCGCGGTCGCGCGATACGACGCCGAGATCGTCCGCGACGGCGACACCTGGCTCTTCCGGCGAGTGACCCTCACTCCGCTCTGGCAGCAGGGAGACGTTCCTTCTCACTGACCACGGAATCTCGAGCGCGGAGTGCGCGCGAGGCCCGTCCCGCCCTCGGCGGGGCGGGCCTCGCTGACGGGCGGTCGCCGTCCGAAGCCGCCGTGTTCCCGGGCGGCGCGCCCACGACGGGGTCACCCCTCGTCGCGGCCGCGCCGCCCGCTGTCAGAGCCGCGACAGGTGCGCCTGCGTCAGGATCTCGGCGGCGGGCCGATCGTTCGCCGCGAGCGCGAGCCAGGTCTCCACGACCGTGTCGGGGTTGAGCGAGAGCGATTGGATGCCGCGGGCCACGAGCCATTGCGCGAAGTCGGGGTGGTCGCTGGGCCCCTGCCCGCAGATACCGACGTATTTGCCGTTGCGCCGGCACGCATCGATCGCGAGCCCGAGCAGGTGCAGCACCGCGGGGTCGCGCTCGTCGAAGGCGGAGGCCATGAGCGCCGAGTCGCGGTCGAGGCCGAGGGTCAGCTGCGTCATGTCGTTCGAGCCGATCGAGAAGCCGTCGAAGTGCTCGAGGAACCGCTCCGCGAGGATGGCGTTGGCCGGCAGCTCGCACATCATGACGACCTTCAGGCCGTTCTCGCCGCGCCGCAGGCCGTTGGCGGCGAGCAGCTCGATGACCGCCTTCGCCTCGCCGACCGTGCGCACGAACGGCACCATGATCTGCACATTCGTCAGGCCCATGTCGTCGCGCACGCGCCGCAGCGCCTCGCACTCCATGTCGAAGCAGGCGCGGAACTCGGGGGAGACGTAGCGCGCAGCGCCCCGGTAGCCGAGCATCGGGTTCTCCTCGTCGGGCTCGTAGAGCGTCCCGCCGACGAGGTTGGCGTATTCGTTCGACTTGAAATCCGACAGCCGCACGATCACGGGCTCGGGCGCGAAGGCCGCGGCGATCATCGAGACCCCCTCGGCCACGCGCTGCACGAAGTACTCCCGCGGCGAGGGGTAGGCCGCGATACGTGCGCGGATGTCGTCGGCGAGGGCGCCGTCGAGCCGGTCGATCTCGAGCAGGGCGCGCGGGTGGATGCCGATCTGCCGGTTGATGATGAACTCCAGCCGCGCGAGGCCCACGCCCGCGTGCGGCAGGCGCGAGAAGGCGAAGGCCTGGTCGGGGGTGCCGACGTTCATCATCATCTTCACGGGGGCCGCCGGCATCCGGTCGAGCTCCGTCTGCTCCTCGGCGAAGCTCAGGATGCCGTCGTACACGAGGCCGTCGTCGCCCTCGGCGCACGAGACGGTCACCTCCTGCCCGTCCTTCAGCGCGTGCGTGGCGACACCGGTGCCGACGACGGCGGGGATGCCGAGCTCGCGCGCGATGATCGCGGCGTGACAGGTGCGGCCGCCGCGGTCGGTGACGATCGCCGAGGCGCGCTTCATGATCGGCTCCCAGTCCGGGTCGGTCATGTCGGCCACGAGCACGTCGCCGTGGGCGAAGTCGTGCATCTGATCGAGGGAGGTGAGCACGCGCACGCGTCCCGCGCCTATGCGCTGACCGATCGCGCGCCCCTCGACGAGCACGGCGCTGCGCTCGGCGAGCACGAAGCGGCTGAGCACGTTGGCCGTCCGGCGCGACACGACCGTCTCGGGGCGGGCCTGCAGCACGTAGAGCTGCCCGTCGACGCCGTCCTTGCCCCATTCGATGTCCATCGGGCGGCCGTAGTGCTCCTCGATCACCAGCGCGATGCGGCCGAGCTCCTCGACCTCCGCGTCGGTGATCGAGAAGCGCGTGCGGTCGTCGGCATCCACTTCGACGAAGGCCGTGCTGCCGTCGACGTGCTGCCCGTCGGAGTACCGCATCGCGATGGCCTTCTCGCCGACGCTGCGTTTGAGGATGGCGGGGCGACCGGCGCGCAGGCCCGGCTTGTAGACGTAGAACTCGTCGGGGTTGACCGCTCCCTGCACCACCGCTTCGCCCAGGCCGTACGAGCTCGTGACGAACACGGCGTCGTCGAAGCCCGACTCGGTGTCGAGGGTGAACATCACGCCCGACGCCCCCACGTCGGAGCGCACCATGCGCTGCACGCCCGCCGACAGCGCCACCTCGTGGTGATCGAACCCGTGGTGCGCCCGGTACGCGATCGCGCGGTCGTTGTAAAGCGAGGCGAACACGCGGCGGATGGCCTGCAGGATGTTCTCGATCCCGCCGATGTTGAGGAAGGTCTCCTGCTGCCCCGCGAAGGACGCGTCGGGAAGGTCCTCGGCGGTGGCGCTGGAGCGGACGGCCCAGGTCACGGCATCCGGATCCTTCTCACCCGAGACGAGTTCGGCGTAGGCCGTGCGGATATCGGCCTCGAGGTCGCCGGGGAACGGTTGCTCCTCGATCCACGCCCGCACCCGCCCGCCGAGCAGGCTCAGGGCGGCGACGTCGTCGACGTCGATCCCCTCCACCGCCGCGCGGATCCGGTCGTCGAGTCCGCCCTCGGCGAGGAAGCGGCCGAAGGCATCGGAGGTCGTCGCGAACCCGGGAGGAACCCGGATGCCGGCGGATGCCAGGTGCGAGACCATCTCGCCGAGCGAGGCGTTCTTGCCGCCGACCTGGGCGAGGTCGCTCATGCCGATCTCGTCGAAGCGCAGGATGTTGGTCATGGTGTGGGCCTTTCGTGGGGTCGGTCGCGCAGGTTCATGGACTGCAGGATCACGGCGGACATCTCCTCGACGCTCCGGGTCGCGGAGCTGAGGAACGGGATGTGGGTGCGGCGGTAGAGGTCTTCGGCCCGGCGGATCTCGAGGGTGCACTGGGCGAGACTGGAATACGTCGAGTGGGGGCGACGCTTCGTGACGCACCTGGCTGAGGCGCAGGGCGGTCGTCGTCAGCCCGAAGCAGCGGTCGGCGTGCGGGGCGACGATGCGGGGCAGTCCTTCGGTGGGGAAGTCGTCGTCGGTGAGCGGGTAGTTCGCCACGAGCAGCCCGTAGTGCAGCGCGAGGTACATCGTGGTCGGGGTCTTGCCGCAGCGGGAGGGGGCGACGATGATGACGTCGGCGCTGGCGAGGTCGCGCCCGCTCTGGCCGTCGTCGTGCTCGATCGCGAACTCCACGGCCCGCATGCGGCGGAAGTACTGCTCGAGGTCGCCGAGCCCGTGATACTGCCCGGCGCGGGTCTCGGCGGTGGCGCCGAGCTCGGCCTCGAGCTCGGTCAGGTGGCCGGCCAGCAGGTCGATGACCACCGCGGCGGCGTCGGCGAGACAGGCGCGGATGCCGGCATCCTTCACCGTCGCGAAGACGATCGGGGCCGCGCCGGCCGCGGTGGCGCGCTCGAGGCGGGCGACCACCGCGTCCACGGCGGTGACGCTGCCGAGGAACGGCACGGTGTGGCGCTCGAAGCGGGCGCCCGGGAAGTTCGCGAGCAGTGCGCTGCCCAGGGTCTCGGCCGTGATCCCGGTGCTGTCGGACACGAAGAACACCGCACGCACGTCCGCCCGCGGGGCGGGGGGAACGGCGGGCGTGAGCGCGGCTGAAGCGCCGGAGGGCGAGACCATGCGTTGACGCTAGGGCAAGGATGGCCGGTCGTTCAGAACACTATGACCGAAAGAAGCGCGTTTCTTTCCCGTGTGCTAAGTGACTCGACCTCGCAGACGCCACCGCCGACGCGGGTCCGGAGGCTCGCGCGGGCGCGACTCCGGCTCGGGGGCCACGGCAGCCCTGCACGGCACGAGGTCGTCGAGTGTCCGGGGCTCGTCGGCTCGAGGGAGCCCGGCCGGGCGCAACGCGGGAGATCTCGCGGGCCGCAGGCCGCTGGGGCTGGAGCCCGGAACTCCTGCGTCGTGTTCCTCAGGTCACGGGAAGAGGCGCTGCCGCGCGGCGGCCGATGTGCACCCCGACGGGCACGTCGTACGCGAGGTACTCCGCCAGCAGGGCGTCGCTGTCGCGCTCGAACAGGCGCCGTGACAGCGCCGCGGCGAGCTTGGTCGCGCCGCCGACGAGCCCGGGGATCTGATGGCCCAGCATCCCCTGGCTGATGCGCGCGCCGTGGTTGAACATGTGGATGCGCGACAGTGCCGATCGCTCGGGCGCGCTCCGGCTGACCAGACCGAAGTCGTCGTCGAGATAGGGGAAGGCGGCCAGACCGGGGTTCTGTGCGACGGCCTCGGGCGTCAGCCGGTCGCTCCACAGCACGGCATCCGGTGCCACCGCGGCGAGCTCGGGTCGGCGCGCGAGATCGGCGACGATCCCCGTCGCCGCGAACACCACGTCGTAACGATGGATGCCGTGCGGCGTGGTGACCGCGATGTCGGTGCCCGTCCACTCGACGCGCTCCCACGGAGACGACGTGAGGAAGCGGAAGCCGTCGAAGGCGTGCGCGCGCCACAGGGCATTCTGCGTCGCGGGCTGGTCGACCGCCGACAGGTGCACGTTGAACGCCCACTTCTGCGCGTCGGCGAAGGAGCCGTAGTTCTCGATGAGGCCGGCGAACTCCATCCACCGGTAGGGGCTCACCTGCGGCATCGCGGGGCGGCGCATGTGCACGTCGACGCTCGCCGCGCCGTGTTCGAGGGCTGTCGCGGCGTTGTCGAAAGCGCCCGTCCCCGCGCCGAGGATGCCGATCCGCAGGTCCGCGAGAGAGTCGAAGTCGATGTCGTCGTGCGTGTGGTGCACCCGTTCGGCGGGGAGACCGTCGAGGAGGGCGGGGAGGTGGCGACCTCCGGCCCCTTCGATGCCGGTGGCCAGCACCACGTGGTGCGCGGGCAGCAGCCACTGCCCGTCGGGCCCGTCGAGGTGCAGTTCGATCGGGCCGTCTGCCGTGGTGGTCAGCATCCGCGTCACACGGGTCGACGGGACGACGGTGATGTCGGACACCTGCCGGTACCACTGCAGGAAGCCCTGCCACGCGGTGGTCGGGAAGTACTCGATCCGCTCCCACGCCTCGGTGCCGTACACCGCCTCGAACCAGGCCCGGGGGCTTACGGCGGGGGTGCCCCAGGTGGGCCAGGCGATGTCTTTCGGTGTGCGGAGCGTGTGCATGCGGGCGTAGGTGGTCCACGGTCCGGTGGCGTCGGCGGGGGAGGCGTCGAGCACGACGACGTCGTCGATGCCCCGCCGCCGCAGCCCGCGGGCGAGGACGAGCCCCGCCTGCCCCGCGCCGACGATCACGACCGGCCGCACGCCGTCTCGTGCGGCGACCCACGAGCGCCCGTCGCCCGCGCTGAGGGCGGCCTGGTGCGCCGCGTCGCGCTCGAGGGCGGCGAGACGCGACGAGGCGTCGGGAAGGGCGGTGAGCACGCTCACTGCGCGTCGATCACGACGCGCACCCCGTAGGCGTCGTCGAGGCGGTGGTTGTGGTGGTCGATGACGTTGGTGTCGTCGAGTTCGAGGTTGACGAAGTCCATGCTCGGCTCGGCGAAGAAGGGGCCCGCGTGCCATGTGCCCTTGCGCAGGGTGATCGCGGTGCGCGGGGGGATGCGGAAGGCGCGCAGGTCGTCGAGTGTGGGCTCGTCGATGCCCGGTGCGGCTACCGCGATGGTCCACTCGACGTCGCCGACCGACAGGAGCGTCTGCGTCGTCTCGAGGTGCCGCGTGACGCGGACGAACTCCGCGGGCTTGTCTTCGAGGTGCATGAGGTAGAAGCGCGGGATGCCGTTCGACACGTCGAGCACGGCCTCTTCGGCGGTGAAGGGGGTGCCGTCCTTCATCGGGGTCAGCGTTACGCCATAGGGTTCGAACGCCTCCGGGCTGACGATCTCCGAGGTGAGGCGATGGGGGGTGAGTGTCTCGGGCATGACAGCTCGCTTTCGTCGGGTGAGGCGAGCGTACACTTGTCCAACAAGTTCTCGACCAGCAGGGCGAACATCGTCACCGTCCCTTTACGTGCCTGAAACCCGTGCCCTCGCGCCCCTCCCGCTGACGTGGGGCGTACGGACGCCGCCGGGTGCGGGCTCCGTGCGGGCACCCGACGTCGGCCCGCCGCATCCCCGGTGACTTGGGTCGTCCGCGCCACCGGTGACTTCGGCCGTATGTACGCGGTCGAGGCTTTTTCGCGTGCATATGCCGCGAGTCACGGCGGCGGCGTCTGGGTGACTTGCGCCGTATGTACGCGGTCGAGGCCTTTCCGCGTGCATATGCCGCGAGTCACGGCGGCGGCGTCTGGGTGACTTGCGCCGTATGTACGCGGTCGAGGCTTTCTCGCGTGCATGTGCCGCGAGTCACGGCGGCGGCGTCGGGGTGACTTGCGCCGTATGTACGCGGTCGAGGCCTTTTCGCGTGCAGATGGCGCAAGTCAGCGCGAGACCACCCCCGTGGGAGGGGGAGACCGACGGAGCGTCAGGACCGCACGCGTCGGATCAGCGCGTTACGCAGACCCGCGGGCGCGGCCAGCTGCACCTCGCGCGACCAGTACCCGATGCGGTCGTCGGCGCCGTACCCGCAATACGTCATCTCGATCACGGGCGTACCGGGCTCGGCATCCAAGACCTCCGCCCGAGCCGCGTCGAGGGCGATGGCACCGATCCACAGCGTCTCCCACGCGACCCGGATGCCGTTGGCCGCCTCCGCGAGGTCGAACACCGGCCGCCGCGGGTCGAGGTCTACGTCGTCGGGGAGCGGCACGAGATCTTCGGCGAGGGCGTAGGGCGCGCCGTCGACCCGCCACATCTTGCGCGTGCGCAGGACCGCGGTGCCATCGGGGAGGTCGTCGTAGCGATCGTCACCGGCATCGAGGGTCACGCGCTTGGCCGCGACGACCTCGAGGGTGGGCTCGTAGCCCGCCGCGCGGATCGAGAGGGAGTGATCGAACTGCTCGTCGATGCGTCGGCCGACGCCGGGGAGCCGCCGGTTGGGCGAGGTGCGCGCGCCCTGGGTGCGGTGCACGTACCCGCGCTCCTCGAGGCGGATCAGCGCCTCGCGCACCGAGTTGCGGCTCGCGCCGGTGAGCTCGGCCAGGCGGGGCTCGGAGGGAAGCGTCTCGGCATCCGCCCGCCAGAGATGCCGGATGCGGTCGATGAGCGCGTCCTGGTCGGGGGCGCGCTCGTCGGTCACGCCCTCACGCTACCGCGGCATCGGGGCAGCGGTGGGGATGCCGTGATGAGGGGAGGATGCGGGGCCGGGGGAGGAGGTTTTTGGGGCGTGGAATGCTCCGCTGGTTCCTGGTCCTCCGCTCGTCACGCACTCGACGCTGTGCGGCGGGGCGCCGAGCGCGCGCACCGGCAGGCCCCCGCGCGGCGCGCGCCGTGCGGGCGGACTCAGGCCGAGCGCGCCGAGCGCGACCGCGCGAACGGACTCAGGCCGCGGCGCCCACCACGGCGGCGATCGCCGAGGTGAAGAAGCCCAGGCCGTCGACGCCCGGAGCGCATGGCGGCCGGCATCGCGGGGCCGAAGCCCGGCTCGACCGCGTGCTCGGGGTGCGGCATGAGGCCCACGACGTTGCCGCGCTCGTTCGTCAGGCCGGCGATGTCGTCGAGCGAGCCGTTCGGGTTGACGCCCAGGTAGCGGAAAGTCACGAGGCCCTCGCCGTTCACGCGAGCCAGAGTCTCGGCATCCGCGATGTAGCCGCCGTCGGCGTTCTTCAGCGGGATGACGATCTCGTCGCCCTCGGCGAAGTCGCTCGTCCAGGCGGTGGAGGCGTTCTCGACCCGCAGGCGCTGGTCGCGGCGGATGAACTGCTGGTGCGCGTTGCGGATGAGGCCGCCGGGGAGCAGGTGCGCCTCGACGAGCATCTGGAAGCCGTTGCAGATGCCGAGCACGGGCATGCCCTTGGCGGCGGCGTCCTTCACCTCGGCCATGATCGGCGCGAAGGCGGCGATGGCGCCGGCGCGCAGGTAGTCCCCGTAGCTGAAACCGCCGGGGAGCACCAGGGCGTCGACGCCCTTCAGGTCGTGCTCGCCGTGCCACAGGGCGACGGGCTCGCCGCCGGCGAGGCGGATCGCGCGCTGCGCGTCGCGGTCGTCGAGCGAGCCGGGGAAGGTGATGACGCCGATGCGGGCGGTCATTCCACGACCTCGATGTTGACCACGTCTTCGATGACGGCGTTCGAGAGCATCTCGTCGGCCAGCTCGCGGGCTCGCGCGAGCGTGGCGTCGTCGACCTCGCCGTCGACGGTCAGCTCGAACCGCTTGCCGATGCGCACATCGGAGAACCGGTGCTCGCCGAGACGCGAGAGGGCTCCGGCCACGGCCTTTCCCTGGGGGTCGAGAAGCTCGGCCTTGGGCATGACGTCGACGACGATGGTGGGCACTGCAGCTCCCGGAGTCGGTGGTGTTGTGTATGTCAAGTCTATAAGAGGCGACGCGCCCCGCCGGATGCCGAGAGCGCGCCGTCTCGCGCTTGTGGGAGCGCTCCCACACCGACGTGGCATGATGTGAGCGGCGGTGCGAGGATGCCCCTCGCGCACACGGAAGGAACCCGATCGATGTCCCACACCCGAGCATTCCCCGACGGCTTCCTCTTCGGCGCCGCCACCGCCGCGTATCAGATCGAGGGAGCGGCGTTCGAGGACGGCCGCACGGCATCCATCTGGGACGCGTTCAGCCGCGTGCCCGAGGCCGTGATCAACGCCGACAACGGCGACGTCGCGTGCGATCACTACCACCGCTATGCCGACGACGTGCAGCTGATGAAGACGCTCGGACTGCAGACCTACCGCTTCTCCACGTCGTGGTCGCGCGTGCGCCCGGACGGCGGCGCGCTCAACCCGAAGGGCGTCGACTTCTACAAGCGGCTCGTCGACGAGCTGCTGGATGCCGGCATCCTCCCCTGGCTCACCCTCTACCACTGGGACCTCCCGCAGGCCCTGCAGGATCGCGGCGGCTGGACGGTGCGCGAGACCAGCGACCTCTTCACCGAGTACGCGCTCGACATGCACGACGCCCTCGGCGATCGGGTGAACGTGTGGACGACGCTGAACGAGCCGTGGTGCTCGTCGTTCCTCAGCTACACCGCCGGCGCGCACGCCCCCGGCCACTACTCTCAGGCCGAGGGAATGCTCGCAGCTCACCACCTGCTGCTCGGGCACGGGCAGACGGTGCGCGAGCTGCGCGCGCGCGATGCCTCGCTCAACCTGGGTCTCACGCTCAACCTCACGGTGGCGGATGCCGTGAACCCGGCGGACTCGGCCGACCTCGACGCCGCGCGACGCGTGGACGGGCAGTTCAACCGCTGGTTCCTCGACCCCGTGTTCCGCGGGCAGTATCCCGCCGACATCATCAAGGACTTCCGCGACACCGACGCCGAGGCCGTCGCCCGGTGGGCGGATGCCGTGCAGCCCGGCGACCTCGATATCATCTCGACGCCCATCGACTCGCTGGGGGTCAACTACTACCACGGCGAGTTCGTCGGCGGCACGGCGCCCGAGGTCGACCCGCCCGCGGGCGACGCTCCCACCGCGCGGCCGATCGGCAAGCCGTTCCCGGCGCACGACGACCTGTTCTGGCACGACCGGGGCCTCCCGCGCACCAACATGGGGTGGGAGGTGCAGCCCGAGGGGCTCACCCGCCTGCTCGAGCACGTGAGCGAGGAGTACGCCGCCCCCGCCGGTACCGCGCTCTACGTCACCGAGAACGGTGCCTCCTTCGACGACGAGGTCGTCGTCGAAGACGGGGCGACCCGCGTGCACGACGCCGAGCGGGTGGCATTCGTCGACGCGCACCTGCGGGCCGTTCTGGATGCCGTGGACAAGGGCGTCGACGTGCGCGGCTACTTCTACTGGTCGCTCATGGACAATTTCGAGTGGGCCTGGGGATACGCCAAGCGGTTCGGGATCGTCGCCGTCGACTACGGCACCCAGGAGCGCACGATCAAGGACTCGGGCCGGCATTACGCTCGCATCATCGCCGATCGCGCACTGGCCACCGAACCCGCGGTGTGACCGTCGCCTGAGGGCCGAGGAGGCACCGCGATGGAGCTCGCACCCGTACGGGGAAGTGCGACGATCGAAGAAGTGGCGGCCCGCGCCGGCGTCTCGCGATCGACGGTCTCGCGCGTGGTCAACGGTTCCACCGCGGTCTCGCCTACCGCCCTCGAAGCCGTGCGCCGTGCGATCGACGAGCTGCAGTACGAGCCCAACCGGGCGGCGCGCTCGCTCGCCAGCCGGCAGACGCGGGCGATCGCGCTCGTCATCCCCGAGCAGACCGACCGGTTCTTCGGCGACCCGTTCTTCGCCTCGATCGTCGCCGGCATCAGCGAGGTGGTCGCCGCGAGCGACTACCTGATGAACATGCTGATCGCCAGCGACGACGCGAGCGCCAAGGCCCTCGCCTACCTCCGCGGCGGCAGCGTCGACGGGGCGATCGTCGCCTCGCACCACACGAGCGACACCTTCCTCGAGCGCATCCCCGATGTGGTTCCTCTCGTCTACGGGGGTCGGCCGGCGCGGGTGCGCGACGAGGACTACTACGTCGACGTCGACAACGTCGCGGGCGGCCGGGCCGCCACCGCCTTCCTCATCGAGCGCGGTCATCGCCGCATCGCGACGGTGTCGGGGCCGGCGGACATGACGGCCGGCATCGACCGCCTGCGGGGTTTCCACGACGCGATGGCCCCTGCGGGGCTCACTCCCGTCGCCGTCGAGAGCGGGGATTTCTCGGAGAGCGGCGGAGCGCTGGCGATGGACCGCATCCTGACCGCGACCGACGGACTCGACGCCGTCTTCGTCGCGAGCGACCTGATGGCGCGCGGCGCGTACGCGGCGCTCCGGGCGCGGGGTGTCGAGCCGGGGCGCGATGTCGCGGTGATCGGGTTCGACGACTCGTCGGTCTCGACAGCGCTCGCCCCCGCGTTGACCACCGTGCGCCAACCCTCGCTCGAGCAGGGACGGCGGATGGCATCCGTGCTCTTGGACCTCCTCGCGGGGCGCCCCGCGGCGCACGCGACGATCCTGCCGACCGAGATCGTGCGACGCGCGTCGTCCTGACGCGGCGCCCCACGGCGCCGTCGGCGTCGACGCGGCCGCGGCGGGGACCGCTTCGCGGATCCCCGCCTGAGCCTCAGCGGTCGCGGTCGACCGGCTGCTGGTACACGTCGGGCACGCCGTCGCCGTCGGCATCCACTTCTTCCGCGAGGGCGAGCTGCTTGTAGCGGCGGTTGCGCACGAGCAGCACGGCGGAGGCGAGAAGGGATGCCACGAGCGAGGCGACCATGATCGCGATCTTCGCGTCGTCGGTGTGCGGGGAGCCCGCGGGGAAGCTGAGCTCGGCGATCAACAGCGACACGGTGAATCCGATGCCGGCCAGCAGCCCGACTCCCGCGAGGTCGATCCACTTCAGCGCCGGGTCGAGGCGAACGCGCGTGACGAGCGTGAGCAGGCGCACACCGAGCAGGATGCCGAGGGGCTTGCCCAGCACGAGCCCCGCGACGACGCCGATCGTGACGGGGTCGGCCAGGGCGCGGAGCAGGCCGTCGCCGCCGCCGACGGAGACGCCCGCGGCGAAGAACGCGAAGATCGGCACGGCGATGCCCGCCGAGAGGGGACGGAAGCGGTGCTCGAACTGCTCCGCAAGGTCCATGCCCCGTGTCTGGGGTCGGCGCCGCGACGCGGCCACCGGAACCGTGAAGGCGAGGGCGACGCCGGCGATCGTGGCATGGACGCCGGATGCGTGCAGGAACGCCCACGCGGCGAAGCCGATCGGCAGCAGCACGACCCACGCGCCCCACGGCGTGCGCGCGAACCACGCGCGGCCGCGGTGGGCGATCACGCCGTAGACCCCGACGAGCACGATGAAGACGGCGAGCGGAAGCAGCGAGATGTCGCTGGTGTAGAAGATCGCGATGATGGCGATCGCGATGAGGTCGTCGACCACCGCCAGGGTCAGCAGGAAGATCCGCAGCGGCCCGGGCAGGTGCGAGCCGACCAGGGCCAGCACGGCGACCGCGAACGCGATGTCGGTGGCCGTGGGGATCGCCCAACCCGCGAGCAGACTCGGCTGCGTGTGCACCACGGCGACGTAGATGAGGGCGGGCACCGCGACACCGGCGAAGGCGGCCGTGACCGGGACGATGGCGGTGTCGAAGCGGCGGAGGCTCCCCGCGACCATCTCGCGCTTGAGCTCGAGGCCGACCAGGAAGAAGAAGACCGCGAGGAGTCCGTCGGCGGCCCAGGCGCCCACGCTGAGTTCGAGGTGCCAGGAGGCGAAGCCGAATCGGACGTCGCGCAGAGCGAAGTACGCATCGGACGCGGGGGAGTTCGCCCAGACGATGGCGGCGATCGCCGCGCTCACGAGCAGCATCCCGCCGACGGACTCCCGGCGCAGGAGGGTGGTGACGCGGTGGACTTCGGCGTAGCCGGGCCAGCTCGGTGCGCGCACGGTGTCAGGGCTCATCACTGCTCCTCGAGGGTCGATCGATCGACTGTCGACCAGACTTCCCGACGCACCGCCGTCCATTCTACCGGCCAGGGGAGCCGGCGACCGGGCCGGGGAGCCGCGGGGCCGCGCTCCGTCCGGGCGGGCGCGGCCGGTCACCGGGACCGACCGCGCGGACGGATCACGCCGATTCTTCGTCTTCCTCGGGGTTGAAGTGCGAGGCGGTGTCGGAGAGGCCCGCGGCGACACCGTCGGGGTTGCTCGGGATGGTGCCGTCGCCCCCCAGACCGCCGGGCTTGGGCTCGCCCTCGGGGTCGGTGGATGCGTCCTCGGTGGGCGAGACCTCGACGTCGGCGCCCTCGTAGGCGTTCTCGTCGGCGGCGGCCTGCGAGGGGTCGGAGATGTCGGATGCCATGAGAGTGCCTCTCGTCGTCGGTGGCGGGGCGCCGGTCGGTGCCCGCCCGGGTGGCCGACGTTACCGAGGGGACGACGCGTGCCGGTCCCTCTTGCGAGGCGGTGCGCGGTGCGGCACACGGCTGACCGCTCGCGGCCCATTGCCCGCGGCGCAGGGCCACGGCGCGGGGCCACCGCTCACGGCTCACGGTCCTCCCGCGGGCGCCGTCCGCCCGGGGTCGCGGCCAGGTGGCCCGGCGAGATCACCCCCGTCCCCCGAGATGACACGCGATTCGCCGCAATTGCGGGTCAGCTCGCGAATCGCGGGTGATCTCGGCGGGCCGACGCGGGGGGCGGGTCGCCGCCGCCCGGGCGTCAGCGCGGGTCGCCGCCCAGCGGACCCACCGCGGGGATCGGGCCGCCGTCGTCGGCGCCGGTCTTGCGGGCACGGGCGATGGCGTTGCCGAGGTGGTAGATCACCAGGGCGGCGACAGAGCCGAGCACGATGGCGCCGAGTTGGAAGTCGCCGAACTGCATCGTGAAGCCGGCGATCGCGAGCACCAGGGCCACGGCGCCGGTGTACTGGTTGACCGGGCGCGAGAAGTCGACGCGGTTGTCGACCCAGATCTTGATGCCGATGATGCCGATGAGGCCGTACAGCGCGGTCGTCACACCGCCCAGCACCCCCGGCGGAATGGTGTTGAACACCGCGCCGACCTTCGGCGACAGGCTCAGCACGATCGCGGTCAGGCCGGCCACCCAGTACACCGCCGTCGAGTACACGCGCGTCGCGGCCATCACGCCGATGTTCTCGCCGTACGTCGTCGTGCCCGAGCCGCCGAAGGTTCCGGCGAGGGTGGTGGCGACGCCGTCGGCGATGAGGGCGCGTCCGGTGGAGCGGTTGGCCGTGGCATCCGTCATCGCCGCCACACCGCGCACGTGCCCGACGTTCTCGGCCACGAGCACCAGCACGACGGGGAGGAACATCGCGATCACCGACCAGGTCGCGGGCGACGCGAAGTCCGCGACCTGGAACGTCGGCAGCCCGACCCAGGGAGCGGCCTCGACGGCGGCGAAATCGATGAGCGTCTCGCCCGTGGCGGCCTGGATGAGCACCGTCGCGACGTAGCCGACGATCACGCCGAGGAAGATCGAGATGCGCCCGAGGAAGCCGCGGAACAGCACGCTGAACAGGATGACGGCGATCAGCGTGATCGTGCCGGGCAGCGGCTGCAGCTGGAAGTTCGACCACGCGACGGGGGCGAGGTTGAAGCCGATGAGGGCGACGATCGCGCCGGCGACGACGGGCGGCATGACCTTGTCGACCCAGCCGAGGCCGACGAACTGCACGACGAAGCCGATGGCGGCCAACAGCACGCCGACGGCGACGATGCCCGCGAGGGCGGAACCCGTGCCGGCGGTGGCGGTCGCGGCGGTGATGGGCGCGATGAACGCGAACGACGAGCCCAGGTAGCTGGGGAGGCGGTTCTTCGTGACGAGGAGGAACAGCAGCGTGCCCACGCCCGAGAACAGCAGTGTTGTCGACACGGGGAACCCGGTCAGCACCGGCACGAGGAACGTCGCGCCGAACATCGCGATGACGTGCTGCAGCCCGATCGCGATCGTGGCGCCCCAGGTCAGGCGCTCGTCGGGGGCGACGACGGCCCCCGGTTCGACGGTGCGCCCGTTGCCGTGCAGCTTCCAGCGGAACATGTGTCTCCTTGGGTCGGAGGTCCCTTCGACAGGCTCAGGGACCGATTGCGGAGGGCCGGTGGCTGAGCCTGCGGAAGCCTCCGCCGGTGGCTGAGCCCTTCGAAGCCTCAGGTCGGGGGTCCCTTCGACAGGCTCAGGGACCGATTGCAGAGGGCCGGTGGCTGAGCCTGTCGAAGCCTCCGCCGGTGCGCGGTCAGGCCGTGAGCAGCTGCAACAGCTCGGCGTAGCGGTCGCGGGTGCGCTCGACGATCTCCGCCGGGAGGGCGGGCGGCTCGCCCTGCTTGTCCCAGTTGGCGGCGAGCCAGTTGCGCACGATCTGCTTGTCGAAGCTCGCCATGCGCTCGGCGGGGGTCGTGCCGGTGCGCCACGCTTCGGCATCCCAGTACCGCGACGAATCCGACGTCAGCACCTCATCGGCCAGTGTCAGCACGCCGTCGGCGTCGAAGCCGAACTCGAACTTCGTGTCGGCGAGGATCAACCCGCGCGCCTCCGCGGTCGCCGACGCACGGCGGTAGATCTCGAGCGACAGGTCGCGCAGCGCCTCAGCGGTGTCGGCGCCGACGATCTCGACGGACCGCTCGAAGCTGATGTTCTCGTCGTGCTCGCCCATCGGCGCCTTGAACGCGGGCGTGTACAGCGGTTCGGGCAGGCGGTCGCCGTCGTTCAGGCCCTCGGGCAGCGGAATGCCGCACACAGTGCCCGACGACTGGTACTCGGCCCAGCCGGAGCCGGTCAGGTAGCCGCGCACCACGCACTCGATCGGCTGCATGTCGAGCGAGCGCACGAGCATCGCGCGCCCCTGCACGGCATCCGGGATCAGGGTCACGGCGTCGTCGCCCGCGAGGGCATGGTCGGGCACGAGGTGGTTCGGGATCGAGCGACCGCCGTCGGCACCGGCCAGCTGGTCGAACCACCACAGGCTGAGCGTGGTCAGCAGTGCTCCCTTGTCGGGGATGCCGGGCGAGAGCACGTGGTCGAAAGCGCTCACGCGGTCGCTGGCCACGACGAGCAGGTGAGCGGGGGCGGCGCCCTCGGCCGTGTCTGCGGGCACGTACAGGTCGCGCACCTTGCCGGAGTAGACGTGGCGCCAGCCGGCGAGCTCGAGCGGGGGAGCGGAAGTCACCTGACCATTATCGCGGGTGCCGGTGCGGGCCCGGGATTGTGTCACAGCCGTCCGCCGCGCGCCTTCCCCTCTGCTGTCGGAAGGCGCCTGGTTAGCCTGGAACCATGACCGAGGCATCCCCCCACTCCACGGCATCCGTCGGTCCGCACCCGGGCACCCGCCCCCGGACGATCCGGGGGTGGGTCTTCTGGCCGGCCGCCGCGATCGCCCTGGCGTTCATCGCGTTCGCGATGCTGTTCCCGGATGCCGCGGAGGCGACCTTCGGGGCGGTGCAGACCTCGATCGTCTCCGCCTTCAACTGGTACTACGTGCTGATCGCCGCGTTCTTCGTGGTGTTCGCGCTGACCATGGGCTTCAGCCGATTCGGCGGCATCAAACTCGGGAAGGACGACGACGAGCCCGAATTCTCGACGATGTCCTGGTTCTCGCTGCTGTTCGCCGCCGGCATGGGCATTGGGCTCGTCTTCTACGGCGTGAGCGAGCCGCTGAGCCACTTCATCGATCCACGGCCCGGTGTCGCGGGGACGCCGAATCAGCTGGCGCAGCAGGCCATGTCGCAGACGTTCCTGCACTGGGGCGTGCACGCCTGGTCGATCTACGTCGTCATCGGCCTCGCCCTCGCCTATGCGTTCCACCGCCGCAAGCGTCCCCGCACCATCCGGTGGGCGCTGGAACCGATCCTCGGCGCCCGCCTCGTGCAGGGGGCGTGGGGCAACGCCGTCGACGTCGCCGCGCTCGTGGGGACGCTCTTCGGCGTCGCCACCTCGCTCGGCCTCGGCGTCATCCAGATCAGCGCCGGGCTCGACTACCTCGGCGTGGTGTCGCCGTCGGTGATCAGCGAGGCGATCATCGTCGGGATCATCACGGGCTTCGTGTTGTTCTCGGTGCTTTCGGGCGTCGGCAAGGGCATGAAATGGCTGTCCAACATCAACCTCGTGCTCGCCGGCGTGCTGATGCTCTACCTGCTGTTCACCGGCCCCACCGAGTTCCTCCTGCGCGACGTCGTGCAGTCGATCGGCAATTACATCCAGAACTTCGTGGGGTTGTCGTTCACCACCAGCGCCTATTCGGGTGAAGAGGGTGTCGCGTGGCAGGGCACGTGGACGGCGTTCTACTGGGGCTGGTGGATCTCGTGGGCACCCTTCGTGGGCATCTTCATCGCCCGCATCTCGCGCGGGCGGACGGTGCGCGAGTTCGTCACCGGAGTGATCCTGGTGCCCACCCTCGTCGGCATCCTGTGGTTCACGGTGCTGGGCGGCACCGCGATCTACGGCGAGCTGACCGGCACGGTGTCCCTGGTCGGTGCTGACGGCTCGGTCAACGTGTCGACGGCGCTGTTCCAGATGCTCCAGGGGGTGCCCGGCCCGGTCGTGCTGTCGGTCGGCTTCCTCATCTTGATCGGGATCTTCTTCGTCACCTCGGCCGACTCGGGCGCGCTGGTGATGGGCATGATCGCCACGGGCGGCGAGGAGGAGCCCAAGCGGTGGGTGCGCATCTTCTTCACCCTCGCGACCTCGCTCATCGCCTTCGCCCTGCTGCTGGCGGGTGGCCTTACCGCCCTGCAGACCGCGGCGATCAGCATCGCGCTGCCGTTCAGCGTCGTGCTGCTCGCCATCTGCGGCGCGACGGTCGTCGCCTTCCGCCGCGAGCTGCGGGCCTACGACAAGGCCGAGCGGGCGCAGCTGCGCGATTCGATCGGCGAGCACTACGGCCTCGAGGTGGAGGAGCCGAATCAGCGCGGGATCTTCGGCATCCCGATGCCGTGGGGCAGAGTTCGCGGGGCGGCGTCGACCGAGGGGGCGTCGACCAGGGAGGCCGCCGGACTCGACCGGAGCTGACGAGCGCGATCAGGCGGGAGCGGTCGCTCGTTCGAGGATGGTGTCGAGCGAGGCCGGCTGCAGGATCGCGTCGCTGGCGATCAGTGCGAGGCCGATCACCCCGGCGAGCGAGCCGAGGTCGGATCGGGCGATCGTGAGGTCGCGGGTGACGAGCGGCGTCGCGCGCTGGTAGACGCGTTCGCGGATGCCGGACATGAGCACCTCGTCGCAGTCGGCGAGCTGACCCGACAGCGCGATGGCACGGGGATTGAGGATGCTGACCAGATCGGCGATGGCGTCGCCGATGACCCGCCCGGCGCCGCGAACCCTCCTGACGGCGTCGATGTCACCGCGCGCCACCAGTTCGACGATGCCGCGGACGCCCGCGACCGTCAGCCCCGCCTGCTCGAGTTCGCGCTCGATCGCCCAGCCCCCCGCGTACGCCTCGACGCAGTCGAAGCTGCCGCACCGGCACTCGCGGGCGGGCGACTCCACGATGACGGGCGCGGGTGTGTCCGATGTCTCCCGCAGCACCCTTGTCTCCGCGGATGATCTGGCCGTTGAAGACGAGGCCGGCGCCGATGCCCGTTCCGAGCTTGAGGGCGATCACGTTGTCGAGGCGGTGATGACGTGCTTCGGCGACGGCGCGGGCGTTCGCGTCGTTCTCCACGATGACGGGGGCGGAGTACGCGCTCGCGAACCACGCGGCGATGTCGAAGCGATCCCATCCGGTCATGATCGGCGGATTGACCACGCGGTGCGCGGCGAACTCCACCGGCCCGGGGACGCCGATGGCGATGGCCCACACGTCCGTCTCCGGACGCAGGGAGCGGAAGCTCTCCAGGATCGCGCCCAGGACCGGCTCCGGCCCCTCCCAGACGTCGATCGCCACGTTCGCCTGCGCGAGGGGGGTTCCGGTGAGATCGCAGGCGGCCGCCGTGAATCCGGTCGCTCCGATATCGGCGCAGAGGATGACGGCCCGATCGGCGCGGAAGGCGAAGCGGCTCGAGGGGCGGCCTCCGGTGGACTCTCCCCCTTCCAGGGGGCGCAGCAGCCCCGCCGCCGTGAGGGCCGCCAGGCGATGGTTGATCGTCGAGCGGGACAAGCCCGACAGCGCGATGACATCGGTGCGGCTCAGCGCACCATGCTCTCGGAACAGCCCGAGCACGTCGCTCTCGTGCGATCCCACATCCGTCATCACGTCACCTCCTCGTCAGCGTGATCACATCGTAACCGAAACCTCAAAGACGGCTATCTTTTGTGTTGTGGCAATACGAAAGCGCGGCTACATTGATGTTACCGGCACGCAGTGGTGCCCCAACCTCCGAAGGACAGAGATGTTCCGCACCGACGCTTCGAAGCGCCGCATCGTCTCCCTGGCCGCGCCTGCTGCCGCCCTGGCGATCACGCTCGCAGGATGCTCCTCTCCGGCGACGACCGCGGAGGGCGCCTCCGGCTCGACCTCCATCGCCGCCGTCATCAAGGGCCTCGACAACCCCTTCTTCCAGGCCATGCAGGACGGCATCGAGGACACCGCCTCGACCGACGGCGTGACCGTCTCGGTGCAGGCGGCCGCCGACACCGGAGACTCCACCGGTCAGGCCGACAAGCTCGCCACCCTGGCCGGCCAGGACATGGGCTGCTTCATCATCAACCCCATCAGCGGGACCAACCTGATCCAGGCCCTCGCCCCGATCGCCGCCAAGGGCACCCCGGTCGTCAACATCGACCAGCCGCTCGACGCCGACGCGGCCTCCGCCGCCGGCGTCACCCCCGCCACCTACATCGGTACCGACAACGAAGCGGCCGGCGGCAAGGCCGGCGAGTTCGTCGCAAGCAAGGTCGCGGCCGGCGCGAAGGTCGCCGTGATCGGCGGCGTCGCCGGCAACGTCACCAGCGCCGCACGCATCGACGGCTTCAAGGCCGCGGCGAGCGGCCTTGACATCGTGCAGGAGGAGGCCGCCGACTGGAAGCGCGAGCTCGCGCTGACCAAGGCGACCGACATCATCGCCGCCAACCCCGACATCGCCGCCTTCTTCGCCGCGAACGACGACATGGGCCTGGGCATCGTCAAGGCCGTCGAGAACGCGGGCAAGACGGGCCAGATCGTCGTGGTAAGCGTCGACGGCAACAAGGACGCCCTCGAGTCCGTGGCCGCCGGCGGCCTGTCGGCCACCGTCGCCCAGTATCCCTTCGCGATCGGCCAGCTCGGCGTGCAGGCCTGCGAGGTCGCCGTGAACGGCGGCGAGCTTCCCGCGAACGTGGAGTCCCCCACCGCGCTGGTGACCGAGGACAACGCCTCCGACGCCATCTCGAAGTTCCCGCAGCCCTTCGAAGAGTTCACCAACCCGCTCGCCGACCTGCTCGGCTGAGGCCGATCGCCGCGCCGGGGCGGAGCGTCCTCCGCCCCGGCTTCCTTCTCCACCCTCTCGAGAAAGCCCGCTTTCGTCATGACATCTCCGTTGAGAACGACGACGCTCGACGTTCCCCCCACGCGCCTGGCCGCGCTGGGCAAGGACGCGCGCAGCCTCAGCTTCTGGGCAGAGAACGCCGCCCCCGTGGGGCTCGTCCTCCTGGTGATCGTGTTCGCGATCCTCAGCCCCTCCTTCCTGACCCTCGGCAACATCCAGGCGATGCTCATCGCGGCCGCGATCCTGGTGATCCTCGCCGTGGCGCAGGCCTTCGTCATCACCACCGGCGGGATCGACCTGTCGATCTCCGCCACCATGACTCTCGGCGCCGTGGGCTTCGGCCTGGCCTGGCAAGCCGGGTTCGGGTTCTGGCTGTCCGCGCTCGTCGCCATCCTCGCCGCGGGCGTGGTGGGTCTGGCCAACGGCCTGCTCATCGCCACCGGCAAGGTCACCGACTTCATCGCCACGCTCGGAACGCTGTCCGTGGCGACGGGCCTGGCCCTGATCCTCACCCAGGGCAAGCCGATCTCGTTCACCAGCCCCGAACTGCTGCGCCTGACCTCCGGCTCCCTCGGGATCTTCGGGTTCCCCTTCCTCATCGCCGTGGTCATCGCGGTGGTGTTCGGCATCGTGATGTTCCGCACGCGCTTCGGCCTGCACGTGCAGGCCGTCGGCGGCAGCGAGGAGGCGGCCGTCGCGAACGGCATCAACGCCTCCCGCGTGCGCATCGCGGTCTACGTCCTGGCCGCGGTCCTGGCCGGTGTGGCATCCATCCTGCTCGTGGCCCGTATCGGTGCCGCGGAGCCGGCCATCAACACGCAGTACCTGCTCAACTCCATCGCCGCGGTGGTGCTCGGCGGTGTCGCCCTCACCGGTGGCCGCGGCAAGATCGTCGGCCCCGTGCTCGGTGCCCTGCTGCTCACCGCACTCAGCAACGGGCTGACGCTCGTCGGTGTGTCCCAGTTCTATCAGCCGCTCGCCGTCGGTCTCGTCGTCGTGCTCGCCGCCCTTCTCACGAGGTTCCAGAAGAAATGACCACTGCCACTCCGGGCGGGAACGACATCGTCCTCTCCGCCGAGAAGATCACCAAGTCCTTCGGGGGCGTCCACGCGCTGCGCGGCGCGAGCATGACCATGCGTCGCGGCGAGGTCACCGCCCTCATCGGCGACAACGGTGCGGGCAAGTCCACGCTCGTGCGCTGCCTCTCCGGCATCCACAAGCCCGACACCGGCACCATCACCCTCGACGGTCGCGACGTGCACCTCGACACCCCGCTGGCCGCGCGCGAGCACGGGATCGAGACCGTCCAGCAGAACCTCGCCCTCGTCGAAGACCTCACCGTCTGGCAGAACTTCTTCCTCGGGCGCGAGAAGACGACCGGGTTCGGGCCGTTCCGCTTCCTCGACCGCAAGGCCATGCGTGCCACGGCGCAGGAGCTCGTGTCCGATCTCGCCGTCAACGTGCCGCCGGTGACCAGCAAGGTGCGCCGCCTGTCGGGCGGTCAGCGTCAGGCGGTGTCGATCGCGCGCGCCGCCGGGTGGGGCGGGTCGATCGTCATCATGGACGAGCCGACCGCAGCGCTCGGCGTGCAGGAGACGGCGCGCGTGGAGGGCACCATCCGCAAACTGCGCGACCAGGGCGTCGCCGTGCTGCTCATCAGCCACAACTTCGATCAGGTGCTGCGCCTGTCCGACCACGTCTGGGTCATGCGCGGGGGACTGGCCGTGGCCGAACGTCGCGCCGCCGAGACCGACGGCGACGAGCTGGTCGCGCTCATCACCGGCGCCAAGGCCGCCTGAAGCGATGGCACAGCGTTTCGGCATCCATGCCGGCGTGTGGGGGTTCGACTGGACCCCCGCCGCCGCCGACCGGGCCATCGGGGCGGCCGCCGCCGCGGGGTACGACCTCATCGAGATCCCCGCGATCGACCGGTCGATCCAGGACGCGCGCGACACGGCGCGGGCCTTGCAGGCCCACGGGATCGACGCCAGCGTGTCGCTCGCGCTGACCTTCGACGACGACATCTCGGATGCCGATGCCGCCCGGCGCGAGCGGGGGGAGCGCCGCCTCACGGAGGCGATGCACTTCGCTTCCGACATCGGGGCGACCTTCGTCGGCGGAGTGGTCTTCTCGGCGATGGGCCGTTACGACCGGCTCCCCACCGTCGAGGCGCGTGAGCGCTCGCTCGAGGTGCTCCGCCGCGTCGCCGCGATCGGCGAACGCACGGGTGTGACCCTCGGCGTCGAGTACGTCAACCGGTACGAGTCCAATCTGCTGAACACCGCCGCGCAGACGGCCCGCTTCGTCGACGACATCGGCGCGTCCAACGTCGTCGTGCATCTGGACACGTTCCACGCGGCGATGGAGGAGCGCAGCCTGACCGAGGCGGTGGAGGCCGCCGGACACCGGCTCGGTTACCTCCACGCCAGTGAGAGCCACCGCGGCATCCTCGGCACCGGCACCATCGACTGGACGCGGCTCCTCTCCGACCTCGCGGACGCCCGCTTCGACGGACCCATCACGGTCGAGTCGTTCTCACCCGTCGTCATCGGCGACGAGTCGTCCATCGACATCGGTCTCTGGCATCCGCACTGGTCCGACCCCGACGCGCTGGCGGCCGACTCCCTCGCCTTCCTGCGGTCGCGTCTGGCCGAGACCGTCCCCGCTTGATCCTCCCCATCCCTCGTCCTCTGTAAGGAAACCACCATGTCCACCAACCCCCTCGGCGTCCACGCCCTCGTCTTCGCGGGCGGCACGACGCCCGATGACATGAGCGTCATCATCGACCAGACGCGCGACGCCGGCTACGACATCCTCGAGCTCTCGCTCCACGACGCCACCTCCCTCGACGTCGCCGACGCGCGGACCAAGCTCGAGGCCGCCGGTCTCGGCATCGTCTGCTCGCGCGGTCTCGCCTTCGCCGCCGACGTCTCCAGCGACGACCCCGAGGTGGTCGCGCGCGGCGCCAAGCTGCTGCAGGACTCACTGCAGATCACGTACGACCTCGGCGGCACGCACTTCACCGGTGCCCTGTACAGCGCCTTGGGCAAGTACGGCCACCAGCTGTCGAGCGCCGGCCGGGCCAATGTCGTCGCCACCCTGAAGGACCTCGCCGTCGAGGCGCAGGCGAAGGGCATGACGCTCGGTCTCGAGATCTGCAACCGCTACGAGACCAACGTCATCAACACCGCCGCCGACGCGCTGCGACTCGCCGACGACATCGGGCACGACAACGTCGTCATCCACCTGGACACGTACCACATGAACATCGAGGAGGACGATCTCGTGCGTCCCGTGCACCTGGTCGGTGATCGCCTGGGGTACGTGCACATCGGCGAGAACCACCGCGGCTACCTCGGTTCGGGTCACCTCGACTTCACGGCGTTCTTCCACGCCCTCGCCGACATCGACTACACCGGCCCCATCACCTTCGAGTCGTTCTCGTCGGCGGTCGTCTCGCCGACCCTGTCGAACGACCTCGCGATCTGGCGCAACCTGTGGAACGACGGTCCGGCACTCGCCCGCCACGCGCTCGCCTTCATGTCGGCGCAGATCGAAGCGGGTCATGGCGCCTGACGCCCCTCCCGCGCTCGCGGTCGCGGCGCTGGCCGCGCGCGTCGAAGCGGCCGCGGCCGAGCGGGATGGACGTTTCCTCCTCGGCATCGCGGGGAGCCCCGGCGGGGGCAAGACGACCCTCGCCGCGGCTGTCGTCGCGGCACTGAACGAGCGCCGCGGCGGTGGGGCCGCGGCGCTTCCGATGGACGGTTTCCATCTCGCGAACGCCTCGCTCGACCGGCTCGACCGTCGTGAGCGCAAGGGAGCGCTGGACACCTTCGACGGATGGGGGTTCCTCGCTCTCCTGCGTCGTGTGCGAGAGGAGACGGATCACACGGTCTACGCGCCGAGCTTCCGGCGCGAGGTCGACGAGGGGGTCGCGGGCGAGATCGCGATCCAACCGGCGGCGCGCATCGTCGTCGTGGAGGGGAACTATCTGCTCGTCGAGGACGAGCCGTGGGGGCGAGTCCGGGGGGCGCTCGACGAGGTCTGGTTCTGCGAGACACCGTCGGCGGAACGCGAGGCGCGACTGATCGACCGCCATACCCGGGGCGGGCGCACGCCGGAAGCAGCGGCCGCCTGGGCGCGCGAGGTCGACGGGGTCAATGCGGTCATGATCGAGGCCACTCGCTCACGCGCCGACCTGATCGTCTCGGGCACGACGGGCGAGGTGCTCGTCGGCGATTGATCGTCGTCGCACCGACGCCCCGTGCCATTGCGGCGCGGGGCGTCGTGGTGCGCGCCGCCCCGCGGTCGACGCTCGCGCGGGTCGATCGTCCTGACGATTCCCGTGTCGTCGGACGGCATCGGGCGAGCGCGCGGGTTGGCTTCGTGTCGACATAGGCGTATAGTCCACGTGGACTAGTCGACACGGACCATGAGGAGGACGGATGCCGGACGCGACCCGCCTCACCCCGCTCGCGGTCATGATCCTCGCCACGCTCCGCGAGGCCGACATGCACCCGTACGAGCTGATGCGCCTGTTGAAGGAGCGCCGCGACGATCGCCTCGTGCCCCTGCAGAAGGGCACGATCTACCACACCGTCGCGCGGCTCGAGCGGGACGGCCTGCTCGCCGAGGTCGGCGTCGACCGCGACGGCAATCGCCCCGAGCGCACGACGTACACCCTCCTGGATGCCGGTCGTCACGCCGTCGAGCACTGGGTGCGGTCGGAGTTGCCGCAGATCGACCGGCCCAGCGACTTCCGCGTCGCGCTCTCGGAGGCCCACAATCTCGAGCGCGACGAGGTCGTCGCCCTGCTCGATCGACGCCGTGCGTTGCTCATCTCCTCCGTCGAGGAGCACCGCGCGGGCCTTGGGAGGGCCGCCGAGAGCGAGACTCCCGAGCAATTCCTCGTCGAACTGCAGCGGCAGGCCGCTCTGCTCGACGCCGAGGTCGCATGGCAGGACTCGCTCCGAGCGCGCCTGTCCGATCGCTCCCTGCCGTGGGGCATCGCCGAGATCCCCGAACACATCCAGAAGAAGCACCGCGTCTCAAAGGAGACCACCCCATGACCAATTCCCGCGCCGCCTCCGCGGCATCCCCGTCTTCCGGGTCGATCCGCACCGGATCGTTCACGACCCCGGCCAAGAGCCCCTGGCCCGCCCTCTGGGCGCTGGTCATCGGCTTCTTCATGATCCTGGTCGACACCACGATCGTCTCGGTCGCGAACCCCGCCATCAAGGCCGCGCTCGACCCGAACACCAACAACCTCGACAACGTCGTGTGGGTCACCAGCGCCTACCTGCTGACCTACGCCGTGCCCCTGCTCATCACGGGTCGACTCGGCGACCGCTTCGGCCCCAAGAACGTTTACCTCGCGGGTCTGGCGCTCTTCACCCTCGCCTCCCTCGCGTGCGGCCTGTCGTCGTCGCTCGAGATGCTCATCGTCGCCCGCGCCGTGCAGGGCCTGGGTGCTGCGCTCGTGACGCCGCAGACCATGGCCGTCATCACCCGCACGTTCCCGCCCCAGCGCCGAGGCGCGGCGATGGGCCTCTGGGGTGCGACCGCCGGCGTGGCCGTGCTGGTGGGTCCGCTCGCGGGCGGGCTGCTCGTCGACGGCCTCGGGTGGGAGTGGATCTTCTTCATCAACATCCCCGTGGGTGTCATCGGATTCATCGCGGCGCTCATCCTCGTGCCGCAGCTGCCCCGCACCGCGCACAAGTTCGACATCCTCGGTGTGGTGCTGAGCGCCATCGGCCTGTTCCTCATCGTGTTCGGCCTGCAGGAGGGCGAGCACTACGCCTGGGCGGCGTGGATCTGGCTCATGGTCGCCGCCGGTGTCGTGGTGATGGGCGTCTTCATCTGGACCCAGCGCCGCACGAGCGAGCCTCTGGTGCCGCTCGAGCTCTTCCGGGACCGCAACTTCTCGGTCGCGAACCTCGCGATCGCCACGGTGGGTTTCACCGTCACGAGCATGGCGCTGCCGCAGATGTTCTACCTGCAGCTCGCGCGGGGTCTGACGCCCACCGAGGCAGCCCTGCTGCTCGTGCCGCTCGCGATCCTCTCGGGCGTGCTCGCACCCTTCGCGGGCAAGCTCCTCGACCGCACCGACCCGCGCTTCCTCCTCGTGCCGGGGCTGCTGCTGGTCGCGGGTTCCCTGGGCATCTACGTCGCCCTGATCCTGAACGACGCGCCCATCTGGGTGTTCCTCATCCCGTCGGCGCTCATGGGTGTCGGAAACGCCGGCATGTGGGGGCCGCTGGCCACCACCGCGACGCGCAATCTGCCGCCGCGTCAGGCCGGCGCCGGTGCGGGCATCTACAACACGACCCGCACCGTCGGCTCGGTCATCGGCTCGGCATCCATCGCCGCGTTCATGCAGGCCCGTCTCGAGGCGAACCTGCCGGGTGCCGCCGACGCGTCGGCGAGCTTCGGTGGCGGTTCGGTGCCGCCGCAGGTGGTGCAGGGCTTCTCGCAGGCGATGGGGCAGTCGCTGCTGCTCCCGGTGGCCGTGATCGTCGTGGGTCTTGTGGCCGTGCTGTTCATGCGGCGCCCCTCGGTGATCCGCCCCCACGGGTCTCCGCGTGACGCGGCTCCGGCGCAGGCGCAGGCCGCGCCGGCCGCGGCAGGCGAGTAGCGACGACTCGAGAACGCCGTCGTCCCGTCGAGGGGCGGCGGCGTTCGTCGTTCCCGCGTCAGCGGGGGTCGGGCTATTGACTTATACGGCACTATAGTCAAAATGGACAACGGATGCCGCGACACGGTCGTCCACTCCCGCCCGACGCCCGAAGGAGCCCGACCTTGACCGCCACCGCCACCGCCACCGCCCCACGCCGTTCCGCCCCGACCGCCGCGCACCCCGCCGCGGCGTCCTGGCCCCGCACCGCCGGCATCCCGATCCTCGCCGGAGGGGTCATGCTCACCGGCGCCACCGCCCTCGAGGTCGGCGCCGACGTGGCGACCGATCCGGCACCGGCGGCCGCCTTCTGGGTGCTGTTCCTCGGCAGCGTGCTCGCCCAGATCGCCGCGATGTTCCCCCTCGCCCTCGGGCGCGGTGATGGCCATGGCGCCGTGGGCTCGTCGCTCGTCGGCAAGCTCGCGCTGCTCGGTTTCGGTGCGTTCCTGCTCGCCAACCACAGCCTCTACCTCGTCGTGACCTACCTCATGCCGACCGCGACGCCCAGCGTCGGCGCGATGGCCTTCGTGCTCGGCGTGAGTGCCGTGCAGGGCATGCTGCTCGTGCTCGGCGGCGTCGCGATCGCCCGGGCGGGTGTGCTTCGCGGCGCGGCGCGGTGGGCGATCCTCGTCCTCTCGCTCGTCGGCTTCGCCCTCGGCGCCGTCGCCAACGACCCCTCCAGCCAGCTGCTGACTGACGCGATGTACTTCGTCTCGACCGGGGCCCAGATCGTCGCGGGGACCCTCATCGCCCGGGCGGACGTCAGCGCCGCGAAGTAGCGTTCTCCACGTGCCCCGCAGCTATCACTCCCCCCGGCGGCAGGCGGATGCCGCCGCCACCCGCGCGAACATCGTCGATGCGGCGGCCCGTCTGTTCATCCGGGACGGATACGTGGCCACCTCGATCAAGGCGATCGCCGCCGAGGCGGGGGTGTCGATCCCGACGGTGCACCTCAACGGCCCCAAGCACTCGCTGCTCATCGCGGCTTTCGAGCGCACGTTCGCGGGAGACGAGGGACGGCATTCCCTCGCCGAGCGCCCCGAACTTGTCGCGATCATGAGCGAGCCCGACACCGACACCGCCATCGCGCGGTACGTCGACTTCCTGATCGAGGCGAATCAGCGCTCCGCGGCCATCGTCCGGGCCATGCTCGCCGCCGCCGACAGCGACGAGGAGGTGCGCACGGCTTATGAGGATCTCGAGCTGCGCCGCCACCGCGACATGACCATCGCGGCCGGTTGGTTCCTGCAGCGCGACCGCATCCGCGTCGACCAGGTCGCGCTCGCGGCCGACGTCCTGGGCCTCATCACGGGCCCCGACCCCTGGACGCACTTCACCGTCGCGCGCGGATGGGATGTCGACGCCTATCGTTCGTGGCTGACGGCGCAGCTGGGTCACCTCGCCGACAACCTCTCGTAGCCCTGCCCGCGCGGCGGGCCCGTCATCGAAGGACAGAAGACATGACCCGTTCCGCTCTGCTGTGCAGCATGCCCGCCGTCGGCCACGTGGGCCCGCTGCTCGTCGTCGCCCGAGAACTCCACCGACGCGGATGGCGCGTGCGCATGCTCACCGGCGCGAACTACCGACGGATGGTTCAGGATGCCGGCATCCCCTTCCTTCCGCTTCCGCCCGAGGCCGACACGCTCGACGGGGTCGGCGCGGGCGACGACCAACGCGATCGCGGGCTGGCCACCATCAACCGCGGGGTCGAGCGGGCGTTCGTCGACCCCGCGGCGCCGGCGGCCGCGGCGCTCGATGAGATCCTGCGTCACGAACCCGCGGACGTCGTCCTGCACGACATGACCTTCCTCGGTGTGCAGACGCTGTTCGCGCGCCATCCGTCCGACCGCCCGCTCACCGTTCTCTGCGGCATCGGGCCCGCCGGCTTCTCCAGTCGCGACACGGCACCGTACGGGCTGGGGATCACGCCGCTCGCGCATCCGTTGCTCAACCGCCTGCGCAATCGCATCCTGGGCGTCACGGCGAAAGCCGTACTGCGGCCGGTGCACCGCTCGCTCGACGAGTTCCTCATCGGGGTGGGTGCGCCACCGCTCGCTGGCGCGTTCTTCATGGATGCCCTGTCGCGCAGCGACCTGCTCGCGCAGTTCACGGTCGCGGAGTTCGAGTACCGTCGCAGCGACGCACCCGCCCACCTGCGCTTCTACGGGCCGATGGCCACCGCCGCGACGCACCCCACCCCCGCGCCGGCCTGGTTCGACGACCTCGACCCCGCCCTCCCTCTCGTGCACGTCACGCAGGGCACGGTCGCCAACACCGACTACAGCGAGGTGATCGAGCCGACCCTCACCGCCCTGGCCGACCTCCCCGTGCAGGTCGCGGTGACGACGGGCGGCCGTCCCGTCGATACGCTGCCCGTCCTCCCCGCGAACGCGTTCGCCGCCGCCTACCTGCCCTACGACGACCTCCTCGCCCGCACCAGCGTGCTGGTGACGAACGGCGGCTACGGGGGTCTGCACCACGCGATGCGCCACGGCGTGCCGATCGTCATCGCCGGCGACTCGGAAGACAAGGTCGAGACCTCCGCACGCGTGCAGCACGCCCGCGTGGGGGTGAACCTGCGCACCGGACGCCCGACTGCGGATGCCGTGCGCTCGGCCGTTCAGCGCGTCCTCGCCGACCCGTCCTTCGCGGCGAACGCCCGACGCATCGGTGAGGCCATCGCTGTCGCGCCGGGCGCGTCGGGGCTCGTCGACGACATCGAGGCGATGCTCGCCGCTCAGGAGTGACCTCGAGGCGCCGGGGCAGCCCTTGGGGCGCGGGGTGCCGCCCCGGGCTCATCGAGACATCGAGGCGATCTTCGCGCCGCGACGGTGACATCCTGGCGTCAGGATTTCCCCGTCGACGAGGGTGTCTCGGCCGCGGTCACCCCCGCCGCACGCACACCAGAGCGCCGACGGGTCGCGCGCCGCGCGTCTCGCGCGTGTGGGTCTCGACGACGTCGAAGCCCGCGGCATCCACGCGCCGGCGGATCTCCGCGACCGGCCACCGGTAGGCCGTTGCGACGGCATGGTCGAATGCCTCGACCTCCGCCCCCGTGAAGAAGCCGAGCAGCAGACCGCCGTCCGGCCGGACGACGCGGGCGAACTCGCCCAGCGGCGTCTTGAGGGAGCCGGGGTCGTGATGGATGGTCGAGAACCACGACAGGATGCCGCCGAGTGACGCGGATGCCGCGTCGAGGTCGTCGATGCTTGCGAGGCGGAACGGGATGCCGGGATGCGCCGCCGCGGCGTGGGCGATGAATCGCGGCACGAGGTCGACGCCGCTGACATCGAGGCCCCGATCGGCGAGATGAGCCGTCCAGTGGCCCGGTCCGCATCCCGCGTCGAGGACCGGCCCGGTGAGGGTCGACGCCCAGGTGTCGACGAGCTGCCGGTCGGAGGGGTGGACGGCCTCCATCGACCCGAGCAGGTGGATGTATTCGTCGGCGCGCGCCTCATACGCAGCGGTGGTGGTCCGCACCGGTCGAGGCTACGGCGTGATCGAGTCGACGAACACCCGCGCCTCGTCGATGAGCTGCACCCAGCGCTCCGCCCCGGCGTCGAGCGGGATCTCCGCCCACTCGCGCATCGGCCTGTCGCGCATGACCATGGGCGCGCCGACGCCCTCGCCGACCACTTCGCCGACCCGCCGTTCCGGCAGCTTCACCACGAGCGAGCCGTTGTGCACCACGAACGCGAAGACCTTCCCGCGGATCCGCAGCCCCTCGGTGCCGAACATCCGGCCGATGTCCACGCCGGGCAGCGCGCACAGGCGGTCGGCGATCGGGTCGAACACCTCGCGGCCCCGTGCCATGGCATCCCTGTCGACCATGGCCGACACGTTAGCGGCGCGCGCGGGATGGGGCGAGGGAAGGGGGTCCCAGGGGTGCGCGGGCTTGGCCGGGTGCGCGGGTGCGCGCGGGGTGTGCGGGGTGCGGACGCGCGCGGGGTGCGGGTGGCGCGGGCGGTGCGGTGCCGGGGCGGTGATGGGCGGAGGAGATGTGGCGAGGGGAGGACGGGTGCGGCACGGGCGTCCTCCGCTGGCCCCCGGTCCTCCCTCGGGCACGGTCGGCGCGGGTGTCGCGGGAAGATGCGGGTCGCCGGGGGTTGCGGGGGGCCTCGACGTCGGGTCGCCGAAAAGTGATGGGCGGAGGAGATGTGGCGAGGGGAGGACGGATGCGGCTTTCCGCGTCCTCCGCTGGTCACATGTTCTCCCTCGGGCACGGCCTCGGGCAGGGCCGGCGCGACTAGCTCAGGGCGACCTTCGCGGCGATATCGGTGCGGAACTGCCCGCCCTCGAGGCCGATCCGCTCGAGCCCGGCGTAGGCGGCCTCACGCGCCTCGGCGAACGTCGTTCCGGTGGCGACGACGCTCAGCACGCGGCCGCCGGTCGCGACGAGTTCTCCGTCGCGGAGCGCCGTCGCGGCGTGGGCGACGTGGACGCCGTCGACCTCCTCGGCCTCGTCGATGCCCGTGAGCACGCGGCCGGTGATCGGCGCCTCGGGATAGCCCTCGCTGGCGAGCACGACGGTGACGGCGGTGGCCTCCGCGAAGGCGGGGCGCGGCTCGTCCTCGAGGGTGCCGGATGCCGCGGCCAGCAGCAGACGCGACAGCGGGTCGACCAGTCGCGGCAGCACGACCTGGGTCTCGGGGTCGCCGAAGCGGGCGTTGAACTCGATGACCTTCACGCCCCGCTCGGTGAGGATGAGGCCGGCGTAGAGCAGTCCGATGAACGGGGTGCCCTCGGCATCCATCTGCCGGATGACGGGCTCGGCGATCTCGCGCGTGACGTGCTCGACGAACTCGTCTTCGCCGCCGAAGCGCTCGCTGAGCCAGGGCAGCGGCGAGTAGGCGCCCATGCCGCCGGTGTTGGGGCCTGCGTCGCCGTCGAGCAGGCGCTTGAAGTCCTGCGCGGGGCTGAGCGGGGCCACGTGGTCGCCGTCGCTGAGGAAGAACAGCGACACCTCGGGTCCCGACAGGAACTCCTCGATCAGCACGGCGCCGTTCGGCAGATAGGTCTGGGCGTGCGCGACGGCGGCGTCGCGGTCGGACGTGACGATGACGCCCTTGCCCGCGGCCAGCCCGTCGGCCTTCACCACGTACGGGGCGCCGTACTCGTCGAGGGCGGCTTCGACGGATGCCACGTCGTGCGCGCGCGCGGAACGTCCGGTGGGGACGCCCGCGGCATCCATGATCCGCTTGGCGTAGGTCTTCGAGCCCTCGAGCTGCGCGGCGGCTTTGCCCGGACCGAAGACGGGGATGCCGTGGGCGCGCAGCGGATCGGCGACCCCGGCGACGAGCGGAGCTTCGGGACCGACGACGACCAGATCGACGGCCTCGGCCTTGGCGAACTCGAGGACCGCGGTGGGGTCGAAGGGATCGAGGTCGACCAGGTGGGCCTCGCGCGCGATGCCGGCGTTGCCGGGGGCCGCGAAGATCGCGTGCTGCTCCTCCTCGGAACGCAGGGCGAGGATGATGGCGTGCTCGCGCGCGCCCGAACCGAGGACCAGGATTCTCACCCCGTCAGCCTATCGAGCGACGCCGACACGGCCTTCCGCGGACACGACGCAGGGTCCCCGCCGAGCGTCCCACGGTTCTCGCGGTCGCGCGCCGCGCGCGATCGGCGGTTCTCCTGCCTTGGGTCAAGGTGCGGCTTGTGACGGGGCGCGTGCAGTGGGGCCCGAGCGTGACGTGGCGCGCGGCGTGCCCCGATCGTGACGTGCCGCGGGCGGCTGTGCCCCGACCATGACGTGGCGCGGCGGGCCCCGACGGGGCGCGGGCCGGCGACGCTCACCGAGCCCGAGGACGCGGGTAGCGTGGATGCCATGCCTCCCCGCCGCATCGAGACCGGAGACGGTCGTGCAGCGCTCGCCGCCGTCGCCGCGGGTGACGCGCCGCGCCCCGCGACCGCCACGGCGGTGCGGTACCTGCTGCAGTTGCTCGTCGAGAAGGCCCCGGGCAACTCCGTGGAGATGCGGGTGCCGCCTTTCGGTGCGGTGCAGGTGATCGAGGGCCCGCGTCACACGCGGGGCACTCCGCCCAACGTCGTCGAGACCGACGCCGCCACCTGGATCGCCGTCGCGACGGGCCAGGAGCACTGGGCGGATGCCGTGACGGCGGGCCGGATCGTCGCCTCCGGCGTGCGCGCCGACCTGAGCGCACTGCTGCCCCTGCGGCCGTAGCCCCGCCGCCCCGCTGCCGGGATGCCCGCCGAGACGACACGTTCTGCCCGAGATTACGCGTCGTTCGCGCGAACAGCGGGTCATCTCGCGCAGAACGTGTGATCTCGGCGCGGGGGAGCCGGCCCGCGCCACCGGTGACCGGCGTCTCGACGCCGAAAAGCCACGACCCGCGGTCACGTCGGCGGTGGGAGAATGGGCGCATGGCCGATCAGCCCCTCCCCGAACGACCGGTGTACGTCCGCGACGACATCGAGACCGCGACCGTGCGTCGCGCCCCGAAGTACGGTGTGTTCCTCGCGGCGGGGGCGTTCCTCGGCATCCTGGTCGCCCTCATCCTCACGGTCGCGATCGACGGATCCGACATCAGCCCGTACACCCAGGTGGTGTACTCCGAGCTGCAGGTGTTCGGCTTCACCGCGCTGATCTGCGTGGTCGCGGGCATCGCCCTCGGGGCGATCGTGGCGCTGGTGTTCGAGCGGGTGCTCGGTCGCCGCACGCGTCGCGTCATCGTCGACCACGAGCAGTACGAGATCTGACGCTCAGGCCAGCTCCGCGATGATCGGGTGGATCGCGGTGTCGAAGGCCACGACATCGCTGCGCAGTCCGTCGGTCACCGCCACCGTCAGCGAGCCGATCCACCACACCCCGCGCTGCGACAGCGGCAGCACCTGAACGTTCAGCTCGAACGAATGCGCGCGCCGGCCGACCGTCCGCTCGTGCGCCGCGATCGCGCTGGCGTACGCCCGGTACGACACCCCCGGCCGGGCGGCGGACTCCCGCCCGTAGCGGTCGTGCGCGAGCCGGGCGAAGTCGACCGCGTCGTCGGCGTGCGCGGAGATGGCCCGGCGGAGCACGTCGGCACCCTCGACGGGCAGGGCGATGAGGCCCTCGAAGCCGTCGACCAATTCCAGCGGCACCGGTGACGGATGCGCCTGCGGCTCGACGGTCATCGCCCAAAAGCCGCGCCACTCCCGCTCGAGCTGTGCGTGCGCGGCATCCGTCCGCCGGTCGAGCGCGTACGACGGAACCCGCCTGAGCATCGGCAGCTCCTCGGGAGAGCGGATGCCGAGCACCTGGCGCAGATACAGGGCGACGAGCACCGACTTGGCCGCGTCTTCGCGGATCACCCACTCCGGCTGGCCGCCCGTCATGGCGTCATTGTAGGGACGCGTCGAGCCCTGCGGGATAGGCCTTGCGGACACCGGCCGCTGTTCGCGAGCAGACGATGCTGCGCGCAACGGGATCCTTCCTTCGTCCTCGGTCCTCCGTTCCTCACCCGTGGTGCCTCCCCGGCCGCGCGGCGCGGGCGCGCGCCGACCCCGGGTATCCTGGGGGTGTGGCTTCCGCTCCCCACGAGAACCCCTATTCCGCTGCCGGCGTCGACACTGCCGCCGGAGACCTCGCCGTCGAACTGATGAAGTCCGCGGTGCGCCGCACGCACGGCCCCGAGGTGCTCGGTGGCGTGGGCGGCTTCGCCGGCCTCTTCGACGCCTCCGCGCTGCGCGACTACGCCAAGCCGCTGCTCGCGACCAGCACCGACGGCGTCGGCACCAAGGTCGCCATCGCGCAGGCCATCGACAAGCACGACACGATCGGCGAAGACCTCGTCGGCATGGTCGTCGACGACATCGTCGTGGTCGGGGCGCGCCCGCTGTTCATGACCGACTACATCGCGTGCGGCAAGGTCGTGCCGACGCGCATCGCCGACATCGTCGCGGGCATCGCGCGCGGCTGCTCCGCCACCGGCACCGCGCTCGTCGGCGGCGAGACCGCCGAGCACCCGGGCCTGCTCGGCATCGACGACTACGACGTCGCGGGAGCGGCGACCGGTGTCGTCGAGGCCGACCGCGTCCTCGGCGCCGACCGCGTGAAGAGCGGCGACGTCGTGCTGGCGCTCGCCTCCAGCGGCCTGCACTCCAACGGTTACTCACTCGTGCGCCACATCATCACCGGCGCGGGCATCGCCTACGGTGCGGCCTCGGACGACCTCGGCGGCACGTGGGGCGAGGCGCTGCTCGAGCCCACCCGCCTCTACACCTCCCCGCTGCTGCGCCTGCTCGGCGATGCGGCGGTGGGTTCCGGCATCCATTCGCTCAGCCACGTCACCGGGGGCGGCATCGCGGCCAACCTCGCCCGCGTCCTTCCGCAGAACACGTGGGTCGACGTCGATCGCTCGACGTGGAGCCCGCTCCCGGTCTTCCGGGTGCTGGCCGACATCGGCGGGCTCGAGCTGACCTCGACCGAGGGCACCTGGAACCTCGGCATCGGCTTCCTCGCCGTCGTCGCACCCGAGACCGCGGATGCCGCGATCGCGGCGCTCACGGCCGAGGGCATCGCCACGTGGCAGATCGGCGTCGTCCGCGACGACGCGCGGCCCGAGGGCGAGTACGAACAGGGCGCGAAGGGCGTCGACGGGGGCGCGGTGCGCCTGGTCGGCTCGTACGCGGATGCCGGTGCGCCGGCGAACGGAGCGAAGTAACACCCCATGTGCGGCATCGTCGGCATGGCCGGGCAGGGCCCGGTCAACCAGGAGATCTACGACGCGCTCCTCCTCCTCCAGCACCGGGGACAGGACTCGACGGGCATGGCCACGGCCGAGTCCAGCGGCGTGTTCCACATCCACAAGGCCCGCGGCCAGGTGCGGGAGGCCTTCCGCACCCGCGACATGCGCGCCCTGCTCGGCGACATCGGTCTCGGCCACGTGCGCTACGCCACCAAGGGCACCGCGTCGAACGAAGAAGAGGCGCAGCCCTTCTACGTCAACGCGCCCTACGGCATCGTGCTCGTGCACAACGGCAACCTCACGAACACGCGCGAGCTCACCCAGGAGCTGTTCAGCAAGGACCGCCGCCACCTCAACACGAGCAGCGACACCGAGCTGCTGGTGAACATCCTCGGTTCCGAGCTGCAGTCCGAGATCGCCGGGCCCGACCTCGATCCCGAGCAGGTCTTCCGCGCCGTCGGGCGCGTGCACGAGCGCGTCGAAGGCTCGTACGCCTCCATCGCCCTCATCGCCGGCTACGGCCTGCTCGCGTTCCGCGACCCGTTCGGCATCCGCCCGCTCATCCTCGGCAAGCGCCCGGCAGCACAGGTGCCCGGTGGCGAGCCGCGCGACGAATGGATCGTGGCGTCCGAGTCGCTCGTGCTCGAGAACGCCGGCTTCGAGGTCGTGCGCGACATCGAGCCCGGTGAGGCGGTCTTCATCGCCCTCGACGGCACGATGCACGCGCGGCAGTGCGCGACGAATCCGACGCTCGCGCCGTGCTCGTTCGAGTACGTGTACCTCGCCCGCCCCGACTCCGTCATGAACGGCGTCTCGGTGTACGAGACGCGCCTGCGCATGGGTGAGCGCCTCGCCGACACGGTCGCGAAGTACACCCCCGCCGGCGCGATCGACGTGGTCATGCCGATCCCCGACTCCGCGCGCCCCGCGGCGATGCAGGTGGCGCGCAAGCTCGGCATCGAGTACCGCGAGGGCTTCTACAAGAACCGCTACGTCGGCCGCACGTTCATCATGCCGGGCCAGGCGGTGCGCAAAAAGAGCGTGCGTCAGAAGCTCAACGCCATGTCGACGGAGTTCCAGGGTAAGAACGTGCTGCTCGTCGACGACTCGATCGTGCGCGGCACCACCAGCCGCGAGATCATCCAGATGGCTCGGGATGCCGGTGCCCTCAGCGTGACGTTCGCCTCGGCCGCTCCGCCGGTGCGGTTCCCCCACGTGTACGGCATCAACATGCCCTCGCGTCACGAGCTCGTCGCCCACGGCCGCACGATCCCCGAGATCGCCGAAGAGCTGGGCTGCGACTACCTGGTGTACCAGGAGGTCGAGGATCTCAAGGCGGCCATCATGGAGGGTACCGACCTGGTCGACCTCGACATGAGCTGCTTCGACGGCCGGTACGTCACGGGCACCGTGTCGGAGGAGTACCTCGCCTGGGTCGAGGGCAGCCAGGAGTCTTGACCCGCCGCGGGGCGGGGATGTTCGCGCTCGCCGCGACAGCCGTCGTCCTGCTCGCACTGACTCTTCGGATCGCCGTCGCGTCGCTGTCGCCGCTGCTGACGGCGATCCAGCGCGACTTCGACGTGCCCGCCGCGGTGGTCGGGCTGATCGGCATGGCGCCTCCGGCGGCGTTCGCGCTCGCGGGGATGTTCGCCCCCGCGATCGAGCGCCGCATCGGCTTGGAACGCCTGGTGCTCGCGGCCGCGGTGATCGCCGCGGTCATGCTCGTGCTGCGGGCGATCGCGGTCGACGCGGTGGGTCTGCTGGGGGCGACGGCGGGAGTGTTCGCCGCCGTCGGTGTGGCCAACGTGCTGCTCCCTGCCGTCGTGAAGAAGTACTTCCCGGGCCGCATCGGTCTGCTGACCACCGTGTATTCGAGCGCCATGGCGATCGCGACGTTCGTCCCGCCGCTCGTGGCCGTTCCCCTGGCCGACGCGATCGGCTGGCGCGGGTCCTTCCTGGTGTGGGCGGCGATCGCCGTGGCGGCCGTCGTGCCGTGGGTCGCGATGAGCCTGCGCGCCCGCGCGGCACGCGACGACGTGGTCGAGGAGCCGCGGGCCTCGGTGCTGTCGCGCGTCGTGCGCGTGCCGCAGACCTGGGCGCTCGTCGCGACCTTCGCCGTCAACTCGTCGGTGGCCTATGGACTCTTCGCCTGGCTCCCGCCGATGCTGATCGACATCGCGGGCGTGGATGCCGCCGAGGCGGGCGGCCTGCTCGCGCTCTTCTCGTTCATGGGCATGCCGGTGGCGCTCATCGTTCCGCTGCTCGTCGGACGCCTGCGGCGCACGACGCCGTTCTACGCGGTCGCGCTGCTCGCCGGGGTCGTCGGCATCGTGGGCCTGCTGTTCGCGCCGACCGCAGCGACGACCCTGTGGGTCGTGCTCGTCGGGCTGGTGCCGCTGATGTTCCCGATGGTGCTGGTGCTCTTCGGCCTCCGCACGCGCTCCCACGAAACGGCCGTCGCTCTCAGCGGGATCGTTCAGAGCGTCGGTTACGGCATCGCCGCGCTGATGCCGCTGTCGATCGGTCTGACGCACGAGCTCACCGGCGGGTGGACCGCGGGGATGGTGCTGATCGGTGCGGCGGTGCTGTGCATCATCCCCGCATCCGTCATCGTCGCGCGCAACGAGACGATCGAAGAGGCATGGGAGCGCCGAACCGGGCGCGCGTGGGCCGACGACACCTGATCGGGTATTTTCCGCGCCGCTGCGCTCACCGGCTCGCGACGGGGGAGGCTCTCAGGCCTTTTCGTCTTCGTATTCGTCGCTGTACTGGTCGGCCCACTTGTCGACGTACGCGTCTTCACCCGTTTCGGGTGCGCCCAATTCGCGCTCGAGAGCCGAGTAGTTCACCGAATAGGTGTCGTACTTCAGCTCACGGGCGATCTTGGTGTTCTTCGCCTTCTGACGGCCACGCCCCATGCGAGACCCCCTCACGATCGACGTCGAGGGCCGCGCTGTGGGCCCTGCGTATTGCGGTTCCGGACCGAGCCGGTAAGAGTAACACCCAGGATATCACGGCGCATTCCGGCTCCGCCGTCGTGCGGCCTCCGCCCGCGTCGGCGGGCGCCTGAGAGGAGTTTCCATGACCGATCAGCCCCGTCCCCCGGTGGGACCCGTGATCGCCGGCGTCGTGCCCGGGCAGTCGACGCGCGTGGTGCGCGAGGCGGCGCGTCAGGCGGCGCTCGCGCATGTCGAGCTCATCGTCGTGCACGTCGACACCACGAGGTTCGTCGCGTTCGAAGACCCCGACGGTTACGTGCACTCATCGACGCTCGACGTCGCGGGGGCCGCGGCCAAGGCGGCGCTCGACGACGTGCGGCGGTCCGCGGAGAAGACGCTCGCCGACGAGACGGTGACGTGGAGCGTCCGGCAGGAGATCGGCGATCCGGCGCTCGCGCTCATCCGCCTCGCCGATGCCGTGGGTGCCTCGGTGCTGGTGGTGGGGACACGCAGACGGGGCCTCGGGGAGTCACTGCGCGAATTCCTCACCGGATCGGTCGCCGCCCGGCTCAGCCACCGCCAGCGCCGACCGGTGCTCGTCGTCCCGCAGGGCGACCCGGTCGGCGCCGACGATCAGCTGCCGTGGGAGTGACGCTCACCCGCGCATCGCGTGGGCGACGGCCTCGGAGGCCTGTCGCAACGCCGCTTCGATCTCATCGACTCCGGATGCCGTGAGCTCGCCGCCGCGGGCGACGTGCGACCGCAGCTCCGAGCGCACGCGACCCCGGAACTCAGTGATGGCCGCGTCCGCGCGCGACAGCTGCTCGCGGCTGCGCGCCCGGGGGTCGTCGGCCTGCGCGGCCTGAGCCTGCTCCCGTTCCTCGCGAGACGCGGCGGCGAGGTCGGCGCGCAGGCTCCGCATGGCATCCCGAACGCTCCCCCGTACCTCGTCGGCGATGAGGCGGACACTGTCGGCCAGGCCCGCCTGGATGCCCTCCAGGTCTCCGGTGCGGTCTGCGACCTCGGCTCGGCCGGCATCCGTGATCTCGTAGACGGTCTTGCGTCCGTCGACGGTCTTGGTGACCAGGCCTTCCTCCTCGAGCTTGGACAGACGGGGGTAGATGGTGCCGGCGGAGGGCGAGTAGGTGCCGCCCGTGCGCTCGGTGAGCGCCTGCATGAGGTCGTAGCCGTGGCGCGGCGCCTCGTCGAGCAGGCTCAGGATGTACAGGCGCAGGTCGCCGTGCGAGAAGACGGGGCTCATCACCACTCCTCCTCTCCGGCGAGCTCCTCGGGACGCAGGCCCGAGATTCCCCGGCGCAGCACCGTGATCTCGCCCGAGACGGTGTTGGCGCGCACGTCGACGAACGACCCGGCGAGGGCGCCGGTCGACCCGGTGAAGCTGGTGGGCCCCTTGCCGGAGCGCACCTGGCCGTCGATCTGCACGCGGCCGCTCACCGAGCGCGAGACGTAGTTGGCGGGAAGCGAGCGGTCCAGCCGCACGGTCGCCGTGCCGCTGACGGAGTTGAGCGAGATGGACTGCGTCGGTCCGGTGGAGTCGACGAGCATTGCGCCCGAGACGGTGTCGATCGAGGCTTTCGTGATGCGACCGGTCGCGGCGACATCACCCGACACGCTGTTGGCGCTGAGGCCTCCATCAAGCTCGCGCACCTGCACGTCGCCCGAGACGGCGTTCAGGTCGACGTCGCCGACCAGGCCGTCGACCATGATGTCGCCCGAGACGGTGTTGAGGCGCGCGCCGCTGCGCAGGCCCGAGACCAGCGCGCTCGCACTGACGACGCCGAGCGTCAGGGCGACGGTGCGGGGGACCGCGACACTGACCTCGGCCTTGGGGCCGCCCGCGCCGAAGTTGCGGAACACCTCGAGGAAGTTGTCCCACCGCAGCTGCGGGTGGTCGATCTCGAGGCGGCCGTCGGCCAGCTCGATGCGGAGATCTTTCACGGTGACCCCGTGCACCTCGATGCGCGTGTCGGTCTCGTCGTGCGCGATCACGTCGACCTGGCCGCCGACCAGGCCGATCTTGAGCTCGCGCACGGCATCAAGGTCGATGACGCGCGTCTCTCCCGGGTGGATGATCCACTTCTCCATTACTGGGCTCCTCACTCGCGATATATCGCGTTGAGCCGAGTATCGCGATATATCGCGTTTACGTCAAGGGTGCGAGCGGGGATGCTCCCTCGCACGCGGTTCCGCACCTGGGCCGTCGCCCACCTTCCGTGGCGACGGGCGAACGCTCGGGGCGGAAACACGGATGCCACGCGCTGACGTGAGCGCGTGGCATCCGGGGCGGGGCGAACCCGCCGGGAGAGGAGGGCGACGGGTCCCCGAAACACGCCGCGGCTCCTGGGTCTCAGACGCGCCCCCGATTTTTGAACACCCGGAACAGCAGGACGGCGAGAGCGATGAGGCCGACAACGAGGGCACTCCAGAGCAGGAAGCCCGCCGCCTCGCTCAGACCGCTGATGACGGCGATGACGATCGCGATGGCGATGACGATGATCAGGACGGTGTTCACGAGAGCTCCTTGTTCTGCATCCGCCGAAGAGCGACCCCCGGCGGGTGATCGGGCTCACCGTCGCACCGGCGAAACGCGTGCCTCCACGGGATTGACGCTGCGGCGGCACGGCTGGTAACCGCGCCTTGTCAACCCCGCGCACCCGCAGCTGCTCCCGCCCGTAGCGTCGAAAATCCGACGGAGGGAGACGTCATGCCCCAGGGACGAGGATCCAACAGCCTGAAAGACCCCGAGCTGTACGAGGAGCTGCGAAAGCAGGGCGACTCGAAGGAGAAGGCGGCGCGCATCTCGAACGCCGCCGCCGCGCAGGGTCGCGACAAGGTCGGCGAGAAGGGCGGTCACGCCGAGAACTACGAGGACCGCACCGTCGACGAGCTGAAGAAGCGCGCCAAGGAGCTCGGCATCACCGGCTACTCGGGCAAGAAGAAGGCGGAGCTGATCGACCTTCTCCGCAACCACTGACGCCGATGCCCCGCCTCATCCGCGTCCGACCGTACGAGGACCCCGGCTTCCGTCGGGTGCGGTCGGGCTCGGGATTCCGTTTCGTCGATCACACCGGTGCCGCCGTGCCCGAGCGTGAGGCGGAGCGCGCGCGGGGGCTCGTCATCCCACCGGCCTGGCGCGAAGTGTGGATCTCGAAGGAGCCGAACGCGCACATCCAGGCCGTCGGCACCGATGAAGCCGGCCGCCGTCAGTACACGTACCACGCGGACTGGGCGAAGCGGCAGGACAAAGGCAAGTTCGCCCGGGCGCTGCAACTCGCCGAGGCGCTTCCGCGGGCGCGTGCCCGCGTGACGCAGTCGTTGCGCCGCGCCGAGGCCGACCGCGAGCGCGTGCTGGCGGTGTCGTTCCGCTTCCTCGACCTCGTCGCGCCGCGCGTGGGCAACGCCCGCTACTTCGTGACCAACGGCAGTCGCGGGCTGACCACCCTGCAGAGACGGGATGCCACGGTCGAGGGCGATCTGATCCGTCTGTCGTTCCCGGCGAAGAGCGGCAAACGCGCCGAGCTGTCGGTGCGCGATGCGGAGCTGGCATCCATCGTCGAAGAGCTCGCCCTCGGCCGCTCTCGCGCGGCACTGCTCAGCTACCGGAAGGGGCGTCGGCGCGTGCCGCTCACCACGGGTGACGTCAACGCGTACGTGCGCTCGCTCACCGGCGGGCCCTTCAGTGCCAAGGACTTCCGGACGCTCCGCGGCACGATCCTCGCCGCCGAGTCGCTGGCGAAGGCCGGCACCACCGGGGGCAAGAACGAGCGGAAGAAGGCGGAGGTCGCGGCCGTCCGGGCGACGGCCGAGGCGCTCGGCAACACCCCCGCCGTCGCGCGGTCGAGCTACATCGACCCCCGCGTGTTCTCGCTGTATCGCCGAGGGAGGACGATGGACCTCGGCGGATCGAAGGATGCCGCGATCAGGCGTCTGATCCTGGGGGAGTGACCGCGTCGACGACGTCGGGCAAGCGGGGAACGGGCACGATGACGACGTCCTGCACCTTCCAGTCCAGGGCCACGCAGCCCTGACGTGCCCGCTCGATGTCGGCGAGCGCCACCTTTCTGCGACGCGGGACGACGAATGCCTCGATGTGGAAGACGTGGCCCTCGTCGCGCACGCGGCTGCCGGCCCGGGCGACCCAGGGCAGCCCCGCGAGGTACTGGTCGACGCGGCCCGCGAGCGGGTGCGGATGGTTGTCGTCGAAGGTGGTCGCACGGGCATCCATCAGGTCGACGACCGCCGCGCGCAGGTTGCTGACGCCGTCGTGCAGGATGCTGCCTGAGATGAAGATGGCGGCCGCGGCATCCATCCACCACAGGCCCACTCCGATGCCGAGCACACCGACGATCGTGCCGAGCGAGGTCTGCCAGTCGGCCTTGTTCATGTCGGCGTCGGCGTAGAGCACCTTGTTGTGCAGTTCGCGCGCGACACCGAGCTTGAGGCGACCGAGGATCACGGGAGGGATGCCGGTGACGGCCATCACCGCGATCATGAGCCAGCCCAGCCAGATCGTGACGCCGAAGAGATTGACCGTGCCGATCGTCGGGTGCTCGCCGCGGAGGAGGTTGATCGCGGAGTCCACGAGAAGGAACGTGCCCATGCCGGTGAGGGCGACCGCGGCGACGAGGTGGCCGACCGCGACAGAGCGGTGGAAGCCGTAGGGATGCTGTTTCGTCGGCGGACGCCGCGCGAGTCGCACGGCGATGAGGAACGCGATCGGCGGGATGAACGACAGCAGATCTTCCGACCAGGCCGCCTTCATGGCCTGCGAGCTGCCGAGCACGATGAACACGAGCGTCGCGGTGATCACAAGCAGGCCGATCGTGACCCACTCCAGGTGCACAGCCCGGCGCAGGGCCTCGACCTGTTTCGGCGGCAACTCGGTGCGCCCGAAGCGCACGGTCTCGCCGCTCACGGCGCGATCCCCTTCCGCTCGGCCTCGGCGGTGAGGAAGGTCTCGAGGTGAGAGAGGAAGGCGTTCTCGCCCAGGGGCACCAGCATCACGAGTTGCACCTTCTTGCCGTCGTCGAGCGTGGTCTCGGCCCAGGGGCGAGTCGTTCCGGCCTTGGTCGTCCAGGGCGTCTTGTCGGTCAGGCCCCCGGCGACGACGTCGAGGTCGCCCTCCTCGAGCCCTCGGACGAGCGACTCCTCGGAGCCGATCGTCCACTCGACGTCGGCGTCGAGCGACGCCGCGAAGTCCGCGAGGGCCTCGGCCTCGATACCCGTGGGCTCGGCGTCACCGATCTCGACCCATTCGCCGTTGGGCGAGACGCCCGCGCGCAGGACGCCGCCCTCGACGTGCGCGAGCGTGCCGTCGGGATCGGAGGGGATGTGGATGCCGCACCCCGCGAGCAGCAGCGACATCGCCGCCACCGCGAGCAGGCGGACGGTTCTCGATCTGGCCATGACGCTCCTCCCCTTCGACTCGGACGACGTGATCATCCCGGCGAGCGGGCGTTGCCGTCTCGGGGGTTGCCGCGGTGCTCGGCGGGTCGTATCAGGGCTGGTCGGCTTTCGACGCAGGTCGATCGCCATGAGAGCGGCCGCCGACGTGAAGACGGCGGCCGCTCCGTCGTGGAGTCGGTCAGGCGCAGCGCGCGAAATAGTGCTGCACGTCGGCGCGGGTGAGCCCCTTCAGTGCAGCGGGGTCGCGATGGTCGCGGAGGTACGCGCGGGCCGCGGCAGTGGCCTTCGCAACGGTCCAGGAGGCGCGGTCGATGCACGGAGCGGAGTCGAGCGGGTTCGTGCGCGGGGTGCGCAGGTCGGCGTCGATGCCGGTGAAGGCCTGATCCACGTCGGTCACGACGATGGGCTGGGCGCCGTCTTCGGTCGGCGCGTTGGGCCACCACTGCCGGGGCTCTTCGCGACTGGTGCTGTCCTCGAAGGTCACGATGTAGGTGCCGAGTTCGATTCCTCGGATCGTGTAGTCACCGTCGGTGTCTGCTCGCGCCGAGAAGTTGAGGCCGAAGGCACCGGAAGAGGCCGTCACGAAGACGGGGCCGCCGTCGTCCGCTTCGACGTGACCGCTGATCGTCGCGCCCAGCGGCAAGACGTACTCGGGGAGGACGAGTGTCTCTCCGGCGGCGACGGTGAAGGTGCTTCCCGGGCCGTTCCTCGTCGTGGCGCCCAGGTATCGGTACACGTGCAGGCCGTCCTCGACCTGCGCGACGACTTCGTACTCCAACCCGGCGATCACGTCGCCCGCGAACGTGCCGTCCTCGGCGGTCGTCGCGACGACGGTGGGCGTCTCTGCGCTCACCGTCGGCGGGGAACAGGAACACCTCGGTACCCGCGGCCGGAGCGTAGTCCGGCGGTCCCTCGAGGAGCACCTGACCGACCATGGTCCCGGTGGCCGGCCCGGTATCGGCGTGGGCCGCAGGAGCGAGCACGGAGCCCGCGATCAGAACGGCCGCCGCGACGGCGAGCGAGTGTCGCGCGGTGGCGCGTGAGAACAATGACATGTCGATCCCCCAGCGGAAGCACGGTGCTCCCATCGATGCCGACCCTAGGGCCCCGCAGCCGTCGACGGCTATGGCGCGAGCCCGCTGTTCACGCAATTGTCTCCATCGGCGCGGATGGAGCGAGTGGCGAGTCGGAGCGAGGTGACATGCCGCCGTGAGCGATGGTTGCGCGGATCGCGCCGGGGTTGACGGTGATCAGCTGGGCTCTGTGTCCGACGTTACGGTGTGATCATGCGGCGTCGACCATTCCTCGTAGTACCCAGTGCGTTATTCATCGCCGTTTCGGCTCTCGCCGGGTGCGCGTCCGGTACGGAGGTCACCCCGGGGGCCGGAGACGAGGTGGCTGCTCACGCCCCGCCCAGTGAATCGCCGACGGATGCCGTGAGAAATGCCGCGGCGCTCGCGCAGGCCCAGGCCTGGCTCGACGCGGCCAGCCTTCCACCGGGAGCGGTACGCACTGACACGTCTCCCGGCAGGTTCTCCTCGTACACCGGGTGGCCATGCGGCCCTTACGAACGATTGGAAGGGTTTTGGGTCCTCCCTGGTACAACTGTGGTCGACGCGGCCAATTGGCTGATCGAGAACCCGACCGCTGACCTGGTGACGACGAACTTCGGTCCCGCGACCGAGGAATGGGGACCGGTCGATTCCGCTACCGTCGGATACGTTCCCGCCCCCGGTGCGCAGGAAGGGATCGTCTACACTCTCGCGAAGAAAGAGGGGGACGTTGCGATCCGTGCCGAAGTCGCGGCACAGACCGCCACCGCCACCTGCCCTCCACTGCCCGACGGCTCAGTGTATGGAGCACCCGGACAGGGGTGACGCTCGGGGTTTCGGCGTCGCGAGCGTGATCGTCAGGACGAGGGCTCCCCTCAGTGACGCTATGGCAAGCGTCCCCGGATAGCACTACGGCCGTGAATCCGGTCTGCGGGACGGGGCTGCCGCAGACCTCCCGGCGGCGAAATGGAGCGAAACCCATCGGTTTCGCACCTGCATGCGCTCGACGATCAACAGGCGGATTCGCAACCTTGCGCTAGCCCCCCTCATCACCTACAGTCTTCGGGCTCGCCCACAAGGCAAATTGGAAACGTTTCCAAAATTGGGAACGTTTCCGGTCTTCGCAATGACGCAAAGGACTCTCATGACCATCGAACGAGCAACGCTCCACGAGGTCGCCGCCGCTGCCGGCGTCTCGCTCGCCTCCGCCTCTCGTGCGCTGACTGGAGGATCGGCGAGCGTCGCGATGGTACAGAAAGTTCGTCGCGCGGCGCGGCGCGTGGGATACGTCCCTGACGCCACCGCGCGCTCACTTCGTCTCGGCGGCACGCGTCAGGTGCTCTTCGCCGTCGACGACATCGGAAACCTCAATTACGTGGCAATGCTGCGCGCCATCGAACGCGAATTCGCCGACACAGGCATCCGGCTGAGCGTCACGACCACCGGACGCGACGTCGAGCAGACGGTGGCATTGGTTCAGAGCATGAACATGGGTGTCGGTGACGCGCTCATCATCTCGCCCCTCCGAGTGTCCCCATCGTTGCGTCGTGCGTTGAGCGAGCTCATCGTCCCCGTCGTGGTCATCGGTTCGCTTCAAGGAAATGTGCCCGTCGACATGGTCCGCGTCGACTCCGGCCACGCGGTGCAGCTCGCCGTGGAGCACTTGCAGTCGCTGGGGCGACGTCGCATCGGTTTTGTGAACGGTCCGCTCAACACCAACCCGGGGGTGTCCCGCCGGCACGGTTATCTCGCAGCGATGGAAGCGGCGGGGATCGCGGTTGACGGCTGCTTCATGGAAATCGCAACAGATTTCACCATCAAAGCGGGCCGCGCAGCGGGACAGCGCATCCTCGACCGGTGCGGAGAGATGGGCTTGGACGCCATTGTCGGCGGCAACGACCTTCTCGCCGTCGGGATCATCAACGCCTGCCTCGCCGCAGGGCTACGGGTGCCTCACGACATCGCGGTCACCGGCGTCGATGACACCGAGTACGCCGCCAGTTACAACCCGTCCATCACAACTGTGTCGCTGCAATCGGCCGAACGTGGCCGTCTCGCGGCCCAGCTGCTCCTCGCTCGCTTCGAGGACCCAACTCGCCCCCCTGAAACCGCCACGGTGATGCCTTCACTCGTGGCTCGATCTTCTACCCAGTCCGGAGACGTCAATGTCGACTGAACTACGCGAACCACCCCTGATGCGGGCTGACAACCGCCTGCCTGGCACACCCACGAAAACCAAGAAGCGCCGCGCCTACTCGGCCACCGGCAGCTCGAAAGAAATGTGGCTGCTGCTGCTGCCCGCACTCATCCCCGTCGTCGTCTTGAGCGTGTACCCCCTCGTGCAGGGCATCCTCCTCGGGTTCACAGATGCAGCCGCCGGGTACAACCGCCCCGTCAACTTCAACGGCATCGACAACTACACCGAACTTCTCGGAAACGACCTGTTCTGGCAGTCGTTCCGGGTCGGTCTAATCTGGGCGTTCTCGGTCACCATCCTTCAGTTCCTCGCGTCGATGGGGCTGGCGCTCCTGCTCAACATGAACCTGCGTTTCCGCGGCGTCGCCCGCGTGCTGGCGCTCGTTCCCTGGGCGATTCCGCCGGTGATCATTGCGATCATCTGGCGCCTGATGCTGAACCCCACCGCCGGACCCGTCAACAGCACCCTCGCCGCGCTCGGCCTCCCCAGCGACATCAACTGGCTCGGAGACCCCACCTTCGCGCTGCCCGCCGCCATCGTCGTCGGGATCTGGGCGGGCATGCCGCAGACCACCGTCACTCTCCTGGCTGGCCTGCAAAATGTCCCCTCGGATCTGCACGAAGCCGCCGCTCTCGACGGCGCCGGAGCATTCCGTCGATTCCGCAGCGTCACCATCCCGTCGCTGCTTCCCATCATCTTCGCCATCACCACGCTCGATTTCGTCTGGAACTTCAACCAGTTCGCGCTCGTGTACGTGCTGACCGCCGGCGGGCCGGGCGGCCAGACCATGCTGCCCATGCTCTTCGCCTACAACGAAGCCTTCAAATACGGGAACTTCGGCTACGCCTCCGCAATGGGCAACGTCATGGTCCTCATCATCGCGGCCCTGCTGGTGTTCTACCTCCGCCGCCAGGCAAAGGAGCGTCAGTCATGACCACCGCCACCATCCGCCGCCCCCGGACGCTCACCATGCGGACCCGCCGCCGCATCTTCCGGCCCCTGCAGTACCTGGCCCTCTTCGGCTACATCTTCTTCCTCGGCTTCCCCCTGCTGTTCTTGGTCACCGCCACACTCAAGACACCGAGCGAGTTGCAGTCCGTCACCACGGGCCTGTTCCCCAGCTCGCTGTATCTGGGCAACATCACCGCGGCCCTGGAGAAGGTGAACCTGATCGGGGCCCTCGGCAACAGCTTGCTCGTAGCCGGCGCGACCACACTCGCCGTCGTTGTCATCTCCATCCCCGCCGCGTACGTGCTCTCCCGCACCCGCTCCAAGATCCGCGGCGTCGCCTTCGGATGGATCCTGCTCAGCCAGATGTTCCCGTTCATCCTCATCGTGATCCCGCTGTTCCTACTGCTGACGAATATCGGTCTGGTCAACAGCCTCCTCGGACTCACGCTGGTCTACTCCGTCTGGTGCCTCCCCTTCGCGCTCTGGATGCTGCAAGGCCATATCCGCAGCATCCCCATCGAGATTGAAGAAGCCGGCGCGATCGACGGTGCAAGCCGCGTCCGCGTCCTCGTCTCCCTCGTGCTCCCGGTACTCGCCCCCGGCATCGTCGCCACCAGCCTGTTCACGTTCGTCACCGCCTACAGCGACTTCTTCTTCGCACTCGTCACCATCCGCGACGAACGCATCCAAACGCTGCCACTCGCCCTCGCCCGATTCGTCGGCGCCGAAGGCATCGTCCAACTCGGCCCCCTCGCCGCAGCCTCCCTCATCGCCACCATCCCCGGCCTGATCTTCTTCGCCTTCATCCAACGCAAGCTCTCCTCCGGACTGCTGTCCGGGGCAGTCAAGGGCTAACACCCGCATCACACCAACGGAGGTATGACCGCAATGAACCACAAGAGACTCCTCGCCTGCACCGCACTGCTCCCCATCACCGCCCTCACCCTCGCCGGCTGCAATGCCGGCGGAAGCTCGGGCGACGGCCCGGTCGAGCTGACCTTCCTCAGCGTTGCGTTCCAGGACGCCACGGTGGAGGCCACCAACGACATCATCGACACCTGGAACCAGGACAACCCCAACGTCCAGGTCACCGTGTTGCAGAGCAACTACGACGACGTCCACGACCAGCTGGTCACCCAGTTCCAGAGCAACACCCCCGCGGACGTCATCTACGACGAGGCCTCCGACCTCGCCGGCTTCGCCCACCAGGGGTACCTCGCCGACCTCACGCCCTACATCTCCGACGACCTCAAGGCAGACGTCCCCGAGAAGTTCTGGGACATCGTCACGATCAACGATCAGATCATCGCCGCCCCCACACTGGTGCAGTCTTACGTCGCCTTCGTCAACACCGACCTCCTGGCCGCAGCCGGAGTCTCGATGCCCGAGGGTGACAGCCTGACGTGGACGGAGCTGCGAGAGCTCGCGAAGAAGCTCACCACCGCCGACCACTACGGCGTCGGGTGGGGACTGAAGCAGCCGGCGTCCGCGATGATGAACACCGCGCTCAACTACGGAGGCACGTTCTTCGACGTCGCCGACGACGGCTCGGCCACCATCGACGTCACAGACGCCGAACTCGGAGTCCCCGAACAGCTGCACGGCATGCTGTTCGACGACAAAACCATGGACCCCACGGCCGTGACGCAGTCCACCGCGGACGTTGTCCCCGGATTCTTCGCGGGCGACTACGCCATCTTCATCGGTGCCAGCTACCTCGCCCAGCAGCTCACCGAGGGGGCACCCGAAGGCTTCAACTTCACGGTCCTGCCCGCCCTGGCCGGAGACGACGGCGCAGCCCAGGCCGCTAACCCGCAGACCGTCTCGGTTGCCGCGCAGAGCAAGCACCCCGAGGAAGCCGCCCAGTTCCTCGAGTACTTCATGCAGGCCGAGAACATCTCCCGCCTGGGTCAGAGCGACTGGCTGCGCCCCGTGCCCACCAGCGCCCTCGAGGACCTGACCACCGCGACCGCTGACATCCCCATCTGGGAGCCGCTGCTGGCCACCGGTGAAGAGCTGACCGGTGCCCCCTTCACCAAGACGCTCGACTACCCCCAGTGGAAGTTGCAGTACGCCACCCCCGGCCTCCAGCAGTACTTCGCCGGCTCGATCACCAAGGACGAGCTGGCGACGCAATGGACGGACGGCTGGAACACCATCACCGGCCAGTAAGACCCGCGCAGGGTGCGGGAGACGGCCCGCACCCTGCGCGTACCAACGACGAACGATCAGAAAGCAGGAACAGCTATGTCATGGATTCGAGAGCGGGCAGCCGCAGTGCTCGCAGGCTCGGCGATCGGCGACGCCCTCGGCGGCGCCACCGAAGGATTCAGCCCCGAGCAGATCCAGCAGCGCTACGGCGGACGCGTCACCGGAATCGTCCCCCCGTATTTCGCCGACTGGCAGACCCACCGCCCCATCAGCCCGTACCACAAGGGCGACGGCCACATCACCGACGACACCCTCATGACACAGGCGCTCGTGCAGATCTACGCCGCCCGCCGCGACCACCTCGACGCCTACTCCTTCAGCGAAGAACTCATCCCGCTGCTGGAAACCCAGTTCCGCTGGGTCCCCGAGCTCGAACGCGAAGCGATCCTCCTGCACCGCGTTTTCCTGCCGGAGAAATGGATCGTCTCGCGCATCAAGGTGGGCCACGTCGATCCCCGTGAGGCGGGTGTCGGCAACGCCGTCAACTGCGGCGCCGCCATGTACATGGCCCCCACCGGCGTCGTCAACGCCGGCAACCCCCGCGCCGCCTACATCGAAGCCATCGACATCGCCGGCGCACACCAAGCCAGCTACGGACGTGAAGCAGCCGGCGTCTTCGCGGCCTCCGTCGCCGCTGCCCTCGCACCGGGCGCAACCGTCGACAGCGTCGTCGAAGCGACGATCTCCCTCGCCCACGACGGCACCAAGCTCGCGCTCCAAGCCGTCGTCGACGCAGCCCGCGCACTGCCCGACACCGCCACCGACGACGAGATCGGCGAAGCCCTCCGAGACGCCATCCGCCCGTTCGACACGGTTGGAGAGAAGTACCGCGAGCCTCACCTCGACGCGCGCATCCCCTCCCGCACGAAGTCCATCGAAGAATTCCCCATCGCGCTCGGCATGCTCGTCGCGCATAAGGGCGACTTCCGCAAGACGGTGCTCGGCTCGATCAACTACGGCCGAGACGCTGACTCCATAGCCAGCATGGCCGGTGCGATCGCCGCCGGCCTCGGCGGAAACGAGGTCATCGACCAGAACTGGCTCAGCGACATCGCCACCGCCAGCCGCATGGACTTCGACCACTACGCCGACATGCTCGCCACCGTCGCCGAGGAGATCATCGACGCCGACCTCGCACGCACGCACGCCGACCTCGATCGACTGAACGCGCTCGCACGCGTTCCCGCCGGCGTCGAGTAAGCCGCTGTGACCTTCCCCAAGCCCCATGTCGTCGTACTCGGTTCCGCCAACCGCGACCTGGTCTACGACGTCGAGTCCATCCCACGCCCCGGTGAGACGGTCCTCTCAACCGGGCACCAGACGGTCCCAGGGGGCAAGGGGAACAACCAAGCCGTCGCCGCCGCCCGCAGCGGCGCACTGACCGCCTTCATCGTTGCCCTCGGTGACGATGAAGGCGGCCGGTGGCTTGCCAACGAAATGCGCGAAGCCGGCATTCTTGTCACCGCCCGCAACGTCGAAGCACCGACCGGCACAGCAGTCATCTCCGTATCCAAAGACGGAGAAAACGCGATCATCGTCGACGCCGGATCCAACGCGAAGCTGACCCAACTCAGGGACGAAGAAAAGGCCCTTATCGCTTCCAGCAACATCCTCCTGATGCAGCTGGAGGTTCCGGTGCCCACCGTCCTCGAGGCGGCCTCAACCGCGAAAGCAGCCGGAACCTATGTCGTCCTCAACGCCGCCCCCAGCCACACGCTTCCAGAAGACCTCATCGACGCTGTAGACCTTCTCATCGTCAACGAACACGAAGCCGCCACGGTAGCGGAAACCGGCACCCCCGCTGAGCCTGAGAAAAGTGCTCGAGCTCTCTCCACACGCGGTCCAGCCGTCATCGTAACTCTGGGAGGTGCGGGAGCGATCATCGCCGTGAATGGGCAGATCACCGCCCGTATTCCCGGCCGAAAAGTGGCTGTTGTTGACACCACCGGGGCGGGAGACACGTTCTGCGGTGCCCTCGTCACCCAACTGCGCCCCTGGCCCGTTGACCCTGAAGCCCTGGAAGCGGCGGCCATCTACGCCACCGCGGCAGCAAGTCTCTCCGTCCAGCAACACGGCGCGGTTCCTTCCATTCCTACCCGCGCCCTCATCACCGCCATCGCCGGTCACGCTCAGTGACCCGGAGGAAAGATCACACATGACGCTCCCCGCCACACAGACAGCATCGCGCGGGGCCACCAACGCTCGACGCCCCATCCCGGCCGACATCTCGAGGTCGTGGCTCCTCGTCAACGCGACCCATACAGACCAGTACGACGCCGCCCAGTCCTCGCGCGCCGACCAGATCATCCTCGACATTGAGGATGCCGTCGACCCGGCCGCCAAGCCGGCTGCACGCAACGACGTCATAGATTGGCTCAGCACCGAAGGAAACGGGGCGTGGGTGCGCATTAATGATCGGGCCTCGGACTTCTGGTCAGACGACGTCGACGCACTGAAAGACCTCCCCGGCCTCGCCGGGGTTGTCCTTGCCAAGACGGAGAGTGGCGCCCAGGTCACCGAGACTTTCGACCGGCTCGGAAGCCGAACCCCCATCGTCGCCCTCGACGAATCCGCCGTGGGTGTCGAAGACGCCGTGAGCATTGCGACAGCTCAGGGATGTTTCCGCCTCGCCTTCGGGTCGGGCGACTATCGCCGCGACACCGGCACATCAGCCGACCACCTACCGATGGCCTACCCCCGATCACGGCTTGTCATCGCCTCGCGCGTCGGACGGCTATGGCACACGGGCCCAAGCGCTTCTCAGCTACCTGGTCTTCGGTCTCATTCAGCTCGCTCGCTATCGGCGAAAGGTGCGTGCGTTCGAGCGGGTGCACGGGACTGATGCCGGCAAGCAGTAGCGCACCAGGTCGCCCAGATGAAAGTCTTCTCCGACTGAGGCTGGAGGCCGGATGAAGTACAACGGTGTCGCACCACAGGACCGCGCCACGGCCCCAAATCTTGATCGTGATGGGGTCCCTGCTGACCCTGGGCGGCATCGCCGGGCTCATCTTCTTCGATCTTTCCGAGAGCAGCGGACGAGGAATTCCCATGTGGATCGCCGTTCCGGTGGTGACGGTTTTCGGTGTGGGCGCCGTGGTGCAAGGCATCCGCATGTGGCGACGAAACAAGCCCCCTGCTCCGCCCGCCTAGCAGACGACGCTCGGCCCACCGCCATATCGGACGCTGAGTGACGCGACAAGCGCGACTGTCAGCGCCGCGCTCCACACGGGGTCGCGTCCTCGGGTCGTCGTGTGGTGCGAAACCCATCGGTTTCGCACCTCACAGCTTGGACTCCGCGGACGCAAGAAGGCTGCGTCATCTACCCCTGGACAGCTTGTTCGTTATCGCCAGCGTGGCCTGGGGGACTCACGGTCACCATGCGCGGCCGCGCAGATTGACCGTCCCGTGCGGCCAAGAGTCGACACCGCTGGTCACCGGGAAGATGAAGAGAGGGTGCCCTGCGGCTTCCACGACGGGAGAACCGTCGCGCGAGATAAACCGCTCCGCTGCAGAGATCCGGCGCCACCCACATGAGACATAGAAGGGGACCACCTCTTCTCGGCATCCGAGGTAGCCAAATTCCACACCGTCGGCGTCTTCCATCGAGCCGGCAGCGTGTCGCATGAGGTGGTTCCCCACCCCTTTCCCGCGCGTCGATAGCGACACGAGAACTCCGCCGACGCCGGCAATCACTACCTCCGACGTTCCGACGAGGATGGTCCTCCGCCCATCCCACGTGTCCGACGATCGACGTACCGGACCGAGCAATCACATGAACGTCGTGCGGTGCGTATCCATATGGCTGCGCCGGGTTCCAGGGTCCGAAACTGGTCTGATACTCCCGGTCGAACAACTCAGTCAGACTCGTCAAGTCGGTCGCAGATAACTTGCCGTGCGGAACGGTCTCGATGAAAAACCCGGCGCTGGTCATGACGCCTGATCCTGCAATCTGCTGCTCCTGACGTCAACGCGGCTGAGTGTGTGGGGCAGACCGGATCCAAAGGATCGTCGAACGCGATCGGGGAATTGCGATCGCGTTTGCACCCGGGCTGAAGCGCAGGCACGAGCGCGATAATGGTGCGAAACCCATCGGTTTCGCACCCCCAACGCGTCCGTGAGCCGAGCCCGTGCGCGGCGCGGAAAGTCGCGCTGTGGAGTTGCGAGCTTCATGGCGGTGCTCTGTGATCGTTCGGTGGCGCCGGTCAGCTTCCGATGACCAGGACGCTGGCGGCGGCTTCGACGACGTCGTCGGTGATCGTCTCGAGTTCGTTGATCTTGAGGATGCGGTTGATCTGGGGGAAGAGCCGCTCGAGGAGGCGGAAGTTCCCGCGGGTGATGCGTTCGATGGCGGCGACGGCTTGGGCGTCGGTGAAGTCGTCGGGGTTGAGGGTGCGTCCGAGGCGTTTCCAGTGTCGGTCGAGGACGAAGAGGAGTTCGTCGCGGCCGAGGGCGCGGTAGCGGTGGGAGGAGCCGAGGCGGCTGTAGAGCTGGGGGTAGTGGCGGAAGCGGTGGTCGATGCCGGGCATGCCGATCAGGATGATCGCGAGATGGGTTCGGTCATGTTCGTCTCGGAGTAGCTCGAGCGCGGTGGGCGTGAGGCGCTCGGCTTCGTCGACGATGAGCAGTTGAACCCACCGCGTGGTGTCGGCGGTGTTCACGCCGGTGACTTTCCCGATGGTGCGGAGGTGTTCGTCGATGCAGATGCCGACTTTGGCCCGCCATCTCCTGATCTCTTGCATGAGGTCCCTGGGTCGCGGCAGCACTTCGGGTGTGTAAAAGACGGTGCGGGAACGATGCGCGAGCGCGTAATGTTTCGCGTCGTCCTCGCTCCGCGGGCCCCACGCGGTGATGAAGGGCTCGAGGGTGTCCCAGTTGGCGTAGCGGCGGGCGGAGTTGGTCTTTCCGACTCCGGCGTCACCGTGGCAGATGCCGATGGTGCGTTCTTTCTTCACCGCGTTCGCGAATTCGGTGAAGCGGCGGTGTTCCTTCGTGACGATGAAGCTCTGGGTCATCACTCCTCCTCGTAGGTGCGGAGTGGTTGCTTGGGTGGGGTCGGGTCCGCGAGGTGGGGTTGTTCGCGGTGGGCGATGGTGGGGATGCGGTCGTTGATGGTGCGGCGGAGTTCGTGGCGGCGGGCGCGGCGGGCGGCTTCGATGTCTCGGAGGCTGAGGCGGGTGTTGGGGTGGGCTTCGTCGACGGCGACGCAGACGAAGGTGTCGTGGTCGTAGACGCGGATCTCGGAGACGTCGCGGGGGTCGTAGCGGATGGTGACGGTGTGTCCGACGAACGGGGCGAGGGTGGGCGCGAGGTAGCGCTGGCCTTGGAAGTGGATGCCGTCTCGTTGCACGGTCCGATGCGTGGGGACGGTGAGCAGCAGGCCGTCGAGCTCGTCGAGGGTGTCGGGCATGCGGGGTAGCCAACCGTCCGCGACCCATGCGTCGCGCGGGGAGACACCGAGCGCCTGATGGGTGCGCTGGTTGTACGTGGCGATGAAGGCGCCGATCGCTCGGTCCACGCCCGGGAGATCGAGCACGGGCTGCGGGTTGCGACTCCCGGAGCCGAGGTGGCCGGGGAGGGTCGGGAGGACTTCGGTGTTGATAGTGCCGAAGAACCGCTCGATCTTGCCGCGCCCCTGGGGCCGGCCGACAGTCGAGAAGATGAGCCGGAGGTGCAGCTCGACGGCGGTGCGCTCGAGGTGGTGGCTGGTGAAGTCGGAGCCGTGGTCGACGTGCAGCACGTCGGGGATTCCGCACATCGCCCACGCAGGGTCGGTCTTTCGCCAGATCGCCTGCCGCAACGCGAGAGCGGTGTTCAGTGACGAGGGCGCTCCGGTGAAGACCATGTAGCCGCAGATCGCGCGGGAGTGATCATCCATGACGGTGGTCAGCCAGGCGCGGTCGGGCTTCCCGTTCGCGCCGATGATGAGGATGTCGAGTTCGGTATGGTCGGCCTGCCAGATTTGATTCGGCCGTTCCGCACGACGGCGGAACACCAGCTCGTGACGATTGCGGTAGGACGCGGGACCCTCCAACGCGAGGGTGACGAGTGCGGGGTCGAGGGCCTGCACGATCTGGCGGACGGTCGCGTAGCTCGGCGCCGGCCTACTCTCGGGTAGGCACTCTTCGACGATGAGTCGATGCAGCGTCGCGATTGACGGACGAGGCCGGGTCAGGGCGAGCCGCTCGATGGTGGCGACGGTTGCGGGGTCAGTGCGCCGGCTGCCCTTGTCTCTTCGTGCAGTGTCGTCGAGTCCTGCGAGCCCGTGTTTCTTGTAGAGCTGATGCCAGCGTTGTAGCGTCCGCGTGCCGATGCCGCTCTCGCGGGCGATGGCCGCGAGGGGGACCTGATCTTCCACGTGAAGTTGGAGGATCCGCCACCGCTCGAGGCCATCCATAAGCCGCTACATCGCTGCGCTCTCGCGGGCCGCGTGGGCCTGCTGGTGGCGGTAGAGGGGTCGCGCGACTCCACCCGACGAGACGAGCAGCGTCCTCAGCGGTGCGCCCGCGCGCTCGCGCATCCGCGGCGATTGCGAGCTTGTCCGCGATCACGACCGGGTCCGACAGAGGCCGACCGAACCGGGTCCCGTTCGCCCGAGCGGCCGCTATGCCGGCGTTGACACGTTCCACGATGAGCTCCCGCTCGTACTCCGCGAGCGTCGCGAGCATGTTCAACATCAGCCGGCCCGTCGACGTCGACGGATCGATGCCATCCGAAATAGACCGCACCTGCACGCCGCGCTCGCGCAGCAGATTCACGGTGTTCAGCACGTCGATGAGGGATCGGCCAAGGCGGTCGACTCGCCACACGACGACGGTGTCGCCGTCCTCGGCGTACTCGAGGAGCTTCCTCATCCCGGTCCGCTCGATCGCGGCCTTGCTCCCCGAGGTGACATCCGCGAAGACGTCGCGCTTTTGCACCCCGGCGGCTACGAGCGCATCGAGCTGCAACTGCGCGTCCTGACTCGACGTACTCACCCGCGTATACCCCAGAAGCCTCACGAGCCCATTCTGACTCGAAAACGCCCTCCGCGGCCCCTCCTGAGACGAAACACAGCAAGACGTCTTTTCGAGACAGCCGACGTCCTGAGAATCCGGATTCGCTGAGAGTGGAACGGTGACCGGTCGGTGCGTCTCAGAAAGCTACTGTTTTCTGAGCGGACCCTGGAGCGGAAGCTTCGTGAGGCGATACTCATAGGAGCGCCGCGCAGTTCCGCAGGAGTTGCTCACGGGCGTGAGATGCTCTCGCTGACGGTGGGGGGACGGACCGATGCAAACCGAGATGTCGTTCCTCATCGATTCGAACGTCATCATTGCGGCTGAGCCATTCAACGGCGAGCTTGAGGACGCCCACCCCGCGGTAAGTAGTTTCCTGAGACTCGCGGCCCAGAATGGACACCACGTCTTCGTGCATCCGGCGACGCGAGATGACCTTGCCGAGACGAGTGATCCGGTTCATCGCGCCCAGAATCTGGCTGCGTACAAGAAGTACATAACCTTGGCCGAGGTCGATGTGCCGGCCGATGTGCGGGACGTATTCCCCGATCCCGCAGGACCGAACGATCAGCGAGACGCGCGCATCCTCGCCGCTCTGCACGCGGAGGGCGTGCACTTCCTCATCACGAACGACGGCCGGCTCCGAAAGCGTGCAGCGCGGCTGGGGCTGGAGCACCGAGTCTTGCGAACCGGTGAGGCAGCTGCGCAGCTCGCCGCCTGGCATCCGGACGCGCCTCCGCCACCCCCGATGGTCGAGCGCCTGCGGACCAACGAGCTCGATACGTCCCAGACGTTCTTTAACTCACTTCGCGAGGACTACCCGGGGTTCGACACCTGGATCGCGAAGGTCAAGAAGGATTCGCTCGCTCGACGCGCATGGGTCATTCGCGACAACAGCTCGCGGTACGAGGCACTCGCGCTCGTGAAGATGATGGACACGCACCCAGTGGACCGAGGTCGACCAGCGATCAAATTGTCGACGTTCAAGGTTGGTGATACGGCCGGCGGTAAACGATACGGCGAGTTGCTTCTCAAGGCCGTATTGCGCTGGGCCGCGGCCGAACCGGGCCGCCCCGGCGACATGTTCGTCGAGGTCAACACCCGACACGAACGACTCCTCGAGTTTCTGACCGACTTCGGGTTCGCCTACGTCACCGACAAGGGAAGCGACCCGGACGAACAGATCTGGCTCAAGCACCTAGATCCGCCTAACGCGTCACATTTGAACGGCCTGGACTTCCACATCGCCTACGGGCCACCCGCAATCCAGCCAGGCAACCCGATTTTTGTGATCCCGATCACACCCCAGTGGTACGACGACTTGTTCCCTGACGCGACGGTCGTCGGCACGATGGGGGCGACGATGCTCGCCGATACCTTCTCAACGCCGAAAGCGCACGGCAACGCCATACGGAAGGCCTACCTCTGCCGCAGCCCCACCAAGGAGATCCCACCGGGGTCGACGCTGTTGTTCTATCGCAGCCAGGGCGGGGTTCGAGGAGACGGTTCGATCGTTGCGGTGGGTGTTGCGGAGCGCTCACACCGCTCAGCTGACCCGATAGCCACCATCGAACTGTCCTTCAAGCGAACTGTGTACTCAGCCGCCGAGGTCGCCGCGATGCACCAAGAGGGGAAGGCCGTTTTGACGATCCTCTTCCGACAGGACCGGTTCATCGAGCAGCCCTGGCCGTTGACGGAACTGGTGGAACGTAGGGTCGTAACATCATGGCCGCAGTCGGTCGTTCGCGTGAAAGACGAGGAGGGAGTCGCATGGGTGCAGCAGCAGCTGACCGAGTCGCTCTGATGTCGATCCATCAACGCTGGGCGGAAGCAATCGTCGACGGTCGCAAGCGCGTCGAGTTCCGCAAACGACGCCTTGCCGAGGACATCCGCACTGTCCTCATCTACGCCACTGCCCCCACGAGCCAGGTCATCGGCCAGTTCACGATTAGCGAGATGATCACCGACACCCCGGCGCGCATCTGGGAACGGTTCGGCGCTGTCGGCGTCATCGAGAAAGACGCGTTCTTCGCCTATTACGGCGATGCCGTCTCGGCTGTCGCCATTGTCGTAGCAACAGCGGAGCGTTTCCCAGACTCCCTCGCGCTCACCGATTTCACACCACGACCCGCGGTTCCGCAGTCGTTCATCTATCTTCCTGCGGATGCGCACGAGCTAGCCTCGGCGGGCTGACTCGCCGGTTCGACCGCCCAAGCATCCGCTGAACAATCCCGTTACGGAACGGCCGGACTGCGTCGTTCGATGAGAATTGTGTCGCGCCATGAGCCAGCCGCCGGTCCGTAGGTCATGTAAGCGATGCGGTTACGGGTGCCGACGCGGCGAAAGCCAGCGCGGTCATGCAGGGCGAGGCTTGCGATGTTCTCGGGGAAGATGCTCGATTGGATTGTCCAGAGGCCCGCGTCATCGGTGGCGGTGAGTAGGGCGTCGAGTAGCAGCGTCCCCAGGCCTTGACCGTGGGCGGTCACGGCGATGTAGACGGAGTGCTCAACCACTCCGCAGTAAACGGGTCGTGCCGAGACCGGGGAAAGCGCCGTCCAGCCGAGGATGCGGTCGCCGTCGACGGCGACCAGGCGCCCCACGTCCAGCTTGCCGGCGTCGAATTCTTCCCAGGTGGGCGGTTCGGCCTCGAAGGTCGCGTGTCCGGTGGCGATCCCTTCGATATAGATTGCCTCGACCTGCTTCCAGTCTTCGGGAAGCATCGCCCGGACGGCAGTCATGAGCAGCAGCTCCCTCCGGCGGATCCGATCTCGGTGGAGCAGACGCCGGTCTCGGGGAGGACGAGCTGCACGCGGCGGGCGGCGGCGTGATCGCCTGCGAGCTCGTCCGCGATGGAGCGGACCTGCTCGTAACCGGTGACGAGTAGGAAAGTCGGGGCGCGGCCGTAGGACTTCATGCCTGCGATGTAGAAGTTTGGCTCGGGGTGGGCGAGCTCGGCGACACCGTGGGGGTCGACAGTCCCGCAGGAGTGCAGGTTCGGGTCGATGAGCGTCGCGAGGGCGCGGGGCGCTTCCACAATCTCGTCCAGGGAGACGCGGATCTCGCGCAGCATGTCGAGGTTGGGTCGGAACCCGGTGGCTTGTACGACGACGTCGGCCTCGACGCTCTCGCGCCCTTTGCGGCGGCGTCCGAGCACGGCGACCCGGCCGGTGGTGGTCTTCTCGAGGCGGTCGATTTCGAAGCGATCGAGGAGGGTGATCGCGCCGTCGCGGACGAGCTGGTGGACGGTGCCACCGAGCTTGCCGCGTTCCTCGAGCTCGTCTTCGCCTGACCCGAAGACGCGCAGCGGACTGGTGCCACGGATCGCCCAGGTGATGCTCGTGCCGGGTTCTTCGCGGGCGAGTCGGGCGAGCTTGATCAGGGTGTTCGCGGCGGAGTGGCCGGCGCCGACGACGAGCACGCTCTTCCCGGCGAAGCGGGCGCGGTCGGCGCCGAGGACGTCGGGCAGCGCGAGGCTGAGGTGCTCGGCGACCTCGGCGGTGCCGATCGGGTCAAGGCCGGCCGAGGCGAGGGCGTTGGGTGTCGAGTAGGTGCCGGAGGTGTCGATGACCGCGCGGGCGGTGACGTCGGTGACGCCTTCGGGAGTGTCTAGGCGCAGCAGGAAGGGGGTCGCGGCGCGGCCGGTGGAGCGGGTGCGGTCCATGCCTTCGCGGGTCACGGCGGTGACGCGGGAGCGGTACCGGATGACCGGGGCGAGCTGCGGTGTCCCGGCGAGGGGCGTGAGGTAGTCGCGGACGAACTCGTGCCCGGTGGGCAGCTTCTTCGCGGCGGGCGCCTCCCAGCCAGCCGCGTCAAGCAGGCGTGCAGCGGCGGAGTCGACCAGGTACGCCCACGGGGAGAACAGGCGGGTGTGCCCCCACTGCCGCACGGCAGCCCCGGCGCTGTCGCCGGCTTCGTAGACCACGACGTCGAGGCCCCGCTCGAGCAGCTGCGCGGCGGCGGCGAGCCCGACGGGGCCGGCGCCGATTACCGCGATGGGCAGGCCGGTGAGGCGGCGCTCGTCGGTGCGGGGTGGGACGGTCAGCAGCATGGTCATCAGGTGCACTCCTCAACATCGACGAACATCGATGAACCGAGTCTGCCCCGCTATATCGATGTCTGTCAATGTGTGGAAAGGTGGATGCATGGCGATGATCGAGCTGACTCTGACCGCGGCGGTGGCTGAGTGCTGCGCGCCGCTCGCGCGCGAGCCGCTGAGCGCTGAGGGTGCAGAGCTGCTGGCGCGGGCGCTGAAAGCGGTGGCAGATCCGGCGCGGCTGCGCCTGGTGTCGATCGTCGCCTCGAGCAGCTCGGGCGAGGTGTGCGTGTGCGACTTCACGGAGCCAATCGGCCTGAGTCAGCCCACGGTTTCACACCACTTGAAGATCCTCGTGGACGCTGGGATTCTGGCCCGCGAAAAGCGCGGCACGTGGGCGTACTTCTCCCTGGTCCCGGGTGCGCTCGATTCCCTCGCGGGGATGCTCACCGGCGTCTAACGCTCATCACCCGCGGAGCACCTACCGGGTGAGGGTGTCGTCCAGTTCGGCTGTCTCCTGCTGGGCGTAGCTGGCGAGGCCGTTGGCGGCGAGGTAGTGCTCGGCGTCGGCGGAGGCTGCGCAGCCGGTGCCGGCTGCGGTGATCGCTTGGCGGTAGCGGTGGTCCACGAGGTCGCCGGCGGCGAAGACGCCGGGGAGGTTCGTCTGGGTGGTGGGTGAGTCGACGCGGACGTAGTTGTCGGCGTCGACGTCGACCTGGCCGAGGACGAGTTCGGAGCGGGGGTCGTGGCCGATCGCGATGAACAGGCCCGTCGCGGCCAGCTCGGACTCCTCACCGGTGATTGTGTTTCGCAGGCGCAGGCCGGTGAGGCGGTCGGTGCCGACCGCTTCGGTGACCTCGGTGTCCCAAAGCACGCGAATCTTGGGGTTGGCGAGGGCGCGGTCCTGCATGATCTTTGACGCGCGGAGGAAGTCGCGGCGGTGGATGAGGGTGACGCTGTTGGCGAAGCGGGTGAGGAACATGGCCTCTTCGAGCGCGGAGTCGCCGCCGCCGACGACGGCGATGTCCTGGCCCTTGAAGAAGAATCCGTCGCAGGTCGCGCACCAGGACACTCCGTGGCCGGTGAGGTGCGGCTCGCCGGGGATGCCGAGCTTGCGGTAGGCGGAACCCATCGCGAGGACGACGGTGTGCGCCCGGTAGGTGTCGCCGTAGCCGGTGGTGATGGTCTTGACCGGGCCGGTGAGCTCGAGGGCGGTGGCGTCGTCGTAGATGATGCGGGCGCCGAAGCGTTCGGCTTGGGCGCGCATGTTCTCCATCAGGTCCGGGCCCATGATCCCGGTGGGGAAGCCGGGGAAGTTCTCGACCTCGGTGGTGTTGACGAGGGCGCCGCCGGCTTCGACGGCGCTGGTGAGCACGATCGGGGCGAGGCCGGCGCGGGCGAGGTAGATGGCGGCGGTGTAACCGGCGGGGCCGGAGCCGACGACGACGACGTTCTCGATGCTGCTCATGAGGGGACTCCTGTGGGGGTGACGCCGAGGGTCGCGAGCATCGCCTCGACCTTGGTGGTGATCTGGTCGCGGATGGTGCGGACCTCCTCGAGCGGGAGGCCGGCCGGGTCGGTGAGGTCCCAGTCCTGGTAGGTCTTGCCCGGGTAGATCGGGCACGCGTCGCCGCAGCCCATCGTGATCACGATGTCGGCGGCCTGCACCACGTCATCGGTGAGGGGCTTGGGGAACGCCTCGGCGATATCGAGACCCAGCTCCGTGATCGCTTCGACCACGGACGGGTTCAGTTCGGCGGCCGGCATGGAGCCGGCGGAGCGCACGTGCACACGGCCGCCGGAGAGGGAGGCAGTGATGACGGCAGCCATCTGCGAGCGGCCGGCGTTCTGCTCGCAGATGAACAGCACCTCCGGCACGTCGTGCAAGATCGCGCCTTTCGCCTGAGCGAGAGCGGTCAGACGGTCGGTCGCGAACCGGACGGTCTGACTGGCGAGGTGCGCCTTGACCTTCGAGGTGCGCAGCAGGCCGGTGTAGGACTCGAGCACGTACCGCTCGACGGTCTCGGTCGCAAAGATCCCGGTGAACTTCCGGCTCAGCTCATCCGCGAGCCGGGCGAGGTACGCCTCCGGGTACACCAGCCCCGGGAGGGGGCGGCGGTTGGTGAAGTCGCTCATCGTCGTCAGACTTTTGCGGGCAGCAGTTCAGCGAGCAGGGCCTCGACGCGGGCCTTGATGTCGTCGCGGATCGGGCGGACCTCCTCCAGGCTCTTGCCCTTGGGGTCGGTGAGGGCCCAGTCCTCGTAACGCTTGCCAGGGAAGATCGGGCAAACGTCCCCGCAGCCCATCGTGATCACGGCATCCGACTCGCGCACCTGCTCGGTGGTCATCAGCGTCGGGACGGCCTGGGAGATGTCGATGCCCTCCTCCGCCATCGCTGCGATCGCCATCGGGTTGATCTGGTCGCCGGGCTCGGAGCCGCCGGACAGCACGTCGACGGCACCGCCGGAGAGGGCGCGCATGTAGCCGGCGGCCATTTGCGAGCGACCCGCGTTGTGGATGCAGACGAACAGGACGGTGGGCTTCTCGGTCATGAGTGTTCCTTCCTCGAACACCTCAAACCATAGACGCACATCTATGGGTTTGGCTAGTGGCCGCCGCTGAGGTTCACGCCGCGTTCACCTCGAGGGTGGTGAGCAGAGCGCGCACGCGCGCGTCGATGTCGTCGCGGATCTCTCGCACCCGCGTCAAGGGCAGGCCCACCGGGTCTTCGAGGTCCCAGTCGAGGTAGCTGCGGCCCGGGTAGATCGGACACGCGTCACCGCACCCCATCGTGATCACGACGTCGGACGCGCGGACCACCTCATCGGTCAGCGGCTTGGGGTACTCCCCGGCGACCGGCACCCCGATCTCGTCCAGTGCCGTGACGATGACCGCGCGCACCGCGTCCGCGGGGGCCGAGCCCGCGGTACGCACGCGCACCCGGTCGCCCGCGAGGTGGCGCAGGATCGCGGCAGCGAGTTGTGAGCGGCCGGCGTTCTGCACGCACACGAAGAGCACATCCGGGATGCCGCCCTCTCGAGCGGGGTCCGTGCTGGCGCGCAGCGCGTCGAGGCGGTCGGCGGCGAAGCGCGACGTCATCGAGGGCAGACGCCGGGTCAGGTGCGCACGTTCAGCCAAGAGGTCGCGGCTCTCGCGCACGTATCGCTCGACAGTCCCCCGGGAGAAGGTGCCCGCGAACCGAGTCGAGAGGTCCGCGACAATCCGCTCGAGGACGTCACCGTCGACGGGCGCGGACTCGGGTGGCAGGCGGAGATAGTCGCTCACCCGGTCGAGCTGATCCGGGGCGATCGAATACCAGACGTTCCGGCCCTCCGGCTGGCGCACGAGAATGCCTTCCGCCGCGAGGGCGCGCACGTGATGACTGACCGTGGGCTGGCGCAGCTCGAGCGCGTCGGCCATCTTGCCGACGAGCTGGCGCCCGTCCGGGCTGTCGAGGATCATCGAGGCGATCCGCGCCCGGGTGGGATCCGCGAGCAATCGCAGGGCACTGGTCGAACCGGTGGAATCCATAGATGAGAGTCTATGCGATGCTAGGCGTGTGACTCCCGCCCCCACCGCCTTGCTTCGCCGTGTCGCTGCCGAGTTCGCAGGCTCCGCCGCCCTGACCGCGATGGTCGTCGGCTCCGGGATCGCCGCGACCGGCCTTTCCGACGACGTCGGCGTGCAGCTGCTCATCAACGCGATCGCGACCGCGTTCGGCCTGTTCGTGCTCATCACCGTGCTGGGCTCGATCAGCGGGGCCCACTTCAACCCCGTCGTTTCCCTCGTCGACCTCGCCTTCGGATACCGCGGGGCTCGGGACATCGCCCCCTACATCGGTGCGCAGATCCTCGGCTGCGTCACGGGTAGCGTCCTCGCGAACATCATGTTCGACCTCCCGCCCGTCACGTTCAGCACCACGGATCGGATCACCCCGGGGCACCTGATCGCGGAAGTCGTCGCGACCGCCGGACTGGTCGCCGTGATCTTCATCCTCGCCCGCAGCGGCCGCTCCGCCTGGGCGGCCGGCGCCGTCGCCGCGTATATCGGCTCCGCCTACTTCTTCACCAGCTCCACCAGCTTCGCGAACCCCGCGATCACCATCGGCCGCATGTTCTCGGACACCTTCGCCGGCATCGCACCAGCATCCGCGCCGCTGTTCATCGCCGCGCAACTGCTCGGCGCCGCCCTCGGCTGGGCAGGCGTCCGACTCCTCACCCCCCGCCACACCCCCACCTCCTCAGCGGCACGGTTTACAGCGCATTCACCGCCGCTGACCAAGATCCTCCCGACCCCGACCGCCAACCATCCGGAAGCGCCCACATGAGCACCCCCACCGTCCTCTTCCTCTGCAAGCACAACGCCGGCCGCTCCCAGCTCGGCGCCGGGCTCCTGGAGATCCTCGCCGGAGACCGCTTCACCGCCACCTCCGCCGGCATCACCCCCGCCGACAACGTGAACCCGGCGATCGCCGCGACCGTCGCAGAGCTCGGCCTGGATATCAGCGACCGCACCCCGCGCGCGGTCACCGCCGAAGACATCGAGACGGCCGACATCGTCGTGGCCATGAAGCCCGGACTGCCGCTTCCCGCGACCCCCACCGGCCGCTACCTCGAATGGTCCTTCCCCGACCCGACCGACTGGAGCGCAGAGAACGTCCGCCCTCTCCGCGAGGCCGTCACCGCTCGCATCCGAACCGAGCTGCTGTAGGCACGCCACGTAGCGATATCAGAACGCCGCCACCAAGCACCGTGACTCACAAGTCGCGCGGCGCCGCGGTGCAAAAACCCGGTGCGAAATGCGAAGCGATGCGAAACGGAATCCCGCCCTTTCGCATCAGCCGCTCGAGAGGCCGTCCTCGCCGTCGTGTCGCCACGCGATCAAACCGGCACGAGGGGCGGGCATAGGATCACGCGGTGAGCATGTGGCGTGATGTCGGCCTCGTCGCGGTCGGCGGCGCGATCGGCACAGCCCTGCGCGCGGGTCTGACCCTGGCCATCGGCGACGGTATCGGCTCCACCCTCGTGCCGCTCCTCAACATCGTGGGCGCGTTCGCCATCGGCATCCTGTTGGGGTGGCGGTCCCGGATGCCGGCATCCTCGGGCGCGCAGCGCGTGCAGCTGTTCCTCGGAACCGGCGTGCTCGGTGGCTTCACGACCTACAGCGCCCTCGCGGTCGAGGCGGCGGAGCCCGGGCTGCTGTGGTGGGGCATCGGTTCGGTGGTGCTGGGCACCGGGGCGGCGTGGGGCGGACTGGTGCTCGGTCGGAGCGGGCGGACGCAGCGGTGACGCCTCTCGTCTTCCTTACGGTTGCGGTCGCGGGCGGTGCCGGCGCGGCGTTGCGGTTCCTCCTCGACGCCGGCATCCGTCGCGTCGCCGGCGAACGATTCCCGTGGGGGATCCTCATCGTCAACGTCACGGGTGCGTTCGCGCTCGGCATCCTGAGCATGCTGCCCGCAGACGAGGCGTGGCGGTGGATCGTGGGAACGGGGCTGCTGGGCGGTTACACCACCTTCAGCGCGGTCGCGGCGACCACGGTGCTGCTGGCCGAGGAGGGTCGCGGACGGGCAGCGACGGTGTACGCGGCGGCTTCGTTCGTCGGCTCCGTCGTCGCGGCGACAGCGGGGCTCGCGCTCGGCTCATCGGCCTGAGGGTTCCCCGGGTCCCTTCGACGGGCTCAGCGGCTGCTTCCTGGTTGCGGCCCACCTGATCGGCGGGCCTCCCGGGCGTACGAAACCGATCGGTTTCGCACCAGGCTCATCCCGAGTTCACTCGTCGGAGGATGTCATCGACCACGGCATGCAAAGGGGCCGTCGCATCGATCGGGATACCGCTGGCGGGAATCTCCTCGCCACCTAGATGCAGCCGTTCGATGAGTTCTCGTTCCGCGTGGCGGCCTTGGCCGCCCCATTCGTCACGAGGGCGTGCGTCCAGACGTCTGCGCAACGTCTCTGAATCGACCCGCAGAACGAAGACGGCGTCGAACAGATGCAGGAACTGTGCGGCGTTTCTCGAGCCCCCACAGAAGAACGTGACGGGCTCCTCATCATCCGCGACAGCCGCTGTCACCTGCTCCACCCGCCACAGATGATGACGGTGTGCTGCGACGCCGGAGACGCCCGTCACCGGCTCGCCCGTCTGCGGGTCGCCCTGATACGCCAACTCCCTGTCGCCGTTGATCGCGTGGTACCCACGGCGTCGCAGCTCGTGGCAAACGGCCGTCTTGCCCGTGCCCGAGCCACCCTCGATGAGATAGTTCCGCCGCCCCACGGGGGCAGCCTATGACGGCTCGTAGGCCATGAACCGGCACCAATCCAATGCGTTTTGCACGGCTTGCCGCGCGCCAAATCAGCTGCGGTCGGTGCGTAGAGGGAAGACCTCGGCGTGTTCACCCTCGTCGTCATAGCAGACGTACTCAGCAGATGTCACCCGTTCGGCGGGTACCGACGCCACATCGCGCCGAGCACCAGCAACCGCGGCAATCGTGACTCAACTGGTGCGAAACCGATCGATTTCGCACCCCGCCTCATGTGTCGAGCGTGGGTGTCCGCGATGGACTGGTCCCGCCAGGACCAGTCATGTATCGCTCGAGAGCTTCCATGAAGTCCGTGAGGCGGGTGGCATTTTGTTGGAGCTGCGTGATGATGGTGAGGAGTGGCGCACCGCCAACACCTCCCGGTCCGATCCGCAGCTCGTCCATCACTGACCAGGTGGCGGACGGGTATCGGGCCGCGACGCTGTTGCCGAGAAAGATTGCAGCTGAGTGGAGCGACTCGGTATCGAGATCAGCATCCTCCGAGAGCACCTTCATCAGAGCGGGCAGGTCGCCAGCCAGCGTCTCAGGAGACATCCCCCGCGTTCTGAGTCGGTTCGCATAAGTGCCGTAGCCCACGGCGTACCGCACCGGCAGCTCCGACTCCGGCGCCGGCCGGTAGGTCGCTTCACGTCTGGGGATCGGCTGCGGGAGAGCCCTCGCTCCTGGAAAGAGGGAGGCGTCGCCATCACGGGGTCCCATGAACCCATCTTCCAAGGCGACCGGGTGGTGCGAAACCGATCGATCTTGCACCATCGGCCAACGTCATGCGACGCAATGCCGCTTCAATACACTTTTGTGATATGACAGACGACGTGCGCAACGTGCGCGACGCCCTTTCGACCATCACCGAGTACTGGCAGCCTCACCGGTTGACGAGCATCAATGACTACGACGTGAAGGTGGTCAAGCTGCACGGCGAGTTCGTTTGGCACACGCACCCCGACACCGACGAACTGTTCATGGTCGTCAGCGGCGAGCTGACCATCCAGCTGCGTGACCGCGATGTCATCCTCGGTCCGAACGACGTGTTCGTCGTCCCCCAAGGCGTTGAGCACTGCCCGAGGGCAACGGGAGAAGTACACGCCCTCCTCTTCGAGCCCAAGGGGACGGTGAACACGGGCGACGCGGGTGGCGACATGACCAGCGAGCTGCGCGAGTTCGCCTGAGACGAGAACCCGTTACTCAGCTGGCCGAGGCTCGCGCGAGGCACCGGTTCACGGTGCGGAACCGATCGGTCTCGCACCGGCAGTCGAGGCCGTTCGATGTCCGACCTCCCGAGCATCATGGTCTTCATGACCGCTCATCGCACCTGGCGCGGATGCGTCTTCATCGGAACGAGCCTGGATGGCTACATCGCGAAGCCCGACGGCGATCTGTCTTGGCTGACGACGCCCGAACCTCGCCAACATGTCACCGACGGGGGGACGAACCCCGCCCTCGTCTGGGAATCGTTCTTCCCGACCGTCGACACCCTCGTCATGGGGCGCACCACCTATGAGACCGTCCTCGGATTCGGTGAGTGGCCCTTCGAAGGAAAACGGGTCATCGTCCTCAGCTCGACGCTCGACACCTCCGACAGGGCAGATGTTGCCCGGTCCGTGGACGAAGTCGGAGCACTCCTCACGGAGAGCGATGCTGAGCGCGTCTACGTCGATGGGGGGCAAACGATCCGGGCCTCTATCTCTCGGGGCCTCATCGATGAACTCACCGTCTCGATCGCCCCGATTCTTCTCGGCCGGGGAACCCGACTCTTCGGCGAACTGGACCGCGACGTCCTCCTGACCCTCCGCGGACACCACTCGACCGCAAGCGACGGGCTCGTGCGCATCACCTACGACGTCACGACACCCTGACGCGCAACCGGTGGTTTCGCACCTCGGTTTCTCGTTGCGATGCCACGTGACGTCGGGGGCAGGCCTCGCGCAGCGCTTCCGCGGCACGGTCGATGGTCCACAACTTGGGGAGGCGGCGTCAGGATCGGGGCACTTCGACAGGCTCAGGGACCGGCGGCGGGCTGACGGAGCTGCGGCGGCTTCTCGGGCTCAGGTGGGAGACCCGCGGCGGCTCGCGGACGCTTCGACGAGCCAGAGGCTTTCGACAGGCCCAGGGGCCCGCGGCAGGCTCAGAATCTCCGACTGCTCCGGAACCTCCGGCGGGCTCACGGAACGCGCTCCGCGAGCGGCCGAAATCCGGGTGTCCCGCGAATCGGGGCGGCCCGCCGGGCGAAACACGACTGCTATCCGGTCGTCGTCGTGTGGAAACATCCCGTCGTTTCACTGGACGCATGGACAACGTCTCAGCGTGTGCACCGGTCGATCGTGACCGGGTGTCGACCCGTGTCAGCCTAGCCCTGCTCGGCGTCCGCAGCGACGCCCCCGTGCGCCGCACCGGCGGAGCCGGACCCAGCGACGACGGCCACTTCGTCGTCGACGGTGACGGGGCGGCCATCCCCCTCAACCCGAACAGCCCGTACGTGATCACCGCGTCCGGGCGCCTCACCCGCGACGGTGCCGATCTCGGCTTCGACGTCGCCCCGGTGGTGCGGCCGAAGTTCTACGACCTGCAGACCGACGAGGGCGTGACGTACGACAAGATCGCGAAGCTCCACGGCAAGAACGTGCTGGCCACCACGGTGGTGCAGACGTGCGTGCGATACGACGAGAGCGAACGCTGCCGTTTCTGCGCGATCGAGGCCTCGCTCGATGCGGGCACGACCATCGCGGTCAAGACGCCCGCGATGCTCGCCGAAGTGGCTGAGGCCGCCGTGCGGCTCGACGGCGTGACGCACATGGTCATGACCACCGGCACCTCGAACGGCTGGGACCGCGGCGCCAAACACCTCGCGCGCTGCGTGCGCGCGGTCAAGGCCGCCGTGCCGGGACTCGAGATCCAGGTGCAGTGCGAGCCCCCGGCCGATCTGCAGGCGATCACCGACCTCTATGACGCGGGCGCTCGATCCATCGGCATCCATGTGGAGTCGATGGACGACGACGTGCGCCGTCGATGGATGCCGGGCAAGTCCCGCGTCAGCATGGACGAGTACCGCGCCGCGTGGCGCGAGGCCGTGCGGGTGTTCGGTTGGAACCAGGTGTCGACCTACCTCATCGTCGGGATGGGGGAGGACCCCGACGAGGCGGTCGAGGGGGCGCGCGAGCTGATCGAGATGGGCGTCTACCCGTTCGTCGTGCCGTTCCGCCCGCTCAAAGGCACGCTCGCCACCGACGTCGACAAGGTGCCGGCCCCGCACCGCGCGGTCGTCGACGACATCACGTCGCGGGTCGCGGGGCTGCTGCACGCGGCCGGCATGCGCGGTGAGGATCAGAAGGCCGGGTGTGCCGCGTGCGGCGCGTGCAGCATCCTCAAGACGGCGGGCGCGTGATGTTCGACGTGCCGGTGCTGACCGGCGCACCCCGTGCGCAGGAGGCGCCCGCGTGGGTGATCCGGGTGGCGGATGCCGCGGATCTCGCCGCGTACCGCGCGATCCGGCGCGACGTGTTCGTCGGCGAGCAGGGGCTCTTCGCCGGCACCGACCACGACGACATCGACGACGACCCCCGCACGGTCGTGCTGGTCGCGGCCACCGCCGCGGGCGACGTGCTCGGCGGGGTGCGACTCGCGCCTGCCACCGCGCGCGACATCGGCTGGTGGACGGGCGGGCGTCTCGTCGTGCGGCGCGGTGCTCGGCACACGGGCGGGATCGGTTCCGCTCTCGTTCGCGAAGCGTGTCGTGAGGCGGTGAGCCGGGGCGTGCTGCGCTTCGACGCCACGGTGCAGCAGCGCAACGAGCCCCTCTTCCGTCACCTCGGGTGGGTGCGCTGGGGGGAGGCCGTGATCGGCGGCGCCCCGCACGTGCGGATGCGCTGGCCCATCGACCGCATCGCCGACCTCGTCGGGGCCATGAAGCTCCCCCTCGGCGACGTGCTCGCCGGCATCCGCGACGACCATCCCGAGGCCCTTGGCGGCGACGGCTGGGTGGGAGACGATGGCGCGCTCGTGTCGGGCACCGATGTCGTGGTCGCCACCGACGCGATCCTTCCCGCCCTCATCGACAAGGACCCCGAGTGGGCCGGATGGTGCGGAGTGCTGGTCAACGTCAACGACCTCTCGGCGATGGGTGCGCGGGCGGTGGGACTGATGGATGCCGTGTCGGCCGCGACCCCGTCGGCGGTGCGCCGGATCGTCTCGGGGCTGCGCAGCGCCGCGGTCGCGTGGGACGTGCCGGTGCTCGGCGGGCACACGCAGCTGCGGGGGGCGTCGTCGCTGGCGGTGACGGCGCTCGGTCGCACGACCGCGCCGATCCCCGGCGGGGGCGGGCGGGCGGGGCACCGGCTCGGCCTCACCGTCGATCTGCACGGCCGCTGGCGCCGCGGCTTCGAGGGGCGCCAGTGGGACTCGACCTCCACCCGGACGGGCGAGGAGCTGCGGCACCTGGCGGGGCTCCTCGCCGCGCACCGGCCGGCTGCGGCGAAAGACGTCAGCATGGCCGGCATCGTCGGCACGACGGCGATGCTCGCCGAGGCGTCGGGCACCGGCGCGCGCATCGACGTGGCCGACATCCCCGCGCCGCCCGACGTCGCCTTCGGCGACTGGCTCACCTGCTTCCCGGGGTACGGCATGCTCACCGCCGATGCGCCCGAGATCCCCTCGCCGCTCGCACACTCGGCCACGATCGGCGAATTGAGCGCCGAGCCCGGCGTCGTGCTGCGGTGGCCCGACGGCGTCGAGACCCGTGCGCTCGACACGGATGCCACCGGCCTCGGCCAGGCGTAACGCAACCTCTTTCCGAACGAAACCAATTCGAAACACCAAGCGACCAGCCTGGTACCAGACAGACGCTCCATCCCCGGCTCCACCGACGCGAAGGACATCATCATGACCACCGACATCGACGCTCAGATCGCCGAGAACATCGCCAAGTCCCTCGGCGAGGTCCCCCACCCCTCGCTCCCCAAGGGCAGCAACATCTACGGCTCGACCAAGCTCTTCCCCGACTTCCAGGCGGAGGACGGCGAGACCTACTTCACGCTCATCCACGGCATCCCGCACGAGTCCTCGGTGAGCTTCGTCGCGATCCTCCAGGCGACCCGCGCCCTGCGGAAGGGCTTCGAGTCGGCCATCTACCTGTACGGTCCGGGAACGCTGGCCGCCACCGCCAACCGCGGCTTCCCGACCACGGGCGACGCGGGCTTCCCGGGCGAGCTGAACATGAACAACTCGCTCGAGACGTTCATCAAGGAGGGCGGCACGGTCTACTGCTGCCGCTTCGGCCTGGCCCTGCACGGCATCCGCGAGGAAGACCTCATCGAGGGCGTCATCCCCGCGCACCCGCTCGACGTGCAGGACGCGCTCATCTACTACGCGCGCAAGGGCGCAATCATCAACTCCACCTACAACCTCTGAGCCCCGGCATGACCATGAAAGTCGCTTCCGTCTCGGCGAACTTCACCCGAGACCTGGAGCAGAATTACGCGCTCATCGCCGACCTGGTGACCGAGGCGCGCGCCGCGGGGGTGTCGTTCCTCGCGTTCCCCGAGGCCGCCATCGGCGGATACCTCTCCTCGCTCGGCAACCACGGCGACACCGTCAAGACCACGAAGCGCTCGATGCCGCCGGCCATCCGGCTCGACGGACCCGAGATCGCCCGCGTGCAGGAGCTCGTCGGCGACATGGTCGTGACGATCGGCTTCTGCGAGTTGGCCGACGACGGGGAGACGCGGTACAACGCCGCGGTGTGCCTGGACGGCGAGAACATCTACGGCTCGTACCGCAAGGTGCACCAGCCGCTGGGCGAGAACATGTCGTACTCGGCCGGTGACACCTATCGCGCCTTCGACACCCCCGTCGGGCGCGTGGGCATGCAGATCTGCTACGACAAGGCGTTCCCCGAGGCCGCGCGCATGCTCGCCCTCGACGGTGCCGAGATCGTGGTGAGCATGTCGGCGTGGCCCGCGGCGCGCACCGCGACCGCCGAGAACCTGCAGGACGACCGGTGGACCTACCGGTTCAACCAGTTCGACATCGCGCGGGCCCTCGACAACCAGGTGTTCTGGATGGCATCCAACCAGTCGGGCACCTTCGGATCGCTCCGCTACGTCGGCAACGCCAAGGTCGTCGACCCGGGCGGCAACATCCTGGCGACGACGCTTCTCGGCACCGGGCTCGCCATCGCCGAGATCGACATCGAGGAGACGTTCCGGACGATGCGCGGGGGCATGTTCCACCTGCGCGACCGGCGACCCGACGTCTACGCCTCGGTCGCCGAGACGGTCGGGGAGCACGTCGAGGGATGGAAGGAGCTGGCCCGTGCCTGAGATGCGCTTCGCGGTGCGCTGGCCCGACGGTGTCGAGTCCTCGCACTACTCGCCGAGCCTCGTGATGCACGACTACCTCACCACCGGCAGCCGCTACGACGTTGCCGACTTCGTCGCGCGATCGAGCGAGGCCCTGGATGCCGCGGGCGAACGCGTGCGGGCCGCCTACGGCTTCGCGTGCACCTCGGCCATGGCATCCCGTGACGAGATCGTGCGGGCGGCGACGGCCTACCCCGACGGAGAGGTCACCGTGCTGCGCATGGAGCCTCCCCTCCCGGTGGGTGCGTCATGATCGCCGTCGACCTGCAGCCGGGCGATCATTACCCCGCGGTCATCGTCGGCGGCGGGCAGGCCGGCCTGTCGGTCAGCTGGCACCTCGCGCAGGCGGGGGTGCGGCACGTCGTGATCGAGCGGGAGTCCGCGGCGCACGAGTGGCGCGACGGGCGGTGGGACAACTTCACCCTCGTGACCCCCAACTGGCACTGCCGGCTTCCCGGTTACGCCTACGACGGCCCCGACCCCGACGGGTTCATGACCCGCGACGAGGTCTACGCCTGGGTGCGCCGCTACGCCGACACGTTCGACGCGCCGATCGCCGAGGGCGTGGAGGTACGGCGGGTCGACCGCCGCGACGACGGCGTGTTCGTCGTGCAGACCAGTGCGGGCGAGATCACCGCGGATGCCGTCACGTCGGCGACCGGGGGTTATCACCGCCCCATCACGCCGTCGTGGGCCGACGACCTGCCCGAGCGCGTCGTGCAGCTGCACTCGCACCACTACCGCAACGCGGGACAGCTCCCGGGTTCGGTGCTCGTGGTGGGGACGGGGCAGTCGGGCACGCAGATCGCCGAGGACCTCCACCTCGAGGGACGCCAGGTGCACCTCGCCGTGGGGCGCGCGCCGCGCGTGGCGCGGTTCTATCGCGGGCGGGACTGCATGACGTGGCTCGCCGACATGGGCGTCTACGACGTGCCGGTGGGGGAGCAGGCCGCGGCCAAACGCGCGGCGACAAATCACTACGTCACCGGGCGCGACGGCGGACGCGACATCGACCTCCGCCTCTTCGCGGCGCAGGGGATGGGCCTGCACGGGCGGGCGATCGGCATCGCCGACGGAACCCTCGCGTTCGACGACAGCCTCGCGGCCAACCTCGACCGGGCCGACGCGGTCGCCGAGTCGATCAAGAACGACATCGACGCCTACATCGCCCGCGAGGGGATCGACGCTCCGGTCGAGCCGCGCTATCAGCCGGTGTGGACGCCCGCGGGAGGCCCCACCCGACTCGACCTCGACGAGATCGACGCCGTCGTCTGGGCCATCGGCTTCCGCGCGGACTGGTCGTGGCTCGGCGACCTCGATGTGCTCGACGCGAGCGGTCACCCCGCACACGAGCGCGGAGAAACGGCGGTGCCCGGCTTCACGTTCGTGGGACTCCCCTGGCTGCACACGTGGGGATCGGGGCGCTTCCATGCGATCGCCCGCGATGCCGAGCACGTCGCCGCCTCGATCGTGGCGGGGTCGCGGAGCGTCCTCGCGGTGCGCTGAACGGCCACCGCGTACTCTCGGGGAATGGCATCCGTCACGATGGCTGCGGTGGCGGCCCATTTCGGTCGCGACGTCGAGCGCACGCTCGCGAAGCTCCCCGGCATCGTCGAGGACGCGCGTGACCGCGGCGTCGACCTTCTCGTGCTCCCGGATGCCACGATCGGCGGCTACCTGCTCGACCTGCACCACCCGGTGGAAGAGGGCGACGGCATCCCGCACTCCGTCGAGATCGACGGGCCCGAGGTCGCCGCGATCGTCGCTCTCGCGGGTGACATGACGGTGTGCTTCGGGATCGCCGAGCGTGCCGTCGACGGGGGCGAGGAGCGGCGGTACAACACCGCCGTCTGCGTCAACGGGGAGGGAATCCTCGGGGTGCACCGCAAGGTGCATCTGCCGCTGGGCGAATCGGAGGTGTACGCCGCCGGCGACGACTTCCGCGCGTTCGACACCCCGGTCGGTCGTATCGGCATGCTGATCGACTTCGACAAGACCTTCCCCGAGGCGGCACGGTCGGTCGCGCTCGACGGCGCCCAGGTCATCGCGTGCCTGAGCGCGTGGCCGGCGAGCGTGACCGACCGGTCCGACCGGATCCGCAACGACCGGCAGGCCCACCTGTTCGACCTCTACGACTGCGCGCGCGCGGCCGAGAACCAGGTCTACCTCGTGTCGTCGAACCAGACGGGCGTGCTGGGCGGACTGCGCTTCCTCGGGCAGGCGAAGGTCGTCGACCCCGCGGGCGAGATCGTCGCCAAGACCTGGGCGAAGGGTGGGCTCGCCGTCGCGGAGGCCGACGTCTCGAGCGACATCGCCCGCGCGCGCCGCTCGCTCAACCACCTCGCGCAGCGCGCCGAACACGCCTACCGGCTCAGCGCGCCGGCATAGGCCGCGCGCTCGCCGCGGAAAGGACGACCCATGCGCATCGCGCAGCTGACCTATTCCACCAAGCCCCGCGGCGGGGTCGTGCACACCCTCGCGCTCGCCGAGGCGCTCGCCGCGCGCGGCCACGAGGTCGAAGTGTGGACGCTGGGGCGCGGCGACGACACCTCGTTCTTCCGCCCGGTCGACCCGCGCGTGCGGGTGCGCGTCGTGCCCTTCCCACCGCGCGACGGCGAGGGCGTGGGGGAGCGCATCGAGCGCTCGATCGAGCTGATGGCCGCGGCCCTGGACTCGGATGCCGACATCGTCCACGCGCAGGACTGCATCTCGGCGAACGCGGCGCTTCGTCGCGGCATCCCGGTCGTCCGCACGATCCACCACCTCGACACCTTCACGACGCCCCAGCTCGTGGCGTGCCATGACCGCGCCGTCACCGAGCCGGTCGCCCGACTGTGCGTCTCGCACGCGGTGGCGCGCGAGGTCGAGGAGGGGTATGGCGTACGCCCCGAGGTGATCGCGAACGGGGTGGATGCCGAACGGTTCGCCGCCGCGGCCGCGGCAGCCGATGCCCGCGCGCAGTGGCGGACGCAGCTCGGCGCGTACGTGCTGGCCCTCGGGGGCATCGAGCCGCGCAAGGGCTCGATCGACCTGCTCGAGGCCTACGCCCTCACGCGCGACGCGCACCCCGACCTGCGCCTGGTGTTCGGCGGCGGCGAGACGCTGTTCGACTACCGCGAGTACCGGGAGCGCTTCGAGGCGCGCGCGGCGGAGCTCGGCATCCGTCCGATCATCCTCGGGCCGGTCGACGACGCGGCGCTGCCGGCCCTCGTCGCCGAGGCGCGGGCGCTCGCCTTCGTCTCGACCAAGGAGGGCTTCGGCCTGGCGGCGATGGAGGCGCTCGCAGCCGCCACGCCGGTGGTCGCCCGCGATCTGCCGGTCATCCGCGAGGTGTTCGGCGACGCCGTGCTCTACGCGTCGACGCCGCTCGAGATCGCCGCCCAGCTCGACGCGGTGCTACGCGGACGGGCGTCGGTCGACACGGCCGCCGGGGTCGAGCTCGCCCGCGCCCACACCTGGGACCGCGCCGCGCGGGCGCACGAGGAGTTCTACGCCCGCGTACCGCTGACGAGCCGGCGATGACGACGCGCACCTTCTCGGCGATCCTCGCCGAGCGCGCCCGGGCTGACCCCGACGAGCCGGTCGTGATCGACAGCGTCGGGACGATGACGGCGGGGGAGTTGAATGCCGCGGCCTCGGCGCTCGCGCACGAGCTCGTCGACCGCGGCGTGCGGCGCGATGACCTCGTCGCCGTCTCGCTGCCCAACGGCCGGGACTTCGTCGTCGCGTGCTTCGGCATCTGGCGCGCCGGGGCGACGCCTCAGCCGCTCTCGACCGACCTGACCGCCTCCGAGAGGGGTGCGCTCGAGGACATCGCCGTTCCGGCGCTCGCGATCGGAGGTCGGCCCGCGTCACCTGATGTGGAATGGCTGCCGGACGTTCGCGTCGCGCCGCGCGCGGGCGTGCTGCCCGACATCGCGGCCTCGTGCTGGAAAGCTCCGGCCACCTCGGGATCGACCGGACGCCCCAAGATCGTGCGGGCGGCTGCCGGTGGGACCATCGACCCTTCGCGACCAGTGGCAGCCTTCCTCCCGCGGGCGGCGACGCAGATCGTCGCGGGACCGCTCTGGCATTCGGCCGTCTTCACGTATGCCTTCCGCGGCATGTTGACGGGGCATCGTCTGATCATCCTCGATCGTTTCGACCCCGAGCGCTGGCTCGACGCCGTCGAGACGCACTGCGCGACCTGGGGACTGCTGGTGCCCGCGATGATGGCGCGCCTGCTGCGTCTGCCGGACGAGGTGCGGGCGCCCGAGCGGGTGGCCAGCATCGAGAGCGTGCTGCACATGGGGGCGCCGTGCGCGCCGGCGTTGAAGCGCGCCTTCCTCGACTGGATCGGTGCCGAGCGGGTGGACGAGGTGTACGCCGGCAGTGAGTCGAACGGCCTCACCCGCATCACCGGTACCGAATGGCTCGAGCGGCCGGGCAGCGTCGGTCGGCCGATCGGCGGCACCGAGATCCGCATCCGCGACGACGACGGGAGAGACCTCCCCGCGGGCGCGAGCGGGCTGGTGTGGATGCGGCGCGGTGAGACCGCCGCCTACGCGTACATGGGTGCGACCTCGCGGCGCGACGACGCGGGATGGGACACGCTGGGCGACATCGGCCATCTCGACGACGACGGATACCTCTTCCTTCACGACCGGGCGGACGACGTGATCAACCGCGGCGGCGACAAGATCGCCCCCGCCCTCATCGAAGCGGTCCTCGAGGAGCACCCCGCCGTGGCGGAGGCCGTCGCATTCGGCGTCGGCGACGACGACCTCGGTCAGGTGGCCCATGCCGTCGTCTTCCTGGTCGATGCCGACGCGGACATGGGTGCCGTGGCCGCCCACGTGCGCGAGCTCCTCGGCGCCCGCGCGCCCGCCGCGCTGCACGTGTCGGAGACGCCGCTGCGCAACGACGCGGGGAAGGTGCGGCGGAGCGCTCTCGCCGAGCGTTTCCGCGACACTGCGCATTCGCCGTGAGGCCCGTCGTCTTGTCCACAGCCCCGGCAACCGCTTCTGCGGCCATGCGATACTGGCCCTCGATACACACCTGTATCGGGTCTGTGATCCCGGAGGGTCTTTCTTGTCGTATCTGGCCGTACTGAGCCTGAAGAACCGTGCCCTCATCGCCCTGGTCACGATCGTCGCGGCGATCTTCGGTGGCCTGGCTCTGACGAGCCTGAAGCAGGAGCTCATCCCCTCCATCGAGTTCCCGCAGCTCGCGGTCGTCACGACCTACCCCGGGGCCTCGCCCGAGGTCGTCGAAGCCGACGTGTCGACGCCCATCGAGAGCGCCATCCGCGGTGTCGAGGGCCTGGAGTCGACCACGGCCACCAGCACGACGAACTCCTCGATCGTGTCGGCATCCTTCACCTATGGCACCGACCTGGCGGCGGCGCAGCAGAAGATCCTCGCTGCGATCGCCCGCATCGACGATCAACTGCCCGAGTCGGCCGACACCACCGTCGCCTCCGCCAGCATCGACGACTTCCCCGTCATCCAGCTCGCCGTCACCGGGTTCTCCGACGCCGAGGCCACCCAGTCGATCCTGCAGACGAGCGTCGTGCCCGACCTCGAAGACGTCGACGGGGTCAACGCCGCGCAGATCGTCGGCGGCACCGGCCAGCGCGTCACCGTCACCCCCGACGCCGGCCGGCTCGCCGAGCGCGGCTTCAGCCAGCAGGCGATCACCGATGCGCTGGACGCCAACGGCATCCTGTTCCCGGGTGGCTCGCTGACCGAGGGCGACGAGACGCTCACCGTGCAGACCGGGTCGAAGCTCACCAGCGTCGACGAGATCGCGGCGCTCCCGCTCGTGCCCACCGACGCGGCTCAGATCGCCGCGGGGGCGACCACGATCGGCGATGTCGCCGGCGTGGAGCTGCAGGCCGATCCCGTCACGACGCGGTCGCGCGTGGACGGCCAGCCCGCGCTGACGATCGCCGTGACCAAGCTCCCCGCTGCCAACACCGTCGACGTCTCGCGCGGAGTGCTGGCGGCGCTGCCCGGCCTGGAGTCCTCCCTCGGCGAGGGGGCGACGTTCACGGTCGTCTTCGACCAGGCGCCGTACGTGCAGCAGTCGATCGACGCTCTCGCGCAGGAGGGACTGCTCGGCCTCGTCTTCGCCGTCATCGTCATCCTGGTGTTCCTGCTGTCGGTGCGCTCGACGCTCGTGACGGCGATCTCGATCCCGACGAGCGTCCTCATCACGTTCGTCGGACTCCAGGCGTTCGGCTACTCGCTGAACATCCTCACCCTCGGCGCCCTGACCATCGCGATCGGCCGGGTGGTCGACGACTCCATCGTCGTGATCGAGAACATCAAACGCCACTACGTCGGCGACGCTCCCAAGATCCCCACCATCGTCCGGGCGGTGCGCGAGGTGGCGGCTGCCATCACGGCATCCACGATCACCTCGGTCGCGGTGTTCCTGCCCATCGCGTTCGTCGGCGACGTCACGGGCGAGCTGTTCCGCCCCTTCTCGCTCACCGTCACGATCGCGATGACGGCGTCGCTGCTCGTCTCGCTCACGATCGTGCCGGTGCTGGCGTCGTGGTTCCTGAAGCCCGGGACCGTGGTCCGGGATGCCGAGGGCAACCCGATCGACCCCGAGGCGCCCGACGCACCTCCCTCGCGTCTGCAGAAGGCGTACGTGCCGGTGCTCAGCTGGACCCTGAAGCACTCGTGGGTGACGCTGATCCTCGCGGTGCTCGTGCTCGGCGGCACGGTCGCCACCGTTCCGCTGCTCAAAACCGACTTCCTCGGCGACTCGGGTCAGAACACCTTCACCGTGACGCAGAAGATCGGCTCGGCCCCCAGCCTGGATGCCGAAGACGCGGCCGCTCAACGAGTGGAGGCCGTGCTGCTCGAGACGCCGGGCGTGGAGACGGTGCAGACCTCCATCGGATCGAGCGGATCGGCTCTGCGCGACGCCTTCTCGGGCGGCGGCACGGGCATCACGTACTCGATCACCTCGGAGTCCGGTGCCGACCAGGTGGAGCTGCGGGAGCGCGTACGGACCGCGCTCGAAGCGCTGACGGATGCCGGCGAGATCGAGGTGCGGGCCGCCGGCGGCGGGTTCGGATCCACCGACATCACCGTCGACGTCACCGCGGCCGACGGGCAGTCGCTGCAGGAGGCGAGTGATTCCGTCGTCGCCGAGCTCCAGGGCCGTGACGGCATCGGTCAGGTGACGAGCAGCCTGTCGGCATCCCTCCCGTTCGTCTCCGTGCGGGTCGACCGTGCCGCCGCCGCGGAGCGCGGACTGTCGGAGCAGGCCGTCGGCGCCCTCGTGTCGGGAGCGCAGCAACCCCGCCAGGCGGGAACGGTCGAGCTGGACGGCCGCGGGGTGACCGTGTACCTCGCCACGGCGAACCCGCCGCAGACCATCGACGACCTGCGCGCCTTGGAGGTGCCGACGGCGACCGGAACCGTGCGGCTGGACGAGATCGCCACGGTCGACGAGAGTCAGACGCCGCCGTCGATCACCACAGCTCGGGGCCTGCGCACGGCATCCATCACCGTCACCCCGACCTCTGACGACCTCGGTGCCTCCTCGACCACGGTGCGCGACGCGCTCGCCGCGGTGCAGCTGCCCGAGGGGGCGAGTGCCGAGGTCGGCGGCGTGGTCAGCGATCAGCAGGACGCCTTCACCCAGCTGGGCCTGGCGCTGCTGGCGGCCATCCTCATCGTCTACGTCGTGATGGTGGCGACCTTCAAGTCGCTGCGTCAGCCGCTCGAGCTGCTCGTCTCGGTGCCGTTCGCCGCGACTGGTGCGATTCTCATGCTGCTGATCACCGGAGTGCCGCTCGGCGTGGCCGGAATGATCGGTGCGCTCATGCTGGTCGGCATCGTGGTGACCAACGCCATCGTGCTCATCGACCTCGTCAACCAGTACCGGGCGCGGGGCCTCAGTGTGCACGACGCGACCATCGTGGGCGGAGCGAGGCGTCTGCGGCCCATCCTCATGACGGCGCTCGCGGCGATCTTCGCCCTCGTGCCCATGGCGCTGGGGATCACCGGGCACGGCGGCTTCATCTCGCAGCCGCTCGCGGTGGTGGTGATCGGCGGTCTCGTGTCGTCGACGTTCTTGACGCTGCTCGTCCTGCCGACGCTCTACAACCTCGTCGAGGGTGCGAGCGAGCGGCGCCGGGCGCGGCGGGCCGCGCGCGGCCCCGCGGCGGACGAGCGCGTGGGCGACGTGCGCGCCGACGACGAGCGTACGGACGACGCACGCAGGCACGACGACGAGCATCCGGTGACGCGTCGCGCCTTCCGCGCGCAACACTGATCGACTTCGGAGCGGACGGCGGTGGGGTGCGTCGCCGATGATGGGCGGGGTGGCGTCGAGGTGACCCTGCGCCGGTGCGGGGAGGCCCCGACGGTCGAGGCGCGCGTGATCAGGTGATGCGGGCGGTGCGTCTCGGTGGCCGCTTCGACGTTCGGGTCCGGAGCGGCGGAGCGGGCGCTCGCCGCTCGCGCGGAGTGACCGCTCGCACCGGTGGTGAGCGGCACGGCCGCTCGCCCCGTCAGCGCGGTGGATCGGATGCGCGGGCGCTGCGACGGTCGCGGCACCCTCGCGATGAGAGCGCGGCGCCGCGCGGGGAGCGAGCGCCGGACGCGCCGGCCTCCGGCGCACGCGGCGCGCACGTCGGCCTCCGCAGCGGCCGACTTCAAGACGGTCCGGTTGCCGAGGGTGTGGGTCAGCATGCCCGACCAGGCGAACATCGCGCCGCACGAGATGGTCTCGAACAGGGCGAGGTTGATCGTCGCGGTGACGAAGAGCGTGATGGACATGACGAGCCAGACCAGAGCGACACCGGTGCTGATCGTCATGCGTGCGCCGAGCCGGCGGAGCATGATCGGAGCGCTCACCAGGAGCGCGAGGAAGCCGAGCACCATCATCCCGGCGACGCGATCGTGCAGGTCTTTGTCGGTGTTGAGCGGAACGCAGCCGACGAGGGCGAGATTGATGCCGACCACGTTCAGGCACACGCACGCGAGGGTGGCGGATCCGCGGCGCACCGGGCCCCGCCCGAGTCGCAGGATGTCGCGTCGGACGAACAGGGCGAAAACCACGACCATCGCGCCGCTCACCTTGAGCGTGGTGTTGAACAACGCGCTCGAAAGGTCGCCGAAGATCCCCAGCTGGCTGAAGTGCAGGTGCCACCACAGCGGGTCGCGCGTGGTCGCGATCGAGAGCAGCAGTCCGCCGAGCAGAACGGACAGCACGGCCGCGCCGACGTGCAGCGACGGCAGGCCCGCGAGGCGACGCGAGAGGCCGCCGAACCGCGGAATTCGCAGGTGTGCGGGGTCGACGAAACGGAGCGCGGGGATGCTCATGTGGGGGGTCTTTCCTCGGGACGGAACGGGACCCCCAGAACCTGGGATCCTCGGCCCCCGTCGGCTCATACGGACATATACCGAGAGAGCCGTGGTTCTCGGCCGCCCCGGCCTCGACGGAAAACCGTCACCGCAAATGGTAGCTTTTGTGAGCGCGAAAGGGTGAGGCTTGTTCTTTCTTTATCCCGGTCGCGAGGCAATTCTGATGTCCCCCATTTGGGGGACAAAGGTGGCGGCTCAGGAGAAGCGAATACCCCATTCGCCGGTCAGCTCGGCACCCGGCTGCAGCGTTTCGAGGTCCGTCCCCGTCGCGAAGGCGTTCGCCGGTGCCGTCATGGGTTCGATCGCGACGGCCAGCGATCGCCCCGGATAGCGGTCGGTGGTGAACACCTGAACCCACCGGAACCCCCGGTCCTGCCACAGCTCGAGCCGACGGCCGTCCGGAGCCGTGAGCGTGTGGCGCGCGCGCCCCTCGGCATCCCGCTCGAGTCCCCGATAGCCGTTGTCGAGCGTCGCGTCGCCCAGACGCCGACCGGCGCGGAGGTCGTTCGCGGCACTGACCGGCACTTCGTCGATCGGGATATTGCGCTCGTCGACCACGAGGGTCGTGGTGCCGGTGGAGTGGATGACGAGATCCTCGGTCGCCACCCCGCCGATCTGCAGATACGGGTGGATGCCGAGAGCGACCGGTGCCGCCGCGGCCCCGATGTTCTCGATGCGGTGCTCGACGTGGAGCCCGTCGGGCTGCAGCGTGTAGGTCACGCGCGTGCGCAGGTGGAAGGGATACCCCGTCTGCGGCACGACATCGGCGGCCAGCACGAGCCGCTCGTCCGTGTGCTCGACCGGCTGATAGATGCCGAAGCGCAGCAGGCCGTGGCTGGCGTTGCCGAACTTCGGCTCGCTGATCGCGAGCTGCAGGTCCTGACCGTCGAAGGCGTACTTCCCATCGCGGATGCGGTTGGGCCACGGCACGAGCACCACACCGGATGCCGCGGGCGTGGGCACGTCGTCGGGATAGCCGGGAACGAGGTCGACGCCCTTCACCGTCAGGGCGCGTAGTGCCGCGCCCACCTGGGTGATCTCGGCGGACGAGTGCGGACCGCGCAGGTGGAAGCGCTGGCCGGTGGGGTCGGCGGTCATGGCGAAGCCTTTCGGGAGCGGGGCGGACGCTGTAGCCAGGGGCGCAGCAGGCGGGTGACCCACGGGAGCACCGCGTAGGTCATGACGGGGGTGAGCATCAGGGTCGTCGCCAGCACCCGCAGTACGAGCGGGATCTCGGCGAAGCCGGGCACGAAGCCCAGCAGCCACGAGGCGAGGAGGTTCGTGGGGAAGAATCCGACCCAGATGGTGACGGCCTGCTTCCAGCGGGGCGGTGCGAGCGGCACCGGTTGCTGAACGGGCGAGGTCGCGGCATCCGTTCGCTCCACGACCGACCCGAAGGCGGCGTCGAACCAGCCCTCGATACCGGTGCGGCGCTCGACGCGCTCCTCGCGGGCGAAGGGGCGGCCGGAGTCCAGCCACCACTGCCGCTGCGACGAGGTCTCCCATCCTTCGAGCGTGCCGAGGTCGCGGAAGCGATACAGCATGTACCAGAGGTCACTGTCTTCGCCCGCGCGCACCCACCCCGAGCCGAGAAAGCCCGGGAAAGCGGTCGCGAGGTCGGTGCCGGCCTGCATCCAGGAGGTCGCTTCGGCGGTGCGCGTCGGGTCGATGCGCCGCTCGATCGCCACCGTGATGGGGTGGGCGTCGGTGTCTGCCATGCGTCCATCTTCGTGCAGGGCGGGTCTTTGCCGGAGCAGGAAAGGCATGTCCCGCTTTGTGCAATACGGAGGGCCGAAGTCTGCACAGATCGGGACATGAGCATCGGTCGTGCGGGGCGGGCAGGCATGTCCCACTTCGTGCGGTGGTCGGGGCGTGAGTCCGCACGAATGGGGACATGGGCGCGGGGCGTGAGGGGTGGGGCGATGAGGGGTGTCCCGCTTCGTGCAAGGAAAGGGCGTCGAATCCGCACGAATGGGGACATGGATGCCATTCACAGGCGATGCCTGTAACGTTGTGCGGTCGGCTCTGGACACCGCGTGTGATGCGCGGATGGGTTTGTGAGTCCAAGGGGCCGATGGACAGGACGCGATCGCGGCCTCGACCATCATCAGTGAATGGCCCCCGGCCGACGGAAGTCCGGGTTCGCACCGCACGACGCGGTGCCGCTGTCTCGCGCGAAACAGAACCCAGAAGGACATCGTCATGCCCAAGAACAAGAAGCCCGCCGGCGGCCGCGCCGCCAAGAACTTCGAGCCGCGCTACGGCGCGAAGACCTCGTTCCAGGACCGCAAGCGCCGCCCCGGTGCCGACGGTCCCGCCAAGCCCGGCAGCAAGAGCCCGAACCACCGCGGCTACCGCCCCGAGGCGGAGACCGCCCCCGACAAGCGCCGCTGGAGCGCGTCGGACCGTGCCGGCCGCGACGAGGCCCGCAGCATCCGCACGTCCGCCCGCGATGACCGTTTCGGTCGTTCGGATCGGGATGCCACGGCCGGACGCCGCGACGATCGCCCGGCGCGCTCTTTCGGCGACCGCCCCGCGCGCTCCTTCGACCGCGATGACCGTCCGGCGCGTTCGTTCGACCGCAGCGATCGCCCGACCCGCTCCTTCGGCCGCGACGACCGTGCTCCGCGCGGGGAGCGCGTCGACCGCGACACCCGCCGCTCGTTCGGCGATGCCCGCCCGTCGTTCCGCGACGAGCGTCCGCGTCGTTCGTTCGACGAGCGTCCGGCCCGGTCGTTCGATCGTCGTGACGAGCGTCCTGCGCGTGACGAGCGTCCGGCGCGTTCGTTCGACCGGACCGAGCGCCCGGCGCGTTCCTTCGATCGCGACGAGCGCCCGCGTCGTTCGTTCGACGAGCGTCCTGCGCGTTCGTTCGATCGTCGTGACGAGCGTCCTGCGCGTGACGAGCGTCCGGCTCGTTCGTTCGACCGGACCGAGCGCCCGGCGCGTTCCTTCGATCGCGACGAGCGCCCGCGTCGTTCGTTCGACGAGCGTCCGGCGCGTTCGTTCGACCGTCGTGACGAGCGTCCCGCGCGTGACGAGCGTCCCGCCCGTTCGTTCGACCGCGCCGACCGCCCGGCGCGTTCCTTCGACCGCAACGACCGCCCCGCCCGTTCGTTCGATGACCGTCCGCGCCGCGCCGACGGCCCGAGCCGGAGCGACTGGAACGCGACCCCTAAGCGTTCGGCCGAGCACGAGCAGCGCGTGGACGTCGTCCATGAGCGTCTCCAGGCGCAGGCCGTGGACGCGGCGACCGAGACCGGCGTCGGCTTCGCCGAGCTGGGACTCGGCGACAACATCGTCCGGGCCCTCGAGGGTCTCGGAGCGGCGAGCCCGTTCCCGATCCAGGCAGCCACGGTGAAGCCGATTCTCGAGGGCCGTGACGTGCTCGCCCGCGGCCGCACCGGCTCGGGCAAGACCATCGCGTTCGGCGCGCCGCTCGTCGAAAGCATCCTGCGCGCGCAGGCGGGTCAGCGCCGTGAGTTCGGCCGGGCCCCCAAGGCCCTCATCCTCGCGCCGACCCGCGAGCTCGCGCTGCAGATCGACCGCACCGTCCAGGTGATCGCGCGCAGCGTGGGCCTGTTCACCACGCAGGTCTACGGCGGCGTTCCCCAGGCGCGCCAGGTGGGCGCGCTGAAGAAGGGCGTCGACATCGTCATCGGCACGCCCGGTCGCATCGAAGACCTGCTCAACCAGGGCAAGCTCGACCTGTCGCAGGTGCAGGTGGCGGTGCTCGACGAGGCCGACCACATGTGCGAGCTCGGCTTCCTCGAGCCGGTGCAGCGCATCCTCCGCGCCACCGCCGACCGCAGCCAGAAGCTTCTGTTCTCGGCGACCCTCGACCGTGAGGTCGCGGCTCTCGTCGACGAGTTCCTCGTCGAGCCCGCCGTCTACGAGGTGGCCGGCGAAGACCAGGACTCGGGCACCATCGATCACCGCGTGCTCGTGATCGATCACCGCGACAAGGCCGAGATCCTCGGTTCGCTCGTCGACCGCGACGGCAAGACGCTCGTCTTCGCCCGCACCCGCGCCTACGCCGAGATGCTCGCCGAGCAGTTCGACGAGGCCGGCATCGCCGCCGTCGCCCTGCACGGTGATCTGAATCAGCAGAAGCGCACGCGCAACCTCGAGAAGCTCACCTCGGGTCGCGTCAACGTGCTCGTCGCCACCGACGTCGCCGCCCGCGGCATCCACGTCGACGACATCGACCTGGTCATCCAGGCCGACGCCCCCGACGAATACAAGACGTACCTGCACCGCTCGGGCCGCACCGGCCGCGCGGGCCGCAGCGGCACGGTCGTGACGCTCATCACGCGTCAGCGTCAGCGTCGTATGACCGAGCTCCTCGACCGTGCCGAGATCGAGGCGCCCTTCGAGCCGGCGCAGCTGGGCGACGATCTGCTCGAAGAGCTGTCGGGTCGTCAGGTCGCCGACGTCACCGCGTAATCACCTCCTCGAAAGGCCCTCGTCGCTTCGCGCGGCGGGGGCCTTTCGGTGTGTGCAACGCCGCCCGCTCGCTCGCGGGGCGCTTTGCGTTCAGGACAGCGTCGGCTCGCTCGCCGGCGCGGCGTGGGCGTCCCGTCGCTTCGCGCGGCGGGGGCCTTGCGGCGTTCGCAGCACCGCCCGCTCGCTCGCGGGGCGCTTTGCGTCAGAAAAGCGTCGGCTCACTCGCCGGTGCCACGCGGGGGCGAACGGATGCCGGAGTCCCCGTGCTCCGCACCGGCCCGAGGCCGCTCGTCGCCGGCGTGCGCGCCGCGAGGCCGGGCTGCGGCCGCCCGCGCGGGTGCTCGTCTTCGTCCCAGCCGTCGAGGCGATGCATGCGCAGCAGGGGGCGCATGCGCTTGCCCAGCCAGGTGCGGTACGCCTTGGGCGCCGAGACCGAGACACCGGGATAGAGCCCGCGGTACGACGACACGAGATGCGGGTGCTCGCGCTCGAGCCACTGCAGGAACCACTGCTTCGCGCCGGGGCGCAGGTGCAGGGCGCCGTAGACCACCCGTACCGCCCCGGCCGCTCGAATGCGGGCGAGGGCGTCGTCGAGTACGGCGATGGAGTCGGTGAGGTGCGGCAGGATCGGCATGAGGAACACCGTCACCCGGAAGCCGGCCGCCGTCGCCGCGCGCACCGTGTCGAGCCGCGCCTCGGCGCTCGGTGTGCCGGGCTCGATCGAGTGCTGCAGGGCGTCGTCGAAGACGGCGATCGACATCGCCAGTGTCACCTTCACCTGCTGTGCCGCTTCGGTGAGGAGCGGGAGATCCCGCCGCATCAGTGTGCCTTTGGTGAGGATGGAGAACGGGGTGCCGGTCTCGGTCAGCGCCCCCACGATGTCGGGCATGAGCCGGTATCGGCCCTCAGCGCGCTGGTACGGGTCGGTGTTCGTGCCGAGCATGACGGGTTCGCGCGCCCAGGAGCCGCGCCGCAGCTCGGTCCGCAAGACGTCGGCGACATTGATCTTGACGACGATCTGCGAATCGAAATCCGCGCCGTAATCGAGGTCGAGATATTCATGCGTCTTTCGAGCGAAGCAATAGACGCATTGGTGAGTGCAGCCCCGGTACGGATTCACCGTCCAGTCGAACGGCATCGCCGAGGCGCCGGGCACACGGTTGAGAGCGCTCTTCGCCATCACCTCGTGGAACGTCATCCCGGCGAACTCGGGCGTCGTCACCGAGCGCACGAGATTGTCCATGCGCTCCATGCCGGGAAGTGCCGCCGTATCGTCGACGCCCAGCTGCTGACCCTGCCACCTCATCATCACAGTCGAACACATGTTCTAAGCAAGTGCAAGCAATAAGACAGCCAGATTCGTACACGCGCGGGACGAGCACTGCTCCGTTCGACCTGGACCACGGGACGAGCGCGCCCCGGTCACCGCGCCGAGGCGGTGCCCCTCCGTCCGTCAGTGACGCAGCCGTTCCATGAAGAACCGCAAAGCGCGGGCGTCTGCGTCGAGCCCTTCCTCCTGCTCGCGCCACGTCTCCTCATCGACGTCGTCTCCGACGGCCTGCAGCAGGCTCACTCGTCGCCATCTCGCGAGGATCTCCACGAGGAAGTCCTCGTCACCGTCGGCGAGCGGCACCGTCAGGGCGTCATCGTCGCGCGGCCAGCCGTGAGCGGTGAGGGGACCCGGGTGTCGTCGTGCGGCCGTGCTCCCGGCGTTCTGGATGCGATCGGAGCGGGCGGCGACGTCCGGATCGCCCCCGACCCGCTCGACCGCACCGGTGTTGCCGAGGGTGGCGTAGACCGTGTGCCATACGGGCATCGGGATGGCGAGCTCGTGCGTCGGCGGTGTCACGTCGACGAGCGCCCCGTCGTGGAACTCCACGGGATCGACCTGCTCGTCCACCACCGAGAAGGGAGTCTGGATGCCGCCGAGCATGGGCCCCGGTTGCGGCGAACGGTGCCTCCTCGAACGGGGCCGTGACGCGCTGCACGAGCTGCGGCGGCGACCCCAGCAGCACGCGGGTCAGTGCCGCGCCCGAGTCGAGCAGCCCGTCGAGCGTCGCCGCGAGGTCGTCGTCGTCGGGCGCCTCCGCCCCACGGAGTGCCGCGCGCAGCACCGTACCGCGAAGCAGCTCCTTCGCGAACGATCCCGTCGTCCCGGAGGCGCGGTCGGCGGCCGCATCCAGGGCATCCGGAGACAGCGGCAGCCCCTGCGCGTACCGCCGGAACAGGCGTCTGCGGTCGGTGTCGTCGGGCAGTGGGATCTCGACGCCGAGGTCGACGCGGCCCGGACGGGCGGCCAGGGCCTCCTCGAGCACCTGCACGTGGTTGGTCGTCATGACGAAAGCGATGTCGGCATCCGGTTCCAACCCGTCGAGCGCGTCGAGCACGTCGAAGAGCACCGGCTCGGGCGAGAAGCCGCGGTCGGCCGCCACCAGATCGATGTCCTCGAGCACGACCAGTGCCGGGGCGAATGTGCGCGCGATCTCGGCGGCGGCCTTGACGAAGCGGACGCTCGAGCCGGTCAGCACGACCGCGGTCGTGCCGGGCGTACGCGAGAGCAGGTGGCGGACGGTGAGCGTCTTCCCCGTCCCAGGCGGGCCGTACAGGAGCACGCCGCGCTTGAGATGCTGTCCGGCGGCGCGGAGTGCGTCGCGGTGGTCGCCGATGCCGACGACGTGGTCGACGATGCGCTGCAGGACGCCCTCGCCCAGCACGATGTCGTCGGCCGCGACCTCGGGGCGGGCGAGGAAGGTCGCCCCGGCTTCGTGTCCGTATTCGGTCGGCGCGAACGACAGCACCTGTCCGCGCAGCACGCTCCGCTCGACCATGAGGCGGCGGATCTCGGCGAGTGCGGCCGCCGTGGCATCCGCGTCGGCCCCGATCAGCTCGAGCTGGGACTGGGGCGGCATCGACCGCGGGTTCGCCGCTCGCTGGACGATCGCCACGGGATGTCCGTCGAACACGAGCAGTCGCACACCGAACGCCACGACCCGGCGCTGCGAATCAGCGTCGACGTCGCGCACCTCGTACGAGACCGGGCCCGGCGCGAAGTGTGCGTACCCGCCGGAGAGGAGATCAGATGCCGAGACGTGCAGCCGCTGCTCGCCTCCTGTCACGCCGATCAGGCGTCCGCCGCACCGCGCCATGAGCTCGTCGAGGGCGATGTCGGCGTCGACGTAACGGTGCGCGGGCAGCGACTCGGTCGTGACGGGGAGGGTGAGGGCGTCGACCCCGAGGTGGGCGCTCAGTTCGTCGCCCAGGGGCGAGAGATGGCCGGCGGAGTCGGACTGGACGATGCGATGCATGTCTTGCAGATACGCGTGGACGGCGTGCATGAGGCGTCGGTCGTCCTCGTCGAGCATGGTCCCTCCGGTTCGGTCTCGGCGTCCTCAGCCTGCCGACAACACGGCCGTCGGGCAAGCGCCGTGCGACCGCGTCCCGGTGGTGGGCTCGACCCGTCGGGCCTGCCACGGGAGAATGGGTCGAGTGATTCCCCCCGATCCCGAGCTCTCGCCCCGCCGCGCCGCGCGCGCGGAGGCCGAGCGATTGGCGACGGCGGCGTTGCCGGTGCAGTCCGCCGCACCCGCCGAGGTCTCACCCGCCGAGGTCTCGCCCGACGAGGTCGCCGCCGCCGACGGCCCGACCCGTCGCGAGCGGAGGGCGGTCACGACGACACCTTCCGGCATCCGGGCGCTCGTGGCCGCGCGTGGGCTGCCCCTCGCCGTCCGACGTCGCCGCGCGAGCGTGCTGGCGGCCGCCGTCGTGGTCGCGGTGGCGGGGGTCGTCGCCATCGGCGCCGCCGCGACCGCGGGCGGGCGCGACGAGGGCGAGGCGGCGCCGGGGGAGGCGACGACGACCGTTGTCCAGGGCCCACCCGCCGTCCCCGCCGGAGGTCTTCCCGTTCCGCAGCTCGCGGCCGTCGCCGCGACCGCCACTCCCTGCGACGACCCGGCGTTCACCGCGGCTCTGGCGTCGGGCGACGACACCGCCGTCATCGCGGCCGCCGGGGGCGGAAGCGCCTTCCGCGCAGCGGTGGCATCCGGGATCGCGCCGTGCGTGTCGTTGTCGGACCCGAACCGTGAATGGGTCGTCGTCAACAAGCAACGCCCGCTCGACCCGGTCGACTACCGCGCCGGCGACCTCGTCATGCCTGCGAACGTGCGCGCCCTCGAAGATTCGGCGCTCCGGGCACGGGCGGCGGGTGCGCTGACCGAGATGGTGCGTGCCGCCTCCGACGCCGGGGCGGGTGAGATCGGATACCTCAGCGCCTTCCGCTCCTACTCGACGCAGCAGTCGACGTACGCCGGCCGCGTCTCGGTGGGTGGGGTCGAGGAAGCGGATCGCGAGAGCGCGCGTGCCGGCTTCAGCGAACACCAGACGGGACTGGCCGTCGACATCGTGCCGTGCGACGGCTCGTGCGCGACCCTCGACGACGTGGCGGGTTCACCGCAGGGCGCGTGGGTACGCGATCACGCCTGGGAGTTCGGCTTCATCACGCGCTACGCCGAGGGGCGCGAGAGCGTCAGCGGCTACGAGCCCGAGGCGTGGCACCTGCGCTACATCGGCCCCGAGCTCGCCCGCGCCTACCACGAGGGCGGCTACACCACGCTCGAGGAATTCTTCGGCCTGCCCGCCGCTCCGACGTATTGACGATGGATGCCGGGCACCCCGGCATCCACGCCGCCTCGCCCTGTCGGGAACGCGGGCCGCGGCCCGGCACCGTGCTGCCCGCCGCGGACCAGTGTGCGCCGACAACCGAAGCATCGATCCGGCGCGACACGGAGGGGTCCCTTCAGCCGCGGATCTCGAACGCGGCGACGGCGCTGTCGGCGGCCTCCGCCAGGATCCGCCTCATGGCAGCGGGATCGTGGGCGAAGCGGCCCAGGAAGACCCCGTCGACGTCACCCCGGAGCTCGGGGAGCGTGCCCTCCCCGGCGGCGCCGCCGTAGATGACACGGGCGCTCCGACCGCTCGGCACCGCCGTCGAGAGGGCTTCGCGCAATGCCGCCGCGACGGTACGGACGTGCGCGGGGTCAGCGGGGCGCTCGGCACCGATCGCCCAGACGGGCTCGTACGCCACAACGATGTCCCCGGCGAACTGCGCGGCGCGCAGCATGCGCGCGACCTTCTCGCGGCACCAGGCCGCGGCATCCGCGGCCGAACCGGGGGTCGGCTCGCCGACGCAGAGCAGGGGGATCAATCCGTGCCGCTGCGCAAGGCGGATCTTCTCGACGATGTCGGCCTCCGTCTCACCGAAGAGGTTTTCGCGCTCCGCGTGCCCGATCTCGACGTACCGGCATCCCACCTCCCGGATCTGAGGGGCCGTCACCTCGCCGGTGAACGCGCCCCCCTCCGCGGAGTGCAGGTTCTGCGCGCCGATGGAGAGCCGCCCCCCGGCGGCGTCGACCGCGCCGGGGATCGACAGGAACGAGGGGAAGACGACGACCTCGACCCCGTGAGGAATCGGTGCGCCGGCCACCGCCCGAACCCAGTCGATCGCCGTGGCGTGGGAAAGATACGCCTTGAAACTGACGGCGACGACGACAGGGGCCACGCTCACGAGTCCCGGTCGTCTCTGTTCTCGTACTGCGAGAGGATGCGTACCTTCTCCGCGGAGGCCGACGACTCGTCGAACGTGTACGAGAGCCATTCCCGAACGAGTCGACGCGCCAATTCGAGACCGATGACCCGCTGTCCGAGCGTGAGCACCTGGGCATTGTTCGACAGCACGCCGCGCTCGACCGAGAAGCTGTCGTGGGCGGTCACGGCCCGGATGCCGGGCACCTTGTTCGCCGCGATGGCGACACCCAGGCCCGTGCCGCAGATGAGCAGGGCGCGGTCCGCCTCGCCGCGGGCGACACGCTCGGCCGCCTCGACGGCGATCACCGGATAGGCCGTGTGTCCGTCATCCGCGACGCCGACATCATCGACGACCTCGACCCGCGGGTCGTTCTGGAGGTCTGCCTTGAGCGCGGTCTTGTAGTCGTAGCCGGCGTCGTCGGAGCCGACGACGATGCGCAGAGGGGTCATGAGTGTGCACCTTCGGTGAGTGTGGGCAGGAGGGTGGTGACGGCGACGTTCGCCAGGAGGGCGAAGGAGACGGCGCCGGGATCGGGGTGCCCGATGCCCTTGTCGCCGTGTGCCCGGGCGCGGCCCGTCCGGGCTCCCAACCGGGCGGTCTCGGCGGCACCCCGTGAGGCCGCGCCCGCTGCCGCGAGCCACGCGGCGGAACGGTCGCCGCCTCGAGCGGCGAGGGCTTTGGCGAAGGGGGCGGCGGCATCCACCATCGTCTTGTCCCCGACGCGGGCCCCGCCCTTCTCGCGGATGGCGGCGATGCCCGCGGCGACCGCGGTGGCGATGTCCGCCTCCGTGGCGTCGTCGCAACGCGAGAGGTGGGCCGCGGCGGTCCGCAAGCCGAGCCCCCAGAGGGCTCCGGACGTGCCACCCGCCTTCTCGGCCCAGGCGCGTCCCGCGGCATCCAGGGTCCCCGCCAGTCCCTTGCTGTGCCGGACCGAGAGGGCGGCAGCCGAGGCGGCGGCCGTGATCCCCCGCTGCATGCCGATGCCATGGTCGCCGTCGCCGGCGATGGAGTCGAGACGCCCCAGATCGTCGACCTCCGCGTCGATCGCAGCCGCACCGGCGGCGAATGCACGCGAGACGGCCATCGCCAGGGCCCGGTCTCGATCGGACGTCGCGTCCCCGCCGTCGACGGGTTCGTCGACGGCCGTACCCTCGACGTCGTCGGCGAGCCGGGTGGCATCGGGCGGGGGAGTGGCGCCCGTTCGCAGGGACGGCGTCCAGACGGGGGCGCACCACGCCGCCTCCAGCTCGTCGGTGAGCCAGACCAGCGTGAGTGAGACACCCGCCATCTCGAAGCTCGTGACGAACTCGCCGACCTGCGGTGCCACGAGGTCGTATCCCCGGGCGAGGAGGTGGCGCCGCACACCGGCGAAGTACACGAAGAGCTCTTCACCCTTCACGGAGCCCAGCCCGTTGACGATGACGCCGAGCCGTCGCCCGGCGTCGGCGGGGCTCTCCTCCAGGAGGCGGTCGATCATCATCGCGGCCGTCTCGTCGGCGTTGGCGACAGGGAGCTCGTCGAGACCGGGTTCGCCGTGGATGCCGATACCGAGCCCCATCCGCCCGTCGGGGATCGTGAACAGGGGCTGATCGGCCCCGGGGAGCGTGGAGCCGGTATAGGCGACCCCGAGCGTGCGCGTGCGGGCGTTCGCGAGCTGAGCGACCTCGGCGACGTCATCGAGCGTGCGGCCCTGCTCAGCGGCCCAGGCGGCGGCCTTGAAGACGACGAGGTCACCCGCCAGGCCACGGCGGCGGTGCTGCTCATCGGGCCCCGCGCTGGCGATGTCGTCGGTGACGGCGACACTGCGGCACGGGATGCCGTCGGCGCGCAGCTCTGCCTGAGCGCTGTCGAAGTTGAGCACGTCGCCGGCGTAGTTGCCGTACGCGAGAAGGACTCCCGCTCCGGTGTCGACCGCGCGCGCGGCGGCCTCCACCTGCGCCGCGGACGGCGAGGCGAAGACGCCGCCCATGGCTGCCGCGTGGGCGAGGCCGGGTCCCACCAGCCCCGCGAACGCGGGGTAATGGCCTGATCCGCCGCCCACGACGACGGCGACGTGGCCCTCGGGCGCGGCGTGGCGTCGTGCCACGCCGCCGCTCACGCGGCGGACGAGGTCGCTGTGGACGGCGACGAAGCCGTCGATCATCTCCTCGCGGAAAACTGACGGGTCGTTGTGCAGGTAACTCATGGGGCCTCTCATCCGAGTCCGTGGTGCGCCATCGCACCTCCGAACAGCATACGTATTTTATATAGAAAAGAGGAAATTAAAGATCGAATCGAGTGCACCCGATCCCAGTAGGCTGAGGCCGACAGGGGGTCGATCGATGAGTTTGTTCCAGGAAAGCGTGCCGATCACGGGCGCTGTCGAACGACGTGTGCTGCGTGACCGCGTCTATGACGTCATCCTCGACCGCCTGATGAACGGCGAGGTGCAACCGGGCGTCCGCCTGGGCATCGACATCCTCGCCAAGGAGCTCGACGTCTCGCCGACACCTGTGCGCGAGGCGCTCGTGCAGCTGGAGCGCACCGGTCTCGTGTCACGCGAAGCGCGACGGGGGTACCGCGTTGCGGCACCGCTCTCCGTTGCGCAGACGGCGGAACTCTTCGACGCGCGCATCGTGATCGAGACCGGGGCCGCCGCCTTGGCTGCGCCACGGGCGGGGGAGTTGCTGCCCCGACTCGTCGAAGCGGAGGAGCGTCACCACCGCACTGCCGACGCCGTCCTCGAGCTCGACGACGACGATCCGCGCATGGCGGCTCGACTGTCCGAGTACTTCGACGCCGACTGGCGCTTCCACCAGGCCATCTTCGACCGGTGCGAGAACACGCACCTGCAGCAGATGGCCGAGTCCCTGGGGACGCACATGCATCGGCGTCGGCAGAGCTCCATGGGCCGCACCAATGATGTGGCGTTCGCCGTGGCCGAGCACGACGCGATCGTCGATGCCTTCCGGGTGGGCGAGGTCGCGGGCATCGTGGATGCGATGCGGTCGCACGTCAGCAACGTCAAGGCCCGCGCGATCGAATCGGCACGCGCCGCCGAAGCCGGCTGAGACGCGATCCCCTCGCGTCGTCGCGGGGCGCGGTGGCGGACGCCCCTTGCGCTTCTCTCAATTTTATATAGGATCTTTTTAATCGCGACCCCGCGGTGGCCTCACGACGAAGTGATCACATGCAAACGACTCCTCTTTCCTGGCAGCTTGCGAGCTGTGTGCTCGGGCTGTCAGCGACAGATCCCCACGGACGCCCCGCCACGTCCGCCGATGCGGGCTTCTGGTTCGAGCAGTTGGGTGATGTCGCCGCAGAGGGGTTCGGCGCCGTCGAGATCAGCGACGCGTGGATCCGGGTGGCCGATCTGACGGCATCCCGACGGTCCGAGCTCGTGAGCGTCACGCGTTCGGTGGGGCTCGACATCCCCGCACTGCACGTGCAGCGGGCGAGCGTCATCGCCCCCGACCGCGGCGAGCAGAACCTCGCCTACCACCACGCCTCCCTCGATGCCGCGGCCGAACTCGGCGTGAGCGTGTACTCCACGGGCCTGCACCACCCGTTCTCGCCGCAGCAGGAACGGGCGCTGTGGTTCTGGACGGCACCCGGCCCCCGCGACCCCGATGACGACGACATGCGCGCGCTCGCCGTGCGGCGCATCCGCGAGCTCGGCGTCCACGCCGCAGAACTCGGTCTGGAGCTCTCGCTCGAGCTCTACGAAGACACCTACCTGGGGACCGGGGCCGGCGCCGTGCGGTTCGTCGAGGAGGTCGGGCTCACCAACGTCGGTTTGAACCCCGACGTCGGCAACCTCATCCGTCTCCACCGACCCGTCGAGTCCTGGCTCGAGCTCTACGAGACCACTCTGCCGTACGCCAACTACTGGCACGCCAAAAACTATCTGCGCGACGAGACCCCCGACGGCGAGCACATCGCCACTGCACCCAGCACCCTGCGAGACGGCGTCATCAACTATCGCGTCGTCCTCGATATCGCCCGCCGCGTCGGATACCGGGGCGTCATCACCTGCGAGCACTACGGCGGCGACTCGCTCAGCGTCTGCGGCGCGAATCGCCGCTACCTCACCCACCTCATGTCGCGACGAAGCGTCGCGTCGCCGAGCCGGACGGGCATCACCGACGCCGCGGCATCCATCGAAAGGACTCCATCGCTGTGACCGAGAACACTCCCCGTATCGCCCTCATCTTCGGCGACCCCGCCGGGGTCGGCCCGGAACTGGTCGCCCGGCAGTTGGCGACGCCCGAGACGCGCGGACGCGCAGAGATCTTCCTCATCTCCGACGAGCAGGAGTTGACCGATGCCATGACCGACGCGGGCGTCGACTTCGCGTGGTCGCCCGAACGCGGCACCGGGCTTCCGACCCTGGTCGACAACAGCGCTCACCGCCCGGTCGACCGTTTCGAGCGCGGTGTCGCCACCCGGGAGGGCGGACAGTGGGCGATGTCCAACCTGCGGCGCGCGCTCGAGATGGCCAAGGCGGGGGAGATCGACGCGATCGTCTTCGCTCCGCTGAACAAGACGTCGCTGCACCTCGCGGGTATGACCGAGAACGACGAGATGGCGTGGTTCGAGACCGTCCTCGACGACGGCACCGCCGCGACGGAGCTCAACATCCTCCCCGAACTCGTCACGGGCCGGGTCACCTCGCACGTCCCCCTCTCCCAGGTGGCGGACAACATCTCCTTCGACCTCGTCGTCGAGCGCGGTCAGCTCCTCGAAGAGGTGCTGAAGGGCCGCGGCATCGCCAACCCTCGCATCGGCGTCTGCGCGCTCAATCCGCACGCCGGCGAGAACGGTACGTTCGGGCGCGAGGAGATCGACGTCATCGCCCCCGCCGTCGAAGAACTCAAGAACCGCGGAGTGGATGCCGCCGGCCCGTTCCCGAGCGACACGATCTTCATCCACGCGCGCGACGGCGCGTTCGACGGCATCCTGACCATGTATCACGACCAGGGGCAGATCGCGGTGAAGCTCCTCGGCTTCGACCGTGGCGTCACCATGGCCGGCGGCCTGAGCGTGCCGGTCTGCACTCCCGCACACGGGACGGCGTTCCCGCTCGTCGGCCGGCGCGCGGTCAACACGGGCGCCTACGAGAACGCGTTCTCCGTCGCTGTCGGCGTCGGCGCGCGTCGACGTGCAGCAACGCTCGCGACCTCCTGACACCACCGCCCTCTCCTCCGCCGCGGCTGTTTCGCGGCACGGCACTCGCTCACCCTTTCTCGCCACTCTGCTTTCACCACTCTGCTTTCACCACTCCAACGAAGGATCATTGTGAAACTCACCCGTATCGGCCTGCCCGTGATCGGCCTGTCGGCCCTCGCTCTCGTGGGATGCGGCGCCACCGCCGGCACCGGCGGCGACTCCGGACCCGGAAGCGCGGTCATGATCGTCCCCTTCTCGGCGGGAGGCGGCTCCGACGTGTCGGGCCGCGCGATCGCCTCCGGCCTCGAGGAGGCGGCCGGGGTCAACATCACCACCGAGAACCGCGAGGGAGGATCCGGCGCGGTCGGCTACTCCTACTTCCTCGGCCAGCAGGGCAACGAAGGAATCCTGCTCGCTTCCGAGACCGCGCTGCTGGCGCTCCCTCTCACGCAGGACGTGCAGTTCGATTACACCTCGTTCACGCCCATCATGAAGCTCGGTGACGACTACACCCTCCTCGTCGTCCGTGACGATTCGCCGTTCGAATCCTGCGAGCAGGTCGTCGACACCGCCGAGTCCGAACGCGTCATCGCGGCCGTCTCCGGAGCGACGAGCCTCGACGAGATCGTCTTCACGCTCGTCGAGCAGGACCAGGACGTGACCTTCGACCGCGTTCCGTACGAGTCGGGCAGCGAAGTGCTCGCCGGTCTTCTCGGCGGAACGGTCGACGTGGCCTCCCTGAACCCCAGCGAAGTGCTGGGCCAGATCGAATCCGGCGACCTGCGAGCCCTCTGCGCCTTCGCCGACGACCGATACGAGTACGAGGCACTCTCCGACATCCCCACCGCGTCGGAGCAGGGCATCGACGTCGCCTTCGCCCAGTACCGCGGCTTCATCGCACCCGGCGGTATCAGCGAGGAGGCCCGGCAGTTCTGGATCGATGCGGCCGAGGAGTTCGCGACGAGCGACGCCTACACCGAGTACATCGAGAGCAACCTCATGCAGCCCGACGCCGCGTACGGCGACGACTTCGTCGCCTATCTCGAGGGCAACAACGCAGACCTCGAGGCCGTGCTCCGATGACCGGTGTGCTCCGCAGGGCCAACATCGTCGCCTCCGCGACGGTGGCCCTGCTGGGCGCGGCGGCCGTGATCGGAGCCGCGTCCTACGGCTACGTCGACGACGAGGGATTGGTCGACGCCGGCTTTCTCCCGGCCTTATGCGGAGCGGTCGTGTTCGTCCTGGCGCTGGTGGACCTGGTGCATCAGATCCGCAGGCGACCCGAGATCGAGACGCTCGCCGAGGAGGTGTCCGACTCGATCCTGGAGTCGGCACCCGCGACGACGGACCGTGTGCAGACCTCGCCCGAGCTCGACATCTTCGGTCGGGATCAGCGCGCCCGCAACCGTCAGCTCGTCCTCGTCATCGCCGCCCTGCTGGCGGCGATCCTGCTCGTGCCGCTGATCGGGCTGCTGCTGGCGCTGGCGAGCCTCATGATCTTCGTCTCGATCGTCGTCGAGCACCGCCGCATCCTGTCCACCGTGATCATCACGGCCGTCACGGTCGCGTTGTTCCACGTCGTCTTCCGCGTCTTCCTCGGTGTGCCCCTGCCCACCGGACTGCTAGGGGTGCTGTAGATCATGTTCGACAACCTTCTGCTGGGCTTCCAGACAGCTCTCACCTTCGAGAACATCCTCTGGTGCTTCGTCGGGGTGCTCGCGGGAACCATCATCGGCCTCCTCCCGGGGCTGGGGTCCACGACCGGCGTCGCTGTTCTGCTTCCGCTGACGTTCGCGCTCGAGCCGGTCACCGCGCTGATCATGCTCGCCGGCATCTATTACGGCGCGCAGTACGGCGGGACGATCACTTCCGTGCTCATCTCGACGCCGGGGGAGGCCGCGAGCGTGGTGACCACACTCGACGGCTATCAGATGGCTCGAAAGGGGAGAGCGGGCGCAGCCCTGGCCATCTCGGCCATCGGGTCGTTCGTGGCGGCGATCCTCTCTCTCGTCCTCTTGATGACCCTGGCGCCTCCGCTGGCGCAGCTCGCCCTGGCATTCGGACCGGTCGAGAATCTCGCGATCATGATCCTCGGTCTGGTCATCGTGGTGACCTTCCAGGGTGGGGCGCTGATCCGTGGCGCCATGATGGCCGTCCTCGGACTGCTCCTGTCGACGGTAGGCGTGGCATCCGGTTTCAGTGACGCCCGCTTCACCTTCGGCGACGTCAACCTGTTGGGCGGCATCCCCTTCGTCGAGGTCATGATCGGCCTCTTCGCTCTGGGGGAGGTGCTGCGGCAGATCCGTGTGGGTGCGGCCGCTCCGATCCGGGCGCGGTTCCGCGACATGGTGATCTCGCGTCGCGAGATCATGCAGAGCGGTCCGGCGATCCTTCGTGGGAGCGGCATCGGCTTCCTTCTGGGCATCCTGCCGGGCGCCGGGTCCACCCTCGCCTCATTCATGGCCTACGGCATCGAGCGCCGCGTCTCGCGCAACGGCGCGTCGTTCGGTCGCGGTGCGATCGAGGGAGTGGCGGCACCGGAGAGCGCGAACAACGCGGCTGCGAACGCGAACTTCGTGCCCACACTGTCACTCGGCATCCCCGGTGGGGCGACGACCGCGGTCCTGCTCGGCGCGTTCACCGTCTACGGGCTGCAGCCTGGACCGCTGCTGTTCGAGACGCAGCCCGCGCTGGTCTGGGGTCTGCTGGTGTCGTTCTTCATCGGCAACGTCATCCTGCTGCTGCTGAACCTGCCGCTGGCACCGGTGTTCGCTCAGATGCTGCGGATCCCGTACGGCTACCTCTACCCGATCATCCTGCTGACCAGCATCATCGGAGCCTTCTCCGTGTCGAACAACATGTTCAGCGTCTGGATCGTGCTGGTCTTCGGCCTGGTCGGCTGGCTGATGAAGGAGCTCGACCTGCCCATCGCGCCCCTGGTGCTCGGGTTGGTCCTCGGACCGCTGTTCGAGAAGGCGCTCGTGCAGACCTCGGCGCTGGGCGAGGGCAACTTCGGCATCATGCTGCAGAGCCCGACCGCTCTCGGTGTGCTGGTGTTCGCCGCGCTGCTGATCGTCGTCCCGCCGGTCGTCTCGCGAGCGCGGGCGCGGCGCACGCCGCGCGAGCATCAGAGCGTCTGAGGCCGGGAGGCGGTTCACACCGCCATCACCGGTGCGGGAGGGAGGGGCCGGCAGGGTTGCCGACCCCTCCGACGTGTCAGCGCCCGGCGGCTCCCGCGAGGCAGCGAGCAGCCGAGGCGAGGTCCGCCCCGGTCAGTTCACGACGCCCGCGCTGCAGGTCTGCTGCGCCGCGCTCGAACCGCTGATCGAGGGCGGCAGCGCGACCGCGCCGCTCGAGGGGTCGATGTCGCCCGGCTCGACCTCCTCGGCGGGCACGGCGTCCTCCGTCGGCGAGGCGTCGGGGGCGGGTGTCGGGTCCGCGACGACCGTGCCGCCGTTGACGGCGACGTCACCCGTGACCTCGATGGCCTGGTTGGCGGCGAGGGCGTCCCAGAGCACCTCCGCGGCGGAATAGTCGGGCGCGACGCGATTGGCGTCCGACGGCGCCTCGACCGTGGGGTACTGCACGAACACGATGTCCTCGAACGGGACGTCCTTCACCGCCTGCGCCACCTGCACCAGCGTGAGGGGGTTGGTCAGGCTCTGCGTGGGCGTGACGTTCCGGAGCCCTGTGGATGCCAGGCGGAACAGCGTCGCGGGGTTCGACAGCACCTCCTCGCTGACGAGCTTGCGCGCGAGCCGCGACATGTACTGCTGTTGATTGCTCACGCGCGCCAGGTCGCTGCCGCCCACGCCGTAGCGGGTGCGGAGGAACTGCAGGGCTTCGATGCCTTGGATGGTGCGCGGACCGGCCTTCCAGTCGATGCCGGTGTTCTCGTCGCGCATGTCGCTGGCGAGGCAGATCTCCACCCCGCCGATCGCGTTGGTGATCTCGATGACCCCGCCGAAGGTGACCATCGCCCCGAACTGGATCTGCTGCCCGCTCATGTCGGAGATGGCGGTGATCACGCACGACAGTCCGCCGTACGTGTAGAGCTCGTTGATCTGCAGGGAGCCCCCGTCGAACCGGCCGCCGTCGGAGGTGTCGCACGCCGGGGCTTCGAACACCAGGTCGCGGGGGAACGACACGACGGTCACCTTGCGAGGCGCGTCCGAGATGTGCACGAGGATGTTGACGTCGTTGAGCCGCCCCTCGGAGTCGGGCCCTTCGCACCGCTCGCCGAAGAGCGCGATCAGGTTCTCCTCGCAGGCGTCGATGCCGACGACCATCATGTTGACGCCGCCTTCGAGCTGACCGAGATCGGGCGGCACCGGGGGCTGATTCTGGACGACGACGGCTTCCTCGACGAACTCCGCCGTGAGGTCGTACGCGGTGTACGACACGACGCCGATCACCGAGACGACCGCGACCACGACGGCCACGGCGACGAGCGTCGCGAGTTGGCCGAGGGGATGGGGGGAGGGCAGGTGTGCGTGCTGTGCGACGGTGCGACGGCGCCGGGGCATGGCGGCTCCTCCTCGGTTTCGTCGCAGTCTAGGTGGGGCATGGCGCGATTCGGGCGAACGCGGGCGGCCACCTCGAGCCCCGCATGGTGGGGGCCCAGGACCAATGAACCATCGGCACATTTCCGGCCTGTGACATTCGTCTATGCGGCGACTTTTTCTGTTGATGATGAATATGCCGTGAGTTAGGTTTGTGCAACGCGCGTCGCTGATGCCGCGCACATCGCTCACGACATCCCCCAATTGGAGCGCAAAATGGGTCGAACCCTGCGTTCGGTCACGGCTATCGCCGTGGCCGGCCTGTTCACCGCGGCCGGAGTCACGCCCGCGCTGGCCGCCGAGGTGGGCGAGGGGGTGACGCCTCCCACACCCATCGAGTCCGCCACGGGCAGCTACATCGTCGTGCTCGACGACGCCCCCGTCGCCACGTACGACGGCGGTGTGCCCGGTTTCGACGCCACGAAGTCCGACGACGCGCGGCTTGATCCCACCACCCCCGAGGTGCGGGAGTATTCGGCCTTCCTCGAGCAGCGGCAACAGGACGTCGCACGGGAGGTCGGAGTCCAGGCCGACGCGACCTACACGGTGGCGGTGAACGGCTTCAGCGCGCAGATGGACCCCAACCAGGCCGCGAAGCTCGCCGCGACCGACGGCGTCCTGAAGGTCGTGCCCGACGAGATCCGCCACCCTCACGCCGTCCCCTCGACCGAGTTCCTCGGCCTCGAGGGCGACAATGGCGTGTGGCAGCGCGTCGGCGGCACGGATGCCGCGGGCGAGGGCGTCGTGGTCGGCGTCATCGACACCGGCATCGCCCCGGAGAACCCCTCGTTCGCGGGCGACCCTCTGGGCACCACCCCCGGTGACGAGCCGTACATCGACGGCAACGACGTCGTCTACCGCAAGGCGGACGGCACCGACTTCCGCTCGGCTCGGGTCGCCGAGGGCAACGGCTGGTCGTCGTCGGACTACACCACCAAGCTCGTCGGCGCGAAGTACTTCGACACGGGCGCTGCCGCGTCCGGGTTCACGTTCGAGGCGGACTACCGCTCCCCGCGCGACGGCGACACGCACGGTTCGCACACCGCCGGCACCGCCGCCGGCAACAACGGTGTCGACGCCACCGTGGAGGGTCTCGACTTCGGCGCCGTCTCCGGCGTCGCCCCGGCCGCCAAGGTCGCGGCGTACAAGGCGTGCTGGGCCGGCCCTGACCCGCTGGTGACGTCCGACGACGTCTGCGCCCTCAGCGACCTGCTCGGCGCGATCAACGCCGCCGTCACCGACGGTGTCGACGTGATCAACTACTCCATCGGCGGGGGAGCGGCCAGCTCGACATTCGCGCTCGAAGACCAGGCGTTCTTCAACGCCGCCGCCGCGGGCATCTTCGTCGCCGTCTCGGCGGGCAACTCCGGTCCCGGCGCCTCGACGGCCGATCACGCCTCGCCGTGGTACACCACGGTCGCCGCCTCGACGATCCCGACCTACGAGGGCACCGTGACGCTGCCAAACGGCTTCGAAGCCGCCGGCGCCTCCATCTCGGTCCCCGCCGACCAGGAGGTCATGGCTCCCGTGGTCTACGCCGGCGACGTCGCGGCATCCGGAGCCGACCCCGCGCAGGCGGCGCTGTGCTTCCTCGGAACGCTCGACCCCGCGAAGGTCGCGGGCAAGATCGTGGTGTGCGACCGCGGGCAGAACGCCCGTGTCGAGAAGTCGGAAGAGGTGAAGAACGCCGGCGGCGTGGGCATGATCCTCGTCAACGTCACCCCCGCGTCGGTCGACAACGACTTCCACTCCGTGCCGACGGTGCACCTCGACGCGCAGTATCGCGACGCGCTGCTGTCGTACGTGCGCGAGACCCCGGATGCCACGGCGACCCTCATCGGCGAGAACATCACCGACGAGGTCACCCCCACGCCGCAGGTCGCGGGCTTCTCCAGCCGCGGACCGATGCTGGCCGACGGCAGCGACATCCTGAAGCCGGACGTCTCGGCTCCCGGTGTCGCGATCCTCGCCGCCGCGGCCAACGCGCCCGGCGCCGACCCGGCGTACGAGTTCCTGTCGGGCACCTCGATGTCGTCCCCGCACGTCGCGGGCCTCGCCGCCCTCTACTTCGGGGAGCGTCCGCGGGCCACGCCCGCCGAGGTGAAGTCGGCGATGATGACCACGGCGTACGACACCGTCGACGCCGAAGGCGCCGATGTGGAGGATCCGTTCGCGCAGGGTGCCGGCCACGTCGATCCCACGAAGTACTTCGACCCGGGTCTGCTCTATCTGAACGGTTCCGCTGACTGGGCGGCTTTCCTGCAGGGCAAGGGACTCTACGACTTCGGCGTCGAACCCATCGACGGCAGCGACCTGAACCTCGCGTCGATCTCCATCGGCTCGCTGGCCAAGCCGCAGACGGTCACCCGCACGGTCACCTCGACGCAGGCGGGCAGCTTCACGGCATCCATCGAGGTGCCCGGAGTGGATGCCGTCGTCGAGCCGTCGACGCTGGACTTCGCCGCCGCCGGGGAGGAGCAGACCTTCACGGTGACGTTCACCCGCACGACCGCTCCGGCCGAGCAGTGGACGACCGGGTTCCTCACGTGGACGAGCGGGGACACCCAGGTGCGCTCGCCCATCGCGATCCACCCGGCCACCGCCGAGGCGCCCGCGGAGGTGTCGGGCACCGGAGCATCGGGCAGCACGAACGTCGAGATCCTCCCCGGCTTCACCGGAGAGCTGCCGCTGACGCTGTCGGGCCTGACGGCGGAGACGCTGCTCACCGACGCCGACAACCCCGTCGAGGGCCACAGCGGAAACCAGGACTCCGGTGACGCCGACGGCTACGTGCGGTGGATCGTCGACGTTCCCGAGGGCACGACGCTCTCGCGTTTCGACCTCGACTCCTCGGACGACGACGGCAGCGACCTCGACCTGTTCGTCTCGCGCGTCGTCAGCCCCGACGACCTGCGGTACTACGAGCGGTTCACCTCGGCGACCGCCTCGGCCGACGAGCGAGTGTCGCTTCCTGATCCCACCCCGGGCACGTACCTCGTCGAGGCGAACGTCTATTCGTTCACCGCGCCCTTCACGTGGGACATGACCTACGCCAACGTCGCCCCCGGCGGCGAGGGTCAGCTGACGGCCACCCCCAACCCGCTGACCGTCGAGCAGGGCACCCCGGTGGCCTACGACCTGTCGTGGCAGGGACTCGCGCCCGCGACGCGCTACCTCGGCGTCGTGACCTACGGCGAGTCCTCGGTGCAGACGGTGCTCACCGTGGACTCCGGAGAGGCGGCGCCCGTCGCCGTCGAGGCGCCGACCGTGTCGGGGACCGCAGCGCTGAACCGCACCCTGCAGGCCACGCCCGGTACCTGGAACCCCGCCGAGGTGACCACCACCTACCAGTGGCTCCGAGACGGTGAACCGATCGAGGGCGCCACGTCGCAGACGTACCGTGTGCAGCGCGCCGACCTCGGCCGTGTGCTGAGCGTGCGGGTGACCGCGACCTCGACGGCCACGGGCCTCACGGGAACCGCCGACAGCGCGGGCGTGCCGGCCGTCGTGTCCTCGCGCACGCAGGTCACGGTGAGCCCCTGGGTGGGTCGCACGAGCGACACGTACAAGGTCACCGTGCGCGTCAGCCCGGCCGCGGGCCCCGCGGCGCAAGGCGATGTGACCGTGACCGTGGCGGGCAAGGCGTACACCGCCACCCTCCAGAGCGGCCGCGCGACCATCACCCTCGACCCGCAGACGCGCGGCGCCAAGGTGGTGAAGGTCAGCTACGGCGGCAGCACCACCGTGCAGTCCTCCAACGCCGTCAGCGCGTTCATCGTGCTGCGGTAGTCACCGCTCGATCACTGCGGCGCCCGGGCTTCGGCTCGGGTGCCGCTGTGTTGTCGCGGGTGAACGGTCTGCGGTCGACCTCAGTCGCTGCGCGTGCCGCGGTCGGGGCATGAAGCCGGAGTCGACGTGACGCGGGTCGACCGGACACGGGTGAGACGTTGAAGGAGTGCGCAGGCAGGGCGTGTGAATGTCCCGAAGATGAACCGTGGCCGCGGCGCCGACCGTTACAGAGGACGCACCCAACGCGTCCGCGAGGACCAGAATCCACGTGAGACCTTTCTCCCCATGGAAGCGACATCGTCTTCTCGGTCGTGCGCAATGCACCACTCTCGCAGCGCCGAGAACGCTGAAACCGACAACCGACGGATAGGGCAGCGGGACCGCCCGATCCGTCAGCGAGAGGCTTTGTCCTCTCGCTCTCTCGGCGAGAGAACGTACCGGCGGAGGTCGTCGAGGGTCTGCTGCATGTGCCTGTCCATCGCGCGGCGCGATGCTTCGGGGTCGCCGCTGCGGAGTGCGTCGAGAACGTGTGCGTGCTCGACGAGGGCGTTCTGCTGGATCAGCGGCACGCGCGAGGTCTGCGCCCGCCGCTCCGAGAGCACCTCCGTGAGAGGCGCGAACATCACCGTGAGGAACGGGTTACGAGACGCCGCGAGGATGCGGTCGTGGAAGGACAGATCGGCGGCGACGAAGGATGCCAGATCGTCGGCCGCATGGGCCGTGCGCATCACCGCGAGGTCGGCGCCGATGGCATCCAGCTCGTCGGGCTGCGCACGCTCGGCCGCCAGGGCTGCGGCGCCGGTTTCGAAGATGCGCCGGAGTTCGATTAGCTGCTCCGCCGCGGAGGAGTCGCCGCTGGCCGAGGTGGCGGCCAGCACCGCGCTGAGCGACGTCCAGTGGGCGAGCGGTTGAACGAACGATCCGCGTCCGCTCTCGACACGCACGATGCCGCGTGTCTGCAGCACCTTCACCGCTTCGCGGACGGTGACCCGGCTCACCTCGAATCGCTCGCCGAGCTCGTTCTCGCTGGGCAGCGCCTCGTCGGCGACGAGACGGCGCGCGACGATGTCGTCGAACAGCCCGTCGACCACCTCGTCGACACGTGAGCGTCGTGCCATGGCATCCCCCTTCCGTTCAAACCTAATCGCCGGGCCGGGGAACGACCGTCCCCGACCCGGCGATGCACAACGCACGTCCTAGCCGGCGAGGGCGAACACCGCCCAGGTGAGCAGGAAGCCGGCGACGCCCAGGATGGTCGTCAGCACCGTCCAGGTGCGCAGACCGTCGGCGACCGTGAGGCCGAGGTAGCGCGTGACGATCCAGAAACCGGCGTCGGTGACCATCGACAGGCCCAGCGAACCGAACCCGACGGCCACGGCGATCGCGGCGATCTGCACGGGTGTGTAGCCGGCTTCGGCGATGGCCGCGGCCAGCAGACTCGCGGTGGTGACGATGGCGACCGTGGCCGACCCCTGCGCGGCGCGCAGCGCCAGCGTGATGAGGAACGCCGCGCCCAGCAGGGGCACGCCGAGGTTCTCCAGCGTCACCGACAGGGCGGTGCCGATGCCCGAGGCCTGCAGCACGGCGCCGAACACACCGCCACCGGCCACGACGAGCAGGATCGACGCGATCGGGGGCATCGAGCTCTCGAAGACCTCGTTGGTGCGGGCGAGACCCCAGCGGCGACGGACGGGCAGTACGAAGAACGCGACGATCACGGCCACGAGGAGGGCGAGCGCCGGGGTGCCGATGAAAGTCGCGATACCGCGCCCGGCGGAGTCGGCGGGCAGGCTGAGGGCGAGCATCGTGCCGACCAGGATCTGCACGATGGGCAGAGCGATGAGGCCGACGACGGTGCCGGTGCTCGGCGGCGCCATCACCGTGCCGTCGGCGCGGCGGGACTCGATGACGGTGGTCGTCTCGCCGAACTCGGCCATCTGCGTGGCGACGCGGGGGGCGAGGTCGTACTCTCGACGGTTCATGATGCGGGCGACCCAGAAGCAGAGGAAGCCGAGGACGGCGCAGATGGGCAGGGCGATCGCGGTGACCAGGCCCAGGTCGGCGCCGAAGACGCCGGCCCCGGCGACGATGCCGGGGTGCGGCGGAACGGCCACGTGCACGGCTAGCATGAGGCCGAACATCGGCAGACCGAACACGATCGGCTTCACGCCGGCGATCTTGCTGAAGGCGTAGAGGATCGGCACGAGCACGATGACGCCGACCTCGAAGAAGACGGGGATGGCGACGACGAAGGCCACGATGGTGAGCGCGATGGCCACCCGGCGGGGCCCGAGGCGGTCGGTGAAGCTCTCGGCGAGGCGTTGCACGCCGCCGGACACCTCGATCAGGCGACCGAGGATGGCGCCGAGGGCGATGATGATGAGGACCTTGCCCATCGTGGAGCCGACGCCGTTCGCGACGAGGGTGAAGACGTCACCGGCCGGGATCTGCGCCGAGATGGCCACGACGACGCTCGTGATGAGCAGGGCGACGAAGGCGTGCACCTTGAACAGGATGATGAGCACGAGCAGCAGAGCGATGCCGGCGGCGGCGATGGCGAGCAGGGCGCCGGTGCCGAATTCCACCACGGGCGCGATGGGCGGCGTGTCGGCCGTGAGGACGAGGGGCATGTCGGGATCTCCTTCGATTCCTTGTTCGGGCGGGGTCAGCCGTTGCGACGCTCGGGTGCGATCGCGCGGATGACGGCGGAGTCGTCGACCGAACCGAGGCCCTGCGAGCGACCGGTGAGGTAGAGCTGCTCCGCCGCTGCGGCGACTGGAGTGGGGAGGCCGACGCGTCGGGCGGCGTCGCCGACGATGCCCATGTCTTTGACGAAGATGTCGAGCGCGCTGAGCACTTCGGCGCCCTCGTCGTCGTAGGCCTGCAGCATGCGCGGGCCGCGGTTGCCGAGCATGAACGACGCCGCGGCGCCGCCCATCAGTGCCTCGAGCGTCTTCTCGGGGTCCAGGCCGAGAGCGTCGGCCAGGGCGAGGGCTTCGCCGGCTGCGGCGATGTGGACGCCGCACAGCAGCTGATTCACGGTCTTGAGGGCCTGTCCGTCTCCGGCGTTGTCGCCGACGATGGTGAGGGTGGATGCCAGCAGCTCGAGGACGGGAGCGGCCTTCTCTCGCGCGGCGGGGGAGGCACCCACCACGATGAGCAGGTCGCCCTGCCCGGCTCGAACAGGTCCGCCCGATAGCGGAGCGTCGACGAGGTCGATGTGCAGATCGGCGAGGCGGTCGGCGACGGGACGGATGCCGGCGGTGCCGACGGTGCTGGTGAGGATGACGACCGAGCCCGGACGCAGGGCCGTGGCGATGCCGCTTTCGCCGAAGAGCACGTCGTCCAGCTGATACTGGTCGCGCACGGCGAGCAGCACGGCATCGGCCTCGGCAACGGCGGCGCGGGCCGAGGGGAAGGGCGTTACGCCCTGGTCCTCGGCGAGGGCGAGACGGGCGGGGGCGATGTCGAAGCCGTGGACGGCGAGCCCGGTGGCCAGGCGCGTGGCCATGGGAAGGCCCATGGCGCCCAGGCCCAGGACGGCGACGGTGGAGGTGGTCATGAGGGGAAGCTCCTTCGCTTTCAGAGAGGGATCAGCGGCCGGTCGTGGCCGCGGGGGTGCGGGTGAGGGTGGACACGACGTGGGCGAGGGCCTCGTCGTCACCGACGTTGCCCGCGAACACGACGTACGGGATGCCGGCGGCCGGGCCGTCGGCGGGCTCCCAGAGCGAGATGATCCCGGGCAGCATGGGCCCGCGGACGGTCGCTCGGTGCATCGAGAGGCCGTGCGCGGCGACGTCGCTGGAGGTGATGCCGCCCTTGGCCACGACGAAGCGCGGACGGGTGCGGGCGGTGACGTCCTTCACGACGTCGACGACGGCGGCCGAGACGGTGCGGGCGATGTGCAGGCTGTCGTCGGCGGTGGCGGCGGTGGTCACCGTGCGGGTCGTACTCACCACGACGTCGCCCGCCTCGAGCTCCGCCACGACACGGTCGGCGATACCGCGCAGGTAGGCGGGCGCCCCGGCGGGGTCGAGCACGCGCGCGACGTCGATCTCGATGTCCGTCAGGTCGGGGACGCTCTCGCGCAGCCGCGAGAGCTGGCGGGTGGTCACGGCGACGTGCGAACCGACGACGATGAGCCCACCGCGGTCATCACCCCCGCCGGGGAAGATTTCTGCGGCGGTGAGCGGCTCGCGGCGTTCGGCGCCGATTCGCGCGCGGACGAAGGGCGGCCCGACACGCGAAAGCAGAGCCTTGCCGCGTCGGCGCGCTTCGATCAGACCGAGGGAGATGAGGCGCAGGTCGTCCTCGGTCACGACGTCGCACACGATGGGCGTGCGGTCGGCGGCATCCTGGATCGCGTCCGCCACCGCGTCGGCGCCCGAGCGGATGACGGCGAGGTCGACCACGATGACGGAGGCGGCGGGATACCGACCGCCGGACTTCTCGTCGACCCAGGCGGCGAGCTCCGAGCTGCGGTAGCCGAAGGTGGCGTCACGGGCGAACTCTGTGTTGCCGATGGGCTGCAGACCGTCACCGTCGCGCATGTAGTGGACGCCGCCGATGGTGACCCGCCCGGCATCCGGGAAGGCGGGGACGATGACGACGCCGTCGACGGCGCGTCCGCCCGCTTCGACGATCGCGTCAGCGAGGGTGTCGGGCTCAAGCGGGAAGTGTCCGCGCAGGGTGGAGTCGCCGCGGCTGACGAACTCGACATCGATCCCCGCCGCATCAGCAGCCGCGAGAGCGTTTCTGGCCACCTCGCGGTTGCGGTTGCGAGCATCGGTCTCGCCTAGGCTCCGGGCGTTCGTCAGAACGTAGACCGCCGGGGCGTCGGTGGCGAAGACCGCCGCGAAGTCCTGCGTCGCCCATCGGGTCAGGACGGGGAGGTCCGCGACCGACTGCGTGCCGGTGGGGTCGTCGTCGAGCACGACGAGGCGCGAGCCGAGGGCCTGTGAGGCTGAACGGACGTCGTCGGCGGGAACCGGTCGGGCGGCGGGGAAGCCGCGGAGCGCGTGCGCTTCATTCATCGTCTCACTCCTTCGTGGTTGACCATCAGCGGTCAGGTGTCAGCCATCATATGGCTTTGGAGACGCTTTGCAACCTGGGAAAGGGCGATGCTCACATGACGTCGTTCGGACGACCGGCCACGAAACGTCGAGTGACCGCGACATCGCGATCGCCGCATCCCGCCGAGATGAGCTCGGCGAGGGCGCGCGGGGAATCCGGCAGAAGCGCGTTCAACATGCGGAACGTTGTTCACTAGGAAGAACCGGACCGCAAGTCGCACGCCGTCAGCTCGAGAAGTCTTTATGGGCCGTGCCCATCTCGTCCGCGGTGTTGTAGATACGGTCAAGGTCTAAGGCTCAAGGTGAGGCGGCCATCCTCACGCTGCTTTTTGCTTTGATCGGGCGCGCGGAACGGGAGAAAACATGTCCAGCGATCGAACTGGAGGGGATCGAGACCCCGCGCCGGCGCTGACACGGGGTGTGTACATTCTCCGCATCCTGGCCCAAGCGCAGGGAGAGCCGGTCGCCCTTGCCGATCTTGCGCGCACGCTCGAAGCGGCTAAGTCGTCGACGTCGTACTTATGCACGGTTCTCGAGGAGGCCAACCTCATCCGCCGAGTCGGCAGCGGCTACGTCCTCGGACACGGAACAGTCGAACTCGGCGGAGCGTATCTGCGTTCGTTCAACGAGGTGCGCGAGTTCTATCGCTTCTGCAACGAGGCGCCGACGCTGTCGGAACAAGTCGTGCAGATGGCGATGCTGCAGGAATCGGACGTCATCTATCTCGCAAGACACGAGGGGCGATCCCCTCTGCGATTGACGGCCAACCTCGGTGACAGGTTCCCCGCGGCGTCCACGGCAGTAGGCAACGCCCTCCTCGCGGCGCTTCCGGACGAGGATATTGCCGACCGCTTCCGCTATGCCCACTCGTTCCCCATGCGCACGTCCGAGAGTGTGCGGAACCTGCCCGAGCTGATGGATCGGCTCGCACGGGTGCGCGAACGTGGCTACGCCCTGGACGAGGGTGGGGTGCACCCCGGTATCTCCGGCGTCGCCGTCCGGATGCCGCCACGCTCCAGCTCTTCCCCCGCGATCGCTATCGGCTGTTCCTTCCTGACCTCGGCGACCTCCACGCTCCAGCGAGAAGCGATCGTCGGCGAGCTCCGCGAGCTCGAGCGGCTGCTCGAGAACCCCATGCAGCCACATAGCAACCTGTAATCGTTCACTCTATTGAACCGCGTTCACCCTAGTGATACTGTCTCGTCCACGACAGCAACACATCAAGGGAGATGTTCGTGGTGGACGCACCCACATCGTTCGAGCAGGCCCGACTGCTCAACGTTTCAGGACTGACCAAGTCGTTCTACGCGACCCGAGCCGTTGACGACGTCTCCTTCTCCGTCGACCAAGGCGAGATCGTCGCCCTCCTCGGCGAAAACGGAGCGGGCAAGTCGACCGTCATCAAGATGCTCGCCGACGTCTACAAACCGGACGCCGGCGAGATCACCATCCTGGGCGCGGCGGCGACGCCCACCGTGCGCAAGCAGATCTCGTTCGTGCACCAGAACCTCGGCCTCATCGAGTGGATGACGGTCGCCGAGAACATCGCCCTCGGTCTCGGCTACCCCCGCAACAAGCTCGGGTTGATCAGCAAGCACCGGATGAACGCGCAGGCGGCGGAGGTCCTCGCGAGCATCGGGGGCGGCATCGACCCTGAGCAGCGCATCTTCGACCTCCCGCGCGCGGAGCGCAGCCTGCTCGCGATCGCGCGCGGTCTCGTGAGCAAACCGAAACTGCTCGTGCTCGACGAACCGACAGCATCGCTGCCCGCTGCCGACGTGGAGCGGTTGTTCTCGGTCCTGCGGACCCTCCGCGACAGCGGCGTGGGCATGATCTACGTCTCGCACCGCCTCGACGAGGTCTACCAGATCAGTCAGCGCGCGGTCGTGATGCGCAACGGTCGCGTCGTGGCCGACCGCCCCGTCTCGCAGATCAGCCCGGAAGAACTCGTCGAACTCATCGTCGGACGCGAGACGACCGTCCCACGGATCGGCGAACCCGGCACAAAGACACGACTCACCCTGGAGGGCTTCCGCGTCGATGGCACGGAAGCGATCGACCTCCACGTGCGATCGGGCGAGATTCTGGCGATCTGCGGTCTGCGCGGCGCTGGCCAGGAAGCCCTCGGCCGAGCGATGGCCGGCGCCACCCGCCCGCAGGCGGGCAGCATGACACTCGACGGAGCGCCGTTCCGACCGCGCTCTCCCCGTGACGCCGTCGACGCGGGCGTCGCCTTCGCGACCTCGAACCGTGAGTCTGAATCCGTCGGTGCGGGCCTGTCGGTCAGCGAGAACCTCTTCCTCAACCCGGCGGTCTGGGGGCGACGCGCGTGGCAACCGCGCACGGCACGAACCGAGTCGGCCGAGGCATCAGCGATCCTCGCCCCGTATCAGATCCGCCCCGACGACCCGGGACTCCCTCTCGACACGTTCTCGGGAGGCAACCAGCAGAAGGTGATCCTGGCCCGCTGCTTCGGCCGTGGTCGCGCCGTCGTCATCCTCGAAGAACCCACCATGGGCGTCGACGTCGGCGCAAAGGCCGAGATCTACGAACTCCTCGGCCGCGTGGTCGAACAGGGCACCGGAGCGATCGTCGTCTCCACGGACATGGAGGAAGTCGCCAAGATCGCCCACCGCGCGATCGTGCTCGGACGCGGCCGCGTCGTCGCCGAACTCACCGGTGACGACGTCACCATCCCCCACCTCATCTCGGCGGCATCCGATCTCGGACGCGTCTCCTACGCCGACCCCACATCCCAGGAGAGTGCAGCATGACCATGAACACGTCCGTCAAGTCGACGGCGCTGGAACCCGGGAGGGGTGCGAGCTTCTGGAACAAGCTCACCAGCAACTACGGGATGGTGCTGCTCACCATCGGCCTCTTCGTCTTGTTCGCTGCGCTGCGGCCCGACACGTTCGCCTCGCTGCTGAATTTCCAGCTGCTCGCGTCGAGCAAGGCGGTCCTCCTGATCCTCGCGATCGCCGTCACCATCCCCATGGTCACAGGCAAGATCGACCTGTCCATCGGCTATGGCGTGGGCCTCTGGCAGGTCATGGCGCTGTCGTGGCAGATCGAGGGCCTGGACTACCGCCTCGTCATCGTGCTCGTCATCGTCGGAGGCGGCGTCATCGGCCTCCTCAACGCCCTGCTCGTCGAGCTCGCGCAGGTCGACGCGTTCATCGCGACGCTCGCCACCGGCCAGGTCATCTTCGCGATCACCTACTGGTACACCGGCGGCCGCCAGGTCACCGACTCCGACGGGGCGCGCGCCGTCGCCTTCGACGAGCTCTCCCGCTGGAGCCTCGGTCCCATCCCCGGCCCGTTCGTCATCGCGATCATCCTCGCGCTCGTCGTCTGGATCGTCCTCGACTACTTCCCCGTCGGACGCTACCTGTACGCCGTCGGCGCGAACCCCGCCGCAGCCACTCTGACCGGCATCGCCCGCCGCAAGTACGTCGTCGGTGCGATGGTCGCGTCGGGCATGCTCACCGGAGTCGCCGGCATCCTGCTCGCGTCTCGTCAGGCCGGTGTCGCCCAGGCGAACATCGGTCCCGAGTATCTGCTGCCCGCTCTGGCGGCCGCCTTCCTCGGATCGACCACCATCCGTCCGGGCCGCGTGAACGGACTCGGCACCATCCTCGGCGTGACCATCGCGACCATCGGCATCTCGGGCCTGCAGCAGCTCTTCCCGGGGCAGTTCTACCTCGAGCCGCTCTTCAACGGCCTGACCCTGGTTGCCGCGATCACGATCGCCTCCCTCGCCACGCGGCGGCGCACCACGAGAGCCGACGCCGCCCCGCTGACCACCGGGTCGCCCGCACCCGGCACCGGTTCACCCGGCATCGCCTCACCCGACGTCGGCTCGTCGGGGGCCTCCGATGCCGTCGCGTCAGGGGACTCCTCTCCCATCACCACAGCACGAAAGGACGTTTCATGACCATCACATCGAAGCGGCGAGTCCTGCTCGCAGCACTGGCGCTGCCCGTCGCACTGACCCTGGGCCTCACCGGCTGCTCCAGCGGATCCGTCGGCAGCGCAGCCGACGGCAGCGGCGACGCCTCGGCCTCGGCAGCCCCCGAGGAGGATTTCTCTTCCATCCTCCCCACCGGCGACGCGGTCGAGTTCTCGAAGGAGCTCGTCGAGAAGAGCCTGACCGCAAGCGAGGGCTTCACCCCGCCCAGCACGGGGCCCACGGCGCAGAAGCCGGGTGCCCGCGTCGCCTACGTGGGCAGTGACCTGACGAACGGTGGCATCAACACCGTCAGCGAGGGCGTCACCGAGGCGGCCGCGGCCATCGGCTGGACCGTCGACTCGTATGACGGCAAGGCCTCGGCGCAGGGTCGCTCCGACGCCCTCAATCAGGCGATCGCCGCCCAGCCCGACGCCATCATCCTCGGCGGCTTCGACCCGACCGAGCAGGCAGCAACCATCGCGTCGGCCGAAAGCGCCGGCATCCCCGTGATCGGTTGGCACGCCGGCCCCGCCACAGGTCCCGGCAACGGCCTGTTCACCAATGTGACCACCGACCCCCTCACGGTGTCGCAGCTCGCCGGCGCGTACGCCGTCGCGGACTCGGACGGCACGGCGGGCGCGGCCATCTTCACCGACGGCCAGTACGACATCGCCGTGCTGAAGGCGGATGCCATGAAGGCGTACATCGAAGCGTGCAGCGGCTGCTCGGTGCTGTCGTACCAGGACTCGCCCATCGCCGAGGCCGACCAGCGCATGCCCGGTCTGATCTCGAACCTGCTGCAGGAGAACGGTGACAAGCTCACCTATCTGATGGCCATCAACGGCAACTACTTCGGCGGGGCCCAGCAGGCGCTTCGCGCCGCCGGCAAGGACCCGGCCGGCACCCCGAAGTCGGTCGCCGCGGGCGATGGCGACGCCGCCGAGTTCCAGCGCATCCGCTCGGTCGACTACCAGGCGGCCACCGTCGCCGAGCCCCTGCTGCTGCAGGGCTGGCAACTCGTGGACGAGGCCAACCGCGCCCTCGCCGGCGAGGAGTGGTCGGGCTTCGTGGCCGCTCCGGCGCTCATCACCAAGCAGAACGTCCCCGCCGGTGACACGTACGACCCGGCGAGCGGATACCGCGACATCTACAAGAAGGTCTGGGGCAAGTAGAACCCCCTCCGGCGGGGTGGACGACGTGCGTCCGCCCCGCCACCCCCGAGAAAGGGCATTCCGTCATGACCGATACCTCCGCAGCGCGCCAGATCCGCGCCACCGAACCGATCGATCAGGCCGACTTCGACGAGCTGTACGAGCGTCTCAAACAGTGGGACACCTGGAGCGACCCCGAACGGGGAGCGTGGAACCGACTCACCCCGGCACACGCCGCGGCCGCGGCCGCCACCGTGAGATCCGGCCGCGTGGTGCAGACGACGCTCCCGTGGCCGACGGAACCTGAGATCGACAATCGGCGCCCGGCGATGCACATGATGCTCGACCTCGGCGACCGGGAGGCTCCCGAGCCGTCCACCAACAAAGACTTCATCGGCATCGAATACCACGGCAAATCGACGACGCACCTCGATGCCCTCTCGCACATCGCGTACCGCGGTGAGCTGTTCGGCGGCGCCCGCAGCCGCGACGTCGTCAACGCCACGGGTGCCGGCTACGGCTCCGTCGCCAAGCTCGGCTCCTTCGTCGGACGCGGCGTGCTCATCGACATGCCCGTCGTGAAGGGCTTCTCCTGGCTGGAGCCCGGAGAAGCCGTGTACGAAGACGACCTGCGCGAGGCGGAACAGGTGCTCGGTGTCTCCATCGGTGATGCCGATGCCGTGCTCCTGCGCACGGGGCACAAAGCGCGTCGCTCCTCTCTCGGCCCCTGGGACTCGTCTGACCTCAGCGCGGGCCTGCACGCGACGGCGATGCCGCTCCTCGCCGAGCGCGGGATCGCCCTGCTCGGCTCCGACGGAGACAGCGATGTGCGCCCATCGCCGACTCCCGGCATCCATTCGCCGGTGCACATCCTCGCGTTGACCGCGCTGGGGGTCCCGCTGCTCGACAACCTCGACCTCGAACAGCTCTCGGTCGTCGCCGCGGAGGAGAACCGTTACGAGTTCCTCTTCACGGTCGCGCCGCTGCTCGTCCCCGCGGGCACGGGCTCTCCCGTCAACCCGACCGCCGTCTTCTAAGGAGTACCATGAGACCCGTTGGAATCAGTCGCGACTTCTTGAACGCCGAAGGCGACAACGTTTGGGGGGACATCGGCCTGTCCGGTTTTGACGAGGCCGGCATCGCCTGGGAGTACTTGCCCGACGATGTCGCCGTCCTGCGTCCAGAGGACGTCGACGGTCGACCGGCCGTATTGTTCGCCGCCCCCGCCGTAGATGCGACGACCTTCGCCGGAGTATCGTCGCCGCCCCTGGTCCTGGCGCGCTTCGGCGTCGGCTATGACGCGGTCGACCTCGACGCCTGCACGGCCGCGGGCGTGGCCGTCACCATCACCCCCGACGGGGCGCGGCGCCCGGTGGCGACGGCGGCGATCGGCATGCTCCTGGGCGGTCTGCTCAACCTCGGCATCAAAGACCGCCTCGTCCGCGAGGACCGGTGGGATGAGCGCACGTCGTGGATGGGCCGGGGGCTCACGGGCACGACCGTCGGAGTCGTGGGTTTCGGCAGCACCGGCACCGACCTCGCGCGACTCCTGGCGCCTTTCGACGTCGAACTGCTCGCGTACGACCCCTACTGCCCCCTGTCACGCGCCGAGGAGTTCGGTGCCGAACTGGTGAGCCGTGACGACCTCGCGTCGCGGTGCGATGCCATCGTCGTGATGGCTGTGCTGACGCCAGAGACCCACCACCTGCTCGATGCCGACTTCTTCGCTCGAGTGAAGCCGACCGCCACGCTCGTAAACGTCGCGCGGGGTCCGATCGTCGACGAGGAGGCTCTCATCGCGGCGCTGCAGGACGGAGGGCTGCGTGCCGCGGCGCTCGACGTATTCGAGGCCGAGCCGCTCGCGGTCGACAGCCCGCTGCGCTCGATGGACAACGTCCTGCTGTCGCCGCACTGCGTCGGGTGGACCGACGAGATGTCGCTCGGCAACGGTCGGAGCGCCGTCCGCGCAATCGTTCAGACCCTCGCCGGCGAGGCCCCCACCTTCGTGGTGAACCGTGCCGTGCTCGATACAACCAGCTGGCGCGATCGGACGGTGGTGACCGCATGACCTCCGTCGTCGATCCCGCGCCGGACACACCAGTCGTCGTCATGGGGGTCTCCGGATCCGGAAAGACGACGATGGGCTCGGCCCTCGCGGAGCGATGGGGGCGGACCTTCGTGGATGCCGATGACCTCCACCCCGCAGCCAACAAGGCGAAGATGGCCTCGGGCGTCCCTCTTGACGACGACGACAGAGCACCGTGGCTGGCCGTCGTATCAGCACGCCTGAACGCGGATGATCGGGGAACGGTACCCGTGATCGCGTGCTCCGCGCTCAAGAAGAAGTATCGCGACATGCTGCGAGCTTCGGCACCGCGCACCCTGTTCGTTCATCTCGACGTGGATGCCGACACGCTCGGCGACCGCGTCAGTTCACGCGCCCACGAGTACATGCCCCCGTCGCTCCTGAAGTCTCAACTCGCGACGCTGGAGACGCTCCTACCGGCCGAGCGCGGTGTCACGGTCAACGCCGCCGCACCCGTCGAAGAACTCCTCGAAACCATCGACGCAGCCATGACCTCTCGTGTCGAGGCGGAGCGAACTTCATGACCGGGTCGCCCCTGTTCGATCCGACGGACCGTATCGCGCTCGTCGACATCGAGTCCACGATCGGTGAAATCGACATCCTGCTGAACGATGCCGGTATCCAGCATCGCGAGCCGCTGCTCGAGGTCTCGCGGGAGGACTGGGACCGCGTCATCGCCATCGACCTGACCAGCGCTTTCCTCGTCGGACGAGAAGTCGCCAAAGCGATGATCACCCGCGGCCGCGGCAAGATCGTCAACATCGCCTCCGCGCACGGTGGTGGACGCCCGCCGACCTGGGCGGACCGGTCGTCATGCTCAGCTCGCCCGCATCCGATTTCGTCAACGGGCACGTGCTGTTCGTCGACGGCGGCATGACCGTCATCGTCTGACCGAGAAAGGAAAGTGGCCATCGTGCAACCCAACCTGGCCGTCATCGCCGACGTGGGGGCATCCTGCGCGTGGAAGAACTGGCGGAACCCCAGCCCGGAGCTGACGAAGCGGTCATCTCGGTCGCCTTCGGCGGAATCTGTGGCTCCGACCTGCACTACTGGCAGCACGGCGCGGCGGGCGAATCAATCCTCCGAGCACCGATGGTGCTCGGGCATGAACTGTCGGGCACCGTGCTCGTCGGCGCCGCCGACGGATCCGGGCCCGCAGCCGGAACACCGGTCACCGTGCACCCCGCCACGCCGGGCCGCCCCGACTTTCGCTACCCGCCAGACAAGCCGAACCTGTCCGGCGGGACCTACCTCGGCAGCGCGGCGCGCTTTCCGCACACCGATGGCGGTTTCGCGCGCAGGATCGCGTTGCCGACGAGGATGCTGCGCGCGTTACCGGCGGACCTGTCACTCGAAGTGGCTGCGCTTGCCGAGCCCGCAGCGGTGGCCTGGCACGCCGTGTCACGCGCCGACCGATTGAGCGACAAGCGCGTGCTTGTCATCGGTAGCGGACCGATCGGTGCGCTGATCGTCGCCGCCGCACGACGCGTGGGCGCGCGCGAGATCATCGCCGTAGACCTGCACGAGCAGCCGCTCGAGATCGCCGCGCGCGTGGGAGCGACACGCAGTCTGCGGGCGACGGACACCGACACCATCGCGCATGTCGATGCCGACGTGGTGTTCGAGAGCTCGGGTAACCCGCGCGGGCTCGCGTCCGCGGTATCGGCGGCGACGCGCGGCGGACAGGTGATCATGGTCGGTCTCATTCCCGCGGGAGAGCAGCCGGCGCTGCTCGCGACCGCCATCACCCGGGAGCTGCGTCTGGCTGGCTCCTTCCGCTTCAACGACGAGATCGACGAGGTGATCAGGGCGTTGACGGACCAGTCGCTCGCAGTCGGCCCCGTCGTCACCCACACCTTCCCGGTCGCCGATGCGGTGACCGCCTTTGACGTCGCAGCCGACCCCCGCCGATCCGGCAAGGTCCTTCTGGACTTCGCCTGATCACCCTTCCTCGCACCTGAAGACGGAGCAACGAATGACGTCCACTTCCTCCCCGACCGGCCCTTCGACCGACCAGGACCAGGCCCCGCACGAGGCCGCGCAGGTGCACGAGGGTGCGCCCGGTATCGAAGAGGTCGACCGCCCCACGGCCGAGGCCGACTCCGCGCCGGAGGGTCAGGGCAGCGCCACCGCGAACATCGGCGTGGTGGGTCTTGCCGTGATGGGCTCGAACCTGGCGCGCAACCTCGCCAGCCGCGAGGGCAACACCGTGGCGGTGTTCAACCGGTCGCGGTCCAAGACCGACGAGCTGCTCGAGGCGCACCCCGAGGCCGAGTTCGTGCCGTCGTTCTCGTACGAGGACTTCGCCGCGTCGCTGTCAAAGCCGCGCACCGCGATCATCATGGTCAAGGCCGGCCGCCCCACCGATTTCGTCATCGACGAGCTGGTGAAGGTGTTCGAGCCCGGCGACATCATCGTCGACGGCGGCAACGCGCTGTTCACCGACACGATCCGCCGCGAGAAGGCCGTGCGCGAGACGGGCATCAACTACGTCGGCATGGGTGTCTCCGGCGGTGAGGAGGGCGCGCTCCTCGGCCCCTCGATCATGCCCGGCGGCTCCGACGAGGCCTGGGCCACCCTCGGCCCGATCCTGAAGTCGATCGCCGCGGTCGCCGAGGGCGAGCCGTGCGTGACGCACGTCGGCCACGACGGTGCCGGCCACTTCGTGAAGATGGTGCACAACGGCATCGAGTACGCCGACATGCAGCTCATCGCCGAGGCCTACGACCTCATCCGTCACGCCACCGGCAAGACCCCCGCCGAGATCGCCGACGTGTTCGCCGAGTGGAACCGCGGCGAGCTGGAGTCGTACCTCATCGAGATCACCGCCGAGGTGCTGCGTCAGGTCGACGCCGAGACCGGAAAGCCGCTCGTCGACATCATCCTCGACCAGGCCGGCGCCAAGGGCACCGGCGCGTGGACCGTGCAGACCGCGCTCGACCTGGGCGTGCCCGTCTCGGGCATCGCCGAGGCCACCTTCGCCCGGTCGCTGTCCAGCCACCCCGAGCAGCGCGAGGTCTCCCGCGACCTTCCCGGCCCCGACGTCTCGTTCGGCGTCGAGCACCTGACCGGCGAAGACGCCGACAACATCATCGAGCAGGTGCGCCTGGCGCTGTACGCCTCGAAGATCGTCGCGTACAGCCAGGGCTTCGACGAGATCCGCGCCGGCGCGAAGCAGTACGACTGGGCGATCGACCTCGGCGCGGTGTCGAAGATCTTCCGCGGCGGCTGCATCATCCGCGCGCAGTTCCTCAACCGCATCGCCGAAGCCTACGACGCCGAGCCCGAGCTGCCCGTGCTGCTGACCGCGCCGTACTTCGTCGAAGCGCTCGGCCGCGCACAGTCGCCGTGGCGCAACATCGTCTCGCTCGCCGCCGCCGCCGGCATCCCCGCCCCCGCGTTCAGCTCGTCGCTGGCGTACTACGACGGCCTGCGCGCCGAGCGCCTGCCCGCCGCCCTCATCCAGGGCCAGCGCGACTTCTTCGGCGCCCACACCTACCGTCGCATCGACAAGGAGGGCACCTTCCACACCCTCTGGTCGGGCGACCGCACCGAGATCGAGGCCGAGGACACCCACTGACCCAGGGGGGGAGCACGTCCATGGTGTTGCACGGAACTCCGGAGGGTTACGCCCAGGGCTGCCGCTCTCGCGGGGGGTGCCAGCACCACGGTTCGTCGGAGATACTGACGTGCGTCGATGCGCACATCGCCCGCCAAGCCGATTTCCGCCTCAGCCGGTTGCCGGCGACAACCCGACTGCGACGCGTCGTGCTCACGGCCGCGCCATCGCTGACGCCCCCACCCGCGGAGGCGGCGGCCGCTCCCGCCGTCGCACTACCCGTACATGGAACGGTGTGGGGATACCGCCGAGGCTGTCGCGGTCATCGGGAATGCCCACAGTGGCGGGCGGGGCTGCGCACGTGCGTCGAGGCGAAACGCTCGTACGCCACCGAGTACGCGAAGAGCCGAGGCCGCGGTCGCGGGGCGCCCATTCCTCACGGAACGAACGCCGGGTACTTCGCCGGATGCCGGAACCGCGACACCTGCGAGAAAGACGAGTCGGGGGTGACCTGTGCGGACGCCCGCAACACCCACAAGCGCGTACTGTCACGCCGAGCGGGAACTCCCGAACGTGAGACGCTCGTCGACGCGGGCCACGCCGCGACACGAATCGTGGCGTGGCAGGCGCACGGATACTCGCTCCGGAAAATCGCAGAGCTGACCGGGGTCGGCCGATCGACCGTCATAGCCATCGCCGGGGGAACCGATGCACGCTCGTCACGGTCGAAGGTCACGTCCGCAACGCTGTCGGCGATCCTCGCAATCGGGATGCCGACGGACGAGGCCCCACCCTTGCCTGTCGTCAGCGCAGAGGCACCGCATGGTCGATGACGACGACGCATCGGATGACATCGCCGCGCGAGAGAAACGGCATGACGAGTTGTTGCAGCAGGTCGCCCATCGATTCTGGGTACAGCGGATGACGCAGCAGGAAATCGGAGACGAGTTCGCGTTCAGCCGGGTCAGCATCTCCCGTCTGCTCGAGGAGGCACGACGGCGAGGGGTGGTTCGCTTCGACGTCGGTGCTCCCGTCGACCGCGATCGGGGGCTCGAACGCGAGCTTCTCACATCCCTGCGGGCGAGCAGCTCCCGAGCTGCAGCCGAGTTGCAGGCCTGCCGGGTGATGCCCGCGCTACACCGGGGCGACGCCGCACACCGGTGGCGTCTGGGGGCGCACGCGGCCGCAGTCCTGGCCTCACACCTCCCCGAAGGCGGGACTCTCGCCATCGCCTCCAGTCGCACGACCGCACCGCTGGTGCGAGCCGGGCACCTGCTCCCGAAATTAGCGTTCGTCGCCGAGCTTCTCGGTTCGAGCGACCGCACGGCCGGCATGGTAGCCGGTGGCGACCTCGCACAGACGATCAAGGCCGTCCACCGCCCCATTCCCGCCCCGTTCATCCGCCGGCTAGAGGAGCGCGAATTCTCCGCCGCCGCGCGATCCCGCATTCGAGCGGCCATCGAGAGCGCCGTCCAAGCCGACGCCGCTCTGTTCGGGGCCGGCTCGATGCGCCGGTTCGATGGGACGGGAGTTCATGCGCCGGTCTCGCAGCAGACCCTGACCGAAGCCGCAGCGGCCGGCGCCGTCGGCCACTGCCTCGGCATCTTCCTCGACTCACGGGGGCGTGAGATTCCGTCCGTCTTGGACGCCGTTCGGGTGGGGGCGAGCCCTACCGAGCTGCGCCGCGTCGCGCGCCGCGTCCTTTTGGTCTGGACCCCCGAGAAAGCGCCCATCGCGCGAGCCGCGGTCGCGTCGGCTCTTGTCACCGATCTGGTGACCGACGAGACCACGGCACGCGCGATCTTGAGTGAGCCCGTCAGCTCGTCAACGGAATGAGCACCCACAGCGTCGTTGCGAGCGCACCGCACACCACGCCCATGATCGTCACCGCCACCGTCCACGTCTGCAGCATGACCAACTCGGAGATCGTGAAGTAGCGCGACAGCACCCAGAACCCCGCATCGTTGACGTGCGAGAGGCACACGCCTCCCGCACAGATCGCCACCGTGAGCAGGGCGACGTGGAGCGGTCCGTAGGCGGCGAGATCGATCGACCCTGCCAGCAGGGTCGCCACCGTCGTGACTGCTGCCGTTGTGGTTCCGAGGGTGGCACGCAGTACCAAGGCGAGCAGGAAGCCGAAGATGACGACCGGCATGTTGGCTGCGCTCAGTGCGTTCACCAGCGACTGCCCGATCCCGGTCGCCGCGATGATGCCGCCGAAGGCGATGCCACCGCCCGTGGACAGCACGATCTCGCCGACGGGGCGCAGGCCCACACGTCCCACCTCGGTCATTCCGGTGGCGCTGCGCTGCGCACGGGACAGCAACGTGAAGTAGGCGACGACCGTGGTGATGATGAGCGCGATCTCGGGAACACCGATGAAACGGAGGGCGTCGGTGACCACGTTGTGCACGCTCGGCAGGAACTGACTGACCAAGGTCGCGACCAGAATGAGGACCACCGGCAGCAGCAGCACCGTCAGCAGCTTGGGGAGAATGCCAGCGACGATGTCGGTCTGGGTGGCTGTCGCCGTTCGCACCGGCACCGTGAGATTCGTCGCGGGGCGACCGCTGGACGCGCCGCTGACGCTCCCGCCGGACGGGGCGTCATCGTCGTCGGATGTCCCCTCGGCTACGAGGACACCCCGCTGCTCCAGCTTCGTCGCGCGACGGTACGCCCACCAGCACCCGAGAGCGGCGCCCGGCAGCATGCACAGCATGCCGAGCGCGATCAGGAGTCCGTAGTCGGTGTCGAGGGCGACGGCGACGGCGACCGCGCCCGGGTGCGGCGGGATGATCGCGTGTACCGCGAGCACGGCGACAGCCATCGGCACCGCCATCACGGCCACGTGTCGACCCGCCTGGCGCGCGACGGCGATCGCCACGGGTGCAAGGAGGATGACGGCGGTGTCGAAGAAGATCGTGCTGCCCACGAGGAGCCCGGCGAGAGCCATCGCCAACACCCCGCGTCGCGGGCCCGTCAGCTGGAGAAGCTTCTGGCCGAGAATCTCACTGCCGCCGGAGCGCGCGATGATCTCGCCGATGATGCAGCCCAGCCCGACCAGGATGAGGATGTGCGCCGTGCTCCGGTTCAGGGCGGTCAGGAGCACGGTGAAGATGCCCGGCTGCAAAGGATCGCTGCCGGGGACGTCCACGAGCGGGACTTGGAAGATCAGGCCCAGGACGATCGCGACGACGGACATCGCGATGAACGGATGGATCCGCATTCGGACGATAAGGACGAGTAGCACCACGATGCTCGCCACGATGGCGATGAGGGCTGCGATGAGAGGCACGGACGCTCCTTTGCGTAAGGGTCGCCCCAGTGAACCCATCGACGCCCCTCTCGCCTACGTCCTGTGTCGGTTCGGGGCTGGATTCGAACAGATGACCGCAATCACGCGCAAATGAGTGAGGGTCGTTCGTCGCTTCGTCGATGAGCCCCACGATGGGGATCTCCGAAGAGAGGATCAATGATGATTTCCGAGACCACATCGCCGGCACCCGCCCTTCACCACGTTTGCATCGTCGTCGCCGACCTCGACGTCGCTCGCGAGTTCTACGTCACCGTGATGGGCGCCGTCGAAGACGTCCGCCCGCGGGATTTCGTCTTCAAGGGGGCGTACTTCCTCATTGGCACCGCGGAAGTGCACGTCGTGCAGGAAGGACGCCCGGGCCACCTCGCCAGCCACACGCCGAACTGGAGCACCGACGAACTCAGCACCGGCCTCGTCACCCATTACGCGCTCATGGTGGAGGACGTCAGTGTCTACATCGACCGGCTCCGCGAGCGGGGCATCGAGCGGGTCGGGGGCTACCGCGTGCGCGATGACTACGTTGAGCAGGTGTACATCGCCGATCCCGACGGCAATGTGATCGAGCTCATGCAGCGCCACAGCGAGCACCATGGTCGACTGCGTCGTCAGGCGATCTGGGATGACGGCACCGCTGTGCCGGTCGCTCCAGGATTCGACCTGATCGACCCTCGTCAGCGCTACGGCTCATTCTGAGGACGGTCTCGCGAGACCATCTTCGGCCGTCCGCGCCGTGAGAACTCGCCGATTCGCAGCCCGCAGCCTCACGACTCACGCGCAGAACGCTATGAGCCGCACCTCGCGCCGGTTCCCGCTTCTCTGACCGGCGTCAGCTGCGTCGGCCCCGAAGTGCCGGCCGTGCCGGGCTCTTCTGAGGGAGATACATGCAACCGGTGCGTCGACTTGGCGCCGGTGCTTTCGGCGCCCGCCGTTGTCGCAGAGGTGGGCTCGCGACAACGGCGGGGTCATTCGGCGGGCAGGAAGCACCACCCGTGCGATCGGGCGCCCGCCGATCGCGGCCGCGAGCAGCATCCCGGCAAGCAGGTTCTGGTGCCGGGCCGTCTGAGAACGCATCCGTCTCGGCCCCGAAACGAGGTGCCGCCGAGTCTCGGCGTCGCCCCCGTCGCCGGGCGTCAGCTCCTCCGCCGCCGCGGCGTCAACCGCACGGCGGGCAGGGGCGGCGCGGGGATGCGCTCGGGCCCGTGATCGACCACGACGCCGAACCGGTCGGAATGCGCCTCCCAGGCCTCGCGCGCCTCGACGATCTCGTCGTGGGAGCGCCCGACGAAGTTCCACCACATCACGATGTCGGCCTCGAACGGCTCCCCGCCCAGCAGGAACACCCGGGCACCTTCCTCGCTGCGCAACTCCAACCGGTCGCGACCCTTGCCGAGGTAGACGAGGCGGGTGTGATCGACGGATGCCGTGGTGCCCTGCTCCGCCGAGACGGACGGGCGGCGCGCGGCGTCGGCGTCGACGGCATCCATTCCCGTCACGGCCTCAGCGGCGCCGGTCATGCCGTAGACGGCGTACTCCCAGTCCGGTCGCAGCGGGACGCGCACGTCGACCCCGGCCGGGAGGCGCAACTCGGCGCCGACGATCGGGGTGTGCACCGTGGCGGGGGACTCGACCGCGCCCAGCGACCCCATGACGACGACCGCGTCGGCCCCCTCACCCAGCTCGAGCACCGGGAGGTCCTCGTGCCGTTCGAAGTCGGGACCGCCGTGGCGGCGCGTCTCGGGGAGGGCGACCCACAGCTGCAACGCGTCGAGGGGGATCGGCTGCTCGCCGACCGAGTACTCGGAGTGGGAGATCCCGGCCCCGCTCGTCATCAGGTTCAGGGCACCGGGGCGCACCACGACGTCGCTGCCCACGGCATCCCGGTGCCGCACCTCGCCGATGATCGGCCAGGTCACGGTCTGCAGACCGATGTGCGGGTGCGGCTCGACGCGCATGAGGGTGTCCTGCGGCCCGAACCGGTCGAGAAAGCACCACGCGCCCACCATCGGCAGCGCGCGGTGGGGGAGGGTGCGGTGCACCTCCATGCCGCGCACGCCGCCGAGCGGCACCTCCCGAGCCTCGACCACGAGGGCACGCGGTCCGTCGCAGGCGACCGGCCCCTCGGATGCCGGGGGTGCGACGTCGAGCCGGGTCACGACGGTTCGCCTGGTGCCGCCGAGTCTGCGGCATCCGACTCTTCCGGCCACTCGATCTCGAGGCCGGGCACCTCGTGCTCGCGCAGGTAGTGGGCCACGAAGGGGCAGGAGGGGATGACGCTGTCCCCGCGCTGCGCGAGATCCGACAGCGCCTCGCTTGCGAGCGCCTTGCCCAATCCGCGGCCCTTGAAGGCCGGGTCGAGCTCGGTGTGGGGGAGGTCCACGCGGCCCTCGCCCGCGGGGCGGAACTCCATGAAACCGCCGAGGTCGCCGTCGACGTGGATCTCGTAGCGGCGCGCCTCGTCGTTGCGGGTCACGGTCAGTTCGTCAGCCATAGGGTCTCCTGTCTTTCGTCTCCGTAAGGAACGTATGCGTTGGCATGGATGTTCCGCACCCCCTCGACACCACGGCATCCGGTCCCTTCGACACGCTCAGGGACCGGACGGGGGAGGTGGCTGAGCCCGTCGAAGCCCCCGGGCGTCGCGCGGCTCGGGTCCCTTCGACAAGCTGAGGGTCCGGGGCGGGAGGTGGCTGAGCCTGTCGAAGCCCCCGGGCGTCTTGCGGGTGGGTCCCTTCGACAGGCTCAGGGACCTTCAACAGGCTCACGGACCTTCGACGGGTGCAGGGACCTTCGACAGGTTCGGGGACTTTCGACAGGTGCCGGGCCGGGGGCGATCCTGCGACCGGCGGACACCGCTCGTCGCACCGAACCCGCCGTTCACCGCACGATCGACGGATGCCGCTGACACGGGGTCGAAGCGACGCATATCGTCGGCGAGTCCGCAGTGCCGCGAGCAGGAGATCCCATGAGCGCTTCCGTCGACGACGACGTCGTCACCGACCCGACCCTTCCCCCCGTCGCGGTGGAGCCCGACAAGCTCCGCAGCAGATGGACCCCCGCGAAGATCGCCCTCTGGATCGGGATCGCCCTGCTGGGTGGTCTCGGCTGGACGATGCTCGCAATCGTCCGCGGCGAGACGGTGAACGCGATCTGGTTCGTGTTCGCCGCCGTCTGCACCTACCTCATCGGGTATCGCTTCTACTCGAAGGTCATCGAGCGCTACATCACGCGCCCCGATGACCGCCGCGCCACCCCCGCCGAGCGCAAGCAGGACGGCAAGGACTACGTCCCCACCGACCGCCGCGTGCTCTACGGCCACCACTTCGCCGCCATCGCCGGCGCAGGCCCCCTCGTCGGCCCGGTGCTCGCTGCGCAGATGGGCTACCTGCCGGGCACGATCTGGATCATCGTCGGCGTCATCCTCGCCGGCGCGGTGCAGGACTACCTCGTGCTGTTCTTCTCGATGCGCCGCGGCGGCCGCACGATCGGGCAGATGGCGCGCGACGAGCTCGGCAAGATCGGCGGCACGGCCGCGATCATCGCGAGCCTGCTCATCATGCTGATCATCGTCGCGATCCTCGCCCTGGTGGTCGTGAACGCCCTGGGCGAGAGCCCGTGGGGTGTCTTCAGCGTCTCGATGACCATCCCGATCGCCCTGTTCATGGGCCTGTACCTGCGCTACATCCGCCCGGGCCGCATCACCGAGATCTCGATCATCGGCTTCGTGCTGCTGATCGGCGCGATCGTCGCCGGGGGCTGGGTCGCCTCCACCGAGTGGGGCTACGCGGCATTCCACCTCGACCGCACCGTCATCGCGTGGGGCATCATCATCTACGGCTTCGTCGCCGCGGTCCTCCCCGTCTGGCTGCTCCTCGCGCCCCGCGACTACCTCTCCACCTTCATGAAGGTCGGCGTCATCGTCATGCTCGCCGGTGCCATCGTGCTCGTGCGCCCCGAGATCTCGGTGCCCGCGTTCAGCGAGTTCGCCGGCGGGCAGACGGGTCCGGTGTTCAGCGGCCCGATCTTCCCGTTCCTCTTCGTCACGATCGCCTGCGGTGCGCTGAGCGGGTTCCACGCGCTGATCGCCTCGGGCACCACCCCCAAGCTGGTCGAGAAGGAGCGCCAGACGCGCTTCATCGGCTACGGCGGCATGCTCATGGAGTCGTTCGTCGCGATCATGGCGCTGGTCGCGGCCCTCTCGATCGACCGCGGCATCTACTTCGCGATGAACTCCTCGCCCGCGGCGACGCTCGGCACCGTCGAGGGGGCGGTCGCATTCGTCAACGGTCTTGGCCTCGCCGGCGTGAACCTCACGCCCGAGATGCTCACGTCCACCGCCGCGGCGGTCGGCGAGAGCTCGATCGTCTCGCGCACCGGCGGCGCCCCGACCCTCGCGCTCGGTCTCGCGCACATCATGCAGCAGGCCCTCGGCGGTCAGGCGATGATGGCGTTCTGGTACCACTTCGCGATCATGTTCGAGGCCCTGTTCATCCTCACGGCGGTGGATGCCGGAACCCGCGTGGCCCGCTTCATGCTCCAGGACTCCATCGGCACCGTCATCCCGAAGTTCAAGGACCTCTCGTGGCGGCCCGGTGCGTGGATCTGCACCGCGATCATGGTCGCCGGCTGGGGATCGATCCTCATCCTCGGTGTGACCGACCCGCTCGGCGGCATCAACACCTTCTTCCCGCTCTTCGGCATCGCCAACCAGCTGCTCGCTGCGATCGCGCTCGCCGTGGTGCTCGCGATCGTCGCCAAGCGCGGCCGGTCGTACTTCCGGTGGCTCTGGATCATCGCGCTGCCGCTGGCGTTCGCCGCGGTCGTGACGATCACGGCATCCATGTACAAGATCTTCTCGCCGGTCCCGGCGGTCGGATACTGGGCCAACCACTTCGCCTTCCGCGGAGCGCTGGCCGAGGGCAAGACCGAGTTCGGCACGGCGAAGAGCGTCGCCGCGATGGAAGCCGTCGTCCGCAACACCTTCGTGCAGGGCGTGCTGTCGGTCATCTTCGTGACGTTGGCCATCATCGTGATCGTCATGGCCGTGATCGTGACGGTCAAGGCGCTGCGCGCCGGCGGCGGCGAGAACCTCGAGGACGCTCCGGTGCCCTCGCGCCGCTTCGCCGCCGCGGGTTTCCTCGCCACGAAGGAGGAGCGCGAGATCGAGAAGCAGTGGGAGGCCCTCCCGGCCGACCACCCGGCTCGGCCGACCGCCTCCTCGCACCACTGATCGAGTGACGATGACCGACATGGATGCCACGACCCCCGGCCCCCTGCACCGCTTCGGCGCGCAGGTGGTGCGGGCGGGGCGTGGCATCCGGTGGTACGTGACGACGCTCATGGGCGACCGGGCGTACGACGTCTACGTGGCGCACCTCAAGGCCCAGCACCCCGAGGCGACACCGCTCACGGAGCGGCAGTTCTGGCGGCAGCGCACGGCCGAGCAAGACGCCAACCCGGGTGCGCGCTGCTGCTGAGTAGGCTGCGACAATGCTCGACGCTCCGTTGCTCGCCGGTGCCGCGGGCGTGGTCGTCGGTGCCGTGCTGACGCTCGTGCTCGTCTACGCGCGTCGCTTCGCCCTCGCACCCCGGGATCTCGGGAGCGATGCCGAGCGGGCGACGCACCGCACCCTGCACGTCGCGGCGGCCGCCGCGGCGGCGCTGCGGGGCGGACGCGACGAACCGGATGCCGCCCGTGCGGCGAAGCACCTGCGCGTGCTGCTCGGCGCCGACGCGGTGGCCATCGTGGAGTCGGCGGCCGACCGGGTCGCGGTCGACGGGCCCGAAGCGCTCGCGGGTGCGGCCCGTCGCGTCGCGGCGCGGGTCTACGAGTCGGGGCGCCAGCAGGTGTTCACGGAGGCCGGCGAGGCGGCCGTGGGTGCGCCGATCGTCGTGGACGGGCGGGTATGGGGTGCGGTGGTCGCCTTCGCGGGCGACGTGCGCGCTCCGCTCGTGCGCGCGACCGGGGATGTCGCCGACTGGTGCGCGGCCCAGATCGAGCTCGCGGGGCTCGACGCCTCGCGCGCCGCCCTCGCCGAGGCGGAGCTCAGGGCCCTGCGCGCGCAGATCAGCCCGCACTTCATCTACAACGCGCTCACCGCGATCGCGTCCTTCATCTCGACCGATCCGCCCCGTGCGCGCGACCTCGTGCTCGAGTTCGCCGACTTCACGCGGTACTCCTTCCGCCGGCAGGGCGAGTTCACGACCCTGTCGGAGGAGCTCCGCAGCATTCACTCCTATCTGGAGCTGGAGCGTGCGCGGTTCGGCGACCGCCTCACCGTGCGCCTGCGCATCGCCCCCGAGACGCTGGCGACCGTCATCCCGTTCCTGTCGGTGCAGCCGCTCGTCGAGAACGCCGTGCGTCATGGCCTCGAGCAACGCGAGGGCGGCGGAGTGCTCACCGTGACGTCCATCGACGACGGCACGCACACCGAGGTGATCGTCGACGACGACGGCGTGGGGATGGATCCCGGCGAGCTCGCTGCGCTCCTCGACCTCGACGGGCCCTCGACGCACGTCGGTCTGCGCAACGTCGACGCGCGCTTGCGGCAGCTCTACGGGCCGGGCGGCGGGCTCGTCGTCGAGACCAACGTCGGCTCGGGGACATCGGTGCGGCTGCGCGTGCCCAAGTCGCAGCCCCAGCACGAGACGGCACGGGCATGAGCGTCGAGGTTCTCGTCGCCGACGACGAGGAACCGGCACTGCGCGAGCTCGTCGCGCTGCTGTCCGCCGACCCGCGCGTCGACGTCGTCCACGCCGCGGGCGGAGGTGCCGAGGCGCTTCGGGTGCTCGAGCGCGGAGAGGTCGCGGTGGCGTTCCTGGATGTGCACATGCCCGGGATGACGGGCTTCGACCTGGCTCGCGCGCTCGCAGGGCTCCGCACGCGGCCCGCGGTGGTGTTCGTCACGGCGGACGACTCGGGAGCCGTGCGGGCCTTCGACCTCGAGGCCGTGGACTACGTGCTGAAGCCCGTGCGGGCGGAAAGGCTGTACCGGGCCCTCGGGCGGGCGCTCGCGTCCGGGGCGGGCGCCGAGCCCGTCGACGACGAGACCATCCCGGTGACGGTCGGGTCGGCGACCCGCCTGGTGCGCCGCGCCGAGGTGCGGTGGGTGCAGGCGAACGGCGACTACTCGCGGCTGTACACCGCGGCATCCGATCACCTCGTCCGCATCCCGCTGTCGGACCTCGCCGAGAGATGGGCGGATGCCGGCTTCGTCCGCGTGCACCGCTCATATCTCGTGCACCGCGACGCGGTGACCGAGGTGCGGTTGGCGGGGTCGGCGCCCACGGTGGTTCTCGCCGAGATCGAGCTCCCGGTGAGCCGGCGCCTCCTGCCCGCCGTCCGCGACGCGCTGCTGCGCTGACGCGCTCCTGCGCCGCCGCGCCCCGCCCGGCGCCGCCCTCTCTGTTGACTTGCGGGAAATGCTCGCTGGATGAGCGCGTTCGCGTACATTTGGCGCAAGTCATCGGCATCCATCGGGTCGTTGCGCTCGTCGACGTGAGCGGTCCCGGACGACACGACGGGATACCTCGATCGACGAGCCGCCCCGGGGGCCTGCCGCGCCCGCGCCCCTCGGCTGTTGCGATGCCGTGCTGCCGGCGCCGCGCTCTCTGTTGACTTGCGCGAAATGCTCGCCGGATCAGCGCGTCGGCGTACATACGGCGCGAGTCATCGGCATCCATCGGGTCGTCGCGCTCGTCGACGTGAGCGATCCCGGACGACACGACGGGATGCCAGGACCGACGAGCCGCGCCCCGAGGGCCTGCCGCGCCCCCGCGCCCCCCGTGCCCCTCAGCTGTCGCGATGCCGCGCTGCCGGCGCCGCCCTCTGTGTTGACTTGCGGGAAATGCTCGCCGCATGAGCGCGTTCGCGTACATTTGGCGCAAGTCATCGGCATCCATCGGGTCGTCGCACGCATCGACGCGAGCGGTTCCGGATGCCACGATGGGATGCCATGACCGACGAGCCGCGTCCCCTGCCGCGCGTGCGGGTCACGGCATCCACCGCGGGTCGGGTGTCGCGCCCGGCGACCCGTGGCTTCGCTCTGCCGGGTCACCTGGCAGACGAGGCCGACGAGGTGTTCTCGCGCGGGCTGGTCCGCGCGCAGCTGCGTCTCGCGCTCGGGTGCGTCGCCGCGTTCCTGGTCGTGGCGGCGGCGCTGGCCGGGGTCATCGCCGCGCTGCCGTCGTTGGGTGATCCTCCGCTGTTCTCGGTGCCGTTGTCGTGGCTGCTGCACGCGTACGGTTTTTATCCCGTCATCCTCGTCTTCGCGCTCATCTACGCGCGCGCCGCCGCGCGCAACGAGCGACGCTACCGGCAGCTGGCCGCGCCCGACGAGGAGCCGGTGTGAACCCCGTGCTCGACCTCGCCGCGGTCGGGCTGCTGGTGGTGACGACCGCGGTGCTCGGCTTCGCCGGCATCCGTTCCTCCCGCACCCGCAGCGACTTCTTCGTCGCCTCGCGCAGTGTCGGAAGCATCTGGAATGCTTCGGCCATCAGTGGCGAGTACCTGTCGGCCGGCACGTTCCTGGGCCTCGCGGGCCTGGTGCTGCTGTCGGGGGCGGAGGGATTCTGGTTCCCGATCGGGTACGCGGCCGGATACCTGCTCGTGCTGCTCTTCGTCGCCGCCCCTCTGCGTCGGAGCGGCGCCTATACGATTCCCGATTTCGTCGAAGCGCGGCTGGAGTCCCGCGCGGTTCGCCGCGTGACGAGCATCGTGGTGCTCGTGATCGGCTGGCTCTACATCGTGCCGCAGCTGCACGGGGCATCGCTGGCTCTCGGCGTCGTCGCGGACGTGCCGCCATGGATGGGCGGGGTGCTCGTGGCCGTGCTGGTCGCCGGCATCGTCGCGGCCGGCGGGATGCGAGCGATCACCGCCGTCCAGGCCTTCCAGTACTGGCTGAAGCTCACGGCCCTGCTCGTGCCCGCGGTGTTCCTGCTCATCGCGCTCTCGGATCGCGGCACCGACATCGACCCGGCGCGGGTCTTCCCCGTCGAAAGCGGACCCGGCGCCATCGACGGCTACGCGACGGTCTCGCTGCTGCTCGCCCTGCTCCTGGGCACCATCGGTCTGCCTCATGTGCTCGTGCGTTTCTATACGAGCCCCAACGGTGCCTCGGCGCGACGCACGACCGTGGTCGTCATTGTGCTCATCGGCGCGTTCTACATGGTGTCCTCGACCATGGCGTTGATCGCGCGGGTTGTCGCGCCGGATCTCGCTCAGCCCGGAGTCGCCGACACAGTCGTGCTCGCGCTTCCGTCACGGGTGTTCCCGGGAGTCATGGGCGAACTGCTGACCTCGCTGCTCGTGGCTGGGGCGTTCGCCGCGTTCCTGGCGACCTCGTCGGGGCTCGTCGTTTCTCTCGCCGGGGTGGTGAGTCAGGACGTGTTCGGCGGTGGCGTGCGCTCGTTCCGCCTCTCGGCCGTGCTGTGCACGGTGGTGCCGCTGGTCGTGGCGCTGCTGACCGAGCCCGCGGGCCTCGTCGCGAGCGTCGGCGTGGTGTTCGTCTTCGCCGCGTCGACGCTGTCGCCGGTGTTGCTGCTGGGCGTGTGGTGGCCGCGCCTGACCGCCCGGGGAGCCGTGGCGGGCATGGTGGTCGGAGCCGTGTCGTGCGGTGCGGCACTGCTGGTCGGTGGGACCCTGCGCGGAGCCGGCGACTGGGCCGTGCTGTTCACGCAGCCGGCGGCCTGGACCATTCCGCTCACCACGGTCGTGATCGTGGTGGTCTCCCTGCTCGACCGCGGCGGGGCGCCCGTGCGGGTCGAGCGGTACCTCGCGCGGCTGCACACGCCCGACGTGTGAGGGCGGATCGAGCGCTGATACCGCCCCGCTTCGCGCGGCACTCGTCGCCCTCCCGCGGAGGAGCGCCGTGCCTCACGCTGTAGCGCTGCGCGCGGCACGTACGAACGGCCGCGCGCAGCCACGGCGCGGCCGCGCGAGCCCGCGCCGCCGCTGCGCGTCTGCGCCGCCGCGCATAAACATGATCGGTGCGCAGAAACGCGCTGTCGGTGTGTTTATGCGCAGGAATCGTGTTTATGCCGCGGTCGCCCCCCTCGCCAGCCGAAACGCCCCGCCCGCCCCGCCCGCGCCGCCGCCTACGCCTCGGCGCCGCCCGGCTCAGGCCCCCTTCGCCAGGCTCAGGCGCCCTTCGCCCGCTCCCGCAGCGGGTCCAGCACTGCCTCCGCGGCCCACGCCGCGGCATCCGCGATGTCGCGCCCTCGCATGCCGAGCTCGTGCCGCATCGTGACCCACGTGGTCGAGGAGTCGAGGTGGCTCAACGCCGTGACGATCGCGAGGCGTTCGTCGTCGTCGAGGTCGGTGACCTCGCGGTCGAGGAGGCGCTCGAACTCCGCGCGGTGCGGGGCGGGGTCGGCGCCGTTGACGCCGCGCATCGCGGTCTCGGCCACGACGTGCGCCAGCTCGGGGCGGCGCTCGTAGGCCGCCATCGTCTCGCGGATCGCGAGGGGCACGTCGAAGATCGACTCCGACGCCGCCCGCGAGAAGATCGTGGCCTCGATCCACGCGGCGGTCGCGAGCAGCAGGTCGGCGCGGGCGGGGAAGTAGCGGAAGACCGTGCGTTCTCCGACGCCGGCGCGCGAGGCGATGATGCGGAACGACACGTCATCCGTGCCGACCTCTTCGATGAGCTCGGCGTAGGCGACGAGGATCGCGGTCTCGGTGCCGGGGGTGCTGTCCTGCGTCTTGCGCGCGGCCATCACGCCGCCCGCGCGGCCCCGGTGGCGGCGGGCAGCACGCGGTCGACGGCGCTGTCGAACAGGCGCGCGGTGGTCTCGGCATCCGCGTCGAACGAGGTGCGCAGTCGCGCCCAATACATTGCCGAGGCGAACGAGCGCAGGGTCGCGGCCGCGCGGAGGGCGTCGCGACGGTTCAGGTGGGGCGCCGTCTCGGCCAGCATCGCGACGATGGCCTCGGTGAGGACGGATGCCGAACGCTGGCCCGTGGGCGACAGGGCGGCGCCGCGTGCCGCCACGAACGCGAGGGCGGGCTGGGCGTCGTAAGCGCGGAAGCGCGCGTGGACCGCGGCGCGGAACTCCGCGAGGGTGTGGAACGCGGCCAGCGGCAGGTGCTCATCCTCGACCCAGACGGCGAGCGCCTCGAGCAGGTGCGAGCGGGTGGGGAACCGGCGGTAGACCGTGCGCTCCGACACGTCGGCGAGGTCGGCGATGTCGGCGTACGAGATGTCCTCGAACGTACGCTCCCGCAGCAGCACGGCGGCGCCGGCGAGCAGGGACGGGGTCGATCCCAGCGCTTCGTCGTTCATCTCGCCTCCTGACGGTCGTCGCGGGCGGTGTCGAACGGCTCGGGGGGAAGCACGTAGCGATCCGTCTCGTCGAGCGTCAACGCCAGCGACGAGACGTATTGCACCTCGCCCCCGGGGCCGGTTTCCGCCGACACCAGCATATCCGGCCGTTCGAACACGTAGCCCGTCACGTGGCAACGAAGGCGCTCACCCGAGGGGTTCCCGTCCTCGTCGAGGAGGGGGAGCGGGATGCCGTCGGAGCGGCGGCGCAGGTAGTACCGGCCCCGCGTGACCACCGCCGCCGTCGGCGTGACGACGGCGGCCACGCCGATCGCGACGAGCACCGACAGGGGCTGCATCCCGGGGCCGAACACGCCGGCGAAGCACAGCAGGGAGGCGACCGATGCCAGGCCGACCGAGACCGGCCCGACGGGGTTCCAGTCGTGGAGCATGCCGCGGCGGAACTCGGGGAAGCGGGGAGACAGGCGCAGCACGTGCTTGTTGACGACGATGTCGACCGAGATGGTCACCAGCCACGCCATCACGACGTTGGCGTACAGGCTCAGCACGAACGAGATGAGGCTGAAGACGTCCATCAGCATGAGCGACAGCGCGATGACGAGGTTGAACACCACGAAGACGGTGCGGCCCGGGTAGCGCTTGGTCGTCCGCGTGAACACGTTGGACCACGCCAGCGACCCCGAGTACGCGTTGGTGACGTTGATCTTCACCTGCGCGATGACGATGAGCACGAGCACCAGCACGAGGGCCACCCATTCGGGCAGCAGCGACTCGTAGAGCCCCAAAAACTGCTTGACCGGCTCGACGGCGTCGTCGTCGATCGACGGGTCGATCTTCGTCACCAGGTAGACCGCCAGGAAGATGCCGATGATCTGCTTCGTCCCGCTGAAGATGACCCAGCCCGGTCCGCTGAAGACGAACGCCGTCCACCACGAGCGCCGATTGGCGCCGGTCAGCGGCGGCATGACCCGGATGTAGTCGATCTGCTCGGCCAGCTGCGGGGTCAGGGCGAAGCAGACCGCGGCGCTGGACGCGACGGCTCCGAGCGAGACCGTGCCGTCGGACTCCCCGGCGAACGACCAGAAGCCCGCCACGGTGCTCGGCTGCGAGATGAGCACCCACGCCAGGGGCACGAGCGCGAGGACGAGCCAGAGCGGCGTCGTCCAGAAATGCAGCCGCTCCAGCGCCCGCATTCCGAAGATGACGATCGGCACGACGACGATGGTCGAGATCGCGTATCCGATGGGCAGGGGCACGCCGGCGGCGACCTCGAGGCCCTGCGCCATGATCGCGCCTTCGAGCGCGAAGAAGATGCAGGTGAACCCGGCGAAGATGATCGTGGTGATGATCGACCCGTAGTAACCGAAGCCGGATCCGCGGGCGATGAGGTCGAGATCGATGTTGTACCGGGCGCCGTAGAAGGCGACCGGGAATCCCACGGCGAAGATGATGACGGATGCCACGAGCACACCGAGAGCCGCGTTCTGGGCGCCGTGCTCGAGACCGATGCTCGCTCCGATCGAGAAGTCGGCCAGGAAGGCGATGGAACCGAGCGCCGTCGCCCCGACCGACACCGCGCTCCACCGGCGGAACGAGCGAGGGACATACCGGAAGGCGTAGTCCTCGAGACTGTCCTCCGCGGCGGCGCGCGCGTCACCGCGGAGGCGTCTGCCTCCCGCCGCCCGTTCGCGCACGCTCACCTCGCTCGTTCCCTGCGGAGAAATCCTCGCCGCCCCGCGTTTCCCGCGCGTTGCCGTGGCAAGACGAAACGCGTTCAGATCGCCATGGCTTCGCGGACCGCCCCCACGGCATCCGCTCCGCCCTCGCCGCTCACGGTGACCCGGCCGGACTTCACGACGTAGAAGCGGTCGGTCGAGCGCAGCGCGAACCCGACGTGCTGCTCGACGAGCAGCACCGACAGGTCGCCGCGGCGGGTGAGGTCGATGATGACGCGTTCGATGTCGGCGACGACGTTGGGCTGGATGCCCTCGGTCGGCTCGTCGAGCACGAGCAGGCGCGGCTTGGTCAACAGCGTCCGCGCGATCGCCAGCTGCTGTCGCTGCCCGCCCGACAGCAGACCCGCGCGGCGGGTGGAGAGCTCTTCGAGCACGGGGAACAGGCTCAGCACCTCGTCGAGGTCGGACTGCTTCTTCATGGTCAGCTGGAGGTTCTCGCGCGTGGTGAGCTGCGGGAAGCACTGCTGCCCCTGCGGCACGTATCCCAGGCCCCGCTCGACGCGCTTGGAGGGCGGCATCCGGGTGACGTCTTCGCCGTCGAGCAGCACGCGGCCGCGCATGACGGGCAGCAGGCCCGTGGCCACCCGCAGGAGCGTCGTCTTGCCGGCGCCGTTGTGGCCCATGACCGACACCGCCCCGCCGGTGGGCACCGCGATCGAGACGTCGTGCAGCACCTCGGTGCGGCCGTAGCCGGCGGTGACGCCGATGATCTCCAGCATCAGTGGTTCCCCTCGCTCTCGACCGCCGCGTCGGCGGCGGATCCCAGGTAGACCGTCTGCACCCGCGGGTCGGCCTGCACCTGTTCCACGGTGCCCTCGGTGAGCAGGGCGCCGGCGTGCAGCACGCTCACCCAATCGGCGTAGGCGCGGACGAAGTCCATGTCGTGCTCGATGACCACGACGGTGCGGTCGGCGCCGATGCGCCGCAGCAGCTCGCCGGTCTCGTCGCGCTCGTCGCCGTTCATGCCGGCGACGGGTTCGTCGAGGAACATCACGCGCGCGTCCTGCACGAGCAGCATCCCGATCTCGAGCCATTGCTTCTGCCCGTGGGCCAGGATGCCGGCGGGGCGGTCGCGCAGATCCTGCAGGCCGATGGTCTCCAGCGCCCGCTCGACGTACTCGGGCACCGACTTCCGGGCGAACGCCAGCTGCCACGCCTTACGGTGAAGCCCCCCGGCGATGTCGAGGTTCTGCAGCACCGACAGCTCGTCGAACACCGTGGCCGTCTGGAAGGTGCGGCCGACGCCCGCGCGGACGATGCGGTTCGTCTTCATCGCCACGAGGTCGCGGCCCTCGAACATCGCCGTGCCGGTGGCCGGAACAAGGCCGGTCAGGGCGTCGACGAGTGTGGTCTTGCCCGCGCCGTTGGGACCGATGAGGAAGCGCACCTCGCCGGGACGCAGGGTCAGGTCGACGTGATCGACGGCGACGAAGCCGTCGAAAGTCACGGTGAGGTCCGAAACCTCCACCGACGCCGGTCGCAATTCGCGGCTCATGCCAACTCCTTCTCGGGGACCGACGCCTGCTCGCGCGAAGCGGGAGCCCCGCGCCGACCTCTGAGAGATGCCATGCCGGTGCTGATCAGCGACGCGAGCCCGCCCGGCAGGAACAGCGTCACGAGGATGAAGACGAGACCCAGCAGGTACACCCAGCCCTCGGGCCATCCGGACGCGAGGCTCGACTGCCCCCAGCCGATCGCCATCGCACCCAGGACGGGGCCGAACAGCGAGGCGCGGCCACCGAGCGCGACACCGGCGATCATGAGGATGGATGCCGAGGCGCCGATCTCCTGCGGCGTGATGATGCCCACGATGGGGACGAACATCGCGCCTCCGATGCTGGCCATCACCGCGGCGATCACGAAGGCGACGAGCTTGATGTTGGCCGGGTCGTACCCGAGGAAGCGCACGCGCTCCTCGGCATCCCGGGTCGCCAGCAGCACTTCGCCGAAGCGGCTGCGTCGCAGCTGCCACGACACGAGCATGCACACGATGAGCAGGCTCGCGGCGATGAGGAAGAGCATGAGCTTGTTGGCGTCGTCGTCAAGGACGTATCCGAAGAAGGACGTGAAGCCGCTCAGACCCGTGTCGCCCCCGGTCTCGCGGATCGTCGAGCTGATGAACACGGCGAGCGCGACGGCCAGCGCCTGCGTCAGGATCGCGAGGTAGGCGCCCTTGACCCCCCGCTTGAACAGCGCGAAGCCCAGGATGCCGGCCACCACCACCGGGAGCAGCACGATCGCGATGAGGGTGAAGGCGTCGCTGCGGAACGGCTCCCAGAAGGCCGGGATGGATGCCAGGGGGTCGTACAGGATCATGAAGGTCGGGGTGGCGTCGGGCCCGGCGGTCTCGAGCGTGAGGTGCATCGCCATGGCGTAGGCGCCGAGGCCGAAGAAGACGCCCTGGCCCATGACGAGCATGCCGCCGCGGCCCCAGACCAGACCGATGCCGACGGCGACGATCGCCCAGGCGCAGTACTTGCCGAGGTTGTTGATCCAGTGCGGCGACAGCACCAGCGGCGCGACGGCGAGCAGCAGCACCGCGAACACGGCGATGCCGATCAGCGAGCCCCACGGGGCGAGTCTCTTCACGACGCTCATGCGAGCCCCCTGGTGCGGACGGAGAACAGCCCCTGCGGGCGGATCTGGAGGAAGACGACGACCAGCGCGAAGGCGATGACCTGTGCGAGGCTGCCGGTGGTCCAGTCGGCGAACAGCGACATCGCCACCCCGACGGCCCACGCCGCGATCACCGTTCCGGCGATCTGGCCGATGCCCCCGGCGACGACAACGAGGAACGCCGGGATGATGTACTGCGCGCCCATCTGCGAGTTGGTTCCGCCGATGAGGGATGCCGCGACGCCTGCGACCCCGGCGAGACCCGAACCGATGAAGAAGGTCAGGCGGTCCACCGAGCGGGTGCGCACGCCGACGGTCTCGGCGAGGTCGCGGTTCTGCACGGTGGCGCGGATCCGGCGCCCGAACGAGCTGTACTTCAGCCACGCGGCGAGGGCGGCGACGCAGATGGCGGCGAGGACGATGGTGAAGACCTGACGCAGCGGCCAGGCGTAGCCGAAGACCTCGATCTGACCCTGCAGCCACTCGGGGTTCTCCACGGGAACGCCCTGGGCGGGGAAGATCTGCAGCGCGATCTGCTGGAGCACGAGCGAGACACCGACCGTGACGAGCAGGGTGTCGAGGGGGCGCCGGTACATCCAGCGGATGATCGACGCTTCCAGCAGCAGGCCCAACAGGCCCGCGATCAGGAAGGCGACGGGGAGAGCGAGAGGGATCGAGATGTTGCTGTCGGGGACGACGAGTTGGGTGAGGTAGGCCACGAAGGCGCCGGCCATGATGAATTCGCCGTGCGCCATGTTGATCACCCCCATCTGCCCGAAGGTGAGCGTGAGGCCGAGGGCCGCCAGCAGCAGCAGGGCGCCCAGCGCCGTGCCGTTGAGCAGGGGTGGGATGAGAGCTTCCATGCGGTGCCTCCCTTCTTTCGGAGTGCGGGGGCGTCGCCCGGGGCGACGCGAGAGGGAGGGCTCCGGGTCGTCGCCGACCCGGAGCCCGGGTGAGGAGGGGTCAGCCCGCGGCCTTCACGAGCGCATCGCGCACGTCGGCCGGGAACCAGTCATAGCCCTCGAGGTACGGGTCGGGCTCGATGAAGCCGTCGGACGCCCAGACGATGTCGAACTGGTTCTGGTCGTTGATGCGGCCGATGTGACCGGGCTTGGAGATGTGGTGGTTGTCACCGTCGAGCGTCACGACGCCCTCGGGAGCGTCCACCGTGATGCCGCCGGCCTTGGCCGCCGCGTTGATGGCATTCACGTCGAAGGAGCCGGCCTTCTCCGCGAGCGCCTTGTAGAGGTACATCGAGATGTATGCGGCCTCCATGGGGTCGCTGGTCACGCCGCTGCTGCCCGGGTAGGCCTTCCAGTCCTCGATGAACTTCGGGTTGTTGGGGGTGTCGAGCGACTGGAAGTAGTTCCACGAGGCGTAGTTGCCGGTCACGGAGTGGCCCATCGCGGGCGCTTCCTCTTCGGCGATGGAGACCGAGATGATCGGCGTCGTCTCGGGCGTGAGACCGGCGTCGTAGTAGGCCTTCACGAAGCCGACGTTGGAGGAGCCGTTGATGGTGTTGAAGACGTAGTCGGGCTTGGCGGCGACGATCTTGGCGACCTGCGTGGTCCAGTCGTCCTTGTCGAGGGGGACGTACTCCTCGCCGACGATCTCGATGCCGAGCTCGGCCGCGTACAGCTTGATGATCGCGTTCGCGGTGCGCGGGAAGACGTAGTCCGATCCCGCGAGGAACAGCCTCTTCACGCCCTGGGAGGCCAGGAAGTCCATGGCCGGGATGATCTGCTGGTTCGTGGTGGCGCCGGTGTAGTAGATGTTCGGCGACGACTCGAGGCCCTCGTACTGCACGGGGTAGAAGAAGAGGCCGTTGTTCTTCTCGACGACGGGCTTGACGGCCTTGCGCGACGACGAGGTCCAGCCGCCGAAGATGGCCGCGACGCAGTCCTGCGTGAGCAGCTTCTCGGTCTTCTCCGCGAAGGTCGGCCAGTCGGTCGCGCCGTCTTCCTGCACGTACTCGATCTGCTTGCCGAGGATGCCGCCGTCGGCGTTGATCTCGTCGGCGGCCATGTGCAGCACGTTCGAGACCGTCTTCTCCGAGATGGCCATGCCGCCGGTGAGGGAGTTGAGGAAGCCGAGCTTGATGGTGTCGCCGGAGGTGTCGACGCAGCTGGCGCCGGCCTCGGCCGAGGCTCCCGCGGTGGCGTCCCCGGCCTTGGCGCCGCAGCCCGACAGCACGAGGGCGGCTGTCGTGGTGAGGGCTCCGAGGGTCAGCAGCGCCCGGAGGCGCGGTCGTCGGATCGTGGTCATGCTGTGCTCCGTTTCGGTGTGAGGGAGGTGCAGGTGGTGCGCGATCCCGCCGGAATCTCGAGGCGACGTCCGGGGGGCGGTGACGCGGCAGGGGCCGCCCTCGGTGGTGCGATCGTTCCTCGCTCGGATGCCGGTGGCGGCAGAACTCCGCCGCCGGCTTCGGGTGGTCTCACAGTGGGCCCGCGGCATTACCCTGCCATTTCTCGATCGTGTCGAGTTTGTAAAACCTTCCCGGCTCGAACCGTTAAAACCCGCGTCTTTTCGCGGAAAAACCGGTCATCACGGTGCTCCACCCCGGACGCGACGGCGGCCGCAGTGACAGACTCATGACACCTCCTGGACGCCGCCGGACCTCCACCCGATGTCAGCGGCATGCCAGGGACGACACCGGACGGGCGCCATCGGACGATCGCGCTCGAGAGAGGACGCACGAGGCGCATGCATCTGTCGCCCGCAGACACCGAGAAGCTGCTGCTCGCCGTGGCCGGCATGGTCGCGCGCGACCGCCGGGAACGCGGCATCCGGTTGAACCATCCCGAAGCCGTCGCCCTGCTGTCGACCTGGGTCATCGAGCGTGCCCGCGAGGGTGCCGAGGTCGCCCAGCTCATGACCGAGGGCCGGACGGTGCTCGGCCGCGCCGACGTCATGGACGGCGTCGCCGACATGCTCACCGACGTGCAGGTCGAGGCGACCTTCCCCGACGGGCGCAAGCTCGTCACCCTCCACCACCCGATCGACTGAGGAGTCGTCATGGCCGCAGGTACGTCTGATGGGCCCGGCGCGATCCGCGTGCGCCCCGGGTCGATCGAGCTGAACGCCGACCGCGGGCCCGACGAGCGCCGCGAGTTCGTCATCGTCAACACGGGCGACCGTCCCGTGCAGATCGGCTCCCACATCCACCTCGCGCAGGTCAACACGGCGCTCGCATTCGACCGGGCGGATGCCGAGGGCTTCCGCCTCGACATCCCCTCGGGCACGTCGGAGCGGTTCGAGCCGGGTGTGTCCAAGCGGGTCGCGGCCGTGGCGCTGCGCGGCGCACGCCGGGTTCCCGGCATCCAGATCGATACCGAGGGGACGCGCTGATCATGCGCATCGACAGGGAGCGCTACGCGCGCATCTACGGACCGACCGCTGGCGACCAGATCCGCCTCGGCGACACCGATCTGTGGATCGAGATCGAACAGGACCTCACCGTCGGCGGCGAGGAGGCCGTGTTCGGCGGCGGCAAGTCCATCCGCGAGTCGATGGCGCAGAGCACGTGGTCGCGGGCCGACGGGGCCCTCGACACCGTCATCACAAACGCGATCATCCTGGACTGGTGGGGCATCGTCCGCGCCGACGTGGGCATCCGCGACGGGCGGATCGTCGGGATCGGCCGCGCCGGCAACCCCGACATCGCCGACGGCGTCGACCCGCGCCTGGTGATCGGGCCCTCGACCGACGTCATCTCCGGAGAGGGACGCATCCTCACCGCCGGTGGCATCGACTCCCACGTGCACCTGCTCTCGCCCTCGCAGATCCATGAGGCGCTCGCCGCGGGCATCACCACGATCGTCGGCGGCGGCACCGGTCCCTCGGAGGGGTCCAAGGCCACCACCGTGACGCCGGGTGCCTGGCATCTGGAGCAGATGCATCGCTCGCTCGACCGGCTGCCGGTGAACGTGCTGCTGCTGGGCAAGGGCAACACCGTCTCACGCGCCGCGTTCGAGGAGCAGGCGCTCGCCGGGGCCGCGGGCTACAAAGTGCACGAGGATTGGGGCTCGACCCCCGCCGCGATCGACGCGAGCCTGCAGGCGGCCGAGGACTGGGGGCTGCAGGTCGCCCTTCATAGCGACTCGCTCAACGAAGCGGGCTTCGTGGAATCCACCATCGACGCGATGGCCGGGCGCAGCATCCACGCCTTCCACGTCGAGGGCGCCGGCGGTGGGCACGCGCCCGACATCCTCTCGATCGCGAGCCTGCCGTACGTCATCCCGGGATCCACGAACCCGACGCTGCCGCACACCGTGAACACGGTGGCCGAGCACCTCGACATGCTGATGGTCTGCCACCACCTCAACCCGGGGGTGCCGGAGGACCTCGCGTTCGCGGAGTCGCGCATCCGGGCCACCACGATCGCGGCCGAGGACATCCTGCACGACATGGGGGCCATCTCCATCACGTCGTCCGATGCCCAGGCGATGGGACGCATCGGCGAGGTCATCACGCGCACGTGGCAGGTCGCCCACGTCATGAAGGCGCGGCGCGGGAGCCTCGGCATGAGCCTGCCCGCCGACAACGAGCGCGCGCGTCGCTACGTGGCGAAGTACACGGTCAACCCGGCCATCGCGCACGGTATCGACCACGAGGTCGGGTCGATCGAGGTCGGGCGTCTCGCCGACCTGGTGCTGTGGGACCCGCGCTTCTTCGGCTTCCGTCCCGCGGTCGTCATGAAGGGCGGCGGGCTCGTCTGGGGTGCGCTCGGCGACCCGAACGCCTCGATCCCCACCCCGCAGCCCGTGCTCATGCGGCCCTCGTTCGCGGATGCCATCGGCGCGACGCTCTCGGTGTCGTTCGTGTCGCCGCACGCGCTCGCCGCCGGCCTCGAAGAGCGGCTCGGCCTGTCGCGCCGCCTCCTGCCGCTGAAGTCCACCCGCGAGGTGGGGAAGGCCGACATGCGCAACAACGACGCGCTGCCGCGCATCGACATCCGCCCCGACACGTTCGACATCAGCATCGACGGCGAGAAAGTGGAGGAGGCCCCTGCCTCCGCGCTCCCGCTCGCTCAGCTCTATCAGCTGTTCTGATGGCCTCCGTCGCGCCCCTGTTCGCCACGCTCCTGCTGGCCGACGCCCGCCTGCCCTCGGGCGGGCACGCGCAGTCCGCGGGTGTCGAGCCGGCGCTCCTGGCCGGTCTCGACCCCGCGGAGCTGCCGGCGCTGCTGCGGGCGCGCGTCCGCACGACGACGCTCGTGGAGGCGGGCACGGCGGTGGTGACGCTCGCACAGCATCGCGCGGGTGCCGATCTGGACCCCGTCGAGCGGGCCTGGGAGGCGCGCACGCCGAGCGCCGCCCAGCGCGACGCGTCGCGGTTGCTCGCACGCGGCTACCTCCGCGTCGGGGCGGAGCTGCTGCCCGACGAGGGCGCGCTCGCGGCGTGGCGACAGCGGCCGGTGCCGCCCCCGCGCCCGTGCGTGCTCGGCGTCCTGGCATCCGGTCTCGGCATCGGCGCGGGCGAGCTCGCGCGCGTCGTCGTCTACGAAGACCTGCAGGCCGCGACCGCGGCCGTGCTCAAGCTCGAACCCCGCGACCCCCTCGAACTCGTCTCGCTCGTCACCGCGGTGTGCGCCGAGGTCGACGACCGCCTCGACGAGGTGGCATCCCTCACCGATCCGTCCGACATCCCCGCGGCATCCGCGCCGCAGTCCGAAGCGTGGGCCGAAGCCCACGCCCGATCCCGTAGGAGGCTCTTCCGTGCCTGAGAACACCCCCACCCGCGCCCTGCGCCTCGGCGTCGCCGGTCCCGTCGGCACCGGCAAGTCCTCGCTGATCGCGACCCTCTGCCGGGCGCTGGCCGACGAGATCCGCATCGGCGTCATCACCAACGACATCTACACCGACGAAGACGCCCGCTTCCTGCGCTCGGCCGGCGTGCTCGATCCGGAGCGCATCGTCGCCGTCGAGACGGGGGCCTGCCCGCACACGGCGATCCGCGACGATCCCACCGCCAACCTCCTCGCCGCCGAAGACCTCGAGCGCGCCTTCGCTCCGCTCGACCTCGTCGTGATCGAGTCCGGCGGCGACAACCTCACGGCCACGTTCTCGCCCGCGCTCGTCGACGCGCAGATCTTCGTGCTCGACGTCGCCGGCGGCGGAGACGTCGCCCGCAAGGGCGGCCCCGGCATCGCCCGCGCCGACCTGCTCGTGGTGAACAAGACCGATCTCGCGCCGTACGTCGGCGTCGACGTGCCCCGCATGGTCGCCGACGCGACCGAGGCCCGCGACGGCCGCGTCGTGCTGGCGCTCTCGCGGACGGATGCCGACTCCGTGGCGACGCTGAAGAGCTGGGTGCTGTCGATGATCGCCGCGCATGTCGACGGTTCGCACGTGCCGCAGGACCCGGGCCCGATGGCGCCGCACTTCCACGCCGACGAGGACGGCGAGGGCTACCTCCACGTGCACGACCACGAGGGCGGCGATCGCGCGCACTCCCATTCGCACGACGACCACGCGCACCCGCACGACCACGCGCACCCGCACGACCACGCGCCCGCCGGGGCGCTCGGGTGAGCACGACGATCGTCGAGGTCGCGCCGCGCGGTACGGACGCGGCGTACTCCCTCGCGGGCGAGCTCATCGTCCCGCGCCTGGTCGCGCGGCGCCGCCGCCGGGTCGAGGTCGCCCTCGTCGCGGGGCGCGCGATGCTGCTCCCCGGCGATCACGTGCACCTCGACATCCGCGTGGGGGAGGGGTGCACGCTCGACCTGGTCGACATCGGCGGACTCGTCGTCTACGGCCGGCCCGACCTCGGCGACGAGCCCTCGGGCTGGCACGCGGCCATCACCCTCGCCCCCGGGGCGCGCCTCACCTGGGAGGGACTGCCCACGGTGGTCACCGCCGACGGGGAGCTCCTGCGCTCGACGGTGCTGCGGTTGTCATCCGGATCTTCGGTCGCTCTGCGCGAGACGCTCGTGCTCGGGCGCACAGGGGAGTCCGGGGGGCGTCTGTCGTCCGACCTGGATGCCACGGATGCCGCGGGGCCCCTGCTGCGCGAGACGCTCGAGGTGCAGGGCGACCGGCCGGAGCCCGGGGTGCTCGGTCGAGCCCGCGTGATGGACAGCATCGTGGTGCTCGGCGAGCGACTCGGCCCGGTGGACGAGACGGGCATCGCGCGGCTCGATCTCGCAGGCGAAGGCACCACGCTGCGCCACCTCGGCGACGCGGCGCACCATAGCCCGTTGGGGGAGCTGTGGCGCGCCGCCGTCGCTTCACGACGCGACGAGGAGGTGCTGGCGTGCGCCGGCTGACTCCGGCGGCGCGCGGCGTGCTGCTGACCATCGTCCTCCTGCTCGCCGTCAGCTGGACCCTGATGGCGCTCGTGCTCGTGCCGAGCGAGGCGTCGCTGGGGACGACCACCGCGGGGGTGGGGATGGCCGTCACGGCGTTCCTGCTCGGGGTGCGTCACGCCTTCGACGCCGACCACATCGCCGCCATCGACAACACCAGTCGCAAGCTGACCGACGACGGCAAGGACCCCTCGGGGGTCGGCCTGTGGTTCGCGCTCGGGCACTCCACGGTCGTGGTCGTGGCCGTCGGCCTCGTCACCGCGGGAGTAGGAGCGCTGACCTCGCAGCTCGGCTCGGAGGAGTCCCCGCTCGCCGCCGTGACGGGGGTGTGGGGGCCGACGGTGTCGAGCGTGTTCCTGCTGGCGATGGCCGCCGTGAACCTGGTGATCCTGGCGGGACTGATCCGCGGGAGGAGCGCCCGTCACACCGCCGGCACCGGGCCGGTGTCGCTGCTGATCGGTCGCCTGTCGGCGACCCTCGACGCCCCATGGAAGCTGTTCATCGTGGGCCTGCTCTTCGGGCTCGGCTTCGACACCGCCTCGACCATCGCGATCCTCGTGCTCGCCGGTGGGGCCGGCGCCGCGCTGCCGTGGCAGGCGGCGATGGTCGTGCCGCTGCTGTTCGCGGCGGGGATGGCGGCGTGCGACGGGCTCAACAGCATCGTCACCGCGCGGATCTACCGCTGGTCGACCGATCGTCCGGGCCGGCGGCGTCGCTACAACATCGCGCTGATGTCGATCTCGATCACGGTGGCGCTCGTGGTCGGCGTCGTGGGCATGTGCGGCGTGCTGGTCGACGTGGTCGGGGTCGGCTGGGCGCCGGCGCGGGCGGTCGCCGCGACCGATCTCGACGTGTTCGGCTTCGTCATCGTCGCCGTGCTCCTGCTGGCGTGGGCGGTCAGCTGGGCGATGTCGCGGCGGCGGCGGGACGTGTCGTTCGGCTGAGCCGGGTGTCGGGGTGCATCCCGTCCGCCGTCTCGCGGACCCGCACGCCGCGGCCCGCCATCACGCATAAACACGATTCGTGCGCAGAAACATGCTCTCGGCGTGTTTCTGCGCACAGTTCGTGTTTATGCGGGGCGGCCCTCCCTGCCGGCAGCGCGCGACACGGCTCTCACCCGCGGGCGCGGTGCCGCCGCACGGCGGCGCGGTTGGCGCAGCGCACCGAGCAGTAGCGCTGTCGGCCGTTGCGCGTGACGTCGACGATCACGTTCGTGCACGGGGTGGCGGCGCAGCGGCCGAGCCGGTTCATTCCGCGGGTGACCAAGTGCAGCGAGGTGCCGACCGAGATGACGGCGGCGAGCACGCGGGGGAGGGCCGCGTCGCTGTCGCGGTAGTGCAGGTGCCAACCTTCCCCGTCGTGATCGGTCAACCTCGGGTAGGCCGTGACCGCGGCCATCTGCGCGTTCAGCAGGGCGGCGCGTTCGTCGGGATCGGCGGCGTCCACCACCCGCAGCCAGTCGTCGATGACGGCGCGGGTGCGTTCGTGATCGTCGGATGCCACGGGGAAGGTCATCGTCATCCCCCTCTCCCGCGTGCGCCGCTCGATGCCCTCGCGGTCGGCCGGCCAGTCGTTCGCGAGCGACGCGGCGAGGAGCACGGCATATTCACCGTAAGGGTTGAGATGCACACGTGCATTACAGCACGTGGATACCCGCCTGTCTTCCGGACCTCCGCGCAACGCGGCGCACTGCGCGCCGCGAAATGGCGCTGGCGTGCTCGCGCGCGTCGCTGCTCAGCGCTCCAGGAGCGCGTCGAGAACGAGGAAGGCCGCACGGAAATCGGCGCGCAGCCGTTGCTTGTCGGATTCGCTGCAGAACGCCATGTCGATCCCGGCGAGCGCGATGCGCTTCGCGTCCTCGGCGTCCAGACCGAGGGCGGTGAGGCCCTCGCGGTACTCGCGGCCGAGGTCGGTGCGGAAGAACAGGGCGTCGTCGGTCGACACCGACACCGGGAGTCCGGCATCCACCATGGTCCGGATGCGGTGGCTCTCGTCGAGCGTCCAGCCCGAGCAGATCGTCGTCGACCACGGTGTCGTGGCGAAGCCGATCCCTCGCTCCTGCGCGAGGGCGAGGATGGAGGGGTCGTCGACGACACGGTATCCGTGGTCGATGCGGTCGCAGCCGAGCACCTCGATCGCCGTGCGCACGTTCTCCGGGCTCGCCGTCGGCGTCTCGCCCACGTGCGCCGTGCGCCGCAGGCCATGCGCGCCGGCCAGCGCGTAGGCGTCGGCGAAGCGCAGCGGATCCTCGGTGTTCTCGGGCGTGAGGTCGTCCTGCCCGATCCCGACCACCTCCGGGCGGGGGTGCGCGATCATCTCCCTCACGAGATCGACGGCCGCCTCCGCCGACTCGCGGCGGTTGATCGCCACGACCACGCGGAACCCGACACCGAAGTCGCGCTCGGCTCGCGAGAGTCCCGCGATCACCGCGTCGACGACCTCCGTGTACGACAGAGGCGTCGCGTGATGGGCGAAATACTGCGGGTTGACGTAGTACTCGCGGTAGCGCAGGTTCCCGTCGGGCACCGCGTCCTCGACGCCCTCCCAGGCCACGCGGGCGATGTCGTCGGGGGTGCGCAGCACCTCGTGGGCCACGCGCCACCCGCGCAAGAAGTCGACCAGGTCGGCGAAGTCGAACAGTCTCTGGATGTCATCGGTCCACAGCGGTACGCCGTATCGCGTGGCCAGCTCGTGGAGCGTGGCCGCCCGGATGGTCGATGTCAGGTGGCAGTGCAGCTCGGTCTTCGGCAGCAGCTGCAGGTAGTCGGGCAGCGAGATCATGCGTCGTCCTTCCTCGGGTGCACGTCGACGCCCTGCGTCACCACGACAGGCTCGGGAGGGCCGGCCCGCGCTCGAGCCGGCTGAGGAACGGGTGCGGCAGTGCCATGGCATCCGCCGGCTGGTCGAGCGTCATGGCACGTGCGTGGCGGATGCCGAGCCGTCGGTTCGCGACCGACTCGTCCGCGTCGACCCCGATGCCGGACGCGCAGGACGAGGCCATCGCGCTCAGTCGCCGAGGATGACGCCGTGTGCTGCGGCGTACTCGCGCACCTCGGCGACGTACGCGTCACGACGCGCGGGAGTGAGCCACGACGCTTCGAAGGAGTTGATCGCGAGCTGGGCGAGGTCAGCCGCCTCGAGCCCTGCCTGCTTCGCCAGCGCGACGTAGTTCTCCGCCACGTACGCGCCGAAGTACGCCGGGTCGTCGGAGTTCACCATGACCCGGACGCCCTCGTGCAGAAGTCCCACGATCTCGTCGGCCTTCATCTGACTCGTCACGAACGAGTTCGACACCGGGCAGGTGGTGAACCCCAAGCCGCGCTCCTTGGCGAGAGCGACCAGTGACGGATCCTCGACGATGTTCGTGCCGTGATCGATGCGGTCCACCCCGATCTCCTCGATCACCGCGCGGATGTTGTCGATCGAGCCGACCTGATCGATGTCGCAGTGCATCGTCGTCAGGAAACCCTCGGCCTTGGCGCGGGCGAAGACCTCGGCGAACTTCGCCGGCGGGTTGTCGCGCTCGTCCGAGTCGAGGCCCACGCCGAGGATCCACGCCTTGTACGGCAACGCCTCCATGAGCGTGGCCATGGCGTACTCGGCGGAGAAGTCGCGGAGGAAGCAGAGGATGAGCTCGGCCGAGACGCCCAGCTCCTGCTGCGCACGCAGTGCGGCACGCCGGTAGCCCGTGATGACGTTCTCGAACGGCACGCCTCGGCTGGTGTGCGCTTGCGGATCGAAGAACATCTCGACGTGGACGACGCCCTGTTCCTTCGCCTTCTGCAGGTAGGCCCAGGCGAGGTCGTGGAAGTCCTCGGCGGTCTGCAGCACGCGCATCGCCGGGTAGTACACGGCGAGGAAGCTCGTCAGGTCGGTGAAGTCGTAGGTCGCCTTCACCTCTTCGACGGTCTTCTCCGCGAGTTCGATGCCATTGCGCGCGGCGAGCGCGAACTTCAGCTCGGGCTCGAGCGTACCCTCCAGGTGCAGGTGGAGCTCGGCCTTGGGCAGGCCGAACGCGAAGGCGGTGATGTCGGTCATGGGGTGCTTCCGGGCAGGGGCGGTCGGTGCCGCCTCGGGTGGAGGAGAAATGGATGCCGCTGTCGCCGCATCCCGTGATCAGAGGCGGGCTGCCATGCCCATGCGCGCGAGCACCACGGATTCGAGGATCTGCACCAGGTTGTACAGCACGAGTGCCGTTCCCGTGACCAGGACGACCGCCGTCCAGACGGCCGAGAACTGCGCACCGGCGATATAGCCGCCGACGGCTCCGCCGATGCCACCGCCCACCGCGAGCCATTCGGCGAGCAGAGCTCCCGTGATGGCGCCCGGCACCGAGATGCGCACCGCCGCGAAGAATTCGGGCAGCGAGTTGGGCAGGGCGACCTTGCGCAGGCGCGTCCAGGCGCCCCCGCCGTACACGGTGACGAGGTCGTTCATCTGCGGCGTCGCGGACTTCAGACCGAAGACGATGTTCACCAGTGCCGGGAAGAGCACGACGATGCCGCCGATGACGGCGACGGAGGCGAAATCGCGTCCGAAGATGAGGATGATCACGGGCGCCATCGCCACCAGCGGCACCGAACGCAGGAGCATCGCGAGCGGCATGAGCGCGTGCTCGACACCCTTGCTGAGCTGGAAGACGGTCGCAACGACGAGGGCCACGAGCAGTCCGGCGCCGAAGCCGACGGCGGAGTGACCGATGGTCACCCCGAGCTGACCGAAGAGCTGTGCGCGGTTGGCCTCGGCGGCGGGGACGGTGAACAGGAAGTTCCAGACGTCCAGGGGTCCCTTGCCGACGTAGGTCGACACCCCGAACAGGGCGAGCGCACCCACCCAGATCACGATGACGGCGATGATGGTGAGGACGAACGTCAGCAGACTCCGCCCCAGCGCCTGGCGGGTCGCGCGTCGCGTCGCCCGGCGGATGTCGGCGGACAGATCGGAGCGCGGACCACCCGGAAGCGGCGGCGTGGCACGTCCGGCTTCGGACAGCTGCTGCTCGGAGGCGGGCGTGCTCAGCGAGGCCACGGCGGCATCGGTCATCGATTCGTTCCCTTCGACCAGGGCGCGACGGCCCGCGAGATCAGCCCCAGGAGTCCGTAGCCGGCGAGGGCCACGGCACCCGAGACGAGGGCGATGTCCCACACGCGCGGGGCATTGAGCGCCTGCTGCGCGGCGATCATCGCCGGACCGATGCCGACGGTGATCTTGCCGAAGAACTCGCCCAGCACCGCACCGAGGAAGGCGGCGGGCACGGCGATCTGCAGCGCGTTGAGGATGGCGGGCAGCGCGGCGATCAGTCGCACCTTGCGCAGCTGGGTGAGCCGGGAGCCGCCGTACACGGTGATGACGTCGAGGCTCGCCCGGTCGGCGGCCTTGAGGCCCAGCAGGGCACCGACGACCGTCGTGAAGAAGCAGCTGAGCGCGGCGAGGAAGATCGCCGTCGTCGACAGCTGCCCCGGCTGGGGGAGCGGCGCGATGACGATGAGGATCAGTCCCAGGGCGACGATCGGGATGCAGTACGTGATGATCGCGATCTGCATCACCACCCCCTCCAGGCGCGGCACGACGAGCACGAGCGCGGACAGGAGGAGGGCGAGACCGTTGCCCCACAGGTAGCCGGTGCCCGCCTCGGCGAGCGTGACGCTGAGGTTGCGGGCGTAGAAGTCCCACCCGGTCGCCCCGAATTCGAGGACGACCTGCAGGGGGGTCGGGATGGCCTGGACCCCGCCGGGACCGACGTTCGAGAACACCGTCGCGGCGAGGATCCACCACAGCAGGACGATCGCCACGCCGCCGATGAGGCCGGTGACCCATGCCGGGAGGCGCACGTCCTCCCACTGGATGGCGCGGCCCTTGCGGACCTCAGTGGTCATCGGTGGCGGCGCCCCCGACGCCGAAGAGCAGTTCGGAGGCCTGGTCGACGTACGCGTGGAACTCGGGCGTGCGCATCATCTCGGGTGTCCGCGGCCGCGGGAGGTCGATCTGCATGACCTCCTTGATCCGACCGGGGCGCGGGCTCATGACCGCGACCTGGTCGGAGAGGAAGATCGCCTCCGAGATGCCGTGGGTCACCAGCAGCGTCGTCGCGGGCTTCTCGGTCCAGATGCGCAGCAGCTCGAGGTTGAGCTTCTGTCGCGTCATGTCGTCGAGAGCGCCGAAAGGCTCGTCGAACAGCAGCACCGACGGCTTCATGATGAGCGACCGCGCGATCGACACGCGCTGGCGCATGCCGCCGGACAGCTGTGCGGGCTTGGCCTTCTCGAAGCCCTTGAGCCCGACCAGCTCGATCATCTCGGCGACGTACGCCTTGTCGACGGGCTTGCCGGCCACCTCGAACGGCAGCTGGATGTTGGACTGGACGCTGCGCCACGGCAGGAGCGCGGAGTCCTGGAACGCGATGCCCAGCTCGTTGCCGCGACGCAACTCCTTCGGGCTCTTGCCGTCCACCCGAGTCGTGCCGCTGGTCGGGTCCTCGAGTCCGGCGAGGATGCGCAGGATCGTGGACTTGCCGCACCCGGAGGGGCCCAGCAGGGCGAGGAACGTGCCCTTGTCGGTGTGGAGGTTCGCGTCTTGGAGCGCGGCGACGCTCTTGCGTCCCACGCTGAAGACCTTGTTCAGGCCGGTGATCTGGAGGCCGGTGCCCAGGCTGTTCGCCTGGGCACCGGTCTGGAGAGCCGTATCGGTCACGATGGCTTCTTCCCGCGGGGTCGTCAGCCCGCGTAGTTCTTCAGGTCGGGGTTCTCTTCGTAGACCTGCTGCAGCAGGCTCAGGTCGAACAGCTGCGACGCCTCGAGCGTGAGACCGGCGTCGGCGAGGCTCTTGACCGTCGCCTCCTGCAGGTCGGCGCTGATGGAGAACAGGCCGTTCTCGGCGGTCTCGTCGGAGACGATGAGCTCGTTCTGCGCCTTCGCGCCGGCGAGGGAGTTCTGCGGGTTCAGGTCGAGGTCCTTGCCGTACTCCTCGACGGCCAGGCGCGAGCCCTCCTCCGGGTCCTTCAGCGCGTCGGTCCAGCCGCGGATCTCGGCCGCGAGGAACGCCTTGAGCTTCTCGGGCTCGTTGGCGATCGTCTCGTCGGTCGCGACGAAGGTCTCGGCCACGAACGGCAGACCGTTGTCGGCGAACGGGAGGTTGCTCACCTCGAGGCCCTGCGCCGCGACCGTGATGGACTCGTTGGTCAGGTACGCCATGAAGCCGTCGACCTCGCCGTTGACGAGCGGCGCCGGGTCGTACTGCACGGGCACGATCGTCAGTTCGCTCGGGTCGACGCCGTTCGCCTTGAGGAAGGCGTTGAACAGCGACGTGTTCGAGTCCTGGATGCCGATCTTCTTGCCCTTGAGGTCGTCGACGGTGGTGATGTCGCCGCCGCTCTTGAGGGACAGGATCGTGAAGGGGTTGCGCTGGAAGGTCGAGCCGATGATCTTCACCGGGGCGCCCTCGGACGCGACCGCCGAGCCCACCGAGACGGCGTCGCTGAGCGCGACGTCGGCGCTGCCCGAGAGCAGCTCCGCGACGCCGGTGGAGGGGCCGGGGACGAGGTTGACGCCGGAGAAGCCGGCCTCGGCGAAGTAGCCCTTGCTGTCGGCGAAGTACTCTCCCGCGAACTCCTCGTTGAGGATCCAGCTGAGCTGAAGGGTGAGATCGCCGTAGCCCTCTGCGGAGGTGTCGGCGGACTCGCCGCTCGAGCCGGACCCGCCGGCGCAGGCGGTGAGGGCGAGGGCGGTGAGAGCGACCCCGGCGAGGGCCGCGACGACGCGCTTCGCGCGTCGGGAGGAAAGGAACGTCATCTGCTGTGTCTCCAGTAAGCCTTGGTGCTTCATGGGTGAGGGTGCGGCATCCCGAATACGCGATGCCAGCTGGTCCGACGCTACGAGATGTAGATTTCATGAACACTGGAGTGGCATTTCGAGGCCGTTACGCGGTTCGGACTTTCGGCCGGTCGGCGTCGTGACGACGACGCCTGCTGTAAGGGTTGAAGTGCTCAACGGCGTGACATCACGCTGGTTCCATGACTGCGCCTCGCCCTTCTTCCCTCGCCGTCGCGGCAACCGCCCACGAGCACGCCTGGCGCACCGAGTCGATGCATCTCACCAGTGAGGGGCGCGTGCGGTATGTCCGCTGCACCGGCTGCGCCGCACGTCGTATCGACCTGGACGCGCCCGTGACCGCGCCGCCGACTCCGCTCACCCGCACGCTCGGCTGAGGCCTCGGCGGTCCCGGCATGGCGCGGTGGCGTCGAGGCGGCCCGTCGGCGGAGGACGTCTGCCACGTCCGTCTCCCGTCCTCCACAGCCCACGACGGCGCCCCGGCCTCCACCGACGGATGCCGGGGCGCCGTCGGTGTCGGTACCCCGGGTTACCGTGGTGGGGTGACATATCCCGGCGCTGCACCAGAGTCATACGCCGACGTGACGCCCGAGCCGTACGACATCCCCGACGACCCGTACGCGGGCGCTGTGTGGGATCCCGATGAGATCGCTCCGCCCGACGACTTCGACGCGCCCCCGCCGCCCGTCGACCCGTCGTCGCCGTTCGCTCGCGCGGTCGCGGCGACGGGTACCGCGCGCGAGCTGCCCGCCGTGCGTGACTTCACCGGCCGCGACCCGCGAGAGGTGCTGCACGAGGTCTACGGCTACGACGCGTTCCGCGGCGATCAGGCCGACATCGTGCAGCACGTCGTCGCCGGCGGCGACGCGGTCGTGCTCATGCCGACGGGCGGCGGCAAGAGCGTCACGTACCAGGTGCCGGCGCTGGTCCGCCCGGGCACGGGGCTCGTCGTCAGTCCGCTGATCGCCCTCATGCACGACCAGGTCGAGGCGCTCATCGCCAGCGGTGTCCGCGCGGGCTACCTCAACTCCACCCAGGCGCCCGCCGAACGCCAGGCCGTCGAGCAGGCGTACCTCGCCGGCGAACTCGACCTGCTGTACGTGGCGCCCGAGCGCCTGAACGGCGCGCAGACGCTCGCGTTCCTCGCCCGCGGCCGCCTCAGCGTCATCGCCATCGACGAGGCGCACTGCGTATCGCAGTGGGGTCACGACTTCCGCCCCGATTACCTGGCCCTCGGCGACCTCGCCGACCGCTTCCCCGGCGTCCCCCGCATGGCCCTCACCGCCACGGCGACCCCGGCCACCGCGCAGGAGATCGTCGAGCGCCTGCGTCTGCGCGACGCCCGCGGCTTCGTCGCGAGCTTCGACCGGCCCAACATCCAGTACCGCATCGACGCCAAGGTCGACCCGCGGCGTCAGCTCGTGCAGTTCATCAAGGGGCAGCCCGAGGGCTCGGCCGGCATCGTCTATGCGCTCAGCCGCAAGAGCGTCGAGCAGATGGCCGCGTACCTCTGCACGCAGGGCCTCGACGCCCTGCCGTACCACGCGGGTCTCGACGCCTCGGTCCGGGCGGCGAATCAATCGCGGTTCCTGCGCGACGACGGCGTCATCATGGTCGCGACCATCGCCTTCGGCATGGGCATCGACAAACCCGACGTGCGCTTCGTCGCCCACATCGACCTGCCCAAGTCGGTCGAGGGCTACTACCAGGAGACGGGGCGCGCCGGCCGCGACGGCGACCCCTCGGTCGTCTGGATGGCCTACGGCCTCGGCGATGTCGTGCAGCAGCGCCGCATGATCGATCAGTCGCCGGGCGACCGCTCGTACAAGCTGCGCCTCGGCCAGCACCTCGACGCCATGCTCGCCCTGTGCGAGACGGTCGGATGCCGGCGGCAGAACCTCCTCGACTACTTCGGGCAACGCTCCGTACCGTGCGGCAACTGCGACACCTGCCTCACGCCGCCCGACACGTGGGACGGCCTCATCGCCGCGCAGAAGCTCCTGTCGACGATCGTGCGGCTCCAGCGAGAACGCGGGCAGGCCTTCGGTGCCGGACACCTGATCGACATCCTGCGCGGGGCCAAGACCGAACGCATCGCGCAGCAGGGCCATGACCGCCTGACGACCTACGGCCTGGGCGCCGATCTGAGTGAACAGGACTGGCGCAGCGTCATCCGCCAGCTGCTCGCCCGCGGCATCATCGTCGCGCAGGGCGACTACGGCACCCTCGCCCTCAGTGAGGCGTCGGCCCCGGTGCTGCGGGGCGAAGCGGCCGTTCCGCTGCGCCGCGATGTGCTCGGCCGCGCGGGCGGTGGTGGCGGGGGCAGCCGCCAGCGCACGTCTCGCGCAGACGACGTGGCACCCGACGACCGCGATCTGTTCGAGGCGCTTCGCGCCTGGCGGGCCGAGAAGGCGCGCGAGCAGGGGGTGCCGGCGTACATCGTGTTCGGCGATGCCACGCTCCGCGCCATCGCGGCCGCCCGGCCCGCCTCCGTCGGCGATCTCGACGGCATCACCGGTATCGGCGCGAAGAAGCGCGAGGCCTACGGCGACGGCATCTTGACGGTCGTCGCCGCCAACTGAGGTCGGGCTGCCGGCGACCCGCCGGCCGGGCTACCCGCCGTCGGCCACCGCGCTCGCCTGCCCGCTGGCCGGACTGCCCGCCGGCCGCTGCGCCGAGAACAGGGGATGCCACGAGAACAGGCCGGATTTCGCTCAGACGCGCTGTTTTCGTGGCATTTCCCTGTTCTGGTGGCGCCCGCGGATGCGCCTGCCTGCTGCCGGGCACCCGCCCGGGCTACCCCCGGCCGGGCTACCCACCGGCCGTGCCACCCGCCGCGCCCGAATTGCCCGCGGGCCGGACTGCCCGCCCGCCGCTGCGCCGAGGACAGGGGATCGCCACGAGAGGAGGGCGGATTTCGCGGCGGTTTCAGGCGGTCAGTGCAACACCGTTGTCTGGTGGGGTTGAGAGTAGTCGTTCAAGGGCTTCGGTGGGGGTGGCCCAGTCGAGGGTCATGCGGGGGCGGTCGTTGAGTTGGGTGGCGACGTAGTCGAGGTAGTCGGCGGTGTAGCCGGAGAGGTCGGTGCCTTTGGGGAAGTATTGCCGGAGCAGGCCGTTTGTGTTCTCGTTCGTTCCGCGCTGCCAGGGTGAGTGCGGGTCGCAGAAGAAGACCCCGTCGCGCAGGTCGGCTTCGACGGTGATCCTGGCGTGGGCGGACAGCTCCTTGCCTTGGTCCCAGGTGATGGATCGTCGCAGCAGGTCGGGCAGTCGCCGCATTTGTTGGATCATCTGATCGGCGACAGTCTCGGCGTCTCGGCGGGCGGGCAAGTGCAGCAAGATCACGAACCGGGTGGCGCGTTCGACCAGGGTTCCAATCTGTGACAGACCGTCCTTGCCGATGATGAGGTCCCCTTCCCAGTGGCCGGGGACGGCGCGATCTTCTGCTTCGGCGGGACGGTCGGAGATCATCACCATCCCGGGGATCTTTCCTGGCCCGGCCGCTGCGGCCGCTTGACGTTGGGTTCGGGCGCGGGGCTTGCGGGTGGTGCGGCCTGAGCGCAGCGCCCGTGTGAGCTCGTTGCGTAACTCACCGCGACCCTGCACGAACAGGGACCGGTAGATCGCCTCGTGCGAGATGCGCATGCTCTCATCATCCGGGAAGTCCACCCGCAGGCGTCGGCTGATCTGCTGCGGGGAGTGTCCCAGCCTCAACCGCCGCTGCACCTCGACCCGCAGCGAGAGCTGCGAAGCGAGCTTGGATGGCTTAGGGCGCGATAGGCGCCGATCCGCGCGGCCCTGCGCGGTCGAGGGTGAGTAGAACACCGACTGGGTGGGCGGGCGCATCGTGCGTTTCGCCCGGTAGCGCGGCAGATTGCCGCGATTGCGACGCAACTCCCGCAGCACCGTCGAGGGATGCCGGCCAAGGCCCCGAGCGATCTGACGGATCGATTCGCCCCGCGCCACTCCAACAGCGATCTGCTCACGCTCGAGAAGGGTCAGAAACCGACCCGAGGGATCAGACAACGACAACGGTGACATACCGCCAGCATCCCGAAACCATCTCTCCGCACCCTGCCGCGACGCGCCCGCCGCCCCCGCCGCATCCGCCGTCGACAATCCCGCCGCGATACCTCGCCAAAACTCCCGCTTCACACTCCGCAACACACTGAACACCGCCCACCCCCTCAATCAGGGTGTTGCACTGACCACTTGAGTGCGCCCGCTCAGACGCCCTGTTTTCGGGGCATTTCCCTGTTCTGGTGACAGCAGCGCGCACACCTGCCCGCCACCGGGCACCGCGCCCGCGCGTCGAGAATGTTGACCGTCCACAACGACTTGGCCCCACGTCGCCCGACCGCGTTGTGTCGATTTCACACAATGATTGTCGAGTCATTGTGGAACATCTACCGTTATGGCATCCGTTCCCGTCGAAAGGTGACGAAGATGACCGACGCCGCCGTCCGTCCCACCACGCCCGCCATGAGCACGCGTACTCCCGTCGGCGGTGCGCCCACCGCCGCCCACACGGCCGCCGAGGCAGCCGAAGCCCGCATCGACACCGAGCGGGTCACCGACCTGCTGCTCGGCACGTGGGCCGACACTCGCCGCGAGGCGCGCGAGATGATCAAAGATCCCGCGCTGTGGCGCGACGACAGCCTCGGCATGGACGCCCACCGCGAGCGCACCCTCAGCCAGCTGCACCTGCTCGTGCAGAACAAGGCCGTGCACCGGGCCTTCCCGAAGCGTTTCGGCGGCGAGGAGAACAACGGCGCCAACATCGCCGGCTTCGAAGAGCTCGTCGCCGCCGACCCCAGCCTGCAGATCAAGTCGGGCGTGCAGTGGGGGCTCTTCGGCTCCGCCGTGCTCCAGCTGGGCACCGCCGCGCACCACGAGAAGTGGCTGCCCGGCATCATGAGCCTCGAGATCCCCGGCGCCTTCGCCATGACCGAGACCGGTCACGGGTCCGATGTCTCGGCGATCGGCACGACCGCGACCTACGACCCCGACACCGAGGAATTCGTCATCCACACCCCCTTCCGCGGGGCATGGAAGGACTACCTCGGCAACGCAGCGCTGCACGGCAAGGCCGCGACGGTCTTCGCCCAGCTCATCACCCAGGGCGTCAACCACGGCGTGCACTGCTTCTACGTGCCCCTGCGCGACGACGCCGGTGACTTCCTGCCCGGAATCGGTGGCGAGGACGACGGTCTCAAGGGCGGCCTGAACGGCATCGACAACGGTCGCCTGCACTTCGACCACGTGCGCGTCCCCCGCACGAACCTGCTGAACCGCTACGGCGACGTCGCCGCCGACGGCACGTACTCCAGCGACATCGCCAGCCCCGGTCGCCGCTTCTTCACCATGCTGGGCACGCTCGTCCAGGGGCGGGTCTCGCTCGACGGCGCGGCGGCGTGGGCGTCGGCCATCGGTCTGACCATCGCCATCACCTACGGCAACCAGCGTCGCCAGTTCGACTCCGGCAGCGGCACGCCCGAGGTCACCCTCCTCGACTACGGCAAGCACCAGCGCCGCCTGCTGCCGCGTCTTGCGACGACGTACGCCGAGATCTTCGCGCACGACGAGTTCCTACAGAAGTTCGACGGCGTGTTCAGCGGTGCGCTCGACACCGACGCCGACCGCGAAGACCTCGAGACCCTCGCCGCGGCGCTCAAGCCCCTGTCCACCTGGCACGCGCTCGACACGCTGCAGGAGTCCCGCGAAGCGTGCGGCGGTCAGGGCTTCCTGTTCGAGAACCGTCTGGTGGGCCTGCGCGCCGACCTCGACATCTACGTCACCTTCGAGGGCGACAACAACGTCCTGCTGCAGCTCGTCGGCAAGCGCCTGCTCGCCGATTACGCGCGGCAGTTCAAGGGGAAGGATGCCAAGCAGCTCGCCGCGTTCGCGGTCGGTCAGACCGCGGGCAAGCTCTTCCACGGCGCCGGTATGCGTCAGCTCGGCCAGGCCGTCAGCGACTTCGGTTCGACGGCCCGCTCGATCGAGAAGGGGCTCCGCGCCGAGCAGCAGCACGAACTGCTGACCGGCCGCGTGCAGCAGATGATCGCCGACATCGCGGGGCGGCTGCGCCCGGCATCCAAGCTCTCGCGGGAAGACGCGGCGGCGCTGTTCAACGAGAACCAGTCCGAGCTGATCGAGGCGGCCCGCGCGCACGGCGAACTGCTGCAGTGGGAGGCGTTCACCGACGCCATCAACCGCATCGACGACACCGACACCCTGCGGGTGCTCACGTGGCTGCGCGACCTGTTCGGCCTGCAGCTGATCGAGAAGCACCTCGCCTGGTACCTGATCAACGGGCGCCTGTCGACGCAGCGCGGCGCGGCCGTGTCGAGCTACATCGACCGGCTCTGCGCGCGGCTCCGCCCGCACGCGCAAGACCTCGTCGACGCGTTCGGCTACGGCCCCGAGCACATCCGCGCGTCGATCGCGACGGGCGTCGAGGACGACCGCGCAGAACGAGGCGGCGTCGTACTACGCCGAGCTCGCGGCATCCGGACATGCTCCGGTACCCGAGAAGAAGCCGACGGCCTGAGGGCGACTCGGAACCGACGCGACCGGCGAGCGGCAGCCCCGCTCGCCGGTCGCGTCACTGCAGGGCGGGTGGACACACGACGAACGGGGCGCGGAACCGGCTCGTCGGTCCGCGGGCCCGTCTGCCGACGGAGGAACGGGCGACGAACCGGGCAGGGATCCGCTCGCCGGTCGGCGAGGGTGCTCACAGCCCCAGCTGATCGAGCTTCTCCTCGTACCGCAGCTGCACATCTTCGACCTCGGCGTCATCCTGGTGCGCCCAGATCGCGTCGAGCTCGCGCCGCACGCTGTCAGGCAGGGCCGCGAATTTCTCGTCCCAGGCCGCGATCGGAGTCCAGTACCCGACGACCTTGAACCGGGATGCCGCGAGCCCGAGCTCTCGGCGGAGGTACGTGCGCGCATCGCGGAGAGCGATGGTCTCACCGGCGACCCACACGTACCCCCGGTCGAGGTCGAGGCGGTCGTCGACCGTCGCGCGCACGAGCTGCCCCAGTGCGCTCGGGCGCCGTCCGTTCCCGCCGATCACCCAGGTGATCTCGACATCGGGACCGACGGCGAGGGGCACGCGGTCGGCGTCGTCGGGGACTTCGAGCACGATCCGTGTGCGCACGCCGACCGGAGCATCCGCAGCGATCCGTGCGACAGCGGGCAGCCCGGTGAGGTCGGAGACCAGCACCTGCCACGCGATCCCGGCGGGCGGACGGTACAGGCCGGTCGGGGAGTTGAGGCCGAGCACGTGGCCGGGCTCCGCGCGGGCCGCCCAGGGGCCCGCGACCCCGGCGGCGTGCAGCACGAAGTCGATGTCGACCTCGCCGGCATCCGGTCGCACGCCGCTGATCGTGTAGGTGCGCATCGGCGCCTCGGGGGCGCCCTCCGGCGTCTCCCACCAGTCCTCCGTGGGCACCGGCAGCGAGACCTGAGTCGGGTCGTCGCCGTGCGGGAAGAACACGCGCACGTACTCGTCTCCGATGCCGGTGCTGACGAACTCCCGGATGCCGGGTCCTCCGAGGGTCACGCGGGTCAGGGTGGGCGACAGGGGGGTCGTCCGGAGGACGACGCCACGGTGGATCTTCACGGGTTCTCCGTTTCGTCGGGCTCACGCGGAGCCCCAGCGGGGGTGGGGGAATCGGTTTCGTGCTGCGTCTGGATCTCCCAGGCGCGCCGGTAGGGGCCTTCGGTCGCGAGGAGCGCGGCGTGCGTTCCGCGCTGCGTCGCGCGACCGTCGGCGAACACGACGATCTGTCGGGCCGTGGCCGCCTGGGGCAGACGGTGCGCGATGAGCAGCGCCGTGCGTCCCCGGCAGAGCGCGGTGAGCGCGCTCTCCACGGCATCCCGGTGATGCCCGCCGATCTCGGCTGTCGCCTCGTCGAGGATGACCACCACCGGGTCGGCGAGGAGAGCACGTGCGATCGCGAGCTGCTGGATGCGCCCCTCGTCGAGCGGGACGGCCGCGGAGACGGACGGATCCCCGTGAGGGCCTGTCTCGGCCTCGAGGGCGTCGACCGCCCACTCGGCTCCCGCGGACCGCAGCGCCGCGACGAGATCGGCGTCGCGCGCTCCGGGGGCGACCAAGCGCAGGTTGTCGCCGATCGTGCCGCGGAAATGGTGCAGCTCCTGGGAGAGGTAATACGGACGCACGGTGCCGGGGGAGAGGTGCACGCTGCCGACGGTCGGCGGATAGTGCCCGGCGACGACCCGCGCGAGGGTGCTCTTGCCCGATCCGGAACTGCCGACGAGCGCCGTGGTGGTGCCGGGAGCAACGCGGAGCGTCACATCGGTGATGCCGCGGCCCGTCGTGGGGTGGAGGAAGGTCACCCCACGAACCTCGATCGCCGCGGGAGTCTCCGCGGACGCCGTCGGGGGCAGGAGGGGGGATGCCGGTGGTGCGAGGTCGATGACCCCGACGAGCCGGGCGAGACCGACCGTCGCCCGCTGGATCTCGTCGAGGCCGAAGATCACCTGGCCGACCGGCCCGAAGAGGCGGTGGAACACCAGCGCGGCGGTGGTGACCATCCCGACCGTGACGGCCCCGGCCGACTGCAGCAGGAAACCGGCGATGAGGATCGCGGACAGCCCGATGAGCTCACCGCCGTTGATCCAGCGGAACAGACGGTTCGACACCCGCACGCCCTCGACCTGCACCTCGATCGCGCTGTGGGCGCGCGCGCGTACCCGCTCGAGCGCCTGCTCCTGCTCGCCGAAGGCCGTGAGGGTCTCGATGCCCTCGACCGTCTCGAGGACCGCCTGGCTCCGCGCCGCCTCCCTCGCCCGGACGTCGCGGAACACCACGCGCGAGCGACGGAGGAAGGCCTGGGTGCCCACGACGTAGAAGGGGGCCGCGGCGAGTCCGGCGAGGGCGAGCCGGGGGTCGATCACCGCGAGCGCGATCACCGAGGTCGCGATGGCGAACGCCGCCGAGAGCAGGGTGGGGGCGACGTTCCCCCCGGCCTCGGCGACGGCTTCCACGTCGCCGGTGACCCGCGACACCAGATCGGCGGTCTCGCCGTCGTCGACGGTGCTGACCGGTAGTCGCATGGCCGAGGCGAACACGTCCTCACGGAGGCCGGCGAGAACGTCCTGCACCAGGCCGACGAGCACGCGGGCCGCGAACGAGAGGACGAGGGCCGCGGCGATCGCGCTCAGCCCGGCCAGCGCGACCACCCCGCCGATCGTGGGCATGCCGGAACCGGTCGAGACGGCGTCGACGATCCACCCGAGGGATGCGGGGAGGATGAGCGCGAGGCCGGATGCCGCGAGGTAGAGCACCCCGACGGTCACGGTCCGACCGCGGTGCCGCCGCAGCCGGGCGCCGACGACGCGGCGGACGCGGGCTGCGGAGGCGAGGGGCAGCGTGGCGCGCGACGGATCGCTCATCGGACGCCCTCCTCATCGGGGGCGAGATCGACCACCCGATCGCACGCGCCGAGCAGCACCGCCGAGGTCGTGATGACGACCGTCGTCGTGCGGTGGCCGGCGAGAGCGTGCGCGACCTGCGCCTCGGTCACCGGGTCGAGCGCGGAGGTCGGTTCGTCCAGCACCAGCACGTCGGCGTCGGCGTGCAACGCGCGGGCGATGCCGATGCGCTGGCGTTGTCCTCCCGACAGCCGGCGGCCCCCCTCGCCGACCTGCGCGTGCCAGCCCCCGACGTGCGTCACCGTGTCGTCGAGCGCCGCCATCGCGACGAGTTCCGGACACGGCGCCTCGTTCGACCCGTGACCGCGGACGGCGTCGCGCAGCGTGCCGCCGGTGACGGTCTGTCGGTGCGGGGCCGAGACCACGCGGCGGCGATAGTCGACCGGGTCGAAACGGGTGGCATCCTGAAGCACACCGTCGACCGCGAGGGCGACGGCGCCGGGCTCGAGCCGTGTCCGCAGGCCCAACCGGCGCGACAGGGCGCGCGCGGTCTCGGTGTCGGGCGGGCGGATGCCGAGCAGCTCCCCCGCTCTCACCTCGACGAGCGGGGAGCCGGACGCGCCGGCACGGAAGACCAGGACCACGTCGTCGCCGCGGACCGCCGGCCGGCCGGGGTGCGCGGCCGGTGCATCCAGCAGATCGCCGGTGCCGATGAGGTGCGCGAGACGCGTGGCGGAGGCGAGCTTGTGGATCCAGTTCGAGGGGAACGACCCCGCCTCCGCGAGATAGCCGCTGATGAACTGCGCCAGGCCGAGCACCGTGATCAGCTCCCCGATGCTGATGCGCCCCTCGGCGGCGAACCACGCCGACATCCCCGCCAGCGCGGCCGTCACGACGCCGGCGAGTGCACCGCTGACGGCCTCCGACGCGGCCAGGGAGCGGCCGGCGGCGGTCGCCGCTCGACGCGAGACGTCGCTCGCGGCGACGTAGCGCCGCACGGCCTCCTCGCGCGCCCCGATGCCGACCAGGACGCGGAAGCCGCTCATGAAGTCGGCGGCGACGGCCCCCCGCCTCGGTGGCGGCTTCCTGTTCCGCTGCACCTCGCCGCTCGATCGGGCGAGAGACGACGCGCATCACCATCATCATGGCGATGGTCGAGCCGAAGACCACGGCCGTCGCGATGGGCGAGATGACGAGCATCGCCAGCCCGGCGCCGATGATGGCGGCCATCGTCGCGCTCTGCTGCGCCACCGACCAGGCGACACCCGCGACGCGGTAGGTGTCCGAGGTGACATACGTCAGCGCTTCGCCGGGGCTGACCGCGCGTCGGGAGAGACGCGGGCGCAGCATCCGCGACAGCGTCAGGTGGCGCAGGGCCTGTTCGCCGAGGCCGTAGACGGTCACCATCAGGCGGGACGCCGTCTGGTAGCTCGTGGTGAGGATGAGGAAGGTGGCGATGAGCAGACCGACCCACAGGGCGAGTGCATCCGGCCGAGCGGGGAGCACCGCGAGGTCGATCGTGGCGCCGATCAGCACGGGGATCGCCGCCTCCGCGAGCGCGTGCGCGATGAGCAACGCGGTCGCGGCGGCCAGGGCGAGACCCCGGCCGTCCGAGGCGAGGGCGATCGCGAAGAGTCGCCGCGGTGTGTACGTCACGGCGTCCGTCGGCCGAGCGGGAGCACGAGCGGGGTCCCCGACACGGGGTCGGTGATGACGCGGCAGGGCAGGTCGTACACGGCGTCGACCAGCTCGGCGGTGATGATCGTGCGCGGGTCGCCCTGGGCCACGATCGCGCCATCGCGCATCGCCACGAGATGGGTCGCGTAGCGGGCGGCATGGTTGAGGTCGTGCAGCACCGCGACCAGGGTGGTGCCCTCCCGGTGCAGATCGGCGAACAACTCCATGAGGTCGATCTGGTGGGCGATGTCGAGGAACGTCGTCGGCTCGTCGAGCAGCAGATGCCGGGTCTGCTGGGCGAGGGCCATCGCCACCCAGACGCGCTGCCGCTGGCCGCCGGAGAGCTCGTCGACGAGGCGGCGGGAGAGATCCGTCACGCCGGTGGCGGCCATCGCGGCGGCGACGGCGTGCTCGTCGGCGCGGCTCCACGTGCGCAGAGCGCTCTGGTGCGGGAAGCGTCCTCGGCCGACGAGATCGGCGACGGTGATGCCGTCGGGCGCGATGGACGACTGCGGGAGGAGCCCGAGCCGGCGAGCGACCTCTTTCGGCTTGTACGACGCCAGCTCGGCGCCGTCGAGCAGCACGGTCCCGGTCGTCGGGCGCAGCAGACGTGCAAAACCGCGCAGCAGGGTCGACTTCCCGCAGGCGTTCGGGCCGATGATGATCGTGAAGGAGTCGTCGGGCACCTCCAGCGACAGGGCCGAGACGATGGGCGTGTCTGCGTAGCCCAGGCTGATGTCGCGGGCTGTGAGCGATGTGGTCATTGAATTCCCTTCACGCGCGACGCGCGTACTGCGCGGCGAGAAGCCAGGCGAGGTAGAGGCCGCCGACGGACAGGGTCACCACGCCGACCGGCACGGCGAGGAGCTGCCCGACGGCGTCGGAGACGACGACGAGCGCGGCGCCGGTCAGCGCCAGGGGGACGGTGCCCATCGGCGTGTGGGAGCGGACGAGGCGCTGCGTGATCTGCGGGGCGGCCAACGCGATGAACGAGATGGGCCCCGCCGCGGCGGTGACGAGCGCGACCAGGGCCACGCCGAGAACCATGGCCTGAAGTCGAAGGCGCGCGGGACGGATGCCGAGAGCCGTCGCCGCGTCATCCCCCATCTCGAGCACCGGGAGGGTGCGGTTCAGCGGCAGAGCGGCCAGCGCGACCACGACGAACACGGCCGATGCGGGGAGGAGCTGGTCGAAACCGAGGGAGGCGAGAGATCCTGCGCCCCAGGTCGCCGCCATCATGGCCTTCTCGACGCTCACCGAGATCAGGATCCAGGACGTGAGGGCGCCGAGACCGGCCGAGACGCCGATGCCCACGATGATCAGCCGGAAGGACGACATCGTGTTCTTGCTCGCGAGCAGGAACACCACCAGAGCCGTGAGGAGGCCGCCGACGAGCGCGCCCGCCGCCTTGAAGGCGTAGGTGTTCAACGCGAAGACGATCATCGTCACCGTCACGCCGAACTCCGCGCCGATACCGAAGCCGATGATGTCGGGCGAGCCGAGCGGATTGCGAGTCAGCGACTGGAAGATCCCACCGGCCAGGGCGAGCGCGGCGCCGCACAGCACGGCGAACAGCACCCTCGGCAAGCGCCATTCGAAGACGACCTGACGCACGTGCGGGTCGGAGGCGGGGTCGACGACGGCGCGCAGCACGCTGGTGATGTCGAGTCGATAGGCGCCGATCGTCAGCGAGAACACGCCCACCGCGATGATCACGACGACGAGGAGGGCGCTCACGAGCACCGCGCGAACGGGGATCAGGGCGCCGAGGTGCGTCGTCTCGATCCGAAGGAGTCGACGGCCGAAGTCGACGGACGCCGCCCCGGCCGGTGCGGGGGCGGTCTCCACGGGAGGATTCTGCGAGAGGGTCATAACCCGCTCACCCGCTTGCGGCGCACGAGGAGCACGAGGGTGGGTGCCCCGAGCAGGGCGGTGACGATACCGACGCGCAGTTCGCCGTTCGGCAGTGCGATCCGGCCCAGGACGTCGGCGAGCAGGAGGAACGCGGGCCCGACGATCATCGAGTACGTCAGCACCCACCGCTGATCCGGGCCGGTGAACCAGCGGACGACGTGGGGGATCATGAGCCCCACGAAGGCGATCGGTCCGGCCGCGGCGACGCTGATGCCCGCCAGCAGGGTCACCGCGACGACCACCAGAACGCGGGTGACCCGAATGCGGGCGCCCAGCGACTGCGCCACGTCGTCGCCGAGAGCGAGCACGTTGAGCGAGCGCGCGCAGAGCAGAGCGATGGCGAGGCCTGCGGCGATGAGGGGCGCGGCCCAGGAGAGTTGATCGATCGTGCGTCCGCCGATGGAGCCGACGCCCCAGAACCGCATGACCTGCAGCGTGTCCGTGTCGCGCAGCACGATCGCGGTCGTCAGCCCGCTGACGGCGGCGCCCAGTGCCACGCCGGCGAGAGTGAGCTTCATCGGGGTGGCGCCGGAGGCTCCGAACGATCCGAGCGCGGAGACGAGCACGGTGAGAAGGAGCGCCCCGCCGAGGGCGAAGGGCACGTAAGCCCCGGGGGCCGTGAGCCCGAGCACTCCGACGGCGAAGGTGACGGCGAACGACGCACCGGCGTTGACTCCGAGGATGCCGGGGTCGGCGAGCGGGTTGCGTGTGAAGGCCTGGATGAGCCCTCCGCAGACGGCGAGCGCCGCTCCCACCACGACGCCGAGCAGGGTGCGGGGGAGGCGGAGGTCGAGAACGGTCACGTGGAGCGGGTCGTTGTCGTCGTAGGAGAACAGGGCGGCGAGCACGGTCGCCGGGTCGATCGCCCGGCTGCCCACTGCGAGCGACGCGATGACGGAGAGAACGAGCGCCACGACAGCGATGAGCACCCCGGTGAGGAGCACCCCGGTGCGGTGCGGAGACCCGGTTGCCCGGACCTCCGCACCGCCATCGAGGACGTCGGTGCCAGCATCCGTCGCGGACGAAGCCGGGGGTGGCGCCGGCCGCGACATCCTCGTCGTCACTGTGCGGCGATCGTCGGTTCGCCCCGGAGGGCGGCGGCGAGGTCGTCGACGTAGCGCGGCAGGATGAAGGGCAGCGAGAGCACCGTGGGCGCGCTGATCGCGGAGGCGTCGGTGGCGTCGGTGTAGTAGACGTACGCGCCGGCGGCGATCGGTGCCCACCGCGAGAACACTTTGTTCTGCACGCTGTATTCCGCTTGATCGCGACCGCTGCCCCATCCGACGAAGAGGTCGGCCTGCACGTCGGAGAGCCTTTCGAGGCTGACGCCCGAGTACCAATTATCGCCTTCGGCGGTGGATGCGAACTCGTCCATCGCCGACGTCGAGACGAAGCCGAGCGCCTCGGTGATGCGTACGCGGGGGTCGTACGACAGGTAGACGCCCAGGTCGGTGCCGCCCTCATCGAGGGTCAGGCCCCAGACGAACGTCTTCCCCTCGAACTCGGGGTGCGCGGCGGCGAGGTCGGCGATCTGCCCCTCGGTGTCGGCGATGAGAGCTTCGGCCCGGGCGTCTTCCGACATCGCCCTGCCGACGACGCGGGTCAGGTCTTGCCACGTGCCCGCGTCCCACGGTCGCTCCAGGTAGGGCACCGTCGGGGCGATCTCGCTCAGGCGCTCGTACTCGACGTCGGTGATGCCCGAGTAGAGACTCAGGATGAGGTCGGGTTGCAGAGCCATGATGGCCTCGTAGTTGGGGCCGTCTTCGGTCGGGGGGATGAGGGTGGGCAGTTCGCCGTACTGCTCGGTGACGTACTCCTCGAACCACGGCTGGTAGCCGCTCTCGTCGGTGCCCCAGACCTCCTCCATGCCGACCGGGTTCGTGCCGAGAGCTGCGACCACATCCGAGGTCATCCATCCCAGGGTCACGATGCGCTGGGGCTTGTGTGGAATGACGGTCCCTCCGTAGGCGTGCTCGATGGTCACCGTGGCGGTGGATGCCGCGGTCGACGCCGAGGTGGACGGTTCGGTGCCCGCGGGCGTCGCGCAGCCGGCGAGGCTCAGGGCGGCGGCGATGGCCGCAGCCAGCGCGACACGGCGGCGGGTTCTCGGGCGCGCGGAAGCGTGCGTCATGGTTCTCCTTCGGGGAGGGGAAAGGGGAGCGCCACCGTGGCGGCGGGTTAGGTAAGCATTGCCTAACATGCCGATGGTAGGAGGTGCTTCTCCTCCGTGGTGTCGACTGACAGACGAGATATGTCGGCGAACAGACAACCGTCCGTTCCGGCCTCCCGGGTCAGCGCCAGTACGACTGGTGGGCGGCGTCGGCATGGACCCCGGCCACGTGCTGGCGGGGAGTGATTCCGAAACGCTCCTTGAAGCTGGCCGAGAATGCGCTCGTCGTCGCGTAGCCGCACCGGTGCGCGGCGGCACCGATCGGCATCCCGTCGACGATCAGCCGCGCCCCGAGGGTCAGGCGCACGCCGGTGCGCCACTTGCCGAAGCTCATACCGACATCGCTCTGGAAGATCCGCATCACAGTGCGCTCGTGCAGTCCGTGCGCCGCGCACAGCTCGGCGACGCTGCGCGGGTCGCCCGGGTCGTCGAGCACGGACTGCGCGAGCGCGCGCACGCGATCATCCGTCGGGAGTGGAACCTCGCCTCGATCCGCGAGCGCATCGGGGATGGGCTGCTGGAGCATCTCGATCAGAACGGATTGGATCCGCACACGCGGACCGGTCGGCATGTCGTTGATCCCGAGGTGCAGGAGCATCTCCTGCACCGCGCGCGGGACGAGCACCCGGCGGATCCCGTCGGTCGGCGCCGTGGCGGCGGATGCCGGCAGGTAGGTGTAGCAGCCGACGGAGTCCTGCTCGTGATGCGCGGTGTGCGGAACCCCCGGGGGCACCCAGATGCCCTGACCGGGAGCGAGCTGCCACATCGCGTCGCGCAGGTGCACCCACACGGTGCCGCGGTAGCACCACGCCAGCATCGCGTCGGCGTGCGCGTGCGGAGGCGAGAGGGGCCGCGCGCCGCGATCCTCGCCGGTCACGACACCCGTGCTCATGAGGTATGGAGCCTCGACGTTCGAGGGGTACCGGGGGCTGGCATCCCAGTCGCTCTGCCGAAAGGCGTTCATCCATGCTCCGTCGGCGCCTCGTCCACCGTCGTGGGGGTGCGGGTCGCCCGGAAGCCTCGTGTGGGAAGCTCCCGGCGTCCGCACCGCGGTTCCGGGAGACACCCTAGCCTGGCGTCATGAGCGACCTCACGATCGGTTCCGACGGCGTCACCCGCTGCGCATGGGCGGGAGCGGATGCCGAGTATCAGCGCTACCACGACGAGGAGTGGGGCACCACATTACGCGGCGACCGTCCGCTCTTCGAGAAGCTCAGCCTCGAGAGCTTTCAGGCGGGTCTCGCCTGGATCACCATCCTGCGCAAGCGTCCGCGCTTCCGCGAGGTCTTCCACGGGTTCGAGCCCGCCATCGTGGCGGGCTTCGGCTCCGACGACGTCGAACGTCTGCTCCAGGATGCCGGCATCATCCGCCACCGCGGCAAGATCGAGGCCGTGATCGGCAACGCCTCGATCGTCGCGGGCATGGCCGAGGGTGAATTCGACACTCTGATGTGGTCGTTCGCCCCCGCGGTGCACGAGCCGCCGACGACCTTCGCCGACGTGCCGGCTGTGACGCCGGAGTCGACCGCGATGAGCACGGAGCTGCGTCGCCGCGGATTCCGCTTCGTCGGCCCCACGACCATGTACGCGCTCATGCAGTCGTCGGGCATGGTCGACGACCACGTCGCGGGGTGCTGGCGCGCATCCGCGTGAGCCCACGAGGCCCGTCAGCCCACGAGGCCCGTCAGCCCTCGGGCGTCCCCGCGCGGACGTGCACGTCCGCGCGGGATGCCGTGGCATCCGCCGCGAAGAACGCATCCTCCTCGCGCATCCACTGCTCCCAGAGGTCGCGGTGCTCGGCACCGTCTCGCGCCAGTCCCCGGGCGAGGCGCTCCTGCGGCGGGGCGTTCACCCAGACGCGACAGGCGAGCACATCGGCGACGGCGGCGCGTGTGCAGGTCACCCCTTCGATCACGACGAACGGACTCCATGTCACGGTGCGCCACGAGCCGAGGCTGTCACCGCGCCAGTCCGACCAGTCGCGTTGCTGATAGGTGGCGTCGCGTCCCTGCATGAGGGGCATGACGACCTGTCGGTCGAAACGCGGCCACCACCCAGCGAAATCCCCCCAGGAGACGAAGTCGTCGACCTGGATGAGCGGAGCATCCAATGTGCGCGCCACAGGTTCGGCGAGCGTGCTCTTCCCGGAGCCTGCGGGACCATCGATGCCCACGATCCGAACGCCCTCGACGGGAGTCGTCCGCGCGATCCGGGCGATGGCGGAGATCAGCGCCGTGTCGGGTCGAGACATGAGAGCCATGCTGACGGCACTCATGCGATCCGTCCAGCGCGGCTCTCGTCGACGTCGCGGGGTGCTGGCGCACCGCCGCGCGACGACGTCGGTGCGGCCGTCGTCTATGCGTCGGGGGTGTCCGAGGCGCTCTGCGACTCGATCTCGCGAAGGCGGCGAAGCTTCGCCCAGGGATGGAATGCGATCCAGGCGACCGACGCGATGGAGGCGCCCATGATCATCGATGAGGTGTCCATGATTCCGACGCTACGCCGGGCCGCGCGGCGACGGATCCCCCGCGCGAGGGAGATCGGCGTCTCACCCGGTAGACTGATTCGCGGAGCTCTCGCTCCCAGCGTCGTCGAACGCACCGGCCCCTTCTTCTCGGGCCTTTGACCTTCACGGCGAACGGATGCGCCACCCGGCGCCTTCGCCCATTGCAGCCGCAGCATCGCGGCATCCCGAACCGCCGTGCGCGCGTGCGCCGCGGCAGGAGTATCCATGACGTCTCAGACTTTCGCCGACCTCGGCGTGCCCGCCCCCCTCGTCGACGTTCTCGCCGCGCAGGGCAAGAACGAGCCCTTCCCGATCCAGGCCGACACCCTGCCCGACACGCTCGCCGGTCGCGACGTGCTCGGCCGCGGCAAGACCGGCTCGGGCAAGACCCTCGCCTTCTCGCTGCCCCTCGTCGCCCGCCTCGCGTCGAAGACCGACCGCCGCCGCGGCCGGAAGCCGCGCGCCCTCGTGCTCGCCCCGACCCGCGAGCTGGCGAACCAGATCGACGAGGTCATCAAGCCCCTCGCCGCCCCCTTCGGTCTCGTCACCACCACCGTCTACGGCGGCGTGAACCAGAAGCGCCAGGTCGACGCCCTGAACGCCGGCGTCGACATCCTCGTCGCGTGCCCCGGTCGCCTCGAAGACCTCATCGGCCAGGGCTTCGCGAACCTGGGCGACGTCGAGATCACCGTTCTGGACGAGGCCGACCACATGGCCGACCTCGGCTTCCTCCCCGGCGTCACGCGTCTGCTGTCGCGCACGCCCGCCGACGGCCAGCGCCTGCTGTTCTCGGCGACGCTCGACAACGGTGTGGACAAGCTGGTCAAGCGCTTCCTCCGTAACGAGGTGCTGCACTCGGTCGACGAGGCGCACTCCCACGTCGCCGCGATGACCCACCACGTCTTCGCGCCCGCCGATGCGGATGCCAAGAAGGACCTCGTGCAGACGCTCGCGTCGGGTACGGCTCGTCGCATCCTGTTCATGCGCACCAAGCACCAGGCGAAGAAGCTCGCCAAGCAGCTCACGGCCGCCGGCATCCCCTCGGTCGACCTGCACGGCAACCTGTCGCAGCCGCAGCGCGACCGCAACCTCGCCGCGTTCGGCGACGGCCGCGCGAAGGTGCTCGTCGCCACCGACGTGGCCGCCCGCGGCGTGCACGTCGACGGCGTCGAGCTCGTCGTCCACGTCGACCCGCCCGTCGAGCACAAGGCGTACCTGCACCGTTCGGGTCGCACCGCCCGCGCCGGCACGGCCGGCGACGTCGTGACGATCATGCTGCCCGAGCAGCGTCGCGACACCCTCGACATCCTGCGCAAGGCCAAGATCTCGGCCACGCCCACCCCGGTGACCCCCACGTCGCCCGAGGTCGTCGCACTGGTCGGCGAGGTCGCACCGTACGTCAAGCCCGAGCCGGTCGTCGCGCAGCCCCAGGGCGGCGGACGCTCGCAGGGCGCGAACGCGCAGCGCAAGCGCGCCGAGCGCGCGCAGGGTCAGGATGCCGCGCCGGCCGGCGGCGGGCGCCGTCGTCGCGGTCGCGGCGGATCCGGCCAGCCGGCCGAGGCGGCGGCCGCGGGTCACGCTCCCCAGGGCGGTCGCGGCCAGGGCCAGCGCTCCGGCGCCGGTCGCGGTCAGGGTGCCGGTGGCGGACAGCGTGCCGGTGCGGGCGCCGGTCGGACGCAGGGCGTGGGCCGCTCGGCATCCGGTACCCCCACGACCGGCATGGTCGTCGGCGCGCGCACTCCTCGCACGAACCGTCGCGCCCAGGGCTGACACGCTCTTCCGGTGCCCCCGCAGATTCGTCTGCGGGGGCACCGTCGTTTCCGGGTGCCGTCTGCGGGCGGTGTCTGGTGTGCGCCATCTGCCGTTCGGGCGGATGCCGCGGTGTGTGTCGTTCGGGCGGATGCCACGGCGTGCGCAGCGGCGGGAAGTGTGGCGTACACGCCGGTGTCGGGGGTCCAGGGCGGAGATCTCCGCCGTCGTGCGCACGGATTCCGTGGCGTCTCGCGGATGTCGGAGGTCTCCGCCACACTGGGGACGATCCCGAGGAGGCACCCGTGACCGATCCCGACGCCCACGACGTCATCCGCGTCCGCGGTGCGCGCGAGAACAACCTCAAGAACGTCGATCTCGACGTGCCCAAACGCCGGCTGACGGTGTTCACCGGCGTCAGCGGTTCCGGGAAGTCGTCGCTCGTCTTCGGCACGATCGCCGCCGAGTCGCAGCGGCTCATCAATGAGACCTATCCCACCTTCGTGCAGCAGTTCATGGGCGAGCTCTCCCGTCCCGACGTCGATGCACTCGAGAACCTCAGCGCCACCATCCGCGTCGATCAGGAGCGCATGGCCGCCAACGCCCGCTCCACGGTGGGCACCGCCACCGACGTCCACGCGATGCTGCGCGTGCTGTTCAGCCGGCTCGGGCAGCCGCACGTCGGGTCGTCGCAGGCGTTCTCGTTCAACGTGCCGTCCATTTCGGGAGCCGGTGCGGTGACCATCGCGACGGGGGCGAAGAAGGGCCAGAAGGAGCGCCGCTCCTTCGAGATCACCGGTGGCATGTGCCCCGACTGCGAGGGCCTCGGCCAGGTCAGCGACATCGACCTCGATCAGCTCGTCGATCCCACGCTCTCGCTGAACGCCGGAGCCATCCTCGTGCCCGGGTACACCGCCGACGGGTGGATGGTGCGGGTGTACAGCGAGTCGGGCTTCTTCGACGGCGACAAGCCGGTGGGGCGGTTCACCGACAAGGAGAGGCACGACTTCCTCTACAAGGAGCAGACGAAGGTCCGCATCGCCAACACGAACATGACCTACGAGGGCCTCGTGCCCAAGGTCACCAAGAGCATGCTGCAGAAAGACCGCGACTCTCTGCAGCCGCACATCCGCGCGTTCGTCGACCGCGCCGTCACTTTCGTCGCGTGTCCCGCGTGCGGGGGCACGCGCCTCAACGAGGGAGTGCGCTCGTCGCGCATCGGCGAGGTGAACATCGCGGATGCCGCGGCGATGCAGATCACCGATCTCGCCGCCTGGGTGCGCACCATCGACGACCCCACGGTCGCCCCGCTCGTGCAGGGGCTGCGCGACACCCTCGACGCGTTCGTGCACATCGGGCTCGGATACCTCTCGCTCGACCGCGCGAGCGGCACGCTCTCGGGCGGCGAGGCGCAGCGAACCAAGATGATCCGGCACCTCGGCTCCAGCCTGAGCGACATCACCTACGTCTTCGACGAGCCCACGGCCGGGCTGCACCCCCACGACATCCAACGCATGAACGAGACACTGTTGCAGCTGCGTGACAAGGGCAACACGGTGCTCGTCGTCGAGCACAAGCCCGAGGTCATCGAGATCGCCGACCACGTCGTCGACCTCGGCCCCCGCGCCGGCCGAGCCGGCGGCACGGTGCAGTACGAGGGCGACGTCGCCGGGCTGCGGGCGTCCGACACGCTCACCGGCCGCTTCCTCGATCACCGCGCCGAACTGAAGGGCGAGGTCCGCCTCGCGTCCGGGGTCATGCAGATCCGCGGCGCTTCGCAGCACAACCTCCGTGATGTCGACGTCGACGTCCCCCGCGGCGTGTTGACGGTGGTGACCGGTGTGGCGGGGTCCGGCAAATCGTCGCTCATCCACGGCAACCTGCCCGCGTTCGACGACGTCGTCGTCGTCGACCAGACGGCCATCAAGGGATCGCGGCGCAGCAGCCCCGCCACCTACACGGGCATCCTCGACGCGGTGCGATCCGCTTTCGCCAAAGCCAACGGCGTGAAGCCCGCGCTGTTCAGCGCGAACAGCGAGGGCGCCTGCCCCGCCTGCAAGGGTCTGGGCGTGATCGTCACGCAGCTCGGCTTCCAGTCGACGGTCGAGACGGTGTGCGAGCTGTGCGCGGGCACCGGCTTCTCCGGCGCGGTGTTGGAGTACACCCTCGACGGCAAGAACATCGCCGAGGTGCTGGCCATGTCGGTCAGCGACGCATCGGAGTTCCTCGTGAAGGGGCCGGCCGTCGCGGTGCTGGCGCGACTACGCGACGTCGGTCTCGGGTATCTGACCCTCGGGCAGTCGCTCAACACCCTCTCCGGGGGTGAGCGTCAGCGCCTGAAGCTCGCGATCTCCATGGCGAAGACGGGTGCCGTGTACGTGCTCGACGAGCCGACGACAGGGCTGCACCTCGCCGACGTCGACACGCTGCTTCGTCTGCTCGACCAGCTGGTGGATGCCGGTAACACGGTCGTGGTCATCGAACACCACCAGGCCGTCATGGCGCACGCCGACTGGATCATCGACCTCGGCCCCGGGGCCGGCCACGACGGCGGCGACGTGGTCTTCGAGGGCACCCCGGCCGACCTGGTCGCGGCGCGGTCGACGCTCACCGCGGAGCACCTGGCCCGCTATGTCGGCCGCGACGAACTCTCCGGGGCCGTGCGGTGAGCCCGTCCGTCCTGGTCGACCGATACCTTGCGGCCCTCGAGCGCAGCGATCTCGAGAGCGTCCTGGTGCTCTTCACCCCGTCGGCGACGGTGCACTCGCCGCTCTACGGAACCCGGAGTCCGGCTGAGTTCTACCCGGAGCTGTTCGCGGACACGGCCTCATCGCGTCTGACTCTGCTCAGCGCGATGCACGATGCCACCGGCGCGCCCGTCATCAGCTTCTGGTTCCGGTTCGATTGGGTGCTCGCCGACGGATCGCCGGCGCCGTTCACGGTCGTGGACGTCGCCGAGCTCGCACCCGACGGTCGCATCCAGACCCTGCACATCATCTACGACACCGCCTCCGTCCGCGGCGCGTGGGACGCGCAGGCCGCATCAGCGGAAGAGCTCTGACACCCGGACAGGCCCTGCTCTCGCGTCTCGACCGGACGGTCGGCGAAACACGCGCGTCGGCCGCGGGTGCTCAGCGTCGCGTCGGGCTGGTGCGGATCGTCGTGCGTCGGCCGTGGGTGCTCGGCGCCGCGTCGGGCAGGGGGGTCCTGGTGCGTCGGCCGTGGGTGCTCGGCGCCGCGTCGGGCAGGGGGGTCCTGGTGCGTCGGCCGCGGGTGGTCAGCGCCGCGTCGGGCAGGGGGGTCCTGGTGCGTCGGCCGCGGGCGCTCTGCGCGGCGTCGTGCAGCTGGACACTGCAGCGTCGGCCGCGGGAGCTCAGCGCCGCATGGTGCAGGTGGGGATGCTCGTGCGTCGGCCGCGGGTGCTCAGCGCCGCGCCGCGCGGGTGCCGATCGTCCGTCAGCCGCGGGTGCTCACCGCCGCATCGTGAAGGTGCCGGTCTCCGTGCGGCAGCACCTTCACCATCACGCCGCGCCGACGAAGGTCGGCGATGGCGCGGGTCTCGTCTTCGCGGGTCGCGCCGAGCGCGCGCAGGCTGGCGACGACGAGCACATCGCCACGGCTCAGCGTGCCGAAGAACCGATCGAGCCGGTTCCCCCAATCCTCGAGGGTCTCCGGCGCCGGATGACGGAAGCCTTCGATCGGCACCCCGAAGCGCGTGAGATCGTCGCGCTGCTGAACGACGGAGGGCATGTCGGGGCGCGAGACGACCAGGCCCACCAGCCGCGAACCCGCGGGACGCGCGCGCCACCAGTCGCGGTCGTCCTGAAGCTCGGTGAAGCACTTCGGGCACTCGGCCGCGTCGTGCACGTGCGGCACGGTGCCGGTCCCGGCGACATCCGAGGATGACGGCAGCGTCGGGATCGAATCGCTCATGGAGACCTCCGCTTCCATTCTGCCTCACGCCCCCCTGCATCGTCCCCGCGCGGCGGCGGCAATCGGGCACCGCCCGCGCGCATCGGTCGAGCGGGCCTCAGTCCTCGTCGCCGTCGTCGAGTCGCAGTTCGAGGCTGAGCTGATCGGCATCCAGTTCGGCGAGCGCGTGCCGCAGGGCCGCGGTGCTGTAGCGACCGTCGCGTCCCGCATCGTGCAGGCAGCGGCGCATCGCCTCGATCGACGCGAGTCGCAGTTCGAGGAAGTCGCGCACCCGTGTCGAGGCGTCTTCGTCGGGTGGCTGCACGATGCGGGCGCCCGCGCGGTGCAGCAGATCGTCGGGGAAGACCGCGCCGTCTCGCCGCCGCAGAGCGCCCGCGCGCAGGGCGGCGCCCGCGGCCTCGCGCATCTCGGCGTCGAGGGCGCGCTGCTCCTCGCGCGTCGGCCCCTCCCCGCCGTCGCCGGAGAGACCCACCGCGCGCACGACGCGCGAGAGGGTGAGCCCCTGCAGCACCAGACTGAACAGCGCCACCAGGAACGCGACGAAGATCAGCAGCGGGCGCTGCGGAGTGTCTCCCGGCAGCGTCTGCGCGGCGGCGAGCGTGACGACACCGCGCATGCCGGCCCACACGATGACCGTTCCGTGGCGCGCCCCGAGCGGGGCGTCGCGGTAGTAGTCCAGATCGGCGAGCGTGCGCCGGATGCGCGTGCGCATCCATCCGATCCGCCGCTGGGTGCGGACCGGATCCGCGGCCCGGATGCCGAACCGCTCGGGCGTCTCGCGGTAGGCCTGCTCGAACTGGTCGAGCCGCTCCTGCGCCCCCTCGATCCGGTCCTGGCTCCGCGCGTGGCGTCGCCCGCGAAGCCCCTGCACCCAGATCAACCCCGACACCCAGAGACCGCGAACGATCATCACGATCCCGAGCGCGCTCAGCGCCAGCCACGTCCCGTGCCAGAGGCCCTCGTGCTCACGCAGGTTCGCGCCGACGATGTCTTTGAGTTCGAGACCGAAGACGAGGAACACCCCGCCCTCGAGCACGAGCTCGACCGTCCGCCAGTTCAGGCGGTCGCTCATGCGTTGCTCGGGGGTGAAGCGGCGCGCGGCGCCCTGGCCGGTCACGATGCCCGCGACGACCGCGGCGACCAATCCCGATCCGCCGAGGTGCTCGGTGGGCAGGTAGGCGAGGAAGGGGATGGTGAAGCTGAGCGCCGTGTTCGCCGCGGGGTTGGCGACCCGTTCGCGCACCCGCAGGTTGACCCACCCGACCACGGCGCCGAGCACGAGGGCGACCGCGACGGCCCACGCGAAGTCCGCCACCGCGTCTCCGAAGGCGAATCCGGATGCCACGGCGGCTACCGCCGTGCGCAGCAGCACCAGCGCCGTGGCGTCGTTGAGCAGGCTCTCGCCCTCGAGCATCGTGACCACGCGCGGCGAGATGCCCAGCCGCTTCGCGATCGAGGTGGCCACGGCATCCGTCGGGCTGAGGATCGCCCCCAGGGCGATGGAGAGGGCGAGCCCGAGGCCGGGGATCACGGCCCAGAAGAAGAGTCCGAGCAGCACGGAGCTGATGACGACGAGCACGACGGACAGGCCGGCGATGGGCGCGAAGTCGCGGCGGAACTCGATGGCGGGAAGTTGCACGGCGGCGGAGTACAGCAGCGGGGGGAGGACGCCCACGAGGATGATCTCGGGATCCACCGCGAACGGCGGAACGAACGGCAGCAGGCTGATCCCCGCGCCGACGGCGAGCAGCACGAGGGGGCCCGCGACGTTGAAACGCGGACCGATCACCGTGGCGAGGGCGATCACCACGACGCCGGCGATGACGACGAGGAGGGGATCGAGCATGATCCGAGGCTAGCCCTCGCAGGCGCGTGACTCCCGATGTGCGCCCCCGGACTCCGCCGGAAGTCCGCCTGGGGAGGAGGCGTGCGCTCTTCGTGGGGAGGGGCCGACTCAGCTCTCCGTGCGCAGCGCGTCGGCGACGGCGTGCAGGCCGGTGAGCGTCTCGGTGAAGCTCGTCGAGAGAGGCGAGAGTCCGATCCGCAGGCCGTGGGGGTCCCGGTAGTCGGGGATGACATCGCCCTTCCACAGCCGCGCGGTCACGGCCCGCATCGCCGGGTGCGAGAGAGTGACGTGTCCACCGCGCTCGGCCTCGTCGCGCGGCGAGGCGAGCCGCACCCCGAGGGGACGCAGGATGCCGTCGGCCACCCGCACCGCGAACGCCGTCAGCGCGGTCGACTTCGCCCGGACCGCGTCGATCCCCGCCTCGTCGAGCAGGTCGAGGGTGTCCTGCATCGCGATCATCGCCAGGACCGGGGGCGTGCCGGACAGGAACCGGCGCATGCCGTCGGCGGGGCGGTACACCGGCCCCATCGAGAAGACGTCCGCGGCACCCATCCATCCCTGCACGGGCTGCGTCAGCGTGCCCTGATGGCGGTCGGCCACGTACGCGAAAGCGGGCGACCCCGGTCCGCCGTTGAGGTACTTGTACGTGCAGCCGACGGCGAGATCGGCTCCCCACGCATCGAGCTCGACCGGGACAGACCCCGCCGAGTGGCACAGGTCCCACAGCACCAGGGCTCCGGCGTCGTGGGCGATGCGCGTGAGGCCCGCGCCGTCGGCGAGATAGCCGGAGCGGTACGACACGTGGCTCAGCAGCACCACCGCGGTGCGCTCGTTCACGGCGGCGCCGAGCAGCTCGGCATCCACTCCGCGCGAGGTGTCGACGTCGACCCACACGACGCGGGCTCCGCGCTCGGCGGCGATGCCCTCCACGAGATACCGGTCGGTGGGGAAGTCGTCGCGCCCCACGACGATCTCGTTGCGCCGAGGGTCGGCGGCGGTCTGCGCGTCCAGTGCCGCTCGCAGCAGCTTGTAGAGCAGCACCGTGGTCGAGTCGCCGATGACCGTCTGACCGGATGCCGCGCCCAGCGCCACGGCCCCGATGCGGTCGCCGATCTCGAAGGGGAGCTGCATCCACGCCTCGTCCCACCCGCGGATGAGGCGACCGCCCCACTCGTCGGTGACGAAGCGGGCGAGGCGGTCGGCGGTGGCGCGCGGGGGGCGCCCGAGCGAGTTGCCGTCGAAGTAGACCAGCGACGTCTCGGCGCCGACGAAGGCCGCGCGGTGATGCGCGAGAGGATCGTCGGTGTCGAGTGCCGCCGCCTCGGCCTCGAGAGACACCGGAGGCACCTCGAGCGCATCGACGGATCCGAAGTCGGGGGTGGGGTCAGTCGACACGGGTGAGCTCCTCGCTGGCGACGACCGTGCCCTGGCTGAGCCAGGTCGGCAGGTCGTCGGGATGGGTGGGAACGGGACCGGCGACGAAGGTCGAGACCGCGCTCGTTGTCTCCGCCCGGGGCCACGGGTCGGCCAGGCACGCGACGAGGGCGTCACCGCGCACGCCGGCCTCGTGCAGGGCGAGCAGCTCGCGACGGTTCAGGCCGACCGGCAAGGGGCCGTTGCCGAGGTCGGTGCCGTATAGCACCCGTCCACCGCACGCTGCGAACGCCCGCAGGTTCGCGATGGCCTGCGCGCGGGCGCCACCGCGGTGGATGTCGAGCGTCGAGATCCAGGCCTGCCCCGCGGCGATCGCGCGGGACAGGGTGCGCCGCGAAACGGGGGCGTCGAAGGGGGTGTGCGCGAGGGCGGCGACTCCGAACGCGAGGGCGCGCTCGACCTGGCCCGCGCCTTGCGCATGTGCCACGACGGGCAGGCCGCGCTCGCCGGCCGCGACCACGATCGCCGTCAGCACCTCGTCGGAGACGACCGGCCCCGCATCCGCGTGGAGCGCCACCTTGATGACCGACGCCCCGGCATCCGCCTGCGCGTCGACAGCGGTCTGCGCGCCACCCTCGACACCGGGGTGCAGGGACGCGTTGTGGACGATGTGCACCGTGGCAGCCGGAGCCCAGGAGCGGCCCTGAGGATAACCGCCGGGCGCGGTGAGGAAGGCCCCCGCGAATGTCGCACGAGGGGAACCGGTCGACCGTCGCGCGAGAGCGGCAGGATCACCGCCGAGGTCGACCACGGCGGCGATCCCGCGCACGGGCAGGCCCGCCGCGTCGATCAGGTGCAGATGAACGTGATGATCGACGAACGGCGGCAACGCGGTGCCGGTCTCGGCGGTGAGGGCCCGCCGGACGGGCCACGCGGCGGAGAGGCTCACGCCGACCCGCTCAGATCAGCGACAGCTCGCGGAGCTTGGCCTCGACGTCGGCGTTGGAGGGCTCGACGTGGTGGCTGGAATCGGGGTAGACGACGACGGGGATGCTGGTGCGTCCCGAGATCTCCTTGGCCACGTCGGCGGCCGCGGGGTCGGCGACGAGGTCGACGTACTCGTAGTCGATCCCCAGCTCGTCGAGCTGCTTCTTCGTGCGGATGCAATCGCGGCACCAGTCGGCGCCGAACATACGGATGGGTGCGTCGGAAGACATGCCCCTAGCGTACGCCGGAGCACCGACAGCGGATGCCGGTGAGGGCGCCGGGATGGGGACGGCTCGCGGCAAGATGCGGGCCGAGGGCAGGCTCGCCGCGCGCGCCGGGCCGTGCGCTCGGGCCGGACCGACGGAGCCGGGCCGCGTCGCACGCGCTGAGCGGTCCCGCCCGCGAGCGGAGCCGAGTGAGCCGGCCCGCGCCAGCCGGACCGAGCGCGCCGGAGCGGCAAGCCAGGCAGCGCGACCTCGCCCGCACGAGCCGCGCTGCACGGGCACGTCTCGCGCCCGGCGACGTCAGGCGGTGACTTCGTCTTCGAGGGGTTCGATGGCGCGCACGGCCTTGCCGACGCGGCTCTTCTTGGGGGCGTAGACGACGAGGGCGTGGAAGACGAAGCGGACCACGAACGCGGCGATGAGGGTGAGGGCGGCGGCGAGGACGCTTTGGATGTGCGCCTGGCTGACGAGTACCCAGATCACGGGGATGCGCACGATCGCCTCGATGCCGTTGAAGGTGAACGACTTGATGAAGCGGTGGCGCATGAGCCCGGACTCGGCGCGCATGTCGGCGAAGACGAGGTATTCCAGGGCGAGGAAGTTCGCCACGATCGTCACCACGCTCGCGATGACCGCGGCGACGATGTACTGCACGCCGACCATCTGCAGCGCCCACATGATCGCCAGGTTGGCCAGGGCGCCGAGCCCGCCGACGAGGGCGAACGCGGACATGCGACCGAAGCGGAGCATGGTCAGCTGCAGCAGGAACCGCATGCCCTGGCTGAACGACGCCTTGGATTCGCCGGCGAAGCGCGCGGCGAACGAGAAGGGGACCTCGGCGACGCGCAGTTGGGTGCGGGCGAGGATCTCCAGCAGGATTTTGAATCCGCGCGGCTGCAGCGTGTCGATGTCCAGGGCGCGGCGGTCCACGAGGAAGAACCCGGTCATCGGGTCGGAGCAGTTGTGCAGTTTGCGGGGGAACATCGCCTTGGTCAGCAGCGTCGACGCGCGTGACACGGCGGTGCGTACCGCGTTCGCGAGGCCGTCGGAGGTGCCTCCGGCGACGTAGCGGGAGGCCACGACCACGTCGACGTCGCCCTGCTCGGCGCGGGCGTACAGGTCGGCGATGACCTCCGGCGGGTGCTGCAGGTCGCCGTCCATCACCACGCACCGATCGGAGGCGGCGGCCTTGATGCCTTCGACCACGGCACCGCCGAGCCCGCCGACGGGGTCGTTACGGTGGATCAGGCGCACCGGGATCGACGCGGTCCGGGCGACCGCGCGGATGACGTCGGGGGTGTCGTCGGTGGAGTCGTCGACGAAGATCACCTCGACGACGCGGCCCGCCATGGCATCCGTCGTGCGACGCACGAGTTCGGCGACGTTCGGGCCCTCATTGAAGGTCGGAACGATGACGGAAAGATCCATGGGTACTCGCGTTTTCGTGGGAGATCGGAGAGGGCACAGCGTAGTGAGGCTGACACGCGCGCCCAGAGGATTGTGGCGGACGTACCTGTGAGCTAGCGGATGCCCGCCCCGGGCCGAGTGCGCGACGATGTGCGGGTGCCGGCGGGGCGTGGTCAGCCGATCTTGGCTTCGAGGTCTTCGACGGTCATGCCGTAGTCGATGCGGACGACGGGCAGAGCAAGCTTATCGGTCCCGATACGGACGTACCCGGGCTCGATACCGCGGGCGAGCTCGAAGCCCGCGCGGCGCACACCCTCTTTCGCCGTGTCGTCGTAGTGCCCGTAGGGGTAGGCGATGACCTCCTTGGCACCGAGGATCTTCGCCGAGGTCTCGAGGTCGGCGGCGATGGTGTCTGCGTCGTCGTTGACCATGCGGCCCTTGCCGTTCGCGCCCGCGCGGTGCATGTCGTGCGTGTGCGAGCGCTGCATCACGAAGCGGTTGGGGGTGGGTTCGGTGCGCGCGGAGGTGATCACGAAGGAGGTCGTCAGCAGCTTCCGCGCGTCGACGATCGGGGCGGCGAGCTCGAGCCAGGTGCTGTCGGCATCGTCATCCGTGATCACGACCGACCGCTTCGGGAGGAAGAGCGCGCCGTCGATGAACGCACTGACCTCGTCCCACGTGGGCAGATAGAACTTCCCGTCCTGGATGTGCGCCATCTGCGCGTCGAAGTCGCCGATGTACGCGTAGTTGCCCCGGAGCCAGTTGTCCTCGCCCTCGGGCTTGGTCGTGAACTGGTGGTACATGAGGATGGGGAGCTCGGTGTCCTCCGCCGCGTTCGCCTCTGGCGTCGTCCATGCCGCGTAGAGGGTGCGCTGCCGGTCGGTGCAGGCGACGAGGTCAGCACCGTTGATGCGCTCGGCGGCGTTCAGCGAGGTCGCATCGGCCGCCGTGGCGTACCACCCCGCGAAGACGCGTCCGTCCGCGCGGGGGAGGGGGAGCCCGTCGTACCGGGCGTCCTCGGTCTGCACCCGCGGGTCGAGGGCGATGCCGTCGCCGGTGAACGACACCGCGCACGCTTTCGGGTCGGTGGTCGTCGCGAGCAGCTTCTCGGCCGGCGTCAGCGGGGTGGGCGTGGGGCTGGGGGGCGGCGCCGGGGCCGAGGTCGAGTCGGCGACGGGGGCGGGGGCGGGGGGCGAGGCCGCGCCGCGCGACAGGGCGAAAACGGTGACACCGCCCGCGATCAGCACGACGGCGACGGTCGCGACGAGGGTGCGGCGAAGACGCACGCGTCGCGAGGTGCGACGACGGTGCTCGGCTCGTGTGGCGGTCATGATGCCTCGGGTCGGCGGATGGTTCGGCGCGATCCTACGGGACGATGCGCGCAAAGCCGGGACGATCTGCGCCACGGCGAGGCGGTCACGGCACAATGAAAGGATGATCCGCTTCGGCATCGTCGGTACCGGTTCCATCTCCGAGCGCTTCGCCGAGGCCGTGGACGCGGTCGACGGCGCGGAGGTGAGCCGGGTGAGCTCTCGACGTGCGCAGCAGGCGCGGTCGTTCGCCGAGCGGATCGGCGCCCCGGATTTCTCCGTCGGTCTGGACGATCTGCTCGCCGCGCCCGACGTCGACGCGGTGTACCTCGCCAGCCCCAACTCCGTGCACGCCGCACAGATCACGTCGGCGGTGGATGCCGGCATCCCGGTGCTCGTGGAGAAGCCCGCGGTTCTGACGGCCCCGGACTGGGATGCCGCTGTCGCGCACGCCCGCCGGAGCGGTGTCGTGCTGCTGGAGGCCATGCGCACGGCGTACGACCCGGGACTGGCCGCGGTCAAGACGGCGCTGGCGGAGATCGGGCGCGTACGCAGGGTCTCGCTCCGGTACGAGAAGCGATCGGCGCGATACGACGAGGTGCTCGCCGGGCGGCAGACGAACATCCTCGACCCCGAGATGGGCGGGAGCGCCCTACGCGATCTCGGCGTCTACCCGCTGCATGCGCTGGTGCACCTGTTCGGCGAACCGCACGAGGTGCTCGGCCTGCGCGTCGGGATCGCGTCGGGAACAGACGGGCTCGGCAGCGCCCTGGCCGCGTATCCGGGCTTCGCGGCCGACATCGCCTGGTCGAAGATCACCGACACGAGCCTGCCGAGCGAGATCCAGGGCGAGGAGGGGTCGCTGCTCATCGATGCCATCGACGCCCCGCGTCGGCTCGTGCTGACCCCACGAGGTGGTTCGGCCCGGGAGATCACGGTGGCGGCCGACGACAACTCGATGATCGGGGAGGTGCGTCGCTTCCTCGACGCCGTCGCCGGTGCCGACATCACCGAGGACCAGCACTGCACCGCCGCGACGCTGCGGCTCGTCGACGGGCTCCTCGAGCGGCCCCTCGTCTGAGGATTCACCCGCTGTTTCCCCCGGCGCGGGAAGATATCGGGGTGCAGAAAGCGGGTCGCGTGGGCGAGGTGTTCCTCGCGTTCCTGCGCCTCGGGCTGACGTCGTTCGGTGGACCGGTCGCGCACCTCGGCTATTTCCGCGACGATCTCGTCGAGCGACGCAAGTGGATGGACGACCGCGCCTACGCCGACCTCGTCGCCCTGTGCCAGTTCCTGCCGGGACCGGCCTCGAGCCAGGTGGGCTTCGCGATGGGGCTCCAGCGCGCCGGCATCCTCGGCGCGCTCGCCGCCTTCGCCGCCTTCACGTTCCCGTCGGCGATCCTGCTCGTGGCCTTCGCCGCCGGCGCGGCCTCCCTCGGCGGTCCCGTGGGCGCCGGCATCCTCGCGGGGCTCAAGATCGTCGCCGTCGCGATCGTGGCGCACGCGGTGTGGGGAATGGCGCGCACACTCACCCCCGACGCGACGCGGGCCGGGATCGCGGTCATCGCCCTCGGCTTGGCGCTCCTGCTCCCCGCGGCGCCCGGTCAGCTGGGCGCGCTCGCGTTCGGGGTGGTCGCCGGGCTCGTACTGCTGCGCGGTGTCGAGGAGTCCGCCGGGGCGACGCTCGCGTCCTTCGGCGTGCGCCGCGGGGTCGCGATCGCGTGCCTCGTCCTCTTCACCGGCGGGCTGATCGCTCTGCCCCTGCTCGCCGCCGCCACGGGGTCGAGCACCGCGGCCCTCGTCGACGCGTTCTTCCGCGCGGGAGCCCTTGTCTTCGGCGGCGGCCACGTCGCGCTGCCCCTGCTGCAGGCGGGCGTCGTCGACACCGGCTGGGTGTCGCCGGAGTCGTTCCTCGCGGGCTACGGCGCCGCGCAGGCCGTGCCCGGGCCGCTGTTCACGTTCTCGGCGTACCTCGGTGCCGTCTCGACCGCCGGACCCGGCGGGATCCTCGGCGCTGCTCTCGCCCTCGGCGCGATGTTCCTCCCCGGATTCCTGATCCTGGTCGGGGTGCTCCCGTTCTGGGATGCCGTGCGCACGCGGCCCCGCGTGCGGGCGGCGATGCGCGGGGCGAACGCCGCCGTCGTCGGAATCCTGGGGGCGGCGCTGTACGCACCCGTCTTCTCCACCGCGATCACGGGGCCGGGGCCGCTCGTGCTGGCGGTGGTCGGCTTCGTGCTGCTGACGGCGTTCCGGACGCCGGCGTGGGCGGTCGTTCTGGTGGGGGCCGCCGGCGGCGTCGTGCTCGCTCTGGCGTGAGCTGACGGGGTTTCGCGTCGTGCTCGCTCTGGCGTGGGCCGACGGGGTTTCGCGTCGTGCTCGGTCTGGCGTGAGCTGACGGGGCTTGGCGCCGTGCTCGGTCTGGCGTGAGCCGACGGGGCTTCGCGCCGTGCTCGGTCTGGCGTGAGCTGACGGGGTTTCGCGTCGTGCTCGGTCTGGCGTGAGCTGACGGGGTTTCGCGCCGTGCTCGCTCTGGCGTGGGCCGACGGGGTTTCGCGTCGTGCACAACTCCGGAGATGCGGGGTGACCCACGCGCGCGATCCCGTGATTCCGGGGGCGGCGATCGGCCGCGTCGGTGATCCTCCTGCGTTGCGCACCTCCGCCCGGCGCGCTCCCGGGGGCCGTCGGCGGCGTCGTGTTCGCCGTCGTCCGACCGCGCCGCGTGTCGCTGCGCGGCGGCTCCCGGCATCCTGAGACTCGTCCTCACGATCGGTGACACCGGGTACCGGCGGTGTCAGGATGACTGCACGGCGACGAGGCCGCCCGCGTTTCGAGGGAGAGAACCGTGTTCCACAGCCCCCACCCGCCCGTCGAGGTGCCCGACGACAGCATCTACGACTACCTCTTCGGCTCGCTCGACGACGCCGACCTCGACCGCGTGGCCCTGGTCGACCCGGCCAGCGGTGCCGAGACGACGTATCGATCCCTCCGCGCGCAGGTCGACGCGTTCGCGGGCGCGCTCGCCGCCCGCGGCGTGGACGTCGGCACCGTGGTCGCGATGCTCTGTCCGAACGTGCCCGCCTTCGCGACGGTGTTCCACGGCATCCTGCGGCTGGGGGCCGCCATCACGACGATCAACTCGCTCTACACCGCCCACGAGATCGAGAACCAGCTTCGGGATGCCGCGGCCACCTGGTTCGTGACCATGTCGCCGCTGCTGCCGCAGGCGCTCGAGGCGGCGCGGGCGGTCGGCATCCCCGACGATCGCGTGATCGTGCTCGACGGTGCCGAAGGGCACCCCGACCTGCGTGCGCTGCTGAGCGAGGGGCGGACGCCGCCGGCGGTCTCGATCGATCCCGCGACGCACGTCGCCGTGCTTCCGTACTCCTCGGGGACGACGGGCACCCCGAAGGGCGTGATGCTCTCGCACCGCAACCTGGTGGCGAACGTGCACCAGTGCCGTCCGGTGATCGAGATCGGGCCCGACGATCGCGTGCTCGCCGTGCTGCCGTTCTTCCACATCTACGGCATGACGGTGCTGCTGAACCTCGCGCTCCGCCAGCGCGCGACGCTCGTGACGATGCCGCGGTTCGACCTGATGGAGTTCCTGCGCGTCATCCAGGACCACCGCTGCACGTTCCTCTTCATCGCGCCGCCCATCGCGGTCGCCCTCGCGAAGCACCCCGCGGTGGAGCAGTTCGACCTGTCGAGCGTGCACAGCGTGTTCTCCGGGGCTGCGCCCCTGGACGGCGAGACGGCCGAGACCGCCGGCCGGCGCATCGGTGCCCGGTTCTTCCAGGGGTATGGCATGAGCGAGTTGAGCCCGGTGTCGCACGCGATCCCGGTCGACGGTGGAATGCCGGTCAGCTCGGTGGGTGTGCTCATCCCCAACTGCGACGCCAAGCTCGTCGACCCCGAGACAGGGGCGGAGCTCGAGGAGCACGGTGACGACGGCCTCACCGCGCCCGGGGAGATCTGGGTGCGCGGGCCCAACGTCATGCTCGGCTATCTGAACCGCCCCGATGCGACGGCCGAGACGCTGGATGCCGAGGGGTTCCTGCACACGGGCGACATCGGCGTGCACCACGTCGACGGGTACTTCACGATCGTCGACCGGCTGAAAGAGCTCATCAAGTACCACGGCTACCAGATCGCCCCGGCCGAGCTCGAGGCGCTGCTGCTGTCGCATCCGAAGATCCAGGATGCCGCCGTCATCGGCGTCCGCGGCGACGACGGCGAGGAGATCCCCAAGGCGTTCGTGGTAGCGGCACCGGATGCCGGCCTCTCGGCCGACGACGTGATGGCGTTCGTGGCCGAGCACGTCGCGCCGCACAAGAAGGTGCGGCGCGTGGAGTTCATCGATGCGGTGCCGAAGTCCGCGTCGGGCAAGATCCTCCGGAAAGACCTGCGGGCCCGCGAGAAGGTGTGACCCCGGCCGCCACCCGCGGGTGATGCCCGCTGCGGGATGAGGCCGCGCGGGTGCGGCGCCCGGTCGGCATCCCTCGACACACCCCGTCCCCCTGATGGCGGTGCATGTCCACGTCTGGCGGGTGGCGGCGGCGCTGACCCATCAGAAGTGGGACAGAGATGCCGGGTCACGGGCGTCTCGTGCGAGCGCGGTGACGTCGAAGCGGCTGCGGGATCTAATGCGAGCCGCGACCAGGTCCAAAAACGCCGAAGGGCGGGGCGCGTCTTCACGACGGCCCCGCCCTTCGTTCTGCTCACGGCGTGAGCAGCGCGCCGGTCTGCGTCGCCGCCTCGGCGGCGCGCTTCTCTTCGTCATCCTTGCCGCGGCGCTCGTCGGCGGCCTCCTGCAGGGCCGACTTCGCCCGCAGCGGCGGGGTGCGGAAGAACAGCGAGAGCACGAAGGCGAGCAGCACGACGCCCATCGCCACCCAGTAGACGCTCGTCGCGGAGGAGTTGAAGCCGACGAGGAACGGCTTGGTCAGGCGGGGGTCGGCGCCGACGAGGAACGAGGTGTCGTCGAGCGTCGAGCCGCCGATGGTGGTGTCCTGGTCGCCCGAGGTGAACTCGTCGGTCAGCGTGGTCGCCACGGTGTCGACGAAGGCGGCGCGGTCGTCGGCGTCGGAGAAGTCGAGGCTGACCGTGCCGTCGGCGGCGACGCGCGCGACCGGCACCTGCTGCTGGATCTCAGTCGTCGCGGCCGCGATCGCCTGCGAGACCGCGGCCTGGCTCGCCTGCGCCTGCGCGGAGGCGGGGATCTGTCCCGCGGCCACCTGCTGCGCCACGGCCTGGGTCGCGGCATCCTCCGCCTGCTGCAGGCCCTGCTGCACCTGCTGGGTCACGGCATCCGTCGTCTGGGTGACGATCGGGGTGTAGATCGACGACATGATCTTCTCGTTGGCCGGAGCCGACGCCGTCGCGGGATCGAAGGCGGCATCCAGCGCGTCGGTCAGGGTGGCGCGGTCGCTGAACGAGCCGATGATGTTCGACGGCATGAGGGTGAACAGCAGCGACAGCAGGACGGCCGTGCCGAGCGTTCCACCGATCTGGCGGAAGAACGTCGAGCCGCTGGTGGCCACGCCCATGTCGCGCACGCCGACGGAGTTCTGGCTGGCGATGGTGAGCGTCTGCATGAGCTGACCGAGTCCCAGGCCGATGACGAGCATCGCGATGGCGACGTGCCAGTACGGGCTGTCGTACTTCAGGAACGTCAGCAGGAAGAACCCGACCGACATCAGCAGCGTGCCGAGGATGGGGAACATGCGGTACCGGCCCGTGCGCGCGATCAGCTGACCGCTCGCGATCGAGGCGATCATGAGGCCGAGGATCATCGGCAGCATCTCGAAACCGCTCTGGGTGGGGTTCGAGCCGAGCACGAGCTGCAGGTACAGCGGCAGGGTCAGCATCGCGCCGAACATGCCGAAGCCGACCAGCACACCGATGACGGTCGCCATCGAGAACGTCGGCGAGCGGAACAGCTTCAGGGGGATGAGCGCGTCGTCCTTCATCTTGGTCTCCGCGATGACGAAGGCCAGGATGCCGAGGGCCCCGACGACGTAGCAGGCGAGGGCGATGGGGGAGCCCCAGCCCCACTCGCGGCCCTGCTCGGCGACGAGGAGCAGCGGAACGAGCGCGACGATGACGGTGGTGGCGCCCCACCAGTCGATGCGCACGGAGTGGCGCGGCTGCTTGGGGATGTGGAGGAACCGCCACACGATCGCCAGGGCCACGATGCCGATCGGCACGTTGATGAGGAAGACCCAGCGCCAGCCGGTGAGGAAGAGGATCTCGCTCGCGCCGGAGAACAAGCCGCCGACGAGCGGTCCGATGACGCTGGAGATGCCGAAGACGGCGAGGAAGTAGCCCTGGTACTTCGCGCGTTCGCGCGGGGCGAGGATGTCGCCCATGATCGCCAAGGGCATCGACATGAGGCCGCCGGCGCCGAGGCCCTGGATCGCGCGGAACGCGGCGAGCTCGACCATCGACTGCGCGAAGCTCGCGAGGATCGAGCCGATGATGAAGATGACGATGGCGATCAGGAAGAGGGGGCGCCGACCGAAGATGTCGGAGAGCTTGCCGTAGATGGGCGTCGAGATCGTGGAGACGATCAGGTACGCGGTCGTGACCCACGCCTGCAGGCTGAGGCCCTGCAGGTCGTCGCCGATGGTGCGGATGGCGGTGCCGACCACGGTCTGGTCGAGGGCGGAAAGGAACATGCCGGCCATGAGGCCGAAGATCACGAACATGATCATGCGGTGCGTCATGACCGTGTCGTTCGCCGCTGTATGCGCGCGGCGGCTCTGGGTGATGTCTGACATCGGGGCCTCTTCGTGAGAAGCCTGGCGGACGGCTGAAGGGACTCGGTCGGGCGCCAGGTATTTGCTGAAAGTCAAACAAATAGTAGCGCCGCTCGGTGGCGCCGCGTAACCACCCCCTGATGTGGGGCGGGCGTCATGGGCGTCGCGGGGCCCGGGCATGGTCCGCGCGGTGCCGCCGCGGGGTGACGCGCGGCCGGGCTGGGCGTGGTGCCGCCGCGGGATGCCGCGCGGCCCGGTTGGGCGTGGTGTCGCCGCGGGACGGCGCGCGCGGCCCGGGTGCCGCGGTGCGCCGCGGGTGCGCCGGGCGACGCGCGGCCCAAGCGCCGGCGAGATGACCCGCGTTCGCCGAGATCACGCACGATCGGCCGGCAACGCCGGTCATCTTGGGCATCGCCGGTCATCTCGGCGCGGCGTCGGGTCGCCCGGGTGCGGATGCGAGCGGGGGATGCCGGGGGAGTGGCATCCGGAAACGGAGAGGCCCCGTGAGTGAAGGCCTCACAGGGGCAAAGCAAAACCCCCGCCATGTAGAAGCTAGGCGAGGGTTTCTGGGAGGACTGTAACGGTCATCCTTGTGGCTCCGACGGGCGTCGATCCCGTGACCTCACGATTTTCAGTCGTGCGCTCTACCAACTGAGCTACAGAGCCGAGCGGCATGTCTGCCGCTTCCGAAACGAAAGGCCTTCTCGAAAGAAGGCCCGTCGCTGTGGAGCGACCCTGACGGGACTTGAACCCGCGACCTCCGCCGTGACAGGGCGGCACGCTAACCAACTGCGCTACAGGGCCATGCGTATTTAGTTATTTTCTCGGAAAGTGACCCCAACGGGATTCGAACCCGTGCTACCGCCGTGAAAGGGCGGCGTCCTAGGCCGCTAAACGATGGGGCCGGATGAGCCTGAAACCTTGCGATTTCAACCTCGCTTGCCGACGACCGAGCCTACTTCACATCTTTCAAGATTGCCAATCGAGGGCGTGGCGTGCGCGTCCCGAGCGTGTCGCGACCGCAAGATGGGGCGTGGCAGCGGGAACTCGCCCTGTTGTGCCTGTGACTCGTGTTGCTACTGTTGGCCGAGTTGCGACCGGTGAGATGAGGTATCCCGTGACGCTCGAGCGCCCCGAACCCCCCGAGGATTGCGGCTGCGCGCCCTCGACGAGTGAGCAGCGGCGGCTGTGGCCGACGTTCGACCGCCGGGGCGCCCTCAAGATCGGTGCTCTCGGCGCTGTCGCCCTCGGAGCCTTCGGCTCCGTGGCATCCGGATTCGCCACTCCCGCGCTGGCTGCCGACTACCCCTCGTGGGCCGATGTCGAGGCGGCGCGGGCCAATGAGGCCGCCAAGTCGGCCGAGATCACCCGCATCCAGTCGCTCATCCAGGGACTGCAGTCCGAGGTGGAGCGCACGCAGGCGGAGGTCAAGGCCCGGTCCGACGAGTACTTCGCCGCGCAGCAGGCGTATCAGGACGCCGACTACCGTGCCCAGCTACTCCGCCAGCAGGCCGATGCTGAGGCGAACCGGGCGACGGATGCCGCCAACAAGGCCGGCAAGGTCGCCGCGCAGCTCTACCGCTCCGGCGGCGACGACACCTCGCTCGACCTGTTCTTCTCCGGCTCCGCTGCCTCCGCCGACGACCTGCTCGCCAAGCTCGGCACGATGGACAAGCTGCTCGAGCGCAACCGCTCGGTGTACGCCGCCGCGGTCGCCGCGCGCGACAACGCCAAGAACCTCAGCAGTCAGGCTGACGACGCAACCGCCGAACGCGAGCGTCTGCGCGTGATCGCCGAAGAGAAGATGGCGGCCGCTCAGCAGGCCGCCCAGGCCGCGCAGGAAGCGCTCGCCGCTCAGCAGGCCAACCAGGTCGTGCTCGAGGCTCAGCTCGCCGCGCTGCAGGACACCACGGCGAAGACCGTCGCCGACTACCAGGCCGGTGTCGAAGCCGAGCGCAAGGCCCGTGAGGAGCGCGAGCGCAAGGCGCGCGAAGAGGCCGCCGCCCGCGACGCGGAGGAGGCCGCGCGCCGCAAGCGCGAAGCCGAAGCGCGTCAGAACAGCAGCAGCGGTGGTGGCGGCGGGAGCAGCAGCGGCGGCGGAGGCGACAGTGGCGGCGGCGGCGGTGGTGGCGGCGGCGGGGGATCCGTCAGCGGCAGCGGCTGGGCCCGACCGTCCGCGGCGTACACGTCGTCCGGCTACGGTCCGCGCTCCGGTCAGTGCAACGCGAGCTACTGCGCGAGCACGTGGCACCTCGGACTCGATTTCGGAGCGAGCTGCTGGTCGCCCATCTACGCGGCGTCCGGCGGTCGGGTGACGTACGCCGGTTACAACGGCGGCTTCGGCAACTACATCCGCATCGCCCACGACGACGGCTCCGGAACCGGGTACGGCCACATCGTCAACGGCGGCATCTACGTGTCGTACGGCCAGCGCGTCGAAGCCGGTCAGCAGATCGCGGCGACCGGTCAGACGGGGAACTCGTTCGGCTGCCACCTGCACTTCGAGGTCTACCCGCCGTGGGGCGGCACGACCGATCCCGCGCCCTGGCTGCGCGATCGCGGCGTCGACGTCTGAGTCGCTGCACGAGAAAACCCCCGGTCGGTCGACCGGGGGTTTCGTCGTACGCGGAGCGTCAGAGCGTGTTGGGGGCTTCGCCCGAACCCTGCGTCTTCGTCTGTGCGTCGTGCTCGTCGAAGCGCGTGAACGCCTCGCCCACCAGGCGCTCGGCCTCGGCGGCATCCGCCCACTCGTCGACCTTGACCCACTTGTTGGGCTCGAGGTCCTTGTAGTGCTCGAAGAAGTGGGTGATCTCCTTCTTCGTCCACTCGTCGATGTCCGCGACGTCCTGGATGTGGTCCCAGCGCGGGTCCTTCGCCAGCACGGCCACGACCTTGTCGTCGCCGCCGGCCTCGTCGCTCATCTTCAGCACGCCGACGGGGCGCACCTTCGCGAGGATGCCGGGGTGCAGCTCGCGGTCGAGCAGCACGAGCACGTCGAGCGGGTCGCCGTCTTCACCGAGGGTGTTCTCGAAGAAGCCGTAGTTGGCGGGGTACCCGAACACCGTGTACAGGATGCGGTCGAGGTAGACGCGGCCGGTGCCGTGGTCGACCTCGTACTTCACGCGGCTTCCGCGGGGGATCTCGATGACGGCGTCGTATGCGCCCATACTCGTGCTCCTTCAAGTCTGTGGATTTCCGCGCTCAGCCTATCCGGGCGCCCGCCGCGGCCACACACACCGACGCCATGCAGGAGAATCGGGCGGATCCCAGGTGCTCGGGCCCGCGCGCACGGGCGGCGCAGCAGATCTCCTGGGCTGAGCCTGCGGGGAGGGGCCACCGCTGTCGGCGGGGGCGAATACCGTGGCTGATATGGAACACCGCCCGGGACTCGACCCCGCCGTCGCCGAGGTACGCCGCGCTGTGCGCGCGCTGCTGGAGACGACGGACGGTCCCGTCGTCGTCGCCCTCTCCGGCGGCGCGGACTCGCTCGCCCTCGCGGCGGCGACGGCCTTCGAAGCGGCGCGCCGCGGGGTGCACGCCGAGGCCGTCGTCATCGACCACGGGATTCAGCAGGGGTCGGATGCCGTGGCAGCCGCGGCGGCGGCCGCGGCGACGACGCTGGGCCTGGCCGCCCGGGTCGTCACCGTCGAGGTCGGCACCGACGACGGCCCCGAGGCGGCGGCGCGCGCCGCGCGATACGCGGGGCTCGCGCGCGCGGCGGCGGACATCGGCGCAGGCACCGTGCTGCTCGGGCACACGCTCGACGACCAGGCCGAGACGGTGCTGCTCGGTCTCGCGCGCGGATCCGGTGGGCGGAGCCTGGCCGGCATGCCCGCCGAGCGACGGGATGCCACGGGGCCGCGCTGGGTGCGCCCGCTTTTGGGCATCCGTCGCCGGACGACCATCGCGGCCTGCGCCGCAGAGGGTCTGGAGCCGTGGTCCGACCCGCACAACGCCGACCCCGCGTTCAGCCGGGTGCGGGTGCGCAGCCGCGTGATGCCCGTGCTGGAGCAGGAGCTGGGTCCGGGGGTCGCCGAGGCGCTCGCGCGCACGGCGGAGCAATTGCGAGAGGATGCCGAGGCCTTCCAGGACATGATCGACGAGACGATCGAAGACATCGTCGAGCACGCCGAGGCGGGCATCTCGATCTCGGTGGCCGCGCTCGCCGCCAATCCCGCAGCTCTCCGCAACCGCATCGTCCGCTACGTCGTCGAGAGCGAGTTCGGCGTCTCGCTGACGCGGGCGCAGACGCTCGAGGTCGCCCGGCTCGCCGTCGACTGGCGTGGACAGGGGCCGATCGACCTGCCCGGATGCATCGCCCGTCGCGTCGGAACCCGGATCGAGATCACCGCGCGCGCGGCATCCTGATCTCTCCTTCGCGGTGTGCTCCGCCCCTGGCCGAGGCGCCGGGCGGCATCCGGAACCCGGCGACGTAGACTTTCGGGATGCGCGCGGCCGACATCTCCGACGACATCAGCGAAGTCCTCCTCACCGAGGAGCAGATCCACGAGAAGCTCGCCGAACTGGCGACGCAGGTCGTCACCGACTACGACGGCCGCGAGGTCGTGCTCGTCGGCGTGCTGAAGGGCGCGGTCATGGTCATGGCCGACTTCGCGCGGCACCTGCCGGTGCACATCACCATGGACTGGATGGCGGTGTCGTCGTACGGCGCCAGCACCCGCTCCAGCGGTGTCGTCCAGATCCGGAAGGACCTCGACACCGACATCACCGACAAGCACGTGCTGATCGTCGAGGACATCATCGACTCGGGCCTGACGCTGAGCTGGCTGCTGGACAACTTCGCCTCGCGCGGCGCGGCGTCGGTCGAGGTGCTGGCGCTGCTGCGCAAGCCGGACGCCATGAAGGTCGAGGTCGACTGCCGCTACGTGGGCTTCGACATCCCCAACGACTTCGTGATCGGCTACGGCCTCGACTACGCCGAGCGCTACCGCAACCTCCGCGACGTCGCGGTGCTGGCGCCGCACGTCTACTCCTGAGAGCGGCGGCCGCACGCCGGGAGCGAGGGACGCCGGCGGGTCGGGAGCGAGGGAGTGCGCACGGCGGGGACGCCCCGGCATCCGCGCTCTGTACGCCCAAAACGAACGCACAGGCCCGGCATAGTCCGCACACGTTAGCCTGATGCGACCGCATTTCTGCGGAGGATCACGAAAGGGCTGGGCTCGCCCACCATGAATTTCAAGAAGATCACGCGCAACCCGATCATCTACGTTCTGTTGGTCGTTCTGCTTCTGGTCATCGGTTTCTCCCTCATCTCCAACCTCACCGGCGCCCGTCAGGTGTCGACGAAGGAGGGTCTGGAGCTGCTCAAGGGGAGCACCGTGACCCAGGTGGTGACGAACGACCCCGATCAGCGCGTCGATCTCACGCTGTCCGAACCCTTCGAGGGCGCGAACACCGTGCAGTTCTACTACGGCCAGGCCCGTGCGACCGAGGTGGCCGACGCGATCGACGCCGCAGCCCCCGCCGACGGCTTCAACGACGTCGTGCCGCGGCCCAGCTGGTTCGACAGCTTCCTCGGCCTGATGCTCCCGCTCGTGCTCCTCGGTCTGCTCTTCTGGTGGCTGCTCTCCAGCGCCCAGGGTGGCGGGAGCAAGGTCATGCAGTTCGGCAAGTCGCGGGCCAAGCTCGTCACCAAGGAGACGCCGACGGTCACCTTCCAGGACGTCGCGGGTTCCGACGAGGCGATCGAGGAACTCGACGAGATCAAGGAGTTTCTGAAGGACCCGAAGAAGTTCGAAGAGGTCGGCGCCCGCATCCCGAAGGGCGTGCTGCTGTACGGCCCTCCCGGAACGGGCAAGACCCTGCTCGCCCGCGCCGTCGCCGGTGAGGCGGGCGTCCCGTTCTATTCGATCTCGGGTTCGGACTTCGTCGAGATGTTCGTCGGCGTCGGCGCGAGCCGCGTGCGCGACCTGTTCAACCAGGCCAAGGAGAGCTCCCCGGCCATCATCTTCATCGACGAGATCGACGCCGTCGGCCGCCACCGCGGTGCCGGCATGGGCGGCGGCCACGACGAGCGCGAGCAGACGCTGAACCAGATGCTCGTCGAGATGGACGGCTTCGACCCCAAGGTCAACGTCATCGTCATCGCCGCGACCAACCGCCCCGACATCCTCGACCCCGCCCTGCTGCGCCCGGGCCGCTTCGACCGCCAGATCGGCGTGGACGCCCCCGACCTCAAGGGCCGCCAGCGCATCCTCGAGGTGCACGGCCGCGGCAAGCCGCTGTCGGATTCCGTCGACCTCGAGGTCGTCGCCCGCAAGACCCCCGGGTTCACCGGAGCCGACCTCGCGAACGTCCTCAACGAGGCCGCGCTGCTGACGGCGCGCTCCAACGCGCAGCTCATCGACAACCGCGCGCTCGACGAGGCCATCGACCGCGTGATCGCCGGTCCCCAGCGCCGTACCCGCGTGATGAAGGACAAAGAGAAGCTCATTACGGCCTACCACGAGGGCGGTCACGCGCTCGCGGCGGCGGCGATGAACCACACCGACCCCGTCACCAAGGTCACGATCCTCCCGCGCGGCAAGGCGCTGGGCTACACGATGGTGCTGCCGCTCGACGACAAGTACTCCGTGACGCGCAACGAGCTGCAGGACCAGCTGACCTACGCCATGGGCGGCCGCGTCGCGGAGGAGATCGTCTTCCACGACCCCACCACCGGTGCCTCGAACGACATCGAGAAGGCCACGAGCATCGCCCGCAAGATGGTGACCGAGTACGGCATGACCAACGAGGTCGGCCCGGTCAAGCTCGGGTCGTCGTCCGGCGAGGTCTTCATGGGACGCGACATGGGCCACGGCCGCGACTTCTCGGAGCGCATCGCCGAACGCGTCGACGCCCAGGTGCGCGCGCTCATCGAGCAGGCGCACAACGAGGCGTACCAGGTCATCAACGACAACCGCGAGGTGCTCGACCGGCTCGCGCTGGCGCTGCTCGAGAAGGAGACGCTCGACCACAACGAGCTCGCCGACATCTTCAAGGACGTCAAGCGCCTCAGCCCGCGTCCGCAGTGGCTGTCGTCGGGCGACCGTCCAGTCTCGACGCTGCCTCCGGTCAACGTCCCGCGCCGGGACCAGCTCGCGGGCGTCGCGGCATCCACCGAGGCCGAGGCGCAGACGCAGACCCAGGCACAGCCTCGTCCGAGCGGACAGACGCGCCCGGCCACCGCCTGACGCGCCGTGGCCGTCGATCGAGAACGGATCGCGGGGCTCGTTCGCGAGCTGCTGGAGGCGATCGGGGAGGACCCCGATCGTCCCGGCCTCCGCCAGACGCCGACGCGTGTCGCCGACTCCTGGGCCGAGTTCTTCGGTGGGGTCGGTCAGGATGCCGGTGCCCCCCTCGCACACACCATCTCGGTGTCGCGGGGACCGGCGCCCGACACGCTGCCCTCCGGTGCGGTGATGGTGCGCGACATCGCGTTCCGCTCGATGTGCGAGCACCACCTGCTGCCCTTCCGCGGCCGGGCCCACGTGGCCTACCTCCCGGGCGAGGAGGTCGTGGGCCTCGGCGCGCTGCCCCGGGTCATCGACGTCCTGGCCGCCCGCCCTCAGGTGCAGGAGCGCCTCGGAGAGCAGATCGCCGACGCGATCGATGCGGCGCTCGACGCCCGCGGGGTGCTTGTCGTGCTCGACGCCGCCCACGAGTGCGTGACCATGCGCGGCGGGCGGCAGCCCGACGCGTCCACCGTCACCATCGCCGCGCGCGGCACCTACACCGAACCGGCGGCCCGCGCCGAACTGGTCGCGCTGATCGGGGCGCGCGCGTGACCCTCATCATGGGGATCGTCAACGTCACCCCCGACTCCTTCAGCGACGGCGGACGCTACCTCGACCCCGATGCCGCGATCGCGCACGCGCGCACCCTCCGCGCGCAGGGTGCCGACCTGCTCGACGTCGGCGGCGAGTCCACGCGGCCGGGAGCGGACCGGGTGGCGCCCCGGGTCGAGCAGCAGCGCGTGCTGCCCGTCGTCGAGGCCCTTGCATCCGAGGGGTTCTTCGTGAGCATCGACACGATGAACGCGACGACGGCGGCGGCCGCGGCGGCTGCGGGCGCGCGGTTGGTCAACGACGTCTCGGGCGGGCTCGCCGACCCCGACATGCTCGACGCCGTCGCCGAGACCGGCGCCGACATCGCCCTGGGCCATTGGCGCGGGCCCTCCACCGAGATGTACGCGCGTGCCGACTACGCCGACGTGGCCCGCGAGGTCGCCGCTGAGCTCGAGGAACGCATCTCGGCCGCGGTCGCCGCCGGGATCGAGCCGTCGCGCATCGTCGTCGACCCCGGTATCGGGTTCGGCAAGCGCGGAACGCAGAACTGGCAGACCTTGCGCGCGCTGCCCGCGCTGGGTGCGCTCGGCTCGCGCGTGCTGGTGGGGACCAGCCGCAAGCGCTTCCTCGCCGACGCCCTCGGCGAGGACGCCGACCTCGCCCGCCGCGATCTCGCCACCGCCGTCACGAGCGTCCTCGCCGCCCGCGCGGGCGCCTGGGCCGTTCGCGTGCACGATGTACCGACCACCCGCGACGCGCTCGCCGTCGCCCGCGCTTGGGAGGCCTGATGGAAGCCGTCGACCACATCACCCTGACGGGCGTTCGCGCCCACGGGTACCACGGCGTGTACGCCGACGAGAAGCGGGAGGGGCAGGAGTTCGTCGTCGATGCGGTGCTCGCCCTGTCGCTGCGGCGGGCGGCCGAGACCGACGACGTGGTCGACACGGTGCACTACGGCGAACTCGCCGAGCGCCTCGTCGCCATCGTGGCGGGGGAGCCCGTCGACCTGCTGGAGACGCTGGCGCAGCGCCTCGCCGACGACGTGCTCGCAGACGACCGTGTGGATGCCGTCACCATCACCGTGCACAAGCCGCAGGCGCCGATCCCCGTGCCCTTCGGCGACGTCTCCGTGACCATCACGCGGAGCCGCTCATGAGCGTGCGGTTGGCCCACGGTATGGGGGAGGCGCCCCGATCGACCCCGGTCGAGGCGGTCGTGGCGCTCGGCGCCAATCTCGGTCGACGCGCCGAGACGCTGGCCGCCGCCGTCGACGAGCTGACCCGGCTGACGCTGACGAGCGACGTGCGCGTGTCGGAGCCGATCGAGACCGTGGCGGTCACCCTCGAGGGTGAGAACGAGGACGCCCCCCGCTATCTTAACGCCGTCGCCCTGCTGCGCACGAGGCTCGCGCCCACCGAGCTGCTCGCGTCGCTGCACCGTATCGAGGCGCGGCACGGACGCGTGCGTCGCGAGCGCTGGGGCGACCGCACCCTCGACCTCGACCTCATCGTCTACGGCGACGAGGTCATCGAGCGCGACGACCTCGTCGTGCCGCACCCGCGCGCCCACGAGCGCGAGTTCGTGCTCGCGCCGTGGGTGCAAGTGGCCCCGGATGCCGAGATCCCCGGGCGCGGTCGCGTCGCCGACCTGCTCGAGGGGTTGCGGCGATGAGGCGCACGGGTGCCGGCATCCTGGTCATCGCCCTCCTCATCGGCGGGGCGGCCGGCTTCATCCTCGACACGGTGCTGACCGCGATGGGACGTGCCACGTTCTCGCCGGCGGCCAGTCTGCCGACGATCCTCGTGCTGCTCGGCGTCGTGATCGTCATGCTGGCCGTGCCGGTGTACCGCGCCGCCCGAGGTCGCGGCGGTCGGCGCATCAACCCCTTCCAGGCGCTTCGGATCGCGATGCTCGCCAAGGCGTCGTCACTGCTCGGAGCGCTCTCGCTCGGCTTCTCCCTGGGGCTGATCGTCTACCTCACGACCCGGCCCGTGACGCCGTCGCTAGGCTCGATGGGAACGATCATCGCGACGCTCGTGTGCGCTGTCATCCTGGTCGTCGCAGGACTCGTTGCCGAGCAGTTGTGCACCCTCCGGAAGGACGACGATGACGACACCACCGGAAACACCCCGACCGGACCCGTCGAGGCCTGAGTCCGCGGGAGAGGCCGACCAGGCTCCGGCTGGAGGCGTGGCGGGCGTCGCGGCGGCGGTCGGGCCCGTGGTCGAGGCTTCGCGTGGGGTCGGGACCGAGGCCGTGGACGAGTTCGGCACCGGGTTCAACGGGACCGGGTTCGCGGGTCCGCGTGGGGACGGGGACGGGGGTTCGGCACGTCGGCGCGAGGGGGACGCGGTGCTGGACGAGCGCACCTACGATCGCATTCTCGAGTCACGGTCTGAACGTCGACTGCCTCTCGGCGATGGGACGTGGCATCAGCTCGCCCGCGCCTACGTGCGCGTGCAGCTCATCACGCAGGGCGCCGTCATCCTCCTCGTGGCCGCGGTCGCCGTGGCGGCCCAGGTGATCACCGGCGTGTGGTGGCAGTGGATCCCGGCGACCGTCATCCTGCTCGTGACATCGATCGGTCTGCTGATCACTCCGCGACAGGCCCGGTCATTCGGCTACCAGCTGCGTCATGACGACCTCGTGTTCCGTCGCGGCATTCTGTGGCAGCGCGTCGTGGCGGTCCCGTACGGCCGCATGCAGCTGGTCGACATCACGCACGGCCCGCTGGACCGTGGCTTCGGGATCGCCCAGCTCAAACTCGTCACCGCCGCTGCGTCCACGGGGGTCACCATCCCCGGCCTGACGCAGGAGGCGGCCGAGCATCTTCGTGACACCCTCGTCGCCGTGGCCGAGACGCGCCGGACGGGTCTGTGAGCGAGGAGGAGACCCCTCGGTCGCGCGAGGGGGACGCGGGCGCGGTGCCGACGGAGGGGGTCGACGCCGCGGGGGCGGCGCCGGCGGGGGCTTCGCCAGCGGATGCGGTGCCGCCGGGTGTGAAGGGTGCGGTGCCGCCGGGTGTGAAGGATGCCGCGGGTGCGGTGCCGGCGTGTGCGCCGGACGGGGCGTCTGGTGGTGCCGTGGATGCGGCGGGAGCGGCGTCGACAGAAGCGACGTCGACGGGCGCGGCGGGCGTGGTGCCGTCGGGTGAGGTGGCTGCTGCGGGTGAGGTGGCTGCCGCGGGTGCGGCGGCTGGGGGTGCAGCGGCTGCGGCGGCTGCGGGTGCGACCGCGAAGGGTGCGTCGGCGTCGGAGGCCGCGAGCGCCCCGGTCCCCGGAGCCAGGCGCGCCGCCGTCCGGTCGCCGTACAGCGACGGAGAGTGGCACCGGCTGCATCCGCTCACGCCCCTGCTGCGCGGGGGACTGACGCTGCTCGTCATCGTGGGCGTCGTCATCGCGAATCTCCGTGAGAGGCTCGTGGAGTTCCTCTTCCCCGTCTTCACCGACCTGCCGCCGGGGGCGGTCCCGCCGGACCCGGTCGACTTCCTCTTCGCCAACAACCTCCTCCTCATCGCGGGCGGGGCCACCGTCGCGATCCTCATCGTGCTGATCGTGCTCTTCCGGCTGTCGTGGCGGTTCCACATGCTCCGCATCGGTGACGACGACGTGGAGGTGCGTTCGGGCGTTCTTTTCCGCACGCACCGGCGCGCGCCGCTCGACCGCGTGCAGGGCGTGAATCTGACGCGACCCATGATCGCCCGCCTGCTCGGGCTCGCGAAGCTCGAGGTGGTCGGGGCGGGGCTCGACGCCAACGTCAGGCTCGAGTACCTGTCGGCGAAGGATGCCGAGGCCATCCGCGGTGACATCCTCCGTCTCGCGTCCGGGCGTCGCCTCGCGCGAGAACGCACGCCCGAAGAGCGGCGAGAGTCGCTCGCGCGCCAGGCGGCGGCCGCCGTCGGCTCCGGTCTGCAGGGTCTCGTCGACGGTGAGGACTTGTCCGACGCCGAGCCGGAGAGCATCGTGCGCATTCCGGTGGGCCGGCTCGTGGCATCCCGGGTGCTGAGCGGCTCGACGGTGTTCCTCCTCGCCCTCGTCGTGGGAATCGTGGTGGCGGCGTCTCTGTCGACGCTGTGGCTGCTGTTCACGATCGTTCCGATGTTCCTCGCGTTCGTGGCGTACTACGTGCGGTCCATCGCGCGCGGTCTGCGGTATTCGATCGCGCCGACGGCCGATGGTGTGCGGGTGACTTTCGGTCTCTTCACGACCGTGTCCGAGATCGTGCCGCCCGGACGCGTGCACGCCATCGAGGTGCGTCAACCCGTGCTCTGGCGCCCGTTCGGGTGGTGGGCGGTGTCGGTCAACAGGTTGTCGGGCCGGTCCTCGACCGACACCAGCACCGACCAGTTCGCCGCCGTTCTGCCGATCGGTACGCGCGCCGATGTCGAACGCGTGCTGGCGATCCTCGCCCCCTCGCTCACGGGCGGCGAGTGGACGAGCGTGTTCCGTGACGGCATCCTGGGTCCCGTGGACGACGACCCCTACGTGACGACCCCGCCGCGCGCCCGGTGGCTGCGACCGTTCTCGTGGCGGCGCAACGGCGTGTTCCTCGACGACAGTGCTCTCCTCATGCGGCGGGGGTGGGTCCGGCGATCGCTCAGCATCTTCCCGCTCGCGCGTCTGCAATCGGTGGGGCTGCATCAAGGTCCGCTGGCGCGCGCCTTCGGTGCCGCGACGCTCACCGGTCACGTGATCGCCGGTACGGTGCAGACCTCGGTCGGCGCCCTCGACCGCGATGCGGCGGTGCGGATGTTCGAGCGCACGGCGCACGCGAGCGTCGCGGCCGCCGCCAGCGACCGCAGCCACCGGTGGGCCGGATGAGCGGCCGCGACGGACGCCTCGGCGTCGGCGTCATCGGCGCCGGACGGGTCGGGCCGGTCATCGCCGCCGCGCTCGCCGGAGCGGGCCACGCCCTCGTCGGCATCACCTCGGGCTCGGACGACGACCGGGTCGAGGCCATCCTCCCCGGGCTCCCCGTGCTCACCGCCGACGAAGTGGTGCGGCGCAGCGAGTTGGTGGTCATCGCCGTCCCGCACGACCAGCTCCCGGGTCTGGTGACCGGCTTGGCCGACCTCGGGGCCTGGCAGCCGGGCCAGCTCGTGCTGCACACCGATCCGGCCCACGGCGCGCGGGTGCTCGATCCCGCCGCGCGGCGCGGTGCCATTCCGCTCGCGATCCACCCGGCCATCGCGTTCACCGGCGCCTCATCGATCGACCTGCGGCAGTTGGCCCAGGCATACGCCGCCGTCACCGCCCCGGCTCCCGTCCTGCCGATCGCGCAGGCGCTGGCGGTGGAACTGGGGTGCGAGCCGGTGGTGGTCGCGGAGGAGGACCGCGCGACGTACGCCGAGGCCATCGCGACGGCGACCGAGTTCTCGCGGTCGATCGTCCGCCAGTCCTCGGAGCTGCTCACGCGCGTGGGGGTCGACAACCCGGGTGGGTACCTGTCCGCGCTGGTGCGGTCGAGTGTCGACCAGGCGCTCGCCGAGGGCTCCGCACGTCGCACCCCCGACGGCGACGCTACGATCGACGGATGATCCGCACCCTCGAGGATCTGCGCACCCGACTCGGCGACATCCGAGGCGCAGACCGATCCTCCGGCGGCCCTCGCGTCGCGCTCGTCTCGACTCTCGGCGCCCTGCACGACGGCCACGTCGATCTCATCCACGAGGCGCGAGAACGCGCTGATGTCGTGGTGGTGTCGACCTTCGTCAACCCGCTGCGCTTCCGCACCGCCGAAGAGACCTCGTCGTACCCCCGGTCGCCGGAGGCTGACGAGCGGGTGCTCCGCGACCTCGGCGTCGACGTCGTCTTCGCGCCCACGGCCGAGGAGTTCCTCCCCGCGGGCACGTCCACCACCCGCGTCTCGGCCGGGGACGTCGGGTTGCGTTACGAGGGCCGCGTGCGCCCCTTCTACTTCGATGGCGTCCTGACCGTCGAGGCCAAGCTGTTCCACCTCATCCGCCCCGACGTCGCCGTGTACGGGGAGCGCGACCTGCAGCGAGCCTTCCTCGTGCGGCGCATGGTGCGCGACCTCGACTTCGCCATCGAGATCGCGACGGTCCCGACGGTCCGCACCGATGACGGCCTCCCGGTGTCGAGCCGGATCGCTCTGCTCGAGCCCGCCGACCGCCGCGCGGCGGCCAAGCTCCCGCGGGCGCTCGAGGCCGCGGCATCCAACTCCGACCTGGGGGTGGACGCGTGCATCGCGGCCGCCCAGTCCTCGCTGATGGGCGAGCAGCGCATCGCGCTCGAATACCTGAGCGTGGTCGACCCCGCCACCTTCCTGCCCGTCGACGACGGTCACCGCGGGCGCGCTCTCGCTCTGATCGCCGCGACCGTGGGCGGGCACCGGTTCATCGACAACGCCGAGATCTCGCTTCGCTGACGCGGGCGACGGGCGCGTGCTTTGCCGGGGGCGCAGAGCGCCGCGCGATGCCGGGCCCGATGTCGCAACCGCCGCAGTGAACCCGGTGTGGCGGTGTGCCGGCGAACCGATTCGTCGAGGGCCGCGCACCGGCGCGGACCCGGGTGCTTCGCCCGCGGGGCGGATCCCGGTGCGTCGGGAAGCCGGCTGGCCGACACGTGCGCCGGTCCGCGCCGGGCGTTCGTCGGCGAGGAACGGTGACGTCGCCGGCGGTGTCGGTCCGCCGCGTGCCGCTGGGTGGCCGCGCTGGAGCGAGGGCCGGGAGCGACGGCCGCCGAAGGTCATCCGAGCGCGGCGAATAGACTGGGGACGACCCCGAGGAGCCTTGTGATGACCGACGCGCCCGCGAACGACGCCGCCGAACCGACCGAAGACGAGGTCTTCGAACAGAAGGCGGTACGCCTGGCGAAGCGCGAGCGCCTGCTCGCCGAGCGCGCCGATGCGGCCGGCGGCCCGTATCCCGTCGCCGTCCCGGTCACCGCGACCATCCCGGAGCTGCGTGCCCGCTTCGGCGAGCTCGAAGCCGGCGCCGAGACCGGCGAGACCGCGGGCGTCGCGGGCCGCGTGGTGTTCAGCCGCAACACCGGCAAGCTCTGCTTCGCATCGCTGCAGGCGGGCGACGGCAGTCGCATCCAGGCCATGGTCTCGCTCGCGAACGTCGGTGAGGAGTCGCTGCAGGCCTGGAAGGAGCTCGTCGACCTCGGCGATCACGTCTTCGTCTCGGGCGAGGTGATCTCCAGCCGCCGCGGCGAGCTGTCGATCATGGTCGCCGAGTGGCGCATCGCGGCGAAGGCCGTTCTGCCGTTGCCCAACCTCCACACGGAATTGAGCGAGGAGAGCCGCGTTCGCAGCCGCTTCCTCGACCTCATCGTGCGCGACCGCGCCCGCGAGACCGTGCTGGCTCGCGCGAAGGTCAATCAGAGCCTGCGTCGCACGTTCGGGGATCGCGGCTTCGTCGAGGTCGAGACCCCGATGCTGCAGGTGCAGCACGGCGGTGCGAGCGCACGCCCCTTCACCACGCACTCCAATGCCTTCGACACCGAGCTGTACCTGCGCATCGCCCCCGAGCTGTTCCTCAAGCGCGCGGTCGTCGGCGGCATCGACCGCGTGTACGAGATCAACCGCAACTTCCGGAACGAGGGCGCGGACTCCACGCACAGCCCCGAATTCGCGATGCTCGAGGCGTACCAGGCCTACACCGACTACAACGGCATCGCCGACCTCACGCAGTCGCTCATCCAGGATGCCGCGATCGCCGTCGCGGGCTCCACCACCGTCACGTGGGCCGACGGCACCGAGTACGACCTCGGCGGCGAGTGGGACCGCATCTCGATGTACGACTCCCTGTCGGAGGCGGCGGGTCGCTCGATCACGCCGGAGACCACGTTGGACGAGCTGCGCGCGTTGGGCGCCGAGAACGAGGTCGATGCCCCTCCGCACGAGACGCACGGCAAGTGGGTCGAAGAACTGTGGGAGCACTTCGTCAAGTCGGGTCTCACGCGCCCCACCTTCGTCATGGACTTCCCCGTCGACACCAGTCCGCTGGTCCGCGAGCACCGCTCGATCGCCGGCGTCGTGGAGAAGTGGGATCTGTACGTGCGCGGTTTCGAGCTGGCCACCGGCTACTCGGAACTGGTCGACCCCGTGATCCAGCGTCACCGCTTCACCGAGCAGGCCAAGCTCGCCGCGCGCGGTGACGACGAGGCCATGCCCATCGACGAGGAGTTCCTGCGGGCTCTCGAGCACGGGATGCCGCCGACCGGCGGTATGGGCATGGGCATCGATCGCCTGCTCATGGCGATCACGGGACTCGGGATCCGCGAGACGATCCTGTTCCCGTTGGTGAAGTAGGGCGCTCGAACACCCACTCCGGGAGGCGTCCCGCGTCGACCATCGCGCGCACGATCTCGCTGAGTCCATGCGCGCCGTCGATCTCGAGGGCCGCATCGGTGTACGCCGCGGCGTGCGTGGACCGCCCCGACGCCCACGCGAGCCACGCGCACGCGGCCAGGGGACCCGGTCGCCGTTCGCGCGCGACCGATGACGCCACGTTCCGGCACAGCTCGAGAGCGAGGCGCAGGCGTGCGGGATCGGGTCGCGCGCCCTCCCCCCACATCGGACGGGCGAGATCCTCGGGAAAGGGTTCGCCGGCCCGGAAGGCGGTCTGCGCCCGGAACACCGCGTCTCCGGTCGTGAGGTCGCACGCCCACTGCATGAGGGCGACGTCGCGCAGCGCGGGTCGCTCCAGGCAGAAGGCGAGGGCGGCGAGGTGCGTCAGCTCTAACTGCTCGGACGGGAGCACCACGACGTTCTCGAAGAGATGCGGCGCATCGGCGATCTCGGCAGCAACGGCGTCGGCGGCGGCGCGTCGCGCGGGGGAGAGTCGCCGGCGATCCCGGGACCGGCTCAGCGCGTGCTCCACGTCGACCAGAAGCTGTTCGATCCGCCGTGCGTCGTCCTGCGACGCCGCCGGCAGTTCAGCCGCGGCGAGGTGGTCTGCGCTCACGTCATGCTCCGGCCCGCTCGCGGCGGCATCCTGGATCTCGGCGAGCGGATGCGCTCGGGTAGCGGGCTCCAGGTAGCTCGCCCACGCGTCCGTACCGACCACGAGCGCGTCGACCACCCGCAGCCCGCAGATGTCGGCGCGTGCGCGTACGGCATCCACGAGTCCCGTGTGGGGGAGGGTGCCGTCGCCCGACACGATGTCGTCGGTGTAGACCGCGATGGCGACGGCGTCGGTGAGAGTCACCTTGCACGCCATGCCGATGACGGTCGAGGCGACTCCCTCCTCGGTGGGTGCGTCACCGGCCGGAGGCAGGTCGACGCGCATCGCCCCCGACGAGCGCCCCCGGCTGAAGGGGACGATGACGAGGCTCCGACGGGGCGTGCATTCGAGCAGGTGCGGGACGAGGGCGAGGAAGGCGGGCGACGAGGTGGCCCGCACGACGGTGGTGGTCATGCGTCGAGGGTGACGGTTCAGGGAGGCCCGCCGCCGGGCGGATTCGCTCGATCGTGGAGTGTTCGGCGACTCTCGCAGCTGGGGAGGAGGACTGCGCGGGCGTCCGCCCAGGCGCCGCAGGTATCCTCGGAGCATGGACGAAACCTGGACCGCGGTGCTGTGGGCGCTTCTGCCGACCCTCGTCGTCTCGGTCGTGTTCTTCTTCATCCTCCGCAACGTCATCCGGATGGACCGCACCGAGCGCAAGGTCTACGCCAAGATCGAGGCGCAGGAACGCGCGAAGCGGGGCCTCCCGCCGGTCGCGCGCACCGGCGACGGCTCGGCGAACTGACGCTCGGACGGCCCTTGTCGGAGGCCGTCGCTACGCTGGGTCCACAACCCGTCCAGGAGGACCCGTGATCAACGCCACGTTCGACGCGAGCTGGCTCGTCATCACGCTGTTCGTCGTCGACCTGGTGGTCCGCATCGCGGCGGTCATCATCGTGCCGCGCAACCGCCGTCCCACCGCGGCGATGGCATGGCTCCTGGCCATCTACTTCATCCCGTTCGTCGGGGTCTTCCTGTTCCTGCTCATCGGAAACCCGCGCCTCCCGCGTAAACGCCGCCGCAAGCAGGCCGCCATCAACCAGTACATCCACGACACGAGCGCATCCCTCGAGTTCGGAACGCTCCGTCCGCATGCGCCGGACTGGTTCCGGGCGTTGGTGCGCCTCAATCGCAATCTCGGCGCCATGCCGCTCGCCGGTGACAACGCCGCGACGCTGATCGCGGACTACCAGCACAGCCTGGATGCCATGGCCGAGGCGATCCGCCGGGCGACACGGTACGTGCACGTCGAGTTCTACATCCTGCAGTCCGACGACTCGACCGACAACTTCTTCCGCGCGCTCGAAGAGGCCGCCGACCGCGGCGTCGTCGTGCGGGTCCTGCTCGATCACTGGGCCAACCGCGGCAAACCCTTCTACCGTCGGACCGTGCGCCGCCTCGACGCGATGGGCGCGCATTGGCATCTGATGCTGCCGGTGCAGCCGCTGCGCGGGCGCTACCAGCGTCCTGATCTGCGCAACCACCGCAAGCTCCTGGTCATCGACGGCGACGTCGCCTACATGGGCTCGCAGAACGTCACCGACTCCTCGTACAACCTCCGCAAGAACATCCGTCGCGGGCTGCACTGGGTCGACCTCATGGTGCGCGTCGAGGGTCCGGTCGTCGCCAGCATCAACGCCGTATTCCTCTCCGACTGGTACAGCGAGACCGATGAGACGCTGCGGCATGAGATCGACCTGTTCAGCGTGACGTCGGGACCGGGCGACCTCGACTGTCAGATCGTGCCTTCGGGTCCCGGGTTCGACTTCCAGAACAACCTCAAGCTGTTCCTCGGGCTGCTGTTCGCCGCCCGTGAGCGCATCATCATCGTGAGCCCCTACTTCGTTCCCGACGAGGCTCTGCTGCTCGCCATCACCACGGCCTGCCAGCGCGGCGTGCACGTCGAACTGTTCGTCTCTGAGGAGGGCGACCAGGCGATGGTCTACCACGCTCAGCGCAGCTACTACGAGGCTCTCCTGCGTGCGGGGGTGGTCATCTGGATGTACCGCAAGCCCTTCATCCTGCACAGCAAGAGCGTGACGATCGACAACGAGGTCGCCGTCATCGGTTCGAGCAACATGGACATGCGCTCGTTCGGTCTGAACCTCGAGGTCTCGATGCTCGTACGCGGCGAGGAGTTCGTCCGCGACATGCGCGCCGTCGAAGACCGTTACCGGGGGCTCAGCCGTCAGCTCACGATCGAGGAGTGGCGACGCCAGCCGCTGCGCTCGACGATCCTCGACAACCTGGCCCGCCTCACCTCCGCGCTGCAGTGAGGTGGCGCGGCATTCGCCGCCGGCATCCAGGAATCTTCGCCATCATGTGGAAGAACCGACCCCCCGGAGGTTTGCATGTCCCGTCATCGTCTGACCCTCATCGGCCTGCTCGGTGCAGGCCTGCTCGCCACCGGCGCCCTCACGGGGTGCGCGTCCGGTGCGGCATCGTCGCCGTCTTCTCCGGCGTCTGCGGATGCCGTGTCCCCCGCGCCCGCAGGCGAGATCGAGGCCGCGTGGGTCGACGCGGGCCGCGCGGTCGCGGTCATCACTTCCGGCAGCTCGTCGTGCATCCCCACCGTCAACGGGGAGCCGGAGTACACGGACGGGGCGGTCACGGTGGACCTCGTCGAGCCCTCGCAGGAGCCGTGCACGCGCGACATGGCACCGCGCGCCACCCTCGTGACTCTCCCGGCCGGCGTCGACCCCGGTGCCGGTCTGACGCTGCGCGTGACGGGGGCCGCGGAGGGCGAGGCGGTGCTCGCCGCGCTCGACGAGGCGCCCGCGGCATCCGAGGAGTTCGCGCCCAGCGCCGGATGGGCCGGCTCGTCGCTCGTCGCGATCGTCACGTACGGCAGCTCCAGCTGCGTGCCCACCGTCGAATCGGTGAGCGCCGACGGTGACCGGGTGGCGGTGCGGTTCGCGGAGCCCCCGGCTGACCAGGTCTGCACCATGGACTTCGCGCCCCGCGTGACGCTCGCCGATGTGGGCGCCGTAGCGGGCGACGGTGCCGTGTCGCTGGTGCTGTCGGGCGGCAACGTGCAGGCGCCTGACCCCATCTCCGTCCTCGGCACCCGCTGACGCTCCTCCCCACGCCGGAGGTCTCCACCGTTCACGAGCGGCATCGGCTGCCCTCCGCTTGCGTGTCGCGGCGCGGTAGCGATGTGCGCGGCGCCGCTGTGCGCGGCGCGTGTGGGCGCCGGTGCGGCGTCAGCGCTCGACGACGAGCAGGTCGCCCACCTCGCACTCGAGCACGCGGCAGATCGCCGCGAGCGTCGAGTAGCGGATGGCCCGGGCGCGGTCGTTCTTCAGCACCGACAGGTTCACGACCGAGACGCCGACCAGCTCGCTGAGGCGCGTGAGCGTCATGCCCCGCGCCTCGAGGAGCTCGTCGAGACGGCAATGGATGCCGGTCGGCCCGTCATCCGTGACCGCCGGCGTCATACGAGGCCCTCGGTGTCGCGCTGGAGGCGGTCGCCGACCGCGAATACCGTGCTGGACAGGCCCGCCACGAACCCGATGACGATGAGGACCGGCAGGTCGATCTGCTGGGTCAACCCGCGGTCGTACGTGCGTTCCGACAGCCAGGCGAGAGCGCCGTTCGCGACCATGTTGTGGAAGAACGGCACGCCGATCGCGCCGATGAGCGAGACGACGCCGGCGGCCGCGACGAGGCGGGTGTGTCGACGGCTGAAGATGCGCCCGCGCAGGATGCCGATGCACAGGACCAGCAGCAGCGTCACGACCGTCGCGACCGAGGCGGCGAAGAGGCCCTCGGCCAGGAACAGAGCCCACAGCGAGGCGAGGGGGAGCGACGGTGCGGTGACGACGGCGTCGGTGAGCTGGACGGGCACCAGGGCCCCGCCGGGGCCGATGGGCGCCTGTGCCACCGTGCCGAGGAACTCGACCGGGACGCGCACGTCGCGATTGCCGACGGCGGCGATGATGTTGCCGATACTGCGCACCACTGCCCACCCCGCGATGGCGACTCCGGCCACCATGAAGAGCAGGAAGCTTCCGGTATCGCCTCGGGAGAGGGTGCGAGGGGTGGATCGGGGGGATGCCATGATCGCTCCTTATCGATGATCGTTGTTATCGGTGATCGATAAGATAACGATGATCGATAGGTTCTGCAAGAGCTGCACTCATGGCGGTATGCCCACGGCGAACACGCGTCCCTGGCATCCGGCCGCTGGTTACTCTCGTTGTACGGCGCGCGGAGGCGTGCCTGTCAGCCCATTTCTGGAGGGACTGAGATGTTCGAGAGATTCACCGACCGTGCCCGTCGTGTGGTCGTCCTCGCCCAAGAAGAGGCGAAGATGCTCAACCACAACTACATCGGCACCGAGCACATCCTGCTGGGGCTGATCCACGAGGGTGAGGGTGTCGCTGCCAAGGCGCTCGAGTCGCTCGGCATCTCGCTCGACGCCGTGCGCGAGCAGGTGCAGGACATCATCGGCCAGGGTCAGCAGCAGCCGACGGGCCACATCCCCTTCACGCCGCGCGCGAAGAAGGTGCTCGAGCTGTCGCTGCGCGAAGCGCTGCAGCTCGGCCACAACTACATCGGCACCGAGCACATCCTGCTCGGCCTCATCCGCGAGGGCGAGGGCGTCGCGGCCCAGGTGCTGGTCAAGCTCGGCGCCGACCTCAACAAGGTGCGCCAGCAGGTCATCCAGCTGCTCTCGGGCTACCAGGGCAAGGAGCCCGCGGGAGTTGCCACCGGCGCCGGCGAGCAGCAGACCTCCGGTGCGCAGGGCGGCTCGGCCGTTCTCGACCAGTTCGGACGCAACCTCACGCAGGCCGCGCGCGACAACAAGCTCGACCCCGTCATCGGGCGCGAGAAGGAGATCGAGCGCGTGATGCAGATCCTGTCGCGCCGCTCCAAGAACAACCCCGTCCTCATCGGTGAGCCCGGTGTCGGAAAGACGGCGGTCGTCGAGGGTCTCGCCCAGGCCATCGTCAAGGGCGACGTGCCCGAGACGCTGAAGGACAAGCAGGTCTACTCGCTCGACCTCGGCTCGCTCATCGCCGGTTCCCGCTACCGCGGTGACTTCGAAGAGCGCCTGAAGAAGGTCACCAAGGAGATCCGCACGCGCGGCGACATCATCGTCTTCATCGACGAGATCCACACCCTCGTGGGTGCCGGTGCCGCCGAGGGCGCGATCGACGCGGCATCCATCCTCAAGCCCCTCCTCGCCCGCGGCGAGCTCCAGACCATCGGTGCCACGACGCTCGATGAGTACCGCAAGCACTTCGAGAAGGATGCCGCGCTCGAGCGCCGCTTCCAGCCGATCCAGGTGGCCGAGCCGAGCCTGCCCCACGCGATCAACATCCTGAAGGGCCTGCGCGACCGCTACGAGGCGCACCACAAGGTGCAGATCACCGACGGCGCGATCGTCGCCGCGGCGAACCTCGCCGACCGCTACATCAGCGACCGCTTCCTCCCCGACAAGGCCATCGACCTGATCGACGAGGCCGGCGCTCGCCTGCGTCTGTCGATCCTGTCGTCGCCGCCGGAGCTCCGTGAGTTCGACGAGAAGATCGCGAAGGTGCGCGAGCAGAAGGAGCTCGCTTCCGAGGAGCAGGACTTCGAGAAGGCCGCTGCCCTGCGCGACGAGGAGAAGTCGCTCCTCGCGGAGCGCCTGCGCCTCGAGAAGCAGTGGCGCTCGGGCGACGTCGCCTCCCACGCGGTGGTCGACGAGGGCCTGATCGCCGAGGTGCTCGCGCAGGCGACCGGCATCCCGGTGTTCAAGCTCACCGAGGAGGAGTCCAGCCGCCTCATGTTCATGGAGAAGGCGCTGCACCAGCGCGTCATCGGCCAGGAAGAGGCGATCGCGGCGCTCTCGCGCACGATCCGTCGTCAGCGCGCGGGCCTCAAGGACCCCAAGCGTCCCAGCGGTTCGTTCATCTTCGCCGGCCCCACGGGCGTCGGAAAGACCGAGCTCGCCAAGGCGCTCGCCGAGTTCCTCTTCGACGACGAGGGCGCGCTGATCTCCCTCGACATGTCGGAGTTCGGTGAGAAGCACACCGTCTCGCGCCTGTTCGGTGCCCCTCCCGGGTTCGTCGGGTTCGAAGAGGGCGGCCAGCTCACCGAGAAGGTGCGCCGCAAGCCGTTCTCTGTCGTTCTCTTCGACGAGATCGAGAAGGCCCACCCCGACATCTTCAACTCGCTGCTGCAGATCCTCGAAGAGGGTCGCCTGACCGACGGTCAGGGCCGCGTCATCGACTTCAAGAACACCGTGATCATCATGACGACCAACCTGGGCTCGTCGGCGATCGCGGGTGGCCCGGTGGGCTTCCAGGTCGAGGGCAGCGCGCAGACCTCGTACGAGCGGATGAAGGGCAAGGTCGACGAGGAGCTGAAGCGTCACTTCAAGCCCGAGTTCCTCAACCGTGTCGACGACGTCATCGTCTTCCCGCAGCTGAACAAGGACGAGCTTCGCCAGATCGTCGGTCTGTTCGTCAAGCGTCTCGCCGATCGCCTGCTGGATCGCGACATGACGGTCGAGCTGTCGGACGACGCGAAGGACAAGCTCATCGAGATCGGCTTCGACCCCACGCTCGGTGCCCGGCCCCTGCGCCGCGCCATGCAGCGCGAGGTCGAGGACCGGCTGAGCGAGAAGATCCTGCACGGCGAACTCGAGGCGGGCGACCACGTGAAGGTCGGCGTCGAGAACGGGCGTTTCTCGTTCGAGACCAGCCCGCGCGGTGAGAAGGTCGCCCTCGGAGTCGGAACGGCGGGCGAGATCACCGCGACCCCCGACATCGTCGCCGGTAGCTGACGCACGAGCAGACAGGGGCCCGGATGCCATGGCATCCGGGCCCCTTCGCGTCGCCGGCCCCCAGCGCCAGATGACCGGCCGTTCCCGAGCGGACCGACGATGGGGCGGAGACCTGCGTGATCTCGGGGTGAGGCGGTCATCTCGGCGTGGGTGATCCTGGCATCCGTCGTACGCTGGGACGATGAGTTCTCCCGCGCCGTTCGTCGTCCGCCCCGCCGGAACCGCCGACGTCCGCCGCATCCACGAGCTGCTCGAGCCGTTCGTCCAGAAGCGCATCCTGCTGGGTAAGGACCTCGTCGTCCTCTACGGCTCGGTGCAGCAGTTCGTCGTGGCCGAGGTCGATGGAGTCGTGATCGGATGCGGCGCGCTGCACGTGATGTGGGCCGACCTCGCCGAGATCCGCACCCTGATCGTGCACGACGACTGGCTGCATCACGGCGTCGGCCGCGCGATCGTCGAAACCCTCGAGGAGCGGGCACGCGAACTAGGCGTCTCGCGACTGTTCTGCCTCACCTTCGAAGTCGACTTCTTCACACGCCGGGGCTTCTCGGAGATCGGTGAGCAGGTGGTCGACCCCGACGTCTACTCGCAGCTCGTGCGGAGCCCCGACGAGGGCGTCGCCGAGTTCCTCGACCTGGCGCACGTGAAGCCCAACACCCTGGGCAACACGCGCATGCTCAAGCACCTCTGAGCGAGGTCGACGGCCCGCCGTCGCGGTGAGCGGGTGAATCCGAGCGCGCCGTGGAGAGACGCCTCAGCCGCGACGCCTACCCTGGAAGCATGACCGATGCCCCCCGTAGGCGGAGGCAGTCCCCGGCGGTCTACCGTCGACGTCGTCTCGCGGCAGGGTTGCTCGCCCTGATCGTGATCGGCCTCGTCGTGTGGCTCGTCGCGGCTCCGCCTTGGCGTGTCGCACCGACCGCCGCCCCGACCTCCGCTTCCACCCCCAGTGCACCCGCCGAGAGCGCTCCCTCCGCCTCGGCATCCGCGCGCGCCACGGCGACCTCGGTCGCGCCGACGGCGACACCGACGCCGAGTGCGCCGGCCGGCCCTCTCGAGTGCACGGCCGCGATGATCACCGTCGAGGCGCTGTCGGACAAGACGGAGTACGCGCAGGGCGAGAACCCTCAGCTGTCCATCCGCCTGGCGAACACGTCGGCCACCCCCTGCACGATGAACGTCGGCACGAGCGCGCAGTCGTTCACGGTCACCAGCGGCACCGACGTGTGGTGGCGTTCGACGGACTGCCAGTCCGAGCCGAGCGATATGGAGGTCACCCTCGCTGCGGGGCAGGTGGTCTCGAGCTCGGCGCCGCTGACATGGGATCGGACGCGGTCGTCGGTGAGCTCGTGCGGCGGCGAACGGCCGTACGCTCCGGGCGGCGGGGCGACGTATCACCTGAGCGTCTCGATCGGCGGCATCCCGTCGGCCGGGACGGCGTCGTTCATCCTGCAGTGACGTGACGCCCGGGGCGGGAGTCCCCGTTCGGGGCGTGAACCCCCGGCTTCGAGAACCCGCTCCGAACCGGAGCCGGGCATCGCCAAGCGGAGCTCAACCCCCGACCGTAAGCGACGAGCACCAGGCTCCGCGCGGCCGGAGCGCGAGGGGGAGAAACGTTGAGAGGGGCGGATGCCGTGGCATCCGCCCCTCTCGTCGTCGCTCAGGAGCGCTTCTCACCGAAGACCTCGCCCTCCATCGCGTCGTAGCCCTCCTTCTGGGGGTCGCCGTGCAGGCCGCCCGACAGGGCGTATTCCTCCTCGGGGGAGAGCACGAGGCGGTGCCGGCCGTAGACCGCGAAGGCGACGAAGATCACCGCGTAGACGACGATGATCGCGACGATCGCCAGCAGGTAGGCGGGGTTGAGCAGCAGGCCGAAGAACACCACCGCGGCGATAATCGCGGCGGAGTAGGCGCCGAAGAGGCCCCATGGGCTCTTGTACGGACGCACTGCGTTCGGGAACTTCTTCCGCAGCACGATGAAGGCGACCATCTGCAGGAAGTACGCCAGCACCGCACCCCACACCGCGATGTTCAGCACGATCGCGCCGGCGGGGCTGGTGTCGCCGCCCGCGGCCTGCACGATGACCAGCGCGAGGAACCCGAGCACCGCACCGAACACGAGCGCGACCCACGGCGTCTTGCGGGCGCCGGTGAGCGACAGCCAGCGCGGGTAGTAGCCGGCGCGCGAGAGCGAGTACATGTTGCGGCCGTAGGCGAACATGATGCCCATGAGGGATGCCAGCAGCCCGACGAGCGCGAGGAGCGACAGCAGTGCCGCGGCCTGATCGCCGACCATCGCGCGGAACCCGTCGAGAAGGGGCTCGAGGGAGCCGCCGGTCTCTTCGGTGCCGAGGACGCCGGTGTTCAGGAACAGCACGATGAGGCCGGTGACGATGAGCGTGCCACGCGCCCAGAGGCCGGCGCGCGGGATGTCGCGGGCGGGGTCGTGCGACTCCTCGGCGGCGAGCGGCAGCTCCTCGATGCCGAGGAAGAACCACATCGCGAAGGGCAGGGCGAGGAGGATCGAGCCGACGCCGAATGGCAGGAACGCGGTGTTGCCGTCGGTGGGGGCGATGTTCCACAGCGAGCCCCAGTCGAACGCACCCGAGAACAGGGCCATCGCGCCGAACACGACGATGATGCCGATCGAGATGACCGAGACGACGATTGCGAAGCCGAACGAGATGTTGGCGCCGGCGGCGTTGAGGGCGATGAACAGCGCGTACAGGATGATCCACCACACGAACGCCGGCAGGCTCACCCCCGTGAGCAGCTCGAGGGCCGAGTCGGCGTACTGGCCCGAGAAGTAGACCACGACGGCGGTGGTGGCGACGTACTCGATGGTCTCGGCGAGACCGGTCGCGAGACCGCCCCACGGCCCCATCGCGGATCGGGCGAACGAGTAGGCGCCGCCGGTGTGCGGCATGGCTGCGGCCATCTCGCCGATCGAGAACGTGAGGCCGTAGTACATGACCACGAGGATGACGAAGGCGATGAGCATGCCGCCGAAGCCGGCGAAGCCGATGCCGAAGTTCCACCCCGAGAAGTCGCCCGAGATGACGGCGGCGACGGCGAGACCCCACAGGCCCCACACTCCCGCCGAGCGCTTGAGGGTACGTTTCTCGAAGTACGCGGCGTCGGTGGCCGTATAGGTGGCCCCGGCGACCTTTCTGGCTGAACTGCTCGAGGTGGACATGTGACCTCCAGAGGAATGCGGGCAGGCGTCAGGCTCGCCTTGCGGAAGATCATGGCCCTTCATTGGTCGACCTGTCTGCCTTTGGCGTGTAAGTTCCTCGTTACGTCCTTCGTTCGGAAGGGCACCGAGCCGGCGAGGAGACACCATGGCGGGCACTCTCACGACTGCGGACCTGGATGCCGCGATCGACGCGGGCGAGATCGACACGGTCGTCGTCGCCTTCCCCGACGCGCAAGGGCGTCTGGTCGGCAAGCGCGTCGCCGCGCGCTTCTGGCGCGACGAGGTGCTGCCGCACGGCGCCGAGGCCTGCAACTACCTGCTCTCGGTCGACGTCGACCTCAACACCGTCGACGGCTACGCGATGTCGAGCTGGGAGAAGGGTTACGGCGACATGCTGCTCGTGCCCGATCTCGACACGCTCCGCCTGATCCCCTGGCAGCCGGGCACGGCGCTGGTGATGGCGGATCTCGCGTGGGAGGACCGGACGCACGTGGGGCAGTCGCCGCGCGGCATCCTGAACGCGCAACGCGCCCGCCTCGCCGAGCGCGGGCTCACCGCCTACGCGGGGACGGAGCTCGAGTTCATCGTCTTCGACGATTCATACCGCGACGCCTGGGCGAAGAAGTACACCGGGCTGAGGGCGTCGACCGACTACAACGTCGACTACAACCTGCTCGCCACGACGCGCCTCGAGCCGCTGCTGCGCGACATCCGCCTCGGCATGGACGGTGCCGGCATGTACTGCGAGGGCGTCAAGGGCGAGTGCAATTACGGCCAGCAGGAGATCTCGTTCCGCTATGCCGAGGCGCTCGAGACCGCCGACAACCACACGCTGTACAAGAACGGCGCGAAGGAGATCGCCGACCGCCACGGCAAGTCGCTCACCTTCATGGCGAAGTTCAACGAGCGCGAGGGCAACAGCTGTCACATCCACCTCTCCGTGCGCGGCGACGACGGGTCGGCGGTGATGGCCGGCGACGGCGAGTACGGCTTCAGCCCGCTCATGGGGCACTGGATCGCCGGCATCCTGGCGACCCTCCGCGAGTTCACGCTGCTGTACGCCCCCACCATCAATTCGTACAAGCGCTATGCGAAGGGGTCGTTCGCCCCGACCGGCGTCGCGTGGGGCGTCGACAACCGCACGTGCGCCCTGCGCGTGGTCGGCCACGGCTCGTCGCTGCGCGTGGAGAACCGCGTGCCCGGGGGAGACGTGAACCCCTACCTCGCGATCTCGGCCATCATCGCGGGCGGTCTGTACGGCATCGAGAACGAGCTCGAGCTTCCCGCACCGCTCACCGGTAACGCGTACGACGCCGGCGTCGACACGCTCCCCACGACCCTGCGCGAGGCGGCGCGGCTCTTCAGCGAGTCGACGATCGCACGTGCAGCCTTCGGCGACGATGTCGTCGAACATTATCTGAACCAGGCGCGCATCGAGGTGGAAGCCTTCGACGCCGCCGTGACCGATTGGGAGCGGGTGCGTGGTTTCGAGCGCCTCTGATCCGAGCAGGACCCCCGTCGTGGGGCTCACGACCTATCTGGAGCGCGCGAAGCAGGGCGTCTGGGACGTCCGCGCCTCGTTCCTGCCCCAGCAGTACTTCGACGCCGTGACGGCCTCGGGTGCCTCCGCCGTGCTGCTGCCCCCGCAGCCCCGTCCCGAGCAGGCCGCCGCGGCCGTGCTCGACGGTCTCGACGGACTCATCCTCACCGGCGGCCTCGACGTGCAGCCCGAGCTCTACGGCGCCGAGCGTCACCCGCTCACCGACCCCGCGCGCGCCGACCGCGACGCGTGGGAGCTCGCGCTGCTCGCGGGGGCGCGGGAGCGCGGCATCCCGGTCTTCGGTATCTGCCGCGGTCTGCAGCTGCTGAACGTCGCCCTCGGCGGCACGCTGCACCAGCACCTGCCCGAGGCGCTCGGCACCGAGCGGTACCGCATCGGCGGCGGGGTCTTCGCCGAGAACGTCGTCGAGGTGGATGCCGACACCCGGCTCGCCGGCCTTGTCGGGGCCGGATCCCTCACCGTGCACAGCTACCACCATCAGGGCGTCGACCGGGTGGGCGAGGGCCTCCGCGTGACCGCGCGCACGGACGACGGGCTCGTGCAGGCCGTCGAGACCGAGGGCGACGACTACGTCGTGGCCGTGCAGTGGCATCCGGAGGAGAACGCCGAGGACCGGCGGCTGTTCCTCGGGCTGGTCGCCGCGGCGGCGGCGTATCGCGCGGCACGTCACGGCGAAACCGCACCGTCCGCCGCATCCTCCGAGCCCCAGGGAGTCCCCGTATGAGCAGCTTCACCGTCATCGACCCGACGACCGGCTCGGCCATCACCACGCTCGAGCGCGCCGAGATCGATCAGGTGGATGCCGCGGTCGCCGACGCCGTGCGCGCCCAGCGCGGGTGGGCGGCGCTCGCCCCCGTCGCCCGCGCCGACGCCCTGCGCGCCTTCGCCCGCGTCGTCGAGGAGCACGTCGAGGAACTCGCCCAGCTCGAGGTGAAGAACTCCGGCCACCCGATCGGGTCGGCCCGGTGGGAAGCGCAGCATGTCGCCCAGGTGCTCAACTACTACGCCGGCGCGCCAGAACGCCTGATCGGGTCGCAGATCCCCGTCGCAGGCGGACTCGACGTCACCTACCACGAGCCCTTCGGCGTGGTCGGAATCATCGTGCCGTGGAACTTCCCCATGACGATCGCCGCGTGGGGCTTCGCGCCCGCGCTCGCCGCGGGCAACGCCGTCGTGCTCAAGCCCGCCGAGCTCACGCCCCTCACGGCCATCCGCCTGGGCGAGCTGGCGCTCGAGGCGGGACTCCCCGAGGGGCTGTTCCAGGTCGTCGTGGGCTCCGGCTCGGTCGTCGGCCAGCGCTTCGTCTCGCACCCCGACGTGCACAAGGTCGTCTTCACCGGCTCCACCGAGGTCGGCACCGAGGTCGCCGCGGGCTGTGCGCAGCTGCTCAAGCCCGTGACGCTCGAGCTGGGCGGCAAGAGCGCGAACATCGTCTTCGCCGACGCCGATCTCGAGAGAGCTGCAGCGGGTGTCCCCGGCTCGGTGTTCGACAACGCCGGGCAGGACTGCTGCGCCCGCAGTCGGTTGCTCGTGGAGCGCCGCGTCTTCGACCGCTTCCTCGAGATGCTCGAACCCGCCGTCGCGGCGTGGAAGGTCGGCGACCCCACGAGCGAAGACACGCAGATGGGCCCGCTCATCTCGGCATCCCACCGCTCCACCGTCCAGGGCTTCCTCGACGGCGTCGACGTCGCCTTCCGCGGATCGGCGCCCGAGGGCGACGGCTTCTGGTTCGCGCCCGCGGTCGTGCTCGCACAGCCCGGCGACCGCATCGCCCGCGACGAGGTCTTCGGGCCGGTGCTCGCGGTGCTGCCCTTCGACGACGAAGCGGATGCCATCCGCCTGGCCAACGACACCGCCTACGGCCTCGCGGGCTCGATCTGGACCGAGAACCTGGGCCGCGGCATCCGGGTGTCGCGCGGGGTGCGCAGCGGCGTGCTGTCGGTCAATTCCCACTCGTCGGTGCGGTACTCCACACCCTTCGGTGGCATGAAAGCCTCGGGCCTGGGCCGCGAGCTCGGACCGGATGCCGCCGAGCACTTCACCGAGACCAAGAACGTCTTCTACGCCACCGAGTGACGTCGGTCCCTCACCCCTCGTCCCACTTGTGACGCCCCTCGTCCCGCATATGGCTGCTCAGCAGGCTCGCAACCAGCCATAGCTGGGACGAGGGTCAGCTTGAAAGGAACCACCGCACATGACCATCGACCTCACCCAGCGCCTGCGCGACCGCGTCGCCATCGTCACCGGCGGCGCGAGCGGCATCGGCCTCGCCACCGCCCGTCGCTTCGCCGCCGAGGGCGCCCGCGTCGTCATCGCCGACCTCGATGAGACGACCGGCACCGCCGCCGCGACCGAGGTGGGCGGGGTGTTCCGGCAGGTGAACGTCGCCGACGAGGCATCCGTCGACGCGCTCTTCGACGGTGTCGCCGCCGACCTCGGCAGCGTCGACATCGCGTTCAACAACGCCGGAATCTCGCCCGCTGACGACGACTCGATCGAGACGACCGAGCTGCCCGCGTGGGACCGCGTGCAAGACGTCAACCTCAAGAGCGTGTACCTCTGCTCCCGCGCGGCGCTGCGGCACATGGTGCCCGCGGGCAAGGGGTCGATCATCAACACCGCGTCGTTCGTCGCCCTGCTGGGGTCGGCGACCTCGCAGATCTCGTACACCGCCTCCAAGGGCGGCGTGCTCGCGATGACCCGCGAGCTCGGTGTGCAATTCGCCCGCCAGGGCATCCGCGTGAACGCCCTGTGCCCGGGGCCGGTCAACACGCCCCTGCTGCAGGAGCTCTTCGCGAAGGATCCCGAGCGGGCGCAGCGCCGGCTCGTGCACGTGCCGATGGGCCGGTTCGCGGAGCCGGAGGAGATGGCTGCTGCCGTGGCCTTCCTGGCATCCGATGACGCGTCCTTCATCACCGCGACGGCGTTCGTCGTCGACGGCGGTATCACCAACGCGTACGTCACGCCCCTGTGAACCGTGGCATGACAGGCTGACAGGGTGAGCGAAGCGCCCCTCGACGACCTGCGCCGGGCCGTGTATCGGCCCGTGCGCAGCGGGAACGCGCTCGAAGACACCACGGCCCGCATCGTGCAGACGGTGCGGCTGGGCCTCGTCGCGCCGGGGGAGTCGCTGCCCGCCGAGCGTGAACTGGCGGTGCTGTACGGCGTGAGCCGCGACACCGTGCGCGAGGCGATCCGCGAGCTCGCCGACGCCGGGTGGCTCGAGACGCGTCGCGGTCGGTACGGGGGAACCTTCGTCGTCGACCCGGTGCCGCGCCCGTCCGAACCCGCGATCGTCTCGCCCGCCGAGCTCGATGACGTCATCGCTCTGCGCTGCGTGCTGGAGACGGGCGCGGCCCGGGCAACCGCCGAGCGCACGCTGTCGGCCGAGGACCGCGATGTGCTGTGGGCGCGCCACGAGGCAGCCGCTCGCGCGGAGGGCGCCGATTACCGCCGACTCGACACGCTGCTGCACCTGACGATCGCCGAGCTCAGCGGCATCCCGTCACTCGTACCGCTCGTCGCCGACAACCGCGCGCGCGTCAACGCGTGGCTCGACACCTTCCCCCTGCTGCCGCGCAACATCGACCACTCCACGTCGCAGCACGCGGCGGTGGTGTCGGCGATCCTCGCCGGGAGACCGGATGCCGCCGATGCGGCCATGCGCGACCACCTCGCCGGGTCGGAGGCGCTGCTGCGAGGGTTCCTGGCGTAGAAGTCACGCGTGGTGGCGGCGCCTGTTGTGCGGGGCGCGGCGGCGGTGGCGGCGTGTGATCGCGTGGCGCGTGCGGGGGTGGCGTGCGGGCTGGGCCTGCCGGATTCTGCGCGGACTCGGTGCTCTGACCGGTTCGGCCGCATTCTTCCGGTCGGGGCGGTCGATCCCCCGTATCGAACGGCGGATTGCGCCCCGGACCGTCGTGCGGTGCGGCTGCTGCGGCGCGATTAGGCTCGGGGGATGGCCGGAAAGAAGCGCAAGGGGAAGAAGGTCGACGTGGACTTCAAGAACACCGCGCTCACCGACGCGCTGCAGACGCAGGACATGGCCGCCATCGCGTTCGCGCTGCGCCACGGCCCCACCGTCGTGCCGTTGATGACGCCGGGCGACGCCGACAACCCGCTCAGCGTCGGCGAGGTCTGGACCTACCGCGACCCCAACACCGGGCAGGTCGCTCTGCTGCTGTTCAGCGACGCGGCCCACAAGCCCGAGACGCTTCCGCCGCACGTGGCGCTGCAGTCGCCGCAGTGGCTGCGGGCGTTCCTGGGTGCGCATCAGGATGCCATCACCACGGTGTTCATCGACATCGCGGGGCCGCACCCGATCCAGGCAGCACCCGCCGACCTCATCGCCGCGCTCGACGCCTGACGCGGCGGGACCGTTCTCGGCCGCGTGAGGGGTCATTTTTTGTCGCTCAGCCGCGCTCCCGGCGACAGAAACTGACCCCTCACGCGATCGGGCACGGGGGCACCCGGGTATGGCGTGGGGATGAAGTATCGAACTCGCGCGGGTGAGGCCCTCGTGCAAGACTCGGGGACATGGAGTACCTGATCGCCGGTGCCGTGTGCGCCGCCGGACTTGTCATCCCCGCCGTTCTGGGCATGACGTCGCCGCATCGCCGCCGTCGGTCCGCTCCTCCCGGCCGCTGAACCGCGCAGCCTGGTGCGCTGAGTCTTGCCACGCCGCTCTGCGCGCTCGCCTGTTCTTCCGCCCTGGCCTGACCGGCCGGTCTTTCCTGCGGGCCGGACGCGCCTGTTCTCCCGTTGGGCCTGACCCGCGGGTCTTCCGCTCAGGCCTGGCCCCCGGGTCTTCCGCCCGGGCCGGACTCACCTGTTCTTTCGCGCAGGCCTGGCCAGCGGGTCTTACGCCCCCGGGCCTGACCGGCGGGTCTTCCGCCCGAGCCGGATTCGCAGGTCTTCGGCCTCAGGCCTGACCCGCCGGGGTCTTCCACCCGGGCCCGACCCGCGGGTCTCTCACGCAGGCCTGGCCCCACGGGGTCTGCCGCTCGGGCCGGACTCGTCTGTTCGCTCGCGCAGGCCTGACTCGCGGGTCTTACGCCCCCGGGCCTGACCCGCCGGTCTTCCGCCCGAGCCGGACGCGCAGGTCTTCGGCCTCAGGCCTGACCCGCCAGTTTCCGCCCGATGGGTCACCGAACTCCCGTCGCGGAGCCGCCTGGACCGCTCAGAACCCCGGTTCGCTGTCGTCGCGCGGCATACCCCGCACCTGCAGTTCGTTCAACGCCTGCGCCAATTTGCGCGACGATGCGTCGAGCACGGTGTGGTACCCGAGCCGCTTCGCCTCGGACGCCCGCTGCGCGGCCTGCGTGACGTTGCGGATCTCACCCGTCAGCGTGAGTTCGCCGATGGCGGCGAGACGCTTGGACACCTTCCGGTTCTTCACGGCATTTGCCACGGCGATCGCGATCGCGAGGTCGGCGGCCGGCTCCACCAGCCGCACGCCCCCGACGGTCGACACGTACACGTCGCGATCCGACAGCGTCAGCCCCATCCGGCTCTCGAGCACGGCGAGCACCATCGCGACACGCGAGGAGTCCACCCCGTTGACGATGCGTCGAGGGTTCGGCGCGGTCTGGCGCACGGCCAGCGCCTGAATCTCGACAGGCAGGGCGCGGCGCCCCTCCATGGCGATGGTGACGCACGTACCCGGCTCGGGTTCGCCATGGCCCAGGAACAGCGCGCTCGGGTCGGCGACCTCGGCGATGCCGGTGCCGGTCATGTCGAAGCAGCCCACTTCGTCCGTGGGGCCGAAGCGGTTCTTGAGCGCGCGGACGAAGCGCAGCGACGTCTGACGATCGCCCTCGAAGTGGCAGACCACGTCGACCAGGTGCTCGAGGATGCGGGGGCCTGCGATCGAGCCGTCTTTCGTGACGTGGCCGACGATGATGACCGGGAGCCCGCGTTCTTTGGCGACGCGGATGAGCGCCGACGCCACCTCGCGCACCTGCGCCGGCTGGCCCGCCGCGCCGTCGCTGTGCGCCGACGACACCGTCTGCACCGAGTCGACGATGAGCAGGCCCGGCTCCACCTGATCGATGTGCCCGAGGATCGTGGCGAGGTCGGTCTCGGCCGCGAGGAAGAGCTCGTCGTGCAGCGCGCCCGTGCGCTCGGCGCGGAGCCGCACCTGCGCCGCGGACTCCTCGCCGCTCGCGTAGAGCACGCGCCGCCCGGCCCGCGCGCTCTGCGCGGCGACCTCGAGCAGGAGGGTGGACTTACCGACCCCGGGTTCGCCGCTCAGCAGGATCGCTGCGCCCGGCACGATGCCCCCGCCGAGGACGCGGTCGAACTCGCCCACCCCGCTCGTGCGGCGGGGTGCGTCTTGCGTGTCGATCTCGGTGATGCGCCGAGCCGCGCGCGCGGCCCCGGGGGCCACCGGGACGATGGAGCGCACGATCCCGGTCTGCTCGGCGGCCTCGACGACGGTGCCCCACGACTGGCACTCGCCGCAACGACCGACCCACTTGAGCGTCGTCCATCCGCATTCGGTGCAGCGGTAGGGAGCGGGGGTCGCAGCGGGACGTCGGGATGCCATGGATCCAGGCTATGCGGGGCCTCCGACATCGCCGGCCCCGGGTGCTGGCATCCATCGTCGCTTTCCCGTCTCGGCCACACGCATAGACACGTTCCGTGCGCAGGAACACGCTCGCTGCGTGTTTATGCGCACGGAACGTGTTTACGCGTGCGCTGCGCCGCGCGCTCGCACCCGGGCGCTCAGGCGATCCCGGCCTCTGGCCAGCGCCCCCCGCGGCCCGGGAGCCCCGCGGCCCGGGGGCCCCGCGGCCCGGGAGCCCCGCGGCCCGGCGGCCCCGCCGGCCGAAGCTCCTGCAGCCCGAAGCTCCTGCAGCCCGGAGGACCTGCAGCGCGGAGGCCCCGCAGGCCGCGGCATCCGCCACTGCTCACAGGCCGGCGTCGTGGCAGAAACACTGTCCGTGCGCGTAAACACGCTCGCTGCGTGTTTACGCGCACGGAACGTGTTTATGCGCACGGAACGTGTTTATGCGCACGGAACGTGTTTATGCGTGGGGGTGCGTCGCCGCCCGCCGCCCGCCGCCCGCTGCCCGCCCGCGGCCAGACGGTCAGGCGCGGAGCGAGTCGGCGACCGCGGTCAGCGCGTCGGCCGACCGACGCAGGAGCGCAGCCTCTCCGTCGGAGAACGGCGTGCCGGTGACGGACACGGCGCCCGTCGCGCTCACGATCGACGGGACGGACAGCGCCATGCCACTGATGCCGTGGAAGTCGTCGAGCACGGTGCTGACCGGCAGGATCGCGTGCTCGTCGCGCAGAATGGCCTCGACGATGCGCGCGCTCGACAGACCGATCGCGTAGTTCGTCGCTCCCTTGCCCTTGATGACCTTGTACGCGGCGTCACGGACGTCGACGGCGATGGCATCCAATTCGTCGTGGTCGAAGCGGGTGCCGTCCGGCAGGTCGAACTCGGTGATGGGCACCGACCCGATCGTGGCGGTGGACCAGAGCGGGAATTCGGTGTCGCCGTGCTCGCCGACGATCCACGCGTGGACGCTGGAGGTGGCCACCCCGGCGCGCTGCGCGATCTTCCAGCGCAGGCGCGAGGTGTCGAGCACGGTGCCGGAGGCGAAGATGCGGCGCGTCGGCAGGCCGGTGGCCTCCTGCGCGAGCACGGTCAGCACGTCGCACGGATTCGTCACGATGACGTAGACGGCGTTCGGGGCGACCTCCAGCAGCTGGGGCATCATGTCGCGGATGATGCGCGCGTTCGTCGCGGCGAGCTCGGTGCGGGTCTGCCCCGGGTTCTGCTTCGCGCCGGCGGTGATGACGACCACGTGCGAGCCCTCGGCGACGGAGACGTCACTGCCCCCGGTGATGTCGCTGGAACCGGTGAACTGCGTGCCGTGCGCGAGGTCGAGCACCTCGGCTTCGACCTTGTCGGTCGCGATGTCGTAGAGCGCGACGTGCCGCGCCGAGCCGCGGATCAGGGCCGCGTACGCGACGCTCGCCCCCACGCTTCCCGCTCCCACGACCGTCAGCTTGGAGTTCTCGATCACGCTCATGGCTCGATCCTGGCAGCGGGTCGTGACTGGTTCCAGTGCGGTGCTTCGACGGTGGATGAGTGGATGCCGTGGGCTCGGCGGACCCAGGGGAGGTGCGGCCGGGTGGGGCGGCGCGCTCGTCCGTGCGGGGTGGGGACGAGGGTTGTGCCGAACTCCAGAGATGTCGACCCCACCACGACCGACGGGGCGTTTCAAGCGCCGAAAGCGCCGGTTCTTCCGGACTTCGGCACGCGCGGCGCCGAGGCGGTGGCCCACGATTCGCGGCATCCGCTGATCTGTCGTAAGCTGGTCGGCGGTGACGTGTCCGAGCGGCCGAAGGTGCAACTCTCGAAAAGTTGTGTAGGGTAACCCCCTACCGTGGGTTCAAATCCCACCGTCACCGCCATCAAACAAACGTCAGAACCCCCGTTAGCCCTTGCGCCGGCGGGGGTTCTGACGTCTCCCGCCCCGGCGGCAAACCGGGCCGGGGCTTTTGCCTAGCAAAGTACGCCGACTCGCTTGAGGATCTCGTTCTCCATCTCGAGCACGCGATTGCGGCGCCTCAGCTCGACGACCTCTTTGTGCTCATCGGTCGTGACACCGGCCTTGCGGCCGGATTCGAGCGCGTCACGGGTTCGTTGAGTTCCGCAGGCACGACTCGCTGATCCCGAGATCACGTGCGGTCTGCTTCGCATTGCACTCCGCAGCGAGCGCTGTTCGCGCCGCGATCGAAACCGCCGACTCAGTGTTTTTCTGCTAGTCACGTTGACGTGTCACGGTAAACGTCGTAAACGCCTTCGATCCGACGCGCCGCGTTCAATACGCGATCGAGGTGGACTGTGTCGCCAATTTCAAACATGAAGCGGCTGAGCGTCAGTCGATCAGTGGTCACAGAGACCGTCGCCGACAGCATGTTAACGTGGTGCGCTCTGAGCACATCCGTGACGTCCCTGAGGAGTCCTGTGCGATCGAGCGCCTCGACCCGGATCCGCACAAGGAACACGCTCTCTGTCGTGGGGGCCCATGCGACCTCGACGAGACGTTCGGAGTTTGTCCGCAGGGAGGGAGGGTTAGTGCAGTCGGCGCGATGCACCGAGACCCTGCTCCCGCGGGTCACGAAGCCGACGATCTCGTCGCCGGGAACCGGCATGCAGCACTTCGCGAGCTTGATGAGGATGTCGGGAGCGCCGCGCACGAGCACGCCCGAGTCGCCCCCGCGCGGGGCGCGGCTGCGTCCGACCTGAGGCAGGTCGATGGGGCCCGTCGATGTCTCTTCGGCGCTGACGAGAGCGGCGACCTTCTCGATCACCAACTGCGTCGACACGTGACCCTCACCGACCGCGGCGTACAGGGCCGAGACGTTCTCGTAGCGGAAGAGGCGAGCGACCTCGGTGAAAGAGCCCTGGCTCATCAAGCGCAGGGGCAGGTTCCGCCGCCGCATCGCCCGGGCGATCGAGTCTTTGCCCTGTTCGATCGCCTCTTCGCGCCGCTCCTTCGTGAACCACTCGCGGATCTTGTTGCGCGCCCGCCTGGTCTCGACGAAGCCGAGCCAGTCCTGGCTCGGGCCGGCGTCGGGATCCTTCGAGGTGAACACCTCGACGACGTCGCCGCTCTGCAGCGTCGACTCGAGCGGCACGAGACGACCGTTGACCTTCGCACCCATGGTGCGGTGGCCGATCTCGGTGTGCACGGCATACGCGAAGTCGACGGGGGTCGCGCCCGTAGGCAGACCGACGACTCGGCCCTTCGGGGTGAAGACGTAGACCTCTTTGGCGCCGATCTCGAACCGCAGCGAATCGAGGAACTCCCCCGGGTCGGCGGTCTCGGCCTGCCAGTCGGAGATGTGGGCGATCCACGCCATGTCGGCATCGACGGACTCCGTGCCGGGCTTGCCGCCCGCGGCCTGGTCCTTGCGCTTCCAATAAGCAGGGGCGCCGGACTCGGCCTGCTGATGCATCTCGTGGGTGCGGATCTGGATCTCCACCGTGCGTCCACCGGGGCCGATCACTGTCGTGTGCAACGACTGGTACAGGCTGATCTTGGGCGTGGCGATGTAGTCCTTGAAGCGCCCTGGCAGCGGGGTCCAGCGAGCGTGGATGGCGCCGAGCACGGCGTAGCAGTCGCGAACGGTGCCCACCAGGATGCGGATGCCGATGAGGTCGTAAATGTCGTCGAACTCGCGACCTCGCACGACCATCTTCTGATATATCGAGTACAGCGGCTTGGCACGGCCCACGACCCGACCGCGCACGCGCAACTCGCGAAGGTCGGCGTCGACCGCGTCGATGACGTTTTGCACATACCGCTCGCGATCGGGACAGCGTTGAGAGACGAGGCTCTCGATCTCGGCGTAGAGCGTGGGGTGCATCACCGCGAACGACAGGTCTTCGAGCTCGCTCCTGATGGCTTGGATACCGAGGCGGTGGGCCAGTGGAGCATAGACCTCAAGAGTCTCGGTCGCCATCTTGCGTGCCTTCTCTGGCGCTATAAATCCCCACGTACGCGCGTTGTGCAGGCGATTGGCGAGCTTGATCAGCAAGACCCCAATGTCTCTCGACATTGCCACGATCATCTTTTGCACGGTCTCGGCGTTAACGCTGTCGCCGTACTTGACCTTGTCTAGCTTGGCCACCCCGTCGACGAGTATCGCCACCTCGTCGCCGAAGTCAGCGGTGAGTTCGTTGAGCTGATAGTCGGTGTCTTCGACTGTGCGGTGGAGCAGCGCCGCGGCAATAATTTTGGGGCCGATGCCCAGTTCGGCGAGGATCTGCGCGACCGCCAGCGGGTGGCTAATGTAAGGCTCACCGCTCTGTCGCACTTGACCCGTATGCGCGCCATCGGCCACGTCGTACGCGCGTGCGACGATCGAGAGATCGCCCTTTCGATGGTGTGTGTGCACCGTCCGAAGAAGCTGCTCGACGTCATCACGCCGCGCCGAACGGGAAAAGATTCGAGGCACCAACCGACGCAGACCCGCCTGAGGATCACTGAGCAACGCGAGGCCAGCCTCGCGAATAGCCTGCGCCGAGTGTGGCTGCCGAAACAAGTCTGACTGGGCTGACAGTAGTGACGTGACGACGTCAACGGAGGGCCGGACCTGCTCGAGCGACGGGAGCGAGCGACGGATGTGTGTCGAGGACGTGTAGCCAACACGCCCGGCTAGGGTGACGATTGCCCAGCGGCGCGCGTCTGAGGGGAACTTGCCGACTACGATATTGGCGAGGGCGTCGTTCACTTCAGTCGGATCAGCAACATCCGACAAGATCCGTACAGAGTCGATGAGCTCACTCGTGTCGCTCGCAGCTCCCTTTAGCTGCCGACCGATTGCATTGAGTAATGAGGGAGCGAGCGACGGAGGAATTGGGACGCCGTCCCAGGCGAGTTGAGCAATGAACCTCACCGTGGATGCAGGCTCAGCCACGAGGTTAGCTGCGAGCCAGGTGCAAAATGCATCGACGTCTATCCAGGCGTTCGCCACAAACCTCAGGAACGACCAGTTTGAACCAAGTCGGTGTGACTTAGTGGATAGCACGCCGATACTCGCCATCGAAGCCCCAGAATCGGCTCGAAGTCGCCACGCCGCCACATGCTCAGCGAGCGTCTGGTGAATGAAGACGAGGTCTGGCTCAGTCGACGAGGCAATACCAGTTCTCGTTGCAAGTTCCCCGACGAGCGCGGTCGTTCCGGAGCCGGGTATACCGCGGGGTGGTGGCGGCAGAGCAGCGACGAGAGCCGGTAGAGTGGGCGGCGCATCGTCGCGAAGCCACTCAAGCGCGACGTGGCCGAGGCATTCGTACATGCTTAGGATCGCGTGCTCACCCCACGCTGTCGCTTGCTGGCCGAAACGTTCCAAGCGGCTTCTCGCGTGCTTCTGCACGTTTGATTCCGCGTCAAAGAATTTTTCTCTAAGCGCCTCGAGGTATCGGTCGAAGAGCGCGGTTCGGTTAGACGGTGGCCCTTCAGTGGGTTTCCTGTAGTGCAGCTGACATATCATTGTCAGCATGAGCGGATTTGTCATTAGTTCATCTGCGCCGGCCTGGCGAAGGTCGAAGATAAGGCTGGCGACCCGCTTCTCGACTTCGTCCAGGCCGAGCGCATCGAACCATCCGCGAATGAACTCGCGGACGCCGTCTGGGGAGAGGCTCTGGATTATCCACGCGCGATTCGGCAACTGATGCTTAAGGTATGCTCGGACTTCGTCAGGGGGAAGCGGTCGCGACCCTACTGTGACTGAATCGGTCATAGCGTTGCCAAGCGCTAGGGCCAGCTTCGCCAAAAGTTTTTTGCGCGTTTCTCTATCAAGGAGTTCGTCGAGGCCATCGATGAAGTAGTGCCACTTCCTTGCTGCGCCGAGGGGTGTGGAGAAGAAATGGTCTCCCAATACTGGTTCGTTATGAAAAAGTGAGCGGTTCAATGACCGAACTAATGATTGCGACAGGGGGGCATCAAGATCTATCTCCGATGCATGCAGGAGAATCGGAACTCGCCCCGATTCTCCGCGCAGGATCAGGTCGGCCTGCTCAGCGCACAACCTCCGAAGCGCGCTCGATTTACCGCCACCGGGAGGGCCGACTAGCAGGCCACCCTGGAGGATCGACTCGATCGGCTCCGAGGTGCTTGCGTCCCCGGTGCCCGATGCCGACCCTGGACCGATGGAGACGGTGGCCTGCCTGACATGCACCCGCTCCAGTGGTGGGGGCGGGGCCTCAAAGATCGCTGCTGGGTAGGGATGCTCGGTGCAGAAGTGGGCGAGCATTCGCAGATACTGACGAACTTCCTTCGGTGGCCATGGCCACGCCCCGGCATGCAACTGGCTGGATGTTAGCGCATCCTTCCACGACTCATGCGCGTGCTCCCACGCTGGTTGCGCGAGCGCCACGATTGTGTAGTCACCCTGGGGCCCGCGAGAGAGCAGTCCGCACACACCACCGGTGCGAAGGTTCAAGACGGCCGCGCCGCTCACGTCGCGATTTGACGGAAGGCCCCTGATCTCCCTGACGGCCCACGAACCGTTCTCGGCGCCGCCCGCAACGGCGGAGAAGTCAATTTGCTCAAGCCTTTCCGGTGCGGTCGGATCGTTACTCATGGTTCCGACAACGCTCTCACCTTCGCTGAGCAGCGAGTTGCACAGCGCAGGGATGATGCCAGATTCCCGATCGCTCCTCGGCTCCACATTGAGGAGGGTCACGCCGTTCCCGTGCGTAACCATTCGCACACACTGCAAGTGCTCACCCGTGCTCGACCTGATGCGCAACGCGTGCGGATCATCCGGCGTCCCCTCAGGAAGGACAGTCGCTAGCGTGTCGTAGTCTGTCCAAATTCCACTCGCGACCGGCATAAGGACATTGGCTCGTATCTCAAGAACCGAGGCGCTGGCGGCTTGCAGGAGAGAGTGCCAATCGAATGACTGTGATTCACCTTGCCCGCCGGTGCTTGCAGAAATGGTGACCGTAGAGTTGACAGCAACAACATTATGGTGACCTGTCACGGACTGGTGCACACTCGCTGGCGGCCTAGGCGTTGACGGTTCGATTGTGCTGCCGATTCTCAAACTCCAATCTCGTCGCAGCTCAGATTCTGATCGAGCCGGCACGATCTACACCCCACTCCAGTGATTATGCCGCGCCGAGCGATGCTGGAGGCGCATGCGCTTCGTCGAAGTCGCCGGTGCCGCGCTTTCGTCGACCGCCTGCATCCTCGTGGAGTGCATTCATGGGTTCGTGCTCTCTGCGGCCACCCGGCAGCCGCTAAGCTCGCGGTGCCGCGAGGCTAGAAATGAGTGTGTAATCCCTATCTGAAATGTCAGGAGGCTCGTGGATGGTTGAGCCAGTTTCCGTCACTCTGGGTGCGATTGCGGCCGCCTTGGTCGCGAAAGTCTGCGAGAGGGGGATCGACAAGACCGCGTCCGGTGTCGTCGATGAGACGTCCAAAGTTGGGGCAAAGGTGGTGTCGTGGCTTCGGCAAAGGTTGTCGTCCACTGACGAGTTGGATGGGGTCGAGAGATACCCAGACAGCCAGCGCGCACTGGACGAGCTCGCCGATGTGATCGACGCGGAGATTGTCGACGAGGCGGACGTTGCGCACTTGCAAGCCCTAGTGGCCGAATGGAGGGATCAGGTTCCGGCGGCCCATCAGACCGCGATCGGCAACAGGAACATACAGGCAGTGCAGTCGACAGTCCACGTAAACTTACGCGATCGTTGACACGACTCGAGCCCCGGTCGTTACCCCTGCGGCAGGGAAGTTGAAGCGCCCTGAGTTCGCTGGATGCTCCTGGCTTTCGAAACGAGATTCCGCGCGTCGCGCATGTCGTTGGCAACATGCGTTGGGAACTGGTCAAGCATGTGCTTGGAGCATGAGAGACGCGTACGCTATGGGGACGGGACGTCCCACTGCCAGAAAGCGTATAGGATCGTCTCTCCCCCGTCTTCGAGTGTTGCAAGTGCACGACCACCATGTGGACCATATGCCGACACCTGCCGTGTGAGTTCGCCGGCGTCGGTCTAAAACTCCGCCAATTGGCCGTCGAACGTCTCGGCGGCGATCACCACGCTCGAGTCAATGAGAAGTGTCATTCCCGCGTACTGTGCCAGTGCTATCGGGGACTCTTCGACAGACGGGTTCCAGCGGTTGCACAGCGACGAGTCTCGCACGGAGCTGCGGTCGATCCGCCGGAAACACGTCAAGCGCGTCGCGGTGCGAGACTGCGCGCGACCAGCAATCTGCGTGCCAACGTTCCCTCAGTGTGCCCGCCACCACGAGGGCCCCGACTCCCGCAGAATCACGCGGTAGGCGGGGCCTTCGTCACTAGGTCGCGTGCATCCGTGGCAACGTTTCGGCAACACCTGCTGAGCGTCGGGCCTCGTCGAGCGCCGTGGCAACGCCGTCCAAGTCGGCGTCGAAGAGGTCGGCGTAGGTGTCGAGCTTCACATGCTTCCCCCGGACGAGGTCGACATGGCCTGTGGGCAGGAGGGCGTCGATCGCCTGCGCCGCGCCATCCGCGCCGGAACGCTCCGGAACGCGCACGACGGCGAGATCGGCAGCCGTCCAACCTCTGGCCGATCCTGCCATACCCCGCGCTGGCGTCCGCACCGGCGTCCACAGCGGCCTCGACCACCGGTGCTGCGTTCGGCTTCGTCAGCACCGGGAACACCTTCTACGGCTTCGACCCTCGCGTCGTGGCGCGAGCAACAGGAGTCGTTGGAGTGTGCCCTCGACGCGCACGGATTCTAACCGGCGACTGGTGCAGAATCGCGCCATGACAGAGCATCGCCCCTCAGCCGGATGGCCGACTGCGCTCTCGTAACCCTGAGCTCCTCACTCCAAACCGGCAACCGCGATGACCTCGAGACGTGGATCGACAAGCACAGCTGGCACTACCGCCGCCGCGACATGGATGCCCTCATCCATCTCGCTGAACTGGCATCCGAGACCGTGGCCCCCGACCCGCGCACTCAGACTTGGTATCCCGATGTCGATGACACAACCACCGAAGCGGCGCTGATGGCGGGTCGGCTGGTGGCGGCGAACCTAAACGGTGACGACACCGCATTCGCTAGGCTGGTGCGCGCGTGGGTTGAGTGGCCGCCCCCAGCGCGAGCGGACGTTCTGCGCGAACTCATCGGAGGGATAGTGCACCAGGCGCAGCCCGGGCCATGAAATCGGAATGTCGGAGGCCGCCTGTATCGTGCCCCGCATGATAGGCAACGAGCTGCAACCACCCGAGCACATATACCGCGGTATCCGATCCCTCCGAGGGTGGGACGAAGCGCTGAGCGACTCGGAGGGGTCGTCCGGCGTTAGCGCCCGAACAGTGGGGCAGCTCATCTCGGCGGTGCTCCTAGCTGGCGGGGAATATCGGATGCCCGTCGCGATCGCAGGCAAGCTCGACGAGAACGGGACCGGCAGCCTCGCGGTCCTGCACACCGATGTCGTCGTCGTCGCAACGGCCGTCACCATCAAGGCCGACGCCGCGGAGACGACTGTGTCTGTCCACAAGCTGCGCGACGTCGCCCGCATCCAGGTGAAGACCCGTCACAACTACTACGACGGCACAGACCGGCGTGCCCGGCACTCGCAGCTCGAGGTCGACGTCACTGTGGCGGGGATCGCGTTCACCTTCGCCAGCCGCGGATATGACGGGACTCCGCTCACTGACGATGACGCCGCGAAGGCAGCGCTCGACACCCTCCGCGGGAGCCTCGTCCGATGAGCGACGAGCATCGGTCCGGCGGTCGGGGGCTCCAAGCATTGGGAAAATGGGCGCTCGGCGCTCGCAGATGGTCGTGTGCCAATCATCAGCAGTTGGTGACGCTTCGCGGGCGTCTAGGCTCAGTCGCATGACGGTACAGGTGCACTACGGGGGCGTTCGGTATGCCCTCAAGGACTCCGGTAAGACGGCCGAAGAAGTGGACGCAGAGCTAACGGAGATTGTGGCGACGGGAGACAGCTCGTCGGCGTACCATTTCCAGTCCGACGAGGGCGACGTAACGATTTTCCCGCTACTCGGTCCTGTGGCCGTGCTCGACGTCGCTCCCCCTAGGAAGATGCCACCGCCGCCGGCCCCACGTCTGCTGCCGCGTGACCAGGCGGACGGTCCAAGCTTCCGCGGCATTGGGTTCTGACTCGAAGGGGTAGCTATGCACTACCCCCAGGATTCGCTTCGCACCAGTACTCCGTATGTGCTCGGCCCCTCAGAAGCAGAAGGAAACCTGGCTGGCAAGACGCACCGAGCTCGGCGCCAAGCCCCTAGTATCGAAGAAGTAAGACCGAAACGTCTGCACCCCGCGAGGGCACCAGGAGCACCCCACTTTCAGAGGTGGACCGCCCACAACGCGGGTGGCGGCTATCTACTCGCAGGAGGCGAATGTGGCTGTCGAACTGACCACGGTTGTACAGGTAAGCAGCGAGGCCACTGCGCCGTGGTCGTCGCTCGTCGAGAACCTCGAGCACGCTGTCGGCGTCGCTATCTCTGATCTAGGCATGGCCGCTGTTACGGCGTACTTTGTGCGCCCCGACGCGGACACCCGCAACATTCAGGTTGGGCTGCGGTTCAACGGGATGGACGCGGGTCACATCGAAGACGCCGCTACAGAGCTCCTCGAGCACGCCTTCCAGATCGCATCCAGCGTGAACAGCTCCGACGACGTAAGGCGAGTCCGCTCGCAGCTCGTGAGCGCTTGACCTGATGGCGCGTTCTCGGCGCTCGCGCTCGCCTAGCGCGACGCCAGACGTGCCGCACGATCATGTCGCGGGCGTAACGCGCATTTACTGGCGGTTGCGAGGGCTGCGCGACCCAGCGCAGGTCCTTCTGTCGATCGCGGTGTCCGCTTGCCTCACCATTGCAGGGACGTATGGCATACCCGGCGTCTTCGAGTGGCCCGCGGTCGTCTGGCTCATCGTCGGCCTGGTTCTGGGTTTGTTGTGGGTGTTCGGTGTCTTTGTTTGGTTCAAGCCGACCTACGCGGATCTCGAGCGGCAGAAGGCCGCGGCAGAGGAGAAGCTCTCGTCGGAGCGGGAAAGATCCGCGGAGGACGTGGAAGCGCACCGGGCCGCCTTGCAGGGCGCGCTCGACGAAATTCTCCTGCAGCTGCACACGTACGTCTGTGACCAAGAGGTGGATACGCGCGTTTCGGTGTACTCCGTAGAGGATGACGAATTCATCCTCGTCGCTAGGTGCTCATCGAACCCATTTCTGGAGCAACGCGGGCGCAGCTCCTATCCGTTGTCCCAGGGGGCGATCGGGGTGGCGTGGGCCAAGAAATTCGTGATCGAGAACAACGAGCACGCTGACCGCGAGGCGTGGGAAGCTTCGTTGGTGTCGCAGGGTTTCACCACGGCTGAGGCCGCGGCGCTTACCATGCATTCTCGGAGCATCTACGCCGAACGTCTTGACCGAGACAACCGCAAGACCGGTGTCGTGGTTTTCGAGTGCGAAGAACAAGACCGTTTCACCTCGGCGACTTTGAAGAAGGTCCAGCGCTCGTATCTTCGAGAGACCCTCGCGGCCGTGCTCAGCGCATCGCACGTGTATCTCCCGCACGTGCGAGACCGCCACAGCCAGCTTGCAGACACTCAGCCGGCACCGCCCGAGCCAAAATGGAAGTCGGTTTCCTCACAGATTGTCATTCGTCGAAGCAGCACAACCTAGCCAGGCTCTACCGACTAGGTGGGTTTGTACCAGACACCTGCAAAGGGCCAACGTGGCAACGGGGCGGCAACAACTGTCGAGATTGATGATATCTTTCCGCACCCTTGCGTGATCGAAACAGCCCGGAATGACGCGACTTCGACGAAAGCCCGACTCGCCGCACGGGGTGCACGTGGGTTCAAATCCCACCGTCACCGCCACGAAATACACGACAGAACCCCCGCCAGCCTCAGCGCCGGCGGGGGTTCTCTCGTCTTCCGCCCCGCGGCGTGACCCAATCCGTGCGCGATCCGGGCCACGATCCAACACGCTGCCAGACGAGGGCGACCACTCCGCCGCCTCAAGCCACCCCGCGGTCGCGCAACCCCACCCGATCGGGGACCTCGAACGCCAGCCCCGGGAGCCACGCAGTCGGGTCGGGCCACGGGCGGGACGTCGGCAGGGCGGTGAGGAGCGCTCGCAGCGCGCGGTCCCGGGGGTTGGCCGGTGCCTGCGCGGGAAGGACGCGGCGCGGCGCGCGGTGACCGAGAGCCCCGCACCACCAGTGCCGCCACGTGGTGTCGGCGGTGTCGGGATCGAGGACGACGTAGTAGTCGGGCATGATCGCGTCGCCGCGTTGGAAGCTGTCGAGCGCGTTGTCGACCTCCGCCTCGAGCGTGCCGAGTGTCGCACGCTCCTCGTACAGCTCCACCCAGGCCGACGCGACGTGCACGAGGGGATCCGCGTCGTGGACCACCCAAGGAGAGCGAGCCGCCCCGATGCGCCGCGCCGCGAGCCCGGGTTCGCTGTCGCGCAGCGACAGCGTCGCGACCCCCGGCAGGCCCTCGAACGCCGCGAGGGCATCAGCAGAAGACTCACCGACGACGGCCACGACGGTGCCTGCCCGGTCGGTACTCGATGTGTGCGCCATGCCCCAGATTACGACGGAGCCAGGGTCCCCGGGCAAGCGGAAACGCCGATCGTACGCCCTCTGCCGGGGCGCGGTCTCACTGCGCGTCGATGACAGCGCGGACGGCCGCGGCGACCTCGTCGGAGGCGGGGTAGACGTGCTCCGCGCCGGGGAACGTGCCCGCTCGGACGTCGCTCGCGTACGCCTCCACGGCGTCGATCATCGCCTCGCCGAGCGCCGCGTAGCGCTTCACGAACACGGGGGCACGGCCCTCGGTGACACCCAGCAGGTCGTGCTGCACGAGCACCTGCCCGTCCGCCGCCCCGGCACCGATCCCGATGACGGGGATGCGCAGCGCGCGGCGGATCTCGGCGACCACCACGGCGGGCACCGCCTCGATCACGATCGCGAACGCCCCGGCATCCTGCACGGCGAGGGCGTCACGGGCCACGCGGATCGCGTCGTCGACCGTGCGGCCCTGGGCGCGGAGGCCGCCGAGCGCGGTGGCGGTCTGCGGGGTGAGCCCCACATGACCCACGACGGGGATGCCGGCTTCGACGATCGCCCGCAGCCGCGACAGACGCGCGGGGCCTGCGCCCTCGATCTTCACCGCGTCGGCACCGGCCTCGTGCACGAAGCGCACCGACGTCGTGACCGCCTGCTCGTCGCTCACCTCGGTCGAGCCGAACGGCAGATCGCAGACCACCAGGGGGGTCGTGACCGCGCGGCGCACGGCCTTGGCGAGGGTCAGCATCTCGTCGAGCGTCACCGCGGTCGTGTCGGGGAGGCCCAGAACGACCTGCGCCCCCGAGTCGCCGACGAGGACGACATCGACGCCGGCCCGCTCCGCGACCCGTCCCGACACGAAGTCGTACGCGGTCACCATGACGATCGGGGTGCCTGTCTCGGCGAGCTCGCGCAGGCGACGCAGCGTGACCTTCGCACCCGTCACCGGTGGCTCACCTCGATCGCGCCGAGCGGGATGCGGTCGTCGATGCCCGGAGTGAGGAAGACATTGTCGATCAGTCGCACCGAGCCCACGGGCACGGCGACGGCGAGCAGTGCGGGGCGCGCGACGGATGCCACGGGCTCGAGGCTGTCCGGGTCGACGAGCGCGATGTACTCGGGGGTCAGCCCTGCGACGTCGAGTGCGTCGTGCACGGCCCCGGTCAGGGCGGCGGCATCGCGGATGCCGGTGGCGAAGGCATCCTGCGCCGCGCGGAGCGCGCGGGGAACCGCCGTCGCGATCTCCCGCTCCTCGGGCGAGAGGCGGGTGTTGCGGCTGGAACGGGCGAGACCGTCGTCCTCGCGCGAGGTCGGGCGCTGGATGATCTCGACGGGGATGCCGAGATCGGCGACCATGCGCCTGACCACCACGACCTGCTGGGCGTCTTTGGCGCCGAAATACGCGCGGTCGGGGAGCACGGCGAGCAGCAGTTTGGCGACGACGGTGGCGACGCCGTCGAAGTGGGCGCGTCCGCGGACGGCGCCTTCCAGCGTCTCGGTGATCGCGGCGTCGACCGACACCGTCGTCGCGAAGCCGGTCGGGTACATCTCGTCGACCGAGGGCGCGAAGACCAGGTGGGCGCCGGCCCCCGCCGCGAGCGCGACGTCGTCCTGCTCGGTGCGCGGATACATCTCGAGGTCGGTGGCCTGGGTGAACTGGGTGGGGTTCACGAAGATCGAGAGCACCACCGTGTCGTTCTCGGCCCCGGCGGCGCGCAGGAGCGACAGATGCCCTTCGTGGAGAGCGCCCATGGTGGGGACGAATCCGATGCGGCCCGCGCGGAGCGGCGAGAGCGCCGCGCGCAGCTCGGCCACGCTGCGCACGATGCGAAGGGTCACGTCGTCGCCTCTTTCGGTGACCGGGCCGCGGCGAGGTCGCGCGTGGCGTCGACCAGCGCGTCGAAGAGAGCCACCCGCTCGGGCAGCCGCTCGACCAGGGCCTGACGCTGCCGCGCGATCGTGGCGTCGTCCCCGCGGGAGACGGGGCCGGTGAGGGCGGCGGCGGCGCCGTGCTCGGCCCAGTTGGCGACGGCCGCCCGCACGAGCGGGACGAGCGCGTCGCGCTCGACGTCGGCCGTCGCCGCCAGATCTTCCGCCATTCCTTCGAGCGTGACGAGGAAGTTCGCGGCGATGGACGCGGCGGCGTGGTACGCGGCGCGGTCCTCGTCGCGAACCGTGACACCCGTCATCCCGAGCACCTCGGTGAGGGCCTCGGCGATCGTCAGGGCGCGCGACGTCGAGCCCGACAGCGCCGCCGTCACTCCGGCGAAGGAGGCTCCGGCATCCGTCACCGTCATGAGCGGATGGATGCTGAACGCCTCGTGCCCGCGCAGGGGCGACAGGTCGGACGCGCCCGAGAGGTGCCCCACGAACCTCCCCGGCGCGATGGCGCGCGCGGCGTCGGCGATCGCGGCGTCGGGGACCGCGAGGAGCACGATGCCGGCGTCGGCGCCGGTCTCACCGCGGCCCGCGGGCCCGAGCAGGGGAACGCGGGCAGCGTCGAGGGCGCCGGCCAGGGCTCGGCCCATCCGGCCGTCGCCGACGATGAGCACCGGTCCGAAGTGTCGGAGGGTGGCGAGGGAGGGTGATGTCGTCATAGGCGGGGGCGAGGACCACCGCGGTGCGCTCGCCGACTCCCACCGTACTCGCTGTCACTCCCGGCGGGGCGAGAGGCCGCCCCTCCCGTGCGGGTCGCTGCCAGGAGTGCGCCCGGGCGGCCTCGCGGCGTCGCTTCCTCAGGGTGCGCCCCGCCGCAGCGCGGCTCACACGGGCGGCGTGGCCTTCTTCCCGTCGGGCTCGTCGAGCGCCGTGGTGGGGATGAGCCCCGTCCCCTCCGCCTCCGGGTGCACGAGAGCGGCTGCAGCGGGCCCGCGGACCGCGTCGTACGCCCCGAGCGCCGGTTCGTCGGCGGCCTGGGCGCGCACGTCGGAGCTGTTGAGCAGCAGGTTGAGCAGGATCGCCACGATGGCGCCGGCCGAGATCCCCGAGTCGAAGATCAGCTGGAACCAGGACGGGAAGCGGTCGTAGATCGTGGGCGACACGGTGGGCAGCAGGGCGACACCGACAGACAGGGCGACGATCAGCACGTTCTTGTTGTTGAACTTCACCTTCGCGAGCGTCCGGATGCCGCTGGCGGCGACCATACCGAACAGGGCGATGCCCGCGCCGCCCAGCACCGCACGCGGCACGCCCTCGACGATCGCGGAGACCTTGGGCACCACGCCGAGCACGACCAGGATCGCCCCGGCCATCGTGGCGACGTAGCGCGAGCGCACGCCGGTCAGTGAGACCAGGCCCACGTTCTGCGCGAAGGCGGTGTAGGGGAACGTGTTGAAGATGCCGCCGAGCACCGTGCCCAGGCCGTCGGCCCGCAGGCCATCGGCCAACTGACGCCGGTTCACGGGCTTCTCGACGATCTCGCCCACCGCGACCATGTCGCCGGTCGTCTCGGTCATGATCACGATGCCGACGATGACCATCGACAGGATCGACGCGAACTCGAACACCGGCAGCCCGAAGTGGAAGGGCGTGACGATCGCGAACCATCCGGCCTCGCCGACGTTGGACCAGTCGACCATGCCCGGCACGAACAACGCGGCGATCGTTCCGATCACCAGCCCCAGCAGCACGGACACCCGCGCGATCGCCGCGGGGGCGAAGCGTTCGATCAGCACGATCACCAGCAGCGTGCCGAACGCGAAGGCGATGTTGATGGGCGAGGCGCCCGGTTCGTCGGTGGTCGCGCCGGTGGTGATCCAGCCCGCCGCGACGCGCATGAGGGAGAGCCCGATGATCAGGATGACGGTGCCCGTGACGATCGGCGGGAAGAACCGCAACAGCTGCGCGAAGAACGGCGCCACAAGGATCATGAAGAGCCCGCACGCGATCACCGAACCGAAGATCGTCTGGATGCCGTGCTGCGTGCCGATCGCGATCATCGGGCCGACGGCGGCGAAGGTCACCCCCTGCATGAGCGGCAGCCGGACGCCGAAGCGCCAGAACCCGACCGATTGGACGATCGTGGCGATGCCCGCGATGAACAGGTCGGCGCTGATGAGGAACGCCAGGTCCTGCGCGCTGTAGCCGAGGGCGCCGCCGACGATGAGCGGCACGGCCACCGCACCGGCGTACAGCGCGAGCACGTGCTGCAGGCCGAGGGGGAAAAGCTTGGCCAGCGGCGGGATCGTGTCGACCCCGTTCTCGCGGGACCGCGCCTTGCGTGCGGCCGCCTTCGCGGCCTTGTCATCCGTCGTCGTCATGGTGGTCATCCCCTCCCGCGAGGGCGGCCTCGGTCGCCCCCGGTGAGCACGACGTTAAGCCCTGACTGAACACTGATCGAGCCGGATCGGGCAGTCGTTGCCGGGATTTCACGTGCGGAAACACTCGTGAAACGCCAGGTCGGCCGGGGACGCCCGCCGGAGAGCGATGCGTCTGCCGGATGCAAGCGCTCCCGGTCGCGTGATCGGCCCTGGCAGGATTCCGGCATGGATGCCACCACCGACGACGCCGCCGTGCTCCCCGACCGCCCGCTGGCGGATCACCGCCGACCGGTCGCCCTCGTGGCCGGGGTGATCGCGACCGTGCTGTTCGTGGGCCTGCGTTTCGCCGTCGAGCTCAGTGGATCGGCGCCGCTCCCGGTCGACGAGTGGTGGGACGATGCGATGTCGGCACTCGCCCATCCGATCGGGGTCCTGGTCGCGTGGGTCCCCGCGATCGTGGGCGGCACCATCGGCATGATCGTCATCGGCGTCGCGACGACGATCGTCTTCCTCCTGCGGCGACGCCCGTGGGACGCGCTGAACGTCGGAGGAGCCATCGCGCTGGTGGTGCTCATCGGTGCGCCCCTGGCGGCGGTCATCGCGCGCGCCCGGCCGACCGGCTCCCTCGCCGAGACCATGGCGACCTCCTTCCCCTCCGGCCACACCGCCGTGGCGACCACCATCGTGATCACCCTCGGGCTGATCCTCCGCCGCCGGTGGGTCTGGGCGGCCGGGACGGTGTGGGTGGTGCTGATGATGTGGAGCCGCACCTACCTGCACGCCCACTGGTTGTCGGACGTCGTGGCCGGCTTCCTCGAGGGCGTGGCCGTCGCGACCCTTGTGTGGGCGCTGATCGAGGTGTGGCGCGTGCGCCGGGCGCAACGCCTTTCCCGGTCGCCCGAGTGAGCGATACCGTTCGCGGATGACTTCCGCATCCGCTGCCGCCGACAAGGTCCAGGACTCCCGTCCGTTCGAAGTCGCCGCCCGTGTCGGCTATGTCGTGCTCGGGCTCCTGCACCTGGTGATCGGCCTGATCGCCATCGGCATCGCTACCGGCGGCGGGGGCGAGAACGCCGACCAGAGCGGTGCGCTCCAGCAGGTGCGGGACACGCCGTTCGGACCTCTGTTGTTGTGGGTGATCGTCGTGGGCCTGGCCGCTCTCGCGGTCTGGCAGATCGCCGAGGCTGTCGTCGAGCATGACGGGGATGCCAAGAAGCGGTGGGCGCACCGCGCCAAGTTCGTCGGCACCGCGGTGGCCTACATCGCCATCGCCGCGACGGCGTTCACACTCGCCGTGGGCGGAAGGTCGGAGTCGGCGGAGTCGTCCAAGACGCTGACCGCGCAGGTGCTCGCCATGCCGGGAGGCGTGGCCCTCCTCGTGATCGTGGGGCTGGGAGTCGCCGCGATCGGCGTCGCGTTCGTCATCCGCGGCGTCACGCGTGCCTTCAAGAAGCACATGTCGATCCCGAGCGGGAACCGGGGCCGCGGCATCCGCACCTTCGGCACCGTCGGCTACGTCGCCAAGGGCATCGCGGTCGGGGTGGCGGGCATCCTCTTCGTCGTGGCGGCGTTCACGCACGACCCGAACACCGCCGGCGGGATCGACTCGGCCCTGCGTTCGCTCGCCGGACTCCCGTTCGGCCAGGTCGTGCTGTGGCTGGTGGGCGCGGGTCTCGTCGTGTACGGCGTGTTCTGTTTCGCCCGCGCGCGCTACGCGCAGATGTGACGCAGGTCGACGGGCGCGGGCGCAACTCCCGGGGTGCTCGCAGGTGCGGCGGGTAGGACGGACGCGACCGCCGCGCCGAGGAGGCCCCATGATCGACGTCGCAGAACCCCGCTCCGCCCGGCGCTCGACCCCTGGCGGTCGTCGCGCCCGGCGCTCCTCCGCGGTGGGTCTCGTGCTCTCCCTCGTCGCGCTCGCCGGCTGCGTCGGGGAGAGGGAGACGGATGCCGTGACCCCGGCCGCGCCGACGCCCTCCGCGCCGACCCTCGCGCCGAGCGCGAGTCCGGCCGCATCGACGCCCGGAGCCGTCTTCCCGGCCGGCGCGCCCGAGGTCGTGGCATCCGGGTTCACGACGCCATGGTCGGTGGCCTTCGTCGACGACACGGCGCTGGTGAGCCAGCGCGACACTGGCGAGATCCTCGAGATCGCGGGCGGGCAGACCCGTGTCGTGGGCGAGGTTCCCGATGTCGCCGCGCGCGGGGAGGGGGGACTGCTCGGCATCGCCTACGCCGACGATGCCGTCTTCGCCTACCTCACCACCGCCGACGGCAATCGCGTTCTGCGTTTCGCTCTCGAGGGGGAGCCCGGATCGTTCTCGCTCGGGTCGGCGCAGATCGTGATCGACGGCATCCCGTCCGCCGGCATCCACAACGGCGGGCGCATCGCCTTCGGGCCCGACGGCATGCTCTACGTGACGGCGGGGGATGCGGCCGACCCCGGCGCCGCGCAGAACCCCGAGTCGCTCGGAGGCAAGATCCTGCGCGTCACGCCCGACGGCGGGATCCCCGACGACAATCCGTTCCCCGGGTCGCCGGTGTGGAGCCTGGGCCACCGCAACCCGCAGGGCATCGGATGGGATGCCGACGGCACGATGTTCGCATCGGAGTTCGGGCAGGACACCTGGGACGAGCTGAACATCATCGAGCCGGGCGCCAACTACGGGTGGCCCGAGGTCGAGGGGATCGGCGGACGGGAGGGGTTCATCGACCCGGTTCAGCAGTGGGCGCCCGCGGACGCCAGTCCGAGCGGTCTCGCGGTGGTGGAGGGGTCGGTGATCATCGCGAATCTCCGTGGACAGCGGCTCCGGGTCGTCCCGACGGCCGATCCCGTCTCGGCGCGGGAGTACTTCGTGGGGGAGTTCGGGCGTCTGCGGGACGCCGTGCTCTCTCCCGACGGCGACCTGTGGTTCGTCACGAGCGACACCGACCGCGCCGGCGGCAGCGACGACGAGATCCTGCGCGTGCCGCTGGCGACAGGCTGACGCGTCCGGTTCTCCTCTGACGCGAGACCCGCTGGACATCGGGATGCCGTCGTCCTCGCGAATGCCGGCAGCGAGACGTCTCAGCGGCCCCGGGCGTCGGCATCCGATGTGGAGAACGGCACGCTCGCGGCGATCACCCGACGAAGGCTCACCGCGGCCTCCCAGGCGTCGAGCGGTTCCTGGTGCGCCTCGAGCGCTCGCAGGCGATCGGTGTATCCGGCGAGGGCGCGCTCCGCGGAGCGGAGCGGCGCCGCGGTCGCGTCGGGCTCGGGGGGTGCGGTCACGAGATGCGCCACCGCCTCGATGGCCGTGGCCAGGGCTCGCCGGGCGTCGCCGGGCAGACCGGTGTCGGCGTCGGGTCCGGCGGTCAGGCGCGCGAGTGCCGACGAAAGTTCGCGGGTGGCGTCTGCGGTGGCGCTGAGCGCCTCGAGGCGGCGACCGTTGAGACCGCGCGGAACCCGCAGGCGCCGGCTTCGCGGGTTGTAGCGGCGGCTCTCGTCCGCCAGTTCGACCTCGTCGCGCACATCGGCCAGGGTGCCCGTCAGCCGCGCGGTGGCGGCGTCTGCGGCGTCGGGATCGAAGGTGCGGCCGGCGAGCGACGCGGCGATCCCGCCGAGGGCCTCGCCGAGGTCATCACGCAGACGCGAGAGCCGGGCGTCGGCGCGCCCGACGCGCAGGGGCGGCACGACGACGAGGTTCACCACGACTCCCACGAGCACCCCGAAGGCCATCGTCATGAGATACGACAGCGAGTAGCCGTCGGGGTCGGCACCACCCAGCAGGAGCACGAACAGTGCCGCGATCGCGACCCAGTCCCGACCCGCGCCGAGCGCGCGCACACCCGCCAGCAGCACCCCCGCGAGGATGACGGCGGCCACCGCTGCGATGCGGCTGACCCCCAGACCGACCGCCGCCAGGCTCGCGAGCCCGAGCCCGATGCCGAGCGCGAGGCCCGCGACCGCCTGCAGACCGCTGGAGGCGGAGCGGGCGACCGTGGGGTACATGCTCACCAGCACGCCCAGCGGGGCGTAGTAGGAGTACTCGCTCTGCGCGAGCGGCACGAAGGGCGCCAGATACCAGGCCAGAGCCGCCGCCGCCGCGGTCTTCGCGGCGAGCAGCAGGCGGTCGGGGGTCACCGCATCGGCCCACCAGCGGCGGGGATCCAGGGATGCGGGCAGCTTCATGAACGGGTGGCGCGGGGGAGGGACGGCACCGTCACCATGGTGGGCTCTGGGGCCATTGCCGTCGCGGGGGTTGCCCGCCCGCGCAGACCGGGGTACCTCTCATCGCGAGGGGCGGTACGCATTCCACAGCACGCGCGCGTGGCGAGCCTTGGCCCGTTCGACGCCGTGCTCGTCCTTCCGGGCGGCGCTGACCCACTCCGCGAGGCGGCTCGCCATCGCGCCGAGCACCATGCGCACGTCGGCGTGCGCGGCGGGCGGCACGGCGGCGTCGGCGGCCGGCATCCGTCCCTTCGAGGAGAGCTCGTCGCGGACGTGGCTCATCGTCAGCCGGGCGACACCGACCGCATGACTGTTGACGACGCAGTGCGCGGCGCCCTCGATCTCCCAGCGACGGCCGGAGGCTGCGCGGGCCACGAGTCGCGAGTGCAGCCGACGGGGCGAGGGGCGGTCGAACTCGCCGCGGATGAGCAGAACGGTGGCGCGACCCGCGCCGATGCGGTCCGAGATGCGGTACCGCAGCATGTGCGGCAGCGTCTCGAAGAAATAGAGGAAGCCGCAGAGGAGGTACGCCGACACGGCCAGCAGCGCGATGTGCACCGACTCGCGCACGGTCGACTGTGCGAAGCGCACGGCCTGCAGCAGCGCGTTCGCCTCGGTCTCGTCGACGACCGGACTCACCAGCACCGCGTGCGAGAGGTCGTGCCGTCGGGCGAGCACCTCGGTGACGACCTGCGTCCCCATCGAATGCCCGATCAGGACGGGGTCGGCGAGGCCGTAGTGATCGATGACCCCCTCCACCTGGTCGGCGAAGAACCGCGGTGTCGGGTGCTCGCCGGATGCCGGTACCCCGCCGAAGCCGGGCAGATCGAGGGCGTAGACGTCGCCCTCCTCGGCCAGGAGGGGAGCCAGGAACTCGAAGTAGGTCGAGGCGACGCCGATTCCGGCGACGAGCACGAAGGACCGCCCCGTCGTCGCCCCCGTGCCCACCCGCGTGACGCGCGTACGCGCCGGTCCGCGGTGGAAGGTCTCGACCTGCACATCGACGGGGCGTGAGTCATCCGGCATCCGACCAGGATGCCGTACGCCCCTGGACGCGCTGTCAATCCCGGGGGTGGTGTCGCACGTGCCGCCTAGCCTCGGGCCATGAGCGATTCCTCCCGTGAAGAAGAGACCCTGGGCGCCGTTCGCGAGGGTGACAACCCCGCCGAGAAGGACCCCTCCGACTGGGTCACCGGTGACGAGCCGATGACCGCTCCGCAGCGCAGCTACCTCGACACCCTGGCCCGCGAGGCGGGCGAGGAGATCCCCGCCGACCTGACCAAAGCAGAAGCATCCGAGCAGATCGAGCGTCTGCAGTCCGAGACCGGCCGTTAGACCGAGTGAGCGGACGCGCGAGCGCCCCGACACCTCTCAGGAGGTGCGGGGCGTTTCGTCGTCGCGGGGGCACATCTCGCCCATGTCCTCGGTCTCGGCGCGCGCGAGGTCCTCGAGGAAATCGGCCACGATCCGTCGCTCGGCGGGCCCGAGACGCTCGGCGGCCGCGGCCGCGGAGGCGCGTCGGACCGACAGGATCCGGCGCGCGGGCGAGTCGGCATCGATGGTCTCGCGCACCACGATCGAACGCCGGTCGCCCGGGTACGGCTCGCGCGCGACCCAGCCGCTCTCGGCGAGGCGGTCGATGAGCGCCGTGGTGGCCGCGGACGAGATGCCCAGCATGGATGCCAGCATGCGCGGAGTGACGGGCTCGTCGTCACGCTTGCGTTGGAGCAGGAACCGCAGCACCTTCGCGTCGTTCGGTCCCATGCCGAGCGACTGCAACGCGGTGCGCTCCGAGGCGATCCCCGAGTCGGTGAGGTCGTTGAGCGCCTTGACCACGTCGTCCGCCGTTGCCGGGTTTCGCATCTCGCCTCCTCCGTTGTCTCGATGGGTGAGTGTCTCGACTTCCGATCAAGTAGCCAAGCGTTGTATTTGATGCTACCCGCCGATGCGGCGCCTCGGCAGGGGGCTGGACGGCGGAGCTGCCGTAGGATGCCCTGGTGGAACCCCGGTCGGAATCAGCGCGCTACTGGTACGGCGCCAGCGAGGAGGATCGTCGTCGGCGAGCCGTCGAGGTGCTCCAGGCCTTCCGCGTCTATCGCGCCGCGGAGGTGGCCATGCGCCGCCGGACGCGCGAGTCGATGTCGATGGGGGAGAACGAGCTCCTCGTGCTCCGCTACCTGTTGAAGGCAGCCGGCCAGAACCGACGGGTCTCGCCCAGCGAGCTGACGCGCTACCTCGGGGTCTCCACGGCTTCGACCACCGCGATCGTCGACCGCCTCGAGAAGACCGGTCACGTGGTCCGCGAGCCGCACCCCACCGATCGCCGCAGCATCTTCATCGTGGCCACGGCCGAGAGCGACGCCGAGGTGCGGGCGACCCTCGGGTCGATGCACTCGCGCATGATGGCCGCCGTGGTCGACATGACGCCGGAAGAGAGCGCGGCGGTCATGGCCTGCCTGGGCCGGCTGCAGGACGCCGTCGACCAGGTCGACCCGCACCCCGTCGAGGCCGGTTCCGCCCACTGACCGAGGCGTCACCCCGGCTGCGGTTCGGTAGATCGCCGAACTTCTCGTCCCGAGAGCATTAGGCCGCCGCCCGGCGGCGTGAAACCATGAAGGCATGGACGAACGCGCGGTCGATACGAGCGTCGACGCGGGCCCCCGCGAGGTCGTCGCCGCAATCGATGGAGTGCCCGTGGCATCCTTCCGCGACGTCGTCGCCCGTCTGCGGGCCGAGTATCCGCGCGAAGACCCGGCCCACGTCGAGGGCGTCGTCCTGCGCGAATGGGAGGCTTTCTCGGCGGGTCGTCCGCTCGTGGTGCCGACTGCGGTCGAAGAGGGAGCGCGCGAGATCCTCGATCAGCTCAGCGGCTGAGTCAGGTCCCCGGGTGCTCGGGTTCCTCGACCAGGAGCAAGCCTCCGGACGAGTTCGCCGAGGTGGCCAGTGCTTCGATCCACGCGCGGCTCAACAGTGCCGGCTCGGGTTCGTCGAACACGAAGCGCAGCGGGATGGAGGGGTGCAGCCACACCGTGCTGCGCCCGACCTCCTGGTCGGGTCCGTGCGTCCATGACAGGGTGAAGCTCTCGCCGCGGCGCAGCTTGGTGGCGATGACCACCTTCACGTGCGCCAGTGCCCGGTCGTCGATCTCGATCGGCGTCGCGACGTCGCCGTAGTAAAGCGTTCCCACACCGGCACGCTAGTCGCGGCGCCCACGAGACTCCCGAGGGGTTGATTCGGGTGGGCCGACATGGCAACTCGGAAAGCGGATGACGCTGTGCGTTCCTCGACTAGGCTCGCTTGTATGGGCAGATTCATCTACGACACGGTGGCCAACGCGGTCGACATCGATGACCGCACGCTGGCGCACCTGCGCATCGTCGTGATGAACAAGCTGCGCCGGTCGGAGTCGTTCATGTTCGACGTCGAGGTCGGTGACGGCAGTGGTCGTCGCAGCTTCTGGATGCACCCGTCCGTGCCGATTCAGTTCCACTTCTACGGCAGCCGCCAGCCGCGCATCAACCGCGTGTGGGTCGAAGACCTGATGCTGGCAGCCTCCGGCCCCAACGGGCTCGCCATCACGCCGGAACCCAGCGAAGACGCCCACGTCGAAGAGGGCTGAGGCCCGATCGACCGTCTGAGGGCTGTCGCCGCTCAGCTCGGGTTCGGATGCTCGGCGGGGCTCATGTCTTCGGGGACGAGCATGATGCCGCCCGACGAGTTGGCGGAGTCGGCAAGGCGCTCGATCCATTCGCGGCTGAGGGCCGCCGGCTCGGCCTCGTCGAAAACGAAACGCAGCGGGATTGCCGGATGCAGCCACAGGGTGCTGCGTCCGCGCTCTTCGTCGTCGCGATGACGCCACGACAGGGTGAAGCACTCGCCGCGGCGAAGTTTCGTCGAGATCACGACCTTCAGGTGTGCCAGAGCGCGGTCCTCGATGTGGACTGTCGTGCCGCTTCCGCCGTAATGGATGGTGCCCATGCGGCCACGATACGCCAGTGCGCCGACGGAGTATGCGGACCGATGGCCGGTGTCAAGACCACCGGGCGGCGGAGGAGACGCCTGTCATGGTGGGGGAAAGCACGGAAGGAGAGCGCCGTGACACACCCCCCGATTCCCCCGCATCCACAGCCGGCGGACGATCCCGACGACCTGCCGGAGGTCTTCCGCGGCTTGATCGGCATCGACGTCATCGACGGTGAGTTGGTTCCGCGCGCGTCGCGTCCGGAGAGACGCTGAGGGCTCCCAGCCGCCTCGTAGTCGTCGTCACTACCGTCGGTTGCATGACGGACCCGCTGGACGATCAGCAGATCACCGTCTCCAGTGCTGCCCTTCGCGCGCTTCGTGACGAGTTCCAGCGATTCCTCATGGAGTACCGCTTCGGGCTCGCTGAGATCGAGACGAAGATCTCGATCCTTCGCGAAGAGTTCCAGGAGATGCACGCGTACAACCCGATCGAGCACGTCTCCAGTCGGGTGAAGTCACCCGACAGTCTCGTCGACAAGGTGCGCAGGAAGGGTATCGAGACGGATTTCGACTCGATCCGCTCGGCCATCACCGACATCGCCGGCATCCGCATCACCTGCAGCTTCGTCGATGACGCGTACCGGTTGTCCGATCTGCTCACCCGTCAGGACGACATCACCGTCCGCGACGTGAAGGACTACATCGCCGAGCCGAAGGCCAACGGCTACAAGAGTCTGCACGTCATCGTGGAGGTGCCGGTCTACCTCTCGACAGGGCGGGTCGACGTGCCCGTCGAGGTGCAGTTCCGCACCATCGCGATGGATTTCTGGGCGAGCCTGGAGCACAAGATCTACTACAAGTACGACCGTCTCGTCCCGCAGGAGCTGCTCGCCGAGCTGAAGAACGCCGCCGACACCGCATCCGAGCTCGACGCACGCATGGAACGGCTGCACCGCGAGATCCGCGGGCCGCGCCCGGGGTTCGTCCCGCTCTGACCTGGCCGCCCTCCGCGCGTGCGGGGACAATGGATGCATGAGCGACGACGACGCCCGCCTCGACGAGGTCGCCGCCGAGCTGCTGATCCTTCCGCCCGCGCGTTTCACCGCCGCCCGCAATGAGCGGGCCGCCGAGGCGGGCGGCGCCGTCGGCCGCCGCGTCGCGAAGCTGCGCAAGCCCACGGTCGCCGCGTGGGCGGTGAATCTGCTCGTGCGGGACGGACAGCTGGGCGAGGCCGTCGAGCTCTCGCGCGCACTGCACGAAGCGCAGGACGACCGGGATGCCGCGGAACTCGCTCGCCTGGGACGTCAGCGGCGCCAGTTGGTGTCGGCCCTCGCCCGCCGTGCGGCCGAGCTCGCCTCCGCCGCCGGGACGCCGTTGAGCTCGGCGATGGCGGATGCCGTGGAGAAGAGCGTCAACGCGGCGATCGTCGACGAGACCGCCGCCGCGGCGATCCTGACCGGGCGTCTCGTGGCCGCGGTCGACCTGGCCGCGCTCGACGGCGACGCCCTCGCCTCGTCGGTCGCCGGGTCGCTTCCCGCCGCGCTGCCGACGCCGCCACCGCGTGACGACCTCGCGGCCCGCCGGGCGCGCAAGGCCGCCGAGCGGGCGGTGCGCGAGGCCGAGCGAGCGCGCGCCGGCGCGGAGCGCGAGCAGGCATCGGTCGAGAAGAAGCTCGACGCGGCGCGCGAGAGGGCCGATCGGGCGCATGAGCGTGTCGACGCCCTTCGGGCCGACCTCGCGCGCGCCGAGGACGACGCCGCCGAGGCCGACGCGGTGGTGGACCGTCGCGAGGGCGAGCGGGCGGCAGCGGCCGACGCGGTGCACGCCGCCCGACGTGCGGTCGAGCGAGCCGAGGCTCAGCGAGACGACGGGGGCGACGGATGAACGAGCCGACGCCGAACGCGCTCCTGACCGCGGCACGAGCGGCGCTGGCGGACGCGCCGCGCGAGCGGATCGGCGAGCTGCAGGAGGGGCGCCGGCTGCTCGGCATCCCGCGCGCAGCGCGCATCGTCCCCCGCGGGACGGCGTGGCACCTCGGCGTGCTGCTGCTGACGGACGACGAGGTTCTCGCCACCGGCGACATCGTGCGCTCCCGGGCGGAGGTGCGCCGCGGTTTCGCCGCCGAGTCCCAGCGGCGGCGCGCCGAGCTCGCGGCAGCGGCCGCGCGCGGCGGCGTTCCCGAGGGGGAGACGGTGCACATCGGGTGGCACCGCCTCGATCCCGCCCGTCTGGAGAGGACCTCGACGCCCTTGGCCGTACGCGGGGGAGAGGTGGTCGTGCGGTGGAGCACGGCCGGCGGCTACATGCCCCTCGCGCGCTATCTCGACGAGCGCATCGAGTTGTTGCGCCACCCTCCGGAGCGTGCATAGAGACCCGCGCGCATAGCCGCGGCGGTGGTGAGTGTCAACAGCGATGACTGCGGCCCGAGCCGGAAACGACGCTGGTCTATCGTGAGCGACGTGCAGCAGGTATGGCCAGGATCCAGTTATCCCCTCGGGGCCACTTACGACGGTAACGGGACGAACTTCGCCCTGTTCAGTGAAGGAGCGGAAAAGGTAGAGCTCTGCCTCTTCGACGAAGACGGCACGGAGACGCGCTACGAGCTGATCGACGTCGACGCGTTCGTCTGGCACGCCTACCTCCCCAACATCCTCCCGGGGCAGCGGTACGGCTACCGCGTCCACGGTGAGTACGACCCCGCGAGCGGCAAGCGCTTCAACGCGAGCAAGCTCCTGCTCGACCCCTACGCGAAAGCGGTCGAGGGGCAGGTCGACTGGGGTCAGGCCGTCTTCAGCTACGAGTTCGGCGACCCCGACTCGTTCAACGACGAGGACTCCGCCCCGCACATGATGAAGGGCGTGGTCGTGAACCCGTTCTTCGACTGGTCGGGTGACCGGCAGCCCAAGACGCTCTACTCCGAGACCTTCATCTACGAGGCCCATGTGAGAGGCCTCACCCAGCTGCACCCCGACGTGCCCGAAGAGCTGCGCGGCACCTACGCCGGCATCGCCCACCCGGCCGTCATCGACCACCTCAAGAAGCTCGGCGTCACCGCCATCGAGCTGATGCCCGTGCACCAGTTCGTCAACGACTCCACCCTGATCGAGAAGGGGCTGTCGAACTACTGGGGCTACAACACCATCGCGTTCCTCGCCCCGCAGAACACCTACTCCTCGACCGGCGACCACGGCCAGCAGGTGCAGGAGTTCAAGGCGATGGTCAAGGCGCTGCACGCCGCCGGCATCGAGGTCATCCTCGACGTGGTCTACAACCACACCGCCGAGGGCAACCACATGGGCCCCACCCTGTCGATGCGCGGCATCGACAACGAGGCCTACTACCGCCTCGAAGACGACGACAAGCGGTACTACACCGACTACACCGGCACCGGCAACAGCATGAACGTGGGCAACCCCCACACGCTGCAGCTGATCATGGATTCGCTGCGGTACTGGGTGCTCGATATGCACGTCGACGGCTTCCGATTCGACCTGGCATCCACCCTCGCCCGCGAGTTCTACGAGGTCGACCGCCTCGCGGCGTTCTTCGAACTCGTGCAGCAGGACCCGATCGTCTCGCAGGTGAAGCTGATCGCAGAGCCGTGGGACGTCGGCCCCGGCGGATACCAGGTCGGCAACTTCCCGCCCCAGTGGACCGAGTGGAACGGCAAGTACCGCGACACCGTCCGCGACTTCTGGCGCGGTGAGCCGCAGGCGCTCGCCGAGTTCGCGTCGCGCCTGACGGGATCGGCCGACCTGTACGAGCACTCGGGCCGCTTCCCCGTGGCATCCATCAACTTCGTCACCGCCCACGACGGCTTCACCCTCCGCGACCTCGTGTCGTACAACGAGAAGCACAACGACGCCAACGGCGAAGACAACAACGACGGCGAATCGCACAACCGCTCCAGCAACATGGGCGTCGAAGGCCCCACCGACGACCCCGAGGTGCTGAAGCGCCGCGCGCAGCAGCAGCGCAACTTCATCGCCACGCTGCTGCTCAGCCAGGGCGTGCCGATGCTGCTGCACGGTGACGAGCTCGGCCGCACGCAGGGCGGCAACAACAACGGCTACGCGCAGGACAACGAGATCACCTGGGTGGACTGGTCGAGCATCGACACCCCGCTCATCGAGTTCACCGCCGCCCTCGCACGCCTGCGCAAGCAGCACCCCACCTTCCGCCGCAGCCGCTTCTTCGACGGTCGCCCCGTGAAGATGGAGGAGGGGGCGCCGATCCCCGACGTGGTGTGGCTGCGTCCCGACGGCTCGCTCATGCAGCCCGAGGACTGGGACAACGGCTTCGGCCGCGCGGTGGGTGTCTTCCTCAACGGGCAGGGCATCCGCGAGCGCGACCGCCGCGGCCAGTCGATCAGCGACGACCACTTCCTCGTGCTGTTCAACGCCGGCGACGAGCCGGTCGACTTCCAGCTTCCCGACTTCGAGTACGCCCCGAAGTGGGACGCCTACGTCGACACCGCGGGGGAGCGGGCCAACACCGAGCCGCTCAGCCCGGGCGAGACGCTGCCGCTGGAGCCCAAGTCGCTCATCGTGCTGCGCGAGCACCACCTGCCCGAGCCCGAGGTCGACCACTCGGTGGCCGCCTCGCTCACGGCGCAGATCCAGGTGATCGGTGGCGACGACCTGCCCGGCCAGGCGCCCAAGCCGGAGCTGTGATTCCGATGCGGCATCCGCTCTCGACCTACCGCCTGCAGATCCGCGAATCGTTCACGCTCGACGAGGCCGCCGAGGTCACGGACTACCTCCGTGACCTCGGGGTCTCGTGGGCGTACCTCTCGCCGATCCTCGAGGCCACCCCGGGTTCGGACCACGGGTACGACGTCGTCGACGTGACGCGGGTCGACCCCGCTCGCGGCGGTGCCGCGGGTCTCGACCGCTTCGTCGCGGCGGCGCGGGCCCCAGGATCTCGGCATCCTGATCGACATCGTGCCCAACCACATGGGCGTCTCGGAACCGCGCACGAACGCGTGGTGGTGGGACGTGCTGCGCCAGGGTCGTGCCTCCGCGTACGCCGACTCGTTCGACATCGACTGGGAGTTCGGCGGCGGCAAGCTGCGCGTGCCGGTGCTGGGCGACCACCTCGACGCCGTGATCGACGAGATCTCGTACGATCCGACGCCGGCGACCGACGCCCCCGACGGGCTGATCCGCTATTACGACAACGTCTTCCCGGTGGCGCCGGGAACGGGAACGGATGCCGCGGCCTCGGGCTCGCGCGATGCCCTGGTCGCACTGCTGGACGCGCAGAACTTCGAGCTGCGGTTCTGGCAGGACGAGGCGGCCGACCTCAACTACCGCCGCTTCTTCGCCGTCACGACCCTCGCGGGCGTGCGCGTCGAATTGCCCGAGGTGTTCCAGGCGACCCACGCCGAGATCCTGCGCTGGGTGCGCGAGGGCCTGGCCGACGGCCTGCGCGTGGACCACCCGGACGGGCTCGTCGACCCGGGCGGCTACCTCGACCAGCTCGCCGTCGCGCTCGAGGAAGCGGGCGAGGGGGAGGTCGGGTACGTGCTCGGCGAGAAGATCCTCGAGCACGGCGAAGCACTGCCGTCGTGGTGGAAGACCGCCGGCACGACCGGGTACGACGCGCTCGCCGAGATCGACCGCGTGCTCACCGACCCCGCGGGAGAGGCCGCGCTCGACGCCCTCGACGCGCGACTGCGCACCGACAGCGACCTGCCCGCGCTCACCGGCTGGCACGACCTCATCCACGACACCAAGCGCAAGATCGCCGACTCGATCCAGGTGTCGGAGATCCGCCGCCTGGTGCGGGGGCTGCCGTCGGCGCTGCGTGAGGAGTTCGGGGCCGACGTGCTGCAGGATGCGCTCGCCGAGCTCCTCGCGTGCTTCCCCGTGTACCGCTCGTACCTTCCCGCGGGCCGTCAGCACCTCGACGCCGCCGCGGGCGAGGCCGAGGTGCGTCGCCCCGAGCTCGGCGACGTGATCGAGAAGCTCGTGCCGGTGCTCGCCGACACGAGCCTCGAGGTCGCCTGGCGTTTCCAGCAGACGACCGGTCCCGTGATGGCGAAGGGCGTCGAAGACACGGCGTTCTACCGCTACACGCGACTCGGCTCGCTTACCGAGGTCGGCGGCGACCCGGGGCAGTTCTCGCTCGACGTCGCGGGCTTCCACACCGCCCAGGCGTTGCGTCACGCGTCGTGGCCAACGGCCATGACCACGCTCTCGACCCACGACACCAAGCGCGGGGAGGACACGCGCGCCCGCATCGCGGTGCTCGCGGAGATCCCCGCGCGCTGGGCCGAGGTGCTGGGCGAGTTCCGCGAGATCGCCTCGACCGGGCACGGACCCTTCGACGCGTTGTTGTGGCAGGCCATCGTGGGGGCGTGGCCGGAGTCGGCATCCACTCCGGAGGGTCTCAAGGTGTACCGCGAGCGGTTGCACGCCTACGCCGAGAAGGCGGCGCGCGAGGCGAGCGAGGTCACCGGCTGGTGGGAGCAGGACGAGGCCTTCGAGGAGCGCATGCACGCGGTCGTCGACGCGGCCACCGGCCCCGCCGCCGAGCGGGTGCGCGCCTTCGTCGACGAGATCTCGGCCGCGGGCTGGTCGAACGGCCTGTCGGCCAAGCTGCTGCAGCTCCTGGGCCCGGGCGTCCCCGACGTGTATCAGGGCTCGGAGCTGTGGGAGCAGTCGCTGGTCGACCCCGACAACCGGCGCGCGGTCGACTTCGCCGAGCGTCGCCGGTTGCTCGCCTCGCTCGATGCGCCCGGTGCTGCTCTTCCGGCGGTGGATGCCACGGGTGCGGCGAAGCTGCTCGTGACCTCGCGTGCGCTGCGCCTGCGCCGCGAGCACCCGCTCGAGATCTACCGTCCGCTGGAGGCCGCGGGCGTGGCATCCGATCACGTCGTCGCGTTCGACCGCGGTGGTGTGTTCGCCGTGGCGACCCGTCTGCCGCACGGTCTGGCGGCTGCGGGCGGGTGGCGCGACACGGTGGTGCTGCTGCCCGACACGCCCCTCATCGACGTGCTGACCGGTCGCTCGTTCACGGGCGGTCCCACGCCTCTGGCCGATCTCCTCTCGGTCTACCCGGTGGCCCTGCTGATCTTCTGATCTCTCGGCGCGTGAGGGGTCAGATTTTGTCGCCTCACGCATCGCCCGGCGACACTTTCTGACCCCTCACGCGTAAGGACACATCATGAGCATCGACGTTTGGGCGCCCAAGGCCGAGCGGGTGCGGCTGCGCCGGCTGGACGACAGTGGCGACACCGTGATCGAAGACATCGAGATGGCGTCGGCCTCGGGCGGCTGGTGGACGGCGCCGGTCGACCTCGCCGACGGGGAGCGGTACGGCTTCGTGCTCGGTGACGGCGACGACCTGCGCCCCGACCCGCGCTCGCGCCGGCAGCCGGGCGGTGTGCACGAGGCGTCGGCGTGGTTCGACCCGAGCGTGTACGCGTGGAACGACGCCGCCTGGACGGGCAAGCAACTCGCGGGTGGTCTCATCTACGAGCTCCACCTGGGCACCTTCACGCCCGAGGGGACCCTGGATGCCGCGATCGGCCGCCTTGACCACCTCGTCGACCTGGGCGTGACGCACGTCGAGCTGCTGCCGGTGAACGGCTTCAACGGCACCTGGAACTGGGGCTACGACGGCGTGCTCTGGTACACCGTGCACGAGGCCTACGGCGGACCCGAGGCGTATCAGCGCTTCGTCGACGCGGCGCACGCGGCGGGCCTCGCCGTCATCCAGGACGTCGTCTACAACCACCTGGGTCCGTCGGGCAACTACCTGCCCGAGTTCGGCGAGTACCTGCGCGAGGGCAGCCGCAACACGTGGGGCGACTCCGTCAACCTCGATGAGCACGCCGTGCGCGCCTACATCGTCGAGAACGCGTTGATGTGGATGAGCGACTACCACGTCGACGGTCTTCGGCTGGATGCCGTGCACGCGCTGCTCGACCACCGCGAGCCGCACGTGCTGCAGGAGATCGCCGAGCGCACCGACGCCCTGTCGGCGCACCGCGGCATCCCGCTGACCACCATCGCCGAGAGCGACATGAACGACCCCAAGCTCATCCTCCCGCGCGAGGCCGGCGGCTACGGGCTCACCGCCCAGTGGTCGGACGACTGGCACCACACCGCGCACGTGGCCCTGACCGGCGAGACCATCGGCTACTACGAGGACTTCGCCGACATCGACGCGTTCCGCAAAGTGAGCGAGGGCGGCTTCTTCCACGACGGCACGTACTCGTCGTTCCGCGAGGAGAAGCACGGCAAGCCCATCCCGAAGGACGTGCCGAACTGGCGCCTGGTGACCTTCGCGCAGGACCACGACCAGATCGGCAACCGCGCCGCCGGCGACCGCCTGTCGCAGACGCTCGGCTACGACCGGCTCGCGGCAGCCGCCGTGCTGACCCTCACCGCCCCGGGCACGCCCATGCTCTTCATGGGCGAGGAGTGGGGGGCGACCACGCCGTGGCAGTTCTTCACCTCGCACCCCGAGCCCGAGCTCGGCAAGGCCACCGCCGAGGGGCGCATCGCCGAATTCGAGAAGATGGGCTGGGACGAGTCCACCGTCCCCGACCCGCAGGACCCGTCGACGTTCGAGAACTCCAAGCTCGATTGGGACGAGGTGGGCGAGGGCGATCACGCCCAGCTGCTGGGCCTGTACCGGGAGCTCGCGAAGCTGCGCCGCGAGCGGCCCGAACTGACCGACCCGTCGCGCGAGGGCCTCTCGGCCGCGGCGCACGAGGCGACCGGCGGTCGCGTCTACGAGCTGCGTCGCGGTGATCTCGTGGTCGTCGTGAACCTCTCGGATGCCGAGGCCACGGCATCCGTCTCCTCGGGGGCACGCGTGCTGCTGGCGACGGCGGAAGGTGTGACGCTCGACGGGACCGGAGTCTCCGTTCCCGCGGGTGCGAGCGCGATCGTGGGTCCGGCTCTCTGACCGGTGATGAACGGCCCCGTCCCTCTGGGGGCGGGGCCGTCCTGTGCCCGGTGCGGGTGGCCGGCGGGTGCGAATCGGCGACGTTGGACAGCGGATTTTGAGCGGCCGCTCTCATCGTCGGCGGCCTACACTGACGGCACACGCCGTCGGACGTGTCCGTGAGCGCAGTTGCGCTGGAGAGGTGGGACGCCGTTGTCCCCATCATTCGAAGTCCCCCTCTGGGCCGACCTGAGCGGCGTCGTTCTCGGCGGGCTGCAGGGGTCGGCGTTCGCCTACGCGATACGCGACTCCCGCCGCATCCACTTCCTCGGGGTCGCGTTCATCGGCATCCTCGTCGCCCTCGGCGGAGGGGTCATCCGGGACGTGCTGCTGGAGGTCCCGATCGCCGCGTTGCAGCAGCCGTACTACGTCCCCACGGCCATGGGTGCGGCTTTCATCGGCATCCTGATCGCTCCGCTGCTCGACCAGGTGACGTCGGCTGCGGACTATCTCGACGCGCTGGCCATCGCGATGTTCGCCGCGCTGTCGACCTGCAAGGCGCTCGATTCGGGCTTGACGCTGTTTCCCGCGGTGCTGGTGGGCACCCTGGGGGCCGTCGGGGGAGGGATCCTGCGCGACCTCATGCTGGGCGTGCCACCCGCGGCGATGGAGATCCGGTCGCTGTACTCCGCAACGGCGATCGCCGGAAGCGTGACCATCTGCGGTCTCGCCGCTGCGGGAGTCCCCTTGATCGTGGCGGGCGGAGTCGGGGTGGCGGTCACTGCGGTGTCGCGCATCCTCGCCATCTGGTTCGACGTCTCGCTCCCCGAACAGGGTGCACTTCGGCGTCGCGTCGTCGAGGGGTGGCGGCGACGCACGCGGTGACCGGACGCCCACACGCGCAGTGACGTCGCTCGCGGGTGCCGGTTTCAACCGGAGATCGCGAACAGCCCGCCGATCCCCACCGCGTAGAGAACGAGCACGACGAACGAGTCGATACCCATGCCGATGACGCGCCGCTGCGGCCGGAAGATCAGGCCGACGACGTAGACCAGCGTCAGCAGTGCGGCCAGGGCGGTGAGGTAGATGTCGGCGGCATTCGCCCGGGGGAGCACCGCCGACCCCGAGATCACCGTTGCGAGCAGGAACAGCACGGGCAAGAAGGCGTTGCCGCCGAAGATGTCGCTGATGGCGAGGTTGTCGTCGCCCTGGCGGATCGCCTGCAGACCGGTGGAGATCTCGGGCAGCGACGTCGCCAGCGCCAGCACGGTGGCGCCGAAGAGCACGCCGGAGAGGCCGATCTGCGACGACGCGGCATCACCGGACCGCTCGAGCACGACACCGGCGACCAGGGTCGCGAGAGCCGAGATCGAGAACACGACGAAGGCCTTCTTCGTGCTCATCTTCTTCTCGCTCTTCTGCGGCTTCGGGCTCGCGTCGGGAGCCCGCCCGTCCTCGTGCCACGGCAGATTCGATCCGGCTCGCTGCACGAGCAGGAGCCCCACGATCCACAGGGCAGCGATCAGCACGACATCGGGGGTGAGGCGGAGCACCTCGAGGCCGTCGGGGAGCTGGCTGCCGGCGATGACCGCGGCCAGCACGGCCACCACGACCAACCCCTCCAGCACAAGCGTCAGGGATGCCGCGCGGTAGGTGAGCGGCTTCACCCCGTGGCCCCGCTTGCCGAAGGCGTCGAGGATGACGAGAACCACCGTCTGCAGCGCGATGCCGCCGAGGATGTTGCCGACGGCCACGTCGAGATTGCCCGACACCGCGGCCGAGACGGTGATCGCGATCTCGGGGAGGTTGGTGGCCACCGCCAGGACGATGAGACCGCCCAGGGCGCTGCCGAGATGGAGGCGCGCGTCGATGACATCCGTCGCCTTCGACAGCTGGATGCCGGCCACCCAGACGACAGCCGCGGCGGCGACGAAGATGATCACGAGCAGGGGGAGAGGCAGCGAGTCCACCGCTCGATTACACTCCCCGCGCCTTCGGCATCCGCCCCTCTTGTCAGGCGGATGCCGCGGGGTTACGCGGTCAGTCGACGCTCGGGCGGATCAGACGCAGCACCCTCACGATGGCCGGGGGCAGCAGCACGACGGCCGCGACGACGAGTGCGGTCGCGCCGATCGGGCCGCTCTGCGGCTCGCCGGTGAAGCGCTCCACCGCGAGCCAGCTCAGGCCCCATGCGAGCGCCAGGGCGGGGGTGATGCGCCAGCCGCTCCGCCACGCGATGGCGAGACCGATGAGGGCGACCACGACCAGCACCGCGATGCCGATGGCATCCGCTGCGTCCTCCCAGCGGGGCGGGACGACGGTGGTGAGGTACGCGGAGATGTTCGCCACGGTCGCCAGGGTGACCCACCCGAGGTGCAGGCCCGTCACGCCGTCGATGAGGACGGAGTCGGCGACGCCGCCGCGCGGTTCGCGAGTGGCGACGGCGACTCGGAACGTCCAGCCGAGGGCCGCGAGCAGGAGCGCGATGTCGACGACGGTGAGCAGCAGCGTGCCGAAGCGGGCGGCGACGAGCCAGAGGCCGTTGAGCGTCATCGTGAGGGCGATGAGCCACCCGAGCGCGCGCTGACGGGGGTTCGTCCGCTGGGAGGGCAGAGCCTGCCACACCGCGTAGACGATCAGGCCGAGGTAGATCACCGACCAGATGGAGAACGCGGGGCCGGCGGGGGCGAGGTAGGAACCATCCGTGTCGAGGGCGCCGCCCTGCTGATCCTGCACCGCCGAGTTCCCGAACGCGCCCGCTCCGATGACGGCGGCGATGAGCATGAACGACACCGCGGAGAGCACGACGATCTGACGCGCGAGGTCTGCGCCCCGCCACTGAGTTGCTGTGTTCATACCGAGAACACTAGAAAAGCTAGGTAAATGTCGATGGTGGGCTTGACGTGGATGCCACGCGGCCCCTCGCGATTCCGCGGTCCCGGTGGGCGATGACGGACCCGGTGCGGGCGCTGCGCGGCATCGGCCCGCCGCTCGTCGCTTCCCGGGGCGGCCGGACGGGACGTCTCAGGCCGCGACCGCGCGTGCGGCGAAGGACCGCAGCAGGCGCGTGGGCTGCTCGACGGACGCCGACCGCACGTGCGCCGAGACCTCGTCGAAGGCCTCGGCGTCGAAGTACCCGGCGTCGCGGTAGACCCGCATGCGCGCCACGAACGCGTCGGTCGTCGGCTCCGGGTGGAACTGCGTCGCCCACAGCCCGGCCCCGGCACGGTACGCCTGCACCGGGCAGGCGTCGTTCTCCGCGAGCAGCGTCGCACCGGGCGGCACGGCGTCGGCGCCCTCCTTATGCGCGGTGAGCGCCTCGAAGCGGGGGTTCAGGATGCCGAACAGCTCGTCCTCGCGGCCCGCGTCGGTCAGCGAGATGTCGGCGGGACCCGTGCCCTCGGGGTGCTGAAGGGTGACCGTCCCGCCCAGGAGGCGCGTGACCACACCGATGCCGAAGCAGGTGAACAGCGCGTGGGTGCGGCCCTCGATCGCGGTCGCCGCCAGACGCTCGAGGTCGCGTTCGAGGCGCTGCTGCTCGTCGGTCTTGTCGGGATCGGTGACGTTGAAGGGGCTCCCGCCGACCACGACGGCGGCGTAGCGCTCGAGGTCGAGCGGCAGCGGCTCGCGCACGAGATCGTGGTGGACGAGGTCGTCGTCGCCGACGCCCAGGCCGTCGCGGAACGACGCCCACTCCGCCACGGCCGCAGCACGCTGCGGCCGGACGCAGACGTAGAGCAGGGGCGCGGTCACCCAGGGATTCTATGCGCGCGGCCGTCACGGTGACCGGGGGTGGGAAACGCGGCGCAACGTTGCTCACGGCTCCGCCGGGTCGCCTCGGCCGGCGCATAAACGCGATTCCTGCGCAGAAACGTGACGAGAGCGTGTTTCTGCGCGCGGATTGCGTTTATGCGTGCGTCGGCGAGCGCGGCGGAGGCGGGGCCGGCACCGCAGACGGCGCCGCAGGCTGGGCCCGGAGCCGGAGCCGGAGCCGGAGCCGGAGCCGGAGCGGGAGCCGGAGCCACGGCCTGGCCCCGGCGCGCGGTCTTGTCCCGCCTGAGGGCGACCGCGATGTGCGTCAGCGAGACGAGCGAGCCGTCCGCCCGCGCACGACGCCGACGAATGCCTCGACGTCGGCGGTGGTGCGCTCCCGCAGCCACGCGAGCGCGACCGTCGAACCCGGCCCGTCGCGCAGCACGCGGTACTCGACGTCGCGTCGCTGATGAGCGCGGGCCAGCGACATCGGCATGATCACGACCCCCACTCCGGCCGCGACGGTGGCGACCGCTTCGGCCGTGTCGGCCGGGGCGGCGAACGCCGGGGCGACGGCATCCGGAATCTCCACGCGCAAGACGTCGTCGAGGGGGACGATGACGACCTCGCCCGCCAGATCGGCGCGCTCCAGCTCGTCGGCCGCGGTCAGGTCGGAGTCGGCCGACATCACCACGACCGGCTGCTCCTCGTAGAGCGGGATGACGTGCAGGTCGTCGGATGCCGCAACGGGCAGCCGGACGAGGGCAGCGTCCACCTCGTCGAGAGCGGATCGCTGCTCGGCGACCGTGATCTCGCGGAGGGTGAGGGTCACGTGCGGCATCCGCTCGCGCCAGAGGTCGATCCATTTGCCCGGTGTGGCCCCCGGGATCGCTCCGAGCACGAAGTGGCGCGGCTCCTCGCGGACGGGGGGAGCCGGACGATCGCGCTTCGGAGCCTTCGTCCGAGAGGGGGCCGGCTTCGCGCCCCCGGCGCGGTGGGGCCGACCGGTGCGTCCTCGGGATCCGCCGCCGTTCGCCATGGGTCCAGGCTAACCGCCGGCGGTAGCGTAGACGCATGGTCGGCCTTCTCGCTCTGGTCTTCGCGGGGCTCGCCGCCCTGCTGCACGTCTACATCTTCGTGCTCGAGAGCATCCGCTGGACCCAGCCGGGAACGTGGAAGACCTTCGGCGTCGCCGATCAGGGCACGGCCGATGCGACCAGGCCAATGGCCTACAACCAGGGCTTCTACAACCTGTTCCTCGCGATCGGCGCGGCTATCGGCATCGTGCTGTGGATCGTGAACGGCTTCGACGACGTCGCCGGGCGGACGCTGCTGGTGTTCTCGCTCGGCTCGATGCTCGCTGCGGCGCTCGTGCTCGTCACGTCGGGACGCCGGTACCTGCGGCCCGCGGCCATCCAGGGCACCCTGCCCCTGATCGGCCTGGTGTTGACGCTGCTCGCCTGAGCCGGCCCGGCGGCCGGTGAGGCCGGGGCCGGGTGGCGCGGGGCGCCTGCCAGACTCGACTTCGTCGAACGCGCATCGCGTCAGGATGCCGCGTGCGGGTGGCCCGAGGCGGTTTCGGCGTCCGAGGGTCGACGACTTGCGTTCATAGTGTTCACCGCCGGGCGGCGGGCGTCGGACTTGCGTTCATAGTGGTCGCGCCGGAGCCGTTGCCGGGGGCACTCCCGACCCGCAGCATGGGGCCACTGCGACACCGACGTCGCGGTCGACCAAGTCGATGAAGACGCAAAGGACACAGCAATGACGCGTTCCCGTTTCCTTCTCGCCGGCTCCGCCGGACTCGCCCTGACCCTCTCGCTCGCCGCCTGCTCCGGCGGAGCCGGCGGTGGGGGTGGCGGAGACACCTACCCCTCCGACACGATCGACGTCATCGTGCCCTTCTCGGCCGGCGGCCCGACCGACACCGTCACCCGCATCCTCGCCGAACCGCTCGGGGAGGAACTGGGCGTGCAGGTGGTCGTCGACAACGTCGAGGGCGCCGGCGGCACGGTCGGCGCCGGCGAAGCCTCGCAGGCCGACCCCGACGGCTACACCCTGCTGCTGCACCACATCGGGATGTCGACCGCACCGACGCTCTACCCCGACCTGAACTTCGACCCCGTCGCCGACTTCGAGCCGGTGGGCCTCGTGACGGAGGTGCCGATGGCGATCCTCTCGAAGACGGGCCTGGGTCCGGCATCCTTCGAAGAGCTCGTGGAGTACATCGAGGCGAACGAGTCCACCGTGACCCTGGCCCACGCGGGCGTCGGGTCCGCCTCGCACCTGTGCGCGACCCTCATGCAGGACGCCCTCGGCGTCACGCTCACCGAGGTGCCCTACGACGGGACGGGACCGGCCATGGCCGATCTGCTCGGCGGGCAGGTCGACCTGCTGTGCGACCAGACGACGAACTCCGCGAGCCAGATCCTCTCCGGCGCCGTCGACGCGTACGCCGTCACCGTCCCCGAACGCGTCGCCGTGCTCCCGGACGTGCCCACCACCGCCGAGGCGGGCCTGCCCGACGTGGAGGTGAGCATCTGGCACGGCCTGTACGCTCCGGCCGGCACCCCCGAGGACGTCGTGACCGTACTCAACGAAGCGCTCATCACGGCCCTCGGCAACGACGAGGTGAAGACGCAGTTCGAAGAGCTCGGCACCTCGCCGGTCAGCGCCGAGCAGGCCGCGCCGTCGGTGCTGTCGACCCAGCTCAGCGACCAGATCGCGCTGTGGGGCGACCTCCTCGGCAAGGGGAACTGACATCGCCGAGATCACTCCGCGGGGCGAGCCCGTCTCGCTCCGCGGAGCCCCAAAGCCCTCACCGGCCGATCTCGTCGGGGGCGGGGTCTTCCTCGCCCTCGGCGCGATCTTCGCCGTCGCCTCCCTCGGGTACGAACTCGGTACTCCCCTCGCCATGGGTCCGGGTGCCTTCCCGCTCGGCATCGCCCTGCTGCTGGTCGCCCTCGGGATCGCCGTCCTGGTGAAGGCCTTCGTCGCGCCCAGCCGACAGGAGACCTTCGTCGAGGAGCCCGCGACGGCCGAGCAGATGGCGGAGGAGTCGACCTTCGAGGCGCTCGCCGCCGCCAAGGCGTCGCAGGCGGAGGGTGTGCCCTTCGTCACCCGTCCGACGCCCGTGGTCGGCGACCTCGAACGCGGGGCGCCGCTCGGTTTCGGGCGCATCCCGTGGCGTCCGCTGCTGATCATCATGGCGACGATCGTCTTCTTCGCCGTCGCCATCGACGGTCTGGGACTGCTGCTGTCGGTCTTCATCGCGGTCGCCGCGGTGTCGTTCGCCCGCAAGGAGACCACGGTGAAGCAGGCGCTGCTGACCAGCGTGGCGCTGACCGTGCTGTGCTACCTGGTCTTCTCGCTCGGCCTCGGCCTCAACGTGCCGGTCATCGGACCGTGGATCGGAGGATGACGTGGACCTGCTGAACAACCTCATGCTGGGTCTCGCGACGGCCTTCCAGTGGGAGAACCTGCTGTTCTGCCTGCTGGGCGTCGCCCTGGGAACGGCGGTGGGAGTGCTCCCGGGCATCGGCCCCACCGCGACCGTGGCGATGCTGCTGCCGCTGACGTTCGCGTTCGGCGAGCCGGTGACGGCGATCATCATGCTCGCCGGCATCTATTACGGCGCGCAGTACGGCGGGTCGACGACGGCGATCCTCATCAACCTGCCGGGGGAATCGTCGTCGGCGGTCACGGCCATCGACGGACACAAGCTGGCGAGGATGGGCAAGGCGGGCACGGCGCTCGCCGTCGCCGCCCTGTCGTCGTTCACCGCGGGCACGATCGCGACCCTGATCCTCGCGGTCGCGGCCCCGCCGCTGGCGACCGTGGCGCTGAGCTTCGGGGCGTTCGAGTACTTCGCCCTCGTCATCCTCGGACTGATCGCCTCGATCGCGCTGGCGAGCGGATCGACGCTGAAGGCGCTGGGCATGATCGTGCTCGGCATCCTGCTCTCGACCGTGGGACAGGACAGCTTCACCGGTGACGCGCGGTTCACCGGTGGCATCCGGGAGCTCGACGGCGGTCTCGACTTCGTCTCGCTCGCGGTGGGCATCTTCGGCATCGCCGAGATCCTGCGCAACCTCGCCAACCCGGAATCGCGCAATCCCGTGCTGGCGAAGCTGTCGCGGCTCTGGCCCAACCGCGAGGACCGCCGCGCCATGATCGGCCCGACGCTGCGCGGAACGGCGCTGGGCTCGGGCCTGGGCATCCTTCCCGGGGGCGGCCACATCCTGGCATCCTTCGCCTCCTACGCCATGGAGAAGAAGATCTCGAAGAAGCCCGAGACCTTCGGACGCGGGGCGATCGCGGGGGTCGCGGGTCCGGAGTCGGCCAACAACGCCGCGGCGCAGACCTCGTTCATCCCGCTGCTGACCCTCGGCATCCCGGCGCACCCCGTGATGGCTCTCATCCTCGCCGCCTTCATCATCCAGGGCATCCAGCCCGGGCCGACGGTGATGGAGACCGAGCCGGTGCTGTTCTGGGGCCTGATCGCGTCGATGTGGGTCGGCAATCTGATGCTCGTCGCGTTGAACCTGCCCCTGATCGGCATCTGGGTGCGCATGCTGCGGGTGCCGTACTGGGCGCTGTTCCCGGCCATCGTCGTCTTCGCCGCCATCGGGACCTTCTCGATCAGCGGGAACCCGTACGACGTGCTCATGGTGGCGGTGTTCGGCCTGCTCGGGTTCGTGCTGTTGCAGGCGGGCTGCGAACCGGCGCCGCTGCTGCTGGGCTTCGTGCTCGGGCCGCTGCTGGAGCGCAACTTCCGGCGCGCGATGATCATCTCGCAGGGCGATGTGACCGAGTTCGTCACGCGGCCCATCTCGGGCACGCTCCTCCTGCTGGCCGTGGTCATCCTCGTCGTGGCCGCGCTGCCGCGCATGCGCACGCGCCGCCAGGTCATCTTCGCCGACGCGGAGTGAGGTCACGGGCGTGGCCCCCGGAATCCCCGGGGGCCACGCTCACGCGCTCCAGACGTAGTCGATCTCGGGCCGACCCATACCGCCCGGCCGGTGCGTGCGCACGCACAGCCCCAGGTCGGCCAGGTGCTCCAGGTAGCGGCGGGCGGTGACTCGCGACACTCCGCACGCCAGCCCCACCTCGGTCGCCGAGGTCGGACGGCCGTGCCGGTGCACGTGCTCGCAGATGACGTCGTAGGTCGTCTTGGTCAGTCCTTTGGGCAGCGCCGTCGGCCCGGTCCGGCGCATCGTCAGCAGCGCATCGATCTCCTCCTGCGTCGTGCGGCGGTCGATGGCATCCGACCCCCGCCGGTATCGCAGGTAGCCGTCGAGGCGGTCCTTGAACGTCCGGAAGCCGAACGGCTTGATGAGGTACTGCACGGCGCCCAGGGCGAGGCAGGTGCGGACCGCGTCGACGCTGCGGTCGCCGGTGATGGCGATGATGTCGACGTCGACGCTGTGGAAGCGCAGGAAGCGCGCGAGATCGGTGCCCCGGCCGTCGGGGAGGGTCAGGTCCATCAACAGCAGATCGAGGGGAGGGATGCCACGATGCGCGGCGAGCACACCCTCTTGCGCCGACGCGATGGTCGCCGCCACGCCGACGATCTCGAACGCGCCCAGGCGCTCCAGATAGGAGACGTGCGTGGCCAGAGCCCGGGGGTCGTCTTCGACGACGAATGTGCGGATCATCGGGCCTCGTCTCGAGGCAGTCGCACCTGGACGTGGCTGCCGCCGCCGGGCAGGAAGTCGATGCGGCCGCCGCGTCCCTCCACGATGGAGCGGACGAGGGCGAGCCCGATGCCGCGGTGCGGACCGGACTTCGTCGTGACACCCCGCTCGAAGACGCGGTCGTCGCGGGGGCCCCGGCCGGTGTCGCGCACCGAGAGGACCGTGTCGGTGCCGGCGGCCCGGCCCTCCACCGTCACGGCGGCGTCGGGGAGGCCGCGCACGGCCTCGAGGGCGTTGTCGACCAGGTTCCCTACCACCGACACCAGCTCGGTGGGCGTCAACGGCAGGGGGAGATCCTGATCGAGCGACACCCCGAACGCGACGCCCCACTCGTTGGCCGTGGCGGCCTTACCGAGCAGGAGCGCCGAGAGCGCCGGTTCCAGACGCGCGCCGGCGATGCGGTCGGTGAGCTTCTGGCTCGCCTGGCTCGACTCCTCGATGATGTCCACCGCCTCCTCGACCTCACCGGCTTCGAGTAGACCGACGATGGTGTGCAGGAGGTTGGAGTGTTCATGGGTCTGCGAGCGCAGCGCCTCCGACATGGTGCGCACGCTGTCGAGCTCGCCGCTGAGGGCGGTCAACGCGCTGTGGTCCCGCAGGGTCATGACGGCGCCCGGTGCGCTCTTTCCGCCCCGCAGGGAGCCGGAGGGTGTCATCGGCTCCTGATTGACCAGCAGCACGCGGTCGGCGCCGGCGTGGATCTCCTCCACCGCGCGTGTGCCGCTGGCGAGCATGCGCGCGAGGTCGGGCGAGACGCCGAGATCGGCCGCGGGGGTCGGCTCGACACCACCGCCGGGGGAGGGCGGCAGACCGAGCAGATCGGCCGCTTCGTCGTTGTAGAGCACGACGTCTCCCCGCTCGTCGGTGATCACGACGCCCTCGCGCACCGAGTGGAGCACGGACTCGTAGAACGCCACCATGCCCCGCAGGCGCTGCGGAGCCAGGTCGCCCGCGACGCGCCGCACGACCCGTCGCGACAGGGTGGCCGCCGCGGTACCGATCGCCACGATGACGCACGCGAGCACGAGGATCAGCGGCAGCCGCGGGAGTACGGCATCCGAGATCTGCCGGGTCGTCACCCCCGCTGACACGATGCCCACCAGCGTCTCGTCGTTGTCGACGATCGGGACCACCGCACGCACGGACGGCCCGAGCGTGCCGGTGAAGGTCTCGACGAGAGTCTCGCCGCGTTGAGCGGCGCTGATGGTGCCGAGGAACTGCTTGCCGATCTGGTCGGGGTTGGGGTGCGTCAGGCGGACGCCGTCGGTGGTCATGATCGTGATGAAGTCCACACCGGATGCCGCCATCGCCGACCGGGCGCGGGGCTGGAGCGAGGCGGTCGGATCGGCGTCCGCGAACGCGTCGACGACCTCGGGCGTGGATGCCAGCATGCGGCACACCGAGAGGCTGCGGTCGCGTGCCTCGCTCTCGGCGTTCCACTGCGCCTCGATGCTCAGCGCCGTGACGAGAAGACCGAGCGCGCCCAGAACTGCGCCCATCTGGATGCCGAAGACCCGGCCGGCGATGCTCCACGACCGTCGCGTCTGCACCTCTCACCCCGTTCCTCATCGAACGTTGAGTAGCACGGTCGCCCCAACCGTGCCTGACCAGGATCGCCACGGACCGCGGCGTGCGCGACTTTCGGTCATAGTGGTCACGCGGCGGGGTGGGTGCTGTGGGACTCGCGGGGCGGGTGCGACGGCTGCGCCGGTTCGCGGCCGGAGTGCCCGGGCGTGGGGGAACGAACAAACCCGCACGCTCCGAGGAGTCGTGCGGGTCGTGGATGCCGTGGGTGCGGTGGCTCACGCGGCCAGGCGTAGCCCCCGGCGGTCGGTGGCGACGGCTTCGCCGTCGTTGATGATCTCGTCGTCGCCGATCAGCGAGCCGACGGCGATGCGGGCGTTGTGGCCCACCTGCGTCCGGACGCCGATGTGGGCGCCCGCGCCGATGACGGCCCCGGCGCAGATGTGCGCGTGCGGCTCGATGTGCGCCTCCGGTCCGATCACGGCGTCCGACTCGATCCACGCGCCGCGGCCGACACGAACACCCGCGGCGATCTGCACGCCGGGGTTCGACGTAGGCGCCGTTCTCGACCAGCGCCGTCGGGTGGACCTTCGCGCCGTGCGCGACGAGGCCTCGACCGTTGACGTGCTTGCGGTAGCGCAGCGTCTCGCCGTGGTCGTTCTCGATGTCGATGTAGTTCTTTCCCACGATCCCCTCCGGTCGGTCATCGGGTGAGCCGACATGTATGACAACAGGTCGTGAAGACCCTTCATTCCCTCGAATGGTTCTTCGTCGCCGCTCCCGCGATCGGTTTTCTCGATGTCGAGAGACCTGTCCGGGCGTTCACCGTCCCCTTTTTCTCGCACGTCGGACGGGTCCCCGCGGGCGGGTTGACAGGTGGGCGCCGAGAGGTCGTGCGTGATCGTTCAAGAGCCGTCGCGGGGTGCGGGCGTGGGGTGGGCGGCGCCGCCGGGGATGGCGAGGGCGTGCGGGACGCGGGAGGGCGGATGCCGGTGGGGGTGGCGTGCGACGGATGGCGCCGCCGGGGATGACGGGGGCGTGCGGGACGCGGGAGCGCGGATGCCGGCGGGGGTGGCGTGCGACGGGTGGCGCGGGCGCGGCGCGGCGCGGGCGCGCGTGACGGCGGCAGCGTGGATGCCGGGCGCGTGGTGGACGACCGTGACGACGGGTTCGCAGCTTTCCACGTCGAGCCGCGGTTCGGTGCGCACGCGGGCCGAGGGCAGGCGGCGATGCAGGCTGCTTCCGATGCCCTCAGGCGCGGTGTTCAGCCGGGCTGGCAGGTGGGGCACCAGTAGACGTTACGTTCGCTCGTCGCCGAGGCGCCCAGACTCGTCGCGCGGATGGGGGTGCCGCACCGGCGGCAGGGCGCGCCTTCGCGGCCATAGACCCAGAAGCGTCGGCCGGGTCGGCTGTCGCCGGTGAAGGTGCGCTCCGGTCGCGGCAGGTTCGCCCGGATCATGCGCTCGCCGAGGGCGATCGTGGCCTGCGCGTCGATTGCGGTCGCGGGCGTCGTCGGGGCGATTCCGCGGACGAACAGCAGTTCATTGGCGTAGACGTTGCCGAACCCGGCGACGTTGCGCTGGTCGAGCAGGGCGACGTGGGCGGGACGCTCGTCCGCGGACACGCGGCGCACGGCCTCCGCCTCGTCCCAGTCGTCCGCGAGCAGGTCGGGTCCGAGGTGTCCGATCACCGTGTGCTCGTCGGCCGTGCGCAGCACCTCGACCATGGCGAGGTCGAAGCCGACGGCGTCGGCGCCGGAGACGCCCACGATCGCGCGGGCCTTGAACGCCGGTCGCCGCCATCTCTCACCGGGGCGGTAGACGTCCCACCGCCCCTCCATCTTGAGGTGCGAGTGCAGTGTGTAGCCGCCGATGCGATGCAGCAGGTGCTTGCCGCGGGCGGCGACTTCGTGCACCGTCTCGCCGCGGAGGTCGGCGGTGGCGCTGCCGGGCACGCGGATGTCGAAGCGGGTGACGACCTTGCCCGCCAGCGCCGCGGTGAGTTTGGCGGCCGCCCGGTAGACGGTGTCACCCTCGGGCACGGCACGCTCCTCCTCGCGGGGCGGGCGCGTGCGCCGTGCGGTGCTCGCTCGTGGGCGGGACCGATGATTCAGGCACGCGCCGCCTCCCGGAGGGTGTCACCCGCGGTCAGCTTGCGGAGCGTCAGCCCCTTGGGCGATTCGACGAACCCGGCCTCACGGAGCGCGCGGCCGACCGCCGTGCCGTAGACGAACTCGCCGTTCACCTGCTCGATGGTGAGGGTGTCCAGGCGCCGTTTCTTCGCGGTCTCGGCGAGGTGGCGCGTCGCGGCCTGCAGCGCTGCCTCGTCGTCGCGGAAGGCGAGCGCGCTCCGGCCGCCGCGTTCGAGATAGAGCGTCAGCTCGCCGTCGACGAGCACGACGAGACCGCCCGCTTTGCGACCCGGTCGGTGAGTGACCCCCTCGAGCCCGGGCCACGCGAGTGCGGCGCCATAGGGATTCGCGGGGTCGGTCGCGGCGAGCGTGACGGTGCGCAGGGGCGGTGGGTCGGCGACGGCGGCGAACTCGCGGAGGCGGTCGACGGTGGCCGACGCGGCGAACTGGGCCGCGCCGAGCTTCTCGATGACGTAGCCGCGTCGGCAGTGTCCGGCCTCCTCGAAGCCCGCGAGGATGCGGTACACCTGCGCGAAGCCACCCGGCACGCCTTCCGACTGCACCGCGCCGCGCGTGACGACGCCGTAGCGGTCGAGCAGGAGACTGGCCGTTGCCGTGGCGCGTGCCGCGGCATCCGGTTCCCGTTCCGGCAGGAGCGACCACCGTCCGCCGAGGGAGGGCGGCCGGGGCGCGGCGGTGGCGCGGGGCATGGTCGCGCCGCGGTACATGCGGGCGCGGGGGGCTCGGCGGGCGACGCGGTGCGACTGCCCGCCGCCGCTCAACAGGGTGCGCACGGGCGCGAAGGTGTCGTTGGTGACCCGGCCCGCCCAGGTCAGCGCCCAGAGGGCGTCGTTCACCGACTGCTCGTTCTCGGCGCCCGTCAGCTGTTTGAGCTGCGCCGCGAAGTACGCGCCGCCGCCGATCAGCGCGGCGAGGATTCGCGCCTCGAGCGAGTCGGGTGCGGGGTCATCGGCATCCTCCGGGTCCTGCAGGGTGAACGGCGCGGCTTCAGCCGGGTGCAGGGCGATCCAGCCGTCACGTCCCGGCAGCGTGCCGTGACCCGACCACACCACCTCACCGGTCGCCGTGAGTTCGTCGAGCATCGCGGGGGAGTAATCGGCGACGCGAGAGGGGAGGACGAGCGATTCCCACGCGCTCGTCGGAATGGGTACGCCCGCGAGCTGCTCGACGACCGCGAGCACGCCGTCGATGCCCTCGAGCGGACGGCCGAGGTGCTGCCAGACGGGGAGGAACCGCGCATACGCCGCGGGCGGCACCGGTTCGACGCTTCCGCGGATGGCCGCGAGCGAACGCATGCGCAGGCGGCGGAGCACCTCGACATCGCACCACTCGGTGTCGTCGCCCCGCGCGCCACCCGAGGCCTCCGGGAGGAAGAAGCCGCTCGCCAAACGCCCCTGGGACTCGAGTCGCTGCAGGGTGAGCCTTGCGACGGCGACACCGACACCGAGGCGCTCTGCGACCGCGTCGGTCGTGAAGGGGGCGTGCGTGCGGGCATAGCGGGCGACGAGGTCGCCGAGGGGATCGGCGAGGGGCTCGAGGAACGCGTTCGGGATGCCGACGGGCAGGGCCGCACCGAGCGCGTCGCGCAGACGGCCGGCATCTTCGATGCCCGCGACGCGGGAGACGCCGCCGATGGTGACGCGGATGGCCCGGCGGTCGTCGACGAGGGTCGCGAGGTGCTGCTCCGCCTCCGTGAGAGCGTCGCCCTCGGCGTCCAGACGGGCCGCCACCTCGGTCGCGTCGAGCGGTCCGAGGATGCGCAGCAGGTCGGCGACACCCTCCACCCCACGGGCGCGACGGTCGGGGTCGAGGCGCTGGGCCTCGCGTTCGAACTGCGCGATGACGTCGGGGTCGAGCAGCTCCCGCATCTCGACCTTGCCGAGCAGTTCGCTCAGCAGCGCCGGGTCGACCGACAGCGCGGCGGCGCGGCGCTCGGCGAGCGGGGAGTCGCCCTCGTACATGAAGGCGCCGACGTAACCGAAGAGCAGGTCACGGGCGTACGGCGACGGCTGCGATGTCGTGATCTCGACCAGGCGGATGCGGCGCTCGCCGATCTGTCGGGTGACCCGCAGCAACGCGGGCAGGTCGTAGACGTCTTGCAGGACCTCACGGAGCGTCTCGAGGATGATCGGGAAGGCCGGGTGGCGCTTGGCGACCTCGAGCAGTTGGGCGGAGCGCTGGCGCTGCTGCCAGAGCGGCGAGCGGCGGTTGGGGTTCAGGCGTGGGAGAAGCAGGGCACGCGCGGCGCACTCGCGGAAGCGCGAGGCGAACAGCGCCGAGCCGCCCACCTCGTCGGTGACGATCTGCTCGAGCTCGTCGGGCTCGAAGACGAAGAGGTCGGCGCCGGGAGGCTCGGCCGCGGCATCCGGAACGCGGGCGATGATGCCGTCGTCGCTCGCGACGGCGGCGCCCTCGACGCCGAGGCGCTCGCGGATCCGCGCGTTGACCGCGAGTGCCCAGGGGGAATGCACCTGCATGCCGTACGGCGAGTGCAGGATGATGCGCCAGTCGCCGACCTCGTCGCGGCTGCGCTCGACGGTCAGCGTGCGGTCGGTCGGCAGGCTGCCGGTGGCCTCGCGCTGCTCGGCGAGGTACGACAGCAGGTTCGTGATCGCGTTGTCGTCGAGCCCCGACTCGCGCAGGCGCTCCTCGGCCTTCGCGCGCTCGGCGCCCGCGATGTCACGCGAGAACTTGCCGAGGGCCTCGCCCAGTTCGGCCGGGCGGCCGATGCCGTCGCCGTGCCAGAACGGCAGCTTGCCCGGCTGCCCGAAAGCGGGCACGACATTGACCCGATCGTGGGTGATCTCGACGATGCGCCAGCTCGTGGTGCCCAGGGTGAACACATCGTTGACGCGCGACTCGTAGACCATCTCTTCGTCGAGTTCACCGACGCGGGCGTTCTGCGACTCACCCGCGACGAAGACGCCGAAAAGGCCGCGATCGGGGATGGTGCCGCCGCTGGTGACGGCGACGCGCTGCGCGCCGGGGCGACCGGTCAGGGTGCCGGCGTCGCGGTCCCACACCAGGCGGGGGCGCAGCTCGGCGAACTCGTCGGAGGGGTAGCGGCCGGCGAGCAGGTCGAGGGTGGCCTCGTAGGCCGACCGGGGGAGCGAGCGGAAGGGCGCGCTGCGTTTGACCGTCTCGAACCACTCCTCGACGTCGATGGAGCCGAGGGCCGAAGCGGCAACGGTCTGCTGGGCGAGGATGTCGAGCGGGTTCTGCGGCACCGAGATGGCCTCGATGCGTCCCGCCAGCATGCGCTCGGTGACGACGGCGGTGTGCAGCACGTCGCTGCGGTGCTTGGGGAAGAGGGCGGCGCGGCTGACTTCGCCGACCTGGTGGCCCGCGCGGCCGACGCGCTGGAGCCCGGATGCCGCGCTCGGCGGCGCCTCGACCTGGATGACGAGGTCGACGGAGCCCATGTCGATGCCGAGCTCGAGGCTGCTCGTCGCCACCACGCAGCGGAGCGTTCCCGACTTGAGCTCGTCTTCGACCTGTGCGCGCTGCTCTTTCGACACCGATCCGTGGTGGGCCTTGGCGAGGATCGCGGAAACTCCCGCCGAGGATCCGGCCTGGGCCATCGTCGCCGCGGGAACGGTCGGTTCGGGCACGTCGATGCCCTGCCGTTCGGCGTAGATCTCGTTGAGGCGTCCGGTGAGCCTTTCCGCCAGCCGCCGGGAATTGGAGAAGACGATGGTGGAGCGCCGCTCGAGGATGCGGTCGACGATGGCCTCCTCGACATGGGGCCACACCGACCCCGCCATCTCGGTGCTCTCGGGGCGCTCGGAGAACCACTCGCCGTCGGTGGCCTCGTCGGGAGCGGGCGAACCGGGAGGCGGAGGCGGGTTGAGCATGTCTTCGATCGGCACGACGACCGACAGGTCGAAGGCCTTCGTCGCCTTGGGGGCCACGATGTCGACGGGCTGTGCGCCGCCCAGGAAGCGCGCCACCTCGTCGATCGGCCGCACGGTGGCCGACAGGCCGATGCGCTGAGCCGGCGCTTCGAGCAGCGCATCGAGCCGCTCGAGGCTCACCGCCAGGTGTGCGCCGCGCTTGGTGGCCGCGACGGCGTGGACCTCGTCGATGATGACGGTGTGCACGCCCCGCAGCGTCTCGGCCGCCTGGCTGGTGAGCATGAGGTAGAGCGACTCGGGCGTGGTGATGAGGATGTCGGGCGGGTCGGTGACGAGCTTGCGCCGATCGCTCGAGCTCGTGTCGCCGGAGCGAACGCCGACGGTCACCCCGGGTACTTGGATGCCGAGACGCCGGGCCGACTGCCCGATGCCGACCAGCGGCGAGCGGAGGTTGCGCTCCACGTCGACGCCGAGCGCCTTGAGCGGCGAGATGTAGAGGACCCGCGTGTTCGTCGCCGGGGTCTTGGGCGCTGCCTTCTTGCCGCGCCGCGGGGGCTCGGCATCCGGAATCTCGGGCGACTTCTCGCGGAAGATGCGGTCGATCGCGAAGAGGAACGCCGACAGCGTCTTACCCGACCCCGTGGGCGCGACGACGAGTGCGTTGCGCCCCGACGACACGGACTCCCACGCGCCCTTCTGCGCGTTGGTGGGGGCCGTGAAGGCGCCGCGGAACCAGTCCTGCGTCGCAGGACCGAACTTCTCCAACACGTCGGCCATGCCGACATCCTCTCCCGGACCTCCGACATCGGGTCGGGGTTGACGTTCGCCCGCCGCGGAACGACTCCTCCGGGCGGAGCGACGACTCCGCCGCGCGAGCGATGACGCCGCGAGGAGCCGGGTCTCGCGTCGCACCCTGAGCACCGCGTCGTCTCGGGGGACGACCGTCACCCTCCTGCTGGCGTCGTCGCCGTGGGAACGGGCGCGGGTGTCCTGAGGCCGCATCTGGGGGAGAATGCCGACGAGCGGGCGGTCCGCCGTCCGCTCCTGTCGGAGGGAAGGATCGATGCGTCCGTTTGTTCTCGTGGGCGGATGGCCGGCGTCGGGCAAGTCGACGCTGAGCGAGAGCCTCTCCCGCCATCTCGCACTGCCTCACCTGAGCAAGGACGAGGTCAAGGAAGCACTCATGGACGCGCTCGGTCCGCCGCGAACCGTGGCGGCCTCGCAGCGTCTGGGCGTGGCAGCCGTCCACGCGGTCCTGCGCCTGGCCCGCTCCTGCCCGGGGGCTGTCATCGACAGCACGTGGTTCGAGTACACGAGGCCGCTCGTCGCCCGCCTCCCGGGACCCTGCGTGGAGGTGAGCTGCGTGACCGACATCGCAACGGTCAGGGCTCGGTACGCGGCGCGCGTGAGGGATCCGCGTCATCTCGACGCCCTGCGCACCGAGGACGAGTTGTGGGGCCGACCGGTTCCCGCGCTCGGAGTGGGACCGCTCATCGAGGTGGACACGACCGGCGAGGTCGATGTCGGCGCCCTGGCCGAAAGCATCGCGGTCGTCGTCCGCAGATGACGGCGTCCATCACCGGCCCGCGCCGACCGTGTGCTGACTGCAGCGCAGGATGCTCGGGCGACGCGCCTCGCCCGCATGCGCACCCGCGGCGCAGGTGCGCGGCGACCTGCGCATCCGCGGCGCAGCGTACGCGGCGACGTGCCACACCCCTGTCGCGCAGCCGCCCCGTCGACGGCCCGGACTCAGACCGCGCTCTCGGCCAGCCGCGCGTCGAGGAAGGCCCGGACGTCGTCGAGCTCGTCCTGCGAGATCGAGTGCGTCAGCCCCGGATACACCCGCCCGCTCAGGTCGCTGTGCACCGGGAGCCACTGCGACGTGAGATGGACGAGCGCCGAAGGGATGACGTCGTCGGCAGCACCGCGACCCCAGAAGACAGGAGGCCGACGCTCGGCGAGGACCGCGTCGCCCGGGAGCTCTCCGCCGGCGGCGTACCCCGCGAGGACCACCGCGAACGACACCGCGTCGGGCGCCGCCCGCAGCATCTGCAGCGCCACGGCGCCGCCCTGGGAGAACCCCAGCACGCCCACGGGCGCGTCGCCGACGGCATCCCGGATCCAGGCCAGCACCGCGGACGCGGCCTGGGTGACGGCGTGGGGATCACGACCGTCGAGCCCCTCGATCGGATACCAGGACGCCCCCGGCATGGGCCACGGCGGCGTCAGCGGAGCGCGCACGCTCGCGATCACGAATCCTCCGGGCAGGTACGGCACCAGGCCGAAGAGGTCGTGCTCGTCCGAGCCGTAACCGTGCAGGAGGAGGAGGACGGGTCGATCTCCGCGCTCGTCGGCGGGCACGGACCAGCGCACGACGGCGGGATCGAGGGAGGGATGCGCGCTCATGCGGCCATTGTGGCAAACCGCTCCGACATCGGGCCCGCCGCGGCTCCGACGCCGTTGCGAGCGCGAACAGGCGGCATCCGTGCCGGACGGTTGATATACAGGGAACATGCCCGTGCGTACCCCCGATCCCGAACCCGGTGACAACGGCGACGAGCGCGAACCGCTCAACGCCTCCTTCTCGGGCGCGCCCGCCACGCCGAACACCAATCCCGGCTGGCTCAGCGAGGTCGAGCTGGCCGAGGCGCGCCGGCGTCTGCCCATGCTCTACGTCGAGGCCCTGCCGGTGCGCACCGACGGTATGGGGGCGGTCACCCAGGTCGGCATCCTGCTGCGGGCGACGCCGCTGGGGGAGATGACCCGCACGCTCGTCTCCGGCCGCGTGCGCTACGGCGAGACCGTGCGCGACGCCCTCTTCCGCCACCTCGAGAACGATCTCGGCCCGATGGCCTTCCCGCTGCTCCCGCCGTCGCCGACCCCCTTCACCGTCGCCGAGTACTTCCCGCTTCCGGGAATGACCGCGTTCCACGACGACCGTCAGCACGCCGTGTCGCTCGCCTACGTGGTGCCGGTGACGGGCACCTGCGAACCGCGTCAGGACGCGCTCGAAGTGACCTGGCTCTCGCCGCAGGAAGCGGCATCCGATGCCCTCTCCGACGAGATGGAGGGCGGTCGTGGCACGCTCATCCGGCTCGCCCTCGCCTCGGTGGGCGCCCTCCGCTGAGTCTGACGCCCGCCGGGCGCGTCGGTCGACGTCCTGAAGCCTCGATCGGACCCCGAGCGTTGCCGGTGTCGGTGGCCCTGCCTAGGGTCGGAGGATGCCGGACATCTCCCTCGAACCCCTGACCCTGCCGAGCGATCTCGACGGCTGGCGTGCCTTCGCCGACGAGCGTCCGCGAGAGCTGCTCGATCGCGTCTCCGCGCTCGACGCGAGGCTGACCGCCGAGACCGACCTCGCGCTGCGCGAGCGCCTGGCGCTGTGGAATGAGGCCGACATCGCGCTGGCCGAAGCGGCCGCCCCCTCGCACCTCCTCAGCGAGTCGCACCCCGACGCGGGTGTGCGCGACGCCGCCGAGAAGCAGGCGCAGGCCATCGACGCGGTGCAGTCCCGGCGTCTGCTCGACCGCGACCTGTGGAGCGTGTTCGCCGACGCCGATCCCGCCGGACTCGAGCCCGACGAGCAGCGCTTCCTCGAGCACGTGCGGCGCGACTTCCGCCGGGGCGGCGTCGACCTGCCGGACGCCGACCGCGAGCGCGTGCGCGAGCTGACCGAGCGCGACACCGAGCTGTCGTTGACGTTCTCACGGAACATCCGCGAGGGGCGGCGGGAGATCCGCGTGCCGGCATCGGCGCTGGAGGGGCTGCCCGACGACTTCCTCGCGGAGCATCCCGCGGATGCGGAGGGGATGGTGACGCTGACCACGGAGTACACCGATCTCATGCCCGTGCGCGAGTACGCCCGCGACCGCTCGGTTCGTCATGCTCTGGTCGGTGCCTACAACGATCTCGCGTGGCCCGACAACGAACCGGTGCTCGCCGAACTGCTCGCGGTCCGGGCCGAGCGGGCGTCGCTGCTCGGCTACGGCGATTGGGCCGACTACGAGACCGAGACGCGCATGATCGGCTCGAGCGCCGCAGTGGCGGCGTTCCTCGAGCGCGTCGCCGACGCCGCTGCCCCGGCCGCGGCGGCGGAGTACGAGCGCGTCCTCGAGCGCCTGCGTCGTGACGACCCCGATGTCGAGAAGGTGACCATCGCCGATTTCTGGTACGTGCTGGGCACGCTCAAGCGGGAGGAATACGACGTCGACGCACAGTTGGTGCGTTCGTACTTCCGGTTCGACCGGGTGCTCGAGGGCGTGCTCGCCACGACCGGACGACTCCTCGACGTGCAGTACGTCCCCGTCGATGCCCCGTCCTGGCACGGCGACGTCCGCACCTACGACGTCGTCCGCGCGAACGAGCGCCTGGGACGGATCCACCTCGATCTGCACCCCCGCGACGGCAAGTACAACCACGCGGCCTGCTTCGGGCTCGCCCCGGGAATCAGCGGACGGACGCTCCCCGAGTCGGTCCTGCTGTGCAACTTCTCGCGCGGTCTGCTCGAGCACGACGAAGTGGTGACGTTCTTCCACGAGTTCGGGCACCTCGTCCACGACATCCTCGGCGGCCACCAGAAGTGGGCGCGCTGGACGGGCGTGGCGACGGAGTGGGACTTCGTCGAGGCGCCGAGTCAGCTGCTCGAAGAATGGGCGTGGGATGCCGAGGCGCTCGCCGCATTCGCGCACAACGACGCCGGGGAAGCGATCCCCGGCGACCTGGTCGCGCGCATGCGGACCGCCGACGCCTTCGGGAGGGGCCTCGAGGTCACGCGGCAGCTCGGCCACGCCACGACGTCGTACCGTCTGCACGTCGAGCGGCCGACCGACCTGCAGCCCGCGGTCGACGCGTACTACCGTGCGGCGAGCCCGGTCGCTCCCCTCGACGGGTCGCACTCGTACGCCGGGTTCGGCCACCTCACCGGGTACGGCGCCTGCTACTACACGTACCAGTGGAGTCTCGTGATCGCGCGCGACCTCCTGTCGGCCTTCGGCGACGACCTGTTCGACGTCGAAACGGCCGCCCGCTACCGCCGGGAGATCCTCGAATCCGGCGGCACGCGTGATGCGAAGGAGCTCGTGCAGGCGTTCCTCGGCCGGGAGAGCACGTTCGACGCCTATCGCGACTGGCTCGCCGGAGCGTGAACGGCGACGGCCGCGGCATCCTGGATCGGATGCCGCGGCCCTCGCGCACCGCCTTCCGCGCCCGGCGCGGCGGTCGGATCGAGAGTCGCCCCGACCGCCGCCGCTGCCCGACGGGCGAGCCGGGTCAGGCCGTCGTCTCGCGGGCGATCGCCGCGACGAAGGCGTCGATGTCGGATTCGGTGGTGTCGAACGAGCACATCCACCGCACCTCGCGGCGCAGCTCGTCCCAGTCGTAGAAGCGGAAGCTGGTGCGCAGGCGGTCGGCGACCCCCGGCGGCAGCGTCGCGAAGACGCCGTTGGCTTGCGTGGGCTGGGTGAACTCCACGCCCTGGATCGAGCCGTCGGCGAGCCCGGCCTCGACGCCTGCGCGCAGCCGCTGCGCCATGGCGTTGGAGTGGCGGGCGTTGCGCAGCCACAGGTCGTTCTCGAGCAGGGCGACCAGCTGCGCCGAGACGAAGCGCATCTTGCTGGAGAGTTGCATGTCGAGCTTGCGCAGGTAGGTGAGACCCGTGGATGCCGCGGGGTCGAGGACCACGATGGCCTCACCGATCATCGCGCCGTTCTTGGTGCCGCCGAAGCTCAGCACGTCGACGCCGGCATCACGGGTGAACGCCCGCAGCGGCACGTCGAGGGCGGCGGCGGCGTTCGAGATGCGGGCGCCGTCCATGTGCAGGCGCATGCCGTGGCCGTGCGCGTGCGCGGCGAGCGCGCGGACCTCGTCGACCGTGTAGAGCGTGCCGAGCTCGGTCGACTGCGTGATCGACACGACCAGCGGCTGGGCGCGGTGCTCGTCGCCCCAGCCCCACGCCTCGCGGTCGACGAGCTCGGGGGTGAGCTTGCCGTCGTCGGTGGGGACGGTCAGCAGTTTGATGCCGCCGACGCGCTCCGGCGCGCCGCCCTCGTCGACGTTGATGTGGGCGGTGGATGCCGCGATCACGGCGCCCCAGCGAGGGAGCATCGACTGCAGTCCGACCACGTTGGCGCCGGTGCCGTTGAAGACGGGGTAGGCCTCGACGCCGTCGCCGAGCAGGCCGGTGAAGAGTTCCTGGAGGCGTTCGGTGTAGACGTCCTCGCCGTAGGCGACCTGGTGGCCCTCGTTGGCCTCCGCGATGGCGGCGAGGACGTCGGGGTGGATGCCGGAATAGTTGTCGGAGGCGAAGCCGCGCACCGACGTGTCGTGGAGGGAAGTCACCGCTCCAGCGTAACTTTTCCCGGCTCCTCCCCAATGCGGAATCCGTCCACCGGCGGTCCGCATCGGGGCGGGGTGTCGGAGCCTGCCTCGACAATGGAGGAATGCGGTTGGATCCCGAAGCGCTCAGCATCGCCGGCGAGATGTTCTCGTCCTCCGCCATGGCGCGCGCCGACCGTCTGCTCGTCTACGGCTCGGTCGAGGTCGGCGACGCCCGGCCGATCGGAGACGTGCTCGTCGTCTCGGCGCAGTCGTTCGGGGCGGCGGGGTATGAGCACCTCGAGTTGCGGGTGCCCGTCGACCTCTCGCGGCTGTCGGGATGGTGCTCGTGCGGTCGCGGTCCCGAGTGCGAGCATTCCTGCGCTGCCGCCCTCGTCCTGTTCGACCGCATGGTCGCGGCCGGTCGCCCGCCACGCCCGGAGTGGCAACGCACGCTCGACGAGATGTTCTCGTCGACGCCCCAGGTCGACGACGAACCGGCCTTCGAGCTCTGTCTGTTCCTCGCGATCCGCCGCGGCGGAGGCTACGGCCGCAGCACGGCCCTCACTCTCACCGCCCGCCCCGGTGTGCGCGGCACCCGCGGCACGTGGATCAAGGGTCGCGCCGGCTGGTCGTCGCTCGCGACCCTTCCGGCCGAGCCTCGTGCGCGCGCCGCTCTCGACAGCCTCGGCCGATTGGGGCGTTCCGGGTCCGGCGCGTACATGTCCGACGAATGGATGCCGCTCTCCGCCGTTCCGCCGCATTCGCTCTGGCTGCAGCTCGAAGCCGTCATCGCCGCGGGGGTCCCGCTCGTGTCGGGTGCCGGTATCCATCACCCCGTCCGCATCGTCGACCAGGCGGCCACCGTCGCCGTCGCGCTCGACCGGCGGGGCTCGACCCTGCACGTGCGAGGGGTGGTGCAGGGCCTCGACGACGAAACGGCCTCCCTCCCGTCGTGGGTGGTCGGCGACCCCGCCGTCGCCGTGGCGTTCGTGGCCGATCGCGACGGTGACGAGGAGCGGATCACGCTGGCCCGTCTCTCGACACCTGCCACCGGGCCGGTGCGCGGGCTGCTCACCCGATCGGGCGCGCTCACGATCGACGCGAGCGGCTCCGACACCTTCCTCGGTGAATACCTGCCGCGGCTGCAACTCGATGCGCCGGTCGTGTCGCCGAGGGGCACGGTGGAGGTGCCGGCCGCGCCTCGCCCCGTGCTGGAGGTTCTCGTCGAGCACGCCGACGGCGCCACCACCCTCGCGACGCGCTGGGACCGCTCGCCCACGCACGGACGACGTCACGACGACCACGAGCGAGGGGTGTGGGCCGCCGTCGCCGCCATCGGCGAGGAGCTGCGCATCGACATCCCGGGTCCGTTCCCGACGGGAAGGGCACCGGCTCGTCCGCTGGCTCCTGCGGTGGCGGCGCTGCTCGTCGTCGAAGCGCTGCCACGCCTGCAGTCCCTCGACCACGTGCGGGTCCACCTCACGGGTGAGCACCCCGCCTATCGTGCGTCGCCTGAGGCGCCCGTCGTGCACCTGAGCACCGGTGACGACGACGGCAGCGACTGGTTCGACCTGCACGCGCGCGTGAGCGTCGGCGAGGTCGAGGTGGACTTCACCGCGCTCTACACCGCCCTGGCCCTCGGCGACCGGGTGCTCTTCCTCGGCGAGGGCGAGTACGTGCGGCTGGACACCCCCGAGTTCGACCGCCTGCGCGCGGTGATCGAAGAAGCCCGCGCTCTCGCCGACCGGCCGGTCGACGAGCTGACGATCAACCGCTACAACGTCGGGCTGTGGGACGACCTGTCCGAGCTCGGCATGCTCGCCGCGCACGAGGCCGAGTGGTGGCTGCGCGTCCGCGGTCTGACCGACGAAGCCGCCCTGACCCCGGTCGATCCGCCGTCAGGCCTGCGCGCGACGCTCCGCGACTACCAGCGCACCGGTCTCGACTGGCTGCACTTCCTGCGGGCGCAGGGGCTCGGCGGCATCCTGGCCGACGACATGGGACTCGGCAAGACCGTCCAGACCATCGCGATGATGGAGGCCGCGCGCGCCGACGACCCCACGATGGCACCGTTCCTGATCGTCGCGCCCACCAGCGTCGTGGGCAACTGGGCCCGCGAATGCGCCCAGTTCGCTCCCGGGCTCGACGTGCGCGTGATCACGGCGACGCAGGCGCGACGCGCGACGAGCGTCGACGATGCGGCGGCGGGCGCCCACGTCGTGGTCACCAGCTACGCGCTGTTCCGCCTCGAGCAGGAGCAGTACGCCGAGGTCGCGTGGTCGGGACTGGTGCTCGACGAGGCGCAGCAGATCAAGAACCCGTCGTCGAGGGGGTACCGCGCCGCCCGTGCGCTGGCCGTGCCGTTCACTCTCGTCATCACCGGCACCCCCATGGAGAACAACCTCCTCGAACTCTGGGCTCTCGTCTCGCTCGTGGCGCCGGGCCTGCTCGGCACCCGCGAGTCGTTCACCGAGTTGTACCGCACGCCCATCGAGAAGCGCTCCGACGGTGAGCGCCTCGATCTGCTCCGTCGGCGCATCCGCCCGTTCCTGCTGCGGCGCACCAAAGAGCTCGTCGCCGCCGAGCTGCCGCCCAAGCAGGAGACCGTCCTCGAGGTGACGCTGCATCCCACCCACCGCAAGCTGTACGACAGACGCTTCCATCGGGAGCGGCAGCGTCTGCTCGGGCTGCTCGACGACGACGCCGAGGGCAACCGCTTCGCGATCTTCCGCTCGCTGACGATGCTGCGGCAGCTGGCGCTCGACCCCGCGCTCGTCGATGAAGGCGAGGCGCCGTCGGCCAAGTTGGACGCTCTCGAAGATCTGCTCGTCGAAGCCGCGGCCGAGGGGCATCGCGTGCTCGTGCTCAGTCAGTTCACGCGCTTCCTGCGCGCGGCGCGGCAGCGGTGCACCGAGGCGGGGCTCGCGTCGGGTTACCTCGACGGCACCACGGCGAACCGTCAGGCAGAGATCGATCGGTTCCGCGACGGCGACGACCCCGCTTTCTTCGTCTCGCTCAAGGCCGGCGGAGTGGGCCTCAATCTCGTCGAGGCCGACTACGTGGTGCTGCTCGACCCCTGGTGGAACCCCGCTGTCGAAGACCAGGCGATCGACCGGGCGCACCGCATCGGTCAGACGCGTCCCGTCATCGTCTACCGGCTGGTGTCGGCCGACACGGTCGAGCAGAAGGTGGTCGCGCTCCGCGAGGCGAAAGCCGACCTGTTCGCCCGCGTCCTCGACGGTGGTGACGGCAGCGGAGAGGCGTTCGCGGGCGGGCCGCGGTTGACCGCCGACGACATCCGCAGCCTGCTCGACTGAGGCGTCGTGGCCGAGGGGTTCTGCCCGGAGGGACACGGCTCGACGGGGGCACTCCGGCCGAGACGTTCCGCCCGGCGGGACGCTGCCCGACGGAGGCGTCCTGGCCGACGGATCATGCCCGGAAGACACCGCCGACCCAGCCGCGTGGCTCGACCGGAGCGACCGGCGGGGAGCGAGTCCCGCCCGGTGCTGCCTCCGGCGCTCGCCGCAGCGCAGGCTCTGGCCGATGTCGGAGGTCGGGTCTAGCGTGAGGGCCATGTCCGACGCCCAGCCCTCGCCCACCCCCGCCGGGTCGACCGTCGCGCCGGCCGGCGGCAACCGCACCTTCCTCGCGGTGCTCGTCAACACCGCCGCGGCCAACGTGACGACCAGCTTCCTCTGGTTCGCCCTGACCTTCTGGGTTTACCTCGAGACGCGCTCGGTGCTGGCGACCGGCATCGTCGGCGGCGCCTATATGCTGCTGCTCGCCATCTTCGCGATGGTGTTCGGGTCGATCGTCGACCGTCACCGCAAGCATCGCGTGATGGTGTTCTCGGGGCTCGTCACCCTTACCGCATTCCTGGTGGCGGGCGCGCTGTGGCTGGCGTTCCCCGAGGCGGCGCTGCTCGATCTGGGCGGGCCGTGGTTCTGGCTGTTCTCCGGCGTCATCCTCACGGGCGCCGTCATCGAGAACATGCGCAACATCGCCCTGTCGACCACCGTCACCCTGCTCGTGCCGGTCGACCGTCACGCGAATGCGAACGGGCTGGTCGGCACGGTGCAGGGCCTCGCATTCGTGGTCACGAGCGTCTTCAGCGGGCTGTCGATCGGCTTCTTCGGCATGGGGTGGACCCTCGTCATCGCGATCGTCCTGACTCTCGTCGCTCTGGTGCACCTTCTGACCATACGCATCTCCGAGGAGCGCCCGACCGCGGGGAGCGACTCCGGTCCGATGGTCGATGTCCGCGGAGCCGTCCGCGCCGTCCGCGCGGCTCCCGGGCTGTTCGCCCTCATCATCTTCTCGACGTTCAACAACCTCATCGGCGGCGTCTACATGGCCCTGATGGACCCGTACGGGCTCGAGCTGTTCAGCGTGCAGGTGTGGGGCGTCGTCTTGGGAGTGACCGCAACGGGCTTCATCATCGGTGGTGGGCTGGTGGCGAAGTTCGGCCTGGGAAAGAACCCCATCCGCACGATGCTGTGGATCGTCATGGGCATGGGTGTGCTCGGAGCGGTGTTCGTGATCCGCGACTGGTGGTGGCTCTATGCCGTGGGCATCTGGGTCTACATGGCGCTCATCCCGCCCGTCGAGGCGGCGGAGCAGACCGTCATCCAAAAGGTGGTTCCCTTCGCCACCCAAGGACGCGTGTTCGGTTTCGCCGCGGCGTTCGAGTCGGCCGCTGCGCCGGTGACGTCGTTCCTCATCGCCCCGATCGCCCAGTTCGCGATCATCCCCTACATGGAGGGCGCCGACGGCCGTGCCACGTGGAGCTGGCTCCTCGGTGACGGTCAATCGCGCGGCATCGCGCTCGTCTTCGTCTTCGCGGGTCTCGTCATGGTGGTCGCGGCCTCCCTCGCCTTCCTGACCCGGTCGTACCGCATCCTGTCGCAGCAGTACCGCACGGCCGAGGTCAACGCCGACGTCGCCCAGACGGCGGACGACGTCGCCGAAACCGACGACGCAGCTGGAACGCCCGCGCCCGTGCCCCTCGCCGGTTCCGGGCGCGCCGATTCCGCGCGAGCCGAAGAGTCGGGCCCGACCCTGCCCGAACCGGCATCGCGAGGTCTGCACGGCGAACCGCCTCGCGACGAGAGCTGAGACGTACCGACATCGCGCGCACGAGCCGAACACCGGTGAAGCTCGAGCGACGTCAGCCCGGCGGCTCGATGTCGATCACGACGTCGTTCCACGCCGTGGCGTCGTCGTCCCAGAGCGCCACGACCGACGCCGCGAGAGCGTCCTCGAGCCCGTCGAGGGACGTGACGCGGAAGATGACGGCCGCGGCCGTCGTGCCCCGCCCCGCGTCGCGCGCGTGCTTCGTGTACCCCTGGGCGACCGCGCGCACCCACGCCTCCGACGCGGCCTTCACCGCCGCATAGTTGGCGCCGCCGGCGAGGGGCCGCTCGACCGCCGTCGATGACACGATCGCGAGACGTCCGGCATCCGACGCACGCAGGTCGGCATCGAACGCGCGGCTCACATGCCGCAAGGCCGTCAGTGACCGCAGCAGGAAGGCGAAGTCCTCGTCGCTCTGCCCGGCGAGCCCCCCGCCGCCCCGCCATCCGCCGACGAGGTGCAGGATGCCGTCCACCCGGCCGTGTACGTCGTGAACGCGGTCGCGCAGCGCGTCGACCTCCTCGGCGTCGGTGAGGTCGCAGCGCTCGATCGCGAGACCGGGGATCTCCGCGGCGACCTGCGCGAGACGTCCCCGGTCGCTCCCCACGACGACGACGCGCGCCCCGGCATCCGTCAGCGCCCGCGCGCTCGCGCGGCCCGCGGCGCTCGTTCCGCCCGCGAGCAGCACCGTCCGCCCGCTCACTCCCTCGTCGATGATCATCGCGTTCGCCGTCAGTCCGTTCCGCGAATCCCCTCGGTCGATGCGATCACGGGCCGCATCTTCTTCTCGAGCGCTTCGAAGAACATCGACAGGGGGAACTCATCGTCGAGCACCGCGTCGGTGTACCCCTTCGGCAGGCCCGCGAGCACGTCATCCGGCAGCCCGCGCGCCCACACCGACGCGGGGTGCGGAGTGACGACGGAGCGCACGAGGTCGTACGCGGCGAGCCAGTGCGCCGTTTTCGGGCGGTCGATCGAACGCCAGTACAACTCGTCGATCGCGTCGGCCAGGGCGACCACGGCCGCGGGCACCTCGTCCCAGTCGAAAGCGAGCGACGTATCGGTCCAATGGAGCACGCGGTGCTGGTGCAGCCACGCGAACAGCAGCTGGCCGCCGAGACCGTCGTAGTTGCGCACGCGCGAGCCGGTGATGGCGAAGCGGAAGATGCGGTCGAAGATCACCGCGTACTGCACGAGCTCGGCGTGCTCGAGCATCGCCCGCTCGGCAGCTTCCAAGTCCGGTCCTTGAGCCTGTCGAAGGGCCAGGCGCGCCTGCAGCGCGACGCTCTCGCGGAACGCGGTGAGGTCGCAGCGCAGTTCTTCGAGCGAGTAGAGGAAGAACGGCATCCGCTGCTTGATCATGAACGGGTCGAAGGGCAGGTCACCGCGCATGTGCGTGCGGTCGTGGATGAGATCCCACATGACGAATGTGCGCTCGGCCAGCTCCTGGTCGTCGAGCAGGCGGGCGGCGGCCTCCGGCAGGTCGAGCTTCGTGATCTCGGCCGCGGCACGGGTGACGCGACGGTACCGGGCGGCTTCGCGGTCTTGGAAGATCGCTCCCCAGGTGAAGGCGGGCACCTCGCGCATCGCGACGGTCTCGGGGAACAGCACCGCGGAGTTGGTGTCGTAGCCCGAGGTGAAGTCGATCAGGCGCAGCGAGACGAACAGCCGGTTGGTGTACTCCGTCTCCAGCCGCGCGATGAACTCGGGCCAGATCGCCTCGACGAGCACCGCCTCGACGTGCCGGTCGCTCGAGCCGTTCTGCGTGTACATGGGGAACACGACGAGGTGACGGATGCCGTCGACGCGCTGCTGCTGCGGCTGGAACGCCACCAGGGAGTCGAGGAAGTCGGGCACGCCGAGTCCCTGGTCGCGCCACCGATGGAAATCGGCGACGGAGGCCGCGAGGTACGCGGCATCGTGGGGGAAGAGCGGGGCGAGGGCGTCGATCGCGATGACGACGTCGTCGATGAGCGGGGCTGCGGCGACGGTGTCGTCGATCGAGCCGTCTTTCGCCTGCAGCGCCTGCAGCGCCGTCGCGGCGTCCTTCAACCGTCTCCAGGCGGGGGTGAGCTCGACGGTGTCGATGCCGTGGCCGGCGATCAGATCGACGGTGTCACGGGTAGGCGTGGCGATGGTCATGGCATCCTCCGTTCGGTGATGGAAATATTCCTGCGGCAACCGGATACTAACGGAAAAACTACGGATGCCGCCACGGCCGCATCTCGTGCCCCTGGTACTGTCGTGCGCATGACCGAGGCTCCCGTGCCCCGCGCCCCCCGCCTCGACGACGCCGTCGACGCCGCGATCGTGCGCGAGATCTCCCTCGACGCCCGCGCCACGCTCTCGTACCTGTCCGACCGGGTGGGTCTGTCGGTGTCGGCCGTGCAGTCGCGCCTGCGCCGGCTCGAATCCCGGGGCATCGTGAAGGGGTACCGACCCGTCCTCGATGCCGAAGCCCTCGGCCGTCCGCTCGCGGCCTTCGTCGAGATCACGCCACTCGATCCGGCGCAGCCCGACAACGCCCCCGAGCTGATCGCGCACCTGGGAGCCATCGAAGCCTGCCACTCCATCGCGGGCGAGGCCGCGTACATGCTGTTCGTGCGCGTGCCGACGCCGCGCGACCTCGAAGCGCTCATCCGCGACATCCGTGCCGCGGCTCAGGTGAATACCCGCACCACGGTCGTGCTGCAGACGTTCTTCGAGTCGCGCCCCATCGAACCGGCCGGCTACCCCGCCTGACCGCGCGGGATACACCTCGAGACGGATGCCGGGCCCCGCCGGCCGCGCGTAGCGTGGGCGCGATGCTCACTTTCCGGCGCCTGCACCGCTATCAGCTGGTCACCGATCTTCTGGTCGCCGCGTTCTTCGGGCTGCTCGCCGGCGCGGTGGAGCTTCTCGGGACCGTGGATGCCGGGCAGGTCACCGGTGGCGTGCTGACGGTCGCCGCCTTCACGGGGGCGCTCTGCGTGCGGCGTCTGCAGCCGGGGCTGGCCCTCGGCGTGGCGTGGGTGGGCGCGGCGGTGCAGATGGGCTTCGGCATGACGCCCTCCCCGACCGACCTCGCGATCTTCGCCGTCCTGTACGCGACGGCCGCCTATGGCAGCCCCCGCGTGTTCTGGAGCGGATTCGCCTCGGCCCTCGCGGGTGCGGTCATCGTGCCGGTCTACCTGGTGGGCCGGGGGATGTCCGAACCCCCGACGGCGGAGATGTGGTTCGTCGCGGGCGCCCTGCTGCTGGGCGCCGGTTTCGCGCTCATGCTGTCGTGGGTGTCGGGCGCGCTGGCTCGCACGGCGATGCGGGCGGCGGCGAACAGCCGCGCCCAGCGTGCGGCGGAGGTCGAGATGATCGCCGAGCAGCAGCGCGTGCGCGTCGCCCGCGACATGCACGACGTCGTGGCGCACTCCCTCGCCATTGTCATCGCTCAGGCCGACGGGGCGCGCTACGCCGCCGCCGCCCACGACGGTACCGTCACCTCCGATGCCCTCGCGACCATCTCGGCGACGGCGCGTTCCGCGCTCGCCGACGTGCGTCTCCTGCTCACCCAGCTCCGCCACAGTCAGTCCGAGGGACCGCAGCCGACTCTGGCCGACCTCGACGACCTCTTCGACCGCATGCGGGCGGCCGGGGTCGTGCTCGACGTCGTCGTCGACCCCGTCCCGCCGGAGGAGCCTCCCGCCGCCGTGCAGCTGGCGGTCTATCGCATCCTGCAGGAGGCGCTGACGAATGCCCTCCGCCATGGCGGGGATCCGCGGGTCCGAGTGCGCCTCGGGTGGCACGTCGACCGCGTCGAGTTCACGGTGCGCAACGCTCGGTCCACGGCCGTCGTCGCCTCGACGACGCCGACCGGCGGACACGGCCTCATCGGCATGCGAGAGCGCGCGATGTTGGTCGGGGGGAGCCTCACCGCCGGACCGGCGTACGGCGAATTCGTCGTGACGGCGACCCTCCCCGTCGGCACCCGCGGGTGAAATCCGGCCCGAAGCGCCGCGAAGCACGGGTGCCGCGTGCCACTTCGGGCACAGTGGATGCAGAGCCGCATCGACCCGAGAGAGGAACAGCCCTGATGAGCGCTGTCATCCGAATCGGGCTGGTCGATGACCAAGCCCTCTTCCGCGCCGGAATCAGAATGGTGTTGGACTCGCAGCCCGACCTGCAGGTGGTGGGCGAGGCCTCCGACGGCCGCGAAGGGATCGAGATGGTGCGCGCGACCGAGCCCGATCTGGTGCTGATGGACGTGCGGATGCCTGTCATGGACGGCCTCGCCGCCACCGCGGAGATCCTGCGTCATCCCGTCCCGCCGCGCGTCGTCGTGCTCACCACCTTCGACCTCGACGAGGCGGCGGCTCGAGCCATCCAGGGCGGGGCGAGCGGGTTCCTGCTCAAGGACTCCGAACCGGAATTCCTCCTGTCGGCCGTGCGGACGGTGCACGCCGGTTCCGCCGTGATCGCAGCCTCGGCCACCCGAGAGCTGTTCGCGCACATCGCCGAGGCCGGCTCGACCGAGCCCGTCCCCGCCGCCTTCGCCGGGCTGACCGAGCGCGAGCGGGAGATCTTCGCGCTCGCCGCAGCGGGTCTGAGCAACGCCGAGATCGCGGAGCGCGAATTCTTGTCGGAGGCGACGGTGAAGACGCACATCAGTCGCATCCTCACGAAACTCGCGCTGCGCGACCGGGTGCAACTCGTCGTGTTCGCCTACAGGCACGGTCTGGTCTGACCCGCATCGCCCCGAGGTCAGGCGCCGGTGCGCCGCCGGTCGCGCCCGCGCGCGAGCCGCACCTCGCAGATCGGAGTCTCCCAGCGCTCGTCCACGCGCGTCGCACCATCGGGCGCGAAACCCTGTTTGGCGTAGAACGCGTGGGCCCGTGGGTTGTTCATCAGCACCCAGAGGCATGCCGCCTCCGCGCCGATCGCCGCGCGCAGGAGCGCCTCTCCCACCCCGGTCCCGTGATGCGCGGCCAGCACGTACAGGGCGTACACCTCCAGGACCGACGTCGAGTGATCGGTGTCGCGCGACGGTCCCGCCGACGAGAATCCGATGATCCGGTCGGCGCGCACCCCCACCCAGGTGTCGCCGAGCTGCTCGGCATCCGGCGGCGTCCCCCCGCGCAAGCGCACACTCCACCGCCACGCGGAGAGCTCCAGGTCGAGCAGATCCGACACGGCATCGGGCACGAGGCCGGCCAGCGTCTCGTTCCAGCTCCGCACGTACACGTGGGCGATGCACCGACTGTCTTCGGGCGTCGCGCGGCGTACGAGCAGAGAGGTCATCTCACGTCGTCGGAGTCTGACTCGGGGTCGTAGGCCCAGGTCGGGGCGAGCGCGCGGATGCGGGCGCCGCGCCACTGCCAGGTGGCCCAGAGCGCCGGCCAGAGAGCGGGGGCGGCGGCGCCGCCGATCGTGAGGCGCTCGCGCCAGAGCGTGCGGCTCGCGTCGCCCGGGGCCGCCGAAACGGCCATCTGGTGATCCCACACGTCGAGCACCGAGAGCGGACCCGTCAAAGGAACCCCCCAATCCCGGAAGACCCGGACGCGGCCGTTCTGGTCGGTGGTGTCGCGGTCGGCGACCGAGATGAGCTGACGGCCCACCGGGAGCACGCCCGCGACGCTCATCTGCACGGGCACGTCATCGCCCGACGCGAATGACGTCGGCATCGCGCCCAGGGCGTCGACCTCGAGAAGCGGTCCGTACAGCTCGGCGACGGCGCGAGGCGAATGGAGGGCGCGCCACGCGGCATCCGGGTCGCAGTCGATCTCGAACTTCAGCAGGATGCGCATGCACCGATCGTGCCCGATCCCCAGGCGCGAAACGCACACCTTGACGTGTTCTGCCGGGCGGCTCGACCGGTTCTAGGCTCGAAGGATGCCGAACACCTCCGCCCACGCGCAGTCCGACTATCAGGTGCGTCTCGAGTGGGGCGAAGCGGGACTCGCGCGTCTCGCCCCCGCGGACGTCGTGGTCGTCGTGCAGACGCTCGGACTGTCGGCCCACGCTCTGAGCGCGTGCGAGCACGGTGCGACGCTCGACCTCGCGGCCGACGCCGACGCGGCGGCCTCTCTGGCGCGCGCGGCCGAGGCCGCCGGCGCCCATGTCGTGGCCGGAGGTCTCCGCAACGCGGCCGCAGTGGCGGCCCATGTCATGGAGGTGCAGCGTGCCCGTGGCGAACGCACGAGCATCTCGGTGATCGCGGCGGGCGCCCCGGGCGACGGGGATGCCGCGGGCCTGCGGTTCGCGGTGGACGACCTGTTGGGAGCGGGAGCGGTCGTCGCCGCCCTCGGCGACCTCGGCATCGACCATGCGTCGCCCGACGCCGCCGTCGCCGGCGAGGGCTTCCGCGCGCTCGGCGGTGCCGTGCGCCACCTGCTCACGGCCAGCGGCAACGGCCGTGCGCTCGCCGCCGAGGGCGAGCGCGACGCCGTGCTGGCCGCCGCCGCGCGCGACGCGGTCACGGTCGTCCCGGTGCTGAAGGGCGGTGCGTTCTCGGCAGCCTGAGCAGGGGTGGCCGGCGGTCCTCTTCGCGCCGGCCTCTGCCCGGTGCCGGCCGCTCCGTCCGCGCCTGCCCGGCGTCTCCTCGGCTCGGCACCCGCGTTCGTCCAGCGGCCCGGCGCGCGGGACGCGTCAGCGCGGTGTCGCCGCCGCGAGCCGCGCGGCCCGACTGATGTCGCGATGCACCCACGACAGCGCGAACCGCGGGTCGAACGTGGGCGCGCACTTCGCGCACGAGGTGGGGCGCGTGGCGCGTCGGTGGCGGTAGGCGATGTGCCCCGCGGGGCAGGTGCCCACCCACGGCGCGAGCTCGTTCGCGGTCTCTCCGGCGTGCGTCGTGCCGCCGACGTAACCGAGCTCGCGTGCCGTGCGCTTCCACACCGGCCCGTGCCCGGCCGCCGCCCCGGCGACGGCGTGTGCGACCTCGTGCAGGAGCGTCTGGTGATTGGTGTCGTCGTCGTAGCGGGCCGCGAGGTACCGCGAGACGCTGATGCGCTTGCGGCCGTAATCGCACAACCCCGCGCGCCGCTTGGCGTTGTCGAATCCGAACGTCCACGACGCATCGAGATGCAGGGCGATCAGCGCCTCGGCCCAGGTGCGCACGCGCTGCAGTTCGGACATGACCGGAAGGCTAGGCGGGACCTACGACATTCAGCTCGCGACAGCCTCGCGCGAGCGCCGACGGTCGGCGGCGTCGATGGCGAGCAGCGTCGATTCGAGCTGGGCGTCGGTGGCCCCGGCGTTCTGCCGCAGGAACAACGCCTGCTTGAAGTCGCGTCGGGCGGCGTCGTAGTCGCCCTCGTCGTAGTGCACCTTGCCGCGGTGCTGCAGCGCGAAGGCGGCGATGCTCGCCCATCCCTGGCCCTCGGCCTCCTCCGCGCACGTCGTCAGCTCCTGCTCGGCGGCGGCGAACGCGCCGCGGCACTGCAGGATCGTGGCGTGCAGGATACGGGCGCGCAGCAGATCGCGACGCGTACCGGCCATGCGCGCGACGCGCACGGACTGATCGGAGATCTCCAGCGCCTCATCGAAGCGGTCGAGCACCTTCAGCAGCCACACCCGCTCGAGCAGGGCGTGCAGGCTCCGCTGCTCCCCGATCTCTTCGAGACGCTCCGCGCACTCGCGAGAGTCGGTGATCTCGCGCAACGTGTCGGGGTCGTACCCGTGGATGTAGCTCACCGTCGCTCCTCTCGGTCGGGCAGGACTTCCAGTGTGCGTCGCCCGCGCGCCCGAAGCGCAACCGCCACGCGGTCGGGCCGCGAACCGACCGCCGTCATCGTTCGAAGATGGATGCCGACGGCTTCGGCGACGGCGTCGCGTCGGCATCCGTCGCCGCCCGCGCGCCCCTCATGAACTCGACGATCTCGGCGCCCTGCGCGACCTTCGCCGGGTGGGGCCCCGCCGCCATCAGGCGCGGAAGCCACTCGACGGGCAGCGGCGCCGCCGAGGCGGCCACGACGAGATTGCCGAATCGGCGGCCTTTCAGCACCTGCACCTCGGCGAGCACGATGACCTCCGGCAGCACCTCGCGGACGGTGGCCACCTGGCGACGGGCGAAGGCGAGTCCCGGGCCGTCGGACACGTTGACAAGGAGGACGCCGTCGGGGGCGAGCAGTCGCGCGGCCTCGCGGTAGAACTCCACGGTCGTCAGGTGAGCGGGCGTCTGCGCCCCCGAGTAGACGTCGCTGACGAGCAGATCGACGGCGCCGGCGAGTCCCGCGGGGAGCCGCGACAGGCCCGCCCGCGCGTCGCCGATGCGCACGCGCACCGAGGCTCCGCGGGGGAGGGGGAGGTTCTCGCGCACGAGGTCCCACAGCGCCGGCTCCAGCTCGATCACCTGCTGACGCGAGCCCGGTCGCGTCGCCTCGACGTACCGGGGGAGGGTCAGCGCGCCCGCGCCGAGGTGCACCGCGGTCAGCGGTTGTCCCGGCATCCGAAGTCGATCGATCACAGCGCCCATGCGGGCCACGTACTCGAAGTGCAGGTGCGTCGGGTCGTCGAGGTCGACGTGCGACTGCGGGGTGCCGTCGACGACGAGTTCGTAGCCCGCGACGAAGCCCGAGGGCGTCACGCGCGCGGTCGTGCCGTCCGACAGACGCGCCGTGGGGGCGTCGTCGGGTTCGATGCGCATGCGGGCCATGGCTCCACGCTAGGCCCTCGCCCTGCGCCGCGCGTTGCCGCCCGACGCAGGGTGATCACCGCGCGAGATGGGGTGCAGGCGAAATGCGCCGGCCGAGAGCGATCGAGAGCGCAGGATGCCAGGGCGCCGAAACACGATCGATACAAAGGTGCAATGGGCGGCGGGTCGCCCGCCCTGTACGGTCGTCAGAACACAGCAAGTGGAGCGCGGCACGACGGGGTGACCACGCCGTCGTCCTCCTCCCTTTCCCCCCGGAAGGTGCAACGAATGCTCAGTTCTCTGCGACGACGTCTGCTCGTCGGTGGCGCGACCGTCGCCATCGGTGCGCTCGCCCTGTCGGGCTGCACGAGTCAGCGCGACGACAACGGCGGTGGTGGCGAGGCCGGCGGCGACGTCGACTCGACCTTCGTCTTCGGTGCCTCGGGCGACCCGTCGAGCCTCGACCCCGCGTTCGCCAGCGACGGGCGAGTCGTTCCGGATCTCACGGCAGATCTTCGAGGGCCTCGTGGGCGTGGCGCCCGGCACAGCCGACCCCGCCCCCCTGCTCGCCGAGAGCTGGACGCAGTCCGAGGATGGTCTGTCCTACACCTTCGAGCTCAAGGAGGGCGTGACCTTCCACGACGGCACGGAGTTCAACGCCGACGCCGTCTGCTTCAACTTCGACCGCCAGAACAACTTCACCGGTATCGCGCAGTCCGAGAGCCTGTCGTACTACTGGGGCAAGATCATGCGCGGCTACGCCGACACCGGCACCTCCATCTACGGCGGCTGCGAGGCCGCCAGCCCCACCGAGGTCACCATCACGCTGACGCAGCCCTACGCCGGCTTCATCCCGGCGCTGTCGCTGCCGGCGTTCGCCATCCAGAGTCCCGCCGCGCTCGAGGAGTACAGCGCCGATGAGGTGGGCGGCACGTCCGAGGCGCCCACGCTCAGCGAGTACGCGCAGGGCCACCCCACCGGTACCGCGCCCCTTCAAGTTCGACTCGTGGGAACCCGGCGCCGAGACCACCGTCAGCGCGTACGACGGCTACTGGGGCGAGCAGGGCCAGGTGCAGGAGGTCATCTTCCGTGTGATCGGCGACACCACCGCGCGCCGCCAGGCACTCGAGTCGGGCTCCATCGACGGCTACGACCTCGTTGCCCCCGCCGACCTCGGCGCTCTCGAGGGCGCGGGCTACACGCTGGTCAACCGCGACCCGTTCAACATCCTCTACCTCGGCATGAACCAGGCCGACCCTGCGCTCGCCGACATCCGCGTGCGCCAGGCCATCGCCCACGCCATCGACAAGGAGCAGCTGGTCACCCAGGTGCTGCCCGAGGGCACCACCGTGGCATCCCAGTTCATGCCCGACAGCGTCATCGGCTTCAACTCCGGCGTCACCACGTACGAATTCGACCAGGAGGGCGCGAAGGCCCTGCTCGCCGAGGCCGGCTACACCGAGGCCAACCCGCTGACCCTGACGTTCAACTACCCGGTCAACATCTCGCGGCCGTACATGCCCAACCCCGAGCAGATCTTCACCAACCTGCAGTCGCAGCTGCAGGCCGTGGGGATCGTCCTCAACCCGGTGTCGAACGAATGGGGCGAGTACCTCGACCTCATCCAGGGCGGCAGCGACCACGGCATCCACCTGCTCGGGTGGACCGGCGACTACAACGACCCCGACAACTTCGTCGGCACGTTCTTCGGAGCCGCCTCGAACGAGTGGGGCTTCGACAACGCCGAGCTGTTCTCGGCGCTCACCTCGGCCCGCGGTCTCGCGACCGAGGACGAGCAGGACCCGGCGTACCAAGCCGTGAACGAGCAGATCGCGACGTTCCTGCCCGGTGTGCCGCTGGCGAACCCCGTGCCCACGCTCGCCTTCGCCTCGCGGGTGAGCTCCTACCCGGCCAGCCCGGTGCAGGACGAGGTCTACAACCTGATCGAACTCACCGAGTGATCGGATGCCGCGGGCTCCGCGCCGTTTCGGCGTCGGGGCCCGCGGTCTTTCCGTGTTCGACCGCCCCCGACACCCTGTGAGAATCCGTGCTCCGCACCATCGGCAGGCGCCTGCTCCTGCTCATCCCGACCCTCTTCGGTCTGTCCGTCCTGCTCTTCGCCTGGGTGCGCGCGCTCCCCGGCGGCCCCGCCGTCGCCCTTCTCGGTGAGCGCGCCACCCCCGAGGCCGTCGCGCGCATCAACGAGCTCTACGGCTTCAACGAGCCGCTCTACGTGCAGTACTTCACGTGGCTCGGGCGCCTGCTCTCGGGGGACTTCGGGTCGTCCATCCAGACGGGCCGCCCTGTGCTCGAGGAGTTCCTGCTCCGCTTCCCCGCCACCCTCGAGCTCTCGATCGCCGCGCTCATCGTGGCGGTGGGCATCGGCATCCCGCTCGGCTACTGGGCGGCCCGCCGACACGGGAAGATCTGGGATCACACCGCCGTCGTGCTGAGCCTCATCGGCATCACGATCCCGGTGTTCTTCCTCGCCTTCATCCTGAAGTACATCTTCGCCGTGCAGCTGGGCTGGCTGCCCTCCGACGGTCGGCAGAACCCGCGCATCGACGCGACGCACTACACCAACCTCTACGTCTTCGACGGGCTCATCACGGGGGAGTTCGACGCCTCGTGGGATGCCATCGTGCACCTCATCCTGCCGGCCATCGCCCTCGGCACAATCCCGCTCGCGATCATCGTGCGCATCACGCGCGCCTCCGTGCTGGAGGTGCAGAACGCCGACTATGTGCGCACGGGTCGCGCCAAGGGCATCGGCACGGGGACCCTCCGCAACCGCTTCATCCTCCGCAACGCCATGCTCCCCGTCATCACCACGGTGGGCCTGCAGGCGGGTCTGCTGATCTCGGGCGCGGTGCTGACCGAGACGGTGTTCGCCTTCCCGGGCATCGGGCAGTTCCTCGCTCGGGCGATCTTCACCCGCGACTTCCCCGTGCTGCAGGGCTTCATCATCTTCATCGCGATCGCGTACGCCCTCATCAACCTGCTGGTCGACCTGTCGTACAGCGTCATCGACCCGAGAGTGAGAGTCCAGTGAGCTCCGGCATCCTCCCTCCCGCCCCCAGCGGCGGCCCCGTCGACGACAACGCCGTGGTCGACTCGCAGCTGCTCGCCGCCCAGACGCGCGGCGGGTTCTGGCACGACGTCTTCCAGCGCCTGCGGCGCAGCCCCGTCGCCTGGATCGGCGCGATCATCGTGCTGGCGTTCCTGCTCGTCGCGGCCCTCGCGCCGCTGCTGGCGCCCTACCCGGCCGAGTCGCTGCCCGGTCAGCGATTCATCACGCCCACCGACATCCCGGGCCCCGGCGAGAGGCCCGAGTTCCCGCTGGGCCTCGACCGCTTCGGCGGCGACGTGCTGTCGAAACTCATCTGGGGAGCTCAGGCATCGCTGCAGATCGGTGTGATCTCCACCGCCCTCGGCCTCATCGGCGGCATGGCGCTGGGCCTTCTCGCCGGCATGTTCGGTGGCTGGGTCGACGCGCTCGTCATGCGCTTCGTCGACATCCTGCTGTCGGTGCCCAACCTGCTGCTGGCCGTCTCGATCGCCGCGATCCTCGGGCAGAGCCAGCTCGCGATCATGATCGCCATCGGGGCGTCGCAGGTGCCGGTGTTCGCGCGCCTCCTGCGCGCCTCGATGCTGCAGCAGCGCGGCGCCGACTACGTGCTCTCGGCGCAGACGCTGGGCCTGAGCCGCCGCACCATCATGATGACCCACGTGCTGCCCAACAGCGTGGGCCCCGTGATCGTGCAGGGGACCCTGACGCTCGCGACCGCCGTGATCGACGCCGCGGCGCTGTCGTTCCTGGGCCTCGGCGGTGGCCTCCCGCAGACCGCCGAGTGGGGCCGCATGCTCACCTACGCGCAGGCCGAGCTCGCCATCGCCCCGTGGCTGGCGTTCCTCCCCGGCATCTGCATCGCGGTGACCGCGCTGGGCTTCACGCTGCTGGGCGAGTCCCTCCGCGAAGCCATGGACCCGCGTACCCGCGCGCGGTAGCTCAGCCGTTCGGCGCCCCGGCACCGGTCACGCCGGGGCCGATCCCGGGACGTCGGCGCTGCCGCCTCGGCATCCATGTCCCTCTTTGTGCAGGAATGACGCCCGGGTTCTGCACGAAGTGGGACATGCTGCGGGGCCAGCGCTCTCGGCGCGTCATGTCCCACTTCGTGCAGTTATATCGCCGCAATTTCCCGCGGAGTGGGACATGCCGGGGGTGGGCGGGCGCTGTCGGCATCCGTGTCCCACTTCGTGCAGTTATAACGCCGGAATCTTGCACAAAGTGGGACATGCCTAGACGCAGACACGCCACGGCGAGCCCCAGCGTCCTGGCTGACAGCTGCGCGCTCCGTCGTGTCCCACTTCGTGCAGAAATGACGCCGGAATCCTGCACGAAGTGGGACACGCCTGGACCGACGCACACGCCACGGCGAGCCCCAGCGTCCTGGCTGACAGCCGCGCGCTCCGTCATGTCCCACTCTGTGCAGGAATGACGCCGCAATTTCGCTCGAAGTGGGACACGTGCCGAGAGGCGGGCGCGTCGACGCGTCATGTCCCGCGTCTGAGCGGGGGTTCGCGCCGCACTCACGCTAACGGGAACGCGAATGCGCGTCGACGCCTCAGCCGGCGAGCCCCAGCTCGTTACCCGGGATCGACGCCAACAAGCGCCGCGTGTACGGATCGCGCGGGTTGGTGAACACCTCTTCGCTGGATGCCGCCTCCACCAGCCGCCCATCCTTCATGACGCAGACGTAGTCGCTGATCAGGCGCACCACCGCGAGGTCGTGCGAGATGAAGAGGTAGCTGAGGCCGTATTCGCGCTGCAGGTCGCCGAGCAGGTCGAGGATCTGCGCCTGCACGAGCACGTCGAGCGCCGACACCGGCTCGTCGCACACGATGAGCTCGGGAGAGAGCGCCAGGGCGCGGGCGATCGCGACGCGCTGCCGCTGCCCGCCCGACAGCTCCGACGGATAGCGGCGGAGCATGGATGCCGGCAGGGCCACGTCATCCATCAGCTCGCGCACCCGCTTCGAGCGCTCGGCCTTGGACCCGCGCTTGTAGAAGGAGAGGGGCTCCTCGACGATGCGCTCGATCGTGAACATGGGGTTCAGGCTCGAGTACGGGTCCTGGAAGATCGGCTGCACCTTCTGCCGGAACTGCCGGAGGGCCTCGCCCTTGAGCGCGGCGACATCCTGGCCGTCGAACGTGATCGAGCCACTGGTCGGTTCCACGACGTTGAGCAGCATGCGGGCGGTCGTCGTCTTGCCCGAGCCGGACTCGCCCACGATGGCGACGGTCTGACCACGCGGGATCGACAGCGACACGTTGTCGACCGCGCGGAAGTCCTCACTGCGGCCTCGTCCGGGGTACACCTTCGTGAGGCCGGTGATCTCGACGATGTTGTCGCGCACCGCTTCGACGGCGCGCTCGCCGCGGAAGTCCTCCGGGCGCAGGCGCACCGCAGCCACCGAGGGCGCCGCCGCGACGAGCGACTGCGTGTACGGGTGCTGCGGGTTCTCGAGGATCTGCCGCGCAGGGCCCTGCTCGACGACACGTCCGCGGTGCATCACGACCACCCGCGACGCGCGTTCGGCGGCGAGGCCCAGGTCATGCGTGATGAGCAGGACGGCGGCGCCCAGCTCGCTCGTCTGCTTGTCGATCTGGTCGAGGATCGTCTGCTGCACGGTGACGTCGAGGGCGCTGGTCGGCTCGTCGGCGATCAGCAGTCGCGGGCGGCACGCGAGGCCGATGGCGATGAGCGCGCGCTGACGCATCCCGCCGGAGAACTCGTGCGGGTACTGGGTCGCCCGCTTATCGGCATCCGGGAGTCCGGCCGCCTCGAGCGCCTCGACCACCTTGCCCTTGAGGTTCGACCGGTCGGCCAGGCCGTGCGCGAGCAGCGTCTCGGCGACCTGCGTGCCGATCTTCGCGACGGGGTTGAGGTTCGACATGGGGTCCTGCGGCACCAGGCCGATCTGCCGGCCGCGCACCTGCCGCATGCGCGCTTCGCTGAAGGCGGTCAGATCCTCGCCGTCCAGCAGGATCTGCCCGCGGGCGACGCGCCCACCGGATGCCAGCAGGCCGATGATCGCCATCGCGGTCGTCGACTTGCCGGAGCCCGATTCGCCGACGATGGCGATGGTCTCGCCCGCGTGGATGTCGAGGTTCACCCCGTCGACGGCGCGCACGGGGCCGTCCATGGTGGCGAAGTCGACGGCGAGGTCGCGGACGGAGAGGAGGGGGGAAGGGGATGCCGGAGCGGGGGGACCGGCGACATCGGAGGTCATCCCCCCATCCTCGCCCGCCGGTGCACTTCTGCCCACCCCTCCCGCCCGATCGTCACACCGCCGTAACGCGTGAGGGGTCAAGAACTGTCGCCTGCGAGCCCGCTTGGCGACAGTTCTTGACCCCTCACGCGGCGATACGGTGGGCAGCATGCGCGTGGACCTCAACGCCGACCTCGGCGAGACCGTCGACGGAGTGCCGACGGCCGACGACGAGGCGATGTTCGCGCTCGTGTCCAGCGCCAATGTCGCGTGCGGTGGGCACGCCGGCGATGCCCGGTCGATGACGGATGCCGTGGCGCGCGCCGCCCGCTTCGGCGTCGCCGTCGGCGCGCATCCGTCGTACGACGACCGCGAGAACTTCGGCCGGGTCCGACGCGATCCGCCGCCCGCGGAGCTGCGGGCGAGCGTCGCCCGGCAACTGGACGCGCTCGCGGCCGCCGGGGCGGACATCCGCTACGTCAAACCCCACGGCGCGCTGTATCACGCGGTGACCGAGGACCCCGGGCAGGCCCGTGCTGTGGCCGCGGCCGTGGCCGACCTGTCGGCGCGCCTCGGGCGTGCGCTGCCGGTGCTGGGGATGCCGGGTGCCATCGCCGACGCCGCGGCATCCGCCGGCCTCGCCTTCGTGCACGAGGCGTTCCTCGACCGCGGATACACCGCGCGCGGCGGGCTCGTTCCGCGCGGCGAGCCCGGCGCCGTGGTCGAGGACCCGGCGCTCGTCGCCGCGCGTGCGCTGCGCTTCGTGCGTGACGGCGAGATCGAGGCCGTGGACGGCACGCGCATCGCCGTCGATGCCGCATCCCTGTGCCTGCACGGCGACACCCCGTCGGCGGTCGCGATGGCACGGGCCGTGCGCGCCGCGCTCGACGACGCGGACGTCGAGGTGCGCGCGCCGTGGTGACGTCCCGCCGTGGCGCGACCGGATCGAGGGTGAGACTCCTGCCGTTCGGGGACCGGGCGGTGCTGGCCGAGGTCGCGGACCTCGCCGCCGTCCTGGAGCTGCACGCCGCGCTCGCCGCGGCCCCGCCCGACGGTGTCGACGACCTCGTCCCCGCCGCTCGCACCGTGCTCGTCGCGTTCGACCCGTCGCGTCTGTCCCGCGACGCCGTGCACGCCTGGATCCTCTTCTGCGACCAGCAGGGACCGGATGCCGTCCTCCCCGGCCCCCTCATCGAGGTGCCCGTGCGCTACGACGGCGCCGACCTCGACTCCACGGCGGAGACCCTCGGCATCCCCGTCGCCGAGCTCGTCCGCCGGCACGCGGCCGCCGAGTGGACGGTGGCATTCACAGGCTTCGCGCCCGGTTTCGCCTACCTCGTGAGCCCGGACTGGCCGTACGAGGTCCCGCGTCTGGCCTCGCCGCGCACGCGCGTCCCGGCCGGTGCGCTGGGCGTGGCGGGGGAGTTCAGCGGCGCCTACCCGCGCCAGACGCCCGGCGGCTGGCGGCTCATCGGTTCGACCGACGTGGTGCTGTTCGATCCGGATGCCGCCGACCCGGTGCTGCTCCCCCCGCGGGCGCGCGTGCGGTTCGTGCCGGAGCGCTCACGCATCGCCGCGGCAGCGGTGATCAGCGGAGGATTCGGGGCGAGCGGAGGACGGGATGCCGGTGATCCGTCCTCCGCTCTTCCCTCGTCCTCCGCTGGCCACGGAGTTGCCGCACCCGCGCTGCGGATCCTCGCCCCCGGGGCCGCGGCGACCGTGCAGGACCTCGGTCGTCCCGGTCGAGCGGCCCTCGGTATCGCCCGCTCCGGCGCGCTCGACCGCGGGGCTCTGCGCGTCGCCAACCGCCTCGTTGGCAACGCCGAGACGGCGGCGGGGCTCGAGATCGTGCTCGGCGGGTTCCGCGCGCGGGCGGAGCACGACACCTGGGTCTGCGTCACCGGAGCGCTCGCCGATGTGTCGGTCGACGGGCGGGCGGTGGATGCCTATGCGCCCCTGCATCTGCCGGCCGGCGCCACGCTGGCGATCGGCGCCGCCCGCGCCGGACTCCGGCTGTATCTGGCCGTGCGCGGCGGAGTGGTCTCGCCCACCGCGTTCGGCTCGATGGCGAGCGACGTGCTCGCGGGGCTCGGCCCGGCACCGTCGGCGGCGGGCGACGTCATCCGGTCGGGAACCCCGGCGGGTCCTGTCCCGACCGTGGACGGCTTCCCCTGGTCGGTTCCGCCCGCGCTCATCGATGTGCCGCTGTCGGCGGGACCCCGCGCCGACTGGTTCGCCGCCGGAGCGCTCGAGGCGATGACGGCTGCGACGTGGACCGTCTCGGCGGATGCGGACCGCGTCGGCATCCGCCTCGACGGTCCCGCCCTTCCTCGCGCGCGGTCGGGCGAGCTGCCGAGCGAGGGGATGCGTCCCGGGGCGGTCCAAGTGCCGCCGCACGGTCGGCCGGTGGTGCTGCTCGCCGACGGTCCCGTCACCGGCGGGTATCCCGTGATCGGGGTGGTTCCGGATGCCGCCCTCGACGCGCTCGCGCAGGCGCGTCCGGGCGACGGGGTGCGCTTCCGGCGCGTCTGAGCACGGCGGCGGCGGGAATGTTCGACGGGCGCACGCGGTTATACCGCAGGTCCGCAAACGCGTCAAGAATTCGACTGGACACGGCGAGTCCTCCGGCGTATGCTTGGACTTTGCGCTCCTCGATTCCCCCTGCCCTCATATGGTGGTCGGCTGAGCCTGCCCGTCCCCGCCTCACCGCGGTGTGCGACGAGCGGGTTTTCGGGGCAGGAACGCACTCCACCTGACGACAAGGAATCACGAGCCCCTCGCCCGGGCTTCTGGAGGTTATTCCCTTGGCTGCTGCGAGCAACGCATCCACCACCACCACCCCGAAGAGCGGACGCGGAGCATCCCGCCTCTCGTTCGCGAAGATCTCCGACAAGCTGACCGTTCCCGATCTGCTCGCACTGCAGACCGAGTCGTTCGACTGGCTCGTCGGTAACGAAGCCTGGAAGGCGCGCGTCGCCGAGGCACAGGCCGAGGGTCGCACCGACGTTCCCGAGATCAGCGGTCTGGAGGAGATCTTCGAGGAGATCTCCCCGATCGAGGACCTCAGCGAGACCATGCAGCTCTCGTTCACGAACCCCTACCTCGAGCCCGAGAAGTACTCGATCGAGGAGTGCAAGGAGCGCGGCAAGACCTACGCCGCACCGCTGTACGTCGAAGCCGAGTTCATGAACCACCAGACCGGTGAGATCAAGACGCAGACGGTCTTCATGGGCGACTTCCCGCTCCAGACCGACAAGGGCACGTTCATCATCAACGGCACCGAGCGCGTCGTCGTGTCGCAGCTCGTGCGTTCGCCCGGTGTCTACTTCGACAAGACGCCCGACAAGACCTCCGATAAGGACATCGTGTCGGCCCGCGTCATCCCCTCGCGCGGTGCGTGGCTCGAGTTCGAGATCGACAAGCGCGACCAGGTCGGCGTGCGCATCGACCGCAAGCGCAAGCAGTCGGTCACCGTCTTCCTCAAGGCCCTCGGCCTGACCAGCGAAGACATCCTCGCCGAGTTCGCCGGCTTCGACTCCATCGAAGAGACGCTGTCGAAGGACACCATCCTCACCAAGGAAGACGCCCTCCGCGACATCTACCGCAAGCTTCGTCCGGGCGAGCAGGTCGCCGCCGAGGCCGCGCGCGCGCTGCTCGACAACTTCTACTTCAACGCCAAGCGCTACGACCTGGCCAAGGTGGGTCGCTACAAGATCAACCAGAAGCTCGGCCTCGACAAGCCGCTCAGCGACTCGGTGCTCACCGTCGACGACATCGTCGCGACGATCAAGTACCTCGTCCGTCTGCACCGCGGCGACGCTACCTTCGACGGCGTCCGCGGCGGCCAGGCCGCCGAGATCCGTCTCGACACGGACGACATCGACAACTTCGGCAACCGTCGCATCCGCGCCGTCGGCGAGCTCATCCAGAACCAGGTGCGCACCGGTCTGTCGCGCATGGAGCGCGTCGTGCGCGAGCGCATGACCACGCAGGACATCGAGGCCATCACGCCGCAGACCCTGATCAACGTGCGCCCCGTCGTCGCCGCGATCAAGGAGTTCTTCGGAACCTCGCAGCTGTCGCAGTTCATGGACCAGAACAACCCGCTCGCGGGTCTGACCCACAAGCGCCGCCTGTCGGCGCTGGGTCCCGGTGGTCTGTCGCGTGAGCGTGCCGGCGTCGAGGTCCGTGACGTGCACCCCTCGCACTACGGCCGCATGTGCCCCATCGAGACGCCCGAAGGCCCGAACATCGGTCTGATCGGCTCGCTCGCCTCGTTCGCGCGCATCAACGCGTTCGGCTTCATCGAGACGCCGTACCGCCGCGTCGTCGACGGCCGCGTGACCGACCAGATCGACTACCTGACCGCCAGCGAAGAGAGCGACCACATCGTCGCCCAGGCCGGTGTCGCCCTCCAGGCTGACGGCCACTTCGTCGAGGACCGCATCCTGGCCCGCCGCGGCCAGGGTGGCGAGGTCGACCTGTTCCCCGTCGACGAGATCGGCTACATGGACGTCTCGCCGCGCCAGATGGTGTCGGTGGCGACCTCGCTCATCCCGTTCCTCGAGCACGACGACGCCAACCGCGCCCTCATGGGTGCGAACATGCAGCGCCAGGCCGTGCCGCTGGTCCGCAGCGAGTCGCCCGTCGTGGGTACCGGTATGGAGGGCTTCGCCGCGATCGACGCCGGTGACGTCGTCACCGCCGAGAAGGCCGGTGTGGTGCTCGAGGTCTCGGCCGACGTCGTGACCATCCAGCTCGACGAGGGCGGCACGCAGGACTATTTCCTGCGCAAGTTCGACCGCTCCAACCAGGGCACCTCGTACAACCAGCGCGTGGTGGTCTCGGCCGGCGAGCGCATCGAGGCCGGCGAGGTCATCGCCGACGGTCCCGCGACCGAGAACGGCGAGCTCGCGCTCGGCAAGAACCTCCTCGTGGCGTTCATGACCTGGGAGGGTCACAACTTCGAGGACGCGATCATCCTCAGCCAGGACCTCGTGAAGGACGACACCCTGTCGTCGATCCACATCGAGGAGTACGAGGTCGACGCGCGCGACACCAAGCTCGGCAAGGAGGAGATCACCCGTGACCTCCCCAACGTCAGCCCCGACCTGCTGAAGGACCTCGACGACCGCGGCATCATCCGCATCGGCGCCGAGGTGCGTCCCGGCGACATCCTCGTCGGCAAGGTAACGCCCAAGGGCGAGACCGAGCTCAGCGCCGAGGAGCGTCTGCTCCGTGCCATCTTCAACGAGAAGAGCCGCGAGGTCCGCGACACCTCGCTGAAGGTGCCCCACGGCGAGCAGGGCACGATCATCGCCGTCAAGGAGTTCAACGCCGAAGACGGCGACGACGAGCTCGGCTCGGGCGTCAACCGCCGCGTCGTCGTCTACATCGCCCAGAAGCGCAAGATCACCGAGGGCGACAAGCTCGCCGGCCGCCACGGCAACAAGGGTGTCATCGCCAAGATCCTCCCGATCGAGGACATGCCCTTCCTCGCCGACGGCACGCCGGTCGACATCATCCTCAACCCGCTCGGCATCCCGGGCCGCATGAACTTCGGTCAGGTCCTCGAGCTCCACCTCGGCTGGATCGCCCAGCAGGGCTGGAAGGTCGAGGGCACTCCGGAGTGGGCCGCGCAGCTGCCCGAGTCGGCCCGCGAGGCCGCGCCCGGCACGAAGGTCGCGACCCCCGTGTTCGACGGTGCGTTCGAGGACGAGATCGCGGGTCTGCTCGACTCGACGATCCCGAACCGCGATGGCGACCGCCTGGTCGACCGCTCGGGCAAGACGCGCCTGTTCGACGGCCGCTCCGGCGAGCCGTTCCCGGCGCCCATCTCGGTCGGCTACATGTACATCCTGAAGCTGCACCACCTGGTCGACGACAAGATCCACGCGCGTTCGACGGGCCCCTACTCGATGATCACCCAGCAGCCGCTCGGCGGTAAGGCCCAGTTCGGTGGCCAGCGCTTCGGTGAGATGGAGGTGTGGGCGCTCGAGGCCTACGGTGCCGCGTACGCGCTGCAGGAGCTCCTCACGATCAAGTCCGACGACATCCTCGGCCGCGTCAAGGTGTACGAGGCCATCGTCAAGGGCGAGAACATCCAGGAGCCCGGCATCCCCGAGTCCTTCAAGGTGCTCATGAAGGAGATGCAGTCGCTCTGCCTGAACGTCGAGGTCCTCTCGGCCGACGGCACCGCGGTCAACCTGCGCGACACGGATGACGACGCCTTCCGCGCCGCGGAGGAGCTCGGCATCAACATCTCCAGCCGCTTCGAGTCCTCGTCGATCGACGAGATCTGAGCTTCCAGCTCAGCGACCCAGCTCAGATTTCAGAGAATTCCGACACAGGAGAACCAGTGCTCGAATCAACCACTTTCGATCAGATCCGTATCGGTCTGGCCACCGCCGACGACATCCGTCGTTGGTCCTTCGGTGAGGTCAAGAAGCCCGAGACGATCAACTACCGCACGCTGAAGCCCGAGAAGGACGGTCTCTTCGGCGAGCAGATCTTCGGACCCTCCCGCGACTGGGAGTGCGCCTGCGGCAAGTACAAGCGCGTGCGCTTCAAGGGCATCGTCTGCGAGCGCTGCGGCGTCGAGGTCACGAAGTCCTCGGTCCGCCGTGAGCGCATGGGCCACATCGAGCTCGCCGCGCCCGTCACGCACATCTGGTACTTCAAGGGCGTGCCCTCGCGCCTGGGCTACCTGCTCGACATGGCGCCGAAGGACCTCGAGAAGGTCATCTACTTCGCCGCCTACATGGTGATCTCGGTCGACGAGGATGCTCGTCACCGCGACCTCGCCACGCAGGAGAACAACATCCGTCTCGAGCTGAAGACGCTCGGCGACCGCCGCGATGCCCGCATCGCCGCGCGCCTGGCCAAGCTCGAGGAGGAGCTCGCCGCCCTCGAGGCGGAGGGCGCCAAGGCCGACCAGAAGAAGAAGGTCAAGGACGCCGCCGAGAAGGACATGACGGCGGCCCGCAAGAACGCCGACGAGCAGATCGCCAAGCTCGAGCGCGTGTGGGAGGACTTCCGCACGCTCGAGGTGGGTGCCCTCAAGCCCGAGGACGACGTCTTCCACGAGCTGCAGGACCGCTTCGGTCAGTACTTCGAGGCTCACATGGGTGCGGAGTCGATCAAGCGCCGCCTCGAGACCTTCGACCTGCAGGCCGAGGCCGACAGCCTCCACCTGCAGATCTCGGAGGGCAAGGGCCAGCGCAAGATCCGTGCGATCAAGCGCCTGAAGGTCGTCAACTCGTTCCTGCAGACCGGCATGACGCCGGCCTCGATGGTGCTCGACGTCGTTCCGGTGATCCCGCCGGAGCTGCGCCCGATGGTCCAGCTCGACGGTGGCCGCTTCGCGACCTCCGACCTGAACGACCTGTACCGTCGCGTGATCAACCGCAACAACCGCCTCCGTCGCCTGATCGACCTCGGTGCCCCCGAGATCATCGTCAACAACGAGAAGCGCATGCTGCAGGAGGCCGTCGACGCCCTGTTCGACAACGGCCGCCGCGGTCGCCCCGTCACCGGTACCGGCAACCGCGCCCTGAAGTCCCTGAGCGACATGCTCAAGGGAAAGCAGGGTCGTTTCCGCCAGAACCTGCTCGGAAAGCGCGTCGACTACTCGGGTCGTTCGGTCATCATCGTCGGTCCCCAGCTGAAGCTGCACCAGTGCGGTCTGCCCAAGCAGATGGCGCTCGAGCTGTTCAAGCCGTTCGTGATCAAGCGCCTCATCGACCTCGGTCACTCGCAGAACATCAAGGCCGCCAAGCGTGCCGTCGAGCGCTACCGTCCCGAGGTCTGGGACGTGCTCGAAGAGATCATCCGCGAGCGTCCCGTGCTGCTGAACCGTGCACCCACGCTGCACCGTCTCGGCATCCAGGCGTTCGAGCCCCAGCTCGTCGAGGGCAAGGCCATCCAGCTGCACCCGCTCGTGTGCGCGGCGTTCAACGCCGACTTCGACGGTGACCAGATGGCCGTGCACCTGCCGCTGTCGGTCGAGGCCCAGGCCGAGGCCCGTGTGCTGATGCTCGCCTCGAACAACATCCTGAAGCCGTCGGACGGCCGCCCGGTGACCCTGCCCTCGCAGGACATGATCATCGGCCTCCACCACCTCACCACCCTCAAGGAGGGTGCGGTGGGCGAGGGCCGTGCGTTCGGCTCGGTGGGCGAGGCGATCCTGGCCAAGGACGAGGGCACCCTCGACCTGCAGGCCAAGGCGCGCATCCGCATCCCCGGCCTGTCGTTCCTCGAGGGCCAGGCGCCCGAGGGCTACGAGAAGCACGGTCTCGTCGACGCCTCGCTCGGCCAGGCGATCTTCAACGACACGCTCCCCAAGGGTTACCCGTTCGTCCGCGAACAGGCCGACAAGGGCAAGCTGTCGCAGATCGTCAACAAGCTGGCGGAGGAGTACCCCAAGGTCGAGGTCGCGGCATCGCTCGACCGGATCAAGGACGCCGGCTTCTACTGGGCCACCCGCTCGGGTGTCACCGTGGCGCTCAGCGACATCCTCACGCCCCCGAACAAGGGCGAGATCGTCGCGGGCTACGAGAAGCAGGCCGCGAAGGTCCAGGGCCAGTACGAGAAGGGTCTCACCACCGACGCCGAGCGTCGTCAGGAGCTCATCAAGATCTGGACCGAGGCCACCGACGAGGTCCAGAAGGCGATGCGGGACAACTTCCCCGCCGACAACACCATCAACCGCATGGTGTCGTCGGGCGCCCGTGGTAACTGGCTGCAGATCCGCAACATCGCGGGTATGCGTGGTCTGGTGAACAACCCCAAGGGTGAGATCATCCCGCGCCCGATCATCTCCTCGTACCGCGAGGGTCTGTCGGTCGCCGAGTACTTCATCGCGACGCACGGTGCCCGTAAGGGTCTGGCCGACACGGCCCTCCGTACGGCCGACTCGGGGTACCTCACCCGTCGTCTCGTCGACGTCTCGCAGGATGTCATCATCCGCGAGGAGGACTGCGGCACGTCGAAGGGCCTCGAGCTCCCGATCGCCGCGGCGGGCTCGACCGGTGACCTGGTCAAGGACGCCAACGTCGAGAACTCGGTGTTCGCCCGCACGCTCGCCACGGCGGTCGTCGACGCGCAGGGCACCGTGCTGGCCGAGGCCGGCGACGATGTGGGCGACGTGCTCATCGACAAGCTGGTCGCCGGTGGCGTCGAGACGATCAAGGTCCGCTCCGTGCTGACCTGCGACTCGGCCGTCGGTGTCTGCGCCAAGTGCTACGGTCGTTCGCTGGCCACCGGCAAGATCGTCGACATCGGCGAGGCCGTCGGCATCATCGCGGCCCAGTCGATCGGTGAGCCCGGTACCCAGCTGACGATGCGTACCTTCCACACCGGTGGTTCGGCGTCGGCCGACGACATCACGCAGGGTCTTCCCCGCGTGCAGGAACTGTTCGAGGCCCGTACCCCCAAGGGTGCGTCGCCGATCGCCGAGGCCGACGGCCGCATCACGATCGACGAGACCGACAAGGCCAAGAAGGTCATCCTCACGCCCGACAACGGCGACGAGCCGGTGGTCTACCCCGTCCTGAAGCGCGCCACGCTCCTGGTCGAGGACGGCCAGCACGTCTCGGTGGGTGAGCCCCTCCAGGTCGGAACGCTCGACCCCAAGGAGGTCATGCGCGTGCAGGGTGCCCGCGAGGTGCAGAAGTACCTCGTCAACGGCGTCCAGGGCGTGTACCGCTCGCAGGGTGTGCCGATCCACGACAAGCACATCGAGGTCATCGTCCGACAGATGCTCCGCAAGGTCACCGTCGTCGACCACGGCGACACCGACCTGCTGCCCGGTGAGCTGGTGGACTTCAAGCGCTACCAGACCATCAACCGCGAGGCGGTCGGCGAGGGCAAGCGTCCCGCGTCGGGTCGTCCCGAGCTGATGGGTATCACCAAGGCGTCGCTCGCGACCGAGTCGTGGCTGTCGGCCGCGTCGTTCCAGGAGACCACCCGCGTCCTCACGCAGGCGGCCATGGAGGGCAAGAGCGACCCGCTCGTCGGCCTCAAGGAGAACGTCATCATCGGAAAGCTCATCCCCGCCGGAACCGGTCTTGCGAAGTACCGCAACGTCACGGTCGAGGCGACGGAGGAGGCCAAGAGCGAGCGGTACCCCAACCGCATCTTCGCGTCCGACGGTGCGTACTCCGACGCCGATCTGAGCTACGTCGACTTCGACAGCTTCTCGACGGACGACTTCACGCCCGGCACCTACAACTGATCGAGGCGAGAGGAGAGCGAGCTCGCTCGCTCGACCGAGCCGATTGAAGACAACTGATGACGGGTGGAGCCGGCACGTCCGGCTCCACCCCGATCGACGGATGCCATGCCTCGGCGCGGCATCCTGGTGAAACGAAGGCCCCCGGCTTCTGCCGGGGGCCTTCGTCATGTCCGGCGTGTATCCCGTTCGTGACGCGTACGGCACGCGGCGTGTCGGGTGCCGTCGAGGCCGGGGGAGTGCGCCTACCGTTGTCGCGGAGGAATGCATGGCCCGGATCGGTGGACGCAGCCTGTGGCTGGCATGGCCCGTGGGGCTGTTCTGTCTGGCTGCGGTGCTGGGCCTGGGGGTGCTCGCCGCCCCCGGCATCCCCGGAGCGATCGGTTTCGTGGGGGACACTCTCCGCAGCGTCACCAGCCCGTCGGCGACGGTCGACGCGGAGCCCGCGACCCCGGCCACCGAGTGCCGGCGCCTCTACTCCCAGCCGATGTGGTCGTCGCTGGTGTGGTCACCCGACGCACTGCTGTCGCAGCGGCGCACGGCGGCGCTGTCGACTCCCGAGGCCGTCGCGGCGGCCCAGCCCACCACGGTCGTGACGTGCCACTGGCGGGGCGTGGGCGGTCGCTTCCTCGAGACCACGGTGTCCACCGTGTCACCGGAGGGCGCCGCGGCGGCGGTGGCGGCACTCGCCTCCCAGGGCTTCGCGTGCACGTCGGCGCCCGATGCGTCGCAGCCCGCGGTGACGCACTGCGTCCGGACCACCGGCGAGGTCGACGAGGTTCACGATCTGCGCGGCGATCGGTGGGTGTCGTCGACGCTCAGCGGCTGGATGCCGGACGGCTACGCCGAGGACGCGGCATCCCACGCCTTCTTCGGAGGATGACGGGGGAGGGACGTCACCCGAAGATCGACGAGATGATGCTCGAGGTGTAACCCGTCGGGGCGAGATTGGAGTACTGGGTGTCGATCAGCACGTCGTCGCGCGCCAGTACAGTGTGCGCCCGTCGTTGACGGGGTAGGTGTCGTTGATCCAGGTCTTCTCGCAGCGTGTGCCGGCGTCGGGGGTGTAACAGCTGAACCCCTGGGTGGACACCAGATCGTTGAGCATGTCGAGCGCCGGCCCGCGGTTCATCCGCGAGATCGTCGTCGTCAGCCCCGTCGTGTCGGCTCCCGGGTCGCGCCAGATGCAGATGAGCGAGCCGTCGGGCTGTACGCCGGATGCGCCCAGCGCCGGGTCGTTCAGGGGGACCGTGCCCAGTTGGGCGAGGACGTCGGCGGAGAGCATCGCCTTGCAGTCCGCGGGGAGACGCACGTCGGTGGGGGCCCGCGAGAACGTGGGGATGTTCGACGGGGTCGGCGAGGAGGAGACCGGGGACGGGGTGTCGGGGGCCGCCTCCTCGGCGGCGGGGGCGCACGCGGTCAGCGCGAGCACGGCGACACCGACGAGGACCGCGGGAACGGCCGGGCGGGGCGGGCGACGGGGCATGGCAACACCCTAGGCCGAGGTTCCGACACGGTCGAGACGCACTTCCGTCGGCACGCCTAAGCGTCGCGTCGCCGCCGGCGGGTTAGCCTTGCGCCGCAATCACCGCGTGAGGAGATCCCATGAGCGACAACACGTCGGGCGGCGACCGGGTCGCTGCACCGAAGGATTCGTACGGCGACCCCGTCGTCGAGCCGACCGACGACGCGCACGACGTCGTGGGTCGAGCCCACGAGGGTCTCGCCGACGCCGAGGCCGCCCGTCGCGATGCCGTCGACCCGCAGGCGGCCGCGGCCGCCTGGAGCGACCGCGAGCAGCAGGAGCGCGACGCCGCCGCGGCGGTCGACGAGCGTCGCGACCACCCGGCGCCCGTCGTGCACGACGCCTCACCCGTCGCGCCGCAGTCCGCGTCGCCCGCGGCCCCCGCATCGTCGGTCGACCTCGACGACGAAGACGCTCGCTGGGCCGCGTACGCCGCTTCCGCCGAGCCGGAGCAGTCGACCTCGTCGACCGTGCACCACGACGACACCCCCACGACGGTCTCCCCGGCCGCCGAGACCGCGGCCGTCGCCGGAACGGGCGCTGCCGCCGCCGGTGCCGCAGCCGCCACCACGCCGGCCTCCGAGGAACCGACCCGTGCCTACGGTGGACCCCAGCCCATCTTCGTCCAGGCACCCGAGGCTCCGCGCCCGCGCGGCAACCGCGGCGCGGCGGGGGCCATCGGTCTGCTGGCGGCCCTGGCGTTCGCCGCCCTCTACCTGGCGGCGATCCTCGGCCTGCGCCTGCTGACAGACGGACTCCAGATCGCCGACCTGGGGACCGCAGCGCTGTCGGCGCTGACCACGTGGGGCCTGTGGGTCCCCACCGTCGCCTTCTACATCGGCTTCTGGTTCCTGGGTGCGCTGATCAACCGCGGCCGCTGGGGCCACTGGGTGGTGTGGGGTCTCGTCGTCGGTGTGATCGCGTGGGCCGGTCACCTTCTCGGCGTGCTCCTGGCCGCGCCGTTCTGGATGATCACGGCGCGCGAGTCGGTCGAGCTCCTGCAGGGCAACGTCCTCGCACCCCTGGCGATCGTCGCGTTCGTGCTGGGTCGCGAGCTGACCGTCTGGTTCGGCGCGTGGGTGGCGGCCCGCGGTCGCCGCGTGACCGAACTCAATGCCGAGGCGCAGCGCGAGTACGAGCGCACGCTCGAGGCCGGTCCTCAGCTCTCGCAGCGCTGAGACGGATGCCATGACGAACGAGCCGCGACCGGCGGGGGTCACCCCGCCGGTCGCGGTGGTCTTCGCCTCCGTCGTCTTCATCGCCCTCTCCATCGCGGCCCTCGGGGTGGTGAGCCTCGTGCTCGACGCCGACGTCATCCCGGTGCGGGGTCTCGGTGCGGTCCCCGGCGTGATCGGTCAACTGGCGGCGCTGGCGTCCTTCGCCGGCGTTCTGCTCTGGGGCCTGCGGGCGGCGCCGCCGAGCTATCTCACCGCGGTGCCGTGCGGAATCGCCGCCTACGTGGGGGAGGTCGCCGGGGTCGTGGTCGGTGCCCTCGTCAGCGGAGCGGACTTCGCCCGCGGCGTCGCCGCCGCCGGGAGCGTCGCGGTCGGCTTCGCCGGACCCGTGGTCGCGGGTGCGGGATTCGCGGCGGCGCTGTTCGGCGTCTTCCTGGTCCGTGCACGCACCACCGGCCCGCGGTGGAGCTGGGAGGACGACGAGCACGGGCCTCCAGACGCGCGGTGATCGTGGCATCCGGCTGTTCCCGGGCGTGTCGGACTAGCGTAGAGACGTGGAGCGGTCGCTCGAGAGCCAGGTCGGTCAGGCGGTGGACGCCTGGCTGCGTTGGCTGCCCCGGTGGGAGCCGGCGAACCATCGTGGACGCGTCGCGCCCTGCCGGCGATGCTTCGGGTCGCCGGTGCTCTCCGCCGCGGGCCTCGGCGCCGACGTGCCGCATGGTGTGCAGCACGGGCTGTCCACCCGGGTGAAGGGGATCGTCGACCATGCCGTCGCCGAGTACACCTCCCGCAACCTCCCGATGCTCCAGGCCGAGCTCGACCAGCAGGCCGAGCGCAACCGGCGCCGTTCCTACCGCCCGTCGGAGGGCCTCGAACCGGAGTTCGAGGGGATGCCGCTCGACCCCGACCCCGAGCCCGGGTCGCCGTTCCTCTTCACGCTGTCGGGCTTGGCCGCCGAGGAGGACGCCGCGATTCCGGCCCTTCCGCCGCTGTCGGATGCCGCGAAGGCGGCGCTGCGCCAGGAGGTCGGGCTCGCCGACGACTACGCGAACATGATCGGCCGGGAGGTGTGCTCGATCCTCCTGCACCATCGCCTGCGCATCCAGGCGGCGGTCGCGGAGTACGTCGAGCCCCAGATCGCGGCCCTGCTGGACGACTTGACCCGTTCCCTCGACGCCCCCTTCGATCCGCGGGAGTCCGAGCCCCCGGCATCCTGAACCGCCTGTGGATGCGCGGCGGGGGCGACCATGCGACTTTGTTAGCATCGTCGGGTCGTTCGCCGGTGGTGTCGCGGACGCATCGTCCGGAGGGAGCTCGATGCCGCAGCGACTTCCCTCGTCGCCGCCCATCCTGCCCGGGCTCGCGTACATCCGTCCGCTCGGTTCGGGTGGTTTCGCCGACGTCTTCCTCTACGGCCAAGACATGCCGCGCCGCGACGTGGCGGTGAAGGTCCTGCCGAGCGACGTCCGCGATCCCGATCTCCTGCGCATGTTCAACGCCGAGGCCGACGTGCTGGCCCATCTGTCGGCGCACCCATCGATCGTCACCGTCTACCAGGCGGGGATCTCGGCCGACGGCCGGCCCTACATCGTCATGGAGTACTGCCCCGGTTCGCTCGCGCAGCGCTTCCGCGTCGAGCGGATGCCGGTGGCGGAGGTGCTGTCCATCGGCGTGCGCATGGCGGGCGCTCTCGAGTCGGCCCACCACGCCGGGCTCATCCACCGCGACGTCAAGCCCAGCAACATCCTCGTCACCACCTTCGGCGCCCCCGTGCTCGCCGACTTCGGCATCTCGTCGTCGCTCGCCCGACAGGGCGCCGACGAGATGATGGCCATGTCGGTGCCGTGGAGCGCCCCCGAGGTCGTGTCCGAGCAGAACGCCGGCACCGTCACCAGCGAGGTGTGGAGCCTGGGCGCCACCGTGTACTCGTTACTCGCCGGTCACAGCCCCTTCGAGCGTCGGGAGAAGGGGCAGAACTCCCGGGAGCAGCTGCGTCGGCGCATTGCCCGCGCCTCGTACACCGACATCTCGCGCGCCGACGTCCCGGCGGCGCTGCAACGGGTGCTCGCTCGGTCGATGTCGCGCAATCCCGCCGATCGCTACCCCACGGCCCGCGAATTCGGAGAGGCGCTCCAGGCTGTGCAGACCGAGGAGGGCCTCGCAGCGACTCCGCTCGAGGTGCCCGCCGCCGAGTGGGCACCCGCGGCACGCTCCGTCGATTTCGCCGACGGGACGCTGCGCGGGCCCGTGCGAACCCGTGTCGAGCGCGAGGTCTCGCGCAAACACCGCGCGTCGGCCGGAGTCGCGGGGTACGCCCGTGATGAGGACACCGACATCGCGGCCCCTGCGGCGCGCCGGTTCCACCCGCTGCCGTGGGTGCTCGCCGCGGCCACGGTCGTCACCGCCGGCGGCGTGCTGGCGGCCGCCCTCGTCGCGACGGGCGTGCTCCGATGAGGCGCACCACGCTCGCCGGAGTCACCGCGGCGGTGGTCTCGGCCGCGCTGATCGTGACGGCCAGCATCGTCTGGCCGGGCCTCGACGCCCAGCAGACGCCCGAGGTCGACACGTCGGTGTGGGCGTTGCAGACGGGCGAGGGGCAGCGCTACGCCCGGGTGAACACCGCGGTCGGCGAACTCGACACGGTGCGCGCGGCCGGCAACCCCAGCCAGGTCGCGCAGGCCGGCGACGGGGCGTATCTCTTCACCGACAGTTTCAGCAAGCTCACGCGCATCGACGAGGCGCAGCCCATCGACCTGCAGGAGGAGCAGCTGCAGGCGGCCCCCGACACGCCCCCCGGGACCACGTCGGTCGTGACGGCCGGGGACTTCGTCGTGTACCGGACGGATGCCGGAACCCTCTTCGCCGGCCGTCTGAGCCGCGCCGGGCAGGTCGCCGCCGAGCTGGATCCCTTCGGCGTCGCCGGCGACGACGATGCCGCCGCCTACACCGCCGATGCACTCGCGCTCGATGACCGGGGGATGCTGTTCGCCTACTCCTCCGCGGATGCGTCCGTGATCCGCTACGACATCGACTCCGATGAACTCCGCGGCCGCGACGCCCTGGACGCCGACACGGCGGCGCCGGTGCTCTCGGCCGCGGGCGACACCTGGGTGCTCATCGATTCCGAGGTCGGGCGCGTGTGGGTGCGAGGAGAGGACCCCGTCGACATCGAGACCGGCGACCAGGTCGTGGTGGGAGATGCCGATCCCGATGCCCGCGCCGTCTTCCTCGCCGACGATCAGTCGCTGTGGACGATCCCCACCGATGGCTCCGCGCCGCGCCGCGAGGTGGGCGGCGGCGGCAACGTCCTGGGGCAGCCGGCCCGGCCCGTGTGGCATCTGGGTGTCGCGTACGCCGCGTGGCTGCTCCCCGGCGATTCCCGCGGGACGCTCTGGCGGTCCGACCGGGGCGAGACCGGGCTCGACTACGCCGGCGCGACAATGCCCGACCAGCGCCGCCCCGTCTTCGTCGCGACCGACCACGCCATCATCCTGAACGAGACGCGCACCGGGTGGGTGTGGACGGTGCCCGACGGCGCGCTCGTCGCGTCGAGCCAGAACTGGTCGCTCGACGATCGGACCGAGCAGACGGCGGTGCAGAGCGAGGAGCAGCTCAGCGTCGTGCTCGATCCGAAGCCCCCGATCGCCGAGCCCGATGCGTTCGGCGTACGCTCCGGCCGCCTGGTCACCCTGCCCGTGCTGCTCAACGACCACGATCCCAACGAAGACGTGTTGAGCGTGGTCGGTGAGAGCGTGACGGGTCTCGACCCCGGCTTCGGCGCGCTCACCCTCACCGACTCCGGCCAGCGGCTCGCGGTGCGAGTGGCTCCGGACGCCGCGGGCACCGCGACCTTCTCGTACGCGGTGACCGACGGCACCACCGCTGACGGTCTGACCTCCGCCGCCACCACCGTGACGCTCACGGTGTCGCCACCCGCTGCGAACACCGCACCCGTGTGGTGCGGGGTCCCGACGTGCCTGCAGCCGTGGCCCACGCCCGAGGTCGCGCGAGGCGGCACCATCACGGTGCCGGTGCTGCCCGGATGGGTCGACCCCGAGGGTGACCCGCTCCTCCTTCTCTCGGTCACGAACCCCGGCGGTGTCGGTTCGGTGGCCGCCACCCCCGGCGGGGACGTCGTCTACCAGCATGCCGACGACGGGTCCGGTGGCGAGCAGAACATCGAGCTCGACGTCACCGTCGCCGATACGGCAGGTGCGACCACCACCAAGGCCCTCGTGGTCCGCGTCGCTCCCGATCCCGGCCTCTCGGTGCAGTCGTTCGCCGTCGTCGACACCGTCGGCTCGTCCGTGCCCGTCGACGTCGGACCGCACGTCACGGGCACCGCCGGCGACGTCACCCTCTCCTCCGTCCGCGTCCTCGACGGCGCGGCCGCGACCGCGACGGTCGTCGGAGGCAGCACGGCGTTCGAACTCACCGCCGCGGAGCCGGGTGTCTACCGCGTCGACTTCACCGTCGACGGCGGCGGCCGCAATGCGAACGGGACCGCGCGCATCACCCTGCTGCCGGCCGACGCCCCGGCCCAGCTGTCGACGTCGCCCGTGGTCGCCTTCGTCCGCCCGCAAGAGGACGCCACCCTCGACGTCTTCCGTGCCGTCTCCAATCCGACGGGTCGCGTGCTGCTCCTCAGCGACGTCGTCGCCGAAGCCGAGGATGGCGCTTCGCTCACGGTGGACACGGTCGGCCAGAACGATCTGCGCATCTCCGGCAGCACCTCCGATGGGTCGGCGGGGCTGCTCGGGACGGTGACATACGCGGTGAGCGACGGCACCGACGACGACGGATCTCGCGTGGAGGGCGAGGCGACGGTCTACCTGCTGCCACCGGCACCGGAGATCGCGCCGATCGCCGTCGACGACACCGTGACCGTCCGCGTGGGCGCGCAGGTGGACATCCCCGTGCTGGACAACGACATCTCTCCCGCGGGCGGGCGACCGACGCTCGACCCCTCGAGCATCCAGGCCGCTCCTGCCGCGGACGGCCTCGCCTTCGCCTCGGGTGGACTGCTGCGCTACCTCGCCCCCACGACGCCCGGCGCCTACGAGGTCACCTACCGTGTGTCGAGCACCGGCACCCCGTCCCTGTGGGACGAGGCGACGGTGCGCATCACGGTCCTGAGTCCGGACGAGAACCGGGCGCCGCTGCCCGACGACCTCGAAGGCCGGGTGCTGAGCGGGGGCACGACCTCGATCGACTTCCCCGCCTTCGGCATCGACCCCGACGGCGACGCGGTGACCCTGGATCGCATCGTCGTGCAGCCTGATCGCGGCACGGCATCCGTCTCCCCGGACGGGTCGGCGATCGTGTACTCCTCGATCCCGGGTGACCGCGGGCAGGTGTCCTTCCGCTATCGGGTGTCCGACTCCGCCGGGCTCACGGGGGAGGGGACGGTACGGATCGGAGTCCTGGAAGCCGAGGCGAACCCGAGCCCGATCACCTTCACCGACTACGTGCAGGTGCAGGCGGGGCCCGATCGCACCATTCGGGTCAGCCCGCTCGCCAACGACATCGACCCCACGCAGGGGCGACTCGCCCTCACGGGAGTGCGCCCCGATCTGCCCGAGCAACTCGTCGACGGCAGCGCCAATCCGGAGTTCGCGCGTCTGGACGCCTTCATCGACACCGTGACGGACACCGCCGTCGTGATCCGCGCCGGCGAGCAGCCGGGAACCCTGTCGTTCCTCTACGACGTCGCCTCGGACTCCGGCAACACCGGGCGTGGTTTGATCGTGGTGAAGGTGGTGCGCGAGAGCGTGCCCGATTACCCGGTCGTCGCCGACACCGTGCTGACCGTCGAGAACCGCGACGACTTCGTCACGGGGGTCGATGTGCTCGCCGGCAAGGCCACCTGGTCGGGCGGCGACGTCGCCGATCTCGACGTGGGCCTGTGGGGCGACCCGGCTGACGTGCGTCTGGACGGCCGACGACTCTCCGGCGAGCTGCCGGCGACGAGGCGGGTGATCCCCTTCGCGGTGACCGGCCGTGTCGATGACGCCGACGTCACCACCTACGCGTTCCTGCGCATCCCCGGCGACGACGATCTGAACCTGTCCCTGCGTCCCAACGCCGCGCAGCGGGTCGACGAGCTCGCGTCCATCTCGTTCGACATGGCATCCCTCGTGGCCCTTCCCCGTCGCGCCACGCTCGAGGTCGGCACCGAGGTCACCCCCACCGGCGTCCGCGCCGAAGGGCGTTGCACCGTCGCCGGTTCCGTCGTGACCTACGACGCCGGAAGCGGCTCCCCGTGGACGGACGCCTGCCGCGTACCGGTCCGGGCAGCCGGGAGCGACGAATGGACGGTGCTCACGGTCCCGATCGGCGTCGTGGCGCGCGACCCGCAGCCCGAGCTGCGACCCGGGGCCCTCACCGTCGGACCCGGCGAGACCGAGACCTTCGATCTGCGCAACATGACCACGTGGCAGCTCGGTCGGGAGGACGAGGCCGGCGTGCGCTACGCCTTCGAGTACTCCGGGTCTGCTTTCACGGTCTCCCTCGACGGATCGATCGTCACCGTGACGGGCAGTGACCGCGCCGTGCCCGGCGCCGAGAACGCCGCCGTGATCTCCATCACGAGTCACGCCGCCGTGAGTCCGGCTCGTCTGACGCTGCGTGTGGGCGCGGCGCCGTCGACGCTCCCGCAGGGAGGGACGACGTCGTCGCAGTGCTCGCAAGCGTCGGGGAGCGCCTGCACGATCGGCGTCATCGGCATCCCGGGCGAGGTCAATCCGCTCCCGCGGACCCCGCTCGAGGTCGTCGCGGTGAGCCCGACGGCCGCGTGCGCGGGCATCAGCTTCTCCGTCGCCTCCCCCACGAGCATCGCGGCGTCCTGGAGCGAGGACGCCCCCGGGTCGACCTGCAGCGCGAGCGTCACGCTCCGTGACGCCCAGGGGCGCACGACGGCGTCCACCCGCGACGCCCGCGTCGTCCTCGACCTGCTGGGCTACCCCCGCGCCCCCGCGAGCGTGCGGCAGACGGCCTACGCCGACGGCTCCCTGACCCTGCGCGTGGACACGGGGGAGTCCGGGCGCGCATACCCCGCTGTGTCCGGCTTCACCGTGCGCACCGGAGGGCAGGTCGTCGGTCGGTGCGCATCCGACGGGTCGTGCCCGCCGATCTCCGCGCCGAACGGCGAGCAACGGGAGTACGTCGTCACCGCGGTCAATGCCGTCGGCGAGTCGCGCGGCGCGGTGCGCACGAGTGGGTGGGCGTACCGCGCCCCGAACAAGCCGCGTGAGCTGGCCTTCACGCCAGTGAAGACGGACGGCGAGGGAGGCATTGCGGATCTCGTCGTCAGCGGCGTGGACGGGGCCGAGACGGGCACGCTCGAGATCTCCAGCCCCGTCGGCGAGACCGTCCGCGTCGACGTCGGGCGCAACCAGGACGTCGTTCCCGTGCGCGGGTTCGTCGTGGGCTCCAACGACGCCACCAGCATCACCGTCCGCCCGATCTCGCGCTTCACGGTGCCACCGGGTCTCGGAGGTTCCGCGAACGGCAGCGAACTGATCGGCGTCGCGCACGGGGTCGGGGCGGCGCAGAACCTCGTCCTCAACCTCACCTCGCGCTCGACGGGCAACGAGAAGTCCACCGTCGTGGCCGACGGCTCCGCTCAGCCCAACGGCACCGGTGTCGAGCTGAAGTACGACATCTCCGAGGGCCGGTCGCGCTGCCAGCCGGGGGCGGGGTCGGCGCGCGAGGAGTTCCCGGGCCGCGACAACGGCGAGACCTACGACTACACCCTGTGCGTCGAGACGTTCTTCCGCGGGGAGTCGTACGGCGCCGTCGGCATCAAGAAGAGCATCGACGTGGCACAGGACAGCGCGGCTCCGAGCGGCTACACCTTCCGCGTCGATCCCCGAGCCGAGGTCCAGGGCAACAGCGCCCGGTGGTACCTCGTCCCGAAGATCGAGGCGGGCAGCCCCCCGCCGCGCCGCAACAAGGTGAAGTACGAGAACTGGGGTCCGGGATCGACCGTCTTCGACCGCGACCCGAACATCCTCGTGTACTTCGAACACGACGTCTGGGGCACGCAGTCGCAACGCGGCGTGGTCAAGCCGGCCGAGGGCAGCGCGCCGTACCAGGTGCAGGCGTCGTGGAAGATCGCCAGCTGCGAGGGCGGCGGCAGGCTCCGCGCCGAGGGCACGTCGGCGGGCGATCGGGCGAACATCGTCCCCACCTACGACTCCGTCGTCTATCGCGACGAGAACGGCGGGGTGCTCCCCACGGTCGACGGCGATCCGACCCTCGTCCCGGTCGGCGCCACCCGGGTCGAGAACATCACCGTCGCCGTGGACTGGTCGAAGCCCGGCTGGAACCTCGACCCGGCCACCGCGAAGCTCGACGGCCCCTGCACACCCGGCACCGCCGCTCCCTGATCCCCGCCGGCCCGGCATCCATTCCCCCGACAGTCCGAAGGAACACGCTCATGACGATGACCCAGGAGCAGGCCACCTGGTTCGCCCAGACCTTCTCGCAGATCGCCGACAACGTCGAGCGCGCCGTCCTCGGCAAGCGCCACGTCGTCGAGCTCGTGCTGACGGCCATGGTGAGCGACGGTCACGTCCTGCTCGAAGACGTCCCCGGCACGGGCAAGACATCGCTCGCCCGGGCCGTCGCGCAGTCGGTGCAGGGCACGAACACCCGCATCCAGTTCACGCCCGACCTGCTGCCCGGCGACATCACCGGCATCACCGTCTACGACCAGAAGACCGGGTCATTCGAGTTCCACACCGGCCCGATCTTCGCCAACATCGTGCTGGCCGACGAGATCAATCGCGCGAGCCCCAAGACGCAGTCCGCGCTGCTGGAGGTCATGGAGGAGGGGAAGGTCACCATCGACGGCGTCTCGCGTCAGGTGGGCGTGCCCTTCCTCGTCCTGGCGACGCAGAATCCCGTCGAGCAGGCCGGCACCTATCGCCTCCCCGAGGCGCAGCTGGACCGCTTCCTGCTGCGCACCTCGCTCGGGTACCCCGACCACGCCGCGACCGTCCGCATCCTCGACGGCGCCCCGGTCGCCACGGCGGACCTGCGCCCGATCGTCACCCCGCAGGTCCTGGTCGGCATGGCCGATCTCGCGGCATCCGTGTACGTCGATGCGCTCGTCCTCGACTACATCGCCCGGCTCGTGGATGCCACCCGCACGGCCGACGAAGTGCGCCTGGGCGTGAGCATCCGCGGCGCGCTCGCCCTGACGCGGGCGACGAAGGCCCGTGCGGCCTCTCAGGGCCGCACGTACGCCACACCGGACGACGTGAAAGCTCTCGCCGTGGCCGTGCTCTCGCACCGGTTGATCCTGCACCCGGAGGCGGAGTTCGACGGCGTCACCCCGGAGGCCGTGATCGGCCAGGTGCTGCTCGACACGCTCCCGCCCACGCAGCGCGAGAGCGCGTGACGATGCCCCGAGCGCAGCCGGCGCCGCCGTCGACGGGTGGTGAGCCGTGCCCGAGACCGATCTGACCGCGTCGCGCGTGACCCGCACGTCGGCCGGCACGATGCGCACCGCCTCGCGCACGTCGATCACCTCGACCGCGGTGCGCCGCCGGCGTCGGGTCGTCCGTGCCATCGTGCGCGCGACCGAGCTGTGGCGCCTTCTCGCCGATGCGGTCGTGGCCGCCGGGCGCTGGGCCGGACGCACGGTGCGGCCGGCGGGAACCGTCGTGGCCGCCGCCGCGACGGTCGGGCTGCTGCTCGGCATCCTGTTCGGGTGGGTCGAGTGGATGGTCGCGGGCTCGGCGGCGCTGCTGTTGCTCGCCATGAGCATTCCGTTCCTCTTCAGCGCCCGCGCCTACGACGTCGACCTCGCGCTGCAGCACGAGCGCGTCGTCGCCGGGAACGGCGTGACCGGGCGGATCGTCGTGCGCAACGACAGCGCGCGGCCCGCACTGCCCGGTCGGCTGGACATCCCGGTCGGCCGTGGGCTCGTCGAGTTCGCGGTGCCGTTCCTCCGTCCGGGGCACACGAGCGCCGAGCCCTTCGAGGTCCCCCCGCTTCCTCGCGGCGTCGTGCGGATCGGGCCGGTGACGACAGTCCGCAGCGACCCGGTCGGTCTGCTGCGGCGCGCGCATACGTTCGACGACGTCCACGACCTGTTCGTGCATCCGCGCACGGTGGGACTGCCCTCGACCAGCGCCGGTCTGATCCGCGACCTCGAGGGGGCTGCGACGCGCCGCCTCGTGGACGCCGACATGTCGTTCCACGCCATCCGCGAGTACGTGCCCGGCGACGCGCGGCGCCAGGTGCACTGGAAGTCCACCGCCAAGACCGGACGGCTCATGGTCCGCCAGTACGAAGAGTCCCGGCGCTCGCGCATGGCCGTCGTGCTCGCCGCGGCGACGACGGAGTACACGGATGCCGACGAGTACGAGCTCGCGGTCTCGGCCGCGGCGTCGTTGGGTCTGCGCGCCGTCCGCGACGCCCGCGACATCGACGTCGTCACCGGGTCCGAGATCCCGCGCGTGGTGAAGGGGCGGCTGCGCGCGATCCGCCATCTCCCGGTGGCGTCGCCGCGAGCGATGCTCGACGGGTTCAGCGGCCTCGAGCGGCACGACGACACGATGCCGGTGGAGGACGTGTGCCGCCTGGCATCCGAAGCGAACGAACGCCTGTCGATCGCGTTCGTCGTCGTCGGGTCGGCGGTCCCGGTCTCGCGTCTGCGGCTCGCCGCCTTGGCGTTCCCCGCCGACACCGCGGTGGCAGCCGTGATCTGCGACGAACGCGCGCACCCGAGGATGCAGAGCGTGGCCGGACTCACGGTGCTCACCATCGGCACCCCTCGACGATCTCTCCGGGCTGCTGGTGCGGGGGGCGGCCTCGTGAGTGCGCGCCGTGACGCGGCCTCGCCTGCCCGCGTGATCGAACCGTCGTCGGCTCCCCGGTGGGTGGCCGGAGGCGTCTACACCGCGGTGAGCGTCGTCCTGGCCGCCGTCGCCGCGTGGCCCGTGTACGCGACCGGAGCGTTTCTGCTGCTGGTGGTGGTCGCCGCGGTCGTCGGCGCGGCGGTCGTCGCGCTGGTGTCGTGGCGCCGGTGGGGCGGATGGGCGCTCGCGGCGGCGTTGATCGTCGCGTTCGCCGCGCTGGCCGTCCCCGTGGCGGTGCCGTCGCGGATGACGTCGTTCGTCGATGCGATGAGCGGACTCGGAGAGGCATTCGCCGGCGTGGTGGTCGCCTGGAAGGACCTGGTGACGGTCGATCTGCCCGTCGGCACCTACCGCAACCTCCTGGTCCCGGCCCTCGTGGTCTTCCTCGTGGGAACGGCCATGACGCTGGCGTTCTCGGTCCGCTCCGGCAGGAGCGCCTCTTTCGCCGTGGTCGCGGGAATGGGGATGACGGGATTCGGGCTGTTCTTCGGCCGGGGTGTCACGAGCGCCGTCTCGTCGATCGGACCCCTCGAGGTCCCCGCGCCCGTCGAGACGGCCGTCGGTCTGGGAGCACTGCTGGCCGCGGTGCTCTGGCTGGCCTGGCGCGCCCGCGACGACCGTGCGCGCGCCCTGTCCCGCACCGGTGGCGTCGCGGGTGCGAACGCCGGTCGAGCGGGTTCTCGCGCCGGAAGCCGTCGTGCGGCGCTGGGGGCCGCCATGGTCGTCGTCGCGGTCGTGGCGACGGTGGCGGTCGTCCCGTCGGCGGCTCGGGATGCCGATCGCCGTGTGCTCCGGTCGGCTGCGGGGCCCGAGCGGCAGATCGCCGAGGCGGCGAGTCCCCTGGCCGAGTACCGTGCGCTGTTCTCCGATACCCGCTCCGATGACGTTCTGTTCCGTGTCGGCGGCGGCGAGCTTCCCGAGCGCATCCGCATCGCGACACTCGACGAGTACGACGGCGAGACCTTCCGAGCCTCCGGCGAGGGCGGAGGGTTCGTCAGATTGCCGTCCTCCCGTGACGCCGGCGAGGGGCGTGCCGTCGAGGCCGAGGTCGAGATCGTCGATCTCGCCGGGCTGTGGATGCCGACCGCCGGTCGCCTGTCGCAGGCGACGTTCGAGGGCGACCGGCGGACGGTCCTGGCCGACCGGTTCTACTACAGCGCCCAGGCGCAGGCCGGGGTGCAGATCGCGGAGGGCGGGCTGCGACCGGGAGACCGCTATCTCCTTCGAGCGGTCGAGCCCGATGCCGTCGAGCTCGCGACGCTGACCTCCCCGGCCGACAGCACGGGCGTCGCGGGCGGCGACAACCTCCGGCGCTGGGTGCAGGAGCATGCGACAGGGTCGGACGGCGCCGCGCTGCAGGCGCTGGTGCGACTCCTGCGCGACCGCGGGTACCTCAGCCACAGCCTCGCCCTCGAGGGGGCGGCGCCCCCGACCTGGACGGCCGATCTGCCGGGGTATCAGCTGCAGCCGAGCGCGTCGGGGCACTCGGTCGCGCGCGTCGACCGCATGTTCGAGAGGCTGCTGCAACGGGAGGACGATCCGAGAGCCGCTGCATCCGACAACTTCGTCGCGGCCGTGGGCGACGACGAGCAGTTCGCGGTGGCCGTGGCTCTCATCGCCCACGAGCTGGGCTTCCCCGCCCGCGTCGTGGTCGGCACCCGGCTGAGCTCGGTCGATCCGACCCTGCCCACGTGCGCCGCGGGGGTGTGCCGCGCGCGCGACGTCGGTGCGTGGACCGAGGTGCAGGGCACGGACGGACGCTGGGCGCCCATCGACGCCACGCCGCAGTGGGAGAAGTCGCCCAGCCTCGACCTCACGCAGCAGCAGGATCCCGAGAACGTCACCGAGGTCAGGCCCGACACCGTCGAGGAGGTCGTTCCGCCCGAGCCGGTGCAGGAGGATGACACCCGCGACGACGACCAGCGGACGGACACCGGACTCGACCTGACCCGGCTGTGGACCGTCCTCCGCGTCGGGGGCATCCTGGTGCTCTCCCTTCTGGTCGTGCTCGGGCCCTTCCTGGCGATCGTCCTGGTGAAGCTGCTGCGCCGCCGTGGTCGCCGCGGCGATCCCGACCCGCGTGCGGCCATCGCGGGCGGCTGGGAGGAGTACGTCGATGCCGGGGTCGACGCTCGACGCTCGGTGCCGCGTGCGCCGACGCGCCGCGAAGTCGCCGTGGCGTTCGCGACCCCCGCCGGCATCCGCCTGGCCGACGACGCCGACCGGGCGGTGTTCTCAGCCGGCACGGTCAGCGCCGACGACGCGGCCGCGTTCTGGTGCATCGTCGACGAGGAGCGACGCGCGCTGCGCAGCCCGCGTCTGTGGCAGCGTCTGCGCGCGGCCGTATCGTTGAGATCATTCCTGCGGTTCGTCGCCCCGCGCCGCCCGCGCCGGAAGCCGCCGCATCGCGACGAGAGGGGAAAGCATTCCGCCGCCCCGGCGGGACGCGACACGACATGACCGACTCGACACTGGTTCTTCTCGGGATGGCGTCGCTCGCGCTGATCGTCGTCCTGTACGTCTGGTTCGCGCTCGCCCTGGTCGCGATGTTCCACAAGATGGGGGAGCCCGCCTGGAAGGCCTGGATTCCCGTGGTCAACGTCGCGACGATCCTCCAGCGCGGCGAGTTCTCGCCGTGGCTCGTGCTGCTCAACGTGGTGCCCCTGTTCGGCGCGATCGCCTTCGCGGTGGTCTTCATCGTCGCCGTCCACCGCATCACCAGGGCTTTCGGCGGCGGTGCCGGGCTGACCGTCGTCGGCGCCCTCGTTCCCGTCGTGTGGGCCAGCATCCTCGGATGGGGATCGGCGCACTGGTCCGGTGACCAGGCGGACGAGCGCTCGGAGGAGCGCGTCGGGCCGTTCCGCCGCGGGAACGACCACGCCCCCGCCTCGGTGCCGCTCGTGGGCGGATGGACACCGGATGCCGCGACCGCGGGCGACGCGTCGCGCCCGGCGCTCAGCGGGTGGACGCCGCATGCGCAGGGCGCGGAAGGTGCGTCCGGCCCGGCGCTCAGCGGGTGGACGCCGCATGCGCAGGGTGCCGACGGCGCATCGGGCCCGGCGCTCAGCGCGTGGACGCCGCAGGCTCAGCGCCCGGCCGAGGTTTCGAGCCCGGCCGGCGACGGGGTGACTCCGCACGCGCAGGGTGCCGACGGCGCATCGGGCCCGGCGCTCAGCGCCTGGACACCGCAGGCTCAGCGCCCGGCCGAGGTCTCGAGCCCGGCCGGCGACGGGGTGACTCCGCACGCGCAGGGTGCCGATGGCACATCCGGCCCGGCGCTCAGAGCCTGGACACCGCATCCTCAGCGCACGACCGAGGTTTCGAGCCCGGCCCGCGACGGCTGGGCACCCGATCCTGTGGGAGGCATCGACGGCTCGAACCCCGAGCGCCGCGAGGCGGAGGCCACCCCTCCGTCGGCACCGGTGCTGACGCCGTTCGCTGCGCCCACCGGATCGTTGGCGGATGCCGTTCCGGCCGCCGCCGACTGGGCACCGCCCGGCGATCCGGCGCCGGTGTCGTTCCCTCCGCGTCGCCGCTCCGACGACGACCCTCGAGACGGTCGCAACGACTCCGTGCCCGAAGGGGCGGTGTCGGACGTCCTCGACGCCCTGCGCGAGGACGTCCGCCCCCGCGCCGCCGGCCCGCGCCGCGGTCACTCCCTCGACGCGTTGCGGGCGGTGTCCGTCCCGCACGACGAGTCGGTGGAGCCGCAGACACCCCGTGCGGGCGGTGACGCCGCCCTCCCTGACCCGGGGGCACCCGCGGACGGACCGGGGGAGGCGAGCGGCCCAGCGCCGTCCCCGGCGTTCGATGAACGGTCGCGCGACGACGACCCCGAGGTCCCTTCGGAACGACCCGTCACGCCGTGGGTCCCGCCGACATCCCGGCGGACGCAACGCGCGGTGGTGGAGGAGGCGCCCGCCGCCGATGTCCCCCTGACCCGTCCCTCGCCCGAGACGACGCCGATCGCACGCGCATCGGTACTCGCGCCCGGGGAGGAGTTCCCGGAGCTGTCCGAGGCGGTCTCCGCGGTCTCCGAGGTGCCCGAGGCGGGCACTCCGCGGTCGGCGCGCACCTCCGTGTCGTCGCTCTACTCGCAGTCGGAGGTTCCCTCGCTCTCCGGCGACGACGACCTCGATGCGCTCGACCGCACCGTCGTGACGCGCCGCAAGCGCATCCCGTGGATGCTCGTCCCCCCGAGCGGTACGCCCATCGCGCTGACCTCCGATGTCGTCATCCTCGGACGCCGACCCGCACCGGATGCCGCCCACCCCGATGCCCAGCTCGTGGCGATCACCGACGAGACGCGCACGGTGTCCAAGACGCATGCGCGCCTGAATCTGCGCGGTGACACCTGGTTCGTGACCGATCTGGACTCCACGAACGGCGTGCTGTTCGCGACTGTCATGGGCACGGACGTCGAGGCCCCGCGCGGGGAGGAGATCGAGGCCGGTGCGCGCTTCTTCCTCGGGGACGCGGAGGTCCGGCTGGCGCGGAGCGACGCGTGAGCGATGACGGAGTACGCGAGGACGACCCCGACGATGTGACGCTCTGGGCGGGGCGCCTGCGGGCATGGCCGGTGCTGCCGCCGTCGGACGACGACGACGCGACGATCCGGTCGCGACGCGGCGCGACCCGCAGCCGCGATGACGTCATCCGGGAGGATGAGCAGCTCGACGATGCGGGTGTGTCGCGTCGGGCCGAGACGCGGCCGGGGAAGACGACGCCGTCGCGGCCCGCCGATCCGACGGCCGATGCGCCGCTCGCCGAGATCCCCACCGGGGCGACGGGGGAGTACGCGTCGGCGTCACCCGACGGCGACACCGTGCCCTCGGGTGCGGGCGACCGGCGTGCCCGAGAGCACCCAGGCGAAGCCGATGCCGACGTCACGGTGCGTTCCCGCCGCGCGGCGGATGCCGCGACCGCGTCGGCGCCCCACCACGGCCGCGACACGGCGGGGTTGCCGGACGACCCTCACGCGGCGCGCGCAGGGAGCGCCCCCACCGACGCCGTCGCCTTCGTTCGGGCGATCCATCCCGGCGCGGCCGCCGGCGACGCCCACGACCAGGCGGACCGCGCCGCCGCCGACACTCCTCCCTCCGACACCGACGCCACCGACACTCCTCCCGCCGCATCCGTCGCCTCCCACACCGCGGCCGACGACATCGCCGCCGACGACACCGCCGCCGGCGCCCGTCTGCGCCGACGCGACGGATTCCGGGCGCAAGCCGAGGGTGTTCGCGACGGGGTGCGCGAGGCGCATGTGCCCGCGGCACTGCAGCGCGAGACGTACGCGCCGCGCGTCCACGCGCCCGTCCGTGTGTCCCGGGCCCCCGCCGACCCGACGACACGGGTGGGCGATGCCGCGTCGGTGCACCCTCGCCGGGCTCGGGGAGGGGGACGCCTTCTCGTTCTCGCGGTCGTGAGTGCGGCGGTGGTGGCGCTTGCGGTCGTCGGCGTCGTCCTCCTGCTCGGCTGAGCGCACGGCATGCGGGAGGCGGCGCGACGGGCAGCTGCACACGTTTGCCCCACCCCCGGGGAGCGCGTATCATTGAGCGGGTGTGCGTTCACGCGCGCCGTGCGTCATGCCCTCGGGCGAGTCATGCGGATCAACGCTCGCACCATCTCAGGGATCGATCTGCGAACAGGTCGCCCCCACGGCATATCCACCACAATCGCGTCCGATCATTCTGTCGCGCGGTGGATCACACGTGAGCCCGACACGTCACGAATCGCAAGATGAGCGAGGTGTCGGGGGAGACACGACCGCTGTCACCGTGCAGCACCTGGGTGGGACCGAGAGGAACCCCCCCCAGCCAATCAAGGAGAGAACGTGCCAACCATTCAGCAGTTGGTTCGCAAGGGCCGCTCGCCGAAGGTCTCGAAGACCAAGGCTCCCGCGCTGAAGTCGAACCCCCAGCAGGCCGGCGTGTGCACCCGTGTGTACACCACGACCCCCAAGAAGCCGAACTCGGCCATGCGCAAGGTCGCTCGCGTGAAGCTGCGCAACGGGACCGAGGTCACCGCCTACATCCCCGGTGAGGGCCACAACCTGCAGGAGCACTCGCTCGTGCTCGTGCGCGGTGGTCGTGTGAAGGACCTCCCCGGTGTCCGTTACAAGATCGTCCGCGGTGCGCTCGACACCCAGGCTGTCAAGAACCGTAAGCAGGCTCGCAGCCGCTACGGCGCGAAGAAGGGCTGAGAACCATGCCTCGTAAGGGTCCCGCCCCGAAGCGTCCCGTCGTCAACGACCCGGTGTACGGCGCTCCCGTCGTCACCCAGCTGGTCAACAAGATCCTCGTCGACGGCAAGAAGTCCATCGCCGAGTCGATCGTCTACGACGCCCTCAAGGGTGTCGAGGCGAAGAACAGCCAGGATGCCGTCGCCACGCTCAAGAAGGCGCTCGACAACGTCCGTCCCACCCTTGAGGTCAAGAGCCGCCGTGTCGGTGGCTCGACCTACCAGGTTCCCGTCGAGGTCAAGCCGCACCGCGCGAACACGCTCGCGCTGCGCTGGCTCGTCAGCTACGCCAAGGGCCGTCGTGAGAAGACGATGACCGAGCGTCTGCAGAACGAGATCCTCGACGCCTCGAACGGCCTCGGTGCCGCGGTCAAGCGCCGCGAGGACACCCACAAGATGGCCGAGTCGAACCGCGCCTTCGCGCACTACCGCTGGTAAAACCCGCGGAGGGTCCGTGGCCGCACCCCGGTCGCGGACCCTCCGATGGGCCCGGCATCAACCTCCCAACAGGTAAGGAAGACACCCGTGGCACAAGACGTGCTCACCGACCTTCACAAGGTCCGCAACATCGGCATCATGGCGCACATCGATGCCGGCAAGACCACGACGACCGAGCGCATCCTGTTCTACACGGGCGTCAACCACAAGATCGGTGAGACGCACGACGGTGCCGCGACCACCGACTGGATGGAGCAGGAGCAGGAGCGTGGCATCACGATCACCTCCGCCGCCGTCACCTGCTTCTGGGACAAGAACCAGATCAACATCATCGACACCCCCGGCCACGTCGACTTCACGGTCGAGGTCGAGCGCTCGCTCCGCGTGCTCGACGGTGCCGTCGCCGTCTTCGACGGCAAGGAGGGCGTCGAGCCCCAGTCCGAGACCGTGTGGCGTCAGGCCGACAAGTACGACGTCCCCCGCATCTGCTTCGTCAACAAGATGGACAAGCTGGGTGCCGACTTCTACTTCACGGTCGACACCATCGTCAACCGCCTCAAGGCCAAGCCGCTGGTCATCCAGCTGCCCATCGGCTCGGAGAACGACTTCGTGGGCGTCATCGACCTCGTCGAGATGCGCGCGCTGGTCTGGCCCGGTGACGCCAAGGGTGACGTGACCATGGGCGCGAAGTACGAGATCCAGGAGATCCCGGCCGACCTCGCCGACAAGGCCGCCGAGTACCGTCAGCAGCTGCTCGAGACCGTCGCCGAGTCCGACGACGCCCTCCTCGAGAAGTTCTTCGGCGGTGAGGAGCTCACGGTCGCCGAGATCAAGGGCGCCATCCGCAAGATGACGATCAACTCCGAGCTCTACCCCGTGCTGTGCGGTTCGGCGTTCAAGAACCGCGGCGTGCAGCCGATGCTCGACGCGGTCGTGGACTACCTCCCCTCGCCCCTGGACGTGCCGGCCATCGAGGCGCACGACCCCAAGGACGAAGAGGTCGTCATCGAGCGCCACGCCGACCGTGAGGAGCCCTTCGCGGCCCTGGCGTTCAAGATCGTGACGCACCCGTTCTTCGGTCGCCTCACCTACATCCGCGTGTACTCGGGTCACCTCGACTCCGGTGCCCAGGTCGTCAACGCGACCAAGGGCAAGAAGGAGCGCATCGGAAAGATCTTCCAGATGCACGCCAACAAGGAGATGCCGGTCGACTCGGTCACCGCCGGTCACATCTACGCCGTCATCGGTCTGAAGGACACCACCACCGGTGACACCCTCTGCGACCCGGCCAACCAGGTCGTGCTCGAGTCGATGACCTTCCCGGAGCCGGTCATCGAGGTCGCCATCGAGCCCAAGACCAAGGCCGACCAGGAGAAGCTGGGTGTCGCCATCCAGAAGCTCGCCGAAGAAGACCCGACGTTCCGCGTCGAGCAGAACGCCGAGACCGGTCAGACCGTCATCAAGGGCATGGGCGAGCTCCACCTCGACATCCTGGTCGACCGCATGAAGCGCGAGTTCAAGGTCGAGGCCAACGTCGGAAAGCCCCAGGTGGCCTACCGCGAGACCATCCGCAAGTCGGTCGAGCGTCACGACTACACCCACAAGAAGCAGACCGGTGGTTCGGGTCAGTTCGCGAAGATCCAGTTCGCGATCGAGCCCCTCGAGGTCACGGCCGACAAGACCTACGAGTTCGAGAACAAGGTCACCGGTGGTCGTATCCCGCGCGAGTACATCTCGCCGACCGACCAGGGCTTCCAGGACGCCATGAACGTCGGCGTGCTCGCCGGCTACCCCATGGTGGGCGTCAAGGCGATCCTCCTCGACGGTGCCTCGCACGACGTCGACTCCTCGGAGATGGCGTTCAAGATCGCCGGCTCCATGGGCTTCAAGGAGGCCGTCCGCAAGGCCAACCCCACCATCCTCGAGCCGATCATGGCCGTCGAGGTGCGTACTCCCGAGGAGTACATGGGCGACGTCATCGGCGACCTGAACTCCCGTCGTGGCCAGATCCAGTCGATGGAGGACGCCGCCGGCGTCAAGGTCGTCCGCGCGAACGTCCCGCTGTCCGAGATGTTCGGCTACATCGGCGACCTGCGCTCGAAGACCTCGGGCCGCGCCGTCTACTCCATGGAGTTCGACAGCTACGCCGACGTCCCGAAGGCCGTGGCCGACGAGATCATCCAGAAGAACAAGGGCGAGTAACACCGCTCTCGTGGATGCCGGGCGCCCGGCTTCTGCCCGGGTTCCCGGCATCCACTCAAACTGAACATCGACTCTCTAGTAATCTGAGAACCATCCCTGCGAAGAACCGGTCGCAATCCAGCGCCCGGAACCTCGCAACCAACGTCCTGAGGAGGACCCAGTGGCTAAGGCCAAGTTCGAGCGGACCAAGCCGCACGTGAACATCGGAACGATCGGTCACGTCGACCACGGCAAGACCACGCTCACCGCTGCCATCTCGAAGGTGCTCGCCGACAAGTTCCCGTCGGCCACCAACGTTCAGCGTGACTTCGCGTCGATCGACTCGGCGCCGGAAGAGCGTCAGCGTGGTATCACGATCAACATCTCGCACGTCGAGTACGAGACCCCCAAGCGTCACTACGCTCACGTCGACGCGCCCGGCCACGCCGACTACATCAAGAACATGATCACCGGTGCCGCGCAGATGGACGGCGCGATCCTCGTGGTCGCCGCGACCGACGGCCCGATGGCCCAGACCCGTGAGCACGTCCTGCTCGCCAAGCAGGTCGGCGTGCCCTACCTGCTCGTCGCCCTGAACAAGAGCGACATGGTCGACGACGAGGAGATCCTGGAGCTCGTCGAGCTCGAGGTCCGCGAGCTGCTGTCGTCGCAGGACTTCGACGGCGACAACGCCCCCGTCGTGCGCGTCTCGGGCCTGAAGGCTCTCGAGGGTGACGAGCAGTGGGTCAACTCGATCGTCGAGCTCATGGAGGCCGTCGACGAGTCCATCCCCGACCCGGTGCGTGACAAGGACAAGCCGTTCCTCATGCCCATCGAGGACGTCTTCACCATCACCGGTCGTGGCACGGTCGTCACGGGCCGCGCCGAGCGCGGTACCCTCGGCATCAACTCCGAGGTCGAGATCGTCGGCATCCGCCCGACGCAGAAGACCACGGTCACCGGTATCGAGATGTTCCACAAGCAGCTCGACGAGGCCTGGGCCGGCGAGAACTGTGGTCTGCTCCTGCGCGGCACCAAGCGTGACGACGTCGAGCGCGGCCAGGTCGTCGTGAAGCCCGGTTCGGTCACCCCGCACACCAACTTCGAGGGCACGGCGTACATCCTGTCCAAGGAAGAGGGCGGCCGTCACAACCCGTTCTTCACGAACTACCGCCCGCAGTTCTACTTCCGCACCACGGACGTGACCGGCGTCATCACGCTGCCCGAGGGCACCGAGATGGTCATGCCCGGTGACACCACCGAGATGTCGGTCGAGCTCATCCAGCCCATCGCCATGGAAGAGGGCCTCGGCTACGCGATCCGTGAGGGTGGCCGCACCGTCGGCGCCGGCACGGTGACCAAGATCATCAAGTAAGTCTCTTCGACTTCACTCGGCAAAGGCCGGGCCTTCGGGCCCGGCCTTCGTCGTTCCCGGGGTGGATGCCGGGGCTTCCGCCGGCGGCGGCGCGCCACCATGATGTTCCGGGAGGCCGGCACGGTGGTCGGCCCGGTGAGGAGACGTAATGAGCGGCGTGGACGACATCATCGCGAAGGGCAAGAAGCTCCTCGACGACAACCGCGACAAGATCGAGGAGGCGCTCAAGAGCGAGAAGGCCGAAGAGGTCAGCGACAAGGTGCTCGATGGGGCGTCCGAGGCCATCAAGAAGGTCGTACCGGCCGAGCATCACGCCAAGGTCGACGAGGTCCGGGCGAACATCGACAAGAACCTCGGCAACTCCTGAATCGCTTCGACGCGACGGCGCCGTTCCCGATGGGGGCGGCGCCGTCGCGTTCCGCCGGGGCGGCGTTGCTGAAGAATCTCTGCACGCGACACGCCCGGGTTTGCGACACGCCCGACGGGTACGTAGACTAGACCAGTTCCACATTCCGGCGTGCGCTCGGCGCGCGCCAGGATCACTGTCACGGCAGTGCACAGGCGGCGCGCGAGCGCAGGGTCCTGGGCCGCGGGCAGCAGAACACACACCGAACCCCCTCATCCCTCACGGGATTCGCACGCGTGCGTGCGAGGGGCGGGCCGGACGCCATGGCTTCCGGTTTGACAGCTGAACAGCGGTGCAGCATCTCTCGCGCGAGCGAGGGGAAGTGCCAGGGTGCATCAGCACCACCGTGCGTCCAATGCCCCAGGTCGGGTAAGACGCGAGAAAGAGAGAGAGCAGACAATGGCGGGACAGAAGATCCGCATTCGCCTGAAGTCGTACGATCACGCCGGCCTCGATTCGTCGGCGCGCAAGATCGTCGACACCGTGACCCGTGCCGGCGCCACCGTTGTGGGCCCGGTTCCCCTGCCGACCGAGAAGAACGTCGTGTGCGTCATCCGGTCGCCCCACAAGTACAAGGACAGCCGCGAGCACTTCGAGATGCGCACCCACAAGCGCCTCATCGACATCATCGACCCGACGCCCAAGGCCGTCGACTCGCTGATGCGTCTCGACCTCCCGGCCGATGTCAACATCGAGATCAAGCTCTGAGGTTCGACATGGCTGACATCAACTCCAAGATCTCCAAGGGCCTCCTCGGCACCAAGCTCGGCATGACCCAGGTGTGGGACGAGAACGGCAAGCTCGTTCCCGTCACCGTCATCGAGGTCGCCCCGAACGTCGTGACCCAGCTCCGCTCGGTCGAGAAGGACGGCTACAACGCCGTGCAGATCGGCTACGGCCAGATCGACCCGCGCAAGGTGAACAAGCCCCTCACGGCCCACTTCGACGCCGCAGGCGTGACCCCGCGCCGCCACCTCACCGAGGTGCGCACGGCGGACGCCGCCGACTACTCGCTGGGCCAGGAGCTCACCGTCGACGGCCTGTTCGAGGCCGGCCAGCTGGTCGACGTCGTCGGCACCAGCAAGGGCAAGGGCACCGCCGGTGTCATGAAGCGCCACAACTTCAAGGGCGTCTCGGCATCGCACGGTGCGCACCGCAACCACCGGAAGCCCGGCTCGATCGGCGCCTCGTCGACCCCCAGCCGCGTCTTCAAGGGCATGCGCATGGCCGGCCGTATGGGTGGCGAGCGCGTGACCGTCCTCAACCTCACGGTGCACGCCGTCGACGCCGAGAAGGGTCTGATGCTCGTCAAGGGCGCCGTCCCCGGTGCTCGTGGCCGCATCGTCTACGTCCGCAACGCAGTGAAGGGTGCCTGATCATGGCTGACTCGACTCTCGCGCTCGACGTCGTGAAGGCCGACGGCAACAAGGCCGGCTCCGTGGAGCTGCCCGCCGCCCTCTTCGACGTCAAGACGAACATCCCCCTCATCCACCAGGTCGTCGTGGCGCAGCGCGCCGCGGCTCGCCAGGGCACGCACTCGACCAAGCGTCGTGGCGAGGTCTCCGGTGCCGGCCGCAAGCCCTTCAAGCAGAAGGGCACGGGTAACGCCCGTCAGGGTTCGATCCGCGCGCCGCACATGACCGGTGGTGGCATCGTCCACGGCCCGAAGCCCCGTGACTACGGCCAGCGCACCCCCAAGAAGATGATCGCCGCCGCCCTGCTGGGTGCGCTGAGCGACCGTGCTCGTGGACAGCGTCTGCACATCGTCGACAGCTTCGGCATCGAGGGCGCTCCCTCGACCAAGGCCGCGGCGACCGCGCTGACCGCCCTGGGTGCCGTCAAGAACGTCCTCGTGGTCATCGACCGCGATGACGAGCTGACCATCAAGAGCGTGCGCAACCTCGCGTACGTCCACGTGCTGACCTTCGGCCAGCTGAACGCCTACGACGTGCTCGTCTCCGACGACATCGTCTTCACCAAGGCCGCCTACGACGCATTCGTCGCGTCGAAGAGCGCTGCCACCGAGGAGGTCTCGGCATGACCGCCGTCAACAAGGACCCGCGCGACATCATCCTGAAGCCGGTCGTCTCCGAGAAGAGCTATTCGCTCATCGACGAGGGCAAGTACACCTTCCTGGTGGACCCCCGCTCGTCGAAGACCGAGATCAAGCTCGCCATCGAGAAGATCTTCGGCGTCAAGGTGGCCTCGGTCAACACGATCAACCGCGTGGGCAAGGCCCGTCGCACCCGCTTCGGCATCGGCAAGCGCAAGGACACCAAGCGCGCCATCGTCTCGCTGAAGTCGGGCACCATCGACATCTTCACGTCTGTCGGCTGACGGTCGGGATAGAGGACAAGAACAATGGCTATTCGCAAGTACAAGCCCACGACGCCCGGTCGCCGCGGCTCGTCGGTGGCCGACTTCGCCGAGATCACCCGATCGACGCCCGAGAAGTCGCTGCTGCGCCCGCTGTCGAAGACCGGTGGCCGCAACAACCAGGGCCGCATCACCACGCGTCACATCGGTGGTGGCCACAAGCGTCAGTACCGTCTGATCGACTTCCGTCGTAACGACAAGGACGGCATCGACGCCAAGGTCGCGCACATCGAGTACGACCCCAACCGCACCGCGCGCATCGCGCTGCTGCACTACGCCGACGGCGAGAAGCGCTACATCCTGGCCCCGGCCAAGCTGTCGCAGGGCGACGTCGTCGAGTCCGGCGCCGGTGCCGACATCAAGCCCGGCAACAACCTGCCGCTGCGCAACATCCCCACCGGTACCGTGATCCACGCGATCGAGCTGCGTCCCGGCGGCGGTGCGAAGATGGCCCGTTCGGCCGGCGCCTCGGTGCGTCTGGTCGCCAAGGACGGTCCCTACGCGCAGCTGCGTCTGCCCTCGGGCGAGATCCGCAACGTCGACGTGCGCTGCCGCGCGACGATCGGCGAGGTCGGCAACGCCGAGCAGTCGAACATCAACTGGGGCAAGGCCGGCCGCATGCGCTGGAAGGGCGTCCGCCCGACCGTGCGTGGTGTCGCCATGAACCCGGTCGACCACCCGCACGGTGGTGGTGAGGGTAAGACCTCCGGTGGTCGCCACCCTGTTTCGCCGTGGGGCAAGGCCGAGGGCCGCACCCGCCACGCGAACAAGGAGAGCGACAAGCTCATCGTCCGCCGTCGCACCGCCGGCAAGAAGCGCAAGTAGGAGTAGAGGAAGATGCCTCGCAGCCTTAAGAAGGGCCCCTTCGTCGACGAGCACCTGCTTCGCAAGGTCGTCTCGCAGAACGAAGCCGGTTCGAAGAACGTCATCAAGACCTGGTCGCGCCGTTCGATGATCATCCCCGCCATGCTGGGACACACCATCGCCGTGCACGACGGTCGCAAGCACATCCCTGTGTTCGTGACCGAGACCATGGTCGGCCACAAGCTGGGCGAGTTCTCGCCCACCCGCACCTTCCGCGGCCACGTGAAGGACGACAAGAAGGGCCGTCGCCGCTAAGGCGACCGAGGAGGAGAGAGAAATGGTGGAGTCCATCGCACGTGTGCGACACATCCGCGTGACCCCTCAGAAGGCTCGTCGTGTCGTCGCGCTCATCAAGGGCAAGCAGGCCGAAGAGGCCCTCGCCATCCTGAAGTTCGCGCCCCAGGGCGCGAGCGAGCCGATCTACAAGCTCGTCGCCTCGGCCATCGCGAACGCTCGCGTGACCGCCGACAAGACGAACGAATACCTGGATGACGCCGACCTGTACGTGAAGAACGCGTACGTCGACGAGGGCACGACGCTCAAGCGTTTCCAGCCCCGCGCTCAGGGTCGCGCCTTCCAGATCAAGAAGCGCACGAGCCACATCACGGTCGTGCTCGCGACGCCCGAGACCGCTGAGGCGGCCCCGGCTCGCGCCAACAAGAAGGCGAGCAAGTAATGGGACAGAAGGTCAACCCGTACGGCTTCCGCCTCGGCATCACCACCGACCACGTGTCGCGGTGGTTCTCGGACTCGACGAAGCCCGGTCAGCGTTACGCCGACTACCTCGCCGAGGACATCAAGATCCGTCGCCTGCTGACCACGTCGCTCGACCGCGCCGGTGTCAGCAACATCGAGATCGAGCGCACGCGTGACCGCGTCCGCGTCGACATCCACACCGCCCGTCCGGGCATCGTGATCGGTCGCCGCGGCGCCGAGGCCGAGCGCATCCGCGCCGACCTCGAGAAGCTCACCGGCAAGCAGATCCAGCTGAACATCCTCGAGGTCAAGAACCCCGAGGCCGACGCTCAGCTGGTCGCGCAGGGTGTGGCCGAGCAGCTGTCGGCCCGCGTGGCGTTCCGTCGCGCGATGCGCAAGGGTCTGCAGGGCGCGCAGCGCGCCGGCGCCAAGGGTGTCCGCATCCAGGTGTCCGGTCGTCTCGGCGGCGCCGAGATGAGCCGCTCCGAGTTCTACCGCGAAGGCCGTGTGCCCCTGCACACGCTCCGCGCGAACATCGACTACGGCTTCTACGAGGCCAAGACGACCTTCGGCCGCATCGGCGTGAAGGTCTGGATCTACAAGGGCGACCTCACCAACAAGGAGCTCGCCCGCGAGCAGGCCAACGCGCCCAAGTCGCGCGGTCGTGACGACCGTGGTGGCGACCGTCGCCGTGGCCCGCGCAACGAGGCCCCCGTGGCAGAAGGAGCGTCGGCGTAATGCTCATCCCCCGCAAGGTCAAGTACCGCAAGCAGCACCACCCCGGTCGCTCGGGCCAGGCCACCGGCGGCACCCAGGTGTCGTTCGGTGAGTTCGGCATCCAGGCTCTGACCCCCGCCTACGTGACCAACCGTCAGATCGAGTCCGCTCGTATCGCGATGACCCGTCACATCAAGCGTGGTGGAAAGGTGTGGATCAACATCTACCCCGACCGTCCGCTCACCAAGAAGCCGGCCGAAACCCGCATGGGTTCCGGTAAGGGTTCCCCCGAGTGGTGGGTTGCCAACGTCAAGCCGGGTCGCGTCCTCTTCGAGGTCGCCGGTGTCAACGAGGAACTCGCTCGTGAAGCACTGACCCGAGCCATCCACAAGCTGCCGCTGAAGGCACGCATCATCAAGCGCGAGGAGGGCGACGCGTAATGGCGATCGGCACCAAGCAGCTCGCCCCGAGCGAGCTCGACACGTTCGAAGACCAGCGCCTCGTGGAGGAGCTGCGCAAGGCCAAGGAAGAGCTGTTCAACCTGCGCTTCCAGTCGGCCACCGGCCAGCTCGAGAGCCACGGCCGCATCCGTGCAGTCAAGCGCGACATCGCGCGTCTGTACACGGTGATCCGTGAGCGCGAGCTCGGCATCCGCGCCACCCCGGCTCCGGTCGAGGCTCCGGCGAAGGCGAAGAAGAGCAAGGCGAAGAAGGCGGATGCCGCTGACGACGCCGCGAAGGAAGAGGCGGAGTAATGGCTACCGCGAAGAAGGCCGAGGCGCAGGTCGCCGGCCACGAGCACGCCGAGCACGACGTCCGTGACGAGAACGCCCGCGGTTACCGCAAGGCGCGTCGTGGTTACGTCGTCAGCGACAAGATGGACAAGACGATCGTCGTCGAGGTCGAGGACCGCGTGAAGCACCCGCTCTACGGCAAGGTCATCCGCCGCACCTCCAAGGTCAAGGCGCACGACGAGACCAACTCGGCGGGCATCGGCGACCTCGTCGTCATCAACGAGACCCGTCCGCTGAGCGCCACCAAGCGCTGGCGCCTGGTCGAGATCCTCGAGAAGGCCAAGTAAGCCTCGCGGCTCGCTTGGAACCCAAGGAGTAAACAGTGATTCAGAACGAATCCCGGCTGAAGGTCGCCGACAACACCGGCGCCAAGGAGCTGCTCACCATCCGCGTGCTCGGCGGCTCCAACCGCCGCTACGCCGGCCTGGGCGACGTCATCGTCGCCACGGTCAAGGACGCGATCCCGGGTGGAAACGTCAAGAAGGGCGACGTGGTCAAGGCCGTCGTCGTCCGTGTCGTCAAGCAGACCCGTCGTCCCGACGGCTCGTACATCAAGTTCGACGAGAACGCCGCCGTGATCCTGAAGAACGACGGGGAGCCCCGCGGCACCCGTATCTTCGGACCGGTCGGCCGTGAGCTTCGCGACAAGAAGTTCATGAAGATCGTCTCGCTCGCCCCGGAGGTCATCTGATCATGGCGAAAATCAAGAAGGGTGACCTGGTCCAGGTCATCTCGGGCAAGAAGCAGGACAAGGGCGGCGATCGCGGCAAGCAGGGTAAGGTCCTCGAGGTCCTCACCGAGCAGAACCGCGTCATCGTCGAGGGCGTCAACTACGTCACCAAGCACAACCGCGTGGGCCAGTCCCAGCGCGGCACCAAGACCGGCGGCATCGAGACGTTCGAAGCCCCGATCCACATCTCGAACGTCGCGATCGTCGACCCCTCGACCAAGAAGCCGACCCGCGTCGGCCACCGTGTCGAGGAGCAGGTGAAGGACGGCGTCAAGCGCACCGTCCGCGTGCGCTTCGCGAAGAAGAGCGGCAAGGACCTCTGAACATGAGCACCGACACTGCCGCGGTGGCTGGCAAGATCCAGCCCCGCCTGAAGCAGAAGTACAACACCGAGATCAAGAAGGCCCTGCAGGAGGAGTTCGGCTACGCGAACGTCATGCAGATCCCCGGCCTGGTCAAGGTCGTCGTGAACACCGGTGTCGGCGAGGCGGCTCGCGACAGCAAGGTGATCGATGGCGCGGTCGACGACCTCACCAAGATCACGGGCCAGAAGCCCATCGTCACGAAGGCCCGCAAGTCCATCGCGCAGTTCAAGCTGCGCGAGGGCCAGGCCATCGGCGCGCACGTCACCCTGCGTGGCGACCGCGCGTGGGAGTTCGTGGACCGTCTCGTCAACCTCGCTCTGCCCCGCATCCGCGACTTCCGCGGTCTGTCGGCCAAGCAGTTCGACGGCAACGGCAACTACACCTTCGGTCTCCAGGAGCAGTCCGTGTTCCACGAGATCGACCAGGACCGCATCGACCGCGTGCGTGGTTTCGACATCACCATCGTCACCACCGCCAAGACCGACGACGAGGGTCGCTCGCTGCTCCGCCAGCTCGGCTTCCCCTTCCAGTCGGCCGACGCGCAGGCCTGACCCCTCGGGCCCCCGGGTTCCCGGGGGCCCCTCATCGAAGGTCGGCTGTCGCGTAACGGCAGCCGAAACCTCATGAAAGAAAGAAGCAACACATGACGATGACAGACCCGGTCGCAGACATGCTGACCCGTCTGCGCAACGCGAACTCGGCGCACCACGACTCCGTGTCGATGCCGAGCTCCAAGCTCAAGACCACCATCGCCGCCATCCTCAAGCAGGAGGGTTACATCGCCGACTGGAGCGTCGAGGACGCGCGCGTCGGCCAGACCCTCAACCTGACCCTGAAGTACGGCCCGAACCGCGAGCGGTCGATCGCCGGCATCAAGCGCGTCTCCAAGCCCGGCCTCCGCGTGTACGCGAAGTCGACCGAGGTCCCCACGGTCCTCGGCGGGCTCGGCGTCGCCATCCTGTCCACCTCCTCCGGTCTCCTCACCGACCGTCAGGCCGAGCAGAAGGGCGTCGGCGGGGAAGTCCTCGCCTACGTGTGGTGATCTGAGAATGTCGCGTATCGGACGTCTTCCCATCGACATCCCCGCCGGCGTCACCGTTTCGGTGAACGGCCGGGAGGTCTCCGTCAAGGGCCCGAAGGGCGAGCTCGCGCTCACCGTCGCGCAGCCCCTCGAGGTTTCGGTCGAGGAGAACCAGGTTCTCGTCACCCGCCCCGACGACGAGCGCGAGTCGCGGTCGCTCCACGGCCTGACCCGCACGCTCATCAACAACAACATCATCGGTGTCACCCAGGGCTACACCAAGGGCCTCGAGGTCGTCGGCACGGGTTACCGCGTCGCCCAGAAGGGCAGCTCCGTCGAGTTCGCTCTCGGGTTCTCGCACCCCGTCCTGATCGACCCGCCCGCGGGCATCACCCTCACGGTCGAAGGCAACAACAAGCTCACCGTGAGCGGCATCGACAAGCAGGCCGTCGGCGAGGCCGCAGCCAACATCCGCAAGATCCGCAAGCCCGAGCCCTACAAGGGCAAGGGTGTGCGGTACGCGGGCGAGGTCGTCCGCCGCAAGGCCGGAAAGAGTGGTAAGTGACCATGGCTGTCAAGACAAAGTCCGTCGCTCGTGCTCGTCGCCACGCGCGTCTTCGCAAGAAGGTCGTGGGCACCGAGCTGCGCCCCCGTCTCGTCGTGACGCGCTCCGCGCGCCACGTGTTCGTCCAGGTCGTGGACGACAGCAAGGGCCACACCGTGGCCTCCGCTTCCACCCTCGAGACCGACCTGCGCGGCTTCGACGGTGACAAGACCGCCAAGGCCCGCAAGGTCGGCGAGCTCGTCGCCGAGCGTGCCAAGGCCGTGGGCGTGTCCGACGTCGTGTTCGACCGTGGCGGAAACCGCTACGCCGGCCGCGTCGCCGCGATCGCCGACGGAGCTCGCGAAGGAGGGCTGAACCTGTGAGTGACAACAAGGAGACCGAAGTGACCGACCAGACTGCCCCGGCTGAGGGTGCGGCTGCGGCCACGGCGCCCGCCGAGCGTGAGCGCGAGCCGCGTCGCGGTGGTCGCGAGCGCAACACCAACCAGCGTGACCGTGGTTCGCGCGACCGCAACGAGAGCCAGTTCCTCGAGCGCGTCGTGACGATCAACCGCGTGTCGAAGGTCGTCAAGGGTGGTCGTCGCTTCAGCTTCACCGCACTCGTTGTCGTCGGTGACGGCAACGGCGTGGTGGGTGTCGGCTACGGCAAGGCCCGCGAAGTCCCCCTCGCCATCTCGAAGGGTGTCGAAGAGGCCAAGCGCAACTTCTTCCGCGTTCCCCGCTCGGGCTCGACCATCCCGCACCCCGTCCAGGGTGAGGCCGCTGCCGGTGTGGTGCTCCTGCGCCCCGCCGCCGCCGGTACCGGTGTTATCGCCGGTGGCCCCGTCCGTGCCGTTCTCGAGTGCGCCGGCATCCACGACGTCCTGTCGAAGTCGCTCGGCTCGTCGAACACGATCAACATCGTGCACGCGACCGTCGAGGCGCTGAAGGCGCTCGAGGAGCCCCGCGCCGTGGCCGCCCGCCGCGGACTGGAGTTCGACCAGGTCGCCCCGGCCCGCCTCGTGCGCGCCGAGGCCGCCGCTCAGAAGGTAGGTGCCTGATGGCCGAGCGTCTGAAGGTCACGCAGATCAAGTCCAAGGTGAGCGAGAAGCAGAACCAGCGTGACACGCTGCGCTCGCTCGGTCTCAAGCGGATCGGCGACTCGGTCGTCCGTCCCGACGACGCGCAGACGCGCGGCTACGTCAAGACCGTCGCCCACCTCGTCAAGGTTGAGGAGATCGACTAATGGCTGCCAAGAAGGACGAGACCGCGACGGTCGACGCCCCGAAGAAGGCATCGGCCGCCAAGACGGCCGAGAAGAAGGAAGCCCCCGCGGCGCGCCCCGGCGTGCTCAAGGTCCACCACCTGCGTCCCGTCCCCGGCGCTCGCACCGCGAAGACCCGTGTCGGTCGCGGTGAGGGCTCGAAGGGTAAGACGGCCGGTCGCGGTACCAAGGGAACCAAGGCCCGTTACCAGGTCAAGGTCGGCTTCGAGGGTGGGCAGATGCCGCTGCACATGCGCACCCCGAAGCTCCGCGGCTTCAAGAACCCGTTCCGTGTCGAGTACCAGGTCGTGAACCTGGACAAGCTCGGCGAGCTCTACCCCCAGGGTGGCGACGTGACCGTCGCCGACCTCGTGGCCAAGGGCGCTGTGCGCAAGAACGAGAAGGTCAAGGTGCTCGGCACCGGCGACATCTCGGTCGCGCTGACCGTCTCCGTCGACAAGGTCTCCGGCTCCGCCGAGCAGAAGATCGTCGCCGCCGGCGGTTCCGTCAACTGACGCCCGACCCAGAAGGGGCCGGCGGCCTGAGGGCCGTCGGCCCCTTCTGCATTAGGCTGATTCGGTGCGCGCCCCGCTGTGCGCCGAGATCGTTCTGGAGGATCCTCCCTTGTTCAGCGCCATCGCGCGGGTATTCCGCACGCCCGACTTGAGGCGGAAGATCGCCTTCACGCTGGGCATCATCGCCCTGTACCGGCTGGGTGCGCATGTGCCGACGCCCTTCGTCGACTTCCCCAACGTCCAGCAGTGTCTGGCCCAGTCCGGCGGTACCGAGGGGCTGCTGTCCCTGGTGAACCTCTTCTCGGGCGGCGCGTTGCTGCAGCTGTCGATCTTCGCTCTCGGCGTCATGCCGTACATCACGGCGACGATCATCGTGCAGCTGCTCCGCGTCGTCATCCCGCACTTCGAGACCCTCTACAAAGAGGGCCAGGCGGGCCAGGCCAAGCTCACGCAGTACACCCGCTACCTCACGATCGCGCTTGCACTGCTGCAGTCGACGACCCTCGTGACGGTGGCGCGTTCGGGCCAGCTCTTCGGCTCGGCCGGCGTCCCCGAGTGCCAGCAGCTGCTCACGAACGACATCTGGTGGGCGCAGCTGCTCATGATCATCACCATGACCGCCGGCACGGGTCTGGTCATGTGGTTCGCCGAGCTCGTCACGGAGCGCGGCGTGGGCAACGGCATGTCCATCCTCATCTTCACCTCGATCGCCGCCACCTTCCCCGGCGCCATGCTGTCGATCCTGAACGCCCGCGGTGTCGAGGTCTTCCTCCTCGTCCTGGCCGTCAGCATCGTGATCGTGGCCCTCGTGGTGTTCGTCGAGCAGTCTCAGCGGCGCATCCCCGTGCAGTACGCCAAGCGCATGGTCGGCCGCCGCACCTACGGCGGGACCAACACCTACATCCCGATCAAGGTCAACATGGCCGGCGTGGTACCCGTCATCTTCGCCTCGTCGCTGCTGTATATCCCCGCCCTCATCGCGCAGTTCAACCAGCCGCAGCCCGGCCAGGAGCCGGCGCCGTGGGTCACCTGGATCTCGCAGTACCTCACGCGCGGCGACCACCCGCTGTACATGCTGATCTACTTCCTGCTCATCATCGGGTTCGCGTACTTCTACGTCGCGATCACGTTCAACCCGGTCGACGTCGCCGACAACATGAAGAAGTACGGCGGGTTCATCCCCGGCATCCGCGCGGGCCGGCCGACAGCCGAGTACCTCGACTACGTGCTGACGCGCATCACGCTGCCCGGGTCCATCTACCTCGGTCTCATCGCGCTGCTGCCGCTGGTCGCGCTGGCGACCGTGGGTGCCAACCAGAACTTCCCGTTCGGTGGCGCCTCCATCCTCATCATCGTCGGTGTCGGCCTCGAGACCGTGAAGCAGATCGACGCTCAGCTCCAGCAGCGTCACTACGAAGGGTTGCTGCGATGACCGCGCGTCTTCTGATCGTCGGGCCCCAGGGATCGGGCAAGGGCACGCAGGGCGTCCGCGTCGGCGAGGCGCTCGGCATCCCGGTGATCTCCACGGGCGACGTCTTCCGCGCGAACGTCGCCGAGGGCACCGAGTTGGGCCAGCAGGTGAAGGCCATCATCGACGGGGGCGACCTCGTCCCCGACGAGCTCACGAGCGCCGTCGTGCGCGACCGTCTCGCGCAGTCCGACGCGGCGGAGGGCTTCCTCCTCGACGGCTACCCGCGCAATCTCGCGCAGGTCATGCACCTCGACGAGTTCCTCGAGGGTCGCGACGAGTCGCTCGATGCCGTCATCGCCCTCATCGTGCCGCGCGAGGAGTCGATCTCGCGTCTCACGGCCCGCGCGGTCGAGCAGGGGCGTTCCGACGACACCGAAGAGGCCATCGCCACCCGCCTGGGCATCTACGAGCGTGAGACGTCGCCGATCCTCGACGTGTACGGCACCCGCGGGATCGTCGACCGTATCGACGGCGTCGGCAGCCTCGACGAGGTGACCGCCCGGATCTTCGCGGCCCTCGAGGCACGCGGCCTCCTCGCGTCGCCGGCTGCGTGACGTGGGTCTGCGTTCCTCCGTCTACAAGAAGCCCGCGCACCTGCGGTCGATGATCGAGCCCGGTCTGATCACCGCCGATGCGTTGGATGCCGTCCGGGCCCTGGTCGAGCCGGGGATCACGACCCTCGAGCTCGACGCCGCGGCATCCGCTCTGATCACCTCGCGTGGTGCCGTGTCGAACTTCCAGATGGTCCGGGGCTACCGCCACACCATCTGCGCGTCGGTCAACGAGCAGGTGGTCCACGGCATCCCGAACGATCGTCCGTTGGAGGCCGGGGACATCCTGTCGATCGACGCGGGGGCGGAGTTCCGAGGGTGGAACGGCGACTCGGCGTTCACCGTGATCGTTCCGGGTGACGCCCCGGAAGAGGTGGTCGCGCCCCGCCGACGTCTGTCGGAGGTGACCGAGGGGTCGCTGTGGGCCGGTATCGCCGCCCTGAGCCGCGCAACCCACCTGGGTGAAGTGGGCGCGGCGATCGAGCAGTATATCCAGACGCACGCACCCGAGGGCGGGTACGGCATCCTGCGCGACTACGTCGGGCACGGGATCGGGCGGAAGATGCACGAGTCGCCGAGCATCTTCAACTACGCCACCCCGGAGCGCGGCGCCGACGTCCGCCCCGGACTCGCCGTGGCGATCGAGCCGATGGTCGTGATCGGAGACCAGGCGACGTTCGTCGAGGACGACGGTTGGACCGTGTCGAGTGTCGACGGCACGGCCGGCTCCCACTGGGAACATAGCGTCGCCGTGCATGATGGGGGCATCTGGGTGCTCACCGCTCACGACGGCGGTGCCGAGAAGCTCGCGCCGTTCGGCGTGGTGCCGAAGGAGATCGACTGATGATGGCTGCCGCACGGAAGTCCACAAACTGGTTCGCGTTCGGGGTGACGGCGGCCGTGCTCGTCGTCGTCCTCATCGTGGGCGGGGTGGTCTGGTTCGCCAACAGCCAGGCGACGTCTCCCGGGACGCTCCCGGAGTCGTCGGCGGTCGACACCGCGACCGGCGCCATCGCGGTGGGGTCGGGAGCGCAGACCGTCGACACCTACGTGGACTTCATGTGCCCCGTGTGCAACTCCTTCGAGCAGGCCTACGGGCCGACGCTGCAGCAGTTGGTCGACGAGGGAACCATCACCCTCAACATCCACCCGATCGCCATCCTCGACCGCCTCTCGCAGGGGACGCAGTACTCGACGCGTGCGGCGAACGCCGCCTACTGCGTCGCGGTCGACGACCCCGCCAACGTGTCGGCGTTCGTGAAGGCGCTGTACGCGCAACAGCCCAAGGAGAACACGGCGGGACTCGACGACGCCACCCTCGCCTCGGTCGCGACTTCGGTCGGGGCATCGGATGCCGTGGCGACCTGCATCGAGGACGGCACGTACACCCGCTTCGTGACGGCGATGACGGCCAAGACGCCTCTGCAGGAGGGCGCCACGGGTATCGCCACACCGACGATCGTCGTGAACGGCACCACCCTGACCAACAAGCCCGACCTGACGGGCGACCCGCAGAAGGACATCGTCGACCGCCTGAACGGGTGACGACACTCCCGGCGAGTTGCCTGGGCGGGCATTACCACGTATGCTTGATCTTTGGTGCGTTGCGCCTTCCTTGGCGTGTCGAGGCACCGAAACCCCATCCACCGCAGACCGGCCGGTCTGCAACTGAGCGTGAGCGAGTTTATGGCGAAGAAAGACGGTGTCATCGAGATCGAGGGCACGGTGTCCGAGGCACTGCCCAACGCGATGTTCCGTGTCGAACTGACCAACGGTCACAAGGTGCTCGCCACCATCTCGGGCAAGATGCGACAGAACTACATCCGCATCATCCCCGAGGACCGCGTCGTCGTCGAACTGAGCCCGTACGACCTCACCCGCGGTCGTATCGTCTACCGCTACCGCTGAGTCCGGCCGAGAAGTAACGACCGCCCCGGCGATTCGAAGACAGCGAAACAGGAACATCATGAAGGTCAACCCCTCCGTCAAGCCCATCTGCGACCACTGCAAGGTGATTCGTCGTCACGGGCGCGTGATGGTGATCTGCAAGAGCAACCCGCGCCACAAGCAGCGCCAGGGCTGATCTCTTCCAGTTCGCACAACCTTTCCAACTGAATACACATCGGCAGGATCAGATCCCGTCCGCGGAAGCGGCCGGGGGACACCTCGGGTCGGAGGCCCGAGCACCGATCCTGCTCCACACCTCCACGACACTCTGAGGAGAGCCGCATGGCACGTCTCGCCGGCGTCGACATCCCGCGCGACAAGCGCGTGGTGATCGCACTTACCTACATCTACGGCGTGGGTCGCACCCGCTCCGTCGAGATCCTGAACGCGACCGGCATCAGCCAGGAGATCCGCGTCAAGGACCTCACCGACGACCAGCTGGTCGCGCTGCGCGACCACATCGAAGGCACCTACAAGGTGGAGGGTGACCTCCGTCGCGAGGTCGCCGCCGACATCCGCCGCAAGGTCGAGATCGGCTCCTACGAGGGCCTGCGCCACCGCCGCGGCCTCCCGGTGCGCGGTCAGCGCACGAAGACGAACGCGCGCACCCGCAAGGGCCCCAAGCGCACCGTCGCCGGCAAGAAGAAGGCGCGCTAAGCCGCGGGCTGAGCGTCAGGATTCAGGAGAACGCACATGGCACAGGCCAAGTCCGCCGCGCGCAAGCCGCGCCGCAAGGAGAAGAAGAACATCGCCGTGGGTCAGGCCCACATCAAGTCGACGTTCAACAACACCATCGTTTCGATCACCGACCCCTCGGGTGCCGTCATCAGCTGGGCTTCGTCCGGCGGTGTCGGGTTCAAGGGCTCGCGCAAGTCGACGCCGTACGCCGCCGGTATGGCCGCGGAGTCGGCCGCTCGCCAGGCTCAGGAGCACGGCGTCAAGAAGGTCGACGTCTTCGTCAAGGGTCCGGGTTCGGGTCGTGAGACCGCGATCCGCTCGCTGACCGCGGCCGGCCTCGAGGTCGGCTCGATCCAGGACGTGACGCCGCAGGCCCACAACGGCTGCCGTCCGCCCAAGCGTCGCCGCGTCTGACGCGTCCGTTCCCGGGGAGCACCTTCGCTCCCCGGGAACGCCGCGCTCCCGCGCGAAGAAGACTTCCGGATGCCGCACCGCACCGCTCAGGTGACGCGGCGTCCCGCGAGTACAACTCAACACCTCACCCCATTACACGTGTCATATAGCGGGCACGTGATCGAAAGGAACACATAGTGCTCATCGCACAGCGTCCCACTCTGACCGAGGAGAAGATCGGGGAGTTCCGCAGCCGTTTCGTCATCGAGCCGCTGGAGCCCGGCTTCGGTTACACGATCGGCAACGCGCTGCGTCGCAGCCTCCTGTCGTCGATCCCCGGCGCGGCCGTCACGAGCATCCGCATCGACGGCGTCCTGCACGAGTTCAGCACCATCCCGGGCGTGAAGGAAGACGTCACCGAGATCATCCTGAACATCAAGCAGCTGGTCGTCTCGAGCGAGCGCGACGAGCCCATCACGGCGTACCTGCGCAAGACCGGCGCCGGTGAGGTCACCGCCGCCGACATCTCCGCTCCCGCCGGCGTCGAGGTGCACAACCCCGAGCTGGTCATCGCCACGCTCAACGACACCGCCAAGTTCGAGCTCGAGCTGACGATCGAGCGCGGCCGCGGCTACGTCTCGGCCACGCAGAACCGCAACGAGTACGCCGAGGCCGGTCAGATCCCGATCGACTCGATCTACTCGCCGGTGCTCAAGGTCAGCTACCGCGTCGACGCCACCCGTGCCGGTGAGCGCACCGACTTCGACAAGCTCGTCCTCGACGTCGAGTCCAAGGCATCCATCGCCCCGCGCGATGCCGTCGCCTCGGCCGGACGCACCCTCACCGAGCTGTTCGGCCTCGCCCGCGAGCTGAACGTCGAGGCCGAGGGCATCGAGATCGGCCCCGCGCCGGTCGAGACCGTCCTCTCGAACGAGCTGTCGATGCCGATCGAAGACCTCGATCTGTCGGTCCGCTCGTACAACTGCCTCAAGCGCGAGGGCATCAACACCGTTTCGGAGCTGGTCGCCCTCTCCGAGACGCAGCTGATGAACATCCGCAACTTCGGTCAGAAGTCGGTCGACGAGGTGCGCGACAAGCTCACCTCCCTCGGCCTGTCGCTCAAGGACTCGGTGCCCGGTTTCGACGGCGCCCAGTTCTACAGCGGCTACGACGAAGAGACCGTCTGACCCCGGTCGGACCCGACCGCACCTTCCACTGGAGTAACACGACATGCCCAAGCCCACGAAGGGTCCCCGCCTCGGAGGCGGCCCGGCCCACGAGCGTCTGCTTCTCGCCAACCTCGCCGCAGCGCTGTACACGCACAAGTCCATCAAGACGACCGAGACCAAAGCCAAGCGCCTGCGTCCGCTCGCCGAGCGCCTCATCACCTTCGCCAAGCGCGGCGACCTGCACGCGCGTCGTCGCGTGCTGAGCGTGATCGGCGACAAGGAGGTCGTGCACACCCTCTTCACCGAGATCGCGCCCCTGGTGGCCGAGCGTGACGGCGGCTACACCCGCATCACCAAGGTCGGGAACCGCAAGGGCGACAACGCCCCGATGGCCGTGATCGAGCTCGTGCTCGAGCCCGTCGCCAAGAAGGCGTCGAGCGCGTCCGCTGCGGCTCCCGCCGCCGCGGCCGCCCCGGCCGCCGAGGAGCCCGTCGCCGACGAGGCCCCCGCCGAGGAGAACACCCCCGACGAGGCCGCCGACGCCGGCGCCGAGTCGCCCGAGGAGGGCGCCGCCGCCGAGGCGGCTGCCGAGGACGCCGTCACGGACGACGCCAAGGCCTGAGCCCTGCTCACCGCGCACGATGCCCCCATCCGGTTCCGGATGGGGGCATCGTCGTTCCCGGGCGGCGACGCGCTCGTAGGCTGGTGGGGTGCGTATCCGCCTCGACATCGCCTACGACGGCACCCACTTCCGAGGTTGGGCCCGTCAACCGGGACTGCGGACGGTGCAGGGGGAGCTGGAGGCGGCGCTCGCGCGCATCGTCGGAGGGACGCCGCGACTGGTGGTCGCCGGTCGCACCGACGCCGGTGTGCACGCGTCGGGACAGGTCGCTCATCTCGACCTCGACGAGGATCAGATCGCGCGCTTGCCGCGGCGTCGCCGTGACGACGACGAGACGGACGCCGTGGCCGCTCTCGCAGGCAGGATGCGGGGCGTCTTGGGTCTGTACCCCGACGTGACCGTGCGCCGGACCGCACGGGCACCGGAGGGGTTCGACGCCCGCTTCTCGGCCGTGTGGCGCCGCTACTCCTACCGGCTCGCCGACGCGACCACCGGCTACGACCCCCTCGACCGGCTGCGCACCACGTCCCTGCGGAGCACGCTCGACCTCGAGGCGATGGATGCCGCCGCCTCGCGCCTCATCGGCCTGCACGACTTCGCCGCCTACTGCAAGGCGCGCGAGGAGGCGACCACGATCCGCACCCTGCTCGAATACGACTGGCGTCGCGGCGAGGACGGTGTTCTGGTCGCCAACGTGCGCGCCGACGCCTTCTGCCACAGCATGGTCCGCGCGCTGGTCGGTGCGTGCGTCGCCGTGGGGGAGGGACGCATCGCCATCGACGACGTGGTGGCCATCCGCGATGCCCGCCTGCGGATCCCCGAGACGAAGGTGCTGGCCGCGCGGGGCCTCGTCCTCGCCGAGGTCGGCTACCCGGCCGACGACCTGCTGGCGGCGCGTGCGCAGCAGACGCGCAATCGGCGGGATGCCGACGACCCGGCATCCTGATCCCGTCCTCCGAGGGCGACGCAACCCTCGGAGGCCCCATCGCCGACAGTCGTATGCTGACACCGCCATGAAGGTCATCTCGTACAACCTCAACAAACACCGCGCCGCCGGGGAGCTCACCGCGCTCGTCGAGAAGCACGAGGTGGACGTGCTGTGTCTGCAGGAGTGCGACACCAGCGACATCCCCGATCAGGTCGGCGGTTTGCGCCTGGCCGAGGCGACCCAGCGCAACAGGCTCGGCCTGGCCGTGTACTACCGCGAGAACACCTTCCGCGCCGAGGAGGTGCGGGCGCTCTCGCTCAAGAAGTCGCTGCACGACTACGTCCTCAAACCCGCGGAGGAGCGGATGCTGGGGGTCCGGCTGCGCGACATCGACACCGGTCGCGACGTGATCGTCGCCTCGTTCCACGCGGCGCCGCTGACCGCGCTGAACTCCCTGCGCCGGCATCAGATCCGGACGGCGCTCACGGAGCTGCAGAATCTCGGGCCCGGCCTTCCGGCGCTGATGGTCGGGGACTACAACTACCCGGTCTTCAAGGAGAACCTGGGGCAGAAGGTCCGCGACCAGGGCTACGAGCTCACCCTGAGCGATGCGCGCACCTACACGCGCTATCGCTTCTTCCGTGGGCACTACGACTTCGCGACATCCGTCGGCTTCGACATCGCGCACATCAAGACGCTCCCGCAGGGCTTGAGCGATCACCTGCCGATCCTCGTCACGGCTGAGGTGACGGCGCTCCGCGTCAGCGGTCTCCGCTAGCACATCGCGAGGGCGGGAAGGTCCCCCGACGGGGCGTGCGCTCTCTCGCCCTACACTGAGCCAACGGACTCGGGGGAGAACGCATGGGACTCGGTGTGCGAGGCATCAGGCTTCTGGTGGGGATGTCTGCAGGGGCGGGTGTCCTGGCGATGGCGGGGTGCGGCTCGCCGCCCTGGGCGCAGAGCACCGCAGTGCCCACCCCCACGGGAAGCGAGACGACCGGCTCGGCCCCGCGTCAGCCCGTGCCCAACGACCTGTCCACGGGGTCCACGCAGCGTTCGCTGACCGCCGGGGCGGTGGCGGCGCAGGTCGATTACTGGTCGGAACTGGGGATGAATCGCTGGACGGCGACCGCTCTCAAACCGGTCAGCGTGTCGATGGTCACGACCGTGACCCCGGACGACGGCCAGAAGGTGTACCTGGAGCGCGCGACGATGACCGCCGTGCCCGGCAACGCCGATGAGTCGCTCTCCCCTTTGCCCTCTCAGACCGACGAGACGAGTGCGCCGGGATACCTGGTGCTTTCCCCGTACAGCTACTCCCAGACCTTCACCGTCGGGGAGGTGCCCCCCGAAGCCACCTTCGTCGCCCTGCTGTTCACCTTCGAGTATCTGGTGCAGACGACCCCCACCTCGGACGAGTACGCGAAGCAGACCGCGACCGACTCGCTCACCGTGGCGATCGTGGAGGGCACCGGCACGTCGGGCGGGTGACCGCCTCGGACGCACGCGCCGCGCTCACCCGGCGTGGTCGACGGGGAGCGCGGGCAGGATGACGGTCACGGTGGTGCCGACGCCGAGTTCGCTGTCGAGGAAGAGGGAGCCCCCCTGATCTTCGACGATGCTGCGGATGATCCCCATTCCCAGCCCGGTCCCCGGTGTCGCGCTCTCCCGGGCTGTGCGCGCCCGGAAGTAGGGGTCGAAGACGCGTTCCAGATCGTCGGGATGGATGCCGATCCCGGTGTCGACGAAGCGCAGGATGACATCGTCCGGCGAGGTCTCCGCGGTGATGAGGACCGTGCCGCCCGGGGGCGTGTACTTGATGGCGTTGCTGAGGATGTTGTCGAAGGCCTGCCGGAGGCGGAAACCGTCTCCGGCCACGTCGGCCCTCGGCGGCAGCTCGTCGGTCACGCGCACGCGGCGCGCGTCGGCCACGGGGCGGAATGATTCGAGAGACGACGCGATGATGCGGCTGGCGTCGGCGGCGGCGGGGGCCGCGGGTTCGCGGAACACCCCTCGCGACGCCGCGAGGATCTCCGAGATGAGTTTCTGCATGCGCTCACCGGCGGCGGAGATGACCTCGAGCTGCTCCCGGACCTTCGGCGGGAGGTCGGGGCCGTCGAGGGCGAGGTCCGCATGACCGATGATGGCCGTGAGGGGATTGCGCAACTCGTGCGACACGGTTGCCGCCAACCGCTCGCGCGCGCGCTCGGACTCGATCAGCGCCGTCACGTCGTGCACGATGAGCAGCGTGCTCTCGGGCTCGCCGGAGGAGGCCAGTCGACGCGTCGACACCGACAGCGCGTGCCAGTCGCCGCGCGCATCGTAGAGCCACACCCTTTCGTCATCGAACTGCTCGCCTCGCGCGGCGCGGGCGAAGGGGCGCTCGTTGTCGGGCAGGGGGTCGCCGTGCAGGGTCGAGTACTCGACCGAACGCCCGGGGCGCTGGGGCTCGTCGCGCTCGATCCCGTAGAGGGCGACGTAGGTGTCATTGAGGGCGAGGACCTCTCCCTCCGCTGAGAGCCGGGCGATGCCGGTATCCAACCCGTTCAGCATCTGCGACACGCGTCGTTCCTGGCCCGACACCCGCTGAAGCGTGCCCTGCAGGCGTCTGGCTTGGCGTCTGAGCAGCTGCTTGAAGGCGCGGGTCTGCCGGGCGGAGAGGTACGCGGTGATGGCGATGAACGTCAGCGAGAGCAGGACCACGAGCAGTCGGAGCGCCGACGAGGGCCCCGTGGCGTTCAGCGTCGCGTCCAGGAGGATGATGACGGCGATGGATCCGAGAGCGGAGATGAGGGTCACCAACGAGAAGTAGGCGGCGATCCACATGATGGGGAAGACCCAGAAGAATCCGAACCGGAGGTCGGTCCCGACGCTCATCAACCCGACGGCGAGGATGTCGCCGAAGGGGATCACCGACACCGTGGCGCGCGGCAGCCGGTGCCAGGGCATGACGATGGCCACCGCGGTGAGGGCGATCACGACGCCGACGCCGGAAGAGAACGGCCAGTGGGAGAACAACGTCGGTTCGATCAGCTGGACCAGCAGCACGGTGATCATGACGCTGGCGCCGAGCAGGAGTTGGAGAAGCCATACCGACCGAGTCCGCCCACCGGGACCGCTCGTGTCGTCGTCGCGCGCGGCGACCGAGGGGGCCGGGACGCCGCTCCTCGGGGATGCCATGGCCTCGACCCTATCGAGAGGGGATCCAGACGCCGGGGAGCCCGGTGCGCCTGCGCTCTCCGCCCCCCGCGGTGTCGGCGCGGGCCTGTCAGCGGTCGGCACGGCTCACCCGCTGACGGGCCGTCCTCATGAGGGACGACAGAGGGTCGACCGACCGGATGACGCGGTGCTCGAACAGCAGGTCGGGAACGTCGACGCAGTCCAATGAGGGCATGCGACGTGCGAAGGCGCGTCGCACCGCGGACTCGATCCAGTCGGTCTCGACGCTCACGGGAGAGACCGCGAACACGGTGTCCCGCCCGGGCAGACCCGTCACCACCTCGGGCAGTGCGTCGTCGACCGCGCCGGCCGCCGCCCGCAGCATCTCCCGCCCGTGGGCGACGCTGTGAGCGGTGCGGATCAGATCCAGCTCGGGCAGCTGCACGAGCGTGATCCGCGCGCTCCCGTGTGCGCCGATGAGGCGCGCGGTCTCGCGCCGCAGGACTCCCCGATCGTGGGCTCGTGTGCCGGGCGACGGCCGGTCGTCGAGCTGCCGCCCGACGCGGACCGTACCGATGGAGACGAGGGCGATGGTGACGGCGCTGACCAGCGCGGTCGCTTCGGCGGAGATCGGACCCGGCTCCAGGAGAGGAGCGGTGCCGACCACGGCGACCACGATCAGACGCGTGAGGTTGTACGCGGCGTAGAGACCGAGGGTCCACGCCAGGAGGCGACTGCCCCGGAGGTCGCCGAGCGGGCGCCGCGCGCACTCGAGAGCCCCCATGACGGCGAACACCCCCAGTCCCGCGGTCTTGAGCAGGGTCGCGTTCTCGAGGGGGATGAGGAAGGTCAGACCGAGCAGGAAGATCCCCACCGCGGCGATCCCGATCGCGCCGACGGCGCGTCGATGGTTGAGGTGCCGCGCACCCGCCCACAACAATCCGACGGACATCACGTTCGTGGCATTGCCGCTCGCCGCGGCCGCCACCCCGCCGCCCGCCGTCTCGAGAGCGTTCATGGCGCCGCACAGCAAAGCGGCGAAGGCGGCCATCCCGAAGTAGCGCACCATCTCCGCGCGGGCGCCACCACGGTCGTCCTCGGGGCGGCCGTAGGCGAGGAGGAGGATCGCCAGCGCCACACCCGCCGCGGTGATGGCGGAGAACAGGGCGAGAAGGATCATGAGATGACCGCCTCCTTCTGCGAGCGCGGAGAATCTTGAGGCAATCTTGCGGAGACGGTGCTCCGCCGCGGCGGACGTGTTGCGGGCGAGGATCCAGAGTGGGGACCGGCCGACACAGCGATCACCGAACGGAGGGCACCGCCATGACCGATGTGCGAAGTTTCACCGCTCCCGCGCGAGAGCTGCGTCCGCACGCACAGGAGCATGCGAACGAGCACGAGGAGCACTTCGTCGACGACTTCGCGGCGATCCTGGAGGACTCCTGCGTCCACCGCTCCACGATCGGGTGCGTCATCCCCGCCTACAACGAGGAGGAGTCGATCGCCGGTGTCATCGAGGCGCTGCTGCGACAGACCCGCGTGCCCGACGTCATCCACGTCGTCGTCAACAACACCTCGGACGCCACCGTCAGGATCGCCTCGAACTACAGCGGTCCTCACGAGCTGCACACCGAACTCGGCGAGCAGTTCACCGAGGTCTTCGTTCATGACATCGGCAAGAACCCCGACAAGAAGGTCGGCGCCCTCAACTACGGCTATTCCCTCGTCGAAGGCTACGACTACCTCCTGGGCGTCGACGGCGACACGGTCGCCGACCCCCGCGCCGTGGAGTACCTCGAGGCGGAGGCCGTCTCCGACTCCCGCATCGGCGGGATCTCGGCCATCTACACCATCGACGACGCGCCCATCCGGGGGGCGATGGCACGGTTCCTGATCGCCGGGCAACGGACGCAGTTCGCCGCGTTCAACCTGCAGAACATGCTGCGTGGCCGCAACATGGCGGTGCTGGGGGGGTCAGTTCTCCATCTTCTCCACCACCGCACTGCGAGACGCGATGGCGCAGAACCACCAGTCGACCCCGTGGGTCAAGGACTCCGAGGTCGAGGACTCCCTGCTGTCCCTGCAGATCAAGAGCGCCGGCTACCTCACCAAGATCAGCCCCGTGGCCCGGGCCGACGTGGGCGGGATGACCACCCTTTCGGCGTACGACGCCCAGCAGGTCAAGTGGACCTACGGGGCGATCGAGCTCATGTGGCCCGGCCAACGCGGGGACACCAAGGGCCAGCCCTTCCACCCCAACCTGCGTCTGCGGTAATTCGAGAACTTCGGCATGCTGACGAACCTCTTCGTCCGCGTCGCCTTCTTGACGCTGCTCGCCGGGTCTCTCTCGATCGGGGCGTACGCCTTCTCGCCGTGGTGGCTCATTCCGCCGGCCGTGGCGATGCTGTTGAACCTGCGGATCGCGTGCACCATGGCGAAGGTCGATCGCACCGACATCCTCTTCGCGGTGCTCTTCGTGCCCGCGGAGGTGTTCATGTGGGTGCGCATCAGTCACTTCGTCCGCTCGTGGTCGCGCTTCCTGTCTCGCAAGAAGGTGGACAACTGGGCCATGCAGGCCAAGGCGGAGCGCGGTGGAGGACTGGGCCATTGGGTGCCCCTGGTCGTCCTCGTCGCCGTGGCGATCGCGCTCGCCGTCATCTGGGTGCTCGTGGGACCGCTCGCGCAGTCCTCGATCCTCTGGGTCGGGTGGCCGATCGTCGGCGTTGTCACCGTGCTGCAGACCCTGATGATGTTCTCCAAGCTCGTTCGTCGACAGCACGGCTTCAAGGTCTGACGAACTCCCGGCTCCGATGGCCCGAACGATCGGAGAAATGGATGCCTCGGTCACGACCGCGGCCGAGGCATCCGCCGTCGCCGCCGGCATCAGGAGGCGACGAGCTCCGAGGTCAGGCGATACCCGACCCCGCGCACGGTCTCGATGTAGCGGGGATTGGCGGGATTGTCGCCGAGCTTTCGACGCAGGTTGGTCATGTGCGCTTCGATGGCCCGCTTGTCGGCATCGCCGACGAAGTAGCTCGTCACGTAGGACTCGCCGCGCAGGACCAGGGTCAGATCGGCTTTGCTGCGGACGCGCCGCTTGGACTCCATGAGCGTTGCGAGCAGATCGAACTCGGTGCGGGTGAGTTCCAGGTCGTCGCCACTCAATCGCACCAGTCGGCTGTCGGGGTCGAGCAGCAGGTCTCGGTGCACGAGCCAGGCGTGTCCCGCGTCCTCCGCCACCTCTCCCGCCGGCGGCGGGAGGACGACGACCTCGCTTCCAGCGGGCGGCGACGCGGCCTCGCTCTCGGGGCGGGCGGTGGGGAAGGACGGGCCGACCCGCTCCTGGCGCGGCGCGGTGCTCGGCGCACCGGGCTCGCCGGCACGGGGTCGGCGCAGGAGGGCTTCGATCCGTGCGCGGAGTTCTCGCGGACGGAACGGCTTGACCACGTACTCATCGGCGCCGGCGCCGAGGCCGAGCACGACATCGGCCTCCTCTTCCAGTCCCGTCAGCATGATGATGTACGTGTCGCTCTGCTGCCGGATGCGCCGGGCGGCTTCGAACCCGTCGATGCCGGGCATGTTGACGTCCAGCGTCGTGATGAGCGGCTGATAGGTGATCACGGCGCGCACCCCGTCGATACCGTTCCCGACGGACACGGTGGAGAAGCCTGCCGACTCGAGGACCTCGGCGAGAAGGTGGCGGATATCGGGATCGTCCTCGACGATCACCGCCGTTTTCACGCGCTCCAGGTTGTCGCTCATCTGACCCACTCCTCCGCATTCGCGCTTTCGCGCCCGCATTCTCCCCCGAGACGCGGTGTCGCATAGCGACGAGCGCAATCTTGACACATTTCGCGACGCAACCCCCCGGGGGTGCGGGTCAGACGAGCCCTCTCGTCAACTCGATGGCGGCATCCGGCCACCACGCACCGGCCGCGGGGCCACCGTTGCACGCGCCGTCGCTTTCGCCGGGGGGGTTTGATCCAGAGATTCGTGTCGACGACACCGTCTCCGTAGGACCCCCCCTCGCTCCCCACGCGTCGGCCGGCCGGGTTGCACCACTGCGCCCCTGCCGGACCGGCGCCGTTGCGGGAGGTGTCGATGACCGCGTGCGTTCCGCCCAGCAGGTCGGACAGCTCGTGGGCGTAGGCGAACTCGGAGGCGGTGTCCTGGTAGTTCGAGACGTTCAGCGCGACTCCGCGCACCGACGACAGCAATCCCGTCGCCCGTAGAAGCTCTGCCATCTCCTCGGCCGGGTGCCAGGCGGAGTTGCCCGCGTCGATGTAGATCCAGGTGCCGGGACCGGAGAGGTTGTCGACCGCCGTCCGCAGGTACCCTGCGCGCTCCGTGAGGGAGCCGCACGAGGGTGACAGCGCGACGCTGTCGGGTTCGAGGATCACGATCTTCTGCAGACCGGCGGCGGATGCCAGGGCTCGTCCGATGCGGGACGTCCACTCGGCGTAGTCCTCCGGGTCCAGGCCGCCCGTGGAATGACTGCCGCAATCGCGGTCGGGGAGTCCGTACACGGCCACCGAGAGCGCCGCATCCTGGCCGCGCGCCTCATCGGCGAGACGCACGACCCGGTCGTGGACCGCGTCGATCGGGTCGCCCTCCGGGGTCAGCCAGACCGTCGTCGGTTGCCTCGCGAGCCAGTCCGCGGCGGCGGTCTCGCGTGCACCGCCCCCGGACACGGACGCACGCGCCGCCGTCGAGGTGCTGGAGGCGAGGATCCGCGTGCCGACGGCCGGCGCTGCGGCGGACGCAGCATCCGCCGCGGCGAGGGTCAGACGACCGACCGCGAAGACGACGATCAGCGCGAGCACGACGAGCAGGGCGCCCACGATCAGCGGACCGCGCGGCAGCGGGCGTCGGGTCGAGGTCGAGTGCGGTGCCGGCACGAGCAGCACTTTATCCGGCTCCCTGCCCGCCGGCTCCTGAATGATTAGTCCGAGCAGGGCTATAGATTGTCATTGTGGGAAAACTGGTTTACAACAGCTTCGGGCAGGCTTTCGACATCGAGGACCGAACCCTGTCCCACCTTCGCGTGGTGTTCATGAACAAGCTCAGACGCAACGAGCCCTTCATGTTCCATTTCCCCATGGCCGACGGCAGTGGAACGCGCTCGCTGTGGATCTCGCCGTCGATCCCGCTGGTGTTCCACTTCTACGGGAGCCGACTGCCGCACCTCAACCGGCGGTGGGTGGACGACCTGATGAACGAGGCGAGCGCCCCGCAGGGGTTGACTGTGATCGCCGAGCCCGACCCCGACGGGGCTCCTCGGGCCTGACCCCGCAGATCAGGCGCACTCGGTGTCGACGACCTCGCGGACGCGGTCGAGAAACGCTGCGACGTGGCCGGCCGTGCCGTCGGGCAGCTCGGCGGCGAAGGCGCGAATCCGCGCCGTGACCGGGTCGATGGCATCCGGATCCGTCGCACGGTCGAACGGCACGACGAACTTGCTGCGCCGATCGGCCGGGTTGACGACGAAGTCGATGAGCCCGCCCGCGTGCAGTCGGTCGAGCATGCCCGTCACGGACGCGGCCGAGATGCCGAGGTAGTGCGCGATCTCGGTGGGGGTGACCGTGGAGTGGGCGTCGGCGCGCTCGAGCACCAGACGCATGGCTGCGCGGGCGTTCTCGCTCGGGCCGCACTCGGATTGGCGTCGGCGTGCCAAGCGGGCTTCGGCGAGGCGCAGTCGCTCCACCGCACGGGCGGCGGTCGTCACGGCGTCATCTTCGGTCTCGATCGTCATGCGTCTCCTCGAGGCTCTGCCACCCGTGCCGACAGTCTAGTTGAGCCGACCCGACTCACGCCGGAGAACTGGCGGGCTGAGGCTGGAGGCGCCGCCGTGCCGGGTGTTCATCGCGAATTCCTTTGCGGTGGTGAGGCGACCTCGTAAAATCCAAAGGGCCGGGTGTCCCGGAAGGAGAGGCTGATGGGCTCACTGTTCTATGGCTCGTCCCCGAGCCCGATCGACATCCCCGACCGGCTCCTCGCGCACGTGAAGGTCGTCATCGCGACCAAGCTCCGCCGGGGGGAGAGCTTCACGATGTCGTGGCGTCATCCGATGGGGGAGCAGTCCGGTCGGAGCACGATCTGGATCCAGCCGTCGATCCCGTTGCGGTTCGTGTTCGGTGCCGCCGAGCCGGAGACCCTCGACAACGCCCTGCTGCAGACGTATGCGAACGCCGCCAACTCGTCCAGCGGGCTGACCATCGATCTCGACCCGCACGACAGTCCGGCACCGCAGAGGGCCGACGCCCGCTGACGGACGTGCCGCCGGGTCAGCGGCTCGCGACGCTGCGGTGCGCGAGGGCCGACATCCAGTGCAAGCCGGGACAGGGCGGGGCCGTTCGCCCTCGCATGCGCTCCCAGGCTTCGACGTAGACGCCTTCCATCAGCCTGTCGGCCTCCGCGGCGACCCCGGTCAACGAGAGCAGGATCGCGTAGACACGCGGCGCCGTCGCGTCGTAGAACGCGACGAATGCGTCGCAATCGCCGGCCGCCGCTCGGACGAGGAGGGCATCGAGATCCTCTTCCCGCATCGCGGGGGACGTGGCGTTCGTCATGGTCATGGTGCACCTCCTTCGGTGATGGATCCAGTCAACCGGGGCTGACTCGTCACCACGCGGGGTTGCGCAATCGGGACGAAGGCCGTAGCGAGCAGAAGGGACGAGCTCACGTTCGTCAACCCCGGGAGGAGGCTCCGGCGGCGAACTACCGTCGCAGCATGAGATCTGTCGTGCGCTGGCTGCTGGCTTCGGCCATGATGTTCGCCGGTATCGCCCACCTGACTTTCGCCCGGCGTGATTTCCAGGCGCAGGTGCCCGACGCCCTCGTCGAGCACGGCCCGCTGGATCGGGACGCCGTGGTGGTGGCATCCGGTGTCGTCGAAGCCGCTTTCGGGCTCGCCCTCGTCGCCCTCCCGCGGGAGCGTCGGCGCGTCGGCGCCGCGCTGACGGCGTTCTTCGTCGCGATCTTTCCCGGCAACATCGATCAGTGGCGCAAAGGCCGCTCCGCCTTCGGGCTCGACACAGACCGCAAGCGCTTCGTCCGCCTGTTCTTCCAGCCGCTGTTGGTCGCGGCGGCATGGTGGTCGACGCGGTGACGCGCCCATGAGCGCTGTCGTCAGCCTCGAGCTCGTCTTCGACGCGGCCTCTGATGCGGCGGTGCGTCGAGAGTGGGACGCGATGATCGCCGCCGATCTGCCGAGCCAGGCCCGGCACACCGGCGAGAGCAACCGTCCGCACATCACCCTGCTCGTCCGCCCGGAACTGGCGCCGCCCGACCTCGCCGCCCTCGCCGCCGACCTTCCGCTCGCGCTGACGCTCGGCGCGCCGTTGCTGTTCGGGGCCGGGCGCTCGCGGGTGATCGCCCGCTCCGTCATCCCGTCGACGGCGTTGCTCGCGTTCCACGCTCGCGTCCACGAGCTCGCCGGCGCCGGAGACGATGCCGTCCACACCCGACCCGGGGAAGTGGACGGCCCACGTGACGCTGGCGCGGCGCGTGCCCCTCGATCGGGTGGGGGAGGCCCTCGCGGTGCTCTCCGACGCGGGCGAGGGCGAACTGGCCGTCACCGCGACCGGGGTGCGCCATTGGGATTCGGGGTCGAAGACGGTGACCGACCTGCTGCCGCGTGGCACGCTGGAGTAGTGCTGACCGACGACGCGCGCTCCTTCCTGAGCGAACACCACCTCGCCACCCTCTCGACCATCGGCCGCTCCGGGCGGGTGCACGCCGTTCCGGTGGGGTTCACCTACGAAGACGGCATCGTGCGCGTCATCGGGTCGCGTGGCACCCAGAAGTTCGTCAACGCCGCGCGAAGCGGTCGTGCCTCGGTCTGCTCCGTCGACGGCGGGCGCTGGCTGAGCTTCGAGGGGCCGGCCCGGGTCACGGACGATCCGGATGCCGTGGCGCACGCCGTCGCGTTGTATGCGGCCCGCTACCGGCAACCGCGCGTGAACCCGGAGCGCGTGGTGCTCGAGATCACCGTGGAGAGAACGCTGGGCTCAGCGTCGCTGCGCTCCTGACGGGCTCACCCGGTCGACGGATGCCAGGGGGCGCGCCGCGTCCGCGCCCCCCGGCGCCTCACAGCGCGCGGAGCTTTGCCAGCAGGGGCTCGGCGATCTCGTCGACGAAGCGCTGCTGCTGCTCGTCGCCGACCTGCACGATGGCGATGTCGGTGAACCCGGCGTCGATGAAGGGGCGCACGCTCTCGGCGAGTTCGTCCAGGTCGGGGCCGCACGCGATGGACTCCGCGACGTCTTCCGGGCGCACGAACTGCGACGCGCCGGCGAAACCCGCCGGAGTCGGCAGGTCGGCGTTCACGGACCAGCCGCCGGCGAACCAGCGGAACTGGTCGTGCGCGCGGGCGATCGCGGCATCCTTGTCGGGATCCCAGCTGATCGGGATCTGGCCGATCTTGCGCGACTCGCCCTCGTGGTGCTCGTCCCAGCCCTGCACGATCTCGGCATCCGGTTCGGTGGTGATGAGGTGGTCGCCGAGCGGGGCGAAGCGGGCGATGGAGTGCTCGCCCGAGACGGCCACGCCGATCGGCACGCCGCCGTCGGGCGCGTCCCACACGCGGGCCGAGTCGACGCGGAAGTACTCGCCGTCGTAGGTGACGAGGTCGCCCGTGTGCAGGGCGCGGATGATCTCGATGGCTTCGACGAGCATGTCCTGGCGCGCGTGCACCGCGGGCCACCCCTCGCCGACGACGTGCTCGTTCAGGTTCTCTCCCGAACCCAGCCCGAGGGTGAAGCGCCCGTCGGACAGCAGCTGCAGCGTGGCCGCCTTCTGCGCCACGACCGCGGGGTGGTACCGCACCGTGGGGCAGGTGACGTACGTCATGAGCTCGACGTCGGTGGTCGCGTTGGCGACGGCTCCCAGCACCGTCCAGGCGTACGGGGCGTGGCCCTGGCTGGTCAGCCAGGGGGAGTAGTGGTCGCTGGAGACCAGGAAGTCGTAGCCGGCGCGCTCGGCGCCGACGGCGTAGTCCACGAGCGCCCGCGGGCCGCTCTGCTCGGTCATGAGGGTGTAGCCGAATCGCGTCATGCCGGCAACGGTAGGCCGACGCCCTGACGTGATCGTCGGGGTTGCGCACAGGCGTGAGATGCGACAGCGGGCCCGCGGCTCACGCCGCGGGCCCGCTGTGCTCGCTCGTCAGGGGACTGGTGGATGCCACGGGCCCCACGCGGGGGTCAGTCCTCCGGCGCGTGGATGACCTTCTCGCCGTCGAAGGTCTCGCGCTTGTTCTTCTCTGCGTCGTTGCGGGTCTTCCGCAGGCTCAGCCACGTCGCCACGGCCACGGTCGCGGCGATGAACAGCAGCGAGAACCAGATCGGGATCTCCGGCGCCCACAGCATCGGCTCGCCGCCGTTGATGAACGGGAGTTCGTTGACGTGCATGGCGTGCAGGACGAGCTTGACGCCGATGAAGGCCAGGATGACGGCCAGGCCCTGTGCGAGGTAGACGAGGCGCTCCAGCAGACCGCCGATGAGGAAGTAGAGCTGGCGCAGACCCATGAGCGCGAAGGCGTTGGCCGTGAAGACGATGTACGCCTCCTGCGTCAGGCCGTAGATCGCCGGGATGGAGTCGACCGCGAAGACGAGGTCGATGAAGCCGATGGCGATGATGACCAGCAGCATCGGGGTGACGAAGCGCTTGCCGTTCTTCTGGACGGTCAGCTTGTCGTCGTTGTACTCCTCGCTCACGGGGAGGATGCGACGGACGAACTTCATGAACTTGCCGTTGGCGGGGTCGTCGTCGCCGTGCGAGAACGCCTGACGGTAGGCGAGGAAGAGCAGCAGCGCGCCGAAGATGTAGAAGATCCACGAGAAGTTCTCGATGAGCGCCGCACCCACCGCGATGAATGCGCCGCGCATGATGAGCGCGATGACGATGCCGATCATCAGCACCTTCTGCTGGTACTTCTTCGGCACCGCGAACCCGGTCATGATGATCAGGAACACGAAGAGGTTGTCGATCGACAGCGCCTTCTCGGTCAGATACCCGGCGAAGTACTCACCGCCATAGGTCCACCCCGAGAAGACGCCGATGCCGACGCCGAACAGCAGCGCCAGGCCGATGTAGAACGCCGACCAGCGAGCGGACTCGCCGACGGTCGGTTCGTGGGGCTTTCGCACGTGGGCGAAGAACTCGAAGACGAAGAACGCGATCGTGACCGCGATGGTGATGATCCAGACGAGGGGGGTGACGCCCAAGACGGCCTCCAAGGGAAAAAGGTGTACAGCAGGACACCAAGGTCTCCTCCACCCGGCGATGGGGCCGACGTCCCGGGCTCACGATGGCGTGAACCGTACTGACGAGATCGTCGCGGTGGGAGTACTCCCCTTGCTCCGGATGATTCTACGGGATGCCGCTGCGGTGCCGGGGCCTGGACTGCTCGAGCCCGGCTGTGATAGCGACCGGGGCCGCGGCGCGGGCGCCCCCGGTCGATCCCCCTCTTTCCCCTACACCGGCACCCCGAACTCGCGGATCGTGATGCCGGAGAACCGGGCCGGGCCGCCGTCGGTGTACAGCGAGATCCCGGTGTCGCCCTCCAGGAAATGCACCTGCTGCGACAGCACCGTGTGGCCGGCGTTGACGAACACCTCGACGCTCTGCCGGTCGACGAAGATGCGCAGGTGGACCGACCGGGCGGCGGCGTCGATGGGGGCCGCCGCGCGCGTGTACGGGGCCAGTGCATAGCCGCTGCGCTCGGACGGACCGCGGTCGACATAGAGGTCGGAGCCGTACTTGCCGATGTTCGTGTGCCGGGAGCCGTCGGCCGACCGCCCGACCGAGACGCCGACGTTCGTGGCATCCGTCCACGAGATGTCGAGCTCGAGCTCGTAGGCCCGCCCGTTCCACGGCAGGACGGCGCTGCCGTCCACCGTGCGGTCGGGGAGCGTGACCGTGGAGGTGGCACGGCCCGCGAGGGCGGCGATGGGGGCGCTCAGCAGGCTGTACCAGCCGCCGGACTGCCGCTCGAGGCGCAGCTCGCGCACGATCGAGTTCTGGCCGTTGTACCCGTCGGTGACGTCGGTGGGGACGTCGCGGGCGGCGTACTTCCAGTTGTTCATCCACCCGATCGCGAGGCGCGTGGTGTCGGGGGCCTCGATGCTCGGCCAGGTGACCGCGCCGTACCAGTCCCATCCCCAATCCAGCCACTGGGGAGTGAGGTCGTCCGCGACGAAGCGGGTGCCGTTCCACGTGCCCATCCAGTAGGCGTACGTCATGGGCAGACCGATTCCGTAGGCGTCCATGCTGGCGCCCAGCACCCAATGACGCGTGCCGTCGTCCGCCGTCATCTCGAACAGGTCGGGGCACTCGATGCCGCCGAGCTGCGGGTTCGGGTAGTCGAAGTTGCTCGTCCACGTCCACTGCCGCAGGTTCGGCGAGGTGTAGAACCCGGCGTACCGTGCGCGACCGAGCGCCATCACCCACTCGCCGCGCGCGGCGTCCCAGTGCACCTTCGGGTCGCGGCACCACTCGGCGTTGTCGATCTCGGCGGCGGTCTGCGCGGTGCGACCGTCGGTGTTGACCAGCACGGGGTCGGGCAGCATCGTGAAGCTGAAGCCGCCGTCGTGCGAGGAGTACAGGTACTGCTCCTGGTACTTGCGAATGCCGTCGGTCGGTCGGGTGGCGAGGGCGATCACGGCCCCCGCCCCGAATCCGGCGGTGTTCGCGGTGTCGACGACGAGGCACCCCGACCACACCGGCACGCCGTTCGTGAGCGGCATCACCGTGCCGTGGTGCGTGAAGCTCACGCCGTCGGTGGTGGCGTGGTCCCATCCGCCGGGTCCGTTGTTCACGTCGGAGTGCAGGTAGTAGAGCTGGTACTGCCCGCCCGAGACGATGGGGCGCTGCGGGTCGCACAGCCACGCGGCGGGCGGCGTCATGTGGAACACCGCGCGCTGCGATGCGGTCTGGGCCTGGGCGGCCGGGGGAGCGACGGAGGCCAGGGCGAGGCCGAAGGCCCCGGCCCCGGCGCCCTGCAGGAGGGCGCGACGGGAGATCTCGAACGGCATGGTGCTTCTCACTTCCTCGTGATCGGCGGGCGCGACGACGCACCCGCCGGGTGGTGGCCGGCGGTTCGGGGAGACAGCGGTCACGCGGCCGCCGGAGCCGCGGGACCTTCCTGGGCGGTGATGTCGCCGACCGCGCTGACGCGCACGGCGGGGACGACCGCGGTCTCGGCGGTGACCGAGACGGTGAGCGGCCCGCCACCGAGGGTCACCAGGTGCGAGAGCACCGTGGCGCCGTCGTCGGCGAACACCTCCAGCAGCGGGCCGTCGATCACGAGCGTCAGCGCACCCGCCGCCCCCACGAGGGGCGCCGCGCGCTCGCCGGGGAAGTCGGGGTGAAGGGCCTCCGCGGCGGAACCCGTTCGGGCGACGCTGAGGGTGCGGGCACCGGGATCGTGGACGACGTCGACCGTGGCATCCCCTTCTCCGGTAAGCCGCACGCGCACGGCTCCCGTCGCGGCGGGGTCCCAGGCCACCTCGATCACCGCGTGCGGCTCGACGGTGAGCAGGGCCGCATCGCCCGTGGCGGTGGGGGGAAGGACGGGCCGCTGCACGAGGTGCAACGCCCCGTCGATGCGGCGCAGACCGAGCGTCCGCGCCAGCGACATGGCTCCGCGCCAGGGCGCGGTGGGTACGACGTGGGCGTACCGCCAGTTGCTCATCCACCCCAGCATCACCGCGGCACCGCCCGGGGCGCTGTCGAAGGTGACACCCGCGTACAGGTCGCGGCCGTGGTCGAGCGGGCGGAGGTCCGTGGCGTCCGAGCGGAAGACGCCGCCCGCGAGCTCGCCCACGACGTAGTGCATCGCGGAGCCCGCGGGGTCGGCGTCGTCGCCGACGGGGTTGGTGCTCAGCAGCAGCACCCAGGCCCGTTCCGCGGTGCCCTCCACGGGCAGGTGGACGAGATCCGGGCACTCCCACACGACGCCCTCCGGCCCGAGGGGGCCGAACGAGCCCGCCTCCCTCCAGGCCAGCAGGTCGTCGGAGGCGTAGAACACGACCCGGCGCTCCACCGCCTCGACCGTGAGCATGAGCCACCCGCCGCCGGGGATGCGGACCACCTTGGGGTCGCGGAAGTCGGAGCTCGAGCGATCGAGCACCGGGTTCGCGGCATCCGGGGTCCACGTGAAGCCGCCGTCGACGCTGGTCGCGCGCGACTGGGCCTGGATGCCGCGGTCGTACGCGCTCGTGTAGTACGCGGTGAGGGTGTCACCGGGGGAGGCGACGACGGACCCCGAGAAGATCTGCTCACGGGGGCGGTGCGGCAGCGCCACGGGATGCTCGTCCCAGTGCAGAAGGTCGGCGCTGGAGGCGTGGCCCCAGCTCATGTTGCCCCAGTCGTTGCCCTCGGGGTTGTACTGGAAGAACGCGTGCCAGCGGTCGCCCGTGAAGACGAGCCCGTTCGGGTCGTTCATCCAGTTGCGGGAGGGGGTGAGGTGAAAGCGCGGGCGGGGAAGGCTCATACGGACTCTCGCGGAATGGAGGGGCATGCGATGAGTTGACGCGCGCCGGTGGTGGGCGATTCGAGACCGAGCAGCGTGCGCACCCCTGCGGCACCGAGCTCGTAGTGGGGGAGGGCGACCGTCGACAGCGGGGGCCGCAGGTGGGCGGCGATGACGTCCTGGTTGTCGAAGCCGATGACGGCGATGTCGTCGGGGATGCGCAGCCCGCGCTCACGCAGGCCGTCGTAGAGTCCCATCGCGACGCGGTCGTTGTGGCAGAAGACGCCCGTCGCGCCCGAGGCGACCACGGCCTCGGCGACGTCGTAGCCGCCCTCCTGCTCGGGAGCGGCCTCGAAGACCAGGGCGTCGTCGACGTCGGCACCCGCGGCGGTGAGGGCTGCCCGGTACCCGGCGAGGCGACCGACCTGCGCCGGCGAAGGTGACGTGGTGTTCACGAACGCGATGCGGCGATGCCCGGCCGCCAGCAGCTGCTCAGTGGCGGTGCGTCCCCCTTGCTCCTCGTCGGGGACGACGGCGGCGAAGGAGTCGTCGGCGGCGAAGCAGTTCACCAGCACCGTCTCGGTGTGCTGCAGCGGCGGCGGCACCTCGATCTCGCGGTGGTACCAGGTGGAGTACAGGATGCCGCGCACTTGGTGCTCCAGCATCATCGCGATCGCGTCGTTCTCGGCGGCGGCGTTGCCCTCGGTGTTGGCCACGAGCAGCACGAAACCGTGCCGCCAGGCCTCGTCCTGGGCGCCGTGGATGATCTGCCCGGCGAAGGGCGTGGTGGCGATGGCATCCGCCACCAGCCCGATGAAGCGCGAGCTCCCCTCCGACAGCGTCTTCGCCAGCGCGTTCGGGCGGTAGCCCAGGGCGACGATGGCCTCCTGCACCCGGCGCCGCGCGTCTTCGCCGATGCGGGCGCCGGGCTTGTCGTTGACGACGTGCGACACGGTCGCGACCGAGACGCCGGCCGCCTTCGCCACGTCGCGCATGGTCGTGGGTCATGAGGGGGTCCTCGCGTTCATCCCTTGGTCGCTCCGCTCTCGAGCCCGGCGATCATCGCCTTGTTGAGCACGAGGAACACCAGCAGCAGCGGCGTCACCGTGACGCACACCGCGGCGAACGTCGCCGTCCAGTCGGTGTTGCCCATCGCTCCGATGTAGTTTTGCAGGCCCAGCGGGATGGTCTTGAGCCCGTCGGAGAGCACGAAGGTGTTCGCGAAGATGAAGTCGTTCCAGATGAAGATGCTGTTCACCAGGACGACGGTGATGATCGTGTTCACCGACAGGGGCGTCGTGATCTGCAGGAAGATGCGGTACGGGCCGGCACCGTCCAGGGACGCCGCCTCGTAGAGCTCGCGCGGGATGTACTCGTAGAACGACGAGAACAGGTAGACGCCCATCGGCAGCGAGAACGCCGCCAGCGGCAGGATCATCGACAGGTGCGTGTCGAGCAGCCCCACCTGCGAGTAGTCGATGAACAGCGGCACGAGCGCGATCTGCACCGGCACGATGATGCCGAGCAGGAACAGCGCGCGCACGAACCCGCTGAGCCGGAAGCCCAGCACCTGCAGCGCGTAGGCGGCCATCATGCCCGCCACCACGATGAGGGCGCTCGCCCCGAGGGTCACGATGAGCGAGTTGCCGATGTTCAGCAGCAGGTTGCCGGTGCCGAACGCGCGGGAGTAGTTCTCGAGCGTCCACTCGCGCGGGAGGGCGAACGGGTCGCCGCCGGCGAAGTCGCTCGCGGTGCGGAAGCTGGTGAGGAACAGCCACAGCAACGGGTACACCTGGACCACGACGATCAGCACGACCGTGACGGTCAGCAGGGTGCGCTGCACGCGCAGGCGCGGCGAGCGGTGCACGCGCCGGGGTGCGGGTGCGGGCTCGAGGGGAACGGATGCCATGGGGGCGGGGGCGAGGGTCGTGCTCATCACGCGTCCTTCCGACGCAGCAGCAGGAAGATCAGGCCGACGGCGACCAGGCACTCCACGACGATGAAAGACCGAGATCGCGCTGGCGTAGCCGTAGTCGGTGTGGACGAAGGCCGTCTTGTACATGTAGGTGGTCAACAGCTCCGACGACTGTCCGGGCCCGCCGTTGGTGAGCAGGTACGGGATGTCGAAGCCGCGCAGGGCGAAGGTGGTCGCCATGACGGTCGTGGTGATCCAGACCGGGCGGATGTAGGGGAAGCGGATGCGCCAGAACGTCTGCCACCACGAGGCGCCGTCGAGGCGCGCGGCCTCTTCGAGCTCCTTCGGCACCGCGATGAGGGCCGCGTAGATGATGAGCATGTAGAGGCCGGTGAAACGCCATCCCTCGGGGATCGACACCGCGGCGAGCACCGTCTGCACGTTCGACAGCCACGCCGTCTGCAGACCCTCCAGGCCCACCCACGCCAGCAGCTGGTTGACGAGACCCACCGGCTCGAGCGAGTAGACCCGCAGGAACAGGAAGGCGATCGCCACGGTGGAGATGACGGCCGGCAGCAGGTAGAGGGTCTTCACCAGCTCGCGCGCCCGGGGGAGGGCGGTGAGCAGCCCCGCCACCGCGAGAGCGCCGCCGAGCTGCAGCACGAGGCAGATCGCGAGGTAGCCGAGGGCGTTGCCGAACGCGGTCCAGAAGACGTCGTCGCGGGTGAACATCTTGACGTAGTTGTCGAGCCCGACGAACTCGAGGTCGGTGATGCCGTCCCACTCGAACAGGCTCAGCACAAGCGACTGCACGATGGGCAGCAGCACGGCGGCGCCGTACAGCAGCAGCGGCGGCACGAGGAAGACGGCGACGGCCAGGCCCGAACGCCGGGGCAGCATCGAGGTGCTGAGCGGACGGCGGCGGGGGGCGGGCCGGCCGGCCCCGGTGACGCGGGGCCGGCTCGGTGCGAGCGTGTCAGTCACCGACGTTCTCCGTCAGGGCGGCATCCATGGTGCTGACGAACTCGTCGGGCGTGATGTCGCCCTGCACGAGGAGGGTCAACTCCTGCTGGAGGCGGGTGTTGGTGGCGGGGTCGAGCTGCGTGTCCCAGGGCATCGCGAGCTCCTCGCCGACCTCGCCGGCCTGCTCGATCGCCCGGGTGTACAGCGGCGTGGCGTTCGCCGGGATCTCGGTCGCCGCATCCGTGGTCGGAGACAGGGCGCCCGAAGCGGCGACCTCGGCGGGGTAGCGCTCGAGCGCGAAGGCGAGGAAGTCGCGCACCAGGGGGTCGTAGGTCGAGGCGTTGACCGCCATTCCGATGCCCGACGGGGCGACGTACTCGTCGTCGGCGGTCACCGCTCCCGGAAGGGTGGGAAGCGTGAAGTAGTCGACGCTGTCGCGCACGCCCGCGTCGAGCTTGTCGGTGGCGAGGTTCGCGAGCTCCCACGTGCCGATGTTGTAGACCGCGGCCTTGCCCGAGGTGAACTGCGCCTGGGCGTCGGCATAGCCGGTCGACGAGAAGCCCTCCTGGAAGCACCCGGCCTGACCGAGGCCGTACAGCCAGTCGGCGGCGGCGCGGCCGGGGGCGTCGGAGAATTTCGCTTCGCCCGTCTTGAGCTCCTGCACGTACTCCGGGCCCGCCTGACGGAAGGGGTAGTAGGCCATGTAGCGCTCGAGGGGCCAGCCGTCGGCGCCGTCGAGGGCGATCGGGGTGACGCCCTGGGCGCGCAGCGCCTCGCACATGGGGGCGAAGTCGTCGAGGGTCGCGGGCACCGAGACACCGGCCTGGGCCAGCAGGTCGCGGTTGTACCAGAAGAACTCCAGCTGGAACTCGAACGGCACCATGTACAGCGACCCGTCGTCGAAGCGCTGGTAGTTCAGCGCCGCCTCGCGGTAGTCGTCGGCGAGCCCCAGGTCGTCCAGCAGCAGATCGACGTCGACCATGCGGCCCTGTTCGGCGAGCTTCTGCGCGAAAGGGGTGGCATCGGTGTCGAAGAGCTCGGGCAGCTTGTTCGCCGCGGCGAGGGTCTCGTACTTCTGGATGTAGCTGGGCCGGTCGGGCGTGGTGATGAGGTTGAGGGCGAAGCCCGGGTGGTCGGCGGCGTATTCGTCCGCGATCTTCTGCATCGCGGTGATGACCCCGCCGTCGGCCGGGCGCGAGAGCAGCCACGAGATCTCGCGGGGCGTGATCTCGCCCTCGGGGTTGACGTCGGTGGGGTCTCCCCCTGTTCCGCCGCCGGCGCAGCCGGAGAGGACGACGGCGGTGGCGGCTGCCAGGGCGAGCCAGGATGCCGTGCGGGCGTGGTTGACCATGTGAATCTCCATTGATGTGTGTGGTGCGGGTGCGGGTGGGCTCAGGAGGAGGCGACGAGGAGGTCGTCGCGCTGAGAGGCGGGGAAGCGCGCTTCTCGTGTGGACACGTCGAGGCTGAGGATCGTGGCGCTGCCTTCGCCGACGAAGGCGCCGACACCGCCGGCGGTGCGGTCGTAGAGACGCGTGCTGAGAGTGACGGCGCCGTCGACAGTGGCGACGCACAGGTCGCCGTCGACGATCACCTCGATGCGGTGCGGACCCGGGGTGAGGTCGACCGGGCGTTCCAGCTCGACGGCGAAGGGCACGTCGCCCGAGATCTGCCACTGCTCGCCGCCGGTGCGTCGGCGCGGCCAGCGGTCGAGAACCAGGCGGTTGCGCCGGGGCTCGAGGCGCAGGGCGTAGCCCTCGTCGCCATCGGCGCTCGCGCGCAGCAGCAGCCCGCACTCGGTCGTGCCCGCGGCGATGTCGAACACGGCGTCGACGCGGAAGGTCGAGGGGATCGTCTCGGTCAACACGAGACCGGCGTAGCCGTCGGGGGCCGAGAGGACGGTGCCGGATGCCGCGGCGGCCACGCCCCTGTCGAAGGTCTCCACCAGCTCGCGCGGCGGGTGGAAGCGGAGCGTTCCGTCGAGGTTCTGCTCGGCTTCGAGCACCGAGAGGGTTCCCGCCCACTGCCAGGCGCCGTCGTCGGTTCCGCCCTCGCGGGAGGCGATCCAGCCGAAGAAGAAGCGCCGACCGTCGCGGGCTGCGGATTTCGCCGCGTAGTACGCGCGGCCCGTCGAGGGAGTCGTCGGCGGGAACCGTCCAGGGGCCGTGGAGGCTCCGCGAGACGCGGTATCGGGTGGTGAACGACTCGCTGAACTCGGAGTACACCAGGTACCACCAGCCGTTCCACTCGAAGACCTCGGGGCACTCGTGCGCGATGTAGCGGCGGGGGTCCCAGAACGGCTCCGCGGCCTCCCAGGTGAGGAGATCGCGCGACACGCACTGGGCGATGACCCCTCGCCGACGCTCGGGGCCTTCGGCGTGGCGGGCGGTGACGAGCATGCGCCACAGACCCGCGGCCTCGTCGCGGAAGACGAACGGGTCGCGCCAGTCGGCCGTCTCGTAGCCGGCCGTCGCGCCGAACGTGTGCTCGGGGTGGCGCTGCCAGGTGCGCATGCCATCGGTGCTGGTGGCGTGCAGCACGAGCTGCAGGGGGAGGCCGTCGGAGCCGACGTGGGCGGGGTTCTGCCCCGTGTAGAACACGTGGTGGATGCCGTCTTCGACGACGACGCTGCCGGTGTAGACGTTGAAGTCGTCGGCATCCGGGCCGCCGGAGGCCACCGCCTCGCCGGTCTCGGTGAAGGTGACGAGGTCGTCGGTGATCACGCGGTGCCAGGGCATGCCGACCTTGGGGGTGCGGCGGGACTCGTGCAGATAGAAGAGGTGGAAGCGTCCGTCTTCCTGCCAGGGGATGACGTCGCCGACCCAGGCGTGGGGCGGGCGGAAGAACCCTCGTTCGTGCATGCGGATGACTCCTCGTTGAGACTCACGGCGACCGATGAACCGGGATGGTTAATCGGTTACGCAGACGCTAGCAAGCGGTCGAGAGGATGGTCAAGCGGTTAATCAGTTTTCTTTCGCAACGCGCGTCTGCCGCATCAGGGGCGTCCCCACGGCGACCTCGGAGCCCCCCGCGATGTCGGTGTACTGGTGCTCGTCGGCGTTCGTGACGATGGTGAGCACGACCGGGTCGAACCCGGCCCCCCTCACCGCGGCCAGGTCGACATGCACGAGCGCATCGCCGGAGGCGACCCGGTCGCCGACGCGCACGAGCGGCCGGAACCCTCGGCCCGCCAACCGCACGGTGTCGATTCCCACGTGCACGAGCAGCTCCGTGCCGTCGTCGGTGGTGATGCCGTACGCGTGCGAGGCGGCCGCGATGGCGCTGATCGTTCCCGCTGCGGGGGAGGAGACGAGACCCGAGGACGGCGCGACCGCGGACGTCGGGCCCAGGGCCCTGGCGGCGAACACCGGGTCGGCCAGGGCGGACACGTCGAGCCGCGTCCCCGCCGCCGGGGAGCGGACCGTCGTCTCGTCGCTCGGCTCGGTGGCCCCGTCGCTCTCGAGCGGACGCCCGCCCCGCTGCCGCCAGCGTGCCCACAGGAGCGTCCCGGTGAACGACAGCACGATCGACACCCCGAGGCACGCCAGGAACGGTCCGACCCGGCCCGGGGCGATCGAGACGAAGCCGAAGACTCCGGCCGCCCCGAGGGTGACGGCCTGCACGTGCATCGCCGCCAGGAGGGTCGCGGCGACGGCCGTCGCGCCGACGGCGATCGCGAACGGTGCGCGCAGCCGCAGAGTGACGCCGAATATCGCCGGTTCCGCGATGCCGAGCGCCGCCGGAACGGTCGCCGTCGCCGCGAGTGCGCGCAGTCGCGACCCGCGCCGTGCGGAGACCCAGATCGCGAGCGTGGCCGCTGCCTGGGCGACGTTGGCGGCCGCGGCGATGGGGAAGATGAACGATCCGCCGGTCGACAGCAGGCCCAGTTCGATCGCGATCAATCCCTGATGCAGACCGGTCACCACGAGCGGTGAGTACACCGCGCCCACCACGGTGCCGCCGACCACTCCGGCGCTCGTGTACAGCCACTCCATGCCCTCGGCGGCGGTGTCGCCGAGGAAGCGCAGCGTCGGGCCCAGGATGAGGAAGGCCAGCAGCCCCGTGGTCAGCAACGTCAGGAGCGGCACGAGCAGCACTCGAGCCGAACCCCGTAGCCGCCGACCGAAGAAGCGCTCCAGGCGGGCGAGGACGAAGCAGATCACGATGATCGGGAGCACCGTGCCCTGGTAATCGATGGCGAGCACGTCGATCCCGTCGAGCACCCACCCCGTGCTGGGGGTCAGGTGGATGGCCGGCAGCGCCGAGACGGCGGCGAGTCCGGGGGCGGCGACGAGGGCGGCGCCCATCGCCGCACCGAGATAGGGGCTCCCGCCGAAGCGTCCGGCGGCCGCGAAGCCGAGCAGCACGGGCAGGAGGGCGAAGACCGCCGCGCCCAGCATGCCCACCAGGGCCACCGGACCTCGCAACTCCGGTACGGCTTCCACTGCGGCCAGATCACCGAACGCGCCAGGGCCGGCGAGCACGTTGTGGATGGCGGTGAGCAGGCCCCCGGCCACGAGCGCGGGCAGCAGCGGGGTGAAGACATCGACGATCACGCTGATCACGCGAGTCGGAAGGCGGCGCGTGGGGACCGTCGGCTCGGGTGAGAGCACCCGCGCGAATGCCGCGGCGAGCTCGTCCACCCGGCCCGGGCCCACCACGACCTGCACCTGTTCACCCACCACCTGCGTCGCCAGGACGCCGGGGACGGCGTCGAGTGCGGCGGCATCCACCCGTGCCGCATCCCGCGGGTTCACCCGCAGACGCGTCGCGCAGTGCGTCGAGGACGCGACGTTGTCGGGCCCTCCGAGGGCATGCAGGATCGCGTCGGCCATCGTCGTGGCATTCATCAGCACCGGAACTCCTCGGCACCCCGCCCCCGGGGGGTGGTGAGACCCAGATTACGCGGTGGTCCGCCAGGGGGTGACGACGGGCGAGGGGGCGGGTGAGATGCCCGCAGCCGGCCGCGCGCGAACCGCGGAAAGGGGGAACGGGGCCCCGCCGCAGCGGGGCCCCGTTCGAGGGAAGGGTGTCAGCCGATCGGCCGGGGGTCCGGCGTCGGGGCGATCTCGTGCGCGTAGCCCGAGGGGATGTCCGCCCATGCGCCGAGCCCGTTCTTGCCGTACGAGCGGTCGACCGTGACGGCGTTGCCGTTGATGTCGACGCGCACGGTCGGTGCGAGGGTTCCGCCGCGGACGAAGTTGTCGCTGGTGCCGATGGTGTCGATGAACGACTGCACCAGGCCGCCGGGCATGACGTAGTGCGAGTAGGCCTGGAACTGTCCCGGGTGCTGGTTGTAGTCCGGTGCGAAGGGCGTGCCCACCGCGAAGTTCAGGTTCGAGGGGCTGCCGAGCGCAAGGCCCGACCCGCGGTTGACCGGCTGGAAGTCGCTGCGGATGCCGTCGCCCACGAAACCGTAGACCCCCTCGGGGCCGTCGATACCGGCCGCGTACGTGCTGCGGTGGGTGATGGTGAACAGGTAGTACTTGCCGTCCTTGATGTAGATCTGCGGACGCTCGGTCTGATCGTTCACGCAGTTGGCCGACAGGATGGGCGGCAGGAAGCGCCACTTGGTGAGGGCGGCGTTCTCGGCCACCGCGAGTCCGACGTTGGCGAGCTGGAAGTGCGCGCCCATGTCCATCGCCTGGTCGGCGGTCTCGGCGTACGGATCGCCCGGTGCATAGCCCATGTCTTCCTCGGTGCACGAGCGCTCGCCGCGGGGGAAGGCCGAGTTGCCCTCGAAGACCATGTAGGTCTTGCCGGGGTGGGCGGGGTCCTCGAAGGTGAACGGGTCGCGGAAGTTGAAGAACTCGTTCTGCGCGCCGGTCTGGTAGTACTCGCCGTCGGCCTTGAGCATGTCGTGCTGGTCGCGGAAGCCGGTCAACCACACGCCCTTGTCATCGGCGAAGATGCGCCCCTCGCTCTGCACCAGGCGCGGGTCGTACGGCTTGCGGTTGGAGCCGTCCTCGTTGCGGTAGAACGCCACCGCCGTGTAGAAGATGCGCAGCTTGTTGCCGTCGAAGATGCGGGTCGAGCCCGACCACTCCGTCTGGTGGCTGAAGGACTGGTCCTCGAAGATCGCGCCGGATGCCCCGTCCGGGAAGACCAGGCCGCCGTAGGTCCAGCCGCCGTTCTTCGGGCGCTCCGCCACATCGGCCTTACGGTAGAAGTAGCCGAGCTTGGCGTACGTGTGACGGTCGTCGAAGCCGAGCTTGCGGTCGGCGACGAGCGAGAAGACGACCTCCCAGCCCTTGAAGCTGGGCTGCGCCGAGCTCCCGTCGGTGAGGGTCCAGCTGTCCCAGACCCACACCTGCTCGTTGCTCATGTCGGGGAAGTCCTGCGGCACCGTCGGCATGGTGTACTCCTCGGGCATGGAGTTCGCACGCGACGGGGCGTTGGGGTTGCTCATGGCCTTGATCTGCCGCGCATCGGCGCGAGTCCACTTCGCGGTGAAGTCGTCCTCGGGGTCGTAGGCCTTCTGGGTGTGCTCGGTCGGGGCCGGGTAGCCCGGAACGGCCGCGGCCGCGGCCGCGGGCGCGGCTTGCGCCTGCGCGGGTACTCCCGCCGCCAAGACGGCGGTGGTGGCGATCACTGCGGCGATCGCCGCGAGCCGGACGCGGGTGCGTCCTACTCGGTTGTGCGTGATGGTCACGTCGGATCTGCTTTCTGTCGCGAGACGTGGCTCCTGCTCCTCGCGGTCAGCGTATGGCGCGGGGCAGAGTGTGTCAAACGATTGGCAGAATTTGAGTTTGCCGAGAATGTCTGGCACTCTCGGCAGCGAGCAGCCGAGCGGCGTGCTCCGTGGCATCCCTCCTCACGCGGTCGTCTGAGCCCGCACCAGCCACCCTCTTCGCGACGACGTGAACCGGTCCGAAAGACCCCCTTCGTCGCGCCCACCGCAATCCTCAGGAGTGTCATGACCCAGCACGTCCCCCTCGCCCGCAGGACACCTGCGCGGCGCGTCCCCCTCGCGGTGTCAGCAGCCGCAGCCGTGTCGTCGGCCGCCATCCTGCTGCTCGCCGCCGCGCCGGCGCACGCCGCGACCACCTTGTCCACCTTCGAGGGTCAGGATGCCGCAACGGCCGCGAAATCCCTGATCGGCGGCCATGTCTCCTTGTCGTCGGCCAGCCTGTCGACCGGTCGCGCCGTGCAGGCGGGAACGTTCTCGGGCCTCGACCTGGGTCTTCCCTCCGGCGCAGTGTCGGGAGTGGCGCTGACCACCGGGTCGCTGCGCGCCGCCGATCCCGCCGCCGCCTCCGACGTCGACTTCACCGCGTCGGCCCTCACGGGCCCCAACGCCAAGCTCACCACCACGGGTGACCTCGGCGGGGCCGGCTCGGCGCTGCTCGAGTCGTCGTTCGCGTCGACGACGTACGATGCGGCTGAGTTGCGGTTGCAGGTCGTTCCCGAGGGCGAGAGCCTGACAATCGTTTATCACATTGGCAGCGAAGAGTACGCGGGATGGTCCGAGCGCAACTACAGCGACGCCTTCGGTGTCTATGTCGGCGGTCGACTGTGCTCCACGCTGGGCGACGTGCCGGTGGGCCTGAAGAGCATCAACGCCGAGACCCACCCGGAGCTGTTCGTCTCCAACCTCACGAAAGAGGGCAACCCCGGCACGCGCGACACGGAGATGAACGGCTACTCGGTCGCCTTGACCTGCACGGCCACGGTCACCCCGGGCAAGCCGGTGGAGATCGTCGCCGCCGTCGCCGACACGGTCGACGGTCAGCTCGATTCCACCCTGCTGCTCGCTGCCGGCGGCATCACCTCGGTGCCCGGACCGGTTCAGCCCACGACGTCGCCCTCGGCTTCGCCCTCCGTCCCCGCGTCCAAGCCCGGCGTCTCCGCCGACCCCGTCCCGGCCTCGGTGACAGGACCCGCCGGTACCGGCACCGCCCGCCCCGGTTCGCCCCTGGCCATCACGGGTGTGGACTCGACGGCGCTTTTCGTCGGTGGCGCTCTGGCCGTCGCGGCCGTGGGCCTGGGAGCTGGGGCTCTCGTCGTCTCGCGTCGTCGGCGCAACGCTCGCGAGGTGAGCGAGCAGTGACCCGCGTCGGCTCCCGTCTCGTCGTCCTTGCCGCCGGAGGCGTGATCGGGGCGACCGTGCTTGCGACTCCCGCCCTCGCTCTGACCGTCGACTCCCGCGAGGGTGACGCGACGGCGACGACATCGACGACGTACGCGGAGCCGACGCTCACTCCCGGGCAGCGGCCCGGTCCGTTCTTCGGCCCGCCGGACCGCACCCGGGGCAACAGCTACGGTACGTGGACGAACGACACCGAAGCGCGAGCGAGGTGGGTGCTGGAGTCGCCCCGGGGGCCGTGGGACACCTTGCGGATCGTCGACCGGCTCGGTGCGGGCCAGCGGTTCGACTGCCAGGCGGGCGTGCGCGTTCGAGCGACCGCGGATGTGGATCCCCAGACGGGGTACCTCGTCGACCCCGTCGAGCTGCCGGCCGACCGGGTCGAGATCGTGTGCTCGCGCACGACGTTGAGCGTGACGGTCGTGCCGGTGGGTGACGAGATCGTGGAGGTCTCGGTCGCATCGTTCGTCGACAAGCCGCACGAGGTGGCGACGAGCCGGGTGGAGTTCGTGGGGACGCGCGTGGAGCCGGACCCCACCCCGGACTCCGCCGGTGGTGACCCCGACTCCGCCGGTGGTGACCCCGACACCGCCGGTGGTGACCCCGACACCGCCGGTGGTGACCCCGACACCGCCGGTGGTGACCCCGACACCGCCGGTGGTGACCCCGACACCGCCGGTGGTGACCCCGACACCGCCGGTGGTGACCCCCACACCGCCGGTGGTGACACCGACACCGCCGGCGGGGGACCCGACCCCGCCGGCGGTCGTCCGGCCCGGGCGCTCGGAGGGCTCGCCCGTCGCGGCGCCCGGACCGACGGTGCAGGAGTCGCCCGCTGCGGCGGCGCCCGCCCGCCTGGCCGCGACGGGAGTGGATGCTTCCTGGCTTCCGCTTCTGTTCGCGGGCGCCCTGGGTGCGGTCGGGTCGGCAATGTCTCTCCTGTACCGCCGCCGTCACCGAAGCCGCCCATGACGCTGCCCGCTCCCCGTCGCGAGGGTGGCTTCAGGGGCCCCTACGGCATCCTCCCGCTCCCTTTGGTCGCGCTTCTGGTCACCGTACTCCTGGTCGTGCTGCTGTGGCCGCGCCCACCCGTGGGTTCCCCGGATTCGACGGGGACGCCGTCGCCGACGCCGTCGCCGACGCCGTCACCCACCGCGACGACCGATCCCTTCGCCATCCCCGCAGGTTGGGAACGGTTCCGTCCGGCCTTCCACCTCACTCCCGAGGAGCACTGGATCAACGACCCCCAGCGCCCCGTCTTCGTCGACGGCGAGTGGCGGCTGTACTACCTCTACAACGCGGACTACCCCGAGGGGAACGGCACCGCGTGGCACCTGGCCACCTCGACCGACATGGTCACGTGGAAGAACCGCGGTGTCGCCATCGAGAAGTACCGCAACGGGCTCGGCGACATCCTCACCGGGAGCGCCGTCGTCGACGAGCGCAACACGGCGGGGTTCGGGGCGGGGGCGATCGTGGCCCTCGCGACCCAGCAGGACGACGGCGTGCAGCGTCAGTCGCTGTTCGTCTCGACCGACGGCGGCTTCAGCTTCCGGAACTACGAAGGGAACCCCGTGATGGACAATCCCGGTGCGACCGACTGGCGCGACCCCAAGATCGTCTGGGATGACGCGCGCCAGCAGTGGGTGATGGTGCTCGCCGAGGGGCAGCGCCTGGGGTTCTACACCTCGAAGAACCTCCGCGAGTGGACCTACGTCTCCGACTTCGTCCGTACGGACTACGGGCTGCTCGAGTGCCCCGATCTGTTCGAGATGGTGGACCCCACCTCGGGCCGGCGCACGTGGGTGCTCGGCGTGAGCGCCCACGCGTCGTCGACGGGCGGCACGACGGGCTTCGCGTACTGGACAGGCGCCTGGGACGGTGAGCGCTTCACCGCCGACACCGACGAACCGCAGTGGCTCGACGGCGGTGCCGACTTCTACGCGGCCGTGACCTGGAACGACCCGCGCGACGGTGACCAGGGTCGGCTGGAGCGCCGGTTCGCGCTCGGCTGGATCAACAACTGGGCCTACGCCCGTGACCTCCCCGGGGGGCGCTGGCAGGGGGGATCGCTCTCGACCACGCGCGAGATCGTCCTCCGAGAGATCGACGGGCGGCTGTCGCTCCTGTCGCAGCCGGTCGCGGCCCTCGAGGCGCGGGAGGGCGAGAGCGCGACGGCGTCGAGCTTCACCGTCGTGCCGGGCGACATCGTCGACCTTCCCGTCCAGCCTTCGACGCGCGCGTTCCGCCTGCGCGCGCGCATCGATGCACCCGACGCGGGCGAGGTGCGCCTGCGATTCGGTTCCGGCGACGCCGAGGTGACCGTCGGGTACGACGCCGGTGCGGGAGTGGTGTTCATCGATCGCCGACGGGACGCGGTGGCGGATGCCATGCCCGAGACGTACCGCGAGATCCGCACCGCCCCCGTGGAGGCCGACGGCTCACTCGCCCTCGACATCCTCGTCGACGTGTCCTCCGTCGAGGTGTTCACCGGTGACGGCCGCGCATCTCTCACCTCGGCCGCCTACGCCGACGCCCGCGCCGGCGTCACCGTCGAGGCCGTCGGCCAGAGGATCGGCATCCGGGATCTGTCGGTGACGCCAATGGAGGTCGACGACCCGAACACCCCCTGAACGCGCGACCGCACCGCAACCCCCACCCGGTGCGGTCGCGTTCCCTCCCGACGCCGCGCGACGAAGCGCATGCGTCGTCGGCCGGCGGCCGCACCGGGTCTTCCCCCACTCGGTGCGGCCGTCTTGATGCGCGGGCACGTGTCCGGACGTCGGGAGCGCGCCGGCGCACTCGACGATCCTCGCCTCGGCTGCCCGGATCCCCGCCCGCTCGCGTGCCGGTCGTGAAACGTGCCGGAGGGGTGTCAGGACGTCCAGCCGTGGCGCAACGCCACCGGGAGGGGAGCCTCAGCGGTCGCGCCCGCCGCGGCATCCGTCATCCTCTCGATCAGGAGGTCGACCGCCCGCGCCGCCATCCGCTCGATGGGCTGTCGGACGGTGGTGAGTCCGGGCACGGCCAGTTGCAGGCCGGCGGACCCGTCGTATCCGACGACGCGCAGGTCGTCCGGCACGCGACGCCCGGTCTTGCGGGCCCACTCCAGCGCCATCAGGGCGGTGAGGTCGTCGCTGGCGAAGACGCCGTCGCACGGGTTGACCGTCAGCCACGTCTCGATCGCGGCGCGCCGCTCGTCGAGCGAGGTGTTGTAGCCGTAGGCCATGACGCGCGGCTCGAGACCGTGCGCGGCCATGCGTTCACGGTAGGCCGCCGCGCGCTGATTACCGGGATGATCGGTGGCGGTCAGGTGCACGGGCGCGCGCGAGCCGCGGGAGATGAGGTGCTCGGTGGCCAGGACGCCGCCGGTGCGGTTGTCGCTGTTCACGGTGGGGATGCCTTCGCCCAGCCGGCGGTCGATCGCCACGATGGGGAGGTCGGCGCGTCCGTAACCGGCGACATCGCGATTGTGCGTGGAGCTGATGATGCCGTCCACCCGGTTCCCCTGGAGGAGGTCGAGGTACTTCTCCTCGCGCTCGGGGGTGTCGTGGCAGTCGCAGAGCAGCATCTTGTAGCCCCGGGCGGCGAGAGCCCCCTCCACGTGCGAGGCGAGTTCGCCGAAGAACGGGTCGGCGACCGTGGGCACGATGAGGCCCACGAGCGTCGAGCGCTGACCGATGAGCGAGCGGGCGATCTCGTTCGGGCGATAGCCGAGCTCGGAGACGGCGTCGTCCACGCGGCGTTTGATGTCGTCGCTGAGATACCCCCGATTGTTGAGCACGCGCGAGACCGTCGTCACCGAGACGCCCGCGCGCGCGGCGACGTCTTGCAGCTTGGGTCGGTTCATCGGGTGCTCATCGTGTCGGGGAACGTGGATGCCTCCGACGCTATCCCACGCCCGTGGACCGTTCAGCCGCGCCGGGTGCCGTCCCCACGATCGCGTCGACGAGAAGCAGCATGTCGTCGCCGTCGAAGTCCTCGCGGCTCAGCGCTCGGAGGATGACGGCGCCCAGCAACGCGTCAGCGGCGGCGTCGAGCCGCGCGCCGCTCGCCCCGCCCATCGCCTGGGAGAGGCGGTCCATGAGGGGGGCGGCGAGGATCTCGGCGCGCAGACGCCGTCCGGTCTCCGCGCTCCCGGCCGCCGCCGCGACGAGGGAGCGCAGCAGGCCCTCGCCCTGGGGGCTGCCGCGCAGGGTGAACAGGTCGGTGAGCCACCGGGCGAGGTCCGTCCGAGCGTCACCGCTGTCGGGGATCTCCCGGTGCCCACCGAGCAGGCGGCCCTCGAGGATGGCCTCGGCGATCACGTCGCCCTTGCTCGGCCACCACCGGTAGATGGTCTGTTTTCCCACACCTGCGCGGCGCGCGATCCCCTCCATCGTCAAGTGGTCGTAACCGCGCTCGGCGAAGAGCGAGACGGCGGCGTCGAGGATCGCCAGACGTGCCGCCTCGCTGCGGACGGGACCACTGCGCGGAAGTGTCATGTCTCACATTCTGCGCGACGGCGGCGAGGACCGAGACGAGACGGTGCGTGTTATCTTTGCTCGGACTGGTCGGAGCCGACGGTGCTCCCTCGCGCGCACCGCACGAGAGGACACACCCCGCATGGCCGAACTGCTGCACCGTCTCGGAACCTTCGCCGCTCGGCGCGCGTGGACCGTGATCATCGCGTGGGCGGTGATCCTCGGGGTCGTCGCGGGCGGCTTCGCCCTGGGGTTCAAGGGCCTGAGCTCGAGCTTCGACATCCCGGGAACGGCATCCGGAGACGTGATCGCCGAACTACAGGACGAACTGCCCGATTTCAGCGGCGCGTCCGGTGCCGTCGTGTACCGCACCGACGACGGTTCGGCTCTGACCGCCGATCAGCAAGCCGAGATCAGCGCCCTCGTGTCTTCGGCGGAAGACCTGCCCGACGTCGCCCGCGTGACAGACCCCTTCGCCACGCAGCAGCAGCTCGACGACCAACGGCAGCAGGTCGTCGACGGTCGCCAGCAGCTCAACGATGCGCGCGACCAGGCGGAATCGGGCCAAGAGCAGATCGACGCCGGCGCCGCACAGCTCGATCAGGCTCAACAGCAACTCGACGCCGGTCGCGCGCAGCTGGACGCGGCACCGCTGCCCGATGCCCAGAAGCAGGCGCAGCTCGAGGCTCTCGACGCGCAGCAGGCGCAGCTGGACCAGCAGCGCACGGCGCTCGAGCAGCAGCAGACCCAGCTGACCGACGGGCTCGCCCAGATCGCCGACCAGGAGGCGCAGCTCGACGAGGGCGCCGAACTGCTGTCGTTCGCGGATGCCATCCGCCTGGTGTCCGACGACGGGTCGACCGCGATCGTGAACGTCTCGTTCGACCTGCCGCGCCTCGAGCTGTCGGAGGCGTCGAAGGAGGCCGTCGTCGAGCACTTCACCGCCGAGCCCGTCGACGGTGCCCAGGTCGCATTCAACACCGAGATCTCGCAGGGCATCCCCGAGATCTTCGGCGTCGGCGAGGTCGTGGGCGTCGCCGTGGCCGGTATCGTGCTCGTCGTGGTGCTGGGTTCGCTCTTGGCCGCGGCGTTCCCGATCCTCACCGCCATCGTCGGCGTCGCGATCGGGGCGATGGCGACGTTGTCCTTCTCGGGCGTGATCCAGATGGCATCCGTCACTCCCTTCCTGGGAGTGATGCTGGGCCTCGCCGTCGGAATCGACTACGCGCTGTTCATCCTCTACCGCCACCGGCGACAGCTCCTGCAGGGAGCCGAGGTGGAGGAGTCCATCGGCCTGGCCAACGGCACGGCGGGCACCGCGGTGGTGTTCGCCGGTCTCACGGTCATCGTCGCCCTGCTCGCGTTGAACATCACCGGCGTCCCGTTCCTCGGGCTCATGGGCACCGCCGGCGCCGTGAGCGTCCTGGTCGCGGTGCTCATCGCGGTGTCGCTCATCCCGGCGCTTCTCGGCCTGGCAGGAATGCGCATCCTGAGCAAGCGCGCCCGGGCGCGCGTCGCCGCCGCGCACGGATCGGCGCATCCGCGCCGTGCCGCGCGACAGGGGGTCGAGCCGATGGATGCCGAGGAGCACCCCCGCCGCGCGGCCCGCACCGGAGCGGTCGCCACGGTCCCGACCGTGAAGCCCATGTCCACGTTGCGCGCCGTCGTCACGATGCTCGTCGCCACCGTCGTCCTTCTGGTGGTCGCCATCCCCGCCCTCTCGATGCGCCTCGGGCTGCCCGACGGCGGCTCCGAAGCTGAGGACTCCACCGGCTACCAGGCCTTCACCTGGTCGGAGGAAGCGTTCGGCCCCGGCGCCAACGCGCCGCTCCTGGTCACGGCCGCCCTTCCCGCCGACACGGCGGAAGAAGACGTCCAGGGTCTTCAGCTCGTCATCGCCCGCGAGCTCTTCGCACAGGACGACGTCGCCGCTGTCGCGCCCGTCGCCGTCTCCGACGACCGCACTCTCGCGGCCTTCCAGGTGATCCCCCGCGAGGGGCCGAACGCGGTGTCGACCGATACCCTCGTGCGGGACCTGCGTGCGCTTGCTCCCATCGATGGCGACATCGAACTCGGGGTCGCGGGTGCCGCCGCGATCAACATCGACATCTCCGAAGGTCTCGCCGATGTGTTGCCGATCTACCTCGTCGTCGTGGTGGGGCTGTCGTTCCTGATCATGGTGGCCGTCTTCCGGTCGCTGCTGGTGCCGCTCATCGCGACCGCCGGCTTCGTTCTGTCGCTCTTCGCGACGTACGGCGCCGTCACCGCCGTGTTCCAGTGGGGATGGCTGGGCGACGTGTTCGGGGTGCACAATCCCGGCCCGATCCTGAGCTTCCTGCCGGTGATCCTCGTCGGCATCCTCTTCGGTCTCGCCATGGACTACCAGCTCTTCCTCACCACGGGGATGCGCGAGGCATGGGCGCACGGGGCGACGCCGCGGCTGGCGGTCGCGCAGGGATTCCGCGCCGGACGAACGGTCGTGACCGCCGCGGCGATCATCATGATCGCCGTCTTCTCGGGCTTCATCACCTCGGAAGCCGTCATCATCAAGTCGTTCGGCCTGGGGCTCGCCCTCGGCGTGCTCTTCGACGCCTTCGTCGTGCGCATGCTGCTGATGCCCGCCGTCATGCACGTGCTGGGCGGCTCGGCCTGGTGGCTGCCCCGTTGGCTCGACCGCATCATCCCCAACGTCGATGTGGAGGGTTCGGCGCTCGAGCGCCGGCATCCCGTGCACCACTGAGTCGCGGGGCCCGCGCATCCGTCGTCACCGACGATCCTCGTCCGGACGGAGGCGCCGCGCTCTGCTGCCACCGGCGTCGCGCCGGCGATCACGCCAGGCGTCCGCGCGACGGACCACCTCGAGCCGGCGCGCAAGCCCCACCTTCTCGTCGGCGGGCTGCGGGAGGATTTCGTTCTCACATGGAGCCGAGGAGGACGACGATGACTGATCGCGAAGAGACCCAGGACGCCCCCGTCATGGACGGCGCGACCGACGCCGGTGTGGAGGAGAAGAAGGACGGTGCCCAGCAGCAGCGTGCCGCGGACGCCGCCGTCGTGGACGACGACCTGCCCAGCGAAGACCTGAAGGACGACCTGCGCAGCATCCGCGGGTACGGCGAGGATCGCTGAGGGGAGAAGGTCGACGACCCCCGTCCGGAGCCAGCTGGGGGAAAGGCTCGACGGGCGAGGGTCATCGAGGACGCCAGAGGGGCGCCGCCCGCTTCGACGATGCCGAGGCGGGTTACAGGAAGAGTACGCCGGGCATGCGCGTCGGCATCCGGATCTCAGGCAATCCGCAGGCTGCGCTGACAGCGCTCCCGGGTACGCACGGCGCACCCGGGAGCGAGGCGGTCATGCGGCGTCGTCGGTCGGGATCTCGCCGGCGGCGATCGCGTCGGCGTAGGTGCGGATGTCCGGACCCGGTTCGTAGTCGATGAAGCGGTCCTTGATGCGGGCGTTGATCTGCGCGAAGGCCTCGTCGGACGAGATGCCGTCGCTGTCGCGGGCGATCGCGACGACCGCCTCCCGCAGCACGTTGTCGGCGTCGTCCAGGATCTTCTGGCGGGCGGGTTCGTTCCAGCGGATGTCGGAGATGTCCATGCGCCACACCATAGAGCGGCCCCCTGCGCCCCTTTTCGGGGTTGCGTCCCGAGCGTCGGTATGCGGCGGCGCCTTCGCAACCCGGCTGACCCGTGCCGCGGGCGCGATGAGGATGAGGACATGTCGACGGATGCCGGAACGACGGTGAAGACGAGGATCGGTGCGGGCCTGCGCGACCTGGGGTGGTGGGCGCGGGACTACGCTTACGCGCTGCGCGGGCAGTGGCGTGCCCTCACGAGCCGCGAGGGCGCCGACGGGCTCGAGACGGGGGATGGCACGCCCGTGGTGCTGCTTCCCGGCATCTACGAGACCTGGCGGTTCCTCGAACCGCTTGCGCGCGCGCTGCACGAGCGTGGTCACCCGGTGCACGTCGTCGACGAGCTCGGTGACAATCGCCGGCCGATCGCCGAGCAGGCTTCGCGCGTCGCGGCCTTCCTGGTCTCTCGCGGTCTGTCCGACGTCGTGCTCGTCGCGCACAGCAAGGGCGGGCTGATCGGCAAGCACGTCATGGCGTTCCACCCGGCGGGCGCACGCGTGCGGGCGCTGGTCGCCGTCGCGACGCCGTTCGGCGGCTCTCGTTACAGCCGTCTCATGCCGACGCCCTCGCTGCGTGCCTTCGCGTCGGGGGATGCCACGATGCGCGCGCTGGCCGCGTCTGCGGACGCCAACGCGCGCATCGTGTCGGTGTACGGGGCGTTCGACCCGCACATCCCGGAGGGAAGCGAGCTCGCCGGGGCCCGGAACGTCCGCTTGGCCGGCGGCGGCCACTTCCGCGTGCTTGCCGATCCCCGGGTGATCGCCGAGGTCGTCCGCGTCGCCGAATGACCGTGCGGGGAACCCGACGGGGTGACGGCGGCCCCCGCCGCGACCTCCGGATCTCGCGGGAAGTCCGCCGCTCGAGGGGCAGCGGAGTCCCCATCGGGACGGGCGAACCCCTCTCGCCCACCGGCCGATCGCGTGCTTGTCCGCCCTGTGGGGGTCAGCGCATGAGCACGGCTCGGGAGTGGTCGTCGGCGATGATCTCGCCGTCGGCCACCGCCATCACCTCGACGGACTCGAGGGTCATCGCCCCCGAGAGCGTCGTGAGGAAGGCCGTGTCGGCGGCGTCCCGGCCGGTGGCGACGCGGACGAGGTGGTCGCGGGGCGCCAGGCGGGTGGCATCCACGACCTCCCACCGTCCGTCGACGAAGGCCTCGACGACCGCGTGGAAATCCATCGGCTCCAGCCCCGGGGCGAACGCGGAGACGAGGCGCGCCGGCACCCCGCTCGCACGCAGGAGCGCGACCGTCAGGTGCGCGTAGTCGCGGCAGACGCCCTCACCCGCCCGGAGCGTGTCGACCGCGGTGTCGGTCGGCCCGCTGGAGCCCGGGACGTACGACAGATGTTCGAACACCCAGGCGGGGATGCGCTCCACGGCCTCGCGCGGGCTGAGCCCGGCGAAAGCGTCTGCGGCATCGCCGAGGTCGTCGGAGGGGGCGTACCGACTCGGACGCAGATACCGCACCGGGTCCACGTCGTCGGACGGGGCCGGCGCGGTCGGCGGTGCGACCTGGGCGCGATAGACGACCTCCGCCGTGCCGGCGGGGAGGGTCGCACGGTGCAGTCGCGTTCCGTGCGCGTCCATCTGCTCGACGGCGGAGATGACTTCGCCGTCGACGACGATCTGCAGGTCCTCCTCGACGACCCACCCGGCGGCCGGGGCGATCGACAGCACGACGTCCGCCTTCTCGTCCACGTGCATCCTGACGACCGCCTGAACCGACGCGCTCACGCGGCGACCTCCGGAGCGGCGGCCCCCGTGGGCAGCAGGCGCGTTGTCGTGGTGGGCGATGCCGGTCGCGTGGCGATCGCGCAGCAGTCCGTCCCGGCCGAGTGGCAGACGTCGGCGACGGCGCACTGCATGCGGTGCAGGAACGACGTGACGGCCTCGGCCTCGGAATCGCTCATTCCCCGGGTCGCCTGCATCATCCGCGCGTGCATCGAAGCAAGCGTGTCGCGCATCTCGACATCGGCGTGCCCCGTCGACGAGACGAGGATCTTGCGACGGTCGGAGGGATGCCGTCGTCTCTCGAGGTGTCCGGAGCGTTCCAAACGGTCCAGCAGCGCCGTGATCGACGCCGTCGACACGCCGAGGTGCCGAGCCAGATCGATCGGCGTCACCTCCCGCCCTGCTGCGCACGCACGGGTGAGGTGGCGCAGGACGCGGAGTTCGTTCTCGCCCATCGACATGGATGTCTGCGTGCGTCGCCGCATGTCCATCTCGGCCGCACGGTAGGAGCGCAGCGCTTCCATCACGCGGGCGCCGCGATCGTCCTCCGCGCTGTCGCTGTACCAGTACGACGGAGGCGTCGTGATGTCTCTCTTCATCGGCGTTCCTAATATCTCGCTTGCCTATTCGCTAGTCTACCTAGTAAGTTCGTTCTCAAGCAACGAGCAGAGGGGCACATCATGGCGAAGCTTTACTACGGCACGACGACCGAACCGATCAGCATCGACGACCGTCTCCTGGCGCATGTCAAGGTCGTCGTCGCGACCAAGCTGCGCCGCGGTGAGAGCTTCACCCTCTCCTGGGTGCACCGACCGGGGGAGCCCGCCGGCCGCTCGACCATCTGGCTGCAACCGTCGATCCCGCTTCGGTTCGTGTTCGACTCCGAGCAGCCCGAGACGCTGGACCAGAACCTGCTCAAGCGCATGGCGAACGACGCCAACTCCTCCCGCGGACTCAGCCTCGACATCGCGATGGACGAGCCCGTCCCCGCTGCCTCCCCGGCGCAGTCGGCGGCTCCGCGCCCCTTCGCTCGCGCGGCATGATCCTCGCCCGGACCGCCTCGGCGTCGGCGGGGCGACGCGCGCAGGCGAGCATTCCGGCCGCGTGGGACGTGCCCACCGAGCCGATCTCGATCGTCATCGCCGATGCACTCGAGGCGTCCATCAGCGCGTGACGCGGAGGTCGCACCCGCGCACGTGCGGTATCAGGATCCGTTCTCGTCGTCGCGCTCCGCAGACGCCTCTCTCCGGGAGAGTGTTTCCCTCCGCACGCGTATGACGCCCGCGGCGAAGACCACGGCGCCGACGGCCAGAAGAGCAGTCTTCGGGGCGTTCGGCGAGTCCGCCGGCAGCAGGAGTGTGGGGATCGCGCAGATGATCGCGCTCATCGCACAGAGCAGCGGACCGACGGAGACGTGCGTGACGAACTTCATCCGGTCCTCCTCCCGCGGGCTGCTGACAGCTTAAACGTGCGGGTGCGACGCGAGCCATATCGCGCGTGAGCCCCGCCGTCCACCGTCCCGCGCGGACCCTCGACGCTGGCTAGCGTTACCGGCACCGACGAAGGGATCCCCCGTGCGCATCAAAATGTCTCTGCCCGCTCTGGCCGTCCTTCTCGTGGCGCTCGCCGGCGCGGCGTCCCCCGCGACCGCGGCGACGCCATCTCTCACCGCGGCCCCCGCGTCCGTGGTGCTGGGGGAGACGACGACCGTCACGGCATCCGGCCTCGGCGGACTCCAGACCGCCACTTTCGGCCTCGCCGATACCGACTCCGGGGCGTTCTCGGGTGACGGCGTGGAGACGGGTGCCACCACGGCCGAAGCGCCCGTCTCCGAGGGCACGGCCACCGTCGAGTTCACCCCGACGCGAGTCGGTGACGTCGTCATCGCGGTCGGGACCGGCGAGTCCGTCCTCGGACAGGTGACGGTCTCCGTGTCGGCGGCGACGGCGGAACCGGCGCCCGCGACGCCGAGCCCCGCTCCGGCGAGCCCGTCCGCGTCCTCGGCGGACGACTCGGCCCAGAGCGAACCCGACTCCGAGGCGGAGGCGGGACGCTTCAGCTTCGTCCTCATCCCGCTGATCGCCGCCGCGGTGGTCGTCATCGGGGGCATCATCGTGATCACCCGCGGCCGGCGCAAGCGCCGCGGCGACTGATCCGGGTGCGCTTTCCTAGGGGACGAGGTAGCCGGCCGCCCGCACCAACGCGTACCACTCGGCTCGCGTGAGGCGCAGGTCGGATCCGACGGCCGCGTCCGTGAGGCGCCCCGGGTTCGTCGTCCCCAGGACGACCTGCATGTCGGCCGGATGCCGGGTGATCCACGCCACCGCGATCGCGAGAGGCGGAACGTCGTATTTCTGCGCCAGCTCATCGATGACCGCGTTGAGCTCGGGGTACTCGGGATTGGCGAGGAAGGTGCCGCCGCCGCGCGTCCCCTGCAGCGGCGACCAGGCCTGCAGGGTGATGCCGGCGATCCGGCAATACTCGACCAGGCCGCCGCCGTCGAGCACGGCGGACTGGGCCGCGCTCTCCATGTTGGCGGCGAGGCCCTGGGTCAGGATCGGCGCATGCGCGATCGACAGCTGCACCTGGTTGGCCACGAGCGGTTGCCGAACGGCGGTTCGCAGCAGATCGATCTGGCGCGGGGTGTGATTCGAGACTCCGAAGGCCCGCACCTTGCCCGTGCTCTCGAGGTGGTCGAACGCTCGCGCCACCTCGGCCGGTTCGACCAGGGCGTCGGGACGGTGCAGGAGGAGGACGTCGATGTAGTCCGTGTGCAGCGCGCGGAGGGATTCCTCCACCGACGACACGAGGTGCTCGTAGGAGAAGTCGAAGTACGGTCCCTCGCGGACGATGCCCGCCTTGGTCTGCAGGCGGATCTCGCCACGTTCGGAGGCGCTGAGCCCCAGCGCCTCAGCGAATCGGCGCTCGGCGGAATGCAACGACCGCGCGTAGATGTCGGCGTGATCGAAGAAGTCGATCCCCGCGTGCCGTGCGGCTTCGTAGAGCGAACGCACGTCCGCGTCCGACATGTCGTCGATGCGCATCATGCCGGCGACGACGTTGGGAACGGTCAGGCCGCTCGAGCCGAGGGGGACGTTTCGCATCGCACCACGCTAACCCGGCGGCGGCGCCCGCGCTCGAATCCGCCGGTGGGATGCCGAGTACCCGGGCGAGCCGGCGCAGGGGGAGGCGTCCGTCCTCCGATCCGGCGTCTCGCTCCCCGGAATCCGGTGCTCTCGCGACGGGGGCGCCGTGCGGCGGCCGCCCGAGGGAGGGTGCGCGGTCCCGCGGCTGGGGCAGGAGCCACGGGACCGCGCATCGGGGGATGAACGGGCACCATCGGTGAGTCGGAACGTTTGGGGGAGAACCGCTCGGCGACCGCTCGGTGTCGAGGTTCGCACACCCGTGGGCGCTCGGTGGCTGATCGCGCCCATTTCTCACCCGTTGATTCGCCCGCCACGATGCGATGCGCGCGCTGGGTGTCGACCGACGGGACACCGAGGCGGGTGCGGGCAGAGCGACGGCATCAAGCGGGGCGGCCCCCCGGCTCGCCGGCGACGCGGTCGCTCTGCCCGCCACTCCAGCATGGCGATCCCGCGGGCGTGTATCGGGCCGATACGGCCAAAATCACCCCGGAGGGTCGACGCATCACCCGCCCGCGCAGGCGCGCGAAGCCGGAAGCGGTAGGGTTGCCGAGCCCGATCAGGAGGAGCCGATGACCGACACCCTCGAACGGCCCGTTCGCGCACCATCCCGGCGCGCGCGCGTGAGTCCGGGGCGGCTGGCCCTGGTGGGGAGCTTCTCGGCCTTCGCCAGCGCCGCGTTCATCTGGATGTGCCGGGTCGCCGAGCCGAGCGTCCACTACGTGAGCCAGTTGGGAGCGACCGGGATGCCGACGGCCCCGCTGTTCAATCTCGCACTCCTTCTGCTTGCTGTCGCCGCGGTCCTCGTCGATCGCGCAGCGGTCGCGCACGGAGACGGGTACGTGGTCGGCTGGCCGGTCGCGACGACGCTGCTGGCGTGCGGCATGTGCTTCGCCGTGGCCTCCGTGATCACGTGCTCACCCGGGTGTCCCGTGCCGTTCACCCCCGGGGCGCTGCCGCAGGACCTCGTGCACATCTCGTTCGCGGTCCTGGGTTTCGGTTTGGCGATCGTGGCCATGGGCCAGGTCGCCGCGCTGCGGCGCCGTCCGTGGATGCGCGCGGCGAGCGTCGTCACGCTCGTCGCGGTGGGGTCCACGTCCCTCACCGGTGCGATGATCGCCCTCTTCCGAGGTGACACGGTGCTGGGGGGCAACTTCGAGTTCACGGCCGCGACGCTCGCGATTTCCTGGTTCGGCGTCTTCGGTCTGCACGTCGCGGCAGATCATCGGGCGGCCGGGCGACGGGACGCCTCGACCCGATGAGCGGCCGCGACAGGGCACGGGGAGCCGGACTTCGGCGCGTCCGCCGCATCGCGGTGTGGCTGCTGCCCCTCGCGGCGCTCGTGGTCATCCTGCTGGTGCTCCGCGGAGCGGGTGTGCCCCTGTCCGCGCCGGGCGTCATCGTCGTCATGGTGATCCTGGCGCTCGCGCGGGTGGTCGTCGGGAGCGCGCGGCGCCGACGGCGCGCACGCTCCCTCAGAGATCCGTCTCGGCCTCGATGAGCCCCCAGGCGTGCGCCGCCCGAATCGCACTGGCGCGATCGGACACCTCGAGTTTGCGGTAGAGGCTCTGCAGCTGCGTCTTGACCGTGTTGGGGGAGACGACGAGCGCCTTCGCGATGTCGGCGATCGTCGACGTCGGGGTCAGGTGGGCGAGCACCACCTGTTCCCGCTTGGTCAGATGCGGCACGCTCACCGACGAGGCGAAGAACGAGCAACGTCGGGTGATCTCGTCGCGCGCGGCGGGCGAGAGCATCGGCAGCACCAAGGCGCGGTCCTCCGGCGAAATCGCGCTCCACGGACTCCACAGGTCGTGCCGCGCGCTCAGAGCCTCGGCGCGCTGAGCGGCCGTGCGGTGGGCCGCGCCGCCGTTCAGCCGCACGTCGGCGATGATTCCGACGACCAGGCTCTCCAGCGCCGCTCTGGGCGACGGCTCCTGATGCGCCCCCCACTTCACGCTCATGACGAAGGCTTCGTGCGGTCGTCCGGCGTACAGCTGTGCCAGGGCGATGGCCGGGGCCGTCGCCGGGGCGAGCGCGAACGGCCCCTCGAAGAAGGACAGGGCCTTGCGCGCCTGACGCAGTGCGATCAGCACCTTCGCGCGCGCGGTGAGCATCTGGGTGGACTGGAAGTGCGACGGTGGCGTGCTTCTCGCCCGTGACATCCAGGTGCGCAGGAGCCCGAGGGCGTCGGACGCGGACCCGGAGAGCAGGAACGACAGGGCGTGCACGGCCGCGGCGAACGGCCACAGCTCCCGCGCCCCGGCCGTCGCAGGGAGTCGGTCGAGCATCGCGCGAGCGCCGGGCGCATCACCCGACTCGAGTCGCAGCCACGCCTCGGCGAGCCGGATGCCCTCGCCCCAGGGAGAGCCGCGCCAGTTGTCGTCCCGGTCCGGTGCGACCACCTGCTGCGCGCCGCGCACGTCGCCCTCCAGGAGGTCGATGACCGCGATGGCGCCCCGCGCGCTCATGCGCCGGGCGGGGGGAGCGATGCGTTCGGCCTGACTCAGCATCAGGCGCGCCTCGCGCAGGGTCCCCATCGCGAACGCCGTCATCCCCACCTGATACCACGCCTCGCACATGACCTCGGGGCTCAGGTCTCGGGAGCGGCGGACGGCCTCGTCGAGCAGCGCGGCGGTCTCGGTCGCGAGGGCGAACCGGCCGGCCGCGCGGAGCAGGCTCACGCGCAGCGCGAAGGTGTCGATGTTGCTCGCTGCGGCGATCTTGGCATCCGGCAGCTGGGCGAGCGCGGCCATGACGAGTGCGGGGGTGTCCAGCGAGGCCGCCATCTCGGGATCGAGGGAGAGCAGCGCATCGACCACCGCGGGCGTCTTGGGTGCTCGCGTGCGGAGGATCGCGACCAGCCGATCGAAGACCTCCGCGTCTCGCGCCCAGATCTCCGGACCGGACGAGCGCAGCACGTCGGCGAGGACCGCCCACTGCTCGGCGTCCGCCGCCAACTGGGCCGCGAGCAGGGGTTCGCCCCCGGTGACCAGGTGCTCGAGCAGACGCAGGCGTGCTCGGCCCACGTCGTCGGGGCGACGTGCGGTGACCTCCCGCAACCACTGCTCCCGGACAGGCTCGGCCAGCGTCAGTCGCGTCGAGCTGGGCCACATGAACCCCGTTGCCTGCAGGTGGGCGACCAATTCGCCCGTCGAACCCTCGACGGTGTTCACGCCCATGGCATCCGCGATCGCGACCGTCACGTGGGGCGCGACGGCGAGCAGACGCACGTCATCCGAGACGGGCATCTTCAGACGCTGCTCGAGGTCGGCGGTGAAGGCCGCATTGGCGTAGTCGGCCACCGCCATCGCCTCCGCGCGGGTGCGCAGCGGAAGACCCTCCAATCGCAGGCGTGCCGCAGCGAGCTGGATGAGCGCCGCCCAGCCGTAGGTCCGCTCAGCGAGCGCGTCGATTCCGACGTCGGTCGTCACCACGCCGTTCAGAGCGAGGACGGCGGCCAGCTCGTCCCTCGTCAGGAGCAGGTGGTCGGTCGGGAGCACGTGCACGTCGAACTCGAGCGTGACCAGCGGACTCTCCAGCCCGGTGGTCTGCCGCGTCGCGACCACGATCCGCAGGTCCGGGTCGCAACGGAGGAGCTCGAGGAGGTGCTCGGTCGACAGTCCCACCCCCTCGACGTGGTTGTCGACCACCAGGACGTGCGTGCGCGGCCCGTCGGCGAAGGCGGCCAGCAGCTGCGGCGCACTGTCGGGAGGCGTGACGCTGCCGTCGATGAATTGCACTCCGCGCTCGGTGTCGTCGTCGAGGGATGCCGCGAACTGCCGGAGCAGGGACGTCTTCCCCACGCCCGCCGGACCGCGCAGCAGCACGACGTCGCTCGTGAGCGCTTCGCGCAGGAGGGAGAGGGATTCAGGGCGGGGTGCCCAGAACCGGCTGATCCGTCGTGTGGCCCGGACGCCGGTGGGAATGGTGTCCACGTCGATGAGCATCAGAACCTCCAGGTGGTGGCGACGTCCTCTTCCTCGGGCGGGCGAAGAGGCTCGTCGGCGCGGCGAAGCGTCAGCCGCGTAGAGATGATCCTGCGGGTGAGGACGAGGCCGATCCGGCGAAAATCGCATCTTTCATCCCCTCTGTCATCCCTTTCTCACCCCCTCCTTCGTCACCCCCCTCGTCACCCCTCGACCTCTTGCGGGCACTTCGGCCCGCGGCATCGGCCCGGGAAGCCGCGCCGGCGGAGCGGAGGCGGACCCTGTACCGCGGTCTCGGCCCCACCGATCCCGGTCGTGCGAAGACGTCGTTCGTCCACGGTCGGGTGAGGCGCGAGGGGGATGCGGGCGAGTCGGGGGTGAGTCGACGAGAAGCGCGAGCGCCCCGTGGCCCGCTCCGAGGGTGGCGGGGCCCCCTCCGGGGGGAGGGGGCGGGCGCCGGTGGTCGGGCGGGCGGGTGCGAGGTGCCTCCGACCGTTCGGTGCGGCTCGTCGACCGCGGCGCGAGGGGGGCGCCGAACGACTGCTCCGGGTGGGTCGGCGGGGGAGGGTCGCGAGCCGTGACCGCGCGGAGGGGGCGAGTGATCGCTGGTCGACTCACCCGCTGACGGTGAATCCTCACCCGGCGGCATCGCTGGTGCGAGGGGGAGCAGTGAACCCGAGAGGCATGTTTACATGTTCATGTGAGCGTGGGCGGACCTGCAAGCTGGACGCATGAGCGACGAGCCCACGCCCTGGACCGACTTCGCCCGCGATCTCGGCGAGCGCATGCTGCGGGCGCGCACGGCGAAGCGGATGTCGCAGGAGCAGGTGGCGCACGCCGCCGGACTCGCCACGTTTACCTACCGCAAGCTGGAGAAGGGCGAATCCAACCCCGGGACCGCGGCGAACCCCCGCCTGCGCACCCTCGTCGCGCTCGCCGACGTGCTGGACGTCCCCCTGAGCGATCTCATCCCGACGCCTCCGCGGGGCCTTCCTCCCGCGCGCTGACGGCGATGTCGGAGGTTCGCGATTCACTTCGTTCGTGCCCACCGATGTTCTGGTCGTCGCCTTCGGCGACGTCCCGTGAGAAAGGTGTCAGGCATGCATGAGTCCCTCTCCCCCCGGCGCGACGAGCAACGAGGGTGCATCCACGGGTGGTGCGTCACCGCGCACGGTCACACGGTGCACCCCGATGACGAAGACCACCGCAGTGCGGGGATCGCCGCGACCGTCCGCGCACGACCGGGCGAGGCGAGGGGCCCGGGAGACGAGACCGAGCTCGAGATCGGCGCTCTGCGACGCGTCGACGACACCGAGACGTGGATCGTCATCGAAACGGGCATCGGAGTGTCCCTCGCGCTCACGCGCGACGGCGCGCGCGTTCTGCAGCGGCGACTGCACGAGGCGATCGAGAGCGGCGGTCCCCTCGCGAGCGACGGTCGGGGAGGGGCCGTCAGGTGCGACGAGTGAACCCCCGTCGCACGATCCGCAGGAGACCGAGGAAGCCGAAGAGACCGATCACCGCACCCAGAACCGCGAACAAGGTGATCGATCCGCCCAGAACGGGGCCGCCGCCGGCGATGACGAGGACGACGGCGATCACCACCGCGGCGATCGACACGAGCGTCGACGCGATCTCGCCGGTCGCGCGGGACAGCATGCCGCTGACGTCGGAGCCGTCCTGTCCGCGCAGCGTGATGCCGATCGACCCCTTCTCGGCGCCGGTGAGCAGGGCATCGAGTCGCCGGGGGACCTGTTCGAGGCGTGCCAGCGCGATGACGGACTGCGCCTGAAGGTCCGTCGCCATCCGGGAGAGCGAGAGGGTCCGCCGCAGCAGCATCGGCATGAGGGGGAGCGCGCGCCCGGCCATGTCGAAATCGTCGACCAGCACCCGCAGGCATCCCTCGAGCGTGGCGAAACTGCGGAAGGCCGACGCGAGTTCGCCGGGAAGCGCGATGCGGTGCTGCCGGATGACGTCGACCATGCGGGTGAAGATCGATCCGTGCCCGGTGGTGCGGAGGTGCTCGGTCGTGAGCACCACGCCGACGTCATGACGGAAGGCGTCCATGTCGAGATCGTCGGGGACGTCGACGATGAGCAGCAGCGCATCGGCGGCGGCGACGTCGTTCTCGCTGAGCGCGGCCAGCAGCAGAGCTGTGAGCTGTTGACGGCGGCTGCGCTCGATGATCCCCACCGCGCCGAAGTCGATCAGGCCCAACGTCCCGTCGCTGCGCAGCAGCACGTTGCCGGGATGCAGGTCGGCGTGGAAGACGCCGAACACGAGGATCTGCTCGATCACCGTCGACATGAGCACCTGCGCGAGGCGGTCGCGCTGCTCGGCATCCATGGTGGCCAGTCGGTCGGCGGAGTCGCTCAGCGCGGCGCCGTCGACGAGCTCCATCGTCAGCACTCGCTGGTGCGACGCGTCCGCGAAGACGCGGGGGACGGTGACCACTCCCCGGCGAGCCGGCTCCGCGCGATCGATCTGGTCGAGCGTCGCCCCGATCATGGCGGTGTTGCGTGCCTCGATGCGGTAGTCCAGCTCCTCGAGGAGGGTGGCGGTGAAGCCCCGCGCAACCGCCTCCAGGCGCAGGTCGCGGCCGACGCGGGTGCGCGCCTCGGCGCGGTGGGCGAGCCGGCCGATGATGTCGGCATCCGCCTCGACCTGGGCGCGTGCCGCGGGGCGCTGCACCTTCACGACCACGCGTGTGCCGTCGAGCAGCCGCGCCCGGTGCACCTGCGCCACGGATGCCGCGGCGAGTGGCGTGGGTTCCACCTCGGCGAACACGTCGCCGACGGGTGACCCCAGATCGGCTTCGATGACCTGTTGCACCGTCGCCCAGGGCAGGGCGGTCGCCTTGGTCTGCAACGAGGCCAGGGCGCTCAGATAGGGCTCGGGGACGAGGTCGCGGCGGGTGGAGAGCACCTGGCCGAGTTTGACGAAGCTGACGCCGGCGTCGTTGATCGTCGCGACGATGGCGTTCGCCCGTTCCTCCGACGTGCTCAGTTGGTCTTCGACCCGGGAGCGCCCCCCGTGGAAAAGCCAGCCGACGCCGTGACGCGATGCGATGGCGAGGATCTCGAGATACCGGCGGGTGCGCTTGCGCTGGCGCAGCGCAGCGCGGACGAGGTCGACCGGGTTCGGCAGGGGACGTGTGGGGAAGATGGCCTCGCTGGCCACCAGTGCCGCGACCCCGAGGGCGAAGACCCACGCGAGAGACAGGGCCACCAGGCCGACCCACAGCCAGACCTCCTCGGCGGCGATCGCGTCGCCCGATTGCGCCAGACCGGTCTGCCGCAGGGTCCAGGCGGCGGAGGGGACGCCCAGCACGAATACCAGCAGGCCCACGACGATGCTGCGGGGCCATCCCACCGCCGTGCCGAGGATGCGGCGCGCGACGAAACCGACGAGCACCGCCGAGACGACGGCGGAGATCGAGATCAGGATGCTGGCCACCACGGGGTCAGCGTAGCCCGCCCCTGGTCACCCGATCAGGACGAGTTCGCAGTCCGGACACCGCCACGCCGCACTGCGACCGGCTTCCCAGGGGTCGCAGGTGCGGAGGCAGCCGGGGCAGTGCGGGGCGAAGCCGCCCGCGATGTCGTCGACGTCATCGCCGTCGTCGGCAGGGTCGGAAGGGAGACGGATCGGGGTGATGTTCATGGGGCTCCTCGGTGCGGCATGCACATCTTGACATGCGCATGCGCGGGGCCTCCGGACTCATCCACAGGCGAGGTCCACCGGCGCCGGGGTGGGCGCCTGCCGACCCCGACCCCGAGGGAGCGATCGATCGGCGGGGCGGGCGGGGCCGGCACACCAGAGCGTCACGCCGTGTCCGACGAGTCTGCGTCCGTCCCGTGCGACTGACGGATGCGGCGCCCTTCGGCCACGTCCTTCTCCTCCTTCTCGCGCGTCTTCTCGATCTTCGTGGTGTCGCGCGGCGGCAACTGGAGCTCGCGTTCGGCGGGGATGCCGGCCTGCAGCTGCCGACCGCGCTCGAGCTCGGCATCCAACTCCGCGCCGAACAGGATCGCGATGTTGGCGATCCACAGCCACAGCAGGAACACGATGACGCCCGCGAGCGAGCCGTACGTGCGGTCGTAGTTGGAGAAGTTCGCCACGTAGACGGCGAAGCCGACCGTCGCCACCGCCAGGATCAGGATCGCGACGATCGCGCCGACACTGATCCAGCGGAACTTGGGCTGCTTGGCGTTGGGGGAGCCGTAGTACAGGATCGCGAGGATCACCACCACGACGGCCAGGAGCACCGGCCACTTGGCGATGTTCCATGTCGTGACCACCGCATCACCCAGGCCGAGTCCGTCGCCGATCGCCTGGGCGATCGGGCCGGACACCACCAGCAGCAGCGCGGAGAGGGCGACCAGTACGACCGTCACGACCGTCAGCAGCAGTTGCACCGGGAGGAGCTTGAAGAACGGGCGACCCTCCTCGATCTCGTAGATGCGGTTCATCCCGCGACCGAAAGCGCGGACGTATCCGGATGCCGACCAGATGGCCAGCACGAGTCCGGTGACCAGGGCGAAGCCCGCCGCCGGGGAGGAGGCGATCTCGCGCACCGGCTCTTCGAGGAGCTCGACCGTGCCGCCCGGGGCGACGTCGCGGGCGATTCCGAGGACGGTCTCGGCGGCGGCGTCGCTCTGCCCGACGACGCCCAGCAGGGAGAACACCGCGATGAGTCCGGGGAAGAGCGCCAGCACCCCGTAGTAGACCAGGCTCGCGGCGATGTCGGTGCACTGGTCCGAGCCGAATTCGCGGACGGTCTTGCGCAGGACGTACTTCCACGACCGCTTGTGCAGATCGGTGGGGGAGTCGGGCTTCGATGCTGTCGTCGACATGGAACCGGTCTACGACGCGCGGCGAGATCCGTCGCGACCGTTGACGCTGCCCCCTGCCCCATGAGAGACGCCCCGGCCGTGGGGCCGGGGCGTCTGCGGGCGCGGGGTGGCGCTCAGGGGCGACCCATGCCGAAGTAGGTCCACCCGGCGGCGCGCCAGGCGGCGGGGTCGAGGCAGTTGCGTCCGTCGATGACCACGTGCCCGCGTGCGAGCGACGCGGCGTGTTCGGGCGAGAGCTCCCGGCGGTACTCGTCCCACTCCGTGACGACGATCACGGCGTCGGCGTCGCGCAGCGTCGTGTCGAGGTCTTCCTCGTAGGTCAGCTGCGGATGGATGCGACGGGCGTTGTCGATGGCGGCCGGGTCGGTCAGCGTCACGTGAGCCCCGAGGCCGTGCAGCCGCACCGCGACGTCGAGCGCCGGGGAGTCGCGGATGTCGTCGCTGTGCGGCTTGAAGGCGGCGCCGAGCACGGCGACCTTCTTCTCGAAGACGCTGCCTCCGAGCGCGGCGGTGGTCAGCTCGACGGCGCGGTCGCGGCGACGCAGATTGATGGCGTCGATCTCGCGGAGGAAGGCGACCGACTCGCCGCGACCGAGCTCCTCGGCGCGGGCGGAGAAGGCGCGGATGTCCTTGGGCAGGCACCCGCCGCCGAAGCCGATGCCCGCACCCAGGAAGCGGCGACCGATGCGCGCGTCGTGACCGATGGCATCCGCCAGGGTCGTGACATCGGCACCGGTGACCTCGGCGATCTCGGCGATGGCGTTGATGAAGCTGATCTTGGTCGCCAGGAACGCGTTCGCCGACACCTTCACGAGTTCGGCGGTGGCGTAGTCGGTGACGATGAAGGGCGTGCCCTTGGCGATCGAGGGGTGGTAGACCTCGCGCAGCACCTGCGCCGTGCGCTCGCCCTCGGCGGAGGGGGCGCCGTCTTCGGTGGGCACACCGGCGACGAGGCGGTCGGGGTCGACCGTGTCCTGCACGGCCCAGCCCTCGCGGAGGAACTCGGGGTTCCAGACCAGGGTGGCCCCGCGCTCGGCGACGCGCGGCGCGAGACCGGCCGCCGTGCCCACCGGCACGGTGGACTTGCCGGCGACGATGTCTCCCTCGCTCAGGTAGGGGAGCAGGCCGTCGACGGCGGCATTGACGTAGGTGAGGTCGGCGGCGTAACCGCCCGCCTGCTGAGGCGTGCCGACACCGACGAAGTGCACCTTCGCGCCCTGCGCGGCGGACATGTCGGTCGTGAACGACAGGCGACCCGAGGCGATGCCCTCCGTGAGGATCTCCTGCAGGCCGGGCTCGAAGAAGGGCGCTTCCCCCTTGCTCAGCGCGGCGATCTTGCGCTCATCGACGTCGATACCGACGACCTCGTGACCGATGGATGCCATGGCCGCGGCGTGCACGGCCCCCAGGTAGCCGCAACCAACTACAGACAAACGCACGATGGGAGCCTTTCAGGTGAATGTTGCCGCACGCCGACGACGCCGCCGCGCGGATGAGGGACGGAAGGAAAGAGGGTCACGCGGCGGTTTCGCCCGGGGCCAGCGCGGCGCGGGCGGTGCGGCCGAGGATGACGAAGTCCCCGAGGAGGGTCCAGTTCTCGACGTACGACAGGTCGAGCCGGACCGACTCCTCCCAGGACAGCGACGAGCGTCCGCTGACCTGCCAGAGGCCGGTGATGCCCGGCTTGGCGAGGAAGCGCCGGTGCACATGGTCGGCGTACACGGCGACCTCGGAGGGGAGCGGGGGGCGCGGGCCGACCAGCGACATCGAACCGCCGATCACGTTGAAGAGCTGGGGCAGCTCGTCGAGGCTGTACTTGCGCATGATGCGACCGATGGGGGTCACCCGCGGGTCGTTCTTCATCTTGAACAGCACCTCGTTGCCGGAGTCCCGCTGCTGGGCGGCCAGCTGAGCCAGGAGCTCCTCGGCGTTGACGACCATCGAGCGGAACTTGATCATCCGGAACTCGCGGCCGCGGAAACCCACGCGCGTCTGCAGGAAGAAGATCGGCCCCTCGCTGGACAGTCGCACGGCCAGCATGAGGAAGGCCAGGAGCGGGCTCAACAGGATGATGCCCACCGATGCGGCGACGAGGTCGACGGTGCGCTTGAGGAAGCTCTGGCCCCGGGAGAACTTCGGTGTCTCGACGTGGATGAGGGGAAGGCCCGCGACGGGACGGGTGTGCAGGCGAGGACCGGCGATGTCCATGATGCTCGGTGCCAGCACGAGGTGCTGCCGCCCGGCTTCCAGACTCCACGAGATCTGCTTCACCTTGTCGGCCGGGAGGTCGTCGGCGCTGGTGACGGCCACGGTGTCGGCCCCGGTCACTTCGAGGGCGCGGGTGACGTCTCCCACATGTCCCATCACCGGGATCTCCGTACCGGGGATGACGTCGGCGATCTTGCCGTTCGGCACGCACGCCCCGACGACGCGATACCCCGCGCTGGGCGTCCGCGCGAACTCGCGAGCCAGTTGAGTGACCGAGCTGAGGGAGCCGACCAGCAGGACGTTGGCCGAATACCGCCCCTTGGAGCGCTGCTCGATCAACCACCGCCGCCAGATCCACCGGGTGAAGATGAGGACGAGGATGCCGAGCGGCAGGCTGATGAGGAGGTAGCCGCGCGCGACGTCGATCTGCGTCAGGAAGGCGATGATGGCGACGGTGCCGAAGAGGCGGAAGCTGGCGTCGGCGATGCGGACGTACTCCGCCGAGCCCGTTCCGATCACCCGGTCGCTGCGGGACTCGACGAAGGCCAGGGCCCACATCCACGTCACGATCAGGATGGCGGAGAACGTCCAGTACGACAGATCGCTGATCCGGCCGTCGTTTCGCGCGGCGAGCTGGGCGTTCCCCAGGCCGAACCACAGCAGCTGCGTTCCGTAGACCACCCAGATCAGCGACAGGAGGTCGGTGACGACGAGGTTGCGACGATAGAGGCGACGCCAGGGGTCGCGAGGATACATGGGCGCGGGCCGCTCCGCCGCAACGGGCGCTTTCGATGGCTCCGGTGCCGGCGATTGTGAATCCGATGCGGATCCGCTGTCTCGAAGGTCGATAGTCACGACCTGGCCTCCCCCCGATCGACCTGCGTCGATCCCACCTCGCGAACACTAACAGGCCAATGTCACCTGCTGTTTCACCCGGTTACGGTCTTCATACACCCGAAACGTGAACGGCGAGCGACGGGTGCGCGAGGGTGGTCGCAGCCGCTCGTCGGTCGGACGAAGCCGGGCGCCGCCGGACGAAGGGGATCCCGATCGAGCCGGACCCCGACTCACGGCGTCATCGTCGATCAGTGGCGGTAGGTGCCGTGCAGGATGGCGCGGCCGAGGGTGGTGAAGGCCAGGGTGAAGGAGGCGACGGCGGGGCTGGCATCCGGCGCGATGCCGAGGCTGTCCGCGCCGACGGCGTGCACGACGAAGAAGTACCGGTGCGGCTGGTCGCCCTGTGGGGGAGCAGCACCCATGAAGCCCGCCTCGCCGCCGTCATTGCGCAGGTGGAAGGCGCCCGCGGGGAGGGGCGCCGACGCGGCACCCGACGGCAGTTCTCGCACGTCGGCCGGGAGGTCGACCAGAACCCAGTGCCAGAAGCCGCTGGGCGTCGGTGCATCCGGGTCGAAGCACGTCACCGTGAACGACTTGGTGCCCTCGGGAACGTTCGTCCAGCGCAGGTGGGGGGACGTGTTGCCCTTGTCGGCCACCTGAGCGTCATCGAGCGGCCGCCCGTCGTCGATGTCGTCGCTGACGACGTCGAATGCGGCGACGGCAGGGAGGAGCGGGTAGGGATCGGGTGTCTGCGGGCGGCTGAGATCGACCATGCTCGGAACCCTAGAGCGGGCGTTCGGCCGGGTGGGAGGGCTTGCCCGACCGCGGATCGGTCGGTTACCGCGCGGGCTCAGGAGTCGAGAGCGAGCAGCGCACGCGCCGCGTCATGGCATCCGTCGGGAGTCGGCAGGCCGTAGTCGACCTCGACGACAGCCTTGAGCTCCGCGGCCAGTTCGTCGACGGACGGGCGGATGTCGAGAGCGTGCAGGACGGGCAGGATCAGGTCGTCGTACTCGTCGTCCGGCCACCCCTGACCGATGAAATGGACGCCGATGGGGTCCCACTCGTTGAGCACCGCTCGAACGCGCAGAGCGACGGGCGACAGCGACCGCGGCGGAGAGGAGATCTGCATAGGGCGAGTGTCACGACCGTCCTTAGGTGCGCGCTGAGGATCGCCGATGCGTTCGTCGTGCACCGCGACGTCGACCCCCGCGGTCGCCCGGGGGAACCAACCGCCCGACCCGCGGCGCGCCCGGGCCGCTCGAACGAGCGCGATAACGTCGAGGGGCGCCCGCGGGCGCGAGGACCCGAAATCCGACGCCGGGGGGCGCATGACAGGACGGAGTCGCCGTGAGTGACATCGACGAGCCTTCGACGGGCGACCCAGCCGATCCGGACCGCCTGGCGAGACGTCGTCCCGCCCTCAGCCGACGCACGATGGTGCTCGGGGGGATCGCGGTGGGAGGTCTCGCCGCGCTGGGCGCGGGCGGCGCCCTGCTGTACCGCGAAGTCCGCCGTTCGGCGGGACCGGAGGGGGCCTGGGTGCAGCTCAGCCCGATCGCCTCGGTTCCGAGCGCATCGCCGCGGCAGGTCTCGCCCGCCTTCGAGGAGCCGGCCGGTGACACGACCGTCGCGGTCTGGGCCCACGCCGACGACGACATCATCTTCGCCAATCCCCACCTCGCGGGCGTGATCGCGTCGGGGGCGACGCTGCGCACGGTGTTCGTCACCGCCGGTGATGCCGGACGCGGGCTCGGGTACGCGAAGCAGAGGGAGGCCGGCATCCGTGCCGCCTACGACCTCATGCGGGGCCGCACCTCGCCGTGGGACACGCGCGAGATCACACTGCTCAGTGGGGCGCGCGTCACGCGTTTCGTGCCCGTCGACGACGCCCGCCTGTCGATCACCGTTCTGCGGCTGCCCGACGGCAACCTCAACGCGGAGGGGTTCGCGAGCACCGGGGATGCCGGGCTCACGCAGCTCATCAACGGGACCGTTCCCGCGCTCCGCCCGATCGATGAGGGACCGGTGCTCGATGCGAGCCGCCTGACCGACACCCTCGCCGAGTTGATCGGCGCGGGCGTCCCCGATCACGTCACGACGAACATCCCGCACGAGAGCGCGTTCGCCCGGGGCGACCACCCGGATCACTCCTGCGTCGGTTCGTTGGTGCGAGCCGTGGCTCCCTCCGTGGGTGTGCCGGCGGAGGCCGTCACGTATTTCATCGGCTACCCGTCCCAACACCGGCCGACCAACGTCGACGGCGAGGCGCTCGACGCGAAGGTGAACGTGTACCGGACCTACGCGTCGCAGGATCCGGTCGTCACCTGCGAGAGCGCGTCGGCGTGCCTGTCGCAGCCCGGGTTCGGCCAGTGGCTCCGCCGCTCCTACGCCAAGACCGAGCAGGAGCTCGAGCTCCGCTGACGCGTGCCCGGACGCGCCGGCGTCGAGCGGAGGTGGACGGCGCCGGGGTGCGGAAAGACCGGGACAGGACGCGATTCGTGGGCTCAGCGCCCCGCCCCGGGGCCGGGGCGGAGGTCAGTCCTCCGAAACGGTGACCGTGACCTCGATGTTGCCGCGCGTCGCGTTCGAGTACGGGCACACCTGGTGGGCCTCGTCGGCGAGCTGCTGGGCGAGCGCGGCGTCGATGCCGGGCAGGACGACCTCGAGCAGCACGGCGAGCTGGTAGCCGCCCTGGCCGTTGGAGCCGATCTGGACGCGCCCGCCGACCGAGGAGTCCTCCAGGGCGACCTTGTGGCCGCGGGCCACGGCGTGCAGCGCTCCGTGGAAGCACGCGGCGTATCCCGCGGCGAACAGCTGCTCGGGGTTGGTCCCCTGGCCCGAGCCGCCGAGCTCCTTCGGGGGCGCGACGTCGAGGTCGATCTGGCTGCCGGCGGTCACATGACCGGTGCGTCCGTGACCGGTGGAGACGGCTTCGGCGGTGTAGAGGGCTTCCATGGGGGTGTCCTTTCCAGGGGTGGTGGGGGAGGGCGCGTTCACGCCCGGGGGCGGGGAGCGCCGACAGCGTCGAGCACCGTGTCGGGGTGATCGCGAAGGCTCTTCATGGCATCCGTGAGTCGATGCAGTGCGTCGATGAGGTCGCGCGCGGCCTCGGCGTCGGTGAACCCGGCGCCGGCGGCGATGCATCGCGGGACGTGGGCGAGTTCCTCGCGCAGCGCGGTGCCCCGCTCGGTCAGGGCGATGCCGACCACGCGCTCGTCGTCGGTGCTGCGCGTGCGGGTGACGTACCCGGCCGCCTCCATCCGCGACAGCATCGGCGACAGGGTGCCCGAGTCCAGTTGCAGGGCCTCGCCGAGGCTCTTCACCGTCTGCTCGCCGTCCGCCCACAGGGTCACCAGGGCGATGTACTGCGGGTAGGTCAGTCCGAACGGGTCGAGCAGGACGCGGTAGGCCTGAGTGGTCGTGCGGTTGGCGGCGTAGAGCGCGAAGCACACGAGGGCGTCGACGGCGGGCATGTCCAAAGCATTGCATGCAACTCAATTGTGCACAACCGAACCGGGCTGGTCGGGCGTGTCGACGCGATGTCAAGCCCTGACGCGACGCCCGCCCGACGCGTGAGCATGGGGCGCATGATCAGCCGAAGCGACGCGAGCTCCACGGCACCACCTGGTTTTCTTCCCGACGGCGAGCGGGACCTGCTCGCCATCAACGGGCATCACTTCGAGTTGGGTGACGCCATCGCCTCGCGAGGAGCAGGCATCGCCTGACGGCCACCCGGGCGCGGTGGCCGGAGGATGCCGCGGGCACCGACCGCAGAACGCCTCACACGGCGACCGAAGAACGCCTCACACGGCGACCGAAGAACGCCTCAGGCGCCGTCCGTCGAGCTGTTCTCGTCCACCGGGTGCCGCGTCACGAGCAGTTCCGCCACCCGTCGGCGCTCGACGGTGCGCACCTGCAGAGTCGCGCCGTCCACCTCCACCGTGTCGCCGGCCCGCGCGAGGCGACCGAGCCGCTCCACGACGAATCCGCCGACGGTGTCGGCCGCGCCGCGCGGCAGGGTCACGCCCGTGGCCTCTTCGAAGTCCTGCAGGTTGAGGCGCCCTTCCACCACGCCGTGCTCGCCTTCGGCGAGCGGCTGCTCGGCATCCGTGTCGTATTCGTCGAAGATCTCGCCCACGACCTCCTCGACGAGGTCCTCGAGGGTGACGATTCCGTCCGTGCCTCCGTACTCGTCCACCACGACCGCGATGTGGCTCCCGTCGGCGCGCATCGCCGTCAACGTGGGCAGTACCCGTGCGGTGGAGGGGATGTAGCGGATCTCGCGCATCACCGCGCTCAGCGGCCGGGCGGTGTCGTCTGAGAGGTCGCGCACGTGGACGAACCCGACCACGTCGTCGATCGACTGCTCCGCCACCGGATAGCGCGAGTACGGCAGATCACGCACGATGTCGCGCGCCTCGGCGATGGTTCCCCCGGCATCCAGGGTCACGACCTCCGGGCGCGGGCGCATGACCTCGCTCACGTGCCGTCCGCGCAGCGACAGCACGTCGTCGAGGATGCGTCGCTCATCGGCGGGCAGGCCCTCGTGGCTCGACACGATGTCGCGCAATTCCTCCTCGGTGAGTTCCTCACCGGTCTTGTTCGGGTCCCCGCCGAGCAGGCGGACGAGCACGTTGGTCGAGATCGACAGCAACCAGATCACCGGCCGCATGAGGGCGGCGAACCCGTTGAGCACCGGGGCGACCGCGTACGCGAAGGCCGCATTGCGCTGGATGGCGAGGCGCTTGGGCACGAGCTCGCCCAGCACGAGCGACAGATAGGCGATCACCAGCGTCAGCGCGATGGTCGCCACGGTGGCGGCAGGGCCGGGCTGCAGGCCCAGACCCTCGAACAGCGGGGCGACCGACGGGGCGATCGACGATGCGCCGTAGGCTGCCGAGGCGAATCCCGCCACGGTGACGCCGATCTGCACGGCGGAGAGGAAGGTGTTGGGGTTGCGGGCCAGGGCCGCCACCTTCTGGCCCCGCTTGCCGCGGGCGGCGAGAGCATTGACCTGGCTCTCGCGCAGCGTCACCAGAGCCATCTCGGTCGCGGCGAACACCCCGCCGATCAGGACGAAGACGACCACGAGCACGATGTTGAGCGCAAAATCGTTCACGGGCGCATCACCGCCCGCGGGAGAACCTCGCCCGGGGTCACCCGGGCGCTCGGACTATGACCGTCGGAATCGAGGGCAGGGCTCATGGCGCGAGTGTAATGAGGACCACGCGCGTCTGCCCGCTGCGGCGGGAGGGGTTGCGTCCGGCGAGCGGCTCTGCATCGGACGCCGGGGTCAGAGGATCGAGCCGTCCGCGGCCGAGACGCGCACCGTGCCGCCGCCGGAGAGGTCCACCTGCCAGATCCAGGTTCCGCCCTCGTCCTCGAGCTGGACCTCGTCGAGCCGCTCGCCGCCGGCGTTGCGCGTCGCGGCGATCCGCACGGCATCCGCGAGCGTGGTGACGGCCGCATCGAGCGCGGCGCGCTCGTCGCCGTCGATGCCGTCGTCGTCGTTCGACGACCTCACGGTCGTCCCGTCGGAGGCCACGAGCACCTCGACGTCGCGATCGCCGACGGCGACGTGCACCTGCCACCCGTCGTCCTCGCGCTCGAGTTCGAAAGCGCGACCGCCAGCACTCGCCTCGGCGGTGTTGACCGCGGTGACGACGGTCCGCCCGTCGTCGTCGCTGCCGGCGGATCCCGCCGACGATGCGCTCGCGCCGGGGGCGGGATCCGCGGGGGCGCCGCCGTTCCCGGGTGCGGGGGTGCAGGCGCTGAGCGTCAGCACGCAGGCGACGGCGAGCAGGGACATTCCGGGGAGACGGGTCGTAGCCATGCGGGCAGGCTAACGAAGCCGGATGCCGGCACCGGAACCGTTGCATCCCTCGTCGGGCTGTGCGTATCCGCGCCCCTTACCCATCGCGCACTTCTGCGTCAAGCGGGGGCGGACGTTCAGGTCGGCCCTCGACCATCGCTGCCATGAGCGAGATCACCGCACACCATGGACTCCTGACCGACATCGACCTGCACGTCGACGACACCGGCGGCCCGGGTCGCCCCGTCGTCCTCATCCACGGCTGGCCCCTTTCGGGTGAGTCGTGGGCGCACCAGGTTCCCGCCCTCGAGGGGGCCGGCTACCGCGTCGTCACCTATGACCGCCGGGGCTTCGGGCGCAGCGACAAGCCGCGCTCGGGCTACGACTACGACACCTTCGCGAACGACCTCCAGGCCGTGCTCGAGACCCTCGACCTGCGGGATGCGACCCTCGTCGGCTTCTCGATGGGCGGCGGGGAGGTCGCCCGCTACCTCACCCGTCACGGAGCGGACCGCATCCACAGCGTCGTCTTCGCCGCGGCCGTGCCGCCGTACCTGGCCAAGACCGACGACAACCCCGAGGGCCCGCTCGACGACGAGACCGCCGACGGTATGAAGCAGGGGCTGAAGGACGACGAGAAGGCCTTCTACCACCAGTTCACGACCGACTTCTTCTCGGTGGACGGCACGCTCGCCGTCTCGGAGGCCGACCGTGCCGAGGCCGAGCGCCTCGCGAACCAGGCCGACCACCACGCCGCGCTCAAGTCGATGGAGGCGTTCGCCACCACCGACTTCCGCGACGACCTGCCGCACGTCACGGTGCCGACCCTCGTCATCCACGGCGACAGCGACGCCACGGTCCCCTTCGAGGGTTCCGGCAAGCGCACGCACGAGGCCATCGCGGGCAGCGAGCTGCACGTCGTGGCGGGTGCGCCGCACGGCGTCAACGTCAGTCACGCCGATGAGTTCAACCGCGTGCTGATCGACTTCCTCCAGCGCTGAGTCCCGCGCGAGCGCGTCCTCACTCTCGCCCGCATCCGCGGTGGACGTGCCCGCGTGAGATGCCCCGTCGCCTTCGGGCGGCGGGGCATCGTCGTGTCTGCGGGCGGCGCAGCCCTTTCGCGGGGATCCGGCCGCGCGGCGCGGCGGCATTTGGTGGTGGCATCTGGATGCCGTAAGCTCGTCCTTTGGTGCCCGCCTCTCTGCGAGCGGGTTGCCCGAACGTGAGCCCTCCACCGGCCCTGTTGCCGTGTCATCGACACCGCAACGGACCACCGGAGCGGGATTCACGAACTCCTCCGTTCGATCAAGAAAGCAGCACTACTGTGACGCGCACTTTCACCCCCAAGGCCGCTGAGGTCACGCGCGAGTGGGTCGTTATCGACGCCACCGACGTCGTTCTCGGCCGTCTGGCCTCGCACGCGGCGGTCCTCCTCCGCGGCAAGCACAAGCCCACCTTCGCCAACCACATCGACTCCGGCGACTTCGTCATCGTGATCAACGCCGACAAGGTCGCGCTCACGGGTCAGAAGCTCACGCAGAAGAAGGCCTACCGCCACTCGGGCTTCCCGGGCGGCCTCAAGTCCGTCACCTACGACGAACTCCTCGAGAAGAACCCCGTCCGCGCGGTCGAGAAGGCCATCCGCGGCATGCTGCCCAAGAACAGCCTCGGCGCGGCGCAGCTCAAGAAGCTCAAGGTCTACCGCGGCGCCGAGCACCCCCACGGTGCCCAGCAGCCCACGGCATACACCTTCGACCAGGTCGCCCAGTAAGCGCCGCCGGATAAGGACGAAACAGTGTCGAACATCGACTCCAGCAACTACAGCACCGAGACGCCGGCCGAGCAGTCGGCCGTCGCGACCGAGCGCCCCGTGCTCTCCGTCCCCGGCGCAGCCGTGGGCCGTCGCAAGCAGGCCATCGCCCGCGTGCGCCTCGTCCCCGGTTCGGGCACGATCACGGTCAACGGCCGCACGATCGAGGACTACTTCCCCAACAAGCTGCACCAGCAGCTGATCAACGACCCGTTCACGGTCCTCGAGCTCGCGGGCTCGTACGACGTGATCGCGCGCATCTCCGGTGGCGGCCCCTCGGGCCAGGCCGGTGCGCTGCGCCTGGGCATCGCCCGTGCGCTCAACGAGATCGACGCCGAGAACAACCGCCCGACCCTGAAGAAGGCCGGCTTCCTCTCGCGCGACGCTCGCGTCAAGGAGCGCAAGAAGGCCGGTCTCAAGAAGGCCCGCAAGGCGCCTCAGTACTCCAAGCGCTGAGTTCGAACCTCCGGATGCCTCTTTTCGGCACGGACGGGGTGCGGGGGCTGGCCAACGGCCTCCTCACCGCCGAACTCGCGCTGCACCTGGCCCAGGCGACTGCTGTCGTCCTGGGCCAGGGCCGTTCCGCGGAAGCGCGCAAAGCGGAGGGCCGTCGGCTCACCGCCGTCGTCGCGCGCGACCCGCGCGTCTCGGGGGAGTTCCTCGCCGCCGCGGTCTCCGCGGGCCTGGCCTCCTCCGGCGTCGACGTGCTCGACGCCGGCGTCATCCCCACTCCCGCCACCGCCTTCCTGATCGCCGACCACGACGCCGACTTCGGTGTCATGGTGTCGGCCTCGCACAACCCGGCACCCGACAACGGCATCAAGATCTTCGCCCGCGGCGGCACCAAGCTCCCCGACATCGTCGAGCAGCGCATCGAGAGCGCGCTCGAGGGCGAGCGCCTACAGCCCACGGGCGCCGGCGTCGGCCGTATCCGGCGCTTCGCCGATGCCGAAGACCGCTACGTGCTGCATCTGCTGGGCTCCCTGCCCCACCGCCTCGACGGCATCCACGTCGTCCTCGACTGCGCGCACGGCGCGGCCGCCGGTGTGTCACCCGAGACCTTCAAAGACGCCGGTGCGACCGTCACCGTCATCGGCGCCGATCCCGATGGACTCAACATCAACGACGGTGTGGGTTCGACGCACCTCGACGTGCTCGCCGAAGCCGTGGTGCGGCTCGGTGCCGACGTCGGCATCGCGCACGACGGCGACGCCGACCGCTGCCTGGCGGTCGACGCCCAGGGCAACGTGGTCGACGGCGACCAGATCATGGCCATCCTGGCTGTCGCGATGAAGGAGCGGGGCGCGCTCGTCGACGACACGCTCGTGGCCACGGTGATGAGCAACCTCGGCCTGCACCGCGCGATGGACGCTCATGGCATCCGGGTCCTGCAGACGGCCGTCGGTGACCGCTACGTGCTCGAAGCGATGAACGAGGGCGGCTACTCCCTCGGCGGTGAGCAGTCCGGCCACGTGATCATGAGCGAGTACGCCACCACGGGCGACGGCCTGCTGACGGGCCTGCACATCGTCGCGGAGATGGCGCGTCAGAAGAAGACCCTCGCCGAGCTCGCGTCGCTGATGACGGTCTACCCGCAGGTGCTCGTCAACGTGCGCGGCGTCGACCGCGACGGCGTGCACGACGACGGTGTCCAGGCGGCCGTCGCCGCGTGCAGCGCCGAGCTGGGCGACTCCGGTCGCGTGCTGCTTCGCGCATCGGGGACCGAGCCGCTCGTGCGCGTGATGGTCGAGGCGGAGTCGGAGCACGTCGCCCGCGCTCACGCCGACCGTCTCGCCGAGGTGGTGCGGGAGCGCCTCGCGCTCTGACGCGCTCACTCGCGTGCCCGCCGGCGCCGCGCAGGGCGATGAGTTGCGGCATATGTACGTTCGGGCGCCGGAAGCGCGTACATAAGCCGCAAGTCAGCGGCCACGCCGGCGCCGGGCAGGGCGATGAGTTGCGGCATATGTACGTCCGGGCGCCGGAAGCCTGTACATAAGCCGCAAGTCAGCGACCGGCGCGGGCGGAGGGAAGGCGCGGCGGGAGGAGTCAGTACTCCAGCGACTCGATGTAGCGCAGCAGCACGCCCTCACGCAGCGCCCAGGGGGACACCTCGAGCTCTTCGACCTCCAGCGCCTTCATCGCCCGCTCGACGACGACGGCGGCGGCGACGATCTGGAAGGTGCGGTCGGCGGTGATGCCGGGCAGTGCCTCGCGCGCATCGGCGGGAATGCGGGCCAGACGCGGGATCCAGTCCTTGAGCTCCCGGCGCGGCAGCACCATGCGGTCGATGCCCGACCAGCCCGGAACGGGGTAGCCCGCGAGCTTCGCGAGCGAGCGGATCGCCTTCGACGACCCCACCACGTGGTCGGGCCGGGGGAGCGCAGCGAAGCGCTCGGCCACGGGCGCGAGCACAGACATCGCGTGCTGGCGCAGCGCGTCGATCTCGTCGGTGCTCGGCGGATCGTGCGGAAGGAACCGCACCGTCGATCGGCCCGCGCCCAACGGCACGGATTCGGCGAGGTCGGGCAGCTCGTCGGCGCCGCCGGCGATCTCGAGCGAGCCGCCGCCGATGTCGAACAGCAGGATCTGTCCTGCGGACCACCCGAACCAGCGGCGCACCGCGAGGTACGTGAAGCGCGCCTCCGTCTCGCCGCCGAGCACCTGCAGCGGCTGGCCGAGCACCTCCTCGATCTGCGCGATGACCGCCTCGCCGTTCGTCGCCTCGCGCACGGCCGAGGTCGCGGTGGCCAGGAGCTCGTCGACCCCCTCGGCGCGCGCCCGCTCGCACGCCGCGGTCACGGCATCCACGAGTCCCTGCACGCCCTCGGGCGAGATGGAGCCGTCCGGCTGCAGATAGCGCATGAGGCGCAGCACCGACCGGTGCGAGGTGGTCGCCGTCGGCCGGCCGCCGGCACGGGCGTTGGCGACGAGCAGGTGGACGGTGTTGGAACCGATGTCGAGGACTCCCAGGCGCACGCTCCGAGCGTAGTGGCGCGGTTCGCTCGCGCCCATCGACGGCGGATTCCGGATGCCGCGGCCCGGCGTCCCGACTCGGTCCCCGCCGGTAGCATGGGCGGGTGTCCGCCGCCGAGACCGACGCTCCCGCGCCGTCGCTGAGCCCCTACCGTCAGATCGACCGCGACGACTGGGCTCGCATGGCCGGCGGGCTCCAGCAGCCCCTCACCGAGACCGAGGTCGTGCAGCTCCGCGGTATCGGCGACCGCCTTGACCTGCGCGAGGTCGCCGAGGTGTACCTGCCGCTCAGCCGGCTCCTGAGCCTCTATGCCCGCGCGACGCGGCGCCTCGGGGCCGACACGAGCGAGTTCCTCGGCGAGACGGATGCCACGACCCCGTTCGTCATCGGCGTCGCGGGCTCGGTGGCGGTGGGCAAGTCCACCGTCGCGCGCCTTCTGCGCGAGCTCATGAGCCGCTGGCCCGACACCCCGCGGGTGGAGCTCGTCACCACGGACGGCTTCCTGTACCCGAATGCCGAGCTCGAGCGCCGCGGCCTGATGGATCGCAAGGGTTTTCCCGAGTCCTACGACCGGCGGGCGCTCGTGAACTTCCTCAGCGAGGTGAAGTCGGGAGCCGACGAGGCCCGCGCGCCCTTCTACTCGCACGTGCGGTACGACATCATCCCCGACGCGCACGTGAGCGTGCACCGGCCCGATGTCGTCATCGTCGAGGGGCTGAACGTCCTGCAGCCGCCGCCCTCGCCCCACGAGGTCGCGGTGAGCGATCTGTTCGACTTCTCGATCTACGTGGATGCCGATGCGGCCCACATCGAGAAGTGGTACGTCGAGCGCTTCCTCGCGCTGCGCGACAACGCCTTCACCAACCCCACGTCGTTCTTCCGCGTGTTCGCCGACATCAGCGACGACGAGGCCGTCGAGCGCGCGCTCGGCTACTGGCGCGACATCAACCTCCCCAACCTCGAGGAGAACGTGCTGCCGACGCGCCACCGGGCCAAGCTCGTGCTGCAGAAGGGGGCCGACCACACCGTCGAGTCGGTGCTGCTGCGCAAGCTCTGAGCGCGGCGCGGCTCGGCGCACGGGCAACGCACGGTTCGCCCAGGCCGCGCCCGTAGACTCGGAGGCTATGTGCGGAATCATCGGTTACGTGGGTCCTCGGCCGAGCCAGGACATCCTCATCGCGGGTCTCTCGCGGCTGGAATACCGGGGCTACGACTCCGCGGGGATCGCCGTGATCGACGGCGACGGGGGCCTCGGCATGCGCAAGCGAGCGGGCAAGCTCGCGGTGCTCCGCGATGACCTCGAAGCCGTCCCGATGCCCAACGGCACCACCGGCATCGGCCACACCCGATGGGCGACCCACGGGGGGCCGACGGATGCCAACGCGCACCCGCACCTGGCCGACGACGACAAGCTCGCCGTCATCCACAACGGCATCATCGAGAACTTCGCCGAGCTCAAGAGCGAGCTGGTCGGCGAGGGCTTCGTCTTCCGCAGCGAGACCGACACCGAGGTCGCCGCGGTCATGATCGGTCGCGAGTACGCCCGCACCAAAGACCTGGTGCAGGCGTTCCGCGCGGTGGTGTCGCGCCTGGAGGGTGCCTACACGCTGCTCGCGATGCACGAGGACCACCCGGGGCTGGTCGTCGGCGCCCGCCGCAACTCGCCGCTGGTCATCGGGCTCGGCGAGGGCGAGAACTTCCTCGGCTCCGACGTGGCCGCCTTCGTCGAGCACACGCGCAACGCCCTCGCCATCGGGCAGGACGAGATCGTCGCGATCACCCCCTCCGGCGTCGAGGTCACCGACTTCTCCGGTGCGCCGGTCGAGGTCGAGCCGTTCGAGGTGACGTGGGACGCGTCCGCCGCCGAGAAGGGCGGCTGGTCGTCGTTCATGGCCAAGGAGGTCTCGGAGGAGCCGGAGGCCGTCGCCAACACCCTGCGTGGACGCATCCACGAGGGCCGCGTCGAGATCCCCGAGCTCGACGGGCTCGACGCCTTCCTCGCCGACATCGACCGCATCCTCGTCATCGCGTGCGGCACCGCCGCCTACGCCGGCATGGTCGGCAAGTACGCCCTCGAGACGTGGACGCGCGTGCCCGTCGACGTCGAGCTGGCGCACGAGTTCCGCTACCGCGACCCGGTTCTCACCGAGCGCACCCTGGTCGTCTCGATCAGCCAGTCGGGCGAGACCATGGACACCCTCATGGCCGTCAAGTACGCCCGTTCGCGCGGGGCGAAGACCCTGTCGATCTGCAACACGCAGGGAGCGACCATCCCGCGCGAATCGGATGCGATCGTCTACACGCACGCCGGCCCCGAGGTGGCCGTCGCCTCCACCAAGGCCTTCGTCGCGCAGATCACCGCGCTGTACCTGCTCGCCCTGCACGTGGGCCGCGTCCGCGGAGCCGTCGACCCGGTGGTGGCCGTCGAGGCGGTCACCGAACTCGAGTCGATCCCGGGCAAGATCGCCCGCGTGCTCGAGAGCGAGCAGGCGCGCATCGAGCAGCTCGCGCACTGGATGGCGGACACCCGCTCGGTGCTGTTCCTCGGCCGCAACGTCGGCTACCCCATCGCCCTCGAAGGGGCGCTCAAGCTCAAGGAGCTCGCGTACATCCACGCCGAGGGCTTCGCCGCGGGCGAGCTCAAGCACGGCCCCATCGCCCTCATCGAGCCCGGTCAGCCCGTGTTCGTCGTCGTGCCGTCGCCGCGCGGCTCGGGCGAGATGCACAAGAAGGTCGTGTCCAACATCGAGGAGATCCGCGCCCGCGGTGCCCGCGTGATCGCGATCGCCGAAGAGGGCGACGTCGCGGTGCTCCCCGCGGCCGACGAGGTGCTGCGCATCCCGCTCGCCGCTCCGCTGTTCGAGCCGCTGCTGGCCGTCGTGCCGCTGCACATCTTCGCGATGGGTCTCGCCGAGGCGAAGGGCCTCGACGTGGACCAGCCGCGCAACCTGGCGAAGTCGGTCACCGTGGAGTGACCGCCGTCGTCGAGGGGCCGGATGCCGTGGCATCCGGCCCCTTCGTCGTTCCTGCCCCTCTGCGCGACGTACGGTGCGACGGGAAGCCGGAGGCCTTGACCGTCGTCGGTGGGTTCGCGGTGAGGCGGGAAGCGGGGGGAGGAGCGAGCGGCGGCCGATGTCGGCGGGCACCGGCAGAATGGAGAGGATGCCGCGAGGGGAGGGCTCATGATCGTCGGAATCGGCGTCGACGTGGTCGACGTGCCGCGGTTCGCCGCGACCCTCGCGCGCACGCCGCGCCTGCTGCCGCGCCTGTTCGCCCCGGCCGAGCGCGTGCTGAAGCCCCGTTCGCTCGCCGCGCGGTACGCCGCCAAGGAGGCCTTGATCAAAGCGCTCGGGGGATCCGACGGCGTGCACTGGACCGACATCGAGGTGGCCGCCGAGCCGTCGGGGCGGCCCGTCTTCTCGCTCCACGGGGAGACCGCGACCACCGTGGCCGCGCGCGGCATCACGGCCCTGCACCTGTCGATGTCGCACGACGCCGGGCTCGCGACCGCGTACGTCATCGCCGAAGCGGGCGATATGACCGCGCCACCCGCGGTGATCCCCGCCCTGCAGCCGGCCCCGCCCACCGATATCGACGTCGCCGCCTCCCGCGACGACGCTCCGCCGCCCGGTGACCTCGTCGCGCCCGGTGAGCCCGCCGCGGCCGGTGAGCCCCAGCCCGCGGCGGCGGAGACCGATGAGACGGCGGGATTCGGTTCCGACGCCGACGCGCCAGCCGCCCACGCCGCGGCATCCGTCCCCGATGCCTCGGCATCCGGCGCCGACGCTTCGGCATCCGGCTCCGACGCTTCGGCATCCGCCGCCGGGGTCGGCGCCCAGGCGGCCGAGACGGCGGTACCCGCCCCCGATTCCGCTCGAGAGGACACCGCATGAGGATGCCGCGGGGAGTGCTGCGCGAAGCGCTCATCGACGTCGACGCCATCTCCGAGAACGTGCGGCACCTGCGCACGCTCACCGGGTCGCAGATCATCGCGGTCGTGAAGGCCGACGGGTACGGCCACGGCGCGCTGCGCGCGGCGAGGGCGGCGCTCGAGGGCGGCGCGAACCGCATCGGCGTCTCCGACATCGACGAGGCGCTGGCGCTGCGCCGCGCGGGTATCCGCGCACCCCTGTTCGCCTGGCTGCACGCGCCCGGGGTGTCGTTCGCGGAGGCCGTGCGCCACGACGTGGAGCTCGGGATCTCCGATCTCGACCAGCTGCAGCGCGCCGGGGAGGCCGCCGCGGGCGGCAAGCCGGCGAGCGTGCACCTGAAGCTCGAGACCGGTCTGTCGCGCAACGGCATCGCTCCGGAGCAGTGGCGGGTCGTCTTCTCCGAGGCCGCGCGGTTGGAGCGCATCGGCCGCCTTCGTATGATCGGCCTGTTCTCGCACCTGTCGAACACCAGCCTCGACGACGACCGGGCCGCCCTCGCGCGGTTCGAAGAGGGCGTCGCGCTCGCCGCGTCGGTCGGGCTCACCCCGCCCCTGCGCCACATCGCCGCATCGAACGCGGCGATCGCGCTCCCCGAGGCTCGTCTGGGCTGCGTGCGCATCGGCATCGGGCTGTACGGGGTCTCGCCGCTGGCGGACCGCAGCCCCGCCGATCTGGGCCTGCGCCCGGCGATGACGCTGCGCGGAGCCGTGGCGGCCGTGCGACGGGTGCCGGCCGGGACCGGGGTGTCGTACGGCTACGACTACCGCACCGAGCGCGAGACGACGCTCGCGCTCGTCCCGCTCGGCTACGCCGACGGCGTGCCCCGCCAGGCGTCGGGCCGGGGCCCGGTGTCGATCGGCGGGCGCCGCTTCACCGTCGCGGGCCGCATCGCGATGGACCAGTTCGTCGTCGACGTCGGCGACCACCCCGTGGCGGTAGGCGACGAAGTCGTGCTGTTCGGTGACCCGACCCTGGGCGTGCCCTCGGCCCGGGACTGGGCGGATGCCGCCGACACCATCGACTACGAGATCGTCACGCGCGTCGGAGCCCGCGTCCCCCGACGGGAGGTCGAGGCGTGAGCGTTCCCGAGGAGCTGCTGGGCACCCGCGAGGTCGCCGGTCCGGGCGACATGCACGACCTGGGTCGCGCGATCGGTCGCGCGCTGCGGCCCGGCGATGTCGTCGTGCTCACCGGTCCCCTCGGCGCGGGCAAGACGACCCTGACGCGCGGGATCGGCGAGGGCCTCGGCATCCGTGGTCCCGTCCAGAGCCCGACGTTCGTCATCGCCCGCACGCACCCCTCACTCGTCGGAGGCACACCCCTCGTGCACGTCGATGCGTACCGGCTCGGGGCGGCGGTCGAGCTCGATGACCTCGACATCGACGTGGAGGGATCCGCGGTGATCGTGGAGTGGGGCCGCGGGGTCGCCGAGTACCTGGCCGACACGTGGTGGGAGATCGAGATCGAGCGTCACCTCGGCGGACGCGGCGTCGACAACGCGTGCGGCGAGATCGCGGTGCACACCGTCGAACTCGACGCCGATGCCCCGCGGACGGTGACGATCTCGCGGCGGCCCTGACGGCGGTCGGACGGCCCGGCCGGAGACGCGCCGGGCCTCCCGGATCGACGCTGACCCGGTGAACCCGACGCGCCCGTCTGCGAGGCGCCGGTGCGCGGTCAGCCCATGACGGTTCGCCGACGGGGGCGCGAACGGGGCGCTCGGGGCCCGCGGTCGGCGGACCAGACGTCGCGCAGGGCGCGCACGGTCTCGCCGGGCTGCTCGACGTGGGCGAAGTGCCCGCTGTCGTCGAGGACGCGGTCGGCGTAGTCGCGCAGGAGTGTCGCCCAGCTGCGGGCGTCGCGCTCGGCGACGAAGACGTCGTGAGCGCCGCGCACCGATCGAACGGGGCAGGCGATGCGCCGCCAGAGGCCGTCGTCGTGCGTCAGCGACGCGCGCGCCGCGGCGAGGAACGCCGAGGGGCGGATCTCGGTCGCGAGCGCGTCGGTCACCGCGCGGTCGACGCGGTGGGGATGCCGGAACAACGGCCGGGCGAGCACGCGCAGCGCGCCCGTGCGCCGGAGCAGTCGCAGGAGCGGGGCCGCGAGCGGACCGAGCGCGCGCAGCACGCGCATGGCCACGACCATGCCCGCCAGCCCCGGCAGCCGCACGGCACCCGCGACCGGATGCCGTGCCACTGCGCGGGCGCCCGCCCCCGCTCGGCGAGACGATGCCGACCGCCACGGTCTCGTTCGGGAAGCGCGCCGCCACATCGAGCGCGACGACGCCGCCGAGCGAGTGCCCGACCACCCGCCACCGCGGATAGCCGAGCGCGCGTGCGACCGCCGCGACGGCGACGGCGAGATCGGCGGGATCGGGAACGGGACCGGGCGTCTCGCCCCATCCGGGCAGGTCGAGGGCGATCACGTCGGACAGGCGCGGGACCGTGGATGCCGCGAGCAGCGGCGCCCATGTCGACCACGACCCGGCCGCGCCGTGCAGCAGAACCGTCGCGACGGGGCTGCCCGCGTTGCGACCGGCCCGGACGACGATGGGTCCGACGCCCGTCGGGACGACGACGCGGCGGAGGCCCAGAGCAGTGGCATCCATGGTGCTTCTTCGGAGCGGAGGAGGCGGTCGGATGCCTTCGCGGGACGGTGTCGGGGGTGCCGGATACCCTGGAACGGTGATCATCGGCATCGACACGTCGCTCGGTACTGCCGTCGGGGCGATCGCCCGCGACGGGGAAGTGCTCGTCGACGAGCAGAGCGCGAACCCGCTCGGCCACGCCGAGGTCATCGGCGACCTGCTGCAGAGGGCCACGGCGGTCGCGCCCGCGCCCGCGCACGTCGCGATCGGCATGGGGCCCGGCCCCTTCACGGGATTACGCGTCGGCATCGCCGCCGCCCGGGTCTTCGCCCTCGGGCGCGGTGTTCCGCTGATCCCGGTGCCCAGCCACGACGGCATCGCGCTCGGCCTGCTGCTCGCGGACGCCCTCACCGACACCGACACCGGTCGTTTCGCGGTGGTCACCGACGCCCGCCGACGCGAATTCGCGTACAGCGTCTACGAGGGACTCGACGACGACGGCCTGCCCGTGCGTCTGTCGGACGCCGCCCTCAGCCCGCGTGACGAGCTCGACGCGCGCCTCGCCGACGCCGGCGCGCGCCGCTGCGACGCCACCCGGGTGTCGGCGGCGATGATCGCCCTCGCCGCAGCCCGTGCCCTCGACGCCGGCCGCACGCTGACCGGCGCGGAGCCGCTGTACCTGCGCAGCCCCGACGTCGTCGCGGCGCACGCTCCGAAGCGGGTGAGCTGATGGCGACGCGGGTCGCCACGGCCACCGACCTCGACGCGATCATGGCGCTCGAGCGGGCGTCGTTCCCGACCGATGCCTGGAGCGCGGCGATGATGCGCGAAGAACTCGCATCGACGCACGGCTGGTACGTCGTCGTCGAGGAGGCCGGTCGGCTGGTGGGCTACGCGGGGCTGCGTGCGGTGCGCGGCGCGCGCGATGCCGACGTGCAGACGATCACCATCTCGGAGTCCGCGCGGGGGCGCGGGCGGGGGCGTGCGCTGCTCGGCGCGCTGCTCGGTGAGGCGGTGCGCCGTGGTGTGCACGACGTCTTCCTCGAGGTGCGGGCCGACAACCCGGTCGCCCAGAAGCTGTACCTTTCGGAGGGGTTCGTCGAGGTGGGGCGTCGGCCCCGCTACTACCAACCCGACGACGTCGACGCGATCGTCATGCAGCTCGACCTGCGCGGGTGGGCGACGCGGCGTGCGGAAGACGCGGCATCCGGGTCGGCGGACTCGGAGACGCGCGCCGGATCCGGAGGGATCGGCCAGACTGCGCCCCTCTCCTCCGATTCTGCGTCGACCTCCACGATCGGAAAGGGCTGGTGCTGATGGACGCGCCCCTCGTGCTCGGTATCGAGACCAGCTGCGACGAGACCGGGATCGGCATCGTCCGCGGTCGGCAGCTGTTGAGCAACACCATCGCGTCGAGCATGGACGAGCACGCCCGCTACGGCGGGGTCGTGCCCGAGGTCGCCGCCCGCGCGCACCTCGAGGCGCTGCAGCCGTCCATCGACGCCGCGCTGGCCGAGGCCGGGGTGACCCTCGCCGAGCTCGATGCGGTCGCCGTGACCAGCGGCCCGGGTCTCGCGGGCGCCCTCATGGTGGGGGTGGGCGCGGCGAAGGGGCTGGCCGTGGCACTCGACAAGCCGCTCTACGCCGTCAACCATCTCGTCGGGCACATCGCCGCCGACATCCTGGATGCCGACGCGGGAGCGCTCGAGTACCCCACGGTGGCCCTGCTGGTCAGCGGCGGTCACACCTCGCTGCTGCTGGTGCGCGACCTGACGAGCGACGTGGAGCTGCTCGGCGAGACCATGGACGACGCTGCCGGCGAGGCGTTCGACAAGGTCGCGCGCCTGCTGAAGCTGCCGTACCCGGGCGGACCCGAGATCGACCGCGCCGCAGCCGACGGCGATCCCACCGCCATCCGCTTCCCGCGGGGGCTTTCGCGCGCCTCCGACATGGCATCCCACCGCTACGACTTCTCGTTCTCGGGGCTCAAGACCGCCGTCGCGCGCTGGGTCGAGCAGCACGAGGCCGCCGGCCTGCCGGTGCCCGTCGCCGACGTCGCGGCGTCGTTCCGCGAGGCCGTCGTCGACGTGCTCGTCACGAAGGCCCTCGACGCGTGCGCGCGCAACGGGGTGCCGCGTCTGCTGCTGGGCGGCGGGGTGATCGCCAACAGACGTCTCCGCGATGTCGCGCTGGAGCGCGCCGCGGCGGCGGGCGTGGCCGTACGCATTCCGCCGCTGCGTCTGTGCACCGACAACGGCGCGATGATCGCCGCCCTCGCCGCCGAGCTCATCGCCTCGGGCCGGCGCCCCTCGACGTTGGCGTTCGGCGCCGACTCGACGCTGCCGGTGACCGAGATCCAGGTGGCCGAAGACGTGGATGCCGCGGTGCCCGGCGGGCCGGCATGACCGAGATGCCGCCGCCGACGCGGCGCGCGCGGAAAGACGCCCCGGCTGCTGCCGGCGACCCGCCGCTGCCTCCCGGCGGTGCGGTGGCACAGGTCCCGGCCACGGCCCAGGGCACGGTCGCGGGGCCGCCGCGTCCTGTCGGTGCGGCGCTTCCCCCCGCGCCCGGAGGGGACGCCCCCGCGTCGGGCGCGTCGCTCGCAGCGGCGGACCAGCCGTTCGTCGACGATCCGGAACGGATGCCGACGGCCCAGCTCGAGATGGCCGCGTTCGGCGACCACCTCATCCCGTACGTGCCGCCCGTCCCGCCGGCCCCGCGCTCGCTCGCGCCGTGGGCGCTCGGGCTGGCGATCCTCGCGCTGACGGCATCCTTCTTCACCGGGTGGCTTCTGCTCCTGGGCGTGGTCGCACTCGTCTTCTCGGCCCTCTCGCTGCGTCGGGCGCACGACAGCCGCGGCGTCGCAGCGTGGGCGATGGTGCTGGCCGTGCTGTCGCTGCTGTTCAGCGTCGGCTGGTTGATCTGGGGCTTCTCGCAGCTCGCCGTCGTCTGACCGGGGCGCTCCTCCGGAGTGTCACGCGGGCGCCGGTCGCCGCGGGAACGGCAGGTTCACACGCGGTCGGCCAGTACCGCGAGCCGCTTCGATCCGACGCGCGTCACGATCAGGGTCGCCGCCTCGTCGCCGCGGAGCGACAGCTTCTTGCGCAGCACGGCCGGGTCGATGTCGACGCCGCGCTTCTTGATCTCCAGCGTCCCGATCCCGCGCGCACGCAACGCCTGGGCGAGCTTCTTCGTGTCGACGGGGAGGAGCTCGCGCACGCGGAACGACGAGACGAAGGGGCTCGTGAGCGCGGCATCCGAGGTCAGGTAGGCGATCCCGGTCGACAGCATGCCCGCGTCGAGCGCGCGACCGACCTCGCCGATGAGCCGGGCCCGGATCACCGCGCCGTCGGGCTCGTGCACGAACGCGCCGAGGTCGCGGACGTCGACGTCCGCGCTGTCGGTCGGGGCGGTGAGTTCCCAGGCGTCGTCGCCGCGTACGACGAGCGCGGCGCGGCGCACGCCCTCGCGTGCCAGCGCGCCCGCCCAGAGCACGAGTTCGATGGTCGAACCGTCGGCGCTGATCCACTGCGCCTCGACGTCGTCGGGGATCAGCGCGCGGTCGAAGCCCGGCCCCAGCTTCACGCCGCCGGGGGTGCGGCGCAGCACGTCGAACACCCACTCGAGCGACGGCGACCACTCACCGGATGCCACCTGACGGGTCTCGGCGTGCCCGGCGGTGCGTCGCGCGGGGTCGAGCCACACGGCATCCATCTCCCTCAGATCGACGTCTTCGGCGCGCGCGTGCGCGACGCTCGCGTCGTCCCCGAAGGGAGCGAGGTTGTAGGCGGCGAGGGCGGCGGTCACCTCGTCGGCGTCGACGGCATGCACGCGGATGCCGAGACCGGCGAGACCCAGGGCGTCACCGCCGATGCCGCACCCGAGGTCGGCGACGCGTCGCACGCCCGCGGCGAGGAAGCGTCCCGCGTGACGCGCGGCGATGGACAGGCGCGTCGCCTGCTCGAGACCGGCCCGGGTGAAGAGCATCCGGTCGGCGAACGGCCCGAACTTCGCGGCGGCGCGCACGCGCAGGCGGGCCTGGCCCACGACCGCGGCGACCAGATCGGGGGAGTGGCCGGCCGCCCGCAGTCGTGAGACGGCGCGCGCCGCGTCATCCGTCGAGTCCAGGGGGCCCACCTCATCGAGGAGGCGAAGCCCTTCGGGGGTGAGCAGGGCGGTGAGCTCGGCGGTGTCCACCGAACCAGCCTAGGCGGGCGGATTCGCGGGCGCCGGGGGGCGGACGAGGTCTGCGCCGTCTCCCCTCGGCAGGCGGATGGTCCCGTCGCCACCCGCGGGGGGACCACCCGGCCCCCTCCCCTCGGCAGGCGGCCGATCCCGTCGCCACCCGCGGGGGAATCACCCGACCCCCTCCTCGCACCCCCGAAAACCCCGGGGCACCCCGTAACCGATACCGGGGAGGTCCCCGATGCCGGATCCGAGCGCCGTTCCTACTCTCGACAGTACGAACAGCACCTGCGGGCCGCAGCCCGGGAATGGGATGGAAGAAATGCCTACGACTGGCGACATCAACGATTCGCTCAACCTCGGCGTCGCGGACTCGCTCAACGAGGACAACTCGCTGAACGCCGACGTCGACGTCACGGACTCGTTCAACGAGACCAACACCGAGACGGTGACCAACGACACGACCGTCGGCGTCGACGGTTCGTTCAACGAGAACTCCAACAACGAGTCCACGGACGTCACGGACTCGTTCAACGACAACTCCGACAACTCCGACAACTCGGTCGACTTCTCCTGGACCGAGGGGTCGTACAACAGCTACGTCGACAACTCCGAGACGGACGCCTCCGTCAACGCGGGCAACCGCGAGTACAACACGGGCTTCGGCGGTTCGACGGGCTCGGCGGCGGCGGCCAGCGGTGGCGGTCACACCGAGATCTGGAGCCAGTCGACGATCGTCGACCAGTCGGTCAACCAGAACATCGCCTCGGGAGGCGACGTCTCCCAGGAGTTCGGCAACGGCGCGGTGACCGCCTCGGGTGCCGACTCGATCGCCGCGGGCGGCGACGTGAACTGGTCGACCGAGGTGGACCAGTCGACCACCCTCAACGCCGAGGGCGACATCAACATCGGCAACGAGACCTCGATCACCACCGTGAGCGACTCGTTCAACACCGTCGACGTCGACTGGAGCTACACCGACGCGTCGACCGACGTCGACGTGACCGACTCGTTCAACGACTACTCGGAGAGCTACTCCGCCGACGGGTCGTTCAACACCTCGGAGGTCTTCGACACCGACACCACCGTCGAGGTCAACATCGACGCGATCGTCGACAGCGGCAACAGCTACACCGTCGACCTGCCCTTCTAAGACACCCACGAGACAAGAGAGACGAAGATCATGGTCTGGGACATCGGAAACGTCGACAACTCCGGAAACACCACGTGGGAGAACGTCGGCAACACCGACAACTCCACCAACCTCGGAGTCGACCTCGACAACGTCGGCAATGTCGACGATTCGTACGAGGAGACGAACACGACCGACGTCGACATCGTCGACTCCGGCAACGTCGACTCCGGCAACACGAACTGGGACATCTCGGACTCGGGGAACGACAACTCCGACAACTCCGACAACTCGGTCGTCGCCGACATCGAGGTCGACTCGCACAACTCCTACGAGGACAACTCGTGGACCGACGAATCGGTCAACGCCGGCAACCGCGAGTACAACACCGGCTTCGACGGCGGCTTCGGCGGCGTCGGCGGCGGTGCGGCGGCCATTCACAGCTCGGCGACGATCACCGACCAGTCGGTGAACCAGAACATCGCCTCGTTCGGCGACGTCGACCAGTCGTTCGCCAACGGTGCGGTGACGGCATCCGGCTCGGGATCCGTCGCTGCGGGCGGGAACGTCGACATCTCGTACTCGCTCGACAAGTCGACGACGATCGATTCCGGCGGTGACATCAACATCGGCAACTCCACCGAGATCGTCACCATCGACGGCTCGTACAACGAGTCGTACACCGACATCGACATCACCGACGCGTCGCAGTCGTGGTCGTTCGACAACGTGGGCAACGACGAGTCGATCGACGTGGACGTGACGGACTCGTTCAACGACGACTTCACCGACACCGAGACGAACGACTGGACCATCAACGCCGACGTGGTCTGGGGCTCGGGCAACGAGACGGTCATCGAGGTTCCGGTCATCGATCTGCCGGACGCCTGAGATCCGTTCAGACGAAACCTTCAGACGGTAGCCCTGGGCGGGATTCCCGCCCAGGGCTATCGTCGTTTCTGTTGTCCCGGCGCGAAGAGGCGCCGGCCATGATCTCGAGAGGTACCTCGCGTGAGCGCAGCGGCCGAATCCCCCACGTCCCCCGTCACCGATGCCGGCCCCGCGGGGGAGACACCTCCGACGGCGGTCCCCGGCGAACTCACCGCTCTGGTCGAGCGGGCCCGGAAGTACTCGGCCGTCCTCGGGCGCGAAGACCTGGCCGAGAAGCTGACCAGCACCCGGGCCCGCCTGCAGGATCCGCACGTGCGCGTGGTCATCGTGGGCCAGTTCAAGCAGGGCAAGAGCAAGCTCGTCAACGCTCTGATCAACGCCCCCGCATGCGCCGTCGACGACGACATCGCCACGAGCGTCCCCACCTCCGTCGGCTACGCCCAGGAGCCCTCGGCCACCGTCCTCGTCTCGCGCGAGAGCGGCGAGTCGCGCGAGATCCGCCGTGTCGACATCCCCTTCGAGCGCCTCGCCGACTACGTCACCGCGCGCGCCGCCGGGGAGCAGGACGGTGACGTGGTGGGGGCCGAGGTGCTGCTGCCCCGCGAGATCCTCAAGGGGGGTCTGCGCATCGTCGACTCGCCCGGCGTCGGCGGGCTCGAGTCCACCCGGTCGCTGGCGACGCTCGCCGCCCTGACCACCGCGCACGCGGTGCTGCTGGTCTCGGATGCGTCGCAGGAGTACACCGAGCCCGAGATCCAGTTCCTCCGCCACGCGATGCGGATCTCGCCCAACGTCGCCGCGGTGCTGTCGAAGACCGACCTCTACCCCGAGTGGCGCGAGATCCAGCGCGTCGACGAGAAGCACCTGAACGACCTCGGCGTCGACATCGACGACGTCCCCGTCTTCGCCGTCTCGAGCGACCTGCGTCTGCTGGCCGCCGAGCAGCAGGACCGCGATCTCAACGAGGAGTCCGGTTTCCCCGAGCTCGTCGCGCATCTGCGCCGCGACGTGCTGGGCAAGGCGGAGGACCTCAACCGCCGCGCGGCCGTGCACGATCTCATGACCGTCGCCGACCAGCTGTCGCTCGCGGTCAAGACGGAGCTGAACGCCCTGCAGCATCCCGAGGACACCCCGGGCATGATCGCCCGTCTCGAGGATGCCAAGGCGAAGGCCGACGACTTCCGCAGCCGCACCTCCCGGTGGCAGGTGACGCTGTCCGACGGCATCGCCGACCTCATCTCCGACACCGAGCACGACCTTCGCGATCGCCTGCGCAAGGTGCAGCGCGAGGGCGAGGCGGCCATCGACGAGGGCGACCCCGGCCCCATCTGGGAGCAGATCGCCGAGTGGGTGGACCAGCGCGTGAACGCGGCGGTCTCCGAGACGTTCGTGTGGACCAACGAGCGCTCCCAGTGGCTGGCGGAGCAGGTCGCCGAGGAGTTCCGCATGGGGGAGGAGTCGATCCCGCTCATCGACGTGGCCGGCACCGACGGCCTGCTGGATCCGGTCGAGGAGCTGCAGCACCTCGACGACGGCAAGATGGGCGCGGCCGAGAAGATCTACATCGGCGTGCGCGGATCGTACGGCGGCGTGCTCATGGTGGGCCTGGCCACGAGCATCGTCGGCCTTTCGCTCATCAACCCGCTGTCGCTGCTCGCCGGCGTGCTGGTGGGCCGCCGCGCGTTCCGCGAGGACATGTCGGCCCGGCTGCTGCGACGGCAGAACGAGGCGAAGAACCTGCTCCGCCGCCACATCGAAGACACCGTGTTCCAGGTGGGCAAGCAGCTGAAGGACCGCCTCCGCATCGTCCAGCGCACCGCGCGCGACCACTTCGGCTCCATCGCCGACGAACTGCACCGGTCACTGAGCGACTCGGTCCTGGTGGCCAAGCAGGCCGCGGCGACGTACACCGCCGATCGCGACAAGCGCATCGGCCAGCTGCAGGCGCAGCTGCGCGACATCGAGGCGCTGCGGGGGCGCATCCCCGCGGCGGGCGTCGAGGCGCCGCGCCCCGCCCCCGCGGCGGTCGGGCGATGAGCGCGGGACTGACCGAGGTCGCGCGCATCGTCGACGATGCCCTGGGCGTGTACGCCGATGACACCGCTGCGGTGGAGGTGCTCGAGTCGTTCCGCGCGCGGCTGCGCGAGCCCCTGCGGCTGGCGGTGGCCGGCATCGTCAAGGCCGGCAAGTCGACGCTGCTGAACGCGCTCATCGGCGAGCGGATCGCGCCCACCGATGCGGGGGAGTGCACGCGCACCATCACGTGGTACCGCTACGGATCGACGGCACGGGTCGATCTGCGTCTGCACGACGGCCGGCGCATCTCGCGCCCGGTGCGGCGGCAGGAGGGGCGTCTGGTCCTCGACATGGGCGGCTACACCGCCGAGGAGGTCGCGTGGATCGACGTCGCGTGGCCGAGTGAGAGTCTGCGCTCCACCGTGCTGATCGACACCCCGGGCATCGCCTCGCTCAGCGTGGAGAACTCGGCGCGTTCCACCGATTTCTTCCTCCCGCGGGACACCCCGACGGCCGCGGATGCCATCATCTACCTGCTCCGGCACGTGCACGCCGAAGACCTCAAGTTCCTCGAGGCCTTCCGCGACACCGCCGCGGGGGAGTCGCAGACCGTGAACGCCCTGGCCGCGCTCTCGCGCGCCGACGAGATCGGCTCGGGCCGCATCGACTCCCTGCTGTCGGCTGCGAAGATCGCCGATCGGTACCGCCGCGACGGGGAGCTGCGCGCCCTCGCGCTCGACGTGGTGCCCGTGGCGGGCCTGCTCGCCGAGGGCGGCCGGACGCTGCGCGAGAGCGAATTCATCGCCCTGCGTCACATCGCCCTGATGGATCGCGCCGCGCGCGACCGGCTGCTGCTGACCGTCGACCGCTTCATCCGTGCCACCGACGACACCGCGCTGAGCGTCGAGGTGCGTCGCTCCCTGCTGCGGCGCTTCGGCCTGTTCGGGGTCCGTCTGGCGGCGGCGCTGATCCGCGGCGGCGCGACCTCGTCGTCCGCCCTGTCCGACCGTCTGGTGCAGCAGAGCGGACTGGTCGAGGTGCAGCGCTTCGTCGACGATCAGTTCCGGGGCCGCGCGTTCGCGCTGAAGGCACGCGGCATCCTGCACAGCGTCGAGCGGCTCGTGCGCGAGCGCCCCCGCCCGCAGACGGCGGGGCTGCTGGCCTCCATCGAACGTCTTACCGCACAGAGCCACGACCTGCGGGAGCTGTCGCTCCTGGCCGAGCTGCGCACCGCGCCGCCCGAGCTCGACGCCGCAGCGCTCGCCGAGGCGGAGCGCATCGTGGGCGCGTCCGGTCTCTCCCCGGTCCGACGCCTCGGCCTCGGCGCCGACGCGCAGGCACCGGCGCAGCGCGAACGCATCGATGCCCTGCTGACCCAGTGGCGCTCGCTCGCGGAGTCGCCCCTGACCGACCGCCACACCGCCGATCTGTGCCGTGGTGTGGTCCGCAGCGTCGAGGGCGCGGCATCCGATCTCCTGGGCCCCGACTCCGGCAGCGGCGATCGTGTCGGCGCATCCGCCGTGCTCTCGGGCGGTCCGGCCTAGAACGAAGGGAAGCGGCATCCGACCGGGGAGGATCGGATGCCGCTTCGTCAGAAGTCCGCCGCGGAGCCGCCGGGGCTGCCGCGTCGGATGTCGTGCTTGCGCCGCGTCCAGCGCAAGGCCGCCGGGATGACGGAGAACAGCAGGCCCAGCGCGAACAGCCCCAGCTGGATCAGCAACAGACGGTCGAGCGGCACGCCCCGGTCGCCGACGGCGACGAACTGCCGCGCCGCCAGGACCGACACGGCCAGGAACAGCAGGGTGCCGAGCATCCACCATCGCGCGTTGTCTCGACGGTTGTTGAACGACACGAACGAGGTGATGTGCACCAGAAGCACCGTCACGAGAGCGCCGAAGACGCACCAGAAGACGATGTCGGCGGCGGTGCTGACGGTCTCGCCGGGGCGGGAGCCGTCGACCCCGCGGACGATCGCTTCGATGTCGGGGTCGATCGACTGGCGGATGACGAACTGGTACCCCACGGCGATGGCGCCCACGACCAGGCTGAGCACCCAACTGATCTGCGCCAGGCGCACGGCGGCGGGCGGCGGCATCTTGACCAGGACGGGCGCGGCGGCCTTGTCGTGCAGCGCGGGGCGCTCCGGTTTCGCGGCCTTGGCGGGCGGTTCGTACGGCGGCGGCGCCGGCGACCGGCGCATCTGGGTCTGGGGTGCGGACGCGCCGGAACGGCGGATGAGCTCCTGCGAGCCCACCCGCCGTTCCGAGGGCGTGTCAGAGGGTGTCATCCGAGGTGTCTTCGATGACGACGTCGTTGCCCGAGTCGAACACGACGGTGGTGTCCTCGTCGACGGAGGTGTCGACCGTGGTCTCGGTGGTGTCGTTGAAGGAGTCGTCGACGACGACGTCCGTCGAGGAGTCGTTCGCCGAGTCGGTGAGGTCCACGTCGGAGGAGTTGTCGGTCTCCGTGGTCGTCTCGGTGGTGTCGTTGTAGGACCCGTCGATGTCGGTGTTCGTCTCGTCGTTGCCGATGTTGACGTCGTTGCCGGCGTCGATGTCGGTGGACTGATCGAGCGTGGTGTCCTGGTCGACGTCGTTGCCTGCCGCGATGGCCTTGTCGCCGGAGGCGACGACTGCTTCATTGCCGAAGGTCTGGTTGACGTCGCCGTTCGCCCAGATGTTCTGGTTCACCGACTGATCGACGATGGTGTCGCGGTCGTCGATGTGGGTGTACTGCAGCTGGGTGGTGATCGTCTTGATCTCCTTGACCACCGGATTCCACTCGGGCTTGGGCGCCACGGGCACCGGCACCACCACCGGCTGCGAGACCGGGACCACGTGGGGCTTCTCCGCGATGACCGGGGCCACCGAGCAGACGTCGGCGTACGAGACATTGCTCAGCCCGCGCGCCGCCATCGCGCCCTCCGGATCCTCCTCGAACTCGGCGGCGGCCTCCGGGTCGCGCAGGAGGCTCAGGATGAATTCGATCAGCGCATCTGCCATCGTCGCCAGCGTCACGCTCATTGTGGTCTCCTCACGGTTGTTGCTTGGGATCGACGTTAGGTCGAGGGGGTGCGTGTGCGCGTCGGGGGGAACCCCCATAGCGCGGGGTGGGTCATAGGGGTTTGGCGGCGGCGAGGATGCGGGCGGGCTGCGCGGTCTCCGCGCCGGCTTCCGGCGCAGGATCGGCGGCGTACCCGTCGTCGTCGAGCGCCATGCGCAGGCGCGCCATCAGGTCGGAGCGCGAGGTCGCACCCAGGCGTCGGCGGATGCGGGCGATGTGGTGCTCGGCGGTGCGGGGCGAGATAAAGATGGTCTCGCCGATCTCCGCGTAGGTCTTGCCCTGCAGCACCAGCACCGCGACCTCGCGCTCGCGATCGCTCAGGATGCCGATGCTCTCC